>NZ_QWEY01000001.1 GCF_003443995.1 Pseudotabrizicola alkalilacus
CCCCCAGGTCTGGCTCGACGCCCCAGGCGCACCCGTCGCAAAACTCGAAAACGAAAAACCACAAGGCGAAACAATCAGCTACGACGAACTCATCAAATCGTGGAACTGAAATAAAACCAAAGGGGGCAGGGCCATTGCCTTGCCCCTTTCATCTGTTCTTAAATATCCCCGCCGGAGGCTCCTGCTGCCAATGTCGGATGCCTCCAGCGGGGATATTTAAGAACAGATGAATACCACACCGAAAGAGATGCCATGACCCATATCCTTGCCATTGATCAGGGCACCACCTCCAGCCGTGCGATCCTGTTTGACGCGGGGCTGCGAGTCGTGGCCTCGGCGCAGGAAGAGTTTGCGCAGCACTATCCCCGCCCCGGCTGGGTGGAGCATGACCCGTCCGACCTGTGGTCCACCGTTGCCGCCACCGCGCGGGCGGTGATGGAAAAGGCCGGGATCAGGGCTGACAGCATCGCCGCGATCGGCATCACCAACCAGCGCGAGACCACGCTGATCTGGGACCGCGCCACCGGGCAGCCGATCCACAGGGCCATCGTCTGGCAGGACCGCCGCACGGCGGGCATCTGTGACGCGCTGAAGGACGCGGGGCACGAGCCGATGATTACCGCCCGCACCGGATTGCTGCTGGACCCGTATTTCTCGGCGACCAAGGTGAAATGGCTGCTTGACCATGTCGAGGGCGCCCGCGCGCGGGCTGAAGCGGGCGAGCTGGCCTTTGGCACGGTCGACAGTTGGCTGATCTGGAACCTGACCGGCGGGCGGGCACATGTGACCGATGCCACCAACGCTGCGCGCACCATGCTTTACAACATCGCCACCGGCGCATGGGATGCCGAGATCTGCGCGCTGATGGGGGTGCCGATGGCGCTCTTGCCCGAGGTCAAGGATTGCGCCGCCGATTTCGGCATGACCCGCGCCGATCTGTTCGGGCGTGAGATCCCCATTCTGGGCGTGGCGGGCGACCAGCAGGCCGCCACCGTGGGGCAGGCCTGTTTTGTCCCCGGCATGATGAAATCGACCTATGGCACCGGCTGCTTTGCGCTCTTGAACACCGGGGCCGACCGGGTGCCCTCCACCCACCGCCTGCTGACCACCATCGCCTATCAGTTGAACGACAAACCGACCTATGCGCTGGAAGGCTCGATCTTTATCGCGGGCGCGGTGGTGCAATGGCTGCGTGACGGGCTGAAGATCATCCGCCACGCCTCGGAAACCCAAGGCCTCGCCGAAGCTGCCGAGGAAGCGCAGGGTGTCATCCTCGTTCCCGCCTTCACCGGCCTTGGCGCGCCCTATTGGCGGCCCGACTGCCGCGGCGCGGTCTATGGCCTCACCCGCAACTCCGGCACGGCGGAACTGGCGAGAGCCGCTTTGGAATCCGTGGGTTACCAGACCCGCGATCTGCTTGATGCGATGCGTGCCGATTGGGGGGCCGCCGCCGATGGCGTGCTGCGTGTCGATGGCGGGATGACCGCCTCTGACTGGGCCATGCAATTTCTCTCCGACATTCTGGGCGCACCCGTTGACCGCCCCATGGTCACCGAGACCACTGCCCTAGGCGCCGCCTATCTTGCCGGGTTGCAGGCCGGCATCTGTGGCAGCCCCGAGGAATTTTCCAAAAGCTGGGCGCTCGACCGCCGCTTCCAGCCGCAGATGGACGCCGCCACCCGCGACGCCAAATACGCGCGCTGGGGCCGGGCCGTGCAGGCCACGATGTCGGTATGAGCTTCACCATCCTCCAGCCGCCGCGCATCCTGTTTGGCCGGGGTCAGGTGGCAAATGCCCCGAATCTGATCCGCTCCTTTGGCACGTGCGTCCTTATCGTACACGGCGGTTCGACACGTCACGTCCCAAAGCTGGTTGATGCGCTTGTGAAACTGGATGCAGAAATTCAGTGTTTTCCCTGTCCGGGTGAGCCAACGCTGTCCATGTTAGAGGATGCCCTCAACTGGACCAAAGGCTTTGCCCCGCAGGTCGTCGTCGCCATCGGCGGTGGTGCGACGCTTGACCTTGGCAAGGCCCTCGCCGCGCTGATCCCCGCCCCCGGCGGCCCGATGGATCATCTGGAAATCGTGGGCAAAGCCCTGCCGCTGCACGCCCCGCCGCTGCCCTTCATCGCCATCCCCACCACCGCAGGCACCGGGGCCGAGGTCACCAAGAACGCCGTCATCGGCCTGCCGGATCATGGCCGCAAGGTCAGCCTGCGCGACGACCGCATGATTGCCCGCGTCGCCCTCATCGACCCCGCCCTGACCGATGGCTGCCCGTGGCCCGTCACCCTCGCCTCCGGCCTCGATGCGGTGACACAGGGGATCGAGCCCTATGTCTCGGTCAAAGCCACGCCCTACACCGACGCCATCGCCCTGCCCGCCATCGCCCCCGCCCTGCGCGCGCTGATGGCCCTGAGCATGGGCGAAGACGCGGAGGCCCGCGACGCCCTGGCCTGGACCTCGCTCTGCGGCGGTCTGGCCCTGGCAAATGCTGGCCTTGGCGCGGTCCACGGCCTCGCCGGCGTGATTGGCGGCACCACCGGCGCGCCCCACGGCGCGATCTGCGGCGCCCTCCTTGGCCCGGTCCTGACCATGAACCGCGCCCGCAGCACCGGCGACGCCCGCACCCGGCTGGACCACGTCTGCGCGCTGCTCGCCGAGGTGTTGGACTGCACAGCCGAAACCGCCCCAGAAGCCCTCGCCACATGGGCGCATCAGGCAGGGCTGCCAAGACTGTCCGCGCTTGGCGTCAGGCCAGAAGACCACGCCGCCATTGCAGCGGCGGCGGAGGGTGCCTCATCGACGAAGGGCAACCCGGTGGTGCTGGGGCAGGGGGATTTGTGTAAGGTGTTGGTGGGGGCGGGGTGAGGTAAATGTGAAGCTATTGCAATGGGTTGCGGACAGTCAGGTGCGTTCGCACTGGGATTACATTAACCGATCAACCCGAGTCTGCTTAAACTAGACACCACATGTAATTAACAAGTAGGTGGAGGGTGTTCGCACTATCGAGCGTTTCAGTCATCGATAAGGCCACTAAGTGCGCCGCGCTTAAATGCATAGCTAGCTTCTGCAGCGGAAAACAAGTTTGAAACTAATGATATCTCAGGTGACGATGTAATTCTTTCATAACTCCCAGAAACTTTCTCAAATATACTTAAGTCAAAGCCACCTGACCAAATCCACTCTTCTTCATCAATAAAATACTTGGTTCTAGTTGCGGAGACAACATAAGTTTTATCTTGAAAGGTAGCTTGAAACGACCGATCAACCAGTGTCCAGGCGTCACCTTGGAAAATGGTAGAGGGCGACCAGTTTATTTCCTGTTTCGAGGTCAGTTTGAGTAGTTTGAATACTGCCGAGCGCCATTGATCAGAGGTGTAACTCATACTCTAGCATCCTCTTCTCTCCGATGGGTCTCAATTTCGTCAGCCAATTCGCTCAGGCTGTTTACCAATGCCCAAAAGTCAGGGTCATCGTTAACAGGAAGTTTGGCCGAGAATGGAGAGCTCATGCCATCCAATTTGCGCTTCAGTGTCTCGTAGTTTTTAGCCACTGATTTAGATATAAGGTTAAGGCTTTCAACTTTTACTCGTTCAAGTGAACGTAGAGCAACGCCCACTTGTGGTACGATTTGGCTTGACCTTAGACTTCCCATGTTGCTGCTGGAGGCTTGATTGGTCAGATTTTGGTTTATTGCAACAATCTTTTTCTGCAGATCCGGCAGCCTGCTCTTGGCGAAGTATCTGTCAGAGAGTTTCGAAACGCCCAAGGCTGCGCTAAGTGAGAAAACAACGCCAACATAACCGGCTATTCCGCCAAATACTGACCATCCCATCGAGGCATTGAATGGTGCAGACCCAAATATGATGATTGGCTTCACGAGTAGAATAAGCAAAAAAAACACCAAGGGAAACACGATGAGCGTAGTGACTAAACTTCTCAACACAATCTCCATATTCAAAGAAGTAATAATTAGCACTTCGTCAACTGCCTTGGGTGCAAGTAAACGTTCTAGTTGTCGTCAGATTTTAGAAATTTATATCTTTCTCCTGGAGCGCCGTCAACTGTGCAACCACATACGTTCGTCGCAAATAGCAACCGGAGACTCCCGCTGCTTGCTACAAGTCGTTTAGAATTTTCATGTCCGCGCAACGATAATATAGGCTCGCTTCGGCGGAAACTGAACCCTCTACTACTTGGCTCTTTCAAGCAGCGACAACTTTGTCGCTTATCCCAGCAAACCTTAACAACACCTTAATTCCACACCCCTAACCCCTTGATTCCAAACACCCCGCCCCCTTGTAACACAGTGGGAACCCACCCCCACCATTCCCAACCCCGTTGACACTGCGCGCCCCATGCCCCACCCAAAGCGGGGCACAAGGCGGGGGCTTTCATGGGCACGTGGGAATTCTGGATCGACCGGGGTGGCACCTTTACCGACGTGGTGGCCCGCCGCCCGGATGGCGGGCTGGAGACCCGCAAGCTTCTGTCCGAGAACCCCGAGCACTATCCCGATGCCGCCGTGCAGGGCATCCGCGACTGTCTGGGACTGACGGCGGCAGAACCGATCCCCGAGGGCCTGATCGGGGCGGTCAAGATGGGCACCACCGTCGCCACCAACGCGCTTCTGGAGCGCAAGGGCGAGCGGGTGCTGCTGTTGATCACCCAAGGTTTTGCCGACCTGTTGCGCATCGGCACGCAAGCCCGCCCCGATCTGTTCGCCCTGCATATCCAGCGCCCTGACCTGCTGCATGAGGCGGTGGCCGAAGTGCCGGGGCGACTGGATGCTGACGGACTGGAGCTCACTCCACTGGACGAGGTCGCCACCCGTGCCGCTTTGAAGGCAGCACGCAAGCAAGGCATCCGCGCGGTCGCGGTGGCCCTGATGCACGGCTACCTCAACCCCGCGCATGAGGCGCGGGTGGGCGAGATTGCCGCCGAGGAGGGCTTTGCCCAGATCAGCCTGTCGCATCAGGTCAGCCGTCTGGCCAAGCTGGTGTCGCGCGGCGATACCACGGTGGTGGATGCCTACCTGTCGCCCATCCTGCGCCGATATGTGGCGCAGGTCGAGGGGGCGCTGGATATGGGCCGCGCGACGGGGCGGCTGCTGTTCATGCAATCCTCGGGCGGGCTGACCGAGGCACACAGGTTCATGGGCAAGGATGCGATCCTGTCGGGTCCGGCGGGGGGCATCGTCGGCATGGTTCAAACCGCACAGGCGGCGGGGTTTGACCGGCTGATCGGCTTTGACATGGGCGGCACCTCGACCGATGTCAGCCATTATGCCGGGACTTATGAGCGTAGTTTTGAGACCGAGGTGGCGGGCGTGCGGATGCGGGCGCCGATGATGGATATTCATACGGTGGCGGCGGGCGGCGGGTCAGTCTGCAGCTTCCGCGATGGCCGGTTGCAGGTCGGGCCGGACAGCGCGGGGGCCAACCCCGGCCCCGCTGCTTACGGTCGCGGCGGGCCCCTGACCATCACCGATTGCAACGTCGTGCTGGGCCGGCTGTCGCCCGCGCATTTCCCGGCGGTGTTCGGCCCAGACGGCACCGCCCCGCTGGATGCCGAGGCGGCGCAGGCGCGGTGTGCCGGGATCAGCGCCGAGATCGCCGCCGCCACCGGCCAGCCGCCGATGACGCCGCAAGAGCTGGCCACCGGGTTCCTGCGCATCGCCATCGACAACATGGCCAATGCGATCAAGAAAATCTCGGTCCAGCGCGGGCATGATGTGACCGGCTATACCCTGCAATGCTTTGGCGGGGCGGGGGGGCAGCATGCCTGTGGCGTGGCCGATGCGCTGGGGATGACGCGCATCTTTATCCATCCCTTTGCCGGGGTGCTGTCGGCCTTTGGAATGGGGCTGGCCGAGATCCGCGCGCTGCAGGAGGTGCAGTTTGATGCGCCCTTGTCGGCGATGGAGGAGGCGCGGGACAAGCTGGCCGGGATCACCGGACTGGTGCGGGCCGAGGTGGCGGCGCAGGGCGCAACCGCGCCGCGCATCCTGGCCCGCGCGCATCTGCGCTATGACGGCTCGCATCAGCCGCTGGAGGTGGCGTTTGACGACGCGCCTGCGATGCAAGCGGCGTTCGAGGCGGCGCATCAGGCGCGCTTTGGCTTTGCCTCGCCCGAGCGGGCAGTCTTGTTCGAGATGCTGGCGGTGGAGGCGATTGGTGACGGCGCGGCCTTGCCGGAGGCCAAAGCCCCAGAGGGGCAGGCGAGCCCGCTGGCCCTGCAGCGGGTGTGGCTGGAGGACTGGGCCGAGGTGCCCCTGTATGACCGGGCGCAATTGCCCGAAGGCACCGCAATCGCCGGTCCCGCGATCTTGCGCGAAGCGACGGGGACGGTGGTGGTGGAGCCGGGCTGGCAGGCGCGGGTGGATGCGCAGGCCAACCTGATTCTGGAGCGCGTCACCGCCTTGGCCAGGGAGCATGCGGTCGGCACCCATGCCGACCCGGTGTTGCTGGAGGTGTTCAACAACCTGTTCATGTCGGTGGCTGATCAGATGGGGGCGACGCTTGCCAATACGGCGTGGTCGGTCAACATCAAGGAGCGGCTGGACTTTTCCTGTGCAATCTTTGACGCACAGGGCGATCTGGTGGCCAATGCACCGCATGTTCCGGTGCATCTGGGCAGCATGTCGCATGCGGTGAAGGTGGTCATTGCTGCCACCAAAGGCACCGCGCGGGAGGGCGATGCCTGGATGCTGAACAGCCCCTATAACGGCGGCACCCATCTGCCGGATGTGACCGTGATCACGCCGGTCTTTGTGGGTGGCGCGCCTGCGTTCTGGCTGGGGTCGCGGGGGCACCATGCCGATATCGGCGGGCGCACGCCGGGGTCTTCGCCGCCCGACAGCCGTCATATTGATGAAGAGGGCGTGCTGATCGACCTGTTCGCACTGGTCGAACAGGGGCGGCTGCGCGAGGCGGAAACCCGCAGTTTGCTGGCCTCGGCCCGCTATCCGGCGCGGTCGGTGGATCAGAACATGGCCGATCTGAAAGCCCAGATCGCCGCCAATGAAACCGGACGGCGCGAGCTGCTCCGCGTGGTGGCGGCCTACGGGGCCGGGGTGGTGGCCGCCTATATGGGCCATGTGCAGAACAACGCCGAGGAATGCGTCCGCGGGGTGATCGACCGGCTGGAGGACGGGGCGTTTGCCTATCCGATGGACATCGGCACCACGATCCAGGTCGCGGTGCGGGTGGACCGTGCCGCGCGCTCTGCCGTGGTGGATTTCACCGGCACCTCTGCGCAGCACATGGGCAATTACAACGCCCCTGCGGCGGTGGCGCGGGCGGTGGTCCTGTATGTGTTCCGCACGCTGGTCGGCAAGGCGATCCCGCTGAACGAGGGCTGCCTGCGCCCGCTGGAGATCATCCTGCCCGAAGGCTCGATGCTGAATCCGGCATCGCCTGCGGCGGTGATCGCGGGCAATACCGAAGTGTCGCAAGCCGCGTGCAACGCGCTGTATGGCGCGCTGGGGGTGATGGCCTGTTCGCAGGGCACGATGAACAACTTTGTCTGGGGCAATGCGCAGTTTCAGAATTATGAAACCATTGCGGGCGGCACCGGGGCCGGACCGGGGTTCGCGGGCTGTGACGCGGTGCAAAGCCATATGACCAACACCCGGATGACCGACCCGGAAATTCTGGAAAAGCGGTTTCCGGTGCGGCTGGAGGCGTTTGGCATCCGCAAGGACTCGGGCGGAGCGGGGGAATGGGCCGGGGGCAATGGGGCGGTACGGCGGCTGCGGTTTCTGGAGCCGGTGACGGTGACGACGCTCTGCGGCAGCCGTGAGGTGGCCCCGTTTGGCATGGCGGGCGGTTCGCCGGGTGCGGTCGGGGAAAACCGGGTGATCTGGCCGGATGGACGGGTCGAGCGGCTGCGCGGCAATGACGAACGCGACCTGCCGCCCGGTGCTGCGTTCGAGATGCTGACACCGGGCGGCGGCGGTTGGGGGCAGGCGTAATCGCCGCGTGCAGGCGTTGCGGAATGCGCCTGCACCCCCCATCTGATCGGAAACCCGTTTCCATCAGGAGTGTCGATATGTTCAACGCGAAATCTTTGCTCGATTCCGTGATCGGTCAGGTCAGTCAGGCGACCGGCGGCAAGATCGGGGCTCAGGGGGCCGATGGTCTTGGCCAGAAGGCCAAGGAGCTGTGGGGCGGGCAATCGGCTTTGGGCAAGGGCGCGATTGCGGGCGGGCTGATGGGCATTCTGATGACCAAAGGCGGGCGCAAGATGCTGGGCACCGGGGCAAAGGTCGGCGGCGCGGCGCTGATCGGCGGGCTGGCCTACAAGGCCTATCAGGATTGGCAAGACGGCAAGGCGGTGACGGCAGAGCCGGGGCCGATGGCGTTGCCGCAACCGGAGGGCACGGTGTTCTTGCCGTCCGATGCGGCGCAGGCCAATGACCTGTCGGCGCGGCTGTTGCAGGCGATGGTGGCGGCGGCAAAGGCCGATGGCCATGTGACCGCCGACGAGCGCGCGCGGATCGACGGGCAGTTGGCGGCATTGGGGCTGGAGCAGGAAGCGTCGGCGATGATCGCCGCCGAGCTGGATGCCCCGCTTGACCCCGGCCGGATCGCGGCTTTGGCGCGGAGCGAGGAAGAGGCGGCGGAGATCTACGCGGCATCCCTGTTGGCGGTGGACAGCGACGGCGCGGCGGAAAAGGGCTACCTTGCCATGCTGGCCGCGCGATTGAAGCTGGATCCGGGGCTGGTCGCGCATCTGCACGCAAAGGCCGAGGCGTTGGCCTAATACCCACCGTCCGGGGGCGCTGCCCCCGGACCCCCGGAGTATTTGCAAAGCAGCAATGCGGGGTCAGGCGGGCGTGACGTTTAGCCAGACCCCGCCTTCCGGGCGCAGGGTCAGGATCATGACCGGCTTTGGCGCCTTGCCCGGAACCAGATCAAAGCGGAAGCGGGCCAGCAGGGTGGCGAGGATGATCACCGCCTCTTGCAGCGCGAAATTTGCGCCGATGCAGACGCGCGGGCCATCGCCGAACGGCAGATAGGCGTAGCGCTCAACGGGTTTGGTCGCAGTGAAACGGTCGGGGTCAAAGCTGTCGGGGCGGTCCCACAGCGCGTGGTGGCGGTGCAGCGCGTAGATCGGCAAAATGATGGTATCGCCCGGCAAGACCTCGCGGCCGCAGAGGGTGTCGGCGGCCTGTGCGGTGCGCGACAGGAAGGCGGCGGGCGGATAGAGCCGCAGGGTTTCATCCACGATGCGGCGGATCAAGGGCAGGGCGGCGATGTCGGCGGCAGTCGCGGCACGGGTGCCAAGGGCGGCTTGCGCCTCGGCGCGCGCCGCGGCCTGAACGGCGGGATCAAAGGCGCAGAGATACAGCGCCCAGGACAGGGTGAGGGCCGTTGTCTCATGCCCGGCGACGATGAAGGTCAGCAGATTGTCACGCAGCTCCGGCGTGGTCATCTTGCGGCCCGACTTCGGATCTTCGCCCGCCATCAGCAGATCGAGCAGATCCGGCACACCCGGATTGCCCTCTGCCCGGCGGCGCTGGATCGAGCCGTCGGCGACGCGCTTCATCTGCCGCATGGCTGCGCCAGACATCAGCCGCCCCGGTCGGGGCACCCAGGCCGGGGCGCCGATGATGTCGAGCAGCGACACGCGGGCGGTCTGGGCCATGTAATCTTCGATGGCACGGTGTACCGAGGCGCGGTCAAAGCCCTCGCCGTCAGAGAAGGTCACATCCGAGATCACTTCGAAGGTCGCGGTCACCATTTCGTCATAACAATTGACCGCCCGGCCCGCGCCGGCAGCGATGCGGGCGCAGGCGCGGTCTGCGGCGGCGCTCATCACCGGGGCGAGTGCGGCGACGTTGCGATGCGAAAACACCGGGGCGGCGGTGCGCCGCTGCCAGAGCCATTCCTGACCCTCGGCCACAAACAGGCTGTCGCCGATGGCGGGTTCCAGGATCAGTTTCGTTACCACCGACTTGGGATAATTTGTCACGTTTTCCCGCAGGATATGGCGCAAAGCGTCCGGGTCCATCACCATATGCCAACGCTTTCCGGTGCGGCCGGACAGGATCGGGGCATGGGTGGCGATCTCGGGGATCAGCTCCAGAATGTTACGCCGCCCGGCCGCCAGCGACCCGAACACGCCCAAGGGACGCTTGCCGAGCGGCACTTTGACCGGCTCTGATCTGGCTGGGATGGGGCGGTGATCTGTCATGCTGTCTCCAAGGTTATGACAGATATAGGCGGATTTGCGCCTCTGTCACCGGCACACCCCGGCTTGCGCGGCTTTGCGCCACGGGCTATCCCGGCCAGACCCTTTGCGAGGAAGCTGCCCATGACCCCCGCCCGCCTGTCTGGACTCGGTCTTTGCCTGACCCTTTTGCTTGGCTGTGCCAGGAATGATCTGGCCGACCCGCCCGTGCCGCTGGGGGATTTCGCCCTGGGCCTGAACATTGTGGTCACTGACAAGACCCAGAAGGTGCCGATTTCGCGCGATGCCTCTGGCGAAGAGTGGGAAGCGGCGATGAAAAAGGCGGTTGATGACCGCTTTGGCCGGTATCAGGGGGCAAAGCTGTATAATATCGGGATATCGGTGGACGGTTATGCCTTGGCTCCTCCGGGGATTCCGGTTGTGGCGGCACCAAAGTCGATTCTTGTGATTACGGCCAATGTCTGGGATGACGCGGCGCGGACCAAGCTGAACGCCGAGGGCAAGCAGATCACTGTGTTTGAAAGCCTGTCGGGAGAAACCGTGATCGGCACCGGGATCACCCGGACCAAGCAGCAGCAGATGGATGCGCTGTCCTATAATGCGGTCAAGCGGGTCGAAGACTGGTTCCTGCAGAACCCGGAATGGTTCGGCCTGCCGATGGTCGTACCGGCGAAGGTAATCGATGTGGATGCAGATACCGGACGCTGACCCGCGGGAACTGCCAACAGAGGCTTGATTTCCCCTCGTTTACGGCTTACTTCGCCGCCCGTGTAGCATGGGGCCGGCGCTGCATTTGCGTGGGCCCCCCAAATCCAAGGGCGCTGGCGAATGGCAAAGGCAAAGTTTGAACGGAACAAACCGCACGTCAACATTGGCACGATTGGCCACGTTGACCACGGCAAGACGACGCTGACGGCAGCGATCACCAAGTATTTTGGTGACTTCCGCGCCTATGACCAGATTGACGGCGCGCCGGAAGAGCGGGCGCGTGGGATCACGATCTCGACCGCGCATGTGGAATACGAGACCGAAGCGCGCCACTATGCGCACGTCGACTGCCCCGGCCACGCCGACTATGTGAAGAACATGATCACCGGTGCGGCGCAGATGGACGGCGCCATTCTGGTGTGTGCCGCGTCCGACGGCCCGATGCCGCAGACCCGCGAGCACATCCTGCTCGGCCGTCAGGTCGGCATTCCGTACATGGTGTGCTACATGAACAAGGTTGACCTTGTTGATGACGAAGAGCTGATCGAACTGGTCGAGATGGAAATCCGCGAGCTGTTCTCGTCCTACGACTACCCGGGCGACGACATTCCGATCATCAAGGGCTCGGCCCACCAGGCGATGATCGGTGAGCGCAAGGACATCGGCGAAGATTCGGTGCGTGCGCTGATGAAGGCCGTTGACGACTACATCCCGACCCCGGCCCGTGCCGTGGACCAGCCGTTCCTGATGCCGATCGAAGACGTGTTCTCGATCTCGGGTCGTGGTACGGTTGTGACCGGCCGTGTGGAGCGTGGCGTGATCAACGTCGGCGACGAAGTCGAAATCGTCGGCATCCGTGACACCAAGAAGTCGGTCTGCACCGGCGTCGAGATGTTCCGCAAGCTGCTGGACCGCGGTGAGGCTGGCGACAACGTCGGCGTGCTGCTGCGCGGCATCGACCGTGAAGGCGTGGAACGTGGCCAGGTGCTGTGCAAGCCGAAGTCGGTGAACCCGCACACCAAGTTCGAAGCCGAAGCCTATATCCTGACCAAGGAAGAAGGCGGCCGTCACACGCCGTTCTTTGCGAACTACCGTCCGCAATTCTACTTCCGCACGACCGACGTGACCGGCATGGTCCAGCTGCCCGAAGGCACCGAGATGGTGATGCCGGGCGACAACCTGAAGTTCAACGTCGAACTGATCGCCCCGATCGCGATGGAAGAAAAACTGCGCTTCGCCATCCGCGAAGGCGGCCGCACCGTCGGCGCAGGCGTGGTCTCGAAAATCCTCGCCTGATCTGCGATGCAGGCGTAAGAGCCAAAGGGCGCGTGGGGTTCCGCGCGCCCTTTTTCATTGCCCTGAAAGGCCATGCCTATGACGACCTGTGTTCTTTGTGCTGCCCCCGACGCCAGCCCGGTACAACTTTCCCCCGGCGACGATGTGGCCGTGCTGTGCGCGACCTGCGCAGTGGCACTGACTGGCGACATCACTCCCGGCCCGCGCTGGCGCTGTCTGGGCGATGCGGTCTGGGCGCCGGAACCGGCAACCCAGATTGCGGCCTTCAGGCTGCTGAAGGCACTGCCGGGCGAGACATGGGCGGTGGATCTGCTGGAAACCGTGTATCTGGACCCGGAGGTGCAGGCACGGGCTGACGCGGGGCAGGGCGAGGCGCTGGCCGAGGTGACGCACCGCGACAGCAATGGCGCGCTGCTGGCGGCGGGCGATACGGTGGTGCTGATCAAGGATCTGCCGGTCAAGGGCTCGTCGATGGTGGCCAAGCGCGGGACGGCGGTGCGGGGCATCCGGCTGGTGCATGACAATGCGGATCAGATCGAGGGCAAGGTGAACGGTCAGACCATCGTGATCCTGTGCCAGTTCGTGAAGAAATCGGCCTGACCGGCCCGCCGGATGCGGGTTATTCCAGACATCCCCTACGGTCCGCTGCCGCATCAGGCGCTGGACCTTGCCTTGCCCGATCTTCCCCGTGCGGTTGTGGTCTATGCGCACGGCGGAGGGTTTGCCAAAGGCAGCCGCAAGGAAGAGACTTTTGCAGACCTGGTGGCGCGGCTTTGCCCCTTGGGGATTGCCGTTGCCTCGGTGAGTTACCGGCTGGGGGGCGGGCTGGTGGATATGGAGCCATCTGACCGCCCAGCCATGCGCCGCATGGTGGCGGCGAGTGCGGCGGCGGGATTGCGGCTGAACGCCCGGCTATATGGGCCCGCCTTTGCCATGGCGCTGTTTGACCTTGGCCGGGCGGTGTCGGCGCTGAAAAGCGGTGCGCTGGTGTCCGCCCTCACCGGCTTGCCGGTAACCCTGCTGGGGATGAGCGCGGGCGGCATTGCTGCGCTGTCGCTGGCGCATCCGCCAAAGGTCTGGGCGGGGCGGCTGACGCGGCCTGATGCGGTGCTGGCGGTGTCGGCGGCGATGGTGCAGCCGTGGCGCCTGCGCCCCGGCGGGCCGCCCTGTGTGATGCTGCACGGAGGGATTGACCGGATCATCCCGCCAGATGATGCGCGGCTGGCCGCGCGTGTGGCGCAGGAGATGGGTGCTGATCTGCGGGTCATGTTTACCGAGACCTCCGGCCATGTGCCGCAACTGACACGGCTGTTGCACGGGACAGCGCCGGATGGTCGCCCGGCGCTGAGTCTGCTGACCGATCTGGTCGCGCGGACGCTGCTGTGATACAAAGCACCAAAGCTGATGGAGGATGACATGGACCTGACTGCCTGACCCGTTGTTCAAAACGTATCAGTCTGAAAGGGGCACTCCATGCCGTTCCTGAACCCGCACGCCACGCATCCGCTGGTGTTTCCCGATGGCCGCATCCATTCTGATATGGTGCATCTGAACCGGGTGATTGATCACCCGAACATCAGTATCGGCGACCATAGTTATGCCAATGACTTTGCCCCGCCGCAGGATTGGGCGGCGCATCTGGCCCCATATCTCTACCCCGGCGCGCCAGAGCGTCTGACGATCGGGCGGTTCTGCCAGATTGCGCATGGCGCGCGCTTTATCACCGCTTCGGCCAATCACGCGATGGACGGGTTTACCACCTATCCGTTTGGCGTCTTTGACCGCGAGACGCTGGCCGCCTACCGCGACAGCTTTGTGGGCCTGCCGGATACCACCATCGGCCATGATGTCTGGATCGGGCATGGCGCGCTGATTCTGCCGGGGGTCACCTTGGGCCATGGTGTGATCGTCGGGGCGGGGGCTGTGGTGGCGCGCGATGTGCCCGATTATGCCATCGTGGCCGGTAACCCGGCCCGCGTGCTGCGCCTGCGCTTTGCGCCCAAGGTGATTGCGCGGCTGACTGCTCTGGCGTGGTGGGATCAACCGCTGGATCGCATCCGGGCCGCGGTGCCAGCCCTGATCGGGGCCGATATCGACGCAGTGGAAGGCGCGTTTGCCCCTTGACGGGCGCACAGTCCTGCCGTAACCCACCGCGCAGGATAGGGGTATAGCTCAGTTGGTAGAGCGACGGTCTCCAAAACCGTAGGTCGCGGGTTCAAGCCCTGCTGCCCCTGCCATTTCCCAGACGCATGACACGCCTTTGCCGCTTCGGCTGGTGAGGGGTGATGCGGTTCCGGCTTGAATTCGCCGGGCCGAGCGCGTATCTGGGCCAGGAAATCAGGATGACCGGACAGCACATGGCAAAGACCAACCCCCTTCAGTTTGTTCAGCAGGTGCGCGGCGAAGTGGCCAAGGTGGTCTGGCCCACCCGGCGCGAGGTGGTGCTGACCACGATCATGGTGTTCATCATGGCCGCCCTGACCGCCACGTTCTTCAGCCTTGTCGACCTGGGCATCCGCACGGGTCTGGCGGCGGTTCTTACCGCATTCTGATCGCTGCAAGTGGCTTAGCCCTTGAATTCCAAGGCCGGGGGCGGTATTCGGCCCCCTGTTCAAGGGCAGTCCGGCGCGCAATGATTCGTGTTGCGCGCTGTTTTTTGTTCCTTCGAGGCGGCGAGCGTTTCGCGTAAGTCGTTGGAAATACATGAATTTCGGGCGTTGCGGCGTCTGGGCAGACAAGGTGAAACGGGCATGGCCAAGCGGTGGTATTCGGTAAGCGTTCTCTCGAATTTCGAGAAGAAAGTTGCCGAACAGATCAAGACGGCCGTGGCTGAGGCGGGTCTGGGCGAGGAAATCGACGAAGTCATGGTCCCCACCGAAGAGGTGATCGAGGTTCGTCGTGGCAAGAAGGTGACGTCCGAGCGGCGCTTCATGCCCGGCTATGTGCTGGTGCGGATGGAGATGACCAACAAGGGCTATCATCTGATCTCGTCGATCAACCGGGTCACCGGCTTCCTGGGTCCGCAGGGCAAGCCGATGCCGATGCGGGATTCGGAAGTGAACCAGATCCTGAACCGTGTCGAAGAGGGAGAGGCTGCGCCGCGCAACCTGATCCGCTTTGACGTGGGCGAAAAGGTCAAGGTGACCGATGGCCCG
The DNA here is from genome assembly GCF_003443995.1 of Pseudotabrizicola alkalilacus. GTDB lineage: Bacteria > Pseudomonadota > Alphaproteobacteria > Rhodobacterales > Rhodobacteraceae > Pseudotabrizicola > Pseudotabrizicola alkalilacus. The sequence continues at coordinate 15,359 of NZ_QWEY01000001.1, forward strand.
TTCGAGGGCTTTGACGGGATGGTCGAGGACGTGGATGAAGAGCACAGCCGCCTGAAGGTGTCTGTGTCGATCTTTGGCCGCGCGACCCCGGTCGAACTGGAATTCACTCAGGTCACCAAAGGACTCTGAGTGTAGCGCGTGGGAGGCGAGCGCCTTTGTCAGTTTCTGACGGGGTGACGGACCGAACCACTAAACCGCGCCACTTGTCCAATCGGGGGCAGGCGCAGTGATAAAGGAGAGGCCAGATGGCCAAGAAGATTATCGGCAGCCTGAAGCTGCAAGTCAAAGCGGGCCAAGCGAACCCATCCCCGCCGGTCGGTCCGGCGCTGGGTCAGCGCGGCCTGAACATCATGGCGTTTGTCAAAGAGTTCAACGCCAAGACCGCTGAAATCACCCCCGGCACCCCGACGCCCGTGATCATCACCTATTACCAGGACAAGTCGTTCAGCCTGGAATTCAAGACGGCTCCGGCCTCGTTCCTGCTGAAGCAGGCTGCTGGCCTGCCGCCGGTTGGCAAGCGTAACCGCGCCAAGGGTTCGGTCAAGCCGGGCCATATGGTGGCTGGCAAGGTGAGCGTGGCACAGATCCGCCAGATCGCCGAAACCAAGATGAAAGACCTGAACGCCAATTCGATCGAAGCGGCGATGCAGATCATCCTGGGCTCCGCCCGCTCCTGCGGCATCGAAGTGAAGGGCTGATCATCATGGCAAAAGTTGCAAAACGTACCGCCGCCGCCCGCGCTCTGTTTGACGGCAAGAACATGGTGTCCGTTGAGGACGCTGTGGCGCTGATCAAGAAAGCCGCCTCGGCCAAGTTTGATGAGACCATCGAAATCGCGATGAACCTTGGCGTTGACCCGCGCCACGCTGACCAGATGGTCCGCGGTGTGGTCCAGCTGCCGAACGGCACCGGCAAGACCGTGCGCGTCGCCGTGTTCGCCCGTGGCGCCAAGGCTGACGAAGCCAAAGCCGCCGGTGCAGACATCGTCGGCGCCGAAGACCTGATGGAAACCATCCAGTCCGGCAAGATCGAGTTCGACCGTTGCATCGCAACGCCGGACATGATGCCGATCGTTGGCCGTCTGGGCAAGATCCTGGGCCCGCGCAACCTGATGCCGAACCCAAAGGTCGGCACGGTGACGATGGACGTGAAAACCGCTGTCGAAGCTGCCAAAGGCGGCGAAGTGCAGTTCAAGGTCGAAAAAGCCGGCGTGATCCACGCGGGTATCGGCAAAGTGTCGTTCGATGAGGCCAAGCTGGCCGAAAACGTCCGCGCTTTCGTTGATGCCGTGGCCAAGGCCCGCCCGACCGGTGCAAAAGGCGCTTACCTGAAAAAGGTGTCGCTGTCTTCGACCATGGGCCCCGGCGTTGCCGTGGACCTGACCTCGGCTTCGGCCTGAGGGATCTGAATTCCCGACCCTTCGGGGAAGGGATGACCGGGCGGCAACGCCCGGTCCTGTCCGAGACGGTGGGTGGCCATCAGGCCTTAATTTTCCTGCCTGAGATGGGGAACGAGACGAAAATCGCCCTCGGGTGATCTTGGCCTACGGAACCCTTCGCGGACCCGAATGCCCCAGACCATCGGGGCCAACTTGAGCCGGGGGGAGACCCCCATACTTGGAGTGAAACTGTGGATAGAGCCCAGAAAGAGAAAGTGGTCGAGGAACTCGGCCAGATCTTCGAAAGCTCTGGCGTTGTGGTGATTGCTCACTACGCGGGAATGACGGTTAAACAGATGCAGGACCTGCGCGCAAAAATGCGCGAAGTAGGTGGGTCCGTTCGCGTTGCCAAGAACAAGCTCGCCAAGATCGCCCTTGAAGGCAAACCCGGTTCTAAAATGGGTGACCTTCTGACGGGTATGACCGTACTTGCCTACTCGGAAGATCCTGTCGCTGCGGCGAAGGTGACCGAAGCTTATGCCAAGGCGAACGACAAGTTCGTGATCCTCGGCGGCGCTATGGGCAATGACGTTCTGGACCAGGCTGGTGTCAAAGCCGTGGCTTCCATGCCGTCGCGCGAAGAGCTTATCGCTCAGATCGTGTCGTGCATCGGTGCTCCTGCTGCGAACATCGCTGGTGCGATTGGCGCGCCTGCTTCGAACATCGCAAGCATCCTGTCGACCATCGAAGAAAAGGCTGCGGCCTGATCTTCGCGTCTCGCGTGGGTTGATCTCACGTCGTTGGAACCCCATCTTTATTAACGGAATGAAAAAATGGCTGATCTGAACAAACTCGCCGAAGAAATCGTTGGCCTGACCCTGCTGCAGGCTCAGGAACTGAAAACCATCCTGAAAGACACCTATGGCATCGAGCCAGCTGCTGGTGGCGCTGTCATGATGGCTGCTGGTCCGGCTGCTGCTGCAGCTCCGGTTGAAGAGCAGACCGAATTCGACGTCGTCCTGACCGACGCTGGCCCGAACAAGATCAACGTGATCAAAGAAGTTCGCACCATCACCGGCCTGGGCCTCAAAGAAGCCAAGGATCTGGTCGAAGCCGGCGGCAAAGTGAAAGAAGCTGTGACCAAAGCTGACGCAGAAGGCTTCAAAAAGAAGCTGGAAGAAGCTGGCGCCAAGGTCGAGCTGAAGTAATCGCGCTTGCGGGTCACACCGCAACGATGATTTCCGACTGGGGATGGAGCAATCCGTCCCCAGTCAAACGCGTCTTGAAAGGTGTTTTTTTGAAAACCCCTTTCCAGGTGCGGCGCGGCTCGGGAGCGGTCCTACGGGACGGATCGCATGAATAGAGCCAACCCTCCTTCGCCAGCGGCGAGTGCCCGTGGCCCGACGGCCATTCGCCAGCGACACGAGAAAAAAAGGTGACGACAAGCATGGCGCAAGCTTATGTAGGCCAGAAACGCATCCGCCGCTATTATGGCAAGATCCGTGAAGTTCTGGAGATGCCGAACCTGATCGAGGTTCAGAAATCCTCATACGATCTATTCCTGAACTCGGGCGAGGGCCCGAAACCTTCGGATGGCGAAGGTATTCAGGGCACGTTCCAGTCGGTGTTCCCGATCAAGGACTTCAATGAAACGGCCGTTCTGGAATTCGTGAAATACGAGCTGGAAAAGCCGAAGTATGACGTTGACGAATGCCAGCAGCGTGACATGACCTATGCGGCACCGCTGAAGGTGACGCTGCGTCTGATCGTGTTTGATGTGGATGAGACCACCGGGGCACGGTCGGTCAAGGACATCAAGGAACAAGACGTCTACATGGGCGACATGCCCCTGATGACCAGCAACGGCACGTTCATCGTGAACGGCACCGAGCGCGTGATCGTGTCCCAGATGCACCGTTCGCCGGGCGTGTTCTTTGACCACGACAAGGGAAAAACCCATTCGTCGGGCAAATTGCTGTTTGCCTGCCGCATCATCCCGTATCGCGGCTCGTGGCTGGATTTTGAGTTCGACGCCAAAGATATCGTGTTCTCGCGCATTGACCGCCGCCGGAAGCTGCCGGTGACCACCCTGCTCTACGCCCTTGGGCTGGATCAGGAAGCGATCATGGATGCTTACTACAACACCGTGAATTACAAATACCTCAAGAACAAAGGTTGGGTCACCAAGTTCTTCCCTGAACGTGTGCGCGGCACCCGTCCGACGTTTGACCTGGTCGATGCCGCCACGGGCGAAGTCATCCTGAAGGCAGGTGAAAAAGCCACGCCGCGGATGGTGAAAAAGTGGGTGGATGACGGTGAGATCACCGAACTTCTGGTGCCGTTTGACCATATCCTTGGCCGCTATATCGCCAAAGACACGATCAACGAAGAAACCGGCGAGATCTGGGCCGAGGCCGGCGACGAACTGACCTGGGAACTGGACCGCGACGGCGAAGTCAAAGGCGGCAGCGTCAAGGTGCTGCTGGATCAGGGCATCACCGAGATTCCGGTGCTCGACATCGACAACGTCAACGTCGGCCCCTACATCCGCAACACCATGGCTGCCGACAAGAACATGGGCCGCGACACCGCGCTCATGGATATCTACCGCGTGATGCGTCCGGGCGAGCCGCCAACCGTTGAAGCGGCAAGCCAGCTGTTCGATACGCTGTTCTTTGACAAGGACCGTTATGACCTGTCCGCGGTTGGCCGGGTCAAGATGAACATGCGTCTGGATCTGGGCAAGCCCGATACCCAGCGCACGCTGGACCGCGACGACATCATTGCCTGCATCAAGGCGCTGACCGAACTGCGTGATGGCAAGGGCGAGATCGACGACATCGACCACCTCGGCAACCGCCGGGTGCGCTCGGTCGGCGAGCTGATGGAAAACCAGTACCGCGTCGGGCTGCTCCGCATGGAGCGCGCGATCAAGGAACGTATGTCGTCGGTGGAAATCGACACGATCATGCCGCAAGACCTGATCAACGCCAAACCGGCTGCGGCTGCGGTGCGCGAATTCTTCGGCTCGTCGCAGCTGTCGCAGTTCATGGACCAAACCAACCCGCTGTCGGAAGTCACCCACAAACGTCGTCTTTCGGCGCTTGGGCCTGGCGGTTTGACCCGTGAGCGTGCTGGCTTTGAAGTGCGCGACGTTCACCCGACCCACTATGGCCGGATGTGCCCGATTGAAACGCCCGAAGGTCAGAACATCGGTCTGATCAACTCGCTGGCCACCTTTGCCCGCGTGAACAAGTACGGCTTCATCGAGACACCCTATCGCAAGGTGATCGACAACAAGGTGACCGATGAGGTGATCTATATGTCGGCGACCGAAGAAATGCGCCACACGGTTGCTCAGGCAAACGCGGCACAGGACTCCGAAGGTCGCTTCACCGATGACCTGATCTCCAGCCGGAAGGCCGGGGAATTCATGCTGAACCCGCCGGATGCGATCGACCTGATCGACGTGTCGCCGAAACAGCTGGTCTCGGTTGCGGCATCCTTGATCCCGTTCCTTGAAAACGACGACGCCAACCGCGCCCTGATGGGTTCGAACATGCAACGTCAGGCGGTTCCGCTGCTGCAGGCCGATGCTCCGTTTGTGGGCACCGGGATTGAAGCGGTTGTGGCGCGTGACTCTGGTGCGGCCATCATGGCCCGTCGCTCGGGCATCATCGACCAGGTTGACGCAACCCGTATCGTTGTGCGTGCAACCGAAATGCTGGAACCGGGTGAGCCGGGTGTGGACATCTACCGTCTGCGCAAGTTCAAACGGTCGAACCAGTCGTCCTGCATCAACCAGCGTCCGCTGGTGAAGGTGGGCGATACGGTGGAACGCGCTCAGGTCATCGCAGATGGCCCCTGCACCGACTTTGGCGAACTGGCCCTTGGCCGGAACGTGATCGTCGCGTTCATGCCGTGGAACGGCTACAACTACGAAGACTCGATCCTGATTTCGGAGCGCATCCTGCGTGACGACGTGTTCACCTCGATCCACATCGAGGAATACGAAGTCGCAGCCCGCGATACGAAACTGGGGCCAGAGGAAATCACCCGCGACATTCCGAACGTCGGTGAAGAAGCGCTGCGCAACCTCGACGAGGCTGGCATCGTCTACATCGGTGCCGAAGTGCAGCCGGGCGACATTCTGGTCGGCAAGATCACCCCCAAGGGTGAATCGCCGATGACGCCGGAAGAAAAGCTGCTGCGCGCCATCTTTGGTGAAAAAGCGTCTGACGTGCGCGATACCTCGCTGCGTCTGCCGCCGGGGGCTTATGGAACCATCGTCGAAGTGCGGGTGTTCAACCGTCACGGCGTCGACAAGGACGAACGCGCGCTGCAGATCGAGCGTGAAGAAGTCGAACGTCTGGCCCGTGACCGCGACGACGAGCTGACCATTCTGGAGCGCAACATCTATTCGCGCCTCAAGACCCTGATCACCGGCAAGACGGCTGTCAAAGGCCCGAAAGGCATCAAATCGGGCTCGACCATCGACGACGAACTGCTGGGCACGCTGTCGCGCGGCCAGTGGTGGCAGCTTGCCCTGAGCGAAGAAGCCGAGGCCAAGGATGTCGAAGCCTTGCACGACCAGTACGAAGCCCAGAAGCGCGCTCTTGAGCACCGCTTTGAGGACAAGGTCGAAAAGGTCCGTCGCGGCGACGATCTGCCTCCGGGCGTGATGAAGATGGTCAAAGTGTTCGTCGCGGTGAAGCGCAAGCTGCAACCGGGCGACAAGATGGCCGGTCGTCACGGCAACAAAGGGGTTATCTCCAAGGTTGTTCCGATCGAAGACATGCCGTTCCTGGCCGATGGCACCGCCGTTGACCTCGTGCTGAACCCGCTTGGGGTTCCGTCGCGGATGAACGTCGGGCAGATCCTTGAAACCCACATGGGCTGGGCCGCGCGCGGTCTGGGTCAGCAGATCGACGAGGCTCTGAAAGAGTATCGCCGCAATGGTGACATGACCCCGGTGAAGGAAGCCATGCGCATCGCTTATGGCGACGAGACCTATGCCGAAGCCTTTGAGGACCGCAACGACGATGATCTGCTGGAGCTGGCAGGCAACGTGACCAAAGGCGTGCCGATTGCCACGCCGGTGTTCGACGGGGCCAAGGAATTGGACGTGAACGACGCGCTGATCCGCGCCGGGTTCGATACGTCCGGCCAGTCCGTGGTGTTCGATGGCCGCTCGGGTGAGCAGTTCCAGCGCAAGGTGACAGTGGGCGTGAAATACATGCTCAAGCTGCACCACCTTGTCGATGACAAGCTGCACGCCCGTTCGACCGGACCGTACTCGCTCGTCACGCAGCAGCCGCTGGGTGGTAAGGCGCAGTTCGGTGGTCAGCGTCTTGGGGAGATGGAGGTCTGGGCTCTGGAAGCTTACGGCGCCGCCTATACCCTGCAAGAGATGCTGACGGTCAAGTCGGATGACGTGGCCGGCCGGACCAAGGTCTATGAAAGCATCGTCAAAGGCGAGGACAATTTCGAAGCTGGCGTGCCAGAATCGTTCAACGTTCTCGTCAAAGAGGTCCGCGGTTTGGGCCTCAACATGGAACTCCTGGATGCGGAGGAAGAGTGAGCGAGGGTTGGGGCATTCCCCAGCAATCACTCGGTAGGGCGGGGTTCACCCCGCCCTGCACCTTCCCCCGCCGCCCTTATTCTCAGGAATTGAAATGAACCAGGAACTCAGCACCAACCCGTTCAACCCGGTTGCGCCCGTCAAGACCTTTGACGAGATCAAGATCTCTCTGGCCTCGCCAGAGCGGATTCTGTCGTGGTCGTTCGGTGAGATCAAAAAGCCCGAAACCATCAACTACCGCACGTTCAAGCCTGAACGCGACGGTCTGTTCTGCGCGCGTATCTTTGGCCCGATCAAGGATTACGAATGCCTGTGCGGCAAATACAAGCGCATGAAATATCGCGGCGTTGTCTGCGAAAAATGCGGTGTGGAAGTCACGCTGCAAAAGGTCCGCCGCGAGCGGATGGGCCATATCGAACTGGCGGCACCCGTCGCGCACATCTGGTTCCTGAAATCGCTGCCAAGCCGCATCGGCCTGATGCTGGACATGACGCTGCGCGATCTGGAACGCATTCTGTACTTTGAAAACTACGTGGTGATCGAGCCGGGTCTGACTGACCTGACCTATGGTCAGCTGATGACCGAGGAAGATTTCCTCGACGCGCAGGACCAGTACGGCGCTGACGCGTTCACCGCCAATATCGGTGCCGAAGCGATCCGCGAAATGCTGGCCGCGATTGATCTGGAACAGACCGCTGACACGCTTCGTGAAGAGCTGAAAGAGGCGACCGGCGAGCTGAAGCCGAAAAAGATCATCAAGCGTCTGAAGATCGTCGAGAGCTTCCTCGAATCCGGCAACCGCCCGGAGTGGATGGTGCTGACCGTTCTGCCAGTGATCCCGCCGGAACTGCGCCCGCTGGTGCCGCTGGATGGCGGCCGCTTTGCGACGTCCGACCTTAACGACCTGTATCGCCGCGTCATCAACCGCAACAACCGTCTGAAACGGCTGATCGAGTTGCGTGCGCCCGATATCATCGTGCGCAACGAAAAGCGGATGCTGCAGGAAGCTGTGGATGCGCTTTTCGACAACGGCCGTCGTGGCCGTGTCATCACCGGCACCAACAAGCGCCCGCTGAAATCGCTGTCCGACATGCTCAAGGGCAAGCAGGGCCGGTTCCGTCAGAACTTGCTCGGCAAGCGCGTCGACTTCTCGGGCCGTTCGGTCATCGTGACCGGGCCGGAACTGAAACTGCACCAGTGCGGTCTGCCGAAAAAGATGGCGCTCGAACTGTTCAAGCCGTTCATCTATTCGCGGCTGGAGGCCAAGGGTCTTTCCAGCACCGTGAAGCAGGCGAAAAAGCTGGTCGAGAAAGAGCGTCCCGAGGTCTGGGATATTCTGGATGAGGTGATCCGCGAACACCCGGTTCTGCTGAACCGGGCGCCGACGCTGCACCGTCTGGGCATTCAGGCGTTTGAACCGATCCTGATCGAAGGCAAGGCTATTCAGCTGCACCCGCTGGTCTGCTCGGCCTTTAACGCCGACTTCGACGGTGACCAGATGGCCGTTCACGTGCCGCTCTCGCTGGAAGCCCAGCTGGAAGCGCGCGTTCTGATGATGTCGACCAACAACGTGCTGTCGCCCGCCAACGGCGCGCCAATCATCGTGCCGTCGCAGGATATGGTCCTTGGTCTGTACTACACGACCATGGAACGCAAAGGCATGGTTGGCGAAGGCATGATGTTCACCAACGTGGATGAGGTCGAACACGCCCTCGCCGCCGGTGCCGTCCACCTGCACGCCAAGATTCAGGCGCGCATCAAGCAGATTGACGAGCATGGCAACGAAGTGTGGAAGCGCTTTGAAACCACACCCGGCCGTCTGCGTCTGGGCAACTTGCTGCCCCTGAACGCCAAGGCTCCGTTCGATCTGGTCAACCGCCTGCTGCGGAAAAAAGACGTGCAGAACGTTATCGACACCGTCTACCGCTATTGCGGTCAGAAAGAGTCGGTCATCTTCTGTGACCAGATCATGACCATGGGCTTCCGCGAGGCGTTCAAGGCCGGGATCTCGTTCGGCAAGGACGACATGCTGATCCCCGAAAACAAGTGGGATATCGTCGGCGAAGTTCGCGATCAGGTGAAGGAATTCGAACAACAGTACATGGACGGCCTGATCACTCAGGGCGAAAAGTACAACAAGGTTGTCGATGCCTGGTCGAAGTGTAACGACAAGCTGACCGAAGCCATGATGTCCACGATCTCGGCCCCCCGGTACGACGCTGATGGCGCCGAACAGGAACCGAACTCGGTCTACATGATGGCCCACTCCGGTGCGCGTGGTTCGGTCAGCCAGATGAAACAGCTGGGCGGGATGCGCGGTCTGATGTCGAAGCCAAACGGCGCGATCATCGAAACGCCGATCATCTCGAACTTCAAGGAAGGTCTGACCGTTCTTGAATACTTCAACTCGACCCACGGCGCCCGCAAGGGTCTGTCGGACACCGCGTTGAAAACGGCAAACTCCGGTTACCTCACCCGCCGTCTGGTGGATGTGGCCCAAGATTGCATCGTGCGGGCCCATGATTGTGGCACCGACCGGGCGATCACGGCACAAGCCGCCGTCAACGATGGTGAAGTGATCCAGACCCTTGCAGACCGCGTTCTTGGCCGCGTTTCGGCCGATGACGTGCTGGTTCCCGGCACCGATGAGGTGCTGGTGGCTGCTGGTGAGCTGATCGACGAGCGCCGCGCCGACCTGATTGATCAGGCCGGGGTTGCGGTCATGCGCATCCGTTCGCCGCTGACCTGTGAAGCGGAAGAGGGCGTCTGCGCCATGTGTTATGGGCGTGACCTTGCCCGTGGTACTCTGGTGAACCAGGGTGAGGCTGTCGGCATCATCGCCGCGCAGTCTATCGGCGAACCGGGCACACAGCTGACGATGCGGACCTTCCACATCGGCGGCATTGCGCAGGGTGGCCAGCAGTCGTTCCTGGAAGCCAGCCAGGAGGGCAAGATCGAGTTCCGCAACGCCAACCTGCTGGAAAACGCGAATGGTGAGCTGATCGTGATGGGCCGGAACATGTCGATTGCGATCATCGACGAGGCCGGTCAGGAACGTGCGGTTCACAAGATCACTTACGGCTCCAAAATCCACGTCAAGGACGGGGCCGAGGTCAAGCGTGGCGCCAAGCTGTTTGAATGGGACCCCTATACCCTGCCGATCATCGCCGAAAAGGGCGGTGTGGCGAAGTTTGTCGATCTGGTCTCGGGGATCTCGGTCCGCGAAGACACCGATGATGCGACCGGCATGACCCAGAAGATCGTGTCCGACTGGCGCTCTGCGCCCAAGGGCAATGATCTGAAGCCGGAAGTCATCATCATGGACCCGGCAACCGGCGAGCCGGTGCGTGGCGAGAATGGCAATCCGATCAGCTATCCGATGTCGGTGGATGCGATCCTGTCGGTCGAAGACCAGCAGGATATCAAACCCGGTGACGTGGTGGCGCGGATCCCGCGCGAAGGTGCCAAGACCAAGGACATCACCGGGGGTCTTCCCCGCGTGGCCGAATTGTTCGAAGCCCGTCGTCCGAAGGATCACGCGATCATCGCCGAAATGGATGGCTACGTCCGCTTTGGCAAAGACTACAAGAACAAGCGCCGCATCACGGTTGAACCCGTCGATGAGACGATGACAGCGGTTGAATACATGATCCCCAAGGGCAAGCACATTCCTGTTCAGGAAGGTGACTTTGTCCAGAAGGGCGACTACATCATGGACGGCAACCCCGCTCCGCACGACATCCTGCGCATCATGGGTGTCGAGGCGCTGGCGAACTACATGATCGACGAAGTGCAGGATGTTTACCGTCTGCAGGGCGTGAAGATCAACGACAAGCACATCGAGGTGATCGTTCGCCAGATGCTGCAAAAGCTGGAGATCCTGGAAAGCGGCGACACCACGCTGCTGAAAGGGGAGCAGGTCGAAAAGATCGAGCTGGACGAAGAGAACCTGAAGGCCCGCAACCGTGGCATGCGCGAGGCGAAAGCCGAACCTGTGCTGTTGGGGATCACCAAGGCGTCGCTTCAGACCCGGTCGTTCATCTCGGCCGCGTCGTTCCAGGAAACCACGCGGGTGCTGACCGAGGCTTCGGTTCAGGGCAAGCGCGACAAACTGGTCGGTCTGAAAGAGAACGTCATCGTCGGCCGGTTGATCCCGGCGGGCACCGGCGGGGCCACCAGCAAGGTCAAGAAGATCGCGGCCGATCGGGATACCGATGTGATCGAGGCGCGTCGGGGGGAGGCTGAACAGGCCGCTGCTCTGGCCGCTCCGATGGAGGACGTGATGGAAAAGGCGCCTGGTCTGGTTGACCCGTTCGAGAGCCGCGACTAAGCCCCGGTTTCTTTGAAACTCAAGCCCCCGCCCGCAGTGATGCTGGCGGGGGTTTTTCGTTCTTCCCCCTGTGTTACAAGATGCGAAATCAAGCAAAAACAATGTGTTGACTCTGCGGGATTAACGCATTGTTTACACTCTCACACCTGCACTGTGGGCGTTGAGGTGTCTGTTTCCGGGCCGTCGCCTTTGGGCGGGTGGGATGCGGATGGCCACTCATGGGGAAATCGCCTCTGGCGAAGCGCAATGTTATACTATAACTAAACCGGGTAATGACAAAACCGGAGGTGGGTATGACCTGCATATCATCTGTAACGACACGACTCTGGGCCTCTGCCGCCGTGACTGTTCTGGCGACGGGCGGGGCCATGGCGCATGACGACGCGGAAAGCCATTACCGGCTGTTCGTTGGCGATCATGCCGAAGGGATCGTCCGCGCGATTGATGCCGAGAGCGGCGAGGCTCTGGCAGCGTTCGAGATCGACATGACCCCGGCGCTGACCCCGAGCGCCAGTGGTCGCACTCTGTTTGCGGTGCAGGGCGACGTGGGCAAGGTGGCGGTGATCGACACCGGCATCGCGCTGGAAGATCACGGTGATCATGCGGACATCATGGTGACCGACCCGGCGCTGCTGGATCTGGTGCTGACTGGCACCAAGCCTGCACATGTGGTCGAAGGCTCCGGCCAGATTGCGCTGTTTGACGACGGCACCGGCGATGTGACGCTGTTTGCGGAAAGCACGCTGCTGGACGGCAGCTTTGCGCCGGTGATGCTGTCGCCGGGGGCGGCGCATCACGGGTTGGCGGCCCCGATGGGCGACTATCTGGTGGTGTCGGTGCCGCATGAAGACCCCGAACAGCCGCGTGTCGGGCTGAAGGTGATCGACAAGGCCGGTGCGCAGGTCGGAGAGGTGGTGAACTGCCCCGCTGTCCATGGGCAGGCGCAATCGGCGCGGGTCTTTGCCTTTGGCTGCAAGGATGGCGTGGTGATCGCGACTCCGGGTCAGGGCGGCGCAGCGCCGGTGCTGGAGCATGTGCCGACGGCAGAGCTGGGCGAGGGCAATGTCTCGACGCTCAAAGGCGGCACGGCGCTGCAGTTCTTTCTGGGCAATTACGGCAGCGATGCCGTGGTGCTGATCGAGCCGGGCAGCGCGGCTCCGTTCCGCAAGATTGATCTGCCGACCCGCCGGGTGGATTTCGCGCTTGATCCGGCGATTGCCCGCAACGCCTATATCCTGACCGAAGACGGCCAGCTGCACCTGCTGGATGTCCTGTCCGGCAAGATCACCCAGAGCGTGAGGGTGACCGAACCCTATTCGATGGATGGCCATTGGCGCGACCCGCGCCCGCGTCTGGCGGTGGCGGGGGATCATATTGCCATCACTGATCCGTTGCAGGGACTGGTGCGGCTGATCTCGACCGAGACACTGACCGAAGTGCGCACTATCCCGGTTGAAGGTGTGCCTTATACCATCACCGCCGTCGGCGGTTCCGGCGCTACACACTAAGCGCACGGCTGGCAGACTGAGGGGGCGGGACCGGAGTCCCGCCCCCTTTTGCATGCCGCCTTTGCGCGCCGCACAGGCGTGTCATTGTCGGCGGGATGACTGCCACAAGGTTTCATCTTGGCCCGACGACATGATTCTGACGCTGGGTTGGCTGCCACCAGAACTTGCCCTGACCCGTGATGCAGATTGTATCCATCACATCTCTGCCCCTTTCCGCCGGATGCGCTGCGGCCTAAGCATCTGGCAGGGCAGGAGACCGGGATGCAGCTTTCCGACAACGCGCGTGGCGCGGTCTATATGATGGTGGCGATGGCGGCGTTTACGCTGAACGACACCGCGATGAAAACGCTGACACAGGATGTGCCGCTGTTTCAGACGATTGCGATGCGGGGCGGGCTGACGCTGCTGGGGCTGATCGGGCTGGCGATTGCACTGGGTCAGTGGAAGCCGCGACTGCCCCGGCGTGACGGGGTAATGATCGGCATCCGCTGTGCGGCCGAAGTGGCGTCGACGGTGCTGTTTCTGGCGGCGCTGGTGCATATGCCGCTGGCCAACCTGTCGGCGATCATGCAGGCGCTGCCGCTTGCGGTGACGCTGGCGGCGGCGCTGATCTTCAAGGAAACGATTGGCTGGCGGCGGATGACGGCGATTCTGATCGGCTTTGCCGGAGTGCTGATCATCATCCGCCCCGGACCGCAGGGATTTGACGTCTGGTCGCTGATGGGGCTTGCGTCGGTCGCCTTTGTGCTGGTGCGCGACCTTGCCGCACGCTCGGTCAGCCGGGCGGTGCCCTCGGTGATGGTGGCGGTCTGGGCCTCGGCGGCGGTGACGGGCGTGGCGGCGCTGGCCAGTCTGGGGACCGGCTGGGTGCCGTTGGACAAGGGGCAGGGGGTGCTGGTGGTGGCGGCGGCGGTGGCGCTGGTGATCGGCTATCTGTTCTCGGTCATGGTGATGCGGGTCGGCGATATCAGCTTTGTCGCCCCGTTCCGCTATACGGCGCTGATCTGGGCGATCTTTCTGGGCTGGCTGGCCTTTGGCACCCTACCGGACCCGCTGACCCTGTTCGGGGCGGGGCTGGTGGTGGCGACGGGCATCTTTACCCTGTGGCGCGAGCGCAAGGTCAGGGCCCGTCTGACCTGACCCGGCCCTGTGCAGCAAGGGTGCTGCTGTTGACATCCCATGCGACTCCCCCTATACGCCCGCTAATCTGACATGCGGAGAGATCGGCATTTCGGAGCCAGAATGCTTGATGTGGTCAAGATCCGGGTCAAAAACCCCGATCCTCTGAAAGTCCACCGCGTCATCCCTGCGCTGGGGATGATTGCGGTTTTGTGCTTTGCGATTCGCGCATGGCACACGTCGAGAAGCAGTGCCCCGAGGTTCGGGGCGAGTATTGACAGCAACACGAGGAACGTGAATGCCGACTATTCAGCAGCTCATCCGCAAACCGCGGGAGCCTAACGTGCGCAAGTCCAAGTCGCAGCACTTGGAAGGTTGCCCCCAGAAGCGCGGTGTTTGTACCCGCGTTTACACCACCACCCCGAAGAAGCCGAACTCGGCTATGCGGAAAGTCGCCAAGGTGCGTCTGACCAACAGCTTTGAGGTCATCTGCTACATCCCCGGCGAAAAGCACAACCTTCAGGAACACTCTGTGGTTCTGATCCGTGGCGGCCGTATCAAAGACCTTCCGGGTGTGCGTTACCACATCCTGCGCGGTGTTCTGGATACCCAGGGCGTTAAAGATCGTCGTCAGCGTCGTTCGAAATACGGCGCGAAGCGTCCGAAGTGAGGGTTTGAAACATGTCTCGTCGTCACGCCGCTGAAAAACGCGAAATCCTCCCCGATGCCAAGTATGGTGACCGGGTTCTGACCAAGTTCATGAACAACCTGATGCTGGACGGAAAGAAATCCGTTGCAGAATCGATCGTTTATGGCGCGCTTTCCCGTGTGGAAACCCGTCTGAAGCGCGAACCGATCCAGGCTTTCCATGAAGCGCTGGAAAACGTGAAACCTTCCGTCGAAGTGCGTTCGCGCCGCGTCGGTGGTGCCACGTATCAGGTTCCGGTCGAAGTGCGCATCGAGCGCCGCGAAGCTCTGGCCATCCGCTGGCTGATCATCGCTGCCCGCAAGCGCAACGAAAACACCATGGAAGAACGTCTGGCTGCTGAACTGTCGGACGCGGTGAACAACCGCGGCACCGCCGTCAAAAAGCGCGAAGACACCCACAAGATGGCCGACGCAAACAAAGCGTTCAGCCACTACCGCTGGTAAGGGGTCCACATGGCACGCGACTATCCGCTTGAGCGCTATCGTAACTTCGGCATCATTGCTCACATTGATGCCGGCAAGACCACCACGTCCGAGCGCATCCTGTACTACACAGGCAAATCCCACAAAATCGGTGAGGTGCATGATGGCGCCGCAACGATGGACTGGATGGAGCAAGAGCAAGAGCGCGGGATCACGATCACCTCGGCTGCGACCACCACGTTCTGGGAACGCACCATTGATCCGGGTCTGGCGCATGCTGCGAAAGACAAATACCGCTTCAACATCATCGACACCCCCGGACACGTTGACTTCACCATCGAAGTCGAGCGTTCGCTGGCCGTTCTTGATGGCGCTGTCGTTCTGTTGGACGGTAACGCAGGGGTTGAGCCGCAGACCGAAACCGTGTGGCGTCAGGCTGACCGCTACAAGGTTCCTCGGATCGTGTTCGTCAACAAGATGGACAAGACCGGCGCTGACTTCATGAAATGCGTGCGCATGATCAAGGACCGGACCGGGGCAAATGCTGTTCCGATCGTTCTGCCGATTGGCGCCGAAGACAAGCTCGAAGGCATCATCGACCTCGTGACCATGGAAGAGTGGACCTACGAGGGCGAAGATCTGGGCGCGTCCTGGACCCGCCAGCCGATCCGTGCCGAGTTGAAAGACGAAGCCGACGAATGGCGCATGAACCTGCTGGAAACAGCAGTGGGCCAGGATGACGAAGCGATGGAAGCCTATCTGGAAGGCGTTGAGCCTACCCCGGAAAAGCTGCGCGAGCTGATCCGCAAGGGCACGCTGGCCATCGAGTTCATTCCGGTGATGGCGGGTTCGTCGTTCAAGAACAAAGGCGTGCAGCCGCTGCTGAACGCTGTGATCGACTATCTGCCCTCGCCCCTCGACGTGCCGCCCTACATGGGCTTTGCGCCGGGTGACGAGACGGAAACCCGTAACATCGCCCGTTCGGCCGATGACGACCAGCCGTTCTCGGCGCTGGCCTTCAAGATCATGAACGACCCCTTCGTTGGCTCGCTGACCTTTACCCGGATCTATTCGGGCAAGCTGGCCAAGGGCGACGGCATGCTGAACGCGACCAAGCAGCGCAAAGAGCGCGTTGGCCGCATGATGATGATGCATGCCATCGAACGTGAAGAAATCGCCGAAGCTTTTGCCGGTGATATCATTGCGCTTGGCGGTCTGAAAGAAACCACCACGGGTGATACGCTGTGTGATCCGGCAAAGCCTGTCGTTCTTGAGACCATGACCTTCCCGGTCCCGGTGATCGAGATCGCGGTCGAACCGAAGACCAAGGCCGACCAGGAAAAGATGGGCATCGCACTTGCCCGTCTGGCTGCCGAAGACCCGTCCTTCCGGGTGGAAACCGATCTTGAATCGGGCCAGACTATCATGAAGGGCATGGGCGAACTTCACCTCGACATCCTCGTCGACCGTATGCGTCGCGAGTTCAAGGTCGAGGCGAACATCGGCGCGCCGCAGGTGGCGTATCGCGAAACGATCTCGCGCGAGCATGAAATCGACTACACGCACAAGAAACAGACCGGTGGTACGGGTCAGTTTGCGCGCGTGAAGCTGATCATCTCGCCGACGGAACCGGGCGAAGGCTATTCGTTCGAGGCCAAGGTTGTTGGTGGTTCGGTGCCGAAGGAATACATTCCTGGCGTTGAAAAGGGCATCAAGTCGGTGATGGACTCCGGTCCGCTGGCGGGCTTCCCGGTGATCGACTTCAAGGTGGCGCTGATTGACGGCGCGTACCACGATGTTGACTCCAGCGTTCTGGCCTTTGAGATCGCGGCCCGTGCCGCGATGCGCGAAGGTCTGAAGAAAGCCGGTGCGAAACTGCTTGAACCGATCATGAAAGTCGAAGTCGTCACCCCGGAAGAATACACCGGCGGCGTCATCGGCGACCTGACCTCGCGTCGGGGCATGGTGACCGGGCAGGACAGCCGCGGCAACGCCAACGTGATCTCTTCGATGGTCCCGCTGGCGAACATGTTCGGCTACATCAACACGCTGCGCTCGATGACCTCGGGCCGTGCCGTGTTCTCGATGGAGTTCGACCATTACGACGCGGTTCCGCAGAACATCTCGGACGAGATTCAGAAGAAATACGCTTAACGGTGTGGCGGGGGTCTCCCCGCCCTACCAGTCCCGTAGGGCGGGGTTGACCCCGCCGCATCCGACCCATGAATGAGGAGTTGCCCAGATGGCAAAGGCAAAGTTTGAACGGAACAAACCGCACGTCAACATTGGCACGATTGGCCACGTTGACCACGGCAAGACGACGCTGACGGCAGCGATCACCAAGTATTTTGGTGACTTCCGCGCCTATGACCAGATCGACGGCGCGCCGGAAGAGCGGGCGCGTGGGATCACGATCTCGACCGCGCACGTGGAATACGAGACCGAAGCGCGCCACTATGCGCACGTCGACTGCCCCGGCCACGCCGACTATGTGAAGAACATGATCACCGGTGCTGCACAGATGGATGGCGCCATTCTGGTGTGTGCCGCGTCCGACGGCCCGATGCCGCAAACCCGCGAGCACATCCTGCTCGGCCGTCAGGTCGGCATTCCGTACATGGTGTGCTACATGAACAAGGTTGACCTTGTTGATGACGAAGAGCTGATCGAACTGGTCGAGATGGAAATCCGCGAGCTGTTCTCGTCCTACGACTACCCGGGCGACGACATTCCGATCATCAAGGGCTCGGCCCACCAGGCGATGATCGGTGAGCGCAAGGACATCGGCGAAGATTCGGTGCGTGCGCTGATGAAGGCCGTTGACGACTACATCCCGACCCCGGCCCGTGCCGTGGACCAGCCGTTCCTGATGCCGATCGAAGACGTGTTCTCGATCTCGGGTCGTGGTACGGTTGTGACCGGTCGTGTCGAACGTGGCGTGATCAACGTCGGCGACGAAGTCGAAATCGTCGGCATCCGTGACACCAAGAAGTCGGTCTGCACCGGCGTCGAGATGTTCCGCAAGCTGCTGGACCGCGGTGAGGCTGGCGACAACGTCGGCGTGCTGCTGCGCGGCATCGACC
Organism: Pseudotabrizicola alkalilacus; assembly: GCF_003443995.1. Taxonomy (GTDB): domain Bacteria; phylum Pseudomonadota; class Alphaproteobacteria; order Rhodobacterales; family Rhodobacteraceae; genus Pseudotabrizicola; species Pseudotabrizicola alkalilacus. The sequence goes on from NZ_QWEY01000001.1 coordinate 33,489, forward strand.
GTGAAGGCGTGGAACGTGGCCAGGTGCTGTGCAAGCCGAAGTCGGTGAACCCGCACACCAAGTTCGAAGCCGAAGCCTATATCCTGACCAAGGAAGAAGGCGGCCGTCACACGCCGTTCTTTGCGAACTACCGTCCGCAATTCTACTTCCGCACGACCGACGTGACCGGCATGGTCCAGCTGCCCGAAGGCACCGAGATGGTGATGCCGGGTGACAACCTGAAGTTCAACGTCGAACTGATCGCCCCGATCGCGATGGAAGAAAAACTGCGCTTCGCCATCCGTGAAGGCGGCCGCACCGTCGGCGCAGGCGTGGTCTCGAAAATCCTCGCCTGAGGCTGACGAATCGCCTTTCCAAAGGCGGTATGACAGTATAACGACACGCGGCGCGCCCATACCCTGGGCGCGCCGCAGACCATCCACAAATGTGAACCTATGGGCCGGGCATGTTGCCCCGTCTACGTTCCGAAGGAACAAGAAATGCAAGGTCAGACCATTCGCATTCGCCTGAAGGCCTTCGATTACCGCGTGCTGGACGCCAGCACCCAGGAAATCGTCAACACGGCCAAACGCACAGGCGCACAGGTTCGCGGGCCGATCCCGCTGCCGAACAAGATTGAGAAATTCACGGTTCTCCGTGGTCCGCACATCGACAAAAAGTCGCGTGACCAGTGGGAAATCCGCACGCACAAGCGTCTTCTTGATATCGTCGATCCGACCCCGCAGACCGTGGACGCGCTGATGAAGCTCGACCTGGCTGCCGGCGTTGACGTCGAAATCAAAGTATAAGGGGGCACAAACAGATGCGCTCTGGTATTATTGCGAAGAAACTGGGCATGACCCGGTTGTTCCTGGAAGATGGCAAGCAGGTTCCGGTCACGGTTCTGCATATGGACAATCTGCAGGTTGTGGCCCAGCGGACCGCTGACAAGGACGGCTATACGGCTGTTCAGCTCGGCGCCGGTTCGGCCAAGGCCAAGCGGACCTCGGCTGCGATGCGCGGCCACTTTGCCAAAGCCTCGGTCGAGCCGAAGCGTAAAGTGGCAGAGTTCCGGGTCACGGATGACTGCATGATCGACGTGGGTGAAGAAATCACCGCTGACCACTACTTCCCCGGTCAGTTCGTTGACATCGCCGGCACCTCGATCGGTAAAGGTTTTGCCGGTGCGATGAAGCGGCACAACTTTGGCGGTCTGCGGGCGTCGCACGGTGTGTCGGTGTCGCACCGGTCGCACGGGTCGACCGGCCAGTGCCAGGACCCCGGCAAGGTGTTCAAAGGCAAGAAAATGGCGGGCCATCTGGGTGCCGTGCGCGTGACCACGCAGAACCTGCAGGTCATCCGTACCGATGCTGACCGTGGTCTGATCATGGTCAAAGGCGCTGTCCCCGGATCGAAAGGTGGTTGGGTTACGGTCAAGGACGCGGTGAAGAAGCCGGTTCCGGACACTGTGATCATCCCGGCCGCGCTGCGTTCCGCTGCAAAGGCCGCTGCTGCTGCTGCTGAAGCCGCCGCAGCTGCTGCTGCCGCAGAAGCTGCAGCCGCTGAAGAAGCACGTCTGGCCGCACAAGCCGCCGAACAGGCAGCTCTGGAAGCCAAGGCAGCCGAAGACGCACTGAACGCAGGCAGCGAGCCGGCTGAAGGCGCTGACGAGGCCACCACCAAGTCTGAAGGCGGTGAAGCATGAAACTTGATGTTCTGAAACTCGACGGCGGCAAAGCCGGTTCGGTTGATCTGAACGACGACCTGTTCGGTCTGGACCCGCGTGCAGACATTCTGCACCGCGTGGTGCGCTGGCAGCGGGCGAAGGCCCAGGCTGGCACGCACTCGACGCTGACCCGCGCCGAAGTGTCCTATTCGACCAAAAAGATCTATCGCCAAAAAGGCACCGGTGGCGCACGCCACGGGTCGCGCAAGGCGCCGATCTTCCGCAAGGGTGGTGTCGTCAAGGGCCCGACCCCGCGCAGCCACGCGCATGACCTGCCGAAAAAGGTCCGTGCTCTGGGTCTGCGTCACGCGCTGTCGGCCAAGGCCAAAGCGGGTGAGCTGATCATCCTGGACACGCTGACCATGGCAGAAGCCAAGACCGCGATCCTGGCGAAACAGGCGAAGGAACTCGGCTGGAAGCGCGTGTTGATCATCGACGGTGTGGCTGTGGATCAGGGCTTTGCTCTGGCTGCACGCAACATCGAAGGGATCGACGTGCTGCCGACGATGGGTGCCAACGTCTATGACATCCTGAAGCGGGATCAGCTTGTGATCACCAAGGCAGGACTCGAAGCATTGGAGGCTCGTCTGAAATGAGCGCGAAACCCCAGCACTACGACCTGATCAAAAAGCCGATCATCACCGAAAAAGCCACCATGGCTTCGGAGCATGGCGCGGTTGTGTTTCAGGTTGATATGGACGCAACCAAGCCGATGATCAAAGAAGCCATTGAGGCTGTCTTTGGCGTCAAGGTGAAGGCGGTCAACACCACCATCACCAAGGGCAAGACCAAGCGTTTCAAAGGTCGTCCCGGCGTGCGGTCCGACAAGAAAAAGGCCTATGTTACGCTCGAAGAGGGTAACACTATCGACGTCTCGACCGGCCTCTGATAGAAGGCGCCGAATCTCGCGGCCCCGGAATTTCCGGGGCCGTGGATTTTTTGCAGAATCAGTCTGCTTTGTGAGGTTTCACAGACAGATTATACCACCGGGGACCTTCGGGGCCCTATAAACCGGGGACCTTCGGGGCCCTATAATTCGGGTTTGTAACAACAGACCCTCTAGCTGACGGAAGACAGAAAGCATGGCACTTAAGTCGTACAAACCGACGACGCCTGGCCAACGCGGGTTGGTTCTGATCGACCGTTCGGAGCTGTGGAAAGGACGCCCGGTCAAGGGCCTTGTAGAAGGCTTGACCAAGACGGGTGGACGGAACAACACCGGACGTATCACGATGTGGCACAAGGGCGGCGGCGCAAAGCGTCTGTACCGCATTGTGGATTTCAAACGTCGTAAATTCGACATTGCAGCGGTCGTCGAGCGGATTGAATACGATCCGAACCGCACCGCATTCATCGCCCTCGTGAAATACGCGGACGGCGAACTTTCCTACATCCTTGCTCCGCAGCGTCTGGCTGTCGGCGATTCTGTGATCGCAGGCGCAAAGACCGACGTGAAGCCGGGCAACGCCATGCCGTTCTCGGGCATGCCGATCGGTACCATCGTCCACAACGTCGAGATGAAGCCCGGCAAGGGTGGTCAGATCGCACGTGCGGCTGGCACCTATGCCCAGTTCGTCGGTCGTGACGGTGGCTATGCCCAGATCCGCCTGTCGTCGGGCGAACTGCGTCTGGTGCGTCAGGAATGCATGGCCACCATCGGTGCCGTGTCAAACGCTGACCACTCGAACCAGAACCTCGGCAAAGCCGGTCGTAAGCGCCACATGGGCGTGCGTCCGACCGTTCGCGGTGTTGCCATGAACCCGATCGACCACCCGCACGGTGGTGGTGAAGGCCGGACCTCTGGTGGTCGTCACCCGGTTACGCCGTGGGGCAAGGGCACCAAGGGCAACCGCACCCGGTCGAACAAAGAGACGGACAAGTACATCCTCCGCTCGCGTCACGCCAAGAAAAAGGGCCGCTAATCCATGTCACGTTCCATTTGGAAAGGCCCGTTCGTCGATGGCTATGTCCTGAAAAAGGCAGAAAAGTCGCGCGAGTCGGGCAAAAGCGAAGTGATCAAGATCTGGTCGCGTCGTTCCACCATCCTGCCGCAGTTTGTCGGTCTGACTTTTGGCGTCTACAATGGCCACAAGCACATTCCGGTGGCGATCACCGAAGAAATGATCGGCCAGAAGTTCGGTGAATATTCGCCGACGCGGACCTATTACGGTCACGCCGCCGATAAAAAAGCCAAGAGGAAGTAAGTCATGAGCAAGGAAAAGAATCCGCGCCGCGTGGCGGACAACGAAGCGATGGCGATCAGCCGGATGCTGCGGACCTCGCCGCAAAAGCTCAACCTGGTTGCCGGCCTGATCCGTGGCAAAAAGGTTGAAAAGGCGCTTGCCGACCTGACCTTCTCGAAGCGCCGCATCGCGGCTGACGTCAAGAAGTGCCTGCAGTCTGCGATTGCAAACGCCGAAAACAACCATGGCCTGGACGTCGACAGCCTGATCGTTGCCGAAGCCTGGTGTGGCAAGAACCTTGTGATGAAGCGTGGCCGTCCGCGGGCACGGGGCCGTTTCGGCAAGATCATGAAGCCGTTCTCTGAAATCACCATCAAGGTTCGTCAGTCCGGGGAGTCGGCATAATGGGACAGAAGGTTAACCCGATCGGGATGCGCCTCCAGGTCAACCGCACCTGGGACAGCCGCTGGTTTGCCGAGTCGAAAGACTACGGCAACCTGCTGCTCGAAGATCTGCGGATGCGTGAATTCATTCACGAAGAAGCCAAGCAAGCCGGCATCAGCAAGGTGATCATCGAGCGTCCGCACAAGAAGTGCCGCGTCACGATTCACGCGGCACGCCCGGGTGTGATCATCGGCAAAAAAGGCGCCGACATCGAAACGCTGCGCAAGAAACTGACAGCGTTCACGAAGTCGGAACTGCACCTGAACATCGTCGAAGTCCGCAAACCGGAACTCGACGCTCAGCTGGTGGCCGAGTCGATCGCTCAGCAAATGGAACGCCGGGTGTCCTTCCGTCGCGCCATGAAGCGCGGCGTGCAGAACGCCATGCGGATCGGAGCACTGGGGATTCGTGTGAACGTCGCCGGCCGTCTGGGTGGTGCCGAGATCGCACGGACCGAATGGTATCGTGAAGGCCGCGTGCCGTTGCACACGCTGCGCGCCGATATTGACTATGCCCTGTCCGAAGCAACGACCCCTTACGGGATCATCGGTGTGAAGGTCTGGATCTTCAAAGGCGAAATCCTTGAGCATGATCCGCAAGCGCATGACCGCCGTCACGCAGAAGCACAGGAAGGCGCGGCACCGCGTCAACCTCGTCGCGACCGCGAACGCGCGTAAGGGAGTATTGAAAGATGCTGCAACCGAAACGGACTAAGTTCCGCAAACAGCACAAGGGCCGTATTCACGGCGAAGCCAAGGGCGGCTTCCTGCTGAACTTTGGCTCCTTTGCGCTGAAGGCCACGGAACCAGAGCGTGTGACGGCACGTCAGATCGAAGCGGCCCGCCGCGCGATCACCCGCCACATGAAGCGTCAGGGTCGTGTCTGGATCCGTATTTTCCCCGATGTCCCGGTGTCGTCGAAGCCGACCGAAGTGCGGATGGGTAAAGGTAAGGGTTCGGTCGATTACTGGGCAGCCAAGGTGAAACCTGGCCGCATCATGTTCGAGATCGACGGTGTATCGGAAGTGATCGCACGTGAGGCCCTGCGCCTTGGTGCGATGAAGCTGCCGGTCCTGACCCGCGTGGTCGCCCGCGAAGACTGGTAAGAATGTTGCGTGTGTAAGCACGCGTCATCGAAGTTGGCCCCTGCCGGAAACGGCGGGGGCCTTTTTGTTTTTGGGGTGGAGGGTGACGGACTTCATCGTAGGTTTGCGATGGAACGGGGTCGTCACAAACCCCCTCACCGCAACAGTCAAGTCGCGCTCGCACTAATGCCGGAATCGAGTTGCGACATTTTGTGCTGAGTGTTTGCCAAATGCGCGGTCACTGACCCGCAGCGTCCTGGCACAGAAGCCTGATGCTTCAGATTTTTCGAGACCTTGTGAGATTGCGCGGCGTCTCCACGGGTAGGCAGTGTGTCGCTGGTCTGGCCGCGGGCACGCCGTGGTGGTCGTTATTTTCAGATTTATCTTCCAATGACATACTGCTACGTTTGCCGCACACTTTTACCCTAATGAATTGGTATTCTGAATGCACGATATCACTTCCGCAGCCCCGAAACTGCTCGACTGTACCTTGCGCGATGGTGGCTACTACAACGACTGGGATTTTTCGCTTCGGGAAGCACAGGATTACATCGACAATCTGGTGCGCGGCGGCGTCGATATTATTGAAATCGGCTTTCGGTTTACGCCAAAATCCAAATTTCTGGGCCCCTTTGCCTATACCCGTGAAGACGTCCTGCAGCAGCTCGAACTGCCTGAAGGGGTTCAGTACGGCGTGATGATCAACGCCTCTGACTACCTGTCTGACCGTTGGTTGCAGGATATGGAGGCGGCCTTTGTGCCCGCCGCAGAAAGCCGCGTCGGTCTGGTGCGGATCGCGGCGCATATCGGGCAAATTCCTGCCTGTGACAAGCTGGTGGCCTGGCTCAAGGCGGCTGGCTATGATGTCGGTCTGAACGTCATGCAGATTTCGCAGGCCGACGACGCCCAGATCACCGCGCTGATCGAAGATGTCGAGGCGCGCTTTGTGCCGTTTGAGGCGCTGTATTTTGCTGACAGCCTTGGCAACCTCAAGGTTGACGATGTGACCCGCATCGTGACGCTGTTCCGCGCGTCATCGCCAAAGCCGATCGGCTTTCATGGTCACGACAACATCGGGCTTGGCGTCGCGAACTCGATGGCGGCACTGCGCGCCGGGGCGACATGGGTTGATGCCACGGTCACCGGGATGGGGCGTGGGGCGGGCAATACGCAGACTGAATATCTTTCGGTTGAAATGGCCCAGATGGGTCTGAAGTCCTTTAACCTGCTGGATATTCAGCGCGCTGCAACCGGCTGGCTGGCCAAGCTGAAAGAGCGGTGCCGGTGGGGCACCAACATCTTTTACTACGAAGCAGGTCTGCGCTCGCTGCACCCGAGTTATGTGCAGCAGATGCTTGCCTCTAACCGCTACGAGCCGGTTGATATTCTGGTGATGATCGCCGCGTTGAGCGGGGGCGAGGCGCCCACCTCTTACAGCGCGGCGAATGTTGATCGTGCTTTGGCTGCGATGATGAACGCCCCCGAAGGGCGCGACTCGGTCGAAGGGCTTTGGTCGGGGCGGTCAGTCATGATCGTGGCGGGCGGGCCGCAGGCTGTGCGGCACTGGAATGCTGTAATGGCCTTGGCGCGCAAGCGAAATGCGTTCGTTCTGGCGGTCAACCATCTGGAAGACCATGATCCGGCCAGTTTTGACGGAGTGGTCTGCATTCACCCCGCCCGCATGATGGCGCTGATTGGTGACAAGTCGTGGAACGCCCTGCCATTGTATTCGACGCTTGGAATGCTGCCTGACAGTCTGGACTCGAAGATGCAGGGCCGATCAGCGGTCACCGATTATGGTGTCTGTGTGCAGGCGGATGCAGCGTTTTCAGCGCGCCCCAAAGGTTGCACCATCCCGGCCCCGGAGGCGCTGGCCTATGCCTGGGCCCTGGCCGAAGCGGCGGGCGCCTCTGAACTGCTTCTGGCCGGGTTTGACGGTTACAATGGCATGTCCGAGAGCTATCGCAAGACGAATGCCTTGATCGCATCGCTCAAAAGTCAGAGCTCGCTGCCGGTGAGCTCTGTCACCGCGACTCATTACACGCTTGCCCATACCCCTCTCTACTCCGAGTGAATCATGACTGATTATGCAGTGGTTATTCCGGCACGTCTGGGCTCAACCCGGCTGGCACAAAAGCCCCTTATGGATATCGCGGGCAAGCCCATGGTGATCCACACCTGGGAACGCGGTGTCGAAGCCGCGCCTGCGGAGCATGTTTATGTCGCGACCGACAGCGAAGAGATCATGGAGGTCTGCGCAAAATACGGGGCGCAGGCAGTCATGACCTCACCCGATTGCCTGACAGGCACGGACCGCGTTGCCGAGTTCGCCAATACGGTGGTCAGGGATGTGTACATCAACCTGCAGGGGGACGAACCGATGATGCCGGCACAGAGCATCAAAGCCGTTATCGACCTGAGCTGCGCCCGGCCTGATCAGATCATCAACGGCTGGGCCCCGATCACCGAGGAAAGTGAATTCCGGTCCCGGACGATCCCCAAGGTGGTTCTGCGCGAGGATGGCCAGCTGATGTATATGAGCCGTGCCCCCATTCCCGGGACGAAATCTGACACTTTTGTCTTTTCCCGCAAACAGATCTGCGTCTACGGGTTCCCACGCAATGCCCTTGCGGCTTTTGCCGCGCGGGGTGCAAAGGCGGCGCATGAGAACGCCGAAGACATCGAGATTCTTCGGTTTCTGGAAATGGGTTGGACGGTTCAGATGATCGAACTTTCCGGTGCGTCAATCGCCGTTGACACGCTGGAAGATCTGGGTCGGGTGCGCGAAGCGATGGTGATTGCCGGGGCGAAATAACGGTCCGTGAGCGGGACGGGGTTGCAGCGGAATCTTTCACGATGGATGGCACAGTTTGTTTATCGGGAGATTTCGCAGAAGCAGACCAAGAGGCGCAATGAGGTGCCATGCTGATCAGATTTCTGGTGCAGCAGGACTCCAGCGCAATGTGCCTGATTTTTGGTCAATCGAGCCGATTGCAATCCACGTTTGCTACACAAAAGGCATGATCATACTGGCCATCACGCCCCGAAGACGCTATCAAACGCCACATCGGCCCCAGAATGGGCGTCTTCTGGCTTTGACCTTGCATTGCTTGCGTCTCAGGCCCGACCTGAATGCATGTACGGGACGGGCAGATCAAGGGGCGCGCAGGCATGTCAGATGAATGCAGTGTATATTTTTACGTGAACGCAGTGCTTTGGTAAAAGGGCTGCATTCTTTGAAGCGCATACGAAAGGTTTCTGGCCTTGGATATCAGTCACTACCAGACCCTGATTTTTGATTGCGACGGGGTCATTCTGGACTCAAACCGGATCAAATCAGAGGCATTCCGGACTGCAGCCCTTCCGTATGGCGATGCGGCGGCCAATGCACTGGTTTCCTGGCATGTGGCCAATGGCGGCATTTCGCGCTATCAGAAATTCGCTCATTTCCTGTCTGAAATCGTTCCGGCGGGACTGCCCGGCCCCGATCTGGAGACTTTGCTGGCGCGCTATGCCGAAGCTGTGCGCGACGGTCTGGCCCGCTGTGCCGTTGCTCCCGGTCTTGCAGCCCTGCGAGCGCGCACCCAAGCGGCGCGCTGGTTGATCGTGTCGGGGGGCGATCAGGCCGAGCTGCGCGATGTCTTTGCCGCACGCGGTCTGGCCGACCTGTTCGACGGCGGAATTTTCGGCAGTCCGGACAATAAGGATCAGATCCTGTCACGGGAACTGACATCCGGCAATATCACCGGACCTGCGTTGTTTCTGGGCGACAGCACTTACGATCATCGCGCTGCCCATGCCGCGGGGCTGGATTTCGTGTTTGTGTTTGGATGGAGTGAGGTTAGAACATGGCCGGAATACGTAAGGAGCAACGGCTTGGCTGCGATCGAGTCCCTAAACGCGCTCATAACGCCAGCAGTTCAGCTGGGCAAGGTTGATCAGGTCAGCGAAAAACGTCCCAAGGTGAGCATTATTACCGTAGTGTATAATGATCCAAACGGGTTGGAAAAGACAATGGCGAGCGTGGCCTCGCAGGTATATAAGAATTATGAGTTTATAGTTGTGGATGGGGCGTCTGGTTCTAAAACGCAAGATGTAATTGGAAAATATCGAAGCATGATCGATATATTGATTTCTGAACCGGATGCGGGTATTTACGATGCTATGAATAAGGGTATTGCGGTCGCGCGTGGTCAGTACAGTATATTTATGAACTCTGATGATACATTTGCGAGCTCAGGGACATTGTCTGATATTTGTGCCCATCTAGACGGATTGACTGCCGTTATATATGGTCACCGGAATTATGTGACAAAGGGGCGAAAGCGTTTGCAAGAGGCGCATTCTATAGATTATGTCACCCGTCGCATGCCGTATTGTCATCAGGCGGCATTTTACCGGACGGAGATACTGCGAAAATTTCCTTTCAACACTACCTATAAGTATGCAGGTGATTATAATCAGGTTGTAGAGCTCTATGTTTCTGGTGCCACCTTCAGGTCAATAGACTGCGTAGTTTGCGATTATGCTGCAGGGGGGAAATCAGAATCTGGTTTGCGTCCGTACCTTGAGGTATTGAAAATTCAGTTTGATAATTTTGGAGACAAGGACATGTCTAAAAGTGTTTATATGCAGGGGTTTTTAGATAATTTCCCGAAGCTTGTCGAGCCTTATGTGAATTCGGGCGGTAAAGAAATCTGATGGTGGTCGGCCAAATCTCTAAAATGTTGCGGTGTAGTAGATTTCTCTCTCTAGGGTGTGTAGATTTAAGAGCCTAGTGTTTAAATGATTGTGGTGAGTGTGAAGGTTGGTTTGTTCATTTATTTTTTTTTACTTTTACCCGTGCCATTGAGGCAGTGTGATTGTGCAGCTTTGGTGAATGTGGTAAACTCGATAATTGCTAAGGTTAAGTGTGGACTTCAATCGAAAGGAAGAGACTATGAACGTCGAAAAGGGAAGCGAATTTGTTCGGGCTCTCGCGTATCAGCTTTGGCTTGCGAGTTGGAATGATCGCAATCCAGAGGCAACCCCAGAAGCTCGAAGTGATGCGTGGGAGGCAGATAAGGTCGATTTTAACCGAAATGTCTATCGCGCATGTCGGGCTTTAGAGCGCAAGGGTGTGGTCACTCCGGTTTAAATTACGCTTCGCCCCTCCCTGTTCATAGCTTCAGCTCAGGGTGGGGCGACTTTTTAGATTTATGGACGGGGAAATGCCTGCAATACCCTACAGCTCGATTCATTACGCTGACAAGCTTTTCATTGATGGACTTTCGAGGTCTGAGAAGCGCAAAAGACTAAGGGTGTGGTATCGCGATTTTGTTGAGTGCGATTTCCGTTTAGCAGAAGTTCATGATGGAGATGTGGTGTTTTTCCGCTCTCTGGTACGCGATGATTATCAAGAGAGCTTTCATGCTGTTGTTCTTGCCTCTGGCATAGCTAATCCAGTGGTGATTGAAAATTACAAAATTCGCTTAAATCCACCTAAAATAAATACTGCTGCCAGCCGGTTCATGATAAAAAATCATTCACTTTGGGATCGTATCGACGAAAGTGATCAGCTGACACGAACAATCCTGTTTATCCGGGCTTGTATGTATGCATTCATCCGTGATCACTTCGGTGATGTTCGGCCGCAAGCAGTCATTTTTCACGCGGATATGCAGCCCACAGAGCATTTACTTGCGTTACATTTCCGGCAGATGGGCGTTCCCACGGTGACTTTGCAGCATGGTCTGTATGTGGATTATGGCGACTATGATACGGTCAACAAAATCAATTACATGCATCAACCTTCTGAGTACTTTTTGTCCTGGGGGCCTGAGACTTCAGAACTGATTGGCCGGTACCATCCCGAAACACGGATCGTTGAATGTGGTAAGCCTCTGATTTTTAATGCCTCGCCGCCCGCTGGCACGGCGGCGTCGGCACCATATGTGTCGTTGTTTCTGGATCAAAAGCCTTTTCAGGCTCAGAATATCGAGATGATTGAAATTGTGCTTGCTTATGCCCAGCTCAAGGGGATGGAAGTCAAAGTTCGCTTTCATCCATCACTGCCCAAGGCTGAAATCCTGAAGCGCTATCCTGGAATGACCGAGCAACTGCATTTCACAGATGCAGCGTTGATTGTTGGCCATACGTCGTCACTGCTTTATGAAGCGCTGGCGCTTGGGTGCAGGGTCATGCGCTTTGCAACAGATATACCCGCGATTCCTTTGCCAGATAACAGTCAGTTCAGCACGTTGCATGAGCTTGAGCAAAAACTGACCCTGGCTCAGGACAAGGACTTGTGGCGGCGCTACTTTACAGCTCTGGGTGAAGATGCGCTGCAAAACTATCGAACATTTTTTGACGGATTGTTGAACAGCCGAAAGGTCATGACAGCATGAGTGTCCACCAGCGCCTTGCGGAGAATGTGATGCCCCAATCTCCACCCCTAGACGAAAGCCAGTCCAAGGCTTATCTGGCCGATCTCTGGCTCATGCACTGCCAGACCCTGCAAGCCGAAGTTGAGCGTCAGCAGGATGAAATTGCCGATCTGAAGCGCCAACTGAAGGGGTCCCTGCCGCAGAGGGCGGTCGAGACCGCTCATACGCTTGATGCCTGGAAGGTGATTATTGCCAGACCGGAGCCGATGGACCCGTTTGTGCAGCGTTCCTTTTTGTCCATCTGCGCTGCGATGCTCACCACCCAGCCGGAGCTTACGTTGCAACACCTGAAGGGCGATCGAGGTCTGTCGCAGGCGCTCGACTCCGTTTTGGCGGCTTGCGAAGATGCTGCGGTCGTTCAGTTGTTCAGCCGCACATTGGAGTGGGCAAAGGTCAGGGTTGCGCAGTCCGCGTGAGACAGGGCAGCCATGTGTCAAGCGCGGAGAAACGCGGCCGCACTTGACCGGGACGGCGTCACTGTGATCTTGATGAAGCCACGGGCGAGGTCATGGCGGGGCAGGGTGGCGTTCTGTCTGCCAGACGCGATGCCAGCAACTTTAAACCGGCCGCTGCACGCAACCCGGATGCGTGTGCGCTACAGATCCTGATCAACTGAGGAAAGCATGATCCTTTACGGCACCAACCCGATTGCCTGGGCCAATGATGACGATCAGACGATTGGCGCCCATATCCCGACCGAACAGATCCTGACAGAAGCGGGCCGTATCATAGGTTTTGATGGTATCGAGAATGGCCATCGCTGGCCCGAAAATCCGCAGGCTTTGAAAGCGCTGCTGGCGGAATACGGGCTGCGCTTTATTTCCGGCTGGTATTCTACCGAACTGCTGGTGCGCTCGGTCGAGGCAGAGATTGCCGCAGTGCAGCCGCATCTGGCGAAGCTCAAGGCGAATGATTGCAAGGTCTGCATTGTCTGCGAAACCTCAAACGCCGTTCATGGCAGCAACGTGCCGGTCAATGACCGCGCCCGGTTGACGGTCACAGAGATGACCGCCTTTGGTGCAAAGATCGAGGCTTTTGCGGCCTACCTGGCGGGGGAAGGTATCACGTTGGCCTACCACCACCATATGGGCACCGTGGTTGAGACAGCGGAAGAGATTGATGCCTTTATGGCCGCCACTGGCCCCGCCACGCACCTGTTGTTTGATGCGGGCCACTGCACCTTTGGCGGCGGCGATCCTGTGGCTGTGCTGGCGCGGCATGTGGGCCGTGTTGCGCATTTTCACGCCAAGAACATCCGCCGTGATATCTGTGACCGTGTGCGCAGTGAGGGCTTGTCGTTTATTCAGGGTGTCCTTGCCGGGGCGTTTACAGTGCCGGGCGACCCGGAAGGGGCGGTTGATTTCGTGCCGTTGTTGCGGCTGCTGGCCGGTGCGGAGTATGATGGATGGCTGGTAATCGAGGCTGAACAGGATCCGGTCCTGCGCAACCCGTTGAAATATCAGTCCATGGGATTGCACGCCTTGAAAGCCGCCGCGCGCGAGGCTGGGCTGGACCGTTCCGCCACTGCCTGACCAAAGACGAAAGGACATCCGATGCCATCCCTTCTGCGCAGATCCTTTGGCACCCATGGTGAAACTCACCGGATCACGCCCGGCGATGCGGGGTGGCGCTATGTCGGTTTTGCGCTGCATCGTCTCCGGCCGGGTGAGCAGATCGCAGAGGCCACCGGCGACCGCGAGGTAATTCTGGTCATGGTCGAGGGCAAGGCTGCTTTTACCGGCGCAGGGCAAGATTGGGGTGTGCTGGGGGAGCGGATGGATGTGTTCGAGAAAACACCGCCGCATTGTCTCTATATTCCGAACGGTCAGGGCTGGGCGGCCGAGGCGGTGACCGACTGCACGATCGCCGTCTGTTCCGCGCCGGGCCGCGGTGGCCATTCTGCGCGGCGGATCGGGCCGGAGGGCATCTCGCTGACCCCACGCGGCAAAGGCACCAACACCCGCCACATCAACAATATCGCGATGGAGGCCGAGGATTATTGCGACAGCCTGTTGGTGACCGAAGTGTTTACTCCTCCGGGGCACTGGTCTTCCTTTCCCAGCCATCGCCATGACGAAGACGATTTCCCCCGCATCACCTATCTGGAGGAAACCTATTACCATCGCTTGAATCCCGCCGACGGCTGGGCCGTGCAGCGGGTCTATACCGATGATGGCAGTCTGGATGAAGTGATGGCGATACGCGATCATGATGTGGTGCTGGTGCCGCGGGGCCATCACCCCTGCGGCGCGCCCTATGGATTCGAGCTGTATTATCTTAACGTTATGGCCGGCCCCCGGCGCAACTGGCGTTTTGTTCCTGCGCCCGAGGTCGAGGCGATCATTGCGCGTGATGCCTGAAGGCCCGCCACATCAGCGGCCTGCCATAGTGTCTTTTCTGACTTATGACGCGTTGATCCGATGGAGTTCTGCTGCCATCGCGGCGACGACCATCGCATGATCTTCGGCCTGCGGCAGGCCGGACACCGTAACTGCAGCCACCACACGACCGCCCTGCAACCGCACCGGCACACTGCCGCCATGGGTTGCGAAATCGGCGATTGGCAGCCCCTCATCGGCGCCCGGTGTGGCGATGCCCCGTGCCTTGAACGCGAGCCCGACCGCGTAGGATGACCGATGGCGGCGCAGCGTCGTGTTGGACTTGCGCCGGGCCCATTCGTCATTGTCAGGAGCTGATCCGGGCAAAGCCGCGTGAAACAAGGTTGCGTCCGGAGTGCGGATGTTGATGACAATCGGCAATCCGTTGGCGCGGCCCTGTTCGACGAGAGCCTGTCCGATGGACCAGGCAATATTCTCGTCAAAACGGGGAAAGATCAGCCTTGCCTCATTGGCGGTGATTTCGGCCAGAAGCTCATGTTCGGTCATCTTGGCCTCAGCTGTTAGGGTATGAAAAACACTATCAGGATGGGTGGCATCTGCAAGGCTGCGGTCCGGGCGCATTCTTGCCCATGGCAGACGGCTTCGAACCGGCTGGCGGCAGCGTGTTCAGAAAAACTCAATCTCATCGGCTGCGGGTTCGGGTTCGGTGAGGGCAATCCCGGTCAGGGCGGCATGAACCTCGCGCTCCCTTGCCATGGTGTAAATCGCTATGAACTGCTCAAGCGGTTGCGGATCTGACGGTTCAACCGGGCGTGGGGCGGCGTTTTTTCGCAACGTGCGCAGCCTGCGTAGCACGTCACCCATCGCCGTGCGACTGTCACGGGCGGCCCGGTCGAGCTCTGTCAGAGCAAGGCCGATTTCCGAGAGCAAAGAGCCGATCTTGCGCTGACTTTCATCGGCCGCCCCGATCCGGACAGAGGATAATTGGACCGAAGCATCAAACCCGGCAAGCCCCTCCTCAAGGGCGATGATGACAGCGGCATCAAAGCTGTCTGACAGCCCGCCGATGGACAGGCTGGCCGCTGCTGTCTTGTCGCGGAAGGCGGCAGAACTTTCCTGTACCGCCTTTGCCAGCACACTCAGCGGCATGCGCGCTTCCCCGGTTCGGCCCGGTAACAAAAGCGCATTGGTCGCCGCGATGCTGACGCTGGCGGCGCTGGCACGAAGCGCATCAAACTGCCGCTGTGCCCCGGCAATCGCCTCAGAGATCTGCCGCGCCGCTGCCGCCGCCGTAGAGAGCGAGGCCGCCGTCGCGTGGTTGCACCGCTGAACACATTCCAGCGCTTCACGGCGGGCCTGCAGCAGGCGGCCAAGGGGGCTTGTGGCAAGCGCGTCCCCTTCCACAAGGGCGGAACGCCGGGCAAGGTTGCCAAGCCTGTTCAGCGCCCCCACCGCCGCAGAACAGATCGCCTCGGCATCCGCGACCAGCGCTGATTCCAACGCCCCCGCAAGCGGCGCTGTGGCGTTGCGATCCACATCGGATCCGAGGATTGTCTCGATATGTTCCAGCCGCTGAGCAAACTGATCTGCAAATTGCACCATAGAGATCAATGCAGAAATCTCGGTGCGCCCGCCGCGGGCCAGCCGGTCTACCCGACGCCCGAGATCGGTGCGGAACGCCCGGTCCTCAGCCGCTAGATCCGCGCTTGCCGCCCGCGCGGGGCCAAGGTCTTCCAGCATATCATGCAATCCGGTCTGGGCTGCCCGTTGTGACTCCATCGCGGGCGCGCGTTCTTTGTTGATCACCTCCACGCACTCGTTCAGCGACTGGGCATTTGCGTGCACGGTCTCGGCAATCTGTTGTACCTCGGCGACATAGGCCTCCAGCACATCGACACGCAGCGAAGCCGCCGTCAGTCGCGTCAGAGATGCATAGGCCTTGAGCGAGCGGGCTTCCTGCGCAATTTCCTGCAGTGCCGCGCGGGTTGCAGAAAGGGCGCGGCCATACGCCTCGCCCGAGGTTGCCGGCAATGCAGTGAGCAAAGTCCGCGCCGCGCGATCAGCCTCATCCACCGGGTCTGACCCTTCACCTTGTGCAGCAATATGTTCTGCCAGAGCAGAAAACAGGTCGAGAAGTGCCAGAACCGCGTTCTGGACATCGGCGAGTTGCACGGCAAGCTCCGCGAAAGAATCGCGACAGGCAATGCCAGCCTCTGAAAGGGAGTTGCCGGATGTTTCCGGCATGGTTGCCGCAAGAGAACCCATGCTGTCTGATCGCACTCCTCAACGTTTGGTCTGCTCAGAATAGCCGGATGTCCTTTCGCGGGAATGAACGGATGAAAATTGAGCACGAAGCTTTTTCTTAAGTTTTGCACCGCATGGTTCCGGTGGGACAACAACGGAACGAGTCGCAGAAATGCTCAGTCAAGTCGGGTCAGGAAACGGCACGGTTCACCTTATCGACCAGTCGCTTGCGGTTGCGGACAGCAAGGCTGCACTGGCGGTCCTTGTGGCCGCGGTTGAGGCCGCGACACCCGATGCTCCGCTCGGGCTTGAGCTGACCGGCGATACGCCGACGGCTCCAGCGCTGCAGCATCTGATTGCCGCAGCGCTCGGACTTGCTGGCGCGGGGGCCTTTTCGGGTTTCGAAGCATGCGCGTCCCGGGCGCTGGGTGCGCTCTCTATTGATATTCCAATACGGGGATAAGGTCCGCTATGGCGCATACAATTCTTGCAGTCGACGACAGCAAGTCGATCCGCGACATGATCAAACTTACACTCGCGCCGCTCGGCTACAGGGTCATTGAGGGCGATAATGGTCAGAGCGGGCTGGACAAGTTCATGACCGAACCCGTTTCTTTGGTCATCACCGATCTGAACATGCCGGTGATGAACGGATTTGAATTCATCCGTGCCCTGCGCCGCATGCCAAAGGGCGCTGGGGTGCCGATCATCATGTTGACCACAGAATCGAAACCCGAAGCCAAGGCGGAGGGCAAGGCGGCAGGTGCGACGGGCTGGATCACCAAACCTTTCACGCCCGAAAATCTCATCAGCGTTGCAAAAAGACTGGCGGGTTAAATGACTGATCTCAGCGCTGCCGTCGACGCATTTGTTCTGGAAGCCCGCGAACAGCTCGAAGGGCTGGAAGAAATGCTTCTGGACCTCGAAACCGGCACTGATCGTGAGCGTGTCGATGCCATTTTCCGCGTTCTTCATACGGTCAAAGGATCCGGCTCGATGTTCGGATTTGGAGTCCTGGCGCGGTTTACCCACCATTTTGAAGATGCCTTTGACGGTGTCCGTGAAGGACGGCTGGAGATAGACGCGCGGCTGATTGACGTATCGTTGCGTGCCCGCGATCATATGACTGCGCTGCTGGATTGCGGCGGCGACAGTCCGGAGGCTGCCCGGCTTGAAGCTTCGGAGGAAGCCGCGCACCTTCTGGCGACACTGGCCTCCATCGTGGGCGGCCACGCACAGTCCCCGACGTTGGGCAACGCTCCGGTTGTGATGCAACTGTCGGCGCGCGAACAGATGATGCGGCGCTGGTCGATCCGCTTTCACCCCGATGCCACAGCGCTGCGCAATGGTATGCGTCCGGATCTGCTGATGGCCGAAATCGCAGCTCTGGGCCAGGCTGAATTCCGGCTCGATGCGTCAGATCTGCCGCCTTTGACCGAGTTGGATCCGGAACGATCCTATCTGGCCTGGGAAATCACGCTTACCACCTCCCAGACCCGCGACGCGATCGAGGCGATTTTCCTGTTTGCCGATGATGCCGCACTGGACATTACAGAGCTGGTGTCTCCGAACGGGCCAACCATCGGGCCGGTAGCAGCTGCAGGGCCGCCGGGGAATGTCTCGCAACTGCCGCAGCCGCGCGCCCCGCAGACGGCTCCGACCGGGAGCAGTGAAAGCGTCCGTGTGCCGGCCGGCAAGCTGGACGATATCATGGATCAGCTGGGCGAACTCGTCATCGCTCAGGCGCGGTTGTATCAGATTGCTGCAGCAAGCCAGAATCCCGATCTTGAGGCCGTTGTCGAAGAGGTGGAACGTCTGGTGACGGGCCTGCGTGATGCAACTCTTTCGGTCCGGATGTTGCCGATTGAATCTGTTTTCGGCAAGTTCCGACGGGTGGTCCGCGATCTGTCGCAGGAGCTCGGCAAGGAGGTCATGCTAGCCGTCGAAGGCGGCGAGACAGAACTCGACAAGAACGTGATCGACCGACTGTCCGAACCGTTGGTCCACATGATCCGCAACAGTATGGATCATGGCCTCGAGGATGCTGCCAGCCGCCTGGCGGCCGGAAAACCTGCCCGAGGCAAAGTCACGCTCTCTGCCCGGCAAGAGGGTGGCGAAGTGCTGATCGCGATCGAGGATGATGGCGCCGGCCTGAACACAGAGGCGATCAGAGCCAGAGCCGTCGAACGTGGCCTGTTGCCAGCCGACGCCCCGCAAAGCGCCAGCGAAATCCATCAGCTGATCTTTGCGCCAGGGTTCTCGACGGCCTCTGCCTTGTCAAGCGTGTCAGGTCGCGGTGTGGGTATGGACGCGGTGCGAAGTGCGGTGGAGGGGCTTCGGGGCCAGACCGAAATCGCGACGTTGCCCGGTCGCGGTACACGTGTCACCCTGCGGCTGCCAGTGACGCTTGCGATCATCGACGGCTTTCTCGTTCGGCTTGGTACATCGGCTTTTGTGATCCCGCTGGCAGCGGTTGAAGAATGTGTTGAGTTTGAAGAGGCTGAAAGGCACCGGGAAAGTGGCCGCTCAATGCTCCAGATCCGTGAGCATCTGGTGCCCTTTCTTGACCTTGATGACGTGTTCGGGCGCCCTGCCAGTACCGAAGCCCGCCGCCGCGTTGTGATCGTCAAGGCAGACGGTCAGCGTCTCGGGCTGGTGGTTGATGATATCCTGGGTCAGAACCAGACTGTCATCAAAACACTGAGCATCTATCACCGCAATATCGCGGGTCTCGCAGGAGCAACCATTCTGGGCGATGGCGCGGTGGCCCTGATCATTGATGTCGTCACCCTGGCCCGCCGTGCGCGCATTGCGCACCGGCAAAGTGCTTGAGGAGTTCCGTCTATGCAGATTGTAAACCAGATCACGCAGAAGCCTGGCACTGCCGAGCCCGAGATGATGCTCATCTTCCGATTGTCGGGAAATGTATTTGCTTTGCCCGTCGGGGAGGTTCACGAAATTCTTGACCCTATGCCAACGACGTCAGTCCCCAACGCGCCTGCTTTTGCTCCAGCCCTGATCAATGTCCGCGGCGCAATCGCTCCGTTGATCGATATCCGGCAGCGGTTACGCATGCCAACTGTGCCTGCAGATGACCATGCGCGGATCATTGTCCTGGAGCTTCCCGTCAACGGCGTTGCAACCCGCCTCGCCATCCTCGCAGACGCGGTGGAGGAGGTCATTGAAACCGACCGTGCCGCGCTTAAGCCCGTGCCAGAACTCGGTGCCCGCTGGCCTGAACAATATGTCATCGGCGTGGCCCGTTACGGCGATACACTTGTCATCCTTCTTGATACCGACACCCTCTTCCGCCCGGACGCCGGGCCATCCATTCAAGCATGAGCAAGGACCAGATATGCGCGTGACCATAAAAACCAAACTGATCGCGGTATTTGCCGTACTGATCACTCTGCTTGGAGCTTCCAGCTTCACGGCCTTGAAAAAAACATCCGATATGAAAGGCGAGATTGACACGATTGTTGATACCTTTGCGCGCCAGCTAGAAGTGGCTCTGACGATGCAGGGCACTGCCACACGATCCATGAATTTGATTCAGGACTATCTGGCGGCGGAAACGGTCGCAGAGGCCGCGGAAGAGGCTCGTCTGACCGACCAGTATCTGACAGAAACTGACGTGCTGACTGAAACCCTGGGCAGCATAGTATATTCGGACGAGGCCAAAGCCCTACAAGCTGCCTTCAGCGCTGATTGGGCTGACTTCCGCAGGGTGGAGGCAGAGTTGCGTGTGATGGGTGTTGTAAAAAGCGGCGAAAGGGCGATCCTGCTGTATGCCGAAGAAAGCACCCCTTCATATGAAACCCTTTACAATGCTTCGGAGACGTTGATCGCCAGCGTCCGGGATCGCATAGCCGTCGCAGAGGTGCGCGATCCGCGAATGGTATCGCTTGAGGCCTCGATTGATGGCGCGATCGATACAATGCGTGCCTTGCGGGAAATTGAACGCGACATGCTCATGGCTTGGGTCGATTCAGAGCTGGCAGATCTGGCGGGGCGTCTTGAACCCCTACAGATTTCGCTCACCCAAGATCTGGTCCAGGCCCGTAGCTTTGCCGGCGCCACTGACAGCCGTGCCGTCGAAACGATCATCGCAGGGTGGGACGTCTGGCGAGATGCGCTTATGCGCGGCACAGCCCTATCGCTTGAAAACAGCAATGTACACGCCACTGAAATGCTGCGCGAGCGGCTTATCCCCACTTTCGAAAAAGTGATCGGGTCCGCATATGCGATGGCGAATTTCAGCAAACAGCGGGTCGCAGATGGCAAACAGACTGCATTGGAGGTTTACGAGACATCGCGCGCCGTGCTGATCACACTGGGGTTGGTGGCCGCCGGTATCGGCATCGCTGCTGCGTTCTGGTTGTCGATCACGATCTCGCGTGGGCTGAGCCGCGCCGTCACGGTTGCACGGGCTGTTGAGCAAGGTGATCTGACTGTAGACGCTACGTCAACCAGTCGCGATGAAATTGGTGACCTTCTGTCTGCGATGAACAGGATGTCGGGGTCGCTCCGCGAGATAACCACTGTCGCTGAAAAGATCAGTCAGGGCGATCTGGGCGTGACGACAAAGCGCCGCTCGGATGTGGATGGACTGGGTATTGCCTTGGAAAGCATGCTTGAAAAACTGCGCGATGTGATTTCCAATGCGAACCATAGTGCCGCAGGTGTGGCCGAGGGCGCACAAGCAATGTCGGCAACGGCAGAGCAACTGAGCCAAGGTGCGACTGAGCAGGCGGCGGCCGCAGAACAGGCCTCGTCCTCTATGGAACAGATGTCGGCCAATATCCGTCAGTCGGCGGATAACGCGGCCCAGACTGAAAAGATCGCGACAAAATCTGCTCAGGAGGCGGAGGACAGCGGCAAGGCTGTGGACGAAGCTGTGCGCGCCATGAAAACCATTGCCGAAAAGATCAACATCATCCAGGAAATTGCCCGACAAACTGATCTCCTGGCACTGAATGCTGCGGTTGAGGCGGCCCGTGCCGGTCAGCATGGCAAGGGTTTTGCGGTCGTCGCCTCCGAGGTTCGCAAGCTCGCCGAGCGCAGCCAGCAAGCGGCGGGCGAGATCAGTCAGTTGTCTGGCAAAACCGTCGAAGTCAGCCAGCGCGCGGGGGAGATGCTTCAGTCACTTGTTCCTTCGATCAAGCGTACTGCCGATCTGGTGCAGGAAATCAGCGCTGCGACGCGGGAACAAAATGTTGGTGCCGAACAGATCAATGAGGCGATCCGTCAGCTCGACTCTGTGATCCAGCAGAATGCTTCAGCCTCAACCGAGGCGGCGAGCGTCTCTGAGAAGCTCGCGACACAGTCCGAGCAATTGCGCGGTGTCATCGGGTTCTTCCGGCTTGGTGAAGAGCGCGTGCAGCGTTCGTCGCCGACTGAGGAACATTCCCGGCTCATGCCACACGCCCAACGCCCGACCTTTACAACGCAGCGTCCACGCACCAGTGGTCAGCTTATCGTAAAGCCAAAGTCTAATGGTGCAACCCAGGCGTTTCAGAACGGCGTCTTGCTAGATCTGGGGAGCGATGCTGCGAGCGGCAGCGATGAAGACTTCCAGCGCTATTGATTGAACCTCCGGTGTAGCACCCGCTGCTCTGGCCCTCACATGCAGGTGACATGATATGACGGCAACCGCCTTGGCTGAAGAGGCATGGACAGACGATGACCTGCTGATCGTCGATGATCCCCGCACGTATGTAACTTTTGTACTGGCAGAACAGACTCTTGCTGTGGATGTATCTATGGTCCGCGAAATTCTTGATATGCAGACCATCACACGTTTGCCGAATGCTCCTGGCGATCTGCTCGGAATGATTGATATCCGCGGTGAAAATGTCGCGCTTGTTGATCTGCCTGGGCGGCTCTGCCTGCATGGGAGCAATCCCGAGGGCAATGGTCGGATCATTGTTCTGGAGTTCGGCACCAATCCTAGAACCCCGATCGGAGTCATCGCCGATCGTGTGCTTGGTGTGGTCGAGATCCCGGAGGGCGAAATCGGGTCCGCACCAAGCGCCATGACAAGTTGGGATGCCTCCGTTCTGCGGGGGGTCACGCGCATTAACGGGCGGCTCGTGCAGATTCTCGCGCTTGACACCGTCTTCCGGGCCAACGTTCCTGGCGCGTTTGATTTCGGATGAATGGCTCACTCCCGCAACGTGGGCGGATTGGTGCGGAGCAATCTCAGATTCTCGTTGATGCCGTGCACCGTCTTAGTGGAATCTCGATTGCCCCGACAAAAACCAGCTTTCTCGAACATCGTATCAATCGCCTCCTGCAGACGTCCGGCGTTGCCAACGTCGAGGAATATGTGAAACATCTGCGTGTCAACCCGACCGGCCTTGCCGCTTTGCGCCTGGTTGAAGCGTTGACAACGCATACGACGTCATTTTTCCGCGAGCGTGCCCATTATGACTGGATGATGGCCGTGGGCCTTCCGGCGGTGGTTGCTGAAGGCGCAGGGCTGGACAGGCCGCTTGTGATCTGGAGCGCGGCCTGTTCGACTGGCGCGGAACTCTGGTCCGCCGGTATGGTTGTCGATGGATATGGCCGCAACCGAAATCTGCGCTGGGATCTTGTCGGAACAGATGTGTCGCAGAAAATCCTGGTCAAGGCGGCGCAGGCGATCTTTGAAGAGGACGATATCCTGCCGATTCCGGAAGAGATGCGGAAACGCTATCTGCTGCGGTCACGCGGTGCGCCAGATGCTAAGTCGCGATACAGGATCGCGCCGGAATTGCGAAGCCGGGCCCGGCTTGGCTGGGTGAACCTTCTTGATCTGCCTTCGGGCATGGCACTTACGGCTGACATCGCCTTTCTGCGCAATGTGCTCATTTACTTTGATGCAGAAGATCAGCTTCGCGCTGCCGCAAATGTTGCGCGGCGAATTCAGCCAGGCGGTTATCTCCTGACCGGACATTCCGAGGGGCTTGCCAGCCCGCCACCCGGCATGACGCTGGTGGCACCATCAATCTATCGAAAGGAGTGAGACCGTTGTGACTCAATTGCCTGGCGGCCGGAAGTACCGGGTTCTTGTGGTCGATGACAGCGCCGTTGTGCGCCAGGTCATGGCCGACCTTCTTTCATCAGACCCCGAACTGGAGGTGATGGGGACGGCGGGTGATCCCTTCGCCGCCGCGCAACTGATCCGCCAGCAGCGGCCTGATGTCATTACCCTTGATGTCGAGATGCCTCGCATGGATGGGATAACTTTTCTGCGCAAGATTATGTCGCAGCATCCCATTCCGGTGGTCATGTGTTCTTCGCTAGTCGGCGCGAATACTGAAACCCTGACGCGCGTGCTGGATGCCGGCGCAGTGGACATCATTTGCAAACCGCAGGTCGGCATCCGGGACTTTCTGGAGGAGAGCCGGATCCGGATTTGTGATGTGGTCAAGGCTGCGGCGCAGGCCCGTCTGGGTCGTCTTCGGGAAACGGCGCCGACTGCCAAGCTGACAGCAGATGCGATGCTGCCCGCCCCATCGAATCGGGCGATGGCAAAGACCACCGAGCGGGTGATCGCGGTGGGCGCGTCGACCGGGGGCACCGAAGCGGTGCGGATCTTTCTGGAAGCGATGCCGGTTGATTGTCCTCCGATCATTATCGTTCAGCATATGCCAGAAGGCTTTACCGCCGCTTTTGCGCGCAGGCTCGACAGCATCTGTGCGGTCTCGGTAAAGGAGGCGGCACAGGGCGACCGGCTCTTGCGCGGTCACGCGTTGATTGCGCCGGGGAACCGGCACAGCCTGCTTAACCGCAGTGGTGCCACCTATACGGTCGATGTGCGCGACGGGCCGCTTGTGCTGCGCCATCGCCCTTCGGTTGATGTCCTGTTCCGCTCGGTCGCGCGCTATGCGGGGCCGAACGCGATTGGTGTGATCATGACCGGCATGGGCGACGATGGTGCCCGCGGTCTGAAGGAAATGCGAGATGCCGGGGCACGGACCATCGGGCAGGACGAGGCAAGTTCCGTGGTCTATGGCATGCCAAAGGAGGCGATGCGCCATGGCGGGGTCGAAGAAGAGATGCCGCTAGGGCGGATGGCAGCCGCAGCGCTGAGGCTGGGCCGGATATGAGTGCGCGAACGACCTGTTTTGCCCGGCGAGTGGCACCGGGGGTGAAGCCTCGGATTTCAGGGCGCTGCCACAGGTTTGCGCAGCAGGTAAATGTCCATGATCCAGCCATGTCTTTCCCGCGCCCTGGCCCGTTCAGTCACGATTTGCGCCGACACCCCGGTCAGTGGGCCAGAGATCAGCATCTGTTCCGGCAGGCCAAGATAGGCGCCCCACCAGATCGACACATCCGCAGCCCCCAGCGTGCAAAAGGCACCGCCGCTGTCGAGCATCACAACCACGGTTTGCGCCCCCGGTGGCCAGCCGTCGCGCCGCAGATTGCGCCCGGTGGTGATGACAACCGCGGATGCAAGGTCGTTCAGAGGAATCGCATGGGCGGCGCAGAGCGCCTGTATCGCGGTGATACCGGGGATCACCCGAAGTCGCAGGGGCAGGGCGTGCGACACCCGTTCGGCGATGCGCAAGGTACTGTCATAAAGAGACGGGTCACCCCAGACCAGAAGCGCAATACGTGTGCCGCCGCCGGCGTCCAGATGGGCCCGAATGCGGTCCTGCCAGATCTGCGCGATGCTGTCATGCCAGTCGCTCACCCGTGTCAGGTAATCCGGCGTTGCGGGGTCCCGCACCGGAAGGGCAAAGGTCTCGATCCGGGCCTCTGGTCGTGTGACCCAGCGTTTGCAGATGTCCAGCCGTAGCCCGGCCAGATCTGCCTTGTCTTCGCCTTTCAGCGGAATGAGGATCAGATCAGCCTCGCCGATCGCCTTTGCCGCCTCGGCGGTCAGATGGTCCGGGTTGCCAGTGCCGATGCCGATCAGGAACAGGGTGATCATTGCCGCCTCATGAACAGGAAAAGGCGCGGCTCTGATGAACCGCGCCCTGGTGTTGCGCCGTTCCGCTTATGCCGAAGCGTAGAGACGCGGCTCGACCAAAGTCGGCGGAGTCTTGCCGCGTAGGGCTTTGGCACCGGCCAGCACGGCCAGATCGGCCAGCGGCTCCAGCACGATCACCGCCAGATATGCCACGGCAAAGGTGCCGATCGGGGCAAACGCCTCGGTTCCCATGCCGTAGATCGCCCAGAATGCCACCCATGCCACGACGCCACCCTGATAGCAGGCCGACAGGGCCAGCACCTGGGCATACTTCAGATCAATATAGGCCGTGCCCGGTGCGATCAGACGGCGCGCCAGCGCCGTCAGGGCAAAGAGCGGCACCAGAAGCGTGGTCACGTTCATCCCGAATTGCGGCAGATCGGCGGGGGCAAAGAACAGGCCTTGCACCAGCAGCCCAAGCGCCAGACCAATCGCCGATGGCCCCGCGCCAAGGATCAGGAACAAGGTGGACCCCAGAATGAAGTGCACCTCGGACACGCCGACGGGAAAGGTCGGCAGAATTTCAAAGAACACAAATGTCAGCACGGCGGCAATCACGCTCCGTACCGCCAGCGACATCAGCCCGCGTTCTTTGACCGTTTCGCGGGCAAACCAAAGGCCGGTGGCCCCGGCGGCCGCTGCGGTGGCATAGCTCAGGGTAATTTTGGCCCCATCGACGAGGCCGGGTTCGATATGCATGTCAGTCTCCTTGCCGTCACACCCGACGGTTGAACAGGTTGCGGTTGCAAGGCCGGTCTCCTGGCTTGCGGGTCGCAACGGTCATCCGCCTTCCCAGCCTTTGAAAAGGCCAGTGGCATTTCGGATGACCGCTCACCGCTGACAGTCGCGGGGGCGGCTGGGGTGGGGGCGCCGCGATTTGGTCCGCCCTTCCCCATTCCCGTTTGAGCCCTCTGCTTGTTGTCGCTTCGGGCACCTTGAGGCTACTTTCTTGCGCCCTAGCCGGTGACAGGTCAAGCTGGCAAGCGACCGCATTGAGGGCGCTTGCGTCGTTTGCGTCACCCGCCTGCCAGGGGGCCGTACAAAATCAGTGCCGGCTGATCCCCGCTGCCCTGTGCCAGTTGTGCCGCCAGAGCTGCCAGAGTGGAGCGGGTCAACACCTGCTGCGGATGCCCGACGGCTTCGGCCAGCAGGGTAGGGGTCTCTGGCGGCAGTCCGTGCGTGATCAGTGCCTGCGCCAGTGCGGGAAAGGTGCGCTTGCCCATAAAAACCACCGTGGTCGCCAAAGGATCGGCCAATGCCGCCCAATTCAGCCCTTGTGGCAGATCGCCGGTCACATCGGCCCCGGTGATGAACTGCACCCGCCGCGCGGTCAGTCGCCGCGTCAGCGGTATGCCCGCCGCCGCCGCTGCCGCACAGGCCGAGGGCACACCGGGGATGATTTCAAAGCGGATACCGGCCTCGGTCAGGGCAAGGATCTCTTCCTCCAGCCGCCCGAAAATGCCGCTGTCCCCCGATTTCAGCCGCACCACCCGCGCCCCCGTCCGGGCATGATCGACCAGCAAACGGCTGACGTGATCCTGCTTGGGGGAGGCCCGGCCTGCGCGTTTTCCCACCGCCACCAGCTCCGCCTGCGGCCCGGCATGGGACAGCACCGGGCCAGAGGCCAGATCGTCAAACAGCACCACATCGGCCTCGGCCAGACGGCGCGCGGCCTTGAGCGTCAGCAATTCCGGGTCGCCGGGACCGGAGGAGACGAAAGAGACAATGCCGGTCATGACAGATCCCCGATGCTGGCCGGCCCGATCAGATGGAAAAAGCTGCCGCTTACCATCCCCCCGCCAACAAAATGCCGGACTGATCCGGACTCTTCCACCGCTTGGCCATTGGCATCCACCACTGTTGCCAGAGGATCATCCGGCTGCGACAGGATGGTCGCATAGTGAAACTCATGGCCGCGCAGCAGAGTGCCGGTGCCAAACCCGGCACAGGGCTGCGCCAGCCGCGCCAGCCGGTAGCCCAGATGCATCCGGCGTTTGGCAAAGCTGGTTTCCAGCCCCAGCAGCCCTGCCATCCGGTGCCGCGTTCCATCCGCCGCGATCAGGCCCTGACCCAAGGCCATGTAGCCGCCGCATTCGCCATGCACCGGCCGGGTGCGGGAAAATTCGGCAAGACTGCTCCGAAAACCGTCACAGGCGGCAAGGCGCGGGGCATGCAACTCGGGGTAGCCACCCGGCAGCCAGCAGGCGGTTGCGGACGGGTCCGGCCCCTCATCCGCCAAAGGTGAGAACGGCAGAATTGTTGCACCCTGTTCCCGCCAGCTGGTCAGAAGATGTGGATAGACAAAGGAAAACGCCGCATCGCGTGCCAGTGCCACCCGCTCCCCCGGTGCCGGAACCGTGGTGCCAGCCGCCTCATCATTCCGCTCTGTGCCGCACCGTGCCGCCGCGCGGATCGCGGGCAGGTCGCAGTTATCGGTCACAAAGCTCGCTGCATCCGACAGGATCTGCATCAGCCGGGGCAATTCCTCGGCCTGCACCAGACCAAGATGCCGCTCTGGCAGCGCCACATGCGCGCTGCGCGGCAAGGCCCCGAGCACGGTCAGGCCCGCAGCTTCCATCCCCGCGCGCACCAGCGCCTCGTGGCGGGGCGAGGCCACCTTGTTCAGGATCACGCCTGCGACCTGCACATCGGGTCTGAACCGGGCAAGGCCCATGGCGACCGCCGCCGCCGTTTGTGCCTGCCCCGACACATCCAGCACCAGAATAACCGGCCAGCCCATCAGCGCCGCCAGATCCGCACTGGCCCCGGCCCCGCTTTCTCCCGGCCGGGCCACGCCGTCAAACAGCCCCATCGAGCCTTCGGCCAGAACCAGATCGGCTCCTTCGGCGGCCCGCGCCAAAGCCGCGATCCGGGCAGGGGGCATCGCCCAGGTGTCAAGGTTGACTGAAACCCGGCCCGCCGCCGCGGTGTGAAAAGTGGGGTCGATGTAATCCGGCCCGCTCTTGAACGGCTGCACCTGCAGCCCCTGCGCCCGGAACGCGGCCAGCAACCCAAGCGTCACCGTGGTTTTGCCCGTGCCCGAGGCGGGAGCCGAGATCAGCAGACCGGGTGGCATCGGGCGTGTCATTCGTGGCCTTCGGGGAAACGTGGTGCGGTGCCGACCGGGCGATAGCGCCGGTCATAATCCCCGGCATAGAGCCGGCTTTCGTCAAAATCGCTGGCCGCAAGCGCCCGACCCACGAGGATCAGCGCCGTGCGTTCGCCGTCGCCGATGCTGGCATCCAGCGTCGCCAACGTGGCGCGCACCACCCGTTGATCGGGCCAGGACGCGCGGAACACCACGGCCACGGGGCAATCGGCCCCGTAATGCGGGATCAGCCGTGCCTGCACATCGCCCAGCACATGCACCGACAGGTGAATCGCCAGCGTCGCCCCGGTGCGCGCGAAATTCTCAAGGCTTTCGCCTTCGGGCATGGCTGACGCGCGGCCTGAAGTGCGGGTCAGCACCAGCGATTGCGCGACGCCCGGCAGGGTCAGTTCAGCCCCCAGCACCGCCGCGGCGGCGGCAAAGGCGGGCACGCCGGGGGTTATGTCATAGGGAATGTCCAGTGCGCGCAGGCGGCGCAACTGCTCCCCCATCGCCGACCAGACCGACAGATCGCCGGAATGCAGCCGCGCCACGTCATGACCTGCGGCATGGGCCGCGACAATCTCGGCAATGATGTCATCAAGGCTGAGCGAGGCCGTGTTCACAACCCTCGCCCCCGGCGGGCAATGCGCCAGCAGCGCCTCGGGCACCAGACTGCCCGCATAGAGACAAACCGGACAAGCGGCGATCAGGTCACGCCCGCGCAGGGTGATCAGATCGGCGGCCCCCGGCCCCGCACCGATGAAATGCACGGTCATTCGATGGCTCCTTTGCCAAGCGCCATGGCGCAGGTTACCGTTCCGTCCGGCGCATCCATCCGCCCGACGATGAGGGTGGAATTTGCGCCCGCCGCCGCCAGAGCTGCGGCTTCGGCCACCGATCCGGTGCCGTACAGCGCTTGTACCCGCGCCGAGCGGGTGGGCGTGTCGATGCCTGCCACCGCGACGCCCAGCACAATCATCCCGCGTTCTGTCGCCAGCCGCTGCAAGGCGGGTGCCATGGCCTTTGCCGCGACCGTTGCAAGCAGCGTGACCGGGCCACCGACCCCCTCGACCTGTTGCAGGGCGGCGCGGAACGACTCATAGGGCGCATCCTTGCGGAACCCGAACCCGGCGACCTTCATCTTGTCACGCTCCATTGCACGACTGGGCGGCTGGCCTGCCAGCCACGAAAGCCGCCTAGCGGGGCCGCTTCGGCCAGATCAATCCGCAGCAGCGTGCCGCCATACCGGGCATGGCGGGCAGCAAGCACGCCCTCCCCCTCCAGCGTTACCGCGTTGGCCACCAGACGGGTGCCCTCGGGCAGTCGCGACCAGACCGCATCATGCAGGGTCGCATCACCGCCGCCACCAATGAACACCGCATCGGGCAGGGGCAGATCCTGCAAAGCCGCCGGGGCCTTGCCCTCCACCACCCGCAGCCGGTGCGTCAGGCCAAAGGCGTCGGCGTTCAGACGAATATTCACGGCGCGATCCGCCCGCGCCTCGATGGCCACAGCGTGCCCACCAGCCAGACACCACTCGACCGAGATCGAGCCTGACCCTGCGCCGATATCCCAAAGCAACTCGCCCGGCCTTGGTGCAAGAGCCGAAAGCGTCAGCGCCCGCACCGGGCGTTTGGTGATCTGGCCGTCATGGGCAAAGCTGTCATCCGGCAGGCCAGAGGCGCGCGACAGACCCGCCTGGCGCGGCAGGTCCGCCCCCTCCAGCGCTACGGCCACCGGCGCGGCGATGTCGGGCCAGCCCGCCCCTTGGCGCAGCCGCTCCCGCGTGCCACCCATGGCCTCACACACTGTCAGGCGCACAGCGCCAAAGCCGTTTGCGGCCAGCCAGTCCGCCAGCTCGGCCACCGCTGCGGCATCGCGCAGCGTGCAGATCACGCGTACGCCGCGCGCCAGAACCGGGCGCAGCCGGGCAAAGGGCGCGGCATGCAGGCCGATGCAGGCAACCTGTTCCAGCCGCCAGCCAAGACGCGCCGCGACCAGCGAGAACGTGCCCGCCACCGGAAAAGCCTGCCATTCATGCAGCGTCAATTGCGCCGCCAAAGAACCGCCCGCGCCAAACCAGAACGGATCGCCCGACACCAGCATCGCCACCTTGCGCCCGCGCAACGCCAGCAGCGGGGCCAGATCAAACGGCACCGGCCATTCCCGCCCACGCGCGCCGACAGCCGCCAGAGCCAGATGGCGCGGCGCGCCGAACACGATTTCCGCGCCGTCAAGTGCGGCACGGCTTGCCTCTGACAGGCCGGACAGGCCATCTTCGCCCAGACCGATGACCGACACCCAGGGTTCAGACATTATGCGCGTCCTTTTGCTCGGCGGCACGACCGAAGCCAGCTTGCTGGCCCGCGCCCTTGCCGAGGCGGGGATCGACGCAGTGTTTTCCTATGCCGGGCGCACGGCGGCCCCGGTGGCCCAGCCGGTGCCAGTGCGCTGCGGCGGCTTTGGCGGGGCGGAGGGGCTGGCGGATTACCTTGTCGCCGAAGGCATCACCCATGTCGTCGACGCCACCCACCCCTTTGCCGCGCAGATCAGCCGCAATGCCATTGCTGCCTGTGCGGCAGGCGTTGTGCCGCTGGCGGTGCTGGAACGCCCGCAATGGCAGGCCGGTCCCGGTGACGACTGGCGCCATGTGCCCGATGTACAGGCCGCAGTTCAGGCCCTGCCAGATGCGCCCGCAAGGGTGTTTCTGGCGATCGGCAAGCAAACCCTGTCGCCCTTTGCCGCCAGACCGCAGCATCATTACCTGCTGCGGCTGGTCGACGCGCCCGATGCGCCGTTGCCGTTGCCGGATGCCGCTGCGGTCATCGCGCGGGGGCCTTTTGCGGTGGAGGGCGATCTTGCCCTCCTGCGGGACAATCGCATCACCCATATCGTCGCCAAGAACGCGGGCGGCAGCGGGGCGGGGGCCAAGCTGGTCGCCGCGCGCCGGTTGGGTCTGCCGGTGATCCTGATCGACCGGCCAGCCCTGCCGCCGCGTCTGGTGCTGGGGTCGGTGCCCGAGGTGATGCGCTGGCTGCATCATAGCGACACCGAACGCGGGGTATAAAGCCAGCGCCCGACGCGCCGGGTGGCCGGGTTTCCGACAATGACCACGGTGCGCATATCGGCCATTTCGGGCAAAGCCTCGGCCAGCGTCACGGTGGTCAGCGCCTCATCCACTGTCGAGACCGCGCGGGCGAACAGGATCAGGCGGCCCGGCTCACATTCCTCGCGCAGGATCTCCAGCACGCGGGCAAACTGATGCGGGCGGGCTTTTGAGCGCGGGTTATAGAACGCCATCGCAAAGCCGCCACGCGCGGCATGGCGCAGGCGGCGTTCGACCACGGCGGCGGGTTTCAGATTGTCGCTCAGGTTGATGGCGCAGAAATCATGGCCCAAAGGCGCACCCGCCCGGGCGGCAGCGGCCAGCATGGCGGTGATTCCGGGCAGAATGCGGATATCGGCGCTATGATCCTGCGGTCGCGTCTCCAGCACCTCGAAAAGGGCCGAGGCCATGGCGAACACGCCCGGATCACCCGACGACACGATCACGACCCGCCGACCCGCTCCCGCAAGCTCCAGCGCCAGCGTCGCCCGGTCCAGCTCCACCCGGTTGTCGGACGGGTGCAGCACCAGTCCGGGGCGGGGGGCCACGCGGGCGACATAGGGAATATAGCCGATCACGTCGGTCGCATCGGCCAGTGCCTGCGTCACCTCGGGGGTTACCAGAGTGTCAGCGCCGGGGCCAAGCCCGGCAACCGCGATCCAGCCGGTCATTCATCGCCCCCAGCGGTTGGCCGGCGGCCCTGACCATGCACCAGCACGATGGCGAAATAGGGGCAATCCGCCGCCTCTACCTCTGCCAGCCGCGCGATGCGCTGACCCGGCATCGTGCCGCGCTCGATCAGCCAGGCCTCCTCCAGCCGCCCCGCCACCGCCAGCGCGCGCCGTACCCGTGGCAGGTTGCGCCCGGTTTTCATGATCGCCAGCGCATCGGCCCCCTGCATGTGACGGATCAGCTCTGCCTCGGGCAGGGTGCCCATGAGCACGGTCAGCACGTCATCGCCCCAGGTCATCGGCACACCGCTGGCATGCCAGCAGCCCACCATGCCGGGAATGCCGGGAATGACCTCGACCGGCACGTGATCCTTCAGCCGCACATACAGATGCATGAACGACCCATAGAGAAAGGGGTCGCCCTCACACAGCACCACCACATCAACACCTGTCGCAACCAGCGCCTTCAGCTGCGCGGCCCAGTCGTCATAGAAACCGGACAGCAGGCGAATGTAGTCCGGGCTGTCGAAGGGCAGTTCGGTGGTCACCGGATATTCCATCGCATGTTCGCGCACATCCGGTGTCAGCATCCCCTCGACAATGCGCCGGGCCTGACCTTGCCGCCCGGCCTTGCGGAAATAGGCGATATGCGCGGCCCCCCGGATCACCCTGTCGGACCGGACCGAGATCAGATCGGGATCGCCGGGGCCGAGCCCTGCGCAGATGATGCGTCCTGTGATCATGCCTTGGGTCATGTCCTGTGTCATTCCTTGCGACAGGCCAGCGCGTTGACCGCCGCAACGGTGATGGCCGATCCGCCCAACCGCCCTTCGACAATCATCGCGGGCACCGGGGGCGCGGCAATCAGCGCCGCTTTCGACTCTGCCGCGCCGACAAAGCCGACCGGGCAACCGATGATGGCGGCGGGGCGGGGGCAATCGGGGTCTTCGAGCATGTTCAGCAGATGAAACAGCGCCGTCGGCGCATTGCCGATGGCCACCACCGCGCCCGCCAGATGCGGCCGCCACAGCTCCACCGCCGCCGCAGACCGCGTGTTGCCAATCTTTGCGGCAAGGGCGGGCACCGACGGGTCTTTCAAAGTGCAGATCACCGCATTTGCGGCAGGCAACCGGGTGCGGGTGATGCCTTCGCTGACCATGCGCACATCGCACAGGATCGGCGCACCTGCCTCCAGTGCCGTACGCGCAGCCACAGCCATTCCGGGGGTAAAGCGCACCGACTGTTCCAGCCCGACCATGCCCGCCGCGTGGATCATCCGCACCACTACGACCTCTTCCTCAGGGGTAAAGCGCGCAAGCTCTGCCTCTGCCCGGATGGTGGCAAAGGAGTGCAGATAGATCGCGGCCCCGTCGGTTTCATAGACATGCGGCATCAGAACAATCCTTTCAGATCAATGTCAGGCGCGGACAGGCCCTGTGCGTCGGGCGTGTCCTGTGCGGTGCCGTGCCGGATGCGGTCAAAGCCCTGCGGCGTGGCCACCAGTGTCACATCGGCCACCGCAGGATGGGCGCAGCCTTTGGCGCAGCCCGAGACGTGCAGCGTTTTGCCCTCGGGTACAAAGGCGGCAAGGCGGCGGGCCAGCGGGCGCACCGGCTCATGCGCCTGCAGACAGCCGGGCGTGCCGGTGCAGGCCGACACGCGGCGCAGCGGGTCATCCGCGCACAGGATCAGCCCCGGCAGATCGGGAAGCCGGGTCAGGCCCCGGATCAGCAGCATCCGCCACGGCGTCACCCGCAGGTCGCCCCGCTGCGCCAAAGCGGCCAGCGTTCCGGCCTGCATCTGCCCGAATGCGAAACCGACCATAGCGCCCTGCGGATATAACCCCGGCGCAGGTGCCACAGCGGCAGGGGCAGGGGCCACGCTGCCCGCCAGCGGACCCTTGGGCTGCACCCCGCGCGCGATCAGACCGGCCATACGGCCCCGGCCACCGGTCACGCCGCCAGAGGCCACAAACCACTGTGCAAGGGCGACCGCTTGCTGGCCGACGTCCGCAGGTTCAACCGGCGCGCCCAAAGGCAGACCGTCACAGCGCAGGATCAACCCGCCCGCGCTGTTACGCTCCAGCCGGATATCGGCGGGGACGGAGTGCAGAACCGGCGCAGGGCCGGTGTCGATGGCAAAGCCGAACTTGCCCGGCAGAACCGGCATATCCGCAAGAGCCGCCGCAAGGGTCTGCGCCAGTGCCTCTGTCACAGCATCGGCAAAGGGTGTGACCAGCAGGTTGCGCTGCGCCTCTTGTGCGGCGTCGGTGTCGATCAGGCCAAGGGCGCGCAGATCGGCGATCAGGGCAGGGTGGCTGGCCTCTGTCACGCCGCGCACCTGCACATTGCCCCGGCCTGACAGATCAATCACGCCGTTGCCATGCGCCTGCGCTGCCGCTGCGATACCCGCCGCCTGTGTCTGGCTCAGCCGTCCGGCATCGGGGCGCACCCGCACCACCAGCCCGTCGCCCGACATCATCGGGCGCAGCGCACCGGGGCACCAGCCTTGCACCACGAATCCCGCGCCGGTCATCACAGAGCCCCCATGGCAGCGGCGATGGAGTTGCGCCGCGTGACCCAGAGCCCGGCGTCGTTCAACCGTCGGAACAGATCCTGCAGCGCGGCCAGCGCGCCCGGATTTTCCTGCGCCATGAAGGCCACCACATCGTCGCGGCCCAGCGTGGCCTCGTGGTACAGGTCGAACAGATGCGGCGGCACCACCCCGGCCAGATGGGCAAAGGCGGCCATATGGTCCAGCGTCGCGGTAATCTCCGCCGCGCCGCGAAAGCCATGCGCCATCATCCCGTCCGCCCAGGCAGGGTTGGCGGCGCGGGCGCGCACCACGCGGGCAATTTCTTCGGTCAGGCTGCGGGCGCGCGGGCGGTCGGGCTGGGTTGCATCCAGATGATACAGGGCCGGGCGTTCCGCCCCCAGCCGCGCCATTGCGGCGGCAAACCCCGCCTCGTGTGCGGCATAATCGGCGGCCAGCAGCAGGTCACTTTCCGGCAAGTCCTGCGCATGAACAAAGGCATCTGCCGCGCGCAGCCGCGCCTCCAGCCCGGCGCGGTCATCGCGGCTGATGCCATCCGCGCCAATCGCCCAGGACGAGGAGGCCAGCCACGCCTCGCCCGCCGCCGCGCGGGCCTGATCGGTGAAATCACCCATCGCCACGCCCATCCCCAGGCCATACTGCCCCGGACGCGGCCCGAACACCCGCGCCGACGGGTCGCGGTAGGGATTGTCCTCTGCCGCCTCGTCACGCGCGGCCAAAGCTGCGGCCCCGGTTTCAAACAGCGCCGCCAGCCCCGGAAACACGTCGCGGAACAGGCCTGAGACGCGCAGCGTCACGCTGATGCGCGGGCGGCCCAGCAGGGCCAGTGGCACCACTTCGACCCCCGACACCCGGCCAGAGCCCGCATCCCAGACCGGGGCCAGCCCGGCCAGATGCAGCGCCATGGCAAATTCCTCGCCCGCCGTGCGCATGGTGGCGCTGCCCCACAGATCGACCACCAGACCACGCGGCCAGTCGCCGTGATCCTGCAAATGCTTGCGCAACAGCTCTTCGGCCAGCTTCACCCCCTGCGCATGGGCAGACCGGGTGGGTACGGCGCGGGGATCGACGGAAAACAGGTTGCGCCCGGTCGGCAACACATCGCTGCGCCCCCGCGCGGGCGAGCCGGAGGGGCCGGGCGCGACCCTGCGCCCCGCAAGTGCGGTCATCAGCCCGGCCCGCTCGGCATCGCCACATGCGCCCCGGCCAAAGGTGTGCAGCCCCTGACCGTACTGGCTTTCCTTGATGTCGCAGACAAAACGGTCGATCCGTGTGATCGCCTCGGCCATGCCTGCGTTGGCGGGCAGGCCAAGGTCATCCTCGACCCCGGTGGCACGGGCTTCGGTGCGGATGTCGGTGATCAGCCGGTCACGGCGGCCGGGGTCAAGCCCATCGGCGGTGGAATATTCGTCCAGCAGCCGTTCCAGCCGCTGCATCGCCTGTGGCACGGCAGATTGTGCCAGCGGCGGCGGCAGATGCCCGATCGTGACAGCGCCGATCCGGCGTTTGGCCTGCGCCGCCTCACCCGGATC
Source organism: Pseudotabrizicola alkalilacus (assembly GCF_003443995.1). Classification (GTDB taxonomy): domain Bacteria; phylum Pseudomonadota; class Alphaproteobacteria; order Rhodobacterales; family Rhodobacteraceae; genus Pseudotabrizicola; species Pseudotabrizicola alkalilacus. The sequence goes on from NZ_QWEY01000001.1 coordinate 69,825, forward strand.
GTTGACGATGAACGGGTAGATCACCGGCAGATCCCCGGTCAGCGCCTCGGGCCAGCACGCGCCGGACAGGGCGACGGATTTGCCGGGCAGCCATTCCAGCGTGCCATGTGCGCCCATATGCACCATCGCATGCAGCCCCAGTGACCGAAGCCAGAGGTAGAATGCGACATAGCCATGACGCGGAATGCGCGCCAGATCGTGATAGTGCGCGTCGCGGGCATCGACCTCACCCCGTTCCGGCTGCAAAGCGATCAGGATCTTGCCCCGGCGCAGGGCGGCGAACTGAAAGGTTGCGTCGGCAAAGGCCGGGTCATCCTCGGGCTGGCCCCAAGCCGCATAAAGCGCCGCGCGCAGGTCAGGTGACAGCGTGTCGAGCGCCGCGAGATAGTCCGCGAGAGGCCAGTGCAGACGGGTCTGCATCAGGGCGTCGCTCAGCGCGTCATCCTTCGGGGCGTGATACCCTGCATCGCTAAGGTCCGTCAAAAGCGCCTCGGTCGAGGCGAGGGCATCCAGACCGACCGCATGCGCCATCTGATGCGGGCGGCCGGGATAGGTGGACAAGACCACTGCCAGAGCCCGGTCCGCCGTTGCACTGGCGGACAGCCGGTGCCACGCCTGCACCCGCGCCACCACCCGCGCGACCTGCTCCGGGTCGGCGCGGTGGGCAAAGCGGGAAAACTGCAGATCGGGGTCACGTTGCCCCGGCGATTTGAACGAGACCACGCCGGCAAACAGCCGGCCATCGACCTCGGGAAGCACCACATGCATCGCCAGATCGGCAGGCGACAAGCCGCGGTCTGACTCGCGCCAGTCCCGCTTGCGGGCCGTGGACAGGGCCACCTGAAACACCGGGCAGTCCATGCCGTCAAACGGCGTGGAGCCGTCATCCGCCCGCGCCGAAAACGCGGTGGCATTCACGATGGCAACCGGCGGCGCGGCGCTGAGCCGGGGCCGCAGCCAATCGGCAAAGCCGGGGGCCTTGAGCGAGGGCGCAAACACCCCGCAAGCCGCAAACCCGGCCTGACGCAACGCATGGATCAGCGCATCAACCGGGGCGGTATCGGCGGCGGTCACATAGCTGCGATACAGGCTGACCAGCACCAGTGGCCCCCCTGGCGGGGCAGTGATCACGCCGCGCTCGGGGTCATAGAACCCGAAATCCGGCACCCGCTTGTCGCCCGGCACGGGGCCGGCATACAGCCCGGCCGCAAGGCAAAGCTGCGCCAGAGCCGCCTGCGCCGCCACAGCACCCCCGGCGTCACACAGCTCCTGCAACCGCCGTAGGGTCGAGACGGGCAAGGTTGACGCCGCATCCAGCGCCTGATCGGGCCGCCCGTCGGCGGGCAGGATCGCCAGCGCAATTCCGCGCCGTCGGGCCAGATCCTGCACCGACGCAATGCCATAGGGCCAATACGCCTCGCCGCCGATCAGGCGGATCAGAATGGCCTTGGCCCCGGTCAGGGTCTGCTCGACATAGGTATCGACCGAGACCGGATGTTTCAGCGCAACAATGTTCTGCAACCGCAGCGCGGGCAACGCCCCCGCCGCGCGGTGCCAGCCCGCCGCAAAGGCCCCAAGGTCGCTGTCGGAAAATGACAGCACCACCAGCTCTGCCGGGTCTTGACCCGGATCAAACGGAGCTTCGGTCTGATCCAGACCATGGGTCTCGCGGAAGACGACATGCATGATGCGGTTTCAGCCCCTCAATACGCTGAGGAGTGCAGTTTCGTCGATGTCATGGTGTTCGGCAATGACCACCAGCCGCGACCGGCGCGGGTCGGTGCCCCAGGGACGGTCGAACTGCTGGCGCACCCGTTCGCCCACGGCCTGCACAAGCAGGCGCATCGGCTTGCCCTGAACCGCGACATGGCCCTTGATCCGCAGGATATGCTGCTCGCGCGCAAGGCGCTGGATGCGGGCGACCAGATCATCCGGGTCGGTGATCTCGGGCAGATCAATCACCACCGAGGCAAAATCATCATGCTCGTGATCGTCATGGCCATCGTGATGGCTGGGACGCGCGGCAAGATCATCTTCGGCGGCGGCGTTCAGCCCCAGGATCACACGCGGGTCAATGATACCATCGGTCATCGCCAGAATCGGCAGGCGGCGCGGGGCCTCTGCCTCGATCATCGCGCGGGCCTTGGCGAGCCCGGCTTCGCCCGCCAGATCGGCCTTTGACAGCAACACGACATCGGCACAGGCGATCTGATCTTCAAACACCTCTGACAGCGGGGTTTCATGGTCAATCGCCTCATCGGCCAGACGCTGGGCATCTACCGCTGCCACATCGGGCGCAAACCGGCCTGCCGCGACGGCATCGGCATCGGCCAGCGCGATGACGCCATCGACCGTGATCCGTGACCGGATCGCCGGCCAGTCAAAGGCTTTCAGCAATGGCTTGGGCAATGCCAGACCAGAGGTTTCGATCAGGATATGATCGGGCGGTTGTGGCAGGGCCATCAGCGCCTCGATCGTCGGGATGAAATCATCGGCCACGGTGCAGCAGATGCAGCCATTCGCCAGCTCGACGATGTTTTCGACCGGGCAGCTTTCGTCGGCACAGGATTTCAGGATGTCGCCATCGACGCCGACCGTTCCGAATTCGTTGACCAGAATGGCCAGCCGTTTGCCCTGCGGGTTCTGCATCAGATGCCGGATCAGCGTGGTCTTGCCCGCGCCCAGAAAGCCGGTGATGACGGTGACGGGGATTTTGGTCAGGTTGGTCATTTCAGCTCTCCAATGGGGGAAGTCGGGCAAGGCTCTGCTTGCGAAAGATCACGGGCCGGTCACGCCAGGGCACCAGACCATCAGGTGTGGCGGCATACAGTGCGGCACCGCGCAGGATCTCCGGCGCGTCGGCCTCTGTCATGCGGCCATAGACATAGGACCAGCTGCCGGGCTTGCTCAGCGCGATGCTGCACCCGTGATCACAGGCAGACAGGCACTCGACCGGGCGCAGGGTCAGCCCTTCGGGCATCCCGTCGGCGGCCAGAGCCTCATACAGCCGGGCACCGGGGCAGGTCGTGCCCTCGGGCACCGGCTGTCCGGCGCGGCAGGTCATGCAGATGTGTAAGACGGCGGCCATGCAAACCCCTTGAGCAGACAAACGGGGAATGGCCGACGGCAAGGGCAGAAAGCCCCGTTCCGAAGGTCACGGCACACCCCGTCCGTGTTTCAGTTCAGGCGCTGGCAGGTCTCCCGGCTTGTGGATATCGGACCCTTGCCGGATGGCTCGGGGTCCGGCGCTCTGTTCCCCTTCCCAGCCTTGCGGCCAGTGGCATGAACAGACCTTTCCGGTCACGGTCGCGGGGGCGGCTGCACTTTGGCCTTGGGGCCCTGTGGGCCGCAAAACCTGTCGCATTCCCTTTTGGCCTGCCGTAGGACAGGCACCAGCGCTTAGTCTTCCGACTCCTTTGCCACAGCGGGGGGCGGTGTCAAGGAAAAGGACCGGCACGATGACGGATGTAAACGACACGGATGCAGCAAACACAGACGCAGAGCTTGCCCGCCATGCGGCCAAGATGGCCAAGAAAAAGGCCGCCCGCGATCGCATGATGAGCGGGAAAGAAGGCGAAAAGGGTCTGATCATCGTGCATACCGGGGCGGGCAAGGGCAAATCTTCCTCTGGTTTCGGGATGATCCTGCGCTGCATCGCGCATGAAATGCCCTGCGCCGTGGTCCAGTTCATCAAGGGCGCCTGGGATACCGGTGAGCGCCGCATGATCGAGGGGCATTTCCCGCATTTGTGCCAGTTTCATGCGATGGGCGAAGGCTTTACCTGGGAAACCCAGGACAAGGCCCGCGATATCGCAGCGGCGCGCAAGGGTTGGGAAAAGGCGAAAGATCTGATCCGCAACCCTGACATCCGCTTTGTGCTGCTGGACGAAATCAACATCGCCCTGCGCTACGACTATCTGGACATCGACGAGGTGCTTGCCTTTCTGCGCGACGAAAAGCCACCGCTGACCCATGTGTGCCTGACCGGGCGCAATGCCAAGGATGCGCTGATCGAAGCGGCGGATCTCGTGACGGAAATGACCCTGATCAAGCACCCGTTCCGCTCTGGCATCAAGGGGCAGCCCGGGGTCGAATTCTGATGCGCAGAGTGCGGGCAACGCCAGCCAGAGGCTCCCGCAGGCAGCGTGGCGCGGGGGGCGAAAGCTGAGATGACAGCGCTGATGATACAGGGCTGCGGATCGAACGTCGGCAAGTCGATGCTGGTGGCGGGGGTGTGCCGGGCGGCGCGGTGCAGGGGGCTTTCGGTGGCTCCCTTCAAGCCACAGAACATGTCCAACAACGCGGCGGTCACGGTGGATGGCGGCGAGATCGGCCGGGCACAGGCTCTGCAGGCGATGGCCTGCGGGCTGGAGCCGGTGACGGACATGAACCCGGTTCTGCTCAAGCCCGAAACCGATGTCGGCGCGCAGGTTATCGTTCAGGGGCGGCGGGTGGCAACCGTGCGGGCGCGCGACTATGCCAGCCTGAAGCCCAAGTTGATGGTGTCGGTGCTGGAGAGCTTTCACCGGCTGCGTGCAGCATATGATCTGGTGATCGTTGAGGGGGCGGGCAGCCCGGCAGAGGTCAACCTGCGGGCGGGTGACATTGCCAACATGGGCTTTGCCCGTGCCGCAGATGTGCCGGTGGTGCTGACCGGCGACATTGACCGGGGTGGCGTCATTGCCCAGATCATCGGAACGCAGGTGGTGATGGACCCCGCCGACAGCGCGATGGTCGCGGGATTTCTGATCAACAAGTTCCGCGGTGACCCCCGCCTGTTTGATGATGGCTATGCCCTGATCGAGGCCCGTACCGGCTGGCCCGGCTTTGGCGTGCTGCCGTGGTTCGACAAGGCGCATCTGCTGCCCGCCGAGGATGCGCTGGACATCCGGTCAGAACCTTCGGGCACTGGCGTGACCATTGCCTGTCTGACCCTGTCGCGCATCGCGAATTTTGACGATCTGGACCCGCTGAAATCTGAACCCGGTGTGCGGCTGGTCATGGTCCGGCCCGGTCAACCGATCCCGGCAGAGGCCCGGCTGGTGATTATCCCCGGTTCAAAATCGACACGCGGCGATCTGGCGTTTCTGCGGGCGCAGGGCTGGGACATTGACCTGAAAGCGCATGTGCGCCGGGGCGGGCATGTGCTGGGGATCTGTGGCGGCTATCAGATGCTGGGCCGTGAGATTGCCGACCCGCAGGGCATCGAGGGGCCAGCAGGCAGCACCGAAGGGTTGGGCCTGCTGGATGTCGCCACCGTCATGACCGCCGACAAACGGCTGGCACGGGTGCAGGCGGTGCATGCGGCGACCGCCTTGACGGTTGATGGGTATGAGATTCACATCGGCCGGACCATTGGCCCCGATTGCGCCCGGCCCTTTGCCCAGGTCGAGGGACGGGCAGAGGGCGCGGTCAGCCTCGGCGGGCGCGTGGCGGGAAGCTATCTGCACGGGCTGTTCAGCTCTGACAGGTTCCGCGCGGCCTATCTGGCGGGTCTTGGCATTGCCGCGCCGCTGCGGTCTCATGCCGGGGTGGTGGAGGACACGCTCGATGCGCTGGCCGATCATGTCGAGGCGCATCTGGACGTGACGGGGTTGCTGGCTCTGGCGCGGTAGCGTCAGGGGCACAAGGCGGCGGCCAGCCTGTCCCATTCGGCCTCTGGTCCCGGCAGGCCAAGCCGCAGCCAGTGGCGGGAGTAGGGGAAGATCCGGCTCCAGATCCGGTGGCGGGCCAGATCGCCCTGCGCGGCGGCAGCATCCGGCGTGTGATAGGTGCGGAACAGAGGGGTGCCGCCGGTCAGCGGCCAGCCAGCGGCAGTGGCGAGCGCATCGGCACGCGCAGCATCGGTGACAAGTTGGTGGCGCATTTCGTCGGCCCATGCGGTATCGGCCAAGGCCAGTGCGCCGATGTGCAGGGCCGGGCCGGGCACCGGCCACGGCCCCGCCATCGCCTCCAGCCGGTCAATGACCGTTGCGGCCCCAAAGGCAAAGCCAAGCCGCACCCCGGCCAGCCCGTAGAATTTGCCAAAGGACCGCAGCACCAGCACATTCTCGGGCAGCTCCCGGGACAGCAGGGACAGCTCTGGCGTGGCATCGGCAAAGCTCTCGTCGACCACCAGAAAGCCGACGGTTCCGGCCAGTGCCAGCAGGTGTTCCGGCAGCCATCTGCGCCCGTCCGGGTTGTTGGGGTTGACCACGACCGCCAGATCGGCCCCGTGAAGCGCATCCAGACTTGCTGCTTCGGTCAGGTGCCAACCGTGGGCGGACAGGCAGGCGGCGTGTTCGTTATAGGTGGGCGACAGAACCATGGCCCGCTCGGTCGGGCGCAGCAGCGGCACCAGTTGGATCGCGGCTTGCGCCCCAGCCAGCGACAGGGCTTTGGTCGGCGCGGCAACCTGCCATGCTGCGCGTGCCACCTCGACCAGCCGGGCTTTGGCGGTCTGCGTCGGCAGCGCTGTCCACGCGGTTGCGGGAATGGTGGGCAGAGGATAGGGGCGGCGGTTGATCCCGGTCGACAGATCAATCCAGCCCTGCCCGCCATACCGCGTCATCGCCGCGTCAAGGTTTCCGCCGTGATCACGCATGCTTGCCCACCCCTTGCTGCCCATCCCCGGTAAACAGCGGCCGCACGTTGCGCAATCCCGCCTCGCGCATCCGGGCGGCGGCATGGCGGGGCACCTCACCCGGCGCAAAGATCAGCGCGCGGGCGGCCCCGGAATGCGACGCGGACCAGCCCAAAGCACCGAGGTCTCTGGCAAGTTGTGCGGTCGGGTCATCGGGAGGCCCGCGACGGGACAGGCAACGGGTGGCGCTGTCACGGGCAATGGCCGCGCAATCTGCAAGGTTGCGCGCGCGCTGCCATGCCGCCGCCAGATCGCTGATATCGTCATAGGCGCTGTCGGTCGCGCGGGTCTGCAGCGGCGGGCCAAAGAAGCCGCCCAGCAGATGCGCGCGCGGCAGGGCTGGCCCCTGCGTCAGCACTTTGCCCTCGCGCGAGGACCAGATCAACCGGTCGGGGTGGTTGAACATCAGGGGGTCGCTGGCCCCTTCGGCGGCAACACAGGCCCGTGCGAGCAGGGCAGGCGGCCCGCAATACCCGGCCAGCCGGGCGATGGCGACCAGCGCCGCCGTGCTGGCCCCGGTGCCAAGCCCCGGCGGAAAGGCCGGATGCAGGTGATAGGCGCCGGTCAAAGGCAGGTTCAGGTCTGACAGGAACCGGCGCAGCACCTGCAAAGGCACGGGAAATCCTGCAGGCATATGAGGTGTCTTGACGGACAGGCGCGAACTGGCCCGGCGTCGTGCCCGCAGGAACACGCCGTCAGGCCGCAAGGTGACCAGAACAACCGGCCCGTCAGCGCCCATCCGGCCTTGCAGCCATTCGCCAAAGTGGCAGGCTTGTCGCAGGATGCCCCCAAAGCGGTGGTCTGCAAAAGCAGAGGTCATGGCCGGTCATCATCCTGTGTCAAATCCTGTGCCAAGGCGTCCGGCCAGCGGTCCTGAAACACCAGATCGCCAAGATCCAGCCGGTCCTGCCAGCCTTTGACCTGCAGTTCGGGTTCGGAATACAGCGCATCGACATGACCGAGGCACAGATAGGCCACCGGCACGACCGGATCGGGCAGGTTCAGAATCCGGCGCAGGTCGCTGTCGTGAAAGATGCTGACCCAGCCCACGCCAATCCCCTCGGCGCGGGCCGCAAGCCACAGGTTCTGCGCGGCACAGACGGTCGAGTACAGATCCATATCGCGGTTATGTGTCCTGCCCAGCACGACCTGCCCGCCGCGTGTGCGGTCACAGGTGATACAAATGTTCACCGGGGCCTCACGGATGCCCTGCAATTTCAACGCGGAATACAGTGGTTGACGGTCGGCGCTGAACATCGCTGCCGCTTCGGCATTCGCGCGCTCAAACGCGTCGTGGATCTCGGCTTTCACGTCATCGCTGCGGATCACGATGAAATTCCACGGCTGCATGAACCCGACCGAAGGTGCGTGATGCGCGGCGGTTAGCAGGCGGAGCAAGACATCCTCATCAACGGGGCGCGGGGTAAACTGGCTGCGGACATCGCGGCGGGTAAAGATGGCGTGGTATACGGCATTACGTTCGGCAGGTGAAAACGCCTGAACGGGCTGTGGCTGCATCTGGTCTTTCGTCACGACAAAACCCCTGTCATCAGAAACAAGGCCCCCGCTGACCATCGGGCGCCCCGGTTTCGTCTGGCCGGTCTTCTGACTTGGTTTCACCCGGTGCCGCGCCTTCCCGGTCTGTCAGACCAGTGGCTGTTGCGGCCCCGTCCACCTTACAGCGTTGGGCACGTCGCGGAGTCGCACCGCGTTCCCGATTATCCCGACTGCAAGCGCAGAGGGGCACCAGACACCTGATGCCTAGCGGCTCAGCCGGTGGTTCACAATGGGGTTGGCTGCGGGGGTGACCGGCATAGGCTTGCCTGACCCATCGCGCCGTCTGGTGACTCTGCGCGCTGGTGCGATGGGTGGCCCCGGAGCAAACCGGGGTGACAGAGTGACCCGTTGCTTTGCCGCGCGATTTGCGGCATCCCGCGTTTATGGTCCTGTCCCTGATCATATGGCTGCGTGGCGTGGCTTTGGTTGCGCTTCTGGCGATTGCGCTTGGCGTCGCTGGCTTTGGCCATCGTGCGCCGATGCAGCAGGATGCGACGATTGAGGCGTTCTTGCTGTCCGGCTTTGCCATGGCCGATCTGTGCGGATCATCAGGGTCCGGTGATACGGCGTCGCCGTTGCCCTGTCTGGCCTGCACAGCCACGGGGCCAGCGCTGATCCCGTCCAGCCCTTGCGTGGTCCGCGATGCGGATATGCAGATTATTGCCGCCGTTTTTGCCCCGCGTGCGCGCCAGACCGTGCCTGCTGTGCACGACCCTGCCCGCGCGCCGCGTGCGCCGCCTCTGGCCTGATCCTGTCTGTCTGAACCCTATCCAGTCCTGACAGCCGGCAACGCGCCGTGCTTAAGCCAAAAGGCAAACATCATGTATATCCACTCGTCTCTGAACTGCGTCAAAGCTCCGCTGCTGGCCCTCTGTGCCGCCCTAGCGCTGGCAACCAGCGTGCAGGCCCATGGCGTGACCGCCGGTGATCTGGAGATCATTCACCCCAATATCCTTGCACCTGTGGCTTCGGCGAAATCGGCGGCGGGCTATATGGGCATCGCCAATGAGGGCACAACCGCTGACCGGCTGATCGGCATCGAGGTGCCTTCGGTCAAACATTCCGAACTGCACACTACCGAGCACAGTGCCGATGGCGTTGCGCGCATGATGCACGTCGATGCCATCGAAATCCCTGCCGGTGAAACGGTGCTGTTGGAACGCGGCGGCATGCACATCATGTTCATGGGTCTGACCGAGCCGATGGTTGAGGGGCAGATGGTGCCTGCCACGCTGATCTTTGAACAGGCTGGCCGGGTCGAGGTGGAGTTCAGTGTCGATCCGTCGGATGGCGTTGACCATTCCGCCATGGGACACTGAGGCCCGCAGCAATGGCCCGTGGCGGTTCCACGCCACGGGTTTTCTACCGATAACGCCGGAAAAACCGCGAGCGGTCATACAGCGTTTCCAGCCGCTTCATCCGGCCTTCGGTCTGACCCCATGTGCGGCTTTGGACGCTGGCCAGCAGCGTTTCGACCAGCACCAGAATCGACACCGTCGAATCCCAGGCCGAAGGCGCTTCGATATGGCAGGTCAGGGTGTGGCGGGCATGGGCGGCGGCGGGGCTGACCCAGCGGTCGGTGATCACCACAACCTCGGCCCCTTGTTCCACGGCCAGTTCCACCAGCTGCAGCACCGAGTTTTCATAGCGCCGGATGTCGAATGCCACCAGCACATCGCCCGCCTTCATATCCAGCAGGGCCGGGGGCCATGTATTCGACATGTCTGAAAGCAGCGTCACTTCGGGCCGGACCACTTTCATCAGTGAGACCAGATAATCGGCATGGGCGTGGGTGATACGCCCGCCCATGGCAAAGATCCGCCGCGACGGGTCGGCCAGCAGCGCCACCACCTCATCAAACACCGCGTGGTCGATCTGGCTGAGTGTGGCTTGCAGATTGGCGACCACCGCATCGGCAAAGCGGTTCAGAATGTGGGTATCCGGCACGCCACCGGCCCAGCGGTCATGCTTGACCAGTGGTGATTCCAGCATCGCCCCCACCTCGCCGCGCAGGGCGGATTGGTAATCGGGGTAGCCGCGATAGCCCAGTTTCTGGCACAGGCGCACAACCGTCGGGGTAGACACCTCTGCAGCCCGCGCCAAAGCGGTGATCGAGCCAAGTGCTGCGACCGGATAATGCCGCAGGATATGGGTTGCCACCTGCCGCTCGGCCCGTGTCAGGTCGGGCAGCGCCGCACGCATTCGGTCTTCAACGCCGGGGGGAAGGTCGATGTTCATGCCATTCCTGCCAGTTCTGCCCCCGATTTGCACGGGGAACGGTGAGTGTTGCAACCACTCTGCGAGATTTTAGAAATGATTGTAACAGAAATTGTGCAGAAGAAAAATTCTTGACAGAACCGTGTCACATCAGGAACCCTAGGGCCAGCGACAGGGGGCCGAGTCACTGATGAGCCTGCATTCCACCCAGACAGATTTTGCGGCAACCGTCGAAAACCGCGACGCCGCGGGGGCCATTCTGCTGGTCTGCGAACATGCAAGCAATGCTTTTCCCGAGCCCTGGGGCAGTCTGGGGCTGACAGAGGCGCAGCAGCGCGCCCATGTCGCGTGGGACCCGGGCGCGCTTGACTTGTCGCGTGCGCTGGCACAGCGGCTGGACGCCGCCCTGGTCCACGCCCGCGTCAGCCGGTTGATCTATGATCTGAACCGTGGCCCCGACCGCCCCGACGCAATGGCGGCGCGGTCCGAGGTGCATGACATTCCCGGCAATCTGGGCCTGACCCCGCAGGACCGTCTGCACCGGGCCGAGGCGCTGTATCTGCCGTTTCACACCGCGCTTCATGCCGAGATTGTCCGTCGCCTGGCCTTGGGGCGGGCCACGGTGGTGATCACGCTCCATTCCTTTACGCCGGTCTATCATGGCCAGCCGCGCGCGGTGGAGTTTGGCGTGATCCACGATGCCGATGACCGTCTGGCAAAGGCGATTGTGGCGGCGGCACAGTCTCTGACCGATCTCGCCTGTGCGCTGAACGAACCCTATTCCGCCGCCGATGGCGTCACCCATACCTTGCGCTTGCAGGCCACGCCCTATGGGCTGGCCAATGCGATGCTGGAAATCCGCAATGACCTGATCGCCACGCCCGAACAGGCTGAGGCGATGGCCGACCGTCTGGCCCCGGTGCTGCAACAGGCGCTTGCCGCAGTGGCGGAGGGTTAGGCGATGCCGCGCGTTGCCAAAGGTTTTGTGCGTCTGGTCGACCGGCTGAACTACGGCGTGGGCCGGATGGCGATGTATCTGCTGTTCGTGCTGATGGGCATTCTGATGTGGTCCACGATCAGCAAGGCGTCCGGTGCGCCGTCACTTTGGACGCTGGAAATGGCGCAGTTTGTGATGGTGGCCTATTTCGTGCTGGGCGGACCCTATGCCATGCAGATGGGCAGCCATGTGCGGATGGATCTGTTCTATGCCCAGCAAAGCCCGGTGCGGCAGGCGTGGTGGGATGCCATCACGGTGTTGGCGCTGATCTTCTATCTTGGCGTCATGCTGTGGGGCGCGGTCGATTCCACGCTGTATTCGCTACAATACAACGAACGCAGCCCGACCGCCTGGCGGCCCTATCTGTGGCCGATCAAGATGATCCTGTGCACCGGGTTTTTCCTGATGCTGCTGCAGGCGCTTGCCGCATTGATCCGTGACGTGGCCACCATCCGTGGGGAAACCATCTGATGCCCTATGAGATGATCGCAGCCCTGATGTTTTCGACCATGCTGTTGATGATGATGACCGGGCAGCGGGTGTTCGGCATCATCGGCTTTGTTGCCGTGGTGTCGGCGATGGCGCTGTGGGGCCAAGGCGGCGAGCAGATGGGCTTTTCCGCCACCATGAAGCTGATGAAATGGTATCCGCTGCTGTCGCTGCCGATGTTCGTGTTCATGGGCTATGTGATGTCGGAATCGCGGCTGGCCGATGATCTGTACCGCATGTTCCATTTGTGGTTTGGCCGGGTACGGGGCGGGCTGGCGGTGGGGACGATCCTGCTGATGGTGCTGATATCCGCGATGAACGGGTTGAGCGTCGCCGGTATGGCGATCGGATCGACCATCGCTTTGCCGGAACTGCTCAAGCGCGGCTATGACAAGCGCATGGTCACGGGGGTCATTCAGGCCGGGTCGAGCCTTGGTATCCTGATCCCGCCCTCGGTCGTGCTGGTGCTGTATGCCATGATCGCCCGCGCGCCGGTGTCAGAGCTGTGGCTGGCCGGGTTGATGCCGGGGCTGCTGATGGCGTCGATGTTCATCCTGTACATCACCCTGCGCTGCCGGTTTCAGCCGCATCTTGGCCCGGAGCTGAGTGTCGAAGAGCGGGCGCAGATCACAACGGCGGAAAAGCTGCGCAGTCTGCGGGCCGGGCTTTTGCCGTTCATCATCTTTGGCGCGATGATGCTGCCGTTCATTTATGGCTGGACCTCTCTGGTCGAAAGCAGCGTGATCGGGGTTGCGGCCACCGTTATCGGCGCGGTGATCAAGGGCACCTTTACCCGCAAGGTGTTCGAGGTGGCGACCCGCAGCACGCTTGCCATCACCTGCATGTTCATGTGGGTGATCCTTGCCGCCCTGTCCTTTGGCGCGGTGTTTGACGGTTTGGGCGCGGTCAAGGCGGTCGAGGCACTGTTTGTCGACCGGCTGCATATGGGGCCGTGGACCATCCTGATCCTGATGCAGCTGTCGTTCCTGTTGATGGGGATGTTTCTGGACGATACCGCGATGCTGGTCATTGTCGCCCCGCTCTATGTGCCGCTGGTGGCCACGCTGGACCTTGGCCTGCCGCGTCAGGATGTGCTGATCTGGTATGGCGTGCTCTATACCATCACCTGCCAGATTGCCTATCTGACGCCGCCTTTCGGCTATAACCTGTTCCTGATGCGGGCCTTTGCGCCAAAGGAAATCACCATGGGCGACATCTATCGCTCGGTGACGCCTTTTGTCGGCGTGATGATCGTGACGCTTGGCCTGATCATGGCGTTTCCGCAGATCGCGCTCTGGCTGCCGCACCTGATCTATCGAAACTGAGAGTCAAATTGAGGCACGGTCACACCGCGCCCGCCCATCCACCAACAAGAGGTATCCCTGATGACAACATCCAGACGTTCCTTTCTGACCAAAACTGCCACCCTCGCCGTGGGCGCAGGCGCGGCCACGCTTGCCACACCTGCCGTCACCCGCGCGCAGGACGTGATCAAATGGCGCATGCAGACTTATGCCGGGGCCGCGCTGGGCGAAGAGGTGGTGAAACCTGCCATTGACGCCTTTAACCGGATGGCGGCGGGCCAGATGGAGATCGAGCTTTTCTATGCCGATCAGCTGGTCCCGACGGGTGAGCTGTTTCAGGCCATGCAGCGCGGCACCATCGATTGTGTGCAATCCGATGACGACTCGATGGCCTCGCCCACCGAAGTCACCGTGTTCGGCGGCTATTTCCCGATGGCGCTGCGCTATAGCCTCGACGTGCCCGCGCTGTTCAACAAATACGGGCTGAAAGCGATCTGGGAAGAGGAATACGCCAAGGTCGGGGTCAAGCATATCTCGGCAGGGGCCTGGGATCCGTGCCACTTTGCCACCAAAGACCCGATCAATTCTTTGGCGGATCTGAAAGGCAAGCGCATCTTTACCTTCCCGACCGCAGGCCGCTTTCTGACCCAGTTTGGCGTGGTTCCGGTCACGCTGCCATGGGAAGACATCGAAGTCGCGGTGCAGACCGGCGAGCTGGATGGCATCGCATGGTCGGGCATCACCGAGGTCTATACCGTGGGCTGGTCGAACGTGACCAACTATTTCCTGACCAACAACATCTCGGGCGCGTGGATCGGCCACTTCTTTGCCAATATGGACAAGTGGAATGCCCTGCCACCGCACCTGCAGGAAATGCTGGCCACCTGTTTCGAACAGTCGCACTACTACCGCCAGCACTGGTACTGGGCCGGCGAAGCCGACCTGCGCCTGAACGGGGGCAAGCTGCAGCTGACCACGATCCCCGATGAGGAATGGGCCACTCTCGAAGATGCGGCCGTGACGTTCTGGGATGAAATCGCGGCAGAATCCGAGGTGAAAGCCAAGGTTGTGGCGATCTTCAAGGAATACAACGAAGTGCAGAAAAAAGCCGGGCGTCCGTATCGCTACGGCTGATCCTTTCCTGTGCGATACCGGGGGCGCATTCCTTGCGCCCCTTTCCTGACAAGAATATGATCAAATCATGCTGACCGACGGGGATAGAAAATGCCGGGAAATCTGACGCTGAACGCGTTGCGCGAACTGGTGGACGCGGGCACTGTTGACACGGTTCTGGTGGCCGCCGTTGACATGCAGGGGCGCCTGATGGGCAAACGCTTTCACGCGGCGTTCTTCCTGAACGGCGGGTACAAGGAAACCCATTGCTGCAACTACCTGCTGGCGGTCGACATGGAGATGACCACCGTGCCCGGCTACAAATCCGCCGGGTGGGAGCAGGGCTACGGCGACTACATGATGAAGCCCGACCTCGACACCATGCGTCTGCTGCCGTGGCTGCCCGGTACCGCGCTGGTGCTGGCCGATCTGATGGATCACTCCGGCGCCGAGGATATTGCCGTCAGTCCGCGCGCCATTCTGAAACGTCAGGTCGCCCGCGCCCGCGAGATGGGCTTTGAGCCGATGATGGCGACGGAGCTGGAATTTTATATCTTCGAGAATGCCTATGACGACCTGCGCGATGGCGGCTTGTCGCGGCTGAAACCGATCTCGGGCTACAATGAGGATTACCACATCTTCCAGACCACCAAGGAAGAGTCGGTGATGCGCGATGTGCGCAATGGTCTGTATGCCGCCGGTATCCCGGTCGAGAACACCAAGGGCGAGGCCGATGCCGGCCAGCACGAGGTGAACTACCGCTACTCCGACGCGCTGGATACGGCGGATAACCACATCATCGTCAAACAGGCGGTCAAGGACATTGCCCATGCCAAGGGCAAGTCGGTGACCTTCATGGCCAAGTATGACCACCGCAAGGCCGGGTCGTCCAGCCACGTGCACCAAAGCCTGTGGACCAAGGACGGCAAGCCGGTGTTCTATGATCACGACGACACGCATGGCATGTCGGAAACGATGAAGCATTTCCTTGCCGGTCAATTGGCTCATGCGCAGGAAATCACGGCATTCCTCGCGCCTTACGTCAACAGCTACAAACGCTTCACCATCGGCATGTTCGCCCCGACCAAAGCGGTGTGGAGTGCTGACAATCGCACCGCAGGCTTCCGCGTCTGCGGCGGGCACACAAAGGCGGTGCGGGTCGAATGCCGCATCCCCGGCAGCGACGTAAACCCCTATCTCGCCTGTGCGGCCCTGCTGGCGGCGGGACTGGCCGGAATCGAGGGTAAGCTGGAGCTGGAGGCGGAGATGAAAGGCGACATGTACTCGGCCAAAGGCATCCGCGAGATCCCGCACAACCTGCGCGAGGCGGCGGATTTGCTGAACGGCTCTGACATGCTGCGCGCGGCTTTTGGCGATGATGTGGTGGACCATTATACCCACGCCGCCCGGTGGGAGATCGCCGAGACCGACCGGGTGGTGACTGATTTTGAATTGCAGCGCCTGCTGGAGCGGGCCTGATCAGACCAAAGGTAGGGCGGGGTTCACCCCGCCTCTGATGCAACGGATTGGCGGGGTAAACCCCGCCCTACGGAGATGACATGAAGCCCATTCAATTGATTTCCCCGGTCGATGGCCGGGTATACGCCGAACGCACACCGCTGACACCGGCTGCCGCACAAGCGGTCGTCGCCCGCGCCCGTGCTGCGCAAAAACCTTGGGCAGCCCGGCCGCTGGAGGAGCGTATCGCGCTGGTCAAGGCGGGTGTCGCGCGTCTGAACGAGATGAAGGATGTGATCGTCGAGGAACTGGCGTGGCAAATGGGCCGCCCCACCCGCTTTGGCGGTGAGTTCGGCGGGGTGAACGCCCGCACCGATTACATGTCCGACATCGCGGCGGAAACGCTTGCGCCGAAGGTGGTCGAAGACAGCGACAGCTTCCGCCGCTATCTCGCCCGTGAGGCGCTGGGCGTGGTGTTCATCATCGCGCCGTGGAACTATCCCTACCTCACCACGATCAACACGCTGGTTCCCGCCCTGATCGCCGGCAATACCGTGGTGCTGAAACACGCCAGCCAGACCCTGCTGGTCGGCGAGCGGCTGGCCGAGGCGTTCCATGCGGCGGGCATTCCTGAGGATGTATTCCAGAACATCGTGCTCGACCACGCCACAACCGAAAGCCTGATCAAGGCCAAATCGGTTGACTTCATCAACTTCACCGGCTCGGTTGCGGGCGGGCAGGCGATGGAACGTGCGGCTGCGGGCACCTTTACGCCGCTGGGGCTGGAACTGGGCGGCAAGGATCCGGGATATGTCCGCGCCGATGCCAATCTGGATGCGGCGGTGGATACGCTGATGGATGGCGCGCTGTTCAACGCGGGCCAGTGCTGCTGTGGGATCGAGCGGATTTATGTGCATGAACAGCTGTACGATGCCTTTGTCGAAAAGGCAGTCGCCTGGACAAACACCCTGAAACTGGGCAACCCGTTTGACGCCGACAGCACCATGGGGCCAATGGCCCATGCCCGCTTTGCACGCGTCGTACGCGACCAGATCGCCGAGGCGATTGCCGCCGGGGCGAAGCCACTGATCGACCCTGCCCACTTCCCGGCCGATGATGGCGGTGCCTATCTTGCGCCGCAGGTGCTGGTGAATGTGGACCATTCGATGCGGGTGATGACCGAGGAATCCTTTGGCCCCGTGGTCGGCATCATGAAGGTCAAGGACGACGCCGAAGCCATCGCGCTGATGAACGACAGCCAGTATGGCCTGACCGCCAGCATCTGGACCGAGGATTATGACACCGCCGCCGCCATCGGCGCGCAGATCGAGACCGGCACCGTGTTCATGAACCGCGCCGACTACCTTGACCCGGCGCTGTGCTGGACCGGGTGCAAGAACACCGGGCGCGGCAACTCACTGTCTTATCTGGGTTTCCATTCGGTCACCCGCCCGAAATCCTATCACCTCAAGAAAGCTTGACCCCATGTCGCACGGCGTGCCCTCCCGCAACTGGTCGTACCCGACCGCCATCAAATTCGGCGTTGGCCGGATTTCCGAACTGGCCGATCATGCCAAGAGCATCGGCCTGACCAATCCGCTCTTGGTGACCGACAAGGCCCTCGCCAGCCTGCCGATCACGGCGGAAGCCTTGTCGGTGCTGGATGCCGCAGGCCTTGGCCGCGCGGTATTTTCCGAAGTGGACCCTAACCCGAATGAGAAGAACATGGCTGACGGCATCGCCGTCTATCTGGCAGGGGGCCATGACGGGGTGATCTGCTTTGGTGGCGGCTCCGCGCTGGATCTGGGCAAGATGATCGCGCTGATGGCGCATCAACGCAAAGATCTGAGCGTGTGGGATCTGGAGGATATCGACGACTGGTACACCCGCGCCGACGGCGACAAGATCGCGCCAATCCTTGCGGTCCCGACCACCGCTGGGACGGGTTCGGAAGTGGGCCGCGCCGGCGTCCTGACCAATTCGGAGACGCATAAGAAAAAGATCATCTTCCACCCCAAACTGATGCCTGCCGTCACGCTGTGTGATCCGGCGCTGACGGTAGGGATGCCGAAATTCATCACCGCAGGCACCGGGATGGATGCGCTGGCCCATTGTCTGGAGGCCTATTGCAGCCCGTTCTACCATCCGATGTCGCAAGGCATCGCGCTGGAAGGCATGCGGCTGGTGTTCGAAAATCTGCCGGTGGTCTATGCCGACCCGACCAACCTGATGGCACGCGGCCATATGATGAGCGCGGCGGCCATGGGAGCGGTGGCGTTCCAGAAGGGGCTGGGGGCGATCCACTCGCTCAGCCACCCGGTGGGCGCGGTTTACGGCACCCATCACGGCACCACCAATGCCGTCGTGATGCCGATGGTGCTGGATTACAACCGTTCGGCAATAGAAGACCGGATCAACGCCGCCGCCGCCTATCTGGGCATTGCGGGCGGGTTTGACGGCTTCCGCGCCAAGGTTATGGAGTTGCGCGAGACGC
This sequence comes from Pseudotabrizicola alkalilacus, assembly GCF_003443995.1. Lineage (GTDB taxonomy): Bacteria > Pseudomonadota > Alphaproteobacteria > Rhodobacterales > Rhodobacteraceae > Pseudotabrizicola > Pseudotabrizicola alkalilacus. The sequence continues at coordinate 88,076 of NZ_QWEY01000001.1, forward strand.
TTGCAATCCCGGCCAACCTGACCGCCATGGGCGTGAAGCCCGAGAATCTGGACATGCTGACCGATATGGCGCTGGAAGATCCGTCTTGCGGCGGCAACCCGATTGAGATGACGCGCGAGAACACCCGCGCGCTGTTTGACGCCTGTATGTGAACCGGGTCGGGGCGGCACAGCCGCCCCAGCTCAGGCCTGCAACAGAATGAAATCGCGGCCGGACAGGCTGACCTCCACCTCGCTTCCCACCACGGGCGGCGGGGTATCGGGGCGGTTGAACGTGTCCAGCGACACGGCGGCCCCGGCCAGATCGGCCTTGAGCCGGATCACCGACCCCATGAAATGCACATCGGTCACCTTTGCAGTCAGAAGCGCCTCGGCATCGGGCAGGCGGCCCAGACGCAAGGCCTCGGGGCGCAGCGCCACCGACAGCGTTTCCCCCGCCCGCGCTGCCAACGGCGCGTCAGGCAGAGTCAGGCCCTGACCGGCCAGCATGACGCGGCCTGATGCCGGATCGGCCACCTCAACCTCAAACGTGTTCAGCGTGCCGACGAAGTTTGCGACAAACCTGGTGCGGGGGCGGTTGTAGATTTCAAACGGCGCGCCGACCTGATCGGCCACACCGCCATTCATCACGACGATCCGGTCGGAAATGCTCATCGCTTCTTCCTGATCATGGGTCACGAAAATCGTAGTGATCCCCAGCTCTTGCTGGATCTGCCGGATCTGGTTGCGCAAAGACACCCGCACCTTGGCATCGAGCGCCGACAACGGCTCGTCCAGCAGCAGCACCGAAGGGCGCGGCGCCAGTGCCCGCGCCAGCGCCACCCGTTGCTGCTGCCCGCCCGACAGCTGGAATGGGAAGCGCCCACCCAGATCGGCAAGCCCGATCAGCGCCAGCATTTCAGCCACCCGCGCGTCGCGTTCGGCCTTTGGCGCACCTTTGACCTTCAGGCCAAAGGCCACGTTGTCGGCCACGGTCATGTTGGGAAACAGCGCATAGGCCTGAAACATCATGCCGATGTTGCGCGAATTGGCCTTCAGCCCGGTCACATCCTTGCCGTCGATCGTGATCCCGCCCGCCGAGGGGGATTCAAACCCCGCCACCATCCGCAGCACCGTGGTCTTGCCACAGCCCGATGGCCCGAGCAGCGAAATGAACTCGCCCTTTTCAACCGACAGGCTGAAATCCTTGACCACACGGTTCTGGCCAAAGATCTTTTCAAGATGGGTCATGGTGAGGAAGGACATCAGGCTTTCGCCCTTTCGTGTTTTGAGAACCGGGTGACAAGCTGCATCAACCCCATGCAGCCCCAGGTGATGGCAAAGGCGATGACCGCCAGCGCAGGCGGCTCGTAGGCGCGGTTCGCGCCGAGCAACTGCATGAACGGGCCAAAGGCCGGGCGGTTCAACAGCGCCGCCATGGTGAATTCGCCCAGAACGATGGCCAGCGTCAGGAACGCGCCTGACAGCACGGCGACCATCACATTGGGCAGGATGATCCGCGCCAGAATGGTGATCCACCCGGCGCCAAGGCTTTGTGCGGCCTCGGTCAGGGTGGTCACATCAATGGTGCGCAGCCCGGTATCGACAGAGCGGTACATGTAGGGCAGGGCCAGCGTGGTATAGCCCATGGTCAGCAGGATATCGGTGCCAAGGGCAGAGCCGGTCAGCGGCAGAAAGCTGGAGGTGTTGTAGAGCCGGATATAGCCGAACACGATCACGATGGCCGGAATGACCAGCGGCAGCAGGGTGATGAACTCGATCACCGGGCGGGCCTGCGGCAGTTTCAGCCGCACCCAATAGGCGGTGGGCACCACCAAGAGCACGCCGACCACGATGGTCGCCGCCGACAGGATCAGCGAATAGCTGAATGTATCCCAGAACCGCTGATCCTCAAACACGCGGCGGTAGGCGTCAAATGAATACTCCCCCCGCCGCATCTTGAGGCTGAATTCGGTCATCCCGACCAGCGGCAGCAGGAAATACAGGCACCCGAACAAGAACGCGCCCCAGGCGAAAAAACGGGTCATTTCAGCCACCTTTCAGACCGGACGCGCAGCCAGATATACAGGAAATTGGCCAGCGCGGTGATGACGATCATCCCGAAGGCCAGCGCATAGCCCAGGTTCGGATTGCCCAGCACATCGCCCCGGATCTGCGCAAACAGCTTGATCGGCACGATGTTCAGTTGCGGCCCGGTCAGGGCAAAGGCGGTGGCGACCGCGCCAAAGGCATTGGCAAACAGCAGCGCAAATGTGCCCAGCAGTGACGGAAACAGAATGGGCAGAGCCACCATGCGCCAGTATTGCGCTCCCGTCGCCCCCAGCACCGCCGCCGCCTCGCGCCATTCGCGTTTCAACCCGTCCAGCGCCGGGATGATGATCAGGATCATCAGCGGGATCTGAAAGAACAGATAGGTGATCACCAGCCCCCAGAACGATAGCAGGTTAAATCCCATCGCGCGCAGGTTGATGCCGAATTCGGTGCGCAGCCAGACCGTCACCAGACCCACCGGGCCAAGCGTGGCGATGAAGGCAAAGGCCAACGGCACCCCGGCAAAGTTCGACGCGACGCCGGAAAACGTCACCAGCGGGTTGCGCACACCCTTTGGCAGCCCGCCAAACACGACCGCCGCCGCCATGGCAAAGCCGATGGCACAGCCCAGCAATGCGGTCACAAACGACAGCTTGAGTGAAGTCCAATAGGCGCTGCGGATCGAATCCGTGTTCAGGTCGATCAGGTTTTGCAGGGTAAAGCTGCCATCAGCGGTCTGAAACGCGCCGATCACGATCTTCATCGTGGGCAGGATCAGAAACAGCACGGCGAAAATCATGAACGGCAGAATGCCCAGCCACTCAAGCGGCAGGCGAAGGCGCTGGCCCCCCGGTTGCTTTGGCATCACGGTCCCCTGTGGCACGGAGCACTTTGCGGCCCCTTTTCTGAAGTGTGACGCCTGCCCGGCAAAATGCAAGCCGGGCAGGCGTCTGTCAGGTGTTACTGAACGTTGGCTCCGACAACGGCATCCCAGCCGCCAACCACAGCGGCCTTGTTCGCGTCAACCTCTTCCAGCGTCGGGAAGTAGGCGGCTTCATAGGATTCGGCCGGCGGCAGAGCTTCCATCAGATCGGCTGGCAGCTTACCGGCAGCCGCCATCGCGTTGAAACGTGCAGGGTGGCAGTAGCCTTTCAGCCAGCCCAGCTGCCCTTCGTCCGAATACAGGTATTCCATCCACAGCTTGGCTGCATTGGGCTGCGGTGCATAGGCGCTGATTGCCTGCACATAGACCCCGGCCAGAACACCGGATTTCGGCACGACCACTTCGACCGGCGGGTTGCCGGCCAGCGTGTCACGGGCGGCCAGAGCATTGTAATCCCACATGATGACGATTGGCGTGGTGCCTTGTGCCAGCGTGCCGGTCTTGCCGATGACGGGTACAAAGTTGCCCGCCTCGTTCAGCGCCTTGAAGAACTCCAGACCAGCCTTGCCAGCCTCTTCGCCGGCAGCAGCGCCCGTGGACAGGCCAGCGGCCAGCACACCCAGGATCGCCTGGTTCGACGCGCGCGGATCACCTGCCAGCGAGACCTGACCTGCGTATTCCGGTTTGAGCAGATCAGCCCAGTCCTGCGGCACGTTTTCAACGATGTCGGTGTTCACCAGGAATGACATCACACCATAATAGTCGGCGTACCAATGACCCTCGGCATCCTTGATCGCATCCGGGATTTCGTCCCATGTGGCGACCTTGTAGGCTTGGGTCAGACCTTCGGACTTGGCTTGCGGGCCAAAGGCCAGACCGACGTCCAGCACGTCAGGTGCTTGCGGGCCCTTGTTGTCCTTGTTGGCCTTCACGGCCTCCAACTCGTCCGCCGAACCGGCATCTGGGTTTAGCTCGTTGACGGTGATTTCGGGATACTTGGCTTTGAAGCCTGCGATCACGTCGCCATAGCCGCACCAGTCGTGCGGCAGCGCGATGGTTGACAGCATGCCCTCGGCCTTGGCGGCAGCTTCCAGCTCGGCCATCGACTGTGCCGATGCCAGCGGAGCGGTCATCATCATGGCGAGGCTGGTCGTCAGTCCCAGCATCTTCTTTGTCATCATTGGAGTCTCTCCCGGTTGATCATTTCACTCCCGCTTGCCATCCCGTTCCCTCTGCTCGACCAACCGGAACGGATTCGCGGTTTATCGGTAAAGGTTAAAGGCGCAGCAGCGAGTCAGACAAGCCGTCTATCGTGGTCTTGTGACAATTTTTTCACAGGATCACCGCCTGAAACAATTATACCGACTTTTCAGCAGCTTTGTTGCCGCCTCTCGTGCATGGCAGCTCTTTGACCGCCGTTCCTTGTGCGGACGGATCAGACGGGGCTGGCACGGCTGGTGGGCGGACATGCCGCTACAATCGTCGCTGCCTTTGGCCAAAACACCTGCGTATCCGGTGATGCGAGGCCAATCTCTGCCTTGACACCGATATTGAGCGGTCCATACAAACGCCCATCCAGGTTCCGGCATAAAAACCGGATGAAAAGGGAACACGGAAGGGGGCCCACCCCCCAGGCCGTGGCTGCCCCCGCAACTGTGAGCGGTGAGCGACGTCGCATATACCACTGGGGCAACCTGGGAAGGTCGACCGAGCCAAGACCCGTGAGCCAGGAGACCTGCTTGGATGTTCACCCTTTCCGGGCGCGGGGCGTGCCACGGGAGCGGTTTTTCCGCAGCGGTGACGATCACGCATCGTCTGTGGAAAGTGCTCTGCTTTCCCGGATCACATCATATCGCGGATCATCTGATCTGCACGGGACAAGGACAACAAGATGCATGGCATCTCTCGATTGGCACTCCTCTCTGCGCTGACGACCACCGCGTTCGCAGCGCCCACGCTGGCGCAGAACAGCGCCGATATCGCGCTGGATACCATCACCGTCATCGCCTCAACCGAGCCGGTGCCGCTGGGCCGCACTGGCGCCACCGTCAATGTGGTGACGTCAGACGATCTGCAGCAAGCCGGCAACCAGTCGGCGGCGGCATTGCTGTCGCGCCTGCCGGGGGTGAGCATGTCGCGCAACGGCGGCCTTGGCACCTCGACCGCGCTGCGGATCCGTGGCCTGTCCGGGCCCTATATCGGTGTGCGCATCGACGGGATCGACGTGGCCGATCCATCTGGCACGCAATGCGCTTATGACTTTGGCTCCACCACCTCGGGCGGGTTGTCGCGGATCGAGGTGCTGCGCGGATCGCAATCCGCGCTGTTCGGTTCCGAAGCGATCGGCGGTGTTGTCGACATCACCACCTTCCGCGCCACCGAAGAGGGCACCGAGGCAAAGGTCACGCTGGAGGCCGGGTCAAACGCCACCTACAGCGGCAGCGCCTCTGTCGGGGTGAAAACCGAGCGTGCCGAGCTGGCCTTTACGCTGGCGCGTACCGTGACTGATGGCATTTCCGCCTATGCCAAGGGCAGCGAGGATGATGCCTTTCGCGCCACCACCCTGTCTTTCTACGGCTCTTATGCCGTCACCGATGCGCTGACGCTCGGGCTGAATGGCTTTGGCCGTGACAGCTTTTCAGAGTTCGACAGCCAGTATGCCGACAGCGACGAAACCGAGCGTGGCAAGCTGCGCGGGATGCGCGCCTTTGCGATGCTGGATGCCGGTGCCACCCAGCACGAGCTTTCCTTTGCCCGGACAACCACCGAGCGGGATTATCCGCTGGGGTGGGTGCAGCTGTATACCGGCGAACGCGATCAGCTTGCGTACAAGGGGCGGTGGCAGGCAAATGATCAGATCTCGCTGAACTGGGGCCTGGACCGCACGGACGAGACCTTTGGCGCTGGCTTTGACCGGGGCACCTCGCACACCACATCGGCGCTGACCGAACTCCTTTATGCGCCAAACGATACGCTGGATCTGTCTCTGGCCCTGCGCCACGACAAGCACAGCGAATTCGGGGGGCAGATGTCTGGCCGTGCCGCGCTGGCATGGCGGCCCTCGGGTGATTGGGTGATCCGCGCGGTTGCCGGAACCGGCTTCCGTGCCCCGTCGCTCTATGAGCTTTACGGGCCGTATGGCAGCCGCAGTCTGCAGCCCGAGGAAAGCCGCAGTCTGGAACTGGGGGCCGAGTATCTGTTGCCGAATGGCGGCGCGCTGCAGGCGACGCTGTTCGACACAAGGATCGAGGACAAGATCGACTTTGTCAGCAGCAACTACCGCCAGACCTCGGGCACGACCCGGACGCGCGGGATCGAGATGATCGGGCGGACCACGATTGCCGACGGGTGGGAGCTGTTCGGCAACTACACCTATACCGATGCGTCGCTGCTGTCGCGTACCGGGGTCACAAGCGAGGCGATCCGGGTGCCGCAGCATGATCTGGTGCTTGGGGTCGAGGGGCGTCTGGCCGACAAATGGTCCGGTCAAGTCACCGTGCAGCATGTGGCGGGAATCAAGGATGATTATTTCGACATGAGCTCCTTTGCCACCCGTCGCGTTGCGCTGGAGGACTACACCATCGCCAATGTCAGTGTGAACTACGAGATCAACGACAAGACTTCTGCATATCTGCGCGTCGAGAACCTGTTCAACAGGGAGTATCAGACCGTCAAGGATTACGGCCAGCCAGGCCGCGCGGTGTTTGTCGGACTGTCGGCGAAGTTCTGATGCGCTTTGGCCGGGCTGCAGGTGCTGCCCGGCTGTTTCAGGAAAGGCGATATATGCCCGCGCGGCTCTTGCATCTGGCACGCAGACGGATCTGCACCGCATTTTGTGCGGTATTGATCAGTGCGCCAGCATTTGCGGATGCGCCCCGGCGCGTCGTGTCGATCAATCTGTGCACTGACCAGCTCGCCATGCTGCTGGCAGCGCCCGGCCAGCTGATCTCGGTTTCGCACCTTGCGCAGGATCCGCGCTCTTCGGTGATGGTCGATGCGGCGCGGGCCTATCCCGCCAACCGTGCGCTAGCGGAAGAGGTGTATCTGATGAACCCCGATCTGGTGCTGGCGGGCAGCTTTACCGCCCGTGCCACCGTGTCGATGCTGCAAAGGTTGGGGATACCCGTTGCCACCTTCCCGCCCGCCGCGTCGCTGGCAGATGTGCGGCAGGGGATGCAGGAGATGGGTGCGGTGCTGGGTCGTGACAGGGCAGCTGCTGCGATGCTCGCCCGCTTTGATGCCGGTCTGGCGCAGATGGGCGATGCCGACCCGGATCATGGCCCGACCGCCGCCACCTATGCCGCCAATGGCTATACGCCCGGCGCAAACAGCCTGTCGGGTGACATCATCCGCGCTGCCGGGTTCCGCCATCTGGCGACCGAACTGGGCCTGACCCATGGCGGCTTTCTGCCGCTGGAGGCGCTTATTCTGGCCGCGCCAGATCTGGTGGTGGTGGGCGAGACCTATCCCGGCAATTCGCGCGCCGAAGAAATCCTGTCGCACCCGGCTCTGACTCAGTTGCGCGGCGGGCGCGAAACGCTGGAAGACCGCGACTGGGTCTGCGGCCTGCCCGGCGTGGTTGACGCCGTCACCCGGATGCGGGCGGCGCGTGATGCCATCGGATCTGCGCCATGAAGTTCCGCACCCTGATTGCTTGCCTGACGGCCCTTGTGGCGGGGCTGTTTGCGCTGTCGCTGGTGACGGGCGTGGCCCCGGTCGGACCGGGCGAAAGCTATGCCGCGCTGCTGCGCGATGACGGCGGGCCGCTGACCATGGTGATGCGCGAAATCCGCCTGCCGCGCGCCATTCTGGCGGTGATGATCGGCGTCAGCCTTGGCCTGTCGGGCGCGGCGATGCAGGGCTTTTTGCGCAATCCGCTGGCCGAACCGGGGCTGATCGGGGTGTCGTCATCGGCGGCGCTGGGCGCGGTGCTGGCGCTGCAGACCGGCTTTGCCGCTGCCTTTGCGCTTGCCTTGCCGGTTGCGGCGCTGGTTGGGGCCGGGATTGGCGTGGCGCTGATCCTGTTTCTGGCCGGGCCGGGCGGCGGGGCCTTTACCCTGATCCTCGCCGGGATCGCGCTGTCGGCGCTGACCGGCGCGCTGACCTCGCTGGTCTTGAACCTGTCGCCCAACCCTTTTGCCGCCAATGAGATTGTGTTCTGGATGATGGGCTCGCTGGCGGACCGCTCTTTTGATCATGTCTGGATGGCGCTGCCGGTCATGGCTGTGGGCTGGCTGGCGTTGGCGCGCACCGGGCGGGGGCTGGAGGCGCTGACGCTGGGCGAGGATGCGGCGGCCTCGATGGGGTTTGATCTGTCGCGGCTCCGGCTGATCCTGCTGGGCGGGGTCGCGGCCTCGGTCGGGGCGGCGACGGCGGTGGCGGGGGCCATCGGCTTTGTCGGGCTGGTGGTGCCGCACCTGCTGCGCCCTCTGGTCGGCGGTCGCCCGTCGCGCCTGCTGCTGGCCTCGGCGCTGGGCGGTGCGGCGCTGGTGCTGGCGGCGGATGTTGCGGTGCGCATGGTGCTGCCGGGGCGTGATCTGAAGCTGGGGGTGCTGATGGCGCTGGTCGGCGCGCCGGTGTTCCTGCACCTGATCTGGCGCAGACGGGGACAGTCATGACCCTACTGCGGCTGGACCATCTGACCGTCCGTCGCGGCCCCTGTGCTGTGCTGTCGGGCATATCTCTGAGCATCGGTGCCGGTGAATGCGTCGGGCTGATCGGGCCGAATGGGGCGGGCAAGACCACGCTGATGCGTGCCGCGCTTGGCCTGATGCCGATGGAGGGTGCGTCGTCGCTGGCAGCTCTTTCCGCCACCGCCCGCGCCGCGCAAGCGGCCTGGCTGCCACAATCGCCCGAGATTGCCTGGCCGGTAACGGTGCGCCATCTGGTCAGTCTGGGGGCGATGGCGCGGGGGCGTCCGGCGGATCACCCGTCAGTGCAGCGCGCAACAGACCGGATGGATCTGGCAGCGTTCTGCGACCGGGCTGCCAACGGGCTGTCAGGCGGCGAACAGGCGCGCGTGCTGATCGCGCGCGCGATGGCACAGGACACGCCGCTGTTGCTGGCCGATGAGCCGATTGCCGGGCTGGACCCGGCGCAACAGATCCGCACCATGCGGGCGTTCCGCGATCTGGCCGCCGAGGGGCGCTCGGTCCTGGTGTCGCTGCACGATTTGGGCCTTGCCGCGCGGCATTGCACCCGGATCATCGTGCTGCACGCGGGCGGTCTGGCGGCAGACGGCTCCCCGGCAGAGGTGCTGACCGATGAGCTGATCGCGGGCGTCTTTGGGGTAACCTCATATCGGGCAGAAACCGCAATGGGCGCGGTGTTTCAGCCGATGGATACGGTCGCGCCATGATCGCAGTAACCCTCGACCGGCCCTGGCTGCTGGCCGACCTGGGGGCGCCGCGCCGGGTCTTGTCGTTTGCGCCGCACCGTCCCGGCTTTGTCACCGCGCGTCATGTCGTGTGGCGTGAGGTGCGCAATGCCGATCTGACCCCCGATCTGGATGCCGCCGACTGGTTCGCCCGCACCCTTGCGCAGCGCGGCCATGCCGAGGCCGTCGGCCTGCTTACCTCGCGCGATATCCGCCAGCATGTGCTTGCCGCCGCCAAGGCAGACGGAGAGCGGGCCACTTGCCTTGCCACCGTGGGCTTGGGCAATGCGGAAACGGTCGGATCGCGCCGTGCGGTCAATGGCATTGGCTGGTCCACCAGCTATGGCACCATCAACCTGCTGGTGCTCATCGACGCCGGCCTGACCGAAGCCGCGCAGATCGAGGCCATGACCATCGCCGCGCAAGCCCGCACCGCCGCCGTGATGGACTGCGGCCTGCACCTGCCGGATGGCCGGCGTGCCACCGGCACCGGCACCGATTGCATTGCCATCGCCGCTGATCCCGGCCCCATCGCTTTTGCCGGGTTGCACACCGCTTTGGGAGAGGCGATTGGCCGGGCGGTCTATTCCGCAGTGGCCAAAGGAGCGGCAGCGTGGGTGCAAGAGAACGGTGGCACCGCGCAGGGCTATCCCTGAGGTTCAGGCCAGATGATGCCCGCGCATCGACGACAGCAGCGTTTCTTTTGACGTTGCCAGATGCGCACGCAACCGCGCTTTGGCCGCACTTGCATCGCGGACCTGCAAGGCGGCGATGATGGTCAGATGCTCGCGGATCGCAGCCTCGTTGCGATAACGCTCCATGGTCTTGTCCCACTGATAATGATAATGGAAAATCAATGAGATAACCTTCTGGAATTCGGCAACAAAACGGTTGCTGACCACCGAATTGATCAGCGCATGAAACCGCCCGTCCAGCCGGGAAAAATCGTGGAAATCGTGATCGATCCGGTCCAGCAGGTCCAGATGCTCGTCGCGGATCACGGTCAGCGCTGCCCAAGCCGGGTGATCTTCGGGTAGCGCGGTAAACACCCGCACTGCGTTCAGCTCCAGCACCTGCCGGAATTCTGACAACTCCACCGCGTAATCGGCGGTAAAGCCGAGTAGCCGCCAGCCGCCACGCGGGCGTCGCTCGATCAGCCCCGATTGCCCGAGGCTGGCCAGAAATTCCTGCAACGCATGGGGAGGCACCATGAATTGCCGGGCCAGCTGGGTGATGTTCAGGGCTGTTCCGGCGGGCACGTCAAAGCGCAACACCCAGTCCAGAAACCGCGCCTCCAGCTCGTCGCGCCGGATATATTCCTCGCGCAGCGGCAGCCGGTCCCTGACCTTTGGCACCCGCACCAGCTGCTTGTCGCGCCCGGTTCCCTGCAAGATGCCATCCGCGCCCAGCTTTTGCACCACGGCGCGGATCACTGTCCGCGACACCCCCAGCTTTGCGGCCAGCTGCACCTCGGATGGCAATCCCGCCCCGACAGGAATGCCGGACAGAATATCCAGCAGCGCATTATGCGACTGGCGAAAGCGGGTGTCGGTGCGTGCCATTGGCTCATTCTCCCTCGGCCCCTGTTTCTATGCATTAAAAAATTAAAAACAGTTGGCAAGCCGGAATCGTCACGTCATGGTGTCTTTTATGATAAAAATCACCGGTTGAGTCGGTGGCCTTGGGAGGGGTTCTTGATCATGGATGGTCCGGTCGCTCTGACCAGGTTTTGCGCTGCTTGTGCCGCCCCTTGCCGCACGGTTAGCGGATGTGTCAGGCGGACAGGTTTGAGCGGCCTTGGCACCGTAGGGCTGGCATGACCCAACTTGTGCGCATGACCGGTATCGACAAGCATTTTCCCGGTGTCCACGCTTTGCGTTCGGCGCAGTTTGACCTGATGCCGGGCGAAGTGCATGCGCTGATGGGCGAGAATGGAGCGGGAAAATCCACGCTGATGAAGGTGCTGTCGGGCATTTATCAGCCCGATGGTGGCACGGTCGAAGTCTCGGGGCAGGCTGTCAGCATCCATGGCCCGCGCGCGGCGCAGGCACTGGGGATCGGCATCATCCATCAGGAACTGGCCCTGATGAACGACCTGAGCGTGGCGCAGAACATCTTTATCGGCCGCGAACCGCGCCGCAGTTTTGGCCGTCTGGATGAGGCGCAACTGAACGCCGATGCGCAGGCGATCTTTGCCCAGATGAAGGTGCACATCGACCCGCGCGCCGAGGTGCGCAGCCTGTCGGTCGCGCGGCAGCAGATGGTGGAAATCGCCAAGGCGCTGTCGTTCCGCTCGCGCATCCTGATCATGGACGAACCCACCGCCGCGCTGAACGAGGCCGAGACCAACGAGCTGTTCGCCATCATCCGGGGGTTGCGGGCCGAAGGCGTGGGCGTGGTCTATATCAGCCACAAGATGGATGAGATCCGCCGCATTTCCGACCGCGTGACCATCATGCGCGACGGGGCCTATGTCGGCACCGTCAACGCCGCCGACACGCCGATTGAAACCATCATCAGCATGATGGTTGGGCGTGCGCTGGAAAACGTGCATGTCGATATTCCCGACCTGTCGTCAGCGCCGGTGGCGCTGGAAGTGCGCGGTCTGAACCGGGGGCGGGTCATCCGCGATGTGGGCTTCAGCGTGCGGCAGGGCGAAATCCTTGGCTTTGCCGGGCTGATGGGGGCAGGGCGCACCGAAGTTGCGCGGGCGATTTTTGGTGCCGATCCGCGCGACAGCGGTGAGATCATCGTGCATGGCAAGACCGAGACGATCCGCAGCCCGAAAGACGCCGTTGACGCAGGCATCGGCTATCTGTCCGAGGACCGCAAACACTTTGGCCTCGCCCTTGGTCTGGATGTGCGCGCCAATGTCGGCATGACCAGCCTCGCCCGGTTTTCCAACGCCATAGGCGTGCTGAACGAGGCGGCGCTGGAAAAGACCGCGCGTGACTACATCGCGCAACTGGCGATCCGCACCCCGTCAGACCGGCAAGAGGTGCGCTTGCTGTCGGGCGGCAACCAGCAAAAGATCGTCATCGCCAAATGGCTGTTGCGCAACTGCGACATCCTGATCTTTGATGAGCCGACGCGCGGCATCGACGTGGGCGCCAAGGCGGAAATCTATCGCTTGATGCAGGCGCTGGCTGCGGATGGCAAAGCCATCATCGTCATCAGTTCCGAACTGCCCGAGGTGCTGCGCCTGTCACACCGCATTGCCGTGATGTGCGAAGGCCGGTTGACCGGCATCCTGCCCGGTGGTCCGGGCACCAGTCAGGAAGAAATCATGCGCCTTGCCACCCTGAAGCACAGATCACCCGAGGAGGCTCTTGCATGACGACCCTGCCCGCCGCCACTCCGGCCCGCAAACCCGCCTCTGGCGCGCAGCAAAAGCTGCTGGCCTTTGCCAGCCTGATCGCGCTTCTGGTGTTCTTTTCGGTGGCCTCACCAAATTTTCTGCAAACCTCTAATATCCTTGCCATCCTGCAGGCCACGTCGGTCAATGGCGTTCTGGCCATCGCGGCCACGCTGGTCATCATCACTGGCGGCATTGATCTGTCGGTTGGCACGCTGATGACATTCTGCGCCGTCATGGCAGGGGTGATCCTGACCAATGCCGGTATGCCGCTGCCCCTTGGCATCGTCGGGGCCATCGCGGTAGGCGCCATCTGCGGCACCATTTCCGGCACACTGGTCGCCAAGATGAAGATCCCGCCGTTCATCGCCACGCTGGGCATGATGCTGATCCTCAAGGGGCTGTCGCTGGTCATTTCCGGCACCAAGCCGATTTATTTCAACGACACCCCCGGATTTTCCCAGATATCGACCGGCTCGCTGATCGGAAAAATCGTCCCTACGGTGCCGGTGCCCAATGGCGTGCTGATCCTGTTCGTGCTGGCGCTGGTGATCGGCTATGTGCTGAACCGCACCGTGCTCGGGCGCTATTGCTTTGCCCTTGGCTCGAACGAAGAGGCGGTGCGTCTGTCGGGCGTCAACACAGATGCGTGGAAAATCGCGATCTATGCTCTGGCTGGCAGCATTTGTGGCATTGCGGGCCTGATCATCGCCTCGCGCCTCAATTCCGCCCAGCCCGCACTTGGCCTTGGGTATGAGCTGGACGCCATCGCCGCTGTCGTGATCGGCGGCACCTCGCTGGCGGGCGGGCGCGGCTCGATCCTTGGCACCATGATCGGCGCGCTGATCATGGCGGTCCTGCTGAACGGGCTGCGCGTCATGTCGGTGGCACAGGAATGGCAGACCGTCGTGACCGGCGGCATCATCATCGCCGCCGTCTATGCCGACATGCTGCGCCGCCGTCGCGCGGCCAGCTGACACATACCAGAGGGCGACGAACGCCCCGCAGTCATCAACATCGACACCATGGGAGGATACCCGATGTTCACCAGACGCACCCTGCTTGCCTGCGCATCTGCCACCGCGCTGATGCTGTCTGCCAGCCTCGCCTCGGCGCAGGACAAGATCTACATTCCGCTGATTTCCAAAGGCTTTCAGCATCAGTTCTGGCAAGCCGTGAAGGCAGGCGCCGACAAGGCCGCCGCAGAATTCGGTGTCGAAGTCACCTTCGAGGGGCCCGATACCGAGGCTCAGGTCGACAAGCAGATGGATATGCTCTCTGCCGCTCTGGCCAAAAAGCCTGCGGCTCTTGGTTTTGCCGCCCTCGACAGTCAGGCCGCCACCCCACTGCTGCGTCAGGCCCAAGAGGCAGGCATCCCGGTCATCGCCTTTGACTCCGGCGTCGACAGCGACATTCCGGCAACCACCGTCACCACCAACAACCTTGCCGCCGCCGCAATGGCCGCCGACAAGATGGCGGAACTGATCGGCGGTGCGGGCAAGGTGGCGCTGGTGGTCCACGACCAGACCTCGCGCACCGGGATCGACCGCCGCGATGGTTTTGTGAACCGTGTGGCCGAGGCCTATCCGGATATCGAAATCGTCGATATCCAGTATGGTGCTGGCGATCAGCTGATGTCGACCGAGATCACCAAGGCGATGCTGACCGCGCATCCCGATATGAAGGGCATCTTTGGCGCAAACGAAGGCTCGGCTCTGGGCGTGATCAACGCTGTGCGTGAAACCAATACCCAAGGGCTGATCGTGATCGGCTACGACTCGGGCGCGGCACAGAAGGCCGCCGTGCGCGATGGTCTGATGGCCGGGGCCATCACCCAAAGCCCGGTCGGTATGGGCTATGAAACGGTCAAGGCCGCGATTGCCGCGACCAAGGGCGAAACCTTGCCAAAGACCATCGACTCGGGCTTTGCATGGTATGACGCGAGCAATATGGACGCGCCGGAAATCGCCGCCGTCCTGTACGACTGATCCCTGACCACAGGGAAAGACCGGGTGGCTCCGCCGTGCGCGGGGCCACCCAATTCTGTAAGGAAGAGAATATGGATCTGGGGCTGAAAGACAAAATCGTGGTCGTGACCGGGGGCGGCTCTGGCATTGGGGCCGCGATCAGCATGACGCTGGCCGAAGAGGGCGCGATCCCGGTGATCTATGCCCGCCGCGCGCCGGATGATGGCTTTCTGGCCGCCCTTGTGGCGAAATCGCCCCGTGCAGGCTGGATCAAGGCCGATCTGTCGCTGGATGAGGACTGTCGCCGCGCGGTGGCAGAAACTCATGAGCGCTGGGGTCAGGTTTACGGTCTGGTCAACAATGCCGGGGCCAATGATGGCGTGGGCCTGGATGCCGGGCCAGAGGCGTTTCGCGCGTCGCTGAACCAGAACCTGATCCACTATTATACGCTTGTACATCTGCTGATGGCGGACCTGAAAGCCTGCAAAGGCGCAATTGTAAACATCAGCTCCAAAACTGCTGTCACCGGGCAGGGCGGCACCTCTGCCTATGTCGCGGCCAAGGCGGCACAACTGGGGCTGACCCGCGAATGGGCCGCCGCCCTTGCCGGTGATGGCGTGCGCGTCAACGCCGTGATCCCGGCCGAAGTGATGACCCCGCTCTATCGCCGCTGGCTCGACACGATGGACGACCCCGATGCGCAGCTGGCCGAAATCACCGCCCGCATTCCGCTGGGCCAACGCATGACGTTGGATACAGAAATGGCCGCAACCACCGTTTTCGCCTTGTCTGAAAGGGCAGGTCATACAACCGGACAGTGGCTGTTTGTCGATGGGGGCTATACCCACCTTGACCGCGCGCTCTCTACCCTTGCTCCAACGACCTGAGGTCCCATGCCGATCAGCATCCGTCTGAACTCCGATGACAATGTCGATATTGCCCTGACCGATCTGGCTCCGGGGGCCGAGGCGCTTGGGGTGATGATCACCACCCCGGTTGCGCGCGGTCATAAGCTGGC
This sequence comes from Pseudotabrizicola alkalilacus, assembly GCF_003443995.1. Lineage (GTDB taxonomy): Bacteria > Pseudomonadota > Alphaproteobacteria > Rhodobacterales > Rhodobacteraceae > Pseudotabrizicola > Pseudotabrizicola alkalilacus. Next base: position 103,705 of record NZ_QWEY01000001.1, read on the forward strand.
GAACCGGGCGATTGCCATTGGCGAAAATATCCGCCGCTATGGCCAGATCATCGGGGCCGCCACGCAGGATATTCCCGCAGGCGCGCATGTGCATGTCCACAACATCGCCATGTCCGACCACGCGCAGGATTACGCCTTTGCCGCCGAGGCAAAGCCGCTGCCCCCGGCCAACGAAAACCGCACCTTCATGGGCTTCCGCCGCCCTGATGGCAAAGCGGGCACCCGCAACTACCTTGGCGTGCTGACCTCGGTGAACTGCTCGGGCTCGGTCGCCCGCTTCATCGCCGAAGAGGCCGAGAAATCCGACTGGTTCAAGGCGCTGCACAATGTCGATGGCATCGTGCCGATTGCCCATGCCTCCGGCTGTGGCATGTCCGGGTCGGACGAGGGCTACGCCACCCTGATGCGCACGCTGCAGGGCTATGCGCAGAACCCGAACTTTGGCGGCATCCTGCTGGTCGGTCTGGGCTGTGAAGTTCTCCAGATCCCGGATCTGGTGGGCCGGGGCCGCATGCGGGCCGACAACAACTTTCGCCACATGACCATTCAACAAATGGGCGGCACCCGCAAAACCGTTGAGCGCGGGGTCGAGGCTTTGCGTGAGATGGCGGATATTGCGAACGCCTATACCCGCGAGCCGATCCCGGTCTCCGAATTGGTGATCGGCATGCAATGCGGTGGCTCGGATGGCTATTCCGGCATCACCGCCAACCCGGCTTTGGGTGTGGCATCGGACCTGCTGGTGCAGCATGGCGGCACCACGGTTCTGTCGGAAACCTCGGAAATCTACGGGGCCGAACACCTGCTGACCCGCCGCGCCGTCAGTGTCGAGGTCGGCGAGAAACTGATCGACCGCATCCGCTGGTGGGAAGATTACACCGCCCGCAACAAGGGCGAGATGAACAACAACCCCAGCCCCGGCAATAAACGCGGCGGGCTGACCACCATTCTGGAAAAATCCCTCGGCGCTGTTGCCAAGGGTGGAACCGCCCCGATGGAAGATGTGTATCTGTTCGCCGAACCGATCACCAAAAAGGGCTTCGTCTTCATGGACAGCCCCGGCTACGACCCCTGTTCCGTCACCGGCCAGATCGCATCCGGGGCCAACCTGATCGTGTTCACCACCGGGCGCGGCTCTGTTTCGGGCTACAAGCCGGTGCCCTGCATCAAGGTCGCGACCAACTCCGAGATGTTCCGGCACATGGAAGAAGACATGGACCTGAACACCGGCGACATCATCGACGGCGGGGTGTCCCTGACCGACAAGGGACGCGAGATGTTCGAGCTGTTCATCAAGGTCGCCAGCGGCGAGGTCACAAAATCCGAAGCCCTGGGCTTTGGCGGCGCGGAATTCGTGCCTTGGCAGATCGGCGCAGTGATGTAACACCGTTGCCGACAGACAGCGCAACGCAAAGACATGACCGGTAGAAGACAGGAAGTTTCATGGGACGGCTGAACGGAAAAACCGCACTGGTCACGGCAGCGGGGCAGGGCATTGGCCGCGCCTCGGCGCTTGCCATGGCGCGCGAAGGCGCCAAGGTCATCGCGACCGATATCAACGCGGCGGCTTTGGCGGATCTTGCCGCGCCGGGCGTGGAAACCCGCCTGCTCGACGTGCGTGATCCCGCCGCCATCACCGCGATGGCCGCTGACATTGGCCGGGTCGATGTGCTGTTCAACTGCGCCGGCTTTGTCGCCAACGGCACCATTCTGGAGTGCGACGACGATCAATGGGCGTTTTCCTTTGATCTGAACGTGACCGCCGCCTACCGCATGTGCCGGGCCTTTCTGCCCGCGATGATCGAGGGCGGCGGCGGGTCGATCATCAACATGGCCTCGGTCGCGTCATCCATCATCGCGGTGCCCAACCGCTTTGTCTATTCCAGCACAAAGGCCGCCGTGATCGGCATGACCAAAAGCATCGCCGCTGATTTCATCACCAAGGGCATCCGCTGCAATGCGGTCTGCCCGGGCACGGTCGATACCCCATCGCTGCAAGAGCGCATGGCTGCGACCGGCGACTATGAGACCGGGCGCAAAGCCTTTCTGGCCCGTCAACCTACGGGCAAGCTCGCGCAGGCCGAAGATATCGCCGCCCTTGTTCTCTTCCTCGCCTCCGACGAATCCGCTTTCGTCACCGGCACGGCCAATGTCATCGACGGCGGCTGGTCGAATACCTGAAAGGATCTGATATGAAACTTCTCCGTCATGGCGCACCCGGCGCTGAACGTCCCGGTCTGCTGCATTCGGATGGCACCATCCGCGACCTGACCGGCATCGTGCCCGATATTGCGGGCGCCGTGCTGTCTGATGCCGGCCTGTCCGCCCTGCGCGGCATCGACGTGGGCAGCTTGCCGGTCGTCTCTGCCGATACCCGCCTTGGCCCCTGCGTTGCAGGCACTGGCAAGTTCATCTGCATCGGTCTGAATTACGCCGACCACGCCGCCGAATCCGGCATGCCGGTCCCGCCAGAGCCGGTGATCTTCATGAAGGCCACCAGCGCCATCGTCGGCCCGCATGATCCGATCATCATCCCCCGCACCTCCGAGAAAACCGACTGGGAGGTGGAACTGGCCGTCATCATCGGCACCAAGGCCAAACACGTCTCCGAAGCCGATGCGCTGAACCACGTTGCGGGCTATGCCGTGACCAATGATGTCAGCGAACGCGCGTTTCAGACCGAACGTGCGGGCCAATGGACCAAGGGCAAAAGCTGCGACAACTTTGGCCAGCTTGGCCCCTGGCTGGTGACGCGCGACGAGGTGGCCGATCCGCAGAACCTGTCAATGTGGCTCACCGTCAATGGCCAGACCGTGCAGGATGGCTCGACGAAAACCATGGTTTACGGCGTCGCTCATGTGGTCAGCTACCTGTCGCAGTTCATGACCCTGCATCCCGGCGACGTGATTTCGACCGGCACCCCGCCCGGCGTCGGTATGGGCCAGAAACCGCCGCGCTATCTCAAAGCGGGTGATGTGGTCGAACTGGGGATCGAAGGTCTGGGCCAGCAGCGCCAGGATGTCATCGCCGACGCCTGAACCGGGAGATCTTGGATGGACCTGATCGACACCCACCAGCACCTGATCCTGCGGGATCAGCTGGGCTATGGCTGGACACATGCCCTTCCCGCGCTGGCCAATCGCGATTTCAGCCCGGCCGATTATGCCGCGCTGACGGCTGGCAAGGGGGTCATCGGCAGTCTGTTCATGGAAACCGGCGTCGATGACGCGGATTACAAGACCGAGGCCCGCATCATTGCGGGCCTTGTCGGTCCTGCTCCGGCGGGTGCGGGCGGGGTGCTGGGGCAGATCGCCTCGTGCCGCCCCGAAGACGATGCCGGCTTTGATGCCTGGCTCGACGAATGCGAAACGCTCCATGTCAAAGGCTTTCGCCGCATCCTGCATGTGGTGGAGGATGGGCTGTCACAATCCACGATCTTCCGCGCCAACCTGCGCAAAATCGGGCAGCGGGGTCTGACGTTTGATCTGTGTGTTCTCGCGCGCCAGCATGATCTGGCCGAAGACCTTATCAAAACTCATGACGACCAGATCTTTGTCCTCGACCATTGCGGCAATCCCGACATTGCCGCCGGGGCGTTTGCCCCATGGGCCGCGAGCCTGCGCCGTCTGGCGGATTTCCCCAATCTCTACGCCAAACTGTCCGGCATCACCGCCAATTGCGCGCCCGGCACGGTCAGCGCAGCGCTGTTGCGCCCCTATGTGGCACATATGATTGACTGCTTCGGGCCAGACCGCATTCTCTGGGGGGGCGACTGGCCGGTGGTGAATATCCACAGCACGCTGCCCGATTGGATCGACCTTACCCGCGATTTGCTCGGCGACCTGTCGCCGGATGAACAGCACGCCATCGGTATGGAAACCGCGCGACAGGTCTACCGGCTGTAGGCCCCCCGCGCCTCAGCCCTGCGCGCTGCGCAGATGCCCGGCAATCGCCGCGATGATCGCCTCCAGCGGTTGATCAATCTGCACCGCAAAGGCTTCGTCCGGTCCCGGCACCTCCAGCGCGGCAAACTGGCTGTCCAGCAGCGACAGTGGCATGTAATGCCCGCTGCGTTGCGCCATCCGCCCGGCAATCAGATCGCGTGATCCGTCAAGGTAGACAAAGCGGACCTCGCCGCCTGCGCCTGCCCGGATACGGTCGCGATACACCCGTTTCAGCGCCGAACACCCGATCAGAACCGGCGCCTGATCCGCCAACGCCCGCGCCACAAGGTCCAGCCACGGCCAGCGGTCGGCATCGGTCAGGGGCGTGCCAGCCCGCATTTTCTCGACATTCGTCGCCGGGTGCAGATCGTCACCGTCGAGATAGGGAATGCCCAAGCCCGCCGACACTCCTTCGCCGACCGAGGATTTGCCGCAGCCCGCGACGCCCATGATGATGACACGCAGGCTCATAGCGATGCCGTGATCCCGCCATCGACATAGAGGATATGCCCGTTGACGAAACTGGCGGCATCCGACGCCAGAAAGATGCATGCCCCCTGCAATTCTTCGACCCGGCCCCAGCGCCCGGCCGGGGTGCGCTTTTCCAGCCAGTCGGTAAAGGCAGGATCGGCCATCAGCGCGGCATTGAGCGGCGTTTCGAAATAGCCCGGTGCAATGGCATTGCAGTTCAGCCCGTGGCGCGCCCAATCCGTCGCCATGCCCTTGGTCAGATTGCCGACCGCACCTTTGGTTGCGGTATAGGGCGCGATGGAGGGACGGGCGAGGGCAGTCTGAACGCTGGCGATGTTGATGATCCGACCCCGCCCGCGCGCGATCATGTGGCGCGCAACAGCCTGTCCGACATGAAACACCGACGCGATATTGGTCTGCAACAGCCGCTCGAACGCCTCGGCGGGGAACTCTTCCAGCGGGGCGCGGTGCTGCATCCCGGCATTGTTCACCAGAATGTCGATGGCGCCGTGGCTGGCTTCGAACCCATCCACCGCCGCGCGCACCCCGTCATGATCGGTCGCATCAAACGCCAGCATCTGCGCGCCCGGTATCTGCGCCGCAGCCGCAGCCAGCCGGTCCGCATCCCGCCCGTTCAGCACCACCCGCGCCCCAGCGGCAGCAAGCCCCTGTGCCAGAGCAAAGCCAATGCCCTGCGATGATCCGGTAATCAACGCGCGCCGACCACTCAGGTCAAAAAGCTGCAATCCCATGTCCGCCCCCCTGCAAGGCTCTGTTCAAAGACCCTCGACCATCGCTTTGTGTTTCGTTTATGTTAACGCTAACGCGCCCGTGTCAAGGACCGGAACCGCCCTGGCCGGCACTTCAGCCCGGCGCAATTGCGGTTGATATTTCCCGGTGGAAGATCAACCGGCCCTTTAATTCCACGCGTTGCGTGGACTATACCCCTGTTACCGAACTGCAAAGGACTCCCCTCATCATGACCGCAACTCATACCGGCCTGATCGGCCTTGGCACGATGGGTGCCGCGCTGGCACTGAACATCGCAGAAAAGGGTTTCCCGATTGCGGTATGGAACCGGACAGCCTCGGTCACGCAGCAGTTTCAGGCCGATGCGGGCGATCTTGCCGCGCGCATCACGCCGACCGACACTCTGGCCGGTCTGGTGCAGGCCATTACCCCGCCGCGTGCCATCATCCTGATGGTGCCCGCAGGGCAGGCGGTGGATGACCAACTGGCCGCGCTTGCGCCGCTGCTGGGGCCGGAGGATCTGGTGATCGACGCCGGAAACGCCAACTTTCGTGACACCAACCGCCGCGATACGGCGGGCCTGACGTTCCGCTTCATGGGCATCGGCGTGTCGGGCGGCGAAGAGGGCGCGCGCCATGGCCCCGCCATCATGGCCGGTGGCCCGGATGCGGCCTGGGCGCAGATGAAACCGCTGCTGCAAGCCATCGCCGCGCGGGCCGAAGACGACACACCCTGCGCCGACCATATGGGGCCATCGGGGGCGGGGCATTTCGTCAAGGCGGTGCACAATGGCATCGAATATGCCGATATGCAGATGATTTCCGAAGTTTACGGTGTGATGCGCGATGGCATGGGCCTGTCCGCCGCCGAGATTGCTCCGGTATTCGACCGCTGGAACAAGGGGCCGCTGCAATCTTACCTGATCGAGATTTCGGCTCAGGTCGCCGCCGCGACAGACCCGATTGCTGGCGGCCCGATGCTGGACATGATCGTTGATGCCGCAGGCCAAAAAGGCACCGGGCGCTGGACAGCGGTAGAGGCGCAGCATCTGGCGGCCCCGGTCCCGGTGATCGAGGCTGCGGTGATGGCGCGCAACGTTTCGGCTCGCCGCGCCGAGCGCGCCGCAGGTCAGGCCCGGTTTGGCGGGACAGAGGCAAAGATCACGCTGCCGCTTGAGGATCTTGAACAGGCGATGATCGCGGGCAAGATCCTGTGCTATGCGCAGGGCTTTGCGATGATGACCGCCGCCGCGCGTGATTTTGACTGGGCGCTCGACATGCCCGCGATTGCGCGGGTCTGGCGCGCGGGCTGCATCATCCGCTCGTCGATGCTGAATGACATGGCGCAGGCTCTGGCCGAAGACCCCGCGCGCAACCTGATCCTTGCGCCGTTCTTTGCCGACCGGCTGGATGCGGGTCTGCCCGCCCTGCGCCGGGTGGTGGCCGAAGGCGCGTTGCAAGGTCTGCCGCTTCCGGCGTTGTCGGCGGGTCTGGCGTGGTTTGATCTGATGCGCCAGGCGCGCGGCACGGCCAACATGATTCAGGGCCAGCGCGACTTCTTTGGCGCGCATGGCTTTGACCGGCTGGATGGCACACAGGCGCCTCACGGACCCTGGGGCAATCCGGCCTGAAAGGATCGGATATTGATCCGCACAGCACTGGCCAAAGCCCGCTCTGGCCGGTCGCCCTGACTTGACCAAAAGGATTTGTCTCATGAAACCCGACCTTCTGGTGATGGCCCCGCCGCTTCCTGCTTTCCTGGATGATCTGGCCAGCCGCTACACCTTGCACCGCCATGACCTCGCCGATATTGCTGCACAGGCGGCGCTGCTGGCCGATCTTGGGCCGCGCATTCAGGCGGTGATCACCAATGGCCATACGCCGCTAACGGCGCAGATGATCGCGCAGATGCCTGCGTTGCAGATCGTCTCCTGTGGATCGGCGGGCTATGACACCCTTGACGTCGCCGCGCTGACCGCGCGTGGCATTCCCCTGACCAACACATCGGACGCGCTGTCCGATGATGTGGCCGACACCGCGATGATGCTGACACTGGCCGCGCAACGCGGGCTGGTGGCGGCGCATGCGCATGTCACCTCGGGCGACTGGGGCCGCGACGGACCGTTTCCGCTGCAATCCTCGCTGCGCGGCAAACGGCTGGGTATCGTCGGCATGGGCAAGATCGGTCAGGCCATCCTGCCAAGGGCCGAGGCGTCGGGGCTGCAAGTCGCCTATTTCAGCCGCACCGAAAAGCCAGAGGTGGACTGCCCGTTTCAGCCCGACCTGACCGCGCTGGCGACATGGGCCGATATCCTCATCGTCATTGTGGCGGGGGGCACGGGCACGATGAACCTGATCGACGCCGCCGTTCTGCGCGCGCTTGGCCCGCAGGGCACGCTGGTCAATGTCAGCCGGGGTTCGGTGGTGGACGAACCCGCGCTGATCGCCGCGCTGCGCGCGGGCGATCTGGGTCATGCCGCGCTGGATGTGTTCTGGAACGAACCCAACCCCGACCCCGCATTGACCGCGCTGCCCAATGTCACGCTCTACCCGCACCACGCCAGCGGCACGCGGGAAACACGCGCGGCGATGTCCCAGCTGGCCGTCGCCAATCTGGACGCGCATTTCAACGGTCAGCCGCTGTTGTCGCGGGTGAACTGAGCCGCGCTACAGCGGCACTTGACCCACGATCTGGTCAATCAGCCGGTTCAGGGCAGGCGTCCGCGCCTGCCCCTGCCGGGTCATCAGCCCATAAGACCCGACGTCGATCTGCAGCGGCGAGTCCAGCGTGGCATACCCGCCTTCTGGCCCGGCAAAAATATCGGTCACCGCGCGGGCCAGCGGGGCGATGGCATTGGTCTGCCGCACCATGGTCAGCGTCAGCAAAAACGACGCCGTGGTCAGGCTTTGCCGGGGCGGGGGCATCCCGTGATCGCGGAACGCTCGCGCCATTGCCATGCCAAGCGGTGAGGTATCGGCGGGCATCACCCAGTCAAACCGCATCAGCTCTGGCAGCACCAGATCGCGCTTGCCCGCCAGCGGATGATTCTGCCGCACCAGCAGCGCCACCGGCTCGGTATCCAGCGGCAGGGTCACAAACTCCTCATGGTCGCGCGGCTCGGATGGCCGCCCCAGCACCAGATCCAGCCGCCCCGCCCGCAACTCCTGACACAGCAGCGCCGAGGGGGCGACGGTCACATCGGCGGTGATATTCGGGTGGGTCAGGCGCAGCGTGCGCAACGCGGGCAACATCAACCCCAGCGCGGGCGCGGTCACCGACCCCAGCCGCAGATGGCCCGAGTCGCCCGAGACGAGGCCCGAAACCTCCACCGTCGCCTCTTGCAGTTCGGTCAGAATGCGCCGCGCCCGTCTGGCCAAGGCGTCGCCAACCACGGTCAGGGCGATTCCCCGCCCGCTGCGTTCGTGAATAGGCTGGCCCAGAATATCCTCGATCTCGACAATCAGCCGCGAGGCTGTGGGTTGCGACACCCCGATCAGATCCGCCGCCGCCGTGATCCGCCGCGTCTCGGCCAGATGCGCCAGCAGCCGCAGATGGGTCATTTTCAGGTGGTGCAGGGGCAGCGCCATGGCGATCCATTCATATCAATGATGCAGTATATTCTTCATACAATCTCATTTGACGATGATGTATCGCGGCGTCAATGTCCCGCCTGATCGCGGTCCGGTGCGCAAACTGCACCGGAACGGACAAACCGCCGCGACAGTGCCGTGTTTCATGGCAAATGGGAGGAGAAAGACATGCAATTCACAAAACGCGCTGTGCTCAAGCTGGCGGTCGCCGCCACGCTTCTGGGCAGCCCCGTCTTTGCCCAGGACAAGGGCACCGTCGGCATTTCGATGCCAACCAAATCTTCGGCCCGCTGGATCTCGGATGGCGAGTCGATGGTGAAACAGTTCACCGAAGCCGGCTACGGCACCGATCTGCAATATGCCGAAGATGACATTCCGAACCAGCTGAACCAGATCGAGAACATGATCACCAAAGGGGTCAAGGTTCTGGTGATCGCCGCCATCGACGGCACCACCCTGTCGAACGCGCTGGAAAACGCCGCGGCGTCGGGCATCAAGGTCATCGCTTATGACCGTCTGATCCGCGAAAGCGGCGATGTCAGCTATTACGCCACTTTCGACAACTTCAAGGTCGGCGTGCAGCAGGCCACCAGCCTTGTTGCCGGCCTGAACGAACGCTTCCCCGATGTGAAACCGCATAACGTCGAGCTGTTCGGCGGCTCGCCCGACGACAACAACGCATTCTTCTTCTACAACGGTGCGATGTCGGTCCTGCAACCGCTGATCGATTCCGGCGATATCGCTGTGCCATCGGGTCAGATGGGCATGGATGTGGTCGGCACCCTGCGTTGGGATGGCGCTGTGGCGCAGTCGCGCATGGATAACCTGCTGTCCGCCAACTACGGCGACAAGGTTCTGCACGGCGCGCTGTCGCCCTATGACGGGCTGTCGATCGGCATTCTGTCGTCGCTCAAGGGCGTGGGCTATGGCTCGGGTGATCTGGCGATGCCGATTGTGACCGGCCAGGATGCCGAAGTGCCGTCGGTCAAGTCGATGATCGCAGGCGAGCAGTATTCCACCGTGTTCAAGGACACCCGTGAACTGGCCCGCGTGACCGTGGGCATGGTCGAGGCGCTGCTGACCGGATCAGAGCCGGAAATCAACGACACCGAAACCTATGACAACGGTGTCAAAGTCGTGCCGTCCTATCTGCTGGAGCCGGTTTCGGTCGATGCGTCGAACTACGAAGAGATCCTCGTGGGTTCGGGCTATTACACCGCTGACCAGCTGAAGTAATCGGCAAAGACCTCCGGGCCTGTCTGCCACCGGCGGGCAGGCCCGGTTCCTCGGGGAGGGGATGATGACAACGCTTCTGGAAATGCGCGGGATCAGCAAGCTGTTCCCCGGTGTGCGCGCGCTTGATCAGGTGAACCTGTCGGTAGAGGCGGGCGAGATCCACGCGATCTGCGGCGAAAACGGTGCCGGAAAATCCACACTGATGAAGGTGCTGTCGGGTGTCTACCCGCATGGCAGCTATGAGGGCGACATCGTTTATGACGGCGAGACGCTGGCGCTGAAATCCATCGCCGACTCTGAATCGCGTGGCATCATCATCATCCATCAGGAACTGGCACTGGTGCCGCTGCTGTCGATTGCCGAAAACCTGTTTCTGGGCAATGAGGTGGCAAAGGCGGGCGTGATCAACTGGCCGCTGGCGTTTCAGAAAACCGCCGGGCTGTTGCAAAAGGTCGGCTTGAACGAGGCCCCCAGCACCATCGTCGGCAAGCTGGGTGTCGGCAAACAACAGCTGATCGAGATTGCCAAGGCCCTGGCCAAGGATGTGCGGCTGCTGATCCTCGACGAACCCACCGCCGCCTTGCAGGAAAACGACAGCCAGAAACTGCTCGACCTGATGCTGGAGCTGAAGGCGCAGGGCGTGACGCAGATCATCATCAGCCACAAGCTGAACGAAATCGGCCGTGTCGCCGACCGCACCACCATCATCCGCGACGGCACCACGGTGTCGACACTGAACCGCAAAGAGATCACCGAAGACCGCATCATCCGCGACATGGTGGGCCGCGACATGGCGCACCGCTACCCCGACCGCACCCCGAACCCGGGCGAGATGCTGCTGGAGGTCAAGGACTGGAACGTCTTTCACCCCGACCAGAAAGACCGCCAGATGATCCGCAACGCGGCCTTTTCCGTACGCAAGGGCGAGATTGTCGGCATCGCGGGGCTTATGGGGGCCGGGCGCACCGAACTGGCGATGAGCCTGTTTGGCCGCAGCTACGGCCGCAACATCACCGGCAGCGTCACCATGGGCGGCAAGCCGGTGGATACCTCGACCGTGACCAAAGCCGTCGACGCGGGGCTGGCTTACGTGACAGAAGACCGCAAGGCGCTTGGCCTGATCCTCGAAGAGCCGATCCTGCGCAACATCAGCCTTGCCAACCTTGCCGGCATCGCCCTGCGCGGCGTGCTGAACCCACGGCGTGAGGCGCAGGTGGCCGAAGACTACCGCCGCGCCATGAACATCCGCACCCCGAACGTGCAGCAAAAGGTGATGAACCTGTCGGGCGGCAACCAGCAAAAGGTGGTGCTGTCGAAATGGCTGTTCACCGATCCGCAGGTGCTGATCCTCGATGAACCCACACGCGGCATCGACGTCGGCGCGAAATTTGAAATTTACAACATCATGAACCAGCTGGCCGCCGATGGCCGGGGGATCGTGATGATCAGCTCGGAAATGCCCGAGCTGCTGGGCATGTGCGACCGCATCTATGTGATGAACGAGGGCCGGATTGTGGGGGAACTCTCCCGTGCCGAGGCCAGCCAGGAACGCATCATGGCCATGATCCTGAATTCTGTTGGGAAGGCGGCTTAAATGTCGGAAAAATCTTATCTGGGCAGTCACCTGCGCGAGTACGGCATGATCATGGCGCTGGTCGCCATCGTGTTTTTCTTTACCGTGATCGTGCGCGCCTCTATCGACGTCGACTTTCTGTCGGCGCAGAACATCACCAACCTGTTCCTGCAGAACTCTTACGTCATCATCATGGCGCTGGGGATGCTGCTGGTCATCGTGGCCGGGCATATCGATCTGTCTGTCGGCTCGGTGGTCGGCTTTACCGGCGCTGTGGCGGCTGTGTTGACGGTCAATCAGGGCTGGCCGGTCTGGGCGGTGATCCCGGCCTGTCTGGTGGTCGGCGGGCTGATAGGCGCGGCGCAGGGCTATTGGGTTGCCTATTGGAAAATCCCGTCGTTCATCGTCACACTGGCGGGGATGCTGGTGTTTCGCGGCTCGACGCTCTGGCTGCTCAACGGCCAGAACATCGGCCCGTTCCCCCGCTCGTTCCAGTCGCTTTCCACCGGCTTTATTCCCGACATCTTTGGTGATGCCGATCAGGCGCTGTTCGGAATGGAGCGGCTGAACGGCACCGCGCTTTTGATCGTGGTTGTGGCGGCCTGCATCGTGGTCTTCCTTGGTCTGCGCAAACGGGCGCAGGATGCCAGCTTTGGCCTGACGCCCGAACCGGCCCCGGTGTTCTGGATCCGCAACGCCATTGTCTGTGGCGCGCTGATCTTTGTCGGCTACAAGCTGGCGATCTTTCGCGGCCTGCCCAATGTGGTGATGGTGCTGGCGGTTCTGACGGTGATCTACGCCTTCTTTACCGAACAGACCACCAGTGGCCGCCGCATCTACGCACTTGGCGGCAACGAGAAAGCGGCCAAACTGTCGGGGATCAAGACCGAACGGCTGGTGTTCTTCTGCTTTGTGAACATGGGGGTGCTGGCGGCACTGGCCGGCATGATCGTCGCTGCCCGGCTCAACTCTTCGACCCCAAAGGCCGGGGGCGGGTTCGAGCTTGACGTGATCGCCGCCGTCTTTATCGGCGGGGCCTCGATGACCGGCGGCTCGGGCAAGATCATCGGCGTAGTGGTCGGCGCGCTGATCATGGGGGTGATGAACAACGGCATGTCGATCCTGGGCATCGGCATCGACTATCAGCAGGTGATCAAGGGCCTTGTGCTTCTGGCCGCTGTCATCTTCGACGTTTACAACAAAAACAAATGAGGTCGCCCATGCTGCTGTCACAGATCAAGACTGACTCCGGCATCGCTGTGGTCGCCCGCGAAGGGTCCGAGGCCGCCATCGTTCAGGGTGCCGTCAGCACCTATGCCCTGGCGACCGAGGCGGCGAATTCCGGCCGCTCGCTGGCGCAGGTGATTGCCGCCCATGGTCTTGGCGCTGCAGTCGACCTGCTGCGCGCCGCGGCCGAAGGGCGGCTGATCGCGCCGATCACCCACCCCGACCCGGCGCATCTGCATCTGACCGGCACCGGCCTGACCCATCTGGGCAGTGCCGCAACCCGTGACGCGATGCACACAAAGGCGAATGCCGAGGATGCGACCGACAGCATGAAGATGTTCCGCATGGGGCTGGAGGGCGGCAAGCCCGCCACCGGCGCAGGTGTGCAGCCCGAATGGTTCTACAAGGGCAACGGTGTGCATCTGGTCGCCCCCGGCGCGCCACTCACCTCGCCCGGTTTCGCGCTGGATGGCGGCGAAGAGCCGGAGCTGGCGGGCATCTATGTCATCGCGGCCAATGGCACCCCCTGCCGCGTCGGCTGGGCTTTGGCAAACGAGTTTTCCGACCATGTGACCGAGCGCATCAACTACCTGTATCTCGCACATTCCAAGCTGCGTCAGGCGTCGATTGGGCCGGAAATCCTGGTCGGCGATCTGCCTGCCGATGTGCGCGGCACTAGCCGTATCCGCCGCGCTGGTTCTGTGATCTGGGAAAAGCCGTTCCTGTCGGGTGAGGCGAACATGTCGCACAGCTTTGCCAATCTGGAACACCACCACTTCAAATACGATCTGTTCCGTCAGCCCGGCGATCTGCATGTGCATATGTTCGGCACCGCCACGCTGTCTTTTGCCGATGGCATCCGGGCGGAACCCGGCGATGTCTTCGAGATCGAGGTCGCCGATTTCGGCCTGCCGCTGACCAACCCGCTCGCCCTTGCGCCCGATACCGGGATGCAAGGCGTTCACGCCCTGTGAGGATGACATGACTTTCAAACCCGCCAAATGGCCCCGTCACCTCCGCTCGCAGGAATGGTTCGGCGGCACCGGCCGCGACCAGATCTATCACCGTGGCTGGATGAAAAATCAGGGCTTTCCGCATGACCTGTTCGATGGCCGCCCGGTCATCGGCATTCTGAACACCTGGTCCGAACTGACCCCGTGCAACGCCCACCTCAATGACCTTGCGCAACGCGTCAAGAACGGCATCTACGAGGCCGGTGGCTTCCCGGTCGAAGTGCCGGTGTTCTCGGCCTCTGAATCCGCCTTCCGCCCCACGGCGATGATGTTCCGCAACCTCGCTGCCATGGCGGTGGAAGAGGCGATGCGCGGCCAGCCGATGGATGGCTGCGTGCTGATGGTCGGCTGCGACAAGACCACGCCGTCGCTGTTGATGGCTGCCGCCTCCACCGACCTGCCGTCGATTGTCGTCACCGGCGGGCCGATGCTGAATGGCTATTACCGCAACGAACGTGTCGGCTCCGGCACCCACCTGTGGAAATTCTCCGAAGCGGTCAAAGCGGGCGAGATGACGCCCGAGGAATTTGCCGAAGCCGAATCCAGCATGTCCCGCTCCCCCGGGTCGTGCAACACCATGGGCACCGCCAGCACAATGGCCTCCATGGCCGAGGCGCTTGGCATGGCCCTGTCCGGCAATGCCGCGATCCCGGCTGTGGACTCCCGCCGCCGCGTCATGGCGCAGATGACCGGGCGGCGCATCGTGCAGATGGTCAAGGATGATCTGAAACCGTCTGATATCCTGAAAAAAGAGGCGTTCGAGAACGCCATTCGTACCAATGCCGCCATCGGTGGGTCCACCAACGCCGTGATCCACCTGCTGGCCATCGCAGGGCGCGTCGGCATTGATCTCACGCTCGACGACTGGGACCGTTGCGGCCGCGATGTGCCCACCATCGTCAACCTGATGCCATCGGGCAAATACCTGATGGAGGAATTCTTCTACGCAGGCGGCCTGCCGGTGGTGATCAAGCGGCTGGGCGAGGCGGGGCTGCTGCACAAGGATGCGCTGACCGTGTCGGGGTCTTCGATGTGGGATCAGGTCAAGGATGTGCGCAACCACAACGAAGACGTGATCCTGCCTGCGGAAAAGGCGCTGACCCAGTCGGGCGGCGTGGTGGTGGTCAAGGGCAACCTCGCGCCCAAGGGGGCGGTGCTCAAACCCTCTGCCGCCAGCCCGCACCTGATGGTGCACCGGGGCCGCGCCGTGGTGTTCAACGACATCGACGACTACAAGGCCAAGATCAACGATCCCGAACTCGACATTGACGAAACCTGCGTCATGGTCCTGAAAAACTGCGGTCCAAAGGGCTATCCCGGCATGGCCGAGGTTGGCAATATGGGTCTGCCGCCAAAGGTGCTGAAAAAGGGCATCACCGATATGGTGCGTATCTCTGATGCGCGCATGTCAGGCACCGCCTATGGCACCGTCGTCCTGCACACCTCACCCGAGGCTGCAGCGGGTGGGCCGCTCGCGGTGGTGCAGAATGGCGATTTCATCGAACTTGATGTGCCAAACCGCCGCCTGCACCTCGACATTCCCGATGACGAACTGGCGGCCCGTCTGGCGGCGTGGCAGCCGACGCATGACCTTTACCCGTCGGGATACGGCTGGCTGCACCAGCGCCATGTCGAAGGCGCCGATACCGGGGCCGATCTTGATTTCCTCAAAGGTGCGCGCGGCGCGCCGGTGGGCCGGGATTCGCACTGATGCCTCAACCGATGAAAATCGCCCTCGTTGGCATCGGTAAAATCGCGGTGGACCAGCACGTGCCGGCCATCGCAAACAGCCCCGATTGGGAGCTTGCCGCCACCGTCTCGCGTGCGGGCACGGTCGATGGCATCGAGGCTTTCACCGACATTGCCACCATGCTGGAGGCGAGGCCCGACATCACCACCGTCTCGCTGGCGATCCCCCCGGTGCCGCGCTTTGCCTATGCGCAGGCCGCGATCCGCGCCGGTCGGCATGTGATGCTGGAAAAGCCCCCCGGTGCTACACTGGCCGAAATCCATGCGCTGCAAGCCCTTGCGCAAGCGCAGGGCGTCACGCTTTACACCACCTGGCACAGCCGCATGGCCCACGCCGTCGCCCCGGCAAAGGCGTGGCTGGCCGGGAAAACCATCACCCGCGCCCATATCATCTGGCGCGAGGATGTGCGCAAATGGCATCCCGGTCAGGATTGGGTGTTCGAACCGGGCGGCATGGGCGTGTTCGACCCCGGCATCAACGCCCTGTCGATCCTGACCGAGATCCTGCCCGCACCGGTGCATCTGCAAGCGGCAGAGCTGGAATTTCCTGCCAACCGCCAGACCCCGATTGCCGCCCGGCTGCAATTTACCGGCAACATCACCGCCGATTTCGACTGGCGGCAGACCGGCCCGCAGACCTGGGACATCGAGATCGACACTCCCGATGGCAAGGTGGCCCTGCGCATGGGTGGCAATCTGCTGGAAATCGACGGCCAGCCCGCTCAGGGCGAAAACACCATCATGGATGAGTACCCCGCCCTTTACGCCCGCATGGCCGATCTGATATGCCAGTCCCGGTCCGAGGTTGACCTTGCGCCGATGGTGCATGTCGCTGACGCCATGACTCTGGGTCGCCGGACTGAAACCGAAGCTTTCGATTTCTGACCCACTCATCTGTTCTTAAATATCCCACGGGTGCGACTTTGATTTCGCCATTGGTTCAAGAAAACAAAGTCGCGCCGGGGGTGTGAAACCCCCCGGTCCTGCCCTCAAAAACCGGAGACTGACATGCTGACAGGCAAGCACCTTATCGCGGGCGACTGGGTGGCGGGGGCTGCGACGTTCGCCTCCACCCCGGCCCATGGCCCGGTCCATGAGTTCAGCGTCGGCACCCCCGCATTGGTGGCGCAGGCTGTTGAGGCCGCCGAGGCGGCGTTTCCGTCCTTTGCCTCCACCTCACGCGAAGACCGCGCGCGGTTTCTGGACGCCATCGCCGATGAGATCGACGCCCGTGGCGATGCCATAACCGAGATCGGCACGCAGGAAACCGGCCTGCCCGCCGCGCGCCTGCAGGGCGAGCGGGGCCGCACCACCGGCCAATTGCGCCTGTTTGCATCGCATATCCGCGCCGGAGACTACCTCGACCGCCGCCATGATGCGGCGCTGCCCGACCGTCAGCCGCTGCCGCGGCCTGACCTGCGGATGATGCAGCGCCCGATTGGTCCGGTCGCGGTGTTCGGTGCCTCGAACTTCCCGCTCGCCTTTTCGGTCGCTGGTGGTGACACCGCCTCTGCGCTCGCGGCTGGTTGCCCGGTGGTGGTCAAGGGCCATTCGGCCCATCCTGGCACGGGTGAGATTGTGGCGCAGGCCATTGATGCAGCGCGGAAATCCTGCAACCTGCATCCCGGCGTGTTTTCTCTGGTGCAGGGCGGCAAGCGCGATGTGGGCGAAGCACTGGTGCAGCATCCACTGATCCGTGCTGTCGGCTTCACCGGCTCGCTTGGCGGGGGCCGCGCGCTGTATGATCTGTGCGCCGCCCGTCCGGACCCGATCCCGTTCTTTGGCGAGTTGGGCAGCGTCAACCCGATGTTCCTGCTGCCTGCCGCCCTGTCGGCGCGCGGCGAGGCTCTGGCCAAAGGCTGGGCTGGCAGCCTGACCATGGGTGCGGGCCAGTTCTGCACCAACCCCGGCATTGCCGTGGTGATCGACGGGCCGGAGGCGGATGCCTTTGCCGCCGCCGCCAAAGCCGCCCTCGAACCCGTTGCCGCACAGACCATGCTGACCGATGGCATGGCCGAAGCGTACCGGCAGGGCCGCGACCGGGTGGCCGCCGGCACCGGCGTCCGCAGCCTGCTGACCACGATGTGCGACCAGCGCCAAGCCACGCCGAACCTGTTCGAGGTCTCGGGCACCGACTGGCTGGCCGATCACATGCTGGCCGAAGAGGTGTTCGGCCCGCTTGGCCTTATCATCCGGGTGAAGGATGCGGCAGAGATGGAGGCGATTGCCAGCAGCCTGCAAGGCCAGCTGACCTGTACCCTGCATCTGGATGACGCAGACACCGCCCTTGGTCAGACCTTGCTGCCGATTCTGGAGCGCAAGGCCGGACGTATCCTTGCCAACGGTTTCCCCACCGGGGTCGAGGTGGCCGATGCGATGGTTCACGGCGGCCCGTACCCGGCCAGCACCAACTTTGGCGCAACCTCGGTCGGCACGTTGTCGATCCGCCGCTGGCTGCGTCCGGTCTGCTACCAGAACCTGCCTGACGCGCTGCTGCCCGCAGATTTCCGCTGAAGACTGTCGCGGTTGACGGGAGTCAAACGCGACAGGCCTCAGGCCGTGATCTCTTCAATATCAACGCTGTGGCTGCCGGATTGACGTCCGTCCAGCCGCAGCCGTCCCGTAACCGGGGCCACATCGTCGTAATCGCGGCCGAAGCCAACGTCGATGTGGTCATTCCGGGCGAAACAGGCGTTGGTCGGGTCGTAATCGACCCAGCCCATTTCTTCGCCCGCCCAGGCCCGCACCCAGGCATGCATTGCATCCGCGCCCACCAGCCGGGCTTTGCCCGGCGGGGGCAGGGTGCGCAGATAGCCGCCGACATAGGCCCCCGGCACGCCCAGGGTGCGCAAGGCCCCGACCATGATCTGTGCAAAATCCTGACAGACCCCGCGCGCCTGCGCAAAAGCCTCCTCGGGCGCTGTGTCGACCCGGGTGGCCTTTGAGTCAAAGGTCATGTGATCATGCAGCGCCCGGCCCAACGCTTCCACCAGCACCTGCACGGTCATGCCCTTTTGCACCTGCGCCCGCGCAAAATCGGCGATCAGGGCCGAGTGCGGGATACGCCGAGACGGATCGGTGAAATGATGCGGCGCGCGTGGCCCGACGGTGCGATGCGCCGCCAGTTCCGCCGCCAGCCCATACAACGGCGGTGACAGATCCAGCAAGGCATCCTCTGCCGTGCGCTCCACCACCGAATGCATGGTCAGGTCCAGACTGACCAGTCCGGGCGGCATCGCCGCCTCAATCACACGGGTGCCAAAGAAATCGTTGAACTCGCCCCGCTCGCCCACATCGGGCTGAAACGCATAGCCCGCCTCGCGCACGCTTTGCACGCCCGGAATGTCGGCAGGCAGAATGCGGAACAGCTGCCGTCCCGCCCCGGTCGGGCGGTCGAAGTCATAGCGGATCGACTGGCGCACCGCATACAGGGTCACCGCAAGTAGGCCTCGGTCAGCAGATCCGAAATCCCGGCAAGCCTTTCGCGCAGTTCTTCCAGCCCTCCTGTTGTCAGCGAGTCTGGTGTCGCCGTCGCAATCTCGACCTGACAGCGCAGCATCGCCCGGCCCAGCTCAGACAGTTGCCCATGCGTCGCCGTGCCCGGCAGCGCCTGCACCTGCTCGCTTAACCCATCAATCAGGTGCCGCACCGAACGCGGGTTCATCGGGTCCAGCGCCAGAAGTTCGATCACCGTCTCGCGGGTGGACCCCACGCTGAACCGGCGCCGATGGGTCAGCACAGAGTCGCCCAGTTCGATACACAGATCCAGCGCGCCGGCCGGGGCCTTGGCATCGGCAAAGGCCACCAAAAGCCCGGTCATGGCCGAAGCCCGCTCCAGCTGCCGGCCGATCGACAGAAAGCGCCAGCCGAAAAAGCGGTACATATTTTCATGCACCAGACCGGAAAACCCGGTCAGCTTGCGCAGCAGCGCCGACAGCGCGCGCGCGGCATCATCGCCGGGGGCAACCTTGCCCGCCATCCGGCGCGCGCTCTTGTCCAGATCGTTCAGCGCCGACCAGCCATCGGGCGAGAACCGGTCACGCACCTGACCCGCCGTCGCCACCGCAGCCCCCAGCGTATCCAGCAGACCCGGCGACAGCCCGACCGCGCCATCGACATCATAGGTTTTCAGCACCGCATCCATCTGCTTTTGCAGCGGTAGTGCCGCCCGCCCGCCTTCGGCCAGCCTGATGTGTCGCGCCCTGAGCAGCCGGATGATGCCTTCGGTCCGCTCCACATACCGGCCAAGCCAGTACAGGTTATCCGCCGCCCGCGCAGGCAGCGCGCCGGGGGTAGAGCGGCGATATTGCGCATCAGTGGCCGCAACCATGCTGACGGCTGGCACTTCGTCCTTGCTGACGATCCACACATCCGCCGCGCTGCCGCCGCGCTGCATCGCCAGCGCCGTCGGATCTGCCGAGGCGCCGATCCGGGCAAAGCCGCCCTGCAATACCTGCCAGCCAGAGGGGGTGCGCGCCAGAAACACCCGCAGGCTCATCGGGCGCGGCACGATCTTGCCGTTGATCAGGGCGGGCGTGGTTGACAGCGTCACCGCCTCCTGGGCCACCAGATCAGGACCATCCGCCGCCAGCCGCTCTGCCAACGCCTCCGGCGTCAGCGATGCCGCCACCGTGCTTTCGCCTTGCCGGTCAAACGGCAGGCCGGTGCCAAGCGCCGCCGACAGCACCAGCCGTCTGCGGGCCACCATCACCTGCGCCCGTTCGGGCAGGCCGCCACACCACCAGGTCGCGATATTCGGCATCGCCAGCGGGGCGCCGGTCAGATGCCGCGACAGTTTTGGCAGAAACGCCATCAGCGCCCGCGTCTCCAGCACCCCCGACCCCAGCGAGTTCACCATGGTCAGCCCGCCCTGACGCAACACCGCCACCATGCCCGGTGTGCCGATGCGCGACGCGGGGTCCAGCTCCAGCGGGTCGGCGTAGCTGCCATCCAGCCGCCGCCACAGCACATCCAGCGGGCGCAGGCCCGACACCGTGCGCACCATCAGCCGGCCATCCGATACCGTCAGATCCTCGCCCTGCACCAGACTGACGCCCATATAGCGCGCAATCCAGGCTTGCTCGAAATAGGTCTCGTTCAGCGGGCCGGGCGTCATGATCGCCACCCGGCCATCCCGCGCACCGCGCAGCCCCAGCAGCGCGTCGCGGAAATCGCGGAAAAAGCTCGCCAGACGATGCACATTCAGCCCGGCAAACACTTCGGAATAGGCTCGCGCCGTCGCCACCCGGTTTTCCAGCGCATAGCCCGCGCCCGACGGCGCTTGCGTGCGGTCGGCCAGTACCCACCAGCGCCCGTCCGGGCCGCGCCCGATTTCAAAGGCCAGAAAATGCAGGAAATGCCCCGATGCCGGGCGCACGCCGACCAAGGGCCGCAGCCACTCCGGGTTGCCCGCCACCAGCGCGGCAGGCAGATGCCCGTCCGCCACCAGCCGGTTCTCGCCATAAAGATCCGCCATCACCGCTTCCAGCAGATCAGCGCGCTGGATCAGGGCAGGGGTCAGCTCGGCCCAGTCGGCCTCGTCGATCAGCACCGGAATATGGCTCAGCGGCCACGGTCGTTCAATCGACTGGCCCGAGCCGTATTGCCGGTAAAACACCCCGGAATCGCGCAGATACTGGTCTGCACGGCCTGTCGCCCGTGTCAGGTCTTCGTCTGACAGCGATTGCAGATGCGCCACCAGCGGCTGCCACAGCGGGCGTATCGAGCCATCTGCCGACGCCAGCTCATCCGTCACCCCCGGCAACGGACGATAGGCCGACAGGCCGCGATCCCGCGTCTTGCCGGTGCCGGTTCGTATCCCTTTGGGCGTCACCACATTTTCCATCGCCGGACTAGAGCCCGATGGGCCGTCTCAGGTCAAGCGTCAGCGGAAATTCGCGGTGCGGGCGCTCTGCCATCGGGCGGGCGTGATGACCGGGCCGGTGGCCCATCGGCTCAAACCGCGCCAGTCTGCGCGCCTCGGCTTCGTTGCCATTGACCGGAAAGGTGTCGTAATTCCGCCCGCCCGGATGGGCGACGTGATAGACGCAGCCGCCCAGGGGGCGTCCTGACCATGTGTCAAAAATGTCAAAGGTCAGTGGCGCATCAACCGGCAGCACCGGATGAATCGCCGAAGATGGCTGCCACGCCTTGTAGCGCAGCCCCGCCACCGCCTCACCCGCGCCAACCCCGGTCAGCGGCATCACCCGCCCGTTGCACAGCACCTGATAGCGCGACGGATCGGCGGCGGTCAGCTTGACCTGCAGCCGCTCGGTCGAGCTGTCGGTATAGCGCACCGTGCCGCCGATGGCACCTGTCTCGCCCAGCACATGCCACGGCTCCAACGCTTGCCGCAGCTCCAGATGCACCCCCTCATACGCCACCTCGCCGCAGAACGGGAACCGGAACTCGGCCTGCGCCTTGAACCAGTCTTCGCTCAGCGCGAAGCCGTGCTGCGCCAGATCGGCCAGCACATCGCGGAAATCCTGCCAGACATGATGCGGCAGCATGAAGCGGTCGTGCAGGGTGGTGCCCCAGCGCGTCATCTCTCCTTTCGCCGGGTTGGCCCAGAACCGCGCGATCAGCGCCCGGATCAGCAATTGCTGCGACAGGCTCATCCGCGCATCCGGCGGCATCTCGAAGCCGCGGAACTCTACCAGACCCAGACGCCCGGTGGGGCCATCGGGCGAATACAGCTTGTCGATGCAGATTTCGGCCCGGTGGGTATTGCCGGTCACATCGGTCAGCATGTTGCGCAGCAGCCGGTCCACCAGCCAGGGCATCGGGGCCGCGCCTTCCCCGGGGGCGGGGATCTGCGCCAGCGCGATTTCCATTTCATAGAGCGCATCATGCCGCGCCTCATCCATGCGCGGAGCCTGCGACGTTGGCCCGATGAACAGGCCCGAGAACAGGTAAGACAGCGACGGATGCCGGTTCCAGTGCAGGATCAGACTGCGCAGAAGGTCAGGGCGGCGCAGGAACGGGCTATCATTCGGGGTGGCCCCGCCGACGACCACATGATTACCGCCGCCGGTGCCGGCGTGTTTGCCGTCAATCATGAACTTGTCAGCGCCAAGGCGACACTGCCGCGCCTCCTCATAGACCGCCGAGGTGATGTCCACACATTCCTGCCAGCTGTGGGCCGGATGCACGTTCACCTCAATCACCCCCGGATCGGGGGCGACGCGGATCACGTTCAGCCTTGGGTCATGCGGCGGTGCGTAGCCTTCGATATGAACCTGCAATCCCAGCTTTTTCGCCGCTTCTTCCGCCGCGCGCACCAGATCGAGGTAATCCTCGACCGACACCACCGGCGGCATGAACACGCAGAGCCGCCCGTCGCGCGGTTCCACCGACAGGGCGGTGCGGATATGGCCGTCGACCTCGAACGAAGGCGAACCCTGCTCCACCTGCGCACCCTGTGCGCCGCTGGCCGTGAAACTGGCCGAGGATTGCGGGCGCGACTCCGTCACCTCCGGGCTGTTCGGGGTTGGAACCGGCAGCGGCGCACGCTCCACCGTGGGATCGGTCGGGTTGATATAGGGGTATTGCGACGGCGGCAGCCATGGCAGGCTTTCCAGCGGCAAACGGTAGCCCACCGGGCTGTCACCGGGCACCAGAAACATATGGCCGCGCCGCAGTTTCCACTTCTCCGTGCGCCAGCGCCGGCCCGAAGCCTGCGATTGCCAGCTCTGCACCGGCAGCACAAAGCCTGAAGGGTTGGTCAGCCCCCGGTTGAACACGGTCGCCAGACGGTGGCGCTCTTCCGGGTCTTTCAGTTTTGAATTCGCGGGCGTCACGTTGTCGGGCAGGTTGGCCTCTTTGACCAGCCATTGCGCCGGGTCTTCATAGGCCGGCACGATGCAATCCGCCTCAAGCGCCAGATCTTCGGCAATCTGCGCCAGCAGGCGCTGCGCATCATCCGTCGTCACCCCGGTCTGCGCGCCCTCTTCGGCGATCAGCGCCGGATCGGACCAGATCGGGTGGCCATCGGTGCGCCAGTACAGCGAAAACGTCCAGCGTGGCAGCGTTTCCCCCGGATACCATTTGCCCTGCCCGTAATGCAGAAAGCCCCCCGGCGCAAAACGGTCGCGCAAGCGGCGGATCAGCTGATCCGCCAGCACCCGTTTGGTCGGCCCCACAGCGGCGGTGTTCCACTCCTCCGCCTCGAAATCGTCAATCGACACAAAGGTTGGCTCACCGCCCATGGTCAGCCGCACATCGCCCTCGACCAGCGCTGCATCCACCTTTTGCCCCAGCGCGTTCAACTCGTCCCAAGCATCATCGCTGAACGGCTTGGTGATGCGTGGATGCTCCGCCACGCGGGCCACGGTCATGTCAAAGGCGAAATCGACCTCGGCAAAGCTGGCCATGCCCGAAATCGGCGCGGCATTGCGGTAATGCGGGGTGGCGGCCAGCGGAATATGACTCTCCCCCGCCAACAGCCCGCTGGTCGGGTCCAACCCGACCCAGCCTGCACCCGGCAGATAGACCTCACACCAGGCATGCAGATCGGTAAAATCCACTTCCGTGCCCGAAGGGCCGTCCAGCGCCTTCAGGTCCGGTTTCAGCTGGATCAGATAGCCCGACACAAAGCGCGCCGCAAAGCCGAAGTGTCGCAGCGCCTGCACCAGAAGCCAGCTCGAATCCCGGCACGACCCGCTTTGCACGCCCAAGGTTTCCTCGGGCGTCTGCACGCCCGGCTCCATGCGGATGGTATAGCGCAGGATGTTTGCCACCATCGCGTTCAGGTTCACCACGAAATCAACGCTGCGGACCCGGTCCTTGGGCACCGTATCCAGAAACTGCTGCAACAGCGGCCCCGCCGCTTCCTTGCGGCGGTAGATCTCCAGATCCTCGGTCAGATCAACCGGATAGTCGAAAGGCCAGTTCTCCGCCGCTTCCTCAACGAAGAAATCGAACGGGTTATAGATCGCCATATCGGCCACCAGATCGACCTCGATCTTGAACTCGCGCACTGGCTCGGGGAACACGAACCGGGCCATCCAGTTGCCGAACGGGTCTTGCTGATGGTTCACAAAATGCCCGCCCGGACTGACTTTCAGCGAATGCGAGATCACCCGGGTCCGGCTGTGTGGGGCAGGGCGCAGGCGAATGACCTGAGGCCCCAGCGTGACCGGACGGTCATACTTGTAATGCGTCAGATGGTGAATCGCGGCCTTGATCGACATTCGGTTACTTCTCGTAAGGTCTTGCCCTGAATAGCAGCAGGCGCGGTATGCGTATGGATATAGGTCTTTATGACACGTCTGCCGCTCCGGTGTCGCACAAAACCCGCCCATTCCGCGAAAGTCTGCGCAAGTTCTGGGCAAAACGGGAACGATTCCGCAGTCTGTTCTGTTTCCCCGCCATCAACGATCCTCTGAAATTCCCCGGATAGAACGCATCATCGCCGCGATCCTGCCCGAATTCGCGGTCAATACCGGGTGAGAAACCCATATAGCTGCCAGCTGGGGAACAAAATGGACCGACTTACTGAGATGGAAGCCTTTGCCATGGTCGTGGACCAGGGCGGCTTTACCGATGCGGCAAAAAAGATGGGGATATCGAAATCCGCCGTCTCAAAGCACGTCTCGGCACTGGAGGCGCGTCTGGGCGCGCGCCTGTTGAACCGCACCACCCGCCGCGTCTCGCCGACCGAGATCGGACTGGCCTATTACGACCGCGCCCGCCGCGTGCTGAACGACGCCGGCGAGGCCGACGCGCTGGTCACATCCATGCAGTCGGCACCGTCCGGCCTGTTGCGCATCAGCGTTGCCACCGATTTCGGTGTGAACCTGCTGTCGCCCATTCTGGGCGATTTCCTGCTCGAATACCCTGACATCACCGTCAACATGGTGCTGAACAACCGCTACGTCGAACTGATCAGCGAAGGGTTCGATATGGCCGTCCGCGTGGGCGAGCTGGAAGACAGCAGCTTGCGCGCCCGCAAACTGACCGACACCACCAAACGCATGATCGCCTCACCCAGCTATTTCCAGCGCTATGGCCGCCCGATGAAGATCGACGATCTGAACGAGCACAAGCTGCTGCACTATTCCAATCAGGCCAATGGCAACGTGTGGAAAATCACCGCGCCGTCGGGTGAAAAGCGGCAGGTGCGCACCGCGGGCTGGCTGACGGTCAATGACGGTCAATCGCTGCTCAATGCTGCGATTTCCGGCCTTGGCATCGCCTACCTGCCCAGCTTTCTGTATGCTGAAGCGATGAAAGATGGTCTGGTCGAAGAGGCGCTACCGGGACTGCCGACCGAGGTTCTGGGCATCTACGCCGTCTATCCGCCGGGCCGCTTTACCCAGCCCAAGGTGCGCGCCTTTATCGACTTTCTGGCCCGCCGCTATTCAGACAAAGGCCCTGATAAGTGGTAACCATCTGATATACAGCACGATTTTACCAGCGCTTCCTCAAGGCGTAAACTGGGTCGAGGTCACCATGACCTCGACCCTTCTGTTTCTCTCGCGCCCCGCGTCATTCAGATTGCTGGCGCGCGGCGACAGATAGCCCACGCCCTGCGCCTCCATCTGCGCCGCCGGAATATCTTCTGTTCGGATCAGATACTGCCGCACCGCATCGGCCCGCTTGCGCGACAGCGCAATATTGCCCTCCAGCCCGCCCGAGGCATCGGTATGACCAACCAATGCCACGCTCAGCGCCGGGTTCTGCCGCATCCAGTCCGCCAGTGCGGTCAATGACTCATACCTCCCCTCGGCCAGAGCCGATGAGCCCGAGGCAAAGACCAGATCCTCCAGCGCCACCGCCCCGCCTGTCAGCAATCGCGCGCCCAGATCCGCGGTCGGAACTGTGGCTCCATCGTCTGGCAGCAGCGGCACGGGCAGGCTGCCCGACGGGTTGGCTGGGGCGGTCATCGTCGACCCGCTCAGCAATGGTGGTGCACTCACCTCACCGCCAATGTGGATCATCTGCACAAACCCCGCCGCCGCTGTTCGGCTGACAATCAGGCTCACCACCTCTGCGCCGCGTTCGGCGGCATAATACCGGAAATCGCCCAGATCGACATGCATCTCGGGCTCGGGCAGGATCACTGTGCCATAGCGGAAATCAAACCCGCCACAGGCGACCGCCTCGCATTCAAACACGGTCTCAAAACCATCCTTCTGCAGCTGCGCACGCAGCGGCATCAACAGCTCCAGCGTCGTGGCACCGGGGGCGTCGATCCGCCATGCGGTCTGCTGCAGCGTCCCCTCCACCATGCGGGTGGGAAGGAGGCCGCCGACAAAACCACCAATGGGCAAGGCATAAGAGGTCAGCGTTTCCGTCTTGCCTTCGCTCGGCACAGCGGCAAATGGCATGTCCAGCGTCAGGGCCTGCGCGAGCCCTGCGGTTGCGACCAGCCACAGCGCAAGCGCTGCAATAAGGGGTGTTCCGCTCCGTTTCACCTGCCGTGTGCCTCTTCGGGCTTATCGCTGCCGATAATGATACTGTCCCACAACCCCCATCCCAAGGGAAGCATAGAGGTTGCGCGCCGCCGTATTTGCCACCGTTACAACCAAAGACAGCGTGCTGGCCCCGTTCTCTTGCGCCCAGGCCCCTGCCGCGCGCAAAATATTGTGCGCGGAACCCTGCCGACGTGCCATGGGCCGCACCTCCAGCGCGTGCAGCATCGCCACACCCTGATGGATCGCCACAAATGCCACCCCGGTCGGCTGGTCCTTTGTCCGCCCCAGAATGGCGCATTTCGGCCCGGCTGCCCGCTGCATCACCGCCAGCCGCGCCGCGCCGATCCCGCCGTCTGCCCAGATTTCAGTGCAGATCGCAAGCGGTGGCCAATGCGCGAATGCTGCCATCGGAGGGGCAGGCGGATCGGCCAACGCTGGACAGGGCGCAGCATAGGCCACCACAGGATCAACCACGCGGTAGCCGCGCGATTGCAGCGCTTGATCCAGCAGATCGTCCCTCTGCCGGATCAGAAACAGCGGCTTCAGGCCCAGACCCTCCATCGCCGCCTCGGCCTCGGGGATCGCCTCATCCCGCCATTCCGGCCCGGCGGTCGCGGCGCTGACCCGCTTGCCGCCGCCTTGTCCGTCGCGGATACACCATGGCCCGACCACAAAAGCCCGCGCCGGGGGCCAGGTCCGTTCCATCACTTCGGCCAACAGCTCCGGCGTCATCCGAACAGCGCCGCCAGCCTGGTCATCGCCCGGCCGATCTGCCCGGCATCCGTGCCCCGGATCACCAGATTGGTGCCATGCGCGCCGTTTGTGATAAACGGATAAGACCCCATGCTCAGATCGGGAAACTCTGCCGCCAGCGCGCCGAACGGCCCCGCCACTTCGCCCTCGCCGCGGTTGACCCGCAGCGATTGACTCAGCAACGGCTCGCCGCCGGTCAGGGATGGCAGCACACTCGCCACCATCGCCTGAAAGATATTGGGCACCCCCGCCATCACATGCACATTGACAAGGCTGAACCCCGGCGCGGTGCTCACCGGATTGTCGATCAGCACCGCGCCGTCGGGGATCCGCGCCATTCGTTTGCGGGCATCGTTGAACTCCAGCCCCGAACGGTCGTAATGCGCCGCAAGCAGTGCCATCGCATCGGCCCGGTGCGTGATCTCCACCTCAAAAGCCGCTGCAATCGCATCCGCGGTGATGTCATCATGCGTCGGCCCGATGCCGCCGCTGGTGAACACATGATCATACTGCGCCCGCAGCGCATTGACCGCCGCGATGATCGCCGCAGGCTCATCGGCGACGACCCGCACTTCCGTCAACCGGATTCCATGCCGGGTCAGCTCGCCCGCCAGATAATACATGTTCGAATCGCGCGTCCGTCCCGACAGGATTTCATCGCCGATCACCAGCATCGCTGCAGTTGGATTTGCCATCGCCGCTTTCCTTTTGTTAACCCTGACCGGGTATAGACCGCGCCTGCACGGTTTCAATCCATGGTCTGCGGGCTTGTGCCCCTCTGGTCAAGCCGTGCCGATTTGCCTATTCAGGCAAAAGACAAAGGATATCGGACATGAACGACACGCGCGGGCGCATCACAAAAGACGGAATCCGGATTTATGAACCGGCTGATTTTGCCGGCATGCGCGAAGCCGGGCGGGTCGCGGCCGAGATTCTGGACGCGGTGGCAGCTTTGGTGCGGCCGGGGGCAACTACGGCCCAGATCGACGATTTCATCCGCGAAGACATCGAACGGCGCGGCGTCACCTCGGCCACCATCGGCTACAAAGGGTATCAGCACGCGTCCTGCATCTCGGTCAATCATGTGGTCTGCCACGGCATTCCGGGGGCCAAAGTGTTGGCTGATGGCGATATCCTCAACATCGATGTGACGGTGATTGTTGATGGTTGGTTTGGCGATACCAGCCGGATGTATGTGGCTGGAAACCTGCCACGCAAGGCAGAGCGTCTGATTGACGTGACCCACGAAGGGCTGATGCGCGGCATCGCGGCCGTGATGCCGGGCAACACCTTTGGCGACATCGGTCATGCGATACAGTCTTATGTTGAGGCGAACCGCATGTCGGTGGTGCGCGATTTCTGCGGTCATGGTCTGGGCCGCGTCTTTCACGCGCCGCCCAATGTTCTGCACTACGGCCGCCCCGGCGCCGGCGCGGTGCTGGAAGAGGGGATGTTTTTTACCATCGAGCCGATGGTCAATCTGGGCCGCCCCGAAACCAAGGTTCTTGCCGATGACTGGACAGCGGTGACCCGCGACAAATCCCTCTCGGCGCAGTTCGAGCATTCGGTCGGTGTTACCGAAACCGGCTGCGAGATTTTCACCCTTTCTCCCGCAGGCCGTTTTCACCCGACCTGGGGCTGATGGTACCTGCCCGGCGTCTTTCCGCCGGGACTTCCCCTGCAGTCGTGCGGCTTCTGGTCCAGACTGCTGCATCCACTTGCCAAGGAGTAGATGTGCCAGTTGGATGAGCAGGCTACGCACCTCCGACAGGACCTGCAGGGCGGAACTTCCGCGCATCGACACCTCTAGTTCACCACGAAATCGGCATGCAAGGCGCCTGCCGCCTTTATACTTTTCAGAATGTCGATCATGTCATGCGGAGCCACACCCAGCGCATTCAGTCCCGCCACCAACTCTGACAGCGAGGTGCCGCCCGAGACTTCGGCAAGTCCGGTGCCGGGGTCGCGGTTGATATTGGCATTGGTGCGCGGCACCACAATGGTTTCACCTTCGGCAAAGGGGTTGGGCTGCACCACCATCGGGGTTTCCTCGATCCGCAGGGTCAGATTGCCCTGCGCCACTGCAACCCGGCTGATCCGCACATCCTGACCGATGACGATGGTGCCAGAGCGTTGGTCGACCACCACCCGCGCACGGGTTTCCGGTGCGATGGTCAGGTTCTCGATCCGCCCGATCACATGCGCAGGCGAGCGCATGCCAGCCGCGTCGATATCCAGCTCCACCGTGCCGGAATCCAGCATCATCGCGATCCGCTTGCCGAATTCCCGGTTCAGAACCGTCTCGATCCGTGAAGCGGTGGTGAAATCCGGACTGCGCAGCGCCAGCCGCACCGCGTGGAGCGTGGTGAAATCAAAATCAATCTCACGCTCCACCCGCGCGCCGGACGGAATTACCCCCGCCGTGGGAACACCCTGTACCACCCGCGCGGCCTGACCTTCGGCGACAATGCCCCCGGCAATGATAGTGCCCTGCGCCACAGCATAGATCTGACCATCGGCGCCGTTGAGCGGGGTCATCACCAAAGTCCCCCCCAGCAGGCTTTTTGAATCGCCGATTGCCGAGACCGTCACATCAATCCGCCCGCCCGCACGGGCAAAGGGCGGCAGGCTGGCCGTCACAAAGACCGCCGCCACATTCTTGGGGCGATAGGCCTCACCAGCCACATTCACCCCCAGCCGTTCCAGAAGGTTCGACATGATTTCTTCGGTAAAGGGCGCGTTGCGGATGCCGTCGCCGGTGCCATTCAACCCGACCACAAGGCCATATCCCACCAGATCATTGCCGCGCACGCCGTCAAACTCGACCAGATCCTTCAGCCGTACCGCATCGGCCAGGGCCGGACCACAGCACAGAACGAACAGCAGTACCAGCAAGCGGCGGATCATCGCAGGAAATCCGTCAGTGACAGGCGCGACAGCCGTGCCGTGATGGCAAGCACTGTTTCCAGATTGGTCTGCACCGCCTCCATTTCCATCGCCAGCCGTTCCGGGTCGCTGCGGATCAGATCGGCCTGTGCCATCTCATGTGCCAGCAGATCCGTTGCGTTGCGGCTTTGCGCCGCCTCGATCCGGCCCTCGCTGATCCCCAGGCGCGCCGAAAGATTGGTGAGCGCGTCCTGCCCGGCCATCAGCGCCTCGGCCGACAGGCGGGCCAGGGCCTTGCCCTCGCTGATCGGCAAGGGCGAGGCGCTGTCGCTGATCAGGGCGGCGGCGGTCAGGCCTTTCAACGTGGCGCGCAAGGCCGGATCTTCGGCGGTCACGCCAAGCCAGACCCGGTCGGTCACTGAGACAGCCACATCCTCCAGCGGCACCCCGCCCTGATAGGCAATGGCCCGGTAGCCGGCGGGGTCGTCAAACCAGGCTGAAATGCGTGTCATTGCTTCCTGCGCCGTGGTTGCGCCGACGAGTTCCGTGCGCAGGGCGGTCAACAACGGCTCCGCCTCGATCACGGCCGGGCTATGGACCGCCTGACCGGAAAACAGCGACCGGCCCCCGACCGAAGTGTTCAATGTGGCCAGCACCGAATCCAGCCGGCTGCGCGCATCCACCCCGGTCAGCGCGATCTGGTCTGCCAGATCCAGCTGCGAGGCGGCAAGCAGCGGGGTGACCAGTGATTGTGTCGCGCCAGCGATCGCGGCAAGTGCCGATTGCGTGGCGGTCGCCTGGGTCGCCGCCTCCCGTGCACCGGATTGAAAGCCGGTGGTGACAGCGCGGGCGCGCGACACCGATGTCAGCTGCGCCAGATCGCCCGACAGGGCGGCCCCGATATCTGCCACCCGACCCGAGCTCAGCTCCTGGGTGATCCTGCCCACCTCGCCCTTCAGACGGGAGGTCTGCGATTTCAGCAGAAAGGATTGGGCCAGATCGCCCAGGGAAACCAATGTCATGTTACATTCCCAGCAGAATTTGGATCATGTCATCCGCGGTCTGAAAGACCTTGGCGTTTGCGGCATAAGCCTGTTCAATCAGCAGCAGGTTCTGCATTTCCTCATCGGTATCGACGCCTGCGCGCAGCAATTCCGCCCTCAGGGCATCGCTGCGCGCCGCCGCAAAGGCCGTACCGGCCTCGGCTCCCAGCCGCCGTACCGATTGTGCCGAGGCGATTTCCGATGCAAAGCCGGACAGGCTGCGGGCACCCGGCGACAACCCGCCGGAGGCTTGCAGGCGCACCGCGCTCAGCGATCCCGCAAGGGCTGTCAGCCGTTCGGAGAAACCGCCGGGCCCGGCCACGGCCGCGCCCAACCCTTCGCGCAATCGCCACAATGCGCCCCCGGACTCGGGGACCACCAGAGAATTCAGCTGAATGCGCCCCGCCAGTCCCGCCTCGTCCAGCGGATCAAAGGCCATGCCCTGATCGGTAAACAGACCGGGTGCGCCGGGTGCGCGGGTCGGGTCGACGGCAGTGTCGGTGACCCGCTCGATCAGGTCACGTGCCAGTGCATCCAGATTGGCCTGCGCCTCGGGCACCAGCGCATCGCGCAGCTCAAACAGGGCCGACAACCTTCCCTCGCCCAGACGCCCTCCGGCAGGGGCGGTGCTGAGCGGCTGGCCGTTGACCGTGAGACCAGACAGGCTGCCCGCTGCCAGTGACATATCGGGCGTGATGAGCCCGGTCGGGGTAAAACCGAACTGAACCGGCCGCCCCTCCAGCAGGCTGGTGCCGCCGGCGGTGTAGAGCGCGATCTGGTCATGTTCGCGCGCGATCTCGCGCACTGGGAGGATCGCCGCAATCGAGTCGACCATCTGCTGACGCTGATCCATCAGTGCTGTCGCATCACGCCCCGTCGAGGCAAAGGCCCGGATGCGGGTGTTCAGTTCTGCCACCCCCGTCAGGGCATCGTTGAGCAGCTTTACGTCACCCGCAATTTTCGTATCCGCAGCCTGTCGCTCCGTCTGGATCAGGGTCGAGATTTCGCCCAGACCCTGGGTCAGACTGCGCGCGGCATCGACCACGGTGGCAAGACGGGCATCCGCCTCGGGCCGGGCGGCCGCTTCGATCACCGTCCGTTCGAATGTGGCGATCCGTGCCGACAGGGAGCCGGCCTGATCTGCGGTGCCCAGTGCCGTTTCCATCCTGACCAGAAAGTCAGATGTTGTGGCGCGGCCGCCCTGACTGGCCGAAGCCAGGCGCAGATCCTGCAGCAGCAGGCTGTCGATCTGGCGGGTGACGCCGGTGACGGCGACACCCACACCGGTCTTGCCCAGACTGCGGGAAGACAGCTGCAGCTCGCGCCGCGCATAGCCTTCGGTCAGGGCGTTCGACACGTTGGAGGCCGTAACCTCGGCCATCCGTGATGCGGCGCTGAGACCGGAGAAGGCCGAAGACAGCGCGGAGGAGATGCTCATGACTCAGACCTCAGCGTTTGATATTTGTGGTTTCCTGCAACATCTCGTCGACCGTCTGGATCACCTTGGCGTTTGACGAATAGGCGCGCTGCGTGGTGATCAGTGCGGTCAGTTCCGCTGCGACATCGGTGGCTGACACCTCACGGGAAAAGCCAGCCACGCTGCCGGTCGGCCCGTCGCCTGCGTTCCACAAAAAGAACGCACCCGACTGCGGCGAGACCTGAAAGGTCTGATTGTTCATCGGCGTCAAGCCGTTGAGATTGGGCACATCAACCAGCGGGATCTGAAAGATCCTGCGGACGAAACCGGTGTCATAGGTGGCCAGAATGTAGCCGTTTTCATCAACCTCCACCCCGGTCAGACTGCCGACCGGCGATCCGTCCTTGGTGATGCCGGTCGGGACAAAGGTATCGGCCAACTGGGTCAGCCCGCCCGGCTCGCCGGGACTGCCGATGGTCAGGGTCATCGGGCCGCCGGCAACGGTCAGTGCCACGGTGCCGTTGGCTGCGTCATAGGCCCCGCCCGTTACGGTTGTGACGGTGGCCAATGTTCCGCCCGCGCCCCGCGTATCGTCGAATGCCAGGGTGTATTGCCCCACTATCGCCCCAGCGGAGGCACTGTCGCGGATCACCATGGTCCAGGTGTTGGACGCCGCCGTGGCCGGAGCCACGGGCACGGTTGGAGTAAAGGTGATGTCAAGCTTTTCAGCAGTGCCGAGGTTGCTGTAATATTCAACAGGCAGCGGAATGGGAGCACCGGCCGCGCCGACATTGGTGTCGGTCGCAGGCAGATTGACGCCCAGATTGACCATTGTGGTCGGATCCGCTGCGGTCTGGTTGGCATTGATAATGACGGGTTGCAGTCCGGCCATCGAATCGCGCGGGAACGTCGGGATTTCGCCGCGGATGTTCGCAGGCCAACCCAGCAGCACCAGCCCGGATTCAGTGCGCACGACCCCCGATTCATCCATGCGGAACGATCCGGTTGTGGTCATGATCATCGGCTGCGTGCCCATCGCACCTTCGCCCATGCGGACCGAAGGAATGACCGGCAGCATGCCGCGGCCCGAAACTGCCATGTCCAGCGCATTCGAAGTGCCGACAATGCCACCACGTTCATCAATCAGCCGATGGCTCGCAGCACGAACGCCGCCAGCCGAGTATTTTCCCGCACCACGGGCGTTGCTTATCACCATGCTTTCGAAATCGGCTGCGGCCCGTTTGTAGCCGTAGGTCGAAGAGTTTGCGATGTTGTCGGAGATGGTCGAAAGCTTGGTCGCATTCGCGTTCAAGCCCGCCACACCCGCATTCAACGAGGAAGAAATGGTCATCAATGCCGCCTTTCTACAGTCGATGCCTCTATGTGCCCCGACCCTGCAGCATTGCGATTAACAGCCCGCTAACACCGACAATTTGACGAATCCGGCTAGCGGTCGCGGCGCAGCAACGTCACCTCCAGCCGGTTGTTGCGGATCACCGAAGGGTCTGGCGTCAGCGGCTTGCGGTCGGCAAAGCCGGTCACGCGGGCAAAGCGGCTGTCCTGCACCCCATGGCTGCGCAACAGTTTGCGCCCCGCCTGCGCGCGGTCCGCCGACAGGGGCCAGACCGGATTTTCCTGCATCATCATGGGGTAGCTGCGCACATAGCCGCCGATCGCCAGGTCATTGCGCGTGACCAGCAGCACATCGGCCAGCACCTCTGACAGCTCGCGCAGGGTCTTGGTCGGGATGGCTGTTTCGGCCTCAAACAGCGCCGCCTGCTCCAGATCGAACAGCTCGATCACCAGCCCCTCGTCGGACACGCGGGTCACGACATGGCGCAGCAGGCGTTCCATCGTCATGCTTTCCCCACTGCGCGCCAGCAGCGATTTCTGCACCTCGGCCAGCCGTTCCTCTTCGGCCTGCCGGGCAGCGGTTTCGGAGTCAGAATCACCCCGCGCCTGCCGGTCGGCGGTGGGCTTTACAGCCGAGGCGCCGGTTCCGTTCTGGGCCAGAGTGTTTTCTGCCATCACCGAGTTGCCGCCAAAGGCACCGTCGCCCCCGCCGGAAACCCGGTTGATCGGAATCGTCGGATTGAAATAATCCGAAATCCCCTTGCGTTGTTTTTCCGTCGTCGCGTTCAGCAGCCACATCAGCATGAAGAAGGCCATCATGGCCGTCACAAAATCCGCATAGGCAACCTTCCACGCCCCACCGTGGTGACCGCCGCCCTGGATTATCTTCTTCCGCTTGATGATGACTGGCGCGGCATTTGCTTGCCCTGCCATCACACACCCATGTTTCACACCCGTCTCCCGGTTTACACGTGCGCGGTAAACCGGGGCTTAAAGACTGGTGTTTTAGGGATTTCCCCGGTCGGGGTGGCGAAACACCCCGGCCGATGTGCCCCACAGGCCCTACTCGGCCGAAGACTGGGCCCACAGGTTGATGTCTTCTTCTGCCGCCACCCGGTCGATTTCGGCCAGCTCTGCGGCTGTAAACTCCAGATTGCCGATGGCTCCGGCGCAATCCACCACCTGTTCCGGCTTTGACGCGCCGATCAGCGCCGTCGTGATCTTGCCCTCCCGCAGCACCCAGGCAATCGCCATCTGTGCCAAGGTCTGGCCCCGTGCCTGCGCAATGGCATCCAGCGCCTGCACGCTTTCGATGGCGCGCGGCGTGATCATGCCGGGGCGCAGGCTCTTGCCTTGCGAGGCGCGGCTGCCTTCGGGGATGCCGCGCAGGTATTTTTTCGTCAAAATCCCTTGCGCCAAGGGGGTAAAGGCAATGGATCCGATGCCCAGTTCGCCCAGCGTTTCCCGCAACCCATCCGTTTCTACCCAGCGGTTCAGCAGGTTATAGCTTGGCTGGTGGATCACACAGGGTGTCCCCAGCGCTTTCAGGATCTCAGCAGCCTCGCGGGTTTTCGCGCTGGAATAGCTGGAGATACCGACATACAGCGCCCGGCCAGAGCGCACGATATGGTCCAGCGCGCCCATGGTTTCCTCCAGCGGCGTGTCGGGGTCAAAGCGGTGGGAATAAAAGATATCCACGTACTCCAGCCCCATCCGCTTCAGGCTCTGGTCACACGAGGCGATCAGGCTCTTCCGGCTACCCCATTCGCCATAAGGCCCCTGCCACATCAGGTAGCCCGCCTTGGAGCTGATGATCAGCTCGTCGCGGTGCCCGGCAAAATCGGTGCGCAAAATCTCGCCAAAGGCTTCTTCAGCGCTGCCGGGGGGCGGGCCGTAATTGTTGGCCAGATCAAAATGGGTGATGCCATGGTCAAACGCGGTGCGGCAGATGTCGCGCTTGGTCTGATGCGGCGTATCGTGGCCAAAGTTGTGCCAAAGCCCCAGGCTGATCGCGGGCAGTTTCAGCCCG
This sequence comes from Pseudotabrizicola alkalilacus, assembly GCF_003443995.1. GTDB lineage: Bacteria > Pseudomonadota > Alphaproteobacteria > Rhodobacterales > Rhodobacteraceae > Pseudotabrizicola > Pseudotabrizicola alkalilacus. Next base: position 140,156 of record NZ_QWEY01000001.1, read on the forward strand.
GATGCGCCGCAGCGGCGATAGGTCATGCGGGAATAGCGGTCGGGGTGGGGGGTGTAAGTCATGGAAAATCCTCCTGTTGGCGCTATCTTTTCACCGGGAAACGGGTTGTGCAAGGTGAACCCAAACCGGCACACGCACGTTGCACAGGGGCAGACAACGGGCATAGATGGGCGCATGAAGCAGCGGTTACTGAAAACATACGATTTCGTTTCGGCCGTCTGGGGCCGGATAAATGACGGGCATTTCGGTCTGATCGCGGCTGGCGTCGCGTTTTACGCCATGTTTGCGGTGTTTCCCGGCCTTGCCGCTAGTGTTGCGATCTGGGGCCTGATGGCTGACCCCAAGGTGATCGAGGAATACCTTGACGTGGGCGAACAGTTCCTGCCCACCGATGCCGCACTCCTGATCCATGATCAGGTGATGGGCCTTCTGGCCACGCCGCGCGCCACGCTGGGGTGGGCCACCTTTGTCTCGCTGATGATCGCGCTTTATTCAGCCCGCGCCGGGGTTTCGGCGTTGATCACCGGGCTCGATGTGGTCAACCGCACCAAGCCCCGCGGCTGGATCTGGGGCTGGGTGGTGGATATCGCGCTGACGCTGGCGCTGATTCTGGCAATTATCGTCGGTCTGGCCACCATCGTTGTAGTGCCGCTTGTGCTGAAATTCATTGACTTTGGCCCGGCAGAGGAGTGGTTTCTGAGTGTTCTGCCATGGGTTGCGATGTTTGTGCTGGTGCTCAGCTGTCTGTCGATCCTGTATCACTTTGGCCCGAACCTGCCCTCCGGCAACGGGCGGCCATGGGTGTCTGTCGGGGTGCTGGTGGCGGCGGTCACATGGTCGGCGGTCAGCTTTGCCTTTTCCGCCTATCTGGCGAATTTCGACAGTTACAACAGGATTTACGGCTCTATCGGTGCGGTGGTGGCGCTGCTGATGTGGCTTTATCTGGGGGTGCTGGCGGTGCTGTTGGGGGGTGCTGTGAATGCCGAGCTGACCGCGCCGCGCAACCGGCAGGCTAACCCTCTGGCGTGAGGGTTGCGACCGCGTTGGCCTGAACTGCGCGCCAATCGCTCACCCGCCCGTCGGGCCAGATCACCCGCACCTCGGCCTGTTCCGCATCGCCAAGGCCGAAATGCTGCGGCCCCCAGATGCCGCTGACATGGCCGCCACCCACGATCACTTCATGCCGTTGCAGATGCTCCCCGGTCCGCACCTCGACCCAAGATCCGATCCCGGTCGGGTTCGGCCCCGGCTGCTCAAGTGCGACGGCCAGCCAGTTGCCCACCGCACCCGCATTGCGCCAGACCTGCACCGGGCCGTTGCGGTTGACCACCACCAGATCCAGCGCGCCATCGCCGTTCAGATCCACCACCGCGCCGCCGCGCGCCGCATGGGTCGAGGCGACACCGGCCTTGTCCGCCATTTCCACAAACACCCCATCCGCGCCCTGCACCAGCAGGTTGTTGGGGTCGGCCATCGCGAAATCCGGCATTTCCCAGACATTGCCCTTGGCCACAAACAGATCGGCCCGCCCGTCATTGTTCACATCGGCAAACAGCGCATGCCACCCGGTTGACGGGCGCAGATCCTCGCCCATGAACGGGCGATGCGCGGTCACGCCCTTGGCCCATGCAATATCGGTGTAATCGGGCAAGGCATCCGGGGCAGGGGTCACCAGCCGTTGCAGCTTGTTATCCGCCATGCTGGTCAGGTAAAACTCCGGGTAGCCATCGGCATCCAGATCGGTGCTGGCAATCCCCATCCCCCAGATCCGCAGCCGCTTCCAGCCCTCGGCTTCGGTATACAGGCGCGGGGCCGCGTCCGGCTCCAGATGCCACATCTGCTCCTGCCCGCCCTCGTAATACTCTCGGTCATTCGACACCCGCAGCGATTTCTTCCCCGAGCCGTTCCAGTCTGTGAAAAGCATCGACAGCGCGCAAAAGCTGGGTGTCAGGGGCAGGGGGGGCGCGTAAGCCGCCCCTGCAGGCCGGTGCAGCCAGTTGTCGGTGCAAGACCCCCAGGGGTAGGCCTCTTCGCGCTGGTTGATGTAATTGCCGATCGCCAGCGTCGGCAGGCTCTCCCCCGCCTCCCACATCGCGGCAAAGGCGGTGGACCACGCATCGCCGCCGTCAAATCCCCAGTCTTCATTCGCGCGCTCGAACCGGCAATCGCCAAGCCCGCGCATCACCACATTCTCTCCCACCCGCAACAGCACCAGATCGGTGATCCCGTCACTGTCTATGTCGATGGGATAGGTGCCCGTCACCGCCTCCATCTCAATCCCGCTCTCCACCGGGGCAAAGGCCAGTGCCCCGCTCGCCCCGCTTTGGTTCACAAACAAGGCGGCAGGTGCGGTGCCACCGGACAGCGCCAGATCGGGCAAGGCGTCGCCGTTGCAGTCGAATGCCGCCACTCCGCCGCCGACCATGTATTCCCATTCGCCGGTAAACTGGTGACTCAGGCCCGAGGGCGTGGTTTCCTCGACAAACTGCGGCACGGTCTGCGCCGCAACTGGTGCTGCACACAGCACAAGGCCCAGAACACAGCCCTTCATGCCAGTGTCCTCAACGCGACTGTATAGGCCCCGATGCAGCGGCCCTGCGTCAGCCCCTGCTCGATGGCCGCGCGGAAGTGTATCCCGCCATAGAGCCGCGAAATCCCGGCCTCATCGGCGGCATCCCAGAAGCTGGCATAGGGCCGCCCGTCCAGCCCTTCCCGTTCATGCGTGAAATCCTCATAGGCGTAACCCTCGCCCAATGCCGCCGTCAGCACCGTCGCCGCAGCTCCCGACACCGTGGAATGACCCGAGGGGTATTCCGGAAACGGCGGCGTGTTCAGCAACGGTTTCCAGCCCTTGTCGATCACACGGTTGATATAGGTCACCGGCCGCAACAGGTTGTAGGTGGTCTTGGCCTGCCAGCAGCCGATGAACGCATCCGCCATCGCGATGCCCAGCCGCGCCATCACATCCACGCTGACCGCCAGCGGCAGCTGCCGCCGCGCAATCAGGTCATTGGCGACAAAAATCCAGTGCCCCGGCGGGGTCGACGACAGCATCGGGTCGTCAGACCAGAACCGCGCGATCAGCGCCTGTTCTTCTGTCAGCGCCTTGGTGGCCGAATAAACCTCCATCGCTTCGGCATAAAACGCCGAGGTGGGGTCTTCGCTATACGCGGGCGGCGGTGGCAAGCTGCAGGTATCACCCGCAGGCATCGCAAAGGGCCGCACAGTGCCCCAGTCGGGCAACAACGGGGCCTGCTGCTGGCGCACCAAACTGGTCGGCACCCAGGCCGCAGGATCATCCGGCGCGGTATAGCTTTCGGGAAAGCCCATGTTTGCGACCACCGCGCCGCCGTCGCCGTCCGCCCAGCCGCAGATATGCGCGGCAATCGCCAGCCCCAGCGCCCGGCTGCGCGCCGCCACATCTTCGGGCAACCCCGCAGTCACCTGTTCATCCAGCTTGCGCGTCATCGTGGCCAACGCCCGCTGACCTGACGGCCCGGTGTTGGCAAAGAAATGCGCGGTCCCCGCCGACAGCGCCGCCTGCAACACCGCTGCCATATCATGCGCGCCCTCGCCGGGCCGGGGCAGGGGCGTCAGCCCGTTCAGCTGCCCCGCCAGAGAGGTCAGCGCCCCATCACAGGCCGCCACTGCCTCATACCCCGTGACCCCCAGATAGCCAAAGGCGCGCGCCGCCACGGGGGGCGAATAGGTCGCCGTGTGGCGGACCAGTTGCAGGGTCAGCTTGGTCCAGTTGGTCAGAACCGGCACCGGGTCGGAGGCTGCCATTACCCGTGAGGGCAACAGCGCGGCGATCCCTGCCGCCGCCCCAAGCCCCAAAACCCTGCGCCGGTCCATCACAGCCTCCTCAGATGTACTTGTTCCACAAGTTCTCCAGCCGCTCCTGCCGACCCGAGACCGGCTCCGGCTCCAGCCCCTCGGCCTCGACCCGCGCCGCTGCCGCTTCCAGCCCGCCTGTCAGCATCGCCTGCGCGGCAGGGGTCTCCCACCGGGCGTAACGGTCGCGGCGATGCGCTTCCATCTCATCCGACTCCAGCATCGCGGCGGCGCATTTCAGCGCCCGCGCACAGGTGTCCATCCCGCCGACATGGGCAAGGATGAGATCCTCGGCATCCAGCGACTGGCGCCGGATCTTGGCGTCAAAGTTGGTGCCGCCGGTGGTATAGCCGCCCGCGCGCAGTATCTCGTAGAACGCCACCGCCTTTTCGGCGTGGTTGTTGGGGAACTGGTCGGTATCCCAGCCCGACTGGTAATCATTGCGGTTCATGTCGATCGACCCGAAAATCCCCAGCGCCGCCGCCATGCCGATCTCATGCTCGAACGAATGCCCGGCAAGGATCGCGTGGCCCTGCTCGATATTGGTCTGGACCTCTTTCTCCAGCCCGAATTCCTTCAGGAAGCCGTACACCGTCGCCACATCGTAATCATACTGATGCTTGCTCGGCTCCTGCGGCTTTGGCTCGATCAGGATCGCGCCCTTGAAGCCGATCTTGTGCTTGTACTCCACCACCTGCTGCAGGAACCGGCCCGCATGATCGCGCTCGGCCTTCAGATCGGTGTTCAGCAGCGTCTCATAGCCCTCACGCCCACCCCAGAGCACATAGTTCTGGCCGCCGAGCTTCATCGTGGCGTCCATGTTCGCCTTCACCGTCGCGGCGGCATAGGCGTAAACGTCCGGGTCCGGGTTGGTGGCCGCCCCGCTCATCCAGCGCCGGTTGGAAAACATGTTCGCCGTGCCCCACAAGAGCTGCGTCTTGTGATCCGCCTGCTTCTGGCCAAGGTAATCAACCATCTCGTCCAGATTGCGTTTGCTCTCGGCAAACGTCGCGCCTTCGGGCCGGATATCGGCGTCGTGGAAGCAATAGAACGGCGCGCCCAGAATATCGAACATCTCGAACGCCACATCGGCCTTCAGCCGGGCCAGATCCATGCTGTCACCAAACCACGGCCGCTGCAGTGTCTGGCCGCCAAACGGGTCGCCGCCCGGCCAGGCAAAGCTGTGCCAATAGGCCACGGCAAAGCGCAGATGATCCTCCATCCGCTTGCCCAGAACCACCTCATCCGGGTTGTAATGGCGGAAAGCGAATTCGCTGGTGGCGCTTGGGCCCTGATAGGTGATCGCAGGGATGTTCTTGAAAAACTCGGTCATGTCAGGCCCTTGATGGCAGATTGTGCATTAAGATGGCGGGCATGGCCCGCGTCGAAGGCGTCTTTGAGCGCGGCGTCGGGCTCGATGACGCGGGCAATGGCGGGCAGGGTGGCCACTTCGGCCCCCGCGCCGGTTGCCGCCATCAGCGCCAGACGGGCGGCGCCAAAGGCTCCGCCAAAATCACCGGCCACCGGCACCTGCACCGGGCAGTTCAGCGCGGTGGCAATGGCGCGTAGCCAGTAGTCAGACTTTGACCCGCCACCGACCGCCAGCAGGCTCTCCAGCCGTGTGCCAGTCGCGGCCAAGGCATCTCGGCAATCGCGGAACGCGAATGTCACGCCCTCCAGAATGGCGCGCGTCGCGGCCGCGCGGTCGGTCGCATGTTCCAGCCCGATGAACGCCCCCCGCACCGAAGCGCTGTTCAGCGGCGTCCGCTCGCCGCCCAGATAGGGCAGGAACAGCGTCTTGCCGGGGGCCTGCAACGCCCCCAGATCGCCGGTCAGGCTGGCGGCATCGCTGCCGGTCAGCTGCGCAAACCAGTTCAGCGCATCGGTACAGGCCAGAATCACGCCCATCTGGTGCCATGTGCCCGGCAGCGCGTGGCAGAACGTGTGCACCGCCGTCGCCGGGTCTGGCTGATAGCCGTCATTGGCCGCAAACAGCACGCCGCTCGTACCCAGCGAGACAAACGCCTCCCCCGCGCGCACCACGCCGACCCCGACGCCCGACGCGGCATTGTCGCCACCGCCGCCCGCAATGACCACACCTGCAGGCAGGCCCCAGCGCGCAGCCAGACCGGCGCGCAGGGTGCCCGACACCTCGGACCCCTCCACCAGCCTTGGCATATGGTCGCGCGTCAGCCCGGTCGCGGTCAGCAGATCATCCGACCAGTCGCGCGCCCCGGTATCCAGCCAGGCCGTGCCTGCCGCATCCGACATCTCGCCCACATGGTCACCAGTCAGCCACAGCCGCAGGTAATCCTTTGGCAGCAGCACCTTTGCCACCTTGTCCCACAGCGCCCGCTCGTGCTTTTGCACCCACATCAGCTTTGGCGCGGTAAAGCCGGGGAAGACGATATTGCCGGTCAGCCGCCGGAACATCGGGTCGTCATCCAGCTCTGCTGCCTCAGCATGGCTGCGGCTGTCGTTCCACAGGATGCAAGGCCGCAGCACCTGATCCGACGCATCCAGCAGCGTGGCCCCGTGCATATGGCCTGACAGGCCAATGCCCTTGACCGCGCCCAGACCATGCGCCGACAACGCATCCAGCACCGTTTCCGCCGCTGCAATCCAGGCATTCGGCGATTGCTCACTCCACCCCTCATGCGGGCGCTGTACGGTCAGGGGGGCAGTGGCCTCGGCCACCACCTCCTGCGTGTCAGACATCAGAATGCCTTTCAGCCCCGATGTGCCCAGATCCAGCCCGATATACATCAATAGGCCTTTGCCGGTTTCTTGCCCATGATGATCATGCCCAGAATGTCGTCATCGGTGACATCCCCGACATTCACGGTGCCAACCCGCTGGCCGTTCTTCATCACCACGGCCCGGTCGCAAAGATCCATCACCGCATGAATGTCATGCTCAATCAGGAAAATCCCCAGCCCCTGCCGCTTCAGCTCCTGAATAAGCTCGGCGACCATCTGGGTTTCCTGTGGCCCCAGCGCTGCCGTCGGCTCGTCCATGATCAGGATCTTGGCGTTGAAATACACCGCCCGCGCAATCGCCACCGATTGCCGCTGCCCGCCCGACAGGGCCGACACCGGCACGTTGAACTTGCGGAAGTTCGGGTTCAGCCGCGCCATGATCTTGCGCGTCTCGGCCTCCATCTGGGCGTCATCGACAAAGCCCGCCGCCGTCACCAGCTCGCGCCCCAGAAACAGGTTCGACGCCGCATCCAGATTGTCGGCCAGCGCCAGCGTCTGATAGATCGTCTCGATATTGTAATGCCGGGCGTCGCGCGGATTGCTGATCTCGGCCTTTTCGCCGTTGATATAGATCTCGCCCGCATCCTTCTGATAGGCGCCCGACAGGCACTTGATCAGCGTGGATTTGCCCGCGCCGTTGTGGCCCAACAGGCCCACAACCTCGCCCGGATGCAGGTCGATGCTGACGTGATCGACAGCCTTGATCCCGCCAAAGGAAATCGAGATGTCGCGCATCTCGACCAGCGGTGTTCCTGTGTTCGTGGTCATGTCTGCCTCCTCACTTCGTGCGGGCGCGGTAAAGGTTGTCAAGATAGACGGCGAGCACCAGCACCATGCCCACCACGATCCGCTGGATCGCGGCATCAAAGCCGATCAGCACCATCCCCGATTGCAGCGACTGCATCACCAGCGCGCCCAGAATGGCCCCGTAAATCGTGCCCACGCCCCCGGCCAGCGAGGTGCCGCCGATCACCGCAGCCGCGATCACATAGAGCTCATCCAAAGTTCCCAGCGCGTTGGTGGCGCTATTCAGACGGGCCGAAGCGATCACCGCCGCGATCCCGGTCAGCGCGCCCATCAGCGCAAAGATCTTCAGCGTCATCCAGCGAGTGTTGATCCCCGCCAGCGCCGCCGCCTCGGGGTTGCCACCGATGGCAAAGACATAGCGGCCAAAGCGGGTGCGGGTCATCAGAATGGTCATCGCAATGCCAACCGCCATCATGATCAGCACCGGAATGGCAAACCCGTGTGAGACAAAGGCATCTTCCGGCAAATCCAGACGGCGCAGAATACCAACCGGCAGCGGATAGGCGTTCATCAACAGAACCGCCCCGACAATCGCACCACAACCGATGGCACCCAACGTCACCTCAGCCCACATCGGACGCTTGGGGAATTCGTGCTTCACCCGTTGCTTGCGCCCCTGCACCAGCAACCAGACCACGCCCGCACACCCCAGCGCGCCGACAATCCAGCTGCCGGTCGCGCCCACATTGCCGCCCGGACCGCCGCCCAGCAGCGCGAATGTGCTGTCGACCGGCGAAATCGTCTTGCCGCCATTGGCGATGAACGCCATCCCGCGCCAGACCATCAACCCGCCCAGCGTCACGATGAACGACGGAATGCCGCGATAGGCGATCAGCCAGCCATGAAACGCGCCGATCAGCGCGCCCAGGGCAATGCCCACCGCGCAGGTGATGATCCAGATCGACCAATGGCCCAGCCCCAGGATCTGCGGCAGCACATCGACCTGCAAAATCCCCATCGTCATGCCCGTCACCCCGATCAGCGAGCCGACCGACAGGTCAATGTTGCGCGTTATGATGACCAGCACCATTCCCGTCGCCATGATCCCGATACTCGATGTCTGCACCGACAGGTTCCACAGGTTGCGCGGGGTCAGAAACGCGCCATTGCCGTTCACAATGGCGCCGTACATGTGAAACCCGCCCCAGATCAGCAACAGGGCGGCCAGCATGCCCAAAAGCCGGGTGTCAATCTCGGTCGCGGCCAGAAAGCGCTTTACCGGATTGCCGCCGACAGCCGTATGGCCTGGCGTCACGGGCGGGGCAGAAAGGGGTGTCTTGGTCATGGCATCGTCCAACGCTTGGGGGACAGGGGCATCTTGCATACGCGGCATCGAATGGTGCGCTACAGGTCAGCTATCGGGCCCGACAGGCCCGCAAGATACCGGAAAATGTAAAAACGCGGCGCGGCAGCCGATCAGCCGCCGCGCCGCATCAGGCCTTATTCGCAGCCAACCACACCAGCGGCAGCGCCCTCACAGGCGGCTTCCTTGGTGATGTGCCCTGCGTCAATCGCGACGTTCAGGTTTTCCTTGGTCAGCGGAGTCGGTGCCAGCAGGATGGCATTCATCTCGATGCCTTTTTCGCCGCCCGAGAACTTGGTCGCACCGGCGATCGAGTCCAAAGCACCGCCGTCTGCCAGAGCCGAGGCGATTTCGCCCGCAGCCTTGCCCAGCTGACGCGCATCTTTCCACACCGAAACGGTCTGGGTGCCACGCGCCACGCGGTTGATCGCGGCATGGTCGCCATCCTGGCCACCGACCGGAATGGTCAGGCCCTGTGCGCCCAGTGCGGCCACAACACCACCGGCCATGCCGTCGTTCTGGCTCAGAACCGCGTCAACGTCGTTGTTGTTGGCGGTCAGGATCTGCTCCATGTTCTTTTGGGCATTTTCCGGCTTCCAGCCATCCGAGAACGCTTCGCCGACAATCTTGACGTCGCCCGAGTCAACAGCGGCCTGAATCACCGACATCATGCCTTGCAGCAGGAACCCGGCATTCGGATCACCCGGATCGCCCTTGATGATGGCATAATTGCCGGTCGGGGCAGCAGCGAACACGTTTTCCGCGATGATCCGGCCCACGCCCACGTTGTCAAACGTCAGATAGAACGTGCGGTCATCTTCGATCAGACGGTCATAGCCGACCACCGGAATGCCCTCATTGGCAGCGGCTTCAATCGCCGGCCCGATGGCATCCTTGTCCCAGGCGTTGATGATCAGCGCGTCAACGCCCTGAGCGATCAATGCCTCCACATCGGTCAGCTGCTTGGCCGAAGACGATTCCGCATCGGCAGAAACATATTCATTGCCAGCGGCTTCCAGTGCAGCTTTGACGGCCGCTTCGTCGATCTTCCAGCGCTCTTCCTGAAAGCTGCCCCAGGAAACGCCGATCTTCTTCCCCTCTGCCAGCGCGGCAGAAGAAAACCCTGTCGCCGCGATCACGGCGAGCACGATTGCATTACGCATGTGTATCCTCCCTATGGATGCAGCCAGCGTATGGCTGGTTCGGCAGATTCGCCGAGACTGGCAAAAATTGCCTCGATTAAATTCAGTTGTCAAAATAAAAATTGTGATGAAATCTAAGGGAGAGTAAGAAATGGTCTGTTATATGCTGCTTCGCAGCAATTTTCGGGCGGTTCGTGCAGCGAGTGGTCGATAATTCGTTAGGAAGCCAAAGAAATGCTGACACATTATTCAGCGGGGGACACAGGCACGGGACGCAAGGGCGTGGGTCCGCTGATCCCGCCGTTGTCCGATACGCTGCGCCCGTTGCGGCAGCAGGTGTTTGAATGCGTCCGCGCCGCCGGTCTGATTCCGCGCGTGCAGGTCGCCAAGGATCTGGGCGTCAGCCCGGCCTCTGTCACCACCATCACCTCGGAACTGATCGATTCGGGCCTGATAGAAGAGGTGGCCGCCCCGCCGCGTGATGGCGAAACCGTGCGTGGCCGCCCTGCCGTGGCGCTTGGGGTGCGCGCCTCTGCCCATCGCGTCGTCGGCATGAAAATCTCTGACCGCGAACAAACCGCCGTGATCGTCGATTTTGCCGGCAAGCTCATCGCCGAAGAATCCATCCCCCGCCGCCCCGGTCCGATGACGGTGGCCGAGCTGATGACGGTGATCGAAACCCTGCTCGACCGGGTCTGCGAAAAGGCGTCGATCCGTCACGCCGATCTGTCTGGCATCGGCATGGGCCTGCCCGGCTTCATCGACAATGCCGAAGGTATGGTGCTCTGGACCCCGTTGCTTGACACCCGCAACGTGGCGTTGGCTGCCCTGACCAGCCAGCGGGTTGGTCTTCCGGTCTGGGTCGACAATGAAACCAATCTCGTCGCCATGGCCGAACTGTGGTTCGGCGCGGGGCGGGGATTGTCCGACTTTGCTGTGGTCACCATCGAACATGGGGTCGGCATGGGCTTTGTGATGAACCACCGCATCTATCGCGGCACACAGCGGGTCGGGCTGGAACTGGGGCATATCAAGGTGCAGCTTGACGGCGCGCTGTGCCGCTGTGGCCAGCGCGGTTGTCTGGAGGCCTATGTCGCCGACTATGCCCTTGCGCGCGAGGCGACGACGGCGCTGAACTGGGGCCACAAGGAAGGCCAGAGCATCACGGTCCTGCTCGAAAGCCTTTATGACCACGCCAAGGCCGGCAATGCCACTGCGCGCAGCATCTTTCGCAGGGCAGGGCGCTATCTGGCGGTGGGACTGTCCAATGTTGTCAACCTGTTCGACCCCGCGCTCATCATCCTGTCGGGTGAGAGGATGCGCTACGACTACCTCTACGCCGCCGAGACTTTGGCCGAGATGGACAATCTGATGATCAACACCGGCCGCCCGCGCACCCCGATTGAAATTCATGCCTGGGGCGTGCGGCTCTGGGCGCATGGCGCGGCGGCTCTGGCGCTGTCAGCGGTCAGCGAAACCCTCCTTTCGGCCAACCGCGACATCGCCGCGCAATAGGTTTTCCGGCGGCGCATGTCGCAGGACAATCCGCTTTGCGTCATTTGTGCCATAGTGGCGGAAAGACGCAAAATGTGAGGGCCAAAACCATGCCGGAGTCCAGCAGTTGATTGCACATCGCCCCGGCTGTTGCGATACTCGCACCAATCGCCAGTGAGGTTCCTGTGACACAGCGCAGACACGCCCTGTCCCGCCTGCCCTTCGTGCTCTGCCTCGCGGGCGCGCTGACCCTCGGGCAGACCGGCCACGCCCTTGACCGCGTGCAGTTTGTCATCACCGGGGCCGATACAGATCTTGGCGGCGCTTTGCGCAACGCCTCGGCCCTGCTGGCGCTGTCGAACGAAGAGGATCAGCCTGATCAGGTGCTTGCCGCCGCCCGCGCCGAATATGGCCGCCTCGTCGGCGCGCTTTATGCGCAGGGCCATTACTCGCCCGTGGTCTCCGTCCTGCTGGACGGGCGCGAAGCCTCGGCCATCGCGCCCTTGGATGCCCCGCAGCGCGTCGCCCGTATCGAGGTGCGGGTCGATCCCGGCCCGCAGTTCCGCTTTGGCCAGACCGCGATCACGCCACTCGCCCCGGAAACCGAACTGCCCGATGGCTTCGCCCCCGGCGAACCCGCCCAAAGCGGCCTTGTCCGTCAGGCCGTCACCGCTGGCGTCGACGGCTGGCGCGCGCAGGGCAATGCCAAGGCCCGCGTTACCGGTCAGGATGTCGTGGCCGACCATCCCGACCGCACCCTGTCCGCCCGTGTCACACTCGACCCCGGCCCGCGCCTGCGCTTTGGTCCGGTCGATGTCACCGGCCACCAGCGCACCCGCGAAAACCGCGTGCGCAAGATCGCGGGTCTCCCGCAGGGCGAAACCTTTGACCCCGCCGAAATTGACCGCGCCGAAAACCGCCTGCGCCGCACCGGCACCTTTTCCTCGGTCACCATCACCGAGGATGAGGGCATCACCCGCCCCGACCTTCTGGGCACCACCATCACCGTAGTCGAGGAAAAGCCCCGCCGCCTCAGCTTCGGTGCGGAAATCTCCAGCCTCGAAGGGCTGGACCTGTCCGCCGCATGGATGCACCGCAACCTGCTGGGCGGCGCCGAACGCCTGCGGATCGAGGCAGAGGTCGCCAATATCGGCGCCAAAGACAATGGCATGGACTACAGCCTCGAACTTACCATCGACCGCCCCGCTACGCTGACGCCCGACACCACGGCGCGCTTTTCCACGGAAATCGGCCATCTGGATGAACCAGACTTCCGTGCCAACCTGTTTGGCATCGGCATCGGCTTTACCCATGTGTTTTCCGACAGCCTGACCGGCCGGGTCGATCTGGCCTACAGCATCATCGACGGCACCGAGTTCTCGACCAACCGGACCTTTGGTCGCGATTTCCAGTTCCGCAGCCTCGCCCTTCCCGTCGCCCTCACATGGGACCGGCGCGACAACAAGGCCGATGCCAAGCGCGGTTATTTCATCGAGGCCGAGGTGAAACCCTTCCTCGGGTTCGGCACCACCGGTTCGGGCCTGCGCGCCACCGCCGATCTGCGCGGCTATCGCGGCTTCGGGGCCGATGACCGGTTCGTTGTTGCCGCCCGTGCGCAAGCGGGCATCATCACCGGGGCTGACCTTTTGGAAACCCCGCGCGATGACCTGTTCTATTCGGGCGGCGGCGGCACTGTGCGCGGCCAGCCGTTCCAGTCGCTGGGCGTCAACCTGCTGCGTGGCCCGGTCGACTACAAGATCGGCGGCAACCACTTCCTTGCCGCGTCGCTTGAGCTGCGCGCCAAGGTCAGTCGCAACATCGGCGTTGTCGGCTTTGTCGATGCCGGGCGCGTTGATGTCGGCAGCTTCTTTGATGCCGCAGGCGACTGGCATGCCGGGGCAGGGCTGGGCCTGCGCTATGATACCGGCTTTGGCCCGATCCGCGTCGATCTCGCCGCTCCGGTTGGCGGTAATACGGGCAAGGGCGTGCAGCTTTACGTCGGTCTGGGGCAGTCGTTCTGATGCGCTGGCTCCTTCCCCTTGCCCTGATCGCTGCGCCTTGCGTCACCTTTGCGCAGGACGCTGAACCCGAAACCGAAGCCGAACGCACAGATCGCGGCACCATCGTCGCCTTTCTGGAGGATAACCTGTCGGGTGCAGGCCGACAGGTCACCCTGCGCGGCTTTCAGGGCGCGTTGTCGTCACGCGCCACCGCCACACAGCTGACCATCGCCGATGACGATGGCATCTGGCTGACGCTCAACGACATTGTGCTCGACTGGTCGCGCTCGTCGCTGCTGGCAGGGCAGGTTTCGGTCAACGAACTGACCGCAGCCGAAATCATTGTCGCCCGCGCGCCGCTCTCCGAACAGGGCACGCCCGCGCCCGAGGCATCGGGCTTTGCCCTGCCCGAATTGCCGGTCTCCATCGAAATCTCCAAGATCTCCGCCGCCCGCGTGGTGCTGGGCGAGTCTCTGCTTGGCCAAGCGGTCGAGGGCAGTATCGAGGCATCTGTCTCGCTCTCCGGCGGCAACGGGTCGGCAGATCTGACCATCAACCGCACCGATAGTGGCCCGGATGGCCGCATCGACCTCGCGGCCTCTTATGCCAATGACACCACCCAGCTGTCGCTGTCGCTCAACGCGGTCGAAGACGCGGGCGGCATTGCCGCCACCCTGCTGGACCTGCCCGGCGCGCCCTCTGTCGCGCTGCAGATCAATGGCGAGGGGCCGCTTGATAATTTTGCCTCCACCATCGCGCTGACCAGCGACGGCGCTGAACGTCTGGCCGGAACCGTCACTCTGACGGGCACCGATACCGGCGGTACGATGTTCAATGCCGATCTGAGCGGCGATCTGGCCCCGCTGTTCATCCCGCAATATGCTGATTTTCTGGGCGATAGTGTCAGCCTGAACGTCACCGGTCAGCGCGACGCCGGGGGGCGGCTTGACCTGTCCGCGCTCGATCTGCGCGCCCGTTCGGTCGAATTGCGCGGCCAGACCACCATCGCCGCCGATGGCCTGCCCGAGGTCATCGCGCTCAGCGGCTTTCTGCGCGACCCTGACAACAACCCGGTGCTGATCCCCGGCTTTGATGCGGGCGTCTCGGTCCGCACTGCCCGGCTGGATATCGGCTACAACGCGGTCACTGACGAATCATGGCGCGCCGTGATCGAGGCCGAAGATGTGATCACGCCCGAGGCCAGCCTTGCCCGCATGGATCTGCGCGGCTCTGGCCGGATCTCGCGCACCGCCGTTGGCCGGGTGATCGGCGGCAGCTTTACGATGACCGGATCGGGCATCGCGCTGCAAGATCCCAACCTGTCAATGGCGCTTGGCGAGACCGTCACCGCCTCCACCCGGCTGTTCTGGCAAGAGGGCACCGGCGTCACCCGCATCGGCGCGCTTGACCTGACCGCTGGCCCCGTCACCCTGTCCGCAGGCGGCGAAATCGCGGGTCTGACGGAAGGCTTCCGCACCCGTGGCCGCCTGAGCGTTGAGGCGACTGACCTCTCCCCGCTGTCCGGTCTCGCCGGTCGTCCGCTGTCGGGGCGTGGCACCATCACCGCAAGCGGGCAAGGCAGCCCGCTGGCCGGTGATTTCGACGTGCAGGCCCGGATTGACGGCCAGAATCTGACCGTTGACATCCCCGAGGCAGACAACCTGCTGCGCGGCCCCGCCAGCATCGCCCTCGACATCCGCCGCGACACCACCGGCACCGTCCTGCGCAGCTTTGCCGTCCGCGCGCCGTCGCTTGCCGCCGATGGTGCGGGCACCCTCACCTCTGACCTCGCCGACGTGAACCTGACCCTGCGGATGGATGACCTTTCCCGCCTTGGTCCCGATTACGGCGGCAGCATCAACGGCACCCTGCAGCTGTCCGGCCCGCTGACCAGCGGTCAGGCCCGGATCGAAACCGACCTCACCGCCACCGCCCTGCGCACCGGCATCCCCGAGGCGGACCGGATGCTCAACGGCACCTCGCAGGTCGCCCTCATCGCCAACCTGATCGACAGCACCCTGATCGTCGAGCAGCTGAACGTCACCACCCCCGGCGCCACCGCGTCCGCCACCGGCCTGCTGGCCACCAGCGGCAGCGACATCACCGCACAGCTCAGCCTGCAAGACCTCTCGCGCCTGCGCCCCGAATTCGGCGGCCGGATCAGCGCCAACGCGACGTTCAAGGGCACCCCCGACACCGCCGCATTGACCCTTACCGCCGAGACCGGGGATCTGCGCTTTGGCGTCACCAACACCAACCGCCTGCTGTCGGGCACCTCGCAGCTCACCGCCGCCCTGCGGCTGGAAGACGGGGTTCTCCGCGTCGACGATCTGTCGCTCCGCAACCCGCAGCTCACCGCCCAAGCCACCGGCCGCCTCACCGACACAAGGCGCGAGATTGACCTGACCGCCCGGCTCGTCAACCTTGGCCTGCTGCTTCCCGAATTCCCCGGCCCGGTCACCCTGTCCGGCACCGCCGTCGAGTCCGGTAACGCCTATACCCTGTCGCTCACCGGCACGGGCCCCGGCAGCATCGACGCCCGTGTTGCGGGCCAGATCGCCAGCGACTTCCGCACCGCCAACCTGACCGTGCAGGGCAGCGCACAGGCCGGGCTCGCCAACCCCTTCCTTGGCAACCGCGTCGTCTCCGGCCCGCTCAGCATCGACCTCCGCCTCAACGGCCCGCTGGCGCTGTCCTCGCTCTCGGGCCGCGTTGCCCTCTCCGGCGGCACCCTTGCCGACCCCGCGCTCCCCTTTGCGCTGCAAGCGATTGACGCCAGCGCCACCCTCGCCGCAGGCTCGGCGCAGATAACCACCACCGCCAATGTCTCCAGTGGCGGCCGCGTCTCGCTCTCTGGCCCGATCAGCCTCACCGCGCCCTATCGCGCCGACCTTGGCCTGACCCTGTCCGGTGTCATCCTGCGCGACCCGCAGCTTTACGAGACCCTCGCCAACGGCCAGCTGCGCATCACCGGCCCGCTCACCGGCGGCGCGCTGATTGCCGGGCGCATCGCCCTGCCGCAGACCGAAATCCGCATCGCCGCCACCGGCTTCAGCGGGCAGGAACTGCTCGACGGGCTCCAGCATATCGGTGAACCCGCCGCCGTGCGCGAAACCCGCCGCCGCGCCGGTCTGATCGCAGACCCCAGCGCCAACGGCCAGACCACCCCCGCCCGCCCGTTCGAGCTCGACGTCGAAATCTCGGCCCCGAACCAGCTCTTTATCCGGGGCAGGGGGCTTGATGCCGAACTCGGCGGCACGTTACGTATCACCGGCACCACCGACAACATCATCCCCTCGGGCGCGTTCAACCTGATCCGGGGCCGTCTCGACATCCTCGGGCGTCGCCTGACCCTGACCGAAGCCTCTCTGCAACTCGAAGGCGATTTCGACGCCAATCTGCGCATCGTCGCCAGCAGCGAGAATGACAGCATCACCAGCTCGGTTGTGATCGAAGGCTCGGCCAATGATCCGCAGGTCAGCTTCACCTCCAACCCGCAGCTCCCGCAAGAAGAGGTGCTGTCGCAACTCCTGTTCGGCAGACGGCTGGACTCGCTCTCGGCGCTGCAGGCGCTGCAACTGGCCAATGCCGTTGCCACCCTCGCCGGGCGCGGCGGTGAGGGCCTCGTCAGCCGACTGCGGCAGGGCTTTGGCCTGGATGACCTTGACGTGCAGACCTCTGCCGATGGCACCACCCAGCTGACAGCTGGCAAATACCTGACCGAGAATGTCTATTCCGAAATCGTGGTTGATCAGAACGGCAAAAGCCAGATCAACCTGAACCTCGACATCAGCGACAATGTCACGCTCAAGGGCCGGGTCGGGGCCGATGGCAACACCGGCATCGGCGTGTTTTACGAACGCGACTATTGACGGCGGGGCCTAAACCCAGCCGTCAATCGCTGCCACGGCTTCCTCTGCCGTCTCGACATACTGAAACAGCTCCAGATCCTCGGGGCTGATGGTGCCCGCTTCGGCCAGCGCCTGCCAGTTGATGATCTTGTCCCAGAACGCCCGGCCAAACAGCAGGAACGGAATCGGCTTCATCCGCTTGGTCTGGATCAGCGTCAGCGTCTCGAACATCTCGTCCAGCGTGCCAAAGCCACCCGGAAACACGCAGATCGCCTTGGCCCGCATCAGGAAATGCATCTTGCGGATGGCAAAGTAGTGAAAGTTGAAACACAGATCCGGCGTGACATAGGCATTCGGGGCCTGCTCATGCGGCAGCACGATGTTCAGCCCGATTGACTGGCCCCCGGCCTCATGCGCGCCCAGATTGCCTGCCTCCATCACCCCCGGACCGCCACCGGTGATGATTACATTCTCGCGGCCATAGCTTTCCATGCTGCGCTCGGTCATCAGCTTGGCAAATTTGCGCGCCTCGTCATAATACTCTGACAGCGCCGCCAGTGCGGGCGTGCGCCCACCCTCCGCCGTTGCAGGAATCCGCGCGCCGCCAAACAGCACGATGGTCGATTCAATCCCGCGCTCATCCATCACCATCTGCGGTTTCAGCAGTTCCAGCTGCAGCCGCACCGGGCGCAATTCCTCGCGCGTCATGAAGTCCGGGTCGGCAAAGGCCAGCCGGTAGGCAGGCGCGCGGGTCTGGATGGTATCGGGAATCCGGTCGGCCGCCTGCACGTCCTCCACCGAGTCGCGGAACGGGTGGGCGCGGGGTTCGTCTTTCATGTCCTGCCTTTGCATTGCGTGAACTCTCCCCAAGCTCTATAGGCAGGGCGCAACAGGACCAACCGAAAAAGGGTGACAGCATGTCAAACGCCGCCTTGGAAACCGCCGTTGAGGCCGCATGGGAAGACCGCGACGGCATCACCACCGCCACCAAAGGCGAGGTGCGCGACGCGATCGAGGCCACGCTGGCCGCGCTCGACGCAGGCACATTGCGGGTCGCCGAAAAGCGCGGCAATGGTGACTGGCATGTGAACCAATGGGCGAAAAAGGCGGTGCTTTTGTCGTTCCGCCTGACGGATATGCATGAGATTTCGGGCAGCAACGGCGGGTCCAACTGGTGGGACAAGGTGCCGTCAAAATGGCAAGGCTGGACAGAGACTGACTGGCGCGCCGCCGGTTTCCGCGCCGTGCCCGGTGCCATCGTCCGCCGCTCGGCCTATATCGCGAAAAACGTGGTGCTGATGCCGTCCTTTGTGAACATCGGTGCCTTTGTTGACGAGGGCACCATGGTCGATGGCTGGGCCACTGTCGGGTCGTGCGCGCAGATCGGCAAGAATGTGCATCTGTCCGGCGGTGTCGGCATCGGCGGCGTGTTGGAGCCGATGCAGGCCGGCCCGACCATCATCGAAGACAACTGCTTCATCGGCGCCCGCTCCGAAGTGGTCGAAGGCTGCATCATCCGCGAAGGCTCGGTCCTCGGCATGGGCGTGTTCATCGGCAAATCGACCAAGATCGTCGACCGCGAATCCGGTGAGGTGATGTATGGCGAAGTCCCCGCCGGATCGGTCGTCGTGGCAGGCTCGATGCCGTCAAAAAACGGCATCAACCTCTACTGCGCCGTGATCGTGAAAAAGGTCGATGCCCAGACCCGCAGCAAGACCAGCATCAACGAGCTTCTGCGCGACTGATCAAACCCGCCGCAGCCTGTGGTGCAGGCTGAGGAAGTGTTAAAGATTGCTTAATTTCACAGTGTCAACATATTGATATTGTGAGATAATTGAAAATTCCCCCTGTGTTACACACGCCCGTAACACGGGGGGCAGCGCCGCGAAAGGCCGCCCCATGAGCGATGAAAAGCCCGTCAAAGCCAGCCGCCAGCAGGTCTACACCCTGCTGGTCCAGGTCGGCCGCAAACCCGGCGACGACCTGCCCGCCAAAGCCACCG
Source organism: Pseudotabrizicola alkalilacus (assembly GCF_003443995.1). Taxonomy (GTDB): domain Bacteria; phylum Pseudomonadota; class Alphaproteobacteria; order Rhodobacterales; family Rhodobacteraceae; genus Pseudotabrizicola; species Pseudotabrizicola alkalilacus. Next base: position 159,348 of record NZ_QWEY01000001.1, read on the forward strand.
GCGGCGCCCTGATGTGCTATGCCAGCGGTGTGGACGAGGCCGAAGCGGTCCGCGAAACCGTGGCCATCCTCAAGCAGGCCGATCTGGCCGTGCTGGAGGTCGAAGGCCACGGTTCGCTGGACGAGCAAAAAGAGGCCGGCGTCGAAATCGACCCCGAAGAAGAGGCACTGATGCTGCGCGCGCTGGACGAAAACTCCGTGATCGTCGCGCAGATGACGGCCCTTTACGACTAGGCGGCCCCGAACAGGCTGCGCCGCGCCATCAGACTGACCAGCTGCTGCGCCTCAAAGGCCAGCAGCACCGGGCGCGGCGGCTCTGCCCGGACCCCGTGGCTCAGCAGCTTCAGCCCGTCGACCAGCAGCAGCTCCGGCAAGCCCAGATCCACCGCCACACAATCAATCGCCGCCTGCCGCCCGTCGCTGCGCCCGATGGTGCCGTTCGCCAGCGCATCGGCGCGGGCCAGTACCTCCTCGACCCCGAACATATACTCCACCTCGGCCCCGCTCAGCACCACCAGCTGATCGGCTGACAGCAGCACATCGCTGCCCTGACCCAGATAGGGCGCGCGCAGGATGACCGGGGCAAAGCTGCCCCGGCTGGGCAACCGCAGCCGGTTGATCCGCAGCACCGGCTGCAAGCCGTTGTCAGCGGTGTGAACCAGATCGCCGGGCCGCAGACAGCCTGCCGCCACCGGCCCGCGCGCAGTCTCGACCGGGGTGCGCAGCCCCAGCCACGGCGCCCGCTCCGGCGGGCGCTCGCCTTGCGTCACGCCGAACCACAACAGCGACCCATGCCGCAGCGCTGCCCCATCGCGACGGCACAGCCCTGCCAGCTCATGCGGCGACAGCGCAATCGGCCCCGTCCCGGCGCAGATACACTCCTCACCCATCCCGATGCGCCCGAAACTAAGCCGCCAGCCGCCCGTGCGCCGGTTCCAGCCATAGCTGATCCGCGCCGTGCCAAGGCCAAACGGCAGTGGCCCCGGCAACACATGCCGCCGCATCATCTGCCCATTGCGGTGCAGGATGACAATCCCGGCCTGCGGATCGGCAAACACGGAAAAGGTCCGCATCGTGCCGTCATCCTGATGCCATTCAAGCAAGACCGTACCCGTACCAAGCGGCAAGGCAGCCTCACACACGAACAGCCCCTGCTCCAGCACGGAATGATCGCCCTCGGGCAGCGTCAGGTCTGACAGGGCCAGCCAGTCACCCATGGCTCATGCCGCCTTTTCCGCAGCCGCAAACAGCAGCTGCGCCTCAAACGGTCGCAGGGTCCGGCGCACCGCCGGGCTGTAACCATCGCCGGTCTGCGGGTCCAGTTCGGGGAACAGTGTGCAGATCTCGTCGATGATCCCGGCCTCGAACATCCGCGTGGATTGCGGGCCGGGCAGAAAGCTTTCCGTGGCCAGTCCCTCGGACGAGACGATCTGATGCCGGTCAAACAGCAGGTGCACATATTCCACCTCGCCGCCCTCCATCACCCGCACCGAGCGCCCGTTGACCAGATCCTTGGCCGAAACCAGCACTTCGGTGTCGCCAAACAGCAGCTCTGCCAGAGAATCGTGCACCAGAACCCGGTGCTGGGGCGACACAAGCAGCCGCCGGTGATCGCCAAAGGTGCCCGCCCGGATCTCGATCGGGGCCAGTGCCCCGGTTGCAGGCACCTGTCGCCGCCCGATCCAGCGCAACGGCTGCGGCCCGTCATCCTTTGTGATCACCAGATCGCCGGGTTGCAGGGATTCGACCGGGCATTCGCCCTTGTCGGTCAGGATCATGGTTCCGGCGACAAAACAGGGGATCGTGTTGATCTTGACGAGCCCGGTGTCGATATGCCCGCCAATGGTCGAGGCGACGGTGTAGGTGAAGTTCACCTGCTCGATATCGCCATTGCCGATCACCGTGATGGTGCCATCGGCATTCAGCCGTACCTGTTGACCAGAGGGCAGGGTGATGACCTGACCCGCCACAACATTGATCCCGTTGATCTGGGTAATCTGCAGCGTACCCGCGCCGCTATAGATGTCATTGCCCAGAATATCGAATGTTTTCTGACCCGTGGCCGCCATGGTGTCAACGTCATCGCGGGCGACCAGCGTGGTTTGAATGCTGTCCCCGACAATGATCAGGTTCGAGTCGTATTGCGAATCGGCCGTGTCCGCGATGCCGATGCGGATCGAGTTCACCACCCCTGGCTGCACCGGAATCGTCAGCGTCAGCGTGACGGTGAAACCGTCCATCTCGGTATTGTAGTCATCATTCAGATTGCTGGTGAACAGGTTCGGTTGCGTCAGCGGGTTGATGTTGTTGATCGACGAGGTACCGTTGCCGATCGAGACCGGCACATAGACCCCGTTGACCCAGACCCCCATCACATCGTTGAAGGCCGAGTTCACATATTCCGGATATTCCTCGGAACTGAACACAAAGCGCATCGTCATCACATCGCCGGTCGGGATGAAATCGACGTCGATCCAGACCGCATCAAAGGTCTGTGCTCCGGCGATAGCGTTGAACTGGCTGTTGTTGTCGACCCCGTTCGTATCGGTGGAGGTGTTGGTTGCCCGGTTCGGATCGCCACTGGATTGGGTGAAATCCCGCACATTGCCGGTGGACAGGATCACACCGGACGAGGAGGGAAGCACGCCGGGCGCAAGATTGCCGTTGGTAAACGTGGCCGAGCTGTCGCGTGGCCCGGTATAGCTTGCGCCCACCACGGTCACCCCACTGCCGAACATCGCATTGGCCATTGTCATGGCGTTTGCGTTGACGTTGTAGTTCAGTTCTGCGCCTGTCGCCAAGACTGCCTCCCCCGCTGGAAGACAGAGCATAAAAAGCGGTCAGGCGGGTGCCTGCCGGAGCGTTTTGTCGGAATGGGTGCGTTGACCCTGCTCTGCCCTGCCTCTGGGACGTGTTGTTTAATGAATGGTTACCAGAGTTTCGCCGCAAGTCATCCCTCTTTTGGCCACAATGCTGCAGGGGCCGCACTTCCCATCAGCAGAGCGTGTCGCGGCGGCAACAATATGAGGTTTCGTCAGGCAGTTGCAGGGCACGGGAAGGGCCGGTATGCCTGTGGCAATCCCATTACGGAGTGCTGCAATGTCAGAACCTGTCGATCCTGTCGCCCTCACCGCCGCTCTGGTGCGCTGCCCTTCGGTGACCCCGGAGGAAGGTGGCGCGCTGGTGCTGCTGGAGCGGCTTCTGTCTGATGCGGGGTTTGAGTGCGCGCGGGTTGACCGGGGCGGCGTGTCAAACCTGTTTGCCCGCTGGGGCCTGCGCGGCGCCAACCGCAGCTTTGGCTTCAACGGTCATACTGACGTGGTGCCGGTGGGCGATGCCGCCGCCTGGACGCATGACCCGTTCGGCGCTGTGGTGGTCGATGGCTGGATGTATGGCCGGGGCACGACCGACATGAAATCGGGCGTCGCCGCCTTTGCCGCCGCTGCGGTGGATTTCGTGCGCGAGACGCCGCCCGATGGCGCGGTGATCCTGACCATCACCGGCGATGAGGAAGGGGCTTCGGTCGATGGCACCGTGGCGCTGCTCGACTGGATGGCCCAGCATGGCGAGCGCATGACGCATTGTCTGGTCGGCGAGCCGACCTGCCCGAATGAGATGGGCGAGATGATGAAGATCGGCCGTCGCGGCAGCATGACCGCCCATATCTCCGCGACCGGGGTGCAGGGGCATTCCGCCTATCCGCACCGGGCAAAGAACCCGATGACGGCCTTGGTCAGCCTGCTGGCCCGGCTGGAGGACAAGCCGCTGGATGCGGGCAGCGACCATTTTGACGCCTCAACGCTGGCGATCACCACCATTGATTGCGGTAACCCCGCCACCAATGTCATTCCGGCGCGCGGCACGGCCACGGTGAACATCCGCTTCAACGACCTGCATTCCGGTGCAAGCCTCAGCCGCTGGCTGCAGGATCACGCACAGGCGGTGGCCGGGGAAACCGGGGTGCGGCTTGACCTGAAACTCCAGATATCGGGTGAAAGCTTTCTGACGCCGCCCGGTGAATTCTCGGCCTTGGTGGCCAAGGCTGTCGCAACGGAAACCGGGCGCGTGCCGGTCGCCTCGACCTCGGGCGGCACCTCGGATGCGCGTTTTGTCAAGGATCACTGCCCGGTGGTGGAGTTCGGTCTGGTCGGCCGGACCATGCATCAGGTTGACGAGCGGGTCGAGGTGGCGCAGATCCACCAGTTGAAGACCATCTACACCCGCATCCTGCGCGATTACTTCGCATGATCCATATCGCGCCCACCCGCGACATCGCCGCCTGCCTGCGCCTGCGTCGCGCCGTGTTCATCGAAGAACAAGGCGTGTCCGAGGCCGAGGAACTCGACAACAAGGATGAGGGTGCGATCCACATGCTCGCCACCCTTGACGGAGTGCCGATGGGCTCGGCCCGTCTGCTGCTGTCGGGGGACACCGGCAAGATCGGCCGGGTCTGCGTGCTGCCCGCCGCGCGGGGCACTGGCCTTGGGGCCGCCCTGATGCGGGCAGCGCTTGACGAATTGCGCCGCCAGCCGGGCATCACCCGCGCCAAGCTGGGGTCGCAGACCCATGCCTTGGGGTTTTACGAACGGCTGGGCTTTGTCGCCGAAGGGCCGGTCTATGACGATGCCGGCATCCCGCACCGCGACATGGTGATGACCCTGTAGCCGACCCACCCTGTCGCCACTGCACGACCCCCGGCTTTGCTGCTTTGCAAATACTCCCGCCGGAGGCCCTTACCCGAACTGCCGTCAGGCAGCAGGGCGGTTGCTGGCCAGAATGTCGCGCACCATCGGGATCACGGTTTCGCCATAGAGCCGGATACACTCCATCAGCTCGCCATGCGGCTGCGGCCCGGTGGCGTATTTCAGATCAAAGCGATCAATTTTCAGCGTCCGGACGGTTTTGGCGATCTTTTTCGCCACCGTCTCGGCGCTGCCGACATAGAGCGAGCCATGCTCGACCTCGGCCAGATATTTCTCTTTGGTCACCGGCGGCCAGCCGCGTTCGCGACCGATCCGGCCGAACATCTCGCGGTAATGCGGCCACAGACCCTCACGCGCGGCCTCATCGGTGGCGGCGACAAAGCCGGGGGAATGCACGCCGATCGGGCGCACCTTTGCATCCATCGACGCGACGGCGCGGTGATAGAGGTCGATATAGGGCACAAACCGGGCCGGGTCGCCGCCGATGATCGCCAGCATCAATTGCAGATCCTGCCGCACGACCCGCACCACCGACTCGGGGCTGCCGCCGACGCCGACCCAGGTGGTCAGGCCCTTTGGCCCCAGCGGCGGATAGACCACCTGATTTTTCAGGGCCGACCGGGTCTCGCCCTTCCAGCTGACCTTTTTCTCGCGCACCAGACGCGCGAACAGATCGAGCTTTTCCTCGAACAGCTGGTCATAATTGGCCATGTCATAGCCGAACAGCGCATAGCTTTCGGAAAACGAGCCACGGCCCAGAATAGCCTCGGCCCGGCCATTGGACACCGCGTTCAGCGTAGAAAAGCGCTGGAACGCCCGCACCGGATCATCCGAGGACAGAACAGTTACGGCAGTGCCCAGATGAATGCGCGAAGTGCGGCCCGCGATGGTCGCCAGCACAATCTCGGGCGCGGAGATGGCAAAATCGTCGCGGTGGTGTTCGCCCAACCCGATAAAGTCGATGCCAACCTGATCGGCCAGCACTGCCTGTTCTACCACGTCACGCAATACCTGATCCATCGGCAGCATCTGCCCGTTCGCGCCGCGATTCACATCGCCGAACGTATCCAAACCCAAGGAAATCTCGCCCATACCGGCCTCCTGTTCTTTGGGTCAACATAGGCGATGCCACCGCCCGCGCAAAGGCGCAGCCTTGCACGGCAGCTGTGCGCGGTCAGGAGATGTCGCGCAGTTCCAGCTGGCCGCCGGGGCCTTGCCGTACCTCGAACCGGGGCAGACGGCGGACCAGATCCGACAGTTTCGCCGCGCCATAGGTGCGGGTGTCGAAATCGGGGTTGGCTTGCGTGATGAACTGACCCAGCGGGCCAAGCGTGTACCATTCGCCATCCGGATCAATCGCCCGCATCGCGGCGACGATCAGCGGAATGGCCTTGGACGGCGCTTCTTTGGTGCCGGGTTTCGCCGCCACCACGCCTTCGGTCACGTCGCTACGGATCGTGCTGCGCGGCAATTCTTCGGCGGGGGCGTTCAGGTTTTCAACGTAGATGAATCGCTTGCAGGCCATGCGAAAGGCCTCGGGCGTTTTCTTTTCGCCGATGCCATAGACATCCAGCCCCTGCTCGCGAATGCGTGCGGCCAGACGGGTGAAGTCGCTGTCCGAAGACACCAGCACAAAACCGTCAAACAGGCCGGAATGCAGGAAATCCATCGCCGCAATCACCAGCCCGATGTCAGAGGCGTTCTTGCCCTTGGTATTGGAAAACTGCTGATCGGCGACCAAACCAAGCGCTGCCACCTTTTTCGCCCAGCCCGCCAGTCGCTGCGCCGACCAGTCGCCATAGATCCGGCGGACCGAAGCCTCGCCCAGTGCCGCGATCTCTTCAAAGATCGCTTCGGCGTAGCTGGCGGGCACATTGTCGGCGTCGATCAGGACGCAAAGGCGGGGGGTGCGGGGTTCGGGCATCGGTTTCTCCATCCCGATGCTTGTCGCATCTCGGCGCGGTCAAGGAAAGCCTCAAGCTGTCGGGTCAAGGAAGAAGCGGTCATGGGTCAGCCAATAGGCCAGCAGATCGCCCGCCGTTTCGTGTGGCAGCGCCAGATACTCCATCATGCACAGATCGACACCCACCAGACCTGCCATGCGCCAGGCATCCTGCGCCGCCAGCTTTGCCGCCGGAGCGGCCAGCATATGCTCGACCGTTCCGGCAGTCATGGCGAGGACATGGATGATCTGCAGCGCCGGGGCGTCAGGCCAGCGGGTGGCAAGCTGCCCGACAAGGCTTCGCACATCCTGCTCTTCCGAGAGCAAGGCCCGCACGGCCATCTCGATCAGATCCTCGTCGCTTATACCCACGGACATGCTCTTTTCTGACAAAGTGCCAGTTCGCACCGTCAGCAAAGCACAAGACTATGGGCCGGATCAGATCAATTTCACCTTGGTTCCGACTTTTGCCAAAGCATACAACTCTGCGATGTGTTCATTGTAGAGTCCGATGCAACCGTCGGAGGAACGGCGCCCGATTTTGCGGGTGTCATGCGTTCCGTGCACACGGTAATACTGCCAGGAAAGGTACAGGGCATGGGTGCCGAGCGGGTTTTCGGGCCCGGCGGGAATCATCGCCGGCAGCGAGGGGTCGCGCTCGCGCATCGAGGGTGTTGGCGTCCAGGTGGGGCCGTCAACCTTTTTGATCACCTCGGTCATGCCGCGCCGGGTCAGCTCTTCTGAAATCGGCACCGAGGAAGGCCACATGCGATAGTCGGCACCGTCTGCCGACCAGAAATGCACCGCGCGTGACACGGTGTCGGCCAGAATGACCCCATGGCCCAAGGCGTCAAAATGGTCGCGCCAATCCTGCATCTGAAAGCTGGAGACATTGTTGCGCACCGAGCCGGTTACGGTTTGCGCGCTCAGGATCGCCGGTGCGCAAAGCGTGATGCCAAGTGCCCCGGCCCCCGTCAGAAGATGCCGCCGAGAAAGGGGGGGAAGATCTGTCATGGTCCTGCCTTGTTTTATTACTGCCGGTTCAGGTATGGCCAAACTGCAAGACATTCACAAATCACGATATCTGACCCGCGCTCACGAAAAGATCAGGTCACGCCATCAGATCGGCAGGCCGCGCTGTCAGAGCCAGCAAAGCCTGCTGTGGGACGATCCCTAGCAACAGGCCCCGCGCGCCTGCGTTGATCCAGACCTTTTCCGCTGTGCAGGATGTGGCCTCAATAGCGGTGGGAACAGGGCGCTTTTGCCCAAACGGGCTGATACCACCGACCCGGTAGCCGGTCAGTCGCTCGGCTTTTGCAGGCAGCATCATCGCGGCGGATTTGCCACCAAACGCCGCCGCCACCCGTTTCATCGAAAGCAGCTGGTCAGAGGGGATGACGCAGCAGGCGGGCTTGCCGTCAACCTCGACCATCAGCGTTTTCAGGGTCAGCGCCGGATCAAGCCCCAGGGCCCGTGCAGCCGCCAGCCCAACGGCATCAGCACCGGGGTCATAGTCATAGGGATGCAGACTCACTTCAATGCCTTGCTGCGCCAGAGCCCGCAAACCGGGTGTCGATGTCATGTGCCGGACTCTCTCCAGGTCTTCATGTGGCAACAAACCGGCCGGGGGGCCGTCCGCCCCCCGGCACCATCAGCCTCAGAACACCACGACGGACCGGATGGATTTGCCCTCGTGCATCAGATCGAACCCCTTGTTGATGTCTTCCAGCGGCAGGATATGCGTGATCATCGAGTCAATCTCGATCTTGCCGTCCATGTACCAGTCGACAATTTTGGGCACATCCGTCCGCCCGCGCGCGCCGCCAAAGGCGGTGCCTTTCCAGACACGGCCCGTCACCAGCTGGAAGGGCCGGGTCTGGATCTCGGCCCCGGCCGGGGCCACGCCGATCACCACCGAAACGCCCCAGCCGCGATGGGTGCATTCCAGCGCGTCGCGCATCACCTTGACGTTGCCGGTGCAGTCAAAGCTGTAATCCGCGCCACCGATCTGGTCGAACGGGGTCTTGGTCAGATCGACGATATGCTGCACGACCGACCCCTCGATCTCTTTGGGGTTGACGAAATGGGTCATGCCGAACTTTTCGCCCCATTCCTTTTTGTCGTTGTTCAGATCGACGCCGATGATCATGTCGGCCCCGGCCATGCGCAGGCCCTGAATCACGTTCAGCCCGATCCCGCCCAGACCAAAGACCACGGCCTTGGCCCCGATTTCCACCTTGGCGGTGTTCAGCACTGCGCCGATGCCGGTGGTGACGCCGCAGCCGATGTAGCAGATCTTGTCGAACGGCGCGTCATCGCGCACCTTTGCCAGCGCGATTTCCGGCACCACGGTGTGGTTGGCGAACGTCGAGCAGCCCATGTAGTGATGGATCGGCGTGCCATCCAGCATCGAAAACCGCGTCGTGCCGTCTGGTAGCAGGCCCTGACCCTGGGTCGAGCGGATTGCGGTGCAAAGGTTGGTCTTCTGGCTCAGACAGCTCGGGCATTCGCGGCATTCTGGCGTGTAGAGGGGAATGACGTGATCGCCGGGTTTCAGGCTTTTGACCCCCGGCCCGCAGGCGATGACCACGCCCGCGCCCTCATGCCCCAGAATGGCTGGGAACAGCCCTTCGGGGTCGGCGCCCGACAGGGTGAATTCATCGGTGTGGCAGATGCCGGTGGCCTTGATTTCGACCAGAACCTCGCCCTCTTTCGGGTCGGCCAGATTGACCTCCATCACGGTCAGCGGTTTGCCGGGGGCAAGGGCTACGGCGGCACGGGTGCGCATTGGCTTCTCCTAAATCATTTGCGCTCAGGCTGGGGGAAACTGCTGGCCAAGGCAAGACCCCGGAGGGGGAATTTCAACGCCCATGCTTGCATGCAACCTGTCGCCGGGGTTAGGTATGGCTATTCCTCTGAAGCGGTTTACGAGTGGTCAGGTTTTTGTCAGACATCGGCTTTCCTTCGGGTCTTCGGTTTGCGCATGCGCTGATCCTTTGCAGCGCCCTTTCGGGGTGCTTTGTGCCGCCGATGTCGCGTGTCGGGCCTGCGATCGTGCCACCGATGATGCTGGCCAGCGGTCAGGTGCGGGGCTGCGGGCAGGATCAACTGACGCATCTGGCGGGCAAACCCTTTACCGAACTGGCGAATTACCGCCTGCCTGGCCATCTGCGGGTGTTGCGCCCCGGTCAGGGGGTGACGCGGGACTTGATGCCGGACCGGTTGAATGCCCAAGTAGATGGCTCGGGTGTGATCCTGCACCTGTTTTGCGGCTGAAGAACGGAGACTATTATGAAACAGACAGTCCTTGCCGGAAGTTTGATTGCCGTGCTGGCGGCCTGTCAGCCCGTTGTGCCGGATGCGCCTGATGGCCCGGATCTGGCGAGTTGTGGGGCCGATGCGTTGCGGGGCTGGTGGGACAGCCGGCCTCGGTGTTGCAGACGATGAAATTCGCTGCCGAGACGCGCATCATCCGGCCTGATATGGCGGTAACGATGGATTACCGGGCCGACCGGCTGAACATCGAGATTGACCGGGCCGAGCGGATTTCGCGGGTCCATTGCAGCTGAAATGACAAAGGCCCCCGGCTGGCGGGGGCCTTTGCTTGCTGCGGTCAGGCTGGCTTACATGCGATAGGAGGTGTGGCAATCGCGGCAAGCGCCGCCGACAGCCCCCATCCCGGCCTTTACCCCGTCGAGCGAGGCAGGGTCGAGTGCGGTCGCCGCTGCGTTCAGTGCGCCTGCTTTGGCAACGAAATCATCCCAGTTGGTCCAGATCTCCGGCTTGGCTTCGGCCACCGGATCGGTCGCTTGCGGCTCGAACTTGGCCGGGATGTCGGCGGATGCCGCAACCAGCGCCTCTTGCGCGGCCAGAGCGGCGGCGGCGTCAAACGCCACCTTGTCGGTCGCCATGTCGCCCAGAACCTTGACGTTCATGCCAATGGTGCCCATCAGGTCCATCCGGGCCTTGACGGTGGGGTCTTGCACCCCCTCTTTCGCGACGGCAACACCGGCCACAAGCACAAGTCCGGCAATAAGGCTCTTGGTAATCAACTTCATGTTTTCTGGCTCCCAGCTGGAAATTATGTCGCAGTATAAGCGCGGCCTTGAGTCGCGGAAGTGACGTTGTTGCGGAACCGACACCGATCACGCGAACGTCATCACCTGTTCCGGCGTCATTCCAATGCCCGCGCCTCGCCCAACAGCATCACCGGAATGCCGTTGCGGATCGGAAACGCCAGATGCGCAGCTTTGGAAATCAGTTCCTGCGCCGCGGCGTCATAGGTCAGAATGGCGTTGCTGACCGGGCAGACCAGACTTTCCAGCATGCGCGGGTCAAACGCCTGCATTGAGCCAGACGGGGTATCACGTGGCGGTGTTTCCGCCGGATCGGGTTCGGGGGCCACGCGTTCCGTCATTGCATCACCTCATCATTGGCCCCGCCCCGCAGGGCAAATTCGATCAGAGTCACCAGCGTTTCGCGCCGGGTCGACAGCGAGGGCGCTTCCAGCAGGGCCTGTTTGTCTTCGGGGGTAAAGGGGCAGAGCATTGACAGCGAGTTGATCAGCAACTCGGTATCGGCCTCTTTCAGGCTGTCCCAGTCGGTCGCGAGGTTCAGCGTCGTCAGATACCGCCCCAGCACCGCCAGAAAGGCGGGGCGGTCAAAGCCGGGGTCGGTCTCATCCTCGCGGCTGAGGTCGCGGCCAAAGGGTGACCATTCGACCAGACAGCGGCGATAGGGGGTAAAGCCCTGCACCTCTTCGCGGACGCGGAACCGAGACATGCCCGACAGGGTGATCATGTAGCGCCCGTCCTCGGTCTCGGAAAATCCGGTCAGACGGCCTGCGCAGCCGATGGCCTGCAGCCGTTTTTCGCCGCCCGGAGTTTCGCGCGGCTGGATCATGCCGATCAGCCGCGTCTTGGTTTTCATGCAATCCTCGATCATCGCCAGATAGCGCGGCTCGAAGATATGCAGCGGCAGACGCGCGCGCGGCAGCATCAATGCGCCGGGCAGCGGAAAAACCGGGATCGTGTCTGGCAAGTCTGATGCTGTGATCATGTCCGGTTACCTAGGCCGCAAATGGCGTCAGGCAAATATCATCGACGACAGCTTGCGCCGGCCTTTCATGACGATGGGGTCTTTGGCCGCCAGCGCATCGAAAATGGTGAAAAGCTGGGTGCGTGCGGCCCCCTCATTCCATTCGCGATCCCGCCGGAACAGCTCTAGCAGCTGGTCTACCGCCTCTTCGGTCTTGCCCGCCGCCAACAGGGCGGCGGCATAGTCGAAGCGGGCCTGATGATCCGTCGGGTCCGCCTCGACGGCGTTGCGCAGATCCTGTTCCGGGCCGGCATTCGCGGCCTGTTTGGCCAACTCGATCTGGGCACGCGCCGCCTCGACCTCTTTGGCTGTGGCGATGGCTTTGGGGGCATTGGCCGCGAGGGTTTCGGCCTGTTCCAGATTGCCAAGCGCCAGATGGGTACGGATCAGCCCGCCATAGGCGGCGGCGTTTTCCGGCTCTTCCTCCAGAATGGCGGCAAAGGTCTCTGCCGCATCCGCAGCAGCGCCTTCGGTCAGCATCTGCTCGGCTGCCTCGATGGCCTCGGCCAGACCGCCATCGCCGCCAAGTGCCTTGATCCGGTCGACGAATTTCTTGATCTCCGACCCCGGCACCGCGCCCTGAAACCCGTCCACCGGCTGGCCCTGCCAAAAGGCAAACACCGTGGGGATCGACTGCACCCGCAGCTGACCCGCGATCATCTGGTTTTCGTCCACGTTGACCTTGACCATGCGGACCTTGCCGCCCACGGCCAATACCGCCGCCTCCAGCGCGGGGCCAAGCGTCTTGCACGGGCCGCACCATGGCGCCCAGAAATCCACGATGACCGGCACTTCGCGGCTGGCCTCGATCACGTCGGCCATGAACGTGGCCTCGGTGGTATCCTTGATCAGGTCGTTTTTCGGTGCGGTTGCAGGCTTTTCACCAAGGCTGAACATCGATCCCTCATCCGGCTGAAACTTTGCCCCTTATATGCGCACAAGGGGCGCAAAGGCCAAGGGGGAAGGGGCATTTACGCCGCCAGTTTCTCGCCGTAGCCTGCGCGCAGCAGGGCAGGGAGGATATGATGCCGTTTCTGATGACCTTTGGTGACAGCAACACGCATGGCACCCCGCCGATTGTCACGCGGGGCGAATATCACCGGTTTGCGCCGGGGGTGCGGTGGCCGCACGTCTGCTGGCGGGCGCTGGGGGTCGGCTGGGAGTTGGCCGAAGAGGGGCTGCCGGGACGCACAGCGCAGTTTCCTGACCCGGTGATGGGGGCGCATATGAACGGGCAGGACGGGCTGAAGATCGCGCTGCAAAGCCATGGTCCGGTCGATGTGCTGACGCTGATGCTGGGCACCAATGACGTCAAGGCGCGGTTCTCGGCCACGCCCCAAGCGGTGACGGCAGGCGTGGCCGGGCTGGTCGACATTGCCCTCAGCCTGGAGATGCAGGCGCGGCACGGCGGCTTTCAGGTGCTGCTGATCTGCCCGCCGCCGGTGGCAGAGGTCGGGCCGATTGCGGGCGAGTTTCTGGGGGCAACCGCGCGCAGCCGGGGCCTTGCCGAGCGCTACCGGGATCTGGCCGCAGCACGCGGCATCGGGTTTCTGGATGCGGGCGAGATCATCGAGGTCAGCCCGCAGGATGGCATCCATTTCGAGCCAGAGGCGCATACCACCCTTGGCCTTGCCGTGGCCGAGGCGATCGGGCGGCTTTAGCCCGCCGCCGGGGTCAGGTCAGCCCATCCGCAACGCGCCGCAAGCTCTGCCGCAGGCGCGCCGGTATCCACCGCATCGCCTGCGCGCAAGGCCAGTGATTTGCGCATGTTCCAGCGTTCCCGCATCAGGTGCAGACCCGAACGGCTGATCTTTGTCACCGGGGTCTGGATCGGCAGGAACTGCGGCCAGTTTGCCTGCATCCAGCGATAGCTTTCGGTAAAATCCGGTCCCAGAGCGCCATGAAAGCGGTCGTTGTGAATGCAGGGCAGGCCGATGGCATAAGCGCCCTTTCCGGCGGCGCGGGCACGGCAGACGATATCGGTGCCATACATGTGCCAGCCGGGCTGGTTGTCATCGAACCGCAGGCCGGACGCCCGTCGCAGCACGATCAGCATTTCGTCAAAGCTGATCACCGGCTCCGGCTGCAAGGGCACCCGCCCGATGATCTGGCCCAGGGATGAGGTCCAGACCGGGCCGAACTGCCGGTGATCGGCGGCCACACCAAACGCCCCTGCCACACCCCAATCCGGGTGGCGGCGGGTCAGATCGGCAAGACGGTCGGCCAGCAGCGCCTCCCAGCCGCGGGGCAGATACACGTCGTGATGGGCAAAGACGATCACATCGCTGTCGGTGGCCGCTATCGCCCGGTTGTAGGCGGTGGCGGCAGAGGGGGCATCGCGTTCGACATGCAGCAGCGCGCCACCCGACAGGCACGGAGAGGCGGCGAGGTTTGCCGACAGGATCGCATCGGAATTGCTGGCGCAGGCAATGATGAACGGCATTGGCATCACGGGTTGCCCTTGCTGGCAAAAAGGACAGTTAGTTTCTCGGCTTCGCGATTGATGTCATGGCGGTCAAGCACCCGCTGTCGCGCGGCATGGCCCATCTGCGCCAGCCGGTCAACTGGCGTTACGGCAATGTCTCCAATCGCCTGCGCCAAGGCGCTTGCGTCGCCCGCCGGAACCAGCCAGCCGGTTTCTGGCGTGACCAGTTCGGGCACGCCGGCAATTGCAGTGGCGATCACCGGGCGACCGGCGGCCATGGCTTCCATGATCACCACCGGCAGACCTTCGGCAAAGGAGGGCACGATCAGCGCCTGCGCGGCAGACAGCGCCTCGCGCACCCGTGCCTCATCCAGCCAGCCGGTCAGCGTGACATGGCGCGACAGGTCATGCCGGGCAATCGCCGCCTCGATCTGCGGGCGCAATTCCCCATCCCCCACCAGCGTCAGGTGCAGACCGGGCAAGGACGGTGCAGCGCGGGCCATCGCCTCGATCAGCAGGGCAAAGCCCTTTTGTTCTGACAGCCGCCCGATTGCCACCAGATGCGGCCCGCCTTGTGGCATCGGGGTGGGGTCTGGAAAGCGCCATGGCTCGATCCCGCAATGCACCACATGCAGGCGCGGCCATGTCGCGGGCGCGGCCCAACGATAGAGCTGGCTGCGGCCAAAGCTGGAAATCGCGACGGCAAAAACCGCCTGATCGCACTTTGCGCCGAGAGAAAGCGCGCGCGGGGCGTCAAACTCTTCGGGGCCGTGCACGGTGAACGAATACCCCGGTCCACCCATCATCGAAGAAAGCATCGCAACGATTGCCGAATTGGTCCCGAAATGCGCATGCAGATGCGGCAGGCGCAGATCATGGCAGCGACGGGCCAGATGGGCCGCCTCGGCCAGATAGATCAGATGCCGCAGCCAGCCGCCGGTGCCCGGCGTCTTTCCCGCGCCTGCAGTGCCGCAGCGCAGCGCCATGACAAACGCATGGGCCGCCCCCTTTGGGTGCCTGACCATCCAATCCAGCGCCGACAGCGCCAGCTTGGCCGCCCCGAGTTCCAGAATATGCTCGGTGCGGGCGTCTTCGGCCATATCTGCCGGGTCCACCAGCGCGGCACGATCCGACCGCAGGGCAAAGCGATGAATGTCCCACCCCAGCCGTTCAAGCGCCAGAATCTCGCGCCGGATAAAGGTCTGCGACCCGCGTGGATAGGTGTTGACCAGATAGGCGATCTTCAACAGAGGCTCCGCTCCACACAGCGCCTCTTCGGGCACCACGGGCACAGGATCGTCAATGCTCTCCGGGGATGCAAGGTGTTTGACTGGTCACACATCTGCCTTGGCGGCCCCAGGCGGCAGAGCGGATGCATCATGGCTCACGGGCCGATGCGCGGCAGAATTGCACCACACCGCCGATTGCTCTTATGCCCAAGGCTGTCAAAACCGCAGGTTTCGCATAATCTCAGCGTGCGGGGCAGACCCGTGAGCGGCAGCGGGGGGCCGGATGTCAGTGGTGTATCTGATGGCGGGTATTCTTGGCGGTGTCATTGCTGCCATTTCTTCCTCTGCCATGGGGCGGACAGCGATGGATGCCTTGCTGATGTACTCTGCGTCGGGTGTGATCTGTACGATTGTGCTGGCAATGGCCGTGCCAAAACAACGCAACGATCACCGTCAGGATTGATCTGTATTGTTTCTGGATTTTCGCCAATCATCAGGTGTTCTCTAACCTTTGCGCTTTGAATTTGGCTGGCAGGGTTTTGCACCGGTCGCTCCCATCTGGATGAAGGCCCCGAATCTCTGGATGAAGGCCCCGAATCATCCAACGATCTGATTTTAAACCAATGCGATAGTATTCCAATTTTTACACCCTCATAGGGAGAGTGAGGCGGTACGTTGTCGGGGATGCGGCGAAATCAACGCTGGAATATGGTCTAAAACAGACCACCCCTGTCGAATGACAGTCGTCAATCATCCTCAACAACGCGTAAAATACAAAGTGGGGGCGCTTGATCCGAGTGCTGAAGATGTTGTTTTTTATGCTGCCAATCCAGGCGTGCGGGTCAAATGGCCCCAGCCTTGGGCAGGGATGTGACAGAGTTCAATTGTTGCGGTCTGAGCTACGGGCAACCGGGGAGGCTTTTTGATGTCTATTACCTTTCCCGAGTTTCAGGCCCGTTCTTCAGAGCCTGTCAAATCTCCGCCGGATTTCACCGGCCTGCCTTTGCTGCCCCCGGCACGCCCGTTCGGGCTGTACCGGAACCTTTTCAAACGGGTGCTGGACGTTTCGGCCATCCTTGTGGCCGCGCCAGTTGTGCTGCCGGTGGTGGCGGGGCTGGCGATCGGGGTGGCGCTGGATGGCGGCAGCCCGTTCTACAGTCAGCTGCGGCTGGGCAAGGGCGGCAAGACCTTTCGCATGTGGAAGTTGCGTTCGATGGTGCGCGACGCCGATGCCCAGATGGCAGATCTGCTGAAGCGCGATCCGGCGGCGCGGGCGGAATGGAATGCGACACAAAAGCTGCGCAACGACCCGCGGATCACGGGGTTTGGCCAGTTTCTGCGCCGGTCCTCGCTGGATGAGCTGCCGCAGCTGTGGAACGTGCTGACCGGCGACATGAGTCTGGTTGGTCCGCGCCCGATGATGGTCGATCAAAAAGCGCTGTATCCCGGCACCGCTTATTATGCGCTGCGTCCCGGCATCACCGGATACTGGCAGACCGCTGGTCGCAACCGCACCACGTTCCGGGCACGCGCCGAGTATGACACCGTTTATGAGGAAGGTCTTGCTTTGACCACCGATCTTCGGATCCTGTGGCGCACGGTCAGCGTGGTGATGAACGGCACCGGCTGCTGATCAGCCGCCATGGTGCTTGATCGCAAAAGGCCCGCCCTGATCCGGGCGGGCCTTTGCTTTGCCAGACAATATCTTACAGCATCGAGGCGAGCGCCATCGCCACCACAACGACCGCGCCGCCAAGGATGATCCTGCCGCGAAGCCCGACCATATCAGGCAGGTGACCCGCCTCATTCCCGATCAGCGAGCTGATCAGCTTGCGGCCCAGCGGTTTGCGGCTGCGGCGTTGCACTTCCGGGATCGAGACGACCGGGCGCAGGTTCAACTCGCGTTCCATCTGGGCGGCGGTGCGGATCACGGGGTTCATAACATCCAGCAGAAACGCAATCACCAGCCCCAAAGCCGCGCTGCCGAACAACCCGGCAATGGCAATCTTTCTGGCCCCTGAACCCAGCGGATAATCGGGCGTGATTGCCCGTTCCAGCATCGAGAACCGTTCGGTCTGCTGACGCGAGGCCAGGCTTTGCGCGGTTTCCGCCTCGGCCATCCGTTGCGAGACCACGGTGTATTGATCCTGCAGCTGCCGCATCTGCCGGTCATAGGCAGACAACACCCGTTCCACCTCGGCCGTGTTGCCCAGCGTTGCCTCCAGCGTCGCCTTGCGTTCAGCCAAAGGCCCGCTCTGTGCGGTCAGAACCGAGAGCCGTTGGCTGATGTCTTCCAGCCGTCGCCGGTCAGTTGCCCGCAGGGTCGGCAAGGCATTGATCTGCGCCTCTTCACTGCGCAGGCCGGTGATCTCCTGTTCCAGCGCCCGCAGCGAGGTTTCCAGCTCTGCAATCTCATCCTGCCGCGCCTCACGCACACCCGGCAAGGTGTTGCGGTTCGTGTCGCGATAGTCGGCGATTTCGGCCTCTAATGCGTTGATCTGCGCCCAGAGCCGGTTTTCCTGCTCTTTGAAAAAGCCGAAACTTGCCTCGGCGGTCGCCCGCTTGCCCTCGGCCCCCATGTCCAGCACGCTTTGTGCCAGATCATTGGCGATGCGTGCCGCATTGTCTGCCTGCCCGGCCCGTGCCGTGATGATCATGGCCGACAGCGCACCAGATGGCCCGGTCACACTCTGAAAGCCGACAGAGCGACGCATTGCGACGATCCGGTCTTCGACCGAAAGGGCAGGGGCGTCGGCAAACAGATTGTGCCGTTCGATCAGAGCAATAATGTTGTCACGGGCGGTCAGGCGCTGCTCGATGCTGGTCATCAGCTGCAGAACATTAACCGGCAAGGCCGGGGCCTGCCCGCCATCGGTCACCATTGGCAGTTCCACCTGCAACACCGCTGTCGCCTCGAACACATCGGGGCGGGTCTTGGCGTACCAGATGGCAAACACCGTGCCGATCAGGCTGATGGCGACGATCAGCCAGAAGCGACGGCGGATCAGACCCAGCAGATCTTCGACAGTCAGGATCGGTCCCATATCCTAGCCCCGCCCATAGCGCAGGCGGCCAAGGCCACGGTCTTGCGCCCGGTTCAGTACAACGCCCATCACCGGAATACGGTTCTCGAACAGAGCTTCGCAGGCGCGGATGTCTTTGGCGGTGGTCTGCGTGCCATCCACCACGATTAGCACGGCATCCACCTTGTCTTTCATCGCCAGCACATCGTCGCTGACCAACGCCGGAGGCAGGTCCATCACCGTGATCTCAGGATCAAGCTGCAATTCCATCGCCTCCAGTGCCTGCGCTGTATCGGCACTGTGCAGGATGTCGCCGGCATCGGGCACCGCTTCGCCGTTGAACCCGATCGCGAGGGTTCGGCCGACCCGCAGAAACAGCGACTCCATCGGCTGACTGCCATCCAGAAAATCACGCAGCGCCCCGGTTGGCGTGGCCCCGAACAAGGTGTGCAGGTTCGGGCGGCGCAGATCCAGGTCAATCAGCACTGTGTGGCTGCCGGGGCGGCGGGCCAGTGCCATCGCAAGATTGGCGGCGGTAAACGACTTTCCACAGCCATGGGTGGGTGAGGTGATGCCGATCCGTCGCCAGCCATGCTCTGCCATCGCCTGCGAGACACGGGTTCGCAGAATGTCAAAGGCGGGACCGGCAACGCTTTGGTCCGGGTTGGTAAACAAACCGTTTCCAGCCAGATGATCGCCGTTCAGGGAGATCGCATTCAGCGATTCCCAGACCCGTGCCGGGTTCAGCAGAGCCAGCGGATAGCTGTCGGTAAAGATGTCCCGGCCCAGATCAATATCCAACGGATCAGGATCCCGCCCGGTCGACCGGCCAGGACGGAACACCGAAACAGTCAGGGCACGGTCACGCCGTGATGCGGCATCGCCCTCCTCGGCCATCGGCAAAATTCCCATATCCAGTGCGGTTTCTGATGGTAACGCCAAATTATTGTGTCGGGCCATCACCTGGCACGCTCCTGAAAAGCGCAGCGCGGGGGCTGCTTGCCGAAAACAGACCTGCGCGTCAGCAGGCCACGACTTAAGGCTCGTCTGCCGCAATACACATGCCCTTTGGGTGCATTGTGATTGTGCCAGACTCGCCGGACCCCCGTCCAGTTCCGATCATGATTAGCAGATTACCTTCCGAAATGAAAGGCTTTGCCCCTCTGCGCCGTCCTGCGGGGCATGGCCATTGTCGCCCTGCGGTTCTAGGGTTGATGGCGGATAAACAGGGGCAGCATAGATGACCGTGATCGTGGATGCGGTGGTGATCGGCCGGAATGAAGGCGCGCGGCTGGTGGCTTGTCTGGCCGCCTTGCATGGGCAGGTGCGGCGCGTTGTCTATGTCGACAGCGGGTCCACCGATGGTTCGGGCGCGGCGGCAAGGTCGGCGGGCGCAGAGGTGGTGGCGCTTGACATGAGCCTGCCCTTTACCGCCGCGCGGGCCCGTAATGCCGGGCTGCTGGCGCTGGCCGAGGCGCCGCCCGATTTCGTCCAACTGGTTGATGGCGATTGCGTGTTGGACTCCGGCTGGATTCCGGCGGCGCTGCGGACCTTCGACGGCAAGCCGAGTGCCGTCGTGGTCTGCGGGCGGCGGCGGGAGCGGTTTCCCGATGCGTCAGCCTTTAACCGGATGGCAGACCGGGAGTGGGATACACCGGTGGGCCCGGCAATGGCCTGCGGTGGCGACGCACTGATGCGCTTTGCGGCGGTGATGGCGGTGGGCGGCTACCGAGACGATCTGATCGCCGGAGAAGAGCCGGAGCTGTGTCTGCGCCTGCGCCGCGCCGGGGGAACGATCTGGCGGATCGACGCCGAGATGACCCTGCATGACGCCAATCTGCTGCGCTTTGGCCAATGGTGGACCCGGATGGTGCGGTCAGGCCACGCCTTTGCCGAAGGGGCTGACCTGCATGGCGCGGGGCCCGAGCGGCATTGGATGGTTGAAACCCGCCGGGCGCTGCTCTGGGGTGTCGCGGGGCCGGTGATGGTGCTCGCGGCGGGGCTGATCCATCCGCTGGGCCTGTTGTTGGCGCTGGTCTATCCGGCGCAGGTGGCGCGGCTGGCGCGGCGCGAGGGGTGGCGCTGGGGGCTGCTCACCGTGATCGGGCGCTTTGCCGAGGCGCGGGGCGTGCTGGGTTATCACTTCAACCGGGTGCTGGGGCGGCGGCGGGGGCTGATCGAGTATAAATAGCCTCAGGCCCGGCGCTGACGCAGGGCTGCGGCGATCTGGCCGGGCAGGATGGCAATGCAGGCGGTGTAGCGGGGGATCATGCGGCGCGGGGCCGAGAGGGCGCGCCATACCCATTCCAGCGCCAGCTTGCGGACCCATGCCGGCGCGCGGACCTGTTGGCCGGCGATGAAGTCGAGGCCCGCGCCAAAGCCGCAAAAGCCGATCTGTGGCGCGCGGCGGCGGCCATAGGCGGCGAACGCCTCTTGTCGGGGGGCGGAGAGCGAGACGATGCAGAGCCGCGCCCCTGCGGCCTGCATGGCGTGCAGGGCCGCGTCAGCCTCAAGGCCGGTCGGGTCAAAGCCCATGGCGGGCGCGCCAGTCCAGACCAGCTGCAGCGCGGGGAGTTCGGCGGCCAGCCGGGCGGCCGCCTGTGCCAGCACCTCGGGCGTGGAGCCATAGAAGGCGACGGGCATCCCCTCATCCGCCGCCAGCTGCAACAGGGGGCGCAGCAGGTCGGAGCCGGGGACAAGGGCGACGGGGCGGCGGGCGAGGCGGGACAGCCAGACGATGGGGTTGCCATCGGCCACGATCAGATCCTGCGCGGCATAGGTCGCGCGGTAGCTGGCCGAGGCGCGGAGCTTTACCAGATGATCGAGGTTCAGGGTGGCCAGGGAAAAGCCCCGCCCGCCCCGGAACCGGGACCGGATCTCGGCCAGCAGGCTGGGCTGGTCGGGCATGTTCACGGTGATGGTCTGGTCAGGGAAGCGGAACTGCAAGGGCGGGCCTTTGGCTTGGGGGTGTAACACAGGGGGAAGTTTTTAAAATGATTTAATATCAATGGCTTGATGCTGTGGGATTAACTATTTTTTAACACTCCCACCAGCGGGGACACCCGATCTTACCCCGGCAGGGTCACGATGATCGCGCCGCGTTCGGTCGCGACGACGGTATGTTCATACTGCACCACCCATGCGGGCGGCTGGCTGTAGAGGGTCCAGTCATCATCGCCGTCGGTTTCGGCAAAGTGGCCGCCGGTGGACAGGAACGGCTCTACCGTCAGCACCAGCCCCTTGTGCATCCGCCGCCGGTCGCCGCGGCTGGGCCATGTCGGCACCTCGCCCGGCTCTTCATGCAGGGCGCGGCCGACGCCATGGCTCGCCAGATTGCGGATCAGCGTATAGCCGCGTGCCGAGGCAAAGCGGCCGATGGCATTGCCGATCCCGGCGATGGGTTTGTCATGGCCGACCTGCGCGATCCCGATCTGCATCGCGCGTTTGCCATCGCGGCACAGCCGGTCCAGCGCGGGCGGTACACTGCCAAGGCGAAAGCTGGCCCCGGTATCGGCGAAATACCCCGCCTTGGAGGCGGAGACGTCGATATTGACCAGATCACCGGCGCGCAGAAGGCGGTCGCCGGGGATGCCGTGGGCGATTTCCTCATTCACGCTGATGCAGGTCGCGCCGGGAAAATCATAGGTGGATTCGGGGGCCGAAACCGCGCCCTCACGCTCCAGATGCACGCGCCCGATCTGATCCAGCTCGCGCGTGGTCATGCCCGGCTCCATCGCTTGCGCCATGGCCTGTATCGTATTGGCGACGATGCGGCCAATCACGTGCAGCCCGTCAAGATCGTCCTGTTGAGTGATGGTCATGGCACTGGTCCGGGAAAAGGGGGCGTGGGGTATGTCAGGGCTGTTTAGCACAGGTGCGGGGTATTGTCCCATAGGGCGGATTTGACAGAGCGGTGGCTGGACGATGGTGCAGGGCGGCGCAATAAAGCGGTGCCATCCGGCCCAGTGGGGCACATGGTCTGAGCGGATACGGAAGGAGTCGATGCGGTGGTTCCCACATCAAAAGCCGAATTGCTGGCGGCGATCGAGCTGTCGTTTGACCGGCTGATGGCCGATCTGGCGCGGGTGCCGGAGGCACAGGCGCGGGCGGTGGTGCTGGAGGGGCATGCGGCAGGCACGATGATGAGCCCCGCCGATCTGGTGGCCTATCTGATCGGCTGGAACGAGCTGGTGCTGAAATGGCTTGACCGGGATGATCGCGGCGCGGTGGTGGATTTTCCTGAAACCGGGTTTCAGTGGAATGAGCTGGGGTTGCTGGCGCAGAAGTTTTACGCCGACTATCGGGAGATGGACTGGGCGGCGCTGCTGGCCCGGCTGACGGCGGCCAAGGCGCGGCTGGTGGACACGATCACGGCGCGGTCGGATGCAGAGCTGTATGGCGGACCGTGGTACGGCAAATGGAGCAAGGGCCGGATGATCCAGTTCAACACGTCCTCGCCCTATGCGAATGCACGGGGGCGGGTCCGCAAGGGCCTGCGCGCCCTGGAATGAGATGACATGCGGGATGACATGAAAAAGCCCCGCCGAGGCGGGGCTTTTTCATGTCAGAGCGACCAGATCAGGCCAGAGCGGATTTCGCCTGAGCCGCGATGGCGTTGAACGCCTCGGGCTCATGCACGGCCAGATCGGCGAGAACCTTGCGGTCGACTTCGATGCCGGCTTTGGTCAGGCCGTTGATCAGGCGCGAATAGGTCATTTCCATATCGAACAGACGCACGGCAGCGTTGATCCGCTGGATCCACAGGGCGCGGAACTGGCGCTTGCGGACCTTGCGGTCGCGGGTCGCATACTGCTGGGCCTTGTCGACGGCCTGCGTGGCGGTGCGGAAGTTGGTCGAGCGGGCGGCGTAGTAACCGGCGGCTTTCTTGATGACCTTGCGGTGACGTGCGTGGGTGACAACACCAGATTTAACGCGGGACATGGGTGTCTCTCCTCAGCGGTCGTAGGGCATGTACTTCTTGACGATCTTGGTGTCCGAAGCGGACAGCAACATCGTGCCAGAAGCATCGCGAATGAACTTGGTCGTACGCTTGATCATGCCGTGACGCTTGCCGGCGACGCCAGCTTTTGCACGACCGGACGCGGTGAAGCTGAAGCGCTTCTTCGCAGCGGATTTGGTCTTCATCTTGGGCATTTCGATCTCCAATCGTCATATGCGCGACTCGGCATGCCTAAGTTGGCCGGCCCCGCAGGCTTTCCAGAACGGCTCCTATAGGGGGGAGGCGGTTTGGGCGCAAGGCAAAAGAGTCGGCGGGCTTGCGAGTCGGGCAAAAGCGTCAGTTCACAAAGCGGCCGATGACGCGGAAAAAGATGTCGGGGATTTCGGCAAGGGCGATGCCGCCGGGTTTGTGGCTAAGGGCGATGACGACAAGGGTGCCGCCGATCAGCAGAATGATGGCAGCCGCCCGGGGTGGGCGGCTGTCGGAAATGGCGGAAAAGATCGCCGGGATGGAAAGGGCCAGAAGCGCGGCCCCCGTGACGAACATCAGATCAGAGTCCATCGCCACCCCATACGCTGCCTTGGGTGATTTACTCAGGATCAGCTTTGTAAATCAACCGCTCATCACACGGCGCGACGCGCAGGATGTTGGTGGTGCCCTGCACGTTGAACGGAACGCCAGCGGTCAGCACGATCTGGTCGGTTTCCGCAGCAAAGCCGTGCTGGCGCGCAGCGCGGACGGCAGAGATGACAGCGCCTTTGAAACGGTCCTGCTCTTCGGTGATCACGCAATGGGTGCCCCATGTCAGGCAAAGCCTGCGGGCGGTGTCCATCAGCGGGGTCAGTGCGATGATCGGAACGCGGGGGCGTTCGCGGGCCACAAGGCTGACCGTGGTGCCCGATTGCGAGAACACGGCGATGGCCTTGATATCGGTCGATTCCGCGATTTCACGGGCGGCGGCGACGATGCCATCGGCGACCGTGGAGCGGACAACTGTGCGGCTGGCCTCGATCACCTGACGATAGGTCGGGTCGCTTTCGACCGAGATCGCCACGTTGTTCATGGTGGCGACGGCTTCGATCGGGAATTTCCCGGCGGCGGATTCGGCCGACAGCATGACGGCGTCAGCACCCTCATAGATGGCGGTGGCAACGTCAGAGACTTCGGCGCGGGTTGGCATCGGTGATTCGATCATCGATTCCAGCATCTGGGTGGCGACGATCACCGGCTTGGCGGCGGCACGGGCCATGCGGACCAGACGTTTCTGGATCGGCGGCACCGAATAGACCGGCAGCTCAACCCCAAGATCGCCACGGGCGACCATGATGCCATCGGAGACGGCGAGGATCGATTCGTAAGCTTTGACCGCTGCGGGCTTTTCGATTTTCGACAGCACGGCAGCGCGGCCGCGTGCCAGCGCTTTTGCCTCGATCACGTCTTCGGCGCGCTGGACAAAGGACAGGGCCAGCCAGTCAACGCCGAGGTCGCAGGCGAATTCCAGATCCTTGAGATCCTTTTGCGACAGAGCGGCCAGTGGCAGCACCACGTCGGGTACGTTCACGCCCTTGCGGTTGGAAATCGCGCCGCCGACGGTGACGGTGCAATTGGCAAAGTCCTTGCCGCAATCATCGACGATCAGGCGGATTTTGCCGTCATTGACCAGAAGCGACGAGCCGGGTTCCAGCGCCGCGAAAATCTCGGGGTGCGGCAGCTGCACGCGGCTGGCGTCGCCCGGTGTCGGGTCCAGATCGAGGCGGAACTTGTCGCCGTCTGCCAGATCATAGGAGTCGGCGTCAAAGGTGCCGACGCGCAATTTTGGCCCCTGAAGGTCAGCCAGAATGGCGATCGGCCGTCCGGTGTCGGATTCGACCTGCCGGATGATGGTGTGGCGCGCGCGGATGTCGTCATGCGTGCCATGGCTCATGTTCAGGCGGAACACATCGGCCCCTGCCTCAAACAAAGCGCGGATCATTTCATAGTCGTTGGATGCGGGCCCCAGAGTGGCCACGATCTTAACATTCCGAAGGCGTCTCATGCCTTGTTCCTTCTTCAGTTATCACTTCGTGGTGGGCCACGGGTGGGAATAGAGCAATCGGATGCCCGGAGCAACTGGCGCGTTAGCGCTAAATGGCCTAATGGCTTAAAAGCACGTTGGGGTAAAGAAAACATGACGGACATGCGCCCGGAAATCAGGCATGAGGCGTTTGAAGTGCTGGGCACCGACCGGCCCGGCCCGTGGCTGGTGACCTGTGATCACGCCACAAACCGGGTGCCGGACTGGCTGGGCGGCACGCTGGGGATCGCGCCAGAGGATATGGCGCGGCACATTGCCTATGACGTGGGCGCGCGCGGTCTGGCGATTGCCTTGGGTGCGGCGCTGGACAGCCCGGTGCTGTGTTCCGATTTCAGCCGGTTGGTGATCGACCCGAACCGGGGCGAGGATGACCCGACGCTGGTGATGAAGCTGTATGACGGCACCATCATTCCCGCCAACCGCCATGTCGGCCCGGACGAGGTGGAAGAGCGGTTGCAGCGGCTGTACCGGCCCTATCACGCGGCCTATGCCTCGCTGGCGGGAGAGCGGGCGATTCTGGCGATTCATTCCTTTACGCCCTGTCTGAAGGGCCGCGCGCCCCGGCCCTGGCATATCGGGGTGCTGCACAGTCATGAGGATGAGCGGTTGTCGCGTGCGGTGATCGCCGGTTTGCAGGCGGTGCCGGACTGGTGCGTGGGCGACAATGAGCCATACTCCGGCCATCTGCCGGGCGATGCGATTGACCGGCATGCCTTGCAAAAGGGGCGGCACAATACGCTGATCGAGTTGCGCAATGATCTGATTGCCACCGAGGCGGAGCAAGTGGACTGGGCTGCACGTCTGGCCCCGGTTCTGTCAGCGGCGCTGAGGGCGGTTGCGGGCTGACCACCAGCCCGGCCCGGCGCAGACCGTCGACAATCCGGGGGCCGTCACACCTATTGGTATGACTTTTTCATCAATGTTTCAAATCACTTGACCCGCCTGCCTGCGGGCATGCAGATGCCGGTACATTTTTCTTAAAACACCCCTTAGTTGCGGAGCTGCCTGTGGAACTTTTGCTTTTTCTTCCCCTTTTGCTGGTGGGTGGTCTGGCTTTTGGTGGGGGCAGCGACCACGATGATGCCAGCGATTCCGATGACGCAACGGCAGAGGAGACCGGAGAAAGCCAGACCGGAACCACCGGCGCAGATATTCTGCTGGGTGGGGGCGGGGCTGATCTGATCGACGGGCTGGAGGGCGATGACATCATTTCCGGCGAGGCCGGGCCTGACACTCTGATCGGTGGTGCGGGCAATGATATTCTTCTGGGCGGTGCGGGCGATGATGTGCTGTCGGGCGGTACGGGCCGCGATATTCTGATCGGCGGGGCCGGGAATGACCTGCTGAACGGCGGCTTTGGTGCCGATCTGCTGATCGGGTCCAGCGGGTCTGACACGCTGATGGGCGGTCAAGGCAATGATACCCTGATCGGGGTGGAATATGACCTGATCGCGGAAGAGCTTGCAGGCGTGGCGGATGAGATCACGGAAGCGGTCGCCGGCACCAGCGATAGCCCGGCTGCGGGTCAGCTTGCGGCACGGATTGCCGGAGCGGCGCAATCGGGCGATGTGGCAGAGCGCGGCCCTGATCTGCTGGAAGGCGGCGGCGGGGATGATCTGCTGATTGGCGATGACGGCGATACGATGACCGGCGGCGCGGGCACGGATATGTTCGGCGTGGTCTATAAATCCGGTGATGATGCCAGCCTTATCACCGATTTTGATTATCATACGGAAACGCTGACGCTGGTGCTGGATAACCCGGATGCTGCCACCATCGTGATCCGGGCGGATGGCCCCGAGAACAGTGTGGTGCTTGTCGACGGTGAGGTGGTGGTCCGGCTGACCGGCCAGTCTGCGGCAGATCTGTCGGCGGACCCGTCGTCCTGGCTGTTCCTGGAGCCGCTGTGACGCTGGCTTGATGCCCCGGCCCGGATCGGACATGCTGTCCGGGCAGGAGGATACCATGACACAGGACGACCAGACCCGCACCGAACTTGAGGCCGCCGCGTTTCGCGCGTTGATGCAGCATCTGATTGAGAAGCGGCCCGATGTGCAGAACATCGACCTGATGAACATGGCGGGGTTTTGCCGCAATTGCCTGAGCCGCTGGTATCAGGCGGCGGCAAATGCGCGGGGCATCGAGATGGACAAGGCGCAGGCGCGCGAGATTGTCTATGGCATGCCTTATGAGCAGTGGGTGGCGCTGAATCAGACGCCTGCGGATGACGGCAAGCAGGCGGCGTTTGCCGAGGCTTTTGCCAAGAACGTCGGCAAGGTGGAGTGAAAGCTGGCCCTTTTGGGGCCAGCTGCTGGCCCTTTTGGGGCCAGCCTTTGGGTCAGATCGCGGCTTTGCGCATTTCGTCCAGATACAGCTCGCGCAGGCGCTGGGCGACGGGGCCGGGTTTGCCGGTGCCCACAGGTTTGCCGTCGATTTCCACCACTGGCATGACGAAGATGCTGGCAGCGGTGGAGAAGGCTTCATCCGCGCCTTGGGCCTCTTCGATGGTGAAAGGGCGTTCCTCGACCTCGAACTGCGCTTCGGCGGCGAAGCGCAGGACGGCGACACGGGTGATGCCGTGCAGGATATCGGTGGACAGGGCCCGCGTGATGATGCGGTTGCCCTTGACGATATAGGCGTTGTTCGAGGTGCCTTCGGTCACGGCGCCATCCTCGACAAACCAGCTGTCATCGACGCCGGCCTTTTTGGCGGCCATCTTGCCCATCGACGGGTAGAGCAGTTGCACGGTCTTGATGTCGCGCCGGTCCCAGCGCAGATCGGGGATCGAGATCACGCGAAAGCCGGTCTTGGCGGCGGGGGCGTCGGCGAGGTTTGGGATATCCTGCGTGAACGCCACGATGGTCGGCGGCAGGTCGGCGGACGGGAACACAAAGCTGCGGTCGCCGGGGTTGCCGCGCGTGACCTGCAGATAGATCATGCCCTGATCAATGTTGTTCAGCCTGACCAGTTCGCGGTGCATGGCGATCAGCTCGTCATCTGAACAGGGGGCGGCCATGTCGAGCTCGGACAGGCTGCGGTGCAGGCGTTTGATGTGACCGTCAAAGTCGATCAGCTTGCCATCGAGGACCGACGTGACCTCATACACGCCATCGGCCATCAGAAAGCCCCGGTCAAAGATCGAGACGGTGGCTTCGTGCTCGGGCAGGTAGGTGCCGTTGACATAGACGGTGCGGGTCATGGTGCTATCCCCATAGGGCCGGATGCGGCGGGTGGATGCCGTGCTCGTTGAACAACAGCGGGTTGTCGCGGGTTTGGGCCAGCAGGAGCGGTCCGTCAAGGTCTGTGAAGGCAGCACTTTGCGCAAGGATCGTGGCAGGGGTCATGCCAAGGCGGTGGCCATGATCCTTCAGAACAGCGGGAAAGTTGGAATCAGCCCATAATCTTTGATCATTTCCGATGCTTCGGCGAGCGGAATCAGCGCCAGAAACACCAAGGCATCCTGCAGGTTCACCCGGAGTGTGCGGACGTTGAACGTCACTTCCCCCTCGGTGCGGAACAGGGACGGGCGCGGGATGATCCGGGGCACACGGGCGGCATAGGCGTCATAGGTCGGGCCAAACTCGGCGCGCAGGAACGCTTCTTCCTTGGAAGCGGTGATGGAGAGGATCGTGAAGAAAAGGGCCGTCATCACCAGTGTCAAAACGATTGACCCAAGCATCATGCCAAATCCTGCCACGCCAATGGTGGAGAACAGGTAAAGCGGGTGGCGCATCATCGAATAGGGGCCATCCTGCATCACCACCGCATTCTTGCGCGCGCCGATATAAAGCACCGCCCAGAACCGGCCCAGCACGGCAAGGATGATCAGGGCGATGCCCGTCACTTCCATCACCTCGAACACCCAGTGCTGATCCATCCAGACGGATTTTGAGAACAGGATCAGGGGAAGGGCCACCACAAAAGCGATTCGCAGGGCTGCGATGCGCCGCTGCTGGTTGACGGGCGTATGGGGGACAGTGGCGGTGGACATGGCTGCATTCCTGTTGCTTGGCTGGGCGCGACATGGCTCCCGCAAGGGCGCTCCTGTCAAGGGAGGCGCGTTGGCATGGGACAAACTGCGCCAGTTGCTGCATCTGCAAACTTGGGATTGCAGGTCGGCACGCAATAATCTATCGCTGCAGCGCAGATTCGTGAAATTAACTTGCCGAGGCCCCTGATGAGCTTTCGTATCCAACCCACCCCGCCCGCCCGTCCGAACCGGTGCCAGTTGTTCGGCCCCGGATCGCGCCCGGCCCTGTTTGAAAAGATGGCGGCGAGTGCGGCGGATGTGATCAATCTGGATCTGGAAGATTCGGTGGCGCCCGCTGACAAGGATCAGGCGCGGGCCAATATCATCGCCGCGATCAACACGGTGGATTGGGGCACGAAAACCCTGTCGGTACGGATCAACGGGCTGGATACGCCATTCTGGTATCGCGATGTGGTGGACCTGCTGGAGCAGGCGGGCGACCGGCTGGACCAGATCATGATCCCCAAGGTGGGCTGTGCGGCCGATGTCTATGCGGTGGATGCGTTGGTGACGGCGGTGGAGCGCGCCAAGGGGCGCAAAAAGCCGATCAGCTTTGAGGTGATCATCGAAAGTGCGGCGGGGATTGCGCATGTGGAGGAGATCGCGGCCTCTTCCCCACGTTTGCAGGCCATGAGTCTTGGGGCGGCGGATTTTGCCGCCAGCATGGGGATGCAGACCACCGGGATCGGTGGCACGCAGGAGAATTATTACATGCTGCGCGAAGGGGTCAGGCATTGGTCCGACCCCTGGCACTGGGCGCAGGCGGCGATTGTAGCGGCGTGCCGGACGCATGGGATCTTGCCGGTGGACGGGCCGTTTGGCGACTTTTCCGACGATGAGGGGTTCCGCGCGCAGGCCTGGCGCTCGGCCACGCTGGGGATGGTTGGCAAATGGGCGATCCACCCCAAGCAGGTGGCGCTGGCCAATGAGGTGTTTACCCCGTCCGAGGCGGCAGTGACCGAAGCGCGCGAAATACTGGCCGCGATGGAAGCGGCAAAGGCGCGCGGCGAGGGCGCGACCGTGTACAAGGGCCGTCTGGTGGACATTGCCAGCATCAAGCAGGCCGAGGTGGTGGTGCGTCAGGCAGAAATGATTGCCGGGTGACGCAGCGTTACATCGGAATCGTTGACAAGATGCCACAGTGTGGTCAATGGTTCGTAACCAACGCCTGAAATACTGGCGTTTTGGAAAGAATACCCGCGCTGCGCACCAGGGGAGAGGAGGCCCCCGCGCAGCATCAAGGGGAGGATGCACGCCCCGAACCAGCGGTTCGGGGCGCTGCTGTTTTCAGGCCACGACAGGTTGCCGCAGAATGGTTTTCAGCTTGTCCTGCGGCACTTTGCGCGGGTCATTCAAGTAAATCTCGTGATGCTTTCCTGTCGGGCGCAGTCCGCTTGTGGCGATCTGCTGATGCAGCCCGGCGATGACAGGCGCTTCATCGGCGTAGCTGCCAATATGCAGGATCTGCAGGCAGTCCCCTTCGGCAAAGGTCTCAAGCCTGACCGCCCGCACCATGTCGGGCGTTGTTGCGGCCTGGGGGTCTTTGTCCGTTTTGGCCAGCATCCTGAGCCTTGCAGCGTCCAGCATGGCATCTGTTATCCCATCGGGCTGGCGGATCATCATCGTCCAGCGCCAGCGGTCGCGTCGGCCGTCAACAAAATCGCGCCTGTCGTCGGCCCACCACAGACCTTCCAACGGGGCGACGGTGTGATCATTCCCAAGCGCCTTTGCGGCGAATTTCAGCGCGTAGCTGAGGCCGTAAAGCGCGGCAACCGCTTGGCCATAGCTTGGCGCCAGGTTCGGGTCGCCGCTTCCGTCGACCATCAGAAAGAGCATGGGCGGAAGCATCAGCCGGTCAATCCGGCCCACCTTGCCGCTGTAAAACGCCTTGTCGGCCATCTTGAAATCAAGTTTTTCCATCTTGACACACTTTCGAACAGCTTGGTTCAGGGACAGGCAAGCTCTGGTCGAGAAATCTTGCTTGGTTGCATTTATAGGCTCGTGACGGCATATACCACGTTGCAGTTGCAGGGGTGCCCGATGAACTATCTGGAATTCGAAAAGCCACTCGCCGAGATCGAAGGCAAAGCCGAAGAGTTGCGGGCGATGGGGCGTGGCAATCCGGGGATGGATATTGCCAAGGAAGCCGAGGCGCTTGACAAAAAAGCCGAGGTGATGCTGCGCGATCTGTACAAGGATCTGACGCCATGGCGCAAATGTCTGGTCGCCCGCCACCCGGAGCGGCCGCATTGCAAGGATTACATTGACGCGCTGTTCACCGAGTACACGCCGCTGGCGGGGGACCGGAATTTTGCCGATGACCATGCGGTGATGGGCGGGCTGGCGCGGTTCAACGATTCTCCGGTGATGGTGATCGGCCATGAGAAGGGCAATGACACCAAAAGCCGGATCGAGCGGAATTTCGGCATGGCGCGGCCCGAGGGCTATCGCAAGGCGATCCGGCTGATGGATATGGCGGACCGCTTCCGCCTGCCGGTGATCACGCTGGTGGACACCCCC
The DNA here is from genome assembly GCF_003443995.1 of Pseudotabrizicola alkalilacus. Taxonomy (GTDB): domain Bacteria; phylum Pseudomonadota; class Alphaproteobacteria; order Rhodobacterales; family Rhodobacteraceae; genus Pseudotabrizicola; species Pseudotabrizicola alkalilacus. The sequence goes on from NZ_QWEY01000001.1 coordinate 191,350, forward strand.
GGTGCCTATCCCGGCAAGGGCGCGGAAGAGCGTGGGCAGGCCGAGGCGATTGCCCGCAGCACCCAGAAATGTCTGGAAATCGGCGTGCCGCTGGTTTCCGTGGTGATCGGCGAAGGCGGGTCGGGCGGGGCAGTGGCCTTTGCCACCGCGAACCGGGTGGCGATGCTGGAGCATTCGGTCTATTCGGTGATCTCGCCCGAGGGCTGTGCCAGCATCCTGTGGAAGGATGCCGAAAAGATGCGCGAAGCCGCCGAGGCGTTGCGACTGACGGCGCAGGATCTGCAAAAGCTGGGCGTGATCGACCGGATCATCAAGGAACCGGTGGGCGGCGCGCAGCGCGGTCGGCGTGAGACGATCGAGGCGGTGGGCAAGGGTATCGAGGCGATGTTGAAAGAGCTGTCGGGCAAGAAGCCCGAGGCGCTGATCAAGGACCGCCGCTCGAAGTTCATCGACATGGGGTCGAAAGGGCTTGCAGCTTGAGCCCGTGGATTCTGGTGCTGCTGGCGGGGTTTCTGGAAACCGGCTGGGCGATCGGGCTGAAATATTCCAATGGTTTCACGCGTCCGATTCCGACGGGTCTGACCATCATCGGGGCGCTGGCCAGTTTCTGGCTGCTGTCACTGGCGATGAAGGAGCTGCCGGTCGGCACGGCCTATGCGGTCTGGGTGGGCATCGGCACCTTGGGCACGGCGATACTGGCGGTGATGCTGTTTGGTGAGCCGGTCAATCTGGTCAGGGTGCTGGGCATCCTGCTGATTCTGGGCGGGATCATCGCGCTGAAACTGGCCTGAGCCTGGTTGTGCGAGACTGTGGCGGCGCGCCTGTGCCGCTACCACATGGTCTTGGCGGCGCGGTCGGGCCATGCGGCGTCATAGGCGGCGCCGTCAATGTCGCCGCTGGTGATTTCGCGCATCATGTCGCCCACGGTCGGCAGGCCCGCTGACTGGTCGCCCGCTGACCACAGGCCCGAGCGGATCAGGGCGCGGGCGCATTGCGAATAGACCTCGGCTATGGAGATGACGATCACGCTGCGGGGCTGTTTGTCATCGCGCCGGAAGCGGGCGCAGAGTGTGGGGTCTGCGGTGACAATGGCCGTGCCGTTGACCCGCATGGCATTGTTGCTGCCGGCCACCAGAAACATCAGACTGACCCGACCATCGCGGACGATGTTGCGCAGGCTGTCGATCCGCTCGTTGCCGCGCCAGTCGGGCAGGGCGAGGGTGCGGTCGTCGAGGACCGTCACCACCGGGCCGTCATCGCCGCGCGGGCTGCCATCGGTGCCCTCTGGCCCGACGGTGGTGAGCACGCAGAACCGCGAGCGCCAGATCCATGCGCGGTAGGCGGCTGTCAGGTGAGGGGTGACTTTGCGCGACGCCGCTTCGCCCGCTGTGCCGTAAAGGGCGTGGAGGCTGTCGAGATCGGTGATCGGGGTCATCGGTTTCCTCTGCGGGTCTTTTGGCTGGGCAGTGAATGCGGAGGTCAATCCTCAGGGTCAAGTGACACTTTTTTCACAAGCGGGTTTTCCTGCAATTCTGCACACAGGGCATCTAGATCAAGGCCGCGCTTGGGCTGGGTGACGGTTGTGGTCAGGGTGACAGACCGGGTACTTTGGGTCATGGCGATGCTGCCCGGCCGCAGCTTTCGGGCCGAGAGCTGCGCTGCCAGATCTGCACAGCGATAGCCGGACTGTGCCACCACACTGATGCGCAGGCTGCTATGGGCCGGCAGCACGTATTGCATCACGCGCAGCGCCACAAGCACCGCAAGCACGATCAGCGTGCTGATGGTGGCCAGCTCCAGCATGCCCGCGCCATAGACGATGCCCAGCGATGCCGTGACCCAAAGCGAGGCGGCTGTGGTCAGGCCCTGCACCGACAGGCCTTCGCGAAAGATCACGCCTGCGCAGAGAAAGCCGATGCCGGTCAGGATGGCATGCGGCATCCGCGACATATCGCTGACAATCTGGGTGCCCGGAATCATCGACGTGTCCCAGGAGATCTGGCGCGCGGCGATCAGCATCATCAGGGCAGAGCCAAAGCACACCAGTGTGTGCGTGCGCAGCCCTGCCGGTTTGCCCTGCGCCTCGCGCTCGGCCCCGATCAGGACACCCGTCAGCAGGCTGCCCAGCAAGGGCAGCATCAAGGGGGCGGTGAAAAGGGTGGCGTACAGGCTGTCAAACGTCATGTTGCAGCAACCCGCCAGGGGTACACAGGGTTCCCCGTGCCGGTGATCTGCTTGGCGGAGGGGGGAACATCTGACATTTGGTTATGATCTGTGAAACCCCGCCTCGATCAGCAAGGCGTCGGAGGTGGATTCGATATCCTGTTCCAGTTGCTTCATGAATTGCCCGACCGGCAGGCCGGGTTCGATGCGGGGCAGGAAATGCACGACACAGGTGCCGGGCTTGCGCAGGATGCCGCGCTTTGGCCAGAACACGCCGATGTTGGTGGCGACCGGCACGCAGGGCTGGCCGAGCTGTTCGTAAAGCAGGCCCGAGCCGACCTTGTAGGGTTTCACCACGCCGGGGGCGACGCGGGTGCCTTGCGGATAGATCACCAACTGGCCGGGATCGGCGGCAGAGCGGGCGACATCGGCCTTCATCTTGGCAATCGCAGCCCCCCGTTTGCCGCGATCGACAAAGACACAGCCGATGCGCTGGGCGTATTGACCGAGAAAGGGGGTATAGATCAGTTCGTGCTTCATGATGAACTTGCCGCGCGGGATCGCGTTGAAGATCACCAGAATGTCGAAAAAGCTCTGGTGTTTGGCGGCAACCACCACCTCATCGGTCGGCGGCGTGCCGCGCACCTCGACCTTTAGCCCCAACATGATGCGGGCGGTAAAGATCACCCAACGGCAATAGCTGTGGCAGGCGGCAAAGGCACCATTGCGCGAGAACAGCGCCCAGGGGGCAAAGACTACAGCGATGACCGCCATGGCCAGATACATCTGGATGTTGAACAGCAGCGACAGGGTCCAGCGGACGGCAAGCATCAGGTCAGCCCTTTCAGGGTGCGGAAGGCGGCGGTGCGGGTGGCGGCAAAGGCGACAATGGCGGTGAGCGGGGGCAGGAGCAGCGGCAAAAGCCAGCCGAAGCCCTGAAACCCGAGGCCGGTGAGAAAGGCCCCGGCCTCATCAGCCTGCGGCAACAGGGCGATGCCGATCATGGCGATCACGGTGCCGATGGCGGCCCCGGTCAGCGCGCGCAGGGTGAAGCGGCGGACAAAGGCGCGCACGATATAGGCATCCTTGGCCCCCACCAGCCGCAACACGCGGATGACCGGCAGGTTGGCCGACAGGGCGGCATTGGCGGCCAGCGTGATCATCGCGGCGGTGGACCCGGCAATCAGGATCAGTGACAGCGCGCCCAGCAGGCGCAGACGCTCGGCCGCTTGTGCCATCGGCCGGCGCCAGCGGGTGTGATCGTCGAGCACGGCGCCGGGGGCCTCGGCCGACAGGCGCAGGCGCAGGCCTTGGCTGTCATATCCCGGCGCGGCTTCGGTCAGCTCGATCAGGCGCGGCAGCGGCAGGGCATCAACCGGCAGGTCGGGGCCGAACCACGGCTCCAGCAGGGCGCGCTGTTCCTCGGTATCCAGCGCGCGGGCCGAGGCGATGCCGGGCGTGGTGGACAACAGCGCAAGGACGGCGGCGACCTGGGTATCCAGCTGCTCCGGCGGGGCCGAGATGCGGATGGTGGCGGTGCCGGCAAGGGCCGAAGCCCAGCGGTCGGCCAGCCGCCCGGAGGCAAGCGACAGGGCAAGGGCAAAGACCGCCAGAAAGGCCATTGCGCCCGCCGTGAACAGCGTCAGCTGCGCGGTGAAACCCGAGGGCGGCACCACGCGGTCAGCCTGCCTGTCGGGGGCCAGAAGGGCGGGGAGGGTGAATTTCACAGATCGGCCCCCGCAAGCTGCACCCGGCGGTTCTGGATGCGCAGCACCCGCGCCGCCAGTTGCGATTTCGCCTGCCGGATCAGGTTCATGTCATGGGTGGCGACCAGAATGGTCTTGCCCATCCGGCTGAGCTCGACCAGCAGGGTCAGCAGGCGCAGAGACATTTCCCAGTCGAGGTTGCCGGTGGGTTCATCGGCGAGGATGACATCGGGCGACATGATGATGGCGCGGGCAAGGGCGGCGCGCTGACGCTCGCCCCCGGACAGCTGTGGCGGCAGGGCATCGGCCAGTTTGCCCAGCCCGACCCAATCGAGCAGCGCGGTCAGATCCTGCGCATCGCCTTTGCGGCTGGCCACGGTGAGCGGCAGGGTGACATTGGTGGCAAGCGGCAGATGGTCAAGGAACTGGCAATCCTGATGCACCACGCCGATGCGACGGCGGCTCAGCGCGACATCATCGCGCGACATCATGCGCGCATCACGGTCAAAGATCGTGACCCGGCCCGCTGTGGGGCGCAATTCGGCATAGGCGAGCTTGAGAAACGTCGATTTGCCCGCCCCCGATGGCCCGGTCAGGAAATGGAACGACCCCGGTGCAAGGCGCAGGGTGACATCCGAGAGCAATTCACCCCCGCCGTAGTTGAAACCCACATTCTCGAACGCGATCACTCATTCGTCCCCTTTGGCCGTGCCGCTGGCACTGTACTGGCGCTGTGGCAGAATTGCGCAAAGTGTCGGCGGATACAATGACAGCCAGAGCACCAGTGTTGCGAAAACAGCCACAAACTCTTGGCCTTGGGCGGGTTCGTTGCTAGTGTCCGGTGAAAATCCGGGAGAACCGGGAAAGGGTATGCGCTATGCGCCTGATCTGTCCGAATTGTGACGCCCAGTATGAAGTCGATGACGGTGCCATTCCCGACGCCGGGCGCGACGTGCAATGTTCCAACTGTGGCCACGCGTGGTTTCAGATGCGCGACCCTGTGGCTGACGATCTGAGCGACGATCTGTACCGCGAGCCGGAGCCGGTGGCCGAGGTGCCCGCCGCGGTCGCGCAGTCCGATGCGGAGGACGAGGAAGACGAGACGCCCATGGCGGCACCGCCCGCCAAGGCGCTGCCGGTGCAGCGGGCGCTGGATGACAGCGTGCTCGCGATCCTGCGCGAAGAGGCCGGGCGCGAGATGGCGGCCCGCAAGGCCGAAGCCACCGGGATCGAGATGCAGGGCGACCTTGGCCTGCCGCCGCCCCTGTCGCCGGTGGTGGGGTCAGCGGCGGCGGCGGCTGCCGCGTCGGCTGCGGCACGAACCGAAACCGACAAGCGCATCGCGACGATGAAGGGGGAGCCGGGTGTGCCGCCGCGCGCTGCGGCGCGGCGGGATCTGTTGCCCGATATCGAGGAAATCAACTCCAGCCTGCGGCCCAATGATATGGCCGCCAGTCTGGTGGAAGCGGCAGTGCCCAGACCGGCTTCGTCGGGGTCGGGGTTCCGCTCGGGCTTTGCGCTGGTGCTGATTTTGGCTGCGGTGGCGGTGCTGATCTATGTGATGGCGCCGCAGATCTCGTCTCAGATTCCGGGGACGGCGGATGCGATGGCGTCTTATGTCGCAATGGTCGATTCCCTGCGGCTGTCGGTGGATGCGCTGATGCAGCGCGCAACCGGTGCAGTAAACGGTCTGACCGGCGGCTGACTCAGGGTATGGGCGAGAGCGTTGTGACGCGGCGTAGCGGGTGACAAGCGCGCGGGCGGCGACCATTCTGCCGCCAGGTTGCCGGAGGACATCATGACCACCTATCCCCATCTGCTTGCCCCGCTGGATCTTGGCCATATCCGTCTGCGCAACCGCGTCCTGATGGGGTCGATGCACACCGGATTGGAAGAGCTTGGCGACTGGGGCCGGGTGGCGGCGTTTTATGCGGCGCGCGCGGCGGGCGGGGTCGGGCTGATCGTGACCGGCGGCATGGCCCCGAACCGTGCAGGCGGGGTGTATCCGGGCGCGTCGGGGCTGTTTTCAGAAACGGATATCGCCAATCATCGCCGCGTGACCGATGCCGTGCATGACGCGGGCGGGTTGATTGCGATGCAGATCCTGCATGCCGGGCGCTATGCCTATGGCAAGGGCTGCGTGGCGCCAAGTGCGATAAAATCGCCGATTTCTCCGTTCGTGCCACTTGAACTGGACGCTGCGGGGATCGAGACGCAGATTTCCGACATCGTGACCGCTGCCATGCGCGCGCGGGAGGCGGGCTATGACGGTGTGGAGGTGATGGGGTCGGAGGGCTATTTCCTGAACCAGTTTCTGGTGCGCCACACCAATCGGCGCGAAGATGACTGGGGCGGGGCTTATGAAAACCGCATGCGGCTGCCGGTCGAAGTGGTGCGCCGGGTGCGCGAAGCGGTCGGCCCCGATTTCATTCTGATCTACCGGATCAGCCTGATTGATCTGATCCCCGATGGCTCGACCTGGGATGAGGTTGTCATGCTGGCGAAACGGATCGAGGCGGCTGGGGCCACGATGCTGAACACCGGCATCGGCTGGCACGAGGCGCGGGTGCCGACGATTGCGACCTCGGTGCCCCGCGCGGCGTTTACGTGGCTGACCGCGCGTTTGCGGCCAGAGGTGGGGATTCCGGTGATCACCTCGAACCGGATCAACACGCCCGAGGTGGGCGAGGCGGTTCTGGCGGCGGGTCACGCCGATATGGTGTCGATGGCGCGGCCGTTTCTGGCGGATGCGAATTTCGTCGCCAAGGCGGCGGCGGGGCGGGCGGCAGAGATTGCGCCCTGCATCGCCTGCAATCAGGCCTGTCTGGACCATACTTTCAGCGGCAAGCTGACCACCTGTCTGGTCAACCCGCGCGCCTGTCATGAAACCGAACTGGTCTATGCGCCCGCCGCTGTGCCCAAGCGGGTGGCGGTGGTCGGCGCGGGCCCGGCGGGGATGATGGCCGCGCTGGTGGCGGCAGAGCGCGGGCATGAGGTGGTACTGTTTGACCGGGCGGATCGCGTCGGCGGGCAGCTGCATCTGGCGGCCTCGGTCCCCGGCAAGGAGGAATTTCGCGGGCTGATCACGTGGTTTGACACCATGCTGGAGCGGTCTGCGGTTGTGCTGCGGCTGGGCGAAGAAGCGGTGCCGGAGGCTTTGACGGGGTTTGATGAGGTGGTGATGGCCACCGGCGTGGCCCCCCGTGATCCGGGCATTCCGGGGCAGGAGCGGGCGCTGGGCTATCTGGACACCCTGCGCGGGGCCAAGGTCGGCCGCCGTGTCGCGGTGATCGGGGCGGGGGGCATCGGCTTTGATGTCGCCGAGTATCTGGTGCATTCCGGGGAAAGCCCGACCGAGGATTTCGCGCTCTGGCGGCGCGAATGGGGCGTTGGCGACCCGGCAGAGGTGGCCGGGGGGCTGGCCGTTGCCACGCCGGAGCCACCCGCGCGGGAGGTCTGGCTGTTGCAGCGCAAGGCGGAAAAACCGGGGCGGGGCCTGGGCAAGACCACGGGCTGGATTCACCGCGCGGCATTGGCGGCCAAAGGCGTGAAGATGCTGGGCGGGGTGAGCTACAAGGCGATCACCGGCGAGGGCCTTGTCATCGAGCGCGACGGGGTAGAGCAGCTGCTGGCGGTGGATGATGTGATTCTGTGCGCCGGTCAGGTGCCCGAACGCGGGCTGGCCGAGGCGCTGGTGGCGGCGGGGATCACCCCGCATGTGATCGGGGGCGCCGATGTGGCGGCGGAACTGGACGCCAAGCGCGCGATTGATCAGGGGGCGCGGCTGGCGGCGCGGCTGTAAGCGTTAGTAACCGTTGGGGTTTCCGGGCAGGATGGTGCCCGTGCCCTCATCCCCGGCAGAGCCGACCCAGACGATGCTTTGCCCGTTCAGACGCACGGCCCAGCAGCTTGCCGGGTTGCCGTCATAGCCAAAGCACATGCGGTTGCCGTCAATCGACCACTCGCCCGCGTAATCGGGGCCCCGGATCGCGCCGTCAGGGGCGTAATATTCAGTAAAGCCGCCCGAGGCGACCATCGCGCCTTGCACGGTATTTCCGACAATCGCGGTGCGGATCGCGTCTGCCGAGGCGAGATCCTGTGCCACGGCGGGCAGGGGCAGCAGGGCGGCAACGCACAGCAGGATGCGGGACAGTTTCATCGACACCCTCCTTGGGTTGCGCAAAGGTTAACGCATACCGGGCCGGTTTCAAAGGCCCGGCAAGGTCAGGTTTTCGGCACTGTGACATCCAGTTGCCGCGCCAGATCGGACAGCGTTTTGCGGTTGTCTGCAGTCCAGTCGGCGCGATGCGACAGGAACAACACCGCCTGACTGGAATGGATCAGCGCGTCGGACAGGATTTTCAGGTGGTTGGCGCGCAGGGTCTCGCCCGAGGAGGTGATATCGGCAATCGCCTCGGCGGTCAGGTTCTTGACCGTGCCTTCGGTGGCCCCCTGCGAATCGACCAACTGGTAATCGGCCACGCCATGGGTGGTCAGGTAATCGCGCACCAAGCGGTGATATTTGGTGGCGATGCGCAGGCGGAAGCCGTGGGTGCGGCGGAAAGCGGCGGCGGCTGCGTCCAGATCATCGAGCGTGTCAACGTCGATCCACGCGACCGGCACCGCGATGATCAGATCGGCATGGCCAAAGCCAAGCGGCGCGAGTTCGGCCACCTGCGTGGGCCAGTCGGCCAGCTTTTCACGCACAAGGTCGGACCCGGTGACGCCAAGGTGGATGCGCCCGGCAGCCAGTTCGCGCGGAATTTCCCCTGCCGACAGCAGCACCAACTCGACGCCCTCGATGCCATCGACGCGGCCGGCATACTCGCGCTCGGCCCCTGACAGGCGCAGGGTGACGCCGCGCGCGCCGAACCAGTCAAAGGTTTTCTCCATCAGCCGCCCTTTGGACGGCACGCCGATCTTGATCATGGCTTTTCCCCCATCAACCGGGTCATCAGCCCGGCGCGGATCACGCCGCCAACGGCGGGGATGGATTTGCCCTGTCCGAGCACGGCGGTCAGCGCGTCATAGCGCCCGCCGCTGGCGACCGGGGGCAGGGCGGGGTCGTCGGCGTGGAAGCTGAAGACGAAACCGTCATAATATTCCAGACTGGTGCGGCCGTGGCTGGCCTCGAACGGCAGGGTTTCGGTGTCGATGCCCTGCGCCGCCAGCGCGTCGAGCCGGGCGGCGAACCGGTCCACCGCCGGGGTGATCGCGGGCAGCATGGGCGCGATGCCGCGCAGATGCTGCAGCGCCGCACGCGACGGGGCCTGCAGCGACAAGAGGTCATAAAGCAGCGCGGCTTCGGGCGCGGCCAGCGCCGGGGTCTGGGCGTCTTCGGTCAGCGCCTGCACGCGGGCAGCAATCTCGGCCTCGCTGCGCAGGCCGGTAAAGGTGCCTGCCTGCGCGATCAGATCGGCGGGGGAGCCTTTGGCCAGACGGTCGAGCAGGTGCTTGCGGGCCTGCGGCACAGGTGCGCGGCCCGAGAACCGGTCGAGCAGGGCGCGGAAGCGTTGCGGCCGCCAGATGTGACGCAACAGCGCCTGTTTGCGGCGCTCAGAGGTGGCAAGGCCGCGCACGGCAGCCATCAGGATGCCGATGTCGCCGGTCACCGGGCGCAGGGTCAGACCGTTTTCGCGCAGCACCTGATTGATCAGGGCGAACACGCGGGCGTCGGACTCCTCTCGCTGGTCGCGGCGGAACACCTCGATCCCGGCCTGATGGAATTCCGACGGGCGGTCGCCGGCACGGGTCTGTTTGCGGAACACCGGGCCGGAATAGGCATATGTGGCGGGGTCTGCGCCGCCCGCCATGTGCTGCTGGACCACCGGCACGGTAAAATCTGGCCGCAACATCATTTCGCCTTGCACCGGATCGACCGTCATATAGGCGCGGGCGCGGATGTCTTCGCCGTAAAGGTCCAGCAGGGTTTCGGCGGGCAAAAGGATATCCGCCTCGACCAGCGTGGCGCCCTGATCGGCGAACCACGCGGCGAGGCGGTCAGAGGTTGCGCGTTCGACCCCGCTGCGCATCAGCCTTGATCCAGCATCCGGCGCACGGCGGCGACGAGGTCGCCGCGTAGCACTGTGTCTTGTGCGGGGCGGTCTTTCCATTCCTCCAGCGTGGCGTTCTGCGCGATTTTCGCGCCGAGGATCAGGTCTTTGAGGATGACAGTGCCGGATTCGGCCTCGTTCCCGCCCTGAATGACCGCAATGGGGGAATTGCGTTTGTCGGCGTATTTCAACTGGTTGCCGAAGTTTTTCGGATTGCCGAGGTAGGTTTCGGCGCGGATGCCCGCGCTGCGCAGCTCGCCCACCATGGCCATGTAATCAGCCATCCGGTCGCGGTCCATCACGGTGACGACGACGGGGCCGGTGTTGTCGGCGCTGATGCGGCCCTTGGCGTGCAGGGCGGCCAGCAGACGGTCAACGCCGATGGACACGCCGGTGGCGGGGACTGCTTGGCCGGTGAAGCGCTTCACGAGGTCATCATAGCGCCCGCCGCCCGCGACGGAGCCGAAGTTGCGCGGGCGGCCCTTTTCGTCGGTGATCTGGAAGGTCAGTTCCGCCTCGTAGACCGGGCCGGTGTAGTAGCCGAGGCCACGGACGACGGAGGGGTCGATGCGGATACGGTCGGGGCCGTAGCCTTGGGCGGCGAGGAGGGCAGCGATCTGTTCGAGTTCGTCTACGCCTTCGGCACCGACTTTGCTGTTGCCCACAGCCAAACGTAGGTTCGCGATTGTTTGAGTATTGGTTTCTGATTTTGCGAGAAGGAACTTAACCAGACCCTCAACAGCAATAGGAGGTACGTTAAGTCCAGGAATAAATGCACCCGAAGCATCACGACGGCCGTCTGTAAGTAACTCAACGACACCGTGAATGCCTACTTTGTCGAACTTGTCGAGGGTTCTCAATATATCGTCTGCAATCGAGTGCAACGCACGCTTTCCGACATCAATCGCTCGTTTGATAACGTCGGAATTGCCCTGTATTGGGTCCTCATTCATGACTCTATCAGTTGCGTTGTCGAGTATGCCGTTCAGCACCTTGCGGTTGTTCACCTTGACCACATAGTCGCCGCGCTCGATCCCGGCGGCTTCCAGTGCGTCGGCCAGCATGGCGCAGATTTCGGCGTCGGCGGCGACCGAACCCGACCCGACCGTATCGGCATCGCATTGATAGAACTGGCGGAATCGACCCGGCCCGGGCTTTTCGTTGCGCCAGACCGGCCCCATCGCATAGCGGCGATACGGCGAGGGCAGGTCGTTGCGGTACTGCGCGGCCACGCGCGCCAAGGGCGCGGTCAGGTCGTAGCGCAGGGCCAGCCAGTCGGTATCCTCATCCTGCCAGGCAAACACACCCTCATTCGGGCGATCCACGTCGGGCAGGAATTTGCCAAGCGATTCAACGGTTTCAACCGCGCTGGTTTCCAGCGGATCAAAGCCGTAGCGGTGGTACACCTCGGCGATCTTGTCCAGCATGGCTTTGCGCGTGGTCACTTCGGTTCCGAAGTAATCGCGGAAGCCTTTGGGGGTTTCGGCCCTTGGGCGGCGGATTTTCGCGTCGGACATGGCGGTTTGGCCCTTCGATCTTTGCCGGGCATCCTGTAACGGATGGGGGGGATGGCGGCAAGCGGCACGCGGGCAATCATGGGGGTGCGGATGATGGATCGGTTTGACGGGATCGAGGAGCGGGTGGCGCACCTGCAACGGGCGGTCGATGATCTGTCGGACGTGGTGACGGCGCAGCGGCGCGAGGTGGACCGGCTGACCCGACTGGTCGGCCTGCTGGTCGAACGCGAGGCCGAGCGTGAGGCGGGGATGGGCGAGGCGCCCGCCGCCGATGTGAGGCCGCCGCATTGGTAGGGCTGACCGTGGATTATCCGGCGCTGGCGGTGACGCTGGGGATCGGTGCGCTGGGCGGAGTTCTGGCGGCGGCGCTGGGCGTGCCGCTGGGCTATCTGCTGGGGTCGCTGCTGGCGGTCGCCATAACGGCAGCGGCAGGCTGGCGGCCGCTGGGGCGCGCGGTGACGATGCCGATGCGGCTGCGGATGTCCTTTGTGCCGGTGATCGGGGTGGCGATCGGCGGGGCGTTCACGCCAGAAGTCGCGCAGGAGGCGTTGGGCTGGGGCCGCAGCCTGCTGGCGCTGGTGCTGTTTGTGCCGCTGGCGCATGCGCTGGGCTATATGATCTTTCGCCGGGGCGGGCTGCCCCGGGTGGATGCCTATTTCAGCGCGCTGCCGGGCGGGCTGATTGAAAGCGTGCAACTGGGCGAAGAGGCCGGTGCCGATGTGCGGCTGCTGACAGTGCTGCAGTTTCTGCGGCTGATCCTGACCATCATCGCGGTGCCCCTGATCTTTGCCGGGGTGACCGGCCATGCGGTCGGCTCGGCCGCCGGGGTGCAGATGCACGGCGCGGATGTGGCGCTGACCTTTCGCGATGTGCTGGTGCTACTGGCCTGTGGCGGATTCGGCGTGTGGCTGGCGCGGCTGTGCCGGATTCCGGCCTGGATCATCACCGGGCCGCTGATCCTGTCGGCACTGGCGCATGCGCTGGGCTGGGTCGAGGGCGTGCCGCCGGGCTGGCTGATCTCGTTGACCCAGGTGGTGTTGGGCACCGGCCTTGGGGCGCGTTTTGCCGGGGTGAGCGGGGCGATGCTGCGGCGGGCGGGGGGCCTTGCGGTGCTGAACGGGGCCGGGGTGATGGCGCTGGCCTTTGGCTTTGCGATGGCGCTGCATGCGCTGGTGGGGGAGCCGGTGGCGGCGGTGTTTCTGGCCTTTGCCCCCGGCGGTTTGGCCGAGATGAGCCTGATCGCCCTGAGCCTGAACATCAGTGCGATTTACGTCACCACGCATCACGTGCTGCGGATCGGGATGGCGGTGGTGGCGGCGCAGATCGGCGCGCGGTGGTTTGCCAAGGGCTAGGCGCGGTTCTGGACAGGGGGGGCCGTGCGTGGCACTAGAGGTGCGACCCAAGGAAAGCCCGCGCGCAGGGCAGAGATGAGATCGACCGTGTTGACCCCCGACGCCCTGACGCCAAGCTCCCTGACACCGGAAGCGCATCGCCGTGCCGCCGAGCGTGTGTTGCGCATCGAGGGCGAGGCGCTGTTGACGCTGGCGGGCGCGCTGCCCGACGATTTTGCCGGGGCGGTCGCTGCGCTGCTGGAGGTGCGGGGCCGGGCGGTGCTGTCGGGGATCGGCAAATCGGGCCATGTGGCGCGCAAGATCGCGGCGACACTGGCCTCGACCGGTACGCCGTCGCTGTTCGTGCATCCGGCCGAGGCCAGCCATGGCGATCTGGGCATGGTGACGCCGGATGATATCTGCATTTTGCTGTCAAACAGCGGTGAGACCATGGAATTGCGCGATCTGATCGCGCATTGCGCGCGGTTTGACATTCCGCTGATCGGGATGTCGCGCGATGCGGGCAGCACCCTGATGCGGGCGGCGGATTACCGGCTGACCATTCCAGACCTGCCCGAGGCCTGTGCCATCGGCATGGCCCCCACCACCTCGACCACGCTGATGATGGGCTTGGGCGATGCTCTGGCTGTGGCGCTGATGGAGGCGCGGCGGTTTGAGGCGGATCAGTTCCGCACCTATCATCCCGGCGGCAAGCTGGGCGCGCAACTGACGCTGGTGCGGCAGGTGATGCACCCGCAGGTGCCGCTGGTGCCGCTGGACGCGCCAATGCAGGAGGTGGTGCGGGCGATGACGGCGGGCGGTCTGGGGGTCACAGGCGTAGTCGATGCGCAGGGGCTGCTGGCGGGGGTGGTGACCGATGGCGATCTGCGGCGCAACATCGTCGGGCTGCTGGACCGGGTGGCGGGCGACATTGCCACGCGCAGCCCGAAAACGGTGGCCCCGCAGACACTGGCTGCCGAGGCCTTGGCCATTGTGAACAAGTCGAAAATTTCTGCGCTGTTTGTCTGTGAGGACGGGCGGCCTGTGGGGATCGTGCATCTGCACGACCTTTTGCGCATTGGCGTGATGTGAGGGAATGATGGATCAGCAAACCGTAACCGTGGGCGATATTGCGATCGGGGGGGCTGCGCCGATTGCGTTGATCTCTGGCCCGTGCCAGCTGGAAAGCTCGGCCCATGCAAGGATGATCTGTGAAGGGCTGCTGGAGGCCTGCGCGCCCACGGGCACCAAGTTCATTTTCAAGGCCAGCTATGACAAGGCCAACCGTTCCTCGCTGAGCACCAACCGGGGCCTGGGGATGGAGATGGGGTTGCGCATCCTGTCCGACATCCGCGCTGAATATGGCGTGCCGGTGCTGACTGACGTGCACGAACCGGGGCATTGCGCCATTGCCGCAGAAGCGGTGGACGTTCTGCAGATCCCGGCGTTTTTGTGCCGTCAGACCGACCTGTTGCTGGCCGCGGGCGAGACGGGGTTGGCGATCAACATCAAGAAGGGGCAGTTTCTGGCGCCCTGGGATATGAAAAACGTGGCGGCCAAGGTCGAAAGCACCGGCAACCGGCGGATCATGCTGTGCGAGCGCGGCACGTCCTTTGGCTACAACACTTTGGTGACCGATTTCCGGGGCCTGCCGACCATGGCCGAGACCGGCTGGCCGGTTGTGTTTGATGCCACCCATTCGGTGCAGCAGCCCGGAGGGCTGGGCGGCAGCTCGGGCGGGCAGCGGCAGTTTGCGCCGGTGCTGGCACGGGCGGCCTGCGCGGTGGGGGTGTCGGCGCTGTTCATCGAGACCCATGAAGACCCCGACACCGCACCGAGTGACGGGCCGAACATGATCCATCTGCATGATATGAAGGCGCTGATCGGCACGCTCTGCGCCTTTGACCGTCTGGCAAAGGGGCTGTGACCATGGACGCCTGCATCATCATTCCCGCCCGCTATGCCAGCACGCGCTATCCCGGCAAGCCGCTGGTGGCGCTGACCGGGGCCAAAGGCGTGGCGCGCAGCCTGATCGAACGCTCGGTGATGGCGGGGCGCGCGGCGTCTTGCGGGCAGATCCCGATCTATGTCGCCACCGACGACGACCGGATTGCCGATGAGGCGCGGCGGATCGGGGCCGATGTGATCATGACCTCGGACACCTGCCGCAACGGCACCGAACGGGTGGCCGAAGCGGTGGCGGTTGCGGGCATCACGGCGGATATCGTGGTGAACCTGCAAGGCGATGCACCGCTGACGCCGGCCCATTTCGTGACCGCGCTGATTGACGCAATGCGCGCCGACCCCGACTGCAGCATGGCGACGCCGTTCCTGCGCTGCGACCCCGAAACGGTGGAAAACCTGCTGATGGACCGCCGCGCCGGGCGGGTTGGCGCGACCACGGTGGTTGCAGACCGCGCCGGGCGGGCGCTCTATTTCTCCAAAGAGGTGATCCCCTTCACCAACGGGCGCGGCATCGTGAACGGCAAGGTGCCGGTGTTTCACCATGTCGGCGTCTACGCCTATCGCCCCGCCGCTCTGGCCGCCTATCAGGCCTGGGAGCCGGGGCCGCTGGAGGCGCTGGAAGGGCTGGAGCAGTTGCGGTTTCTGGAAAACGGCCATCCGATCCGCATGGTCGAGGTCTCGGCCCCCGGCGCGGTGTTCTGGGAGTTGAACAACCCCAGTGACGTGTCGCTGATCGAGGGCTATCTGGCGCGGATGGGTTGGGATTGACCGCTTGGGACGTCGAGATTGATGCCGCAGGGCTGTTGTGTCCGCTGCCGGTGCTGAGGGCGCGCAAACGGCTGCTGGCAATGCAGCCGGGGCAGGTGCTGCGGGTGGTCGCGACCGACCCGGCCTCGGTCATCGACATGCCGCATTTCTGCAGCCAGTCGGGTGACACGCTGCTGTCGAGTGATCAGGACGGTGCGGCATGGTTGTTTTTGATCCGCAAGGGCTCAGCATAGCGCGGCCTGCAACAGGGCCGCGTGACCTGCGCCCAAAATCCAACCCTCCTCCGGCATCCAGCCCTCGTCCGGTGTCGGGTGGGGCAGGGTGAACAGGCGGCTCATGTCAGCGGGGCCAAGGCGGTGCAGCGCAGTCGCCAGCACCCGGACCTGCGCCTCATCGGTGACCATTCCGGTGGTTGAGGTGTGGCGACGGACCGCATTGGCCAGCAAAGACGGATAAACCTCGGCCAGCACAACCGGGGTGGTGGGCGGCTCGAACGGCCAGACCGAAAGCTGCCCGGCAAAGCGCTGCTGCATCCGGTGCAGCACCGGCAGCCCGGTCAGCACCTGCGCGCCGACTGCGCCTGCGCCCGCCAATTGCCAGACCGGTTTGGGCGACGACCCCGGCCCACGTGCCGCCAGATCGGTGGCACGGTGCGGCGTCAGACCCGGCGGCAATGCCGGTTTCAGCCGAGGCAGGCCGGGGGTCGGCATCCGTTCATTATTGCCCCAGAACGGGCCGTCGCCGGGAAAAACGCTGTTCATCTGCGCTGCGATCTGCCGGTAATTGCTGAGGTTTTCGGCCGTATCGGTGATGTGCTGGGCCAGCCAGTGCCACCACGACAGCGCCGCTGCCTGCCCGGTCAGCCGCGCGACAAACCCGGCGGGCGCGCCAAAGGCAAAGTCGGCCCCGAGCAGCAGGCGGTGGTTTTGGGCAAGGCTGTCGGTGATCAGGGTCACAAGGGCGGCTTCGGCAGTTGCCCGTGTCGGAAGATTTTGGGCAATGCAGCCTATGGGCGTGGCAGTCGCGACCCAGATCGAATCCTTGCCACGCTTTGGTCCTTTGGCGGCAGACCAGTCGAGGATGGCGACGCGGTCAAAGATCATCGCGCAGCCGGGCGGCGACCAGATCTTCGGGCGTGTTGATGTTGAAAAACGGGTCATCTTGCGCGCCAAACAGCGCGGGTCTGGCCCCGTTTTGCAGCGCCCAGCCAATCACCTTGCGCTGCCCGGCCAGCAGATCGCGGCGCAGCGTGTCGCGCAAGGCCGTGGGCCAGAGGCCAAAGGTCGGGTGCCAGTCGGGCGCGGTCGCAGCGCCGGTCGCGGCAAGACTGAACCCGGCGGACCCGCCCGCCGCCTGCAGGCGGGCGACCAGATCGTCGGGAAAAAACGGCGTGTCGGCGGCCACGGTGACAACCGCGTCTGCGCCAAGGCCCGCCGCCCAGTCCATCGCGGACAGCACCCCCGCCAGCGGGCCGGGAAACCCCGGCACCAGATCGGGCAGCACCGGCAGCGTGAATGCGGCAAAGCGCGCGGGGTCGCCATTGGCATTGATGGCCATGTGCTGAACTTGCGGTGACAGGCGGGTGATAACTTGCTGTATCAGGCTTTGACCATGGAGCAGCATCAGGCCTTTGTCGCCGCCGCCCATCCGCCGGGCCAGCCCACCGGCAAGAATGACGCCTGGATATCCGGCAATCTGCATGATCTGTCCCGTCCGAAGGTGGCGCTTTCGCGGTCAGGTGGCATCATGTAAGCAGGGCTGGCGGGATACAAGCCGCGTGATCTGCGGAGGGGAGGCAGAAAGGTGCTGGGTTTTGTCTCTGCCCCGGAGCGGGGAGACGGTGACCGGCTGCTGGCCCGCGTGGCGCAGCGGTTGACAACGGCGGGGACGGTTCTGGGCGGCGTGGTCCAGATCAACACCGAAACCGACCCCGTCCGCCCCTGCCTGATGGACCTGCGGGTGTTGAGCGATGGCAGTATTTTTCGCATCAGTCAAAGCCTTGGCCGCCATTCCTCGGGCTGCAGGCTGGATGCCGCTGGTCTGGAAGAGGCGGTCGGGCGTGTGGCGTCTGCGCTGCAGGCCGCGCCGCCGCACCTGCTGATCCTGAACAAATTTGGCAAACAAGAGGCCGAAGGCCGCGGCTTTCGCCCGGTGATCGCACAGGCCCTGAGTCTGGGCGTGCCGGTGCTGATCAGCGTATCGGCAAAAAACCGTACAGGGTTTGACCTGTTTGCCGCAGAGATCGCCATCGCGCTGCAGAGTGATGAAGAGGCTGTGCTGGCATGGTGCCTGTCCCAGATCGGGGTTGACGCCAAGGGGTAACAGACGCGTCACCATGGGTTTTGCGGCTGCTGTTTCCGGTGGCCCCTCATTCTGTGGCCGGTTAACGGAACGGACCCCGCTGCGAAGAGAATTATTCTTCCGGAGGGGTGTGGTCCACCGAACGACGTGTCGGGATAAATTCTCGACTGCAGGTATCGCAGCCCCATTATGGCATTGAATAGTAAGAATTTTGCGACGGGCCGATGTGGCTGGCGGACTTTTGACGGATAAGTCTCCCTTCGTTTGCGGACTGTCGCTGTCTGGGTCAAGGTTGGTCGACCATGGGTGCCGTTGCCAACAGTGCGGCAATCGCCTCCCGGGTGGCGACACTTTGTGTCAGGCGCGCCTGACTGGCCGCCAGTGGCGGAGTGACGCTCTGGTCGACCGCAGGGGCAAGCAGATCTGCCACCGTGTCCCACGGTTCATTTTCCGTGTCATTCGGCGCGACAGCAGGGCCCCCGCTTGTCGCACTGACCAAAGTCTCTGAGGAAGCACCGGCAGAGTTTCCGGCGGTAGCGTCCGGCGGGATGTCCGACACGCTCTCCTCCGGGGACCAAGTGCCTGCCCAGCGCTGCAGCTGCGTCGCCGCGTCGGTATTGCCGGAGGTCTGATAGGTTGCGGCAGCCGTATCGAAATCCCCCAAGGCCACATAAGAGGCTGCCAGCAGATCAGGATCGGCATCCGGCAACCGGGCAGAGAGCAACCGCAAAGCCATGCGCGGATCGCCATTGGCCAGTGCGACACGCGCGGCGAGATCGGTATCGAGATCACCAGATTGCGACCAGTCTGCGGCGGCATTGGGCAGGCCAGCCGTCATCAGCCGCCCTGCAATCATGCTGCGGGTCGCCAGCGGCAGCGCTGTACGGCGATCGGGGTCCAGCCCGATGGCAAATTCCAGAAGCTGCGACTCAGGGCCTGTTTCTCCCAGAACCATCCAGAGATCCTGATCCAGCGCGGCATCCTCGCCGGCAATGGCAAAGGCGGCTGCGAAGTCGCCGCTCAAGGCCTTGGCGTGGGCCAGCGCGCGATCGAGCCGGGAGCGCAGCGGGCCGTTGCCATGTTCGAAGGCAAAAGCCTCCAGCGCCAGAATGTCTTTTCCTTCAACCGCCTCACGCCGCTGAAACCGTGACTCCACCAGGGTGAACAGCGCCCCCATGGCTGTCTCTCCCGTTGCTGCCGTGGGCAATGCCGCCTCGGCTCCGGCGAGGTCGCCGGTCTGCAGCGCCTGATCCGCCGCGAGCAGTTTGACCGTCGGGTCATCGGGCGCGACCGCGCGCTCAAACGACTGTCGGACCACCTCGGCATTGGCGCCGTCGCCCGAGGCGAGCAGTCGTTTGGCTGTTTCCGGTCCCAGCACAGCGCGCATGGTTGCGGGAAGCGACAGGAAGGTCCGGCTGACGGCGGCTCCGTTGACAAAAGACTGCGCCTCGCCCCCAGGGGCGGCGAGCAGCGCCCAGAGTGCGGCAGCGGAGTCGCAACTTTGCATGTTATGAAAGGGGTTGTCTGGCGGGCTGTCGCCATCAATCAGATAGGACAGAGAGACACGCAACGGATCAGCCTGACCCGCAGGAAGAAAACTGACCATCAGGAGACGCGCCTCGGCTCCGAAGCCAAAGTGCATATGGGTGTTGGCGGCCTGAGTGACACGCTGGGGATCGGGTACGTCAAATTCCGTCAGCACGGCAGCCCGGGCCAGGGCCAGTTCGCTTGCGGCATCGCTGGATCCGGCCCAACTGCCCAGGTCGAGGTCGGCAGCTTTCGGGCAGGAGTCCCCCTTGACCATCAGATCGGGAGGGTTCGCATCAGAGTTGATCCCGATGCCCGGCAATGCGTTGATCGCGGCGCGGGCATTTTCGGGCAGGGTCGGCTCAGGGGGTTCCGGGTGCGGATCGGTCGCCCGGTCGGGAGGGGGCAGGCGCTGTTCCATCTCGACCACACCCTCAGTCGCACCGCGACCAACCTCGTCAATCAGCATGGAGCGGAAATCTTCCAGCCTCAGGTCAGAGTCCAGCTCAATCGCGGCCATTTCGGGGGGCGTTTCGCGCCCGGTTGATGCGCCGCCCGGATTCAGCCAGTCATAGCCACCCTCACGGCGGGTATTCTGACGTGGCCGCGGAACCGGGGCCGGCTGAAACGGTGCTGCGGTTGTACCGTCGCCAAGGCTGAGTTCAAAGCTGGAGCCCTGCGGCGGCGCGCCATCCTTGATGTCGATAACCAAGGTTCTGGGCCCAAGTTCATACGGAATGGCGTGGCACGGACAGTCCACCCCCAGCAGTAAATCACCGCTGGCAGGATCGACCCAGATCGAGCGCAGCCGCTCTTTGGTGATCACGCGGTAAACCGAGGCCAGATCATAGCGCAATCCAGGCTCCGCGATCCGCAGGCCATACCCGCCGCCGGTCCGGCCCAGAGCCCAGTCGACCGGATCAGGGAAGGTCAGCACCAACCGGGTAAAACCCCTGTGGTCGCCGGATTTCACGGATACGGCGCGATTCTGCGCCTGCACGGGCGCGGCCATGAACAGCAGCAGAATTAGAATGTACTTCATGCCGCATCCTGCTTGAGACCGCGCAACGCCTCTTCAAGATCGCCAAAGCTGGGGCGGACAGCATGTGGGGTGTTCTGACGCCCGACCTCAATGCAGATGTTGGCCGGATGATTGTGCAGATTGGCGATCAACACCTCCCGGATCAGTTGGTAGAAATGGGCATCTTCGTCGACCACAGCTTTGACGCGGCTCGCAAAGGGACCGACGATGCCATAGGCCAAAAACACGCCCAGAAAGGTGCCGACAAGCGCCCCGCCGATCATTTTTCCCAGAATTTCAGGAGGTTGATCGATAGACCCCATCGTCTTGATCACCCCCAGAACCGCCGCCACAATCCCCAGCGCCGGCAGTGCATCGGCCATGGACTGCAGCGCATGGCTGGAATGGAGGGCGTGATGCTGTGTCGCCTCCATCCGTTTGTCGAGGACCTCTTCGACCTGATGCGGATCATCGTAGTTCATCGAGGCGGCGCGGAAGGTGTCGCAGATCAGGTCGACTGCTTCGTGATCTTTCTGAATCTTGGGATAGCGGCCAAAGATAGTGGATGCGCCAGGGCTTTCGACATGCTCTTCCAACCCGACAGGATTAGACCGGGCAAGGCGGATCAGTTCAAACAGCAGACACAACAGATCACGGTAATCGCCCGGTTTCCAATGGGCACCCTTGAACACCTTGCCCACGTCTTTTGCCGTGTGCTTGACCACCGAAATGTCATTCGAGATCAGAAACGCGCCAATGGCCGCCCCGCCGATCATCATCATTTCAAAGGGCAGTGCTTTCAGGATGATGCCCAGCTTTCCGCCAGCCAGCATGTAGCCGCCGAACACCATCACGAAGATCACGCCAATGCCTATGAACCCAAACATCCGGTTCCCATCCTGTTCCTGCTTTGCCTGACCATGGCACCCAAGCGTAAAGAAAGGCTGACTTTACTCCGTTGGGGCCAGTGCGTTGCGCCCGGCGATCAACACGCTGACCGAGTAGGCTGATTCGGGTTTCATACCTGCGAGGATGGCGGCGGCGGCATCGGGGCGCATCCGGCCGAGGAAACCGGCGGCAAATTCCTGTGCCATGGTTTCAAAGATCGCAGCGGCCTCGGCGGGTTTCATCGCCTCGTACACGGCGGTCAGGCGCTGCAGATCCTTTTCGGCAGCCCCATCGGCGATGGCGAGCGTTTCGCGCAGCCGCGTTTCGGCGTCTTCCAGTTCGGCAAGGCGCGCAGTCAGGGCTGTATCGGCAAGGGTCAGCGCGGCCAGCCTGTCCTGCAAGGCGATCTCGCGCGCGGTCACGGCGGCATCGCGTTCGCGCAGGGCCAGGGCAAGAGCCGCCGGAGGTTCGGGGCATTGTAGCGGCACCTGCCCTTGCGGGCGGTCTTCTGATGCCTCCAGTGCCATTGCGCCGCCTATGCCATGCCCCAGACGCAGGGCGCCGCCTGCGGCCAGTACAAGTGCCAGCAACGTAAGGGTTCCGCCCCCGCTCAGAATGCGGCGGATCTTCATTCTGCCAGCCTCAGTCCGGCGCGGTCGGGTCTGCGGCGGACGAACCTGGGCCGTCGTTCATCCTCTGGATCATCCTGTGCAGGGGGGGCTTGCGGAAGATCGTGCAGCGAGGCCAGAATCAGATCAAGCCGGGCCGCCGCTGCTTCCGCCCGCGACACCTGTTCGTCCAGCGCGGCAGAAGAGGTCTGGGCCGAACTGCGGGCGCGTTCGAGCGCTTTTGTCATGTCATCGACCTGCGCCGACAGCACCGCAATCGCCCCGCCCATGCCGGTTTCCAGCGTCGTGAACCGCTTGAGCCGCCGGGACAGGACCAGACAATAGACTGCGGTAGAAAACGCCCCGGCAGCCAGTAGAAAATCGGCAATCAGGTTCATGACCCGCTCCCTTCAGTTCAAAACAAATTCAGAGATCAGCAGGTCGCGCACCCGGTCTTGCCCGGTGACAATCTGCACCCGGCGCAGCATCTGCGCCTTGAGTCGCATCAGTGCGGCGGGATCTTCGAGCTGCACAAGCTCCACCGCGCGCAGGTAACTGTTCAGCACATCCGAGATGCGGGGCAGCAAAAGCTGCACCTCGGCAGCATGGGCTTTGCCCACCTCCAGCTGAGAGGCGAATCGCAGGTGCCGTGCGCGGGATTGCGGGCCAAGGCTGATCGTGATCGGCTCCACCGGGATAAAGGTGATGTCGGGTAAGGCACCGGCGTGGGCATCAGAAGGGGTGTGTGCCGCATCTGCCCCCAGGATCATCCCTGAATAGGTTGCATAAAACCCGCCACCACCCAGCAGCAGGGCCCCCGCCAACCCGATCAGGAGCGGCAGCTTGCTTTTCTTTTTCGACGGGGCGTCCGGGGTGGGATCAGGTTGGGTCATCGCGAGCTCGCATTTCTTCGGCACGGATCAAAATAGATCAAAGGTCACTAACCGATTGTTAAGACGCCTCCTTCATTGATCAGCTCAAGGCAGGCAGATGTCTGCAAGACGGAGGCATGGTGTGAACAATCTCGTTTCCTTGTGGCTGGGCCTGACGCTGGCAAAGCGGATGGTGCTGGTGGCTGCCACTGTCGGGATGTTTCTGGCAGTGCTGGCTTTGGCGCGGATGGCCCCCACGGGAGGGCAAAGCCTTTTGTACGCGGGGCTGGACGGCCGGACGGCGGGGGATGTGATCACGGCCCTGGATCAGGCGGGGGTCACCTATGATGTGCGCGGCGATTCGATCTATGTGCCCACAGCGGCGCGCGACGGGCTGCGGATGCAGCTTGCCGGTCAGGGTCTGCCCGCCTCTGGCGGTGCCGGATACGAATTGCTGGACGGTTTGTCCGGCTTTGGCACCACGTCGCAGATGTTCGACGCGGCCTATTGGCGCGCGAAAGAGGGGGAGCTTGCCCGCACCATTCTGGCGATGCCGCAGATCCGGGCCGCCCGTGTGCATATCTCGCAGGGCAACAAAAGCGGGTTTCTGCGCGATCAGAGCCTGACGGCCAGCGTTACGGTGACGACTTCGTCAGGATCGCTTTCGGCGGAGCAGGCCAATGCCCTGCGTCATCTGGTGGCCAGTGCGACCGGCAATCTGAAGCCCGATGATGTGTCGGTGATCGATTCGGTCGCGGGTCTGATCGGCGGGCAGACCGACTCTGCCGCTCTGGCCTCGGGCGATGCGCGTGCGCTGGAGATCAAGCGCAATGTGGAGCGGTTGCTGGCTGCACGGGTGGGGCCGGGGCGGGCTATTGTTGAGGTGTCGGTTGATATCCTGCGCGAGCGCGAGGCGATTTCGGAGCGGACATTTGATCCGCAGGCGCGGGTGGCGATCTCGTCCGACAGTGAGCAGACCAGCGAATCGTCAAAGGACGGGCAAGCCGATGTGACTGTGGCGTCAAACCTGCCCGATGGCGACGGGGCAGCCGGAGCCTCGGGCGAAAGCCAAAGCACGACCAGCCGAGAGCGTCTGAATTTTGAGGTGTCGCAGACCCAACGTGACGTGCTGCGCGAACCCGGCGCCATCCGCCGGCTGACGGTCGCGGTTCTGGTCGATGGCGTGCCGGGTACGGCGGCAGACGGCACCCGGACCTGGCAGCCAAGGGCAGAGGCCGAATTGGCCGACCTGCGCGAGCTGGTCAGTTCCGCCGCCGGTCTGGACGAGGCGCGCGGTGATGTTCTGACGTTGAAATCACTCGAATTTCAGACCGTGCCGACCGAAGGCGTTCTGGCGGAGGCGGGCTTTCTGTCTCAACTGGGGCCGGTGGACGTGATGTCGGTCATCCAGATTCTGGTGCTGAGTCTGGTCAGTCTGGTGTTGGGTCTGTTTGTGCTGCGCCCCCTGCTGACCCAGCGCGGGGGGGCGATGGCAGCGCCGGCAATGGCAGGAGGTGCGTTGGCGCTGCCCGGCCCGGCGGAGAGCGGTATGCAATCGGTGCTGACTGGGGAAATCTCTGACGGTTTTGATCTTCCCGCGATGCCGATGGTGAATTTTGACGCCAGTGGCATGTACAGCGAGCCGTCGAATGACCCAATGGCGCGGCTGCGCCGCCTGATCGACGAACGCCAGAGCGAATCGGTTGAGATCCTGCGCAACTGGATGGAAAAAGAAGAGGAACGGGGCTGATGCCGCCGCTGAAGCTTGAGGTGTTTGAGGCGCCGTCGCAGCGCGGCAAGGGCCAGACTATCGTGATGGACAGCGCCGCGATCGAGGAGACCCGCCTGCAGGCCTACGAATCCGGGTATGCGGCCGGATGGGAGGATGCGACGGCGGCAACGCGGGATGATCAGGCCCGGATCGGGTCAGAACTCGCCAATAATCTGCAGCAAATGGCGTTTACCTTTCAGGAAGCCAGGTCGCATATCCTCAAGTCCGTGCAGCCGGTGCTGACACAGCTTTGTACCCAACTGCTGCCTCCGCTCGCGCGGGAAGTGCTGTCGCCTGTGGTGCTGGATACGATCATGCCGCTGATCGACGATCTGGCAGATACGCCGGTGCATGTGGTGCTGAACCCCGCCGCCCGCCCGGCGGTGGAGCGGTTTTTGTCACAGGCGGCGGGTCTGCCGCTGGTGATTGTCGAAGAGCCGACGCTGGGGGAAGGGCAGGTCTATCTACGTCTGGGCGAGGTGGAGCATCGTGTCGATCTGGATCTCGCGGTCGCCGAGCTCACAAGAGCGGTGCATGATTTCTTTGAATACTCCGAAAAGGATGGCGGCAATGGATAACCCGACCGATGCGAACCCTTTTGCTCAGGTGCCGATCGAGATCATGATCTCGGTCGGCAAGGCAAGGCCGCTGGTGCGCGACCTGCTGAAGCTGGGACAGGATGCGGTGTTGCCGCTGGACCGACGGGTCGAAGATCCGGTGGAATTGTATATCGGTGACCGTCTGATCGCGCGCGGTGAATTGCAGGAGCTTGAGGGCGAGCAGGCCGGGCAACTGGCGGTGCGGCTGATCGAAGTCGCCAATCTGCGTGGCGGATTGTAGCGCGCGATGATGGTCTGGCGGCTTGTTCTGATTTTTCTGATGCTGGGGGCTACAGGCCCGGCTCTGGCGCAGGAGGTCACGCTGAACCTTGGTGATGGCAGCTCGCTTTCGGCGCGCTCGGTGCAGCTGATCCTGCTGCTGAGCGTGCTTAGTCTCGCCCCCGGTCTGGCGGTGATGGTGACCTGTTTTCCGTTTGTGGTCACGGTGCTGTCAATTCTGCGTCAAGCCATCGGGTTGCAACAGGCGCCGCCCAACATGCTGATCGTCAGTCTGGCGTTGTTTCTGACCTGGTATGTGATGGACCCGGTGTTCACCGAGGCCTGGGTCAACGGGCTTGGTCCGCTCAGCCGCGAGGAGCTGGAGCTGGCTCCGGCAATCACGCGCACGCTGGCCCCGTTCCGTGAATTCATGGCGGCGCGGCTGGACCCGGCGACCTTTGCCCATCTGGCAGAGCTGCGGCCAGATCCGATGCCCCCCGCCTTGCCTGATGCGCCACTGTCGGTGCTGGTGCCCGCCTTTATGCTGAGTGAGATCAAGCTGGCATTTCAGATCGGGTTTCTGGTGTTTCTGCCGTTCCTGATCATTGATCTGGTGGTGGCGGCGGTGCTGATGTCGATGGGCATGATGATGGTGCCGCCCGCCGTTGTATCGCTGCCGTTCAAGCTGGCGTTTTTCGTGGTGGCCGATGGCTGGAGCCTGATCGCGCAGGCTCTGGTACGGTCCTACTTATCATAAAAAAAGGGGTGTCACTGTGCCGCGAGCGCCGACAGAACCGCCTTGGCGCTGTCGCTGTCCCAGTCTGCGTCACCGATCAGCCGGGCGACTTCCTGCCCCTCGGGGTTCAGGATCAGCGTCACTGGCAGGGCCATTACACTGGCAGAGCGGGAGAGTTCCGATTTCGGATCGCGCACCACCGGCAGATTTGTGATGCCGGCCTCGGCGTAGAATTTCTGAATGCCCGGCACCGCATTGCGCCCGGTGGCGACCGGCACCACGGCGATGTCGGGCAGCGCGGCCTGCAGCCGGTCGAGCGAGGGCATTTCGTGGCGGCAGGGGGCGCACCAGGTGGCCCAGAAATTCAGCACGACCCATTTGCCATGGTAATCGGTCATCGAGGCCGGGTTGTCGTCAGCATCCAGAAGGGCGATCTCTGCCAGGTTGACCGGGGCTGAGTGCAGGGCGAGCTTTTTCATGTCGCCAATACGCAGCGCGGCGACATCGGCCGCCGCCGGATTTGCACCAAGCGCCAAGGCCGTATAAAGGACAGCCAGAGATTTCCGCAGCATAACCCCTCCGAAAGACGCATCCATGACCGCACCCTCAGATCCCAAAACCGCCAACCAGATGTGGGGCGGGCGTTTCGCCGAAGGGCCGGACGCGATCATGATGGCGATCAACGCCTCGATCGGGTTCGACCAGCGGCTTTACGCGCAGGATATCGCCGGGTCGCGCGCCCATGCGGCGATGCTGGCCGCGACGGGTATCCTGACACCTAGCGATGCGGAAGCGATCGGGGAAGGCCTGCTCACCGTGTTGTCAGAGATTGAAACGGGCGGGTTCCCGTTCCGCACCGATCTGGAAGACATTCACATGAATGTGGAAAACCGGCTGAAAGAGATTATCGGTGCGCCAGCGGGGCGGTTGCACACGGCGCGGAGCCGTAATGATCAGGTGGCGGTGGATTTCCGGCTTTGGGTGCGCGATCAATGTGATGCGGCTATTGAGGGGCTGACGGCGCTGATGCGCGCCTTTGTCGCACAGGCCGAGGCCGGAGCCGATTGGGTGATGCCGGGCTTCACCCATCTGCAGACCGCGCAACCTGTGACATGGGGGCATCACATGCTGGCCTATGTCGAGATGTTCGCCCGCGACCGCTCACGGTTCGAGGATGCGCGGCGTCGGATGAACGAATGCCCGTTGGGCGCGGCGGCGCTGGCGGGCACGGGGTTCCCGATTGACCGGCAGATGACCGCACGCGCGCTGGGGTTTGACCGGCCGACCGCCAACAGCCTCGATTCGGTCAGCGACCGCGATTTCGCGCTGGAGTTTCTGGCAGCCAGCAGCATTTGTGCGATGCACCTGAGCCGCTTTGCCGAAGAGCTGGTGATCTGGTCCTCGGCGCAGTTCCGTTTCGTGCGCCTGTCCGACAAATGGACGACGGGCAGCAGCATCATGCCGCAAAAGAAAAACCCTGACGCGGCAGAGCTGCTTCGCGCCAAGATCGGGCGGATTCTGGGCGCGACGGTGGCGTTGTTCACGGTGATGAAGGGCCTGCCCTTGACCTATTCCAAGGACATGCAGGAAGACAAGGAACAGGTGTTTGACGCCGCTGATACGCTGATGCTGGGTCTGGCGGCGATGACCGGAATGGTGGGCGACATGACCGCCAACCGCCCCATGCTGGCGCAGGCGGCGGCAAGCGGGTTCTCCACCGCGACCGATCTGGCGGACTGGCTGGTGCGCGCGCTCAACCTGCCGTTCCGTGACGCGCATCATGTGACCGGCACGCTGGTGGCGCTGGCGGAAAGCACAGGCTGCGATCTGCCGGATCTGTCGCTGGCGCAGATGCAGGGCGTGCATGCGGGCATCCGTGCCGATGTGTTCGATGTGCTGGGGGTGGAAAACTCGGTCCGCTCGCGGCAGTCTTATGGCGGCACCGCGCCGGATCAGGTGCGCGCGCAGGTGGCGCGCTGGAAGGAGATTTTGGCATGACCCGTCTGGTTTTTGCAGTTGTGGCACTGGGCGCTCTTGCGGCCTGCGGGGCGGATGGTGCGCCGGAACGCCCCACTCCGGGCGTTCCGGTGACGGGGGATGCGCGGGTCGGGGTTGTGCTGCGCTGAACGGCTCTGGCCTAGGCGCGATGGCGCGCTAGGTTGCGGCTGATACCAAGGGAGCAGGCATGACACCGCTGCGCATGATCTATCTGGCACTGGCAATCTGGGGTGCGGTGCATCCGATGTATTGGTTTGTCAGCTACATGCGCGAGACCGGCACCGGGTTGTCGGGGCTGATTGATGCCTGGTATGTCAATGCCTCGACCACCGGGCTGACCTGGGATCTGACGATTGCGGCGATTGCGCTGACGGTCTGGGTGCTGGCCGAGACGGTGCAGCGCAAGGCCTGGGTCAACCTGATCGCCATTCCGGCCACCTTTTGCATCGGCGTCAGTTGTGGCTTGCCGCTGTATCTGTTCCTGCGGTCGCGCTGAGCCACGTTCCGTTTGAATTTGCGCGCGGCAACGGATAGATGCTGGCGCGAAGTTTAGCCGGGGTTGTGGGGCACATGGACCATTTTCTGTATCAAAACGGGCTGCTCCATGCCGAGGATGTCGCGATTGCCGATATTGCGGCCACGGTCGGCACACCGTTTTACTGCTATTCGGCGGCCACGCTGACCCGGCATTATCACCTGTTCACCGAAGCGCTGTCGCCGCTGCCGCATCTGGTGTGCTTTGCGATCAAGTCGCTGTCGAATGTCGCGGTGCTCAAGCTCTTGGGCGATCTGGGCGCGGGCATGGATGTGGTGTCGGGCGGCGAATACCGCCGCGCCCGTGCGGCGGGCGTGCCGGGAGAGCGGATCGTGTTTTCCGGTGTCGGCAAAACGCGCGAGGAAATGCGGCTGGCGCTGACCGGGGGCATCCGGCAGTTCAACGTGGAATCGGAACCCGAAATGCGGGCGCTGTCCGAAGTGGCGATGTCTTTGGGCGTGGTGGCCCCGATCACCATCCGGGTGAACCCCGATGTGGATGCCAAGACCCATGAGAAGATCGCTACCGGCAAGAGCGAGAACAAATTCGGCATCCCGATTGCCCGCGCGTCAGAGGTCTATGCCGAGGCGGCGGCGCTGCCCGGTCTGCGGGTCATTGGCATCGACGTGCATATCGGCAGCCAGCTGACTGAGCTGGAGCCGTTTGAGCAGGCGTATCTCAAGGTTGCCGACCTGACCCGCCGTCTGCGCAGTGAGGGGCATAGCATTGAGCGGCTGGATCTGGGCGGCGGTCTGGGCATTCCCTATGCCCGTTCGAACGAGGCGCCGCCGTTGCCGACCGATTACGGCGCGCTGATCAAGCGCACGGTGGGCGATCTGGGCTGCGAGATCGAGATTGAACCGGGGCGGCTGATTTCGGGCAATGCGGGTATTCTGGTGTCGTCGGTGATATACGTAAAGAACGGCGAGGGCCGGGATTTTCTGATTCTGGATGCGGCGATGAACGATCTGGTGCGCCCGTCGATGTATGGCGCACATCATGACATCGTGCCGGTCATCGAGCCAGCGCCGGGCCACGAGCCGCGGCCCTATGACGTGGTCGGCCCGGTGTGCGAGACGGGGGATACCTTTGCCAAGCAGCGCGCATTGGCCACGCTGGCCGAGGGCGATCTGGTGGCGTTTCGCAGCGCGGGGGCTTACGGCGCGGTGATGGCGTCGGAATACAACACACGACCGCTGATCCCCGAGGTTCTGGTCAAGGGGGATCACTTCGCTGTCATAAGGGCGCGTCCGACCTTTGACGAAATCCTTTCGCGCGATACCATCCCCACATGGCTGTGACACCCCGTTCAGCCCGTGGAAAGGCTGGCATGGCGGTTTCCGACCCTGATGACATTCTGAACCGCATCGCTTTGCCGCTGCGTCTGACCCATATGGGCCTTTGGGCCGAGCGGCTGACGCGGGCGTTCTGGCCGCTGTGGACATTGGTGCTGGCGGTGCTGGCGGCCTTGGCCTTTGGGGTGCAGGACCATGTTTCCATTGAATATGTCTGGGGGGCTGCGGCGCTGGTCGCGGTCGGGGGGCTGGTTGCCCTCGGCCTTGGCCTGCGCGCGTTTCACGTTCCGGGGCGGGCCGAGGCGCTGGTGCGGCTTGATTCGCGGCTGCCTGGCAATCCGATTGCCGCGCTGACCGATGTGCAGGCCATTGGTGTGGGTGATCCAGCCTCTCTGGCGGTCTGGCGCGCGCATCAGGCGCGGATGGCGGCACGTGCGGCGCAGGCGCGGGCGGTGGAACCCGATCTGCGGCTGTCGTCGCGCGACCCGTTTGCGCTGCGCTATGTGGCGCTGACCGCCTTTGTCATGGCGCTGATGTTCGGCTCTTTGTGGCGGGTGACCTCGGTGGCGGCGCTTGCGCCGGGGGCCGCAGGCTCGCTGGCGGCGGGGCCAACGTGGGAGGGTTGGGCGCAGCCGCCGGTCTATACCGGCAAGCCGACGCTCTATCTGAATGATGTCACCGCCGAGACGCTGGAGGTGCCGGTGGGTACCAGGCTGCAGTTCCGCCTGTATGGCGAGGTGGGCGCGCTGTCCCTGACCGAGACCGTGTCGGGCGCGGCCGAAGCGCCGGCGGATGGCGTGCAGAGTGTCGCGCGCGATTTTGTGCTGAACAGCTCGGGCACCGTGACCATTGACGGGCCGGGCGGTCGCGCCTGGGCGTTTACCGCCACGCCGGACCGGGCGCCGACCATTACGGCGGAGGGCGAGATCGGGCGTGAGGCGGACGGCCGCTTCAAGCAGGGCTTTGCCACCAGCGACGATTATGGCGTGGTGCAGGGGCAGGTCAGCATCGCGCTGGATCTGCCCGGCATTGACCGCCGCTTCGGTCTGGAGGCAGAGCCAGAGGCGCGCGATCCGGTGGTGCTGGATCTGCCGATGCCGGTGACGGGGGATCGGGCTGCGTTTTCGGAAACCCTGATCGACGATCTGTCGCAGCACCCCTTTGCCAATCTGCCGGTGGTCATGACCTTTTCGGCCACCGATGCCGCTGGCCAGTCGGGCGAGGCTGCTCCGCTGAACGTGACCCTGCCCGGCAAGCGGTTCTTTGACCCGCTGGCGGCGGCGCTGATCGAAATGCGCCGCGATCTGTTGTGGACACGCGACAATGCGGCGCGGTCGGCACAGGTGCTCAAGGCGGTGACGTACCAGCCCGAGGAATTCATCCGCAACCAGCGCGCCTATCTGCGGCTGCGGGTGGTGATGCGGCAGCTGGATGCGGAAAAGACGGCGCTGACGCCGGAGATCCGCGACGAGATCGCCGAAGAGCTGTGGCAGATCGCGCTTTTGGTCGAAGAGGGCGACTTGGCGAGCGCGATGGAACGCCTGCGCCGCGCGCAGGACCGTCTGGACGAGGCGATCCGCAACGGGGCCAGCCCGGAAGAGATTGACCAGCTGATGCAGGAAATGCGTCAAGCGCTTGCCGATTACATGCAGCAACTGGCCGAAGAGTCGCAGCGCAACCCCGACAGCCAGCTTTCGCAGAACATGGAAGGCATGGAAATGTCGGGTGACCAGCTGCAGGAAATGCTGGATGAGCTGCAAAAGCTGATGGAAGAGGGCCGGATGGCCGAGGCGCAGGAACTGATGGAGATGCTGCGCCAGCTGATGGAAAACATGCAGGTCACCCAAGGCGAGGGCCAAGGGCAGGGCCAGGGTCAGGGCAATCAGGCGATGCGCGATCTGGGCGAGACGTTGCGCGATCAGCAGGGGCTGTCGGATGACGCTTTCCGCGACTTGCAGGATGGCCAGCCGGGCGGCCAGCAGCCGGGGCAAGAGGGCGAAGGCGAAGGGCAGGGCGGCGAGGGTCTGGCCCAGCGTCAGCAGGAATTGCGCGACCGGCTGGGCCAGCTTGGCCGGGGCCAGCTGCCCGGTGAGGGCAGCGAGCGCGGCGAAGCGGGACGCCAGCAGATGGACCGCGCCGGTCGCGCCATGCGTGAGGCCGAAGAGGCGCTGCGCGGCGGCGATCTGCCCGGCGCACTGGACCGGCAGGCCGAAGCGATGGAAGCGCTGCGCGAAGGCATGCGCAACTTTGGCGAGGCCTTGGCCGAAGAACAGCGCGAGCAGCAGAATGGTGCCGATCAGGGTGAAGCCTTTGGCCGCGCCGACCCCAACAGCCAGCGTGACCCATTGGGGCGTGAACCGGGCGATTCCGCCCGTATCGGATCGGACCGCAACATGCTGCAGGGCGAGGATGTGTATCGCCGCGCGCAAGACCTGCTGGACGAAATCCGCCGCCGCACCGGCGATCAGCAGCGGCCAGAGGCGGAGCGCGATTATCTGCGCCGCCTGCTGGATATGTTCTAGTCAGCCCTGCTCGGGGAAACGCCAGTTTTCCGCCTCGGCGGCGATCCGGGCGGCGCAGGCCATGACCTGCCCTGCCTCTGCCTCAAGTGCTTCGAGCGAGGTGCGCGCGGTGGTCGATGTCACCGACAGCGCGCCCAGTACCCGCCCAGTGCGGGTCAGGATCGGCGCGGCGCAGCAGATGATCCCCGGCTCATGCTCTTCGCGGTCAAAGCCGTAGCCACGGGCGCGGATCGCGACCAGCTCGGCGCGCAGCCGGTCCGGGGTGTCGAGCGTCTGTTCGGTGAAACGGTGGAAGGACTGGCGGGCAAAGGCGGCCTCCATCGCGCTGTCGGACATGAAGGCCAGCATCGCCTTGCCCACCCCGGTGCAATAGGCGGGGCCGACCTTGCCGGCCTGTGAAAACATCTCGACCGGCTTGGCCGCGTTGCATTTGTCCACATAAAGCACCTGCCCCTGATCCATCTGCGCCAGATGCACGGTCTCGCCGGTCTGGCGGGCAAGATCGGTGATGTAAGGGCGGGCTATCGGGGCAAGGGAGCTTTGCGCCCAGGCCGCATGCGCCAGCCGCACCAGCCGCATGCCCATGGTGTAGGTGCCGCGATCACTGTCATACGCCAACATCCCCTGATTGGTCAGCGTTTGCAGAAAGCGGTAGAGCGTCGCCTTGGGGTAGGGGGCGGTGTCCAGCAGGTCGGAAAAGCGCACGGGTTGGCCATGGCTTGCCACCATATCCAGCACATCCAGCGCTTTGCCAACGGTTCCGTCCGCGTGTCCCCCGTCCGCCTGTTTGTCACCTGCCATCCGCTTCTCCTGAACCTGCCGCCGTTGACACTGCGCAGGATAGCAGCCATAATTCTCATTATTCAAGACTTAGTTTCAAATGCTGGAACTAAACAAAGGGGGAAGCAATGGCCGGTCGAGCAGAGCGCAGCGTGACGGGGTGGAGCGTCGGGCCATGACCGACGGCTTGCGTGCCCGTGTGGCGGCCATTGCCTCTGCCCTGCCGGGGGCGGCAGTCGATGACCCTTGGGGTGGCGGCCGTGAGGCGTGGAAGGTGGGCGGCAAGATGTTTGCCTGCATCGGGGCCGCGTTGCCCGGCGTTGCGGTGAAATGCCCCGACACCGAAACCGCCACCATGCTGATCGAGGCCGGGGTGGCTGAGCGGGCGCCCTATTTCCACAAAAGCTGGGTCAAGCTACCGGAAAGCGCCGATGACGCCGAACTGCGGCATCGTCTGCTGACATCGTATCGCCTTGTGCGCGCCGGGCTTCCGACCCGGCTGCGCAAGGACTTGCCCGAACCGCCGGAGGCCTGAGATGGGGTTCGGCACACTCCTCCGCCGCCCGGCCTGCGCCGGGCGGCCGGGCAACAGCGCCTTTCCGGCGGCGCTTGTGCAGCGTTTTCCACCGCGGCAGCGGGTCTTTGCCGGGCTGATTTTGGAGGCAGTGACGTGATGCAGTGGCGGATGGATGCGGGGGTGCAGACCCTTGCGCTGACCTCGGATGGCGGCGTGCCGTTGGTGATCTACTGGGGCGCGCGGTTGCCCGAGGCCGAAGATCTGGCGCAACTCGCCGCCTCGACCCGGCACGACCTGACCGGCGGCATGTTGGATCAGTTGTCCGCTCTGACCCTGACGCCGGAGTCGGGGCGGGCCTTTGCCGGTCAGCCGGGGCTGATCTGCGCCGAAGCGGATGGCACGCCGCTGCATCCGCTGTTCATCTTTGACCGGGCGGAGCGCCATGCGGACCGCCTCACCTTGATCAGCCAGGCCCCCGGCCTGACCCTGTCGCACCGGATCACTGCGCAGCCGACCGGGATGTTCACCCTGCAGACGGTGCTGGAGGCCGCGCGCGACATTCGCGTGCTCTGGCTCGCCGCGCCGGTGCTGCCTGCGCCGCAGGCGGCGGATCACATGATCGATGTGCATGGCCGCTGGGTGCGGGAGTTTCATCTGAACCACGTGGCCTGGACCACTGGCATCCGCGCGCGCGAGGCGCGCACCGGGCGGTCAGGGCATGAACACCCGCCCTATCTGATCCTGCCGGAAACCGGCTGCACCAACACCCAAGGCGGTGCTTTTGCGCTGCATTATGCGTGGTCGGGCGGGCACCGGATGCTGGCCGAGGAATTGCCCGATGGCCGCCGTCAGGTGCAGTTCGGCGCGCCCTTAGGGGCGGAAACGGTGGCGGCACAGCGGTTTGAGACGGCGGAGCTGGTGGCGGTTTACTCTGATACCGGGCTGAACGGCATCGCGGCTGCATTTCAGCGCGACATCCGCGACAGGGTGATAACGTGGCCCAACCCCGCCCGCCCGCGCCCGGTGCATTACAACTGTTGGGAGGCGATCTATTTTGACCACAGCCTCGCCGATCTGACGCAGATCGCCGACCGCGCCGCCGCCTTGGGGGCCGAGCGCTTTGTGCTGGATGACGGCTGGTTTGGGCGGCGCGATGACGACACCCGGTCTTTGGGCGACTGGACCATCGACCGCAGCAAATGGCCCGACGGGTTGCAGCCGCTGATTGCGCATGTGCAGTCCTTGGGCATGACCTTTGGTCTGTGGTTCGAGCCGGAAATGGTCAACCCCGACTCTGACCTCTGCCGCGCGCATCCCGATTGGGTGCTGGGGCCGCTGGATCAGGTGACCGGGCGCAATCAGCTGGTGCTGGATCTGGCGCGGGCCGAGGTGCGCGATTATCTGTTCGACGCGGTGTCGGCGGTCCTGTCCGATCATGCCATCGACTATGTCAAATGGGATCACAACCGCCTGTTGCCGGTGGTCGACTCGGCCCAGACCTATGGCGCTTATGACCTGTTCGACCGGCTGCGCACCGCGCATCCGGGGGTGGAGATCGAAAGCTGTGCATCGGGTGGCGGGCGGATTGATGCGGGGATCCTGGCGCGTACCCACCGGGTCTGGCTGTCGGATTGCATCGATGCAGAAGAGCGGTTGCGGATGCAGCATGATGCCGCGCTGTTCCTGCCGTCCTGTGTGACCGGCAGCCATGTCGGTGCAGAACACAGCCACACCACGGGCCGCGCCTTGCCGATGGCGTTCCGGGCATGGGTGGCGGCGCAGCGGCATTTCGGGTTCGAGATGGACCCGCGCCGGATTTCTGACGGCGATGCTGCGGTGCTGACCGAGGTGGCAGCGTGGTACAAGGCCAACCGCGACTGGATGATGGCGGGCACCATCCTGCGGCTGGACAGCGCCGACCCGAGCGTCACGGCCGAGATGCAGTTGGCGGAGGGTGGCGGGCGCTTTGTGGTCTTTGCCGGGCAGAATGCGCAAAGCGTGCACAGCCTGCCGCGCCCGTTGCGGCTGACCGGGCTCGACCCGGCGGCGCGCTACCGGATCACCTTGCGCAACGCGGCCGATGCGCCGCCGCAGTCGCGCGGGCCGAATGCGCTGAAAGTCGCGCCGCTGACGCTGACCGGGCAGGTGCTGATGGGGCAGGGAATTTTGCTGCCTGTGGCATGGCCCGCGACGATGTGGGTGATAGAAGGAGAGCGGCTATGAGGCCGGACCAAACTGCCGTGAACTGGATCGCCGTCGATTGGGGCACGTCTAATCTGAGGGTCTGGGCAATGGGGGCCGAGGGCATCATCGGTACGGCCTCGTCTGATGATGGTATGGGGCAACTCTCACCGGATCAGTTTGAACCGGCGCTGCTGGCGCTGATCGCGCCGTGGCTGGGCAAAGGCGTGACGCCTGTGATCGCCTGCGGCATGGTTGGCAGCCGTCAAGGCTGGCATGAGGCACCGTATCGCGCCGTTCCCTGCCCGCCGCTGGACCGCGCCGGGCTGGTGCAGGTGCCGGTGCAGGATGCGCGGATCACGCTGCATCTGGTGCCGGGGCTGAAGCAGATGAAACCCGCCGATGTGATGCGGGGCGAGGAAACCCAGATTGCCGGGGCTTTGGCGCTGCACCCTGCGTTTGATGGCGTGATGTGCCTGCCCGGCACCCATTCCAAATGGGCGCAGATCAGCGCGGGCGAGGTGGTCAGCTTTCAGACCTATATGACCGGCGAGCTGTTTGCGCTCTTGTCGGAAAAATCGGTGCTGCGGCATGGGATGACGGGCAAGGGCTGGGATGACGCCGGGTTTGAGGCTGGCCTCTCCGCCGCCCTGTCACGCCCCGACCGGATCGGCGCGCAACTGTTCAGCCTGCGCGCCGAAGGTCTGCTGGCCGGGCTGTCCCCCGAACAGGAGCGGGCGCGGCTGTCGGGCCTGCTGATCGGTGTCGAACTGGCCGCTGCGAAACCCTATTGGCTGGGCCAGCCGGTCACCCTGATCGGCGACGAGTCTTTGTGCCAACTCTACGCCCGCGCCCTGTCGGTGCAGGGGGTGGAGGCGCGGCTTTTGCCCGCCACCGAATGCACTCTGGCGGGGCTGGCCAGCCTTGCCCGCCCCTTGGAGACCACATCATGACCCATCGCAACCTGATTGCCATTCTGCGGGGCATCACCCCGCGCGATGCCGTGCCGGTGGCCGAGGCGCTGGTGGCCGCCGGGATCACCCGGATCGAGGTGCCGCTGAACTCGCCCGACCCGCTGGTGTCGGTGGCCGCCATGGCGCAGGCGATGCAGGGTCGGGCGCAGATCGGCGCGGGCACCGTGCTGAGCGTGGCGGATGTCCGGGCGGTGCAACAGGCGGGCGGCACGCTGATCGTCTCGCCCAATTGCAACCCGGATGTGATCGCGGCCACCAAAGCCTGCGGCATGGCATCCTGGCCGGGTGTGATGACACCCACCGAATGCTTTGCCGCGCTGGAGGCCGGGGCGGATGGGCTGAAGATCTTTCCAGCCTCGCTGATCGGTCCCGAAGGGGTCAGGGCGATGCTGGCGGTTTTGCCGCCCGAGACTTCGGTCTATGCTGTGGGCGGCGCGGGGGCGGACAATTTCGCCGACTGGCTCCGCGCCGGGGCCGATGGCTTTGGCATCGGCACCGCGATCTATAGTCCCGGCCTGTCGGCTGCCGATGTTGCAGCGCGCGCGCAGGTCATTGTCAAAGCTTATGATGAGGCCGTCGCATGACTCTGTTCAACGCCACCCAATGCACCCTTGGCGAAGGCCCGCTCTGGCATCCCGAACGGGGGGAGCTGCTGTGGTTCGACATTGTCGGACGCCGCCTGCATTCGGCCAGCAGCTACTGGCAGTTTGGCGAAATGGTCAGTGCGGCAGGCTGGGTCAGCCGCGATGTGCTGCTGATCGCGTCCGAGTCGCGGTTGTTCCGCTATGATCTGGACACCGGTGCCGAGGAAACGCTGTGCATGCTGGAGGCGGACAGCCCGGCAACGCGGTCGAACGATGGCCGCGCCGACCCGATGGGTGGGTTCTGGATCGGTACCATGGCCAAGGCCGAGGCCAAGGGCGCAGGTGCGTTCTACCGCTACTACAAGGGAGAGTTGCGCAAGCTGTGGGACGGGATCACCGTGACCAATGCGCAGTGCTTTGTCCCCGATGGTCGCACCGCCTATTTCAGCGACACGCCCACGCATCAGGTGATGCGCGTGGCGCTGGATGCCGAGGGCTGGCCCTGTGCGGCACCCGAGGTCGCTTTGGATTTCACCGCGCAGGGCTGGTATCCGGATGGTGCGGTGACCGATGCGGCGGGCAATCTGTGGATCGCGTTCTGGGGGCGTGGCTGTGTCGAGGGCTATTCGCCGACAGGGGAAAAGCTGGCGACCTATGACTTCCCCTGCCCGCAAACCACCTGTCCGGCGCTGGGGGGGGCTGACTTCAGCCAGCTTTATTGCACCTCTGCCGCGCGGGATCTGACCGATGGCAACCCGGCCAATGGCCAGACCTTTGTGCTGGACACCGGCATCCGGGGCCGTGCCGAGCCGCGCGTCCTGCTCTGACTCCGGCTGCGGGACGCTCTTTACTTCGCATGCCCACACGATCAGAACGGCCCCGCATTCCTTGTGGGGCTGATATGTTTGAAGTGACTGCCGATCTTGTCGCCCTGCTGATCATGGCCGCCTTTGTCGCCGGCTTTGTCGATGCCATCGCGGGTGGCGGCGGGCTGATCACGGTGCCGGCGCTGCTGCTGGCCGGGGCGAACCCGGTGGAGGCGCTGGCGACCAACAAGCTGCAGGGCAGCTTTGGGTCGGGCACGGCGATGATCAGCTATGCCCGCGCGGGGCATGTCCGGCTGCGGGATCAGGCCGGGATGGCGTTGGTCAGTCTGCTGGCGGGGGCGGGTGGCGCGCTGGTGGCGCATCTGATCCCGGCCGAGGTGCTGCGGGTGATCATGCCGGTGGTGCTGGTCGCGGTCGCGCTGTTCTTTGCCATCAAGCCGGGGCTGACCGATCTGGACCGGGTGCAGCGGATGGGGCCGGGGGTGTTCACCTTTACCGCCGTGCCGTTGATTGCGGCCTATGACGGGTTTTTCGGCCCCGGTACGGGCAGCTTTTTCATGATCGGGTTCATTATGCTGGCGGGGTATGGGGTGCTGAAGGCGACCGCCCATACCAAGCTTTTGAACTTTGCCTCCAACCTTGGCTCGCTGGCGGTGTTCGTGTTTTCGGGGGCGACCTGGTGGGCGGTGGGGCTGGTGATG
This sequence comes from Pseudotabrizicola alkalilacus, assembly GCF_003443995.1. GTDB lineage: Bacteria > Pseudomonadota > Alphaproteobacteria > Rhodobacterales > Rhodobacteraceae > Pseudotabrizicola > Pseudotabrizicola alkalilacus. The sequence goes on from NZ_QWEY01000001.1 coordinate 230,309, forward strand.
GCTCTGGCCCAGACGGCGGGGGCGGTGTTGGGGGCGCGGCTGGCGATGCGGGTGGGGGCACGGCTGATCAAGCCGCTGCTGGTCACCACATCGACCCTGATGGCGGCCCGGCTGCTGTGGCAGGTCTGGGGCGTGTAACACAGGGGGAAGTTTTTGAGATCGTTTGATTTCAATGGGTTGATGGTGCGGAATTAAGGGATTCTTAACCGTTGACCGGGCCGCACAGTCAAAGTCGCGCGGCCCGGTCTTTTGTCCTGCCCGTGTGTACCCGGCACATGGCAGCTGAGGGGTAAGTGCCCCAGAGTGCTGCGCCGGGCGGCGATGCCAGATCGCGGAAAGTCAGCGGATCAGCCTGTCATGTGCCCTGATTGTCGAGTTGAGCACGGACCGAAAGCCGCCCGCGTTTCGAGATGCGGTAGGGACTCCCCGCGTGGGATTCGATCAGCCGTTTTCGCCGCAATTTGCCGAAGACCGTGAGATCGAAATCGGAAAGGATCATCCCTTCGCGCGTGACGCAGGTGACAGCGGTTACTTTGGGGCCATTGCCCCGCTCGTGCAGGATGCGGCCACCAAGGGCCAGAACGTGCAGGGCACGCTGTTCATTCTTTGAGATATTCATGGAAGTCTCTTGTGAAAGACGTGAAAAAACTCCGGGCGCGCAGGCACCCGGCGGCTTTGGTTTCACGCGGCTCTCTGAGGCTCAGAGAGCCTTAGGTCACAAGCTCTGACATAAAGACTCCGTTGTCCGGGCGACGCAGTGTGTCGTCGCACGCATGAGAATTTAGGAGAGACGTGTCGGGGATGCAAGCCTGCGGAGGGGGCCGCCCGGCAAGATCCAGAGCGGACTGACCAGCCTGTGCCTCAAGGCCGGGCGCAAGCGGCAAGGTACAGGGGAGAGGATAGGAAGGCTGCCTGCCGAAGGGCCTTTTTGCAGTCAAATGACGCTGAATGGTGGCAAATGCGGGCCAGTTGGATTGCCGTAATGCAATTTTAAGGCGACCTGACTGTCACAATTCCGTTATCCTTTGGGCATGGGCGGCGCGATGTCGCCCCAAGCTGACGCCTCAGATCAGTGCCAATTGCCAACAAAGGAGAACAAGATGCCGGGGAAAATACTGGTTGCCGTTGACGGCAGCGACGCGGGGGAGCGGGCTTTGGCCTTTGCTCATGCCCGTGCGCGTCAGGACGGGGGATCGCTCATGCTGGTGCATGTGCTGGAATGGTCGCCCTATACCTTTCTGACCAAGGAAGAGCTGGAAGAGCGCCACGCGCGGCGCAAGCAGGAACTGGCGCGGGCAGAGGCGGCGATCATCGCGCCATTGGCCGCGAAGTATCAGGGTCAGGGTGTCGGGATCGAGACCGCGATCAAATACGGCCATGTGACGGAAACGATCTGCGAGGTTGCTGCCGAGATCGGAGCGACCGAGATTGTCACCGGCCGCACCGGCAATTCGGGCGTGATGTCGCGCGTGTTTGGTTCCGTCGCAGGCACGCTGGCGCAGATCGCGCCGGTGCCATGCACCATCGTCCCGTAAGGAGACCCCTGAGATGAGCATTTTTACCCGCTTTATCGCGGCCTTTGCCGCATGTGTCGCGTTTTCCGCCAGCCTTGCATCGGTGGCGCAGGCGCAGGGCATTGACGAGTCGGTGAACCAGATCTTTCTGGCCTCTACCGGCTGGTTCGTGAATTTCATTTTTGCGCCGTTCCCCGGCACCGGGTTTCCGTGGATCGTGGCCTGGCTGGTGATCGCCGCCTCGGTGTTCACACTCTATTTCGGCTTTATCCAGTTCCGGGTCTGGCGGCATTCGATCCAGCTGGTCAGCGGCAAGTATTCCGATCCGAATGACGCGGGCGAGGTCAGCCATTTTCAGGCGCTGGCGACCGCGCTGTCGGGGACGGTTGGTCTGGGCAATATTGCCGGGGTGGCGGTGGCGGTCACCATCGGCGGGGCCGGGGCGACGTTCTGGATGATCCTTGCCGGGCTGTTGGGCATGGCATCGAAGTTTACCGAATGTACGCTGGGCGTGAAGTATCGCAACGAATACCCCGATGGCACGGTGTCGGGCGGGCCGATGTATTATATCACCAAGGGCTTTGCCGAACGCGGGCTTCCGGGGGGAAAGTTTCTGGCGGTGCTGTTCGCGGTTTTCTGTGTGCTGGGCTCACTGGGCGGCGGCAACATGTTCCAGTCCAATCAGGCGCATCAGCAGCTGACCGGGGTGCTGGGGCAATATCCGGGCTGGATCACCGGGGTGATTTTTGCCGCCATCGTGTTTGCGGTGATCATCGGCGGGCTGAAGTCGATCGCACAGGTGACCGAGCGTGTGGTGCCGTTGATGGGGGTGATCTATGTCGGCACCGCGCTGATCATTCTGCTGATGAACTATGACATGATCGGCTGGGCCTTCGGGCAGATCTTTGCCGGGGCTTTTACCGGCAACGGCATTGCCGGCGGCATGATCGGGGCGCTGATCCAGGGCTTCCGCCGGGCGGCGTTTTCGAACGAGGCCGGGGTTGGCTCTGCCGCGATTGCACACTCGGCGGTGCGGACCAAGGAGCCGATCACCGAAGGCTTTGTGTCGTTGCTGGAGCCGTTCATTGATACGGTGGTGATCTGCACGATGACGGCGCTGGTGATCATCATCACGGGTCAGTTGACCACGGATGCCGCCACGGGGCTGTATGTGCTGGGTGAAAACGGCCAGATCGTGACCGCGACGGGGGCGACCGGGGTTGGTCTGACCTCTGCGGCGTTTGGGGCGGCCTTGCCGTGGTTTCCCTATGTGCTGGTGGTGGCGGTGCTGCTGTTCGCCTTTTCCACCATGATTTCATGGTCTTATTATGGGCTGAAAGCCTGGACCTATCTGTTCGGCGAGGGCAGGAAGCAAGAGATCACGTTCAAGGTGATGTTCTGCGTGTTTGTGGTGATCGGTGCAGCAGCGTCGCTGGACCCGGTGATCGACTTCTCGGATGCAGCGATCTTTGCGATGGCGGTGGTGAACATCGTCGGCCTGTATTGCCTGATGCCGGTCGTGAAGCGCGAGTTGAACAGCTATCTGGAACGGCTGGAGTCTGGCGCGATCAAGCGGTTCAAGTAAGGCGGGCTGGTGCAGGGCGGGGCCCGGATCTAAAGATCCGGGCCTTTGCTATTGGCTCCAGTCTGCGCCTTGCATCTCGCGCAGGCGGCTGGCGGTGCGTTCAAATTCGAATGACCCGGTGCCTTCGGTATAAAGCCGTTCGGGCTCGTCCGCGGCAGAGCAGATCAGCCGCACGCGAGCCTCGTACAATGCGTCGATCAGCAGGACGAAGCGCTTGGCCTCGTTGTAGTTGCTGGCCGACAGCTGCGGAATGTCTTCGAGGATCAGGACGCGGATGGCGGCGGCGATGGCGAGAAAATCGGCAGCACCAAGCGGGCGGGCGCAGAATTCCCAAAAGGTGGCGCGGCCGATGCCGTTGGCAAAGCGGGGGATTTCGACCTCACGCCCGTTGACCGGCAGTTTCAGCGGCTCGCCCGGCGTGCCGCCGGTGAGGTCGGTCCAGATCGCGTCTATCTGCGGGCGGGCCTTGCCTGCGGGATGGAAATAGACCTGCGCCCCGGCAAGCCGGTGCTGGCGGTAATCGTTGGGGCTTTCCAGCTCGTGGATCGTCAGCCGGTCGCGCAGCATGGCGATGAACGGCAGGAACAGCGCACGGTTCAGACCGTTGAGATACAGGTCTTCGGGCGGGCGGTTCGAGGTGGTGACGATGACCACACCAGCGGCGAACAGCTTCTCAAACAGCCGGCCCACGATCATCGCATCGGTGATGTCGGTGATCTGCATTTCGTCAAAGGCGAGCAGGCGTGTCTCGCGGATGATCGCCTCGGCCACCGGGGCAATCGGGTCTTCGACACCCTTTTGCCGGGCAGCGTGGATGCCGTGGTGAATTTCCTGCATGAAGGCGTGGAAATGCACCCGGCGCTTTTTCGCGATGCCGGTCGCCTCGGTGAACAGGTCCATCAGCATGGATTTGCCGCGCCCGACGCCGCCCCACAGATACAGGCCCTTTGGCGGGGTCAGCGGTCTGGCGAACAGGCCCGCGAACAGGCCGGTGCGGCGGGTGGCGTTGTCTTCCAGCCAGGCGCGCAACGCCTCCAGCTCCGGCAACACAGCGTGCTGCGCCGGGTCGGGGCGCAGGGTGCCTGCGGCGATGCGGGCGTCGTAGATCTGGGTCAGGGTCTGGCGCATGGGCGTCTGTGTACATCGGTATGCGGTGAGCGGGCAACAGCGGGATTGTGTGGATTTCGGGTTGAAGGCAGGATTCAAAACGGTTTGAGTGGCGCAAACGGCGTGAGGGATGGCGATGGCTGAATGGTGGCGCGGGTCGGTGACCTATCAGGTCTATCCAAGGTCTTTTCAGGACTCGGATGGCGACGGGATCGGTGATCTGGCCGGGATCACCGCGCGGTTGCCGCATCTGGCAGCCCTGGGGGTGGATGCGGTGTGGCTGAGCCCGATTTTCAAAAGCCCGATGGCCGACATGGGCTATGACGTGTCGGATTACATGGATGTGGACCCGCTGTTCGGCGATCTGGCGGCGTTTGATGTGATGGTGGCCCGCGCGCATGAACTGGGGTTGAAGGTGATCATTGATCAGGTGATTTCGCACTCATCCGACCAGCACCCGTTTTTCCGCGAAAGCCGGGTCAGCCGCGACAATGCGCGGTCTGACTGGTATGTCTGGGCCGATGGCAAACCCGATGGCAGCCCGCCGAACAACTGGCTGTCGGTGTTCGGCGGCTCCGCCTGGGAGTGGGATTCGCGCCGACGGCAGTATTATCTGCACAACTTTCTGCCCAGCCAGCCGGATCTGAACTTTCACAATCCGGCGGTGCAGGACTGGGCGCTTTCGGTGCTGCGGTTCTGGCTGGAGCGCGGGGTGGACGGATTCCGGCTGGATACGGTGAATTACTACTTTCACGACACCGAATTGCGCCCGAACGGGCCGATGCCGCAAAAGGAAAACCGGCCGCCGGTGAACCCCTATGACATGCAGGATCATCTGTATTCCAAATCGCGGCCCGAAAATCCGGGCTGGCTGGAACGGATGCGGGCGTTGACCGATGAATATCCCGACCGCACCATGGTGGGCGAGGTGGGCGATGCGCCGTGGCGCAATGTGGCGATCATGGCGGAATATACCCAGCCGGGGCGGCTGCACATGACCTATAGTTTCGACATGCTGGGGCCGGAGTTTACCGCCGCGCATTTCCGCGAAAAGATCGAGGGGTTTTTTCAGGGCGCGCCGGATGGCTGGCCGATGTGGGCGTTTTCCAATCATGACGTGATCCGCCATGCGACGCGCTGGGCGGAATACGGCGCGGCGGATGCGGTGGTCAAGCTGGCGGCGGCGATGCTGCTGTCGTTCGAAGGCTCGGTCTGCCTGTATCAGGGCGAAGAGGCGGGGCAGGTCGAGACGGATATCGCATTTGACGAGCTGACCGACCCGCCGGGGATCCGGTTCTGGCCCGATTACAAGGGCCGCGATGGCTGCCGTACGCCGATGGTCTGGGATGTGTCGGAGTATGGCGGGTTTTCCGATGTGAAGCCGTGGTTGCCGGTCAAGGCCCCGCAACTGGCGCGCAATCTGGCGGCGCAGGAGGGGGTGCCGGGCTCGGTGCTGGAGTTTTACCGCGAGATGCTGGCGTTCCGGCGTCTGCACCCGGCCTTGCGGCTGGGGCGGACGCGGTTCTTTGAGGTGCCGGAGCCGGTGCTGGCCTTTGCGCGCGGCGATGCGCTGGCCTGCGTGTTCAACCTGTCACCGCGCCCGGTGGTGCTGGCGGTGGAGGGGGTGCTGACGGAAGGCGCGCCCTGTCACGCAGCACATCTGGAGGCAGGGCGGCTGGTGCTGGGGCCGAACGGGTTTGCGTTTCTGGACGCGGACGGCGGGCTGTCGGTCAGCGCAGGCTGACAGATGGTTTGCGTCAGCGCAGGGTCAGCTTGCGGTGGACCCGGCCGACCACTTCGCCGGTGTTCAGCGCATAGTCGGGTTCGGCGCTGATATCGGTGAAGCCCTGCCGGGCGTAATAGGCCAGACCCGGCACGTTGTCAGCGCGGATGGTGGCGAAAATCTCGGTCAGGCCCGCCGCACGGCTGAGTTTCAGCGTTTCGGCGAAAAGCTGCGAGCCGATGCCTTTGGCCTGCGTGTGCGGATCGACAAAACTGCCGATATGGGCATCGCCATGGTGCCAGCCAATTGACTGCCAGCCGAGGATCTGGCCCGCCTCTTCCGCCACAACGCAGGTGATGCTGTCGGGACCGTCGATATAGTCGTGGCGCACGGTTTCCGGGGTTTTGGGGGTCTGGTGTGCTGTGGTGCCGCCGATGGCGATGATCTGGTTCAGCAGGTCGGCCATGGCTTTGGCATCCTGTGGCAGGGCAGGACGGACGATCATGCGGCGAACTCCTCACGGGTGTAGCCTTGCAGGTAGAGAAGCGCGGTCAGGTCGCCATGGTTCACGCGCAGATCGCATTGCGCCGCGACAACCGGCTTGGCATGCAGCGCCACGCCTGCGCCCGCGCGGTTGAGCATGGCAAGGTCATTGGCCCCATCGCCGACGGCGATGGCATCTTCGGGGGTGAGGTTCAGGCGGGCGGTGATCTCGATCAGGGCATCCAGCTTGGCCTGTTTGCCAAGGATCGGGTCGGCGACATGGCCGGTCAGTTTGCCATTTTCAACCAGCAGCGTATTGGCGCGGTTTTCGTCAAAGCCCAGCGTCTGGGCAATGCTTGCAGTAAAGGCGGTGAACCCGCCAGAGACCAGCGCCGCGTAGGCGCCATTGGCGCGCATGGTGGCCAGCAGGGCAGTGCCGCCGGGCATCAGGGTGATGCGGTCGCGGATCACGCGGGGGATGGTGGCGGCAGGCAGATCGCGCAGCAGGGCCACCCGCTCCCGCAGGGCGGCCTCGAAATCCAGCTCGCCGTTCATCGCGCGGGCGGTGATGCCCGCGACATAGGCGCCGACGCCTGCCTCATCCGCCAACTCGTCAATGCATTCCTGCCGGATCATGGTGCTGTCCATATCGGCGATCAGCAGGCGCTTTTTGCGGTTCAGGCTGGGCTGTACGGCCAGATCAATGCGCAGGGACTGCAGGCCCGCCCAGGCCTCCCACAGGTTCGCCGGCACTGATTCCAGCGGAAACTCAGCCGCCACGCCGGGATCGAGCCAGACCGCATCGCCGCCGCCCCAGGCATTGCGCAGCGATTCCACGGTGGCGCGATCAAGGACCGGCGTGTCCGGGTTGGTCAGCAGGGTGGCGATGAACATGGGCAGGCTTCCGTATGGATTGGGATGCGTCGCTTTCGCGCGGTGATGCGCCGCATTACGACGATTTTTCTTACTGTGCCAGAGGGGCCCGGTCTGCAGCTGCGGCGGTGGGACTCCCTTCCCCAACAAAGGGTGCTGCTTTTCCCATATTTAAATAACAATATCATAGACTTGCTCTTGTCTTTTCGAGCTTGTGCGGGACTTGGTCGAAAGACCGCATCCGCGCATTCTGGAATTATGCTGCACCTGCGTAATCTATGTCTTCCTTCCCCAACGGCATCTGTGCTAATGTCCGCTCCAGATCATGGGTTTTCTGCCTTTATCCTTTTGTAAACAAGATGTTACATCGGTCACCCCTTGGGACGACCGGTGCGGTAGCTATAGTTGATGGGCGTCTATCCCTTCTGCAGCCTGGGCTTTTAGCCCTGACCGAGGCCCTTTCCACGACTCAAATGCGACCCGCGCAGGTTTGTGTTGAAGGCGGGCGTGTCATGCGCTCATGCGCCCTTACCTGATCCCGTATCGCCCCTGAATCCCTGGCATGCTGGTGAAATCCATTCTGGTCGTCTGCGTCGGCAACATCTGCCGCTCGCCCGTGGGTGAGCGCTTGCTGGCGGCGCGGCTGGCCGAGCGGGGCGCGCCGATCGAGGTGTCGTCGGCCGGGATTGGCGCGCTGGTCGGTTGTGCCGCGGATGAGACAGCGCACGAGGTCGCTCTGGCGCATGGCCTGAGCCTTGAGGCGCATGTGGCGCGGCAGTTCACACGGGCACTGGGTCAGGAGGCCGACCTGATCCTGGTCATGGAAGCCGGCCACCGCCGCGAGATCGCCCGCCAGGCCCCGGACCTTTCCGGCAGGGTGATGCTGTTTGATCATTGGCAGGGCGGCAACGGGATCGGGGATCCCTACCGGCGGCCCCGCGAGAGTCATGAAGCGGCCTTTGCCCGGATTTCCGCGGCTGCCGACGATTGGGTGACTAAGCTTGTTCCAACGAGAAAGCCTTGAGATGCCGGACGGATATATTGGCAAGACCACCGACAGATCGCCCGGAAGGATGCTGCATGATGAACGGCCTATGAGTTCCGGACCCCTGACGTCCGCACCGATGTCCAGATCCGAGCCGGACAGCGACGAGATCAATCTCGGCCAGCTGCTGGTCACGCTGTGGAAGGGCAAGTTCTGGATCGCGCTGTGCATGGTGTTGGGGTTGGGGGGCGCGCTGTTTGCCTACATGAACACCCCGCCGACCTATCAGGCCGACGCTCTGGTTCAGCTTGAGGAAAAAAGCAATGCGCTCTCGCTGCCCAGCAGCCTGACCAGTCTGATGGAAGGCGGCGACCCGCGCAGCGTGACCGAGATCGAGATCCTGCGCTCGCGGCTGGTGCTGGGGCAGGCGGTGGCCGCGCTCAACCTCGACTGGCGGGTGGAGCCGGATCTGGCGCCGGTGATTGGCACGATGGTCGCGCGCTACCAGTTGCCGGGGATCGACGGGCTGCTGCCGCAGCGCTTTGCCCGGCCCGGTGAGGCCGTGACGCTGGCGCAGCTCATTGCCCCGCCCCTCTGGGTCAATCAGCAGATGCGGCTGACGGTGGGCGAGGCGGGCAGCTTTGTGCTGACGACGCCGGATGAGCGCGAGCTGCAGGGGAGAGTGGGCGAGGCGCTCAGCCTGCCGGACATTGGGTTCACACTGACGGTGGCCGCGCTTTCCGCGCCCGCAGGTCGGGCCTTCACGATCCGGCAGATCAGCGAGACCATGGCCATCAGTTCGCTGAGGGGACGTCTGACCGTCAGTGAGCGCGGCAGAGCTTCTGGAATTCTCGAAGCTCAGGTGACCGGGACGGGTCGGGCAGACAATGTCCGCGCCTTGGATGCAGTCCTCGCCGCCTATCAGGGCCAGAACATCACCCGCAGCGCCGCGCAGGCTGATGGCAGCCTCCAGTTTATCCGTGAGCAGATTCCGCAGGCCGAAGCGGCCTTGCGCGAGGCCGAGCGCGCCCTCAATGCGTTTCGCCAGCAGCAGGTCTCGGTCGACTTGTCGATGGAAACCCAGGCTCTGCTTGGCGCGGTCACTCTGGCAGAGGCAGAACTGGCGGAACTGCAGCGCCGCGAAGATGCGCTGTCGCAGCGCTACACCGCGGCGCATCCCACCTACCGGTTGCTGCTGGAGGAACGGGGGCGCCTTCAAGCCCGCCTCGAAGCGCTGCGCGGTCAGGTCGGCGCCCTGCCGGAAACCCAGCGCCAGATCGTCAACCTGAGCCGGGATGTTGACCTGGCGCAGAGACTTTACACCGAGTTGCTGACCCGAGCGCAGCAGGTCGAGGTCTTGCGCGCCAGCACGGTTGGCAGTGTGCGCATCATAGATCCGGCGGCGACAGCGGCCATGCCCGTCGCGCCCCGGCGCAATCTGCTTCTGGCCCTGGGGCTGATGCTGGGTGCGATGGGTGGGATCGGGCTGGTTCTCGGCCGCAACTGGCTGCGCAAGGGCGTTCAGGATGCCTCTGAGATCGAACGGCAAGGCCTGCCGGTTTTCGCCACGATCAACTACAGCCGCGCCGCCGACACTTCTGGCCGGCGCAAGGGGGTTCTGCCGGTCCTGGCACTGGACCAGCCCGACGATCTGGCGGTCGAGGCCTTCCGTTCGTTGCGCACCAGCCTGCACTTCGGCATGCTGGATGCGGCCTCCCCGACGCTGACCATCACCTCGGCCCATCCCAAGGCTGGCAAGAGCTTCCTCGCCACCAACCTGGCGGTGGTGGCGGCGCAGGCCGGGCAGCGCGTCTGCCTAATTGATGCCGACATGCGCCGCGGGCACCTGTGGCGCTATTTCAACCTGCAGCGCAATCAGCCGGGAGTGGCAGAAGTTCTGGCCGGGGATCGGACGATCGAGGATCTGATGCTGCCGGGCCCGGTGGCCGGCCTCTTCGTACTGCCCTCCGGGCGCTATCCGCCCAACCCTTCCGAACTTCTGATGCGCGTGCAGTTGCGCCAGATGCTGGACTGGTGCGCCGAGAATTTCGACCTGACGCTCGTTGATGCGCCCCCGGCGCTGGCGGTGACCGATCCGGTGATCCTGAGTCGCAGCACCGGGGCCACGATCCTTGTCGTTCGCCACGATGCCACGGCCCCAGGCGAGATTGAAGCGTCGAGCAAGACCTTTGGTGCCGCCGGCCTGCGCCTCAGCGGCGCGGTGTTCAACGGATTTGATCCGCGCAAGGCGGGCGGGGGCTACGGATATGGTTACGGCTATCGCTACGAATACAAACAGCGAAAGTCGTAGAACCGCTGGTTTCTGCACGAGAATGCAGCTTTTTTGATCATCCATGATGTGAGATTTCCATGAAAATCGCAATGATAGGGACGGGCTATGTCGGCCTCGTCTCCGGTGTCTGCTTTTCCGATTTTGGCCATGACGTGGTCTGCGTCGACAAGGTGGAGGACAAGATCCAGCGCCTGCGCAAGGGCGAGGTGCCGATCTACGAGCCCGGCCTGGATGCCGTGCTGGCCCGCAACACCGAGACCGGACGGCTGACCTTTACCAGCGATCTGGCCGAGGCGGTGGCCGGGGCCGATGCCGTGTTCATCGCCGTGGGCACCCCCACCCGGCGCGGTGATGGCCATGCCGACCTGACCTATGTTCTGGCCGCAGCGACCGAGATCGGCCGTGCGCTGACCGGATATGCGGTGATCGTCACCAAATCCACCGTTCCTGTCGGCACCAACCGCAAGGTCGCGGCCGCCCTGCGTGCGGCCAATCCCGAGGCCGAATTCGACGTCGCCTCCAATCCCGAGTTCCTGCGCGAGGGGGCGGCGATCGATGATTTCATGAAGCCCGACCGCGTGGTGGTGGGCGTCGAGACTGAGCGGGCCCGCGCCGTAATGGGCGACATCTACCGACCGCTTTATCTGCGCGATTTTCCGGTGGTCTACACCGATCTGGAATCGGCCGAGATGATCAAATACGCGGCCAACGCCTTCCTCGCGACCAAGATCAGTTTCATCAACGAGATCGCCGCGCTGTGTGAACGGGTGGGGGCCGATGTGAAATCCGTGGCCAAAGGCATGGGACTCGATGGCCGCATCGGCGCCAAGTTCCTGCATGCTGGCCCGGGCTATGGCGGCTCGTGTTTTCCCAAGGACACCTCGGCGCTGGCCCGGATCGGCCAGGAACACGGTGTGCCGCAACGCATCACCGAGACGGTGATCGCGGTCAATGACATGACCAAGCGCCGGATGATCGACAAGGTCATCGACCTGTGCGGCGGATCGGTCAACGGCAAGACCATCGCCGTGCTAGGCGTGACCTTCAAACCCGGAACAGACGATATGCGCGATGCGCCCAGTCTGACGATCCTGCCCGCGCTGGTGGGCAGTGGGGCGCGGGTGCGTGCAGTCGATCCCCATGGCCGCAAGGAGGGCGAGGCCCTGCTGCCAGGCGTGATTTGGGAAACCGACCCCTATGCCGCAGCCGCAGGTGCCGACTGCCTGCTGATCCTGACCGAATGGAATGAGTTCCGGGCGCTGGATCTGAAGCGTCTGGCCGGAACGATGGCTACGCCGCGAATGGCCGATCTGCGCAATATCTACGGCCGGGCGGATGTCGAAGCAGCCGGCTTCATCGCCTATGACAGCGTCGGGCGCGGCGACAGCCTGCGCGCCGACCTGATGCTGGCCGCCGCCGAATGAGGCGTGCCTTCATCACCGGCACTGCGGGCTTTATCGGCTTTCATCTGGCGCGCAAGTTGCTGGCCGAGGGTTGGGAGGTGCATGGCTATGACGGGATGACGGAGTATTACGACGTCAGCCTGAAGCGGCGGCGTCACGCGATGCTGCACGAGTTCCCGGCGTTTCGGGCCACAGAGGCGCTTTTGGAAAACGCCCCGGCGCTGTCGGCGGCGGTCGAGACGGCGGCGCCCGATGTGGTCGTGCATCTGGCCGCCCAGGCCGGGGTGCGCTATTCCATCGACAACCCGCGCGCCTATATGGATGCCAATATCCTTGGCACCTTCAACCTGATGGAGGCGGCGCTGGCGGTGCGGCCAGCGCATCTGCTGATGGCCTCGACCAGTTCGGTGTACGGCGCGAATACCGACATGCCCTATGCCGAGACGCACAAGGCCGACACCCCGATGTCGTTCTATGCGGCGACCAAGAAGGCCAATGAGGCGATGGCCCATGCCTGGGCCCATATCCACGGCCTGCCGATCACGATGTTCCGCTTCTTCACGGTTTACGGCCCCTGGGGGCGGCCCGACATGGCGCTGTTCAAGTTCACCAAGGCGATCCTGCAGGGCGAGGCCATCGACGTCTACAACCACGGCCAGATGTGGCGCGACTTCACCTATGTCGACGATCTGGTTCGCGCCATTACCCTGCTGATCGACACCGTGCCGGGGCAGGGCGCGGCGGTCGAGGGCGACAGCCTCTCGCCGGTCGCGCCCTTCCGGGTGGTGAACATCGGCAATTCCACCAAGGTCAGGCTGGAAGAGTTCATCGACGCCATCGAAGAGGCCACCGGCCGCAAGGCGATCCGCCACCCCATGGATATGCAGCCCGGCGACGTTCCGGCCACCTGGGCCGACGCCAGTCTGCTGCGCCAGCTGACCGGCTACGCCCCACAGACCGATATGCGCGATGGCGTGGCTGCGTTCGTGGCATGGTATCGGGAAAGCCACTGTGTCTGACATGCCGGACCGCCCATTGAAGTACCGCCCTGAAATAGACGGCCTTAGAGCTCTGGCTGTAGTTCCTGTCGTCTTCTTTCACGCGAACCACGAATGGGTTCCCGGCGGATTTGTCGGAGTCGATGTCTTTTTCGTCATCAGTGGCTATCTGATCACCCGGATCATCCATGATGATTTAAGTGTCGGGAAATTCTCTATCTGGACCTTCTACGCGCGGCGCATGCGCCGGATCGCTCCGGTTCTGGTTGCAGTCATGATTGCCACGATGATCGCGGGATCCGTCCTGCTGATCCCTCCGCTGTTTCAGAATTTGCAGAAAGCGGTCACGGCGACCGCCTTTTTTGTGTCGAACATATACTTCTGGAGTACCGTTGACTACTTCGCAGCCGCGGCCGACCTGAATCCGCTGCTGCATACCTGGTCTCTTGCGGTCGAAGAACAGTTCTACATCTTTTTCCCGTTGATGATGATCCTGTTTGCGAGGAGAGGAGGAAATCTCCTCGTTTGGTCCATCATCGCCATCTTTGTGCTCAGCTTGGCGTTGTCCGTAGGGAGTTCCCTCTCGGGGAGGCTGTCAGAGGCCAATTTCTACCTTCTTCCCACCAGAGCGTGGGAACTTGCGGCGGGTTCTCTGTTGGCACTTGCCAGACCGAAAGCGGTCTCGTTGCGCGGTGGCGGGATCCTCGCATTCGGAGGAATGGCGCTGATCGTCCTGTCGCTCTTCCTGATCAACCGGGACATGCCCTTTCCGGGGTATTTCGCCATTCCCCCAGTTCTGGGAGCGGCGCTCATCATCAGATATGCGGATAAGGGGAATCTTGCCGGCCGCATTCTCAGCCTGCCGCCCTTTGTCTGGACGGGATTGCTGAGCTATTCGATATATATGTGGCACCAGCCGGTCTTGGCCTTCTCGCGTCAGGCTTTCATGTTAGACACCGGAGGCATTGTCATCGTGCCTCTGCTGATCTTCATACTTGTTCTGTCCTATTTCAGCTGGCGCTGGATCGAAACGCCGTTCAGGCGCGGGAAAAGAAACTGGAGTTCGAGAAAGGTCGTGACCGTTTCGGTCGTGTCCTTGGCGGCTCTCTCTATTTCTGTGATGTTCACAAGCAACGACGCGATCTTCAGGATGCGCTACCCGGAAGACATCCGGCGCATCTACTCTTTTCTGGACTACCGGGAAACCGATGATTACAGGACCCAGTTCAGGAATGGGTGCTTTGTTAGTGGCCAAGGAACCGACGGGAATTTTCCCTATGACGCATGTATCGTTTTTCGGGAAGGTCTCAGAAACTATCTGATCATCGGTGACAGCCACGCAGCGATGCTCGCTGTCGCCCTGTCCGAGACAGCGCCAGACGTAAATCTTATTCAGGCGACAGCGTCCGGCTGTCTGCCTGTCCTGGGGGCCTTGGGACGAGAAACATGTATCAGGATGCGAGACTCGGTTCTCGATGCCCTGATTGGTGATGAGCGGCTTGAGGGCGTTATTTTTGCTGCGCGGTGGAACGCCGGGGCCTTCAAGGCACTTGAGGCAACGGTGGCCCTTGCTGTGGAGAATGGCCACGCCGTGAGCGTGGTCGGACCAGCGCCTGAGTACGCGATGGATTTTCCGATCGTCTTTGGTCACGCCGCGGCTGCAGGTGCTTTAGAGCAGACCATGCGATTTGCCGTTCGGGAACGGCAAGAACTGGATGCGCGGATGAGGCTGGGCTTGTCACCTTCCTCCGCCCACTATTTTTCGCTGATCGACATCATCTGCGACAGCGGCACCTGTCAAAGAACTGCCTCCGACGGCGATCCGATGCAGTTTGACTACGGGCACCTGACGTTGTCAGGCGCCCGCGAGGTTGCCGGCCACCTCGTCACGGACGGAATTTTTTCCGAATGAACGGGCCATGCAGGAGTTGAGAGTGTCACGCCGCAAATGGACGGGATTCGGACGGGCCTTTTTCGGGGGCGCGTCCGGCGGGGTGTTCCGCGGTATGGCCACGCTGGCCTTGGGCAGCGGGATCGGGCGGGTGATCGGGATTGTCGCGATCCCGGTGCTGACCCGGATCTATACGCCCGAGGATTTCGGAGTGCTGGCCGTGTTCACCGCTTTGGTGGCGATCCTCGCACCGCTGGTGACCCTGCGCTATGTGTTGGCTCTGCCGTTGCCGCGTCAGGATGGGGTGGCGATGAACCTGCTGGCCCTCTCGACCGGGCTGATGCTGGGCCTTTCGGCACTGATCGCCCTGAGCCTGTGGATGGGCGGCGAGACGCTGCTGGGGCTGGTCTCGATGCAAGTGCTGGCTCCGTGGTGGTGGCTGATCGCGTTGGGCGTTCTGGGCACCGCAACCTACGAAATGCTGACCCTGTGGGCCACGCGGCGGCGCGCCTACAAGGTGATCGCCCAGACCAATGTCACGCAAAGCCTGGCTGGGACGGTGGTCAAGATCGGGCTGGGCGTACTGTCGGTCCAGCCGCTGGGGTTGCTCCTGGGGCAGGTCGTCGCCCAGGCCGGCGGGGTCGGTCGGCTGCTGCGCGGCTTTCTGGGCGAGTTCCGGGCGAACTGGCACCACATCAGCCCCGCACGCCTGCGCAAGGTGGCCTGGAAACACCGGGGTTTCGCGATCTGGCGCGTGCCCTCGCAGTTCCTGATGGTGTTCTCCATGCAGGCACCGATGTTCTTCATGGCCGCGCTCTATGATGCACAGACCACGGGGCAATTTGGCCTGGCAATGATGGCGCTGTCGATGCCGGTGGCCATTCTGGGCCAGTCTGCCGGAAAAGCGCTATATGGCGAAGCGTCGCAGATCTTCAAGGAAGAGCCCGCCAGAGTTGTAAAAATGGCAGGTGAAGTGCAAGTGCGCCTGCTCGCGGTTGCTTTGGTGCCTGCTGCTCTCCTGTTTTTCTTCGGTTCCGACCTATTCTATTTCGCTTTTGGCCCGGAATGGCGGCTCGCTGGACAGTTTACGTCGCTTATTTCCTTTGCGATCGTTTTCCAGTTTTCATCGGCACCTCTTATCCAGTTGATGAACCTTTTGAAGAATCAATCAGTTTTTCTTTTAATTAACATCCTTCGGTCTGCTGGGCTTGCTATCGTTTTCATGGCGGGGGCGTGGCTCGAATTGGACGCGATGACAGTCGTCGCCTGGTATTCTGCCTTTACAACTATTTTTTATCTCGGGATTTC
This sequence comes from Pseudotabrizicola alkalilacus, assembly GCF_003443995.1. Classification (GTDB taxonomy): domain Bacteria; phylum Pseudomonadota; class Alphaproteobacteria; order Rhodobacterales; family Rhodobacteraceae; genus Pseudotabrizicola; species Pseudotabrizicola alkalilacus. The sequence continues at coordinate 246,472 of NZ_QWEY01000001.1, forward strand.
GGCGTTTATCATGTATGAGTTTTATCGCCTTAAGGCGCGGCGTATGGCGATATAACATGCCGCGTATTTTACATATCACAAGAACATTGCTGATTGGGCGTGCCTCGGCACGGATCAGCCTGTTGGTGACGCTTATGCAAGAGGCCCGGCGTCGGCGCTATTCGCTTTTGGCGCGTTGGTGTGCCTCTCGGCTTGAAAGATACGGTAATTATATTTCACCCCATGCTAAAATTGGTCGACGGCTCAAACTTCCTCATCCCACCTCCATCGTGATTGGAGAAGGTGTAATCATCGGGGACGATGTTACCATTTACCAGAATGTTACACTCGGAGGCCGTGTTCTAGGGGACTGGAAGAAAGGGAACTACCCGGAGATTGCCGAGAATACGGTGATTTTTGCGGGTGCTGTTATTGTCGGGAAGGTCCGTATTGGCCGGAATTGCGTGGTTGGAGCAAATTCTGTTGTAACGGCCAATATTCCGGACAACGCAACTGCGGTGGGTGCGCCCGCACGCATTATTAAAATCAAGGCTGAAGCCCAGAAGGAAACCTGACGCAGTGACTGACAGCATCAAGATTAACCGCTCTCACCCACTCACCGGCGCGGTTACCCTCGCCGGGGCTAAAAACTCGGCCCTGCGGCTTCTCGCGGCCAGCCTGCTGACGTCCGAACGGGTCACCCTGACGCAGTATCCGGCGGGTCTGCTGGATGCGCAGGTGCATGTCGAGATGCTCGAAGCGCTCGGCAAATCGGCTCGGGTCAGCGCCGACCGGATCGAGATTGACGAGACCCGCGCCCCGGATACGGTGCTGAACTGGGATGGCCGGTCGATCCGCAACACGCTGCTGATCCTGGGGGCACTGACCACCCGACAGGGTGCCGGGCGTGTGCCGCTGCCGGGCGGCTGCAAACTGGGCGAGCGCAAGTATGATCTGCATGTCATGCTGCTGGAGCGACTCGGTGCGCGGGTCTGGGACGAGGGGGATTTCCTGTGCGCCGAGGCACCGGCGGGCGGCCTCGTCGGCGCCGATATCCATCTGCCCCTGCGCTCCACCGGCGCGACCGAGAATGCCATCTTGTGCGGCACGCTGGCCAAGGGCGTGACCCGGGTCTGGAATCCGCATATTCGCCCCGAGATTCTGGATCTGATCGCGCTGTTGCGAAGCATGGGCGCGCAGATTCGGGTCTTCGGGCAGGAGCATATCGAGATCATCGGCGTGGAGGAGCTGCACGGCACTGAGCACCGTGTGATCGCCGACAACATGGAGGCGGTGACGTGGCTGGTGGGCGCGGTCATGACCGGGGGGGATGTGGAGATCGCGGGCTTCCCATATGGCGATCTGGAGGTCGTGCTGGCCCATCTCACCGCTGCGGGCGCCCGGCTTTACCGGCGTGACGACACGCTGATCGTGCGGGGCGGGACATGCTATCCGATCGAGATCAGCACCGGCCCGCATCCAGGGATCAATTCCGATGTGCAGCCGATCCTCGCTGCCTGGACGGCGCGGTCACGGGGCGAGTCGCGCATCGTCGACCTGCGTTTTCCCGGACGCTACGGCTATGCCGAAGAGATGGCGCGCATGGGCCTGCAGTATGAGGTGCGCGGCGACATGCTGGTGCTGCAAGGCGCCGACGGCAAGCTGCAGGGGGCGACGGTGCGGGCACTCGACCTGCGCGCGGGTGCCGCGCTTGCTCTGTGCGGCCTGATCGCCGAGGGTGAGACGATCATCACCGATGCCTGGCAGATCGGCCGGGGCTATGTGGATTTCGTCGAGAAACTTCAGTCCCTGGGGGCCGAGGCAGAATGGATCCGCTGAGCGAGACCGCCATCGCCGAACTGGGCCGGCTGTGCCCGGACGGGGTGGAGCGCGGGGTGGACCTGTCCGCCGTCAGCCAGTGGCGGATCGGCGGGCGGGCCGATCTGGTGCTGCGGCCGGCCTCGACGGCCGAGGTGTCGGCGTTGACAAGCTGGTTCGCGGCCCGTGGTATCCGCCCCGTGGTGATCGGTCTGACCAGCAACCTGCTGTTCGATGATGCCGGGCTACGCGTGCCCTGCATCCAGATCGGCGCACGCATGGCTCAGATCTCCCTGGAGGGTGCGAGGGTCCGCGCTCAGGCCGGGATCTGGGTTCCCGGCCTGGCCCGCCGCCTGATGCAGGCGGGTCTTGGCGGGGCCGAGCATATCTGCGGCATTCCCGGCACGCTGGGCGGATTGATCTGCATGAACGGCGGCAGCCAGCGCAAGGGGATCGGCAGCAATCTTCTGGAGGTAGAGAGCGTTACCTCAGATGGCGTGGTGCACACCCGTCCGGCACAGGAAGGCGGTTTCGGTTATCGTCAGTCGGTGTACCAGGCCAACGGCGAGATCATTACCGCCGCCACCCTGCATCTCCCAACCCGCCCCCGGGCCGAGATCCGGGCCGAAATGCGCGCCATCCTCGCCGACCGCCGCCGCAAGTTCCCGCGAAAGGAACCCAATTGCGGATCGGTTTTCGTGAGTGACCCTGCCCTGTATGCGCAACACGGTCCTCCCGGCGCGATCATTGAAAGCCTGGGTTTGAAGGGGCGCAGGATCGGAGATGCCCTGGTGTCGCCCCGCCATGCAAACTTTATCGTCAATGCAGGTGCAGCCCGCTCTGTTGACATGCTGGCCCTCATCCAAGAGATATCACAGCGGTCCATGACGGAACTTGGAGCACCGCTCCGTGCCGAGGTCCGCTACGTCGCGTCCGATGGCACGACCTGCCCGGCAACCCAAGCGCACAAGGATGCGCTTGCGGAAACCGCTCCATGACAGACGCCATTTCGAATGCCGCTTTCGTTTCGTTCAACTTCGGCAAGGGGTTGGGAGGGCATTACTTCAGCATGGCCGAAACGATCCGGTCCGGCATTTTTGCGGATCCTCTCGTCATCGACCTGGGCTTCCGCCCGGCACCCCCCCTCGACGGTCTGCGCACGCATGTCATCTACCATGGCTGGGTGGGCCACTGGACTGCTCGTAGACGATTGCGAGATGCTGTGGCGAAGGCGAACACGCAAGTTGTGTTCTGCTATGACATCCACGCCTACGACATTACGGCCTGGGCGCTGGCCAACACGCCCACACAGGTCGTCTATGTGAAATGCGGTGGACCAACCCTGACCCTCTACACCCCCAAGCCACACAATCTGATCGTCTACTCCGACGAGGATGATGCGTTCTTCGAGCGCCGGTTGGCCGGAGCCATTCGGGCGAAGATACCCAACCGGGTGTCCGAGACGAGCCTTGCCGCCAAACAGATCCCTCTGTCCCCCGAAGCAAAAGCCTGGCTTGATGCTCACAACGGCGCCGAGAAGATTGTTTGTATCGCGCGCCTATCACATTCCTATGCAAACAAGATTCAACGCGCAGTCGACTATCTGGAAGCGCAACGAAGGGCAGGGCGCCAAGCAACGCTGACTCTCATCGGCTATGTCCAGCACGAGGAGGTCATGAATGATCTGAAAACGCTGAACAGCGAATACGTGCAGATTCTCACCGATCCCTTCCATACCAAGGATGCCGGGCGCTTCTTGTCGAACTTCGACACGGCGATCACCACAGGGCGCGGAACGGTCGAGGCGGTTTTGCTGGGAGTGAATGTCCTTGTTCCCTATGACGCGTCAAGAAAGCTCGCTCGATTGACATCCGCCAGTTATACGGGCTTGTTCCGCACCAACTTCTCTGGGCGCGCGAAGCCGGAGGAAGTGAAAGTTACGGGTTACTTCTCGCAAACAGATATGGCTGACGTACGAGAGCGTATCAGAAACGACTTTGCGATTGAAAACGCCGGCCCAAAGTTTCGGGGATTCCTGGACCGCCTTCGTCCGCCCCGTCCGGTATCGGTCAGAGACCGCTTTCTGGGCTATGCCTACTTTTGGTACAGAGTCACGCAGGAAAAAAGCCGGGTACTGCGTTCATTTTCGCGCAACGTCCTTAAACAGCGTCTCCTGCCGGGCACCCCGAAGTGAAACAGAGCGACCTCAGACGTGACTGGGAACGCAATCGTGTTTCCGTAAAGTCGCTGTTCATCATTCTGTTTTTCCGCGCATCGGTGTGGGCTGCACAAAGGACCAACCCTGCGGCGAAGCTGCTCGGGCTTCCAGTCCGTATTCTCTACAAGTTCGTCGTGGAGATTGTGATGGGGATCGAGTTGCCGGACCGCGTGGTCGCAGGTCCGGGTCTGGCCGTTTTCCACGGAGTTGGACTGGTGGTCAATGCGCGAACGATCCTGGGATCAAATGTCACCTTGCGACAGAACACAACCATTGGATCAAAAATCGACGGAGGGCTGCCCCCAAGAATCGGTGACGGCGTTTCGGTCGGGGCCAATTGCGTGATCCTGGGTGACATCGAGGTGGGCGATCACAGCATTATCGGGGCTGGCACCGTCCTGACCCGCGATTGTCCTGCCCGCAGCGTGGTCCATGGCCCGAAAGCCCAGATAAGAGAACCCGGTTGAATGCCGGAAAGACCGATGGCTGAACGATCTTTAGGAAGCGTCCCATTCAGGCTGTCCGGAAAGATCCTGCTCCTGATGGCGGCTTTCTGGGTTCTGTTGTATTTCGAACCGGTCCAGATCGGCCCCCTCAAGGTTTCGCAGATCTGGAAAGTGGTTTTGATCATGTCGCTGGCGCTGCTTTTGCTCCGGAGATCGGTCCCGCTTTGGTTCGTGTTTGCTTTCCTGTTCTCGTTCAAACAGATACTTTACCTGACATTTCCCTACGGGCTCATGACGGCAATCGCCTCTGCGCTGGATGCCATGATGTTTCCGCTGGTGCTTCTGTACCTTTTCCGTACCTTTAAGGAAAAACCGGATGCAGTCACGATCCTGCACAACTTTTCAATCTACGCGTCGCTCTTTTTCATATTCTCTGCGGTCCCCTTCCTCCTCGGGCTCCAGTCGCTGCAGCCACAACGGGACCTCGCGATGTGGGGGCTGGAAAGCAATGCTGCGACCGGACTTTTCTACACCCTGGCTCCGGCATCGCAGACCTATCTGGCCGCAACTCTCGTGATAATGGCGTCTTATCAGAGGTTCTCCGGATCCCTTAGATATATTGCCTTCTTTTTGGCTACGATCGCGCTGGGAACGTATCTTGTGTATTTTTCCTATACGCGGACGGGCTGGATCATTTATGCTGGTGGCGTGATCATTCTGGCCCTGTCGATCAAGTCTGCGAGCCGGAAAATGATGGCCATAAGCCTTGTCGCTATGTGTGCGGTTGCGGCCTATGCCTATCTTGCGCAGAATGAAGCGTTCCTCCTGCGTATGGCGGGCGGAGCGACGTATCGGCAGGATGTCGAAGTCAGCTGGACTGCCCTGATGCAGTCAAGATTTCCTTTCATTGTGACCGCGATAGATAATCTGAATTCTTTCGGCCTGCCTGGCTGGCTGATCGGTTACGGGGACGAGACGACCAGGGGGCTCTTCTTGCAGAAGACCGGCATGGCTATTACCTCGCACAACGCGACAACGACAATTCTGGAAGGCTCCGGGCTTATTGGTCTGGTGGTCTATTTTTCCTATGTTGCCGCGTTGTGGCGGAGAGTCCGCCATGGAATGCGCACAGATCTGCAGCTTCGACTTCTGATCATCATCGGAGGGTATTGCTGGATAGCGACCTATGTGCTGTCACACGGACTTCCGCTGTATGCGCAAATTGCTTTTGCTGGCATTTTTGCGTCTGCTCTTGTTCGGGCAGCCCAATCCGGGCGCCGAGTCGTCGGCACGTCTGGCTTCGGACAGAGTGGGATCTCCTCTGCAAGTCTGCACCCCGATATCGGTGCCCGTTAGCCAATCCAACGTCTGCCAGCCCGACATCGGGCTGGATGCGGTTCTCTGATATATTTAGGGGCCGCTGCTTAACCGGCAAGCGGCAATAGAGTTTATGACGAAACCAAGAATCTTGTTCTATGGCGCGATCGGAGATGCCGGATCGCGTCGTCGTATTGGCGGTGGCGAGACTGGAAACAGGAAAACCTTGGATTACCTCCGGCGAACCGGTTTTGACACGGTGTCAGTCGGAAAGCCCTATCCAAGGAAAGCCGGTATCCTGAGGGCCCCGCAGTATGCCGGTGGCTTGCTTGCAGTTTTCTTGAAGGTGTTCTGGAAGCTGGCCACCGATCGCTCGATCGGAAGCGTTCATATATCCGGATTTTACCTGCACCTCATATATCATGAATACGCCTTGATCGCTCTCTCCCGCCTGATGGGAAAGCGGGTTGTCTATGAACTTCGGGGTTCAGGCGTAGAGCGTGGCTATGAGCACAGAAGCCTGTTTTACCGGTTCTTCTTCCGGCAGGCTGTCGCCCGTTCGCATGCCGTCCTGAGTCAGGGCAGCCGGTATCTGCCTTTCTTGCGCCGCTTCACCGACAGGAATGTCCTGCATTATCCGAACTGCAATGAGCTCTACCGGATGCCTCGGGAGAACCCGGATGAGACGGTCACCGAAGCGGGGGAGGTGCGCCTTGTTTACTTTGGCCGGATCGTCGCCAGCAAGCGGCCAGATCTGGCGATCAGAGCCTGTCACGACCTGTGCGTCCGCGGCATAAACGCCCGGCTGTCCATCGTAGGGGAAGGCGAGGAAGGGTTTCTTCAGGATCTGAAGAGCATCTCTGCATCGCTTGGTGACCCCGCCCGCGTCGACTTTCTACCCGCAGTCGAGATGGCGGGGCTGATCGAGATACTGGCGCGGTCGCATTTCTTTGTCTTCCCGTCCGCCGAGCCGCGCGAGGGGCAGTCGAATGCCCTGACCGAGGCCATGGGCATGGGGGGGGTGCCAATTGTCAGCGGTGCCGGCTTCAATCGGGAGATTGTTGGCGACGCATCTCTGGTTGTCGCGGCCGATGGGCAGGCTTCGGCGTATAGCGACATCATGCACCGCATCCTTACTGCGGGGGATTGGCGTCATCTGTCCGCGAAGGCCAGAGGCAGGGTCGCGCTCCTTTACAGCGAGGACGTCGCGCTGGCGGCGCTGCGCGACGCCCACACAGCATTTTGATCCCCGGTTCGCATCCAGACCCGCGATCCGGCTTTCTGACCGACACTGACCCCTGCAAGGCAAAACATCCATGATCCACCATTATGTCAATCTGGTCTGTTGGGCTACCATAAGCCTGTCCTTTGATGAAACGCGCGACAAGGTCTGGCTGGACGCAATCTCTTCCAGATTTCTGGTCAGACTTTTCCGCAAAGATGCCGCTTATCGGCCGGGCACCAAAGCCTTGTCGGAGCTTCTGCCCCGTGATGAGCTCTGCACTGGCTGGTTTTTCATCACCGCCCGGCCATTGCAGAATATGCCGACCGCAACACAGGTGACCTTGCCGTTTCTACCCGACAGCGCGGATATGAAGGTGCCACAATCCATTCTGTCGGTGGTCGAGTCACTCCCCTTCGGGAGCAGAATCGCTATCGGTGTGAGTTCTCCCAAGCAGAACCGTATCGCCGTCCAACTGCACAAGCTGCGTCCGGATCTGGACTATCATTGTTTCGGTGCGGCCCTGTTCAATCTTGAAGACACGGATCGTGATCGTCGGGATGCGGCGCGTCTTTCCGGGAGTGGTATGGAATGGGTGTCGTTCCTGCGCAGATCGCCGCGCCGAACACTACTGAAGATCAGGGCAACGCTCTTTGAGATTGGCAAAATCATCGCGGTTCCGTCGGTTCGCAAGCAGTTCCGCGATTTCTCGATGATGTGCGAGCCCAGAATAAGCCACGGAGTTTCGCAGCCCCCTGAAGGGTGACAGAACTGCGGTGGGTCAGCTTTGACACCACGGAGAAAGGACAGTGTTGTGAGCGGTATTGATCACCGGATGACAGCTGGGCCAACAGTGCTCTGGGGCAGCGGAATAATCTTTAACTCGTGCCGTCCGTCAAGATGGCTTTATGACCATTCACCGTCCTGTCTGATGCCACATCCGGCACATGCGCTAGTCTCTCGCGGTTGTCTGCTTTCAAGGGCCCTCATTAAAAATCTACAATAAGTGACGATTTATTAGGGAGGTATTGTCTATTGAAATTTCTTCATATCCTTTGCGCGATGACAATTACACTCGCTTCGATCACAGCACAGTCGGAAACAAATTAAGCTTTCGGCAGAAATTATTCCGCCAACTCAATCTCCATATTTGCGCCGGATGGCAGGTCTTGCCATCTCTGAATCAATGTAGGCGCATTGCAAAATGATACACCGGTTCAAGAAATGGAAGCGTGCGGCATGTCGACTACGGATGGTGATCACGGTGCCGGGTCGGGCACACGGGGTGTGGTTTCCGGCGGGCAAGGGTTCCTTCGGCTTCTCGCCCTATTGTTCCTGCCTCTGATGCTGGTCGCCTGTTCCGACGGCTATGTCCGCTTTCCCGTGACGCCCGAGGCGCAGCGCAGTCTGGGGGCGGATGTCGAGGTTATCGTTCTCGATTCCACCAACATCAGCGCCTTCACCCGCCCCGCCCACGGCTTCGCGGCCACCTCTCTGCCCAGTGGGCGACAGTGGTCCTATCTGGTAGGACAGGGCGACATCCTGTCGGTGATCGTTTTCAACCACCCGGAACTGACCTTGCCGGCGGGTGAGCAGCGGACCGCTGCCGAGAGCGGTTTCCAGGTCAGCAATGATGGCACGTTCAATTATCCCTATATCGGCAGCGTCCAGGCCTCGGGCCGTCAGGTCGAGCAGATCCGCAGCGACATCTCGGAGCGTCTGCGTGAGTTCATCCCCGATCCGCAGGTCGATGTGCGCGTGGCGGCCTATAACGCGCAGGCGGTGGTGATCTCGGGTGAGGTGAAAACGCCGAATCGTCAGGCGCTTAGGGCAGTGCCGCTGACGCTGATCGAGGCGGTCAATGCCGCTGGCGGCTTTACCGACACTGCCGATCTGCGCGCGGTTACCGTGCAGCGCAGCGGTAAGGTCTATACCGTTGATGTGCAGGGTTTCCTGTCCTCCGGGCCGCTGCAGAACAACCCGGTGCTGCGCAATGGCGACATCGTCAACGTGCCGCGCCGCCGGGCAGAGGAAGCCTATCTGCTGGGCGAGGTCGCCAGTCCGAATGTGGTGGATCTGTCGCGCGAACAGATCACGCTGACCCAGGCCCTCACCCGCCGCGGCGGCCTGCGCGAAGGACGCGCCGATGCGCGCGGGGTGCTCGTTTTCCGCCAGCAGGGGGAGGCGACCAGGGTCTTCCAACTTGATGTCTCCAACCCCGTCGGGCTTCTGCTTGGCACACGCTTTGTGCTCGAACCCGGCGATGTCCTCTATGTCCTGCGCTCGTCCATGCAACGCTGGAACGACACGATCACCCGACTGCTGCCCACCGTGCGGGCAATAGACGTGACGAAGGATCTGTGACCCTATGCCGTTTCAAAAGGGCGGTCAGATGGTAAAAGACTGTACCACCGATCTGAGAGGTCGTTATCCTGACAGGGGCAACACTTCGATCAGGCCTGATGATCAGGATGTCTCAGCCCCGCGAAATACTCCGCACTTCCAGATTATGTATTGCTGGTCTCCGGCGGGTATACTTGTTCTCTGGATTTTAAATAATGGCGCCAGCTTGGATCATTAAGTGGACAAGCGGGACAGCTAAAGACCGGCCACGCCTCGGACTGGTGGCCCACTCGGTGACACTCAATGCAGTTCTGCGGGTGCTACAGCGCACCTACGATGACCGGGGCGCTGTGAAACAGGCGTGGATACTTGCGCGTGCGCGACCATGAACGAAGCCCCTCCGGGACAGCGGGCTGCGGATAAAGGCATGATATGAATTTCGATCTGAATGCAACCACGGCCTTTGACGCGTCCATTCCGGTCGGGCCCGAGGCACCTGTACCGCTGGAGGAGGCGCTCGGCTTTGTAGACCGGGTCTTCGGGATCGACACGATCCTGTCGGATAAATCTTTAGAAATTGTCGCTAAATATTATCGGCAATCCATCCCGGGTTATGCCGCGATCTACAACCGCTGGCAATGCATGCACCTCGCCTTGCATGAGCCCCATCTGGATGAGGAAGGCGCCTTCTTTGCCCAGGCCCAGGTGGTGTCGGATCTGTTGACCAGTGCGCCGGGGCAAAGGGTGCTGGAGCTGGGCTGCGGGCTGGGGGCAAACACGCTGCATCTGGCTGCGCGCCATCCCGGCACCGACTTCATTGGCCTCGACCTGATGGCCGAGCATGTCACCCGCGCCAGAGCCAAAGCCAGTAACTTGCCCAATGCAAGCTTCCGCTGCGCCAGTTTCGATGCGCTGCCCGAGGATGCCGAAGGATTCGACGTGATCTTCGCCGTCGAGACCCTGTGTTACGCCCGATCGACCGATGATTTGGCCTTGAGGCTGGCCCGCCTTCTGCGCCCCGGTGGCTGGGTTGTCATTTTTGACGCTCATCGCAAGGAAGGGTTCGAGACCTTCCCCGTCGCTCTGGTGACAGCCGCCCGACTCTATGAGGCGACCACGGCTGTCACGCGCGGCTTCCATCGGGATGGAGCGTGGGAGAGGGCGCTGACGGCGGCGGGACTGGTCGCCGCCAGCGAAAGCATCACGGCGAAAACGCATCAGGGTCTGGCCACACTGCACCGGAGGGCAACGAAGGTCTTTGTTGATCCGAAGTGGCGCCTGATGCTGCGGACCATGCCGCGCTACTTCGCGCGCAATGCCGTCGCCGGGCTTCTGGGCTATCATGTCTGCTTTGGCGACGGCCCTGAACCTGATCCGGAGCGCGGCGTGATCGCCTATCAGCAGATCATGGCCCGGAAAGACGTCTACTGACAGGCCCCTATGCCCTGCTGCGTTTCACCGCGTCGCTGCCAACAAGCATCCTTGTCTTCTGGCCCATCAGCTCGATCAGGATCCAGACCCGGCGCTCGGGCTCGCTGCGCTCGACCTCGGCGAGGAGGCCAGCGAAGGGGCCGGCACTGATCAGCACCTGGTCCCCAGGGGCCAGTTCGTCAGGCGGCAGGATCAACCCCTCGGCATCGCAGCCAAGCGCGATCTGCTCGACCAGGCCTTGCGGCACGGCGACGGGCATTCCCCCGAAGGCCACCAGCTGCGTTACCCCCATCGTGCTGTTGACCGCGCGCCAGCGTGACCCGGCGGGATCAAGCGCGACAAACAGATAGCCGGGAAACAGCAGCCGTGGCTCAGTGCGGAACCGTGCGCCACAGCGCCGTGTTTCCAGCCGCTGGGGCGCAAAGACCGGGAAATCCTGACGCAGCAAATTGCGCCGGGCGATCGCCAGAGCATTGGGCTTGAGCTGGGCGAGATACCATTGCTGGCCGGGTCGGGTGCCGAGACGGCACAGCGCGGCATCGATTGGCGTGCGGGAATGAAACATGATCCGCGCCGCGCCTCAGTGGACACGGGCCGGCGTGGGCGCGCAGGTCGCACCCTGCCACCGCTGGCCCATCCGCAGGCGTCGCCGCACCAGCCGCATGCCCAGCCCGTAGGTGACGAAGAACAGGGCGGAGAAAAACGCCAGGGCCAGCGCCGCCCCCAATGGCCGGGCGTGCAGCAGGACACCAGCCACCATCGGCGCGGCGATGAAAGGCAGCATGACGGTCGTCGCCACTGGGTTCGTGATCCGCCGGCGCGACCGGCTGAAGACCGTAATCTCCAGGCCTCGCATGACGAACTGATGGAAATGCAGCCGGTCGGGCATCGAGACCGGCAGGTTGCGCCTGCGCCGACGATAGATCGCCAGCGTGAGGTCGGCCAGCGGCCAGAACAGCATCAGCATCATCGCCAATGGCGTGACATCCGGGTTACGGGCAGCGAGCGTTATGCCCAGCCAGGCCAGCAGGAAGCCCACCGAATATGCACCCGCATCGCCGAAGAAGATTCGGCCGAAGGGGAAATTGAACATGAGAAAGCCCAGCACCGCAGCGCCCAGCAGCAGCGCAAAGGCAGCGATCTCGGTATCCCCGACCCAGATCGCCGTGCCGCCAATTCCCGCCGCGGCCAGAAGCGCGGTAAAGCCGGCAAGGCCGTTCAGCCCATCAATGAGGTTGAACGCATGCGCGATGGTCGAGGCGGCGACGACGGTGATCAGAATTGCCAGCGGCGCCCAGGACAGCAGCAGATCGAGCGCGGGCAGGCCGGTTTCCTCGATCCAGGTGCCGGTCAGAAAGACGGCCAGAGCGGCAGACACCAACGCGGCACCCAGCCGACCGGCCGGGGCCACGGGATAGCCCAGATCCTCGATCGCGCCGGACAGGAACAATGGAAAGACGGCCAGCATCAACGCCAGCCAGAGCGAATCCCATGCCGGCACGGTCAGGGCCACGGCGACGAGCAGCGCTCCGAACACCGCCACTCCGCCCAGACGCGGCGTCGGCGTCGTATGGGCGGCCTGCACCGCCATAAGATCGCCGTGACGGGTCAGCCTGTGCAAGGCGCTGCGGGTCTTGATGATCAGAACGCCGCAGACAAGGGCGGCAACCCCGAAAGCGGCAAGGCCTTCTGTGGTGAATACTTCGCGCAACATACTATCCCTCAAAGCGTTTGTTGGGCAGCTGGGTAATCCGATTGCGCAGCTAGGATTGTATGCAGAAGCACAAGGCTTCTACATATCCGGAGCATCAAAGTAGATGCCGGTCATTTCCTATTTTTTGACATGCAATCTCAAGTTGATATTGCGCCCACGCGCACCTTTGCAGATGCAGCATCGTCCGTAAATATCATATAATTATAGACTAAATATGTCGTTACTTCTGGCCGCAACTCTAGGTAATCTAAGGAAGGAGTCCATTACGATCGCCTGTATGATGCGGACGCCTGGTGAGTATTTAATCTGTATATAAAGTAGGTTTTTATCCGTGGAAAATAGCGATAACCATTGTCCGCAATAGCCGTCGATAGAGAATGCGTTCCGGCGCGGATCGGCATGCCAGAATAAAACACACTATTAAGGCCAGCGTGATGACCCGGGACAGCCTTTTGGCGCTCGAGATTGACTTCGAGAGGCAAATCTATGAGTCGAAACTCTTGTCGCTGTTTCGGCGCAGTCCGTCGACGTGGGAACTTTTGCTCCACCTCGCCCAGTTCGAGGAGGGATCGGAGGATGGCGTTTACAACACACTTGATCGCCTCCGGACGCGGTATCTGGGGAATTCCGCGATGCTGAAATTCGTGCGCGAGCGACGGGATGACGGATTGCTGCTTTTTACCGAGCACACGAAACGCAGCAAATGGAAAGTCTCTCTGGATGCGGAGCTTCGCGATGCCCTGCTCCTAGCGCTTGAGGAGCGTAATCGGGGGCTGGGGCAGGCCCTTGCCCCGAAAGAGGACAAGCCGCAAATGAGCAAGCAGATCATCAGATAAAGGCGCGGCGCGCGGTCATCGCGCCTGTTGCCGCAGCAGCAACAGATCCAGCAGATCTGCCCGCAGATCCTCGGAAATCGCCAAGGTCCACTTGCTCTGCTTTTGGGGGCTTCGGTTGAAGCGGATGATGCCGTCCTCGCGCCGCTCGCGCAGGAATCGCAGCAGCGCCGATTGACCGAGCGCATTCGTTTCAACGGACTCGACGATCTCATAGAGACCTGGACCTTGCTGTTCGTCGGCCCGCGCGATCATCAGGAGAACCTCCCAGGTGGTGGCGTTGCGCCGGAAGATCGAAAGTTTGGGGTGCTTGAACACCGCGCGCTCGAAGGCAAGCTCGGATTGCAGCAGGTAGCGGGGCCGCGACTGGCAGAACGGATTTTCCTGCCTTTGGCTGTCATCTCTTACGCTGCTGTCTGGCTTCTCTGTCTGTCCGAAATCCCTGGGCATCCGTCTCTATCCTATCTGGTTGCCAGACCCTGAAACCGAATAGACGGCGACCCTGTCATTCTCTGTCATGGCCCCCCGAACACTTCGGCCGCATATTAAAGGGTATTTCGTGCCATGTGAAGTCACTTCACTGGCATGACGTTGCAAAAGGCCTTAAAAAGATTGAAGAAAGTCAGCCCCATCGCGCGCGCCTCGCGGGAGCGCGTGACCAGAACATCGGATCACCCTGCTGTAGGCGAGCACGATGATGGGAAGGGCGGATTGGGCCCTCAAGGCAAAGTCCCCCGAAGCGGTGGGATGACCACTCATAGCGCAGGGCGCAAGCCGCCATGCTGGCGCAAGCCCGTGAACGGTTCACCGTAAACCGTGAATGTAACGTCAGAGCCAGACGGAGCCGGGCCTATAGGCAGGCACAATCTGTTGCTCTCGGCCCATTGATCCAGTGTAAGCCGGATGGTCTGGGTGATCAGGGCAACAAAGCTGCCGTGCTGTTCCAGCTTCTGCACAGCCGCAGCTGCCATGCCGACTGCCTCAATCATAGAGTGCGAATCTTCGGGGTCTATGCGCAGGGGCGCTGCAAGTTCTGTGGTAGTGAAAACGTCCACAGTCGGAACGGTGATCCGGGCGACGTGCATCATCATGCCTCCTGCAATGTGATGGAACGATTGCGGGAAAAAGGCTGAACATTCCCCGAATTGGCTGTGTCAGTTTTGTGCCGATTCTTCTCGCCTGTTCCTGCGCCGTTCCGCGCAACAGTGCACGAACCTGCAAGATCAGCAGAGCCGGAGCCTTTAGATATTGACGTTTTTTCAGGGGTCTTGTAGGTGCCGCAGTGGGACACCCTTCCCCAACGAAGGGCATTTATCTGTGAGGATACCATGGCTGATCTGATCGCCCCGGCGTTGCGCCCGGCTAACCCGCGCTTTTCTTCTGGCCCCTGTGCCAAGATTCCCGGATTTTCCCTTGATATGCTTGACGATGCGCCCTTGGGCCGCTCGCACCGTGCCGCTGTCGGCAAGGCCAAGCTGAAAGAAGCCATCGAACTCACCCGCGAGATTCTGGGCGTGCCTGCGGACTACCGCATCGGCATCGTCCCCGGTTCCGATACCGGCGCTGTGGAAATGGCGATGTGGTCGCTGTTGGGCGCGCGTCCGGTCGAGATGCTGGCGTGGGAAAGCTTTGGTGAGGGCTGGGTCACGGATGTGGTCAAACAGCTGAAGCTGGATGCGGTGGTCAAAAAGGCCCCTTACGGCCAGATCGTGGATTTCTCGACCGTCGATTTCGACAAGGACGTGGTGTTCACCTGGAACGGCACCACCAGCGGGTGCCGCCTGCCCAATGCCGATGCCATTCCGGCGGACCGTCAGGGGTTGACGATCTGCGACGCCACCTCCTCGGCCTTTGCGATGGAGATGGACTGGGCCAAGCTGGATGTGGTGACCTTCAGCTGGCAGAAGGTGCTGGGTGGCGAGGGCGCGCATGGCATGCTGATCCTGAGCCCGCGCGCGGTGGAGCGGCTGGAAAGCTATGTCCCGGCCTGGCCGCTGCCAAAGATTTTCCGCCTGACTGCCAAGGGCAAGCTGATCGAGGGCATTTTTGTCGGCGAGACCATCAACACCCCGTCGATGCTGGCGCTGGAGGATTATCTGGTTGCGCTGAAATGGGCGAAATCTGTCGGTGGCCTGCGCGGTCTGGTGGACCGGGCGACAGCCAATGCGCAAGTGGTCTGGGAGTTTTGCGCCGCAAACCCGTGGCTGCAGAATCTGGCGGAAACGGCAGAGATCGCCTCGACCACCAGCGTTTGCCTGAAGTTCGCCGACGCGCGGATCACGGATGGCGAGGCTTTTGCCAAGGCCGTGGCCAAGCGGCTGGAAAAGGCCGGGGTGGCATATGACATCGGCGCGTATCGCGATGCGCCTGCGGGCCTGCGGATCTGGTGCGGATCGACGGTGGAAACCGCCGATGTGACAGCGCTGATGCCGTGGATCGCCCACGCGTTCGAGGCTGAAATCGCAGCACTTGCGCAAGCTGCCTGACGGTGGTGGCGGGGAGACCCCCGCCCTACCCCAACCGTAGGGCGGGGGTCTCCCCGCCGCCCCCTTCCCATTCAAGATAGGTTCCATCATGGCCCCCAAGGTCCTCGTTTCCGACGAACTCTCCGAAACCGCCGTCCAGATCTTCCGCGACCGTGGCGTCGAGGTCGATTACATGCCCAAGCTGGGTAAGGACAAAGACGCGCTGCTGGCGGTCATCGACCAGTATGACGGTCTGGCAATCCGCTCGGCCACCAAGGCCACCGAAAAGCTGCTGGCGGCGGCCACCCGGCTGAAGGTGATCGGCCGCGCCGGGATCGGTGTCGACAATGTTGACATTCCGGCCGCGTCGAAAAAGGGCGTGATCGTGATGAACACGCCGTTCGGCAACTCGATCACCACCGCCGAACATGCGATCGCGATGATGTTTGCCGTGGCGCGCCAATTGCCCGAGGCCAATGCCAGCACCCATTCCGGCAAATGGGAAAAGTCGCGCTTCATGGGCGTGGAGCTGTTCAACAAGACCCTCGGCGTGATCGGCGCGGGCAACATCGGCGGCATCGTCTGCGACCGCGCTTTGGGTCTGCACATGAAGGTGGTGGCCTATGACCCCTTCCTGTCGGACGAGCGCGCTGTGCAGATGGGCGTCACCAAGGTCGAGCTGGATGAGCTGCTGGCGCGGGCCGATTTCATCACCCTGCATGTGCCGCTGACCGACAAGACCCGCAATATCCTGAGCCGCGAGAACCTCGCCAAGACCAAAAAGGGTGTGCGCATCATCAACTGCGCCCGGGGCGGTCTGATCGACGAGGCGGCGCTGGCCGAGGCGCTGCAATCGGGGCAGGTGGCCGGTGCGGCGCTGGATGTGTTCGAGGTGGAACCGGCCACCGCCAGCCCGCTGTTCAACCTGCCCAATGTGGTGGTCACGCCGCACCTTGGCGCCTCGACGACTGAGGCGCAGGAGAATGTGGCGCTGCAGGTCGCCGAGCAGATGTCGGATTACCTGCTGACCGGCGCTGTCACCAACGCGCTGAACATGCCGAATGTCACCGCCGAAGAGGCCGCCGTGATGGGGCCATGGGTCAAGCTGGCCAGCCATCTGGGGGCGTTCATCGGCCAGATGACGGATGAGCCGATCAAGGCGATCAACATCCTGTATGATGGCCGCGTGTCCGAGATGAACATCGCCGCGCTGAACCAATCGGTGATTGCGGGTGTGCTCAAGGCGCAGAACCCGGATGTGAACCTTGTTTCGGCCCCGGTTGTGGCCAAGGACAAGGGCATTCAGATTTCCACCACCCGGCAGGACAAGTCGGGGGTGTTTGACGCCTATATCAAGGTGACCATGGTGACCGACAAGCGCGAACGCTCCATCGCCGGCACCTGTTTTTCGGATGGCAAGCCGCGCTTTATCCAGATCAAGGGCATCAACATCGACGCCGAAGTGGGCGAACACATGCTGTATACCACCAACGAAGACGTGCCGGGCATCATCGGCCTGCTCGGGATGACGCTGGGCAAGAACGGGGTGAACATCGCCAACTTTACCCTTGGCCGGTCGGCCATCGGTCAGGATGCGATTGCTCTGCTTTATCTTGATCAGGCGATCAATCCGAAAGTCGTCGAAACGCTGG
This sequence comes from Pseudotabrizicola alkalilacus, assembly GCF_003443995.1. Lineage (GTDB taxonomy): Bacteria > Pseudomonadota > Alphaproteobacteria > Rhodobacterales > Rhodobacteraceae > Pseudotabrizicola > Pseudotabrizicola alkalilacus. The sequence goes on from NZ_QWEY01000001.1 coordinate 263,910, forward strand.
ATAACACCGGCATGTTCCTGCAGGTCAAGCCGCTGGTGTTTGAAGGCGCGTAAGAACAGAACGCTCTTCCCTCATTTTCTGTCTTCAAATATCCCGGGGGTCCGGGGGCAGCGCCCCCGGGCTTTCCGCATTCGAAAGGCCCGATCATGCAGACCCCAAACCGGCAGACCTATGCCATCGGTGACATTCACGGCCATCTGGATTTGTTGCGCGGCGTGCATGATCTGGTCGCAGAGGACATGGCGCGCCATGGGGCGGGGCAGGTTCTGCACGTCGGCGATCTGGTGGACCGGGGGCCGGACAGCCGGGGCGTGGTGGAGTATCTGCGGCAGGGCATCGCGGGCGGGCAGGACTGGATTGTGCTGAAAAGCAACCATGACCGGCTGTTCACCATGTTCATGGATGACCCGCTGGCCAGTGATCCGGGCCTGCGCTCTGATCTCAGCTGGCTGCATCCCAAGCTGGGGGGCGGGGTCACGCTGGGGTCTTATGGTGTGCCCAATGCATCAGACCGGCCGATTGCAAAGGTTCATGCCGAGGCTCTGGCGGCGGTGCCGCAAGAGCATCTCGATTTTCTGACCAGCCGCCCGACCTGGCACCGGGCCAACGGGGCGATCTTTGTGCATGCCGGGGTGCGCCCCGGCATCGCCATCGAGGATCAGGCCGAGGATGATCTGTTGTGGATCCGCAAGGGCTTTCTCGATCATGAGGCACCGTTCGAGGCGCTGATCGTGCATGGTCACACCGCGATCGAGGCCCCGACGCATTACGGCAACCGGGTCAATATCGATTCCTCCGCCGCCTATGGCGGGCCGCTTTCGGTGGTCGTGGTCGAGGACGGCGCGGTGTTTCACCTGACGGCACAAGGCCGGGTGCCACTGCTGCCTTGATGGCTGGCACCAAAGGTCACCGGCGCAACCTCCGCACGGCCATCAGGGCAGAGCCGCCAAAGAACAGCCCGGCAAAGCCCACCACCTCGACCAGTCCCGGGCCTTCGGGCCAGCCGCGAAAAGCGATGGCAAAGGCCAAAAGGCCGAGCCCGCCCAGCGAGATCACCAGCCGGATCAGGTATTCGCCCCGGGTCGGGCCGTATTTGGGCGCCTCTTTGACCATGGTCGGAAGACTGGCCTAGCCGCGCAATTCTGGCAAGCGGCGATAAAGCCGGAGGCTGAGGAGAGCGCAGATCGTGGCGACGGTCGCAAGGATGGCGAAAAACCCGGTGCCGCCCAGCGGCTCCAGCAGCGGGGCCAGCACCACCGGCGCGGTGATCCCGCCGACCAGACCGGCGGCGATGATGGTGGGGGCGGTGCGCGGGTCATCGCCCATCAACCGGCTGGCGGCGACATAAAAGCCGGGGAAGAACAACCCCGCTGGAATGCCAAGCGCGACAAAGAACACGCCGGGGCTGACAAAGGCCGCCAGCGTGGCCGAGACAGCTGCCGCCACCATGGCCCCGGCATACAGCAGAAACGGCGTGGTCAGATGCGCGGTAAAGATCAACACCGTGCGCGCGCCCAGAAAGGCCACAAAGAACGCGCTCAAAAGCTGCGCGGCGGCTGTTTCGGTCAGGCCCGAGCGGATCAGGGCGCTGGGGCCAAGGCCGATCAGCGTCGCCTCGATCCCGATCCCGGCGACCGCAAACAGCTGAAACGCCAGCATCGGGCGGAACGGGCCGGAGGCCCCGGCCGCAGGCGGCGGCGCGGCCTGACCGGCGGGGCCCGCGCCCAGCCAGATCAGCACCGCAAGCCCGGCCACCAGCGCATAGGCCAGCGCCGGGTCAGAGCCGAGCCAGACAAAGATCAGCGGGGCGGCGATGGCGCCAAGGCCAAAGCTCGCATTGACCAGACTGACCATGGCGGTGCCGCGCGCGCCGTAAGCGCGCAGGATGCGCGGGTTGAACACCACAGTGGCCAGCCCGTAGCCGGTGCCAAAGATCAACGCACCGGCAAAGGTGGCGATGGCCCCCAGCCCGAAGGCGATGGCGGCGGCCCCGGCGGCCATGATGCTGACCGCGATCCGGGGCGACACCCTTGGCCCCCAGCGATACATCAGTGCCACGCCGATGGCGCAGCCGATCCAATGCGCCGAGACCAGCCACCCGGCCTGTGCCGCGCTGAGCGACAGCGCGCGGCCAAACGCGGGCAGGGCAGGGCCATAGAGCGACTGCCCGGCCCCCATCATGATGAACGTGGCGATTCCCACAAAGAGGAGGCCCGTATTCGCCCGGTTCTGGTTTGTCATCATGGCCTCGGATGGGGTTGCGGCTGGGGGTTTTGGCCGCTCTCCTTCTCTTGGCGCGCCGGGAGTGTCAATCGACGCCGCGTCATCTTTCCTCACCGGGACAAATGCCGTTAGGATTGCCTGAATTTCAGGAGGCTCCGATGGTCAGCGACTCGAATGATGTGTTTATCCTTTCTGCCACGCGCAGCGCGATTGGCGGCTTTGGCGGGGCCCTGGCATCTGTGCCGCCGATTGATCTGGCGGCGCAGGTGATCGCGGCGGCCCTGCGGCAGGCCGGTATCGGCGGGGCGCAGGTCGGGCATGTGGTGATGGGCCATGTGATCAACACCGAACCGCGCGACATGTATCTGAGCCGGGTGGCGGCGATGCAGGCGGGGATTCCCGACACGGTGCCGGCGATGAACGTCAACCGGCTGTGCGGATCGGGCGCGCAGGCGGTGGTGTCGGCGGTACAGGCGCTGATGCTGGGTGATTGCGCGGTGGCGGTGGCGGGCGGGGCCGAGAGCATGAGCCGGTCGCCCTATATCCTGCCCGCCGCGCGGTTCGGGCAGAAGATGGGCGATACAAAGGCGCTGGACATGATGACCGGCGCGCTGACCTGCCCGTTTGGCACCGGGCACATGGGGGTGACGGCGGAGAATGTCGCGGCGCAGCACGGCATCAGCCGGGCGGCGCAGGATGCCTTTGCGCTGGAAAGCCAGAAGCGCGCGGCACGGGCCATCGAGGGCGGGCTATTCACCCGCCAGATCACGCCGATCTCGGTCGAGACCCGCAAGGGCCCGGTGCAGTTTGCGGTGGATGAACACCCGAAAGCCACCTCACTGGAGGCATTGTCGGGGTTGCGCCCGGTGTTCCAGAAAGATGGCACGGTGACGGCGGGCAATGCCAGCGGCATCAATGACGGCGCAGCGGCGCTGGTGCTGTCGCGCGGGCTGTTCCCGGGGGCAAAGCCACGCGCACGGGTGATGGGCTATGCTCATGCCGGGGTGGACCCGAAGGTGATGGGCATCGGCCCGGTTCCGGCGGTCGAGGCGCTGTGTGACCGGCTGGGGATCAAGCCGGGCGATTTCGACATCGTGGAATCGAACGAGGCCTTTGCCGCGCAGGCCATCGCGGTGAGCCGCGAGCTGGGTCTGGACCCCGCCCGCGTGAACCCGAACGGCGGCGCGATTGCCTTGGGCCATCCGGTGGGGGCGACCGGCGCGCTGCTGGTGGTCAAGGCGCTGTACGAGCTGGAGCGCAGCGGCAAACGCACGGCATTGATCACCATGTGTATTGGTGGCGGGCAGGGGATTGCGCTGGGGATCGAGCGGGTCTGAAGGGCGGGGGGCTGGTGCGGGTCTGGTGACGCGGCCCCCCCACCCCGGCCCTCCCCCACGAGGGGGGAGGGAGGCGTTGGGCATCGACGTTGCGCGGGCGGATAGTGAGGGGCTGCTGCAGAGCAAGGGGCAGACCTGCGGCGGATGCGGGCACACCCTGCCGGGCTGTGCGTCTTTCGGTGTAGCGCGGCCAAGTTTCCCTTGCCCTGTCCGTGCAACGCCTGTAATGGAACGCATCCTGCGGTTCCCGGGCGACTCGGAATCGTTGGTTTTGCATTGATCCACCGGGTTAAAGGTTACCCTGCGTTTGACGGGGCCTTCTGGTGATTGAAAAAAAGGAACACGGCATGAAAGCCGACGAACTCCGGGGCAAGTCCCCCGATCAGCTGCGCGATCAGCTCGTTGCACTGAAAAAGGAAGCCTTTAACCTGCGCTTCCAGGCCGCCACGAACCAGCTTGAGAACACCGCGCGTATGCGCGTTGTGCGTCGTGACGCAGCACGCGTTCTGACCATTCTCAACCAAAAAGCCGCCGAAGCGGCGAAGTAAGAGGTTTATCATGCCCAAGCGTATCCTTTCAGGCGTCGTGACCTCGGACAAGAACGAACAGACCATCACGGTTCTGGTCGAGCGTCGCTTCAAGCACCCGCTGCTGCAAAAGACTGTGCGTAAGTCGAAGAAATACCGCGCACATGATGCAGAGAACAAATTCAAGATTGGTGACACCGTCCGTATCGAGGAATGTGCGCCGATTTCGAAAACCAAGCGTTGGACGGTGGTTGTCTCGGCTTAAGGCCGGGGCAGTCTTCGTTTTGCGATAATCGAAACCCTGGGGCGTCATCTGCATGACCGTCCCCAAAGGTCGGGAGAAACCAAATGATCCAGATGCAGACCAATCTGGATGTTGCTGATAACTCCGGCGCTCGCCGAGTTCAGTGCATCAAGGTTCTGGGCGGTTCACACCGCCGCTATGCATCCGTGGGCGACATCATCGTGGTGTCGGTCAAGGAAGCTATTCCAAAAGGCCGCGTGAAAAAAGGCGACGTGCGTAAAGCCGTTGTCGTGCGCACCGCCAAAGAGGTTCGTCGTGAAGACGGCACCGCCATCCGTTTTGACCGCAACGCCGCTGTCATCCTGAACAACCAGGGTGAACCAGTGGGCACGCGTATCTTCGGGCCGGTTGTCCGTGAATTGCGCGCCAAGAACTTCATGAAGATCATCTCGCTGGCTCCGGAGGTGCTCTGATGGCTGCGAAACTCAAAAAGGGTGACACCGTCATCGTGCTGACCGGCAAGGACAAGGGCAAAAAGGGCGAAATCGCCTCTGTGAACCCGACCGCCAACAAAGCCGTCGTCGAAGGCATCAACGTCGCCATCCGTCACACCAAGCAATCCGCTGGCTCGCAAGGCGGTCGCGTGGCCAAGTCCATGCCGATCGACCTGTCGAACCTGGCGATCGTGGACAAGGACGGCAAACCCACCCGCGTCGGCTTCCGTATGGACGGCGACAAGAAGGTGCGCTTTGCCAAGACTACGGGGGATGCGATCTGATGTTGGACGCTGCTCAATACACTCCACGCCTCAAAGGCGAGTACGGCTCCAAGATTCGCGCTGCGATGAAAGAAGAGTTCGCGTACAAGAACGACATGCAGATCCCGCGTCTGGACAAGATCGTCCTGAACATGGGTGTCGGCGAAGCGGTCAAAGACACCAAAAAGGTGAAACAGGCTGCTGAAGAGCTGTCGCTGATCGCCGGTCAGAAAGCTGTCATCACCCATGCCAAGAAGTCCATCGCGGGCTTCCGTGTGCGGGAACTGATGCCGCTCGGGTGCAAGGTCACCCTGCGCGGTGACAAGATGTACGAATTCCTGGACCGTCTGATCAACGTGGCTCTGCCCCGCGTCCGCGACTTCCGCGGCGTCAAGGGCTCGTCGTTCGACGGTCGTGGCAACTATGCCATGGGCCTGAAAGAACACATCGTGTTCCCGGAAATCAACTTCGATAAAGTTGATGAAGTTCTGGGTATGGACATCATCATCTGCACGAACGCGAAAACCGATGCGGAAGCCAAGGCGCTGTTGAAGCATTTCAACATGCCCTTCACGTCGTAAGCGCGAGGAACCAGAGTAATGGCAAAGAAATCCATGGTGAACCGCGAAGTGAAGCGCGCAAAGCTGGTGAAGCAATATGCTTCCAAGCGTGCGACGCTCAAAGCGGTGATCGAAGACCAAACCAAGCCGATGGAAGAGCGTTTCGGCGCGACCCTGAAGCTGGCACAACTGCCCCGCAACTCGTCGGCAACGCGGCTTCACAACCGCTGCCAGCTGACGGGCCGCCCGCATGCGTATTATCGCAAGCTGAAACTGTCGCGGATCATGCTGCGTGAACTGGCCTCGTTTGGCCAGATCCCGGGCATGGTCAAGTCCAGCTGGTAAGGGAGAGCAGAAATGCCTGTGAATGATCCTATCGGCGATATGCTGACCCGTATCCGTAACTCTCAGATGCGCGGCAAATCCACTGTCTCGACCCCAGCGTCCACGCTGCGCGGCCGGGTGCTGGATGTGCTCCTGTCCGAGGGCTACATCCGCGGTTACGAAAAGAACCCGACCGACAACGGTCAGGGCGAATTCGTGATCTCGCTCAAGTACTACGAAGGTACCCCTGTGATCCGCGAAATCAAACGCGTGTCGAAGCCGGGCCGCCGTGTGTACATGGGCGTCAAGGAAATCCCCTCGGTCCGCAACGGCCTGGGTGTTTCGATTGTGTCGACGCCCAAAGGCGTCATGTCCGATGCAGCTGCACGCTCCGCCAATGTTGGTGGCGAAGTGCTCTGCACCGTATTCTGAGGAGGGTGCAATGTCTCGTATCGGCAAGAAACCCGTCTCTCTGGTCAAAGGCGTCTCGGCGTCGGTGTCCGGCCAGACTGTCGAAGTGAAGGGGCCGAAAGGCACCCGCAGCTTTACCGCAACCGACGATGTGACCATCACCATCGACGGCGAAGAGATCAAGGTGACGCCCCGCGGCACCTCGAAACGCGCTCGTCAGCAATGGGGCATGGCCCGTTCGATGGTGGAGAACCTGGTTCAGGGCGTCTCGACCGGCTTCAAGAAAGAGCTTGAGATTCAGGGCGTTGGTTACCGTGCTGCGGTCGCCGGCAATGTTCTGAAGCTGTCGCTTGGCTATAGCCACGAAGTCAACTTCGCCGTTCCGGCTGGCGTGACCGTCACGTCGCCGAAGCAAACTGAAATCGTTGTGGAAGGGATCGACCAACAGCTCGTTGGCCAGGTCGCCGCGAACATCCGCGAATGGCGCAAGCCCGAGCCGTACAAGGGCAAGGGCATCCGCTATAAGGGTGAGTTCGTCTTCCGCAAAGAAGGCAAGAAGAAGTAAGGTGGCAAAATGGCTTTGAACAAACGAGAGCTGTTCCTGAAACGCCGCCTGCGCGTCCGGAACAAAATCAAGGCGATGTCGAACGGGCGCCTGCGCCTGTCCGTGCATCGGTCGTCCAAGAACATCAGCGCCCAGCTGATCGACGATGTGAAAGGCGTGACCGTTGCGTCCGCCTCCACGTTGGAGAAAGACCTGGGTCTGATCGGCAAGAACAACGTCGAGGCTGCGGCCAAAATCGGCGCTGCGATTGCAGAGCGGGCGAAGAAGGCAGGGGTCGAAGACGTCTATTTCGATCGTGGTGGTTTCCTCTTTCACGGTAAGATCAAGGCTTTGGCCGACGCTGCCCGTGAAGGCGGCCTGAAGTTCTGAGGAGTTTGGATATGGCAGAACGTGAAAATCGGGGCCGCGGCGGAGATCGTCGTCAGGACTCCCGTGAGGAAACGCCCGAATTCGCTGACCGTCTGGTCGCGATCAACCGTGTTTCGAAAACCGTCAAGGGCGGCAAGCGCTTTGGCTTTGCAGCACTCGTCGTGGTCGGCGACCAGCGTGGTCGCGTAGGCTTCGGCAAAGGCAAGGCGAAAGAAGTGCCGGAGGCGATCCGCAAGGCAACGGAACAGGCCAAGCGCCAGATGATCCGAGTGCCGCTGAAGGACAGCCGCACCCTGCACCACGATATGGAAGGCCGCCACGGCGCCGGAAAAGTCGTGATGCGGACCGCAGTGGCTGGTACCGGCATCATCGCCGGTGGTCCAATGCGCGCCGTGTTCGAAATGCTGGGGATCCAGGACGTTGTTGCGAAGTCGATCGGCTCGCAGAACCCCTACAACATGATCCGCGCCACCATCGACGGCCTGAAAGCAGAGACCTCGCCCCGCCAGGTTGCCGCACGTCGCGGTAAAAAGGTGGCCGAGATCCTGAAAAAGCCCGAAGCTGAAGTGCAGGAGGCCTGATCATGACCGAGACCAAGAAAACCATCGTAGTGCAGCAGGTGGCGTCCGCCGCCCGCCGCCCGGCCATTCAGACCGCGACCCTCAAGGGTCTGGGCCTGAACAAGATGAACCGCACCCGCGAGCTGGAAGACACCCCTTCCGTGCGCGGCATGGTCAACAAGATCTCGCATCTTGTGAAGATCATCGAAGAGCGCGGCTGAGGTCTGGCGGGGGTATCCCCGCCGTACCGCAAGACTTGCGCCCCGTGGGAAACCACGGGGCGTTTTCGTTTGGGAATGATCTGATTGTTTGTTAACGATTGTTAACCTTTTGTTAATATTTCAGTCAGGATGTTCATATGCGCGCTTTGATCGGTACCGCCCTGCTTTTCGCTCTGGCCAGTTTCGGCATGCAGGCACAAGCCCATGGTGGTGGCTGTCGGAAAAGCTCGCCTCCCGGTGAATGTTGTCACATGGAAAAGGCAACGGGCCGGGTCCATTGTCATTGATGGCCTGATGCTGGCATGGCGGGGTTCACCCCGCCGCACCTCGTCCCGTGCCAACCCGCTTGCCTAACACCCCCACAGCCACTATACGCCCCCGGTGGGCCTTGCGGTCCGCAGAATCAACAAGAAATGCCGTGTTGTCCCCTCCCGTCGCAGGCGGGGATGTTCCGGCGATGGAGAGTGCGACATGAAACTGAATGAACTTCGTGACAATGACGGCGCGAACAAAAAGCAAAAGCGCGTTGCCCGTGGCCCCGGTTCGGGCAAGGGCAAGACCGCTGGCCGTGGTATCAAGGGCCAGAAATCGCGTTCGGGCGTGGCCATTGGCGGATACGAAGGCGGCCAGATGCCGCTGTACCGCCGCCTGCCAAAGCGCGGCTTCACCAAGCCGAACCGCAAGGAATACGCGGTCGTCAACCTGGGCCTGATCGAGAAATTCGTCGCGGCCGGCAAGCTGGACATCAAGCTTGACCTGACCGAAGACATGCTGGTGGCCGCTGGCCTGACCAACCACAAGCGCGATGGCATCCGTATCCTGAACAAGGGCGAGATCAAGTCGGCTGTGAAACTGGTGGTTTCGGGCGCTTCGGCAGCCGCTGTCGAGGCCATCAAAGCGGCTGGCGGGTCGATCACCCTTCCGGCGTCAGCGGCTGAGTAAGCCAAATAGGAGTTGTGAGCGGCCTTCAGACCGCTTACATCACCTTTAGTTTTCCCGCGCCGCCGACCGGAGAACGGTTTGGCGGCGCTGTCTTTGAAAGAGACCGGATATGGCATCTGCTGCAGAGCAAATGGCGGCGAACCTCAGCTGGGGCGCCCTTGGCAAGGCAACCGACTTGCGCCAACGCATCTTTTTTACCATCGGCCTGCTGATCGTCTATCGGTTGGGCACCTATATTCCGGTGCCCGGCATTGATGGCGTGCAGCTGCGCGCCTTCATGGAGGATGCAGGGGCGGGGATCGGGGGCATTCTCAACATGTTCACCGGCGGCGCGATCAGCCGTATGGGCATCTTTGCCCTCGGGATCATGCCCTATATCTCGGCCTCGATCATCGTGCAGCTGATGACGGCGATGGTTCCGGCGCTGGAGCAGCTGAAGAAAGAGGGCGAGCAGGGCCGCAAGAAGATCAACCAGTACACCCGCTATGGCACGGTGTTTCTGGCGACCTTTCAGGCCTGGGGCATCGCTGCCAGCCTTGAGGCCGGTGGCCTTGCGCATGATCCGGGCCTGTTCTTCAAGGCGGCCTGCATGATCACGCTGGTCGGTGGCACCATGTTCCTGATGTGGATCGGCGAGCAGATCACCGCGCGCGGCATCGGCAACGGCATCTCCTTGATCATCTTTGTCGGCATCGTCGCGGAACTGCCTGCCGCCATCGCCCAGTTCCTGAGCCAGGGCCGGTCCGGCGCGATTTCGCCTGCGGTGATCATCGGGGTGATCGTGATGGTGATCGCCGTCATCGCCTTTGTGGTGTTCATGGAGCGCGCGCTGCGCAAGATCCATATCCAGTACCCCCGGCGTCAGGTCGGTATGAAGGTTTATGACGGCGGCTCCAGCCATCTGCCGGTCAAGGTGAACCCGGCGGGCGTGATCCCGGCGATCTTTGCCTCGTCGCTGCTGTTGCTGCCGGTCACGATTTCGACCTTCTCAGGCGCTCAGACCGGCCCGGTGATGTCGACCATCCTGGCCTATTTCGGCCCCGGTCAGCCGCTGTATCTGCTGTTCTTCACCGGCATGATCGTGTTCTTCAGCTACTTCTACACCTATAACGTCGCCTTCAAGGTCGAGGATGTGGCGGATAACCTGAAAAACCAGAACGGGTTCATCCCCGGCATCCGTCCCGGCAAAAAGACCGAGGAATATCTGGAATACGTGGTCACCCGCATTCTGGTGCTCGGCTCGGCCTATCTGGCCGCTGTCTGTCTGCTGCCGGAAATTCTGCGCAACCAGTTCGGCTTTACCTTCTATTTCGGCGGCACCTCGGTGCTGATCGTGGTGTCGGTGACGATGGATACGATCAATCAGGTGCAGTCGCATCTGTTGGCGCATCAATACGAAGGCCTGATCGAGAAATCGCAACTGCGCGGTCGTAAAAAGACCACGCCCAAGACCCCGACACGGCGCTGACACATGGCAAACATCATTCTTCTGGGGCCTCCGGGGGCCGGTAAAGGAACGCAGGCCAAGCGGCTGGAGGAGGGGCGGGGCATGGTCCAGCTCTCCACCGGTGACATGCTGCGCGAAGCAAAGACCAGCGGCACCGAAATGGGCCTCAAGGTTGCCGAAGTGATGGAGCGTGGCGCGCTGGTCACCGATGAGATCGTGATCGGTCTGATCGAGGAAAAGCTGACCAAGGGCGCCCCCGGCGGGTTCATCTTTGACGGCTTTCCGCGCACGCTGAAGCAAGCCGATGCTCTGGCGGTGCTGCTGGAGAAAAAGGGTCTGACGCTGGATGCCGTGATCGAGCTGGTGGTCGATGATGCAGCCCTCGTGGGCCGGATCGTCAAGCGCGCCGAAGAGGCCCGCGCCAGCGGCCAACCCGTGCGGCGCGACGACACCCCCGAAGTGTTCGAAGTGCGTCTGCGCGAGTATTACAAGAACACCGCACCGCTGACCGGCTACTATTACGCCAAGGGCAACCTGGCCACCGTTGACGGTCTGGCCGACATGGACAGCGTCAGCGCGGACATCGCGAAAATTCTTGACAAACGGTAAAAATACCGCCGCTGCCCTTGACGGGCGCGGCGTTTGCCCATAAAGCACAGCGTCCCGGCATGGAATCGTGCCGGGCTTCCCATTTTCGGGAAAAGCACCATCAGGGCACAGTGCCTTGGTGGAGTTGTGAAAAAAGGTTCTGGCACCACGGAACCGCAACATTGAAAAGGACACACGTTTGGCACGTATTGCTGGCGTTAACATTCCGACCCAGAAACGGGTTCCGATCGCCCTGACCTACATCACCGGTATTGGCCCAACCAATGCCGAAGCCATCTGCGCCTCGCTGAACATCGACCGCGCCCGTCGCGTCAATGAACTGTCGGATGCCGAAGTTCTGGCGATCCGCGAATTCATCGACGCGAACTTCACCGTCGAAGGTGACCTGCGTCGCGAAACCTCGATGAACATCAAGCGTCTGATGGACCTTGGCTGCTATCGCGGCCTGCGTCACCGCAAGGGCCTGCCGGTCCGCGGTCAGCGTACCCATACCAATGCTCGCACCCGCAAGGGCCCCGCAAAAGCCATCGCTGGCAAGAAGAAGTAAGGGGAGCATACCGATATGGCACGCGATACCAAAGCATCCCGCACCAAGAAAAAAGAGCGCAAGAACATCGCCGCTGGCGTGGTTCATGTGAACTCTTCGTTCAACAACACCAAAATCCTGATCTCTGACGTTCAGGGCAATGCGATTTCCTGGTCCTCCTCGGGCACCATGGGCTTCAAAGGCTCGCGCAAGTCGACGCCTTATGCCGCTCAGATGGCTGCCGAAGATGCCGCTCGCAAAGCTCAGGAACATGGCATGAAGACTGTCGAAGTCGAAGTGCAGGGTCCGGGTTCGGGCCGCGAATCGGCGCTGCGCGCGCTGGCGGCTGTTGGTCTGAACATCACCTCGATCCGCGACGTGACTCCGCTGGCGCACAACGGTTGCCGCCCGCCAAAGCGCCGCCGCGTCTGATCGGCAGATATACTGTCGGGCCGTGCGACATCGCACGGCCCGATTTCGGCATTTAAGGACCCTCGGGCGTCCCACCGCTTGCTGGACATGGGCAATGGGACAAGGATGGAGGCGACAGCATGATCCATAAGAACTGGCAAGAACTGATCAAACCGACCCAACTGGTTGTAAAACCGGGTGCGGATGCGGCGCGCGTGGCGACCGTGATCGCCGAACCGCTGGAGCGCGGCTTTGGTCTGACGCTGGGCAATGCCCTGCGCCGTGTGCTGATGTCGAGCCTGCAGGGCGCGGCCATCACGAGCGTTCAGATCGACAATGTGCTGCACGAGTTTTCCAGCGTCGCTGGCGTGCGCGAAGACGTGACCGACATCGTGCTGAACCTCAAAGGCGTGTCCATCAAGATGGACGTCGAGGGGCCGAAACGCCTGTCGATCTCGGCCAAGGGTCCGGGCGTTGTGACGGCGGCAGATATCTCGGAGTCGAATGGCATCGAGATTCTGAACCGTGAACATGTGATCTGCCACCTTGATGATGGTGCGGATGTGTTCATGGAGCTGACCGTCAACACCGGCAAAGGCTATGTCTCGGCCGACAAGAACCGCCCTGAAGACGCGCCGATCGGACTGATCCCGATTGATGCGATCTACTCGCCGGTGAAAAAAGTCAGCTACGAAGTGCAGCCCACCCGTGAGGGCCAGGTGCTGGACTATGACAAGCTGACGATGAAGGTTGAAACCGACGGCTCGCTGACGCCGGATGACGCCGTGGCCTATGCCGCGCGCATCCTGCAGGACCAGCTGTCGATCTTCGTCAACTTCGACGAGCCGGAATCGGCGAAACTGGGCGAAGTCGATGCGGGTCTGGAATTCAACCCGCTGCTCCTGAAGAAAGTCGACGAGCTGGAACTTTCGGTCCGCTCGGCCAACTGCCTGAAGAACGACAACATCGTCTACATCGGCGATCTGATTCAGAAAACCGAAGCCGAAATGCTGCGCACCCCGAACTTTGGCCGCAAGTCCTTGAACGAAATCAAGGAAGTGCTGTCGGGTATGGGTCTGCATCTGGGCATGGAAGTCGAAGACTGGCCGCCAGAGAACATCGAAGATCTGGCCAAGCGCTTTGAGGACCAGTTCTAAGAATACCGGGGGGCAGCGATGCCCCCCAGCTACAAATGCCCGGACCGCCGGGGAAAACATGGGCCACACGGCCCCAAGGTGAGTGCAGCCGCACGTAGGCCGCACCGGACAAAGCAAAACACGCGATCAGGAGATTTCCATGCGTCACTCTAACGGCTACCGCAAACTGAACCGGACCCACGAACACCGCAAAGCGATGTTCGCCAACATGGCCGGTTCGCTGATTGAACACGAGCAGATCAAGACCACCCTGCCGAAAGCCAAAGAACTGCGTCCGATCATCGAAAAGCTGATCACGCTGGCAAAGCGCGGCGATCTGCACGCCCGCCGTCAGGCGCATTCGCAGCTGAAACAGGACATGCACACCGCCCGCCTGTTCGAAATCCTCGGCCCCCGCTACAAGGACCGCGCCGGCGGTTATGTGCGCGTGCTGAAGGCTGGCTTCCGCTATGGCGACATGGCCCCGATGGCGATCATCGAATTCGTTGACCGCGATCCGAATGCCAAGGGTGCCGCCGATCACGCCCGCACCGAAGCGTTCGAGGCAGAATAAGCCCCGGCTTTCCGGCCAAAGTTTACGGCACAGCCCGTCTCTGGACACCAGAGGCGGGCTTTGTCTTGCGCAGGGCAGGTTGAAAGCGCGCGTCGCTTTGCCATATCCCATTGCACCACCACAAAGGGATGCCCCATGTTCCGCCTTGTTGCCCTGATCCTGCTTTGCGCCACCCCGCTTGCCGCCCAGACCGAGACCCGCCCCCCGGCATCAACCGCCGAAATCAGCCTCAGCTTTGCCCCGGTGGTCAAATCGACCACTCCGGCGGTGGTCAACATCTACGCGACCCGCGTGGTCGAGGAACGGCTGTCGCCCTTTGCCGGTGATCCGTTCTTTGACCAGTTCTTCAGCGGCTACGGCCAGTCCCAGCCGCGCGTGCAGAATTCGCTCGGCTCCGGGGTGATCGTGTCATCCGATGGCATCGTGGTGTCGAATTACCATGTGGTCGGTCAGGCGACCGAAATCCGCGTCGTGCTGAACGACCGCCGCGAATATGCCGCCGAACTGATCCTTGGTGATGAGGAAAGCGATCTGGCCATCCTGCGGCTGCAGGACGCCGAGGGTCTGCCCGCGCTTGCCCTGCGCAATTCCGATGAGGTCGAGGTCGGCGATCTGGTGCTGGCGATCGGCAACCCGTTCGGGGTGGGGCAGACGGTGTCGTCGGGCATCGTCTCGGGACTTGCGCGCAGCACGGTGGAACTGGGGCGCGGCTATTTCATCCAAACCGACGCGGCGATCAACCCCGGTAATTCGGGTGGCGCGCTGGTCGATATGCAGGGGCGGCTGGTCGGGATCAACACCGCGATCCTGACCCGGTCTGGCGGCTCTAACGGCATCGGCTTTGCGATCCCCGCCAATCTGGTGCAGACCGTGGTGGCGCAGGCCGTTGCGGGCGGCGCGCGGTTTGAACGGCCTTGGGCGGGCGTGCAGGGGCAGGCGGTGGATGCCGGGCTGGCGGCGGCGATGAACCTGCCGCGGCCGGATGGGGTGCTTCTGGTCGAGTTGCACCCCGACAGCCCGTTCGGCAAAGCGGGCCTGCGTTCGGGTGATGTGGTGCTCTCGGTCGCGGGCGAGCCGACCAACACCCCGCAAGAGATGATCTTTCGCCTGTCGGCGCTTGGCATCGGGGCCACGGTGCCGGTGACCTATCTGGACGAAGATGGCCCTGCGACCGTTGATGTCACCCTGATTGCCCCGCCGGAAAGCCCGCCACGCGATCCCGTCACCATCACCGACCCTGTGGCGCTGCGCGGGCTGAGTGTGGCCCGGATCAACCCCGCCCTCAGCGCCGAGATCGGGCTTGCGACCGAGGCGGAGGGCGTGGTCGTGACCGCCGCCCAGGATCTGGCCGCCCAGATCGGGATCCGATCCGGCGATGTGCTGCTGGCAATCAATGGCCGCCCGGTCGCCACCCCACAGGATGTGGCCGAAGCGGCGCAAGAGCAGACCCGTCGCTGGGCCATCGACGTGAACCGGGGCGGGCAGATCGTGCGCCTGCGTTTCCGCCTCTAGCTCTTGGGGGCGCAGCGGCGTAACGTAGACCCATGGCAGACCTGTTTGACACCGCAAGCGCGACTCCCAAAGCCGAAGGCCCCCGGCCTTTGGCCGACCGTCTGCGGCCGCAGTCGCTGGCCGAGGTGATCGGGCAGGCGCATGTGCTGGGCCCTGAGGGGCCGCTTGGCGCGATGCTGGCGGCACAGTCGCTGTCGTCGCTGATCCTCTGGGGGCCGCCCGGCGTGGGCAAGACCACCATCGCGCGGCTGCTGGCGCGTGAGACGGATCTGGCCTTTGTCCAGATCTCCGCCATCTTTACCGGCGTGCCGGAACTGCGCAAAGTGTTCGAATCCGCTAAGATCCGGCGACAAAACGGGCAGGGCACGCTGCTTTTTGTTGATGAAATCCATCGTTTCAACAAGGCGCAGCAAGACGGGTTTCTGCCGCATATGGAGGATGGCACCATCCTTCTGGTCGGGGCCACCACCGAGAACCCCAGTTTTGAGCTGAACGCAGCGCTTCTTTCCCGCGCGCAGGTGATTGTGCTGGAGCGGCTGAACCTCGCCGATCTGGAACGGATGATGCAGCGCGCCGAGATGGAGCTGGGCCGCGTGCTGCCATTGACCGGCGAGGCGCGAGAGGCGCTGCTGGAAATGGCCGATGGCGATGGCCGCGCCCTTCTGAACCTGACCGAGCAAGTGGCGGCATGGCGGATCGACAAACCGATTGACCGCGATCAGTTGGCCACCCGCCTGATGCGCCGTGCCGCCAAATACGACAAATCGGGCGAAGAGCATTACAACCTGATTTCCGCCTTGCACAAATCGGTGCGCGGATCAGACCCGGATGCAGCCCTGTACTGGTTCGCCCGCATGCTGGAAGGCGGCGAAGACCCGCGCTTTCTGGCCCGCCGCCTGACCCGGATGGCGGTGGAAGATATCGGGCTGGCCGAACCGCAGGCGCATTCGGTCTGTCTGGACGCGTGGAACACCTACGAGCGGCTGGGCAGCCCCGAGGGGGAACTGGCGCTGGCCAATGCGGTGGTCTACCTCGCGCTCGCGCCCAAATCGAACGCTGTTTATGCGGCCTACAAGGCCGCACGGGCGAGCGCACGCGAGACCGGCAGCCAGATGCCGCCGCGCCACATCCTGAACGCGCCGACCAAGATGATGAAAGACATCGGCTATGGCACCGGTTATGCCTATGACCACGATGCCGAAGACGGCTTTTCCGGGCAGGATTACTTCCCCGAAGGCATGAAGCGCCCGGTGTTCTACCTGCCACCCGAACGCGGCTATGAGCGCGAGCTGAAAAAGCGGGTGGAGTATTTTGCCAAATTGCGGGCAAAGCGGCAGGGCGGCTAGGGCGCAGCGCCGGGTGCGGCCCGCGCAAAGATGAATCTGGCAGCAGACTGCGCAATGCCTGTGCGTTGGCCGAGCGCACGTTGACAATTCCGCGCAACAACCGCAAAGACAGCCCTTACTCCCGACCCCTGCAGGCCCGTTGCGGGCAACGGCGGTGTCGTTTCTTTCTCGCTTGCCGCACGATGGGCGGGCCTCAAATTTGCAAGGTCGTTGACATGAGTGGCGTGAAAAATCTGACGGTGTCCGAGGATGAGGGCGAACAGCGGCTGGACAAGTGGTTCAAGCGCCGCTTTCCGCAACTGACCCAGGGCCATGTCGAAAAGATGTGCCGCACCGGGCAGATCCGGGTCGATGGCGCGCGCGCGAAAGCGGCCGATCGCATCGCCCCCGGCCAGACCATCCGCGTGCCGCCCTTGCCCGATACCGAAGCCCCCAGCCGCTCGCCCGAAAGCCGGATCTCAGCCGCGGACACCAAGCTGATCCAGAACGCGGTGTTGTGGAAGGATGAGCATATCATCATCCTGAACAAGCCTGCCGGTCTGCCGTCACAGGGCGGCTCGGGGCAGGGCGACCGGCATGTCGATGGCTTGGCCGAGGCGCTGAAGTTCGGCTACAAGGAAAAGCCCAAGCTGGTGCACCGGCTGGACAAGGATACCTCGGGTCTCTTGATGCTCGCGCGCACCGACCGGGTCGCGCGGGCGCTGTCCGAAGCGCTGCGCCATCGCAACACCCGCAAGATCTATTGGGCGCTGGTCGCCGGTGTGCCGCATCCGCGTCAGGGCAGCATCAAATACGGGCTGATGAAGGCGCCGGGCCATGGGCGCGGCGGCGAGGGCGAAAAGATGCTCTGCATCCACCCCGCCAAGATGGCCGAATTCCCCGATGCCAAACGCGCCCATACCGACTTTTTCACGCTCTGGTTCCTCGGCACCCGGATGAGCTGGATGGCGCTGGAGCCGGTGACCGGCCGCACCCACCAGTTGCGCGCGCATCTGGCCGAACTGGGCCATCCGATCATCGGCGATGGCAAATACGGCAGCACGGCGCAGGAAAACATGGGCGACGGCTGGGGCGCTCAGGCAGGCGGCGAGATGTCGAAAAAGATGCACCTGCATGCCCGCAGCCTGTCGGTTCAGCACCCGATCACCAAGGAAATGATGACCTTTACCGCCCCCTTGCCTGAGCACATGGCGCGGACCTGGAAGCTGTTGGACTGGAACGAAAAAGACGTGCCAGCCGACCCGTTCGAGAGCCTGCGGTGAGCGCCTGGGCAGCAAAGCGGTTCTGGCAGGCCGCGCAGGCCGAGTCGTGTGAGGGCGGCTTTACCGTGCGGCTTGATGCCCGTGCGGTGAAGACCCCGGCCAAGCAGCCGCTGGTGCTGCCCACGCTTGCCATGGCGCAAGAGATTGCCGCCGAATGGGACCAGCAGCAGGGGCTGATCAAGCCCGACACCATGCCACTGACCCGCGCGGCGAACTCTGCCATCGACAAGGTCGCGCCGCAGCTGGATGCCGTGGTGGCGGAGATCGCCAATTACGGCACCACCGATCTTTTGTGCTACCGCGCCACCGATCCGCAGCCGCTGATCGACCGGCAGGAGGCCCACTGGACCCCGCTGCTGGACTGGGCGCGCGACGACCTGCGCGCGCCGCTGGTGGTCACCCAGGGCGTGATGCCGGTGTCGCAGCCCGCCGAAAGCCTGATGGGCCTGCGCGCCCATGTGGGAGCGCACAGCCCGTTCCAGCTGGCGGCGCTGCATGACCTTGTCGCCATTTCCGGTTCGCTGATTCTGGGCCTCGCCGTGGCGCGGCGCAGGCTTTCCGGCGATCAGGCATTTGGCCTCAGCCGAATCGATGAAGCCTGGCAAAACGAGCTGTGGGGCGAAGACGAAGATGCGGCCCGGCTGGAGGCGCTGCGTCGCGACGCGTTCCTGACCGCAGAGCGATTCTTTGCATTGTGCGGGTAACAATCCTGCTCAAAACGCAGGCGGTGCGATGCCAACTTGCCCGTGACAGCCTCTAAACCGCCTGAATGCAAAGAATTTAGGCAATTTCATGCGATATGCTTGACCTTTCAAACCGCTTCGGAGGAAACTGTCCTGACTGGGAGAGGCTCACCTCCACTAGTTTCGTCCCCGTCCGCCCATCAACCGGCCTCGGGGCATAAAAACGTCGGCTCAAGGTCGACAACTCAGGATGAGGTAAGAATGAAACAATCCGTATTCCTCGGCACCCTCGCCGCCACCACCCTGTTCGCAGGCATGGCACTGGCGCAGGGCACCTCGACGCTTGATACCGTCAAGGCCCGTGGCGAACTGAACTGCGGCGTCAACACCGGGCTGGTCGGCTTTGCCGCCCCGGATGCAAGCGGCAACTGGCAGGGCTTTGACGTTGCCCTGTGCAAAGCCGTCGCCGGTGCGATCTTTGGCGATGCGTCGAAAGTGGTCTATATCCCCACCACCTCGTCGGACCGCTTTGAACAGCTGACCTCGGGCAAGATCGACTTTCTGATCCGGAACACCACCTGGACCTTCTCGCGCGACACCGACCTGAACATGGATTTTGTCGGCGTGAACTACTACGACGGTCAAGGCTTCATGGTCCGCAAGGATCTGGGCGTGTCTTCGGCAAAAGAGCTGAACGGCGCCACGATCTGCATTCAGACCGGCACCACCACCGAACTGAACCTGGCTGACTACTTCAAAGCCAACAACATGACCTACACGGCGGTTCCGATCGAAACCAACGCCGAAGGCGAACAGCAGTATCTGGCTGGCGCCTGCGACGCCTATACCACCGATGCCTCCGGTCTGGCTGCAACGCGCGCTGCGTTTGCTGACCCGGAAAACCACATCATCCTGCCCGAAATCATCTCCAAAGAACCGCTCGGGCCTGCCGTGCGTCATGGCGACAGCGCCTGGGGTGATGTGATCCGCTGGACGATGAACGCTCTGGTCGCTGCCGAAGAATTCGGCATCACCTCGGCCAACATCGAAGAGCTGGCGACCTCGTCGCAGAACCCGGAAATCCAGCGCCTTCTGGGCACCTCGGACAACCTGGGCGCGATGATCGGGCTTGACGCCGACTGGGCCAAGAACGCGATCAAGGCCAGCGGCAACTATGGTGAGATCTTTGCGGCCACCATCGGCGAATCGACCCCGATCGGTCTGGCGCGTGGTCTGAACGCGCAGTGGACCCAGGGCGGTCTGCTGTACACCCCGCCGTTCCGTTGATCGGCTGAAACGTCTGGGCGCGCCGTCATGGCGCGCCCTTTCCAAAAGTGAGAACAGGGTTATCCGCAGCGCCGGGGGAACATCCCCCACAAATAAGGGCAAAGCCCGGGGGCGCGCGGACTTCAGGGGAAAATAAATGGCCGTAGTCACGGAAGAACCGAAAGCTGGCTTTCGGCTCGGGATGCTCATCTATGACACCCGCTACCGTTCCATAACCATTCAGATCGTTGTGCTTATGCTGGTGATGTTGGGGGCTGCCTGGCTCATCGACAACCTGCTGCGCAATCTTGATGCGCTGGGGCGTGGCATCTCGTTCGGGTTCCTGTGGAACCGGGCCGGTTACGACATCAACCAGACGCTGGTGGAATACACCAATGACAGCAGCCACGCCCGCGCCACGCTGGTCGGTCTGCTCAACACGCTGCTGATCGCCGTTCTGGGCTGTATCGCGGCGACGGTTGTGGGCGTGATCGCAGGGGTGCTGCGTCTGTCGAAAAACTGGGTGATCGCCCGGCTGATGACCATCTATGTCGAGATTTTCCGCAACATCCCGCTCTTGTTGTGGATCCTGATGATCTACACCGTCTTCACCGAGGCACTGCCCGCCCCGAACGCCTTTCGCGGCGATACTCCGGCGGCGTCGATGGTGCTGTTTGACACGGTGGCCTTTACCAACCGCTACACCGCCATTCCCTGGCTGATCTTTGACCGCTCGCTCGGCTGGCTGCCCTTGGGCCCGCTGTGGCTGAACCTCGACCTTGCGCTGATCCTTGCGGCGCTGGTCGGCGGCTTCCTGATCAACCGGACCATCCTGCGCCGCGCCACCCGGATCCAAGAGGCCACCGGCCTGCGCCCCACCACCTGGTGGCAGTCGCTTCTGGCGCTGTTCGGGCCGATCATTGTGGTGTTTCTGGCGCTTGGCACCCACCTCGACAGCCCCTCGCTGCAAGGCTTCAACTTCACCGGCGGCTTGCAGGTGTCGAACTCGCTGGTTGCCCTGTGGCTGGCGCTGACGCTCTATACGGCGGCCTTCATCGCCGAAATCGTCCGCGCCGGGATCAACGCCATCTCGCGCGGGCAGTCCGAGGCCGCCTTTGCCCTGGGCCTGCGCCCGGGCCGCACGATGAACCTGATCATCCTGCCGCAGGCGCTGCGGGTCATCATCCCGCCGCTGATCTCGCAATACCTGAACCTGACCAAGAACTCGTCGCTGGCCATCGCCGTCGGCTACATGGACCTGCGCGGCACGCTGGGCGGCATCACGCTGAACCAGACCGGGCGCGGGCTGGAGGCGATGATGCTGTTGATGCTGATCTACCTGATCATCAGCCTGCTGATCTCGTCGGCGATGAACGTCTACAACAATTCCGTCAAGCTGAAGGAGCGCTGAGATGAACACCAGCACAAGCACCTTCGTCCGCACCGAAATGCTGCCCGAACAGTCCCCGCCGCTGACCGAGGCCGGGGCCGTCAAATGGGTGCGCGAGAACCTGTTCTCGTCCGTCCTCAACGGCATCCTGACCGTGCTGGGCGTCGCTGTCGTGGCCTATATCATCGTCGGCATCGCGCCCTGGCTGTCACGCTCGGTCTGGAACGCGGGCAGCCTGTCTGAATGCCGCCAGATCATTGCTGCAACCTGGGGTGAGGGCGTCACCGGCGCCTGCTGGGCAGTGATCCGCGAACGCTGGCCGCAATACCTGTTCGGCTTCTACCCGTCGCACCTGTACTGGCGCCCGGTTCTGGCCTTTGCCCTGCTGGTGGTCGCCGTGGCCCCGGTGCTGTTCGACAAACTCCCGCGCAAGATGCTGTGGTTCTCGCTGGTCTACCCGGCCGTGGGCTTCTGGCTGTTGTGGGGCGGCTCGGTCTGGGTGCCGGTCACTGCCCTTGCCGGCTTCGCCATCGGCTATGCCGCCGCCAAACTGATCCAACCCGTCGCCGGAACCATCCTGGCCACCATCGCGGCGGTGCTGGCCCCGGTCCTGTGGTGGCTGTTCCTCGCCGGTCCTGTCGCTGACGCGCTGCACTCCATCATGCCCATAGCGCTGCAAGGCGTGCGCTCGCGCGAATTCGGCGGCTTTGTTCTCGCCTTCACCATCGGCTTCACCGGCATCGCCTTTTCGCTGCCGCTTGGCGTGATGCTGGCGCTTGGCCGCCAGTCCGACATGTTCATCGTCAACAAGCTGTCGGTCGGCTTCATCGAGTTCATCCGCGGTGTGCCGCTGATCACCCTGCTGTTCACCGCCTCGCTCTTGCTCAACTACTTCCTGCCGCCGGGCACCGACTTCGACATCATCCTGCGCGTCATCATCATGGTGGTGCTGTTCGCCGCCGCCTATATCGCCGAAGTGGTGCGCGGCGGTCTCGCTGCCCTGCCACGCGGCCAGTACGAAGCCGCCGACGCTCTGGGGCTGGATTACTGGAAGGCGCAGCGCCTGATCATCATGCCGCAGGCGCTGAAAATCTCGATCCCCGGCATCGTTTCCACCTTCATCGGCCTGTTCAAGGACACCACCCTTGTTGTCTTCGTCGGCCTTCTGGATCCGCTCAAGGGCATCACCGACGCCGTCCGCGCCTCCACCGACTGGAAGGGGATCTATTGGGAACCCTACATCTTTGTCGGCGCCATCTTTTTCCTCTTCTGCTTTGGCATGTCCCGGTACTCGATGTACCTGGAATCCAAGCTGAAAACCGATCATCGCTAAGGGAGCCGGAACATGTCCGAAGCCATTGCCCGCCAGATTGACCCGTCCCAGATGAAGGTCAGCGACGAAGTTGCCATCCAGATCAGCCAGATGAACAAGTGGTACGGCACCTTCCACGTGCTGCGCGACATCAACATGACCGTCAACCGGGGGGAGCGGATCGTGATCTGCGGTCCCTCCGGGTCCGGCAAATCCACCCTGATCCGCTGCATCAACCGGCTGGAGGAACACCAGCAGGGCCAGATCATCGTCGACGGCACCGAACTCACGTCGGACCTGAAAAACATCGACAAGGTCCGGTCCGAGGTTGGCATGGTGTTCCAGCACTTCAACCTGTTCCCGCATCTGACCATTCTGGAAAACCTGACGCTCGCCCCGATCTGGGTCCGCAAGACCCCGAAGGCCGAAGCGATCGAGGTGGCGATGCACTACCTGCGCAAGGTGAAAATCCCCGAACAGGCCAACAAATACCCCGGTCAGTTGTCGGGCGGCCAGCAACAGCGCGTGGCCATCGCGCGCTCGCTGTGCATGAAACCGCGCATCATGCTGTTCGACGAACCCACCTCTGCCCTCGACCCCGAGATGATCAAAGAGGTGCTCGACACCATGATCGAACTGGCCGAAGAGGGCATGACCATGCTCTGCGTCACCCATGAAATGGGCTTTGCGCAGGCCGTGGCGAACCGGGTGATCTTCATGGATCAGGGCCAGATTGTCGAACAGAACAACCCGAAAGAGTTCTTCAACAACCCGCAATCGGACCGGACCAAACTGTTCCTGTCACAGATCCTCGGGCACTGATCCGCGCCGGATGTTTCGGAAAAGGGGCCCTCCGGGGCCCCTTTTGCATCTTGTGCAAGCGCGTCTGGTCTGAAAACTGGGGTCATGACCGTTCCCGAAGGCAGACAGCAGATGACCACCCCCCCGACATCCCGCGTGGACAAGCTCTTGTCCTCCATGGGCTATGGCTCGCGCAGCGAAATGGCGCAGCTGGCAAAGGGCGGGCGCATCACGCTGGACGGGGCTGCACTGTCAGACGCATCGGCGCGCATCCGCGTGACCGCCGATCTGCCCACCCGTATGAAGATCGACGGTCAACCGCTCGATCCTGTGGCAGGGCTTGTGATCCTGCTTCACAAACCTCTGGGCATGACCTGTTCACACAAAGAGGCGGGGCCGCTGGTCTATGACATCCTGCCGCCCCGCTGGCGGCAGCGCAGCCCGGCGATTTCCACCATCGGACGGCTGGACAAGCAGACATCGGGCCTGTTGCTGCTGACCGATGACGGCGCGCTGCTGCACCGCGTGATCAGCCCGCGCCGCCATGTCGCGAAAACCTATCGCGCCCGGCTGGCCCGCCCGCTGACCGGGACCGAAGCCGCGCTGTTCGCGTCAGGGGGGCTGATGCTGGAAGGCGATGCAAAGCCGCTGGCTCCGGCGCAGCTGCAGGTGATTTCGGAGACCGAGGCGCTGCTGACGGTGACCGAAGGCCGCTATCATCAGGTGCGCCGCATGTTCGCCGCCACCGGCAACCACGTCGAAGATCTGCACCGCGAGAGTTTGGGCAGTCTGGCCCTGCCGGACAGCCTGTCCCCCGGTCAGTGGGCGCTGCTGGACGAAGACCAGATCGCGCTGATCTTCGCATGATCAAAGGCGGCCGCGCGTTATTCGGCGGTCTTGCCCGCCGCCTTGGCCTTCATCCGCTCCAGCAGCTCTTCCTTGCTGGGACGCAGGTTCGGGGTCTTGGTCGGGGCCTTGGCCTTCAATTCCTTGCCCGGCTTGGCGCTGGGGTCTTTCTGGCGACCCTGATCCTTGCTCAGTTTCGGGTTGCCTGATTTCGCGTAATCCATGGGCTGTCGCCTTGTTTTAGATCCTGATCATGCGTCATGCCTGAAACCGGGCACCGCCGCAAGCGGTGCCCAAGGGGTGGCTCAGTGTGGGAAACCATTAACATTTGGTAAATTCCACAGGGTCAAGCCGTTGATTTCATGGGTTTCCTTCCCTTGTAACACAGGGGGAACCCGCAGGCAGCGGTCAGGCCATGATCTCGCGCGGAACGATGAAATCATCCACCGCCCCCTGCCCAAAGCCCACATCCGCCCAGGTGTCGGCCACAAAGTCGACCACCAGCGTCGCCCCGGTCGGATAGCGGCCGAACTCCGGATTGACCGGGGCATGCGCCACGATCCGCCCCGCAAATTCCGCAATGCCGGGGTTATGCCCGACCATCATCACCGTATCCGCCGTCGCATGGCGCAGCACCGCCAGCATCACCTCCGCCCCGGCATGATAGAGCGCAGGCTTCAGCTCCAGCACCGGCTCCCCCGGCAACGCGGGCGCGATGCCCGCCCAGGTCTTGCGGGTCCGCAAGCTGTCCGAGCACAGCACCTGACCCGGCACATAGCCCCGGCTTGCCAGCCATTGCCCCAGATCCGCCGCCGCCGCCCGGCCCCGCTCGTTCAGAGGGCGGTCATGGTCCGGTGTCAAAGGATCGTCCCAGCTCGATTTCGCATGCCGCGTCAAGATCAGGCGCTTCATTCCTACTCCCCCCAATTCAAATTCCCCCCGGATACGGGCGGTTAACCCGCCCTGTGGAATCGCCCCATGTGATAGGCCGACTGTTCGGCAAGTCTTGCATAGCCTTGCGACACCGGGCAAGCGCGCCGAACCCTGCAGCCCGCCGCCAGACAATCCGCGCCCTCGGGCAGATCCAGAAACGCATGGCAGGCCGCCACATCATAGCCGCCCGCCGACAGCGCCCCCACCGGACAGGCCGTGACACAAGGCTGCGCACAGTCGTCACAGGGCCGGGACGCCGCCCCAAAGTCCAGCGCCTGCGGCAGGATCAGCGCCCCCCGCATGCTGACCAGCAACCCCTGTGTGTCATGCACCAGAAACCGCACCGGGCTTTCCCAGATCCGCCCGCTCCGCAAGGCCCAGGCAAAGAACGGATGATAAGGCGGCCCGCCAAAGGGAAACCGCGCCTTGCCGCCCAGATCACAGGCCAGCCGCCCGATCACCCGGCGCGACCAGCGGTCGACCGGATCCGGCCCGCCCCATTCCGGCTGCGCCTTCAGATGCGGCCAGAACCCCGGCTCGCGCGGCCCCAGCAGCACCAGAGTACGCGCCCAAGCCGGAAACCCCGGCTCGCCCGTACAGTCAAAGCCGCCCAGAACCTCCAGATACTCTGGCTCCAGCGCTGCGGTCAGACGGTCAAGGCTCAGCTCTGGCATTTGCTGCTTTCCAAATACTCCCGCCGGAGGCGTCCGCCCATTGACCCGAAAACGACGGTCAGATCACCGCCGCACCAGCGGTTTCACCCGCGGCTCGGTTGATCGGATCTGGCTGCCCGCGCCGTGGTCGGTGAACAGCTCCAGCAGGCAGGCGTTCGGGATGCGGCCATCCAGAATCGTCACCGCCCGCGTGCCCTGTTCGATCGCCAGCAGCGCGGTTTCGGTCTTGGGGATCATCCCGCCCGAAATCACGCCATCCGCCGTCATCTGCCGGATCTCATCCGGGGTGATCTGGGTCATCACCTCTCCCGCCGCGTTCTTGACGCCCTGCACATCGGTCAGCAGCAGCAGGCGGTCAGCCTGCAACGCGCCTGCGATGGCCCCGGCAGCGGTGTCGCCGTTGACGTTAAAGGTCTCGTTGTCGGCCATGCCGGTGCCGACCGGGGCGATCACCGGGATGATTCCGGCCTTGTACAGATCGCGCAACACCTGCACGTTCATCTCGACGGGGCGGCCGACAAAGCCCAGCTCCGGGTCATCGGCCTCGCACACCATCAGGTCATCATCCTTGCCGGAAATGCCGACAGCGCGGCCGCCGGCATCCATGATCGCCTGCACGATGCGTTTGTTGACCAGACCCGACAGGATCATCTCCACCACCTGCACGGTGGCCTTGTCGGTCACCCGTTTGCCGCGCACGAATTCCGACTTGATGCCCAGCTTGTTCAGCATGTCGTTGATCATCGGACCACCACCATGCACCACGACCGGGTTTACGCCGACCTGACGCATCAGCACGATGTCGCGGGCGAATTCGGCCATGGCGGCGTCATCGCCCATGGCATTGCCGCCGAACTTCACCACCACGACCGAGTCGGCGTAGCGTTGCAGATAGGGCAGGGCTTCGGACAGCATCTTGGCGGTGTTCAGGGCATCTTGCATGGTCAGGGTCTGCTGTTTCATGGGGCCTCCGGGGTTGTGGGGTTGGTAGCGTCTTTGGCTCCACCTGCCAAGCGCCGTGTCCCGGCTTGTCTTTCCCGACCGTAAGCGTAGGGTTTGTCCAACTCAAGGAGACTGCCATGTCCGAACCCAAAACCATTGTCCTGACAGGTGCATCGCGCGGCATCGGGCATGCCACGGTCAAGCGGTTTTCAGCCGAAGGCTGGCGGGTGCTGACCTGTTCGCGCCAGCCGTTTGATGCGCGCTGCCCCTGGCCGGGCGGTGAAGAGAACCATATCCAGATTGATCTGGCCGATCCCAACAAGACCATTGCAGCCATCGAGACGATCAAGAGCAAGATCAATGGCCGGCTGGATGCGCTGGTCAACAACGCCGGGATCAGCCCGAAAGGTGCTGATGGAGCGCGGTTGAACACCCTGGACACCGATCTGCGGACCTGGGGTCAGGTGTTTCATGTCAATTTCTTCTCTTCCGTCATCATGGCGCGCGGGCTGAAAGATGAGCTGGCGGCTGCCAAGGGGTCGGTGGTCAATGTCACCTCGATTGCCGGGGTGCGGGTGCATCCGTTTGCGGGTGCGGCCTATGCCACGTCAAAGGCGGCGCTTGCCGCACTGACGCGTGAGATGGCGCATGATTTCGGGCCCTTGGGGGTGCGGGTCAACGCGATTGCGCCGGGTGAGGTCGAGACGGCGATCCTGTCACCGGGGACCGACAAGATTGTGGAGAAACTGCCGATGCAGCGGCTGGGTCAGCCGAAAGAGGTGGCCGATGTGATCTGGTTTCTGTGCTCGGACCAGTCGAGCTATATCTCGGGCGCCGAGATCGAGGTGAACGGCGCGCAGCATGTCTGACGTGCCGCCTCATGCTCTCTCGCGGGCATGTGCGAAAAGCAGGACTGCTTGACGCGCGCGCCCATGGGTCGCATATCCGGGCAACCCTGCGGAGGCCACCATGCTTGACGATGCCGACGACATTCACCCGCTGTTTCATGGCGCGCCCAAAGGGCTGGAGTTCCGCAAGCTGCGCAAGCGGCTTGTGCAACAGGCGCGCGACGCGATTGACACCTATGGCATGGCCAAACCGGGCGAGCGCTGGCTGGTCTGCCTGTCGGGCGGCAAGGACAGCTACACGCTGCTGGCGGTGCTGCACGAGCTGAAATGGCGCGGGCTGTTGCCGGTGGACCTGTTGGCCTGCAATCTGGATCAGGGCCAGCCCGGCTTTCCCGCGACGGTGCTGCCGGAGTTTCTGACCCGCATGGGGGTGGAGCACAGGATCGAGTATCAGGACACCTATTCGGTGGTAATCGACAAGATCAAGCCGGGCGGCACCATGTGCAGCCTATGTTCCCGGCTGCGGCGCGGCAACCTGTACCGAATCGCACGCGAGGAGGGATGCTCGACCGTTGTGCTGGGCCATCACCGCGATGATATTCTTGAGACATTCTTCATGAACCTGTTTCACGGCGGCCGTCTGGCCTCGATGCCGCCGCGTCTGCTGAACGAGGAGGGCGACCTGTTCGTTGCCCGGCCCCTGGCCTTTGTGGCCGAGGCGGATTGCGACCGGTTTGCGCGCTCGATGGGGTACCCGATCATCCCCTGCGATCTGTGCGGCTCGCAAGAAGGGTTGCAGCGCGCGCAGGTGAAAAAGCTGCTGGATGAATGGGAGACACGGGTGCCGGGGCGGCGCCAGGTGATGTTCCGGTCGCTGATGAATGTGCGCCCCTCGCATCTGGCCGACCCCGGCCTGTTCGATTTTGCCGGGTTGATGCAGCTGGCGGGGCCAGTTGCAGAAAATCTTCCGCAACTTCGGGGGGAAGATTAAGCATTCAGATACCCTTGGCCGCCTAGCTTGGGGCGACGAGGGTGACGGGCCCGCGACACTTCGGGGGCACTATGAACAGGACTTCCTCACCCACATCTTCGGTCCGGGCTCTGCTGCGCCGGGTGTCAGGGGGGGATGGACTGGTTTTGTTGCCTGCCGTGTCCGTTGCCGCCTTCTGGTTCGGGGGGGAACTGGCCTTGCTGACCCTGGCCATCGTTGTGCCGGTGGCTTTTGCCCTGATCGGGCTGCGCAAGATGGGTTCACGCCCGCCTGACACCACCCCCGGATATGATGGATTCGCGACCGAGGCGCAGTTTGTCGCCAATCTTGACCAGGTGCTTGCGGGGGTGGCGACCCATGGGCGCACCACGGCCTGTTTCGTGTTGATGTTCGATGAACTGGATATGCTGGTGGACCGGCACGGGCGGCTGGCCTTTGACCGCGTGATGATGCGCACGGGGGAGCGGTTGGGCCTCTCGCTGCGCGAAGGCGACGTGGTGGCGCGGTTGTCTGGCCATGGCTTTGCCGTCAGCCTGGGGCCGGTGCGCCGGTTCGATCTGGAAGCGGCGGTCCAGATGGCCGCGCGATTGCAGTCGGCAGTCAGCGTGCCTTTGGCAGTTGATGACATGACGGTGTACCCGTCGCTGTCCGTCGGGTTCTGCCTGGCCGAGCGCGCCCCGGCCCTGCTGGGCGGCCCTTTGCTCGATGCGGCTCAGGCTGCGGCAGATGAGGCGCTGCGCAATGGCCCCGCTGCCATTCGTGCCTATCAGCCCGATATGGCCCGCCGCCGTGCCGACCGCGCCGAGTTGCGCGCTGGTCTGGAACATGCACTGGATGAGGGGCAGATCCGCCCGTGGTTTCAGCCGCAGCTGTCCACCGAAACCGGTGAAATCAGCGGGTTTGAGGCATTGGCCCGCTGGCACCACCCCGAGCGGGGGATCATCGCCCCGTCAGAGTTTTTGCCACTGGTCGAAGATGCGGGTTTGTCAGAGCGCCTGGGCGAGGTGATTCTGTACGGTGCTTTGTCGGCGCTGACCCGGTGGGACAAGGCCGGTCACCACATCGAGCGGGTAGCCGTCAATTTCTCTGCCTCGGAACTGCGCAACCCGCGGCTCCCCGACAAGTTGAAATGGGAACTGGATCGGTTTTCCCTTGCCCCACCGCGTCTGACGATCGAGGTGCTTGAAACCGTGGCGGCGCGGTCTGACAATGATGTGATCGTGACCAATCTGGCCCGGATTGCCGAGTTGGGTTGCGGTATTGATCTGGATGACTTTGGCACTGGTCAGGCCTCTATCGCCAATATCCGCCGCTTTGCCGTGCGGCGGATCAAGGTCGACCGCTGCTTTGTGTCGCGTAGCGACACGGACCCCGAACAGAAACGCATGGTCGCGGCAATCCTGTCGCTCTGCGACCGGCTTGGGCTCGACACCGTGGCCGAGGGTGTCGAAACCCCCGGCGAGCATGTAACGGTCGCCCAGCTGGGCTGTGGCCATGTACAGGGCTTTGGCATTGCAAGGCCGATGGCGGTAGAGGAAACGTTTGGCTGGATTGCCCGGCATGAAACCGGCAGGGCGCGGACCAGCCAGATCGGACGCTCGCAACAGCTGTGAACAGGCCCCGCACCGGGTCGGCTGGGCACAGACTGAACTGTTCCCGGGATTGCCGCCCAATCGTCTGCGGGGGAGGGTGGTGGCGGATCTGCCACATCAATACTCGGGCCGAAACAGGAAAACCGCTTGACCTTTCCCGCCCCCTTCTGTTGAACGACCGCTGACCTGAACAATGGTGGCGGAAGTCCCGATGGACGATCAGAACAAGAACCTCATCCTCGCAACCGTGCTGTCCTTTGTGGTCATCATGGTCTGGTTTGTGATGTTTCCTCCACCTGAGCCGGTGATTGACCCCAATGCGAACACCCCGGCGGTGACGCAGACCGATGCGACCTTGCCCCCGGCTGCGACGCAGCCCGGCGCGACCGCAACGGCTGATGGAGCAGCCCCAACGGCCGAAGCGCCGCGGCTGACCATCGACACGCCGGAACTCACGGGCTCGATCTCGCTGCTGGGGGGCCGGATCGACGATCTGGAGCTGAAAACCTACAAGCAGACGCTGGACGAAAACTCCGGCATCGTGCGCCTGCTGGCGCCGGTGGGGCAGCCAAACGCCTATTACGCGCTGTTCGGTTGGGGCCCCGCCGGGGCGCTGAACTTCGAGGACGTGCCCGGTGCCAACACCGAGTGGATGCCCGCAGGCGGCGGCACCCTGTCGCCCGGTCAGCCGGTCACGCTGCGGTGGGACAATGGCAACGGCCTGAACTTCACCCGCCAGATCGCGGTGGACGAGCATTTCATGTTCACCGTGACTGAGAGCGTGCAGAACACCGGCACGGCCGAGGCGCGGCTGTTTCCCTATGGTATCGTCGCCCGTCATGGCAAGCCGACCAATCTTGAGAACTTCTTTGTCAGCCACGAAGGCGTGGTCGCCCGCGCCGATGGCAAGCTGACCGAAACCGATTACGATGACGTTGCCGACCTGCCGCTGGTCGACCGCGAAGGCGCACAGGCGCAGGTGGTCGAAGCGCAAACCGATGGCTGGATCGGTTTCACCGACAAGTACTGGATGACGGTTCTGGTGCCGGAACAGGGCAAGCCCTTTACCTCGGTCACCAAATTTGTGCCGCAAGCCAATATCTACCAGACCGAGACCCGTCAGGCGGTCGTTGCGGTGGCGCCGGGTGAAACGGTGTCTTCGACCCAGCGGCTGTTTGCCGGGGCCAAGCGGTGGGAAACCATCCGCGCCTATCAGAATGATGGCGCTGTCGGCACCACCGCTCAGCCGATCCCCGGCTTTATCGACGCGATCGACTGGGGCTGGTTCTTTTTCCTGACCAAGCCGATCTTTGCGATCCTGCACTGGCTGAATGCCAATATCGGCAACATGGGTGTCGCGATCATCGCGCTGACCTTTATCCTCAAGCTGCTGGTCCTGCCGCTGGCCTATAAATCCTATGTCAGCATGGCACGGATGAAAGAGCTGCAGCCCGAGATGGAGGCGCTCAAAGAGCGTGCGGGCGACGACAAGCAGATGATGCAGCGCGAGATGATGAAGCTGTACAAGGATAAAAAGGTAAACCCGGCTGCCGGGTGCCTGCCGATCCTGATCCAAATTCCGATCTTCTTTGCGCTGTACAAGGTGATCTTTGTCACCATCGAACTGCGTCATGCGCCGTTCTTTGGCTGGCTGAACGATCTGTCGGCCCCCGACAGCTCGTCGATCTTCAACCTGTTTGGCCTGCTGCCCTGGGCTTCGCCGGAACCGGGCACGATCCTGGCCCTGGTGTTCATCGGCATTCTGCCGATCCTGCTTGGCATCAGCATGTGGCTGCAGCAAAAGCTGAACCCGGCGCCCTCTGATCCGACGCAACAAATGATCTTTGCCTGGATGCCCTGGATTTTCATGTTCATGCTTGGCGGCTTTGCCAGCGGGTTGGTCGTGTACTGGATCACCAACAACGTGATTACCTTTACCCAGCAATACGCCATCATGCGCAGCCATGGTCACAAGCCGGATCTGTTCGGCAACATCAAGTCCGGCTTCAAGAAAAAGCCGCCTGTTGTTCCGGTGGCTGACAAGAGCGCGAAGCCCAAGAAGAAATGATCCGGCTGGCCCAGATCTGCCGCCATCCGATCAAATCCATAGGTTTTGAGGAACTGGCAAGCGCGCCCCTGACACAGGGGCGCGCTTTGCCGTTCGACCGGGAATGGGCGGTGCTGCACGAGGCTGCAAAGGCCGATGCCCTGACCGGCTGGACCCCCAAGATGAACTTTCTGCGCGGCGTGGCCGGGCCAGAGCTTATGGCGATCCGCGCCCGGCTGGATGAGGGCGCGCGGCGGGTAACGCTGAGCCATCCGACAGCGGGCGAGATCACGCTGGCCCCGGATACCGACAGCGCCGTGCTGGTGGAATGGTTGCGACCGCTCTGGCCCGCCGACCGGCCCGCGCCTGCGCGGGTGGGTCATGTGCCGGGGCAGGCGATGACCGATGTGCCCGAGCCATTTGTGGCGGTTCTGAACCTGGCCTCCAACGCCGATCTGGGCGCGCGGATGGGGCGCGATCTGTCGATGCATCGCTGGCGCGGCAATCTGTGGCTGGAGGGGCTTGCCCCTTGGGCCGAGTGGGATCTGCTGGGCCGCACCCTGCGGATCGGCGGGGCCGAACTGCGGATCGAGCAGCGCATCACCCGTTGCAAGGCGACGACCGTCAACCCGGAGACGGGAGCTGTCGATGCCGACACGCTGGGCGCGCTGCAAAGCGCGTTTGGCCATCAGGACTTTGGCACCTATGCCATGGTCACAAAATCCGGTCCCATCGCGCGTGGCGACCAAGTGGAGGTGCTATGAGCGCTGTACGTTTTCCCTTGGCCGAGATGCCTGACCTTGAGCCCCGCGAAAAGGGGCGGCTGCTGTTTGCCGGGCCGGTCGATTTTGTCAAAGGCGTGGTCGCCATGCCGGGCCTGCCACCGGCGGACCGGCTTGAGGTCTGCTTTGCCGGGCGCTCGAACGTCGGGAAATCCAGCCTGATCAACGCGCTGACCGGGCGCAAGACGCTGGCGCGGGCGTCGAACACGCCGGGTCGGACACAAGAAATCAACTATTTCGCCCTGGGCGAGCAGCGCTATATGGTCGACCTTCCCGGCTATGGCTATGCCGAGGCGCCGCTGGCTGTGGTCGAAAAATGGCAGGCGTTGCTGCGGTCGTATCTGCAAGGGCGCCAGACCCTGCGGCGGGCCTTTGTGCTGGTGGACACCCGGCACGGGATCAAGGCGGTGGATCAGGAGATCCTGTCGCTGCTGGACAAATCCGCGGTGACTTTTCAGGTGGTGATGACCAAGGCCGACAAGGTGAACGCGGCGACGCGCGAGGCCAATATCGAACAGGTGCAGGCGGCGCTGACCAAGCATCCGGCGGCCTATCCGGAAATCGTGATCACCAGTTCGGAAAAGGGTGAGGGGATCGAGACCCTACGCGCGATCATCGCCACGCTGGAGTGAGGCATCATGTGCCGGGTCAGACCCCGGCACCGGGTCATAGCCGTGACCGCCCCATGGGTGGCAGCGGCAGATCCGATGTGCGGTCAGATAGCCGCCCTTGAGGCCGCCATGGCGCTGCAGCGCCTCCAGCGCATAAGCGGAGCAGGTGGGCTGAAAGCGGCAGCCATGGCCGACCCAAGGGCTGAGCAACAGGCGATAGGCGCGCACCGGCAGCGCCACCAGATGCGCCAGCGGGGTCATGCCCGTGGCGCGTGTATCGCACGCAGCGCGGTTTCCAGATCGGTCAGCAATTGGGCAAAGGGGCGGTCCACGGTCACACCGGGCCGGGCCACCAGCACATAATCCCATCCGGGCTGTGCCAGTTGTGGCAACACGGCACGCGCAATTTCCCGCAGGCGGCGCTTGGCGCGGTTGCGGAACACGGCATTGCCGATTTTCTTTGAGGCGGTAAAGCCGACCTGCACCCCCGGCTTGCCATCATTGCGGCAGCGGGCCTGCACCAGAAAACCACCCGCGCCCTGCCTGCGCGCCGAGGCTGTGCGCAGGAATTCGGGGCGGTGGCGCATGGTCGTTATGCAAAGTGAAACCGCCGGAGGCGCACAGGGCGCTTCGGCGGTTATGCCAATGCCCGTTTCCTCCGGCGGCGTCATGTCTTGCCTATCCATAAGCGGCCCTGAACGGGGCCGAAGGACTTATGCCGACAGCTTGTGACGGCCCTTGGCGCGGCGGGCGGCCAGCACCAGACGACCACCTTTGGTGGCCATGCGGGCGCGGAAACCATGGCGACGCTTGCGGACCAGGTTGGACGGTTGAAATGTGCGCTTCATCGCGGCTCTCCATCAGACGGCTTGCCCGAACCCCAAAGGATTCGAGGGCAGGGAACTTGAAGCCCGGTCTTTACGCAGGGTTTGAACCCAAGTCAACGCAAGGCACGCCGAATTCGGGCAACATTTCGCAGAAGATCGCGGCGGCAGGCCTGATCAATGCACCGTGATGCCGTTGTTGCAAAGCAATTTTGCTGAAACACATCTCCACCCGCGCCCGTAGGGAAGGGAAATGCTGTTGAAAGGGATGTCATGCCGACCACTGAAAACCCCTGGCTGAAACGCCTGCCGATCCTTGTGATTGCCGCTGTCGCTGTTCTGGGGGCCTTTCTTTTGCGCGATCAGTTCAGTTTTGACTCGCTTGCCCGGCACCGCGAGTCGCTGCTGGCGTTTCGCGACGGGAACTTTGCCTTTGCCAGCCTTGTCTTTGTCGCGACCTATATGGTGATCGTGGCGTTCAGCCTGCCGGGGGCGACCATTGCCACCTTGACCGGCGGCTTTTTGTTCGGGCTGTTTCCGGGGGTGTTTTACAATGTCGGCGCGGCAACGCTTGGCGCGGTGGCGATTTTTCTGGCCGCCCGCGCCGGGTTTGGCGCGGATGTGGCGGCGCGGATCGCGGAAAAGGGCGGGGCGGCGGCCCGGCTGCAACAGGGGCTGCGCGACAACGAATGGTCGGCCCTGCTGATCATGCGGCTGGTGCCGGTGGTGCCGTTTTTTATCGCGAATCTGCTGCCGGCCTTTGTCGGTGCCTCGCTGATGCGGTTCGCAGTGACCACATTTTTCGGGATCATTCCGGGCGGGCTGGTGTTTACCTCGGTGGGCGCCGGTCTGGGCGAGGTGTTCGCACGCGGCGAGACCCCTGATCTGTCGATTATCTTCGCGCCGCATATCATCGGCCCGATTCTGGGGCTGGCCGCCTTGTCGGCGCTGCCTGTACTGCTCAAGCGTTTCAAAAGGGAGGCCTGACATGAGCCTGATCGAGACAGACATCTGCATCATCGGCGCAGGCTCCGGCGGGTTGTCGGTGGCGGCGGGCGCGGTGCAGATGGGCGCGCGCGTGGTGCTGATCGAGGGCGGCGAGATGGGCGGCGACTGCCTGAACGCGGGCTGCGTGCCGTCCAAAGCGCTGATCGCGGCGGCCAAGGCGGCGCAGGCAATGCGGGACGGCGCGCGTTTTGGCATCACCCCGGTCGAGCCGGAGGTCGACTTTGGCGCGGTCAAGGATCACGTGGCACAGGTGATCACCACGATTGCCCCGGTCGACAGTCAGGAGCGGTTCGAGGGGCTAGGCGTTCAGGTGATCCGCGATTGGGCGCGGTTCACTGGGCCGGATACGCTTGAGGCGGGGGGCCAGACCATCAAGGCCCGCCGTTTTGTCATTGCCACCGGCAGCCGCCCGCTGGTGCCGCCGATTGCGGGCATTGAGACCGTGCCCTACCTGACCAACGAGACAATCTTTGCTCTGCGCGACCGGCCCGCGCATCTGATCATCATCGGCGGCGGGCCGATCGGGATGGAAATGGCACAGGCGCACCGGCGGCTGGGAGCATCGGTGACGGTGATCGAGGGCGCAAAGGCGTTTGGCCGGGATGATCCGGAACTGGCGGCGGTGGCACTGGCCAATCTGCGCGCCGAAGGGGTGGAGATACTGGAAGATGCGCCGGTCACAACCGTTTCAGGTCAGGCGGGTGCTATCAAAGTCACGCTGAAAGACGGCCGTGATGTGCAGGGCAGCCATCTGCTGCTGGCGGTCGGGCGCAAGGTGCATCTGGACGGGCTGAACCTTGAGGTTGCCGGGGTGACCCACGACCGAAAGGGTATAGCCGTCGGCCCCGATCTGCGCAGTTCCAACCGCCGGGTCTATGCAGTGGGCGATGTGGCGGGCGGGCTGCAGTTTACCCATGTCGCGGGCTACCACGCAGGGATCGTAATCCGCCAGATTGTGCTGGGCCTGCCTGCAAAGACCAGCACACATCACATTCCATGGGTCACCTACACCGACCCGGAACTCGCTCAGGTTGGCCTGACCGAGGCCGAGGCGCGCAAGGCGCATGGCGATGCGCTGACCGTGCTGCGGCAGGAGTTCGCGCACAATGACCGCGCACAGGCCGAGGGCAAGCCGAAGGGGCTGCTGAAGGTGATGGTGGTCAAGGGCAGGCCAGTGGGTGCGTCCATCGTCGGGCCGCAGGCGGGCGAGTTGATCGGGCTTTGGGCCTTTGCCATCGCGTCGCGCGTCAAGATGTCGGCAATCGCCGGCATGGTTGCGCCCTATCCGACGTTGGGTGAAATCTCGAAACGTGCGGCAGGAGCCTATTTTTCCCCTAAACTCTTTGATAATCCTATGCTCAAGCGGTTTGTGCGGCTGGTGCAGAGATTTTTGCCGTGACGCAAGGCGACAGGAGGGCGAAACAGGGTGAAGGCGGGGCACGGCGGGTTTTTCAAGACGCTCTCGGGGCGGTTCCTGCTGCTGACAATCGCCTTTGTCATGTTGGCCGAAGTCCTGATTCTGGTGCCTTCGGTCGCGCGGTTCCGGGCTGATTATCTGCTGTTGCGGCTGGAAAAGGCGCAGATCGCCTCTCTCGCGCTGCTTACAACGGATGAGGTGATCGCGCCGGATCTGGAGGCCGAGTTGCTGGTGAATGCGGGCGTGTTCAACGTGGTGCTGCGCCGCGATGAGGTGCGGCAGCTGGCACTGTCCTCGCCCATTCCGGCAGCGATCTATGATACGTATGATCTGCGTGCCTCTGGCCCGTGGGAGCTGATCCGCGATGCCATCGGCGTGATGCGCGATCCGGTCAACCGGGTGATCCGGGTGATCGGCAATCCGGTGCAACAGGCGGGGCTGCTGATCGAGGTCACGATGGAGACCGGGCCGTTGCGAAAGGCGATGCTGGAATACGGCCTGCGCATTCTGGTGCTGTCGGTGCTGATTTCGGCGGTGACGGCGGTTTTGTTGTTCATATCGGTGCAGCGGATGATCGTGGCCCCGATCCGCCGCGTGGTGCGCCACATGCAAGCCTATGCCGAGGCCCCCGAAGACGCCCGCCGCGTGATCGCACCAACCTCACCTGTGGTCGAGCTGCGGGCGGCCGAGGATGCGCTGGAAAGCATGCAAAAGCAGCTCACCGGCGCGTTGCGGCAAAAGGAACGGCTGGCCCAGCTGGGCGGGGCGGTGGCCAAGATCAGCCACGATCTGCGCAACATCCTGACCACGGCGCAGCTGTTTGCCGACCGGATCGAGGGCAGCGCCGACCCGATGGTGGCCCGCGCTGCGCCCAAGCTGGTGAACTCGATCAGCCGCGCGGTCAGCCTGTGCGAGTCGACGCTGGCCTTTGGCAAGGCCGAAGAACCGCCGCCACGGCTGGAGCGGCTTGCCCTGCGCCCGCTGGCCGAAGAGGTGGCCGAGGCCGAGGGCCTGCTGGGCGAAAGCCCCGTCACCGCCCTGATCGACATCCCCCCCGGTTTCATTCTGCGCGCCGATGGCGAGCAGCTGTTCCGCGTGCTGTCCAATCTGGTGCGCAACGCCCGGCAGGCGATGGAAGCAACGGGGCAGGGCGGGGTGGTCGAGATTTCGGCAGGCGAGGATGATGCGCAGTGGTGGTTACGGGTGGGGGACACCGGGCCGGGACTGCCGCCAAAGGCCCGCGAGCACCTGTTTGCCGCGTTTCAGGGCGGCACGCGCAAGGGGGGCACCGGGCTTGGACTGGCCATCGCGGCAGAGCTGATCCGGGGCCATGGCGGTCGGCTGGAGCTGGGGCGCAGCGATAGCGATGGTACAGAGTTTCTGATTCACCTGCCCAAACAGATTTCGGAAAACAGTCTTGCGAATGTGTGACTTTTGCCCTTGCAAACCCCGGCGGGGGCCGCTAAATCCGCCCTCATAGTGGACCCGTAGCTCAGCTGGATAGAGCATCAGACTACGAATCTGAGGGTCGGGCGTTCGAATCGCTCCGGGTTCACCATTCCTCTTTCAGGCGTCGCCAAGAAATTGCCTTTTTTCATCAGGCAGTTGCCCTGTGACATGATTTTACATGTCCCGCCTGCGAGTCAGACTGCATTCCCTGTGCGCCGCCGCGTTGCTGTGCCCCAGCGTCGCGTCACCGCCGGGGCAAGCAAAGCACTGACCGCGCTGTCAGCGGGCCAGCGATTGCGCCAGCCGCATCAGGTTGACCGCCTCGATCCGGTAGCCATAGCGGTCTTCGCCCCGGTTTGCTTCGGCCAGCGTGATCGCTTCATCCCAGCCCCAGTCACCCAGATAGGTTGAACTGCGCAACAGCTGCCCGAACCCGGCAATTGCTGCGGCAAAGCGCGCTTCTTGCAAAAGCGCCTCCCCCTGCACCGCGTCAGTGGTCTGCTGTGCGCCCGCGACAATCGGCGCCTCGATCAATGCGCTGACCGTCTCACGCGGGGCCTTGTAGCGCAGGCGCAGAAAGCCCAGCTCGGGCGCATCTTCCACAATGTCGCCCGTCGCCGCCTCTTCGGCCATCGCATCGGCCACCGCCGTGCCATAGCGCAACGGGTCGTGCAGCAGCGCCGGGCTGCCCGGTGCCGTCACCTCATAGATCGCGGTCACCGCATGGCCCGCGCCAATCTCGCCTGCATCCACCGCGTCATTGTTGAAATCTTCGCGGCGCAGGGCGCGGGTCTCATAGCCGATCAGCCGGTATTCCGCGACCTGCGCCGGGTTCCATTCGACCTGAATTTTCACATCGTCGGCAATCGGGAACAGTGCGCCGGTCAGCTGATCCACCAGCACTTTGCGCGCCTCTTGCAGCGTGTCGATATAGGCAGCCATTCCGTTGCCGTTCTGCGCCAGAGCCTGCATCGTGGCGTCATCCAGATTGCCCCGGCCAAAGCCCAGCACCGACAGATAAACCCCGGTGTTGCGCTTGCGGGCGACAAAGGCCGCCAGCCCCTCGGGGTCATCCACGCCGACATTGAAATCGCCATCGGTGGCCAGCAGCACGCGGCTGACCTCACCGGCCGCCGTCATCCCTTCGGCAAGGCGATAGGCCAGCGTCAGCCCCTCGGCCCCAGCGGTTGCGCCGCCCGCGTCCAGCCGGTTCAGTGCGTTCATAATCGTCGCGCGCTCCGAGGCCGGGGTTGGCGGCAGCACCTCGCCCGCCGAACCGGCATAGGCAACGATGGCCACCTGATCCTCGGGGCGCAGTTCGGCCAGCATCAGCGACAGCGATTGTTTCAACAGCGGCAGCTTGTTTGGCTCATTCATCGAGCCAGAGGTGTCGATCAGGAACACAAGGTTCAGCGCCGGTCGCGCCGCCACCTCGGGCATCCGGCCCTGCAACGCGATATGCACCAGCCTTGTACCTGCGTTCCATGGCGTCGGCATCACCGTGACAGTCGGGTGGAACGGCGGCTCCCCGGCCTTTGGGGCGGGATAGGCATAGGGGAAATAATTCACCATCTCTTCCACCCGCACCGCATCGGGCTCGGGCAGGGCACCCGCCATCAGGCTGTTGCGGACGATGGCATAAGACGCGGTATCCACATCCACCGAAAAGGTTGAAACCGGCGCCTCTGCCGTGACTTGCACCGGGTTCGCGCCCGCATTCGCGAACGCTTCGTCATCTTGGAGCGGCGGGGCCATCTGGTCGGCGTCAACAAGCGCCATGGCAGAGGGCTCCACGGCCATGGGTTCTGCGGTCTGCGCCTCCATTGCCAGATCCGCCGCGCCACCCTGCGGGACCGCCTGTTCCACCGGGGCCGCTTTGCGGGTCATCATCGTCTCAGGTGCTGGCACGGCTTCCGGCGCAGGTGCCAGTTCGGCCACCGGCGCGTTGCGCAGTTCAGGGGCAGCTGGCGCGGGGGCCTGCGCCGGGCGGGGCGTCGCCATCCTGCCGGGGGGCTGCTCTGTCTGTGGCAAGAACACCACCAGTCCCAGCGCCAGAGCCGCGACCGATGTGGTCGCCGCCAGCAGGGGTTTCAGTTTCAAAGCATTCAGCATCTTGCGCACTCCACCGCCAAACCCCGCCTGCAAGGGGCGGTCAACATTGGAACGCAGCGGCGCGCCCGATCCTTGGCGACCGAGGGCCGAGTCTTCATACGCCTCCATCGCGCGGGCCAGAGCCGCCGCTTTTGCAGCGGGGTCGCTGGCGGGGGCCGCCTTCAGCGCGGCTTTCAGTCTGTCGAGTTCGGGGTCACGGGTCATGCCTTTGCCTCCTCGGCGGCCATGGCGCGCAGCCGTTTCTTTACCTCCGACATCCGCCAGGCGATGGTGCCTTCGGACAGGCCCAGCACCGCCCCGGCTTCGGCTTGCGTCATCTCTTCGCCCAGCACCAGCGCCACAGTATCGCGCAATTCCACCGGCAGCCGCCCCATCGCCGCTGTCAGCCAGTCCTGTGCGGCCCGGTCCTCAGCCATCGCCTCCTGCCGGGCGATTTCCCAGTCGCCCCAGCCATCGGCCGCGCGATTGCGCACAGCCGCGCGGCGGCGGGCGTCATGGGCCGCATTCACCACCACCCGGTAGAGCCAGGTGGTAAACCGCGCCTCGGCCCGCCAGCCGCGCAGCCGGTGCGGCAGGGCGGCGCAAATCTCCTGCGCCAGATCTTCGGCTTCGGCCCGGCTGCCGGTCAGCCGCCAGCCAAGCCCGAAGATCCGGTCATAGTGCCGGGTGACCAGCGCCGCAAAAGCGGCACGGTCGCCACCGGCAGCGGCCAATGCAAGAGTTTCGTCAGGCGTTTCCATCAGCATCACACTAGGTCAGACGCAGGCCAGGGGGCAATCCTTGGCGAAAATTCAGGCGGGCGGAAAACATCACGGCTTGTATCACTTTTGACAAAAATGCGCCCCGGCCGGACAAGGGCCGGGGCGCAGAAACCGTTCTGCCACAGTTTGAGAGAGGACAGAACGGCGGCCAATCGCTTTGCGGGCAATAAATTCAAGGGCAATATCTGCGCCCCGACCGGGGATGGGCCGGGGCGCGTAAAGCGCCTTGTCCTGAGGGGACAAGGGACAAGACGCTGTTCGAAACGCTGGCCGGATCAGTAGAGCAGGCTGTCATAAACCCCAAAGCTGCCGGCACGGGTCTGCAACTGACGCTCGCCGCCGCTGTCGCGGGCATAGGCCACCACGGCGCGATAGGTGCCGGGACCAAAGGCGGCATCAATCCCACCGTTGTAATAGCCAAAGGCGCGCAGACGGCTCTGGATCGCGCGGCGTTGCGCCACTGAATAGCTGTTGAAAGACTGCGCCGCGATGGTCGCATGCACCGAATTGTTCGACCCGATCACCCGCCCGCTGGTTTGGTGGTGCTGGTCATGGCGGGGGCGATAGTGGTGCTGCGGTTCCGGCTGCGGGCGTGGGCGATAGTGGTGCTGCGGTTCGGGCTGTGGACGCGGGCGGTAATGCGGCTGGGGCTGCGGCGTGGGCCGGTACACCGGCTCGGGCTGCGGCTGGCGGGTCTGGGCCTGCGACTGGTTGATCAGCGCGCCGACGATGACAGCCGCCGCAACGCCCTTGATAAAGTTGCGCTCGTTCTTGCCAAGCGCCTGCGCCGGGGCCGCAGCGGTGACGGCGATCGACAAGGCGGTGACTGTGGCAATGGCAGCGGTCTTGACAGATTTAAACATCGGGTTTCCTTTCCCAGTGATCGCGAGGGCTGAGCAGAGCGCCCGCTGTGATGGAAAAAGATATGCGCTCTAGCCCCGCGCTAGGCAAAAACGCCGCGCTGTTATGCGATAGCATCCGTAAAATCAAACAGTTACGGGAAATGACTTTTCAGGGCGCGCGCAACTCGATCAGCCGTGGTCCGTTCTGCGCCTGCTGCAAAGCCGCGCGCAACGCGTCCGGATCGGGCGCAAGGCTGGCAAAGGGCAACCCGCAGGCCTCGGCAAACGGCCCGAGACTCAGCGGTGACGGATCGCAACCGATCACCTGCGCCCCGGCCCCCGCCATCGCCTCGGCAATCTCGCGGTAACCGGCATTGTTCCAGACGACAAAGCTGATCGGCAGGCCTTCGTCACGGGCGGTGCGCAGTTCCGCAGCGCTGAACTGCAATCCACCGTCGCCGATCAGACAGACCACCGGAACGCCGGGCGCGGCCAAAGCCGCGCCGATGGCCGCACCGGGGCCAAAGCCAAGCGCGCCATAGCCGGTGGCGGCATTGAACCAGCCGCCCGCGCGGTCATGGTCATAATACAGGTTGGCGGCATAGACCGGCTGGGTGCTGTCGCCGAGAAGGATCGCGCCGGGCAGCGCGTCGCGCATCGCCTCGACGATTTTCTGTTGCGCCTGCATCGCCGGATGCAGCCCCGCCAGTTCGGCCCATGCCGCGCGCCGCGTGGCCTCGGCCCGTGCCGGACCATCGGCCTGCCGCGCGGCCACCGCCTGCGCCAAAGCCGCAAGCGCCAGCCCGGCATCCGCCTGAATCCGCAGCGCTGCCGGGTGTCGCGCCAGCTGCTCGGCACAGGCGTCGATGCGGATCATCCCTGACAGATCGGGAAATCCGCCGCGCACATACATGTCATAATCGGTTGGCGCCAGTTCGGTGCCCACCGCCAGCACCAGATCGGCCCCGGCAATCAGCGCCCGCACCGCATCCAGACTGGGCGAGGCGGGCACCCCCAAGGCATGTCCGAACATCACGCCCCGCGCATTCACCGTCTGCACCACCGGCGCATCCAGCGCTTCGGCCAGCGCGCAGAGCGGCCCCGCCGCCGCCTTTGTCCCGCCCCCGGCAAGGATCACCACCCGCCGCGCCGCGTTCAGCTGCTGCGTGGCTCCGGCCAGCGCCGCCGCCTCGGGTGCCCGCCGCGCCAGCGGCAGCGCGGGCGGCAGCGCCCCGGCCTCCAGCGCCATCACATCGGTCGGCACCTCGATATGCACCGGGCTGGGACGCGCCCCCAGCATCAGTGCAAAGGCCCGGTCCAGCACCGGCCCCAGCATCTCGGGCGCGCTCACCCGCAACGTCGGGCACAGTGCGCGCACCATTCCGGCCTGATCGGGCAATTCGTGCAGCAGGCCAAAGCCTTGCCCCAATGAGTCGCGCCGGTTCACCCCCGACACCACCAGCATCGGCACCGAATCGGCCCGCGCCTGTGCCATCGCGGTCAGCGCATTGGTCAGCCCCGGCCCGGTGATCACAAAGGCCACCCCCGGCTTGCCCGTCACCCGCGCATAGCCATCGGCCATAAAGGCCGCCCCCTGCTCATGCCGCGCTGTCACATGGCGCAGGGATGACCCGGCCAGCCCGCGGTACAGCTCCACCGTGTGCACACCGGGGATGCCGAACACCACCTCGACCCCGCGCGCCGCCAGCCCTTCGACCAGTCGCATCCCCACCGTTGTCATGCGCTACACCCCGCTGTGCGCAAAACGCGCAATCCGCGCCGCCGCCTCGGCGATCACCGCATCGGGTTGCGTCAGGCTGATACGCAGCCAGCCCGCCAGCCCGTCGCCAAAGCTTTCGCCTGGCATGCAGGCCACGCCTTCGGCCTCCAGCAAGGCCAGAGCAAAGCCCTCGCCGCTCAGCCCGCTCGCCCGCACGTCCAGCAGCGCGAACATGCCCGCATCCGGGCGATGCACCCGCAGCCCCGCCACCCCGTCCAGCGCCTCTGCCAGCATCTGCGCCCGCGCGGCATAGCGGGTCGCCATGCCACGTGCGACGGGGGAAGGGGACGAAATCGCTTCCGCCGTCGCATCGGCCAGAAACGGCTGATTGCCGAACAGCATGGTTTCGGCCAGCGGCAGGGCGCGGCTGACAAAGTCGGCCGGACCGACACACCAGCCAGACCGGAACCCCGGTGCCGCATGGGATTTGGAGATCGACGCTGCCGCGATCACCCGATCCGCCAGATCAGCCTGCGACAGCGGAGAGACAAAATCGGTGCCGTCAAACACCAGCTCTTCATAAACCTCATCCGACAGGATCCACAGATCATGGGCGCGCGCGACCTCACCCAGCGCCGCAATATCGGCGGGCGTCAGCACCGCCCCGGTCGGATTGTGCGGCGTGTTCAAAAACAGCACCCGGCTGCGGGGCGTAATCCGCGCCGCCACATCCGCCGCCTGCATGCGAAAGCCATGCTCGGCCCGCAG
Organism: Pseudotabrizicola alkalilacus; assembly: GCF_003443995.1. Classification (GTDB taxonomy): domain Bacteria; phylum Pseudomonadota; class Alphaproteobacteria; order Rhodobacterales; family Rhodobacteraceae; genus Pseudotabrizicola; species Pseudotabrizicola alkalilacus. The sequence goes on from NZ_QWEY01000001.1 coordinate 308,392, forward strand.
CGGCACCGGCACCATGGCGGCACCGCTGGCCCGGATCACACCCTCATAGGTCGCATACATCGGGTCGCCTACCAGTACTTCGTCGCCCGCCGAGGCCAGAGCGCGCAGCACCATATACAAAACGGTCTGCGTGCCCGGCAGGCACAGAAACTGATCCGGGCCAAAGTGCCGCCCGCGCCGCGCTGTGTAGCGCTCGGCCAGCGCCCGCAACAGCCCGGCCTCACCCCGTCCGTTCGAATACCCCGTGCGCCCGGCGGTCATCGCGGCCACCGCCGTCTGGACTAGACGGGCGGGCGGCGGCGTGTCGGGCTCGCCGATGGTCAGCTCCAGCACCTGCCGCCCTTCGGCCTTCAGCGCGCGCGCCCGCAGATGAACGCCCCATTTGGCGCCCCCCAACCCGGACAGATCGTCAAGCACAGCAGCGTATTTCATGGAACCTCGGCAGAGTTGGGGGCAGGGGGTGGCAGGGGCAACGGCGTCTTCAGAATGGCGGAGATGGCAGACAGGCCGATCCGCTCCACCTCTCCGGCGGCAAAGCTGTCGGGCAGCGTGCCGCCTTCCAGCCACAGCCCGTCAATCACCGCATTGCAGGCAATCGACAGCGCCCGCGCCGTGGCCGGGTCGGCCTTGCCCGGTAACGCCTGAATCAAGGCCTGAAGCCGGTCGCGGTAGCCCAGATAGGTGGCCTCATGCACCTCGCGCATCATCGGATCACGCCGCACATGGTGCAGGAACCCGGCCCAGAGCCGCACGCGTTCGCCATCCATGACCGGAGGCCGCAGACTGACCGCAACAAACGCTGCCAGCCGCGCCGCCGGATCATCGCTGGCGCTCTCGGTCGCCGCCAGACTCTCTGACGTCATACGATCCATCAGCGCGGCATAAGCGGCGCGGGTCAGGTCATCCTTGGATTGGAAATAATGCCGGATCAGCCCGGCGGTGATGCCCGCCCGGTCCGCAATCGCCCGCACCGTCGCCGCCTGTGGCCCGCCTTCGGCCAGCAATTCCAGTGCCGCAGCGATCAACGCCTCCCGGCGCTGTTCCTGCGATTCCCGACGATAGGGGCGGCGGTCCTCGGCCATGGGATCTCCTTATTATACGATTGTATAATTAAGCAGTATCTTAGGATAGTCCATGCCCTGATGGAAAGGTGTTTCACATAAATCGGGCTGTCACGGCGCGCCGGGCGGGGTTGCCCGGTCCTCCGCCACATCCTTGTGAACGATCACATCAGCCTCCGGATAAGCCTGCAGGATCGCCCGCCGCAGCCCCGCGCCAATGGCATGCGCCTCGCGCAGCGGCTGGCCACCTTCCAGCTCGATATGGATCTGCACGAAAATCCGGCTCCCGGCAGTCCGGGTCTTGATGTCGTGATAGCCCTGCACCCCCGGCCAGTCGCGGGCAATCGCCTCGATCCCGGCAATCACCACCGGATCGGCCCGCCGGTCCATCAGCGCGTTGAACGCATCCCGCCCGATCCGCAGCGCCCCCAGCGCCAGCATCCCCGCCGCTGCTAAAGCGACCACCGAATCCACCGAGGTCAGCCCGAACGCGCGCGACGCCCAGAGCGAAGCAATCGCCCCGATGTTCGGCAACAGATCGCCCAGATAATGCAGCCGGTCCGCCGCCACCACCTTGTTGCCGGTGCGCCGGGCCACCCGGCCCTGCCAGATCACCAGCCCCAGCGTCAGCAGGATTGACACCGCCATCACCCCCATGCCGACGCCCTCGCGCATGAGGGTCTCCGGCTCTGGTGCCAGCAGGCGCTGCACCGAAGCCACCCCGATCACCCCCGCTGACACCAGAATGAACAGCGCCTGACCCAGCGAGGCCAGATCCTCTGCCGAGGTGTGGCCAAAGGCATGATCCTCATCCGCTGGCTTGGCCGCATACAGAATCGCCGCCATCGCCATCAGGCTGACCATCAGATCCATCGCACTGTCAGCCAGTGACGCCGCCACCGACAGCGACCCGGTCTGCCCCAGCGCCCACAGCTTCAGCACCACCAGAACCCCGGCCACCGAGACCGAGGCAACCCCCGCCGACAAATTCAGCCGTGTCTGTTCGGATGCCATCTTTGCCCCCATCTTCGCGTCAAAGGGGGCATGCGCTACCCCGTCGCGCCGGTCAAGCGCAAGCAGATTTCCGACCCGGCGGCGGTCAAAGCGACGCTAGTCGATCACCTCATCCGCCGTGACACCCCACAGGCTGCTGACCGGGGCCCAGCCGCGCTGCCCGTCCACTGTAACCCGGCACCAGCCATCAGCACAGCCGATCACCCGCGCGACCACCCCGCGCTCGGCCTGAAATGCCGCCAGCGAGGTGGTATCGTCGCGGCTGTAAAACGTTGCCATATCTTCGGCCACCATCACCGAGCGCACGCCAGACAGCAGCGCATAATGCACCCAGCCACCCACGCCTTCGGCATCCTCGACCCGGCGCCAGTGGCCATGTTCGGCGGTGATCTTGAGCGGCATGCCGACCCGTGTGAACACCCAGTCGATCCGGTGCGACAACCCCGGCCCGCGCCGGGCATTGCCCTCGCCCGATTTGAGCGAGACATAACGCGGCAGCGGCAGGTTGGTCACCGCGCCCTTGTTCGGATCGCGCGGCTCTGCCACCGGCGCGGCCGCCGGCGGAGCGGGTGGCCCTAACGGCCGCATCGCGGGCGCGGCACCGGTGGCCTCGGTCGCCGTCAGCGGCACCGTTTCGGGCGCTGCCGGGGCCGACACCAGCACCGGCCGCGGCTTTGGCCGCACCACATCCGACAGCACCGGACCCGCCCCCGCGATCAGGGCCACGCCCGTCAGCAATGCCTTCAGCATGTCGTTCACCATCCGCCTGTGGCCGGGTATGCCCCCGGTCTGTTGGTTCTGCTTGTCGGACAGCCCGGCAAAGGGCTGCCTCCACTCAACTTTCGGGCCTTGATCGCTTAGGGTCTTGTGCCCCGCCCCGGTTCCCGTCACTTTGCCCTCAGGCGCGCGCCAAGATCAAGTCCAGGGAGGCCTCGATGCCCGCACAACGGCTAAGTGTTGTAGTCACGCGACGGTTGCCCGAACCCGTCGAGACGCGGATGAAGGAACTGTTCGATGTCGAGCTGCGCGACCCCGACACCCGGATGACGCGCGAAGAGCTGGCGAATGCCATGCGCCGTGCCGATGTGCTGGTGCCCTGTGTCACCGACCCGATTGATGCCGCCTTGATCGGTCAGGCGGGCGACAAGCTGAAACTCATCGCCAATTACGGCGCGGGGGTTGACCACATCGACGTCGCCACCGCCCGCCAGCGCGGGATTCTGGTGTCAAACACCCCCGGCGTGGTCACCGAAGACACCGCCGACATGACCCTGGCGCTGATCATGGCCGTCACCCGCCGCATTCCCGAAGGACTGGCGGTGATGCAGGCGGGGGCGTGGCAGGGCTGGGCCCCCACCGCGTTCATGGGCGGGCGTCTGGGCGGCAAACGGCTGGGCATCCTTGGCATGGGCCGGATCGGTCAGGCCGTTGCCCGTCGCGCCCGTGCCTTTGGCATGCAGGTGCATTACAACAACCGCAAACGCCTGCGCCCCGAGCTGGAGGCGGAGCTGGACGCGACCTTCTGGGAAAGCCTCGACCAGATGGTCAGCCGGATGGACATCCTGTCGATCAACTGCCCGCACACGCCTTCGACCTATCACCTGATGAACGCGCGTCGGCTGAAGCTGATGAAACCGACCGCCGTGATCGTCAACACCTCGCGCGGCGAGGTGATTGACGAAAACGCCCTGACCCGTGGCCTGCGCGCGGGCGAGTTGGGCGGCGCGGGCCTCGACGTGTTCGAGCACGGGCATGAGGTCAACCCGCGCCTGCGCGAACTGCCCAATGTGGTCCTGCTGCCGCATATGGGCAGCGCCACGCTGGAAGGCCGGATCGAGATGGGCGAAAAGGTCATCATCAACATCAAGACCTTTGCCGACGGCCACCGCCCCCCGGATCAGGTGGTGCCGGGCCAACTGTAGCTTTCAAGGAAATTGAGCGGCTGCGCCGCATTGTTTTTATCTCGGCTCTGGCCTGCGGCCAACCGCCTCGGTCACAGGGGCGTTGCCCCTCGCCGCCCGAAGAGGGGCGGCTCACCCCAGAGTATTTGGAAAAGCAGCAAATCACTGGGGCACGCCCCGGCTTTGCAGCTTTCCCAAATACTCCCCGCGCGGAGCGCATTTTCCGAGGCGGTTGGCCGCAGGCCAGAGCCGAGATAAAAATAGTGCGCGCGGCAGCGCGCTCCGCTTATCTGGCGTTCCAGCCGCGATACCAGTCGACGAACCGCGCCACCCCGTCGCGGATATCGGTACGGGGCAGGGGGCCGACCAGCGCCTCGATCAGGCTTGCATCTGCCCAGGTGGCAGGCACGTCGCCGGGCTGCATCGGCAGCAGGTTTTGCTGCGCCGTGCGCCCGGTCGCAGCCTCGATGGCCCTGATGAAATCGGTCAGCTGTTCGGGCGCGCCATTGCCGATGTTGACCACACGGAACGGCGCGACGGGTGACAGGCTGTCCATCTGGCCGACCGGCGTTTCACCGGGCGGGGTGGCGATCAGCCGGGTGATGCCTTCGACCAGATCGTCGACGTAGGTGAAATCGCGGCGCATGTCGCCGTGGTTGTAAACGTCAATCGGCTCGCCGTTCAGGATCGCCTTGTTGAACTTGAACAGCGCCATATCCGGGCGGCCCCAGGGGCCATAGACGGTAAAGAACCGGAACATCGTCACCGGCAGGCCGAACAGATGCGCATAGCTGTGCGCCATCGCCTCATTGGCGATCTTGGTGGCGGCATAAAAGCTCATCGGGTGGGTGGCGCGGTCGGTCTCGGCATAGGGCATCTTGGTATTGGCGCCGTAGGCCGACGAGGTCGAGGCCAGCAGCAGATGCCGGGGCGGGTGGGCGCGCGCCGCCTCCAGCACCTCATGCGTGCCGATCAGGTTGGATTGCACATAGGAGCGGGGGGCCTCGATCGAATAGCGCACCCCGGCCTGTGCCGCGAGGTGGATGATCACATCCGGGCGCAGCTCTGCCGTCAGCCCGGTCAGGCGGCCCGGATCCTCCAGCATGCCCTTTTCAAAGCCAAATCCCGGCTGGGCCTGCAAAATCTCCAGCCGGGCCTGTTTCAGCGCCGGGTCGTAATAGGTGGTCAGACCGTCAAAGCCTGTCACCTGCCAGCCATCGGCCAGCAGCCGCCGCGCGAGGTGAAAGCCAATAAAGCCCGCCGCCCCCGTGATCAGAACCTTGCCTGCCATACCCGTTCCCCATTTGCCCGATGTTGTGCCTGCTTAACGGGTCTGGGGCTTGCGGGTAAAGGCTGGACTCACATCGGCACACCGGCCACCGGGGCAGGGGCGCGCCGTCGCGCGCCGGACAGCGCGTTGAACGCCACTGCCGTCATCAGCACCGCGCCGCCCGCAAGGGTTCCGGCCGAAGCCGTTTCGCGCAGCGCCAGAAACACCCAGAGCGGGGCCAGCAGCACCTCGACCATCGACAGGAGCGTCAGCTCTGCCGCCGGGATCACCCGGCTGCCCGCGGTATAGAGCGCCATGCCGGTGGCCAGAACGCCCGCCCCCATCGCCATTGATATCGCAATGTCGCGCCATGGCGCCCACAGGGTCTGGCCCTCGACCGCCAGTACCACACCGGCGGCCAGCATCGAAAACAGCCCGCCCAGCACCACGGCGGGCAGCATGTCTGCCAGCCTGCCCCAACGCAGGGCGATGGTAAAACTGGCAAAGCCAAGCGCCGACAGCAGCGCCGCGACATTGCCCGCCATCGCCCCCGCCGCCAGCCCTTCGCGCACCATCAGGAACATGCCGATCCCGGCCAGGGCAATTGCGGCCCATGTCGCCGGGCGCACCGTCTCGCGCAGGATCAGCCAGCCCAGCAGCGCGGCCAGAAACGGCGAGGCCGAGAACAGGAACACCGCATTGGCGACGGTGGTCGCCTGAAAGGCAAAGATCGCGCCGCCAAAGGCCAGCACCAGCCCGATGCCGCCGACCACGCCCGACCACCCCACACGGCGCAACGGCGTGATCACCCCGCCCGAGCGCCACCAGATCACCGCCAGCAGCACCGGGATCATCCCGGCCGAGCGCCAGAACAGCACGGCCCAGGTGCCCGCGTCATGGATCTGGCGGATCAGCAGCCCGTTCAGCGACCAGAGCAGGGCCGCCAGCAGCACCAGTTTCACACCCGTCTTGTATGGCATCCTTGCCCCCTGCCGCGCCTGCCGGGATCAACGGCGGGCAGGGCGATCAAAGACGGGCGGAGGCCGGGCGTCTGTTCTGTCCGCGACCTGGCAAGGTCGCGGTCATTATCGCCCGCTCAATATCCCAAGGCGCGGTCCACCCGGTGCAACAGCGGCTCACCCGCCTCCGCGCGGCGGATGTTTTCGGCGATCACGCCGGAGGCCGACGCGGCACGGGTATCGGCTGCGATATGCGGGGTGACGGTCACGCGCGGATGCGCCCAGAAGGCGTGATCTTGCGGCAGGGGTTCCACCCGGAACACATCCAGCGTGGCATGGCCGATTTGTCCTGCGTCCAGCGCAGCCAGTAGTGCCTCATCGTCGATCAGCGGCCCGCGTCCGGGGTTCAGCACCACCGCCCCGCGCGCGGGCAGCGCCAGCGTTTCGGCATTCAGCGTGTTCTCGGTTCCCGGCGTGCGTGGCAGCAGCGTCACCACGATCTGCGCCCCGGTCAGTGCCTGCCGCAAGCCATCCTCCCCGGACAGGCAGCGCACGCCCGGCACCGTCTTTGCCGTCCGGCTCCATCCCGTCACCGGAAAGTTCAGACCGGCCAAAGCCTGCGCGCAGGCGATGCCCAAGGCGCCCAGACCCAGCACAGTGACGGGCCGGTTGCGCGCCAGCGGCGGCGCAACCGGGATCCAGCGGTGTTCCGGGTTCATGATATGCGCATCCATCCCCAGATGATGGCGCAAGGTGTGGCCCACCACCCATTCGACCATGCTTTCGGTCAGCGACGGATCGACCATCCGGCACAACGGCTGGGTCAGTGTGGCATTGCCGACAATCCGCTCCACCCCTGCCCAAAGCGACAGCACCGCCTTGGCCCGCACAAAGGGCGTGAAATCCTGCAGCGGCGCGCTGGGGGCATAGATGATGTAATCGACCGTGCCGGGGTCTGCCTCCTGCACCACCTGCGCCGTGATCCCCGCCTCTGTCAGCGCTTGCGGCAGCACATCGGAATACTCGCCCCAAAGGTCAGGGGCGGCGAACAGGACAGTGATCATCATCTACCTCGGTCTGTGAACATGGGCGCTCTGGATCAGGCCAAAGGCCACCAAAAGCACCAGCATCGCCGATCCGCCATAAGACAGGAACGGCAGCGGAATGCCGACCACCGGGGCCAGCCCCATCACCATCGCCAGATTGATCGCCAGATAAAAGAAAAAGTTTGCCGCAATCCCCAGGATCAGCAGCACCGAAAACCGGTCCTTGTTCTGCATCGCAGAGACGTAGCAGAACACCAGAATCAAGGCATACAGCACCAGCAGGCTGAAGACGCCGACAAAGCCGAACTCCTCGCCCAGAGTGGTAAAGATGAAATCGGTGTGCTTTTCGGGCAGAAAGTTCAGCCGGCTCTGGGTGCCCTGCATGAATCCCTTGCCACCCCAACCGCCAGACCCCAGCGCGATCTGCGCCTGAATGATGTTGTATCCCGCCCCCAGCGGGTCGGAGGTGGGGTCCAGAAACGTGTCGATCCGGCGGAACTGATAGTCATGAATCAACTGCCAGTCTGTGCCCCGGCTGGCCATGATCGCCCAGACTGTGCTGACAATGCCGCTGATCACCACCCCGAAATACCACCAGCTGACCCCGGCCAGCAGCATCACCGTGCCGCCGATCATCAACAGGATCAGCGCCGTGCCCAGGTTGGGCTGCATCAGCACCAGCACGGTGGGAATCACGGTCAGAACCACCGGGATCAGCACCCACAACAGGCGCGAGGTCTTTTTGACATCCAGCCAGTCGTAATAGGCCGCCAGCATCATCACCAGCGTCACCTTGGCCATTTCCGAGGGCTGCAGGCGGATGCCGCCAACCTCGATCCAGCGTTGCGCACCCATGCCCATGCTGCCGAAAAACTCGACCACCAAAAGCAACAGGATCGAGACGATATAGGCCAGCAGCGACATGTTGCGCCAGAACCAGATCGGCACAAAGGCGACAAAGAGCATCAGCACCGCGCCAAGCGCAAACACCTGCATCTGCCGCCCGGCCCAGACATCCATGCGCCCGCCCGCGATGGAATACAGCGCCAGCCAGCCCACCGCAGAAACCGCTGTCACCAGCACGATCAGCGGCCAGTTCAGGTGCAGCACCTTGCGCAGGCCGGTGGGCACGAATTTGACGCGATATTCCAGAAAACTCATGCCGCCCCCTTATGCGCGGGTGGATTCGGGGGCACGGCCATCGGCATCGCGCAGTGGCAGCTTTTGCAGCATCGACTCGATCCGGTTGCGCTGGCTGGCAGGATAGGCCGACAGCGGCGGCAACCCGCCGCTCAGCGCGCGCAAAATGGCATCGCGCGCGATCGGAGCTGCGGCCGTTGAGCCGCCGCCGCCGTGCTCCACCACCACCGACACCGCATAGCGCGGGTTGGCATAGGGGGCAAAACCGACAAACAGCGCATGGTCGCGGCGGTTCCACGGCAGCTGATCGTTGGAGATCACCCCGCGCGCCCGTTCTGCCGCCGTGATGTTGCGCACCTGACTGGTGCCGGTCTTGCCCGCCCAGACCAGCGCCTCATCCGCGATACGCGACGATTTTGCCGTGCCACGCTCGGCATTCATCACCGCGAACATGCCCGACCGGATCTTGCGCATGATGTCTTCCGAAATGCCGATGTCAGGGGCCTCGGGCACCGGCACATCCTTGCCATCGACCGACCGCACCAGACGTGGACTCACCGCGCGGCCCGTCGCGATCCGCGCCGTCATCACCGCCAGTTGCAAGGGCGAGGTCAGCACATAGCCCTGACCGATGCTGGCGTTGATCGTGTCGCCGATCCGCCAGTCCTGCTTGTGCCGTTCCTGCTTCCACGCCCGGTTGGGCATGATCCCATCGGCAATGGCCGACATCGGAATGTCGTGGCGGATGCCAAGGCCAAAGCGCTTGCCCATCTCGGCGATCTTTTCGATCCCGACCCGCTGGGCGATGTCGTAATAGTAAACGTCGCAGCTTTCCGACAGCGATTTTTCCAGATTGACAGCGCCGTGCCCGGCGCGCTTCCAGCAGTGAAACCGCCGACCGCCAAACTCCAGATGGCCGGGGCAGCGCACGGTGGTATTGACCGTGATCACCCCCGCCTCCAGCGCCGCAAGCGCGGTGATCATCTTGAAGGTCGAGCCCGGCGGGTACAGCCCCTGCACCGTCTTGTTGGCCAGTGGCCGGTGGTCATTCTCCATCAGCCCGTTGTAGTCGGTATGGCTGATACCGCGCACGAACAGGTTGGGGTCGAATGACGGCGAGGACACACAGGCGATGATATCGCCGTTGGTCACATCCATCACCACCGCCGCTGCCGATTCATCGCCCAGCCGGGCCTGCACGAAATTCTGCACATCGGCATCAATCGTCAGCCGCACGTCTGATCCCGGATCACCCTCTTCCCGCTCAAGCTCGCGCATGACCCGGCCCACGGCATTGACCTCGATCCGCCGCGTGCCCGCCCGGCCGCGCAGCTGGTCTTCCAGCCAACGCTCCACCCCGATCTTGCCGATCTGGAATTTGGGAATGCGCAGCAGCGGGTCCGGGCTTTCCAGCGCCTCCAGATCACGCTCCGACACCGGGCCGACATAGCCCAGCACATGCGCGAAATCTGTGTCACGCGGATATTGCCGGCTCAGCCCCACCTCGGGCGAGACACCGGGCAGTGACGGCGCATTCAGCGCGATCTTTGACAGGTCTTCCCAGGTCAGACGATCCGCCACGGTGATCGGCGCAAACGGGCTGGTGCGGCGCATCTCTTTGGTGGTGCGGTCCAGATCATCGGCGGTCAGCGGAATGATATGCGCCAGCTTGGCCAGCACCTCATCAACATTCCCCGCGTCTTCGCGCGTGATCACCACCCGGTAATTCTGCTCGTTCGCGGCCAGCACCTTGCCGTTGCGGTCATGGATCAGCCCGCGCGCCGGCGGGATCAGCCGGATCGAGATCCGGTTTTCCTCGGCCAAGAGCTTGAACTGATCGGCCTGATCGACCGACAGATAGCGCATCCGCGCGCCCAGCACCGCGAACATTGCCGTCATCGCGCCGCCCATCAGCAGCGCACGGCGATGCGTGACGCGGGCAGAGTCTTCGGTTTCCTTCGGGCTGCGTCTCACGTCTTGCCCCTCACAACCGGCGTCCGTAATTGTCCACTTCGCCCGTGGCGGGCTTGCGCAGGTCAAAGGCCAGACGGCTGGCCCCCACGACAACAGGATAGCACAGGATCGACCACAAAACCTGCATCAAGGCAAAGCCGAATGCCGGTTGCGGCAGGAACGATAGCGTGAACACCAGCCGGTAGGCCAGCAGACAGGCGATCATCAGCCCCGCCACCATCGCCCATTCTGCCACCAGCGTCAGCTCGCGCGTCAGCGCCACGCGGTTGCGCACAAACTCCACCGCCATCACCACCAGCGCGGTCCACAGCCCCGGCGGCCGCAGCAGGATCATGTCCTCCAGCAGCAGCACCCCCGCCAGCAGCCAGACCGGCAAATACTCCGGCCGCCGCGTTGCCCATGCAAAAATCAGACACAGCATCAGATCCGGCCCCGGCCAGTCCCCCGCCTCTGACCCCAGCGGCAGCAGCCGCAGGTACAACAGCAGCAGCGCGATCCCGACAAACAGCCCGCGATAGAACCAGACGCTGGAGCGCCACGCATCACTCACTGTTGCCATCCGTCTCGGTGCTGGCATCCGCCGCAGGCAGGGCCTCGGGCTGATTGCCGCGCGCAGGCAGCGCCTCGGTGTTCAGGGCACCACTGGTGTCGGGCCCGTCCGGCAACAGCGGCGGGGCCACCAATGCGCCCGCGTCGGTGATCGGCGCCAGCTGATGGCTGCGCAGCACGCGCAGAAACTCCAGCCGCTGATAATCCGCGCTCAGACTGACCCGCAAACGCCGGTCATTGCCCAGCACCACCTGACCCACCAGGAGCCCGGCCGGAAACATCCCGCCATCGCCAGAGCTGACCACCCGGTCCCCCGGGCGCACCTCATCGGCCTTTTCCAGAAACTCCAGCGGGGGCAGGGCGGTGTTGTCGCCCGAGAGCAGCCCCTTTTGCCCCGAGGGCTGCACGGTCACCGGAATCCGGCTGTTGGTATCGGTCAGCAGGATCACCCGCGCCGTCCGCTCGCCAACGCCCGAAATCCGCCCCACCACGCCGATGCCATCCATCGTGGCCCAGCCATCCAAGATTCCGTCCCGCGCGCCGACATTGATCAGCACCGATTGCCGGAACGGGCTGCCACTGTCGGCCAGAACCTGCCCCGTCACATGGGTCAGCTTCGGGTCGAGCCGCACCTGATTGAGGTCCAGAAGCCGCGCATTCTGCTGTTCCAGCTGCAAGGCCGCTTCTTTCCACGCCTTCATCTGCTGCAGCTCGCGGCGCAGATCCTGATTCTGCGCATGCAGGCTGGCATAGCTCTGGAACTGTTCGATCATCCCGGCAGCGGTGGTCACCGGCGTCATCGCCCAGTCAAACGACGGCACCACCCGGTCGATCAGTGCGGCGCGGAACCGCTCAACCCGCGGGCTGTCGATCCGCCACAACAGGAACAGCCCCAGCAGCGACAGCACCAGAATCCCCACCAGAACCCGCCGCAGCGGGCGGGAGAATTCTTCGGGGTCTGTCCGCGTCTTTGCCATGCCGGTCTTCAGTTCCGTCTGTCACGTCCGGCCCAAAGCGGGCCGCCACACCCAAGTCCCGGCCCTCGGGCCCGGATCAGCTGTCGTAATCAATCACATGCCGCAGCTGCTTTTCGTATTCCAGCGCCTTGCCGGTGCCCAGCGCCACACAATTGAGTGATTCATTCGCGACCGAGATCGACAGCCCGGTCTGTTCGCGCAACGACAGGTCCAGATCGCCCAGTAGCGCACCGCCGCCGGTCAGCATCACGCCCCGGTCCACAATATCGGCGGCAAGGTCGGGCGGTGTCGCCTCCAGCGCCTGCATCACCGCGTCGCAGATCTGCTGGACGGGTTCCGCGAGGGCCTCGGCCACCTGCGCCTGATTGATCTCGGTCTCTTTCGGCACACCGTTCAGCAGATCGCGGCCGCGGATCTGCATGCTGGCCCCACGCCCGTCATCGGGCATCCGGGCGGTGCCGATGCTGGTCTTGATCCGCTCGGCAGTCGACTCGCCGATCAGCAGGTTCTGGTGACGGCGCAGATAGTTGATGATCGCCTCATCCATCCGGTCGCCGCCCACCCGCACCGAACGGGCATAGACGATATCGCCCAGCGACAGCACCGCCACCTCGGTCGTGCCGCCGCCAATATCCACCACCATATTGCCGGTCGGATCGGTGATCGGCATCCCCGCGCCAATCGCCGCCGCAATCGGCTCGGCAATCAGCCCGGCGCGGCGCGCGCCTGCCGACAGAACCGACTGCCGGATCGCGCGCTTTTCCACCGGGGTCGCGCCATGCGGCACACAGACGATGATCTTGGGTTTGGAAAATGTGGTGCGCTTGTGAACCTTGCGGATGAAATGCTTGATCATTTCTTCCGCCGCTTCAAAATCGGCAATCACCCCGTCGCGCATCGGGCGGATCGCCTCGATGCTGCCCGGCGTGCGGCCCAGCATCAGCTTGGCATCCTCCCCCACCGCAAGCACCTGCTTTTTGCCGTCCTTGGTATGATAGGCCACCACCGAAGGCTCATTCAGCACGATCCCCTTGCCACGGATATAGACAAGCGTATTCGCCGTGCCGAGGTCGATCGCCATATCCGAGGAAAACAGACCCGAGAATATCGACATGCCTTTGGTGTCCTTTTGATACGTCACAAACCCCTCGACTCGCAAAACCGATAGGGGCGGGTTCATATAAGGCTCAGGGGAAACAGGCGAAAGGGCAAAGGATCGCACGGGCGTCAATCCGCTGTGACATCGCAAAACTTGTCAGATTGCAATTATTTGGCGTGGCCTATGGCAGTAGACCGCGCCGGAATTGCACCATTGCAATGTCGCCCGAAACACCCCCGCCTCAAACCGGCCTTTGCCCGCGCACGGCACCCGTCGCGCCGGACGGCCCGCTGCGGCCCAAAGCCCGAATCACCGGCGCCGGGGCGCGGGCAAGCCCTGTTTCGGCGCGCCTTTTATGACCGCCGCAATCCGGGCACCAATCCCCTGACTGCCCTTGTACGACGGGTGAATCCGGTCGATCCCGTGATAGCTCGCGTCCCGATAGGGCACCAGATCGGCCATCGGCACAAAGGTCACCCCGGCATCGAACCCTGCCATCAGCGTCAGCCGCCGGTCCAGCTCGTTGCCCGCCCGGCCACAATGCTTGATCGGTGTCCCCATGCCCGGATTGCGCAGATAGCCCGCGTAAACCACCCGCGCCCCGCTGGCCCGGATGCGCGCGACATAAGCCGGAATCGCCCCGCCGCGCCCGTCCGCCGTTACCAGCCGGTTCAGCACGCCCTGACACAGGCTGCAGCCACAGCCGAGCAGCAGGTCATTGCCGCCGCCGTTCATCACCACCCAGTCCCAGTCGCCCTCGCGGTATTGCGTGCTCAGCCGCAATCCCGCAGCGCCCGAGATCGGCAGCGGATGGAAATAGCGCGCGGCAAACACCGAGCGGTCCAGCACCTTTGCCCCCAGCTCCGCCTCCAGCACATCGGCCACCGCCTTGTTGTTGGCGCGGTTGGCGGCAAACATCGAATCCCCAACCACCAATACCCGCGCGCCAACCCCCTGTGATACAGGTTCGCCGCAGCCAAACAGCAGCGCCAGCGCCAGCAGCGCCATAGTGATCCGAATCATGATTTGCCTGTTCCCGGTCCGTTGACTGCCAGAAACACCACTCAACCTTGGCGACAAGGTGACAAACCTTGGTCAACCCCGTGACCAGATCCGGCCCTGTGGCTTGCTGCTTTGCAAATACTCATCTTCTTGCCGCTGTCAGCCGCTGGCCCTGTCCGATAACAGGGCCAGCGGCTTTACCTCACTTGCCGTGATAGCTCACCGTCTTGGTGTCCGTGCCCGGCGCGGTCTTCTGCCGCCGCACGATCAGCTTGTTCAGCGCGTTGATATAGGCGCGTGTGCTGGCCACGATCGTATCGGTGTCGGCCGAGGCGCCGGTGACAATCCGCCCGTCCTCCTGCAACCGCACCGAAACCGTGGCCTGCGCATCGGTGCCCTCGGTCACCGCATGCACCTGATAGACCTCCAGCCGGGCGGAATGCGGGAACAGCATCTTCACACAGTTGAACGCGGCATCCACCGGGCCATCGCCGGTCGCGTCAATGCTGTGATCCACGCCGTCGATGCTCATCACCATATCGGCCTCCTGCGGCCCCTCGGTGCCGCAGATCACCCGCAGCTTTTTCAGTTGCAGGAATTCATGCGCATCATTGGTCTGCTCATCGGCGACCAGAGCCACCAGATCCTCGTCATAGACCTCTTTCTTGCGGTCGGCCAAAGCCTTGAACCGCACAAAGACGTCGTTCAGCTGGTTGTCGGCCAGCTCGACCCCCAGCTCTTTCAGCTTGGCGCGCAGCGCCGCCCGGCCGGAATGCTTGCCCATGGCGATGTTCTTCTGCACGAGGCCGATATCCTCGGGCCGCATGATCTCAAACGTCTCGACATTCTTCAAAACGCCATCCTGATGGATGCCCGACTCGTGCAGGAAGGCGTTCTTGCCGACAATTGCCTTGTTGAACTGCACCTGAAAGCCCGAGACCGACGCCACCCGGCGCGACAGGTTCATGATCTTGGTCGTATCAATCGCGGTCCGGTACGGCATGATGTCATTGCGGACCCGAAGCGCCATCACCACCTCTTCCAGCGCGGTATTGCCCGCCCGCTCGCCCAAGCCGTTGATCGTGCATTCGATCTGCCGCGCGCCAGCCTCTACCGCGGCCAGAGAGTTCGCCGTCGCCATGCCCAGATCATTGTGGCAATGGGTGGCAAAGATGATCTCATCCGCCCCCGGCACCCGCTCCAGCAACATGCGGATCAGTGCCGCACTCTCGCGTGGGGCGGTATAGCCCACGGTGTCGGGAATGTTGATCGTGGTGGCCCCTGCCTTGATCGCGATTTCCACCACCCGGCACAGATAGTCATGTTCCGTCCGGGTCGCATCCATCGGCGACCATTGCACATTGTCACACAGGTTGCGCGCATGGGTCACCGTGTCGTGAATGCGCTCGGCCATCTGGTCCATGTCCAGATTGGGGATCGCCCGGTGCAGCGGCGAGGTGCCGATAAAGGTGTGGATGCGCGGCGAGCGCGCGTGTTTCACCGCCTCCCAGCAGCGGTCGATATCCTTGAAATTCGCCCGCGCCAGCCCACAGATGGTGGAGGTCTTCGCGCGCTTTGAAATCTCCGACACGGCGGCGAAATCGCCCTCCGAGGCGATGGGAAACCCGGCCTCGATGATATCGACGCCCATTTCGTCCAAGAGGCCGGCAATCTCCAGCTTTTCCTCATGGGTCATGGTGGCGCCGGGGCTTTGCTCGCCATCGCGCAACGTGGTGTCAAAAATGAAAACGCGGTCCTGCGGTGCAGTTGCAGATGTCATCGGTCTGTTCCTTGAATGTCTTTGGCTTGTCCTTGTTGGGCGCTGTTCCCCTCCGAGCGGCAGCACCCAAAGGGCACGCTCAGAGGCAGCTAAGGAGAAGCAGACCACGGGCGGCCGACAGGGCGACGGCCCCGTTCAAGCATGCGATATGTGTGTCCCGTGTCATGCTGGCGACGATAGCCGCGCCGACCGGAATGTAAAGAGGCGATTTGCCCCCGATTTGCCCCCGCCGCACCCCCACCCCTCTCCCCTCCCCACAGAGGGGGAGGGGAAGCGCCCGACCTTTGCCCCATGCACCCCACGCCAGCCGACAAAGCGCCTCCCTCCCCCCTTGTGGGGGAGGGATGGGGTGGGGGGACTGTCGCGCCGGATGCAGTTTTCCGTCAGGCACACCCGCCATTGCCACCTGTCAGTCCTCTGCCTAGGCTTTGGAAAAGGGGCGCAAGAAAGGGTATCCGATGAAATCCATCACCGCTGGCTGTCTGGAGATCCATTATCATGAGACCGGGCCGGACAGCGGCGATCCGGTCATCCTGCTGCACGGCTTTCCCTATGATCCGCGCGCCTTTGATGCTGTGGCCGCCCGGCTTGCCGCGCAGGGATTCCGCTGTCTGGTCCCCTATCTGCGCGGCTATGGCCCGACCCGGTTTCTGTCGCCGGATACGATGCGCTCGGGCCAGCAGGCGGCATTGGGGGCGGATTTGCTGGCCTTCATGGATGCGCTGTCGATCCCAAGTGCGCTGCTGGGCGGCTATGACTGGGGCGGGCGTGCCGCCTGCATTGTCGCAGCCCTCTGGCCCGGGCGGGTGCGCGGCCTTGTCAGCTGTGGTCAGGGCTATAACATCCAGAACATAGCACAGGCCAGCACGCCCGCTCCGGCGGCCGAGGAAGCCCGCTACTGGTATATGTATTATTTCCACACCGAACGGGGCCGCGCCGGGCTCACGCTCAACCGCAACGACCTGTGCCGCCATATCTGGCAGATCTGGTCGCCCAGCTGGCAGTTTGACGCCGCGACATGGGCGGCATCTGCGCCGTCGTTCGACAACCCGGATTTTGTGGAGATCGTCCTGCACTCCTACCGCCACCGCTTTGGCGGTATCCCCGGCGATCCGGCCTATGACGGTATCGAGGCGCAACTGGCCGCGCAACCCGGTATCACCGTGCCCGCCATCGTGCTGCAAGGCGGCGATGACGGCGTCGATCCGCCAACCCTGCACGACCCGCACCGCCCGCATTTCACCGGCTTTTACGCGCGCCAGATCATCGACGGCGCGGGCCACAACCTGCCGCAAGAAGCCCCGGAGGCCTTTGCCGCAGCGGTGCTGACGCTGGCGGCACGGACCGCGCGGGACTGACCGACCCAGCACGCAGGGGCCGTCGCGGGTGGCATCGAGCCACCCGCGACGGCGTTGCCACGCAAGGCTGACCCGGCGCGATGGATCTGCAGTGCGCGGTCGGTTTGCCGCCGGTGATGCGCTCCGCGCGGGAGTATTTAGCAAGCAGCAATGGGCACAGAGCGCGAGCCTGTCTTTTGCCGGTGCATCCCTTAACAAGCTCTTAATTTCACTTGGTCAACCCGTTGATTTTGCTGTTCTCCACGCGATGTAACACAGGGGGAACCCGCCGCCATTGAACCCTCTCCCATCCGCCCTACCTGAGCGCCGGAACCAAAGGGGGCGGCGATGCGGGCATTGGTGGTGGGGGCGTCGGGCGGGATCGGGCGGGCGGTGGCCGACCGGCTGGAGGGGCAGGGGGCCGCGGTCACCCGCCTGTCGCGCCGCGAGGACGGGCTGGATCTGACCGATGCGCCCGGTCTCGCCCGACTGATGGGGGCGCTGGAGGGGGTCTATGACCAGATCCTCGTCACCACCGGCGCGCTGGAGCTGAACGGGGTGCCGCCCGAGAAATCCCTGCGCAGCCTTGACCCCGCCGTGATGGCCGCCCAGTTCGCCCTGAACGCCACCGGCCCGGCGCTGGTGCTGCAGCACAGCCTGCGCCTGTTGCCCAAGGACCGCCCCGCCCGTTTCGCCGTCCTCTCGGCGCGGGTCGGCAGCATCGGCGACAACGCTCTGGGCGGCTGGTACAGCTACCGCGCCGCCAAGGCCGCGTTGAACCAGCTGATCCATACGGCGGCGATCGAGATCGCCCGCAGCCACCCGCAGGCTGTCGTGGTCTGCCTGCACCCCGGCACGGTGCAGACCCCGCTGACCGCGAAATATGCAGGCTCCCACCCTGCCGTCAGCCCGGATCAGGCGGCAGACCACCTGCTGGCTGTGCTGGAGGGGCTGACCCCCGCCGACAGCGGCGGTTTCTTTGACTGGCAGGGAAAGCCGGTTCCATGGTGACGCGGCTTGTCCTGATCCTTGGCGATCAGCTGACGCCGGGGCTGAGCGCCCTGCGCGCCGCCGACCCAGGCAGGGATGTGGTGGTGATGGCCGAGGTGAAGGCCGAGGGCAGCTATGTTCCGCACCACCCGCAAAAGATCGCGCTGATCCTGTCGGCGATGCGGCACTTTGCGGCGGACCTGCGCGCGGCCGGGTGGCAGGTCGCCTATACAAAGCTGGACGACCCCGACAACAGCCACGCGATCCCCGGTGAACTCCTACGGCGCGCGGCCGAGTATGGGGCCGGCGACATCCTCGCCACCCGCCCCGGCGAATGGCGGCTGATCACCGCGCTGGAGGAGATGCCGCTGCCGGTCAGCCAATGCCCTGATGACCGCTTTCTGTGCTCTGACGCCGCGTTTGCCGCATGGGCCGAAGGGCGCAAACAGTTTCGCATGGAATGGTTCTACCGCGAGATGCGGCGCAAGACCGGCCTGTTGATGCAAGGAGACCAGCCCACCGGCGGGCAGTGGAACTTTGATCCTGACAACCGCAAACCGGCCAGGCCCGACCTGTTCCGCCCGCGCCCGCCCCGGTTCGCGCCGGATGCCATCACCGCCGGGGTGCTGGATCTGGTGGAGCAGCACTTTCCCACCCATTTCGGCCGGTTGCGCCCGTTTGGCTGGGGCGTGACCCGCGCCGATGCCCTGATGGCGCTGGACTGGTTCATCGGGCAGGCGCTGCCGCGCTTTGGCGATGAGCAGGATGCGATGCTGGCGGCGGATCCCACGCTCAGCCATTCGTTGCTGTCGCCCTATCTGAACATCGGGCTGCTGACGCCGCTGGAGGTCTGCCGCGCCGCAGAGGCCGCCCATGCCGCAGGCAAAGCCCCGCTGAACGCGGTGGAAGGCTTTATCCGCCAGATCCTCGGCTGGCGGGAATTCGTGCGTGGTATCTATCTGCGGCACGGCCCCGGCTATGCTGGTCAGAATGTGCTGCAGGCCGACCGCGCCCTGCCGCCGCTGTATTGGGGGGCAAAGACCGACATGGCCTGCCTGTCGCATGCGGTCGGCCAGACCCGGGATCTGGCCTATGCCCATCACATCCAGCGGCTGATGGTGACCGGAAACTTCGCCCTGCTGGCCGGAATCAGCCCGCAGGCGCTGCATGAGTGGTATCTGTCGGTCTATATCGACGCCTTCGAATGGGTGGAGGCCGCCAATACCATCGGGATGAGCCAGTTTGCCGATGGCGGGGTGCTGGGGTCGAAACCCTATGCCGCCTCAGGGGCCTATATTGACCGGATGTCGGATTACTGCGCGGGCTGTCGCTACACCGTGGCGCAGAAAACCGGCGACGGGGCCTGTCCGTTCAACCTGCTCTACTGGCACTTTCTGCTGCGCCATCGCGCGCGGTTCGCGGCCAACCCCCGCATGGCGCAGATGTACCGCACCTGGGACAAGATGGACCCGGCCCGCAAGGCGACGACCTTGTCGGAGGCGGAGGCGTTCTTGCAGCGGCTTGAGGCGGGCGAGACTGTCTGACCGGAGGCACGGGGCCATCGTGGCGGGCATCGAGCCCGCCCCGATGGCGTTGCCACGGTAGGCCTGAGCCGGACGGGCGATCTGGGTCGTTGGAAAGCGGCGCGGTCGGATGCGCTCCGCGCGGGAGTATTTGCATAGCAGCAATCCAAAGGGGCTGTGATTTGCTGCTGTGCAAATACTCCATAGGTTCGCCACTGGTCCGAGGACCGGCGGTTTAAGGTGCGCGCAGCCGACCTGAAAAGCGTGCGTTTTTGCGCGCTCTGTTTGAGAGACATCAGGGAGTGGAGGCCGGGTCTGCGGGTGTGGCCTCGCCCTCTGGCTCGGCCTCGGACGGTGGCGGGGCGGGGGCCATCAGGATGCCGTTTTCCCACAGGCCTTCGGCAATCTGGCCGCTGGCATAGGTGAGTTTGCCGGGGCCGGCGCGGCGGCCTTTGGCAAAGCCGCCCTCATAGACATCGCCATTGGGATAGGTGGCGGTGCCGGTGCCGTCGATCTCGCCCGCTGCCCAGTCGCCGGTGTAGCGAAAGCCGTCGGGGCCGGTGATCTCGCCCGTGCCTTGCCGCAGCCCGGCGACGAAATCGCCGGTGTAGACCGCGCCGTCGGGATAGGTGGCCACCCCTTTGCCCTGCCGCTGGCCGTCGACAAAGGTGCCCTCATAGCTGTAGCCATCGGCCAACGTCAGCTTGCCCTGACCATTGGGCTGCGCGGCGCTGAAGCCGCCGGTATAGGTCGCGCCATTGGCATAGGTGGCGGTGCCCTCACCCTGAATCACGCCTGCGACCCATGCGCCGTCATAGGTGGACCCATCGGCATAGGTGATCTTGCCAATGCCTTGGGCCTGATCATCCTTGGTCGCGCCTGCATAGGTCGCGCCATCGGGAAAGCGGATGGTGCCGGTGCCGGTCAGGCGGCCATCGACCCAGTCGCCTTCGAGCACGGTGCCGTCCTGCGCGCGGAACACACCTTGTCCGGTGCGTTTGTCGGCATGAAACACGCCTTCGAACACATCGCCATTGGCATAGGTGGTCTTTCCGGTGCCCTGACGCTGGCCTTCGGCAAAGCCGCCCTCATAGGTGTCGCCATTGGGCTGGGTCAGCTTGCCGGTGCCATTGATCTGACCGGCCAGCCAGTCGCCGACATAGGTCAGGCCATCGGGCATGGTCAGTGTGCCCTTGCCCTGCCGTTCGCCCGCGACCAGCGTGCCGTCATAGACCGCGCCATCGGCATAGGTGATCTTGCCCGCCCCGTCCTTGAGCCCTTCGGCCCAGGCGCCCTCATAGCGGTAGCCGCCGGGGCCGTCCTGCACGCCCTGACCGTGGTGTTTGCCATCGACGAAAGCGCCGGTGTAGACCGAGCCGTCGGGATAGGTGGCAATGCCTGCGCCGGTCATCTTGCCGCCGGTCCAGTCGCCCTCATAGCTGCCGCCATTGGCGTAAGAGATCTTGCCCCGGCCTTCGGGCTTGCCCGCCGCAAACTGGCCCTCATAGACCGAGCCGTTGGGGTAGCGCGCAACACCCTGGCCGAGGATTTCCCCGGCCACCCAGTCGCCGGTATAGCTGTAGCCATTGGGCAGGGTATAGGTGCCGGTGCCGTGCTGGCGGCCGTTGAGAAAGGTGCCCTCATAGAACGAGCCGTCGTCATATTGTTTGGTGACGATATCTCCCTCCTGGGCCAACACGCCCCAAGGCAGGGCAAGACCCAGAGCCACCGCGCCCAGCATTGATCTGACTCTGTGCCGCATCCGGACCCCCTGCCGTAATTCCATGCAAAGCCTAGCCGCGCCGCCCGCCGCTTACAAGCTTTGCGGCCGGGCGGCTGCAATCACTTTCCCTTGGCGGACAACCTGCTAGAACATCGCCATCTCCGTGTCTGAAAGGTGCCGCCATGGCCGATCTGTTCCGCATGACCCTTGCCCAGCTGAACCCGACAGTGGGTGATCTGGCTGGCAATGCCGCCAAGGCGCGCGCGGCCTGGGGGCAGGGGCGCGCGGCTGGCTCGGACCTTGTGGCGCTGACCGAGATGTTCATCACCGGCTATCAGACCCAGGATCTGATCCTGAAACCGGCGTTTCAGCAGGCCGCGATTGCCGCCATCCATCAGCTTGCCACAGACTGCGCCGATGGCCCGGCGCTGGCCATCGGTGGCCCGGCGGTGCAGGACGGGCGGCTGTATAACGCCTATTATGTTCTGCACGGCGGGCGGGTGACCGCCACGGTGCTCAAGCATCATCTGCCCAATGACACGCTGTTTGACGAAAAGCGGCTGTTCACCGCGGCCGATGTGCATGGCCCCTTTACCATCAACGGCGTGCGCATCGGCTCGCCGATCTGTGAGGATGCCTGGCATCCTGATGTGGCGGAAACCCTCGCGGAAACCGGGGCCGAGATCCTGCTGGTGCCCAATGGCAGCCCCTATCATCGCGGCAAGCCGAACCTGCGGCTGAACCTGATGATTTCGCGCGTGGTCGAAACCGGCTTGCCGCTGGTCTATCTGAACATGGTCGGCGGGCAGGATGATCAGGTGTTTGACGGCTCCTCCATGGTGCTGAACCCCGGCGGGCATCTGGCGGCGCAGCTGCCGCAGTTTGATGACCATCTGACGCAGATCACCTTTCGCCGCACTGAGGATGGCTGGCGGGCGGATGCGGGCGAGATTGCGCAGATCCCGCCGATCGGCGAGGCGGATTACCGCGCCTGCGTGCTGTCGGTCGCCGACTACTTCGCCAAGACCGGGTTCAGACAGGCGGTTCTGGGTCTGTCGGGCGGGATTGATTCGGCCATCGTCGCCGCGATTGCGGCTGATGCGCTGGGGCCGGAAAACGTGCGTTGCGTGATGCTGCCGTCAGAGTTCACCAGTGCCCATTCGCTGGAGGATGCGGAGAAATGCGCCCGTGCCCTGGGCTGCCGGCTGGATACCGTGCCGATCAGTGCCGCGCAGGCGGCGGTGCTGGACACCCTCGCGCCGCTGTTTGAGGGGACGGAGGAAGGCATCACCGAGGAGAATATCCAAAGCCGGTTGCGCGGCGTGATGCTGATGGCGATTTCCAATAAATACGGCGAGATGCTGCTGACCACCGGCAACAAGTCGGAAATGGCGGTCGGCTATTGCACGATCTATGGCGACATGAACGGCGGCTATAATCCGGTCAAGGACATGTACAAAACCCGCATGTTCCTGACCGCGCGCTGGCGCAATGAAAACCACCGTGACTG
Source organism: Pseudotabrizicola alkalilacus (assembly GCF_003443995.1). GTDB lineage: Bacteria > Pseudomonadota > Alphaproteobacteria > Rhodobacterales > Rhodobacteraceae > Pseudotabrizicola > Pseudotabrizicola alkalilacus. The sequence continues at coordinate 331,247 of NZ_QWEY01000001.1, forward strand.
GATGAAGGGCCCGGCGGGCGAGGTGATCCCCGAGCGGATCATCACCAAACCGCCGTCGGCCGAGCTGCGCGCCAACCAGACCGATCAGGACAGCCTGCCACCCTATGAGGTGCTGGACGGCATCCTTGAGGGGCTGGTGGAGCGGGAGGCTTCGGTGGCCGAACTGGTGGCCGAAGGCTTTGACCGGGCCACGGTTAAAAAGATCGAACACCTGCTTTATATCGCGGAATACAAACGCTTTCAGTCCGCGCCCGGCACACGGCTGACGCAAAAGGCGTTCTGGCTGGACCGCCGCTACCCCATCGCCAACCGCTGGCGCGACCCCAGCGGCGCGTGACACCGGACCGGAGCTGCGCCCCCCACCCCCAGCCCCTCCCCACGAGGGGGAGGGGAGGCACCCGACCTTTGCCGCAAGCGCCTGCGTCGCGGCACAAAGCACCTCCCTCCCCCCTTGTGGGGGAGGGCTGGGGTGGGGGGCTGCATGACGGCTCAGATATCGCGCGCCGCCGCCTCGTGCATCAGGCGCATCACGTCTTCGGCGCGGCAGAGCATGGTGGCATCGGTCATCACCGCCGCCGCTGCGGCGGCGGAGGCCATGGCAAGCGCCTGTGCGCTGTCCTGGCCGCGCGCGAGGCTGAGCACAAAGGCCGCGACAAAGCTGTCGCCTGCGCCCACGGTCGATTTCACCCGCACCTTTGGCGCGGGCGAGAACAGCCGCCGCCCGGCTTCGGCCAGCACATTGCCTTCGGCGCCGCGCGCCACGATCACCCGTTTCGCCACGCCGCGCGCCACCAATCCGGCGGCAAAATCCGCCGTATCGGTCAGGGTTTCCAGACTGTGCCCGGCCAGCTCTTCCCCCTCTTCGCCGTCCATCCGCAGCACCTCCAGACCGGGGATCGGGGTGCGCACCGCCTCGGTCAGCGCCGCGCCAGAGGTGTCTAGCACCACAAGCGAGCCTTCCATGCTGGCCGCCAGATGCGCCGGAAAATCGGCGGGCACGCCGGGCGGCTGGCTGCCCGAGATCACGCTGTAGCCGCCGGGCCGCGCGGTGGCGGCCAGCAGGGTAAACACCCGCGCCCGTTCTGCCGCGCCCCAGACCGGGCCGGGCAGCATGAAGCGGAACTGCTTGCCCGAGGACTCTTCGGTCACGGTCAGGCTCTGCCGGGTCTCGCCCGGCCCAAGGATCGACAGGAATGTTACGCCTTCGGCCCGGATCAGCCCGGCCAGCCGGTCGCCGGTCAACCCGCCAAGCGCCACCAGTGCCAGCGAATCGCCCCCCAGTGCCTTGATCGCGCGGCTGACGTTCAACCCGCCGCCGCCGGGGTCCAGATGCGGATCAGTGCAACGCAGTTTGTGGCCGGGAATGATCTGTGGCACCCCGGTCGCCATATCCAGCGCGGGGTTCAGCGTGAGGGTCAGGATGGGAGCTTGCATGGCGGCGTCCTTTTGGGTCTCCCGCATGTTAGCGCCAACAAGTGTGATCGGAAAGCAGTGCTGTGATTTTGCATCGGTGCAGGTTGATCAGTGCGATTTCGCACGAAACCTGCGCGTTATCTTGGAATTCCCGCAAGTCATGCACACATCTAGTCTGTACCAAGTAACCCCAGCCCGGAGGCTCTGTCATGTCTGTCAAGCTCGCTGTCCTGTTCTATTCGACCTATGGCACCAACCATCAGATGGCCGAAATCGCGGCCGAGGCCGCCCGCGCGGCGGGGGCCGAGGTCAAGCTGCTGCGCATCGCCGAAACCGCGCCGGAGGCGGTGGTGAACGGTCAGGATGCTTGGAAAGCGCAGGTTGAAAAGGCCGCCGACATTCCGGTGGCCAAGCCCGAAGACATGGAATGGGCCGACGCCTATCTGTTCTCAGCCCCCACCCGGTTTGGTGCGGCACCCAGCCAGCTGCGCGCCTTTATCGACACGCTGGGCGGCCAATGGGGCAGCGGAAAACTGGCCAACAAGGCGGTCAGCGCCATGACCTCGGCGCAGAACCCGCATGGCGGACAAGAGGCCACGATTCTGGGCCTTTATACCACCTTCATGCACTGGGGCTCGGTCATCGTGGCCCCCGGCTACACCGACAAGGCGCTGTTCGCGACGGGGGGCAACCCCTACGGCTACAGCCACACTCAAGGGGCCGAGTTTGACGACAAAGCCAACGCCTCGATCGGCCATCAGGCGCGGCGCACGGTGGAAATTGCGGCCAAGCTGAAGGGCTGAGTGGCAAAGGGGGGCGGCGCGCCGCCCCCCGGCGCGATGCAATCCGCGGCGGGTTGAGCCCAGCTGACTCAGCTATCTTTGATACGAAACAACCTTCGCATTCCACGCTTCGTTCTCGGCAATCGTATCCCGGTCCGGTTCGGGAAGTTCACCAATCGCATCGGTAAAGCTACATCGGTAGAGATGGTTAATCTGAAGTGTGGGCGGGGCGATTTCGGGATCGTCAAGTGTTCCGGTCGCAACCTCGATTTGATCATCATCGAAGTTTTCGAGGCTCAGCGGTGTGCCGCAATCGCCGCAGAAACCGCGTTGGCTGACGTTTGAGCTTGCAAACAGACGGCGATTTCCCGAAGTCCATTCCAAGCCGTTTGCGATGACAAGCGGTGCATAAAATGCGCCGAAAGCGCGCTGACACATACGGCAGTGGCACACTGACGAGCGGCCGAGAGACTCAGCTTTGTAGCGCACCGCACCACACTGGCATCCGCCGGTTATCACAGTCTTCTGACTATTCATCAGCAGAACATCTCATCAAAACGATTTCTGGTCCAGAGTACCCATTCAAGCGATTGCAGCAGCAGTCCATCTGACGGCTCCACCCGGAACGGGGCGGGGTTTCCCCGCCCCTGTGTCGTGTCAGCCGTTCAGCAGCATCTGATAGCTCACCGGCACATAGCGGAAACCGTCGTCCATCGCCTCGACATAGCCCACGCCGGGGAAGGGCATGTGGTAGCCGACAAAGGGCACGCGGTCGGCGGCCAGCATGCCGAACAGCTGTTTGCGGGTCGCGGCGGCGGCGGCTTTGTCCATATCGAACCGCACCTCCCAGTCCGGCTTTTGCAGCGACCAGACGTAGTGGTTGGCGGTATCGGCGGCCAGAACCAGCTGCTGCCCGTCGCTTTCCAGCCGATAGGCCATATGGCCGGGGCTGTGGCCAAAGGCGGCCATCGCGGTTACGCCGGAGGCCACCGAACCGCCATCTTCGAGCATGGTCATCTTGTCTACCAGTGGCTTGACCTTGGTATCAAACCCCTCATTCCCGGCCTGTGCCCAGTGATTGTGCTCCACCGATCCGGTGACATAGCGCGCATTGGCAAAGGTGACGCCCGCATCTCCCGACAGCCCGCCGATATGGTCGCCGTGCATATGGGTCAGCACCACCACGTCAATCTGATCCGGGGTGTAGCCCGCCGCCGCCAAGGCCCCGGTGATCGCCTCGGGCGCAAGGCCGGTGTCGAACAGCACCAATTCGGCCCCGGTGTTCACAACTGTCGGGGTGAAAAAGTTCTGGCTTTTGTCAGCGGGGATGAAATGGGCCTGCGACAGTGCGGCAAATTCCGCGGGCGAGGCGTTGAGCCCGAAGGTTTCCTGCGGGTTTTCCAGCGCGCGGGTACCGGCAAGCAGGGTTGTCACCTCGAACCCGCCCAGTTTGAAGCGGTTGAACGGGGCCACGGTCGCGCCCATCATCTCGGCGGCGGCATGGGCGGCACGGGGCATCAGGGCGGGGGCAAAGGGCAGGGCGGCGGCGGCAAACAGCGCCGAGCGGCGGGTCAGTGCGGGCATCGTCATCGGTGTCCTCCTGTGAAACTGTGGGAGGAATGGTAACGCCAAAGCCCCCTGTCTCCAGTCACGGAGCCGTCATCGCCTGTGCGCAAGTGCACAGCACCCTGCGCGAGGATGTACCGGCTACTCCCACCACGGGTCGATCCGGGCGATGTCGTCATCGCTCCAGCCAAAATGATGCGCGACTTCATGCACCAGCACATGGGTCACCAGTTCCTGCAGCGACACATCCCCCCGGTCCAGCCATTCATCCAGAATGGGGCGGCGGAACAGCCAGATCACATCGGGCTGCATCGGCTGGTCGCTCACCGATTTTTCGGTCAGCGGGATGCCCTCGTACAGCCCGGTCAGCTCAAACGGATCGTCGATTTCCAGCGCTTCCAGAATCTCGTCCGGCGCGAACTCCTCGACCCGCAACCGGATCGCGGTGGCGGCGGCGCGGAACGGGCCGGGCAGGCCCGCGATTGCGCCGTGCGCAAGCTGTTCGATCAGGGCAAGGTCGGGGGCGATGGCGCCGGGCGGGATCTGGGTCATGTGCCAGATATAGGGGGCAGGGCAGGCCGGTGAAAGACCCACGCACCCCCGGCTTGTGCAAACCGGCTGTGCGCCCCTGTGCCTTGCGCAAACTGGACAATACTCCCCCGCTGTGACAGGGAAGAGCGGTTGCAGGAGATGCTCGATGACCCGCCCCACCATTACCCGTTTTGCCCCGTCACCCACCGGCTATATCCATGTCGGAAATCTGCGCACCGCGCTGATGAATTACATGATCGCCCGCAAGTCCGGCGGCCAGTTCATCCTGCGGCTGGATGACACCGATCAGGAGCGGTCCAAGCAGGAATACGCTGATGCGATCATGGCCGATCTGGAGTGGCTGGGCCTGCACTGGGACCGGGTGGAGCGGCAATCGCTGCGCATGGACCGCTACCGCGAGGCCGCCGAAGACCTGAAGGCCAAGGGCCGGTTTTATGAGGTGTTCGAGTCGCCCGTTGAGCTGGACCTCAAGCGCAAGAAACAGCTGAACATGGGCAAGCCGCCGGTCTATGACCGCGCCGGGCTGGCGCTGTCAGAGGAAGACAAGGCAAAGCTGCGGGCCGAGGGGCGCGACGGCTATTGGCGTTTTCTGCTGAACCAGAACCGTATTGAATGGTCCGATGGCATCCTTGGCCCGGTGTCGATTGATGCGGCCTCGGTCTCTGACCCGGTGCTGATCCGCGCGGATGGTCAGGTGCTGTATACCTTTGCCTCGTCGGTGGATGACATCGACATGGGCGTGACCTTTATCGTGCGCGGTGCCGACCATGTGACCAATACCGCGACCCAGATCCAGATCATGGAAGCGATGGGCGGCACCCCGCCCGATTTCGCCCACCATTCGCTGCTGACCGGCGCGAAGGGGGAAGAGCTGTCGAAACGCCTTGGCACTCTGTCCTTGCGCGACCTGCGCGCGCGCGGCGTGGAGCCGCTGGCGCTGCTGTCGCTGATGGCGCGGCTGGGATCATCCAAGCCGGTGGAGCTGGTCGGCTCGATGGACGAGCTGATCGACGGGTTCGAGGTTGGCAGCTTTGGCTCTGCGCCCACCAAATTCGACGCCGAAGACCTGTTCCCCCTGACCCGGCACTATGTGCAGGGCCTGCCGTTTGACGCGGTGCAAGAGCGGATCACGGCGCTGGGCGTGCCCGGCGATAAGGCCGAGGGCTTCTGGTCGGTCGCGCGCGGCAACATCACCGTGCTCGATGATCTGGAAGGCTGGTGGACCCTGTTCCGCGACGGTGCCACGCCGCTGGTCGCCGACGAGGACCGGGAGTTTGTGGCGCAGGCGCTGGACCTGCTGCCCGCCCAACCCTGGACGCGCGAAACCTGGGGTCAGTGGACAGCGGCGGTGAAAGAGGCCACAGGCCGCAAAGGCAAGGGCCTGTTCATGCCGCTGCGCAAGGCGCTGACCGGGCAGGAGCACGGGCCGGAAATGGCCGATGTGATGCCGTTGCTCACCAAACGCCCCAGCCTGTGACGGGCGGATGTCTCTGAGCGGCTGACAGGCCGGGCTGTGGCTTGCGCGCCGTTGTCTTTCTGAAAACGCCGGGGGGCTGTCTGCCCCCCGGACCCCCCGAGTATTTTTACCAAGATGAAAGCCGCGAAGGTGTCGGGATGAGTGCGGGAGCAGATCCGGTGGCGGGCGAGGCGACACGCGGACCGGCGCCGCGGTTTGTGACCGGCAGTCTGATGCGCCATGTTGTGGTGATGTCGCTGACCTCCTCGGTCGGGCTGATGGCGATCTTCAGCGTCGATCTGATCAACATTCTGTATATCTCGTGGCTGCAGGACCCGGTGGCCACCGCAGCGGTCGGTTATGCCGGGGCGGTGTTGTTTTTCACCACCAGTTTCGGGATCGGGATTTCGATTGCGGTCTCTGCCGTGGTCGCGCGGGCGCTGGGGCAGCGCGACGCGTATCTGGCGCGGCGGCGGGCGACCAACGGGCTTTTGCTGGGGCTTGGGCTGGGGGTGGCGTTCACCGCCGTGGTCTGGGCCTTGCTGGGGCCGATTGTCGGTCTGTTGGGGGCCACCGGGCCGACGGCAGAAGAGACGGTGGGTTTCCTGCGTCATGTGATGCTGGGGCAGCCGCTGCTGATGCTGGGCATCACCGGGGCCGCAATCCTGCGCAGCCATGGCGATGCGCGGCGCGCGATGATGGTGACGGTCTGGGGCGCGGTGGTGCTGGCGATTGCCGATCCGATCCTGATCTTCGGGGCCGGGTTGGGGCTGACCGGGGCGGCCTGGGCGGGCAACCTGTCGCGGCTGGTGATTGCCGCGATGGCGATCTGGCCGCTGTGGCGGCAGTATGGCGGCTTTACCCGTGTCACGGGGGCGGAACTGGCGGAGGATGCGCGCGCCATGGCGGGCATTGCCGGGCCTGCGGTGCTGACGCAGGTCGCAACGCCGGTCGGGCAGGCCTTTGTCACCCGGCTGATCGCGCCCTATGGCGAGGCGGCGGTGGCGGGCATGGCGATTACCGGGCGGCTGACGCCGGTGGCGCTGGGCGTGATCTTTGCGCTGGCGGGGGCCATCGGGCCGATCATCGGGCAGAACGCAGGCGCGGGCCGGATCGACCGGGTGCGACGGGCAATCTGGGATGCGGTGATCTTTACCGCCGTCGTGATCAGCCTTGTGACGCTGGTGCTGTTCCTCTTGCGCGGGCCGATTGCTGATCTGTTCCATGCCGAGGGGGTGACGCGCGATCTGGTGTTCCTGTTCTGCGGGCCGCTGTGCCTGTTGTTCTTCTTCAACGGGCTCTTGTTCATCTCCAATGCCGCCTGCAACAATCTGGGCCGCCCGTTCCTGTCAACGCTGCTGAACTGGGGTCGGCACACGCTGGGCACCATTCCCTTTGCGATCTGGTTTGCCGGGTACTGGGGGGCTGGGGGCGTGCTGATCGGGCAGGCTGTCGGCGGGGTGATCTTTGGCATCGTCTCGCTGTGGCTGGTGTTCCGGGTGGTCGATCAATACGGCGCTCAGCCCAGGATATAGGCATCCGCCCCGTCGCTTTTTCCGCCCGACACGTCGCTTTCGTTTTCCCCCTTGCCAGCGGTCGCAGGGCCGCGCTAGATCGTCCCTGTCAGGATCGGGAGAATCCGGGCGCCATGCGCAAGCAGGGCATCCGGTGCCGAAGGAGCAACCGCCCCGGTAAACTCTCAGGCGCAAGGGACCGTTTTTGACACCGGAACTCTGGAGAGTGGCCAACCCTGGGATGGGGCGGCCCGCCGAAGGGATAACGATCTCAGGCGCCCGATTGTCGAAAGACAGCAAGGGCAAGGACAGAGGGGGCATCGCAGGGCAGGGATCAGTCTGTCCGAACGGTGCCGGAGTCTGTCTTCCGGCGGAACATATGGGGGCGGAATGACCGACCTGAACACGTCTGACCTGAAACGGCTTGCGCTGCACGACCTGCATGTCGCCCTGGGCGGCAAGATGGTGCCGTTTGCGGGCTATGAGATGCCGGTGCAATACCCTGCCGGTGTGATGTCCGAACATCTGCACACGCGGACCGCTGCCGGGCTGTTCGATGTCAGCCATATGGGGCAGGTGATCCTGCGGCCCACCGGCGACATGGCGGCGCTGGTCGCGGCGTTCGAGGCGCTGATGCCGGTCGATGTGGCGGGGCTGGCCGAGGGGCGGCAGCGCTATGGCCTGTTCACCAATGAGACCGGCGGCATATCGGATGACCTGATGTTTGCCAACCGGGGCGATCATCTGTTTGTCGTGGTCAACGCCGCCTGCAAGGAGGCGGATGTTGCCCATATGCAGGCGCATCTGTCGGCGGTGGCAACGGTCGAGCATATCACCGACCGCGCGTTGCTGGCATTGCAGGGGCCGCGGGCCGAGGCGGCTCTGGCCGCATGGGTGCCCGGCGTGACCGAGATGCGCTTCATGGATGTGCGGGTGTTTGACACGCTTTATGGCCCGATGTGGGTCAGCCGGTCCGGCTATACCGGCGAGGACGGGTTCGAGATTTCGGTGCCGGAAGCCGGGGCCGAAGACCTTGCCCGCTCGCTTCTGGCGGTCAATGGGGTGATGCCCATCGGCCTTGGCGCGCGCGACAGCCTGCGGCTGGAGGCGGGGCTGTGCCTCTATGGCCATGACATCGACACCACGACGACGCCAGTGGAAGCGGGCCTGACCTGGGCGATCCAGAAGGTGCGCCGCACGGGCGGGGCGCGCGCTGGTGGCTTCCCCGGTGCCGACCGTATCCTGCGCGAACTGACGGAGGGGCCGGAACGTCTGCGCGTCGGCCTGTTGCCGCAGACCCGCGCGCCGATGCGCGAGGGCACGCAGCTTTTTGATCAGGGTGGCACGCCGCTGGGCGAGGTCACCTCGGGCGGCTTTGGCCCTTCGGTTCAGGCCCCCGTCGCCATGGGCTATGTCGCCGCCAGCCACGCCACCCCCGGCACGCTGCTGGAGGGCGAGGTGCGCGGCAAGCGCCTGCCCGTCACCGTGGCCCCGCTTCCCTTCCATCCCACCACCTACAAACGCTGAGGCACTGCGATGAAATACACCAAGGAACACGAATGGATGCGCGTCGAGGGCGATCTGGTCGTCGTCGGCATCACCGAACACGCTGCCACCCAACTGGGCGATGTCGTGTTCGTGGAACTGCCCGAAACCGAGACGATGGTCGCCGAGGGCGATGAGGTCTGCGTGATCGAAAGCGTCAAGGCAGCAAGCGACATTCTGGCCCCGCTGGATGGCGAGATTGTCGAGGTCAACACCAAGCTGGTGGATAAACCGGCACTGGTGAACGAAGACCCGACCGGCGAGGCGTGGTTCTTCAAGATGAAGATCGACGATCTGTCGGCGCTGGATGACTACATGGACGAAGACGAATACGCCGATTTCATCGGCTAACCCTTCCCCCCGCTTTGAGAACAGACGGTGGGCGCAGCCACGCGCCCGCCCAAGCGCTGACAGTCGCAGGCAAGCCATGACCTATACCCCCGTCGCCTATAATCCGTATGATTTCGCCAACCGCCGCCACATCGGCCCGTCGCCCGCCGAGATGGAGGCGATGCTGCAGGTGGTGGGCGTGCCCACGCTGGACGCGCTGATTGACGAGACCGTGCCAAAGTCGATCCGCCAGAACACGCCCCTGAGCTGGGCCCCGCTGGCCGAGCATGAGCTGCTGGACAAGATGCGTCAGGTCGGCAAGCGCAACACGGTGATGACCAGCCTGATCGGGCAGGGCTATTACGGCACGGTGACGCCGCCCGCGATCCAGCGCAACATTCTGGAAAACCCGGCGTGGTACACCGCCTATACCCCCTATCAGCCCGAAATCGCCCAGGGCCGGCTGGAGGCTTTGCTGAATTATCAGACCATGGTGGCCGATCTGACCGGGCTGCCGGTCGCCAATGCGTCCTTGCTGGACGAGGCAACAGCGGCGGCCGAGGCGATGACCATGGCCGAACGCAGCGCCAAGTCAAAGGCCAAGGCGTTCTTTGTCGACCGCAACTGCCATCCGCAGACCATCGGCGTGATCCAGACCCGCGCCGCGCCCCTGGGGATCGAGGTGATCATCGGCGACCCGGCCAAGCTGGACCCCGCTGCAGTGTTCGCCGCGATCTTCCAGTATCCCGGCACCTATGGCCATGTGACCGACTTCACCGACCAGATTACCGCGCTGCACGCTGCCAAAGCCCTGGCCATCGTGGCGACCGATCTGCTGGCGCTGTGCATGTTGAAAGAACCGGGCGCGATGGGGGCCGATATTGCCGTCGGCTCGGCGCAGCGCTTTGGCGTGCCGATGGGCTATGGCGGCCCACATGCCGCCTTCATGTCCTGCCGCGACGATCTGAAACGCTCGATGCCGGGGCGCATCGTCGGCGTGTCCATCGATTCGCGCGGCAACACGGCCTACCGGCTGTCGCTGCAAACCCGTGAGCAACACATCCGCCGCGAGAAAGCCACGTCGAACGTCTGCACCGCGCAGGCGCTGCTGGCGGTGATGGCCAGCATGTATGCCGTGTTCCACGGCCCGCTGGGCCTGCGCGCCATTGCCGAACGCGTGCATTTCGGGGCCAACCGTCTGGCCCGCGCATTGCAGGCGGCCGGGGCCAAAGTCTCGCCCGCCGCCTTCTTTGACACCATCACGGTCGAGGTGGGCGTCGGCCAGACCGGCATCCTCGCCGCTGCCCGGCACGAGGGGCTGAACTTCCGCAAGATCGGCACCGACCGTGTGGGCATCGCGCTGGACGAGACCACGGACGAACGGGTGCTGGCCCGCATCCTGCGCGCCTTTGGCATCGAAGGTGCGCCCCCGCACCGCGCACAACTGGGCTTCCCCGAAGACATGGTGCGCACGACCGAGTATCTGACCCACCCGGTGTTCCACATGAACCGGGCCGAGTCGGAAATGATGCGCTACATGCGCCGCCTGTCCGACCGCGATCTGGCACTCGACCGCGCGATGATCCCGCTCGGCTCCTGCACGATGAAGCTGAACGCAGCGGCAGAGATGATGCCGATCACCTGGCCCGAATTCGGGTCATTGCACCCCTTTGCCCCCGCCGATCAGGCGCTGGGCTACAAGGAGGCGATTGACGATCTGTCGGCCAAGCTGTGCGAGATCACCGGCTATGACGCAATGTCGATGCAGCCCAATTCCGGCGCGCAGGGCGAATATGCCGGGCTCTTGACGATCCAAGCCTATCACAAATCGCGCGGCGATACCCAGCGCACGGTCTGCCTGATCCCGACCTCGGCGCATGGCACCAACCCGGCAAGCGCGCAGATGGTGGGCATGCAGGTGGTGGTGGTGAAAACCGCGCCCAACGGCGATATTGATGTCGAGGATTTCCGCGCCAAAGCCGCTGCCGCAGGCGACCGGCTGGCGGCCTGCATGATCACCTATCCCTCTACCCATGGTGTGTTTGAAGAAACCGTGCGCGAGGTCTGCCAGATCACCCATGATCACGGCGGGCAGGTCTATATTGACGGCGCGAACATGAACGCGCTGGTCGGTCTGGTGAAACCGGGCAAGATCGGCGGCGATGTCAGCCACCTGAACCTGCACAAGACCTTTGCCATCCCGCATGGCGGCGGCGGTCCGGGCATGGGGCCGATTGGCGTCGGCGCGCATCTGGCGCCGTTCCTGCCGGGGCATAATGAGCTGGGCGGAGGCGAAGGCCCCGTCAGCGCAGCCCCCTATGGCTCCGCCTCTATCCTGCTGATTTCATGGGCCTATTGCCTGATGATGGGCGGTGAGGGGCTGACGCAGGCGACGCGTGTGGCGATCCTGAACGCCAATTACATCGCCGCACGTCTGGCGGGCAGCTATCCCATCCTGTTCATGGGCAACAAGGGCCGGGTGGCGCATGAGTGCATCCTCGACACCCGCGCCTTTGCCGATGTGGGCGTGACCGTCGATGACATTGCCAAGCGCTTGATCGACAACGGTTTTCACGCGCCGACCATGAGCTGGCCGGTGTCAGGCACGCTGATGGTGGAGCCAACCGAGAGCGAGACCAAGGCCGAGATCGACCGCTTCATCACAGCGCTGCTCGCCATCCGCGAAGAAATCCGCGCGGTGGAAAAGGGCGAGATCAGCGCGGAAGACAGCCCGCTGCGCCACGCGCCCCACACGGTCAACGACCTCGTCGCCGACTGGGACCGCAAGTACACGCGTGAGGCCGGATGCTTCCCGCCGGGGGCGTTCCGGGTCGACAAATACTGGCCCCCGGTGGGCCGCGTTGACAACGTTTACGGCGACCGCAACCTGATCTGTACCTGCCCGCCGGTCGAAAGCTACGCCGACGCGGCGGAGTGACACAGCTTTGCCCCGCGCCTGACTGGCGCGGGGCACTTTCCGGGGCGCCACCTCACCTCAGCCTTGCACCCAAAGCCACAACAGCGCAGCATGGGGGACAGGGGGAAAGACCATGCCAGACATCAGCACATCCAAAGTCGTTCAGATCATCTTTCAGCACCGCGAAGGCCCTGTTGCCGCCGCCGAGCTTTATGCGTTTATCGAAAACCTGAACGAGGATGAAAAGGCCCACCTGACCGCCATCGCCTGGGTCGGGCGCGGCGCGTTTGAACCCGAAGACTATGCCGAGGCCCTGACCACCGCCTATACCCAGGCCACCACCCCGACTGCCGATTACCTGACCGGCATGCCGCATCTGGCGGAGAACCTTGAGGCCGGGCTGGAGGCGATGGGGATTGATGTGACGGGTGAGGAAGAAGATCTGCTCTGACCCCTTGCAGTCGCGGGTCAGCGGACAAATGTATTCAGTATGATGAATATGGGGCCGACATGACCGCCAACACCGCGACCAAGGACAGCCTGAAACTCACCTGCACCACCTGCGGCCAGATCAACCGCATCCCCGCCACACGCGCCGGAGACCGCCCCAAATGCGGCAGCTGCGGTGATGTGCTGGTGTCGGACAAGGTGGCGGAACTTGACGCCACCAGCCACGACAAGGCCACCCGCAATGACGACCTGCCCCTGCTGGTCGATTACTGGGCCCCATGGTGCGGTCCCTGCCGGATGATGGCCCCGGAGTTTGCCAAAGCCGCCAAGGCGCTTGCACCCCGCGCCCGGCTGGTCAAGCTCAACACCGAAGATCACCCCGCCGTCTCCCAACGCGCCGGCATCCGCGGCATCCCGGCGCTGATCCTGTATCACCGGGGGAGGGAGGTTGGCCGGTTGGCCGGGGCGAGGCCCGCGGCAGAGATTGTGGCGTTTGTGCAGGGGAATGTGGGGAAGGGGTGAGATGATTCGAGTGTCTGCTTTGCGGACGGAGCTGCCGTTGCTGCACCCTCACGGACGGCGAATTGCCCTGCGTCTTAATCTTCCGAGGTGGTCAAGCTCCATCACACGGCGGGCCGGAACACCTTGAAAGTCGGTTTCTGTAATCCGCCCCGTGTTATCCTCAACAACCAGTGTAAATTCTTGCGTGATCGGGGTCGTGTGGAAATGAGCCAAAGCTCTTCGGCAGTCGCTTCGTGCCAATCCCTTCGCGCTGCAGAGGCGGTCAAACTCTTTGGGAATGCGTAGGACAGCGGATGCAACATCAGTAGATGGCGTTCCCGTGACTACCCTGCCGTTCAACAGATCGACGGTCAGAACCCCGTCTTCAGAACGCATCGCATCTTCATAGATCCGCAGATCGTAGAAACCCGTCAATAGACTGACACCGCAAGCCAAGGAGTCTGCAATGCTGTGGGCAACGGACCTGAGTTGACCGTGTTTCATAGGCCTCCCTCCGCTTCTCTTGAGACAATATCCGTTGAATGATCGTCCGCAAAGGGCTCAAAGCGACAAGCCTCTAAATCTCCCCCTCTCTCCCCCACCCCACATCCGCGTTATCCTGCTGATACCGCGTCACATTGTCGGATGTATAGTCCAGCGTATCCCCCACCGTCCGCCACCGCGTTACCGTGACCAGACCCTGATCGAAGTCGATCACGTTCAGGTCGTTGTCCTCGCCGCGCAGGCGGGAGGACAGGGTGGTGCCGGCCTGGACGCAGAGCATGGACCGCGCGCCTTTGTGCAGGGCAAAGGGCGCGGCGGCCCAGAGGTGGAGGTGGCCGCTGAGGATCACATCGGCCCCGGCGCGGGCGAGGGCCTCGGGCCCGGCATCGGCCCCGCGCATCGGGGTCTTGCCGGTCGCGGGGGGCGTGGTCAGTGGATGGTGCAGGGCCACCACGCGCAGCTGGCCGGGACGGGCGCGGGCGAAGGTATCTGCCACCCGGCGCAAGGACGCTTTGCGCAACACCCCGCGTTGCCAGGCATAGGGGTCGGTCGTGTTGAGCCCCACCACCAGCAGATCATCCGCGTCCACCACAGGCTCCAGCACTTCCGCTACAGCCTTGCGATAGCCCCGGAACGGCCACAGCAGCCGTGCCAGCGGGTTGTAGAGCGGCACATCGTGATTGCCCGGCACACAGAGCACCGGCGCGGGCAGCGCCGCGATCAGCTCCGCCGCCGCCGCCCATTGCGCGGGCAGGGCGCGTTGGGTCAGATCACCCGAGATCACTACCACATCGGGCTGCAAGCGCTGCGCCAGTGCGATCAGCGGGGCCACCAGCCCCGCGCGCTCGGTGCCGAAATGCAGGTCCGACAAATGCAGCAGACGCCCCATCTAGCTGGTCCCCGCCACCGGCACGATCACCGTCAGCACATCGGGAAGGCGGCGAAAGGCAAAGGGGGCGGCCATCGTTTCGCGCTCGCCATCGCGTGCAATGGTGCGGCGGCGGGCGCGGGTCTCAATCTCGACCGCAGCGGCACCAATCAGGGTAAAGTCGCGGTAGGGCCGCGCCATCCGCACCGCAATGCGCAGGGCAAAGCCCAACAGCTGCCAGCGCCGCAGCTCGGGCGCGATATAGACCGCCAGCTTGCCCGCCCGGATCAGATCGACCCCCTCTTGCATGCCATATTCCTCCAGCTGATAGGCGTTCTGCGCAATGAACACCATCGGCGAGTGCCGCACCTGCACCACGCCGTCAACGGTCAGGGTCATCCGGCTGGGGCGATTATAGGTTGCCAGCACCCGCAGCCCCGACCAATAGGCGGCCCAGCGCGACCGGCCCCATTTGGCATAGGCCGCCTCGCGTTGTTCCAGCAGCGCCGGGTACAGCCCTAGACTGGCGTTGTTCAGAAACAGCTTGCCGTTGACCTCCCCCGCCGCCACCGGAATCTCCGACCCGGCCAGAAGCTGCGCCATCGCCGCTTCGGGGTCATTCTCCAGCCCCAGAGAGCGCGCGAAAAAGTTGAATGTGCCGAGCGGCAGAATGCCAAGCGCGATCCCGGACCCCGCCAGCTCGGTCGCGACGCTGCAGATCGTGCCATCACCGCCCGCCGCGATCACGGTGGCAAAGCCATCTGCCCGCGCCTCTTGCGCCGCCGCCGGGATCAGCGCGCCCTTGCGGATCAGCCGCACCTCGTGCTTCAGCCCCGCCGCGCGCAGCGGTTCGGTCAGCTGCGCGATCCGCGCGCCGGATTTCCGCCCTGACCCGGCATTGGCCAGCACACAGATCGGTTCACGCATGGGGAGACTGCTCCTGCCGGCACCATGCCGCCCGGATCAAACGGGTGAGGTTGTCTTTGGTTCCGTCTCACCGCAGTGCGACACCAGATCATGCACAAAGCGCAGCTTGGTCTGCACATCGGCAGGCAACGAGAACGGGTACAGATCAGTCTGCCCCATCGACCGGTTCAGACTATTCAAAGCCAGCGTCAGCGGCACCCATGTTGCGATCAGCTCTGCCGCAGTCGGAGTGCGGTAAGGGTCGGACTCGACATGTGCCGCCAATGTGCTGCCCGCATCCACCCGCAGACCCAACGCCCCCGCCGTTTCCAGCGTGTCGACCATATGCAGATAATGCGCCCAGGTTTCCGCCCAGTCTTCCCATGGGTGCATCGTGGCATAGGCCGAGACAAAGCGGTTTTCCCAGCCTTCGGGCGCGCCGGACTCGTAATGGCGCTGCATCGCTTCGGCATAATCGGCGCGTTCGTCGCCGAACAGGGTGCGGTACGCCTCCAGTGCGGCGGGGTTGTCGCGCACCAGAATATCCCAGTAGTAATGTCCGACCTCATGCCGGAAATGGCCCAGCAGGGTGCGGTAGGCCTCGCCCATCTGGCTGCGGCGTTCTTCGCGGGCGGCGTCGTCGGCTTCGATCAGGGCGATGGTGATGACCCCGTCGGAATGGCCGGTCAGCACCGGGTCGGGGCTGCCCGGATCATCGGCCAGAAAGTCGAACACCAAGGGTTCGGGGTGGCCCGAGTCGGGCAGCGGGCGTGGCAGGTTCAGGCGCAGTACGGAATAGACCAGCCGCCGCTTGGCCGCCTCGATCCGGGTCCACAGCGCCACATGGTCCGGCGTTGACAGATCGGGCACGGTGCGGTTGTGCTGGCAGGCCAGACAATAGCCCGCCGTGCCGGTGCCATCGCCCTCGGCGCTGCGGTGCATCCAGTTGCAGGCGCTGCGCTCCCAATTGCGGCAAAACCGCAAGGGGCCGGGGTCTGGCACGGCGGCATTCATGCCATGGGTGCCGGGCAGAGCGTTCCAGACCGGCCCGTCGGGGGCGACGGCGATCATCCGGTCTTCGTCTGGCAGATAGCCCAGCATGCTGCCGCATTTCAGACAGACGGTGTTTTCAAAATACAGGATCTGACCACAGCACTGGCATTGAAAAAGCTTCATAGCGAAAGATGTCCCCGGACATATGGATCAGGCCACGGCAGGCCACGCGGGGCAAATCCTTGCCCCACGCCACATGCCGCCCCGCTGCACCAACCCTGCCGGGGGCGTCCGGTTCCGTCCCTCACCGCGCACAGAACACTGCGTTGCTTGATCTCGGTCAAGGCCGCGCCGTTTCGTCCCTGCTATACTTCTGAAAACGCGCAAGGAATGGAGACAGCGATGACCCGGCTGATGGCAGTTCTTTTTTCGATCATCTCCACCTCCCTGATGGGGATCGGGGTGATCGTGGCCCTGACCACGGGCAATGATACCCTGCAACCGATCCTGATCGGTGCTGCGGTCGGATTTCTGGCCGCGATCCCGGTCAGCTGGTATATCGCCAAGCAACTGGTGTGAGCCGGAACGCTCAGGCGGTCAGGAACACCCGCACCGTTTCTTCAAATTCACGCGGCTTTTCGGCGTGCAGCCAATGGCCGGTGTCGGGGATTTTGGCAAAGCGGGCGGCGGGAAACAGCGCGCGGATGGCATCGCGGTACTCGGGTTTGACATAGGGGCTGTCGGCCCCGGTCAGAAACAGCGCCGGGCCGTCGAATGACCCTTCGGTGCCGGGCCAGCCGACGATCTTGCTCATCTCGGCCTCCAGCACATTCAGGTTCAGCCGCCAGCGTGGCCCCCCCGCCGCCTTCAGGTCCAGCGATTGCAGGAAAAACGCCCGCAGGCTGGCATCCTCCACCGTTTCCACCAGCCGCCGGTCAGCCTCGCCGCGCGTGGTGATGCCGGTCAGGTCCAGCGCCCGCATGGCTTGCGCATGGTGCGACTGGTCATGGCTGTAGGCCACGGGGGCAATGTCGGCCACCACAAGCCGCCGGATCAGCGCGCCATGGGTCAGCGCCAGATGCATCGCCGCCTTGCCGCCCATCGAATGGCCCAGCAGATCGACCCGGCCGCCCAGTGTGGCGATCACCTCTGCCAGATCCGCCGCCATCTCGGGGTAGCCATGCACCGGCAGATGCGGGCTGTCGCCATGGTTGCGCATATCTACCGCCACCACATCGCGCACATCGGCCAGCCGTCGCGCGATCACGCCCCAGTTGCGGGCCGAGCCATACAGGCCATGGACAATGACCAGCGGAAGGACATCCGAAGGGGTGGCGGCGGGGTGATGGATCGTGGCAAGCATGTCACCTCTTTACCGCCAGTTCACCTTCCCTGCCAGAGCAGTTGAGGATTTTGCCGCGCGCGCCTAGTGTGCGCCAAAAGGGTCAGGGTCATGAGCGCAGTCACAATTCAGCAAATGGCCGACCGGGTTGCCGGTCTGATGGAAGAGCGTCTTGGCATCCGCGGCAATGGCCTGTCGGAAAAGCTGCGGCGGGGCAGGGGCGCACTGCCGCGCGGGGTGCGGGCGGCGGCGCGGGAACTGGCCGATTTCGCCGAAAAGTCCAAAAACCCCAAGTTGCTGGTGCAGATCGACCAAGGCCGCGTTGCCGCCTGCTATGACATTTGCCTGCGCCATCTGTCAGCGCAGCGTGCAGGCTCTGCCCTGATGCGGTCGGCGGCGCGCATCACCGCAACCGTGGTTCTGGGGTTATTGCTGGTGGGTGGCGTTGTGCTGCTGGTGCAGCGGCTGCAGGGCCGGATCTGACCCTGCCTGCGCTGTCAGCGGGGCGCGGTGCAGTGCCGACCGGACCACCACGGTCACGGTGACAAAGGCCACATACAGCAGCAGATACCACGACCCCAGCTTGCCAAAGCTGACCCATTGCCCCGGCAACTGCCCGGAATACAGCCAGGTGCCGGTGGCGGTGCCGACGTTTTCCGCCACCCACAGCGCCACGCTGGACAGAAAGGCCGCCACCGGCAGCGGCATCCACCAGTCGCGGTCAGAGATGCGGAACCAGATCCGGGTGCGGGCAAACAGGATCAGCGTGGCGGCAAACAGCGCCAGCCGGATGTCGGGCAGAAAATGGTGCGCGAAAAAGTTGACGTAGATCGCCACGCCCAGCACCATCGTCGCCCAGTACGGCGGATAGGGGGCGAACCGCATGTCGAAAATGCGGATCACCCGCGCCATGTAGCTGCCGACGCTCGCGTACATGAACCCCGAAAACAGCGGCACGCCCATCACCATGAACAACCCCGGCTCGGGATAGGCCCATGACCCGGCATGCACCTTGAACCACTCCATCGCGGTGCCGGTCAGGTGAAACAGCGCGATCACCCGCGCCTCTTCCCAGCTTTCCAACCGCAGCCACAGGAATGCCGCCTGCGTGGCGATGGCAAACAGGAACAGCGCGTCATAGCGGTGCAGCGGCCAGTCTGACTGCCAGATCATCTTGGTGCCGATGATCGCCAGCAACAAGAGCCCGCCAAACAGACAGGCCCAGCCCTGTTTCAGCACGAACATCACCAGCTCGGCCAGCGCAAACGGCAGCCGCCCCCGCGCCCAATCGCCAAGCCGCCGTTCCAGACTGCGGGTGCTTTGCAGTTCAATCATGCCAATGTTCCGAAAGTGAAAGGGCGCGGGGTTTAGCCCGCGCCCTATACCCGTCAATGTTGCAAAGTCACAAGTCTTACAGCTCGGGGTAAATCGGGAACCGCTTGCACAGCGCCTCGACCTCGGCTTTCACCCGCTCTTCCACCGCCGCGTTGCCCTCTTCGCCATTGGCGGCCAGCCCGTCTACCACTTCGGTGATCCAGCGACCGATCTGGCGGAACTCTTCCTCGCCAAAGCCGCGCGTCGTGCCCGCCGGGGTGCCCAGACGCACGCCGCTAGTGATGGTCGGCTTTTCGGTGTCAAACGGAATGCCGTTCTTGTTGCAGGTGATATGCGCCCGGCCCAGAGCCTTTTCGGTCGCATTGCCCTTCACGCCCTTGGGGCGCAGGTCCACCAGCATCAGATGGCTGTCGGTGCCGCCGGTCACGATGTCCAGACCACCCTTCATCAGCTGATCCGCCAGCGCCTGCGCATTCTTGATCACCTGCGCCTGATAGGTCTTGAACTCCGGCCGCAGCGCCTCGCCAAAGGCGACCGCTTTGGCGGCGATCACATGCATCAGCGGCCCGCCCTGAATGCCGGGGAAGATTGCCGAGTTGATCTTTTTCGACAGCGCCTCGTCATTGGTCAGGATCATGCCGCCACGTGGCCCGCGCAGGGTCTTGTGGGTGGTCGTGGTCGCGACATGCGCATGTGGGAAGGGCGAGGGGTACAGACCCGCCGCCACCAGCCCGGCGAAATGCGCCATATCGACCAGCAGATAGGCCCCGATGGAATCCGCAATCTCGCGCATCCGGGCAAAGTCGATGATGCGCGGAATGGCCGAGCCGCCCGCGATGATCATCTTCGGTTTGTGTTCTGCCGCCAGTTCCGCCAGCTGGTCATAGTCCAGCAAAAGATCCTGCTTGCGCACGCCGTATTGCACGGCGTTGAACCATTTGCCCGACTGGTTGGGGGCCGCGCCATGGGTCAGGTGGCCGCCAGCATCCAACGACATGCCCAGAATTGTATCACCCGGCTGCAGAAGCGCCTGAAACACGCCCTGGTTGGCCTGAGACCCGGAATTGGGCTGCACATTGGCGAACTCACAGCCAAACAGCTGCCGCGCGCGGTCAATCGCCAGATTTTCTGCAATATCGACATATTGGCAGCCGCCGTAATAGCGCTTGCCCGGATAGCCTTCGGCATATTTGTTGGTCATCACCGAGCCTTGCGCCTCCATCACGGCGCGGCTCACGATGTTTTCGCTGGCAATCAGTTCGATCTCATGGCGCTGACGGCCCAGCTCTTGCGTGATCGAGCCAAACAGCTCGGGGTCGCGTGAGGCCAGAGTTTCGGTGAAAAAGCCGTTGTCACGGTGCGGGGCGTTCATGGGCGTCTCCTGCCAGATCCGGGGGTCGGGATAGCGCCCATTTAGACCAAGCCCCGCCTCCGGGAAAGGGAGGAAAACGACGCATCCCCGGATCAGCGCGAAATTTGCGGGCATAAAGGTGACGCGAGGTCGCTTGTGCGGGCCTGGGCGGTCACATCATGACTTTCATCCGGTGTGCCGAAGGGCGTCTGGCGGACGCGCCCTGTTCCAACCGCGCCCCCCACCCCATCCCTCCCCACAAGGGGGAGGGGGCCGCGTGGCACCCGCCTTGCGTCCGATCTGTAAAGACCGCCACCTGCCCCAGTGCCTCCCTCCCCCCTTGTGGGGGAGGGCTGGGGTGGGGGGGCGCTGCCGCCACGCGCCAAATTCAGCAGAGTCTGGCGCCGGACAGGTCTTGTTTGTGCATCTGCGCCTCTCAACGCGCAGCAAGGCTTGAGTTCCCGCGCCCGGCCCGTCAAGACTGTGCCCAAGGGAGAACCGCCTTGCCCACATCCAGAATTGCCTTTCGCGCCAGTGCCACCCCCGCCGCCCAGCTGGCCCTGTCCGAGCTGACGGCGCGGCATGGGCAGACCCCGCTGGGGCGGGCCACTGTGGTCGTGGCCCTCGGTGGCGACGGGTTCATGCTGCAAACCCTGCATGATACCCAAAGCGCGGGTCTGCCGGTTTACGGCATGAACTGCGGCACCGTTGGCTTTCTGATGAACGCGTTCGACGCCGACGGGCTGGCCGAACGGCTGGCACTGGCCGAAGAAACCGTGATCAACCCGCTGCACATGCGCGCCACCACCGCAACGGGCCGCGTGGTCGAAGCTTTGGCGATCAACGAGGTGTCGATGCTGCGGGCAGGGCCACAGGCGGCCAAGCTGGCGATTTATGTCGATGGCAAGCTGCGGCTGGAAGAGCTGGTCTGTGACGGCGCTTTGCTGTGCACGCCTGCCGGGTCCACCGCCTATAACTATTCCGCCCATGGTCCGATCCTGCCGATCGGCTCCGATGTGCTGGCGCTGACGGCTGTTGCGGCGTTTCGCCCCCGCCGCTGGCGTGGGGCCTTGCTGCCGAAAACCGCCGTGGTGCGGATCGAGGTGCGCGATGCCGAAAAGCGCCCGGTGATGGCCGATGCCGATGGCCGGTCGGTGCGCGATGTGATCTCGGTCGAAATCCGATCTGACCCGACGATCTGCCACCACGTCCTGTTCGACCCCGGCCATGGTCTGGAAGAGCGTCTGCTGGTCGAGCAATTCGCCTGACGCAACCGGGCCGCTGCGGCCCGCAGCGTCAGAGCTGCGGCTTGAGGCCCCAGCCCTCCAGCTTGCGATAGATTGTGGAGGGTGACAGTTCCAGCACCCGCGCTGCCTTTGGCACCGACCCGCCGTTGCGGGCGATGGTTTCCTCGATCACCAGCCGTTCGATTTCGGCCATGCTGCGCCCGATCAGGCTGTCCAGACCGCCAGTGGCATCAGGCTTGGGCGCAGCACCGGTCACCGGCTCTGCGCGCTGCAACGAGTCGGGCAGCATCGCCAGCGTGACCCGCCCGCCCGGATGCAGCACGACGATGTTGCGGATCACGTTCAGCACCTGCCGCACATTTCCCGGCCAGCTGAGCCTGCGGAACAGATCCAGCACCTCGGGGTCAAACCCGTCAAACTGTCGCCCCTCTTCCCGGGCAAAGCGCTCCAGCGCGATTTCGGCAATCTCTACCACGTCCTCGCCCCGGTCACGCAGCGCCGGCATGTGAACCGGCACCACAAACAGCCGGTAATACAGATCCTCGCGGAACTCACCCCGGCGCACCGCTTCGGCGGGGTCGCGGTTGGTGGCGCAGACGATGCGCACATTCACCTTGCGTGGCCGAACCGCCCCCACCGGCTGCACCGTCGAGGTCTGCAGGAACCGGAGCAGCTTTGTCTGCAACGCCGGGGCCATTTCGCAGATCTCGTCCAGAAACAGCGTGCCGCCATCCGCCGCCGCCGCCGCGCCCTGCTTGTCGGAAATCGCGCCGGTAAAGCTGCCCTTCATATGGCCGAACACTTCCGACTCCAGCAGATCCTGCGGGATTGCACCGCAGTTCAGCGCGATGAACGGCCCGCCCGCACGCGGACTCCCCGCATGTACCGCGACCGCGCACAGCTCTTTGCCGGTGCCGCTTTCGCCGGTGATGAACACCGTGGCCATCGACCCCGCCACCGAACGGATTGTCGTCTGCACCCGGCGCATCGCGGCGGAAGAGCCGATGAACACCTCGGCCACCACGTCTGGTTCCGCCGTCACCGCCCGCTTTTGCGCTGGTTTGGGTAAAGTCCCCGTCGCGCCACTGGCATTGGCCACCGCCCCCAGAAACCGCACCTCGTCAAACGGCTTGACCAGAAAGTCATGCGCCCCGGCCCGCATCGCCTCGACCGCGCGGTTGATGCTGGCATTTGCGGTGATCACGATCACCCGCGTTTCGGGCCGCAGCGCCAGCATTTCGCGCATCACCGCCAGCCCGTCCCGATCTGGCAGCATCAGGTCCAGCAGCACCGTCACCGCGCCGGTTTCCTGAAACAGGCGCATTCCCTCGGCGGCATTTGAGGCCGCCTGCACCGTATGCCCCGCCGTTTGCAGCACAGAGCGATAGACCATCTGCAAAGACGGCGTATCCTCGATCAGCAGCAAGGGTGAGGGCACCGGCCCGGTCATTTTCCAGCCGCCCTGCCGCTGTCCGCCGCTTCGACAAACCGGATCAGCCCGTCCAGCCCGGCCAGTATCCCCGGTCCCAGCGCCCGCACCCGGATCGCATCCGCCTCATGCGCCGCCAGATTCAGCGCCTGTGACGCCTGTTCCAGCCCGCGCGCGCCCGCCGATCCGGCCAGCGCCACCAGCACATGGGTCTGTGCCCTGATCCCGGCCCAGTTGGCCCCGTCCAGGGCCGCCGCCAACGCCAGCCGCACCGCCCGAAGATCCGCCGCCATCTGCGCCACCAGTTCGGGCGCCACCTCCGGCCCTGCCATCGCCATCAGCGCATCAAAAACGCTGCGGTCAACCGCGCCGCTGTACAGGCTTTCCAGCGCCGACAGCGCCATCTGCGCCTCGGCCAGCGCCATCCGCGCCGGAGCCGGCAGCGTCGATCCGGCAAGACGGGTCAGGGCAGCACGCAAAGCCTGAAGCTGTGGCGTCGGATCGGGAAGGGGCGCGGCAAACGGGTCAACCATAACGCGAGTCTATCTTAACGAATGCGCCAGTCCAATGGCTTTCGGGTCACAAGCTTTGCCGCGCCGCAGTTGGCCTCCCCAAACCACCCCCGACTCAGCCCTTTGCCAGACCAATCCCCTGCAAGACCGCCGTGATCTCGTCCAGAATCGCCGGATCATCAATGGTGGCGGGCATTTTCCACGGCTTGCCATCGGCGATGTTCACCATGGTCGCGCGCAGGATCTTGCCCGAGCGGGTCTTTGGCAACCGCTCCACCACCACGGCGCGCTTGAAATCGGCGACCGGGCCGATCTTGTCGCGCATCAGCCGCACACATTCGGCCACCACATCGGCAGGGGCGCGGTCAACGCCTTTGTTCAGGCACAGGAACCCAAGCGGCGATTGCCCCTTCAGCGCATCCGCGACCCCGATCACCGCGCATTCGGCCACATCCTTGTGCCCGGCCAGCACTTCTTCCATCGCGCCGGTGCTCAGCCGGTGCCCGGCGACGTTGATCACGTCATCGGTGCGCGCCATGATATACAGATAGCCATCCGCATCGACATAGCCCGCATCGCCGGTCTCGTAACAGCCGGGGAAATGCGACAGGTACGATTTCACGAACCGCTCTTCGGCATTCCACAGCGTCGGCAGCGTGCCCGGCGGCAGCGGCAGCTTGATCGCGATGGCCCCCAAAGTGCCGGGCGACACCTCATGCCCGCCCTCATCCAGCACCCGCACGTCAAAGCCGGGCATCGCAACCGCCGGGCTGCCGATCTTCATCGGCAACAGCCCAAGGCCCAAGGGGTTGGCCGCAATGGCAAATCCGGTCTCGGTCTGCCACCAGTGGTCGATCACCGGCACATTCAGATGCCGCCCGGCCCACTGCACGGTATCCGGGTCGGCCCGTTCGCCCGCCAGAAACAACGCCTGCATGCTGGAGGTGTCGTAATCCGCCATCAACAGCCCCTCCGGGTCATCGCGTTTGATCGCGCGCAGCGCGGTGGGGGCGGTAAAGAAGGTCTTGACCTTGTGCTCTTCGATCACCCGCCAGAACGTGCCCGCATCCGGCGTGCCCACCGGCTTGCCTTCAAACACCACCGTGGTGCAGCCCGCAATCAGCGGCGCGTAGCAGATGTAACTGTGCCCCACGACCCAGCCCACATCCGACGCCGCCCAGAACACATCGCCCACGCCGCAATTGTAGATCGCGCGCATGGTCCAGTTCAGCGCCACCAGATGCCCGGCGGTCGGCCGCACCACGCCCTTGGGTGCGCCGGTTGTGCCGGAAGTATAGAGGATATAGGCCGGGTGATTGCCCTCGACCGGCACGCAGTCTGCTGGCTCGACGCCGTACTGGAAGGTGTGCCAGGCCAGATCGCGCCCGTCGATCAGCTTCGCCACTTCCTGCTCGCGCTGAAAGATCACGCAGAATTCCGGCTTGTGGGTCGCCATCTCGATCGCGCCATCCAGCAGCGGCTTGTAATGCACCACGCGCGCCGGTTCGACGCCACAGCTGGCCGCGATAATGGCCTTGGGTTTGCAATCATCAATCCGCACCGCCAGTTCGGCCGCCGCAAAACCGCCGAACACCACCGAATGGATCGCCCCCAGCCGGGCGCAGGCCAGCATCGCCTCCAGCGCCTCGGGCACCATCGGCATATAGATGATCACCCGGTCGCCCTTGGTCACGCCATGGGCTTTCAGCGCTCCGGCCAGCCGCGACACCCGGTCCAGAAGCTCGGCATAGGTGATCACATGCTTGGTGCCGGTCACCGGGCTGTCATGGATGATGGCAGGCTGCTTGCCACGCCCGGCCAGCACATGCCGGTCCACCGCGTTCCAGCAGGTGTTGACCGTGCCGTCGGTAAACCACTCATACAGCGGCGCGCGGTCGTCGTTGAGGGCACGGGTCGGCTTGCGGACCCAGTCAATCGCCCCCGCAGCCTCCATCCAGAAGACCTCGGGGTTGGCCTGCCATTTAGCATAGATATCGGAATAACCCATCCTGCGCGCCTCCTCCCAACGCTTGCACGTTTGTTACGGCATCGCTGGCCGAACGCGCAACGATGTTACCGCCGGACAGGACGGGGTTGCGACATTATGTTTGCAGAAATGCGTCTGTTTTGGGTGCAAATTTTTGCAAACTTGGCTGCTTTGGTAATGATATCGATGATACTGGACAGCTTTGCAAAGTTTGCTTGGATGTGCGTGCGAATCTTTTGCCCAAGCGTTCTGCGCAGCGAATGCAAGAATGCAGGCTGTTGCGATGATGCGCCCGAAGGCCGGATAGCCTGGGCCGCACTGACAAGCTGTGCGGCCCAAGGCTTCTTTTACCGGTGTTGATCCAGACCGAAGGCGGCGTGATGGATCACTTCGCCTTTCGGTTCTGTCGCGTCGAACGGCAAGGCCAGAACGACCTCTGGCGGACACCCTTCGACTTTCAGGCCGGGGAATGTTCTGAAGCCGAACCGATGGTAATACCGGGGAGAGCCTATCAGGACTGCGCCCCGGCATGTCGCTTTCAAGCGACGGATGGCCTCGACCATAAGGGCGCTGCCTATCCCCTGACGGTGTCGCGACGGCAGAACCGCAAGTGGCCCGATCAGGCCCCAGCCGCCCTGCGCCCCGATCCGGGCCTCCGAGGCTGCGAGATAGCCGATCACCTCTCCCCTGTCATCGGCCACGAGCGACAGGGTCAGGGCATCCTCTGCCCGCAGCCAGTCAACGATGCGCGCCTCGGTTCCCGTGGCCTGCTTCAGCAGCCGCATGGCCTTGGTCACAGTGGCACGGATCGCGGGAATGTCACCGGCGATTTCATTTCGGATCAGCATGTTATGCTCCTTGATTGTCAAGTTGCGCGCGGACAGAGATGCGCCCGCGTTTCGAGATGCGATAGGGATTGCCGGAATGGGATTCGATCAGCCGTTTGCGCCGCAATCTGTTAAAGATCGTCAGGTCAAAATCGGAAAGGATCATCCCTTCGCGCGTGACGCAGGTGACCGAGGTGACTTTGGACCCGTGTTCCCGCTCGTGCAGGATCAGGCCACCCAGAGCCAGAACGTGCAACGCACGTTGTTCAAGTCTTGAGATGTTCATGGAAGTCTCTTGTGAAAGACGTGATAAAACGCCCGGGCGCAACTGCGCCAGGCGGCTCAGGTATCACGAGGCTCTCTGCGTCTCAGAGAGCCTTATTACACAAGCTCTGACATCCAATCTCCGTTGACAGAAAGGCGCACACTGTCGCCTCTCACACGAGAAGATAGGGAATGCACGCATTGGTGGCAACCCCGGCAGACTGGCCGCCGTCGCCAAAGATCGGTGATAATTAGAGTTTATTGCGCCACACCGGGTTAAAGCGATTTGCGCTGAAAGACCCGGTGAGAGGCTGGTTTTGCGGCTCAAAGGTTAAGAAATCGTAAAATCCAACAGGTCAACCCATTGATTCAAAACACTTCCCCCTGCTGTAACACAGGGGGAAGCCCTATCACCCGTAATGCGCCACCGGCGTGCCCGCGATGGCCGAGACGTTCAGCAGGCCCCGCGCCGTGATTGACGGGGTCACGATATGGGCCTTGTTGCCCATCCCCATCAGGATCGGCCCGACCTCCAGCCCGCCGGCCTTCATTTTCAGGATGTTGCGCACCCCTGACGCCGCATCCGCGCTGGCAAAGACCAGCACGTTGGCCGCCCCCTCGAACCGCGAGCCCGGCAGCAACCGGTCCCGCAGGGCCTGATCCAGCGCCGAGTCGACGTTCATCTCGCCCTCATAGGCAAAGTCCGGCTCGCGCGCGTCCAGCAGTTCCAGCGCCGCCCGCATCCGCTGCGCCTTTTCATTCTCCATGTTCCCGAACTGGCTCTGCGTGCACAGCGCCACCTTGGGTTTCAGGCCAAAGCGCCGCACATGCCGCGCCGCGCCCAGCACGGTCTGCATGATCTGCTCCGGCGTCGGCTCGGCATTGACATGGGTGTCGGCGATGAACAGCGGCCCGTCTTCGAGGATCATCATCGACAGCGCCCCCACCGGCTGCAGCCCGCCGCGCGCCAGCACCTGCCGGACATAGCCCAGATGCCACAGATACTGCCCGAAGGTGCCGCAGATCAGGCTGTCGGCCTCGCCACGATGCACCATCACCGCCGCAATCGCGGTGGTATTGGTCCGCATGATCGCGCGGGCAATATCGGGCGACACCCCGCGCCGCGCCATCAGCTCGGCATAGGTGCCCCAGTAATCGCGGTAGCGCGGGTCGTTTTCCGGGTTCACCAGATGGAAATCCTTGCCCGGCCGGATCGGCAGACCGGCGCGCTCACAGCGCGCCTCGACCACTTCGGGGCGGCCGATCAGGATCGGCCGGTCGGTGGTCTCCTCCAGCATCGCATTGGCGGTGCGCAGCACCCGTTCATCTTCGCCCTCGGCAAAGACGATGGTGCGCTCGGCCTGACGCGCCGCCTCGAACACCGGGCGCATCAGCATGGCGGATTTGAACACCGAGCCGTCGAGTCTGGTCTTGTAAGCCTCAAGGTTTTCCAGCGGGCGGGTGGCGACGCCGGTTTCCATCGCGGCGCGGGCCACGGCACTGGCGACCACGCCCATCAGGCGCGGGTCGAACGGCTTGGGGATCAGGTAATCTGCGCCGAACGACATCGTCTCGCCGGTATAGGCCGCCGCTGCCTCGGCGCTGGTGGTGGCGCGGGCAAGAGCGGCGATGCCTTCGATACAGGCGATCTTCATCTCGTCGTTGATCGTGGTCGCCCCCACATCCAGCGCGCCGCGGAAGATGAAGGGGAAGCACAGCACGTTGTTGACCTGATTGGGAAAGTCGGATCGCCCGGTCGCGATGATCGCACCGGGGGCCACCGCGCGCGCGAGGTCAGGCTGGATTTCCGGGTTCGGGTTGGCAAGCGCAAAGATGATCGGGTTCGGGGCCATCCGGGCGACCATGTCTTGCGTCAGAACGCCGGGGCCGGACAGGCCAAGGAACATGTCGGCCCCTGCAATCACATCGCCAAGCGAGGCGGGGCTGGTGCCTTGGGCAAACGCCGCTTTCTGCGGGGTCATCTGGGCCGTGCGCCCGGTATAGACCAGACCTTCGAGATCGCAGAGCCAGATGTTCTCGCGCCGCACCCCCAGTTTGACCAGCATCTCAAGACAGGCGATTCCGGCCGCGCCGCCGCCGGTCGAGACGATCTTGATTTGATCAAAGCTCTTGCCCGCAATGATCATCGCGTTGGTGGCCGCTGCCCCCACCACGATGGCGGTGCCGTGCTGGTCGTCGTGAAACACCGGAATGCTCATCCGCTCACGGCACAACCGTTCAACGATGAAACAATCAGGGGCCTTGATGTCTTCGAGGTTGATCGCGCCAAAGGTCGGCTCCAGCGCGCAGACGATATCGGCCAGCTTTTCGGGGTCGGACTCGTTCACCTCGATGTCGAAACAGTCGATGTTGGCGAATTTCTTGAACAGGACCGCCTTGCCCTCCATCACGGGTTTGGAAGCCAAAGCACCAATGTTTCCAAGGCCCAGCACGGCGGTGCCGTTCGACACCACGGCCACAAGGTTGCCGCGAGAGGTGTAGCGTGACGCGGTGGACGGGTCGGCCTTGATCTCAAGGCAGGCTTCGGCCACGCCGGGAGAATAGGCGCGGGACAGGTCGCGGCCATTGGCCAGTGGCTTGGTCGCGCGGATCTCCAGCTTTCCCGGCTTGGGAAATTCGTGATAATCCAGCGCCGCCTGACGGGCGTTGTCCTGACGCACTTCTTCCATTTTCGCCTCCCGAAAAATTTGGTTTAGCCTTAAACCATTTATTCTGATCCGCCAACCGGATGATAGCGCCACCAGCAGCGTAGCGGCTTGCAAATTTTGCATCCCCGGCTCAGCATGGCCGCAAAGACAGGGAAAATCCATGCCAGAGACGCGCGCTGAAATCCGTCTGCCGACCCAAGAACTGCGCAATGACCTGCCATTCTTTACAAAGGTGCTGGGGATGCGGCTGGATATGATCTATCCCGCCGATGACCCGAGTGTGGCGGTGCTGTCAGGCCATGGGCTGCGCCTGCGTATCCAGAAGGGGGCGCAAGAGCCGCCGGGCACGCTGCGCATTCTGACCGAAGACCCCGATGGCTTTGCCGGGGGGCAGCGCAGCCTGACCGCGCCGAATGGCACCCGGATCGAGATTGATGATCTGAACCCGCCGCTGGTTTTGCCGCAGACCGAGCATGCCTTTGTCGTGCGCCGTCTGGCCGATCAGGCCCCGTGGGTCATTGGCCGCGCCGGGATGCACTACCGCGATCTGGTGCCCAGCCGGTTGGGCGGCGCGATGATCGCCAGCCATATCCGCATTCCCGATGGCGGCCCGGTGCCCGATATGGTGCATTTCCACCGCGTCGGGTTCCAGCTGATCTTTTGCATCAAGGGCTGGGTGGATGTGCTGTATGAAGATCAGGGCGGGCCGATCCGGCTGCAGGCGGGCGATTGCTTTATCCAGCCGCCGGAAATCCGCCACCGGGTGCTGGAGGCCAGCGACGGGATCGAGGTGATCGAGATCGGCGTGCCCGCGGAGCATGTGACCGAGATCGACCACGAGATGACCTTGCCCACCCCGTATCTGCGCCCTGACCGCGAGTGGCAAGGCCAGCGGTTTGTGTTCAACCAAGGCTCGGAGGGGGCGTTTGCGCCCTGTCGCCTGCCGGGGTTTGTGGCGCGGGATACCACGATCAACGCCAACACCAAGGGCGTGGCAAGCGTCATGGTGCTGCGGCCCGATGGCTCTGCCGCGCCGTGGAGCCGCCATGAGGGCGATATCCTGTTCACCTTTGTCATGTCCGGCGAAATGACGCTGGAGGGCGAGGGCAAAGCGCCGTTCCGCTTGTCGCCGGGCGATGCCTTTGTCATTCCGCCGGGGCTTGCCACACGCTATGCTGATCCGACACCGGATCTGGAACTGCTGGAGGTATCGCTGCCGGGCAATCCCGCCACCTCCCTTTTGTGACCCTTGCGCTTTGGGCGGCATACGCTCACAATTCCCGACCAATTGGTCAAGAACCGAGGCCCAAGATGTCCCTTTTGCAAGCTGCCACTGATGTTCGCCTGCGCGCCTATGCGCCCTATTCGCGGTTTCTGGTTGGGGCGGCGCTGCGCAGCACCTCTGGCGCGGTTTATGTGGGCTGCAACGTCGAAAACGTGGCCTATCCCGAGGGCACCTGTGCCGAGGCCGGGGCGATTGCCGCGATGATTGCCGGGGGGGATACCCGGATTGCCGAGGTGTTCGTGATCGCCGACAGCCCCGATCCGGTGCCGCCCTGCGGCGGGTGCCGGCAAAAGATCGCGGAATTTGCCGATGCGGGGGTCAAGGTCACGCTTTGCACCACCGATGGCACACAGCGCACGCTGACGGTCGGTGAATTGCTGCCCGGTGTGTTCACCGCCGCCCACATGGACCGCGCCTGATGGACGCGCGCAGCATCATCGCGCAAGTGCGGGATGGGGCGACGCCCTCGGCCGATGCGCTGTCGTGGTTTGCCCACGGGCTGGCCTCGGGCGCGGTGACAGATGCGCAGGCCGGGGCCTTTGCCATGGCGGTGCTGCTGCGCGGGCTGTCGGACGAGGGGCGGGTGGCGCTGACGCGGGGGATGCGCGACTCTGGTCGGGTGATGGAATGGGATCTGCCGGGCCCGGTGCTGGACAAGCATTCGACTGGCGGAATAGGCGATTGCGTGTCGCTGCTGCTGGCCCCGGCGCTGGCGGTGTGCGGGGCCTATGTGCCGATGATCTCGGGCCGGGGCTTGGGCCATACCGGCGGCACGCTCGACAAGCTGGAAGCGATCCCCGGATTCCGCACCGGGTTGAGTGAGGATCAGTTCCGCAGCCAGATGGGCCGGGTGCATTGTGCCATTGTGGCGGCCAGTGCCGACCTCGCCCCCGCTGACAAACGGCTGTATGCGATCCGCGACATCAGCGGCACGGTCGAAAGCATCGACCTTATCACCGCCTCAATCCTGTCGAAAAAGCTGGCGGCGGGACTGGAAGGGCTGGTGCTGGATGTCAAATGCGGCTCGGGCGCGTTCATGAAAACACCCGAGCGGGCCGAGGCTTTGGCCCGCGCGCTGGTCAGCACCGCGCAGGGCGCGGGCTGCATGACCACCGCGCTGATCACCGACATGTCGCAGCCTCTCGCCACGGCGGCGGGCAATGCGCTGGAGGTGATCGAGGTGATGGAGACGCTGACCGGCACCTCGGTCAATGCGGCACTGTGGGATCTGACCTGCGCTTTGGGTGGCGAGGCTTTGGCGCTTGGCGGGTTGGTGGCGGATGCCGACGACGGGGCGGCGCGCATTGCGCAGGCGCTGGAGTCGGGGGCTGCGGCCGAGGCGTTTGGCCGGATGGTCGCGGCACAGGGCGGGCCGGCCGATTTCGTCGAACGCTGGCCCGACCGTCTGCCCGCAGCGCCCGTGGTGCGCGAGGTGCCGGCGCTGGATGACGGCTTTATCGCGCATATTGATGGCGAGGCTTTGGGTCATGCCGTGGTGCATCTGGGCGGCGGGCGGCTGCGTGAGGGCGACCGGATTCATCCGGCGGTGGGTCTGTCCGACCTGATCGGTCTGGGCGAGGAGATCGGGGCGGGGGTGCCGCTTGCCATGGTCCATGCCGCGACCGAGGATGCGGCAGAGGCGGCGATCCGGGCGGTGCAGGCGGCGTATCGTGTGGGAACCTCGGTGCTGGACGAAGGCCCGCTTGTCTTGAAAAGGATCAGCTGATGGCGAGGGCGTTTCTTGTGGTGCTGGATTCCGTCGGCTGCGGTGGCGCGCCGGATGCGGCGGATTTTGGTGACGCCGGGGCGAACACGCTGGCCCATATCGCGCAGGCCTGTGCGGCGGGCCGGGCCGAGGTGGGCCGCAGCGGGGCGCTCAGGATGCCCAACCTTGACCGGCTGGGGCTGGGGGCCGCGATCCGGCTGGCTTCCGGCGTTGATGCGCCGGGCCTTGGGGTCACGCCCGCCGGGCTGTGGGGGGCTGCGACCGAAGTGTCGCGCGGCAAGGATACACCCTCGGGTCATTGGGAGCTGGCAGGCGTGCCGGTGCCTTGGGACTGGACCTATTTTCCAACGACCGAACCGGCGTTCCCGCCGGATCTGGTGGCCGAGGTCTGCCGTCTGGCCGGGACTGACGGCATCTTGGGCAACTGCCACGCCTCGGGCGTGCCGATCATCGCGGCGCATTGTGAAGAGCATCTGCAGACCGGCTGGCCGATCTGCTACACGTCAGCAGACTCGGTATTTCAGATCGCCGCGCATGAAGAAGCGTTCGGGCTGGACCGGCTGCTGAACCTCTGCGCCGATCTGGCCCCGACCTTGCATGCAAGACGGGTCGGCCGGGTCATCGCGCGCCCCTTTACCGGCAGCTGCGGTGATTTCAAACGTACCGCGAACCGCAGGGATTATGCCATTGCCCCGCCTGCGCCGACGCTGCTGGACTGGGTGGCAGGGCAGGGGCGGATGACCCATGCCATTGGCAAGATCGGTGACATCTTTTCGATGAAAGGCGTCGGCAAGCTGCATAAGGGCAGATCCGATGCTGACCTTTTCGAACATCTTGTCCGGCTGGGGCACGAGGCGGAGGCCGGTTCGTTGACCTTTGCCAACTTTGTCGAGTTTGACAGCCTGTATGGCCATCCGCGCGATGTGGCGGGCTACGCCCGCGCGCTGGAAGGGTTTGATGCAAACCTACCCCGGTTTCTGGCCACCCTGCGCCCCGAGGATCTGGCGATCTTTACCGCCGATCACGGCAATGACCCCACCTTTCCCGGCACCGAGCACACGCGTGAGCGGGTGCCGGTGATCGGCACCGGCCTTGGGCTGCGGCCCATCGGCCTGTGCGCCTTTGCCGATGTAGGGGCCAGTGTCGCGGCCCATCTCGGCGTTCCCTCTTTCAGCCCCGGAGTATCCTTTCTGTGACCCCTAAAATCGAGCTTCACCTGCATCTGGAGGGGGCAGCCCCCCCTGCGTTCATCCGGGGATTGGCCAAGGAAAAGCGGCTGGATATCGCGGGCATTTTCGACGCGCGCGGGCATTATCAGTACAAGGATTTCTGGGATTTCCTGAAGGTCTATGAGGCCGCCACCAGCGTGCTGAAATCGCCCGAAGATTACGCCCGCCTGACCCTTGCTGTGCTGGAGGAAAGTGCCGCCAGCGGGGTGGTGTATTCCGAAACCTTCCTCAGCCCGGATTTCTGCGGCGGTCGTGACATTGGCGCCTGGCGCGAATATCTGCACGCGATCCGCGAGGCGGCGGATCAGGCTGAGCGTACGATGGGCATCACCCTGCGCGGCATCATTACCTGCATCCGGCATTTCGGCCCGGAAAAGGCGCGCGAGGTTGCGCGCTGTGCCGCCGATACGGCGGGCGACTGGATTGTGGGCTTTGGCATCGCGGGTGATGAGAAGGTGTTGACGCCAAAGGATTATCTGTGGTCATTCGACTGCGCGCGCGAGGCGGGGCTGCGCTTGACCGCGCATGCGGGCGAATGGGGCGGGCCGCAATCGGTGCGCGATGCGGTCAACGATCTGGGCGTGGAGCGGATCGGGCATGGCGTGCGCGCGATTGAAGATCTGGCGCTGGTGGATGAGCTGGCCGAGCGTGGCATCGTGCTGGAGGTCTGCCCCGGATCGAACGTGGCGCTTGGGCTGTACCCCGACTGGCGCAGCCACCCCATCGGCCAGCTCTATGACCGGGGTGTCAAGGTCACGGTCAGCACCGATGATCCGCCGTTTTTCCACACCACCATGACGCGCGAGTTCGACGAGCTGAACCGGGCGTTTGACTGGGATGACGGGGTTTTTGCGAATCTGAACCGCACTGCGCTTGACGCGGCTTTCTGCGATGCCGATACACGCGCACGCATCGGCAAACTTCTGGAGACCTGATCATGCTGGACCATCTGACCGTCGTTTCGCACCCGCTGGTCCAGCACAAGCTGACCCTGATGCGGGAAAAGGACACCTCTACCGCGTCCTTCCGCCAGCTTTTGCGCGAGATTTCGCTGCTGCTGGCCTATGAGGTGACGCGCGAGTTGCCGATGACCACCAAGCGGATCGAAACCCCGCTGGAGCCGATGGATGCGCCGGTGATCGAGGGCAAGAAACTGGCGCTGATCTCGATCCTGCGGGCGGGCAACGGGCTGCTGGATGGCATTCTGGAGCTGATCCCGGCGGCGCGGGTCGGCTTTGTCGGTCTCTACCGTGATCCCGAAACGCTGCAGCCGGTACAATATTATTTCAAGGTGCCGACGCAGCTGGAAGACCGGGTGTGCATCGTGGTTGATCCGATGCTGGCCACTGGCAATTCATCGGTGGCGGCGGTGCAGTTGCTGAAAGACAATGGTGCAAAGAACCTGCGTTTTCTGTGCCTGCTGGCCGCGCCCGAAGGGATCAGGCGGATGCAAGAGGCACATCCCGATGTTCCGATTGTGACAGCTTCGGTCGATAGCCATTTGAATGATCACGGTTATATCGTTCCGGGGCTAGGGGATGCGGGTGACCGGATGTTTGGCACAAAATAGCGGGTTAATCCCTTTACTCGGAAACAATATTATTCCAGTATCCCCCATACGCTACTTGGGGGTAGTCATGGTGTTGAAGTTGGTTTCGGCTGCCGTTCTGGCGGTCGTGGCCGGGTTGAGTGTTGCCAATGCTCAGTCGGCCGGTGATTTTGGTGGCCCGCGTGAGCAGCCGCCTGCGTCCTTTACAGGACAGCAATATGTTGACAGCCGGGGTTGTGTTTTCCTGCGCGCCGGGCTTGGCGGTCGCACCAACTGGGTGCCGCGTGTCAGCCGAAATCGTGCGCCGCTGTGTGGCTATCCGCCCACCTTTGGCAACAATCAGGTGGCCATTGCCGAACCGCCACGGGCGGCTCCGGCCCCTGTGGCGCGCGCGCCTGAACCGGTAGTGACGGGGCGGCGGCCGATGGATACCGTGGCCAGCATCACCACGCCGCCGCGCATCCGCAGCATTCAGGCCCCGCAAGGCGTGGCTCCGTCAACCTATGTGCCCGCGCCGGTCGCCGTGCCTGCCCCGCGCGTGGTGGTGCAGCAACCGAAGCCCGAGGCGCAGCGCCGTCAACCGGCGGAACGGGTGGCGACAACTGCGGGCTCTGGCAAGATCGGCTGCTACACCGATGCGCCGGTGGCCGAACGGTTCCGGCTGCAGAACGGCGGCAGCGTGGTGATGTGTACCCGTGGCGATGGTGACATCGCCCATGCCCGCGCGCCGCGCTTGCTGGCAGGTGCGGCTGCCGTTGCTCCCTCCGGCTATCTGGAAGGGCCAGATCCGGCCGCAGGTATCGGCACCCGGCAAAAGCAGCGCGTGACTGCCTCGTCGCAGGGGCAGCAGGTTGTGCCAAAGGGGTACAAACCGGCGTTCAAGGATGACCGCCTGAACCCCAACCGTGCCAAAGGCACCCAGCAAGGCTGGGACCAGCAGGATCAGGTCTGGACCCGTGATGTGCCGGCCCGTCTTGTCGCCGATGCGGCAAGGGAAAAGGGCAAAACGGTTGTGGTCCGCAAGGTCTATACCTCGACCAAATCAGAAGCGGCTGTGCCGAAAGCCGCATCGCAGCAGGGCACGGGCCGCAGCTATGTGCAGGTCGGCACCTTTGGCCAGCCTGCGAATGCCGAAGGGGCGTCGTCGCGGCTGTCGGGTTTGGGTCTGCCGGTTGCCCGGTCAAAGATTTCGAAAAACGGCAAGCCGTTGCAGATCGTGCTCGCGGGACCGTTCGGATCGCGGTCTGAGGCGCAGGCGGCGCTGTCTGCCGCCCGCCGTGCGGGATTTGGCGATGCGTTCATCCGCTGACGCCTGAGCCGAAGTAAACTGACAAAGGCCCCCGACATCCGGTGTCGGGGGCCTTTTCAGTTTGTGGTACAGATGTCTTGCAGGCTGACCCAATCGCCGTCTGCCATCAACGGCTCGGGCACGAGGCCGCCCAGCGGGTCTGCCTCGATCAACGCGATGGTGGCTTCGCCGCTGGGGTCGATGGCATAGGCATAGGGGGCAGAGGACAGCCCCGCCGCCTTGAACCTAGCCAGCGCCACGTCGTCGGGCACGGCGAGGCCCTTCCTTTGCAGCAGCACTTCGCCATAGCCCGCCACTGCCGAATCCGGCAGGATGCCAGAGGTCAGGAGCCGAAAGGTTGCCGTCAGCCCGGCGTGTTTCAGCACTGGCAGGATCGGGTCTTGCGCCTCGGCGCGCAGCCGCTCCATCAGGGCAAGCCCGGCCAGTGCCTCCGGCCCGCCCTCATCTTCGACAAAACGGCGGGCGATCAGGATTGTGCCACCCGGCAGATGGGCAGACCCTGACAGACCTTCGCGCAGGATCAGGATTTGCGCCCGGTGCGGGCCGAACAGCTTGTCGCCAAGCGCAGTCAGGGCAAAGCTGCCCAAGGGCGTGGTGCAGGCCGATCCGGTCAGCCGCTGCACATCGGCCAAGGCGGCCTGCCCAATCGCCGCCCGCGTCGCTGCGGGCAGTACCGATGCGGTGTGTCTGACCAGCGCATCCGGCAGCCAGAACGCCGCCAGCGCCAGCACCAGCAGGGTGCCGCCGCCCAACAACCCGCCGCGCAACCGCCCCGGCTTTGGCCGCTGCCCGGCCAGCGCGCTGCGCACGGTTTCCAGCGCGGCGATCATGTCGCGGTCGTCCAGTTCCAGCGTCTCGATCGCCTCGGTTCCGGGGGCGAACAGCGCCGGTAGCTCGCCCGGATTCAGTCGCTCGATCGCGGGCAGGGACCAGTGGCTGAGCGCGGATTCGCTTTTGGGATCAGACAGAACCAGCGTCGCCTCGCGAAACGCCACGATGACTTCGCGCCGCTGCGATGTGGGCGTGTCACGCCACAGCCCACCGCTTTCCAGCCGGGTATATTGTTTCAGTGCCGTCATGGCGCGCGGAGACTTGCCTGTCATGGGGTTGACACTAGACCAAGCCTGTTCGGGCCACAATCACCCGCACTGTGTTCCCCCCCATTCCCTGCGCCCGCCCGGAAAGGTCTGCGGGTGTCGTTTTCCGACGCGCAGGCCATCGCCGGGCAGGCTTCAACAGAGAAAAGACAAAGGAATACCCCATGCCCGTCGCACATCAGGACCGTACACTTGCCGCCGCCGGGATGATCTGCGGCTATGCGATGCTGATCGGCTACACCGACAATTACGTGCGGGTGATCGCGCAAGAGCATGGGCTGTGGCAGTTTCATTTTACCCGGACTGTGATGGCGCTGGCGCTGCTTGGCCTGCTGGTGCCGCTGCTGGGCTTGCGTCTGCGCCCGGTCAATCTGCGGGCGGTGGTGGCGCGCAGTCTGATCCATGGGCTGGCCATGGTGATCTACTTCGGCGCATTGGCGTTTCTTCCGGTTGCCATTGTCGCGGCGGGCCTGTTCACCGCGCCGATTTTTGTGCTGCTGATTTCGCGCTTTGCCTATGGCCATGCCATTGGCCCGGTGCGGATTCTGGCGGTGGCTGTCGGTTTTGTCGGTGTGCTGCTGGTGCTGGGGCCAGAGGCGGTATCGGGGGCCTCTGCCGCCGCTGTCCTGCCGGTGTTGGCGGGGGCGCTTTATGCGCTGGGGAATGTGGCGACCCGCGAATGGTGCCCGGAGGAAAGTGCCGAGACGCTGCTGGCCGGGTTCTTTGCCACGCTGGGACTGTTCGGTGCGCTCGGGATGGTTTTGCTGACGCTTGCCCCGTTGGTGGCTCCGGTCGGGCCGGATGGCTTTCTGATGCGGGGCTGGGTAATGCCAAACGGGCCCTTCCTGCTGTGGACCTTTGTGCAGGCGGCGGGGTCATTGTTGGGGGTAGGAATGATGATCCGGGCCTATCAGATCACCGATGCGGGCCGGGCCTCGGTGATTGAATATGTCATCCTGCCCGCCTCGGCGTTCTGGTCCTGGACGTTGTGGGGCGAGCTGCTGGCGCCGATGGCGGTCGGGGGGATGGTGTTGATCGTGGCGGCGGGCAGCATGATCGCGCTGCGGGCGGGGGCGGGCGAACCTGTCGCGCCGCAAGCCTGACGGCTTTTGTTGCTGGAGGGTCAGTCGCCGACCGCCTCGCGCCAATGCCTGCGGCACAGGCTGACATAGGTTTCATTCCCGCCGATCACCACCTGATCGCCGTCGCGCAACGCCCGGCCATCCGGGCCCTTGCGCACGACCATCGTGGCTTTCTTGCCGCAATGGCAGATCGTGCGGACCTCACGCATTTCATCCGCCCAGGCCAGCAATGCCGCCGAACCGGGAAACAGCTGGCCCTGAAAATCGACGCGCAGGCCATAGCACATCACTGGCACCGACAGATCATCGACCGCGCAGGCCAGTTGCCAGACCTGCTCTTTCGACAGGAACTGCGCCTCGTCGATGAACACGCAAGACACCGGGCCAAGGGCTATGCGCGCCTTCAGCTTGGCATACATATCCTCATCAGGGGCAAAGGTATCCGCCGGATCGCCGATGCCGATGCGGCTGGCAATCCGCCCTTCACCGGCGCGGTTGTCGAATTGCGCGGTGATCAGATAGGTTTCCATCCCGCGCTCCCGATAGTTGTGCGCGGCCTGCAGCAGCAGGGTCGATTTCCCTGCGTTCATGGTGGAATAATTGAAATACAGCTTTGCCATGGCAGAGCACCTATCCGATTCCGGCAGCAGCCTGCAAGCGATCAGGGCGGATTTCGGACGGGCCGGAAACCTGTTGGCGGGGGCCGCAGCGGGCCGTCATCGTCACACACCAAGACACACTGATACCAATGACGGGCCCGCCGCACGGCCATACGAACCATCCCTTACAGGGACCAAAGCACGGCGGACCCCCACCAAAGCCGATGCTGGGGACATCGACCACTCACTACTGTTCCGGAAAACACCCGGAACACCTTTATCTATGACAATCACTTGCCGTATCATGAATGGGAAAAGATTGAGTGATTTCCCCGAGGTGCGGGATCAAGGAGTATGTGAATGTCGGTCGAGACCTATCTGAAAAAGCACAGCGAAGCATTGGTCAAGGATGTCGGGATCG
Source organism: Pseudotabrizicola alkalilacus (assembly GCF_003443995.1). Classification (GTDB taxonomy): domain Bacteria; phylum Pseudomonadota; class Alphaproteobacteria; order Rhodobacterales; family Rhodobacteraceae; genus Pseudotabrizicola; species Pseudotabrizicola alkalilacus. The sequence goes on from NZ_QWEY01000001.1 coordinate 370,804, forward strand.
AGGCCGCCTGCAAGCTGACAGGCAAATCCAAGGCCACGCTGGGGCGCTATTATTCGGATCAGGTTGAACATGACGACCGTTTCATGCCGATCGACGTTGTGGCGCAGCTGGAATCCGCCTCGCGGTTTCCGCATGTCACCTCGGCTTTGGCCGATCTGCGCGGCATCACGCTGTCTTATGACGCGGACAAGCGCAATGCGACCTCAAAGGGGGTCAATCAGGATGTTGTGGTGCTCGCGCAGCGCTTTGCCATGTTGATGAGCGAGTATAACACCGCCATCAGCGACGGTGTCATAACGGTCAATGAGGCAAAGCGGATGCTGCGCGAAACGCTGGCGATTCAACAGGTGCTGCTCGACATGAAGCTGCACCTGGAGAACGGGGTCAGCTAGTCCGGCGCTGCCCTGCGGGCTTGCCACCCTCGGCGCGGCGGGGGACGTTGCCACCACCCATCGGCTTGGGTTTGGCAGCGGGACGCGCCTGCTGCGGTTTTCCACCGGCAGCTGGCTTGCCACCCTGCGGGCGACCGCCTTGCGGACGGGCCGGGCGTTGGCCCCGGTTCTGGCCGGGTTTGGGGGCGGCTGCCACCATATCGGCGGACCACGGCGCGCCACCCAGGATCGGCAGCGGCTTTTTCAGCAGCTTTTCAATCGCCTGCAATTCGCCCATCTCTGCGGGGGCGCAGAAGCTGACCGACGTGCCCTCAGCCCCGGCGCGCGCGGTGCGGCCGATGCGGTGGACATAGTTTTCCGGCACGTTCGGCATGTCGAAGTTATAGACGTGACGGACGGTCGGAATATCAATGCCCCGCGCCGCGACATCGGTGGCCACCAGCACATCAAGCTCGCCATTGCGGAACTCGGTCAGGGTGCGGTCACGTTGGGACTGCGACTTGTTGCCGTGAATCGAGCCTGCCTTGAAGCCCCAGCCTGCCAGCAGCTTCATCAGCTTTTCCGAGCCATGCTTGGTGCGGCCAAAGACCAGCGCCTGTTCGGTCGGGTGTTTTTTCAGGTAGTCTTCCAGCACGCGGGCCTTGTCGCCGTTGGGCAGGAAGTGCACGCCTTGCGTCACCTTGTCGGCGGTTTTGCCGGCGGTGGTGACCTGAACCCGGACCGGGTCGCGCAGATAGGTGTCGGCGATTTCCGAGATATCCTTGGGCATCGTGGCCGAGAACAGCATGGTCTGGCGTTTCAGCGGGATATGCTTGGCGATTTTCCGCAGGGAATGGATGAAGCCCATGTCGAGCATGTGATCCGCCTCGTCCAGCACCAGATAGGCGCACTGGTCCAGCTTGACATCGCCACGTTCCAGCAGGTCGATCAGGCGGCCGGGGGTGGCGACCAGAACGTCGCTGCCCTTGGACAGGGCCTGTGCCTGACGGAACAGCGATGCGCCGCCGACCACCATGGTCACCTTGACCGGCGTGCCTTTGGTAAAGACTTCAAGGTTGTCCTTGATCTGCAGCGTCAGCTCCCGCGTGGGCGCAAGGATCAGGGCGCGCACGTTTTTCGGTGCCGGTGGGTGGCCGATGTCGAGCAGGCGGTGCAAGAGCGGCAGGCCAAAGGCCGCCGTTTTGCCGGTGCCGGTCTGGGCCAGACCCATCAGGTCGCGGCCCGCCATGATATAGGGGATCGCCTGCGCCTGAATCGGCGTCGGGGTCTGAAGATTGGTTTTCTCAAGCGCCTTGAGAAGTTTCGGGCTGAGCCCGAGGTCTGCAAAAGTGGTCATTGGGTCGTTCCATCAAACAAAAAGCAGGCGGTCCTCGTCCCCCAACAACTTGAGAGACCGTGCGCGCCGTCGGCGCCCCTGCGTGATGGTGGGAACCTGTATCCGGGCCTTTCGGTGCTCACGCGGCACGGGCTTCGGATAGGGGGGAAATGAGGGTTTTCGGGGGGGATGTCAAGGGGGAGGCAGGTGCCCACTGTGTTGCAGCGTTAGAGGTTGTATAAATTCAATGGGTTACAATTCGAGATTCAGATTTTGTTAAGAATTGCGCCACGGCCCCGCCTGTGATCCGGCGCGAGGCATGATCGACAGGTCGCGTGAGAGCCGAGGCCATCGCTGCCTCGTGATCGGTTGTGTTCTGTATTCACCGCCTGATCCGTTTCACAAGGCGCTGTGTCAGCTATGCTGTTGCATGGTCAGCGATATATCCTGCAGAGGTAAGATGCTTTCACGCCGTCAGTTTTCCGCAGCTTTGGCCGGGGCGCTTTGCTGCCCCCCGGTCGTGCAAGCGCAAGCGTTGCCCATCGACACCCTGCGCGATGCCGCGCTTGGTCTGCCGCAGTTGCATGCCATTCTGGTGCAGCGGGGCGACGAGCGGTTGCTGGCCGAGGCCCCGCGGGGCCGGGGGCTGGAGGCGGCTGCAAACATCAAATCCTGCTCCAAGAGCCTTTTGGCGCTGATTCTGGGCACCGCCATTGCGCGGGGTGAAATTGTCGGGCTGTCCGCGCGTCTGGGTGAAGTCGCGCCGCAGCTGATCCCCGGCGATGCGACAGAGGGGGTGGCCGATCTGACCATGGCCGATCTGGTCACCCTGCGCGCGGGGCTGGAGGGCACGTCGGGCGCGAAGTACGGCACCTGGGTCAATTCACGCAACTGGATCGCCTATGCGCTGCGCCAATCCCGGATCGCGCCCAACGGCGGGCGGATGATCTATTCGACCGGGACCACCCATGTTCTGGGGGCCGCAATTGCGGTGGCGACCGGCAAAGACCTGCGGCAACTGGCGCGGGAGCGGTTGGGTCGGCCGCTTGGCATTGATGTGGCGTCCTGGACCCGTGATCCGCAGGGCTATTACTTTGGCGGCAACGAGATGGCCCTGACGCCAGAGGCGATGCTGCGCGTTGCGGTGATGCTGCGCGATGGCGGGAGCTATGGCGGGACGCAGGTGGTTGATCAGGAGTGGGTTGAGGCATCGCGAGTGCCGCAAACAACGTCCCCCTATTCCGGGCTGGACTATGGCCTTGGCTGGTTTCTGAGTACGACCGGATGGGTCATCGCCCGTGGCTATGGCGGCCAGATCATCGCGGCGCATTCCGAGCGCGCGCTTGCCGTGGCGATCACTTCCGATCCGACACAAATCGCCCGGTCCGGTGGCTATTTCGGCGATCTGATGCGGCTTCTTGACGGCCCCATTCTGGGCCTGAGCTGAACCAGAAAAGGCACCTGTCGCAACCTGAGCACCGAGCGAGGCGTGCTGTCTAGTCAGAAGGCACGATCTCCAGTACAACTTTTGAATACCAGTCTGCGACTTCTCGGATATCTGCATCCGTCATTTCCGATGCGATCTCGGACATGATGTCATGTTGCCGTTTGCCAAGGCGAAACGCTTTCAACTGGGTATCAACATAGATGTTCACCTCGCCCGCAAGGTTGGGCGCATCGAGCAAAACGGATATCCCGTCAGCGCCGTGACACGAAACACAGGCCGCCGGAGCATCTGCCTCGTTGACACCGGCCGGCAGCGTCGCGACCGCGGTAAAAGAGGCGTACCATGCTGCAACGTCAGAGATCTGCTGCGCCGAGAGCGTGGCTGTCACGACGGACATCATCTCGTGCTGGCGTGCGCCGGTCTTGAAGGCCATGAGCTGCCCTTCAAGATACTCTTTCGGTTCCCCGCCGATATGCGGAGCAATGGGGATCTGTGCAAAGCCGTCGATGCCGTGGCACGTCCGGCACATGTTGGCGATCTTCCGCCCTGCCTCCGGATCCCCGGCAAGACTGGGCTGTGCGAAGCCCCCGGCGAGCATAAGCCCGCCGAGAACCATGGCAATTGCGCGGCTCATTCGGCCGGCTTCGGGTTATAGGCTATCCGCCAGATCGCTCCGGCAAAGTCGTCAGACACCAGCATCGACCCATCCGGCAGAAACTCGATGTCCATGGGACGACCGCGATACTCGCCGGTTTCCTCATTCAGCCAGCCGTCGGCAAAGACCTCGGCACCGACCGCGTCGCCGTTTTCGTCAAGCGCCGTGAACATCACCCTGGCACCAACCGGAACCGTTCTGTTCCACGATCCGTGCTGCGCCCAGAATATCCCGCCGTGATACTTGTCGGGGAAAGACTTGCCTTGATAGAACCGCATACCAAGATCTGCGGCATGTGCTTCCAGTTCAAGCTGGGGTTCGACGAATGTCACCCCCTCGGGACGTGGAACGTTCTTGTAATCGGGAATCTCGACACGCGAGTTGGTCCATGGAAAGCCAAAGTGCTGGCCCGCCTCCGTTTGCCGGTTCAACTCCCCCGGTGGGATGTCGTCACCCAACCCGTCAACCTGATTGTCGGTCCACCACAGCTCACCCGTGGCCGGGTTGAAATCCTGACCAACAGAGTTGCGCACCCCTCGGGTATAGACCTCGCGGCCTGTGCCGTCGGTGTTGATGCGGATAATTCCGCCGATGCCCAGCTCATCGTAAAGCTCAAGTTTTTCACGCGGCTGGACGTTATGCGGCTGACCCAACGAGATGTAGAGCTTGCCATCCGGACCCACGTCGCACACCCGCGCGGTGTGGTTGAAGCTCTCTTCCTCCGCAGGGATCAGCTCGCCCTGCGGCACGACAACACCTACGGCGATGTCAGGCCCTTCGAAGAAGAATTCTGCGGCGGGAAAAACAAGAACCCGGTTTCGTTCAGCGATATACAGGAACCCGTCGCGCGAAAAGCAGGGACCGTTCGGAATGTCAAAAGTGATTGAGGGCGCAAAATCCTTTACCTCATCCGCAATCCGGTCGCGGTCCCGGTCCACGATTGACCAGACCTTGTCTTTGCGCGTTCCCGCAAAGAGCACGGTGCCCTGCGGCGCCATGGCCATGGAGCGCGCGTCCGGCACAACCGCATAAAGGCTTACATCGAAGCCTTCCGGAACATTGATGTATTGCACGATATCGCGCAGCGCCGCCCCTTTTGCCCCGTCCTGTTCGACAAAGGTAAAGGTCGCGCCAGTTTTTTGCATGCTGGTCAGCTTGTCCAGGTTTTCCTGAGCAAAGACCGGGCCGGAAAGTATGGTGCCAAGCAGCAGTCCTTTCAGGACTTGCATATGTGTCATCTGATCCTCCCTTAGGGTGAATGGAGTGACACAGCCTCCCACTGCCAACGCCGCTCCATCGCTGAATATGACCATCACATGGTGATTCTGGTCAAGATACTTTACCAATACTCTTGTTTAGCGGCGCTTCTCGCTGGGTCCGACCTTCAGCCGGACTCTCCAAAAGCCTGCATAACCACAGAGAGTATGCAAATTTGCAATTTGCGATCCGTTACTAAAAAATGCTATGCAAATTTTCTCAAATCCACTTTGCACCTGCAGCAACGCCTCCTATGGTGCGGCAAATCCGCAGGGGAGTCGGCGCGATGAAAGACATTCTGGCACAGCTTGAAAGCCGTCGTGAAACTGCCCGCGCAGGCGGGGGGCAGCGGCGGGTCGATGCCCAGCATGCCAAGGGCAAGCTGACCGCCCGCGAGCGGATCGAGCTTTTGCTCGATGAGGGCAGCTTTGAAGAATTCGACATGTTTGTCACCCATCGCTGCACCGATTTCGGGATGGAGGAGGAGCGCCCCGCCGGGGATGGGGTGGTCACCGGCTGGGGCACCATCAATGGCCGTCAGGTCTATGTGTTTTCGCAGGATTTCACGGTGATGGGCGGCTCTGTCAGCGAAACCCATGGCGCAAAGATCTGCAAGATCATGGATATGGCGATCCAGAACGGTGCGCCGGTGATCGGCATCAACGATTCCGGCGGCGCGCGCATTCAGGAAGGTGTCGCCAGCCTTGCCGCCTATGGCGAGGTGTTTCAGCGCAATATCATGGCGTCGGGCGTGGTGCCGCAGATCAGCCTGATCATGGGCCCCTGCGCCGGGGGGGCAGTCTATTCGCCCGCCATGACCGATTTCATCTTTATGGTCAAAGACTCCAGCTACATGTTCGTGACCGGCCCCGATGTGGTGAAAACGGTGACCAACGAGGTGGTGACCGCCGAAGAGCTGGGCGGTGCCGTGACCCATACCCGGAAGTCATCGGTCGCCGATGGGGCGTTTGAGAATGATGTCGAGGCCTTGGCCGAGACCCGCCGCCTGATCGACTTTCTGCCGCTGAACAACCGGGAAAAAGCGCCGGTGCGGCCGTTCTTTGACGATCCGGCCCGCGTGGACAAAAGCCTGGATACGCTGGTGCCTGACAATCCAAATCAGCCCTATGACATGAAGGAGCTGATCACCAAGATTGCGGACGAGGGCGATTTCTTTGAAATTCAGGCCGCCTTTGCCGCCAATATCATCACCGGTTTCATCCGGCTGGAGGGGCAGTCGGTGGGCGTGGTTGCCAACCAGCCCACGGTGCTGGCGGGGTGTCTGGACATCGACGCCAGCCGCAAGGCCGCGCGCTTTGTGCGGTTCTGCGATGCGTTCGAAATCCCGATCCTGACGCTGGTGGATGTGCCCGGTTTTCTGCCCGGCACCGGCCAGGAATATGGCGGCGTGATCAAGCACGGCGCGAAACTGCTGTTTGCCTATGGCGAGGCGACGGTGCCGAAAGTCACTGTTCTGACACGGAAAACCTATGGCGGGGCCTATGTCGTGATGGCCTCCAAGCACTTGCAGGCCGATTTCAACTATGCCTGGCCGACTGCCGAAGTGGCGGTGATGGGGGCCAGGGGCGCGGTTGAAATTCTGTACCGCAGCGAGTTGGGCGACAAGGACAAGATCGCCGCCCGCGTCAAGGATTATGAGGACCGGTTCGCCAATCCCTTTGTCGCCGCCGAAAAGGGCTTTATCGACGAGGTGATCATGCCCTCTTCTACCCGTCGCCGCGTCTGCCGGGCCTTTGCGTCCCTGCGCACGAAGAAGTTGGCGAACCCGTGGAAAAAGCACGATAACATCCCTCTCTGAACGCAGCAGGACAAAGAGGGTGTATCCATGGCAATCATCAGCAGGGCAGGGGCCGCGTGCAGCCGGCGACAGCGGGGCCGGTCATGACCGATCCCGTTGCCGACGAACTGCCCGACCATCACGAGGCCGCCCATGTGCTTCCGGGCGACGAGACGCTGATCCCGGTGCCCTCGGGCCAGCCGGTGATGTTGCAGGATGTGATCTGGAACGTGCCCGGCCCGGAGGGGCTGGCGGTGCGGTTTCGCTTTGTCGCGCCGCAGATCGCGCGCGACTCTGCGGCCACAGCCTACGAGGCGGCGGCAGAGGACATGATGCACCTGTGCCAGACCTATGCGCTGCCCCGGCTGACCGAGTTTGGCCCGCAGCCCACCCAGATCATCGTCTCGATGTCGGATCAGCCGGTGCCGTTTGGCGAATCCATGCCAGAGGCAACCCAGTTTTTCGAGGCGTTCAGCTATCAGGATGGCATCTGCATGTGGGAGATTTTCTGATGCTCCCACCAGATATGGTTGTCCGCATCGGCGCCGCCCGCCACCCTGATGTAGCAGAGTCACAGGCGGCAAACTTGGCAAACATTCCATGTCAAACACAGCGGCAATCCGCTAGTGTAACCGCAGGCCGAACCCAAGCGGCCTTTGCCTCGCATGAAGGGTGTGCTATCGGACATTCCGAAGCAACCTTCCAAGAATATAGGAGTAGAGGATGTCGAAGAGCACGAAAACTTTGCTGGCCCTGTGCATGGTCGCCTTTGTGGCTGCCTGCGCCGGAACCAAACAAGCTGAAGTCGTTTATGTGGACGAACCGGTTTCGGTCGAACCCACCTACACCGGCAAGTACAAATAAGTCGGTCGGGCGGGCTGGCGGATCTGATCCGCACCAACCCGCCCCATCACCCCCCACGCGCCCGCGCGCGCACTGCATCCTTCGCGCCCACCCTGCGCCGCTGGCCCCCGATGCAAAAACACCCCACCTCTCAGCGCTGACCTGCCTCCGCCGGTATGACCGTACGGCGGCGTATTCAATTATGCCCTCGCCCCTTGGCCTTGGGCCCCTAGATGCCTATTGCTGTGCCCATCCATCCTCAGGGGGCACATCATGCTGAAACACCGCGGCTTTCCGGGCCGCCTTCCGGGCACCGATTTTCAATTCACCATCCGCCGCGCCAATAAAAAGGACGGCCCGGCCAAGCTGATCAAGCGCGAACGCTACCGCGACCGCAAGCTGGCCGACCGCAAGGCCGATGAGGGTTTCATGGCCGCGATCTGGCAATGTTTTGGCGAAGAGCCGTTCGAGCGGGGTAATCTGGACGCTGGCCGCCTGTCCTGGCTGTTCGGCCGTGAGGTCATTGCCGCCGAAGATCCGTTTGACCCGGAAAGCTATGACGCCCTTCTGCGCGTCAATGTAAAAATCGCGCAAGTCTCGTTCCCGGCCATCTTCGCCGCCGATGCCGAAGAAGTGATCTGGGACGATGAAGACGATGGGGATGACGACTGATGCGCGCTCTTCCGCCGACCCGTTCGCCGCTCTGGCAAACACCCGCGCATCTGGCACGGGACGGCGGAATTGCGTTTGATTTCAACGCAAACAGCTCACACCTTGGGTTGTATCCGGTCCGGGCTCCTCATCCCCGGTCCGGGGACCATGGGACGTCCCTTTCCCTTGCCTTGCGGTCCGGTCTCTTTGGGTCCGGGCCGCACTTTTGTCGGTGGCAAAGCCTCGCCGATGGCGGGCGTTCCGGAAAATTCCCCTTTTCCACGGCCATGGATGGAGTAGAGTCAGGCGTAATAAAAACCCTGACACGAGGCAGTCAAACATGGTCACGAAACACATCCTTATCGCATCGGCTCTTGCCCTCTCGCTCGCTGGCTGTGTCCAGGGCGGCGGCTACGGCAATTCGGCCCCGCTCAACAGCGCAGCGGTCCGCACCGTTGGTGGTGCTGCAACCGGCGCGCTCATTGCAGGCGCAACCGGCGGCTCCAAAACTCAGGGCGCGCTCATCGGCGCTGTTGCGGGCGGCGTGTCCTGCGGCATCCCGGGCCTGCCAAACTGCTACTGATCTGCCCGCCGCCACCGCGCGGCGCAGCCTTAGTGCAGATCGCCTGATCATAGATCATTCGAAAACAGGGTCTTTCAGCCATACCGGCTGGGAGGCCCTTTTCATTTGCGGCGCAGGGTCCGGCCCGACTCTGCCCGAGGGGAGAGAGAGCCGATGTTCAAGAAAATCCTGATCGCCAACCGGGGCGAAATCGCCTGCCGTGTGATCAAGTCTGCCAAGAAGATGGGAATCAAGACTGTCGCCGTCTATTCCGACGCCGACCGCAACGCGCTGCACGTCCGCATGGCGGACGAAGCGGTTCACATCGGCCCATCTCCGGCAAACCAGTCATACATCGTCATCGACAAGATCCTTGACGCCGTCCGCCAGACCGGGGCCGAGGCGGTGCATCCGGGCTATGGCTTTTTGTCGGAAAACATGAACTTTGCGGCGGCCTTGGAGCGGGAAGGTGTGGTTTTCATCGGTCCGCCATCCCCCGCAATCGAGGCGATGGGCGACAAGATCACTTCCAAGAAGCTGGCGATGGCGGCAGGGGTTTCGACCGTGCCCGGCTATATGGGCCTGATCGCCGATGGCGACGAGGCGATCAAGATCTCGGGCGAAATCGGCTATCCGGTGATGATCAAGGCCTCTGCCGGGGGCGGCGGCAAGGGTATGCGCATCGCTTGGAGTGAATCCGAGGTCCGCGAAGGCTTTCAATCGTCAAAGAACGAGGCTGCCAGCAGCTTTGGCGACGACCGCATCTTTATCGAGAAATTCGTCACCCAGCCCCGCCATATCGAAATTCAGGTGCTGGCCGATCAGCACGGCAACACCGTCTATCTGCACGAACGCGAATGCAGCATCCAACGCCGCAACCAGAAGGTCATCGAAGAGGCGCCGTCGCCGTTCCTTGATGAGGCCACCCGCAAGGCCATGGGCGAACAGGCCTGCGCGCTTGCCCGTGCGGTCGGCTACACCTCGGCGGGCACGGTGGAATTCATCGTCGACGGCAACCGCAACTTCTACTTCCTTGAAATGAACACAAGGTTGCAGGTCGAACACCCGGTGACCGAACTGATCACCGGGGTAGATCTGGTGGAACAGATGATCCGCGTGGCAGCGGGCGAGCCGCTGCCGTTCCGTCAGGAAGACCTGAAAATCAACGGCTGGGCGATGGAATCGCGGCTTTATGCCGAAGACCCCTACCGCAACTTCCTGCCCTCCATCGGCCGCCTGACCCGCTATCGCCCGCCGGTCGAGGGCAAGACCGCCACCGGCATCGTGCGCAACGATACCGGCGTGTTTGAAGGCGGCGAGATCAGCATGTTCTACGACCCGATGATCGCCAAGCTCTGCACCTGGGGCCCGACCCGCGCGGCAGCGATCGAGGAAATGCGGCTGGCACTGGACACGTTCGAGGTCGAAGGCATCGGCCACAACCTGCCATTCTGCTCGGCGGTGATGGATCATCCGCGATTCACCTCTGGCAACATCACCACCGCCTTCATCGCCGAAGAATTCCCCGAGGGTTTTCAGGGCGTGACGCTGGATACGCAGATGCTGCGTCAGGTCGCCGCCGCCTGTGCCGCGATGAACCGCGTCGCCGAAATCCGCCGTACGAAAATTTCGGGCACGATGGACAATCATCAGCGCCGCGTCGGCGACCCGTGGGTGGTCAGCCTGCAGGGCACCCAGTACGCTGTCACCGTCGCCGCCGATAAATCCGGCTCGACCGTGACCTTTGACGATGGTGCCAGCCTGCGCGTGGCCTCGGACTGGACGCCGGGCGACAGCCTGGCCCGGCTGCGGGTGGATGGCACGCCGGTTGTGCTCAAGGTCGGCAAGATCCCGATGGGGTTCCGCATCCGCCTGCGCGGGGCTGATGTAAAGGTGCTGGTGCAATCGCCGCGCCAGGCCGAGCTATACGCCCTGATGCCGGAAAAACTGCCGCCCGATACGTCGAAATACCTGCTGTGCCCGATGCCCGGCCTGATCGTCAAAATCACCGTGGCCGAAGGCGACGAAGTGCAGGAAGGCCAGCCATTGGCCACGGTCGAGGCGATGAAGATGGAAAACATCCTCAAGGCCGAGCGCAAAGGCGTGGTCAAAAAGATCACAGCCAGTGCGGGCAGCAGCCTGAAAGTGGACGAAGTGATCATGGAGTTTGAATAAGGTGCCGGCGGGCGCAGTGACATACAGGCTTTGGTCTGGCTTTATGTTCCCATTTTGTTCTAATCTGGGGGTGCAAACCCAACCCGAGTCGCCTCCTTATGTCAGTGCGTGTGTCCACCCTGTTCTTCGACATGAACAGCTTTTACGCCTCGGTCGCTCAGGCCGAGGAACCGGCGCTGATGGGGCGGCCGGTGGGGGTGCTGACGACCGATGCACCGGGGGCGGCCTGTATTGCTGCCAGCATAGACGCCAAACGTTGCGGCGTGCGCATGGGCACCCGCCAGGACGAGGCGCGCCAGCTTTGCCCCGGCATCGTGTTCCGCCCGGTCAAACACGATGTTTGCGTGACCTATCATCACGCCATCCTGCAGGCGGTGGATACGGTGATCCCGATCGATCGGGTCTGGTCGATCGACGAATGCTCGTGCCGTCTGACCGGCTCTCAGCAGCAGTTGGACCGCGCCTTGCAGATAGGTCGCGATCTGCAACAGGCGGTGCTGCATCAGGTCAGCCCGGCGTTGCGTTGTTCGGTGGGGCTGGCTCCCACCCGGCTGCTGGCCAAGCTGGCAGCGGGTCTGGAAAAGCCGGGCGGTCTGCACTGGCTGGTGCCAGAGGTGCTGCCCGACCGCATCGCGCATCTGGCGCTGGACGATCTGCCGGGCGTCTCCTGGCGGATGAAAACCCGGCTGGAGGCTGCGGGCGTCATGGATGTGGCCACGCTTTACGCCCTGCCCCCCAAACGCGCGCGGGCGATCTGGGGCAATGTGCAGGGCGAGCGGTTTGTCCGCGAGCTGCGCGGCGAGCTGGTGATCTGGCCGGACACGCACCGCGACATGATCGGCCATGGTCAGGTGCTGTCAGGCCCGAACAAAACGCCCGAGGGGGCGCGGCTGGTCGCGCGGCGGCTGCTGGTCAAGGCGGCATCGCGTCTGCGGCGCGAGGGGTTTCACGCCCGCAGCCTGCATCTGGGGGTGAAATGTGCGGTCGCGGGCCATATCGGCCATGGCGGAGAGATCCAGACCACGCAGGACACATTCTTTCTGCTGTCGGTTCTGGCGCGCTACTGGGCCGCGCTGCCGCCCCACCGGGCGCTGTCGGTCTCGGTGACGCTTGGCGGGCTGATCCCCGATACCGAGGTCAGCCGCGATCTGTTCCCGCCGCTGGCAGACCGTCTTGCGGTCTGTTCCGTGGTCGATGGGCTAAATCAGCGTTTCGGGCAGGATACGGTTCGCTTTGGTCAGTTGCCGCCCTATCACGTACCCTATACCGGGGCCAAGATTGCCTTTGGCCGCATTCCCACCGCGCAGGATTTCCGCGAATAGCGCGGTCAGCGCCGCCCGGCTGGATTGCGCTCCAGTATTTCCTGGCGGCGCAGCGGGAATTTGTCGATGGCGGCGGTGATCTCACGGACCTCCCACGGCAGCGGCTTGCGGATCACCGGGCGCAGATCCTTGTCCATCAGCACAAGGCTGAACCCGCGCGGGCGCAGCTTCATCCGCCACTCGCCCCGCGCCTCGGGGTCGGTATCGGTGATCAGCACCACATCGCGCAGCTGCAGAGCGGGCAGGTCACGCTGCAACAGCTCCATCTGACGAATGAAATTCGGGTCGGCGGGGCTGTCACCAAACACGACAACCGGGCGGAATTCAAACATGAGATCGGCAAACACCACATCGGCCGCATTGCGCGGCCCATACGCCTCGGCCACCTCTTCGGCCATGGTTTCGACCTGACCTGACGGATCAATCGCCGCCGCTTCCTGAGCGGTGGCAACAAATGGCAGCAATGCTGCAAGACCAAGAGTATAAAGCGGTTTCATGCGGCTCCCTTTGATCAGAACATAGGGCGGCGCGGCGGGAAACCCAAGAGCAGATGCCAAGAGCATATGACGGAGAACACCGATGACCGACGCGCTGAACCACTGGACCGCCCTCGCCACCAAAGAGCTGAAGGGCAAAGACCCCGAAAGCCTGATCTGGAACACGCTGGAGGGCATTCCGGTCAAGCCGCTGTATACCGCCGCAGATACGGCAAGCCTGCCCCATATGGGCGGCGTGCCGGGGGCCGCACCGTTCACGCGCGGGGTCAAGGCCACGATGTACGCGGGCCGCCCCTGGACCATCCGGCAATACGCGGGCTTTTCCACCGCCGAGGAGTCGAACAACTTTTACCGCAAGGCGCTTGCGGCCGGTCAGCAAGGCGTGTCGGTCGCTTTTGATCTGGCCACCCACCGCGGCTACGACAGCGACCACCCTCGCGTGGTGGGCGATGTCGGCAAGGCGGGCGTGGCGATCGACTCGGTCGAGGATATGAAAATCCTGTTCGACGGCATCCCGCTGGAAAAAGTCAGCGTTTCCATGACGATGAATGGCGCTGTGATCCCGATTCTGGCGAATTTCATTGTGACGGGTGAAGAGCAGGGGGTGGATCGCAGCCTGCTGTCGGGCACCATTCAGAACGATATTCTGAAGGAATTCATGGTCCGCAACACCTATGTCTACCCGCCCGAACCCTCGATGCGGATCATCGCGGACATCATCGAATACACCTCCGAACACATGCCAAAGTTCAACTCGATTTCGATTTCCGGCTATCACATGCAGGAGGCCGGGGCCAATCTGGTGCAGGAGCTGGCCTTTACGCTCGCCGATGGCCGCGAATATGTGCGCACCGCGATTGCGCGCGGCATGGATGTGGATGCGTTCGCGGGCCGCTTGTCGTTCTTCTTTGCCATCGGCATGAACTTCTTCATGGAGGCGGCCAAACTCCGCGCCGCCCGGCTGCTGTGGCACCGGATCATGTCCGATTTTTCTGCGAAAAATCCAGTGTCGCTCATGCTGCGCACGCATTGCCAGACTTCCGGCGTCAGCTTGCAAGAGGCGGACCCCTACAACAACGTGATCCGCACCGCCTATGAGGCGATGTCGGCGGTGCTGGGTGGCACCCAAAGCCTGCACACCAATGCGCTGGATGAGGCGATTGCCCTGCCCACCGAATTTTCGGCCCGCATTGCCCGCAACACCCAGCTGATTCTGCAGGAGGAAACCGGCATCACCCATGTCGTCGACCCGCTGGCGGGCAGCTACTATGTCGAGACGCTGACGCATCAGCTGGCGACCGAGGCGTGGAAGCTGATCGAGGAAGTCGAAGCGATGGGCGGCATGACCAAGGCGGTCGCCACCGGGATGCCGAAACTGCGGATCGAGGAATCCGCGGCCCGGCGTCAGGCGGCGATTGACCGGGGCGAAGATGTGATCGTCGGCGTCAACAAATACCGCAAACCGAGCGAAGACCCGATCGACATTCTGGATATCGACAACGTTGCCGTGCGCGAAAGCCAGATCGCCCGGCTGAAAACCACCCGCGCCAACCGGGACGAGGCGGCGTGTCAGGCGGCATTGGCCGAACTGACACGCCGTGCGGGCGAAGGCGGCAATCTGCTGGATGCCGCCGTCACCGCCGCCCGCGCCCGCGCCACCGTAGGGGAGATTTCAGACGCCATGGAAACCGTCTTTGGCCGCCACCGCGCGGAAGTCAAAACCCTCGCCGGGGTGTATGGCGCTGCCTATGAGGGCGATGCCGGGTTTGAGGCGATTCAGGCCGATGTCGAAGCCTTTGCCACCGAAGAGGGCCGCCGCCCGCGCATGCTGGTGGTGAAGATGGGGCAGGATGGCCATGACCGTGGCGCCAAGGTCATCGCGACCGCCTTTGCCGATATCGGTTTTGACGTCGATGTCGGCCCGCTGTTCCAGACCCCGGAAGAGGCCGCGCAGGATGCCATCGACAATGACGTGCATGTCATCGGCATCTCGTCCCAGGCCGCCGGGCACAAGACCCTGGCGCCGAAACTGGTGCAGGCGTTGCAGGCGGCAGGGGCGGGCGACATTCTGGTGATCTGCGGCGGCGTGATCCCGCAGCAGGATTACCAGTTCCTTTATGACAACGGCGTCAAGGCGATCTTTGGTCCCGGCACCAACATTCCCAGCGCCGCCAAGGACATCCTGACCCTGATTCGCCAGACCCGGCGCTGATCCTGCACCCGCGCGCGCCGGTCTGGCCGGGGGAGCGCTCCGCGCGGGAGTATTTGGCAAGCAGCAATGCACAATCGCGCGCTATGGATTGCTGCTTTGAAAATACTCCGGGGGGCGGCGAAGCCGGGGGGCTGGCCCCCCTCTTACAGCTCGATTTCCCCCTCGGGGATCGGCAGGGGTTTTGGCGCATCCTTGCGGCGCGGGATCAGGATATCGCCATTGTCGAGCAGGCGAGGCGCATCGTAATTGCGGATGTCGTCAATCAGCACCATCAGCTTTTCCAGCGCCGGTTCCATCTCGGAAAGCGCCTTGCCCATCTCGTTCAGTGCCGGTTCCATTTCGCGCATGAGGCCGCGGAACAGCAGTTTTGCGCCCTCTTGCATCAGATCAAAGCCTTTTTCCTCCTCAGCCTGCGGGGCGGGCGGGGTCTGGGGGGCCGCAGGCGAGGCTGCGATCAGCAGGAGGGGCAGGGTGAGGGCAAGGCAAACGCGTTTCATATGGCTGAGTATGCCGCTGCTTTGTCAGGTGGGCAAATCACGTCTTGTGGCAGAAGCCGCGCGCGCGCCGGGGCCGGTCAGGGCAAGGTCGATGGTCACCGGGAAGTGGTCTGACGCCTGCAACAGCGCCTCGTGCAACTCGGGGGTGTTCAGACAGGCTGGGTCGTTCCACGGGTGCCAGATCCGCCAGGCCGGGTGGCGGGCCGCCAGCCGTGGCGAGACCATGATGAAATCCAGCAGCGCCTCGAAATAGCGCTGTTGCGGGTTCAGCCAGAACCGCGCCGTGGTCGGGGTCAGGTTCATCCGCCCGGCTTGCGCCATTGCGGCATGTGGATCATACATCCGTGCCTCGGGCGGCACGTCGAGGCCGAGCACGATTTCGACCCCGGAATGGCCGAACAGCTTTTCATATTCGTCCAGCCCCGGACCATCGTTGAAATCGCCCATCACCAGCAGGTCATGGCCGCGTGCCAGATGCCAGTCGACCCGGGCGCGCAGCCAGATGCATTCGGCCAGCTGCTTGCGACGGTTTTCAATCGAGAGGCGGGTGATGGCTTCGGGGGTGCGCGCGCCATGTGGCGCTTTCGACTTTGCATGCACCCCGATCAGCCGCAGCCTGCGCCCCGCAGCCGTCACGACCGCCAGTTCCAGCGGCGGTTTGGAAAACCGGATCAGGTCGGGCGTGGCATCGGTGTCGATGTCATAGCGAAAGGTACCGTCAAAGCGCGGGGCGTCGCGGCTGCCTTTTTTGCCCACCGGCGCGCCGATGGGGTCATGCCGGGGCGTCAGACGGTCGGGGTCATAAAGCAGGGTGATTTCCTGCTCGGTTTCCGACATGAAGCCGGTGATGGCGCGGCGGGTGCGCAGGCCGAAGGTCTGGGCGAACGTCTCCAGCGCGCGGGTGGAGCTGCGTTTCGAGCCGGTATCGGGCGCCTCGATCACCATGACCGCATCGGCATCCATCGCGGAAAACACGATCCCCAGCGCGCCCGCCTGTGTCGCGCGGCTGATCTGGTGCCGGGCCGAGGGCTCACCGTCGGCCAGCAACCGCCCGTCATCGTCAAACAGCGCGTTGAACCATTCGACGTTGTAGGTGGCGATGCGCAGCCGTTCGGGCGCGGTCATCAGGCCGCCCGCCGCCCCGAGATTTCCTCCCATGCGGCATTGATTGCAATCAGGCGGCGTTCGGCCAGCTTCACCGCCTCGGCTGGCACACCGCGTGCGATCATCGAATCGGGGTGGCTGTCCTTGACCGCCTGCCGCCAGGCAAGGCGCACCTGATCCAGCGGCGCGTTGGCGGCGACGCCCAGCACGTCATAGGGATCGCGCGGCGCACCTTCGACAAAGCGGGCGCGCAGGGTGGCGTAGCAGCGGTCATCCAGACCAAAGATCCGCGCCACCTCGCGCAGGAACGCATCTTCGGCGGGGTGGAAATCGCCATCGGCCATGGCGATGTGGAACAAGCCTTCCAGCAGGTCGATCAGCACATTGCGGTCATCGGCACACAGCGCCTGTCCCTCGGCACGGAACATCGCCGCCACCTTGCGGGCATAGGCATCAAACCCCGCCACATCCTGCCGTGCCAGATTGAACACGCGGGCCGCATTGGCGGCCTCTTCATCGGGGATCGCAAAAATGCGCCGGAAGGTCGCCACCTCATGCCGCGACACCTGGCCGTCGGCCTTGGCCATCTTTGCCCCCAGCGCGATCACGGCAATGGTAAAGCCCACCGACTTTTCCGGGGTCGATTGCACCCCGCGCAGGCGGTCAAACACCACCGACAACCCTTCGCCAGTGGCGAGGGCGGATAGCGCGTCAGCGATGCGGGTCCAGATCGACATGGGCGCAGGATAGCGCGCGCCGCGCGCCTTGTCAGGAGAGGATTTTCTGCATCAGCACAAGATCCATCCAGCGGCCGAATTTCCGCCCGACCTGCGGCATCACGCCGACCTCGGTATAGCCCATTTTCGAGTGAAACACGCGGCCACCCGCGTTTTCTCCGGTCACTGCAGCAATCATCACATGTGCGCCAGCGCGTGTTGCATGCGCCTCGACCGCTGCCATTAAGGCACGGCCAAGGCCAAGGCCACCCGCGTCTGGGGCAAGCTGGATCGTGTGTTCCATCGCATGGGCATAGCCGATGCCGCTGCGGAACTGGTCATAGGTGGCAAAGCCGCAGACGCGGCCCGCCTCTTCGGCCACCACAAAACAGCGCTGCGCCAGCCGGGTGGTGATGGTGCAGCCCACCTCGTCCAGCGATTTTTCGGTGGCGTTGAAGGTGATCGCACTGGCGCGGATGTAGTGGTTCCAGATCAACGCGACCGCTGCCGCATCCGCCACCGTTGCCGCGCGGATCATGCCAGCACACGCCGCCCGTGGGGCGTGTCGATCTCGGCCCGCAGCGCGAGAGGCCCCGGCTCGATCACCAGACGCGGATCGGACAGGTCGGCCAGTGCCGCGCGCAAAGCCGTAGCCTCGGGATGGGTCACCACCAGCCGGGCCAGCCGCGCGCCGGTATCGGGCAGGCGCGTCACCGGATGCGGCCCTTGCCACTGGATCAGCGCTGGATGTGCGCCATCAAACGGCAGCCGCCCGTCCCCCGGCACTGCCATCCGCCAGCGCAGATCGCCGCGCGCCAGATCCACCGGCACGCCCACGCCCTCTGGGGCCTGCGCCACAGCCGCATCCAGATCATCGCAGGCGGCAACCCAGTTGGTCAGCCGGGGCGCACCCGCAAACTCATCCAGCGCGAACCAGCGCGGCCAGGCCGGGGCAGCGGCCTGCGGGTCGATCGCAATCACTTCAAGATACAGATCGCCCAGCCGCAACAGCCGGTTATGGGTGCCCATATGGGCATGTGTGCCACCGGCAACCAGCGGCAGGCCAAGCGCGGCCTCGACCACCGCAGCCCCGTCATCCAACGCGGTGCAGCTCACCGCCAGATGGTCAATCTTCAGCATCGTCATCGCCGGGTTGCACCACCCGCCCCTTGGCCCGCAGCGCCTGTGTTAGTGAGGAAAACCTTGCCCGCGCCACTTCGCCATAGAGGCCCACCCCCAACTCGGTCAGCTGCAGATCCAGCAGGCGCTTTTTCGGCTTCCACACCAGTTGCCCGGCTTGTGACGGGTCACCCGCCGCAAACATCGCGCCAAAGCGCATCGCCTTGCCCAGCACCTCGGCTTCCTGAATCTCATCCTCGGACAACAGCCGGAACAGCGGCTCCAGCCGGGTGCCGGATCGGCTGTTCTTGTAGCGGTGCAGCAGCGACAGGCCCAGAAACACCCGCCCCGGATGGTCAAGCCCGCCCAGGTTGGCCCGCGTCGCATTGTCGAAACACACATCGGCGCGGTAATCGGGGTGCGCCCGCCAGGTGGTGTCATGCAACAGGCAGGCCGCCTTTATCAGCCGCAGCCGCTCGGGCGGGCGGCCCTTGAACAGCGGCAACAGGAACTCGTACAGCTTTTTGCCCGACCCCGGCAGCCGCGCGCCGGTTTGTTCGGCCGCCCGTGCCGCCTCGATCAGCGGGTCGCGTGCCCGCAATTTGTCCGGCATCTGTTCGTACAGCAGCCCTTCGCGGATGCCATAGGACGAGATGTCGATCTCGGATGGCTTGAACACCCGGATCAGCTCGCGCAGCACCTCGCAGGCCAGCGGCACCAGTTCCATCCGCTCGACACTTGTGCCGGTGCGGCCGCGCAGCATCGACAGATCCGCGCCTTCCAGCCAGTCCAGCGTGTCCAGCGCCGATTTCACCGGCATCCGGTATTCATGCAGCACGGTCAGCGGATAATTCCGCCGCTCCATATCCAGCCGCGCGATCACCCGCCACGAGCCGCCAACCATGTAAAACCGCTCGCCCTCGGTCTTGATCTTGCCTTGGGCGCGGGTCAGCACCCGGTGGATCAGCGCCCGGCGCTGCTCGGGTCCGCCCTCGACCTGTTGCAGCCGGAACGGGCCCAGCTGGGTTGACACGCGGGTGCCGACCTTGCCATCGCCGACCCTTGCCAGCTCCATCGAGTTGCCGCCGATGTCGCAGACCACGCCCTTGGCCTCGGGCCAGCCCAGCAGCACACCCTGCGCCGAAAGCCGCGCCTCTTCATCTCCGTCGATCACATGCAGCCGCAACCCGGTTTCTTCCAGCACCTGCGCGGTAAACTCTGGCCCGTCTGCCGCCTCCCGCGTGGCGGCGGTCGCCACCACACTCAGCGGTGCCGCGCCCATCCCGCCTGCCAGCAGCGAAAACCGCTTCAGCGCGGCCAGCGCCCGCCGCTTGCCTTCGGGGTTCAGCATCCCGGTTTCGCCCAGACCCTTGCCCAGACCGCACAGGATTTTCTCGTTGTAGAAATAGGCGGGCGACCGCGCCGCCCCGTCAAACACCACCAGCCGGACCGAGTTTGACCCCACATCCACGACGCCGACCCGGCTCAGGGCGCGGACGGATGAATCTTCAAACAGCGGCCGGCCAAAAGGGCTGAACTCATCCTCATCTGCGTCGGCAGTGGTCTGGTTGTGGTCGCTGGTCATAGAGTCCCCAGTGCAATGTAAGCCAGACCTTGGCGCAAGGTCCGGTGCGGCGTCAAGCAAAGCTACGCCTTGTGGTTGAGTGCAGTGGTCAGGATGCAATGCTCAGTTAATTCCATCCCATACCCGCTAGTCCTTTAACGCGGCCAGCTTCGGCACATCCTTTGCGCCGGCGGTGCCTCGGCCTGACAAAGACGGGTTTTCCATGAAAAATGTATGACAGGCGAACAGCTTGCCATCTTTGGGCTGCAATTCGCGCTCGGTGCTGCCATCGGCGGTCAGCACCCAGGATTGCGCCTCATCGGCCAGATTGGCGGCCATGATCTGGCTGACGATCTGTGCCTTGACCGTGTCATTATGCACCTCGACCAGCGTTTCCACCCGCCGGGTCAGATTGCGCCCCATCCAGTCCGCGCTGGAAAAGAACACCCGCGCCTGACGGCTTGGCAGGCCATGGCCTGACCCGAAACAGACGATCCGGCTGTGTTCCAGAAACCGCCCGACAATGGATTTGACGCGGATATTCTCGCTCAACCCCTTGATGCCGGGCCGCAATCCGCAGATGCCACGAATGACCAGACTGATCTTTACCCCGGCCTGCGACGCGGCATACAGCGCGTCGATCACCTCGGGCTCGATGATGCTGTTCATCTTGGCCCAGATCTCTGCCGGGCGGCCTGCGCGGGCATGATCCGCCTCGGCGGCGATCAGCTCCAGCAGGCGCGGTTTCAGGCTGATCGGGGAAATCGCCAGATTTTCCAGCCCCTCGGGCTGAACATAGCCCGACAGATAGTTGAACACCTTGGTCGCATCACGACCAAGGGCCGGGTCGCAGGTGAAAAACGACAGGTCGGTGTATATCCGCGCGGTGATCGGGTGATAGTTGCCGGTGCCGTAATGGGTATAGGTCACCAGATTGTCGCCTTCGCGCCGGACCACGGTGCTGATCTTGGCATGGGTCTTGTAGTGGATGAACCCATACACCACATGCGCCCCCGCCCGTTCCAGCCGTCGGCTCTGGCGGATGTTCGCGGCCTCATCAAACCGCGCTTTCAGCTCGACCAGTGCGGTGACCGATTTCCCCGCCTCCGCCGCTTCGCACAGCGCGCCCACGATCGGGCTGTCCCAGCTGGTGCGGTACAGCGTCTGCTTGATCGCCAGCACGTTGGGGTCGCGCGCCGCCTGTTCCAGAAACCGGATCACCAGATCAAACGTCTCATAGGGGTGATGCAGCAGAATGTCTTTCTGCTTGATCGCGGCAAACAGATCGCCCTCATGGTCCTGCACACGCTCCGGCACCCGTGGAGCAAACGGCGGCCACAAGAGGTCAGGGCGGCTCGAAAGCACCAGCTCTTTCAGGTCGGCAATCCCCAGCAGCCCCTTGACCTCGACCACCTCCGACTCGGTGACCGCCAGCTCTTCCATGATCAGCGCGCGCAGCTCGGCCGGTGCCCCTGCCGTCATCTTCAGCCGGATCACCTCGCCCCGCCGCCGCCGCTTCAGCGCGGTCTCGAACTCGCGCACCAGATCTTCGGCCTCATCCTCGACCTCCAGATCGCTGTCGCGCAGCACCCGGAACGCGCAATGCCCCCGGTCGGTATAGCCGGGGAACAGCATGTTCAGATGCAAGAGCAGCAATTCTTCGAGCGGCAGGAACCGATGCACCCCCGGTTTGCCCGGCAAGGGCACAAAGCGCGAAATCTGCTGCGGAATCGGCAACAGCGCCTTGAGCGTGCGGTGGTCCGACAACCGCTCCAGTTGCAAGGCCAACGAAAACCCGGTGTTGGGAATGAACGGAAACGGATGCGCCGGGTCAATTGCCAGCGGCGACAGCACCGGAAACACCTTGTGCAGAAAATGCTCCTCCAGATGCCGCAGATCCGCCGCCGTCAGCTTGGACCGGGTGACAATGCTGATCCCCTCGGCCTCCATCTCGCGCTTCAGGCCGTTCAGCACGGTCTGCTGGTGCTGCATCAGCTTGCGCGCATCGGCATGGATCAGCACCAGCTGTTCAGCCGGGGTGCGCCCGTCTTCGGAAAACCCGGCCTTTCCGGCCCGCACCAGCGCGCGCAGACCCGCCACCCGCACGGTGAAAAACTCATCCAGATTGGTGGCCGAAATCGACAGGAACCGCAGCCGCTCCAGCAGCGGCACATTGGGATTGGCCGCCTCGTCCAGCACCCGCCGGTTAAACGCCAGCCAGCTCAGCTCACGGTTAAAGAAACGCCCCGGCCCGGTGACCTCTGCCTCGGGCAGGGTAACGGGTGCGGGGAAGGGCGCTTTGAGGAAATCTGCCTGTGTCATGACTGGGGCTTATGCTTCAAAAATCTTACACTTTCATGACACTGTCTCATTCCGCCTCATCCCTGTCCAGCAACCCCTGCGCCGTCGCTCGGGTGATCGGCTTGCCCTGCGCCAGGGCGCGTGCATCCATCGCCGCGACCAGTTCGCGCGCCGCGTCGATCGAGCGTTCCATCCGCGCCACCAGCCAGGGGATCAGCGCCGGGGGCACCACGGTCTGGCGGTCGGCGAACAGCTTGACCAGCACCGCCGACAGCAGCGCATCATCGGGCGGCTCCAGCCGCGCCACCGATGCCGCATCCATCCGGCTTTTCAGATCGGGCAGGCGCAGGCCCCAGTCCCGCGCCGGGCCGCGCGCCGTCAACAGCAAAGACCCGCGCGGCACCACCAGATTGTGCAGGTGAAACAGCGCGGTTTCGGCCTCGGGCGTTCCCGCCACCGCGTCTGCATCCTCGACCGCCACCGCACCGCTTTCGGCCAGCACCAGCAGATCCGCCCCGGCCAGATCGGCCCCGGCAACGATCACCGCGCCCGCCGTCGCGGCCCACAGATGCGTCAGATGGGTCTTGCCCGCGCCCGGCGGCCCGACCAGCAGCATCTTTCCGCCCGGCCAACCCCGCCACGCCTCGACCGCCGCCAAAGCATGCGCATTGGTGGCGGAGGCAAAGAAATCTTCCCGCCGATAGGCCGCCTGAACCGGCAGATCAAATGCCAGTTGCCGGATCACACCACATCCTTTTCATGTTCATGTGCCACAGGTGTTGGAGCGGGCGGTGCCGGCGGCACGCTGTCTACCCCACGATACAACACTGAAGCCTGATACTGGCTGATCGCAAATCGCATCAGCACCCCCAAAGACGCCGCCACCGGCACCGCAATCAGCATCCCGGCAAAGCCCAGCAGCGCGCCAAAGGCTGACAGGGCCAGCAACAGCCAGACCGGATGCAGCCCGACCGAACTGCCCACAAGTTTGGGCGTCAGCACATTGCCTTCGATGAACTGGCCAAAGGCAAAAATCGCCGCCACAATGCCGATTGCCACCCAGTCGCCCCAGAACTGGAACAGCGCCAGACCAATCGCCAAAATCCCGCCGATGATCGCGCCGACATAAGGGATGAACGTCACCGCCCCGGCAATCGCCCCGACCACAAGGCCGAATTGCAACCCGGCAAGCATCAGCGCGACCGAATAATACGCCCCCAAAATCAGACAGACCGTCAGCTGCCCGCGCACAAAGCCCGCGAGCACGTCATCAATCTCCCCCGCCAGCCGCCGTACCGTGGCCACATGATCCCGTGGGATCATCGCATCCACCCGCGCCACCATCTTGTCCCAGTCCAGCAGCAGATAGAACGCGACCACCGGCACCACGACGATAAAGATCACCGCAGAAATCACCGACATCGCCGAGGAGACGATCCCCTGGGCCAGATCGCCGCCCTTTGACTGGATGAAATCGCCGATATCCGCGAGGGTCTTGCGCATGATGCTGGTCTCATCCGACAACTCGGGAAACCGCTCGGTCAGAAAGGTCTGCAGATTGCGGGAAATCTCGGGGGCTGCGTTCACCAGGGCACTGGTCTGCTGGATCAGTGTCGGAATCACCGCCAGAACCAGCAGAACCACCACCAGAAACATCAGCAGGGTAATCAGTGCTGTCGCTGCCACCCGGCTCATCCCGGCCCGTTGCAGCCGGTCGGCAACCGGGTCAAGGAAATACGCGATCGCCCCGCCCACAAGGAACGGCACCAGCACATCTCCCATCAGATACATCAGCAGCAGGAACATCACGCCCGCAACGCCCCAGTATTTCGCCTGCTGTGCCATCGGAAGTGCCATCGTGCCCGCCCCTGCCTGTCTGATCGGCCTTCATCCGCCCGGCCTTGGTATTGGCCCTGATATTGCTGCTGAAAGGGCCATGTGCAAGCCCACATGGTCTGAAAGACCGGTCGCAGCCCCCCTCCCTCTCCCTCCCCCACAAGGGGGGAGGGAAGCGCCTGTGCTGCAAACGCAGGGTTTTGTGCCGATCCGGGGCAGGGCCTGTGACCTGTGCAGGCGCGTAGCCTGCGCCGCACGCGGCCAGCCGCAGCTTCCCGCCCTCCGCCAAATGCGCCTCCCCTCCCCCTCGTGGGGAGGGGATGGGGGAGGGGGGCACGTCGCTTGCCACCGGGACAGGGCCTGCCGCCGCCGCGTCCCAAACACCGCACTTGCGATTCGGCGGGCAAAGGCCCATCTATCGCTGACAGGCTCCGCCCCCCACGCCATGCGTGGGACCGCCCCTGATGCTTTCCGGCCCCTGTGCTGACCGCGTGTCAGTGCCGCCGGTGGCAGCGATCCCTCCGGCATGGGCCGGGGTGGAACTCCGGCACAAGGGAACAGGCCATGTCCAAAGAAAAGAACCGCGGCAACAAAGAGACCAAGAAGCCCAAGAAAGAGGTCGTCAAGGTTCTGGCCACCGCCAATGCGGGCCTGAGCAAGGATGGCACCACCATCGCGGGCAAAAAAATCAAGCAATAACGGCGGGGGGCACCCCGCCACATACCCCGCCATTTGTTAAAAATCGGTAAAAATCCCAGTGTAAGCCATTGTAATCAAGTGATATCAATGGCTGTAACACAGTGGGCAGTCCGTCAGCGAACCTGAATCGCCTGCAGATGCTCGGCAATCTGGACCAGCCGCGCCGGCGTGGGCGACATGATCCCGTCCCCCCCGTCATAGGGCATCAGATCGCTGTCCAGCAGCGGGCCGAAATTCGGCATCACAGCACCGCCCTTGCCCCCGGTATAGCCCCAGATCTTGGCCATCACCTTGGTCGTCGGAAAGGTTCCGCCATTCCGCCGCGCCAGTCGGGTCAGATCCGGCGGCCGCCGTGTCAGAGTGCCCGCCATCTCGCCGTCGCCCGTGCCGGAAAGCCCGTGGCACCCGGCACAGAAATCGGCAAAATCCTGCGCCCCGGTCGGCATCTCCTTGGGTGCCTTCGCAATCACGCAGGCCCCCAAAGCAAGGGCCGCGAACAGGGATATGATGGGCAATGGCTGTGCCATGGCGGCCTCCTTCTTGGTTTGGATCAGGGTGACAGGGCCGCAGGCCGGGCACAAGGGCTTCAGGCGGCGGGCTCAGGCGACGCGGCCCTGATCCAGCCGCACGATCCGGTCCATCCGGGCCGCCAGCTCCATGTTATGCGTGGCGATCAGCGCCGCCAGCCCGGTCGCGCGGACCAGATCCATCAGCGCGGCAAACACCTGATCCGAGGTGGCCGGATCAAGGTTCCCGGTTGGCTCGTCCGCCAGCAGCAGGCGCGGCGCATTCGCCATCGCCCGGCAGAACGCCACCCGCTGCTGCTCGCCCCCGGACAGCGCGGCGGGGCGGTGATCGGCGCGCGGCCCCACGCCCACACGGGTCAGCAGATCCATCGCCCGCGCCTTGGCCGTCGCCTCATCCGCGCCATTGGCCAGTTGCGGGATGACGATATTTTCCAGCGCCGAGAACTCCGGCAGCAGGTGGTGGAACTGGTAGATAAAGCCCACATCCGCGCGCCGCACTTCGGTCCGCGCCTTGTCGGACAGCCCGTTCATGTCGCGCCCGTTCAGCCGGACCTGGCCGGTGTCGGGCGTATCGAGCAGCCCCGCGATATGCAGCAGCGTCGATTTCCCCGCCCCCGAGGGCGCGACCAGAGCCACCACCTCGCCCGGCTTCACCGACAGCGTGGCCCCGCGCAGCACCATCACTTCGGAGGGTTTGCCCTTGTTATAGGTCTTTTCGATTCCCGAAAGGTCCAGCGCCAGATCCTGTGACTGATCACTCATAGCGCAAGGCCTCCACCGGGTTCATCCGGGCGGCGCGGCGGGCCGGAAAGATCGTGACGATAAACGACAGCCCCAGCGACAGCGACACCGCCGACAGCACATCGGCCCATTGCAGCTTGGCCGGCAGCGCGTAGATCCCCCTGATCGACGGATCCCAAACCCCCCCGCCAGCAAGATAGTTCACCGCCGAGAACACCGGGTCGATATAGAGCGCGAACAGGCAGCCCAGAGCCACGCCCAGCACCGTGCCGACAATGCCGGTAAAGGCCCCGCACATGAAGAAAATCCGCAATACCGCGCCTTCGGTCAGCCCGATCGTACGCAAAATGCCGATGTCCCGGCCCTTGTTCTTCACCAGCATGATCAGGCCGGAGATGATGTTCATCGTGGCGATCAGCACCAGAATCGACAGGATCACGAACATGATGTTGTCCTCGACATCCAGCGCCCTCAGGAACGCACCAGAGGAGTCACGCCATGTCCACAGGATCGCGTCATCACCGCCCGCCTGTAGCAGGGGGGCGGCATAGCGGTCGATGTCATCGGGGCGATCCACCATCACCTCGAACTCATCCGCCATGCCTTCGCGGTTGAAATAGCTCTGCGCCTCGGCGAACGGCATATAAAGCCGTGTCTTGTCAATGTCATAGCGCCCGGCGGTAAAGATATAGACCACCTCATAGGCGTTCACCCGAGGGCTGCTACCAAAGGCAGTCTTGACCCCGTCGGGCGAGATTACGCGCAGCCGGTCGCCCACGGTGACCCCCAGTTCGCGCGCCAGAACCGAGCCGATGGCTACACCTTCATCAAACCGGTCAATGTCGCCATAGGCATCCGCGCCAAGGCCGACACGGGGAATGGATTTCAGGTCATCTGCGGACAGCCCATACACCTCGGCCCCGTTGGTGCCCTGCTGGCTGGAAACCATGACCTGACCGCGGATCATCGGCGCGGCGCGCGTTACGCCGGGCACGGCGGCAAGGGTCGCTGCCCGCGCCTCATAATCCGGAAAGCCCTTGATCAAGTTGCCATATTCATCGGCCCGCCCCGCCGAATAGATCGTGACATGGGCGTTGGCTCCCAGAATGGTGTCAACAAACTCCGCCCTGAACCCGGCCCGCACCGCCAGCGTGGCGATCAGCGCAAACACCGCCAGCGTGATGCCGATCAGGCTGATCCAGGTCATCACACTGACCCCGCCTTCGGCGCGTTTGGCGCGCAGGTAGCGCCAGGCGATCATCCGTTCAAAGCGGGAAAAGGGGGCTGTCTGGGGCATGTCTGCTCTTTATGTCTTTTGGGCGGACAGTGTCGGTTGCTGCCTGTCGCGTCAAGACGTGGCGGGCCGGAGCACCGTCACTTCGGCGGGATCACCCTTAGCCAACCGCGATGGCGATGGCCGCAAAGTGCAATCCGGCGGCTATCGCCACGCACAGATGCCAGATCGCGTTGTGAAACCGCAGGCGGTGCCATTTGTAAAACGCGACCCCGCCGGCATAGGTGAGGCCGCCCAGCACGATCAGCCACAGCGATACACCCGGCAGCGCCTCGCGCGCCGGGCCGACCGCCAGCACACCCATCCAGCCAAGCGCGATATAGGTGACCACTGACAGCCGGTCATAGCGACCCGGCAGCGCCAGCTTGACCACCACCCCCAGAACCGCCCCGGCCCAGACCACCGCGCCCAGAACCCAGACCATCAGGCCGGGTTCGAACTGCGCCAGAATGGCGGTGTAGGTGCCTGCAATCATGACGTAGATCGCCGAATGATCAAACCGGCGCAGCATCCATTTCAGCGCCGAGGGCGGGGCCATGTTATAGGCCAGTGAAAAGCCGAACATCAGAAAAAACCCGGCCGCATAGACCGCAAGCGCCACAAACAGGCCAAAGTCAGCCCGCGCCAGCACATGATAGAGCAGCGCCGAAAACGCCATGACCCCGGCGATCAGCGCAACGCCGTGCACAACGCCGTCAGCCACCAGCTCTCCGACGCTGAAAGGGCGCTTATTCAGTCGCGGATGGTCGGCAGGCAGGGTCATGGCAGCTCTTTCAGGGACAAATGGATGATGCCCTTGCAGAGCCTGCCGTCAATCGCCAAACACATTGACGTTGCGTTCCGGCAGCATTTGTCAGGCCGGACGGGCGGGGATGCGGTCAGTTGCGTCCGGCCATTGACCGCACCGCCCTGCGCAGCCGGGCCATGGGGCGGAACGCCTCCCGATAGGTGTTGAGCGCCATCTTGAAGTAGAGCTGGTCGGCATGATGGGCCTGCACAGCTTCGACCCCGCGTGTCGCGTAAAACTCCAGATAGGCGGTGATCACGTCCTGAAACGGAATGGGTCTGGCATCGACCAAGGCAACCCCCGGGTCATCTTCAAACCGCAACTGGCCTGCCTGCTTGACCCAGGTCTTGACCGGCAAGCCAAAGTGACAATTCCCCGGATGATTGCGCACGAGGTTCAGATCAAGGTCGTCCAGATCAAATCGGCGCGAAAACCGGCGGCAGAGTTCCAGATACGGCGCGGTTTTCGGGTGCGACTTTTCATAATGCAGGGCGGTGTCGCGCCAGTTGTCGGCATAGAAATCAGACATCGGCACCTCGACGCCCGCCTCTGTCTCACGCTGTCTGATCTGGCCGACCGACCATGCGACGCGCGCCTCGATCTGCGCAGGTGTCAGGACCGGAATGTCGTGAAAGGCGGTCAGCGTTTGTGCGGGAGAAAGCCCCGCGCAATAGGCGGCGGCAAAGCTCACGTCTTCTTCCCAGAACTGAAACGGAAAATCCGGGGCTTTCCAGGTGTTGAACACGGTGCCCGGCAACAGCGCATCAAAGTGCAGGGCCGGAAATACCTCGATCCGCTTTCCCTGCCGCTGGCGCAGCGATGCCAGCGTGCAGCTCTCGACCTTCGCGTTCACGATTGGCTGGGTGAGGATGACCTCGGCCTGCTCGATCAGGCTTTCCACCCAACCGGCCTGGTCGGCGGCCAGTTTATGAACCTGAAGATCGCCGATCGGCTCATAGGTGCTCGCAAAGCGACGCGAGGCGGCGCGTAGGAAAGCGTGGTGAAGCAGGGGGCCCTGACAATTCGAAATCACCAAGAGTTTCAATGCGGGCCCCCTGCAGCTTATGTCACGCCTGACCTCATACCTGTGTCAGCGATGTGCCGCATAGATCTGCACGATGCGATCCACTGCAGCTTCGGCCGAGATCTCTTCGGACTCGCCGCTGCGGCGGCTGGTCAGTTCCACCACCCCGTTTGCCAGCCCGCGCGGGCCGACGGTGATGCGCCAGGGCAGGCCGATCAGGTCCATGGTGGCGAATTTGGCGCCCGCGCGTTCCTCGCGGTCGTCATACAACGCCTCCAGCCCCTTGGCTTTCAGCGCCTTGTACAGCCCCTCGCAGGCCAGATCGGTGCTGGCGTCGCCCTGTTTGAGGTTCACGATCCCGACCGGGAACGGCGTGACCCCTTCGGGCCAGATGATGCCCTTGTCATCATGGCTCGCCTCGATGATCGCGCCCAGCAGGCGTGACACCCCGATGCCGTGCGACCCCATCTCGACCGGCACTTTCGACCCGTCGGGCGTGACCACGGTGGCCCCCATCGACTCGGAATACTTGGTCCCGAAGTAAAAGATCTGGCCAACCTCGATGCCCCGGCCCACCTTGCGGCGCTCTTCCGGGATCTGGTCGAACAGGGCGGCGTCGTGGGTCTCGTCGGTGCGGGCGTAGAGGGTGGTGAATTCCTTGCAGATGCCCGCCACCTCGTCGCGGTTGTCGAAATCGACCTCGCGCTCGCCCAGTTTCAGGTCGGTGACGGCGGAATCATAGAACACCTCCGACTCGCCGGTGCTGGCGAGCACCAGGAATTCATGGGTGTTATCGCCGCCGATCGGGCCGGAGGCCGCGCGCATCGGGATGGCGGTCAGGCCCATGCGTTCATAGGTGCGCAGATAGCTGACCATGTGGCGGTTATAGGCGTGCAGCGCCGCGTCCTTGTCGATGTCGAAGTTATAGCCGTCCTTCATCAGGAACTCACGCCCGCGCATCACGCCGAACCTTGGCCGCATCTCGTCGCGGAACTTCCACTGGATGTGATACAGGGTCATCGGCAGGTCTTTGTAGCTGCCGACATGGGCGCGGAAGATGTCGGTGATCATCTCTTCGTTGGTGGGGCCGTAGAGCATGTCGCGGTCGTGGCGGTCCTTGATGCGCAGCATTTCCTGGCCGTAGTCATCATAGCGGCCGCTCTCGCGCCACAGGTCGGCGGGCTGCAGGGTGGGCATCAGCAGGGGGATGTGACCGGCGCGGGCCTGTTCCTCATGCACGATCTGCTCGATCCGCTTCAGCACCCGGTAGCCAAGCGGCAGCCAGGAATAGATGCCCGCCGCCTGCTGTTTGATCATGCCCGCCCGCAGCATGTAGCGGTGGCTGACGATCTGGGCCTCGGAGGGGTTTTCCTTGAGGACGGGGAGGAAGTATCGGGAGAGACGCATGAGGGGCGGCCTATCGCTAAAGGGGGTCGGAAGGTTCCTAGCCGCTTCGCGGGGGTCAGGCAAGGCTGCTGAGGCTTCCCCCTGTGTTACAAGGAGGCGGAGTGTTTGAAATCAAGGGGTTAGGGGTGCGGGATTCAGGAGTTGTTAAGGTTTGGGGGAGGGCGGGGTGAACCCCGCCCTACTTCGAAAACAGTGATTGCTCTCAATCTCCAAAATATGAAGAACTGAAAGCAACTAGTGCTTGAGCCATGGTCGCACATGCGATCACTAAAGTTAGATTTCGTATCCATTTATTATAGGATAACTGGTCGTTGTGTCTTCGATCATCTTCAATGTGCGAAGCTATCGATGCAATAGACTTTCCTTTAACCGTGAGTTGGTCTTGATGTTGGTCAAGGTCTCCGGATGCTATAAGTGAATCAATTACAAGGTCAAGCTTTGTAATTATTTCGGATATTTTAGGGTGCTCCCAAACGTTGTCAGTGTACAACAGGCTAACTACATCGAGACGATCTATTCGTACTTGGTCAAAAGCTGGCGCAACTTCTTTTGATCCTCTGCGAATATGCTCATCAACAAGAGCTTGCAAGACGTCGTGTCTATTCTCTCTCAATTTTAACGAGCGAATGAATTTCTGCTTTTGAAACCTCATGATTAAGTCGTGTCGAAGATGAAAAAATGAAAAAGTTCCCCAAAAATACTCTAGCGCACTTCCATATCTAATTTCTGTGTCATGATACCAATGCCGAATCATTAAGTGAGTTCCATTTGTCAGCTTGAACGGAATGGAGCATTGATATCTGGCCGAAGGTTCATAAATGCGAAGGGCAGAGTAAAATTTTTCGTTAACCTCTGTAATGCGATACTCATTTTGTTTGTCATTGGAAAAGCTTACCAAAACTGCTTTAACATCTAGATCCTTATCCGTCGATGAAATCCAGTCATTAGCTGGCTTCTTGAGGGCATGCTTGACGGCGCATCTATTGAAATGCTCAATCACAAATCCAACTCCCCTACAAACCATGCATTCTCCTGAGTACGCTGAAACCGCAGTTTCGGCTTCTTGCTCATCACTCCTATACCAACACCCTCTGCACAATTCCCGGCTCCTTATCTATGAGCGCCAGCAATACCCGTGCCGGGCCGTCCGGGGTGCGGCGATTGTGTTCCCAGTTCAGTAGGGTGGCTTTCTTGACGCCGATGGAGCGGGCGAAATCTGCCTGGCTGAGGCCGGTCCGGGCGCGGATCGCGCGGACATCTGGGGTGGGCACCTCGATGTGATGGACAATTGCGCCGGTGTCTTCGCCCTGTGCGAAGGCGATGGCCTCAAGGAGGCCCCGTTCGATCCGCTTGAAAGCTTCGCTTGTCATATCCGCCTTCCGTAATGGGCGGCGAGCAGGTCGCCGAGTTTCAACAGAGTTGCAAGTTCCGGGGCCGACAGGTTGGCCTTTTCGTTCTTGGCAAAGACCGCCACCAGAATCACCGGGCCGGTGCTGCGGCGGTAGAAATGGATGGTTCGAAATCCGCCGCTTTTTCCCCCGCCAGCCCTGCCGAAACGCAGTTTCCGAAGGCCACCACCCAAGGACACGCCCGCCTCGGGGTTTGCGGCGAGGGTGTCGACCAGTTCAGCACGTTCGGCCTGGGTCATAACGCCTTTAGCCTGACGCAGAAATTCGTCCAGTTCCACAACCGTGGTCAGCATGTATGTGCCATTGGCGTATATGTCAATGGCGCACAGCCCTCACACATCCAACTCCTCCACAAACCGGGCATTCTCCTGAATATACTGATACCGCAGTTCCGGTTTTTTCCCCATCAGCCGCTCGACCAGATCGCCGGTCATGCCGGGTTCGTCTTCGTCGATGCTGACGCGGATCAGTTTGCGCGAGGCGGGGTCCATGGTGGTTTCTTTCAGGTCTTTGGCGTCCATCTCGCCCAGACCCTTGAAGCGTTGCACGTCGATTTTGCCTTTGCCGCCAAGGCCTTTGGCGAGCCAGAGGTCTTTTTCGGCGTCATCGGAGACATACATCCGGCGCGCGCCTTGCGTCAGGCGGTAGAGCGGCGGGCAGGCGAGGTAGAGGTGGCCCTTGTCGATGAGCGGGCGCATCTGGGTGAAGAAGAACGTCATCAGCAGGCTGGCGATATGGGCGCCGTCAACATCGGCGTCGGTCATGATGATGATCTTGTCATAGCGCAGATCATCGACGTTGAACTTGGTGCCCATCGAGACGCCAAGGGCTTCGCAGATATCGCGGATTTCCGAGTTGTCGTGCAGCTTGGCCGAGGCCGCGCCCAGCACGTTGAGGATCTTGCCCTTGAGCGGCAACAGCGCCTGCGTCTCGCGTGAGCGCGCGCCTTTGGCAGAGCCGCCCGCCGAGTCGCCCTCGACGATGAACAGCTCGGTGCCCTCGCGGTTTTTCGCGGTGCAATCGGTGAGCTTGCCGGGCAGGCGCAGTTTCTTGGTCGCGGATTTGCGGGCGGTTTCCTTCTCCATCCGGCGGCGCAGGCGTTCTTCGGCGCGCAGGATCAGGAAATCGAGGATGGAGCCGGCGGATTTGGGGTCGGCGGCGAGCCAGGTGTCGAAATGGTCACGCACTGCCAGTTCGACATAGCGGGCGGCCTCTTCGGTGGCCAAGCGGTCCTTGGTCTGGCCGACGAATTGCGGCTCGCGGATGAAGCAGGAGACGAGGGCGCAGCCGCCGGTCAGGAGGTCGTCGCGGGTGATCTGCTCGGCCTTGCGGTTTTTCACCCGCTCGCCATAGGCGCGGATGCCCTTGAGGATGGCGGCCCAGAAGCCGGATTCGTGGGTGCCGCCCTCGGGGGTGGGGACGGTGTTACAGTAGGACTGGATGAAGCCGTCGCGCGCGGGCGTCCAGTTGATCGCCCATTCGACGGAGCCGGGGACGTTGAATTTCTCGGTGAACGGGACTTTGCCGGCAAAGGGGCGCTCGGCATAGGTGGTGGATTTGGCCAGCGTGTCGGTGAGGTAATCGGCAAGGCCGCCGGGGAAGTGGAAGATCGCCTCCAGCGGGGTTTCGCCATCATTGACGGCGGTTTTCCAGCGGATTTCCACGCCCGAGAACAGGTAAGCCTTTGACCGCGCGGCCTTTAGCATGCGGGCGGGTTTCAGGGTGAGGCTGCCGAAGATCTCGGGGTCGGGGTGAAAGGTGACGGTGGTGCCGCGCCGGTTGGGGGCGGGGCCGACCTTTGCGACCGGGCCTTGCGGGATGCCGCGCGAGAACTCCTGCACGTAAAGCTCGCGGTTGCGGGCGACCTCGACCCGCATGTGATCGGAGAGCGCGTTGACGACCGAGGCCCCGACACCGTGCAGGCCGCCGGAGGTGGCATAGGCGTCGCCGCCGAACTTGCCGCCCGCGTGCAGGGTGCAGAGGATCACCTCCAGCGCGGATTTGCCGGGGAATTTCGGGTGCGGGTCGACCGGGATGCCGCGACCGTTGTCGCGGATGGTGACGGTGTTGCCGTCATGCAGCTCGATCTCGATGCGGGTGGCGTGACCAGCCACCGCTTCGTCCATCGCGTTGTCGAGGATCTCGGCCACCAGATGGTGCAGCGCGCGCTCATCCGTGCCGCCGATGTACATGCCCGGCCGTTTGCGCACCGGCTCCAGCCCTTCGAGCACCTCGATCGAGGAGGCGTCATAGGTGGGGGTCGCGGCGGACAGAAGGTCATTGGCCATGGCATGCTCGATTCTTGTTCTGGGTCAGGGCTGGCCGCATTAGATCACCAGCAGGGCGCGGGGCGCAAGATGTGGGGGCGCAAGATGTAGGGGCATTGCGGGGACAGGCCCCGCGCCCTAGGTTCGGGAAAGCAAATTTGGAGGATCGGACGATGCGGGTATTTTTCACGGGCGGCTCTGGCAAGGCGGGGAAACATGTGATCCCGTATCTGGTGGGGCAGGGACACCGGGTGCTGAACTTTGACCGGGTGCCGCTGGGCGGGGCGGGGGTGCATGACCTGTTGGGCGATGTCACCGACGCGGGGCAGGTGTACTCGGCGATGCACAGCCATGCCGGTTATGACGAGCTGGAGACGGGGCAGGGGGCAAAGGCGTTTGACGCGGTGGTGCATTTCGCGGCGGTGCCCCGCATGATGATGTGCCCGGATACCGAGACCTGGCGGGTGAATGTGGTGGGCACCTATAACGTGATCGAAGCGGCGGTGAAGCTGGGCATCCGCAAGGTGATCGTCGCCTCAAGCGAGACCACCTATGGCATCTGCTTTGCCGATGGCGTCACCGACCCGCATTCCCTGCCGCTGACCGAAGACTACGACATCGATCCGATGGACACCTACGGCACCTCAAAAAAGGTCAACGAGGTCACCGCGCGCAGTTTCGCGCAGCGCTCGGGGGCGGACATCTACGCCCTGCGGATCGGCAATGTGGTGGAGCCGCAGGAATATGAAACGCTGTTCCCGCAGTATTTCGCCAATCCGCAGCTGCGGCGCAGGAATGCGTTCAACTATGTCGACGCCCGCGATCTGGGGCAGATCGTGGATCTGTGCCTGAGAAAGGACGGGTTGGGCTATCAGGTGTTCAACGCCTGCAACTCGACCAATGGCATGAACATCCCCAATGCCGAGCTGCTGGCGCGGTTCTTTCCCGATGTGCCGGTGACCGAAGAGCTGGGCCCGTGGGACAGCCTGATGTCGAACCGCAAGATCCGTGATGTGCTGGGGTTCAGGGACGCCCATGACTGGCGCGGCATCCTGCCTGACCACGGCTGATCTGAAGGAGCGGCTGCGCCGCGCGGTTTTTATCTCGTCGCGCGGCTGCGCCGCGTCTCCTTGGGTGTGCGCTCCGCGCGGGAGTATTTTAGAAGCAGCAATCCTTCCTTATTCTTTGGATTGCTGCTTTGGAAATACTCCGGGGGGAGGCGAAGCCGGGGGGCTGGCCCCCCTACTCGGGTTCCGCTGCGCGCTTTGCCCAGACGGTCTGGAACGCCGGGCGGCTTTGGGCAGCGGTCAGCCAGCGGGCGACGTTGGGGAAGCTGTCGAGCAGCGGGCTGTGGCTTTGGGCGTAGCGCAGGCATTCGGCGACCATGATATCGGCGACGGTGAAGCGGGTCAGGAGCCAGTCCTGCGGTGCCAGATGCGCCTCCAGCCGGGCGAGTGGGCGCTTGAGCTTTTCGGCGGCGACGCGGATGATGCCTTGCCCGGTCGCGGTATCGGCCTGTCCGTCGCGCAGTGTGTAGAGGATTTCGATGGCAGCGGGTTCGACGGCGGTGGCGGCGAACAGCGCCCATTGTTCCATCAGGGAGGATTCGTCATCCGAGGTCGGGCCAAGGCTGCCGCCGTATTTGCGGGCGATGTGCAGGCAGATGGCGAGGGATTCGGTCAGCAGCAATGCGCCGTCACGCATGGCAGGGACCTGGCCCAGCGGGTTGATGGCAAGGTAGTCCGGCATGGCGGTGTTCAGCGCCGCGCTGGCGGCTGTGCTGTCGGTCAGCCGGTAGGCCTGAATCACCGGGATATGGGTGAAGGGGGCTTTGCATTCCTCCAGCACCCAGAGCGGGCGGATCGCGCGGGATCGGTAAACGCCGTAGATGGTCAGCATCGGGGTTGGTCCTTTTGTGGGTACGGGAATAGCAGCATGATGCGTCGGGACGGGCAAGGGCCGATCGCTGGCGGACCTGTCCGGCGCACCGGCAAATCTGCGCTGACACCCGGTTTGTGGGCATGGCGGCTGCATGTGCTTTGGGCTAATCTGTGCCGGATGAAAAAACTGTTGGCGGCGATTGTTGGTCTGGTCCTGTCTGTCCCGGTCGGGGCGGCGGCGCATCCGCATGTGTTCATTGATGCGACCATCGAGGTGATTTTTGATGCGACGGGCCGGGCCGAAGCTTTGCGGATTGGCTGGACCTATGATTCTCTGTTTTCCATGACTTACGTGGCCGAGATGGGGCTGGACCCGGATTTTGACGGGGTGCTGACGGCGGAGGAAGAGGCGTCGCTGGCGGGGTTTGACATGGATTGGCATGAAGATTTTGCCGGAGACACCTACGCTTTGCTTGGTGAGGTGCCGGTGGGTCTGTCCGCGCCGCTGGAGCCTACGGCGGCGTACCGGGACGGCTCTCTGGTATCCACCCATCTGCGACGGTTGTCGGCGCCGGTGGCACCGCTGGGCGCGGATCTGGTGGTGCAGGTTTATGATCCGTCGTTCTATACGTCTTATCTGATTGCGCAGACTCCGGTGTTGACCGGGGGAGAGGGCTGCCGGGTACAGGTCTATGAGCCGGACCGCGCGGCGGCGGATGCGCGGCTGGAGGCGGCGATGCAGGAGTTGGCGGGCAGTGCGGACGCCGAGACCGAGTTTCCGGCGATCGGGGCCGCCTATGCCGAGGAGGCGCGGATTGCATGCGGGCCATGACCGGGGTGTGGCGGGGGCTGGCGCTGGTCGGGCTGGGGATTGCGCTGCTGTTGGCGGTGCTTTGGGTCAGTGGCGTGACCGAGCCTTTGGCGGCTTGGGCGGCGGGGCAGCAGCGCGCGGTGCAGGAGGCGCTGGCGCAAGCGGTGCGCGCGCTGCGCGGCGGTCAGCCGGGGGCGTGGTCGGCGTTGCTGGCGGTGTGTTTCGCCTATGGCTTTTTCCATGCGGTCGGGCCGGGGCATGGCAAGGCGGTGATCGGCGGCTATGGCATGGCGCGGCGGGTGCGGTTGCCGGTGCTGGCGGGCCTGGCGCTGGCCTCGTCGCTGGCGCAGGCGGCGGTGGCGGTGGTGTTGGTGGCGGGCGGTGCGTATGTGCTTGGCTGGACCCGGCCGCAGATGGAGGACTTTGCCGGGACCGCGATGATGCCGGTGTCGCATGGGCTGATTGCGGGGTTGGGGTTGTGGCTGGTGTGGCGCGGGGCGCGCGGACTGGCGGCGCGGCGCGCAGAGGGGGCGGTGGGGCATGATCATCATGGCCACCACCACCATCATCAGGATGAGGCCTGCGGCTGCGGCCATGCGCACGGGCCGAGCGTGGAGCAGGTGGCGCAGGTCACCAGTGCCCGCGATGCGGCGGTGCTGATCGGGGCGATTGCGCTGCGGCCCTGTTCGGGGGCGTTGTTCCTGTTGATCCTGACCTTTGCCATGGGCATCGGCTGGGCCGGGGTGGCGGGGACTTTTGCCATGGGGCTGGGCACGGCGGCGGTGACGGTGATGGTGGCGGGGCTGGCGTTCTGGGCGCGGGAGGGGGCTCTGGCCGCCCTGCCCGGCGCGGGGCTGGCGCGGTTTTTGCCGGGGGTGGAACTGGCGGCCGGGGCGGTGATTGCGGCGGTGTCGCTGATGTTGCTGGCCGGGTCGCTCTGACCCTTGCCTGCGGCAGATGGTCGTCGTATCGGTTTGCCTATGAATTCAGCAGTTGTCCCCCCGCCCGCATCGCAATCTGCGGCAGATCATGTCCGCGCCACGCTGGCGCTGGGCCTGCCGCTGATCGGCAGCCATGTCGCGCAGTTTGGTCTGCATGTGACCGACACCATCATGCTGGGCTGGTATGGCGTGGTGCCGCTGGCGGCGGGCGTGCTGGGCGCGTCGAGCTTTTTCGTGATGTTCATCCTTGGGTCCGGCTTTGCCAAGGCCGTGATGCCGATGGTGGCCAATGCGCAGGCGCAGGGCGATGAGGTGCAGGTGCGCCGGGTCGCGCGGATGGGGCTGTGGCTGTCGATCCTGTTCGGGGTGCTGATCTATCCGGTGTTCTGGGGATCGGAGGCGATCTTGCTGGCGCTGGGGCAGGCCGAGGATGTGGCGGCGCTGGCGCAGGATTATCTGCGGGTTGTGGGCCTGGGAATGATCCCGGCGCTGCTGGTGATGGTGCTGAAAAGCTATCTGTCGGCCCTGGAGCGCACGCAGGTTGTGCTGTGGATCACGGTGGCGGCGGTGCCGTTGAACGTGGCGATCAACTGGGCGCTGATTTTTGGCAACTGGGGCGCGCCGGAGCTTGGGGTGATGGGCGCGGCAGTGGCGACGCTGACCATCCAGATCCTGTCGCTGCTGTTCTTGTGCCTTTACGCGGCGCTGCTGCCGTCGCTGCGGCGCTATCAGCTGTTCATCCGGTTCTGGCGGCCGGACTGGGGCGCGTTTACTGCCGTGTTCCGCTTGGGCTGGCCGATGGGGCTGACCGGGCTGGCCGAGAGTGGTTTGTTTCAGGCGAGTGCCTTGATGATGGGCTGGATCGGCACGGTGGAGCTGGCCGCACATGGCATTGCGCTGGAGATCACGGCGCTGACCTTTATGGTGCATGTCGGCCTGTCCAACGCGGTGACGGTGCGCACCGGGCGCTTTGCCGGGGCCCGCAATTATGACGCGATGCGGCTGGGGGCCAAGGTGGCCATCGGGCTGTCGCTGGCGGTGGCGGGGCTGACCATGGTGCTGTTTCTGAGCCTGCCCGAGCCGATGATCTCGCTGTTCATCGACCCGGCGGAACCGGCGCGGGGCACGATTCTGGCGGTGGGGGCGGCGCTGCTGGCCTGTGCCGCGCTGTTCCAGCTGGCGGATTCGATGCAGGTGATGGCGCTGGGCCTGCTGGCCGGGGTGCAGGATACGCGGGTGCCGATGATCTATGCCGCGATCAGCTATTGGCTGATCGGGATGCCGGCGAGCTATATTCTGGCGTTTCCGCTGGGCTTTGGCGCGGTCGGGTTGTGGCTGGGGCTGGTGGTGGGGCTGGCCTGTGCGGCGGTGAGCCTGATGGCGCGGTTCTGGGCGCGACTGCCTGCGGCGGTGTGATTGGGGGAGCGTC
This sequence comes from Pseudotabrizicola alkalilacus, assembly GCF_003443995.1. GTDB lineage: Bacteria > Pseudomonadota > Alphaproteobacteria > Rhodobacterales > Rhodobacteraceae > Pseudotabrizicola > Pseudotabrizicola alkalilacus. The sequence continues at coordinate 410,283 of NZ_QWEY01000001.1, forward strand.
GAGGGGGGCGCTGCCCCCCGCCTGCGGCCCCCCCGGAGTATTTGCAAAGCAGCAATTGCAAGGGATGGGTTGAGGCGGGAGCGGGCGCGCGCTATCTGGGGCGGGTTCTGCAAGGAGAGCTGCCATGCCTGTGTTTCTGACCTCTGAGGATGCGGATTTCGAAGCGCGGTTTGCGGCGCTGTTGGGTATGAAGCGCGAAGAGGCGGAAGATGTGGATCAGGTCGTGGCCGGGATCATCGCCGATGTGCGGACCCGTGGCGACACGGCGGTGCTGGAGCTGACGGCACGGTTTGACCGGCTGGAGCTGACGGCGGCGGGGATGGCGTTTTCGGACGCGGAGATTGCGGCGGAGATTGCAAAGGTCTCGGCCGAGGACCGGGCGGCGCTGGAGCTGGCGGCGGAGCGGATCCGGGCCTACCATGAGCGGCAGCGCCCCGAAGATGCCAGCTGGACCGATGCAGCGGGGGCGCAGCTGGGCTGGCGCTGGACGCCGGTTTCGGCGGCGGGGCTCTATGTGCCGGGGGGGCTGGCGTCTTATCCGTCATCGGTGCTGATGAATGCGATCCCGGCCAAGGTGGCGGGGGTGTCGCGTCTGGTGGTGACCTGCCCGACGCCGGGTGGCGTGGTCAATCCGCTGGTTCTGCTGGCGGCGCAGATTGCCGGGGTGGATGAGGTGTACCGGATCGGCGGCGCGCAGGCGATTGCAGCGCTCGCCTATGGCACGGCGACGATTGCGCCGGTCGACAAGATCACCGGGCCGGGCAATGCCTTTGTCGCGGCGGCCAAGCGGCGGGTGTTTGGCCGGGTCGGGATCGACATGATCGCGGGGCCGTCGGAGATTCTGGTGATTGCCGATGCCGGGAATGACCCGGACTGGATCGCGCTGGACCTGCTGAGCCAGGCGGAGCATGACCAGAGCGCGCAGGCCATCCTGATCACCACCGATGCCGGCCTGGCTCAGGCGGTGGTGGCGGCGGTCGAGGCGCGGTTGCAGACGCTGGAGCGGCGCGAGATTGCCGGGGCATCGTGGCGCGACAATGGCGCGGTGATCGTGGTGGCGGATCTGGCGCAGGCGGCGGCGCTGGCCAACCGGATCGCGCCCGAGCATCTGGAGATCATGGTGGAGGACGCCGAAGCGCTGGCAGCAGCGATCCCGCATGCCGGGGCGATATTTCTGGGGCCGTGGACGCCGGAGGCGATCGGCGATTATGTCGGCGGGCCGAACCATGTGCTGCCGACTGCGCGCTCGGCACGGTTCTCATCCGGGCTGAATGTGCTCGATTTCATGAAGCGCACCACGATGGCGCGGATGACGCCCGAGGCGTTGAAAGCCATCGGCCCCAGCGCCGAGCGGCTGGCAATCAGCGAAAGCCTTGAGGCGCATGGGCTGAGCGTGCGGGCGCGATTGGACCGGCTGAATGGGTGAGGCGCAAGGGCTAACCTCTTGCGCCACGCGCGGCAGTCGGGCATCACCTGTGCATAGCCGCGTAAGGTCCAGCTCATGACGAACCGCATCTGCCATATCGAAATCGACGACAAGGGCCTTGCCCGCCCGACGGCGGAGATCGAGCAGGAGCGCCGGGTGGCGATCTTTGATCTGCTGGAGGAAAACAGCTTTGGCCTGCCCGCGCGCGAAGGGCGGCCGGTGCCGCCGGGGCCGTACCGGGTGGCATTGGCGATCCGCGAGGGGCGGCTGGTGTTCGACATAGGCTCGGAGGCGGGCGAGACGGTGGGGGCGTTTCATCTGTCGCTGGGGCCGTTCCGGCAGGTGGTGAAGGATTACTTCCAGATCTGTGAGAGCTATTTCGAGGCGGTCAAACGGCTGCCCCCCAGCCAGATCGAGGCGATCGACATGGCCCGGCGCGGCATCCACAATGAGGGCGCGCGAGTGTTGCAGGAACGGCTGGAGGGCAAGGCCGAGGTGGATACCGATACGGCGCGGCGGCTGTTCACCCTGATCTGCGTTCTGCACTGGGGGTAGGCGTTTTGGGTGATTTCCCCCATTCGGTGCTGTTTTGTTGCGACCATAATGCTGTGCGCTCGCCGATGGCTGAAGCGATGATGAAAAAGTTCTATGGTCAGCGGGCCTATGTGCAATCTGCCGGGGTCCGCAATGACATGGAGGTGGACGGGTTTTCGGTCGCTGTCTGTCAGGAACTGGGGATCGAGCTGGCCCGGCACCGCAGCCGCAGCTTTGAAGAGATGAAGGAATGGGGCGATGATCTGTCGCAGTTCGACCTGATCATCGCGCTGTCGCCGGCCAGCCAGCGCATGGCGCTGGAGCTGACCCGGCATTTCCATCTGGATATCGAGTATTGGCCGATTCTGGACCCGACGGGTCTAGGCGAATCGCGTGAGCACAAGCTGTCGGCCTATCGGCAGGCGCGCGACCAGATCCGCGACCGGATGATCGCGCGGTTTGGCACTCCGACCGCCGGTGAGGCGGGGGAGTAGGCGGCCGCGGTCAGGCGGTCAGTTCCGGCGCTACAGGTGCCTGCGGCGCGCAGATCCGGGGCAGATTACCCTCGATCCAGGCGGTCAGGGCGATGACATGCGCCGCCGCCTCGACCCCCAGCGGGGTCAGGCTGTAACTGACATGCGGCGGCACCACATCACGCGCGACCCGCAGCACAAATCCATCCGCCTCCAGCTGTTGCAGGGTCTGCGCCAGCATCCGCTCACTGACGCCGGTGATGCGGCGGCGCAATTGGGCAAAGCGGTGCGGGCCGGTGGCGAGCGTGACCATCACCAAAGTACCCCATTTGCTGGTCAGGTGCTGCAGAATGGCGCGCGATGGGCAGTCGGCGGCCAGAACATTGCCCCGGTCCCAGTGGTCCACCAGATCATGTGCTGTCTTGGAAAGGGTCATGTGCGCCTCTGCGGTATACTAACAAAAATGTAGGTACTTCCGTTTCGGAAGTAAAGCCCATACCTCTCTGGTATCAGCACAGGAGAGACCCATGACCACCATCGCCCTTACCGGAGCCACCGGCCAGCTCGGCCGCCTTGCGATCAAAGCCCTTGTCGCGCGCGGGGCGACCCCCATCGCGCTTGCCCGCAGCCCGGACAAGGCGGCAGATCTTGGCGTAGACGTGCGGGCCTTTGACTACACCGCCCCTGATGCGGCGGCGCTTGCGGGCGTGGAGGTGCTGGTGCTGATCTCGTCGAATGATTTCAACGACCGCGCCGGACAGCATGCCAATGTGATCGCGGCGGCCAAAGCGGCGGGCGTGGGCCGGGTGGTCTATACTTCGCTGCTCAAGGGTGATGGCTCGCCGATGCTGCTGGCGCAGGATCACATCGCGACCGAAGCGGCGCTGAAAGCGTCGGGCCTGACCTACACCATCCTGCGTAATGGCTGGTATCTGGAGAACCTGACCGGATCTGTGGGCGCGGCCCTGGCGCATGGCGCGGTGATCGGCGCTGCCGAAGACGGATTGTTCTCTGCCGCTGCCCGCGCTGATTTTGCCGAAGCCATAGCGGTGACCGCAGCAACATCCGGTCACGAGAACGCAGTCTATGAGCTGGCGGGCGACACTGCCTTTACCATGGCCGAGTTCGCTGCCGAACTTGGCCGTCAGTCTGGCAAAGCCCTGCGCTATGACAGCTTGCCCGAGGCAACCTATGCCGGCATCCTGACCGGCTTTGGCCTGCCCGAAGGCTTTGCCCGCATCTTGGCCGACAGCGACGCCCATGCCGCCAAGGGTGCCTTGCACGATGACAGCCGCACGCTGTCGCACCTGATCGGCCGCCCGACCACACCGATGGCAGAGGCGATCCGGCAGGCGCTGGCAAGCCTCTGATATTTGCTGCTTTCCAAATACTCCGGGGTTGCCCATTTGTTTCGCCATCGATTCGAGAAACAAATGGGCTGGGGGGCTGGCCCCCACTCCTCCGCCTGCCAAAAGGGCCTAGCCATCCGGATGAATGCCGCTATCGTGCGGTCAAAACCCCGGAGCCTTTCATGTCCAGATCAGACGCCGAAACCACCCTTGCCGCCTATTACGCCGCCTTCAATGCGGGTGATCCCGCCGGAATGCTGGCGCTGGTGACCGATGATGTCGAGCATCGGGTGAATGAGGGGGGCATCCGGCACGGGCGCGCAAAGTTTGCGGAATTCTGTGCCCATATGGGCGTCAGCTACCGTGAAGAGCTGCGGGATCTGGTGATCTTTGCCAATGACGATGGCACGCGCGGGGCGGCGGAGTTTACCGTGCATGGCGAATACTTGCAGACCGATCCGGGTCTGCCAGAGGCGCGGGGGCAGCGCTATGTGCTGCCTGCCGGGGCGTTTTTTGATCTGCAAGGCGGCCGGATTGCCCGGATCACCACGTTTTACAACCTGTCGGATTGGGTCGCGATGGTGTCGGCGTGAGTCGCGACGGGCTGACGGACGGGGTTTCGGTGCGCGCCTTGCAGGGCGCGGAGCTGGAACCGCATCTGGATGCGGTGGCGGGGCTCAGGATCGCGGTGTTCCGCGACTGGCCCTATCTGTACGACGGCACGCTGGAGTATGAGCGCGAATATCTGCAGACCTATCGCGACTCGTCCCAAGCCCTGCTGGTGGGGGCGTTTGATGGTGAGCGGCTGATCGGGGCCTCGACCTCGACCCCGATGGAGGATCACGCCGAAGAATTTGCCGCGCCGCTTGGCGGGGTGGGGGTGCCGTTGGGCGCGATCCTCTACGGGGCCGAATCGGTGCTGCTGCCCGAATATCGCGGGCTTGGGCTGGGGCACCGGTTCTTTGACCTGCGCGAAGATCATGCCCGGGCCTTGGGGCGCAGTCATGTCGCGTTTTGTTCGGTGCAGCGCCCCGAGGATCACCCGGCGCGGCCCGCGACCTACCGGACCAATGATGCGTTCTGGCAGGGCCGGGGCTATGCGCCGCTGCCCGGTGTGAAGGCTGAATTTTCATGGCTGGATGTCGGTGACACCGCCGAGAGCAAGAAACCCCTGCAATTCTGGATGCGCGCCCTATGACCGATTTCACCCTCGCCGCTGCGGCCTATGATCTCACCTGGTTCGACCATTTCGATGACCACTCGGCCAAGCTGGCCGCCTGGGTGGCCGAGGCTGCCGGGCAGGGGGCAAAGCTGCTGGTGTTCCCCGAATATGGCTCAATGGAGCTGGCCAGTCTGGGCGGGCGCGCGGTGGCGGCGGATCTGGAGGCCGGGTTGCACGAGGTGGCGCGGCATGGGGCTGCCACCGATGCGCTGCACCTGGAACTGGCGCGGGCCCATGATTGCCTGATCCTTGGCGCGTCGCGGCCGTTTTTTACCGGCAAGCGCCCGGTGAACCGCGCCACTTTGTATGGGCCGGATGGCATCATCGGCCATCAGGACAAGCAGATCATGACAAGGTTCGAGCGGGAAGAGTGGGATGTGGTGGCGGGGCAGGGGCTGACCCCTTTGGACACCGATCTGGGCCGGATCGGGGTGATCATCTGCTATGACAGTGAATTCCCGCTGCTGGGGCGGCATCTGGTCGATCAGGGGGCCGAGATATTGCTGGCCCCGTCCTGCACCGAGACGCTGGCCGGGTTTTCCCGCGTGCGGATCGGATCAATGGCGCGGGCGCTGGAAAATCAATGCGTTGTCGCCCATGCGCCGACCGTCGGGCCTTGCGATTTCTGCCCGGCGGTGGATGCCAATACCGGCTCGGCGTCGATCTATGGCCCGCCCGACACCGGCTTTCCCCCCACCGGCATTCTGGCCGAGACCGCGCTGAACGTGCCGGGCTGGGCAGTGGCAGAGGTGAGCCTGGAGGCGATCCGCCATGTCCGCCGCGACGGGCGGGTGCTGAACCATCTGCATTGGGCAGAGCAGGCGGCGCGCACCGCGGAGTGAAGCAGGCTGCTCCTCCCAGCCGCGCGCGGAGAGGGCCGTCAGGGCCGCTGAGTGGGCCGGGGCGGAGAATCCTCTTGAAAACCCGGAAAATCAGGCGCATATGCGCGGCACATGGCCTGCGGTTCCCGCGGGCTCATATTTATTGGAGTGACCATGGCCAAGGAAGACATTCTCGAATTCCCCGGTGTCGTCAAGGAACTCCTGCCGAATGCGACATTCAAGGTTGAACTCGACAATGGCCATGAATTGATCGCAGTGATGGCAGGCAAGATGCGCAAGAACCGCATCCGCGTTCTGGCTGGCGACAAGGTGCAGGTGGAAATGACCCCGTATGACCTGTCAAAGGGCCGTATCAATTACCGCTTCAAGTAAATGCGGCTGATCCTGGGGTCCGCCAGCCCGCGCCGGAAAGAGCTTCTGGCGCAGCTCGGGCTGACGCCTGATGCCGTGCTCCCCCCCGACATCAATGAAGATCCGCAGGCCCGCGAACTGCCGCGACCCTATTGCGCGCGGATCGCGCGTGAAAAGGTGCTGGCGGTGAAGGCCGGGCCGGAAGATGTGGTGCTGTGCGCCGATACCACGGTGGCGCTTGGCCGCCGTATCTTGGGCAAGCCCGCCAATGCAGGCGAGGCGGCGGCGTTCCTGACGCTGCTGGGCGGGCGGCGGCATGAGGTGATCACCGCCGTTGCCGTGCGCCGGGGCGACCGCATTCTGACCCGTGAGTCGGTGAGCACGGTCAAGATGAAACGGCTGTCGGATGCCGAGCTGAACACCTACCTTGCGTCAAATGACTGGCAGGGCAAGGCGGGCGGCTATGGCATTCAGGGGCTGGCGGGCGCGCTGATCCCGTGGATTCAGGGCAGCTTTACCGGGATCATGGGCTTGCCCGTGGCGGAAACCGCAGTTTTGCTGGAGGCCATCGGCTATCCGGTCTGGAGGCAGGCATGAAGGGTCGCGTGGTTATCGTCGACGAGATCGACGGGCGGCAGGTGGCGGCGCTGGTGGTGGACGGGCGGCTGGAAGAGCTGTCGGTGGACCCAGACGGCGATGCGGTGTTGCCGGGTGCGATCTACCGCGCCATTGCGGATCGTCCGGTCAAGGGGCAGGGCGGGATTTTCGTCAAACTGCCCGAAGGCTCGGGCTTTCTGCGCCAGATCAGCGGCATTGCCCCCGGTCAACGGCTGCTGGTGCAGGTCAGCGGGCCGGCGGAACCCGGTAAAGCGATTCCGGTCACGGCGCGGCTGCTGTTCAAGTCGCGCTTTGCCATCATCACCCCTGATGCGCCGGGGCTGAACATCAGCCGCCGGATTCGGGATGAAGACGCGCGGGCCGATCTGGCCGAGATCGCCACAGCAGGCATGGCGGGTGCAGCGGAAACGCTGGGGCTGATCCTGCGCTCGGCCTGCGACGGGGCGGAGCCGGAGGCGATTGCCGAAGACATCGCCGCGATGCGCGGTCTGGCCGAGGCGGTGCTGGTCGACACCAAGGGCGACGCCGAACTGCTGGTCGATGGCGCGGGAGCGCATGACATCGCGTTCCGCGACTGGCTGGACCCGGAGCCGGATGAGGCGGTGATGGAGCCGGGCGGCTTTGCCGAGCATGGCGTCGATGCGATGGTCGCCGACCTACTCACCCCGCGCGTTGATCTGGTGGGCGGTGGTCACATGATGATCGAGCCGACCCGTGCGCTGGTGGCGGTGGATGTGAACACCGGGCCGGATACCAGCCCGGCGGCCAGTCTGAAGGTGAATATCGCCGCCGCCCGTGATCTGCCGCGCCAGTTGCGGCTGCGCGGGCTTGGCGGGCAGGTGGTGGTCGATTTTGCGCCGATGTCAAAGAAAGACCGCGCCATTCTGGATCAGGTGATCAAGGCCGCGTTCAAGGGCGACGGCGAGGCCAATCTGGCGGGCTGGACCACGCTGGGCCTGTATGAGCTGACCCGCAAGCGCGACCGTCTGCCGCTGGCCGAGGTGGCGGGGGGGCTGTTCGCATGAGCTGCCCGATCTGCAAGAAAGACACCGATCCGAAGTATCGCCCGTTCTGCTCGCGCCGCTGTGCCGATGTGGATCTGGGCCGCTGGCTGACCGAAAGCTACGCGATTCCCGCGCCGGAAGGCGAGGAAGAGACCCCGCCAGAGCTGGACGACGAGGATCGCAAGCCGCGGCATTGAACAGGGATCTGACGGGATGGCAAAAAGGCGAAAAAGCCTCTGGACAGCCCCGCCGCCCTGACGTATCACCCGCCAACCAAGCGGCAACGTCGCAAAGGTCCGGTGCCCGGATAGCTCAGTTGGTAGAGCAGCGGATTGAAAATCCGCGTGTCGGCGGTTCAAATCCGTCTCCGGGCACCATTTATATCCCATATTATCTGAGTGTCCGGCTGTGTGCCGTGCTGATCGTCGCGCCGTCTGGCGTGTTGGTGGCAAGCATGTCGCAATACCAGACAGCGACCTGTGGTCACTGTCTGGCATCTTTGGCAAAGCCCCGTTTTACCCGGGCGGGGATCAGTGGGCCGCGGCCCAGTTGAGGCCCTGACCTGCCTCGACCGTCAGGGGCACCTTGAGGGTCAGGACCGGGTGATGGGCGTTTTCCATCACGGCTTTGGCGATGCGGGTCAGCTCGGCTGCGTCCTCCTCTGCCACGTCGAACAGCAGTTCGTCATGAACCTGCAGCAGCATCTTGGCATCCAGATGGGTGATCGCGTCGGGCATGCGGATCATGGCGCGGCGGATCACATCGGCGGCGGTGCCCTGAATCGGCGCATTGATGGCGGCGCGCTTGGCAAAACCAGCGGTGGGGCCTTTTGCGTTGATTTCCGGCGTATGAATTTTGCGACCAAACAGGGTCTGCACATAGCCTGAACCTTGCGCAAACTTGACAGTTTCCGACATGTATTCCTTGATGCCTGGAAAACGCTCAAAATAGCGGTCGATGAAGCCCTGCGCCTCGGCGCGCGGGATGCGCAGGTTGCGGGCGAGGCCAAAGCCCGAGATGCCGTAGATCACGCCAAAGTTGATCGCCTTGGCGCGGCGGCGGATGTCGGGGGTCATCTGATCCAGCGGCACGCTGAACATCTCCGACGCGGTCAGCGCGTGGATGTCGATGCCATCGCGGAACGCCTGTTGCAGCGACGGGATGTCGGCGACATGGGCGAGGATGCGCAGTTCAATCTGGCTGTAGTCGAGCGAGACCAGCACCCGGCCCGCAGGCGCGACAAAGGCCTCGCGGATGCGGCGGCCCTCTTCGGTGCGGATCGGGATGTTCTGCAGGTTGGGATCGGTCGAGGACAGCCGCCCGGTGACCGCGCCGACCAGCGAATACGAGGTATGGACCCGCCCGGTTTCCGGGTTGATGTGGTCTTGCAGCGCATCGGTATAGGTCGATTTGAGCTTTGCCAGCTGCCGCCAGTCCAGCACGCGGGCGGCGAGTTGCGCGCCTTGCGGATAGGTATCTTCCAGCGTCGTGATATCCTCCAGCACATCGGCCCCGGTGGCATAGGCCCCGGTTTTGCCCTTGGTGCCGCCGGGCAGGCCGAGGCGGTCAAACAGCACCTCGCCCAGTTGCTTGGGGGAGCCTACGTTGAACCTGTCACCGGCGAGGGTCTGGATCTCATCCTCCAGCCCGGCCATTTTCTGCGCGAATGCGTTGGACATGCGCGACAGCGTATCGCGGTCGACCTGAATGCCGTGCATCTCCATCCGGGCCAGCACCGGCACCAGTGGGCGTTCCAGCGTTTCGTAAACGGTGGTGACCTTTGCGCGGTGCAGGTTGGGCTGAAAGCTTTGCCACAGGCGCAGGGTCACATCGGCATCTTCGGCGGCGTATTTCACCGCATCGTCAATCGCCACCCGGTCAAAGGTGATCGCTGATTTGCCGGACCCCAGCAGCGGCTTGATCGGGATCGGGGTATGGCCGAGATAGGTTTCCGACAGCGTGTCCATGCCGTGATTGTGCAGCCCGGCATACATGGCCGAGGACATCAGCATGGTGTCTTCGATCGGGGCGACCGTCACGCCGATGCGGGCGAAAATCTTCCAGTCGTATTTCATGTTCTGGCCGATCTTGAGGATCGCCGGGTCTTCGAGGATGGGTTTCAGCACCGCCAGCACATCATCAAGCGCCAGTTGCCCCGGCACCAGATCGGTGGAGCCGAACAGGTCACCGCCGCCCTGTTTGTGACCGATGGGGATATAGCAGGCGCGGCCCGGATCGACGGCGAGGGAAATGCCGACCAGTTCGGCGCGCATCTCGTCCAGACTGGTGGTTTCGGTATCAACAGCGACATGGCCGATCTCGCGGATGCGGTCGGCCCAGGCGTGCAGGGCGGGCAGGTCGCTGACGCGCGCGTAAGTGCTGTGGTCAAAGGGGAGGCGTTCTGGGGCGGCGGCCTTTGGTTCCGGTGTTTCGGCCACGGCGGGCGCCTCGACCTGCAACCGGTCCGAAACGCGGCGGGTCAGGGTGCGGAACTCCATCTCTTGCAGAAATCCGAGCAGCGCTTCGGGTTCGGGTTCCAGCACGGACAGATCGGCGATGGTGAAGTCCAGCGGCACATGCGCATCCAGCGACACAAGGCGTTTGGAAATGCGGATCAGCTCGGCGTTATTGATCAGCGCTTCGCGGCGTTTGGGCTGCTTGATTTCAACCGCGCGGTCGAGCAGGGTTTCCAGATCGCCATATTCGTTGATCAAAAGGGCTGCGGTTTTCAGCCCGATGCCCGGAGCGCCCGGCACGTTGTCGACCGAATCGCCGGCAAGCGCCTGCACATCGACCACGCGTTCCGGGCCGACGCCGAATTTCTCGATCACCTCGTCGCGGTCGATGGTCTTGTCCTTCATCGGGTCGCGCATCCGCACGCCGTTGCCGACCAACTGCATCAGATCCTTGTCCGAGGAGATGATGGTGCAAGCCCCGCCTGCCTCGACCGCTTGCCGGGCGAGGGTGGCGATGATGTCATCCGCCTCGAAGCCGTCAATCTCGATACAGGCGACGTTAAAGGCGCGGGTGGCGGCGCGGGTCAGGGGGAATTGCGGGCGCAGGTCTTCGGGCAGCTCGGGGCGGTTGGCCTTGTAAAGCGGATAGATGTCGTTTCGGAAGGTTTTGGATGAGAAGTCGAAGATCACCGCGATATGGGTCGGCACCTCGCGGCCCGATTTGGTCAGCTCGCCCCACAGGATGTTGCAGAACCCGGCAACAGCCCCCACCGGCAGACCGTCGGATTTGCGCGTCAGCGGTGGCAGCGCGTGATAGGCGCGGAAGATATAGGCCGAGCCGTCGATCAGATGCAGGTGGTGCCCCTTGCCGAAACTGTCGCTCATCGCCAAACTCCTTGCCGTGTATCTGGGGTCTGTCTTGCCATGTTCCTGCGTCTGCTGCCACCCTTGCTTGTCGCGGCCAACCCGGTCTTTGTCAGCCCGGTGTTTGCGGAAGCCGATCTGTGCCCGCTGACGGATGACGGGTCAAACTGTGTGCGGATCCTTGCTTGTATCGGCGAACAGGGGCGCTGGTTTCATGGCCGCGCCTTTGGCCGGGGCGAGGGCACGCTGGCGGGGGTGATGAATGACGGGGTGCAATGCGTGGGCGACTGGACCAGCCGGAACGCCTTTGGCACCGGGCAGGCCACTGTGGCCTGTGACGACGGGATGAGCGCGACGGTGATCTATTTCTATCAGGATGAATACACCGGCACAGCGCTTGGCAAGGGGATCAGCAACCGGGAAGAGGTGGTGCAAAGCTGGTCGGGGCTGCATGTGCTGGATTATTTCCGCGACGGGAACCCGGCGGCAGAGGCGGTGATGAAATGTGGCAGTTTTGACATTCCGGTCAGCTGACAAAGAAACGTGAGGCGGGGCGTGACGCGCATCGGCTTGACGAAAGCGGCAAATCTCGGCAGGGTGCGCAGATGCTGCACCTGAATGCCATATCCAGCGCTCCGGCGTCGTTTTATTGGACCTGCGCCATATAGGCGGCAGGGCAGTTTCGTCTGAAACCCCCATCAGCCGCCCGCAAGGGTCAGGCCGATGAAAGGTTCCCCTCGCGGGCCCTTCGCGAGAGAGAGACCTGACCGTGATACCGAACCATCCCCCGATTGAGATCCGCCCGCTTGAGGCGGCACATCTGCCCGAAGTGCATCGCATGCTGATCGAGCTTGCCACCCATCATGGTGATGTGGCCACCATCACGCCGCCGGTGCTGCGGTCGCTGGTGCTGGATGCGCCTGATCTGCGCGGTCTGGTTGCGTTTCCGGCGGACCGTCCGTCCCGTCTTCCGGTCGGTTATGCGCTGCTGTCGCGGCGTACCGACCTGATCACCGGGCGGTCGGGCTATGACATAACGCATCTGTTTGTGCAGGATGTGTTTCGTGGCCGCGGCATCGGGCGGGCGCTGATCGCTGCGGCGCGGTGCCTTGCACTGGCAGAGGGCTGCACCCGGCTGACCATCGGCACGCATCCGGCAAATTCAGGGGCGGCGGCGGCCTACCGGGCGATGGGGCTGGCAGAGCGCCCGGCTCCGGGGCCGTCGTTTGCGGTGGCTTTGGGGTAAAGGCGCAGCTTAGTGATCGTCGTGAGCATGCTCACGGTCGATCACGTAGCGCTTGTCGCAATAGCCGCATTCGACATAGCCCAGATCCTGCGGGATCGTCAGCCAGACGCGGGGGTGACCCAAAGCGCCCTCGCCGCCGTCACAGGCGACTTTCCAGGTGGTAACGATCTGGGTTTCTGGCGCGTCGATGCTCATGGCTGGAATCCTGTGGCTTTGCTGCGCCCGCATCATACGGAAAACCGGGCTGTCGGCAAGGGTTGCGCGCAAGGCGCGCGGGCGGGGAAGGCGCGCGGGCGGGCAAGGGTTGCGCGCGAGGCGCGCGGGGGCATTAGGGTTGCGCGCGGGTGCGGCCCGGGGTGCCGCGCGCGCGTGTCAGTCGCCGATCGGGCGGTTGCGGGATTTGAGCGCCTGCAACCACATCAGCCCGTGCACCGTGGCGCGGGCCGGGCGGTACTCGCCGGAAACCCAGATCGTGCCGCCGGTGGCATCCAGCTCGCCACACAGGGCGGGCAGGTCAAAGCCGCCGCCGCCCGGTTCGTTGCGCGACGGAAAGCCTGCGATCTGCACATGGCTGACGCGGTGACGGTGTGCGGCCCAGACGGCACTGGCATTGCCGTGAATGCGAGCCGCGTGCCAGAGATCGAACTGCAGCCCGATCTGCGGCGCGTTCAGGTCTTCGAGTATGCGGGCGGCCTGATCGAAGTCGTTCAGGAAATAGCCCGGCATGTCATCGGGATTGATCGGCTCGACCGTCAGCTGCAGATCGGGAGCCTGCTGGACGGCCCATGTCAAGTTCTCACGGTAGACCTGTTCGGCCTGTGGGCCGCGTGCCACCCCGGCCATCACATGCAGCCGTTCGGCCCCCAGCCGGGTCGCCAGACTTGCGGCGCGCAGAAAGCCGGTGCGAAAGCGCTCTTCCTCGCCCGGGACGGCGGCAAAGCCACGGTCGCCCGCCGACCAGTTGCCGGGCGGGGTGTTGATCAGCGCCAGCGGCAGGCCGGACAGCGCCTTTTCCCACTCTGCCTCGGGGTGATCATAAGGAAACAGAATTTCGGCCCCGTCGAAGCCTGCCTGTGCGGCAAGCTCCGGTCGGTGCAGGCTGGGCACCTCGGTGAACAGCATCGTCAGGTTTGCGGCAAATCGGGGCATTCAGGGCAGGTCAGCCGATGGGATCATGGGAAAGAAAACTCCCGCAGACCAGACGCCGAACCAGGGGGTGCCGTCAACCTCTTCCTGCGTGCCAAGATCGACCAGACGGTAGAATGTCTTGCGGTCGATCAGCGCCTCCATCCCGGCGCGGATATGGATGTAGGGCGACGGCTCGCCGGTGTCCGGGTTCCGGACAACACGGATGGCATGGTCGGGACCGGCCACAGCCTCATCCCCGGTCTTTGTGGCAAAGGTCAGACGCTGCGTGGGGCCCGTGCCCTCGGCGGTGAAATCGGTGGCCAGAAACGGCGCGTCATCGACCTGAATGCCGAGCTTTTCCACCGGGGTCACCAGATAAAACCGGTCGCCTTCACGCTTCAGGATCGACGAGAACAGCTTGACCATCGGGGCGCGGCCAATCGGCGTGCCCTCGTGATACCAGGTGCCGTCGCGGGCGATGCGCATGTCCATCTCACCACAATAGGGCGGGTTCCACAGATGCACCGGGGGCAGCCCCTTTTTCGGCACAGCCGCAAGCGAGGCGGTCAGCCCGTCAACCGAGACGGCGGCGCGCGGTTCTTTCGACATCAGAAAAGACGTTCCTTTCACTGGACATCGGCTGTCGGGCGCGATGGCAGGCTAATGTAAGCCTGCCTTTGGCAATTTGCCACCATGTGTTTCCCCTTGCCGCCGCGCGGTGAGGACCGGGCAACGCGAAAGGCCCGGTTCAGACACCCCACCAGCGCAGGGTCTGTTTCAGATGGTGTTCTATAGTGGTTTCCGCAGCCTCGGGGTTGCCGCTTTCGATGGCGCTGATGATGGCCAGATGCTCCTCCATCGCGGGGATCACCCGGTCGGGCAGAAAGGTGCGGACATTCTGGATGATGGCGATCCGGTTGCGGTTCGCCTGATAGGCCCGGCGCAGGTAGATGTTGTCCAGCCCGGCGGCCATGAAATCATGCAGCGACAGGTCAGTGGCCAGGGCGCGGCGCGACAGGTCGGCCCCCGGCTGGCGGCGCGCCTCGTCCAGCAGGGCCTCATGCATCGCGCGCAGGTGGGTCAGGTCGGCGGGACCGGCAGCCAGCAGGCGGCGCACCCCTTCGCGGTCCAGCGTGGCGCGCATATCCATGCAGGCGCGGGTGGTGTCGGGGCCGGTTTCCATGATCATCACGCCGCGCTTTGGCAGGATCACCACCAGCGACTGTTCTTCGGCACGCTTTACCGCCTCTCGCGTCGCGGCGAGTGGAAAGCCCAGCAGCTCTGCCAGGGCCGGCATGGCGTGAAAGGCGCTGCTGCGCAGGGTTCCGGTCTGCAATGCAGCCAGCAGGGCCGCATAGGCCTGATCCGACTGAAGATCCTGTGACTGTTTCATGGCGGGTCTCTGCTTGGCTCGGCGCGGGTTTTGTCGTTGGGAAGGGCGTCGGGGCTGGTCAAGGTGTGGTGTCAATCTGATGTTCCAGCTGACATTTTACAAGCCGGAATGGCGCGGGCGGGTCAAAGCTTTGTCGTGGCGTGTGCTGCGGGACAGTCTGGCGGGAAAAATCTGCGGCTGTGGCGTGGCGAAGCCTTGCATCGGCCCCCCCACCCGCGCATGCAGGGGATATGACCGATGCACCTGATCAGACCCCGCTGCCGCTCGCGTCGCTTGGCTGGACGGCATTTTTCGACGACCAGCTGACCGAGGACGACCGAGCGTTGGAGCCGATGCGCGTGGCCACGGTCCACCGCGCCCGGATGAGCGCGCAATCGGTGCGCGGGCCAGTGCGGTTGCAGATCGCACCGCTGACCAATACCGCCGATTACGCGGTGGGGGATTGGGTTCTGGTGGCGCCGGACACCGGTTTGCTGACCCGCCGGCTGGAGCGCAAGACCCTGATCCAGCGCCGCACCGAAGGCGGGCGCGTGCCGCAGCTGATCGCGGCCAATGTCGATACACTGTTCATCGTGACCTCGTGCAATGACGATCTGAACCCGGCCCGGCTGGAGCGTTATCTGGCGCTGGCCAATGAGGTGGGCACGACCCCGGTGATCGTGCTGACCAAGGCCGATCAGGTGGCGGATACCGCGCCTTACATGGCTCAGGTCGCGGGTTTGCAACGCGATTTGCCGGTGGTGGCGTTGAATGCCAATGCCCCCGAGGCGGCGGAGCATCTGGCGCCATGGTGCGGCGAGGGGCAGACGGTGGCGCTGGTCGGCTCGTCCGGGGTGGGGAAATCGTCGCTGCTGAACACGCTGGCCGCCAAATCGGCGGAAGAGGCGCAGGCCACCGGCAGCATCCGTGAGGATGATGCCAAAGGGCGGCACACCACCACGTCGCGATCCTTGCATGGCATTCTGGGCGGGGCTTGGGTGATCGACACGCCGGGCATCCGCACCCTGCATGTCAGCGATATCTCGGTCGGGCTGGATGTGCTGTTTGCCGAGATTGCCGAACTTGCCCCCGGTTGCCGGTTCCGTGACTGCACCCATGCGCATGAGCCGGGATGCGCGGTGCAGGCGGCGGTGGCGGCAGGCACGCTGGACCCGGCCCGGCTGGAGCGCTGGCGCAAGCTGCTGGACGAGAACCGCAGCAACACGCCGGTGGCGACAGGGCCGCGTGGGAACAAGACCATGAAGGCTTTTGGCAAGCATCGCTGACCCGCTCTTGATAGGCGTTTCCTATCAAGCAACGGATTTGCGATATTGATTACCGATGCTACGGCGCGGTATCCTGAGGGCTGACGCCAGCAAAGGCCAGCCATGCCCCAAAGATTGCCCGCCCCCACCGAAATTGAGATCACAGCGCTGATAGACCGGCACCTGTCGCTGGAAGGGCCGCTGTTGCCGATCCTGCACGCGATACAGGAGCGGTTTGGCCATGTGCCCGCAAACGCCCAGCCGCTGATCGCGGCGGCGCTGAACATCAGCAAGGCCGAGGTGCATGGGGTGGTGTCTTTTTACCACGATTTCCGCGAGGTGCCTGCCGGGCGGCATGTGGTCAAGATCTGCCGGGCCGAGGCCTGTCAGGCGATGGGGGCGAATGCTTTGGCCGATGAGACCTTGGCGAAGCTGGGGATTGCGTGGCACGGCACCACGGCCAATGGCGCGGTGACGGTCGAGCCGGTCTATTGCCTTGGCCTGTGCGCCTGTGCCCCGGCGGCGATGGTGGATGACAGGGTCGTGGGCCGGGTGGACCGCGCCCGCATGACTGCGCTGCTGCGCGAGGTGGGGGCATGAAGATTTACGTTCCCATGGACAGCGCCGCAAAGGCGCTTGGCGCGGATGAGGTGGCGGCTGCGATTGTGGCCGAGGCCGCCCGCCGGGGGCTGGCGGTGGAACTGGTGCGCAACGGCACGCGCGGGATGGTCTGGCTGGAGCCTTTGGTCGAGGTCGAGACCGGCGACGGGCGGCTGGCGTTCGGGCCGGTCACGCCCGAAGATGTGCCCGCGCTGCTGGATGGCACGCTGCAAGGGCTGGGGCCGGTGGAGGGCATCCCGTTCTTTGCCCGTCAGACCCGGCTGACCTTTGCCCGCTGCGGCGTGACCGATCCGCTGAGCCTGCGCGACTATGAGGCGCATGGCGGGCTGGCGGGATTGCGCCGGGCGCTGGGGATGACAAGCGCCGAGATCGTGCAGGAAGTGACCGACAGCGGGTTGCGGGGCCGGGGTGGGGCGGGATTTCCCACCGGCATCAAGTGGAACACGGTGCTGGGGGCCGGGGCCGGGCAGAAATACATCGTCTGCAATGCCGATGAGGGCGACAGCGGCACCTTTGCCGACCGCATGATCATGGAGGGCGACCCGTTCACGCTGATCGAGGGCATGGTGATTGCCGGGGTCGGCGTCGGGGCCACGCGCGGCTTTGTATTTTTGCGCTCGGAATACCCGGATGCGATCAAGGTGATGGCCGCTGCGGTGCAGATCGCGCGGGATGCGGGTTTGCTGGGGCCGGATGTTCTGGGCTCGGGCCGGGCGTTTGACATTGAGGTGCGGGTTGGGGCCGGGGCCTATGTTTGCGGCGAGGAAACCTCGCTTTTGAACGCACTGGAGGGCAAGCGCGGTGTGGTGCGGGCCAAGCCGCCGCTGCCCGCGCTGGAGGGGTTTCTGGGCCGCCCGACGGTGGTGAACAACGTGATCTCGCTGGCGACGGTGCCGGTGATCTTCGAAAAGGGCGCGGCCCATTACGCTGATTTCGGTCTGGGCCGGTCGCGGGGCACGGTGACCTTGCAGATCGCCGGGAATGTGGCGCGGGGTGGTCTGTTCGAGACCGCATTCGGCATGAGTCTGGGCGAGTTGGTGATGGATGTGGCGGGCGGCACCGCCACGGGTCGCCCGGTCAAGGCGGTGCAGGTGGGTGGACCGCTGGGGGCCTATATGCCGGTGTCGAAATTCGACACGGCGCTGGGGTATGAGGATTTTGACGCAGCGGGTGGGCTGATCGGCCATGCCGGGCTGGTGGTGTTTGACGACACGACCGACATGCTGGGCATGGCACGCTTTGCGATGGAGTTCTGCGCGGTGGAATCCTGTTGCAAATGCACGCCGTGCCGTGTCGGCGCGGTTCGCGGGGTCGAAACCATCGACCGGATCGCGCGCGGCGATGCGGCGGCGGTCCCGATCCTGACCGATCTGTGCGAGACGATGAAGCTGGGCTCGCTCTGCGCGCTTGGCGGGTTCACGCCGTTTCCGGTGCTGTCGGCGCTGACCCATTTCCCCGATGACTTTGCCACCCGGAAAGAGGCAGCGGAATGAAAGACTTCATCCTCCCCAACGACCGCGACATGGGTACGCCTGCGAAAATGGGCCCGCCGGTCACGCTGCTGATTGACGGGTTCGAGGTGACGGTGCCCGAAGGCACCTCGGTGATGCGCGCCGCTGCCGAGGCGGGCATTCAGGTGCCAAAGCTTTGCGCGACCGACAGCGTGGAGGCGTTCGGTTCCTGCCGGTTGTGCGTGGTGGAAATCGAGGGGCGGCGTGGCACGCCAGCATCTTGCACCACGCCGGTCGCGCCCGGCATGGTGGTCCGCACCCAGTCTGACACGGTGCGCAAGATCCGCCGGGGGGTGATGGAGCTGTATATCTCGGACCATCCGCTGGATTGTCTGACCTGTGCCGCCAATGGCGATTGCGAATTGCAGGATATGGCGGGGGCGGTCGGCCTGCGCGATGTGCGCTATCAGCCGGAGAAAACTCATTTCCAACCGCGCAACACCAGCGGTGAGGTCAATCCGCAGTTCATCCCCAAGGACACTTCGAACCCGTATTTCACCTATGATCCCGCCAAATGCATCGTCTGCTCGCGCTGCGTGCGGGCCTGCGAAGAGGTGCAGGGCACCTTTGCGCTGACGATTGAGGGGCGCGGCTTTGACAGCCGGGTGTCGTTTGGGGCGAAGACCGACACGGCCATGGAGTCCGATTGCGTCAGCTGCGGGGCCTGTGTGCAGGCCTGCCCGACCGCGACCTTGCAGGAAAAATCGGTGATCGAGTTGGGGACGCCGCAGAAATCGGTGATCACCACTTGCGCTTATTGCGGGGTCGGCTGCTCGTTCAAGGCCGAGCTGAATGGCGACCAATTGGTGCGGATGGTGCCCTACAAGCATGGCAAGGCCAACCGGGGCCATTCTTGCGTCAAGGGTCGGTTTGCCTATGGCTATGCCACGCACCAAGACCGCATCCTGAAACCGATGATCCGTGACCGGATCGACCAGCCGTGGCAAGAGGTCAGCTGGGACGCGGCGTTGCGCTTTGCCGCCGACCGGATGCGCGGCTTGCAGGAAAAATACGGCCGCCGTTCGATTGGCGTCATCACCTCCAGCCGCTGCACCAACGAGGAAACCTATCTGGTGCAGAAACTGGCGCGGGGGGTGTTCATGAACAACAACACCGATACCTGCGCCCGTGTCTGCCATTCGCCGACCGGCTATGGTCTGGGCCAGACCTTTGGCACCAGTGCCGGGACGCAGGATTTTGACAGCGTGGAGCATACCGATGTGGTGATCGTGATCGGGGCCAACCCGACCGATGGCCACCCGGTCTTTGCCTCACGGCTGAAAAAGCGGCTGCGGGCCGGGGCTAGGCTGATCGTGATCGACCCGCGCCGGATTGATCTGGTGAAATCGGCGCATATCAAGGCGGCATATCACCTGCCGCTGCGGCCCGGGACCAATGTCGCCGTGGTTTCGGCGCTGTCGCATGTGATCGTGACCGAAGGGCTGATGGATGAGGCCTTCATCCGCGAACGCTGTGACTGGGATGAGTTTCAGGACTACGCCGCCTTTATCGCGGACCCGCGCCATTCGCCGGAGGCGAATGAGATGCTGACCGGCGTGCCAGCCGCCGATCTGCGCGCGGCGGCGCGGTTGTTTGCCACCGGCGGCAATGGGGCGATCTATTATGGGCTCGGCGTGACCGAGCATTCGCAGGGTTCGACCACGGTGATTGCGATAGCCAATCTGGCGATGCTGACCGGCAATGTCGGCCGCAAAGGGGTGGGCGTGAACCCGCTGCGCGGCCAGAACAATGTGCAGGGGTCGTGCGACATGGGATCCTTCCCGCATGAGCTGCCCGGCTATCGCCATGTGAAGGGCGCAGAGGTGCGCGCGGTGTTCGAGGAAGCCTGGGGCGTGACCATCGACCCCGAACCCGGCCTGCGCATTCCCAACATGCTGGATGCGGCGGTGGAGGGCACGTTCAAGGGCCTGTATTGTCAGGGCGAGGATATCCTGCAATCCGACCCCGATACCAAACATGTGGCGGCGGGTCTGGCGGCGATGGACTGCGTGATCGTGCATGATCTGTTCCTGAACGAGACCGCGAATTACGCCCATGTGTTCCTGCCGGGTTCGACTTTTCTGGAAAAGGACGGCACCTTTACCAATGCCGAGCGCCGCATCAACCGGGTGCGCCGGGTGATGGCGCCGCGCAACGGCTATGCCGATTGGGAGGTGACCCAACTGCTGGCCCGCGCCATGGGGGCGGATTGGCACTATACCCATCCGTCACAGATCATGGATGAAATCGCGCTGACCACGCCCAGCTTTGCCGGGGTGAATTATGCGGTGCTGGAGGAAAAGGGCTCGGTCCAGTGGCCCTGCAATGCGGCCAACCCCGAAGGCACGCCGCTGATGCATGTCGATGGCTTTGTGCGCGGCAAGGGGCGGTTCATCGTGACCGAATATGTCGCCACCGAAGAACGCACCGGCCCGCGCTTTCCGCTGTTGCTGACCACCGGGCGGATTCTGTCGCAGTACAATGTCGGCGCGCAGACCCGGCGCACGGCGAATGTGGCCTGGCATGATCAGGATGTGCTGGAAATCCACCCGCATGATGCGGAACTGCGCGGGGTGAATGACGGCGATTTCGTGCGTCTCGCCTCGCGGTCGGGCGATACCACGCTGCGGGCCACGATCACCGACCGGGTGTCGCCGGGGGTGGTTTACACCACCTTCCACCATCCCGACACGCAGGCCAATGTGATCACCACCGACTTTTCGGACTGGGCGACGAACTGTCCGGAATACAAGGTGACAGCGGTGCAGGTGTCGCCGTCAAACGGGCCATCGGACTGGCAGGAAGGCTATAATGCGCAGGCGGCTCTGGCGCGGCGCATCCTGCCTGCGGCGGAATAGCCGTGCTGCCCGCCACACAAAGCCTGCGCGGGCTGTCGGTGCAGGGCGACGCCCTGCGCGAAGTCACGCGCTGCCTGCCCGAAGAGATGCCCGTGGCGCTGGTGTTCAATGGCACCACGGCGGCGGTGATGATGGCCTCGCCCGTGGCGTTGCAGGACTTTGCCTTTGGCTTTGCGCTGACCGAGGGGTTCATAGACCGGCTGGATCAGGTTCTGTCGTTCGAGATCGTCCCGCACGCGGCGGGGGCAGAGGCGCGGTTCTGGATCGCCGAGGATCAGGCGCGGGCGATTCAGGTGCGCAGGCGCAACATGCTGGGGCCGGTTGGCTGCGGTCTGTGCGGGATCGACAGTCTGGAACAGGCGATCCGCCCTTTGCCGGTGCTGACGGCTGACGGACCCCGGCTGTCGCGGCACGAGGTGGCGCAGGCAACCGATCGGTTGCGGGATCACCAACCGCTGCACGACCAGACCCATGCGGTGCATGCGGCAGGGTTTCTGCTGCCGGGGCGGGGCATCGTGCTGGCGCGCGAAGATGTCGGGCGGCACAATGCGCTGGACAAGCTGATCGGTGCGATGGCCCGCGACGGGTTTGAGGCCGGGGCGGGGGCGATTGTGCTGACCTCGCGCGTGTCGGTCGAGATGGTGCAGAAAACGGTGATGGCCGGGTGCCCGGTGCTGATCGCCGTTTCTGCGCCGACCGCCCATGCCCTGCGGCTCGCGATGGCCGCGAACCTGACCCTTGTCGCCTTTGCGCGGGGGGGCGGGTTTGATGTCTATGCCCATCCCACCCGACTTCAGACCGGAGCCTCTGATGCAGCCTGAAAAGATGGTCATGATGGCCAACCAGATCGCCACGTTTTTCCAGACCCAGCCGGATGAAGACCGGGCGGGCAAGGTGGCCGCGCATATCAATGATTTCTGGGAACCGCGGATGCGGATCAAGCTGCTGGATCATGCCGCAGCGGGGGGTGAGGGACTTTCACCGCTGGCGCTGGAGGCCTGCCGCCACATCCGCGCGCCGGTGGCCTGAGCGGCGCAGCGCCGCTGATGCGCACGTCATCAGCGCCGTTTGCCAAGGCCCATTCGGCGCATCCGCCGGTGAATCGTGGTGCGGTCAACGCCCATACGTCGGGCGCATTCCGAGATATTGCCGCCGGTTTCGTGCAGGATCTGTGCCAGCAGCGACACGCTTTCCTTGCCCGACCCCGGTGAAGGTGCCGTCATCAGGGGCAGGTCTGCGAGTTCCAGCCGGGGTTGGGGCAGGGTGGCGGCCAGGGTTTCGGCCAGCCGTGCCAGTTCGCGCAGGTTTCCGGGCCAGGCATAGGCGGCCAGCCGCGCGGGCACCTCGGGCGCAAGCAGGACCAGCTGGCCAAAGGCCTGCGCCAGCATCCGGTCGAGCAGCCAGAACAGATCGCGGCGGTCGTGCAGGGCGGGCAGGTGCAGCGTGGCCCCGGCCAGACTGTGATAGAGATCGCGGCGGAACTGCCCCGCCTCGACCGCGCGCGACAGATCTCCCTGCGCCGTCGCAATCAGCCGCAGGCCGGGGGTAATGGGGCGCAGCCCGCCCACCGGCAGATAGCTGCCCTCGGATGCCAGTTGCAGCAGCCGCGCTTGCAGGCGCAGGGGCAATTCCTCGACCTTGTCCAGCACGAGCGTGCCGCGCGCGGCGCGGTCCAGCAGGCCCGGCGTGTGGCGGCGGCCGTCGATGCGGCCAAAGATCATCGGCTCATCCGCATCCGACAGGCCCGCGCAATGCAGTACGGTCGCCGTGCCATTGCGCGCGGCGGCGTGGATGGCGCGGGCAAGGGTCAGCTTGCCGGTGCCGGTCGCGCCCTCGATCAGCAGCGGCAGCGTTCGGCTGGCGAGTGCTGCGGCCCGGCGCAACACCTGCGCCATCGCCGGATCATCGCCCGCAAGGTCGCGCAGGACAGCGGGGATATGGGGCACAGCGGCGGGGGTGTTGCGGGGCAGGGCGCGGCGTGGCTCAATCGCGTGGGCGAACAGGCGATGGCCGTCGCGGGTTTCGATAAAGCGTTCGGCGGCGGGGCGTTGCCGGGTCAGATCATCCAGCCGGTCCAGCCGCACATTCAGAAAATCCGACAGCTTGCGCCCGATCAGCTGATCCGGCGCGCGCCAGTCTGCACCCCCCGCCCGGGCCATCAGCCGGGCCGCGCCATGGGTCATGCCGATCACCCGGCCCGCGCCATCAAGCGAGATCGCGGCCTCGGGGTCAACATCCAGAAAGTCCGGGCTGCCCGACAGGCGCAGCACCCATTCGCGGCGCGACTCTGCCATCAGGTGCGCCATCTCGATCCGCCGCACCGACTGGCGCACAAGGTTCAGCGCAAGGCTCTGGCTGGCCCTTGGCCGGGGGGAGGACAAGAGCGAGATATCCAGCACAGCTGTCAACTGCCCGCCGGAATCGTAAATCGGCGCGGCGGTGCAGGACAGGCCGCCATGGGTGACATCGAAATGATCGTCCTGATGGATGATCAGGGGCTCGCCGGTCTCGATACAGGCCCCCAGCGCGCAGGTGCCCGCCCGCGCCTCGGACCATTCCGCACCCATGTACAGGCCCGAGCGGCGCAGCGCCGATTTCTGCGCCTCATCCCCCAGATACTCCACCGTTACCCCCGTGCGATCTGCCAGCAGCAGCACATAGTTCTGCCCGGCGACCAGCGCATAGAGGTTCTCGATCCCCGAGCGGGCGATGGCGATCAGCTCTTCGCTGCGCTGCCGGTGCTGGCGCAACTCGGCATCGGGCAGGATATAGGCCTCGGCCCGTGTCGCGGGGTCCAGCCTGTGCTTTTCCAGACAGCGCAGCCAGCTTTGCACCACCACCGGGTCGCGGGCGGCGCGCGCCCCCTGCGAGACGGCCTCGATCTCGCGGATGTGGTGCAGGTCTGCGTTCATCGTGTCCCCCTTTCGGGATAGGGCGGATGGCATAGCCTAACAGTATCGCGGGGCGGGTGGGAATGGCACTTGAGTCGCATGGCCTGTGGCACGCTGCCGCCACAGATGCCACAGGTTGCGCCACAGTCTGACGGTCTAAGGCATTGAAAAGGTTAGATTGGCCTAATTCGGTTTGGTGGTGTGTGGCACAGCCCTAGCGTGAGGCAGACCAAACCGGGAGGAAATCCACATGAAGGCCCTTCGCTTTCACGCCGCAAAAGACCTGCGCCTTGACGATATTGACGCGTTGCCTGTCCCTGGACCGGGGCAGGTGACGATCCGCAACCGCTTTGTCGGCATCTGCGGCACCGATCTGCACGAATATTCCTATGGGCCGATCTTTATTCCCAAAGAGCCGCATGCCTTTACCGGCGCGCAGGGGCCGCAGGTGCTGGGCCATGAGTTCGGCGGTGTGGTGACCGCTGTGGGTGAAGGCGTGACCCATGTGGTCGCTGGCGACCGGGTGTCGGTGCAGCCGCTGATCATGCCGCGCTCGGGCGATTACTTTGCCGACCGCGGGCTGTTCCACCTGAGCCCCGATCTGGCGCTTGCGGGGCTGAGCTGGCTGTCGGGTGGCATGGCCGAGGCGGCGCTGCTGAACGATTACAACGTGGTGCGAATCCCCGACAGCCTGACCGATGAAGAGGCGGCGCTGGTCGAGCCGACTGCGGTGGCGGTCTATGCCTGCGACCGCGGTGGCGTTGTGGCGGGCAACAGCGTTTTGGTGACCGGGGCCGGGCCGATCGGCATGCTGACCTTGCTTGCGGCCAAGGCGTTTGGTGCCACGACGCTGTTCGTGTCGGACCTGAACGACACCCGGCTGGAGATTGCGCAGCGCATTCTGCCCGGCGTCATCACCCTGAACCCCAAACGCGACGACATCGGCGCGCGCATCCGGGCCGCGACCGAAGGCGGGGTCGGCTGTGATGTGGCGCTGGAATGTGTCGGCAATGAAAAGGCGCTTGGCAGCTGTCTGGATGCGGTGCGCAAACAGGGCGTCATCGTGCAGGTCGGCCTGCATCCGGGCAACAGCGGGCTGGACTGGTTTACCGTCACCTTCAAGGATGTCGATGTGCGCGGATCCTGGGCGTACCCGACACATCTGTGGCCGAGGGTGATTGACCTGATCGCGACCGGCGCCATCCCGGCCAGCAAGGTGGTGACCAAAAAGATCCGGCTGGAGGAGGCGGTGGCTGAAGGGTTCGACACCCTGCTCGACCCGGCGGGCACGCATCTGAAGATCCTGATTGATCTGACCTGACACCACGTGCCGCCTTGGGAGGGGCGGTGCCATTTACACCAAGGGAGGACTACCATGCTTGATACCACCCATCCGCAACTGGCGGCGCTGGTTGCGGATCTGGAACGCGCGCTGATTGCGCAGGATGCCGACGCGGTTGCCGCGCTGTTTGCAACCGACAGCTACTGGCGCGACCTTGCGGCCTTTACCTGGAACCTGAACACCAGTGAGGGCGCGGCGCAGATCCGCGCGATGGCGGCAGCGCAGCTGGCGCAGATCGCGCCAAAGGCGCTGACGCTGGACCCGGCCGAGACGGTGACCGAGGCTGACGGGGTGGCCGAGGGCTGGCTGGTGCTGGAAACCGCTGCGGGGCGCGGTGTCGGGCATATCCGGATGAAAGATGGCCGGATCTGGACCCTGCTGACCACGCTGCACGAGCTGAAAGGTCATGAGGAACCGCGCAAGCTGCGCCGTCCGATGGGGGCCGAGCATGGCCATGACCCGAACCGCAAGACCTGGAAGGAAAAGCGCGAAGACGAGGCCCGCCGTCTGGGCTATGAGGATCAGCCCTATGTGCTGGTGATCGGGGGCGGTCAGGGCGGCATCGCGCTTGGCGCGCGTCTGCGCCAGCTGGGCGTGCCGACGATCATCGTTGACAAGCACGAACGCCCCGGCGACCAGTGGCGCAAGCGCTACAAGTCGCTCTGCCTGCATGATCCGGTCTGGTATGACCACCTGCCCTATATCCCGTTTCCCGACAACTGGCCGGTGTTTGCCCCCAAGGACAAGGTGGGCGACTGGCTGGAGATGTATACCAAGGTGATGGAGCTGAACTACTGGTCCTCGACCACGGCGAAATCCGCGCAGTATGATGAGACCAAGGGCGAGTGGACCGTGGTCGTTGACCGAAACGGCGAAGAGGTGACGCTGCACCCGAAACAGCTGGTGCTGGCCACCGGCATGTCGGGCAAGGCCAATGTGCCGGTGATCCCCGGTCAGGATGTGTTTCGGGGCGAGCAGCAGCATTCCAGCCAGCACCCCGGCCCGGATGCCTACAAGGGCAAAAAGGTGGTGGTGATCGGTGCCAACAACTCGGCGCATGACATCTGCGCGGCGCTTTGGGAACAGGGCGCCGATGTGACGATGGTGCAGCGCTCCTCGACCCATATCGTCAAATCCGACAGTCTGATGGAGGTGTGCCTGAGCGGGCTTTATTCCGAACAGGCGGTCGCCAATGGCATCACCCATGACAAGGCCGACATGATCTTTGCCTCGGTGCCCTACAAGATCATGGCCAGCTTTCATGTGCCGCAATACGACGAGATCAAGCGCCGCGATGCCGCGTTCTATGCGGCGCTGGAAAAGGCGGGTTTCCTGCTCGATTTCGGGGATGATGACTCAGGGCTGTTCATGAAATACCTGCGGCGGGGGTCGGGCTATTACATCGACGTCGGCGCCTGTGATCTGGTGATCGACGGCTCGATCAAGCTGCAATCGGGCAAGGGCATCAGCCATCTGTCCGAAACCGCTGTGGTGCTGGACGACGGCACCGAACTGCCCGCCGATCTGGTGGTCTATGCCACCGGCTATGGCTCGATGAACGGATGGGCGGCGGATCTGATCAGCCCCGAAGTTGCGGACAAGGTTGGCAAATGCTGGGGGCTGGGGTCAGAGACCACCAAAGACCCCGGCCCATGGGAAGGCGAGCAGCGCAATATGTGGAAACCCACGATGCAGCCCGGCCTGTGGTTCCATGGCGGCAACCTGCACCAGTCACGGCACTACTCGCGCTATCTGGCGCTACAGCTCAAGGCCCGGCAGGCGGGGCTTGAGACGCCGGTCTGGGGTCTGCACCCGCCGCATCACCTGAGCTGACAGGACAGGCAGACGCCGCGACCGGGTGCCGGTCGCGGCGATGTGCTAGTGGTCGCTGCCGGTGTTGCGATAGCTGGCCAGCAGGAAGAACACGACAATCGACAAGCCCCCGATCAGCCCGGCGGCGGTGGTCAGCAGCACGGCATGCGTGGTCGAAAACGCCTCTTTGCCCGCCGCGATCAGTGCCGCTGCCGGAGCTTCGGCCAGTTGCTGCGCCACCAGATAGCTGTCGCCGATCGACCGCGCCGCCTGCACCGCCAGTTCGGGCGACAGACCCTCGGGCAGCGTGATGGTGCGGCCAAAGATGCCCGACATGAACACTCCGAACAAGGTGATCCCCAACCCGGTGCCCAGCTCATAGCTCGTTGCCTCCAGTGAGCCTGCGGCCCCGCCTTTGCTGGCCTCGACCGAGCCCATGATCGCGATGGACGAGGCGGTGAGCCCGATACTGAGTGTCAGGCCAAGTACGGCCAGAAAGACCGGCACCATCACCCCCGGCTGATGAAAGTCACGGAAGGCAAGCCCCGCCAAAGCGCCCGCCGATATCAGCAGCGACAGGCTGGCAACATGGCGCAGGCCGAATATCGTGGTCAGCTTGCCCGCGACCGGGCCGCCAACCGCCGCCGCCGCCATGATCGGGATCATGAAAATGCCCGCCTGCAACGGGGACTTGCCCAGCACATATTGCAGCTCTTGCGCCAGCGTCAGTTCAACCCCGGCCAAAGCGCCGGTCGCCACGATTGCCATGATCATCCCCGCCACGATGGCCGGATGCGAGAACAGCGACAGATCCAGCATCGGTGTGGCCGAGCGCAGCTGCTTGCGGCCAAACAGCACCAGCATGACAAGGCCAAAGCCCAGAACCAGCGCCACCACGGTCAGAGGCTGGGTGCCGCCGAACCCGGCCTTGATGCCGTAAACCACCGAGATCATGCCCAGAATGAGCAGGATCGCCTGACCAATCGGCCATGCGCCCGGCGTCACCGCTTCGACGCGCGGCAACAGAAAATAGCAGGCCGGGGCAACCACCAGCATCACCGGCACGTTGATCAGAAACACCGAGCCCCACCAGAAATGCTCCAGCAACGCGCCGCCGACCAGCGGCCCGATGGCCGCGCCCGCCGCACCGACCATACCCCACAGGCCAAGCGCCATCGCCCGTTCAGACTCGTCTTCAAACGTCCGCCGGATGATGCCGAGCACGCAGGGCATGATCATCGCGCCGCCGACCGCCAGCAGCACCCGTGCGGCGATCAACATCGCAGGATTGGGGGCAAAGGCGGCCAGACTGGACGCGATGCCAAATACCACAAGCCCGGTCAGCAGTATGCGCCGGTTGCCCACCCGGTCGGCCAGCGTGCCCATCGGCACCAGCAGCCCCGCCATCAGCAGCGGATAGATGTCGATGATCCACAGCACCTCGGTATTGGTGGCGCCAAGGGCCTGTGTCAGCGTCGGCACCGCGACATGCAGGATGGTCATATCCAGCACCACCGGCAAAAACGCCAGCATGACCGCAACCAGTACCAGCCAGCGTTTCGGGTCGGCAGCATGAGTAGAAACAGAAGACACAGACATGGTTCACCTTAGAAGTCATTGCGTCTGTCCATGTAAATACATACGTATGGATTTCAATCGCAAAGTTTTATGACAGGGCACAGACCAGACTCATGGGCAGAAAACCAACCATCACCCGCGACAGCCTTTTGGATGTGGCCGAAGACATCGTCCGCACAGAGGGCGCAAAAGCGCTGACCATCGGGGCGTTGGCCAGTGCCGCAGGTATCTCAAAGGGGGGGGTGCAGTATTCGTTTGCCTCAAAGGATGATCTGGTGCGGGCGCTGATCGAGCGTTGGACACAGCAGTTTGACGCGCTGCTGGAAACCGATGAGTCGCTTGATGCGCCCGCTCTGGTCCGGCAATACATTCAAGCGATGCGGGCGTCGCAGCAGGCGATGAATGCCAAGATGGCCGGGCTGATGATCGGCTATATCGAAGACCCGGAAAACCTGCGCGAAACCCGCCGTTGGTATCACGCAATTTTCGACCGCCTCGGCGCGGCCACCCCCGAGGCTCAGGCTGCCCGTGTGGCGTTTCTGGCGGTCGAGGGGTTGTTCTTGCTCCGGATCGTCGGCATCGACGAGGATGGAAGCTGGGCAGGTTTCGTCGATGATGTCGAGGCGGTTCTGGCCCGCCTGACCTGACTGTTATGGCTGTGCGCCGAACCGGAGTGCCCTCGCCTGGCACTCTGCTGGCAGAGCGCAAAGCGATGCAGGGTTTGCACACCGGGCCAAAGCAACACCCGGCCCGTGCAGTTATACCGCGGCATGGCCGGGTCGGTCACGATCAGACACGCCATCGTGATGCAAGGCGGGGTGACCCCGCCCTGCATCAGCCTTGCAACGTCCGCACGCCATACCCCTCACCCCGGGCCTTCATCGCGGCCACGGCGGCGATGCTTGCGGCTGCGGTGGTGAAGTAGGGGATCTTGTCCATCAAGGCCACGCGGCGGATGTCGCGGCTGTCGTTGATGGCCTGGGTGCCTTCGGTGGTGTTCAGGACCAGCGCGATGTCATTGTTTTTCAGGCGGTCCACGATGTTGGGGCGGCCCTCGTAGACTTTGGCGACGGGGGTTGTGGCGACGCTGACGCTGGCCAGCCAGCTGGCGGTGCCTTTGGTGGCGACAATCTCAAACCCCATCGACACGAGGTCGCGGGCGGCGGAGGCGAGGGCTTCGCTCTTGTCCATGTCCTTGACCGACAGGAAGACGCGGCCGGATTCGGGAAGGATGGTGCCTGCGCCCATTTGCGCCTTCAAAAAGGCCAGCGCAAAGGTGCGGTCCCAGCCCATGACCTCGCCGGTGGAGCGCATTTCAGGCCCGAGGACGGGGTCGACGCCGGGGAAGCGGGCGAAGGGGAGTACCGCCTCTTTCACGCTGAACCACGGGGTGATCGGGTCGGCGAGGGTGAAGGGGTTGGCGAGCGGCAGGGCGGTGTCGGGGCCGACGCCGGAGGCGTAGGGCGTGCGCAGCGGGAAGTTCGACATCGGCTCACCGGCCATCAGGCGGGCGGCAATGGCGGCGATGGCGGAGTCGGTGGCTTTGGCGACGAAAGGCACCGTGCGGGAGGCGCGCGGGTTGACTTCGAGGACGTAGATGGTGCCGTCCTTGATCGCGAATTGCACGTTCATCAACCCGACCACGTTGAGGGCGCGGGCCATGGCGATGGTCTGGGTCTTGAGTTCTTCGATGGTGTCAGCCGACAGCGAGTGCGGCGGCAGGCAGCAGGCGGAGTCGCCGGAATGCACGCCGGCCTCTTCGATATGCTCCATGATGCCCGCAACATGGACGTTCTGGCCGTCTGACAGGGCGTCAACGTCGACCTCGATAGCGCCGGAGAGGTAGCTGTCGAGCAGGACCGGGTTGTTGCCGGAGACCTGCACGGCTTCGCGGATGTAGCGCTCCAGCTGGGCGTCGTCGCGGATGATTTCCATCGCGCGGCCACCCAGCACGAAGGAGGGGCGGATGACGAGGGGATAGCCGACCTGTTTGGCGACGGCGAAGGCCTCATCCCGGCTGCGCGCAGTGCCGTTGACGGGTTGTTTCAGGTTCAGGGTGTTCAGCAGTTGCTGGAAGCGCTCGCGGTCTTCGGCAAGGTCGATGGCATCGGGGGTGGTGCCGAGGATGGGGATACCTTCGTTGGCGAGGGCTTGGGCCAGTTTCAGCGGGGTCTGGCCGCCGAATTGCACGATCACGCCATGCAAGGTGCCGTTGTCCTGCTCCACCCGCAGGATTTCGAGGACATGTTCCAGCGTGAGTGGCTCGAAATACAGCCGGTCGGAAGTGTCGTAATCGGTCGAGACGGTTTCGGGGTTGCAGTTGACCATGATGGTTTCATAGCCCGCGTCGGTGAGGGCGTAGCAGGCGTGGCAGCAACAGTAGTCGAACTCGATCCCCTGACCGATGCGGTTTGGGCCACCACCAAGGATGACGACTTTCTTGGCGGCTGACGGGCGGGCTTCACATTCGACATCGCCCATAACGGGGGATTCGTAGGTGGAGTACATATAGGGGGTTTGCGCCTCGAACTCGGCGGCGCAGGTGTCGATGCGTTTGAAAACGGCGGTGACGCCGAGGTTGCGGCGGGCGCGACGGACTTGGGCCTCATCCCGGCCTGTCAGGGTGGCGAGGCGGGCGTCGGTGAAGCCCATCATTTTCAGCTTGCGCAGGCCGGTGGCGTCGAGCGGCAGGCCGTCGTGGCGGATTGTTGCTTCGGCGTCGATGATTTCGCGGATACGGGCGAGGAACCACGGGTCAAAGGAGGTGATGGCGTTGATCTGGTCGTCGGTGAAGCCGTCGCGCATGGCTTGGGCGATGACGCGCAGGCGGTCGGGGGTTTGCAAGGACAGCGCCTTGGAGATGGCGGCACGGGCGTCTGATGACAGCGCCCCCCCACCCCGGCCCTCCCCCACGAGGGGGGAGGGAGGCGCCAGTCCGGGAATGGCGATCTCGTCAAAGCCGGTCAGGCCGGTTTCCAATGAGGCGAGGGCCTTTTGCATCGACTCGTGGATGGTGCGGCCGATGGCCATCACTTCGCCCACCGATTTCATTGCGGTGGTGAGGTTGTTCTCGCTGCCGGGGAATTTCTCGAAGGCGAAGCGCGGGATTTTGGTGACCACGTAGTCGATGGACGGCTCGAAGCTGGCTGGCGTCACTTTGGTGATGTCATTGTCGAGCTCGTCCAGCGTGTAGCCGACGGCGAGTTTCGCGGCGATCTTGGCGATGGGGAAGCCAGTGGCTTTGGACGCGAGGGCCGAGGAGCGCGAGACCCGCGGGTTCATTTCGATCACCACCATGCGGCCATCGGCGGGGTTGATCGCCCATTGCACGTTCGATCCGCCGGTTTCGACCCCGATCTCGCGCAGCACGGCGATGGAGCCGTTGCGCATGATCTGGTATTCCTTATCCGTCAGGGTCAGCGCCGGGGCGACGGTGATCGAGTCGCCGGTGTGCACGCCCATGGGGTCGATGTTTTCGATGGCGCAGACGATGATGGCGTTGTCGGCGGTGTCGCGGACCACTTCCATCTCGAACTCTTTCCAGCCGAGCAGGGATTCGTCGACGAGGATCTGCGCCATGGGTGACGCTTCAAGGCCGCTCCGGCAGATCGCCTCATAATCGTCGCGGTTGTAGGCCACGCCGCCGCCGGTGCCGCCAAGGGTAAAGGCGGGGCGGATGATGGCGGGCAGGCCGACGTAGTCGAGGGTATCAATCGCCTCACGGATCGCGGCGTTGATGTCGTATTTGCCGTTGGGCAGTTTCGGGGCGGCGATGATGGTGGCCTTGGGGTTTTCCAGCCCGATCCGGTCCATCGCTTCGCGGAACAGTTTGCGATCTTCTGCCATCTCGATGGCTTCGCGCTTGGCCCCGATCAGCTCGACGTTGAACTTTTCCAATATTCCCAGATCAGCGAGCGCCAGCGCGGTGTTCAGCCCGGTCTGGCCGCCCATGGTGGGCAGCAAAGCGTCGGGGCGTTCTTTCTCGATGATCTTGGCCACCACTTCGGGCGTGATCGGCTCGATATAGGTCGCATCGGCAAGGCCCGGATCGGTCATGATCGTGGCGGGGTTGGAGTTCACCAGAATGACGCGGTAGCCTTCTTCGCGCAAAGCCTTGCAGGCCTGAGCGCCGGAGTAGTCGAATTCGCAGGCCTGACCGATGACAATGGGGCCTGCACCGATGATCATGATGGATTTGATGTCGGTTCTTTTCGGCATATTGGTGGCCCCTGTCCATGGCTGATCGCGGCCCACGGTGACACCGGGTCGCGGATTCGTGCAGTCTTCGCAAATTGACGGGGGTTTAGGGGGTTGCGGGCCAAGGCGCAACCCTTTGCGAAAGGGTCGGTTGGGGGCGCGGTTTTCGGGGCATATGGGGTAGGGCGGGGTTCACCCCGCCATTGCCGGGCGACAGGCGGGGTGAACCCCGCCCTACCGGGGCCGCAAATGCGGCGATGACCGGGGCAGGGGGGGAGTGGCGGGGCCGGAATGCGTCGCTTGCCGCCTGTTCCGGCAGGGGGTTGCGTGCTAGAGGCTGGGGCTGGGGAACGGATTGATTTCGGGCGATGCCGGGGGATTTCGATGATTGTCATTGAACATGGGCCGGGCGGGCGGGCGGTTGCGTTTTCGCAGGCTGTGCGGGTGTTCGTGGCGCAGGAGGCGGATGACGTGGCGGACTGCCTTGCCGCTGCGGAAGCGGCGCGGGCGGCGGGTGCGTGGCTAGCCGGATATATCGCCTATGAGGCGGGGTATGCCTTGGAGCCGCGCTTGCGCGCGCAGATGCCCGAGGGGCGGCGCGGGCCGCTGGTCTGTCTGGCGGCATTTGACGGGCCGGAGGATGCAGGGGCTGCCCTGGCCGCTGCGGCGGAGCAGGGACGGGGGGTGCGGCTGGAGCCAATGGTGCCCGGTGTGACGCGTGACGCGTACGGGGCGGCGTTTGCGCGGGTGCAGGGCTATATTGTGGCGGGCGACTGCTATCAGATCAACCTGACCTTTCCGCTGGCCTCGCGCCTGCTGGGCGGCACGGCGCTGGGGCTGTATGGCGCACTGCGGGCCGGGCAGCCGGTGGGCTATGGGGCCTTTGTCGATCTGGGGGTGGGGCCGGTGATCGTCTCGCGCAGCCCGGAGCTGTTCTTTCGCGTCACGGGCGGGGTGATTGAGAGCCGCCCGATGAAAGGCACCGCGCCCCGGTCGGATGATCCGGTCGAGGATGCCGGGCTGGCGGCCGCGTTGCAGGCCAGCGAAAAGGATCGGGCCGAGAACCTGATGATCGTGGACCTTTTGCGCAACGACATTGCGCGGATGGCAGAGGTCGGCTCGGTCAAGGTGCCGGAGCTCTATGCGGTGGAGAGCTTTGCCACGGTGCATCAGATGAGTTCGCGCGTGCAGGGGCGGCTGTTGTCCGGCGCGGGTCTGCCGGGGCTGATGGCGGCGCTGTTCCCCTGCGGTTCGGTGACGGGGGCGCCGAAGATCCGCGCGATGGAGATCATCGCCGAGGTCGAGGCCGAGCCGCGCGGGGTTTATTGCGGGGCTGTGGGCTGGGCGGCACCTTCGGGGGATCAGGCTTGGTCGGTGGCGATCCGCACGGCGCGGGTCTGGCCGGATGGCGAGGTGCTGCTGAATGTTGGCGGCGGCGTGGTGTTTGATTCTACCGAAGCCGGGGAATGGGAGGAAGCACTGTGGAAAACACGCTTTGCTGTGGGGCTGACACGCCGGGGCTGAAGCTGATCGAGACGATGCTGTGGGACGGGGCCTGCGTGCCGCGCTGGCCGCTGCATGTCGCACGGCTGACGGCGGGTGCGGCGGCTTTGGGCTGGGCGGTGCCTTTGCTGGACGTGAGGGGTCCGGAGGGGCAGGCGGCGCGGCTGCGGCTGACGCTGGACCGGGCGGGGGCGGTTGAGCTTGAGGCGGGCGCGGTGCCTGCGCCGCTGATGCTCTGGCGGCTGGGGCTGGCGGCGGAGCGGTTGTGCTCGGGCGACCCGTGGCTGAGGGTGAAATCGACGCGGCGGGCTGTTTATGACCGGGCGCGGGCGGGGTTGCCTGCGGGCTTTGATGAGCTGGTGTTTCAGAACGAGCGGGGAGAGGTCTGTGACGGGACGATCACCACGCTGTTCTTTGATCGCGGCGCGGGGCTGCGGACGCCGCCCTTGGCCTGCGGGCTGTTGCCGGGGGTGTTGCGGGCGGAGCTGGCGTGTGTGGAGGAAGTGCTGCTGGCGGAGGATCTGCCACGGGTGCGGTTGTGGGTTGGGAATGCGCTGCGCGGGATGGCTGAGGCGGTGTGGGTTGGATAGGGCGGACGCCTCCGGCGGGAGTATTTGGTAAGCAGCAATCCGGGGGGCAGTCCGTGTGGCTGAGGTGATGTTGGGTGGATAGGGCGGGAGCCTCCGGCGGGAGTATTTCAGAAAGGTGCACGCCATGAGCGCGGTGCGGGTGTTTGGCTGGACGGCGCTGGCAATGGCGGCGTTTGCGGCCAATTCGGTGCTGAACCGGATGGCGGTGGGGGCGGGGTGGATTGATCCGCTTGGCTTTGCGGCGGTGCGCGTGGTGGCGGGGGCCTTGATGCTGGCGCTGCTGCTGGGCGTGCGCGGGGGCGTGGTCTGGCCGGGCACGCGCGGGCGGTTGGCCGGGGTGTCCGGGCTGGTGGTCTATCTGGTCGGATTCTCGGTTGCCTATCTGGCGCTGGGGGCCGGGATCGGCGCGCTGATCCTGTTCGGGGCGGTGCAGGTGACGATGTTTGGCGGTGCGGTGCTGTCGGGGGAGGTGGTGCCGGGGCGGCGCTGGCTGGGGGCGGGGCTGGCCTTTGCCGGGCTGGTGGGGCTGGTGGCCCCCGGTGGGGCAGAGGTGCCGGTGGCAGGGGCTGTGGCGATGGCTTGTGCGGGGATCGGCTGGGGCATCTATTCGCTGGCCGGGCGCGGGGCCAGCGATGCGCTGGCGGCGACGGCGTGGAATTTCGGGCTGGCGGTGCCGGTGGTGGTTGGGGTGGCGCTGATCTGGGGCGGGATGCGGGCGGAGGCGGCGGGCGTCTGGCTGGCCGTACTGTCGGGGGCGGTCACGAGTGGTCTGGGCTATGCGCTGTGGTATACGGTGTTACCCGGTCTGGGCGCGGCGCGGGCGGCGGTGGCGCAGCTGACGGTGCCGGTGCTGGCCGCGCTGGGCGGTGCTGTGGTGATCGGCGAGGCGGTGGGGGGACGGTTCTGGGTGGCCTCGGCGGTGATTTTGAGCGGCGTGGCGATTGCCAGTGCTCAGAGCGGTTTGACCAGGCGATGAAGCGTGTGGCCGTATTCGGTGTCGTCGCGGCTGATGCCGGTGGGCACAAAGCCCATGCGGGCCCAGAAGGCGGCACCGCGCGGGTTGGCCTGTAGAACGGCGAGATAGAGACTTGTCGCCTGAGCCGCGCGGCAGCGGTCTTCGATCTGGGCCAGAAAGCGCGCGCCATGGCCGTTGGAGCGGGTGTCGGGTGCCAGAATCATCAGGCCGAGGTAGGCGTCTGACGCGGTGGGAAAGCCGAAGAAGACTTCGGCCAGGCCGATAAGCCGGTCGCCCACAAACAGGCCGAGCCGCAAGGTGGCGGCGGAGTCGGAAGGCAGCGGCGCGCCGGTGAAGAAATCATCGACCTCTTCAAGGCCGGGGGCGCGGCCCTTCCACAGGTGGTAATAGTCCTGCGCCTCTGTCAGCAGGGCGGAAACGGCGGCGCGGTCGCCGGCCGGATCCAGCGCGCGGATCATGGGGTGGCGGTGACGGGCGGCATGCGGCCCATCCAGTCGAAATCGCGCACCGAGATGGTGCCAGAGGTGATGATGCCTGCCAGCAGCCCCCAGACGATGATCGCGAACAGCGTGGTGATCCTGGCCTTGCGCCCCACCATTTCATCGCGGGGCGCGCTGCGGGGGGTGCCGGGGACGACCGACCCGGCATCGCCTTGGGTGGTCAGGCGCAGCGGCAGCACGATGAAGAACACCATGAACCAGACAACGGCGAACAGAACGGCGGCGGCGGTGATGGTCATATCTGCTCCAGTTCGATCAGGCAGCCGTTGAAGTCTTTGGGGTGCAGAAACAGCACCGGCTTGCCATGCGCGCCGATTTTCGGCTCGCCCGTGCCCAGCACCCGCGCGCCCGACGCCTTGAGCGTGTCGCGCGCGGCGAGGATATCTTCGACCTCATAGCAGATGTGGTGAATGCCGCCTGCCGGGTTCTTGTCGAGAAAGCCCTGAATCGGGGAGTTTTCGCCCAGAGGATACAAAAGCTCGATCTTGGTGTTCGGCAGGTCGATGAACACCACGGTCACGCCATGGTCAGGTTCGTCCTGCGGCGGGCGCACGGCAGCGCCGAGCGTGCCGGCATATTGCGCGCTTGCAGCGACAAGGTCGGGCACGGCGATGGCGACATGGTTCAAGCGGCCGATCATGGGCATCTCCTTTGGGCAGGTCTTCGCGGTTATGGGCGGGGCGGCGGCATCAGGCAAGGGGCCGAACCGCCGCAGGGGGCATTTCCGCTGCGGCGGGGCCTGCTTTCAGGGCGGTTTTAACCGAATTTTAGCCGGTTTGGGTGTCTGATCGGGCTTGCCGCTGTTGGGGGCGGCTTTGGGGATCGCCATGCCTGTACCCGTCTCACCTGATGCTGCCGTGATGCCAACCTTTTTGCCGCGCGGCGTGGTCGCGCCGGAGGGGGGGGCGCTGCCCTTGTCCGGGGTGACGATTCTGCTGGTCGAAGACAGCCGCTTTGCCTCGGATGCGCTGCGCCTGATGTGCCAGCGGTCAGGTGCCCGATTGCGGCGGGCCCACTCGATGGCCAATGCGCAGGCGCATCTGCGCACCTATTGCCCGGATGTGGCGATCGTCGATCTGGGCCTGCCGGACGGGCGTGGCGACCGGCTGATCCGCGATCTGACGATCTCGCGGCGGGTGGCGGTGGTGTTGGGCCTTTCCGGTGACCCTGACGGCCGGGGATTGGCGTTGGCGGCGGGGGCAAAGGGATTTCTGGAAAAACCGTTGCAGGGTTTAGGCACGTTTCAGCGGGCGATCCTGCGCCATATGCCGGGGCGCTTTGCCCTGACGGCGCGCGATGATGAGGGGCCGGCGGATGCGGCGGTTGATCCGCTTGCGCTGCGCGATGATCTGGCGCATGCGGCGGCGCTGATGGCGCTGGCACCGGACGCGGCAGGCCGGGGCTATCTGGCGCGGTTTGTCGCCGGGGTCGCGCGCAGTGCCGGGGATGCCGATCTGGCCGAAGCGGCGGCGGCGGCGGCCCTGCGGGCCGAAGCGCTGCCGCAGTTGCACCGTCTGGTGCACCTGAGGTTGGGGCAGGGGGCACGGTTTTGACCGGCTGGTTACAGGCCCGGGTCCGAGGCTGCGCGCACCAGTTGCGACAGATCGGACAGGCGCTCGCGCTGCTGGCCGGTCGCATCAAAATTGGCGGGGGCAAGCCAGGCGGCAAACGCCTCGCGCAGCGCGGGCCATTCGCTGTCGATCACCGAAAACCAGGCGGTGTCGCGGTTGCGGCCCTTGCTGACGGTGTGGTTGCGAAATATGCCCTCATAGCTGAAGCCCAGCCGTTGCGCGGCACGGCGCGACGGCAGGTTCAGCGCGTTGCATTTCCATTCATAGCGGCGGTATCCGGCGCAGAACGCCCAGTCCATCATCAGAAACATCGCCTCGGTCGCGGCAGGCGTGCGTTGCAGCGCAGGCGACAGGCAGATATGGCCAACCTCGATGCTGCCCGAGTCTGGCGCGACGCGCAGATAAGAGGCGACCCCAACCGCATGGCCGGTGGTGGTTTCGGTGAGGGCAAAGAACACCGGGTCGTTGCGGCCCTGATGATCCTTGACCCAGCGGTGATAGGCCGAGGCCGAGGAGAACGGGCCATAGGGCAAGTAATCCCACAGCGCATCATGGCCGGAAAACGCGGCGAACAGGTCGGCCGCGTGATCATCGGCCTCCAGCGGGTCAAGCCGGATGTGTTTGCCCTGCAGCGTCAGGCCTGCGGGCGGATGGGGTGGCGGGGTCCAGTCTGCGAGCAGTTGTCCTTGTGGTGCCTGTCTGTGCATTGCCGCGTCCCTGTTGATCCTGCGCAGGTTATGTCCTGTCTGCAGGGCGGGGTGCAATGGGCATTGTTGCCGGACCTTGCGGGGGCTGGATCAGGCCAGCAAACCGGGGTCGCTCCCCATCGCCAGACCGGGAAAGACACTGGATTCAAGCAGGTTGCGGTCAAGACCATACATGCCGCGCATCGCCCAGGCCGCCCAGGCCCGCACATCGGACGTGGGCATCAGATCGCGGCGCTGATACAGCGCGGCCTCATCCAGCCCCGGCCACCGCCCCATGACCTGCCCACCCTTGAGCGCGCCACCTGCCATCAGCATTGCGCCGCCGGTGCCGTGGTCGGTGCCTCTGGTGCCGTTTTCGGCAACGGTACGACCGAATTCGGTCATCGCCAGCAGCAGCGTCTTACCCCAGATCTGCGGTCCGAGCTGATCTGCCAGCCGCAGCACCACCCGCTCCAGCCGCTGCAGCGGCAAGGTGCTACCGCCGGACTGGTTGCGGTGGGTGTCCCAACCATTGAGCGAAAAGGCGGCGATGCGGGTGTCGTCGCGCAACCGCTCGGCCGCGAAATCTGTCAGCCGGTCGGTTTCGGCCAACCGCCCCTTGTCGACGGTGGGCGGCGCCGCGCCGTTCATCCGGGCCAGATCCATGCGTTCGGTCAGAGACACGGCCTCGGTCGCGGCTTCGCGGAACAGCGCGTCATCGTGGTAAATGTGATCCAGCAGCAGACGGCTTTGCGGCGACAGATCCAGCCGCACATCGGGCTGCCAATTGCTGACCGGTGCCGGTCCCTGCAGCACCGGCGCCGAATCGGCCCCGATGGCAAAGGCGGTCTGCGACCGCAAGCCGGGGACCGCTTGCAGCATCCGGTTCAGCCAGCCATCGCGCACGGACCCGTCGGGCATATCCAGCCCGGTGCCGGCCTCCAGAATATCCTGGCCGTCGAAATGGCTGCGGTGATCGCGGTAGGGAGTCGAGGTGGCGTGGACAAACCCCAACTGACCCGCCTGCCACAGCGGCATCAGGCCCGCGAGCATGGGGTTAAGGCTAAAATACCCCGTAAGATCAGGGCCTTGGGGGGCAGAAAGCGTGGGGCGGTAACCGGCAAGCAGCGGATCGCCGGAGGGGCGCACCAGATCGAGCCCATCCATCCCGCCGCGCAGAATCACCACGACCAGCCGGTGATCGCCCAAGGGCGCGCTGCCATCGGACGCGGCCAGCGTCACGGTGGTCATCAACGGGTGCGCGGCGAGCGAACAGGCGGTGCCGGTCAGCCCTTTGAGAAACAGTCGGCGATCCATGGGCGGCTACCTTCGGTTGAATTCGGGGCTGGCCAGCACCAGACCGACAGCTTCGCGCGTGCTTTCCGACCGGGGCACCGCCCAGGCCAGACGCTCGCCCAGATGCGAGCCGAGGCTGCGGGTCATCAGTGTGGCAGGGTCAGGCAACGGGGTGACCAGTTGCTGCGGCATCTCCATCGCCCAGGTGATGCGCACGGCCATCGCCTCGGGCGTGATCCAGACCTCTGCCGCCTCGGGCCAGCCATCGGGACCGGGGGGGCGCTGCCAGGGCTGACCCATGGCAGCCATCGGCTGCAGGATGATCTGGCGGAACACGCCATCCGCCATCCGCATCACATCCGCCCCGTCGAGGCCAAGCGTGCGCAAGGCGGCGACTGTGAAATCAAAGGGTTGGCGTGCCTTTTCCTGCATCCGCGACCATGCCGCAGGCTGCGTCAGCAGCGATTCGGCGACCGCCAGCAGGTCGCCGCCAGAACTGCGCCAGGCGTCGGTCAGAGCCTGCACCAGATCGGGGCTGGGCTGGTCAGAGACGAAATGCACCGCCAGCTTGCGCGCCAGATGGGCGGCGGTGGCAGGGTGTTCGGCCAGATCATCCAGCGCTTTCAGCACAGTTGCCAGCGCGTCGCCCGCATAGGTGGTGCCCAGCACGGTTTCCGGCCCCGGCTCGGCGCGGCGGGCGTCAAACGTGGCGCCGGTCTTGTCAACGGTCAGGCCGGTCAGAAGCTCGGCCATTTGCGTGACATCTTCTTGCGTATAGCCACTGCCGACCGTGTGCAGTTCCAGCAGTTCACGCGCCAGATTTTCGTTGAGCCCCTTGGCCTGACGTTTGCCAATGCGCGAATTGGGGCCAAGGCTGCGCGACTGATCCAGATACCGCAGCATTGCCGGGTGCTGGACCACCGCTTTCAGCATATCGGCAAAGCGGTCGGTCAGGTGGGGGCGGATCGCCTCTTCCACCAGGGTTGCGGGCAGCGGGCTGTCACGGCGGGCGCGGGCAACGGTAGTGAAATGGTCGGCCCAGAATTGCACCAGACGTTCGCGAAAGCCGTCGGGGGCATCCAGCGCGCGGGCGATTGTGGTTTTGGCAGCCAGCAGGGTGACGCCTTCAAGCTGGGCGATGGCTTGACGGTAATCTTGCCGGGCCACCCTTGCCTCGGCGGCTTTGGCGCGGCGCCAGGTCTGCAGCAAGGTATCGGCCCGCGTCAGGGTGTCGTTCAGATCAGCCAGATGCGGGCCGGGCCAGGTGGCGGCCATGACATCGGGGCCGCGCAGGGCAGCCAGCATCGACGCGGGTTCGGCCGGCGCCTGATCGGGGAGGGGCAGCCCATAGCCAAAGCGAAAGGCGGCAGTGGTCTTGTCCTGAGTCATCGGGCGTCCTTGAGGTGCGGTCAGGATAAAGGCAAACGCGGGCCTTTGCACCGGGGAAAGTCAGTGTCAGAGCGATCCGTCAAAGCTGAACTCGGGGGGATAGCCATGAAAGCCATCGAAATCGCCCTTGCCCAAGGTGATGCCCGACGCACGGAGAGAGGCGTAACCCATTGTCAC
Source organism: Pseudotabrizicola alkalilacus (assembly GCF_003443995.1). Lineage (GTDB taxonomy): Bacteria > Pseudomonadota > Alphaproteobacteria > Rhodobacterales > Rhodobacteraceae > Pseudotabrizicola > Pseudotabrizicola alkalilacus. Next base: position 451,931 of record NZ_QWEY01000001.1, read on the forward strand.
ATGAAAGAAAAAATTCGGAAGACCGTAGAGGAACACGAAATCATGCGCAGGTTGCTGGAGGTCGGTAAAACCTGCGCGATGACTGATGATGCGGTCTGCGGCCCCATCAAACTCGGCGGGTTTCATCGCGCCGAGGGTGGCGCGGGCGACCGCCATGCGCGGGGCAAGGGCGGTGGGCAGGTCGGGCACCGAGCGGCCTGCCAGCGGGCAGGCGATGCGCAGGGTATAGCCTGCGGCAGAGGCAAAATGCTGGCTGGCGGTCAAGCTGTCGGCAATCTGCGCGGTCATCGCCTCCCGCCCCGCTTTGTCCACGATCCCGGCCATCTGGCCGAGGTAGTGGCGAAAAACGGGGACGGTGGCGTGATACATCAGGCGTCCTTGGGCAGCACGCGCAGGCGAAGCTCGCGCAACTGGTCGTTGGTCGGGTCGGAAGGCGCGTTCATCAGCAGGTCTTCGGCGCGCTGGTTCATCGGGAACATGATGACCTCGCGGATGTTGGTGGTGTCGGCCAGCAGCATCACGATGCGGTCGATCCCCGCCGCGCAGCCGCCGTGGGGCGGCGCGCCGTATTTGAACGCCTTGACCATGCCGCCAAAGCGCTTTTCGACCTCGGAGTTGGGGTAGCCCGCCAGCTCAAACGCCTTGAACATGATTTCCGGCTTGTGGTTGCGGATGCCACCCGACAGCAGTTCATAGCCGTTGCAGGCGAGGTCATATTGGTAGGCGTAAACGTTGAGCGGGTCACCGTTGAGCGCGTCCATCCCGCCTTGCGGCATCGAGAACGGGTTGTGGCTGAAGTCGATCTTGCCGTCATCAGTCTTCTCGTACATCGGGAAATCGACGATCCAGGCGAAACGGAAGGTGTCTTTTTCGGTCAGGCCGAGCTCTTCGCCGATCACGTTGCGGGCACGTCCTGCAACGGATTCGAACGCTTCGGGCTTGCCGCCGAGGAAGAAGGCGGCATCGCCGAGGCCGAGGCCGAGTTGTTGGCGGATGGCTTCGGTCCGCTCGGGGCCGATGTTTTTGGCGAGGGGGCCAGATGGCTCAACTCCCGATGCGATCATGGAGCGCAGTGTTCTTTCGCGCTGCAGATCACCCGCCTGAACGGCTTCTGCCAAAGCGTCAAACACTTCTCCCCAATAACCTATCTTGGGTGAGTCTTGGAACCAAATTTGCCACGCTACATCCTTGTAGTGGTTCGGTTCCAGCGCATCCAACTCCGCAAAGCGCCGCTTGGCCTCTTCAGATGTTACCTTCGCTCCAACCTCACGCCAGAAGATATACCCCATACCCGGCAAGCCCTGCTGCTGGGCAAAGGCGTTCATCCGGTCGCAGAATTTGCGGCTGCCGCCTTTGGGGGCGGGGATGGCGCGGATCTGGGTGCCCTCTTGCTCCAAGAGTTTGGCAAAGACGGCGAAGCCGGAGCCTGCGAAATGGTCAGACACGACCTGCATCTTGATCGGGTTGCGCAGGTCGGGTTTGTCGGAGCCGTACCACAGCAGCGAATCGCGATAGGCGATGCGCGGCCAGTTGGCATCGACCGGCTTTTCGGGGGCGAATTCCTGGAACAGGCCCTGAATGACCGGCTGCACCACGGCGAACACGTCTTCCTGTTCGACAAAGCTCATCTCGATGTCGAGCTGGTAGAAGTCGGTGGGCGAGCGGTCGGCGCGCGGGTCTTCGTCGCGGAAGCAGGGCGCGATCTGGAAATAGCGGTCAAAGCCCGCCACCATGATCAGCTGTTTGAACTGCTGCGGGGCTTGCGGCAGGGCGTAGAACTTGCCCGGATGCAGGCGCGAGGGCACGAGGAAGTCACGCGCACCCTCGGGGCTGGACGCGGTGATGATCGGCGTCTGGAATTCGTTGAACCCCATATCCCACATGCGGTTGCGCAACGAGCGCACCACGTTGGAGCGCAGCATCATGTTGCGGTGCATGCCATCGCGGCGCAGGTCGAGGAAGCGGTAGGTGAGGCGGGTTTCCTCGGGGTATTCGGTTTCGCCAAACACCGGCATCGGCAGCTCTGCCGCTTCGCCCAGCACGGTGATGCCGGTGGCGTAGACCTCGATTTCCCCGGTCGGCAGCTTGGGGTTGATCAGCGCGGCATCGCGGGCCTTGACCCGGCCCTCGACCTGAATGACCCATTCGGCGCGGACTTTTTCGATGTCGGCAAAGGCCGGGGAGTCGCTGTCGGCGATGATCTGGGTGATCCCGTAATGGTCGCGCAGGTCGATGAACAAGACGCCGCCATGATCGCGCACCCGGTGCACCCAGCCTGACAGGCGGATGGTGTCGCCGACATGAGCGGTGTTCAGGGCGGCGCAGGTATGGCTGCGATAGGCGTGCATCGGTAGTCCCCTTTCAAGGGTTCGGGCGTCTTCGCGCCGATACACCCCTATCGCCCGGCGAAGTCAAGCTAGTCCTGCTCGAACAGGGCCTCAACCGCCTGCGCATAGCTGAGGGTCGGGTCAAAGGCTCCGGTGCGCAGGAACAGGATGGTCTGGCGCAGCACGAGCGGGTTCATCATCAGGAATGTGTGGGTGGCAGGCAGGGTCAGGTGGGCGGTCATGCCGTCGATCATGGTCGATGCCACGCTGACCTTGCCATCATCTGGGCCGGGGATCAGGCTGGAATACACCGGGTTGAGCGACTGGTTGCCGGCGATGATGCCCAGCGGATAATCGGGCGCGGGCAGGGTGCGCGGGACCGAACCGGCCCCTGTGCCGAGCTGCTGGCCGGCGGGGCCGTTGATCCAGTCAAACACCGGGATGGTGCCGAGTGCATCGACCAGTTCCGAGCCCTGATTGGGCGGGGCCAGCATCACCACGCGGCCAAGCGCCTCGGGGCGGTGATCGGCCAGCAGATAGCGCACAAGGATGCCGCCCATCGAATGGGTGACAAAATGGATCTGCTCATCGGGCGCAAGTGCGCAGGCGGCGATGCCGTCATCGACAAAAGCGGCCAGATCGCGGATCGGCGCAGAGGTCGAGGGGTAGGACTGGTTGACGGTGCGAAAACCCGCGCCCTCCAGCGCCTGTGCCATCGGAATCAGTGACGCTTCGCTGCGTGCCAGCCCGTGCAGCAGCACCACGCAATCGGCCTGCGCGGGGGTGGCGAAAAGGAGGGCAAGGCCAAGGGCACGGATCATGGGCGCAAGATGGCCGCGACGCGCGGTGTTGCCAAGGGGGAGTGGACAAACGGCGCGCAACGTCACAGGCTGCGGGCATGTCACATCGAACCCCCCGTCTTGCCACCCGCGCGCTCATTCTGGCTGATGACCGGCTGCTGCTGGTCAACGCCTATCGCGGCGGGGTGTCGGATCTGTGGTGCGCGCCGGGCGGTGGTGCGGTGGTGGGGCAATCGCTGCATGACAATCTGAAGCGCGAGATCTGGGAGGAGACCGGGCTGACGGTGGCCGTCGGCGCGCCCTGTCTGGTGAATGAATTCCATGACCCAAAGCGCGGGTTTCATCAGGTGGATCTGTATTTCCGCTGCCAGATCGTGGCCGGGCAGATCAATGACGGCTGGCGCGACCCCGAAGGCGTGGTGACCGAGCGGCGGTTTTTCAGCCGCGACGCGCTGCGCGGCATCAGGTTCAAGCCCGACACGCTGCCTTCGGCGGCCTGGGGAGCGGGGGAGAGCCTGTATGATCCGCTGGAGCTGATTGTGCGGTGACGCTGCGCCGGTCCGGTCTGTGCAGCGCGGTCAGAGGTCCATCCAGATCGTGACCGGGCCATCATTGATCAGGCTGACGGCCATATCGGCCCCGAAGATGCCATTGGCGGTGGGGATGCCAAGCGCTGTGACCCGGGTGGTGAAGTATTCGTATAGGCGTTTGCCGGTCTCTGGCTTTGCCGCTGTGGAAAAGCCCGGGCGGTTGCCGCGCAGATCAGCGGCGAGGGTGAATTGCGACACGATCAGCGCTGATCCGGCAATGTCTGTGACCGAGCGGTTCATCTTGCCCTGATCATCCTTGAAGATGCGCAGCTTGGCGATCTTGGCGGCCATGGCATCGGCCTGCGCTTCGGTGTCACCCTCCATCGCGCAGAGCAGGATCAAAAGGCCGGGGCCGATCTCGCCGGTGAGGGTGCCGTCCACGCTGACCGAGGCTTGGGTGACGCGCTGAACGACCGCCCTCACAGCTCGTTGGCCCAGGGCGGGTTGGCACCGGGGCGGCTGACGGTGATGGCGGCGGCGCGGGTGCCGAGCGACAGGGCGGCGTCGAGCGTGGCATCGGGCAGGCTGGTCAGCGCGGCCTTGGTCAGGGCGCCCGCAGCGTGCAGAGCCGAAAGCGCGCCCGCGTTGAAGGTATCGCCTGCACCCACGGTATCGGCGACGGTGACCGGGGTGGCGGCAAAGAACCGGTTTTGCGTAGCCGTCAGGGCACGCGCCCCGGCGGCGCCTTCGGTGATGAACACCAGTTTCGGGCCGGTGGCGATGATCTGGCGCGCAAGGGTGCTGAGATCACCCGCGCCCATCAGCCAGTGCAGGTCTTCGTCCGACAGTTTGACGATGTCGGCGCGGGCGATCATCCGCTCGATGCGGGCGCGATATTCGGCTTCCTTTCCAGCGATGAAGCCGGGGCGGATGTTGGGGTCGATCATGGTGACGCGGGCGGCGGCTTCGCGCGCCTGCAGCGCCTCATAGGTGCTGGCGGCGGGGTCGTTGACCAGAGAGATGCCGCCGAAGAACAGGGTGCTGACCGTGTCGGGCAGGGTCGGAAGCTGACCCGGAGACAGCATGCGCCCGGCGGTGGCCTCGTCATAAAAGGCATAGGTGGCCTGACCGTTCACCAGTTTGACAAAGGCAACCGTGGTGGGCCGGTCAGAGCGCGCAAGATACTGCGTATCGACCTGCGAGGCGGTCAGCGTGTCGGCGAGAATGTCACCCAGCATGTCGGTCGAGACACCGGAAAAGAACGCCGAAGGCGTGCCGAGACGCCCCAGTGCAATGGCGGTGTTGAACACAGCCCCGCCCGCGTAGGGGGCAAAGCACGCCTCCCCTTGGGTCGAGGTGCGCGGCAGCATGTCGATCAGCGCTTCGCCACAGCTGAGAATCATCGGGGCCTCCGGCGGGGTGATGGGGTCTTGATGGGCGGGGACTATACAGGCGAAGGCAGTGTTAGCGCAAACATTCGTTCAGAGCCTCGACGCGGATCAGGAAGCTCAGACAAACCACGGCGACAGATTAGCACGGATGCGGTCCAGCGGGGTGGGGCCAGAGGTATCGCCGTGGAAACTCTGGCCGGTGATCGCCTCATAGGCCCCGACATAGACCCGTGCGGTCTGCGCAATGATCTCGGCAGGGATTTCGGGGATCGGGTCGGTATAGGGATCGCAGCGCGCGGCGACCCAGGAGCGGATGACATCCTTGTCAAAACTGGGCGGGCGGCTGCCAGACTCGAATGCGATGGCATACCCATCGGCCAGCCAGTAGCGGCTGGAATCGGGGGTGTGGATTTCATCTGCAAGCAGGATGCGGCCGCTGGCATCGGTGCCGAATTCGTACTTGGTATCGGCGAGGATCAGCCCGCGCTCTGCCGCCATCTTTTGCCCACGGTCAAACAGGGCGAGGGCATAGGCAGAAACCTGCTCCCATTGCGCGGGCGTCAGCAGACCCTGCGCCAGAATCTCATCAGCGGTCAGCGGCTCGTCATGGCCGCCGTCAAACGCCTTTGATGTCGGGGTGATGATCGGTTGCGGCAGGGGCTGATTGTCGCGCATCCCGTCGGGCAGGGTGTGGCCGTAGAGCTTGCGATGGCCCGCGCGGTACTGGGTCAGCACCGAGGTCGAGGTGGTGCCGGCCAGATAGCCGCGCACCACGATTTCCACCGGCAGGATGGTGACGTGCTGGCCGATCACCACATTCGGGTCCGGGTAGCCCAACACATGGTTGGGGCAAATGTCGGCGGTGTGGTCAAACCAGTAGCGCGCGGTCTGGGTCAGAACCTGCCCCTTGAAGGGGATCGCGGCGAGGATGCGGTCAAAGGCGCTGATCCGGTCCGACGAGATCAGGATGCGCCTGCCGCCGGGATGATCTGCACTTGGCGGCAGGTCATAGCAATCGCGCACCTTGCCGAAATAGGGGTTGGGCAGTTCGGGGATGCGGGCATGCAGCAGAACGCGGGTCAGATCAAGCATCAGAGCCTCCGGTCGGGATGACTAGCGCTATTGCGCGGTCAGCGCGGCAAGTCAACGCCCCGGTGATGCCCCAGTGGTGCCCCGGGGGCCAAAGGTGATCTGAAGGAGCGGCTGCGCCGCATTGTTTTTGTCTCGTCGCGCGCGTGCCGCGCGTCTCCTCGGGGCTGCGCTCCGCGCGGGAGTATTTTGAAAGCAGCAAATGTCAGGACGCGGTCTTGGCATTGCTGCTTTTGAAATACTCTCCGGGGGTTGCCAATTGGGTTCGCCATTGGTTCGAGAACCCAATTGGCTGGGGGGCGGAAAGCCCCCCGTACGCCGGTTCAGCCGCGCAGCATCTGCAGCAGAGAGAGCGTCGGTTCCCCCGTCACGGGCAGGCCGCGCGCGCGTTGAAACGCCTCGATCGCGGCGCGGGTTTTGCCGCCGATGACGCCGTCGCTGCCTTCGGTGTCAAAGCCTGCGGCGGTGAGGCGGCGTTGCAGCTCTTGCCGGTCGGCCATGGTCATGCCGGTGGCATCGGGCGGGAAGCTGCTGCGGATCGGGCCTGCGCCGCGCAGCCGGTCGGACAGGTGGCCGACGCCGATGACATAGTTCACCGCGTTGTTGTAACGGGCGATGGCGTTGAAATTGTTGAAGATCAGGAAGGCCGGCCCATTGGCCCCCTGCGGCAGGATGATCGAGCCTGCGCCGTGGTTTGGCAGGCGGCCGCCGTCGGCGGTGGTGACGCCAAGCGCCGACCATGCGTCAGAGCTGCGGCCCTTGCCGCGCCCGGTGACGGCGGTGTTGAAGCCGGCGGGCAGGCGGATCTCGATCCCCCAGGGCTGGCCCTTGCGCCAGCCGGAGCGTGACAGGTAGGCGGCGGCAGAGGCGAGCGCGTCGGTCGGGTCATCGGCCCAGATGTCGCGGCGACCATCGCCGGTGAAATCGACCGCATATTCCAGATAGCTGGTCGGGATGAACTGGGTGTGCCCCATAGCGCCTGCCCAGCTGCCGGTCATGTTGGCGGGGGTGGTGTCGCCATTTTGCAGGATGCGCAGGGCGGCGGTGAGTTGTTGTTCAAAAAACGCGCCGCGCCGTCCGTCATAGGCGAGGGTGGCGAGCGCCGAGATCACCGGCACGGTGCCGCGCCGTTCGCCATACTGGCTTTCCAGACCCCAGACGGCGGTGACCACCTCGGCCTCGACCCCGTAGCGCGATTCGATGGCCGACAGCGTGCTGCGGTGGCGGGCCAAAGCGGCGCGGCCCTTGGCCACGCGGTCCGGGCTGGCGGCAATGGCGAGGTAATCTTCGAGCGTGCGTTTGAATTCGGTCTGGTTGCGGTCACGCTCGATGACGCCGGGCAGGAAGCCCGCAGAACGAAACGCCGTGTCGATGGTGGATTGCGACAGGCCCCGGCCAGCGGCGCGGGACTTGAAGCCATCAACCCAGGCGTCAAACCCGGCATTGGGGACCGGCGACATGCCAGGTTCGGACGCGCGTGAGACGACAGAGCCGGTGCCGCCGCCGCCGACGCAGGCCGACAGCCACAGGGCACCCAATCCGAATGTGAACGCGCGCCGTTGTGCCTGCATGATCTGCCCCTGTGCTTTTGTGTTTTGCCAATGCTAAACCATTGCAGCCGGGTCCGAAAGGCGGCCCTCCGCTACATCTGGCTCAGATACGCAATCCCGCCGATCACGATTGCGGCGGCGATGACGGCAAAGGCGATTTTCCACGCCGACCAGGGGCGTTCACCCTGCACTTTGCCGGTCTGGCCGTTGACCACAAAGCGATAGCTTTTGCCGTTGTATTTATAGGCCGCCATCCAGATCGGCAGCAGGATGTGCTTGAACGTCTCGGCGCTGAAGTCGGTGTTGATCCGGTCGATGCGCTGCTCGTCCCCGCCGATGTCGTGGCGCACGTCCTGCGCGATCTGCGCCGCCATCACCTCACGCGCGATGGTCTGGCCATCGGTCAGGCTGACGGTATAGCCCTCGGACGTGAAGCCCGCCAGATAATCGGGGGAATAGGGCACAAGCGCGCCCAGATCCCAGGGTGCCAGCGCATCGGTGTAGCGGCGCGGCAGCGAGCCGCTGGCCAGCACCAGCACATCATCGAACCGGCGCGACACCCAGCCCGCAGCGGAATGCCAGCGGGTTTTGCGCACCTGTTCCTGCCGCCGTTCATTCTTGCCGTTGACCTGCACGGTCACGGTGCGGGTCTCATAGTAATACTCCCCCCGCGCCCCGGAATAGCGGCTGCGGGTGGCGGCGTCATAGGTCCAGTACGGCACATAAAGGCCGGACAAGGTGCGGCCCTTGCGGGCGTATTCGACCAGACCATTGGGCGCGAACCACAGGCTGCCGAGCCATTGGCCCATCGCCTCGCGGCCCTGACGTTCGGTCAGGGCAAAGGGCAGCACGGCCTGTGGCTTGATAAGGCGTTGGGTGCCGGTGCCGATGGCGACCGGGGTGGCGCAGAACGGGCATTCGGTGGCGTGCTCGGCCCCCTTGAACTCCACCTGCGAGCCGCAGGACGGGCAGGGCGTGATGCGCACGTCTTCCATGTCGGCGGGCGGCAGGTCGTCTTGCAGCGCGCGGTTCAGGTCAAGCTCTTCCAGCGCCGACTGGCGCGCGGGGAGCGCGTCGGGCAGGGCCTGCACATGGCCGCAATGGTCGCATTTCAGCGACAGGTCGCCGGGCGAGTAGCGCAGGTCTGCGCCACAGCTTTCGCAGGGCCAGCGGTGTTCCTGTTCTGCCATGATTGGTCCCGGTTACGGCGCAGGTGGCGGGGGCGGGACGGAGTCGAGCAGGCGTTTGAGCGCAGTGTCGGCGGCCATTTTCCAGCCGTCCTGTCCGGCAGTCCACACCATTGTCGCGCGCGACAACTCACCCGAGGCGGCCATGGTGGCAAGGGTTTGCGCGTCAAACGGGCCCTTGGTCGCGCCGTTTTCGGCCAGGTGCCAGACGGTTGTGGCGGGCGGCGGCGGTGGGGGGGGCGGCGCAGCGGTGGCGGGTGCGGCGGGGGCAGCTGGTGGTGCGCCCCACGGCCCGGCGGCTTGCGCCATGGCGGCCCCCATGCCAGCGGCCATCCCGGCCCCCATCATCGCGCCTGCGCCTGAGGCGGGGTTGGCGATGCCTTCGGCCGCGTTGAACTGCATGTATTTGTTCAGATCGCCCGCGATGCCGATAGAGGTGCGCTTGTCGAGCACCTTTTCGACGTCTTCCGGCAGGCTGATGTTTTCGATGTAGAATTCCGGCAGGGTCAGGCCGTATTCGGCCACCGTCGGGTTGATCGCGGTGGTGACGATCTGCCCCAGATCGCGGGTGTTGGCGGCCATGTCCAGCACCGGGATGCCGGACTTGGCGATGGTCTGGCTGAACTCCTGCACGATGATGTTGCGGATCTGCATCGACACTTCATCAGCGGTGAATTCGCCATCGGTTCCGACGATCTCGCGCAGGAACAGGGCGGGATCACTGACGCGCATCGAATAGGTGCCAAAAGCACGGATGCGGACCGGGCCGAACTCCGGGTCGCGCGTCATGATCGGGTTCTTGGTGCCCCATTTCTGATCGTTGAACCGGGTGGTGTTGATGAAATACACCTCGGATTTGAACGGGCTGTCAAAGCCGTGGTCCCAGTGCTGCAGGGTGGTCATGATCGGCATGTTGTTGGTTTCAAGCATGTAAAGGCCGGGCCCGAACACATCGGCCAGCTGGCCCTCATGCACGAACACCGCCGCCTGGCCCTCGCGCACGGTCAGCTTTGCGCCGTATTTGATCGCCTGCCCCCGGCGCTCAAACCGCCACACCATCGTGTCGCGGGTGTCATCCAGCCAGGAGATGACGTCGATGAACTCACCCTTGAGGAAATCAAAAACCATTGCCAACACTCCTTTTGCCCGTCAGGGCCGCTTAACTTTCGCCGCCCACAAGGGCACGTGCAAGGGATTCGATGATCGGCCGCGCCTCAGCCTCGGCCATGCCGGTGCGCAGGGCGGGGTTGTAGAGCATGCGCAGCATCAGCTCGTCCTGCCCGGTCAGCAGGGCGAACTCCTCGTCGTCGTTAAAGATCGACGGGCGCGCGCGCGGGCTGTCATTGGCAAGACCCATGGCCTGGGCGATTTCCTCGTGCATGCAGGACAGGCGCAACAGGTCGGGGTGTTCGGCGCGGATCACCGCAAAGGCGCGGCTGTAGCGGCCCGAACTGCCCTCGGACATGGCGTAGACCAGACAATAGGTCGACAGCGGCATGTTGGTGATGCCCCCCACCTCGCCCGACGACAGGCCCGGCAGGGCGGCGGCCACGCTGGGGCCAAGCGCGCGGCGCTCATCCTCGTTCACGATGTAGATGAAAAAGTTCGGGGACTGGTCGTTCAGGGCGATGGGATGGCCGGTCAGACGGCTGAGGCGGGCCAGATAGGACCGGATCCGTGCGGTATCAGTGGCGCGGCTGGACGGGCTGACCGAGGGGCCGAAGTGCAGACCGACGCGGACAGGCACCTCCCACCGGCGCAGGCGGCTGGGGGTTTCGCGCTGGATCGGGCCGCCGGGGCCCCGGACGTATTCATCATACAAAGCAACGCGGATGAAGTTTTCCGCCAGCATCCGGTCGGTAAACGGGGTGTCGCGCCCGCCGCCATCAGTGCGCAGCAGCCCGTTCGACAACAGATCGGCCTGCACCCGCGCGAAATGCTGGCGTACCGCCTGACTCGCGGCAGAGGGCGGCGTTTGCGGCACCGCCACCGCCGCCGGGGTGGGGCGGTTGGGGGCATTGGGCGATGTGCGCGGGGCCTGCGGGCTGGCCACGCAGCCCACAAGCGCCAGACCGCACAGGGCGGACACAGACAAACGAAAGGCGGCGGAAACGCGCATCGGAACGGGTTTATCCTTGAGGCTGCTGGACGGGGCGGCGCGCGGTGGCAGAGGCGAGGGTGTCGCGCAATTCCGCCTCCATCTTCTGCAGCTCGGCTTCGGCGGTGGCGCGGCGGGCCTTGCCCTCATCCGCGATCTGCAGGCTGTCGTTGATGGTGGCGATCAGCTGGTCATTGGCCTGTTTGACCGACGCGATGTCGAACACGCCGCGCTCCATTTCTTCACGCACCACACGGTTGGTTTCGCGCAGATTGTCGGCGTTTTTGGTGAGCAACTCGTTGGTCAGGTCATTGGCCCCGCGCACCGCTTCGGCGGCCTCGCGCGACCGCTGGATGGTGACGGCCTGCGCCAGCTGGGTTTCCCACAGCGGCACGGTGTTCACCAGCGTCGAGTTGATCTTGGTGACCAGCGATTTGTCATTTTCCTGCACCAGCCGGATCGAGGGCAGCGATTGCATGGTGACTTGCCGCGTCAGTTTCAGATCATGCACCCGGCGTTCCAGATCGTCGCGTGCGGCGCGCAGGTCGCGCAGCTCCTGTGCCTTTTTGACCTGATCATTTTCGGACGCTGCCGCCACTACAGCCTCTGCGGCGGGTATGGTGGTGGCATCCAGATCGGCCAGCTTTGCCTCGCCCGCCGCGATATAGAGCGCCAGTTCATCATAGAAGTTCAGCGTTTTCGCATAGAGCATATCCAGCGCGCGGATATCCTTGAGCAGTGTATGCTCATGATGCAGCAGCTCTTCGGTGACCTTGTCGATCTGGCTTTGCACCGTTTCATAACGGGCGACGAAATTGGCAAAGGGCGCGGCGCGCCCCGTCAGCTTTTCCCACCAGCTGCGGTCGCGGCGCAGGTCCAGCTCTTCGGCACCAAAGCCGCGGATGGTGGTGACGATCTTGCGCAGGCTGTCGCCCGCCGGGCCTGCGTCCTTGTTCTTCACATCGGCCAGCATTTCCTGAGAAATGACCTGCAACTCGGCTTGCGCCCTGGAGCCGAACGAGATGATCGACTGGGTGTTGGCCATATCCAGCTCTGCCATGCGGCTGCGGATTTCTCCGGCCTTGTCGCCGGTGGCCGCCGCCAGCGGCACGATCTCACCGCCCGGTTCGGGCAGGATGACGGCGGTGACTTCCTCGATCTGGGTCAGGGCGCGGGCGGCCTGTTCGCGGGTGGTTTCGGTCATGGCGTCATTCTCACTGTTTTCGGGCACTATTCGGGGAATGGATCAGGCTTCGGCTTTCAGCCGGTCGCGCAGGACCGAGATTTCGACATCCAGATCGCTGCGGTTGTCGCTCAGCAGGCGGCGCGAGCGGTCGGCAAAGGTGGTTTCCAGATCATCCAGCAGCGCCAGATAATCGCCGCGCGCCTGCGCATCGCGCGACCGGGCGTACAGATCGGCAAACTTGACCGTCGCATCACGCGCGCCCATCAAATAGACCGACAGGTACTTGCGGGCGGCGGTCAGATCGCGCGGATCTTCCTCGACCGTGCGGAACAGCTGGCGGGCGGCGGCGGTGAACCGGTCCACCCGGCCCTCCAGCTGGCGGTCATTCGCGCGCAGGATGGCATCGCGCATCGCGGTCAGATGCTTTTCCGCCTCATCCACGGCGCGGGCAACACGGTCGGTCTGAAAGGTATCAATCCCTTCGGCCCCCTTGTCGCGCAGCGGATCGGCGCCGAAGGTGTTGAAATGCAGCGCTGCCCCGGCCACGCCGAACAGCAGCGGATACAGCAGCCCGTCATGGTTCATCAGCCCGCCCACGACCAAGGCGGCCCCGGTCAGCACCGAGCCAAAGATCTTGCGCGGAAAGGCGGGGCGGCGGGCAACCTTGCGCTGGTCATAGGCGGCATGGGCCTTCAGCCCCTCACGGGTCAGAAAGGCGGCGGCCAGCAGCAGCGCTGTCGCGCCAAGGCCGAACATCAGCTGTCGCGGGCTGCCGGTAAAGGCGGCGGGCAAAAAGACCAGCGCCGCAATGCCCATAAACCGGGCACGACCCGCGCCTTTGAGCGGTTGCTTGCCGTCAAACGGATGCGCAGGGGGCAAATCCCCCTTTGGGTCGGGGGTGCCGGGGCTGAACTTGCCACCAAAACGCTGCGCCATCTACAGCCCCCCGCCAAAGGCCACATAAGCAACAAGCCCGATGAGCAGGACAAAGGACAGAGTTTGCATCCCGTTTCCGGTCATTTCAGCCTCATTCTGGCAGCGGCGCGGCGACGGGCGGGCCTGCTTCTTTAGTATAGGGTAAGCAAGACTGCCTTGCCAGAGGTGACGCAGGGGGGAACTCATGCAATGCGTTCCCCCCGCGACAGTCACCGGGGTCTACTTCCGGCGCGGCGGTGGTTTCGGGCTGCCACCGCGCGGTGCTGCAGGGCCTGCGTTGCGGGTGCTGGGCTTGGCCGCTGTGGTGGTGCGACCGCGCGGTTTCGGCGCGGCGGTGTCGCCCTCGATCTGCAACGAGGTGGGGCGGCGGGTGGGTTTGGCGGCAGCTTTGGTCGCAGGTTTTGTCGCAGGTTTGGTTGCGGTGGCCCAGCTGTCAGCCAGTTGCCCCAAGGCCTTGCGGCCCCGCGTGCTGGTCATCGCACCCGGAGCCTTGGCCGTGTTGCGGTCGGGCTTGCCCGTGGTGGCACGGGCAGGTTTTGCTGCGTCGTCGCGCGGGGCGGTGCCGCGCACCGGCCTGTCACCTGGCGTTGTCCGCATGGGCCGGGGGCCGGTGCTGCGCGCCGGGCGGTCGTCATCGCCTGCGGTGCGGCTGGTGGTGCGGACCCGCGATTTCGGTTTGGTCGGCACCTCGGAGGCGTCTTCGATCTGGCCCGAGATCAACGCGCCCAACTGGTCGCGCATCACCCGCGCCTTGATCTCCTCGACATCGCCCGGCTCCATCTCGTTCAGGCGGAACGGGCCGTAGCTGACGCGGATCAGCCGGTTCACAGTCATGCCGATGGCGAACATGGCGCGGCGGATCTCGCGGTTCTTGCCTTCGCGCAGGCCGATGGTCAGCCAGGCATTGGCCCCCTGATGGCGGTCGATCTTGACCTCCATCGGCTGAAACCGTTCGCCATCTATGGTGATGCCCTTGCGCAGCGGTTCGATCTCGGGTTCGGTCGGGTTGCCCTTGACCCGCACCCGGTACTTGCGCAGCCAGCCGGTCGAGGGCAGTTCCAGCTGCCGTTTCAGCGCGCCGTCATTGGTCAGGAGCAGCAGGCCTTCGGAATTGAGGTCGAGCCGACCGATCGACATGACGCGCGGCATGTCTTCGGGCAGGTGGTCGAACACCGTGTCGCGGCCCTTTTCATCCGAGGCAGAGGTGACAAGCCCCTCGGGCTTGTAATACAGCCACAGCCGCGCCGGTTCGGGCGCGCCGACCGGCTGGCCGGAAACGGTGATCTTGTCCGCAGCGGTGACGTTCAGCGCGGGGGAGGTGACGAGCTTGCCATTGACCGTAACCTCGCCCGCCTCGATCAGCCGTTCGGCCTCGCGCCGCGAGGAAATGCCGGCGCGGGACAGCACCTTGGCAATGCGCTCGCCTTCGGGCGATGCGGATTTGGGCGCAGCTTTCGGGGTGGCTTTCGGGCGGGGTGGCTTTTCATTTGCGGTCATGACTGTCATCCTTGGCACCGGGTGCCCAGCCTTGGGGGCTGTCTGCGCGCCCAGGCCGATTGGTCTTTCGGACCAATGGCGAACCCGATTGGCTGACCCCGAGAGTATTTGAGCCAGGATGAAAGAGCAACGCGGGTTTACCTCCTTTATGGAGCTGGCGCTGGAAGAGGCCCGGGCGGCGGCGCGGCGCGGCGAGGTTCCGGTGGGAGCGGTGGTGGTGTCGCCGGGGGGCGCAGTGGTCGCGCGGGCGGGGAACCGGACGCGGGAGCTGAGCGATCCGACCGCCCATGCCGAGGTGCTGGCGATCCGCGAGGCCTGCCGGTTGGCGGGGTCAGAGCGGCTGGTGGGGTATGATCTGTATGTGACGCTGGAGCCGTGCGCGATGTGTGCCGCTGCGATCGCGGCAGCACGGGTGGGGCGGCTGTATTATGGGGCCTCGGACCCCAAGAGCGGCGGCGTGGCGGTGGGCGCGCGGGTGTTTTCCCACCCACAATGCCATCATGTGCCAGAGGTTTATGATGGCATCGGGGCGGGCGAGGCAGAGGGGCTGTTGCGGGCGTTCTTTGCCGGGCGGCGGGGGGTGTGACCCCCTGTGTTACAAGTTTCGATTCCCTTTGAAATCAGGGGCTTGACCCATGGATTTCAAGGAAATCTTAACCGTTTGACGTCGGTGCACCACCTGTGAGCGGCGGGGCAATCAGAACCGGATCGGCTCCAGTACCTCTGGTTCGACCAGCCGCACGCCGGGCGGCAGGCCAGCCTTGAGCGCATTTGCATCCTGCGCGAGGATCGGGAAAGTCTTGTAATGGCAGGGGATCACGGTCTTGAAGTTGAAATACCGCCGGGCGGCATAGGCGGCGCGCGCCATATCCATGGTGTAATGCCCGCCGCAGCTTAGAATGCCGATGCTGGGTTTGTGATAATCGGCCATCCAGTCCATATCGGCCATGATGTCAGTGTCGCCCGACACATAGATCACCTGCCCCTCACCGGCGATCATGAAGCCCGCAGCTGAGCCGCCGGGGATCAGGGTGCCATCGGCAAAGTCGATGCTGGCGGAATGGGTGGCATTGACCATGGTGATCCTGGCGCCGCCCGCATCCAGCGTGCCGCCCTTGCCAAAGCCGGTGACGTTTTCCACGCCTTGCGCGGTGAGCCATGTCGCCAGCTCGTGAATCGCCGCAACGGCGGCGCCGGTTTCCTGCGCCAGTTTCACCGCCTCGGATGCGTGGTCGCCATGCGCATGGGTCAGAAAGATATGGGTGACGCCCGACAGCGCTTCGGCCCGGCGGGCATCAGGGAAAGACGGGTTGCCGTTGAGCCATGGGTCGATCAGCAGGACAGCGTTTTCAATTTCGATCCGAAAGCCGGAATGGCCAAGCCAGATGATCTGCATGGGATGCGCCCCTTGTTCTGTGATGTGTTGCAGGGAAACTGAGCGCTGCGCGCGGCTTTGACAAGGGCCGGGGCAGATGCGCGGGCTTGCAGCCTGAAAGACGCGGGGCTAAACGATGCGGGTTATTGCAGGGAAAGGGCCCAAAATGTCCATCGACATCGACACCGCCCGCAAGGTGGCGAAACTGTCCCGTATCCGGGTGGAAGAGGGCGATCTGCCCGCTCTGGCCGAAAAGCTGTCGTCGATCCTTGGGTTCATGGAGCAGCTGAAGGATGTGGATGTGGAGGGCGTAGAGCCGATGACATCGGTGACGCCGATGCGGCTGAAGCGCCGGGTGGACGAGGTGACGGATGGCAGCCAGCAGGCCGCCGTGCTGAAAAACGCGCCCGATGCGCGTGAGGGGTTCTTTGCCGTGCCGAAGGTGGTGGAATGAGCGCGAACATGACGGGTGCAAACGGCTGGACGATTGCGGCGGCGCGCGATGCGCTGCGCAAGGGTGACGTGACGGCGGTCGATCTGACCATGGCCTGCCTGACCGCGATAGATGCGGGCGACGGGCTGAACGCCTTTGTCCACAAAACGCCGGAGCTGGCGCTGGAGCAGGCGCGGGCGGCGGATGCGCGGCTGGCGGCGGGCGATGCCCCCGCGATGTGCGGCATTCCGATCGGCGTGAAGGATCTGTTTGCGGTCAAGGGCGTGCCGACTCAGGCCGGGTCGAACATTCTGCGCGGGTTCAAGCCCGAGTACGAATCGACGGTGACCACCAAGCTGTGGGGCGCGGGGGCGGTTTGCCTTGGCAAGCTGAACATGGACGAATTCGCGATGGGATCGTCGACCGAGTCGTCGTGCTACGGTCCTGCGGTGAACCCTTGGAAGGTGGACGCGCGCAAGCTGACGCCGGGCGGCTCGTCGGGCGGGTCGGCGGCGGCGGTGGCGGCAGATCTGTGTCTGGCCGCGACCGGGACCGATACCGGCGGCTCGATCCGCCAGCCTGCGGCGTTCTGCGGCATCACCGGCATCAAGCCGACCTATGGGCGGGTGTCGCGTTGGGGTGTGGTGGCCTATGCGTCATCGCTGGATCAGGCCGGGCCGATGACCCGGTCGGTGCGCGATGCGGCGATCATGCTGGGCGCGATGGCCGGGCATGATGCCAAGGATTCGACCAGTGCCGATCTGGCGGTGCCTGATTTCGAGGCGGCACTGTCCGGCGATATTCGCGGGAAGAAGATCGGGATTCCACGTGAGTATCGTCTGGACGGGATGCCGGGCGAGATTGCCGCACTGTGGGATCGCGGCATGGACATGATGCGCGATGCCGGGGCCGAGATTGTCGATATCTCGCTGCCACATGCAAAATATGCGCTGCCGACCTATTACGTGATCGCGCCTGCCGAGGCGTCGTCGAACCTCGCCCGCTATGACGGGGTGCGCTATGGCCACCGCGCCAGGCTGGCGCAGGGCGATGGCATCACCGAGATGTATGAAAAGACCCGCGCCGAAGGCTTTGGCCCCGAGACGCAGCGCCGGATCATGGCGGGCACCTATGTGCTGTCGGCAGGGTTCTATGACGCCTACTACAACCGGGCGCGCAAGGTGCGTGCGCTGATCAAGCGCGACTTTGAACAGGCTTTCGCGGCAGGGATTGATGCGATTCTGGCCCCGGCCACGCCGTCTTCGGCCTTTGGTCTGGGCGAGCAGGGCGGGGCGGACCCGGTCGAGATGTATCTGAACGACGTGTTCACGGTGACGCTGAACCTCGCAGGTCTGCCGGGGGTTGCGGTGCCGGTCGGGCTGGATGCCAAGGGCCTGCCGCTGGGGCTGCAACTGATCGGACGGCCATGGGAAGAGGCGGATCTGCTCAATCACGCCTATGTGCTGGAGCGTGCTGCGGGCTTTGTGGCCAAACCGGCGAAATGGTGGTAATTGCGGCGGTTGAATTCACATTTGGGTCTGTCAGATCATGCGCGTTTCCCTGATTTTGCTTTTGCCTTTGACGATCGCGGCCTGCGCGCCTGCGGTGCCCGACAGCGGCGCCGGGGTCGGGTTTCAGGATTACAATTCCTATATGCGCGACCGCGATGCAGCGGCGGGGCGTCCGCAAGCGATTGTCACGCCGGGCTTTTCGCCCGACCAGATCGGCGCTGCGATTGACCGGGCCGACGGGCAGGGCGGCATCGCACCTGCGACGGGGCCGGTGACAGGGTCGGTGATCGGGGCAAGCCCGGCACTGGGCGGCGATACGTCGGCCATCCGCCCGCGCGGCAATGCGCCTGCGGGCATCCGCGAAGAAACCGGCGAGGCGGCGCGGATTGCCAGCCTGGGCGGCGGCGCGCGGATCTCGGACGAGAATGACTTTGACGCCGTCGCCAGCCGTGAGACGATTGAGAGTGACCGCGCCCGCATCGACCGCAACCGCGCGCAGTATCAGGTGATCCAGCCCGGCGCGTTGCCGGTGCGACCGGGTGATGCCGGGCCGAACATTGTCGATTACGCGCTGGCCACCAACCACCCGCGCGGCACGCAGTTGTATAAGCGGTCGTCGTTTGGCGCGGGCAATGCGGCGGGCAAATGCGCAGGCTATGCCTCGCCCGATCTGGCGCAACAGGCGTTTCTGGCGCGCGGCGGGCCAGAGCGTGACCGGCTGGGGCTGGACCCCGATGGCGACGGCTACGCCTGCGCCTGGGATCCGAGCCCGTACCGGCTGCGGTGAGCAGGCTGTCGCCCGGAACGGGTGCGCAGTGGCCGTCGCCGAATTCCTCCGACCGGCGCGGCGGGGTAACCCCGTCGCTGATCGTCATCCATTACACCGCGATGGAAAGCTGCGCCGCCGCCCGCGCGCGGCTGTGTGACCCCGCGGCAGAGGTCTCGGCGCATTGGCTGATCTCGCGTCATGGCGCGGCGGAGGCACTGGTGGACGAGGACAAGCGGGCCTGGCACGCGGGCGCGGGGGAATGGGCGGGTATTGCCGATGTGAACTCGCATTCCGTCGGGATCGAGCTGGACAATCGCGGCAATGAGCCGTTTCCCGAGGCGCAGATGGCGGCGCTGGAGGCCCTGCTGGCAGGCATCATGGCACGCTGGCAGATTCCGGCCCATCGGGTGATCGGCCATTCCGACATGGCCCCCGACCGCAAATCCGACCCCGGCCCGCGCTTTGACTGGCAAAGACTGGCCCGGCAGGGCCTGTCGGTCTGGCCTGACCTGACCGGGACCGATCCCGCGCCCGACTTCCTGTCATCCGCACGCCGCTTTGGCTACCCGGCCCTGAGCAAAGATCTGGTGCTGCGGGCCTTTCGCTGGCGCTTCCGGCCCTATGCTACCGGGCCGGTCACGCCAACCGATGCCGCGCTGGCCGCCGCCCTTGCGTTGCGCTTTGGCGTTGACGCCCCCGCCGCACAGGCGTAAGCCCCGCAACGCGCGGATGGCTGGATGACCGCGGGGGCGCAAGCCTTCGAGGAAAGTCCGGACTCCATGAAGCAAGGGTGCCGGGTAACCCCCGGCGGGGGCAACCCCAGGGAAAGCGCCACAGAGAACAGACTTCCCTGTTGTTTGAGAGGTTCGCCTCTCGCGCGGCAGGGAACAGGTGAAACGGTGGGGTAAAAGCCCACCGCGGGACTGGTAACAGGACCGGCACGGCAAGCCCCACCCGGAGCAATGCCGAATAGGGGCCTTGTGTGGAAAGGTCTGCGACGGTCAAAGGCGCAAGCCCGAGGCGACAGCAGAGACCTCCACAGGGACGCTTCAGCCCAAAGGCCCGGGTTGGCAGCTTGACTGCATCTGGTAACAGGTGCGGCAGAGGAATGGTCATCCAGAGGCGAAAGCCTTGGACAGAATCCGGCTTACAGGCCATCCGCGCAATTCTTGCCAGCGTTGCAAGGGGGCTTTGCCCCCTCGGCTTCGCCTCACCCCCAGGATATTTAGAGACAGAAAATGTGCATTTTCTGTCTGAAAATATCCCCGCCGGAGGCAGTCTGCCCGCCGGTTGCGGCACCGCCGCAGAGGCGGGAAAACAGCGTGCGCGCATCGCGCGCTCCATTGAATCTGAAGAAGATCGGGGGACTTCGCGTTTGGCTGTTGACTCTGCGGTGCGCACGGGTAAAAGGCGGGCTTCAAGGATTTCGCGGGGCAACGGTGTTTCCCCGATGCAGGAGAGACGACTATGGCCAAACCGGCGACGATCAAGATCCGTCTGAACTCGACGGCTGGCACCGGGCATTTCTATGTCACCAAAAAGAATGCCCGGACCATGACCGAAAAGATGACGGTCCGTAAATACGACCCCGTCAAGCGCGAGCATGTCGAGTACAAGGAAGGCAAGATCAAGTAAGATCCTGCTGACCCGTGTCTGAGGGCCGCCTTTGGGCGGCCTTTTGCATTTCAAGCGATGGAGCAGGCGATGCGGCGCATCATGCCATGAATCGTATTATGATCGTCGGCCAGCCGGGGTCGGGGAAATCGACGCTGGCGCGGGCCTTGGGCGAACAGTCCGGGCTGCCGGTGGTGCATATTGATCACATCCACTGGATGCCGGGCTGGATCGAGCGGCCGCGCGATGAGAAGACCCGGCTGTGCCACGCGGCCGAGGCGGGTGAGGCCTGGATCTTTGAGGGCGGGCATTCGGCGACCTGGACCAACCGGCTGGCGCGGGCGGAGATGCTGATCTGGCTGGATCTGCCGCTCTGGCTGCGATTCGGCCGGGTGGTGTGGCGCACGCTGCGCTATCAGGGCCGCAATCGCCCCGACCTGCCCCCCGATTGCCCGGAGGGGTTTCACCGCGAAACGCTGCCGTTCTGGCGCTTTATCTGGCGCACGCGCCACACCTCGCGGGCGGGGATCCAGCGGCTGTGGGACAACGCCCCTGCGAGCAAGCAGCGGGTGCGCCTGACCTCGGCGCGCGCGGTGCGGCGGTTTGTGCGCGGCTTTGGCGATCAGTCGGGGGTGCGATAGGGCGAGTCGGCGGGCTGGCCCTGCAGGTCGGTATAGCGGCGCTGGAGCGGGCTGCGGGTGACGTGCAGCACGCGGTCGTGGTCGGGGTAGGTGACCACGTCCGCAGGGCTACGGGTGCCGATCACCAGATAGCGAGCCTCGGCTATGCTGTGGTTGTGCAGGCAATGGCCCAGCGGCGTACCCGCCTTGAAGGTGGCGGTGTCGCCGGGGCGCAGGAAGGTGGTGGTGTCACCCTCAACCAGCGTGACCTCACCCGCCAGCATATGGATCATCTCATCCTCATGCGCGTGCCAGTGCTTGAGCGAAGAGGCGGAGCCGGGGGGCAGGATTTCGATAAAGGCGCCGAACTGGGTCAGGTCGCCGGTGTCGGACAACAGCAGCGCGCGGTAGGGGCCGCTGGCGGAGTCGGTCCCGTCAGAGCTGTCGGTCAGGGCTTCGGCAAGCGGGAAGTGGGGCATCGCGGCTCTCCTTTGCGGCAGGATGGCCGGGGCGTGGGCAAAAGAAAAGGGCCGCCCGGAGGCGGCCCTGTCGCAGTCAGTTTCTATCGTGTTATTCGCGGTTGCCCATGAACGACAGCAGGAACATGAACATGTTGATGAAGTCGAGGTAGAGCCGCAGCGCGCCCATGATGGCGGATTTGCCGAGCCATTCCTGATCCATCGACATCGAATGCTGGATGTATTCGTTCTTGATGCTTTGCGTGTCATAGGCGGTGAGGCCGGCAAAGATCAGGATGCCGATCACCGAGATGGCGAATTGCAGCGCCGATGAGCCGAGGAAGATGTTGACGATCGAGGCCACGATCAGACCGATCAGACCCATCAGCAGGAAGGTGCCCATGCCGGAGAGGTCTTTTTTGGTGGTGTAGCCATAGAGCGACAGGCCGGCAAAGGCGATTGCGGTCGCAAAGAAGGTCTGCGCGATCGAGATCCCGGTGTAGATGGCAAAGATATAGCTGATCGACAGGCCCATCAGCGCGGCGAAGGTGTAGAAGAACAGCTGTGCTGCCGCAGCGGACAGGCGGTTGATCAGCGCGCCAAAGGCGAACACCATGATCAGCGGGGCGAACATCACCAGCCACTTCAGCGGGGTGCCGAAAATAGCGGCGAGCATCGCGTCATTGGTGCCAACAGCCCAGGCCACGCCGCCCGTCAGCACCATGCCGACGGACATCAGCCCGTAAACCTTGTTCATGTGGGCGCGAAGGCCCTCGTCCAGCTGGGCGGCGCGTACACCTGCGCCGGCTGTACGGATCGTTGTATAGTCAGCCATGTGATAGCCTCCGAATTGACCCCATGCCCCGCGCGGTTCGTCCGCACGGGATTTTATGGTCTTAATATCGGCAAGGATGCCGCCGGTTTCAAGGATTTCCGGTCCATAGCGGTGCCTAAAATCAGAGTTTTCGGCGATAGGTGTCGGTCAGGCCAGAATACGGCCGTTCCAGTTGGCGGGAATATCCCACATCGGGCGTTCGGCCTCGGTCACGGCCTGGTCACGGGTCAGGCCGATATCGGCCAAGGTGCGGTCGTCGAGCCGGGCGAGAAACTGGCGCTGGCGGTGCGCGGCAAGGGCCGAGCGCACGAGCGTCAAAAGGCGCGGGGCGCTGCCAGCCGACTGCACGCGCCGGGTGGCGATCGTGGCGGTGTGGAGCGAGGCAAACATGGTCTTTCCTTTCAGGGTCATCATCAACTGTGACGAAGCGCGCAGCGTTCTCAAATCACTTGCCTCTGATAGCCGAATCATCAACATTAGAAAAGTGAATGCTTTTGAACTCTCACATCAGGATTTGTGATATGGCCCGCAATCTGGACCTGACCGCGCTGCGGTCTTTTGTGGCGGTGGCCGATGCGGGCGGGGTGACGCGGGCCTCGGGGTTTCTGAACCTGACGCAATCGGCGGTGTCGATGCAGATCAAGCGGCTGGAAGAGATGCTGGGGGTCGACGTGCTGGACCGCTCGGGCCGGCAGGTGGCGCTGACAGCGGCGGGGGAGCAGTTGCTGGGCTATGCGCGCAGGATGCTGGCCCTGAACGACGAGGTGATGGAGCGGCTGACGCGCGACCCGCATGAGGGCGAGGTGGTGCTGGGGGTTCCGCATGACATCGTCTATCCGGTGATCCCGCAGGTGTTGCAGCATTTTGCCCGCAGCTTTCCCCGGATGAAAGTGTCGCTGATTTCCTCCTTTACCCGCGTGCTGAAAACCCAGTTTGGCCGGGGCGAGTGTGACATTATTCTGACCACCGAAGACGGGGTTGATCCGGGCGGGGTGACGCTGGCCGAATTGCCGCTGGTCTGGGTCGGGGCACCGGGCGGTGTGGCGTGGAAGGGGCGGCCGCTGAAGCTGGCCTATGAGCACAACTGCATCTTCCGGCAGGGCGTGCAGGCGGCGCTGGACCGGGCGGGCATCGCCTGGCAGATGGCGGTGGAAAGCGACAGCACCCGCACGATCGAGGCCAGCGTCAGCGCCGATCTGGCGGTGCATACCGTGCTGGCCGGATCGGAGCCGCCCTATGTGGAGCGGATCAGCCATGGCGGCACCTTGCCCGACCTGAAGCGGATGAAGGTCAACCTCTATGTCGCCGATCCGGCGCACAGCCCGGCGGTGCTGGAAATGGCGGCGATGATCCAGCGGGCGTATCAGGCGCGCGGCGTGGTGCGGGCGGTGGGATAAGCAGTCCGGGCGCTGCGCGCAGCGTCAGTCTTTGGCAGAGTCGTCCTTGGCAGGGCAGGATCGGCGGGATTTGCGCCACTGGTGCAGCGGCAGGGTGGGGTCGGGTGTCCAGCCCACACGCGTCTTGGCGACCGCGATCCGCTGTGTGCCGTAGATCGAGGCATGGCCCGAGGCGGCATAGGCGGTGAAACAGCCGATGGCCAACGGCACGGCATGGGTGGCGCCGAACAACTCGATCCCCATGATCATGCAGGCCAGCGGCGTGTTGGTCGCCCCGGCAAAGACCGCGACAAAGCCGATGGCGGCCATCAGGTCGGTGGGCACGCCCATCAGCGCGCCCAGTGCCACGCCAAGCGCTGCGCCGATGAAGAACAGCGGCGTCACCTCACCGCCCTTGAACCCGGCAGACAGGGTGATGACGGTGAACAGGAATTTCCAGAACCAGCTGGTGTAATCGGTCAGGCCCGGTTGCAGAAAACCGGTCAGTGTGGGATCGCCGGGGATCGCACTCCAGACGCCAAGGCCCAGATAGGCGCGGGTATCCAGCGCGTAGACCAGCCCGATGATCAGCGCCGAGGCGATGACAGGGCGCAGCGGCGCATAGGGCACAAAGCGCGTCCACAGCGCTGTCAGCCCATGCGACGCCTCGGCAAAGGCGCGGGCGCAGAGGCCAAAGGCCAGTCCGGCCACCGCGACCTTGGCATAAAGCAGGATGTCGACGCCGAACCAGCCGGTGATTTCGCTGGGGATAAAGCTGATCTCGTAATGCACATGACCGACGCCCCAGGCCAGCACGGTCCAGTGACCCACCAGCGCGGCCAACAGCGCGGGCAACAGCGCATCATACTGGATGCGCCCGATCATCAGCACCTCCAGCGCAAAGATCGCCCCCGCCAGCGGCGTGCCAAAGACCGCGCCAAACCCCGCCGCAATGCCGCAGATCAGCAGGATACGCATCGACGGCGCCTCCAGAGACAGCCGCCGCCCCAGCCCCCCGGCCAGCGCGCCGCCGATCTGCACCGCTGTCCCCTCGCGCCCGGCAGAGCCGCCGACCAGATGGGTCAGCACGGTCGAGACCAGAATAAACGGCGCCATGCGCAGCGGCACGCCGCCGCCGGGCTGGTGGATTTCATCCACGATAAGGCTGTTGCCACCACCCGACGCGCCGCCAAACCGCTGATAGGCCCAGACCATCGCAAAGCCCGCCACCGGCATCAGCCAGATCAGCCAAGGCAGATCAAAGCGGGTTTGTGTGGCCCATTCCAGCGACCACAGAAACAGCGCGACCGCCGATCCGACCGCGACCGACAGCGGGACCAGAACCGCCAGCCAGAATGCCAGACGGGACAGCTTGCGCCCTTGCCGGTGAAAAAAGCCGTGATCGCGCATACCCGTGTCTCCGCCGTTAGGTGCAGTCTTGTGCCAGATGGACCGCCGTTTTGTCTTACCTGCCCCATCTTGGCGGACAAGCCCCGGCTTTGGCTGGCGCGGGCCTTTGCGGCGTTCTGCGCAGAGCGGTCACGCCGGAGGAAGGCGTACGCAACTGTTTTGGGTCAGTTGCGGGCAAACGTAAACAAATCCCTAATCTCAAATGCCAAGGGGTTGATTTCAAAGGGTGCGAGCCTGTGTAACACAGTGGGCACGGGCTCTGCCATCACCCGTCACGCGATCCCGATCACCACCTTGCCCGTCGCCTTGCGCCCCTGCAGCAGGGCCAGCCCTTCGGGCAAGGCCTCCATCGGCAGGTGGTGCGAAATATGGGGGCGCAGGCCACCCTCGGCGTACCAGCCCATCAGGGTGGCAAGGCTTTGGGTGACCAGATGCGGCGCAAAGTCAAGGTAAGCGCCCCACCAGAAGCCGATGACCGAGATATTCTTGACCAGCAGGATATTGGCGGCGGGCTTTGGCACCTCACCCCCGGCAAAGCCGATGCAGAGCAGGCGGCCATCGGGGCGGGTGGCGCGCAGGGCGGCGTCAAAGCCGGGGCCACCGACCGCATCATAGACCACATCCACGCCGCCAAGCGCCTTGAGCTGGTCCTTCAGATCGGGCACGTCGCTGTCGATCAGGTGATCCGCCCCGGCTGCCCGTGCCACCGCCAGCTTCTCCGCCCCGCGCGCGGTGGCGATAACCCGTGCCCCCATGCGTTTGCCGACCTCCACCGCCGTCAGCCCCACACCACCTGCCGCGCCGGTGACCAGCAGCGTCTCGCCGGGCTGCAGGCGCGCCTTGTGCCAGAGCGCGAGGTGCGAGGTGCCGTAGGCGATCAGAAAGGCGCTGGCATGGTCATAGGGCATGGCACCCGGAACCGGGATCAGCCGGTCGGCGGGAAAGACGCCATATTCGGCCAGCCCGCCATGCCCGGCATAGCAGGCAACGCGGGTGCCGGGGGCAGGGCCGGTGGTGTCGGGGCCAAGGGCCACGACCTCTCCCGCCAGCTCCAGCCCTGGAGTAAATGGCAGCGGCGGTTTTGACTGATACTTGCCCTCGGCCATCAGCAGATCGGCAAAGTTCAGCGCGCAGGCGTGGATCCGCACCAGCGCCTGACCCGCAGCCGGGGTCGGGAGGGCGGCGTCAATCAGGCGGGCGGGGGTGGAGAGGCTGTCGATCTGCCAGGCGCGCATCAGGGTATCCTTTGGGGGGCTGAGGCAAGACTAATGCGGGGCGGCAGGCGGAACCAGTGGCAAGCGAGTCGCAGGGCTGACGGAGCCGCATTACCCGCCAATCTGCAAATCCGTCGCAAAATGCAAAGCAAAATGCAAAACACGCTGGGCGCGAGTGTCTGGCTTGCGTATTCTTCTGCAGGTAAGCCGGGGCCAATTTTGGTCAGTTGTGCAATTCAGGCAGCGTAATCGGGTTCACAAGGGGCAGACTGTGTAAAAATCTTGGCATGAACGGAAATTTCGTTGCGTTGGCACAAGAGTTGCTTGTGTATATGTAGGGGACTTACAGAGTCGGAGAGTCAAATGAAACACCCAGTCGACGCCCATGTTGGGAAACGGATCCGCCATCGCCGCTGGATGGTGGGTATGACCCAGCAGCAACTCGCGGATAAGGTCGGGATCAAGTTCCAGCAGATCCAGAAGTACGAAACCGGCATGAACCGCGTGAGCGCGTCCCGCCTGTGGGATATCGCCGAGACGCTGGGTGTGCAGATCTCGTTCTTCTTTGAGGGCCTGTCGGCAGAGGGTTCCGTGCCCGCCGCTGCACCCGCTGGCGATTTCTTTGCCGATAAGGAAGCGCTGGAACTGGTGCGGTCCTATTATGCGATTCCCGAAGCGCAGCGCCGCCGTTTGTTCGATCTGGCCCGCGTGCTGAGCGAAGCGGCCTGAGGCCGGGCCACAGTTGGCCCGGACCTGACGATGTTGAACTTGACCCCGGCATGGGGCGGCGGTAGCGCCTGTCATGCCGGGGGCGTGCATGCCCCGTGTGAATCGGGGACTTCATGGCCAATCTGAACACAGAGTTTCATCGTGATCTGATCGCAACCGCGCATGCGCTGGCAGATGCCGCGCGTGAGGCGACGCTTTTGCATTTCCGCAAGCCGGGCTTGCTTGCGGACAGCAAGGAAACCGCGCGGTTTGACCCGGTGACCGTCGCCGACCGGCTTGCCGAAGAGCGGATGCGGGCCATTCTGGCGCAGCGCCGGCCCGAGGACGCGATTCTGGGCGAGGAATACGGCGCAAAAGCGGGTACTTCGGGCCTGACCTGGGTGCTGGACCCGATTGACGGTACCCGTGGCTACCTGTCGGGCACGCCGACCTGGGGGGTGCTGATCTCGGTCGCCGATGAGAGCGGCCCGGTTTACGGCCTGATCGACCAGCCCTATATCCGCGAGCGGTTTGAGGGCGGCTTTGGTCTGGCCCGTGGGCAGGGGCCGTCGGGGGAGTTTGCGCTGGCCTGCCGGGCGGCGCGGCCGCTGGCAGATGCGATCATGCTGTCCACCTTTCCCGAAGTGGGCACGGCGGCGGAGCATCTGGCGTTCCGCCGGGTGGCCGACAGGGTGCGGCTGGTGCGCTATGGCATGGATTGCTATGGCTACGCGCTGATTGCTGCCGGGCAGATTGATCTGGTGATCGAGGCCGGGCTGCAGCCCTATGACGTGCAGGCCCCGATTGCGGTGATCGAGGCGGCAGGCGGCGTGATGACCGACTGGCAGGGCAACCCGTGTCCTCAGGGCGGGCAGGTGCTGGCGGCGGCCAACGCGGCGGTGCACGCCGAGGCGCTGGCGGCTCTGAACGGGTGAAAGGGGGCTTTCAGCCCCCTCGTCGCTGCGCTCCTCTCCCCCTGAGGATATTTTCAGACAGAAAATGGGATGGCTTGCGTTTTGTGAGCCGGTTTTGCTAATCTTTTCTTGCGGTGACCGAGTCCTTTCCCCTTCTGTCGGCCCGCCATAGGTTCCACCGAAGGGGCGGAGGAACCTGTTTTGCGTGATATTCTGATCAGGAATGCGGATGTCGTGGTGACGATGGATGCCACCCGCCGGGAGTTGGCGGGGGCGGATATCTTGCTGCGGGGCGGCGTGGTTGCGGCGGTGGGGCAGGGGCTGCCCGCCGATGGGGCCGAGGTGGTCGAGGCGCGGGGCTGCGTGGTCACGCCGGGGTTGGTGAACACCCATCACCATCTGTACCAGACCCTGACGCGGGCGGTGCCGGGCGGGCAGGATGCCCTGCTGTTTGGCTGGCTTAAGACGCTGTATCCGATCTGGGCGCGGTTCGGGCCGGAGGAGATGTTTGTCTCGGCGCAGGTGGGCTTGGCCGAACTGGCGCTGACCGGGTGCAGCCTGTCGTCGGATCATCTGTATCTGTACCCCAATGGCGCGCGGCTGGAGGATACGATCGAGGCGGCGGCCACGGTGGGTCTGCGCTTTCACCCGACACGCGGCGCGATGAGCATCGGCGAGTCGGATGGCGGGTTGCCGCCCGACAGTCTGGTGGAGCGCGAGGCGGCCATTCTGGAGGATATGATCCGGGTGGTGGATGCGTTTCACGATTCCACCGAGGGTTCGATGGTGCGGGTGGGGCTGGCGCCCTGCTCGCCGTTCTCGGTCAGCCGCGATCTGATGCGCGAGGCGGCGCTGCTTGCCCGTGACAAGGGCGTGATGCTGCACACCCATCTGGCCGAGAATGACGAGGATATCGCCTATTCGCTGGCAAAATTCGGGGTGCGGCCGGGGCAATATGCCGAAGATCTGGGCTGGACCGGGCCGGATGTCTGGCATGCGCATTGCGTCAAGCTGGATGCGGGCGAGATTGATCTGTTTGCCCGCAGCCGCACGGGCGTGGCGCATTGCCCCTGTTCCAATTGCCGCTTGGGCTCGGGGATTGCTCCGGTGCGCGCGATGCGCGATGCCGGGGTGCCGGTGGGCCTGGGCGTGGATGGTTCGGCCAGCAATGACGCGGGCAACCTGATCAATGAGGCGCGGCAGGCGCTGCTGTTGCAGCGGGTGGCACGTGGCGCTGATGCGATGAGCGCGCGTGAGGCGCTGGAGATTGCCACGCTGGGCGGGGCGCAGGTGCTGGGGCGCGGCGATTGCGGCGCGCTGGTGCCCGGCAAACGCGCCGATGTGGCGATCTGGGATATCAGCGGGATCGAGGCGGCAGGGTCGTGGGACGCTGTGGCGGCGCTGGTGCTGTGCGGGCCGGGGCGGGTGCGCGATCTGTTTGTCGAAGGCCGCAGAGTGGTTGCCGGGGGGCAGATGGTTACTGTAGAGCTTCCCCGGATCGTCGAGCGGCAGACCGCTTTGGCGCGCAAGCTGAGGGACTAGCATGGCACATGATTTCGAAGCGCAGCGGCGCGAGACGTTTGACAGTTTTGCCGAGATGAAAAAGGGCGGGGCCACGTTGCCGCAGATGTCGCTGGTGGAGTTCTATCTGCTGGCGGAAAGCGACGAGGCGAACTGGAAGGTTTGCGAAAAAGCGTTGCAGGCCAAGGGCTTTTCCACCCAGCGGGACACGGACGAAGACACGCTGATCGTCACCACCAAGACCCCGTTGCGCATCACCCCCGAGGTGGTGTGGGAGGAAGAGCGCAAGGTGAGTGAGATTGGCGTCGCGTATGATTTCCTGCCTGACGGCTGGGAATTCGGCTTTGACTGAGCGGTTGCGGGCCCCGGCATGTTCGGGGCCTGTGCCGACTTTTCGGGTGCTGATCGCCATTGACGCCGGGTGCATCGACAAAACGCGCTGACGGCCCGTCCGGGGTTTCGAAAGACCATTTTGCGTCAAGCGGTTGCGGCCGGCCTGCGTGATGGGAAGACGTGATGGCCTGCGCAGGCCTCTCTGCGTCTGGCCCGGACAGGTTGCTCTTTGTCGTGGGCGGGCGACAGAAGGGGGCTGGCAATGTGTCAGGGCGCCGCCTTTGGCCTAATCAGCCCCATCGCCTTTGTAGCGATGGCCAGCCGCATCGGTCATGATCTGGAGCCGGCACAGCGTGTTGGCCCCGGATGTTGTTGCAGGACAACGATGGCCCTTCGGGGCAGGGCTAGAGTCTCATCAACACCCACACTGATGAGGAAAGCCCGATGTTCACGCGACGCACTGCACTTTTGGGCGCGGCCCTGATTGCCGCTGCCCCTTTTGTTGTCAAATCCGTCAAGGCCGAGGAGGTGATGGACACATCCGGCGCCGCGCCGGTCGATCTGTCCAGCCTGCCACGCCGCAAGGTCAAGCTGGCAAGACCACCCTTTGTTCATCCGCATGAACAGGTGGCGACCGAAGGGCCCGCGATCATCGAATTCGAGCTGAAGATCATCGAAAAGGAAATGCAGGTCGACGAGGATGCCTGGGTACAGGCAATGACGTTCAACGGTTCGGTGCCCGGCCCGATGATGGTGGTGCACGAGGGCGACTATGTCGAACTGACCCTGTTCAACCCGCCCGAAAACATGATGCAGCACAACATCGACTTTCACGCGGCGACGGGTGCTTTGGGCGGTGGCTCGCTCACGCTGGTCAATCCGGGTGAAAAGGCGGTGCTGCGGTTCAAGGCGACCCGTCCGGGCGTGTTTGTCTATCACTGCGCGCCTGGGGGGCCGATGATTCCGTGGCATGTGGTGTCGGGCATGTCGGGGGCCATCATGGTGCTGCCGCGCGACGGGTTGAAGGATCATCTGGGAAATCCGGTGTCTTATGACCGGATCTATTACATCGGCGAGAATGACTTCTACATTCCGCGCGGGCCGGACGGTGCCTATATGCGGTTTGCCGATGCGGGCGAAAGCTATGCCGACACGCTGGAGGTGATGAACCGGCTGATCCCGTCGCATGTGGTGTTCAACGGGCGGGTCGGCGCGCTGACGGGCGACAGGGCACTGGAGGCCCAGCAGGGCGAGGCCGTGCTGTTTGTTCACAGCCAGGCCAACCGCGACAGCCGACCGCACCTGATCGGCGGGCATGGCGATCTGGTCTGGGAGAGTGGCAAGTTCAACAACCTGCCCGAACGCGATCTGGAGACATGGTTCATCCGGGGCGGATCGGCGGGGGCCGCGCTGTACACCTTTTTGCAGCCGGGGGTCTATGCTTATGTCAATCACAACCTGATCGAGGCGGTCAATCTGGGGGCCACCGCGCATGTGATCGTCGGGGGCGACTGGAACAACGACCTGATGGAACAGGTGGTCGCGCCGTCCGAATATGATGTTCTGCATGAAGGGCGCACAGCGCTGCCATAGCGGCGGGCGCATGCTGGCGGGGTGGCCTGTCGTTTCAGGCCGCCCCGTCATTTTTTCATGATCTGGAGGCGGTGATGAAACGCAGTCTGGCCTTCGGGCTTTTGGCCCCTGTCGTCCTTTTGGTCACTGGCACCATTCTTTATACGCCACAGCCAGAGCCGACAGTGGCTCTGCCCGAGACGGTGCATATCGCAGCAGGCCGGCAGGCCTATCGTCCGCCGGGCGAATTCCGTCAGGGCACCCGGATTGTCGATGCCCCGGTCGGGCAGATGGATGTCGCTGCGCTGGACATCATGAAACATCATGTGTCGCAGGCCGACTACGCCCGATGTGTCGCAGCCGATGCCTGCGCCCCCGCCCCGTCGAACGGGGTGAGCGGGGTGGCGCAAACCTTTGTCAATCATGCCGACGCCACCGCTTATGCCCGCTGGCTGTCTGACCAGACCGGCGAGGTCTGGCGCTTGCCGACCGATGCCGAATGGCTGCGGGCGGCAGCGGAGCGGGGTTTTGACGAAGGTTTTGCCGAAGAGGCCAGCGGGTCAGACCCTTCGCGCCGCTGGATCGCCAGCTACCGCCGCGAGGTTGCCCTGCGGGGTGAGGCCGATCTGGCGCTGCACCCGATGGGCCATTTCGGGGTGAACGCGCTGGGGATTGCCGACATTTCCGGCAATATCTGGGAGTGGACAGAGACCTGTTTTCAGAATGGCACCCTGACGGCGGATGGCAGCAGCATCACCGCGCAGTCGACGTATTGCGGCGTGCGGGCTGTGCAGGGCAAGCATCGGGCCTTTGTCATCGACTTTATCCGCGATGCCCGCTCGGGCGGCTGCGCCGCGGGTGTGCCGCCGGATTATCTGGGGTTCCGGCTGGTGCGGGACTAAGGTCGGACCGTTGCAGATACAGGAAAAGGCGGCCCGACCGGGCCGCCTTTTGTCTTGCGGGCGTTGGTGTTACTGCGCGACCTTACTGCGCGACCTGTTCGAACAGTGGTTCGAACCTTTTCTTGGCCTTGCCCTTTTGTATCACGGCAGCGGCGGCTTCCAGATTGACCGGGGCATCCGCCTGAATCAGCGCAATCATGCCCATGGAGTAGTGCGGCGTGCATTTCACGCCATAAAGCCCTTCGGCTGTCAGGGTCAGGACATAGTCATCGCCCATACCGCTTTTGAATGCTTCGACGCCTTCCGGAAGCATCCCTTTTATGCCCTCGACATTGTGGCCTTTGTCGGTGGAGACGAAGGTGATGGTGTCACCCACGGCGGCCTGCACAAAGGCGGGCTCATACACCATCGCGCCATCGTCCCCCTTGTTCAGCATCTTGACCTCGAAGTTTTCGGCATTGGCCGCCGAAGCCAGCATAAGGGCGGCAAGGCTGGCGGTGATCAGTTTCGGGAACATGTCCTGTCCTTTCAGGTGATTGGTCTTGCCCCCGTTCTAGGCTAAGCTTGCCCTTGGATCGTTGTGCTGTCACAACATTGGAGGCATCGCTTGCCCAAACTCGACGAAAGCCTTCTGGTAAATCTGCCGCCGTTCCGCAGGCTCTCGCGGCCCCAGATCCGCGAGATTCTGGATGCCGCGACACCGCTGCGGTTCGATACCGGCGTGGCGGTTTTCAGCGAGGGGCTGCCGGTGGAGCGGTTCTTTCTGCTGCTGGATGGCCATATCCGGGTGGTGCGGACCACGCCCGGTGGCGACCAGATCATCGCGTTGCACATCGCGCCGGGGCAGTTGTTCGGCATTGGCGCCGCCATCGGGCGCAGCACCTATCCGGCCACCGCGATGACGGCGGATGATTGCGTGGCGCTGGCCTGGCCCAACCGGATGTGGCCGGTCTTTGTCGAGACATACGAAGGCTTTGCAACCGAGACCTACAAGGTCGTGGGCGACCGGGTGGGCGAAATGAACAACCGTATCATCGAGATGGCGACCCAGCAGGTCGAACAGCGCATCGCCAATGCCATCCTGCGGCTGGTGACGCAGGCCGGGCGCAAGGTGGAAGGCGGGATCGAGATCGGCATGCCGATCACCCGGCAGAACCTGTCCGATATGACCGGCACGACGCTGCACACCGTCAGCCGTCTTTTGAGCGGGTGGGAGCGGGACGGGATCGTGCTGTCAGAGCGGCGCAAGATTACAGTGACCGCGCCGCACCGTCTGGTGATGCTCAGCGGGGGTGCGGGGTAGGGTTACGGCGGGCCGGGTTCGGCAGGGTCAGGACTGGCGCAAGACGGACCGCAAAGAGTGCGAAACCGGCGATCCACAGCGTGGCCGCCAGCCATAGCCCCGGCTCTGACGGCACGGTTACGCGCACCAGCGCCGCGCCCAGGACACAGACAAAGGCCAGGGTCAGCGCCCGGCCTGCCTTTAGCTCGCGCCCGGTATGGCCCAGCGAGGCGCGGCTCATCACCGCCAGAGTCATGCCGCCGATGGCACCTATCCCCAGTAGGTGCAGAGCCACGGCAATGGGCAGGTTGCCCAGCACCGCCATGCCAAGCGCCACCAGACCCGCCGGAATGAAGGCATAGGCCAGATGCAACATCAACAGGATCGCGGACCGCCAGACCCGCCACCCGCGCCAGCGTGCCAGACGCAGGATCTGACCTGCCCCGGCCAGAATCAGCGCGATACCCGTCACCTGCGCCTCGGGAAAGGCGACCCAGCACAGAAGCGCCGCCAGCATCAGCACCAGACTGGCAGCGTCGAACCGGCCAAACGGCAGGGGCAGGGGCCCCGGCCCGGCTTTGGCCAGCCAGTTGCGGGTGAAACTGGGAATGATCCGCCCGCCGATCAGCCCGATCAGCAGGACCACCATTGCAAACCCCAGCCGCCGTCCATAGCCGGCGGTGCCGGTCTGTATCACCTCAAGGTGAAAGGTGATATTCGCGGCGAGATACAGCAGCACCGGCACGACCACGCGCAGATTGCTCCAGTTCCGCCCGGCAATGATCTCGACCGAGACCATTGCGCCAATGGCCAGAAGGAAAGCGCAATCCAGCGCCATCACCGCCAGCGGACTCAGCCCGAAAAGCCCGGCGACCGCCAGCCGCCCGGCCATCCACAGGGCGGCCAGCAGCAGCAGCGGCCAGCCACGGGTCGGCATCCGCCCTGTCCAGTTCGGGATCGCCGTGAACAGGAACCCCGCGACCACAGCCGAAGTATAGCCGAACAGCAGTTCGTGGATGTGCCAGTCGGTCGGGGTGAACGGCCCGTCCAGCATCACGCGCCCGGTCCAGACTACCATCCACAACGGGATGACCAGCGCCGCAAAACAGCCGGCCAACAGGAACATCGGGCGGAACCCATAGCTGAACAGGGCAGGGCCGGTGTAGGTTTGATGGGACCGCATATCGGCTTCCTTTGTCAACTCAGGCCACGGTTGCCGCCTGCAGCGCGGCGCGAAAGGTGATCTCATCCAGCCCGTATTCGGCGCAGGCGTCGATCACTGTATGAAACGGCGCGATGGGGCAGCCAAGGCAGGCCATCCCGTGCGCGCGGAAGACGGCGGCCACCTCGGGCCAGTGTTGAAACACCAACCGCAGCGATAGGTCTGGGTCATCCAGTCTGGGCCCGCGCATCGCGCCTCCGTCTTGGCAGTCGTGCCATGCGGTCACTTTCCGGTGGCGAATGTCTTTCGTCTTTGTGCTGGCACAACGTTTGGCGACACGGGGGCCTGTAATCCGGCCCTATCCGCAACAATCGCCAGGACCGACCATGTCAGAGATCCTTACGAAGTCACGGGCCAGGAACATCTTTTACGGAGGCTCGTTGTTCTTCGTCGTGGTGTTCGTGGCCATGACGATCCACTCCCACCGCTATGTCGTGAATGTTTCCACCGCCGGAATGCCGCTTTCGCCCGAGGTCATTCTGGGCAAGCATGTCTGGGAACGGCACAGCTGTATCAACTGCCACACCCTGCACGGCGAGGGCGCGTATTTTGCGCCTGAGCTGGGGAATGTCATGACCCGGTGGGGTGTGATGGACGACCCGGAAACAGCATTTGAAACGCTGGATGGCTGGATGGCGGCCCAACCCAGCGGCATCGAGGGCAGGCGGCAAATGCCGCTGTTCAAGATCACCCCCGAAGAAATGCGCGCTTTGGCCGAGTTTCTGCGCTGGGCCGATCAGACAGACACCCAAGGCTGGCCGCCCACGGATGCGGGCTAGGAGCAAACCATGAAATATCAAACGCAAAAAGTGGCTTACGCCTATTTCCTTGTGGCCATGGGCCTGTTCGGCATTCAGGTGCTGGGCGGATTGCTGGCCGGGTGGGTTTATATCTCACCCAATACTCTGTCCGAGGTGTTGCCGTTCAACATCATCCGCATGATCCACACCAACGCGCTGATCGTCTGGCTGCTCTTGGGCTTTTTCGGCGCGGCGTATTTCCTGATCCCGGAAGAATCCGAGCGGGAAATCTGGTCGGTGAAGCTTGCCTATCTGCAACTGATCATTCTTGTCGTCGGCACGCTTGGCGCGGTCGGCAGCTATCTGGTCGGCATCCACGGCGGGCGCGAGTTTCTGGAGCAACCGCTCTGGGTCAAGTTCGGCATCCTTGTGGCGGCGGTGATCTTCCTTCTGAACATTTCGGTGACCGTGCTGGCGGGGCGCAAGACCGCGATCACCGGGGTTTTGCTGACCGGGCTGTGGCTGTTGTCGCTGTTGTGGATTTTTGCCTTTATCAACCCCGACAACCTGAGCCTGGACAAGATGTACTGGTGGTTCGTCGTTCACCTCTGGGTCGAAGGCACATGGGAGCTGGTGATGGCGGCCATCCTCGCCTTTCTGATGCTGAAGCTGACAGGCGTTGACCGCGAAGTGGTGGAAAAGTGGCTCTACGTCATCGTCGCCACCGCGCTGTTTTCGGGCATTCTCGGCACCGGCCACCACTTTTACTGGATCGGCCTGCCGGAGTACTGGCAGTGGACCGGCTCGATCTTTTCGGCCTTCGAAGTGGTGCCGTTCTTCGCGATGATGTCTTTTGCCTTCATCATGGTTTGGAAGGGGCGGCGCACCCACCCCAACAAGGCCGCTCTGCTCTGGGCATTGGGGTCGGCTGTTGTGGCCTTCTTCGGGGCGGGTGTCTGGGGCTTCCTGCACACGTTCCATGGCGTGAACTTCTACACTCACGGCACGCAGATCACCGCAGCCCATGGCCACCTTGCCTTTTACGGCGCCTATGTTGCGATGAATCTGGCGATCATCACCTATGCCATGCCGCTCTTGCGGGGCCGCGCGCCCTATAATCAGGTGCTGAACATGGTGTCGTTCTGGCTGATGACCGGCGGCATGGCGTTCATGACCTTTGTGCTGACCTTTGCGGGCACTATCCAGACCCACATGCAGCGCATTGTCGGCGACTATTACATGGATGTGCAGGACCAGCTGGGTCTGTTTTATGTGATGCGCTTTGGGGCGGGCATTGCGGTGGTGCTGGGGGCGATCCTGTTCATCTACAGCCAGGTCGTGGTGCGGCGTGAGGTGATCACGCCGAACACGATGCCCGAACCTGTGGGAGAGGCATCATGAACGCCTTGTCCCCGGACCGCTCGGCCCCGTTTTACCGACCCGTCGCGCAGGAGGTC
Source organism: Pseudotabrizicola alkalilacus (assembly GCF_003443995.1). GTDB lineage: Bacteria > Pseudomonadota > Alphaproteobacteria > Rhodobacterales > Rhodobacteraceae > Pseudotabrizicola > Pseudotabrizicola alkalilacus. The sequence goes on from NZ_QWEY01000001.1 coordinate 488,788, forward strand.
GCGCTGTTTGAAGCGGCCTATGCCAACGGTCTGCCCCTGTTGCTCAAGGGGCCGACCGGCTGCGGCAAGACGCGCTTTGTGGAACATATGGCGGCCCGTCTGGGCCGCCCGCTGTACACGGTTGCCTGCCATGATGACCTGTCGGCTGCGGATCTGATCGGGCGTTACCTTTTGCGCGGTGGGGCAACCGAATGGGTCGATGGCCCTCTGACCCGCGCCGTGCGGGAAGGGGCGATCTGCTATCTGGATGAGGTGATCGAGGCGCGCAAGGATGTGACGGTGGTGCTGCACCCGCTGACCGACAACCGCCGCACCCTGATGATCGACCGCACCGGCGAAGAACTGGTGGCCCCGCCCGGCTTCATGCTGGTGGCAAGCTACAACCCTGGCTATCAGAACATCCTGAAACGGCTGAAACCCTCGACCCGGCAGCGGTTCCTGTCGATCACCTTCGGCTTTCCCGATGCGACAACAGAGGTGGCCGTGGTGGCGCGCGAAAGCGGTCTGGATGCCACGCGTGTGGCCCCCTTGGTGCGGCTGGCCGGGCATATCCGCGCGCTGTCGGGGATGGATCTGGAGGAAGGCGTCTCGACCCGTTTGCTGATCTACGCCGCCAGCCTGATCGCAGGGGGGATGCCGATCGAGCGGGCCTTGCAGGCCGCTGTGGTGGAACCGCTGACCGATGAGCCTGATGTGGCACAGGCGCTGCGCGACGTGATCGCAAGCGTGTATGGCTAAGCCATGACCTTGCATCCGATGGACCTGATGGAGCCGGAAGAAACGGTGGGCAACCTGTGGCACGGGGTTGCCCAGCGGCTGGCGCCGGTCGCAGGCTACCCGGCCCATGCCGTGGCACTGGAAACGGTGCGGCCCGGCGTCACGCTGCTGTTCCGCGCGCTTGGCGGCAAGCCGGGGGTCGAGATTGCCGTCAGCCCCGCCACCGCGTCGCGCCACCGTCGGGGGATGGGCGCATTGCTGGCCGATGCGCGGGTGATGGAGCATGTGGCGGCATTTGACGGCACAACCCTGCGTCTGCCGCCGGTGATGGATACTTTTCCGACCGCTGATCTGAACCGGGTGGCCTATCTGTGGCTGGCGGCTTTGGCTGCAGTCTCCGAACCCCATGCGGCTGCGGGCGATGCCTGTGTAGCCGACCTGCGCCATCTTGCCGAAATGGCAGCGGCAAGCGCGCGTGCGCTGGCGCTTTGTCCCGGCCTGCGCGCCACGCATGCCGCCTTTTGCGCGCATTTGCTGGGCGTGATGCCCGATTTTGCCGCAACAGCGCCCGAACGCACGGTGGCCGCCCATGCCCGCGCCGTGTTGTCTGGCGTGACGCCGCCAGCCATCAACCCCGGCCCGGCCCCGCGCGGTTATGCGCCCTTTGCCCCCGTGCCGATCTGGCTGCGGCTGGACCGTGCCGCACCGGGCCAATCTGCCACCCCGGCAGAAGAGGCGATCAGCGCCCCGCCCGGACTGGCGAGCGCCACCCGCAAACAGGGCAAGCGCGAGGAGAACGAACAGGCCAACCGCACAGACAGTTTCATCATGCACCGGTTCGAGTCGATTTTCTCATGGGTCGAAAGCATGGGCCTGAACCGTGCCACCGATGACGACGATCTGGAAAACGCCCAGAAAGCCGCCGAGGATCAGGACCATATCGCCCTGACCAAACACCACAAACGCGCTGCAACGCGGCTGCGCCTGCACCTTGACCTTGCCCCGCAGGACGCCGACCACGAACGGCTGTCCGATACCTTTACCTACCCCGAATGGAACCACCGCGCCCGCGCCTACATGCCAGACCATACGCGCGTGCTGGAGGTGGAGGGTACGCAAGGCGAAGGCTTTATCCCTGACCCGCATCTGATGGCACGGGTCAGGCAGCAGTTTCAGGCACTGCACCCCCGCCGCATTCTGCTGCCACGGCAGGTGGACGGGGCAGAGCTGGATCTTGACGCACTCATCGCGGCACAGGTCGCGATCCGCACCACCGGGCAGGGCAGTGACCGCATTTTTCGCAATCTGCGGCATGTGGAACGGGATCTGTCGGTGGCGATTCTGATGGATTGCTCGCGGTCCACCGAATCCGTTGTCGGCAGCCGCAGCATCATCGACACCACGCGTGAGGCGCTGGCGGCATTGGCGGGTGGCATCGACGCGGCGGGGGACCGGCTGGCGATCTGGGGGTTTTCCTCGCTGCGCCGTGACCGGGTGTTCCTGACCCGCTGCAAAGGGTTTGACGATTCCATGACACCCGAGGTTACAGCCCGCATCGGTGGCATGCGCCCCGGTCACTACACCCGGCTTGGGGCTGCGATCCGCCATGCCTCTGCGCAGCTTGCGCAAGAGACATCGGCCCGCAAGCTGGTGCTGGTTCTGACCGATGGCAAGCCCAATGATCTGGATCATTACGAGGGCACGCATGGCATCGAAGACAGCCACATGGCCGTGCGCGAGGCCCGCCGCGCGGGGCAGGCGGTGCATGGCGTGGTGGTCGATGCCGACGGGCAAGACTGGTTTGCCCGAATCTTCGGCCGCGCGGGGTTTACTCTGCTGCCCGACCCGGCCCGCCTTGGCCGCGCTCTACCCGACATTTACCGTTCCCTTACGCAGGAGACCTGACATGCGCCTTTTCCTTGTGCTTTTTACACTTGTTGCTCCGTCCGCTGTTCTGGCCGAAGCATTCCAGCGCCCGATCCCGCAGCCGCAGACAGCCGAGGCCGAACTGGCCTATCTTGCCGCCTCGCTGATTTTCCTCGCCGCGCTTGTCGCTGTGCAATGGCTGGTCAGTCGCAGATGAGCCTCGGGCGGCTGACGTTGATGCTGTATCCGTTCGGGGCGGGGGCGATGGCCGTGAACCTGTTCTTTGCCTCGCTGATCTGGTCATGGGTGGGCTGGCCTGTGCTGACGCCGGTACAGGCGCTGGCAGGCGGTCTGGTGCTGGGTGTTCCGGTAACAGTGGCCTTTGCGCGCCATATCCGCGCCCTGATGGCAAAGGCAGACCGACAGCCATGATGGCCTGGACGGAGTTTGCGCTGGCCTGGCTGATGTTCCTGCTGTCGCATTTCCTGCCGTCGCTGGGTCTGCGCGACAGGTTGATTGGGGCGATGGGGCGTCGCAGCTATTTTGCGGTTTATGGGCTGGTATCGGTGCTCAGCCTTGTCTGGCTGATCGGTGCCGCCGCACGTGCGCCGTATCTGGAGCTTTGGTCGCCTGAACCCTGGTCCCGTTGGGTGCCGGTCCTGATCATGCCCTATGCGATTTTTCTGGCGACTTTTGCCATCGGAAGCCGATACCCCTTCACGCTCGGTGGTCGTCGCGCAGCGTCGTTTGACCCTGCATCGCCAGGACTTGCCGCGCACAGCCGCCATCCTTTGCTTTTGGCGCTGGTGCTGTGGTCCGGCGCACATCTGCCCCCAAATGGCGATCTGGCACATGTGCTACTGTTTGGCAGCTTTGCCGCACTTGGTCTTGCCGCAATCCCGATGTTCGACCACCGCGCGCGCATGGCTTTGACTGCCGACGAAACCGCAGCCATGTTTCGCGCGGCCCCGATCCTGTCGCTGAAGGTGTGGATCACGGGCGCATGGCTTTGGGCGAACCGCAGGCCGCTTTTGTGGCGCATGACAGGGTCGGCGTTTGTGGTTGCGCTGATCACCCTCGGCCACGGACCCGTCATCGGAGTCTCGCCCTTGCCGTAACGTCAGGAGTTCGCCGCCTTGCTTTGCAGGTTTCAGCTGCCGTGAATGCGGGCCCCTGCGACCCACGTGGCGCGGATGGCGCGGTCGTCGCCCATCATGATGGTGGGGAACAGCGCCTGCCAGATGTCGTCTGCGCGGCGGGTGGCCTGTTCGATGGCGGGGGTCGAGGCGAGGTCGACGATGACCAGATCCGCCTCCATGCCTGGCGCGATGTTGCCGATGAGGGCATCGGCGTGCAGGGACCGGGCGGAGCCTTGCGTGGCCAGCCACCACAGTTCGGCCGGATGCAGGGCGCGGCCTGCGAGCTGGCCGACCTCATAGGCGGCGGCCATGGTGCGCAGCATTGAAAACGACGAGCCGCCGCCGGTGTCGGTGGCAAGGCCGATGCGCTGGCCTGCGGCCTTCAGCCCGCCCATATCGAACAGGCCGGAGCCGATGAAGGTGTTCGAGGTCGGGCAATGGATCAGGCTGGCCCCGGCCTCCTTGAGCCGGGATTTTTCCCGCTCGGTCAGGTGGATGGCATGGCCGTAGATCGCGCCTTCGCGCAACAGGCCCTGGGATTCGTAGGTATCAAGGTAGTCGCGCGACTGGGGGAACAGGTCTTTGACCCAAGCGATTTCATCGGTCTGTTCCGACAGGTGGGTTTGCATCAGGCACTCCGGATGCTCGCGCCAGAGCGTGCCGAGCGCGTGCAACTGTTCGAGCGTCGAAGTCGGCGAAAAGCGCGGGGTGATGACGTAGGAGGCGCGACCCTGTCCGTGCCATTTGTTCAGGAGCCGCTTGCTGTCGTCGTAGGCGGATTGCGGCGTGTCGCGCAGACCTTCGGGTGCGTTGCGGTCCATACAGGTCTTGCCGGCCCAGACCCGCTGGTTGCGGGTGGCGGCGGCGGTAAAGAAGGCATCGACGCTTTCGGGGTGGATGGTGCAATACGAGCAGACCGAGGTGGTGCCGTTCGAAACTGTCAGGTCGAAGTAGCGGTTTGCCACGTCTTGCGCATAGGAAAGGTTCGAAAACCGCATTTCCTCGGGGAAGGTGTAGCTGTTCAGCCAGTCGATCAGGCGCTTGCCCCAGGACGCGATGATGGCGGTTTGCGGGTAATGCACATGGGCGTCGACAAAGCCGGCGCTGATCAGGCTGCGGCCGTAATCGGTGACGCGGGCTTGTGGGTACTGGCGGCGCAGTGCCTCGGCGGTGCCGACGGCGATGATCTTGCCCGCGTCGATCACCAGCGCCTCATCCAGCCGGGCGGCGCTGAGGCCGTGGTCAAAGGGATCGGCGGTGAAGTGGAGCACCTGGCCCAGCAAAAGATCGCTCATGGTTGTCCCGCCGTTGGTTGACTGTGATTTGCGCAGCCTATCGTCTTTCATCCTTTGGGTAAATTTGCGAGGTGCCCCCTGTTTGCCGGAAACAGCTTTCGCTACTGTCGGGGTAATCGGACGGGGTTGGTATGGCAGATGATGGGCGCAAGGACGACGAGGATGGGCTGGACACGCGCCGCGTGGCCGCCATTCTTGAGGCCGTAGAGGCAGGTGATACGTCGGAGCTGACGCGGCTGCTGCAACGGATGCATGCCGCCGACGTGGCCGACCTTTTGGAACAGATCAGCGGCGAGCAGCGCCGGCAGTTGCTGGCGATGTGGTCGGGCGAGATCGACGGCGACATCCTGTCGGAAATCTCGGATGCGATCCGCGAAGAGGTGATTGAATCGCTGCCCGCATCGGTGGTGGCCGAGGCGATGCGCGATCTGGATACCGACGATGTGGTTGATATCCTTGAGGATCTGGAAGAACCCGCGCAAGAGGCGATCCTGTCGACGCTGGACAAGGCGGACCGGCTGGCGGTGGAGCAGGCGCTGGCCTATCCGGAATATTCCGCCGGGCGTCTGATGCAGCGCGAAGTGGTGACCGCGCCCGAGCATTGGACCGTGGGCGAGATGATTGACCATCTGCGCTCGGTCGACTGGCTGCCGGATCAGTTCTACCATGTGATTCTGGTCGATCCCCGACTGAAGCCGGTGTCTTATGTGACGCTGGGGCGGCTGTTGTCGGCGCGGCGCGATGTCGGGCTGAAGGCGATTGTTGAAGAAAGCTTTCGCATCATCAAGGCTTCGGACGCCGAGGCGGATGTCGCCTATCTGTTCAACCAGTATCACCTGATTTCCTGCCCGGTGGTGGATATGCATGGCCGCCTGGTCGGTGTGATCACCATTGATGACGCGATGAACGTGCTGGACGAGGAGCATCAGGAAGACATGCTGCGTCTGGCCGGGGTCAGCGATGATGCCAGCGTGGCCGATGGGGTGTTTGAAACCTTGCGCGGCCGGTTGCCCTGGTTGTTCGTGAACCTGCTGACCGCCAATCTGGCGGCCTTTGTGATCTCGCGCTTCGAGGCGACGATTTCGGCGATTGTGGTTCTGGCGGCGCTGATGCCGATCGTCGCCTCGATGGGCGGCAATGCGGGGACGCAATCGCTGACCGTGGCGGTGCGGGCGCTGGCGACGCGGGATCTGACCTCGTCGAACGCGCTGCGGGTGGTGCGCCGTGAGGCGACAGTGGGTCTGCTGAACGGTGCGGTGTTCGCGGTGCTGATGGGGCTGGTGGGCTGGCTGGTGTTTGGCTGGCCGATGCTGGGGCTGGTGCTGGGAATCGCCATGATCATCAACCTGTTGGTGGCGGCTTTGGCCGGGGTGGTTGTACCGTTGACGATGAACAAGCTGGGGGCCGACCCGGCGCTGGCGTCGGGAACTTTTGTGACCACGGTGACGGATGTCGTGGGGTTCTTTGCTTTTCTGGGGTTGGCGTCATGGATGCTGTTGTAAAGGCTGCGGCCCGACAGGCCGCCTTTGCCGTGCGCAAGGCGGCCTTTGCCGCCGGTCAGGGGCAGGCGGCGGAGTTGCTTGCGGATGTGCTGGCGGCGTATCGCGGCGCTGTGCTGGCCGGCTATATGCCGATGCGGACCGAGATTGACCCCTTGCCCGCAATGGCGGCGCATCAGGGACCGGTCGGGGTGCCGGTGATTCCGGGCGCGGCACAGCCGTTGCGGTTTCGCGAATGGTCGACAGGGTGCGCGATGGTGGCGGGGGCGTTCGGCGCGCTGATCCCGGAGGAGGGTGCTTGGCTGGAGCCGGAGGTGCTGATCGTGCCGCTGCTGGCCTTCGATGCGCGCGGCTATCGGCTGGGCTATGGCGGCGGCTTTTATGACCGCACGCTGGAGGGCTTGCGCGCGCGGCACAAGGTGCTGGCGGTGGGCTTTGCCTTTGCGGCGCAGGAGGTGGAGGCGGTGCCGATTGATGCGACCGATCAGCGGCTGGATATGATCGTGACCGAGCAGGGGGTGCGGCGGTTCTGACCGGCGCGCGCGTTTTCTGCGAAAACGCGTTGGGGCGAATTTTCTGCGAAAATTCAGGAAGGAGATCCTTCGCAGAAGGATCGTATCGGGATTTTTCGCAGAAAAATCGTCAGCGTGCGATTTTCTCTTCGCGCACGAACATGTTTTCCCAGGCGCGGTCGATCAGATCGGGGCGCATCTGATAGGCGATGCCCTCGAACTCGCAGATGGCGATCATCTGGTCGATCAGAAACGTCGGCTGGTAGTTGGCAAAGTTGTTCTGGATGGTCGGGTATTTGGTTTTGAGCATGTGCAGCAGCGTTGCCTCATCCAGCGGCATCTTTTTCTTGCGCGCGACCATGGCGAAAATCTTCAGGAACATTTCCTGATTGGGGCCATCGACCTTGATCTTGAAAAAGATCCGGCGCAGGGCCGCGCCGTCAAAAATCTCATTCGGGTGGAAGTTGGTGGAAAAGATCACCAGCGTGTCGAAGGGCACTGTGAATTTCTCGCCCGATTGCAGTGACAGGATATCGCGTGCCTCTTCCAGCGGGACAATCCAGCGGTTGACCAGCTTTTGCGGCGACTCGGCCTGGCGGCCAAGGTCGTCGACGATAAAGATCCCGCCCGAGGCCTTGAGCTGCAGCGGGGCCTGGTAGGTGCGGGCGACGGGATTGTACTTGAGATCCAGCATGTCGAGCGTCAGCTCGCCGCCGGTGATCACGGTCGGGCGATCGCAATAGACATAGCGGGTGTCGAACCGGCCCGAGGTGCGGCGCAGGGCGTTCGGGTCATCGACCGACTCTTCGGCCGAGGAATGCACGATGGGATCATAGACCGTGATCACCTGACCGGAATAGGCCAGGGCGCGGGGGATATAGATCTTGTCCCCCATTGCGGCGCGGATGCCGTTGGAGATCGAGGATTTGCCGTTGCCGGGCGGACCATAAAGCAGGATCGACCGGCCCGAAGTGATGGCCGGGCCGAGGTTGCCCAACAGGTCGGGCGGCAGGATCAGGTGGCCCATCGCCCCCATCAGCTGCGCCCGGGTCAGCCGGATGTTACGCACCGATTGCCGTTTCATCTGCACAGCATAAGACGCCAGCGGCACCGGCATGGCCCCGAAATATTCCGATTGCGACAAGGCATCCAGCGCGCGCGCTTTGCCCGCATCCGTCAGTTGATAGCCCATTTCATTGCCGGAGGTGGCGTGCAGCGTGCCCGTCGCCTCGATCAGCTTTTGCCCGCGGGCGATGTCGATCAACTCTTGCGTCAGCTGTGGCGACAGGGCGATCACGCGGGCAATGTCTGACACCAGGTCGATGTTCATGCGGAAGACAGTCTTCAACAGGATGTCGCGCATCATGACCAGCGACAGGCCGGTTTCGGCCAGCGACTTTGGCGCCGGCGGGGCTATCACATTCGGTGTGATCGGCATGTTCATGCGGGGCACTCGGGTTAAAGGACAAGGAACGGGCGGCTGGGGGTAAATCCCGCCCGCTGGCCGGAGCCTGTCCTAGAATGCACCCGAAATTGTGAGCAAAAGATGGAAAATCAGTGTTCCGGCGAGGGCGAGGCCCATCGGAAAATCCTTGCTGGTCCAGCTGACCCAATCCGGGGTGGCGCGGCGGACAAAACCAAGCGTGCGGATGGTGCGATGCGCGATAAAGGCCGTGATCAGACAGCCTGCGGCAATGACAAACACGCTGCGCCAGTCAGCCCCGACGAAAAACGGTGCCATGGCGGTGGCGAATTTCGCGTCGCCCCCGCCGACCAGACGCATGGCATTGGCGACAAAGCCCACGACCAGCGTGACGGCCGCCAGCGCCCAGCCCCAGGCCCAGGAGGCAAAGGGCAGGCCCGTGAGCCAGACCGCCGCCAGCCCCACCACCAGCCAGACCGCCAGCAGGGCCATCATGCATGTGTTGGGGATTTTCATGAACTTCATGTCTGACCATGCCACCCAGCCCCCGATGGCAAGGGCAAAGGGCAGAAAGGCGATGGCGGCCCCGACAGTCAGGGGGGCGAGGGTCGGAAGAAACTCCATGCCTCAGGCCTCCAGTGCGGCCAGCGCGCGGGCGGCGGTCTCAAAGTGCTGCGGATGGGTCTCGACGGCTTCGCGCAAGAGCTGCTTGCCGGTGCTGACATCGCCCTGTTTGATCGCGGTCAGCGCCATGGTGTAGAGGAGTTCGGCCTTTTCCGACTGGCTCATCTTGACCACGGGCAGTTCGTATTTGCGCTGGGCACCACGGGCCAGAACCAGATTGTTCTTGGTGGTGAACATGGTCGGGTCAAAGGTCAGCGCCTGCACGAACAGCCGCTCGGCGCCGGGGGCGTCGCCCCGGGTCAGCTTGGAAAAGCCCCAGTTGTTCAGCACGCCAGAGGGTTTGGTGGTGAGACCGGCGGCGATTTCGTAAAAGCTGTCGGCCTTCTTCCAGTTCTTCTTGCTGTCGGCGACCATGGCTTCCAGCCGGTAGCGTTCATAGGTTTCGTGGGTTGGCGGAACCTTGTTCAGCTCGGCTTCGGCGGCGGGCCATTCATTGGCGCGGATCAGGGCGTCGGCCAGCGACACGCGGTCATCATTGGTGACCTGCGGATGGGCAATGACGGTGCGCCACACCGAGGCGGCTTCGGTCGGACGACCGGCGCGGACCAGCGATTTGCCAAGGCCGCGTTTCAGGTCGATCCGGTCAGGGTTCTGTTCGGCGGTGCGCTGGAAGTAGTTCACGGCCTCATCCGGATCGCCCACGGTGAGCATGATGTCAGAGAGGTTGGATTCGTCGATCACGTTCACGTCTTTCAACGCGCGCTGCACTTCGGCATCGGCTGATCTTTGGCAAGCGCTCAGAACCACAGCGCCCGAAAGGCACAGTGCCACAACGATCTGTCGGCGCATTTATGCGTCCTTTTTGACTGCTCCGGCCCTTGCCCCGTTACAGTTCGGACAACAGCTCATAGGTGCTGTAGCCGCGCCGGACGAGGGTGAACCGTGATGTTTCCTCGGGGACAACATACACAGCATCTTCGCTTTTTGCGATGGCACGCATCAGGTTTTCACGGATCATGTCCGTTTGGCCACTATCGGCCGCAAAAGCGCGCTGAAAGAACAGCCGCGCCTCGCCATAGGTGCCGCGTTCCATCAGCACGACGCCCAGATTGTTGAGCGCGGGGACGAAATTCGGGTCTTCGCGTACGGCGTCGCGCAGCAGCTTTTCGGCCTGATTGAGCCGGCCCAGATGCAGGTTGGCCGAGCCGAGTGCCGAGAGCACATCGACGGTAAAACCCTGCTCGCCCGCGGCGCGCAGATAGGCCTTGAGCGCAAGGTCGTATTCGGCAGCCGCCATCAGCCGGTGGCCGACGATCAGCCCGTCAACCGACTCTTCACGCGGGTTGACCCCAAAGGGAGAGGTGCGGGTGCTGTCAGCCTGACCGCCAAACAGCCCAGCACCGCCGGTGGAGCCACAGGCGGCGAGGCAGAGTGTCAGGGCCAGAGCGGGGCCTGGATGAAAACGGATGTGCGGAATCTCAGCCTCCACCCCCCATCTGACCGGCGAATTTGGCAAGCGAGGGTCCGATCAGAATAACCAGAAGCGGCGGCAGGGTGAAGAGCATTGTGCCCAGAGTCAGCTTGGTCGGGATGGTGTTGGCCTTTTCTTCGGCGCGCATGATGCGTTTGTCCCGCATTTCCGACGAATAGACCCGCAGCGCATCGGCGATCGAGGTGCCAAAGCTGGCAGACTGGATCAGCGTGGTCACGAAAGAGGTGATGTCGGGCAGGCCGACCCGTTCGGACAGATCGCGCAGAACGGTGACGCGTTCTTTGCCGGCCTTGACCTCTTGGGCCACGGTTTCAAATTCTTCGGCCAGAGCGGGGTAGTCGTTGCGCGCCTCGTTGCCGACGCGGATGATGGATTGGTCGAGTGATTGCCCGGCCTCGACGCAGACCAGCATCATGTCGAGCGCATCGGGAAAACCTTCGGTGATCTGCTGCTGGCGCATGCCGATGCGACGGGTGACCCAATAGACCGGGGCGTAATAGCCGATGGCGGCGGGCAGGATGGTGTAGAGCACCATCATCTGCGTGGTCATCTCGGTCTGGGTCGATTTGAGCAGGGCATAGAGCATACCCAGCACCAGCACCCCGATGCCCAGCGAAAATTGCGAAAAGTGGAACAGCCGCACCGCGTTTTTGCCGCGATAACCGGCGCGCAGCAGCTTGAGCTTGGTCGCCGACAGTTCTTCGGCGCTTTGCGGTTCAAGATAGGTGGCAAAGCGTTCCAGTTTGTCGGCCTTGGACGGGCCGCCCCGGCGCAGCTTTTCGACCGCGACGGTCTTGCCGGTGCGCAGGGCCCGGATGCCGTCGAGCGGGTCTTTTTCCTTTTTCAGCATCGAGGGCAGGGCGGCGACGATCAGCACGATGCCAAAAAAGCCAAGTGCCAGCAAAGGCCCCATTTCGCCCAGCGTATCGGTCAGCATCGTATTGATCTGGTTGATGATTTGCATGGCCTGCCTCAGACTTTGATCGTCGTCATGATTTTCATGTAGATGATGTTGAAGGTCAGCATGACCGCGACAAAGATGCCCGCCGGGACAAAGGCGGTGGAATCCTTGACCTCTTCGTAATAGTTCGGATCCACGATGTTGATCCCGACCAACGCGACCAGCGGAAAGGCCGACAGGAACATGCCGGACCATTTCGCCTCGGCGGTGATGGCCTTGACGCGGCGGAACAGTTTGTAGCGGGCGCGCACCACTTTGCCCAGACCTTCGAGGATTTCGGCAAGGTTGCCGCCCGATTGCTGCTGAATCGCGACGGCGACGGCCAGAAAGCGCAGATCCTGATTGTCCATCCGTTCGGCAAAGGATTTCAGGCTGTCGGCAACGTTGCGGCCATAGGCAGCCTCATCGGCGATCAGGCCGAATTCGGTGCCCAGCGGATCGGGGACTTCCTTTGCCACGATGCCGATGGCCGAGGCAAAGGGGTGGCCGACGCGCAAGGAGCGCACCATCAACTCCACCGCTTCGGCCAGCTGTTCCTCCATCATGCTGACGCGTTTCTTGGCCTTTTTGTTGACCCAGAAATACACACCGCCCACACCCATGATGGCCGCGATGGCGATGCGGACCGGGGTATCGACGGCGGTGCCGATGGTCAGGCCGACAAAGGCAAAGACGCTGACCAGCGCCATGATGCCGATCAACTGTTTGGGCGAAAACGCGATGTTGGCCTTTTGCGCCTTGTCCGCCAGCAGCGAATACAGCGGTATCCCGCGTGATGACATGTGCTGGCTCATCTCCTTGCGGAGCTGTTCCAGAACCTGTTCGCGGTTGCCGTTTTTCTGCATCAGCGCCAGACGGCGGCTGACGCGGCTGTCCATGCTGATGGATTTGCCGAACACGGTCAGGTACAGGCCTTCGACCAGCACCACGACGGCTACGAAAATCAGAATGTAGATCAGCGGTGCGGCTGAGATTTCCATGGTGCTGACCCTTACACGATCGGTTCGTAGATGGATGCCGGAAGGTCATAGCCCCACTGGCGGAAGCGGTCGGAATAGGCAGACCGGATGCCGGTGGCGTTGAAGCGGCCGATGATCTTGCCATTGGGTTCGGTGCCAAGGCGTTCGTAGCGGAAGATTTCCTGCATCGAGATCACCTCGCCCTCCATCCCGGTGATCTCGGTGATGCTGACCATGCGACGTGAGCCGTCCTGCAAGCGGCTGGCCTGTACGATCAGGTTCACAGCCGAGGAAATCTGGCTGCGCATCGCCTTGATGGGCATTTCGATGCCCGACATGGCGATCATGTTTTCCAACCGGCTGATGCCATCGCGCGCCGAGTTGGCGTGGATCGTGGTCATCGACCCGTCATGGCCGGTGTTCATCGCCTGCAGCATGTCGATGACTTCTTCGCCACGGGTTTCGCCGACGATGATCCGGTCGGGGCGCATCCGCAGTGCGTTGCGCAGACAGTCGCGTTGGGTGACGGCGCCCTTGCCCTCGACGTTGGGCGGGCGGCTTTCCATGCGGCCGACATGAACCTGTTGCAGCTGAAGTTCGGCGGTGTCTTCGATGGTCAGGATGCGTTCGTCGTTGGCGATGAACGATGACAGCGCGTTGAGCGTGGTGGTCTTGCCTGACCCCGTGCCGCCCGACACGATCACGTTCAGCCGGGTGGCGACGGCGGCTTGCAGATAGGCGGCCATTTCTTCGGTAAAGGCACCGAATTTCACCAGATCGGAGATGGCGAGCTTGTCTTTCTTGAACTTGCGGATCGACACCAGCGAGCCATCGACGGCCACCGGCGGCACCATGCAGTTAAAGCGCGAGCCATCGGCAAGGCGGGCGTCGCAATAGGGGTTGGATTCGTCGACCCGGCGACCCACGGCAGACACGATCTTGTCGATGATCCGCAGCAGGTGGCGTTCGTCCTTGAAGGTGATGTCGGTCAGTGTCAGCTTGCCGCCGCGTTCCACAAAGATGCGCTTGGGGCCGTTGACCAGAATATCGTTGACGGTATCGTCCTTGAGCAGAGCCTCCAGCGGGCCAAGGCCCATCACCTCATCGTACAGTTCCTGGTGCAGGATCTGGCGGTCTTGCGCGTTGAGCGCCACGCTCATCTCATCCAGCGCTTCGGCGGTGATCGAGGCGATTTCCTGTTTCAGGCTGGCCTCGGACGCTTTTTCCAGCGCCGACAGGTTGAGGTTATCGAGCAGGCGCTTGTGCAGCTCGACCTTGAGCTCCATCAGCTTGTCTTTGCGCTTTTTCTCCTTGTCCGCTGCCAGTGCTTCGGCCGGAGTTTTCGGCGGCGGGGCGGCGGGGGCGGGGCGCGAGATTGCAATCGGTTTGGCTGTGGCGGCGGCCAGCGGGGCCACCGGACCGGATGAGGTCACGGGTTTCAACCCGGCGGGTGCCGGGCCGGTCTCGGGTTTCTTGAATCGCGAAAACATCGTGGTGCCCCCTTGGCCCGGTCAGGCCTTGCCTGTCTCCACGCCCTTGTTCAGGTCGTGCAGCGATTTGGCGAGTTTCTGGATTTCCTTGCGCAGCGGATTCTTTGCGGCGGTCTCAGACAGGGGCAGGCCATGGTCATTGGCCTGCGTGACCTGTGCGCTGCCATCGGGCAGTTGCACCTCGATGGCGATGTCCAGGCTTTCGGCCATGCGTTTGACGCGGCTTTTGCCCGACAGATCGGTGAATTTCGGTGCGCGGTTCAGCACATAGCGCAGCTTTTCATGCGGCAGCGCCTCGGCCTTGAGCGCGCGGATCAGGCGCAGCACGTTCTGTGCCGAGCGCAGGTCAAGCTCCAGCAGCGCGAAATAGACATGCGCGCGCGTCAGGACGGATTCGGTCCAGGCGACGATGGTTTTGGGCATGTCGATGATGACATAGTCAAAATTCGCCGCTGCCATGTCGATCACCCGGCCAATGTCTTCAGGCCCCAGAATGTCGAGCGGCAGCATGTCGGCAGGTGCGGTAAAGACATGCAGACGCTCGTTGAAGGTCAGCATGGATTGCAAAAAGGTGTCGCTGTCGATGTTGGCGGTATCGGACAGAACCTCGAACACAATCTCCTTGCGCGGCAGGTCCAGATAGGTGGCCGCAGAGCCGTATTGGAAATCAAGGTCCAGCAGACATACGCGCGGGGCGTCGGTTTTGGAGATGGTCGCCAGTTCCCAGGCCAGATTGACGGCAAAGGTCGATGACCCGGTGCCGCCGGCCAGACCATGCACCGGCAGGACCACGCCTTCGCGGTCGCCCTTGGCCTTGAACTTCGGGGTGGCGACGGCCTCGGTCTCGGCCGGGGGTTCGGTCACCACCTGTGCGGCAATACGGACCGGCTCGGGCTTGCGCAGGCGTTCGATGGCCTCGTTCAGCGCACCATCGGGCAGCGGATAGGGCACAAAATCATCAGCCCCAAGTCGCAACAGCTGGTGCAGGGCAATCGGGCTGAGCTGATCGGCGATCAGCACCACCTTTATGCTGCGCGCCTTGGCCGTGCGGATGATGTCCGAGATCCGGGTCAGATCGGCCTCGTCCTCGGCATCAACGGCGATGGCGACAAATTCTAGTGTGGAGGCTTCGGGCTGACCCAGAAACAGCAAGGCATCGTCAAAGGAAAGATCCCCCCAGCTTTCGCCAAGGGCGTTTTCCATGTCGTCGATCAGCATTTCGAAGTTCTGCACATCCCGGGAGATGGTGCAGGCTAAGATCGGCGCGGGATCGGGTTGCAGGGTTGCCACACTCGTCATCTCGTCTCTTGTCCTTCCAGAAGACGACTCACAGGGCAGGGTATCGGCAACATGCTGACACCACAGAAAAATTGCCCCGGAACCGTGCAGGGGCTGCCCCCCGCGACTGTTTCCATTGGCCAAGGAATGCTGGGAAATGGTGGCAGGATTGGGGCTAAAAGATCGTGATTCTTTGATTTCTCGCGGGCGGGTGCGGTCTGTCGGTCGCAACAGAGGCCCTATAGGATACAGGGGGCAGACTTGCTGCCCCCTGTATGGGTCGGGTCCGGCCAGATAATCCGGCGCTTTGCAGTGGCGTTACTCGCCCGGATTGACCTGCGTTGTGATGGTGCTGTTGACCGGGTGAGGCCGGGCAGCACTCTCGACATATTCGCGGAAGATCACTTCGGCATATTTTCCATTCAGCGGCGCGCTGCTGCGTTTGTGGAAGCCTGCCACCTCGGTCACGGTGCGGCGGTTGGCCTCTTCTGGCCCTTGCGTCGCCACAACGGGGCGGGTCTTGCCGTACGACACCAGCGCCTCCAGCCGGTTGCGGCTGATGCCCTGGCTGGCAAAGAACGCCACCACAGCTTGCGCCCGGCGTTTGCCAAGCGTCTGGTTGTAGCTGTTGGAACCGACCAGATCGGTGTGGCCATAGACCGAGAAACGCAGTTCAGGGAACTGGCGTATCCAGTTGGCCTGTTGCGCCAGAACGCGCCGCGCCTCGGGGGTCAGCACCGCGCTGTTGAAGGCGAAGGTGACCGTGCTGGGCACCTCGGCCTGAAAGCGGGTGTTCAGCTGTACCGTGGCGTTGATTTCGCCCGACATGATGCCTGTGTTGTTGCGGGTCACCGCGCCATAGCCGTTTTCGTCAATCTCGGAGCCGAGTTGCTTGTCAAAGCCGGGCGAGGCGGTGCAGGAGGCCAGAGCGGCGGTCAGCAGCAGGGTGATCAGGGCTGTGGATGTCTTGAGCATGGTCTTACTCCATCACATAGCCATAAGAGGTGCTGAAATCCTGCCGCGCCACTTCGCCGGCGGCCCCGCGTGGGGCGTTGGCGACAGTGCCGTTCAGGAAAAACTCCCGTTCGGTCGGCAGGCGGACCCGGTCGGTCGGCAAGGCGTAGACATCGCCGCGCGTCGGGGTCACCAGATGCGGGGTGATGATGATCACCAGTTCGGATTGGTTGCGCTGATAATCGGCGCTGCGGAACAGCGCGCCAAGGATCGGCACATCGCCGATCCACGGCAGCTGGGTGTTGAGGTTGCGGAAATCGTCCTGCAACAGACCGGCGACGGCAAAGCTTTCGCCATCGCGCATTTCCACGGTGGTCGAGGTTTCGCGGCGTTTGAAGGCGTTGATCGAAAAGCCGCCGGATTCGATGGTCACTGTGGTGTCGATCGACGACACGGCGGCGTTGAGCTGCAGGTTGATGATATCGCCATCCACCACGGTCGGGGTAAAGTTCAGCTCCACCCCAAAGGGTTTGTAGTCGATCACTACGCCGTCAGAGGTCAGCACCGGGATCGGGTATTCGCCGCCGCCCAGAAACCGCGCCTCTTGCCCCGACAGGGCGGTGAGGTTTGGTTCGGCCAGCGTGCGCACGACCCCTTTGGATTCAAGCGCTTCCAGCAGCACCGCGAATTGCACCGATCCGGCGGTGAAGCCCAGACCAAGCGCGCCCCGGGTGCCGGGGGCGGTGGTGATCGGGTTGCCGATGGCGTTGTTCCCCGACAGCCAGGTGCCGGTTTCGCCGGCGATGCCGATCTTCTTGCCACCCTGAGCCGCCAGCGACACACCCAGATTTTTTGCGACAGACCGCTGCATTTCGGCAAAGCGGACCTTGAGCATCACCTGCTGGGTGCCGCCGACGCTCATCAGATTGGAGACGCGTTCGGGGGCATAGCGATTGGCCAGATCCAGCGCGCGGTCGAGTTTGGCGGTGGAGGACACGACTCCCGACAGCACGATGCCGTCATTGGCGGTGCGCACCTCGATCGGCTCACCCGGCAGGATCTGTTGCAGCCGTTCCTTGAATTCAGCGATATCGGGGGTGACATGCACGTCGACGTTTGAGATCAGCCGCCCGTCGGGGCCCAGCAGCGTCAGCGTGGTGCGGCCAGGCGTTTTGCCCAGCACATAGATCGACCTGTCAGAGAGGGTCGAGATGTCGGCGATACCGGGGTTGGCGATGGACAGTTCAGCAAAGGGCGTGTCGCTTTCGACCACCACCGCGCGGTTCATCGGAACTTGGAGCGGTGCAGAAACGGAGCCCCGCATCACCCGGAGGGTTTCTGCTGACGCGACGCCGCTCAGCGCCGTCGTGGCCAAGGCTGCGGCCATCAGGCCCGCCTTGAAAAGGATGTTCATGCTCATGTGACCTGCCCTTTCGATCACGCCTCGTTCCGGGTCTTTTTGCCCGTATTGTCAGAGAACATGCCTGCAAAGCCGTTTTTTTGCAAGAATCAAACGCTTATTCGCCAAAGCTTATGTGGATAAGTTGCAACAGCCCGCAACAGATCGGCAAAGGCGAGCGGGCGGCCACCAGATGCGGTGCCGCCCATGTCATTTTTCTGCGTCAGTTTGTGCAGGGGATCGGCACTTCGACGCGTTCACTGCCGTTGCGCTGAATGATCGTGCAGACCTTTTCAGCCTCGACCTGCACCACTTCCTGCTTCTGGATGTTCAAAAGCGCGCTGCTGTTCACCTCGATGGTGCCGGTGATCGAGTCATCGCCCGAGCCGACCAGCGACAGCGCCAGACGGCCAGTGGCCTGCGCCTGCGCCAGACGGGCGACCTGTTCCGGGGTGGCGGCCACGGTCACGGTGCGCGCAACCATCGCGCCGCCCAGAGCGTCAGATTGCTGGTCCACCGCGATGATGCGGGTAGAGCTTTCGATCAGGCGGGTCAGTTCGCCGCCGGTGCCGTCCACCGCGCCGGTCCAGTAGACATCAACGCGGTCGCCGGGCTGTACAAAGCCCGACACGCCCGACGCGACATCGACCTTGATGGCAAAGGCGCGCATGCCCTTGGCAATCTGCCCGGTCAGGCCTGCACCCTGACCCGGATCGGTGACTTTGGTGGCGAGGATCGGTTCAAACTTGTCCATCTGGCGCAGGATGTAGCGGCTTTCCTTGATTCCGGTCGGAAAGAGCTTTGCTTCGTCCATGAACACGCCTTCGGGCAGCGAGTTCTGGGGCCAGTAGACGAGTTGCACATCTTCGGGCGTCAGCTCTTCGCCGTAATTCTTGGTCTTGGTGACGACATAGACCTGGGTGATGGGGCCAACCTTTTCACGCAGCTGGCGTTCCTGTTCCAGTTGCGTCTGGGTCTGGCCGATATAGCCCTGTGCCATATAGACCGCGCTGCCCGCGAGGGCGACACCCGCCACAAGTACCAGTCCGAACATGCCGCGCATGATTTAACCCTTTTCCACCTGAGGGCGGCGCATCGCGTTGTGCAACCGCTGCCCGTCGTTTCCGGGTGCCTTATGGCCGCACCCTGGCCTCATCGAGATAGGACACCACTGTCACACCCACCGCCTCAAAGATCTGGGGCGTGAAGAATGTTGCGACCATGATTGCCAGACCGGCCACAGCGGCGGTCAGCACAACCCAGTCAACGGTGATGGCACCTGACTCGTCATTCCAGAATTGGCAGAGGCGACGGCGGTTTGAGGTCTGATAAAACTTCATGACACTGGCCTTGTTCTGCGTGGTCAGCTGCTGCCGCGGACCCGCCGCATGGTGAATACTCTCTACCGGGTACATCTGCGTGCCCGCCTTGGGCTGCCCGCAGATGCGAAGAGGGCGCGAGCCGATAGATCGGTCCGCGCCCGCCGTTCTAGTCTGGCAAGGCTGTTGCCTTAAACCTTATGGTGCGGTGCGCTGAGCAGCGGTGGTCAGGTCGGTGGCCAGAACGGCACCAGCGTTGGTGATGCCCGGACGGACAGCGTTGACGACGATCAGGCCCAGGCCCACAACGGCGGCGGTCAGAACCACCCAGTCAACAGTCACAGCGCCGGATTCGTCGTTTTTGAAGTTCTGGATCATGTTCAGCATGGTATATCTCTCTTTCACGTGTTGCTTTGGTTTGTTTCAACCGCTCGGCGTCTTTTTCGGTCTGGCCTCTGTTCCGTTCCGTCTTCCGTTCGGTATGAGCATGTTTTCACCTTTCACGGTGGCAACTTCTGGGCGGAGATCGGGTGTTTTTCAGACAAATGAAAATATCTGAAGAAAACTTTTAACATACTGAATTGTCAGAATTTTAGTTTTTAATTTTGTCGGCGAGCGCATGGGCAGGCCCGTCCAGCCCCTGCAATTGCGGCAAATTCGCCAGAATTGGGGGCCGATTTGCGCGGGTGGATAGCCCAAAGCGCGGATTCGTGCGAAGGTGCAGGCAATAAAAACAACAGACAGGCATCGAGCAGCGATGCGATTCATTGCAGGATTACTGGCCGCGGGAATCAGTCTTGCGCCCGTTGCGGGTGCGGCTGAGGGGCTGACGGGCGAACGCGACTTCTCGTTCAAGCGGGTCAAGGTCGGCGAAGGCATGGGCAAGCGCAAGATCGTGCAGATCGACCCGGCCGAGCAGGCCCGGCTGCTGGCGCTGGCCCCCAAGGTGAAACCGCGCGAGCCGACGCCCGAGCCGGATGCGGTGACGGCGGTGGCCGGTGCCGTGGCCTCGCCGGGCGCGCTGACGCAGGTGGTGCCGAAATCCTCCAGCTATGACTGGTTCTGGCAGACCGTGCCCACCAGCCGGGGCGCGGTGGCAGACCGGTTCCCGCTCGCGATGGCCACATTGTCGAAAGGGCCTAAGGGGACCGGCGTGGCCGCGCCCCGGATGCAGCACATGCAGGGTATTGCCGAGAAATACGGCAAGCACATCCTTGCGGCCACGATTGGCACCGATGTCTCGCCCGCGCTGGTGCTGGCGGTGATCGGGGTGGAAAGTGCCGGTCGCGCCGATGCGGTGTCAACGGCGGGCGCGCAAGGGCTGATGCAGCTGATCCCCGCAACGGCGACGCGGTTCGGGGTCACGGATTCGACCGACCCCGCGCAGAATATCAAGGGCGGGGTGGCCTACCTCAACTGGCTGTTGAAAGAGTTCAACCGCGATCCGTTGATGGTGCTGGCTGCCTATAACGCGGGCGAGGGCGCGGTGCGGGCCAACGACGGGGTGCCGCCCTATGCCGAGACGCGCGACTATGTGCCAAAGGTGCTGGCGGCCTGGCAGGTCTCACAAGGTCTGTGCCTGACGCCGCCGGAACTGGTGACGGACCCGTGTGTGTTCAAGGTGATTTCCGCAGGCGGCTGAGGCTGCGGTTGGGGCTGGCGGTGCAAAGGGGGGCTTCCGCCCCCCTCGTCGCTTCGCTCCTCACCCCCCGAGGATATTTAGGGACAGAAAATGGGCGTCAGGTGGCGAAGGCATCGGCCCATTCGGGGTGTTTCCGGCGCTGGGCGTTTACGAAGGGGCAGAGCGGCACGATCCTGATGCCGCGCGCCCGCACGTCACCCACCATGTATTCGACCAACGCCACGCCCGCGCCGGTGCCGCGCAGGGCATCGGGCACGCCGGTATGGTCGGCGATGATCAGGGTGGGGGTGGTGACCGAGAAGGTGATCTCGGCCTCCGCCCCATCTTGTGTCAGCACATAGCGGCCTTTGGAGCCGTGATCCTCGCGGCGGAAGGAGGCGTCAGTTGACAAGTGTCGCCTCCGTCGCGGCGCGCAGCTCGGCCTCGGACACGCCCTCGGCCAGTTCCACCAGCTTCAGCCCGCCGGGCACGACATCAAGCACGCCAAGGTTGGTGATGATGCGGTCCACCACCGCCTTGCCGGTCAGCGGCAGGGTGCAGGCCTTGAGCACCTTGGACTCGCCGTGTTTCGAGGTGTGGTCCATCACCACCACCACGCGGCCCACCCCGGCCACCAGATCCATCGCGCCGCCCATGCCCTTGACCAGCTTGCCCGGGATCATCCAGTTCGCCAGATCGCCGTTTTCGGCCACTTCCATCGCGCCAAGGATCGCCATGGTGATCTTGCCACCCCGGATCATGGCAAAGGATTGGGCGCTATCGAAAAACGCGGTCTGCGGCAGTTCGGTGATCGTCTGCTTGCCCGCGTTGATCAGGTCGGCATCTTCTTCACCCTCAAACGGGAACGGCCCCATGCCCAGCATGCCGTTTTCTGATTGCAGAGTGACGTTGACACCTTCGGGAATGTAGTTCGACACCAGCGTCGGGATGCCGATGCCAAGGTTGACATACCAGCCATCCTGCAGCTCTTGCGCCGCGCGGGCGGCCATCTGGTTGCGGTCCCATGCCATCAGACGGACTCCTTCTTGCGCACGGTGCGCTGTTCGATGCGTTTTTCGTGCTGCCCTTGGATGATGCGGTGCACATAGATGCCGGGCAGATGGATGGTGTCGGGGTCAAGTGCGCCGAGCGGCACGATCTCTTCGACCTCGACCACGCAGATCTTGCCGCAGGTGGCGGCGGGCGGGTTGAAATTGCGGGCGGTCTTGCGAAAGATCAGGTTGCCCGACGGATCGGCCTTCCACGCCTTGACGATCGACAGGTCGGCGACGATGCCGCGTTCCATGATGTAATCCTGACCATCAAAGCTCATCACCGGCTTGCCTTCGGCAATCACCGTGCCCACCCCGGTTTTTGTGTAAAAACCGGGGATGCCGGCCCCCCCGGCGCGCATCCGTTCGGCCAGCGTGCCCTGTGGGTTGAATTCCAGCTCCAGCTCTCCGCTCAGGTACTGGCGCATGAATTCGGCGTTTTCACCGACATAGGACGAGATCATCTTTTTGACCTGACGCGTCTCCAGCAACACGCCAAGGCCGAAACCATCAACGCCCGCGTTGTTCGACGCGACGGTGAGATTTTTGGTGCCTGCGTCGCGGATCGCGGCGATCAGCAGTTCAGGGATACCACACAGGCCAAACCCCCCCGCTGCGATGAGCATTCCGTCAAACAGCACCCCGTCGAGTGCCGATCTGGCATCCGGATAGACCTTTTTCATGCTGACCCTTTCCGCAAAAACATGCTGTCATAAAGCGGGGGAACCGGGGCGGTGTCAATTGCCGCAGGGCGGCATTGGGGGCAAGGCGAGCAGAGTCACAGCCCCCCTTTTCCCCGCCGTCTGCTTCGCTATGCTGGCGACGCGCTGCCCGCGTGGTGAAATGGTAGACACATGAGACTTAAAATCTCCCGATCGCAAGGTCGTGCCGGTTCGAGTCCGGCCGCGGGCACCAGCTTTTCCTGACCGGGGACGGGTCAGATCGGGCTTTCCTTCACCGATTCCATCGCCACATAGGTGGAGGTGCTGGTGACGTGGGGCAGGGCGCTGATGCGTTCGGCCAACACGCGGCGGTAGGCCTGAATGTCGGCGGTGCGCACCTTGAGCAGGTAATCAAAGCGGCTGGCGATCATGTGGCATTGCTCGACCTCGGGCACGGTCAGTACCGCCTTGTTGAAGGCCTGCAACGCGGCTTCGCGGGTGTCGGACAGCTTGACCTCGACAAAGGCGACATGGGCCTGACCCATCTTGATCGGGTCCAGACCGGCGCGATAGCCGGTGATCACCCCCAACTCTTCGAGCCGTTTCATGCGGGCCTGGGTCGGGCTTTTCGACAGCCCGATCCGGCGCGCGAGTTCGACGGCACTGATCCGGCCTTCGGACGACAGGATGCGCAGGATGGCGTGGTCGAAACGGTCCAGATCAGGTTGGGCAGTTGACATGGGCAATTCCCTGATTTGCGGGCAGAATGGCTTTTCGGGGCATGATAATCGGGAGAACAACCTTTGAATAGCGCGGTATCATGGGCCAAACAGGAGATGCCCCATGCCGCAACCGCCCCACACCGCCCCCTTTACCATCATCCGCAATGAGGCGCTGCGTGACGAGGCGTCGCTGGTGCAGGCACTGAGTGCCGAAGCAGACCTTTCCTCCGAGGCGCGGACGGCGATTTCGGCGCAGGGCGCGGATCTGGTGACCCGCATCCGCAAGAGCGCAAAGCCGGGATTGATGGAGGTGTTCCTCGCCGAATATGGCCTTTCGACCGATGAGGGCATCGCGCTGATGTGTCTGGCCGAGGCGCTGCTGCGGGTGCCGGATGCCGAGACCATGGATGCGCTGATCGAGGACAAGATCGCGCCGAGCGACTGGGGGTGGCATCTGGGACGGTCGGCGTCGTCGCTGGTCAATGCCTCCACCTGGGCCCTGATGCTGACCGGCAAGGTGCTGGATGACCGTGAGCCGGGCGTGGCGGGGCATTTGCGTGCGGCGGTGAAACGGCTGGGCGAGCCGGTGATCCGGGGGGCTGTGGCCCGCGCGATGAAAGAGATGGGCCGCAATTTTGTGCTGGGAGAGACGATTGAGCGCGCCATGGACCGTGCGCGCGAGCTGGAGGGCAAGGGGTACAGCTACAGCTATGACATGCTGGGCGAGGCGGCGCGCACCGAAGGCGACGCCCGGCGCTATCATCTGGCCTATTCAAAGGCGATCACCGCGATTGCCGGCGCGGCCAAGGGCAATGACATCCGCGCCAATCCGGGGATTTCGGTCAAGCTGTCGGCGCTGCATCCCCGGTACGAGGTGGCCAAGCGGGCGCGGGTGATGGCGGAACTGGTGCCACGGGTGCGGGCGCTGGCCGGTCTGGCGCGCGCGGCGGGGCTGGGGTTCAACATCGACGCCGAAGAGGCCGACAGGCTGGAGCTGTCGCTGGAGGTGATCGAGGCGGTGCTGGCGGATGCGTCTTTGGCGGGCTGGGATGGCTTTGGCGTTGTGGTGCAGGCCTACGGTCGGCGTGCGGGTCCGGTGATCGACTGGTTGCATGATATCGCCGAGCGGCTGGACCGAAAGCTGATGGTGCGGTTGGTCAAGGGGGCGTATTGGGATGCCGAGGTCAAACGTGCGCAGGTGCTGGGGCTGGAATCCTTTCCGGTCTTCACCCGCAAAGAGGCGACGGACGTGTCCTATATCGCCAATGCCCGCAAGCTGCTGGGGATGACCGACCGGATCTATCCGCAGTTTGCCACCCACAACGCGCATACGGTGGCGGCGGTGCTGCATATGGCTGGCGAGATGGGGGTCGATGCGATGGGCTATGAATTCCAGCGGTTGCACGGCATGGGTGAGCGGCTGCATGACATTGTGCTGACCGAACGCGGCACCCGCTGCCGGATTTACGCACCCGTGGGGGCGCATCGTGACCTGTTGGCCTATCTGGTGCGGCGCTTGCTGGAGAACGGGGCGAACAGCAGCTTCGTCAACCAGATCGTCGATGAGGATGTGCCGCCGCTGCGGGTGGCCGCCTGCCCGCTGACGGCGGTGGAAGGGCTGAGCCTGCCCAACAAGGCGCTGCTGACCGGGCCGGAGCTGTTCGGCGCGCGGCGCAATGCGCGTGGCTTTGATCTGACGGCAGCGCCTGATTTGGCGGAGATTGAAGCGGCCCGCGCGCCATTTGCCGACGCGGTGTTTGACGCAGGGCCGATGCTGGCCGGACGCACGGCGGGCGGGCTGCGGCACGAGGTGCTGAACCCCGCGACGGCCGCGCGGGTGGGCTTTGTCACCGATGCGGCGGCCCCGGATGTGGAAACCGCGCTGCGGCTGGCCGAGCCCTGGGCGGCAGAGGCTGCGGTGCGCGCCGAGGTGCTGCGCCGAGCGGCGGATCTGTATGAGGGCGAGTTCGGGCCGATCTTTGCGCTCTTGGCGCGTGAGGCTGGGAAGACGCAGGCCGATGCGGTGGCCGAACTGCGCGAGGCGGTGGATTTCCTGCGCTATTATGCCGACGGGGCCGGGGCGCTGGCGCATCCGGCGCGAGGGGTCTTTGCCTGCATCAGCCCGTGGAACTTTCCGCTGGCGATTTTCACCGGGCAGATCGCGGCGGCGCTGGCGGCGGGCAACGCGGTGCTGGCCAAGCCTGCGGAACAGACGCCCTTGATTGCGGCGTTTGCGGTGGGCTTGCTGCACAAGGCGGGGGTGCCGGTGACGGCGCTGCAATTGCTGCCCGGCGACGGCGCAGTGGGGGCGATGCTGACGCGCGATGCGCGGGTGGCGGGGGTGGCCTTTACCGGCGGCACCGACACGGCACTCAAGATCCGCGCCAGCATGGCCGACCATCTGGCCCCCGGCGCGCCCTTGATCGCGGAAACCGGCGGGCTGAATGCGATGGTGGTGGATTCGACCGCTCTGCCGGAACAGGCGGTGCGCGACATTCTGGCGTCAAGCTTTCAGTCGGCGGGCCAGCGCTGCTCGGCGCTGCGCTGTCTGTATGTGCAGGAAGATATCGCGGCGACCGTGCTGGAGATGCTTTTCGGCGCGATGGACGATCTGGCCTTGGGCGATCCGTGGGATCTGGCGACCGATGTGGGGCCGGTGATCGACCGCGACGCACAGGCGGGGATTGCGGAGTATGTCGCAAACGCGCGGGCCGAAGGGCGTGTGCTGAAAGAGATGACAGCACCGCAGGGCGGCACCTTTGTCGCGCCCACGGTGATAAAGGTGCCGGGCATCGCAGCGATGGCGCGCGAGATCTTTGGCCCGGTGCTGCATGTGGCGACATTCCGGGCGGCAGAGCTGGATCGGGTGATCGCGGCGGTGAATGCCACCGGTTACGGCCTGACCTTCGGGCTGCACACACGGATTGATGACCGGGTGCAGCAGATGGTCGGCGCGCTGCGGGTGGGCAATATCTATGTCAACCGCAACCAGATCGGTGCCGTGGTAGGTAGCCAGCCCTTTGGCGGCGAAGGGCTGTCCGGCACCGGGCCAAAGGCGGGCGGGCCGCATTATCTGCACCGCTTTACCGCAGCCCCTGCGCCGGAGGCGGATGAGGGCACTGTCGCGGTGACCACCAGTGTGGCGCAACTGCGCGCAACGCTGCAGGCACCGCAGGCCACGCCTGCGCCGGTCACGGTGGACCTGCCCGGCCCCACCGGCGAATCGAACCGGCTGACCTCGGTGGCGCGGCCGCCGATCCTGTGTCTGGGGCCATCCCCGGCGCAGGCGATGGCACAGGCCACGGCAGTGCGCGCGCTGGGCGGGCTGGCGGCAGAGGTGCCGGGTCTGGTGCCGGAGGCGCTGCGCACAGAGACGGGCTTTGCCGGGGCGATCTGGTGGGGCGATGGTGCCACCGCCCGCGCCTGTGCGCAGGCACTGGCGGCACGCGAGGGGCCGATCCTGCCGCTGATCACCGGGATGCCCGACGCGGCCCATGCGACGCTGGAGCGTCACGCCTGCATCGACACCACGGCGTCGGGCGGCAATGCCCAGCTTTTGGCCGAAGTCGCGGGCTGAGGCGGCGGATCTGAAGGAGCGGCTGCGCCGCGTTGTTTTTTGTCTCGTCGCGCGGCTTCGCCGCGTCTCCTCGGGAGTGCGCTCCGCGCGGGAGTATTTTCAGAAGCAGCAATGCAAAGCCCGGTTCTTTGGATTGCTGCTTAGGAAATACTCCGGGGGTTAGCCAATTGGTTTCGCCATTGGTCCGAGAGGCCAATTGGCTTGGGGGGCTGGCCACCGGGGGTGACGCTGGTGCCGTCTTAGCAAGACCGCCGCGCGGGCTTGACGAGGGCGGGGTGATGCGAAAGGTTGGCGCATGTTTCCCATCCGCGATCATAACCCGTCGGGGCGCAGGCCCTATGTCACCTGGCTACTGATCGCTGCGAATGTGGCGGTGTTTGTGCTGTTCAATCTGTCGCTGGACGAACAGCAGCTGGCCTATTTCTTTTACGACTGGGGCTTTGTGCCGCGGTTCGTGACCGAAGGGGTCAGCCTGCACGGGATTGTCAGCCATATGTTCCTGCATGGCGGCTGGATGCATCTGTTGGGCAATATGCTGTTCCTGTTCATCTTTGGCGACAATATGGAAGATGAGATGGGGCATTTCGGTTTTGCCCTGTTCTACCTGCTTGCCGGGCTGGCGGCGGTCGGGCTGCAATACGCGGCAGATCCCTGGTCAGAGATTCCGATGGTCGGGGCCTCGGGCGCGATTGCCGGGGTGATGGGGGGGTATCTTTTGCTGTTTCCCAAGGCGCGGGTGGATGTGCTGATCATCTTCGTGATCTTTTTCCGCATCTTCCCGATCCCGGCCTGGATCGTGCTGGGGGTCTGGTTTGCGTTGCAGCTGTTCAATGGCGCGGTCACGCCGCTGGAGGGCGGCGGGGTGGCCTATTGGGCGCATACCGGCGGCTTTGTCGCCGGTGTTGCCATGACGCTGCCACTCTGGCTGCGGCGGGGCGGGTTCGGGTTCTGGAACCGCACCCACGGCGTGCCACCGCATCCGGAGGCGCGCTATCCGCTGGCGCGGTCACGGGTACCACAGGTGCCGCGGCGGCCGCGTTAGGAGGCAGGCCGCGTCCCCGTCTCAGCTGTCGTTGCGGATGATCTTGCGGAACGCCTCGAACAGGCCCTCGTTGCCAGCGATCAGGCTGCCGTCTTCGAGCGGGTCTTGCGTTTCGCGGATGCCGGTAACCATGCCGCCGGCTTCCTTGACCAGCAGGATGCCTCCAGCCACGTCCCACGGCGACAGCTCACGCTCCCAGTAGCCCTCGTAGCGGCCTGCGGCGACGTAAGCCAGGTCGAGCGCGGCAGAGCCCCAGCGGCGGACCCCGGCGCAGGCGGGCATCAGGCGGGCGAGGTCTTGCAGCGTGGCGGGCAAGGTCTTTTTGGCCCCGAACGGGACGCCGGTGGCGAACACAGCCTCACTCATCGTGCGGCGGCCCGAGACACGGATGCGGCGGCTGTCGTTGAGCCAGGCGCCCGAGCCTTTTTCTGCCCAGAACATCTCGTCCTTGGCCGCGTCATAGACCACCGAGGACACGATTTCGCCCTTGTGCTCCAGCCCGATCGAGACGGCCCAATGCGGCATGCCGTGCAGAAAGTTGGTGGTGCCGTCGAGCGGATCGACGATCCAGCGGCGGGTGGGGTCGGCACCGGCGGCGGCGCCGGTTTCTTCGCCCAGCCAGCCATAGGTGGGGCGGCCGCCCATCAGGTCTTCGCGGATCATCCGTTCGGCCTCACGGTCGGCCTTGGTGACAAAGTCGCCGGGGCCTTTGGTCGAGACCTGAAGGTTTTCAACCTCGCGGAAGTCTTTCACCAGAGAGCGGCCTGCGCGACGCGCCGCCTTGATCATCAGGTTGAGGTTGGCACTGCCTTGCATCGTGAGGACTCCGTTCCGCTTAAGCGCCCGCGTATAGGGCCGACGGGTGCGCAAGGGAAGGGGGGATGGGTGTTTCCCTGTATTCCGGCGCGTTTCGGGCGGCTGCGAGGGGGCAGCGGCGGGACATCCCCCTACTGGCCTGTCAGCGGGAGGTTAGCGGACCACGGTGACGCGCAGATTGTCCTTGCCCTCGGCGCGGACCATGTTGAACAGGATCTTGGCATTGGCCGTGTGCAGGCGGACGCATCCGGCGCTGGCGGGGCGACCGAGTTTCCTGACCTGATCGGTGCCGTGGATCGCGTAATTGCCGTTGTAGAACACCGCAAACGGCATCGGTGCATTGTTGTAGAGGCTGGAGCGGTGGTTGCGCGACAGCCATTGCGCGCCGTTCCACGCGCCGGTCGGCGTGATCTTGCCCTGACGCGCGGTAGAGACCGGCCATTCGTGGATTTTGCGGCCCTCGTGAAACACTTCCATCACCTGTCGCGAGATCGAGACGCGGACCACGATGCGGGCCGGTGGCTCTGCTGCCTGAGCTTCGGGGGCGGGCGGCAGGATCTGGGCGGCCAGAGCGGGCAGGCTGGTGCAGGCCATGAGGGCAAGGGTCAGGGCGGCAATCAGACGGCGCATCACATCCTCCGGCAAGGGGTCTCCGACGCTCGGCAGGGTTCCGCCGATCGGGGGGCAAGTCAAATGATTTGCGCGGCGCGCAGGGTCAGGTATTCCTGTCCTGCGCTGAAAGAGGCACGGAATTTCCGCCGCTTGGTTGAGCGTCGGGGTCAGTCGCGTTGCAGTTTGACCGGCTCTGACCGGCACAGGCGCAGGAAATGCGCCATGAAGGGTTTGGCGGCATCCTCGTCGCGGGTGGCGGCAGACAGGCGCTTGGTCACGGTATCGGGGCCGAGCGGGCGGGTGATGTAGTCGGCATTGCTTTTGATGTCGCGCAGCACCCAGTCGGGCAGCACCGACACGCCGCGGTTGGAGCCGACCAGCATCAGGATCACCGCCGTCAGTTCCACCGGGCGCTGGCCGCGCGGCTCGACCTTGGCCGGGGTCAGCAGTTCGGTGAACACGTCGAGTTTGTCGCGCCCCACCGGATAGGTGATCAGCACCTGATCGCGGAAATCCTCGGCGGTTATGAAGGGTTTGGCTGCGAGGGGGTTCTGGGCCGAGGCCAGAAACACCGGGTGATAGTCGAACAGCGGGTTATAGGTGATGCCGGTCAGCGGTTCGGGGTTCGAGGTGATGACCAGATCCACCTCTTCACGCAGAAGCGCCGGAAAGCTGTCAAACGCGAGGCCGGCGCGGATGTCGACATCAACCTCGGGCCAGGCGTGGCGGAACATCTCCAGCACCGGGAACAGCCAGTCAAAACAGGCGTGGCACTGGATGGCGATGTGCAGCCGCCCGGTCTTGCCCGAGCGCAGGGCGCGGAATTCTTCCTCCATCAGCTCGATTTCCGGCAGGATGCGGTCGGCGGCGCGCAGCATGCGGATGCCGGCCGCCGAGAGCCGCATTGGCTTGGAGCGGCGCACGAACAGCTCCATCCCGGCCTGATCTTCCAGATTGGCGACCTGATGCGACAGCGCCGATTGCGTCATGTTCAACAGGTCAGCGGCGCGGGCAAGGCCGCCCGCCTGATGAATGGCGCGGATGGTGCGCAGGTGGCGGAGTTCGATATACATGAGGTTCACCACAAGATCATCGTGAAGATTATGAATTTGTCTCACATCACAGACTCTGCGACAAGGGGACATCAAAAGGAGACGATTATGGCCACGCCGCGCATCTCGTTCGAGTTCTTCCCCCCCCAGACGCTGGACGCGTCGTTCCGTCTTTGGGAGACCGTACAGGCGCTGGCCCCGATGCAACCGGAGTTTGTCTCGGTCACCTATGGCGCGGGCGGCACCACCCGCAAGCTGACGCATGAGGCGGTGACGGCGATCGGCAAGAATTATGGACTGAACGTGGCGGCGCACCTGACCTGTGTGGACGCCACCCGCGCCGAGACCATGGAAATCGCCGCGGCCTATGCCGAGGCAGGCGTGACCGAGATTGTCGCCCTGCGCGGCGATGCGCCCAAAGGGGCGGAGCGGTTTACGGCGCATCCCGACGGGTTTGCTTCGTCGGTGGAGCTGATCGAGGCGCTGGCCGCGACCGGGAAGTTCAAGCTGCGCGTGGGCGCATATCCTGAGCCGCACCCGGATGCGGCGGACAGCCTTGCCGATGTGCGCTGGCTGAAGCGCAAGATCGACGCAGGGGCGACCAGTGCGATCACCCAGTTCTTCTTTGATGCCGACACGTTCTTTCGCTTCCGCGATCTGTGCGTGAAAGAGGGCATCACCGCGCCGATCATTCCGGGCATCCTGCCGATCACCAGTTGGGCGGGGGCGAAGAAATTTGCGCTGCGCTGCGGGTCTGACGTGCCGGCGCGGCTGGATGAGGCGTTTACCACCGCCGCTCGTGACGGGCGCGAGGAGTTGTATGCGCTGGCCCATTGCACCCAGCTTTGCGACAACCTGCTGCAAGGCGGGGTCGAGGATCTGCACTTCTACACTCTGAACCGCCCGCATCTGACCCGCGAAGTCGTGCGCGCGCTGGGGATCCAGCCCGAACTGGTGCCCGAACTGGTTCTTGAAAAGGTTGCCTGACCACAGGTTTACGGCGTCTCCCTGAGGCCCTTGCCGATTGCGGCTTGGGCCTCCTTTTTTGTGGGGCGCGGGCCGCCCTGTTTGCCCCGGCTGCAGAGCAGCCTGTGCAAATGCGGGTTTCCTGTGGCGCCCGGTCTGGATAGCATGGCGCGACTTGCAAAGAGGACGCCATGGCCCAGCCTGACCAAACCAAGCCCATTTATATTCTGAACGGTCCCAACCTGAACCTGCTGGGCCTGCGCCAGCCCGAGATTTACGGGCGCGAGACGCTGGATGATGTGGCGGCGGCCTGTACCGCTCTGGCGGCGGAGCTGGGGCTGGAACTGCGCTTTCACCAGTCCAACCATGAGGGCGCGCTGATCGACTGGATCCACGAGGCGCGCGGCGCGGGCGCGGGGATCATCATCAACCCCGGCGCGTTCACCCATACTTCGGTCGCCATTCTGGACGCGCTGAACGCTTTTGACGGGCCGGTGCTGGAGGTTCATATCTCGAACGTGCACAAGCGCGAGGCGTTCCGGCATCATTCCTATGTGTCGCTGCGCGCCGAAGGGGTGATCGCCGGGTTCGGAACCGAGGGCTATCTGCTGGCGTTGCGGCGGATGCGGACGCTGGTTGCGTCCTGAGCGCGGTCGCGGGCGGCGCGCGGCGGATGCCTCCGGCGGGAGTATTTGGGCAAGCAGCAAAGCCATGGTTTCAGTGGCATGATCAGGCACGGCTGATCGGGCCTGACGGGGGCGAGGTGCCGCGTGGGGTTGTGTTTACGGCGCAGGTGCCGGATCGTCCGGGGGGTGCGGCGCTGGCGGCTGTTCTGGCGGGGCGGGGGGCTGGGTTCCGGGTTGGCGGGGCAGGCGAGGTTGCGGCTGGGGAGGGCTGTTTCGAGACCTTGACGGGCGGCTCTTTGGGCGGGTCGCGGCGGGTGGTGCGGACGCAAGCCTCATGGCTGGCGAGTTTTGCGGTGAATGCGCGGTTGTTCGGCATTGGTCCCGGCCTGCGGGTGGCGGTGCCGGGGCGGTTGTCACAATCGCTGGCGCTTTATGCGGCGCTGGAGGGGTTGGTGCTGGGGGCCGAGGTGCATCTGCTGGACGGGCTGCGGCCCGACCGGATGGCGCAGGCGCTGGCGCAGCGTCGGATCGGGGTGATTTATGCGACGCCGGTGCATCTGGCGCAGATGGTGGCGTGCGGTGTGGCGTTGCCCGATCTGCGGCTGGTGCTGGTGGGGGGGGCCAAGCTGGAGGCGGGGTTGCGCGCTGAGTTACGCGCGGTGGCTCCTGCGGCGGTGGTGCGCGAGTTTTATGGCGCGGCGGAGGCGAGTTTCATCACCCTTGCCGGGCCGGAGGATGGGGTGGAGACGGTGGGGCGGGTTTATCCGGGCGTGGAGCTGCGGATCTGTGATGCCGACGGTGCGGATCTGCCCGAGGGCGCGGTGGGCGAGGTCTGGGTGCGCAGCCCTTATCTGTTTCAGTCCTATGCCGGGGAGGATGCGGGCTCGGCCCGGTGGCGGGATGGCTGGCTGACGGTGGGGGAGATCGGGGCGCTGACGCCTGCCGGGCTGGTGTTGCGCGGGCGGGCCGGGCGGATGCTGACGATTGCGGGGCAGAATGTGTTTCCCGAAGAGATCGAGCGCTTTCTGGCGGGGCTGCCGGGGGTGGCGCGGGCGGCGGTGCTGGCGCGGGCGGATGCGTTGCGCGGGCATGTGCTCTGGGCGGTGCTGATGGGCGAGCAGGCGCGGGAGCGTGAGATTCTGGTAGCGGCGCGGGCGGGGTTGGGGCCGATGCTGGCACCGCGTCGGGTGATCTGGCGGCAGGACTGGCCGGTGCTGGGGTCGGGCAAGACCGACTTTGGGACGTTGCGGCGGGAGGTAGATGCGTGGCGGTGATCCTGTCGGCCCGGCGGACCGGGATTGTGCCCAAGGGCGGAGCCTTTGCCCGGTTGTCACTGGAGGAGCTGGCGGTGCCGGTGGTGCGGGCCTGTCTGGCGGATGCGGGCGTTCAGGGGGTGGATGAGGTGGTCTGCGCCAACGCCATCGGGCCGGGGGGCAATCCGGCGCGGCGGATTGCGCTGGCGGCGGGCTTGCCGGAGCGGGTGGCGGGACTGACGATTGACCGGCAATGCGCGGGGGGCCTCGATGCGCTGCTGCTGGCGGCGGCGCTGGTCGATTCGGGGCGGGCGGATCTGGTGCTGGCGGGCGGGGTGGAGAGTTTCTCGCGCCGACCGCTGAGGTTTATGATTGACCCGGAGGGCGGGGCGCCGGTGGCCTATGACGAGGCGCCGTTCACGCCCTGGCCTGCGCGCAATCCGGCGATGGCGGATGCGGCGGCGGCTTTGGCGCGGGCCTGCGGATATGATCGTGCGGCGCAGGAGGCTTGGGCGGTGGAGAGCCATGCCAAGGCGCTGGCGGTGGCGGAGTGGCCGGAGATTGTGCCGCTGGCGGGGGTGGCGCGCGATGTGTTTGCCCGTCGCCTGACCCCGGCGCTGCTGGCGCGGGCGCCGGTGGTGGCGGGATCGGTCACCCGGACGACGGCGGCGGTGGCGGCGGATGGGGCGGCGTTTTGTCTGGTCGCGGCGGATCGCTTTGCCGGGGCGGGCGCGCTGCGTATCGCAGGCGGGCGCACGCTGGGGGCGGACCCGGAGCAGCCGGGGCTGGCCCCGGTTCCGGCGATTGCGGCGGCTCTGGCGGCGCTGGGGTTGTCAGCGCAGGATGTCACGCAGTGCGAGGTGATGGAGGCCTATGCCGCGCAGGCGATGGCCTGTGTTGGGCGTGCGGGGCTGGACCCGGCGCGGGTGAATTTGCAGGGCGGGGCGCTGGCGCGCGGGCATCCGATCGGGGCCTCGGGGGCGGTGCTGGCGGTGCGGCTGTTTCACAGCCTGGGCCAAGGTATCGGCCTTGCCGCCATTGCCTCGGCCGGGGGGATCGGCACGGCGCTGGTGGTGCAGCGCTAGCCGGCTCAGGCGCGGGCCAGCAACGCGCCGGGGCGGGCGCGGGCGATGCCCTGGGTCACCAGACCGGCCAGCACGGCCTTGATCATATCGCCGGGCAGGAAGGCGAGACCCAGCAGCGCAGCCTCGGCCAGCGTTTTGTCGAGCACGATGGCCATGCCGGTGATGCCACAGACATACATCACGCCGATGCCACCGATGACCCCGCCCGCCGTTGCGGCCCAGAACGGCGGCAGCGTGGTGCGCTCCATGATCCAGCCCGCGACAAAGGCGGCGAGGGGGAAGCCGACGAGATAGCCGACAGAGGGGCCGACGAACACGCCAAGGCCACCGCGACCGCCCGACAGCAGCGGCAGGCCAAGCGCCACCAGCAGCAGGAACAGCAGCACCGCCAGCGCGCCGCGCCGGGCGCCCAGCACGGTGCCGCAGAGCATGACCCCAAGGGTTTGCGCGGTGACCGGAACGGCACCGGCCAGATAGAGCGGCGGCACAAGGCCCAGCACCGCGATCAGGGCGGCGAACAGGGCGATATGGGTCAGGCTGCGTTCCATCGGATCCTCCGGAGTTTGCAGGGTCTTATCCTGCGCCGCCGCGCGCGCGCAAGGCCTGGGCGACGCATTCGGCATCATCGAGGGCGGCAAGGGCCACTGGCGCAAACAGACGCCAGCCGGGGGCGCGGCCAGAGCGGGCGCGGTAGGCCAGTGACAGCTGCGCCGCGCGTTCGGACAGGACCGGAATAAACCGGATCACCAGTGCCAGCGCCAGCGCCAGCCGCCGGGGCGGCAGGAGGGGGGAGAGCGGGCGGGCCAGCCGCTCCAGTACGGTGATCATGTCTGACAGCCGGGTGGTCATGGTGACCAGATTGGCCGCCGCGACCGCTGCAACCATCCGCAACAGGACCACGGCCCCGCCGTACAGGTCATCCTGCCACAGATGCCAGAGTGCAATCACGGCGATAAAGGGCCACAATGGGCGCATCATGCGCGCGCCGTGGCGGGCGAATGTGGTGCCGCCCATCAGGTACAATGCGATGACCAGAACCAGCGCAAGGCCCAGCCAGAGCGGTGACACGCTCCAGAACAGGGCAAAGGTGAACAGGGCAAGCGCGGCGAGTTTCAGCCCTGCCCGCAGCCGGTGGAGCGGGGTTTCAACCGGCGAGGTCAGCGTCAGCATCAAGACCCCCCAGACGCTGCATCTCGGCCTCAAACAGCGGCAGCACCTGTGCGGGCGGGCCATCGGCGGCCACGGTGCCGCCTTCCAGCCAGATCACGCGGTCGCAGCCGGACAGGCTGGCCGGGTCATGGGTGATGGTGATCAGGCGCTGCGGCAGGGCGGCAAAGGCGCGGGCCAGCCGGGTCTGCGTGGGCAGGTCCAGCCCGGCGAGCGGTTCATCCAGCAGGATCGTGCGCGGCTGCATCAGCAGCACCGCCTGCAGGCAGAGCCAGTGGCGTTGCCCCTGTGACAGGGTGGCGACCGACACGCCGCGCCACTGGCTGCGGCCATGGCGGGCAAGATGGGCGGTGACCTGCGCCTGCGCGTCGGATTTTGGAACTCCCATTTGCAGGAGGCCAAAGGCCAGTTCCTCATCAACCGTCGGAAACAGGATCTGGTGATCGGGGTTCTGGAACAGGATGCCCAGATGCGACAGCATCTGCTTGCGCGCGCGGGTAGGGTCAACGCCTTCGACCCGCACCGTGCCGTGGTCGGGGGCGATCAACCCGGCCATCAGCCGCATCAGCGTGGATTTGCCCGACCCATTGCGCCCGATGATGCCGATCCGCTGCTCGTGCAGATGCAGGGAGAGGTTGTGCAAAACCGGCCTTCCGGTCAGCGTGACACAGGCCCCCGTCAGAACGATGCCGTCAGTGGCTGCTGTGGTGGGTCTGGTCATGCGGCGGTGCCCCGGCTGTGCGTGGTCCGCTCATATCGGCTGGGGGGCGGGCTGAAAAGGCCGGATGGCAGTCAGGGGCTTGTACGGTGCCGGAATGAAAAAGGGCGGGACCGGCATAGCGGTCCCGCCCCATATCTAACCGAGAGCCAGATCAGCAGTTGGCAACGAAGCGGTTGCCGTTTGCGTCGCGGTAGTAGCATTGACCACGCTGTTGGGCCGGTCCGATCAGGGTGGATGCAGCAACACCCGCAGCCGCACCGATCAGCGCGCCGGTGGTGCGGTCCGACCCGGACGACAGCGCCGCCCCGACAGCTGCCCCGCCCAGACCGCCAAGTGCAGCGTTCTGATTGGAGGTCTGGCAGGCTGCCAGCGACAGCGCGACAGCGGAGAGTAGGGCGAATTTTTTCATGGGAAGCCTCTTTAGGGTTAGCCGGATTCTCTAGATATGCATCATAACGCGCCAAACAGCGAATTGGTTCCAGTCAGGAAAGCGTGACCTGGCAAAAAACCGGCGGAAGCCGCTCGTTAGAGTTTCTGGACACCAGAAATCGCGTCAGGAAGCAGATATCAGGGCCGCGTTCAACTCGCTTGCAAGGTCATCCAATGCGGGAAGAAGATAGGTTTTTACCGCATCAGGACGCGCGGCATCAGACAAGGAGCAGATCTGAGTGCAGATTGTCTCGATGCGTTGCGATTGTCTGCCCAGAGCGCCAAAGCCAAAGCTGGCGGCGGTGCCGGCGATCTTGTGCGCGATCTTGCCGATCTCGTGCGTGGCGGAAAGCGGGTCATCGCCCGCTTCCAGATTGCCACGCTCGATGTCTATCTCGATCTGACGACTGGCCGTCAGATCGAGAAATTGCGGCAAGAGCGCCCGTGTCCACGGGTCTGCCGACTCTGTTTGCGCTGTCATCTCTGCGCGCACCTTAGCCCGCCATGAATTGCATCGGATAGCCTGACTGGCCGCGCACTGACGCGCGGGCACGCCCCAACATGGTCTTGACCGCCGAGGTCGAGAACAGGCCCGAGGTTACCGTGGCCCCGATCCGCACTTCCAGCATGGGCAGGCCCAGGCTGTCGTAAACCGCGTCATAGACCATCAGTTCTGACGACAGTTCCTGTTCCAGTTCCAGCATATCGACAGGGTGCGCCCGGTTCAGGATACACACGAATTCGCCACTGCCGGCATAGGCCAGCAGAAAGGTCTGGCGTTTCATGCAGGCCGCGATGGCAGAACCGACATCGGCCATGCAGTCCAGAAACTCCATCCGGTTGAGCCGCTTGAACAGCGACGCGCCGCCCACTACCTGAAACGCCAGCGCGGTGTGAGAGTGCAGCTTGAGCCGGCTGAGGGTCAGCAGGTGGTTTTCCAGCGCCAGATAGTCGATCAGCGAGCCACATTTCGGCAAGGTCACCGCGTCTTCGAAGCCAAAGCCAAAGCTTTCCACGTCATCCATCGATTCCATGGCAAACTGCAGCGAGCGGGCATTGGCATGCTCTTTGACCAGCCGGTCCAGCATGCCAAGTCGGGCCTGAAGCTCGATCCGGTTGATCGGCTTGGTCAGGTAATCCGTCGCCCCGACTGCAAAGGCCTGATCGACAAATTCCCGCCCGTTCATGGTCGTGACCATCATGATCGGCGTGTCGCTGTGATGCGGCATCGCGCGGATATGCTGGCAGGCCTCGATTCCATCCATTCCCGGCATCTGGATATCCAGAAGAATCGCGTCGAACTGTTCGTGCGGATCGGCCAGATACTTCAGAGCTTCGACAGCAGAGATGGCACAGACCGGCGGCTGATACCCAAGCTGGGTCATCATTTTCGTCAGAACAAAGTGAAAGGCCGGATCATCATCAACGGCTAGGTATCGCATATTGGCTGACATCATCACCACCTTTGGTTGTTTGATACAACCTAAGCCGGAGTTTGCGGCAGAATTTGGGCGTTAACCGAAAATTTTGCGTGCCTCGGGCTCAACCCCACGACCCAGCAGGCGCAGAACGGTGTTGCGGAACACTTCGCTCTGGATCGGTTTCGGGATGACAGCATCCGCCTGATCGCCGGGACGCGGGTTTGTGGAGGTGCGGTCCGCATCTGCGGTGAACTGGATCATCGGGGTTGCAGTGTTGATCGTGCGGGCGGCCTTGAGATGACGGATCACCCGGTCACCCGAGATCAACGGCATGTTCCGGTCAAAGATCATCAGGTCAAAAGGCTGAGATATCGCTGCTTCCAGCGCCACTTTGCCATCACCGGCAATCACGAGATCGATAAACGGAAAATCCGCCAAAAGATGACGGACGATCTGCTGATTGATTTCATCATCTTCTGCCAGCAAAACAACAGCTGGCGACTGGTCCCCACTTTGGGTCATCGCTGTAAATTCCCCACGACTCTTACTCCACTTCATCCTGCGGCAACGGTGCCGGGATGAATGAACTCCTAACATATTTCATCAGATTGTGGCTGCACAAAGGACGAAAGATGTCGATTCACGTGCAGTTTTCCCGACATGAGTGAGGTGGTCTTTGCGGGCGCAATCTTGGGTTGCAATTGTATCCTCTGAGTTGTGCTAATCTCTTGTCAACAGTGTGGAAACTGCGTGCAGCAGCTCGGCCTGACGGAAGGGTTTGGGCACGTGCGAATCGAATCCTGCCATGATGTATTCGGACACCTGATGGGACATCGCATTTGCGGTCACCGCGATGGCCGGAACCTGCGATCCCGCGAGGTTGGTTGCGCGAATGGCCTGCAGAGCGCCGGTGCCGTCCAGCACCGGCATGGCAATATCAAGGATCAGCATATCAAACGGCGTGCCATCCTGTGCGCGTTGCCGCCAGACATCGACCGCTTCGGCCCCGTTGATTGTCAGCACGATCTCGGCGCCGGTGTCCTTGAGCATCTCGCTGATAACCATCCTGTTGGTCGCCGAATCATCCGCGATCAAGAGGGAGACGCCGGCCAGTGACCGGATCTGTGTCTTGTCAGGCAGGGTGGGTTCTGTCACCGCCGCTTCGGTCGTTTCGGCCAGC
Organism: Pseudotabrizicola alkalilacus; assembly: GCF_003443995.1. Classification (GTDB taxonomy): domain Bacteria; phylum Pseudomonadota; class Alphaproteobacteria; order Rhodobacterales; family Rhodobacteraceae; genus Pseudotabrizicola; species Pseudotabrizicola alkalilacus. Next base: position 527,719 of record NZ_QWEY01000001.1, read on the forward strand.
GGCAGGGTAATCCTGACCTTTGTGCCCACGCCTTGGGTACTGGTCACTGCAATCGTGCCGCCCATCAGCTCGACCAGATTGCGCACGATCGGCATGCCCAGCCCAGTGCCGCCGAACCGGCGGGTGGTGCCGCCGTCAGCCTGTTCAAAATTGTCAAAGATCCGCCCGATCTGATCGGGGGACATGCCGATTCCTGTGTCGCTGACCTCGATGGTCAGTGGTTTGCCCTCACGCGCGGACATGGTCAGTGCGATGGAGCCGGATTCAGTGAATTTGATCGCGTTGCTCAGCAGGTTGTTCAGGATCTGCTGGATACGGAACGAATCGCCCAGGCGCGGGCGTTCGGCACCGGAATTTGTGAGCACCTCGAAATCGAGACCTTTTTCTTCGGCACGCAGCCCATGCAATGGTTCAACCTGTCGGGCGATTTCGGCGGGTGTAAACGGAATGAGCTCGATCACCATCTTGCCGGCCTCGATCTTTGACATGTCCAGAACCTCGTTCAGGACATTCAGCAACACCTCGCCAGAGCGGCGGATGGTTCCGATCATTTCCTTTTCGCGCGGAGCCGTGATCAGCCCGTCCAGCAACTCGGCCATGCCAAGCACCCCGTTGAGTGGGGTACGGATTTCATGGCTCATATTGGCCAGAAAGGTCGACTTTGACTGGCTGGCGGCCTGTGCCTGCAACAGCGCATGCTCCAGCCGCGACGCTTTGTTCAGGTCTTCGGTGATGTCGACAAACGAGGCAATGACCAGCTTTTCCGCGTCGGACTGATCAGGCTGATGATGCGGAACGGCGTTGACCGACAGGATGCGGCGCGTCCCGTCAGCCCATTCGATGGCCATGCGGACATCCCGCACGATTTCGTCTTCGTCGAGAGCTTTGCGGCAGGGCAGGGCGTGGACGCTGATCGGACCACCATCCGCAGCCGTGATCCGCCAGATCGGATCGGTGAAGGTCAGCCCTTCGATTGTTGAGCGTTCACGGCCAAGAATGCGTTCAGCCTCGGCGTTCGCGTAGGTGATGCGGTCCTGGCTGTCCATGACCACAATGGCGGAAATCGAGGCATCCATCACTTCGGTCAGAAACGCCTGATTGCTCATCACCAGATCTTCAAGCGCCTTGCGTTCAGTGATGTCGAGATGAATGCCGACAACTGACCTGTGTTTTCCGTCGGGCAACCGCTCGGTGACCGCAGAGCGCGACAGAATCCACGCCCAGCTGCCGTCCTTGCGTCGCATCCGTAGCTGGTGTTCGCGCACGATTTCGCGGCCACCCGGCAGCGGGGCAAAATCCTGCACCTCGGTTGCATCCAGCCGTGCCAGATCTTCGGGGTGCACCAGCGAGCGGAACATCGCATCCGACGCTTCGCCCAGGTCTTCCGGGGTATAGCCCAGCATTTCGGCATAATGCCCGCCGATCCGAAGCGCGCCGGTGTCGACATGCCAGTTCCACGTGCCCACATCCGCGCTTTCGATGATCTGTGCCAGTGAGTCGCGGGCCTCGGCCAGTGAGCGGTGGGCTTCGTCCAGCGCCATCAACTGCCGGTGGCGTTCTGTGGTGTCGATCCGTACCGCAATGCGCCCACCGTCCGGGGTGCGCAGGTCAACCCGCCTGATCCAGCGGTCATTCGCGCGTCTCACTTCGTCAATGTTCGGGTTGCGGTAGCGTTCCCATTGTTCGGCCATCCACTCTTCTTCGCGGCCGATTGCTTCGGGAAAGGCTTTGTGCTGAACACCAAACCGCAGCAGCTCTTCCTGCGAAACGCCCGAAACCAACATATCAGCCGCTTCGGGGTACATCCGTTTGTAGGCTGAGTTGGCAAAGACCAGACGTTCGTTCGAATCCCAGATCAGAACGCCGTCGGGCAAGGTTTCGATGGCATTGTACAGTTGCGCGCGCATCCTGTCGGCCTCATCCGCCAGCTGCGCCATCTGTGCCTCGCCCTCTTTCTGGGCAGTCACATCGGTTTCGATCGAGACATATCCGTTCACATTGCCGTCGCGGTCATGCAGCGGCAGGATGTTGAAATCTATCCAATAGGCATTGTGGTGCCGGTCAAAGTTTATGGTGGCGCCATGATAGGGTTCGTTTTGCGCGATGGCCCTTGCCACCTCGGCTTCGTTCCTTGGGTCCCGATGCCTGCCACGGACCACATCGGCAAGCTTGCGCCCCAAAACCTCGTCCACCGCCCAGCCGGTGCGGCGTTCCCATGCCTTGTTGGCCCAGGTGATGTTCTGGTCAATATCGACCACGGCCACCAGATTCGACATGTTCTCCACGACGCGGCCCAGACGCCCCAGATCTTCGGATTTCTGCATGTCTTTGGTCACGTCGCGGACGACAAAGATCACAGTCGGCTGTTCATCCGGCTTGTTGGCCAGCTTTCGTGCGCCCGTGGATTCATACCAGCGCATGCCAAGCGGCGAGGGCAGTCTGAAACGAGTCTGCGGGCTGCGGCCGCTGCGCAGCGCCTCTTCCAGCGCGGCTCTGCTTCTGAGGGCGACATCGGGGGGCAAGACATCTTCCAGCAGGCGGCCGGGCAGGCTGGTGTGGGCATCGCCCAGCAGATCCATCGGGCCAGCGATGAAGTCGGTATAGCGCCCGTCCGCGGTGATCTCGAACACAAGGTCAGGCAACACATCCAGAATCGCTGTCAGCCGTTCATAAGCTGCGATTGCACTGTGTTCCTGTTCCGTCGGATCGGGCCGCTCTGAGCTGACGCCCGAGTAGCCGAGAAACATGCCAGATGCATTGTGACGCGGCGTGCCACTGCTGCGCAGCCAGCGCTGGCTGCCATCGGGCAGCGTAACGGCGTGGATCAGGTTGCGGAAGGGAACGCGCTGCGCCAGCCGCGACTGCACTGCCGTCCAGTCCGCCCCGGACCAGTCTTCCTGACGCAGTGGTTTGCCATCGGGAGCGCAGCCGGTGCCATCCGGCATCGGGGCGGACAGGTGGGTCAACTGTCCCTGCGCGTCGATGTCCCAGATCCAGATCCCGAACAATGCAGCAAATTCTGTCAGCCGGTCAGAGTTGTGGCGGGCAAACAACCCCTCGACAAAGAGACGCAGAATGGATCGCAGTCCGTCGAGCGCGCCTGCGACCTCGTCCGGCAGGGGCTGCGTGCCGAGTGTCAGCAGCAGCACCGCCGGCTGGCCGCCAACCGTTCCCAGTGCCAGCTTGCGGATGTTGCCTGCCGCCGGATCGTCGGAGACCTGGCCTGAGGCAAGCGCCGCGCACAGACACGCCTGCTCAGACTCCGGCCTGGCAACCCGCAGGCGTGCGGTCGTATCAGGTGGTCCAACGACCAGCAGACCGGAGGTTGCACCGCTGCGGCGCACAAGCCAGGACAGAATTTCGCCCGCTTTGTCGTGATCTGGCAGCTTTTCGATTGTCTGGAGGAGCTCTGCGGTAAACGACATCAACTTCGGTATACTTCCGGCATGCAGGGTGTTTTGGTATTTCCCCTACATCTACAACCCATTTGCGGGAGTTTGCTACAAGTTCCGCAACTGCAAGCGCTTATTTGCCCGCAGGGGCCTCGGATTCGATCAGATCGCCAGAGCCTGTTACGCGGTGATGGCGTGCCTGATGGCCTGTGTTGCGGCTGGCGGAACCGGGCTGCGGATGCGGTGGCAGGACACGTGGGCGCTGTCCGGCCGACCGGATGGGAGCCAGCCCCCACCCGATTTTTCAAGATGCTATCGCCCAAAGCCTGATGCGGGCGAGGGGCCACACGCGGGTCAGCCGTTGCGGGCCGCGGCGACCGAGGCTTCCAAGATATCCAGCCCTTCGGCAAAATGCGCGTCGGGAATGGTGATCGGCGCAAGGAAGCGCACGACATTGCCGTAAACGCCGCAGGTCAGCAGGATCAGCCCGCGTTTCTGTGCTTCGGACCGCACACGGGCGGTAAAGCCTGCATCGGGTTCGTGCGTGCCGGGGTTGGCAAATTCCACCGCAACCATGAAGCCGGGGCCCCGGATGTCGATGATCTCGGGCGTGGTGGCGCGGATCGATTCCAGCCGTTGTTTCAATCGGCTGCCCAGCTCATTGGCGCGGGCACACAGATCTTCGTCCTCGATCACATCCAGCACCGCATTGGCGGCGGCAATGCCCAACGGGTTGCCGGCATAGGTGCCGCCCAGACCGCCGGGGTTGGCCGCATCCATCAGTTCCGCCTTGCCGGTGACGGCGGCCAGCGGCAGGCCACCCGCAAGACCCTTGGCCATGGTGGTCAGATCGGCGGCAACGCCATAAGCCTCCATCGCAAACAGATGGCCGGTGCGGGCAAAGCCTGTCTGCACCTCATCGGCGATCATCACGATGCCATGTTTGTCGCACAGGGCGCGGATGGCTTTGATCAGATCGGCGGGCGCCGGGTAAAAGCCGCCTTCGCCCTGCACCGGCTCGAAGATGATGGCGGCGACGCGGGCGGGGTCCAGATCGGATTTGAACAGCTTTTCAATGCCTGCCATCGCATCCTTGGTCGAGATGCCATGCGGCTCCATCGGGAAGGGGACGTGGAACACATCCGGCATCATCGCGCCAAAACCCTTTTTATAGGGTTCGACCTTTCCGGTCAGCGACATACCCATGAAAGTGCGGCCATGAAAGCCGCCGCCAAACGCGATCACCGCATTGCGCCCGGTGGCGATGCGGGCGATTTTCACCGCGTTCTCGCAGGCTTCGGCCCCGGTGGTGACAAAGATGGTCTTTTTCTTGAAGTCGCCCGGCACCTTGTCGTTCAGACGCTCGGCCAGACGGATATAGTTCTCATAGGGCATCACCTGATGGCAGGTGTGGGTAAAGCGGCCCAGCTGTTCGGTCACGGCGGCCATGACGCGCGGGTGGCAATGGCCGGTGTTGACCACGGCGATCCCGGCAGCAAAGTCGATATAGCGGTTGCCCTCGATGTCCCACACTTCGGCGTTCAAAGCGCGGTCGGCGTAAATCTGGGTCATCATCCCGACCCCGCGCGAGATGGCGTCATCACGGCGGCGGGCAACTTCGGCGTTCAGCATGGCTTGGGGCTCCCTTTGGCCCGACATGGGCCTTTGCGCGATATTTGATCAAACTTTTGTCGCTTCGTCCATCTCCTTACCGACCTTGCCCTGGCAGTTTTCGTCAGCGGCGAAGAAAACCCGGCAGAAGGAGCTTTGGCGTTTAGCGATTCACCTGCTGTTAACCTTACCCGGTGCAGGGTGACGGTGCGAATGAGGCGAGGCGGACATGGGACTGACATCCAAACCCACACCCCACCCCACACCCCTGGACGATGACCCGGTGGATTGTCTTCGTCTCATTCGTTCCCGCAGGGTTGGCCCGGTCACCTGGCATCGGCTGCTGGCCGAGCATGGATCGGCCCGCGCAGCGCTGGCGGCTTTGCCAGACGTGGCCCGCGCGGCTGGGGTCGAGAATTACGCCGTCTGCCCTGTTGAGGTGGCCCGGCATGAGCTGGCACAGGGCCGTGCCGCCGGAGCGCAGCTGATCGTCTGGGGGACGGGCGCATACCCGCCACCGCTTTGCGACCTGCCCGATGCGCCGCCGGTGCTCTGGGTGCTGGGCGATGCTGCGCTGTTGCACCGCCCGCTGGTGGCGATGGTCGGCGCGCGCAATGCCTCATCCCTGGGTCTGCGCATGGCGCGGCGGTTGGCCGATGGCGTGGCGCAGGCCGGGTTTGCGACCGTATCCGGTCTGGCGCGCGGGATCGACACGGCGGTGCATGAGGCGACGCTGATCACCGGCACTGTGGCGGTGCAGGCGGGCGGGGTCGATATTGCCTACCCCGAGGAAAACAGCCGGCTGATGGCACAGATTGGCGAACAGGGCTGTCTGGTGTCGGAACAGCCGCTGGGTCTGCAACCGCAGGCCCGCCATTTTCCGCTACGCAACCGGATCGTGTCGGGCCTGTCGCGTGCCGTGGTGGTGGTCGAGGCGGCGGCGCGGTCTGGCTCGCTGATTACCGCAAAGACCGCGCTCGATCAGGGCCGGGATGTGCTGGTGGTGCCCGGCCACCCGTTTGATGCACGTGCGGCGGGCTGCAACATGCTGCTGCGCGACGGGGCCACACTGATCCGCGGCCCCGCCGATGTGCTGGAGGCGATCGGCGCGCAGGTGCTGCCTTTTGCGCCAGAGGCGGAGCCGGAGGTTGAGGCCGCGCCGCTCCCCGGCCCGACTCCGGCACGCCGCCCGTTGGCCGACATCGCGTCGGTCCACAGCCAGATCCTGGCCCGGCTTGGCCCCAGCCCGCTGGCCGAGGATCAGCTGATCCGCGATCTGTCGATGCCGCCTGCGACGGTGGCCCAGCATCTGCTGACACTGGAGCTGGATGGCCGGGTTCACCGCGCGCCTGGCGGGCTGCTGAGCCGGATGGACTGAGCGGCACTGCATTCACCCTGGCAAAATACTCCCGCGGCAGGCGTCCGCAGGCCCGCTGAAGCTGCGCCTGATGTGTTGCGCAGATTGTTGCGCAGATTGTTGCATTGACATTCTGGCCGCTTCGCCCACATCTTGCCGCGCCTCTCGGGGCTTCGTGCAAAAAAAGGGTATTTCATGGCCGTCGTCGTAGTCGAATCTCCTGCCAAGGCCAAGACAATAAACAAATATCTTGGCTCCGAGTTCACGGTTCTGGCCTCTTACGGCCATGTCCGCGACCTGCCACCAAAGGATGGTTCGGTCGATACCGAGCATGATTTCGCGATGAAATGGGAGGTGGCGGCCGACTCGAAAAAGCACATTCGCGCCATCACCGAGGCGCTGAAAACCGACGACACCCTGATCCTCGCAACTGACCCTGACCGCGAGGGGGAGGCGATTTCGTGGCACCTGCGTGAGGCGCTCGCCGGCAGCCTGAAGAAGGGCAAAACCGTATCCCGCGTCACCTTCAACGCCATCACCAAGGATGCGGTGACGCTGGCGATGAAGAACCCGCGCGAGATCGACACGCCGCTGGTGGAGGCGTATCTCGCCCGCCGCGCGTTGGACTATCTGGTCGGCTTCACGCTGTCGCCCGTGCTGTGGCGCAAGCTGCCGGGGTCGAAATCGGCAGGCCGCGTGCAATCGGTCTGCCTGCGTCTGATCGTCGAGCGCGAGATGGAGATCGAGGCGTTCCGCGCCCGCGAATACTGGACGGTCAAGGCGGTGCTGGTCACCCCGCGCGGTCAGGAGTTCGAGGCTCGGTTGACCGTGCTGGGCGGCAAGAAACTGGACAAATTCGACATTACCACCTCGGAAGCGGCGGAACTGGCGGTTCAGGCTGTCACTTCCCGAACCTTGACCGTGCAGAGCGTGGAGGCCAAGCCTGCCACCCGCAACCCCTATCCGCCGTTCATGACCTCGACCCTGCAGCAAGAGGCGAGCCGCAAGCTGGGCATGGGTGCCAAGCAGTGCATGAGTACCGCGCAGCGGCTCTATGAGGCGGGGCACATCACCTATATGCGGACTGATGGCATCGACATGGCGCCGGAGGCGGTGACGCAGGCGCGCGAGGCGATCAAGGATCGTTTCGGCGCGGCTTATGTGCCCGACCAGCCGCGGATCTACAAGAACAAGGCCAAGAACGCGCAGGAAGCCCACGAATGTATCCGCCCGACCGAACTGGCGGCGGCCCCGGAAAAGCTGCGTCTGGCGGAAAAGGATCAGGCCAATCTGTATGATCTGATCTGGAAACGCACGATTGCCAGCCAGATGGCGGCGGCGCGGCTGGAACGCACCACGGTGGATGTCGGCAGCGCTGACGGTCAGGTGACTCTGCGTGCCACGGGTCAGGTGGTGCAGTTTGACGGTTTCCTCAAGGTCTATGACGAAGGCCGCGACGACGAGGATGAAGAGGGCGGGCGTCTGCCGCAGATCATGCAAGGCGAGCCTGCGCAAAAGCAGTCGGTCGCGCCCGAGCAGCATTTCACCCAGCCGCCGCCACGCTATACCGAGGCCACGCTGGTCAAGCGCATGGAAGAGTTGGGCATCGGCCGTCCCTCGACCTATGCCTCGGTGCTGTCGACGATTCAGGACCGCGAATATGTCCGCAAGGACAAGAACCGGTTGATCCCCGAGGACAAGGGGCGTTTGGTGACGGCGTTCCTGACCAACTATTTCCGCAAATATGTGGAGTATGACTTTACCGCCGATCTGGAAAACCAGCTCGACGAGGTGTCAGCGGGGGCGCTGGATTACAAGGATGTGCTGGAACGGTTCTGGCGGGATTTCTCGGCTGCCGTGGCAGAGACCTCTGACCTGCGCATCGGTGAGGTGCTGGAAAAGATTGATGATTTCCTGTCGCCCCACCTGTACCCGCTGCGCGCCGATGGCTCTGACCCGCGCTCGTGCCCGACCTGTGGCACCGGGCGGCTGCATCTGAAAACGGCGCGCTCGGGGTCGGCCTTTATCGGCTGTGGCAACTATCCCGAATGCCGCTACACCCGCCCGATTTCGGGCGGGGAAGATGCGGGCGGGGCCGATGGGCGTATCCTTGGCAACGACGAAAACGGCCTGCCGATTTCACTGCGCGCGGGCCGGTTCGGGCCTTACGTGCAGCGCGGCGAGGCGACCGAGGACCAGCCCAAGCCCGACCGCGCCAGCCTGCCCAAAGGTTGGGGCGCGGACAGTCTGACACTGGAACGCGCGTTGGAGTTGCTGTCGCTGCCACGCCTGATCGGCCAGCATCCCGAAGACGGCGAGCCGGTTGAGGCGGCGATTGGCCGCTATGGGCCATATGTCAAGCACGGCAAGGTCTATGCGAATATCCCCGATGTGGAAGAAGTGTTCACCATCGGCATGAACCGCGCGATGGAAGTGCTGGCACTCAAGGCCAGCCGGGGCAGGGGGGCGGCGGCCCCGGCCGAGCCGATCAAGGCGCTGGGTGATCACCCCGATGGTGGGGCGATCACGGTGATGCCGGGCCGTTATGGCCCGTATATCAAGTGGGAAAAGATCAACGCGACGATTCCGAAAGAGATCACGCCCGAAGAGATCAATCTGGATCAGGCGCTGGAACTGATCGCTGAAAAGGCCGCCAAATCGCCGGGCAAGAAAAAGGCCGCGCCGAAGAAAGCCGCAGCCAAGAAAGCCGCGCCCGCAGAGAAAGCCGCCAAACCGGCGGCAAAGAAGGCCCCCGCCAAGAAACCGGCAGCCAAAAAGCCCGCCGCGAAAAAGGCGGCCCCAAAAGCCGCCGAGTGATCAGCCCGTGTTGATCAACCCGTCCGCGGGTTGATCAGCCGCCCCATCACGGCCCCGGCGCGCAGCACTCCGATGCGCGCGCCGTGCTCCTCTACCGCCATCTCGCCCGCGCCGTCGCGCATCATGGCCATGATCTCGCGCACCGGGGTTTCCGCCGCGACGGCATGGGCGGCAGAGGTCTCGCCCGCCACCATCACATCGCGGGCGGTCAGCACCGACAGCGGGTTCATATGGGCCACGAACTCCTGCACATACTCATCCACCGGATTGGCGATGATTTCGCGCGCGGTGCCGATCTGCACGATCCGCCCGCCCTCCATCAGCGCGATCCGGTTGCCGATCTTGAACGCCTCGTCCAGATCATGGCTGACGAAAATGATCGTGCGTTTCAGCTTGGCCTGCAGATCCAGCAACTCATCCTGCAACTTGGCGCGGATCAGCGGATCGAGCGCCGAAAATGGTTCGTCCATCAGCAGGATCGGCGCTTCGGTGACAAAGGCGCGGGCAAGGCCGACGCGCTGCTGCATACCGCCTGACAACTCGCCCACCTTGCGCTCGGCCCATTGCGTCAGGTTCACCAGCTCCAGCTGCTCATCCACCTTTGCCCGCCGCTGCGCCGCAGATTGCCCGGCAAGCTCCAGCCCCAGCCCGACATTCTCGCGCACCGTGCGCCAGGGAAGCAGGCCAAAGGCCTGAAAGACCATGGCAATGCACTCGCGCCGCACCTTCAGCAATTCAGCCGGTGGGGCGCTGGCGACATCACAACTCCAGTCGCCATCGCGCACCATCACGGCTCCGCGCACGACAGGATTCAGCCCGTTGACGGCCCGCAATAGGGTAGATTTGCCCGAGCCGGACAGCCCCATCAGCACCAGAATCTCGCCCGTCGCCACGCTCAGGCTGCAATCATGCACCCCCAGCACCTGCCCGGTTTTCGCCTGCACTTCGGCCCGGCTCAGGCCCTGATCCATCAGCGGCAGGGCGCGTTCGGGGTGGTCGCCAAAGACGATCGACACCCGGTCAAATTCTACTGCGTTCATTGCCGCACCCTCAGCATCCGGTCCAGAATGATCGCCACCACGACGATGATGAAGCCGGATTCAAACCCCAGCGCGGTGTTCACCGTGTTCAGCGCCCGCACCACCGGCACGCCAAGGCCATTGGCCCCGACCAGCGCTGCGATCACCACCATAGATAGCGACAGCATGATGGTCTGGTTCAGCCCCGCCATGATCTGCGGTAGCGCATAGGGCAGTTCCACCTTCCACAGCCGCTGGCTTGGCGTTGCGCCAAAGGCGGTTGCGGCCTCCAGCAGCGGCGTCGGTGTCGACGAGATCCCCAGATGCGTCAGCCGGATCGGGGCGGGCAGCACAAAGATCACCGTCGCAATCAGCCCCGGCACCATGCCGAGGCCAAAGAACACAATCGCCGGGATCAGATAGACAAAGGTGGGCAGGGTCTGCATCAGATCCAGCACCGGCGACAGCGTGGCATAAAGCCGGGGCCGGTGCGCGGTGGCGATCCCGATCGGCACGCCTAGCCCCATGCACACCACACAGGCCGACAGGATCAGGGTCAGGCTTTCCATCGTCGCCATCCAGTAACCCTGATTGAGGATGAACAGAAAACCGACAAACACCCCCAGCGCCACCGTCCAGCGCCGCTGCAAGACCCAGGTCAGCGCCACAAAGATCGCGACAATCACCAAGGGATGCGGGGTCGACAGACACCACAGGATCGCGGCGATCATCGCCTCCATCCCGTCTGAGATGGTGTCGAACACCCCCGCCATATTGTCGTTCAGCCAGTCGAACACCGCTTTCGCGCTGCGTCCGACGGGAATCTTATGATCGGTCAGCCAATTCATGCGTCCGGCCCGCCCTTTGCACCGTTTGAAAATACTCCGCGGGTGAGCCGCCGGTCCGCCACCGGTCCGAGGACCGGCGGCTTGGGGGGCGCGAAGCCCCCGGCGCTTTCCACAAGCCCCCCGTCAGGTCGCTATCGCGGCTCAGTTCAGCGCTGCGCTCACGGCCGCCTTGGCGTCGCCGCCGTCCTTGGTCGTCACCCCGTCCAGCCAGGCCTCCCAGGTGGCCGGGTTCGCGGCCAGCCAGGTCTTTGCCGCCGCTGCCGGGTCTTCGCCGTCGTTCAGGATCGCGGCCATGATCTCGTTTTCCATGGCCAGCGTGAACGACAGGTTTTCCAGCAGCTTGCCGGTGTTCGGGCATTCCGCGACATAGCCCTTGCGGGTGTTGGTTGCCACCACCGCGCCGCCCAGATCGGGGCCGAAGTAGTCATCGCCGCCGGTCAGATAGGTCATGGTGAAATTGGCATTCATCGGATGCGGCTCCCAGCCCAGGAACACGATCGGCTTTTCGTCACGGTTGGCCCGCGCCACGGCCGACAGCATGCCCTGTTCCGAGGATTCCACGATCTTGAACCCGTCCAGCCCGAACGGCCCGCCTTCGATCATGTCGAGAATCAGGCGGTTGCCATCATTCCCCGGCTCGATGCCATAGATCTCGCCACCCAACGCGTCCTTGTGCGCCGCGATGTCCTTGAAATCGGCGATGCCCAGCGCGGCACCGGCCTCATTCGTGGCGAGGGTGTATTTCGCGCCTTCCAGATTGGTGCGCACCGTATCCACCGTGCCTGCCTCGCGATAGGGGGCGATATCGGCTTCCATCGTCGGCATCCAGTTGCCGAGGAAGACGTCGATATCGTTGCCCGCCAGCCCGGTATAGGTCACCGGCACCGACAAAAGCTTGATCTCGGTCTGATAGCCCAGCGCGTCCAGCACCACCGTTGTGGCGGCAGTGGTGGCTGTGATGTCGGTCCAGCCGACATCCGAGAAAATCACCTTGTCACAGCTGGCGGCAAAGGCGCTCCCGGCGATGGCAAAGGTGACAGTGGTGGCCAGCAGGCCGGAGCGGAGGCTGTTACGAAGGGTCATGAGGCTTCCCTGTTTTTTGTTGATTGACGAGTCAATGAACTTCAAGCTTACTTGGTTTGGCAAGAAATTTCCACAAGGTCACAGCAGAAATGCCCAAACTCGGGATGGAGCCTATCCGAAAGGACGCGCTGGTCAAAGCCACGATCACCGAGATCGGGCGGGCCGGGTCTCTGGACGTGACTGTCAGCCAGATCGCGCGGCGGGCGGGCATGTCGCCGGCCTTGGCGCACCATTACTTCGGCTCCAAGGAAGAGATGTTTCTGGCCGCGATGCGCCATGTCCTGTCGCTGTACGGGGCCGAGGTGCGCGGTGCGCTGGCCGCCACCCAAGGGCCGCAGGCCCGGCTGGAGGCGATTTTACGCGCCAGTTTCAGCCCAGGCAACTTCCGCCGTGAGGCGGTGGGGGCCTGGCTCAACTTCTGGGTTCTGGCGCAGACCGTGCCGCAGGCGCGGCGCTTGCTGGCGATCTACCAGCGGCGGTTGCGGTCGAACCTGATGTCCTGTCTGCGCCCGCTGGCCGGGGCCAAAGCGCCTGCGCTGGCCGATGGTCTGGGCGCGCTGATCGACGGGCTTTATCTGCGCGAAGTGCTGAAATCCGGCCCGCCTGATGGCGAGGCGGCGGTCAGCATGGCGCTTAATTATCTGAATTCACATCTAACGGGGGATGACGCATGAAAGCGCAACCAACCGCCAGCCATTTCATCGACGGCGCTTATGCCGAGGACACCGCAGGGGCGGTGATCGAGGTGATTTATCCTGCCACCGGCGAAGTGATCGCCCGTCTGCACGAGGCAACGCCGGCCCTGATCGACCGGGCTTTGGCTTCCGCCAGTCGCGCGCAAGCGGATTGGGCTGCCACCCGCCCGGTGGACCGTGCCCGCATCCTGCGCCGCGCTGCTGACATGATCCGCGATCAGGGCGAAGCGCTGGCACAGCTGGAGACGCTCGATACCGGCAAGCCGATTCAGGAAACCCGCGTGGCCGACTGGCCATCGGGGGCCGATGCGCTGGAATATTTCGCGGGCCTTGCCCCCACGGTGACGGGTGAGACCATCCCGCTGGGCCGCGATTTTGTGTATACGATCCGCGAGCCTTTGGGCGTCTGTGTCGGCATCGGCGCGTGGAATTACCCCAGCCAGATTGCCTGCTGGAAATCCGCGCCTGCGCTCGCCCTCGGCAATGCGATGGTCTTCAAACCGTCGGAAGTCACCCCCTTGGGTGCGCTGAAACTGGCGGAGATCTATATCGAAGCCGGGCTTCCCGCTGGCCTGTTCAATGTGGTGCAGGGTAGGGGGGCCGTGGGTGGCGCGCTGGTCACTGACCCTCGGGTGGCCAAAGTCTCGCTCACCGGATCGGTGCCGACCGGGCGCAAGGTCTATGCCGCTGCTGCGGATGGTATGCGTCATGTCACGATGGAGCTGGGCGGCAAATCGCCTCTGATCATCTTTGACGACGCCAGCCTGGAGGATGCGGTGGGCGCGGCGATGATGGCGAATTTCTACTCCGCCGGGCAGGTGTGCAGCAATGGCACCCGCGTTTTCGTGCAGAAGGGGCTGAAAGATGCCTTTCTCGCCCGCTTGAAAACCCGGTCAGAGGCGATTGTGCTGGGCGATCCGCGGGATGATGCGACGCAAATGGGCCCGCTGGTGTCTGACCCGCAACTGACCAAGGTGATGGGCTATATCGACACCGCGAAAGCCGAAGGTGGCCGCCTGATCACCGGCGGGGCGCGTGCGGCGCTGAACACCGGCTATTACGTGCAGCCCACCGTGTTTGCCGATGTCACCGACGACATGACCCTCGCGCGGGAAGAGGTGTTCGGCCCGGTCATGGCAGTGCTGGATTTCGACACTGAAGACGAGGCGATTGCCCGCGCCAATGCCACCGAATTCGGGTTGGCTGCGGGTGTGTTCACCGCCGATCTGACCCGTGGCCACCGTGTCATCGGCCAGTTGCAGGCCGGAACCTGCTGGATCAACGCCTATAACCTGACCCCGGTTGAAGCGCCGTTCGGCGGCAGCAAAGCCTCGGGTGTGGGTCGCGAAAACGGTCATGCAGCGGTCGAGCACTATACGCAGATCAAATCGGTCTATGTCGGCATGGGCCCCGTAGACGCCTCTTTCTGAAAATAAAGTCAAAGACATGCACGCGGATTACATCATCATCGGGGCAGGGTCTGCCGGTTGCGCAATGGCCTATCGTCTGGCCGAGGCCGGACGACGCGTGACCGTGATCGAGGCGGGCGGCTCGGATGCCGGGCCGTTCATCCAGATGCCGGCGGCGCTGTCCTATCCGATGAACATGGGGATCTATGACTGGGGCCTGCAATCGGAACCCGAGCCGCATCTGGGCGGCAGGCGGCTGGCAACCCCGCGCGGCAAGGTCATTGGCGGGTCCAGCAGCATCAACGGCATGGTCTATGTGCGCGGCCATGCCCGCGATTATGACTCCTGGGCCGAGATGGGTGCCGATGGCTGGGGCTACGCCGATGTGCTGCCCTATTTCAGGCGGATGGAGCATTCACACGGAGGATCGGGCCCGGAATACCGTGGCTCCGACGGCCCATTGCACATCACCCGTGGCCCGCGCGACAACCCGCTGTTCAACGCCTTTATCACGGCGGGCGAGCAGGCGGGCTATCCGGTGACCGATGATTACAACGGCCATCAGCAAGAGGGCTTTGGCCCGATGGAGGCGACCATTTACAAGGGTCGCCGCTGGTCGGCTGCCAATGCCTATCTCAAACCTGCGATGGCGGGCGGCAATGTGCACGTGTTGCGCGGGAATGCCCGCCGCGTGGTGATCGAAAACGGTCGCGCCACCGGGGTCGAGGTGGATCAGGGCGGTGCCGCCTTTGTGGTGCAGGCCGGGCGTGAGGTGATCATCGCCGCCTCCTCGCTCAACAGCCCGAAGCTGCTGATGCTGTCAGGCATAGGCCCTGCGGCAGAGCTTGCGCGCCACGGCATCCCGCTGGTCGCCGACCGGCCCGGCGTGGGGGCGAACCTGCAGGACCATCTGGAGATCTATTTCCAGTTCGCCGCCTCGCAGCCGATCACCTTGTACAAACACTGGAATATCTGGAGCAAGGCGCTGATCGGGGCGCAATGGCTGTTCACCGGCAAAGGGCTGGGGGCATCCAACCAGTTCGAGGCCTGCGCCTTTATCCGGTCGCGCGCCGGGATCGACTATCCAGACATCCAGTATCATTTCCTGCCGATTGCGGTGCGCTATGATGGCAAGGTCGCGGCGGGCGGGCATGGGTTTCAGGCCCATGTCGGGCCGATGCGGTCGAAATCGCGCGGCTCTGTCACGCTGCGCTCGGCTGACCCTGCGGACAATCCGGTGATCCGATTCAACTACATGTCGCATCCCGACGACTGGGCCGAATTCCGCGCCGCCATCCGGCTGACGCGGGAGGTGTTTGCCCAGCCCGCGATGGCCGCTTTTGTCAAAGGCGAGATCCAGCCGGGGCCGGATGTGAACAGCGATGACGAGATCGACGCCTTTCTGCGCGAGCATGTCGAATCGGCCTACCACCCCTGCGGCACCGCCCGCATGGGGCGGCGCAGCGATCCGATGGCGGTGGTTGATCCCGAATGCCGGGTGATCGGGGTTGAGGGTCTGCGTCTGGCCGACAGTTCGGTGTTTCCGCAGGTGACCAATGGCAATCTGAACGCGCCCTCGATCATGGTGGGGGAAAAGGCGGCGGACCATATCCTTGGCCGTGCGCCGCTTGCCCCGATGAACCTTGGCCCGTGGATCAACCCGGCGTGGCAGGTCGCGCAACGCTGACCCGGATTGGCAACAGCGGGTTCCGGCGTTAACCTTTCGTTAACTTTTGCCTTGCACCCCCGGGCATAATCCCCGATTTCGGGGGCATGTTAACTTTTCGTTCCCTTCTCGTTCTGGTTGCCCTGTCGCTTGCCGCGCCCGTCGCCGTCGCCCTCACCCGTGAGGGGGCGGTGCGGGTCATAGACGGCGACACGCTGGAGTGGCAGGGCCAGCGGGTGCGCCTGTTCGGCATCGACGCGCCAGAGCGCGGCCAAGGCTGTGACCGCGCCGGGCAAAGCTGGGACTGCGGCGCATGGTCGGCGACCATGTTGACCCGCGCCATCGCCAACGGCCCGGTGACCTGCACGCGCGAAGACACCGACCGCTATGGCCGCATGGTTGCCACCTGCAGGGCGGGGGGCGTGGATCTGTCGCGCGCGCAGGTGCAGACAGGGGCGGCGCAGGCCTATGCCCGCTATTCCGACCGCTATACCGGCGATGAGGCCGTTGCCAAAGCGGCGGGCCATGGCCTCTGGGCCGGGCGCATGACGACCCCCGAAGTGCACCGTCGCCGTGCAGCCCCAGCAACCCAGACCGCGCCAGCGGGCTGTGACATCAAAGGCAATATCGGCGCGTCCGGCGGTATTTACCACCGCCCCGGCCAGCGCGATTATGCCGC
Organism: Pseudotabrizicola alkalilacus; assembly: GCF_003443995.1. Lineage (GTDB taxonomy): Bacteria > Pseudomonadota > Alphaproteobacteria > Rhodobacterales > Rhodobacteraceae > Pseudotabrizicola > Pseudotabrizicola alkalilacus. Next base: position 544,295 of record NZ_QWEY01000001.1, read on the forward strand.
GACCCGCATCGACCCTGGCAAGGGCGAGGCGTGGTTCTGCCGTGAAGAAGATGCAAGGGCCGCAGGCTTCCGCCCGGCGCGGCGCTGACTTGATCCGTGTCAAGGTGACTGGACCTGCGCCGAGCTATTCTTGTGGTTGACGCAAGCAGCAGGAGGCGCAGATGTCCAACACCCCGCATGATCTGGCAGAGGAATTCCCCGGCCAGGCCGAAAAAATCCACGCTCTGAAAATAGCCGATGCCCATTTTGCCAGCCTCCTGGCGCATTACACCGAAATCAACCGCGCCGTGCACCGGGCCGAGACCCGCATCGATGCCCTGTCAGAAGAGGCCGAGGCCACGTTGCGCCGCCAGCGGCTACACCTGAAAGACCACATCGCCCATCACCTTGCGCATGGCGCTGACAGCCACGGCTGATCCTGTCCGTTCGCAAAAAGGGGGGCGTTGCCCCCCGCCTTCGGCTCCCCCCAGAGTATTTTCAAAGCAGCAAGCCACAGGAGATGCGCTTTGCATTGCTGCTCGCCAAATACTCCCGCGCGGATCGCGCAGGCCAGCCACGCGCGATCCGCTCTGATCAGCCAAGAATTTCATAGGGCAGCACATCGCGGCGGTCGGGGTTGACCCGCAGCCGACGCTCCAGCGGCGGCACCGAGCGCTGGTGGCAATCGGGGCGTTCGCAGATCCGGCAGGAAATACCGATCGGCTCGAACCGGCCCTTGAGGTCCAGCCCGTCGGAATAGACCAGCGCGCCCGCGTGCTGCACCTCGCAGCCCAGCCCGATCGCATAGCGCCGGGTGGGGGCGTGGAACGAGCCGCCGGGTTTGGACACATCACGCGACAGGCACAGATAGCGCACCCCATCGGGGGTTTCGGCCAGCTGGCGCAGGAAACGGCCCGGTGTCTCAAAGGCCTGATGTACGTTCCACAACGGGCAGGCCCCGCCAAAGCGCGCGAACTGCAGCCGGGTGGCGGAGTGGCGCTTGGTGATGGTGCCGGCCTGATCGACCCGCACGAAAAAGAACGGGATGCCCTTGGCGCCCGGTCTTTGCAGAGTCGACAGCCGGTGCGCCACCTGTTCGATGCTGGCGCCGAACAGGTCGGCCAGCCGTTCCAGATCGTGCCGCGTGCTGCCCGCGGCATCGAGAAAGGTGCGGTAGGGCAGCAGCGCCGCCCCGGCGAAGTAATTGGCGAGGCCGATTTTGGCGATCTCACGCGCTTCCGGCGTGTGGAAGCGGGCGAGGTCTAGGGTGGCGTCGAGCAGGTCGTTCTGGGTGATCAGGGCGACCTGATGCAGCAGCTGAAAGCGCTGGGTCGGCTCTGACGACCGGGCCGAAACATCCAGACGCTTTGCCACCGGATCATAACGCCGCATCGCGCCGGTGTCGCTGAAATGCAGGCTGATCCCGCGCCGCTCCAGCGCCTCACGCGCGACCTGAATTACATCGCGGCGACCTTGCGGGCCGGTGACGAAGTGCTCGGCGGCGCGGTCTACCGCATCAAGGTAATTGTCGCAATAGTGAAAGAAATCGCGGACTTCTTCCCAGGGAGAGGGCCGCAATGCAGCATCTTCACGCCCCAGTGCCTCATCCAGCGAGGCCAGGCGCTCATGGGTCTGGCGGTAGGCGCGGTGCAGGTCCAGAAAGGCGCGGGCCAGCGCCGGGGCGTTGGAGGCGGCCAGACGCAGATCGGCAAGCGGAGGGTTGGCCGCGCCAAATACCGGGTCGGCGAGCGCCTCTTTCATGTCGCTGACCAGCCGTTCACTTTCGCCGACGGTCAGTTCGGTGACATCCAGCCCGAACTCTTGCGCCAAGGCCAGCACCACGCCGGCCGAGACTGGCCTGTGGTTGTTTTCCATCTGGTTCAGGTATGGCAAAGATACCGACAATTTGTCGGCAAACAGCTTTTGCGTCAGCCCCAGACGCCCGCGCATCTCGCGCAGCTTGGCGCCCGCGTAGAGCTTTTGAGTGGCCATGCCGTCCCCCCGGTTTTGCAAAGCCATCTTCGCCTTTGCAAAGCCGCCGTCAAGCGGTCAGACCGACAGGCCCAGCGCCCGGGCTCGCCGCATCACCCAGAGGATCGACAGCAGAGAGCCACAGGCCGAGGCCAGCATCAGCAGAACCAGCGGCGTTTCGGTTGCACCCGGCCCCAGCAGCACCCCGGCGAGTGCCGCCAGCGCTGCCCCGCCGCCGATCATGATCGCCCCGCCCAGACCCGAGGCGGTGCCCGCCAGTTCCGGCTTGATCGACAACAGCCCGGCATTGGCATTGGGCAGGGTCATGCCATTGCCAAAGCCGACAAAGGTGGTGAAGCCAAAGAACACGAAGGGAGAATGCACGCCCGCCAGCGTCACCGCCGCCAGCGTGGCCAGCCCGCCCAGCGTGACCAGCGCGCCGATATAGACCATCCGGTTCATCCCGATCCGCACCGAGAACCGACCGGCAACAAAATTACCCACCGCATAGCCCACGGCGGTCAGTGCAAACAGCGCCCCCACGCCCGAGGCCGAGAGGTTGAACACTTCGGTCCCGACATAGGGCGCGCCACCCAGATAGGCAAAGAACGAGCCCGAGGCAAAGCCCGCACAAAGCGCATAGCCCCAGAACCGCTGCGAACGCAGCAGCTGCGGATATTGCCGCATCTGTGCGGCCAGTGACACCGGGCGCAGCGTTGCGGTTTCGCCCAGATCGGCCCAGGTCAGCCACAGAGTGAACAGGCCCAGCACCAGCAGCAGACCAAAGTTGGCCTGCCAGCCGATCAGCTCTTCCAGCACGCCACCGAGCACCGGGCCGATCATCGGCACAATGCTCATGCCCATGGTGACATAGCCGATCATGCTGGCGGCCTGCGCATCGGGAACCATGTCGCGCACCACGGCGCGGGACAGGACCATGCCCGCCGCGATCACCGCCTGTGCCATGCGGAAGATCAGAAACAGCGTCGCATTCGGAGCCAGCAGCGTGCCCAGGGTGGCAATCAGGAACAGCACCAGCGACCCCAGCAGCACCTTGCGCCGGCCATAGCGGTCGGAAATTGGCCCGATGGCGATCTGCAACACAGCCGACAGCGCCAGATACAGCGCGACCGACATCTGCATCACGCTATAGGGCACCCCGAACCATGCCGCCATTCCGGGCAGCGAGGGCAGGAAGATGTTCATGGACAGGGCCGAAAGCCCGGCAAGCAGGATCAGCGTCGCAATATGCGGCGGGGTCCGTCGATCAAGATAGATGCTGTCAGCCATCCCGCCTTGCTATGCCGGTGCGCATCCACTGTCCACGCCGTTCGCGCAGGGGCATCTGTGCGCCGGTGCTGTTTCGCCGAGGGGGTGTTCCTCCGGTCGCCCCGCTCAGCTCAACGCACGGATCCGGTCGCGGAAGCGTTCGGCGCCGTTGACGATGTGATCCAGCACCACCTCGACCGCCCAGTGTTTTTCGGTGATGTCATAGGGGATGGTCCGGCTGTGAACGCTGTCAAAGGTGCCGATCCGGCGGTGGTAGTGCTTGGCGAGCTTGGGATAGCCCATGCCCTCGGACATCGCGGCAAGCACCATGAAGGTGTCCAGCTCTGCCGCAAGCTCCGGGTGCGCGCGGCCATGGTCCATCAGCCAGCGGTAAAGATCGGGGTGGAAGTTGTTCATCACGCCCGAAAATCCGTGCCCGCCAGCCTGTATCGCAGGCCAGGCAATCGCGGCATTGGCGTTGTTGATCGCCAGCGGCGTGCCCTCTACCAGCGTCAGGCGGCGCTTGACGTGCTCCAGATCGCAGGTGACATCCTTGAGAAAGGCAAAGCGGCCGCTGTGCGCGCACCAGCTGACCTCGTCATCGGTGAGCAGCCGCCGATAGGGGGCAGGGCATTCGTACAGCCCCAGCGACAGATCAGACGGCAGCGCGCTGAGCAGATCATCCATCCGGGCGCGGAACTGGGTGCTGTTCTCGTCTGCCGCCGCCAGCCGGTTGGTGACCAGCACCACCGCATCCACCCCGGTGTCTGCCACCGCGCGCAGCTCGGTCTTTTGATCCGCCATGCTGTCCGAGATATGGCCAGAGGCCACCACCGGCACCCGGCCTGCGACCTGTTTGACGGTGAACCGCGCCAGAGCGACCCGTTCCTCCAACGACAGGAACAGCATTTCGGACGACTGGCACACCGCGAACAACCCGTGCGAGCCATTGTCGATGTACCATTCGATCAGGCGGGCGTACCCGTCCCAGTCGATGGTGTTGTCGGCATGAAACGGCGTGATCACGACCGGAAAGATACCTTGCATGGCATGCGGCATGGGGATTGGTCCTTGAAGCGTTAAGATGTGTCAGCCGTCGTAGCCAAAGGCGCGGGGCAGCATCAGGGTGATGTCGGGAAACAGGATCAGCGCCAGAAGTGCGGCCACCAGCACGCCAAGGAACAGCCAGATCTCGTTGATGATTTCGGCCAGCGGAATGCGGGTGACGGCGTTGATGACGAACAGCAGGATGCCATAGGGCGGGGTGATCAGCCCGATCATGCAGTTGATGACGGCAACGACCCCGAAATGCACCAGATCAATCCCGAGTTCGCGGCAGCTGGGGATGAACAGCGGGATGATGACCAGAATGATGGTGGTGGCGTCCAGAAAACAGCCCAGCAGCAAAAGCAGCAGATTGATGCACAACAGGAACACCAGCGGATGAATGTCGAGGCCGACCAGAGCCGAGGCCACGACGCCCGGAATGTTCTCGGACGCAACCACATAATTCAGGATCAGCGCGCCGCCGATCACCAGACCCACCGCCGCCGAAGACCGCGCCGAAGTCACCAGAATGTCGTAAAAGCTGCGCAGGGACAGCGAGCGGTAGAACACCGCCGCCAGCATCAGCGCATAAAACGCCGCGACCGCTGCCGCTTCGGTCGGCGTGGTGACGCCGCCGTAGATGCCATAAAGCAGGATCGCCGGCATGAGCAGGGCAGGCCCCGCGTTCAGGGTCACACGCGGCAGGTCGCGCAGCGGCACCGGCGCATCCTTGGCAAAGCCGCGTTTGTGCGAGATCAGCGCGTTCATCAGCATCAGCACCGCGCCCATCAGCAGGCCCGGCACAATGCCTGCCAGAAACAGGAAGCCGATCGAGGTGTTGGAGACCAGCGCATAGAGCACCATCGGAATCGACGGCGGAATGATCGGCCCGATCGTGGCCGAGGCGGCGGTGATCGCCGCCGCGTAGCCTCGGGTATAGTGGCCCGATTTCACCATCATTTCGATGATCAGCTTGCCGATCCCGGCGGCATCGGCCACAGCCGAGCCGGACATGCCCGAAAACACCAGGGAGGCCAGCACGTTGACATGGCCCAGGCCCCCCCGGAACCGCCCGACCATCGCGATGCAGAATTGCAGCAGCCGGTCCGAAACCGTGCCTGCGTTCATAATGTTGGCCGCCACAATGAACAGCGGCACCGCCAGCAGGATAAAGCCCTGATACATGCCATCCATCAGGATCTTGCCGCTGACCCCGATGCTTTGCCCTGCCGCCGCCAGATAGATCAGCGAGGCGATCATGATCGCGTAGGCGATGGGTGTGCCGATGGCGGCAAGACCCAGCAGGCTGACGAGGCACAAAAGAAATTCAAAGCTCATGGGTTTGGCCGCTTCTCGGTTGGCAACACGGGCTCTTCGACCCCGTAGCGAAAGGCATGCCAGACCATCCACAGATAGCGGGCAGCGACGGCGAACAGAAAGACGATGTAGATCATATAGATGTCCCGCATCCTGATCCAGTCGCCGAACAGATCGCCCAGCGTTGCGGTCTTTTTCAGCCGCAGCACCATAAAGCGGTCCCAGGTCGGCGAGATCGAGGCCAGAAGCCCGATGGCAATCGCCAGCCCGGTCACAATCGCAAAGCCACGGCGCACGCGGGGCGGGACGGCCAGATACAGGATGTCAAAGGTCACATGATCCTGATTGCGCACAACAAAGGCGTTGCCCCAGAAGATCAGCCAGACCCAGATCGCCAGACAGAATTCCAATGTCCAGCTGAAGTTGATCGGTTGCAACCACGGCAGGTTGACCGCGACCCATTCGATCCGCGCGGTATAGCGGATCAGAACCTGAAGGATGAATGTGCCGAACATGGCCGCCATCAGGGCTGCCGCGACCGCTTCGGTCAGGGTGCGGAACAGGGACTGGATGCGGGACACGCCTACACCTCCGGCAAGCCGCACCAAGGGCGCGGTGATGTGGGAAAAACGGGCCGGGGATCGCCCCCGGCCCGGATGTCAGAGCGGATCAGTCGCCCAGAGCGTTGATCTGGTCCAGAACGCCTTCGGGCCAGGCTTTGGCAAACTCGGAGCCGACGTATTGCGCCTGAACATGGCTGCGGAATGCGGCCAGATCGGGTTCGTACACGTCAAGTCCTTGTTCCGTCAGAAAGGCGACAAGCTCTTCCTCTTTCGCCAACTGGCCCTGACGTGCCGTTTCTGCCGTATCATCGGCGGCTTTCTGCACAGCGGCCTGCTGTTCGGCTGTCAGCCCATCCCAGACTGATTTTGAAAGGGCGATGTAGTTCAGGTCAACAAGGTGGGCGGTCAGGCTGACCTGTTTCGTCACCTCGTAGAACTTGGCATCCACCACGGTCGGCAGCGGGTTGTCCTGCCCGTCAACCGCGCCGGTCTGCAGGGCGGTGTAGATCTCGGTGAACGCAACGGGTGTCGGGTTGGCCCCGATCGCCTTGCCCAGGAACATCCATGCGTCGCTGCCCGGCATCCGCAGGTTGACGCCGGCCAGATCGGCCGGGGTCATCACGTCGCGTTCCGAACGCGGAAAGCGCAGGTTCACGTGGCGCTTGCCCAGATACATCACGGCCAGCAGCTTGACGCCCAGCTCATCCTCGACCTTTTGCTTGAACGGGTCCATCAGCGGGTCGCCAAACACCTTGACCTGATGCGCAGCGCTTTGGTGGATATAGCCGGTGGCAAAGATCGAGAATTCGGGGAAGAAGTTTGCAAGCTCTTGTGCCGAGGTGATCGACATTTCCAGATCGCCCGAGGCAATCGCCTCCAGTTCCGATCCTTGGGCAATCAGCGAGCTGTTGTAATGCGGCTGATAGCTGGCAAATTCGGCAATGGCGGGGCCAAAGACCGTGGCCAGCGCCACCGAGCGCTGATCGGTGTCAGAGGCCGGGGTGGACATGCGGATCACCGGCTTGTCCTGTGCCATCAGGTCTTGCGGCGCAAAGCTGGCCGCAAACAGCGCCAATGCGCCGGTCGTCGCCAGAAAGACCCGGCGCGTCATCAGTTTTGTCATCTGTTTATCTCCTCCCAGAGTCAGTGTGCGAGCGCGGGTCTGTCAGCTGCGGTTCCTGGCCATTCTTGGTGCGGCCATGCGTGGGGTTGCGGTCTCTGACAGGTTTGCGCTTACTATCCTTCGACTAACATGTTAGTCTGATGTTAGCAACGGGTATCGGACATCAGAATGCCAGAACCGACAATGACGCAAAAGCCAACCTCGACACGGAATGCGGCGGGCGGGGAAACGTCGCTGCGCCAGATCGCCTATGAGCGGATCGAAGATCTGCTGAACTGGGGCAGGCTGCGGCCCGGCCAGATCATCTCGCAACGCGAGTTGGTGGAAATGACCGGCGTGACGCTGGGTTCGGTCCGTGAAGCGATTCCGCGTTTCGAGGCCGAGGGTCTGTTGCAGACGGTGCCGCAGCGCGGGCTGATGGTGCCCAGCCTTGATGTGGCTTTTGTGCGCGAGGCCTATCAGATGCGTCGTCTGATCGAGCTTGGCGCCGTGCCGGATTTATGCGGCCGGCTGGAAAAATCGGTGGTTCAGGGCTGGATCGACTGGCATCTGGACGCCCGTGCAAGGTTGGGGCAGGATGAGGTTGACAGCCTGAGCGGATTTTTGCGCGACTTCCAGCTTTTTGACTGGCAGATGCACAGTCATATGGTTGAGGCGATGGAAAACAAGCTGATTTCCAATGTGTACCGTGTGACGGCGATAAAGATCCGCATGGCCGCGCAATCGCGGGTCCGTGTCACCCGGCAGAACGCCACGCGGGTTATCTCGGAGCACCTTGATTTTCTGACGCCTCTTTTGCAGGGCCAATGCGATGCCACAGCGCAGGCGCTGTCACGACATATCAACCAATCTTTGACCCTTGCACTTGGCGGCACCATTCCGGCCTGACGGGTCAGCGGCAGCCGGTTTTGCTCCCTGTGTCGACGCGGATCATGGCTGCCGGTCAGGATAATGTGGCTCTTTTGCGCAGGTGACGCGATATGGCCCGCATTTGCCTTTTCAACGCGCTCTGCACCATCGTAAGCTGGTGCGAATGGAGACTGATTTGAATGTGGTTCAGTGATGAATGATGTGATGATGGACTTGGCACAGAGTCTGAATAGTGCAGAGATCAATGGGATCATCCTGCATATCGGTGCTGGCCAAGGCGCTCAGCTTGACAGCTGGCTGGCAACCCGTGCCAAGCAGATTTACCTTGTGGAGCCGAATTCACAACTGGCCGAAAACCTGACCCGCCGTGCAGGATCCGAGCCGCGGCTGACCGTCCTTGCCGCCGCTGTTGCGGAAAACAGCGGGACGGTGCCGCTGAACATCTTCAATTTCGCCGAGCTTTCCAGCATTCGCGAACCGGGAGACATCCTGAAGCTGTTTCCCGGTCTGCGGGTAAGTGCGCGACCGATGGTTGCCGCCGTGACCATGAACGATCTGCTGGCACAGCTGCCGCCACCGTCTGCGGACGACGATCTGTTGGTGATCGAAGCGCCGGGGGCCGAGGGCATCGTGCTGAAAGGGCTGGCTGACCTTGACGGCTTGCGGCGCTTTTCGCGGATCATTCTGCATTGCGGAACCGATGCGCTGTATCAGGGGGCGCCGGGGGCCGCTGAGCTGAGCCGTGACCTGATTGCGCAAGGCTACGCCCAGGTGCCACTGACCACCGATGACCCTGATTTCGTGACCAGCCTGTTTACCTTTGACCGTGCAGCCTTTGCGCAAAAGGAAACGCAGGCGCGGTTGCAGGCCGCCGAAGGTCAGGCCGCGGCTTTGCAGCGGCAACTTGGCGAACTTGGAGTCGAGGTAGCGCTGAAGAACAACCTGCTGGAGCAGATGCAGACCGCCCTGGCCGAGATGACGGCAAGCGCACAGGCTCAGGGTGACTACAGCAGAAAGCTGGAGACGCAGGTTGCCGAGCATGTGGCAAGCCGAAAGGAAATCGACGCCAAGGTCGAATGGCGCGGAAACCGCATCAAGGAACTCGGTGCCGAACTGGAAGGGATGCGCACCACTATGGCAGCTGCGGCTGCCCAGCAATCCGCCCGCATTGCCGCGCTTGAGACCGATCTGGCCGCGCGTGACGTGGCACTGACCTCTGCGGCAGATGCGACAGAGCAACTCGCCACCCGCGCCATCGCGCTTCAGGCCGAACTTGACAGCCTGCGGGCTGAAACGACAGCGGTTTCTGCCCGGCAAACTGCCCGCATCGCGGAACTGGAAGCGGAGCTTTCGTTGCGTGAGGCGGCACTGGTCTCGGGGGCGCATGCCGCCGAGCAAGAGACTGCGCGGGCCACATCGCTGGCGGCTGAACTGGAAAGCCTGCGCGATGACATGGCGGCGGCGGCAGACCAACAGGCAGCTCGTATTGCGACGCTGGAGGCTGATCTGGCCGAGCGCGAAGCAGCGCTTGCTGCAGGCGCGCATGCCGCCGAGCAAGAGACTGCGCGGGCCACATCGCTGGCGGCTGAACTGGAAAGCCTGCGCGATGACATGGCGGCGGCGGCAGACCAACAGGCAGCTCGTATTGCGACGCTGCAGGCTGATCTGGCCGAGCGCGAAGCAGCGCTTGCTGCCGGGGCCACATCCGCCGATCAACAGGCCGGTCGGATTGCGACGCTGGAGGCCGATCTCGCGGCGCGTGACACAGCCCTGGCAGCGGGCACGGAAGCGGCCGAACAGCAGGCCGCACGGATCGCCGCGCTGAAGACGGAACTGGAGGCAAGCCTGCCTCGGGCCCGCCATAATGAGCATGTGGAGGCGTTGAAGAAGGCAATTGCAGAGCGTGACGCAAGCCTGAACAGTCTGCGGTCCGAAATGGCAGCGGCAGCCGAGACCCAAGCCAGGCGCATCGCCACGCTTGAGGCTGATCTGGCGGGGCAGCAGGCAGCGCTGGCCAAGGGCGAAAGTGCGGCCGAAGAACTGGAAGTGCAGATCGCCACACTGGAGGCTGATCTGGCGGGGCAGCAGGCAGCTCTGGCCAAGAGCGAAAGTGCGGCCGAAGAGCTGGAGGTGCAGATCGTCCGGCTGGAGGCTGATCTGGCCGAAAAACAGGCAGCTCTGGCCAAGAGCGAAAGTGCGGCCGAAGAGCGGGAGGCGCAGATCGCCACGCTGGAGGCTGATCTGGCCGGGCGCGACGAGGCTTTGGCCAATGCTGCGACCACGGCAGAGCAGCAGGCCGCACGGATCGCCGCGCTGAAAACCGAACTGGACGCAAGCCTGCCTCGGGCCCGCCATAATGAGCATGTGGAAGCGCTGAAAAAATCCATTGCAGATCGGGACGCAAATCTGAGCAACTTGCGGACGCAGATGGCAGCGGCGGCAGAGACCCAAGCCAAGCGGATCGCCACGCTGGAGGCTGATCTGGCGGAACAACAGGCAGCTCTGGCCGGGGGCGAAAGTGCGGCGGAAGAGCAGGCAGAACGGATCAGCAGGCTGGAGGCAGATCTTGTATCGCGCGATGATGCGCTGACAAAGCACAGCGAAGACGCAACGCAGCAGGCCGAGCGGATCACCACGCTGGAGGCCGAACTGGCGGCAAGCATTCCCGCCGAGACCCACTCACAACAGTTGGAAAAACTGAAAGCGTCACTGGCCGAGCAGGCCGCGGAGATGAAGGCGGGGCATCAGCAGGAAACCACGCTTTCGCTGCGGATGCTGGCGCTGCGTGACGCTGATCTGGCGGATCTGCGGTCGCGTTATGCGCGGTTGCAATCGGACAAAGAGGAGCAGGATCAGTTGTTGCAGGATCTGACGGTCCGGCTGACCGAGGCCTCTTATTACCTTCAGGAACTGGAACGCGATGCGCCGGCCAGCCTGATGCCGATTGCGCAGGCCTCTGTCAGCAAGTCCGCGGCCAGCAAGGCCACGGTCGGCAAGGCTTCGACCCGCGAATCCGGGCACAAGGCAAAGAAGCGCAGCAAATGAGCAGGCCGGACCCCCGCAGACAGGATCTGCACGATACAATCCGCACGACGCTGACGCTGCTCAACGCGCGCATGGCCGACCGGCCAAAGCGGGATCTTCCGGCACAGGCGCTGCCCAGCCTGCTGGAGCGGTGCCGTCAGATGACCGAAGACACCGCAAGACGTGGCCCGCCACCGGTGCGGTTGGTGCACCACCTGGCTTGCACGGGTGGCACACTGATCAGCCGTTGTCTGGCTGCCCTGCCCAACGTGCGGCTGCTCAGCGAAGTGGACCCTCTCAGCCAGTTGGGCGACGGGATAAAGTTTGCTCCGACAGATATGATCCGGCTTTCGCGCAAGGGCTCTCGCCCGGTAACCCGCGAGGTGGAGATGAAAATCTTTCGCGCCGGTGTCGAGGTGGTGCGTCAGGATTGCCGGACACTGGGGCTTGATCTGGTGCTGCGCGATCATTCTCACAGCGCGTTCAACCATCGCAGCTACCAGCCAGACCGCCCCACGCTGCGCGAGGTGCTGCAAGACCACATGCCGCTGCGCTCACTGGTGACGGTGCGACATCCGATTGATTCCTATCTGTCGATGATAAAGCTGGGATGGGACAAGCATTTCAAACCTGCCACGCTTGATGAATATGCGCGGCGCTATCACCTGTTCCTCGACCGTCATGCGGCGTTTGACATGCTGCGCTACGAGGACTTTGTACAAGACCCTCACGCACATCTGCGACGGGCATGCGACACGCTTGATCTGACCTATTCCGACGGTTTTGCCGAGCTGTTTCAGGCCTTCACCCTGTCGGGCGACAGTGGCCGGAGCAGCGGTCGCATTGGCTCCCGCCCGCGCCAACCAATCCCGGCACAGCTGGAGGAAGAGCGCCAGCGCAGTGAAACCTATGCGAAACTCTGCGCAAGGCTGGGGTATGAGGGGTAGGTGACCCGGCATGGTGCCGATGGGTCATAGCCCAATCGGCACCATGCCGGACCGCGCGCAATAGATCAGCCCTCCAGGCTGACCGGCACGTCGTAGCCATGGGTGCGAAGCAATGCGTGGCGTTGGGCGGATTTCAGGTCATGTGCCACCATCTCGGCGCACATCTCCTGCGCGGTGATTTCCGGCACCCAGCCGAGTTTGGTCTTGGCCTTGGTCGGGTCGCCCAGCAGGGTTTCCACTTCGGCGGGGCGGAAATAGCGTGGGTCGATCCGCATCAGCACGTCGCCGGGCTTCACTGCAGGAGCCTTGTCGCCGGTCACCTGCGTCACGGTGGCGACTTCCTCCACTCCCGTCCCGGTGAATTCCAGCGAGATGCCCAATTCCGCCGCTGTCCAGGTGATGAACTCGCGCACTGAATATTGCACGCCGGTCGCGATGACGAAATCGTCGGCGGCCTCCTGCTGCAGCATCATCCACTGCATCCGGACATAATCCTTGGCATGGCCCCAGTCGCGCAAGGCGTCGATATTGCCCATGAACAGGCAGTTTTCCAGCCCTTGTGCGATGTTGGACAGACCGCGCGTGATCTTGCGGGTCACAAAGGTCTCGCCCCGGCGCGGGCTCTCGTGGTTGAACAGGATGCCGTTGCAGGCATACATGCCATAGGCTTCGCGGTAGTTCACCGTGATCCAGTAGGCGTACATCTTGGCCACCGCATAGGGCGAGCGGGGGTGGAACGGCGTGGTCTCGCGCTGCGGGATTTCCTGCACCAGACCGTAAAGCTCTGAGGTGGAGGCCTGATAGAACCGGGTCTTTTTTTCCAGCCCGAGAAAGCGGATTGCCTCCAAAAGACGCAGAGTGCCCATTCCGTCAACATCTGCAGTATACTCGGGGGCCTCGAAGCTGACCGCGACATGGCTCTGGGCGCCCAGATTGTACACCTCGTCGGGCTGCACTTCCTGCAGAATCCGGGTCAGGTTCGAACTGTCGGTCAGGTCGCCATAATGCAGCCGGAACCGGGCATTGTCGATGTGCGGATCCTGATAGATGTGGTCCACCCGCTGGGTGTTGAACAGCGAGGCGCGACGCTTGATGCCGTGTACCTCATATCCCTTTTCCAAAAGAAATTCAGCGAGATAGGATCCGTCCTGGCCGGTTACGCCGGTGATCAAGGCCTTTTTTGTCATGTCAAATCCTGCATGGGTCAATTCGTCGTCAAACACGCCGTTCTGCTGTGCACAGGTCACCCCTCAAGAGGGCCCCGCACAAGAAGCACAATGTGCCATCGCAGCCATAGCAACTGCCCGCGTCTTCGGCAACTGTTGCTGCCGCCTGCCACCTGCGGCACAGGTATCCATTGCGGGAATCTCTGGCGATTGGTACATCGTGCGGCGATTAAGAGATTTTCCCTACCCTCCGTTTTACAGGCGTACAGTTCATATGATCCCCACAATTTATATCGTGACGCCCAGCTTTAACGCGGCAGAAACGATCGACCGAACGCTGCTCAGCGTCCTGTCACAGGCGGGGGATTTCCGCCTGCGCTACCATGTGCAGGATGGCGGCTCGACGGATGATACGGTGGATCGTCTGCGTGGCTGGAAGGCGCGACTGGACGAAGGCCGGTTCCCACTTCAGAATCGGGGGGTTTACTTTTCCTATGCGTCGGAACCCGACTCCGGGATGTATGACGCTCTGATCCGTGCGTTCGACACACTCCATCCGATCCCCAAGGCAAGCTTTATGGCGTGGATCAACGCCGACGATGTGCTGATGACCGGCTCATGTGCCTTTATCGCGGGCGTTTTCAGGCAATTCAGCCATAGCGAAGCTTCATGGGTCGGTGGCGCCATTGCAATCATCCGCGATGACATGATCGTGTCGACATACGATCGACACATCCCGCGTGAGGCCCTTCGCAATGGGCTGTCAGACGGGCAGCATTGGCCCTTTGTGCAACAAGAGGGCACATTTTTCAGGAAATGGCTTTGGGATGCCGCAGAGCCACATAAGAACCTTTTGCCAATGCGCCTGGCGGGCGACTGGAATCTCTGGCGCATTTTTGCCCAACATGCCTCTCTTGTTCAGGCCCCTCAACCTTTGGGCGGGTTCCGCATCAGAGATCAACAGCTGTCTTCCAAGCACAGAGATAAATACATTGGCGAGATGGATACGCTTGTCTCACCCAATGAACGCGCCCGAAAACTGAAGGAAATGGTTGAACGCGGGGATATCCTGCGCCGTAAGGTCCGCGGAAAATACAACACCGAGATTCTTTCAATTTACGAAGACAGTGCTTATGAGGTGGGTCGCTCCTGCTATAAGACTGTTTTCAAATCTGACCCCCCCGTACCGAGCCATCCTCAAAAGGGGGGGGAGCGACTGGTAAAGGAAGGTCAGATGCGCCCTTATACCGGGCGCAGGGCCGAAGAGTTTGCGGCGCATGCCTCCTATCACGAGGCATATTCCATTCTGGACGATGGGTGGCAGTTTCCGGCGATCACCGAGCATCACTCGGCAAAGATGATCCGCGACAGTATTCAGAAATCTGAGGATGTCCTCTATGTCGCCTATCCCTGGGCCAACCTGATTGACAAGGCAGAAGGCGGCGCAGCCGATGTAGAAGCGATCCTGACCAGTTTCCGGGATTTTTGTCGTCGCCTGCCCACTGGTCGTACAAGAATTACCGTCTGTCAGCATATCCACGCCCGACGCTATATCAATCTGTTCAAAGAGGCCGGAATATCCGAAGTGTTCTGGCCGCATGCAACGCTGTCAGATGTGGAAAAAGCCCCTGAAGGGTCTGTCCGGTTCCGGCCGTTTCCGCTCTATCCTGTGCAAGTGGTGGAAGCCCTGCCAGAGGCTTCCCCGGAGAATGATGCGGTCAAAAGGCGATATCTTTTCTCCTTCATCGGGGCGCGCGCCAATCAGCATTACCTGCGCAATACCAGAAACATCATCATCGACGAATTGTCCTCTGATCCGCGTGGCCTCGTGATTGGCCGCGACGGATGGCATTATCAGAAAGTCGTCTATGACCTTCAGATTGCGGGGAAGGGGGCTGCGGCAGAGTCCAGCGCCTTTGTGGATGTCTCTGCGGGGGATGCTTTCCGGCAGTCGCTGATCGACTCGACTTTTTCGCTCTGCCCGGCGGGGTCCGGGCCCAATTCGATCCGGCTTTGGGAATCGCTGGGGGCCGGGTCGATCCCGGTCATTCTGGCCGATACCTGGGCCCCGCCCGGCGACCGGCGGTTGTGGGAGCAGGCGGCTGTGTTCTGCAAGGAGTCTCCGGAAGAGATCAAGGCCCTGCCGGACCGGTTGGCCGCCCTTGCCGCCGA
Organism: Pseudotabrizicola alkalilacus; assembly: GCF_003443995.1. Lineage (GTDB taxonomy): Bacteria > Pseudomonadota > Alphaproteobacteria > Rhodobacterales > Rhodobacteraceae > Pseudotabrizicola > Pseudotabrizicola alkalilacus. Next base: position 559,743 of record NZ_QWEY01000001.1, read on the forward strand.
TCCGGCGCGTCTGGCGCAGATGCGCCACGCCATGCGCCAGCTCTGGCTGCTGTATGGCCCCGACAGCTTTGTCACCGATGTTCAGCTGTTCCTGCTGGGGCAGCCCGAGACCGACGCGCCGCTTGCAGACCAGGGCAGCGCGCCCGTCGCTGACCGTGAACCGGCCACAGCAGAGGTGCCAGAGCGGGTGCTGATGCAGGGCGCGAACCTGCTGCTGCTTGACCCTGCGCAGACCCTGACGCGGCTGGCACATGACCCCGCCTTTGCCGGTGCCATCGCCCGCGCCTGTGCCGGCATGCCCGCCGGGTCCGCCGTCTTGCGCCATTACACCGGCGTCCTGGACCATGCTCGCCAGACCAGCCGCAGCATCACCGGCATTGCCCTTGCCCCGTTACCAGTCCCTGCGCCCCTGTCCGTCCCTGCCACGCAGCATCGGGCTGTGCCAAAGGTCTGCCTGCTGGGCCGACACGCGCACCGGACCCCGCTCAGCTATGCGCCGATCCGTAGGCTGGTCGGTGACCGGATCACAGTGGTTGATACGGCAGATCAGGCCGATCTGATCGTGACCGGCTTCAACATCGACCTGCGCGAGAACGCCGAGACCTTGCAGCCCCTGCTGCAGCGCGCCCGCCCGCCGAAACTGGTGATCCTGTCCGAAGAACCGCTGTGGGACATCACCTGGAGCGGGCCGTTCACCGGCAGAACCGGGTCGGTCACGGTGAAGGATGCCGTCCTGCCCTATACGTTCCTGGGGCATGAGACCTCCGGCATCTACGATTTCCGGAAGATTCCGTATTTCGTGCTGACCTCAGACACCTACCCGGTCCGCTACGCCAATCTGATGGCCCGTTTTGCAGCACTCTCCCCGGCAGAGCTGTTGCACCGATGGTCGCAGGCCAGCGTGGGGGCAGCCTTTGTCGCGGAGCATCGCAAAGGCGACAGCTACCAGCTGGCTTTCCCCGCGCGAAAGGTTTTCGCACTGAGCGATTACCGCACCCAGGTCGCCGAGCGCAGCGCGGCCAAGGGCGTGATCCGGGCGGGCAAAGGCTGGGGTGAGGCCCCGCGTCGGCAAGAGCTGAGCGACTGGCATCTGGACAAGCTGGCGCTGCTGGATGGCCGGACCCGGATCCTGTCCGCCTATGAGAATGTGCATCACCGGCTCTACATCTCGGAAAAGATCTTTGATGCCTTTGCCATAGGGGCCATTCCCGCCTATTGGGCCGGGCCGGAGCATCGGGTTTTTGACCTCGTGCCGGCATCAGCGATGATCAACACTTTTGACTGCCCGCCCGAGACCGCTGCCGAGCGGCTGCAAAGCTTTCAGCCGGATACCACGTTTGCGCGGGACTGGCTGGCCACCGCTGCGGCGCTCGCCCGGCAGTTCAGAGACGTTACCGCGATAAAAGCTGACCGCCGCCGCATCGCGGATGCTCTGGTGCAGGAACTGGCCGCCCTGTTCTGAGGGCGGTGGCGCATGCCTTGCCGGATCTGGCCCGCCGCGGTAGGGTGAGCCTTTGGAGACCCGCACCCCGGCGGCAACCGGATCGTGGAAGCGCTTGCCTTCACCAGCGCGGGTGCGGGGGGCATGCTTGATCAGGGCGGTCATTGATCAGCCCTCCTGCATCGCATTGCGGTTCTTGATGAAGTCTTCGGGAGACTGCCCCATCCGGGAGGCGACCTGCCGCTCCAGTTGATCGAGCGTGTCGCCGGTGACCTTGGGCGGCAGCTTGCCTGCCAGCTGGCGGCGTCCGAGATCGACGCGGACCGGTGCGACCTTCAAGATCTATAGCTGCTTTGTCAGCAAGGCAGGCACACCCAGACCCAGCAGGATCAGCGCCAGCGGCAGGGAAAAGAAGAACCCCACATGGCTGTAACCCACAGCGCCAACGATTCCGCCCCCCAGAAAGGAAAACACCAGCTGCAACAGAATCCTGAGTTTGGCAGCATCAACCCGGAGACCTGCCTGGGGTCGCAGCACGCAAAACACGGCACGGCCAAGCTCGATCCCAATATCGGTGATCATGCCGGTAGCATGGGTGGTTCTGATGCGTGCGCCCGAGATCTTGGTGATCGTGGCATTCTGCATCCCCATGATGAAGCACAGACAGGATAGTGCAAACAGGCGGCCGATATCACCGGTTAGAACGCCTCCGAAGGAGAAGCACAGCATGAAGCTGCCCTGCATTGCCAGCGGCCAGGCGTACTGCTGGCGGCTGGCACGGTTGCGCGCCCAGTTGATCAGGACCGTGCTGAACCCTGCCCCCGCGACAAAGGCCGAAATGGCCAACAGGCTGAGGCCGATCACCCAGAGATTCAGGATGGCGATATTATCTGCAAGCTGGGACAGATAGCCGGTCATATGCGAGGTGTAGTGCCCCAGCGCAAAGAAACCTCCGGCATTCGCGGCCCCTGCAATCGCGGCGAGGATGGTCGCCAGAATCAGATCATTTCCCGGTGACCGACGCCGCGCAACCAGAGCACGTGCGAAGCTGTGGGGGTGGAAGAAACGCCGTGTGGTTTTCATGCGGGGCCAGATCCCTGTGCTTTTGCATCCTTGCCCCCATTCTATGCGACAGGCCAGACCTGCGCACCATCACCGAATGACTTCGGCAGGCATGGGGCCTCACCGATGATGTGGCCCCGATGCTGTGGAAGGGGCAGGTCACGCTGGGGCGGATGCTGCAGGCCAATGCTGCTGTCGCATCCCTGCGTGCAGCAGCAGAGGCGGCGTTTGGCGATCTGCTGGGCAATATCTCGGAGCCGGTCATCCCGCGCCTGTTGGCGCTGGATACCGCGATGGACAGCCGGATTGCGGACATCGCGCGGATCGACGTTGACCGGGCGTTGCAGGTGCCGCGCGAGATTGAGACCGGCAATGCGATCGACACCCTGTCGGAGCGGCTGGCCAGTCTGACGCTGCAGCTGTCGCGGCTGCGGTCGGACGTGACGGACGCGGGCATCTACATTGATCCCGAGCTGGGTCTGGCGCGGATCGAGGCGGTGGCGCGGATCGACGGCTCGATCTCCGAGGTCGTGGTGCTGGTCGATGCCTTACGCAACGAGATCAGCCTGCGCGCGACCTATGATGAAGTCTATGAGGTGGTGACGGCGGCGCAGCTTGACCCCACCACACTGCCGGTCATCACCGAACTGTTGGGCCGTCTGTCGGAGGCAGAACTTGCGGTCAGCGGCCTGCTGGGGGCGATCACGGCCAAGGCCGATACCTTGGTGCTGGACGGCGTGTCGCTGCGTGTGACTGAGGCAGAAGCCGCGATTGACAGCCTTGAAGAGCAGATTGTCCTGCGGGTTGAGACCACCACATTTGACGCGCTGGAAGAGCGGGTCGGATCGGCAGAGGTCACGCTGGGCACCATCGACGCACCTTCAATCGGCTTTGCGGTGCAGGATGCCCGCGCCGCAGCGCTGGCCGAGGATGAGCTTTCCAGCCTGACCCTGCAACAGATGATGCAGACCATCCGCGACCGGCAGGTGGCGCAGGCCGATGTGGCCTCTGCCCGTCAGGATCTGACCGCGCTGGTGACCGAGGACCGCGAGGCGATTGCCACGCTGCGCACCGATCTGGGGGCTGCGGTGGCTGGCTCGGCCGCATTGGTCACCGCCGAGCGAAGCGCCCGCGCGACCGAGACCGGCGCTCTGGCGCAGGCGATTGACGATGTGTCGGTCAGCGTGTCGGGCCTGTCTGGGGCGATCACCGAGATCAACCGGATTGAGGCCGACAGTGCCAGCGCCGCCGCCCGCGCCCTGCGCCAGCTGCAGCTGGATCTGGGGCTGGTCAGCGATGACATTGCGGCGCAGGCCGGAGTGGTCACCGCGCTGACAGGCCGGGTCGAGGACACCGAAGACGGGCTGGAGGCCGAGGTACGCGACAGCTCGGTCATGCGGGTTGCCATCGGCGAAGCCGAGGACGAACAGGCCTCGGGCGATCTGCGCGCACTGCTGGCCGACATCGACGGGCGCGGTGCCCTGAACCGGGGTCTGGCCGATTTGCGCACCGATGCCTGGGTGCTGATCGAAGAGGGGCGCCAGGCGGTGGCCGGGGTGCGGCAGGAGATCACCGTCGCCCTCGGCAGTGCCACAGCCCTGATCGACGCCGAGCGGGTGGCGCGGACGGCGGCAGATCAGGCCGAGGCCGCAGACCGGCTGGCCCTGCGCGCCGATCTCGGCACAACGGCGGCGGCACTGGTGGCCGAGCAGCTGGTGCGGGCCGGGGCAGATGAGGCGCTGGCCACGCGCGCCGCCTCACTGGAAACGGCGGTCAATGACCCGGATACGGGATTGGCCGCGACGCTGGCCAAGGCCAACATTGTGGAAGAGGCGATCACCACGCCGACCACAGGCCTTGCTGCGCGGACGACCACGCTGGAAACGGCGGTTAATGATCCGGCGACGGGACTGGCTGCAACGCTGGCCAAGGCAAACACTGCCGAAGAAGCGATCGTCACGCCGACCACAGGCCTTGCCGCGCGGACGACCACGCTGGAGACGGCGGTCAATGATCCGGAAACGGGATTGGCCGCAACGCAGGCCACGGCCAGCACTGTTGAACTGGCCTTGACGCACCCGACCACCGGGCTTGCCGCGACGCAGACCAAGGTATCCAATGTCGAGCAGGCGATCACGAACCCGACCACGGGGCTTGCGACTCGCACCAACACGTTGGAAGCGACCGTCAATTACCCGGAGACGGGACTGGCCGCAACGCAGACCAAGGCCAGCACTGTGGAAGAGGCGATCACCACGCCGGGGACCGGGCTTGCCGCGCGCACCAACCGGCCTTGCGGCGCGCACCACCACGCTGGAAACGGCGGTCAATGATCCGGCGACCGGGCTGGCTGCAACGCTGGCCAAGGCATCCACCGTCGAAGAGGCGATCACCACGCCGACCACAGGTCTCGCTGCCCGGACGACCACGCTGGAAACAGCTGTGAGGAATCCGGCAACCGGTCTGGCGGCAACCCTTGCCGCTATCGAGGCAGAGGCCGTGACGCGGTCTGACGCGGTCGGTGCTCTGGCTGGTCAGATCGAAACTGTAAGCACTTCGGTTGGCGATCTGTCTGCGGACGTGTCGACGCAGGCGACAGCGATTGCCACCATTGACGGGCGGCGGGCCGCAACCCTTGCGTGGCGCGCCCGTGCCGGTGGCGCTGTTGGCGAGATCGAGCTTGTCGCGGCAGACAATCCGGGCGGTGATGCGGCATCGGAGACCATTGTCCGCTCGGACAGGCTCAAGTTTCTGGGCAACTTCGCCCAGTTCTTTTCTGATGTGACGATCAATGGCGATCTGATCGTCACCGGCTCTGTCACCACGCCGCGTCTGGCTGGCAATGCAGTGTCCGTCTTCCGGGGTGTATCCGGTGGCGGGGCATCACCGCCTACGGGTTCCGTACCGGGGTCAGGCCCGTTGGTGACAGTCTTTGCGCTTACCTTTGAACCCGCCGACCCAAACGGGATGCTGATGATCCTGATGGGGGGGGCATAGCCGCGCACTCATCTTTCAGCCGCATGCGCATCAAGTGGCGCGGCGTTTTGCTCGCAGAGTATGGCTTGCCAGCAGGCGGGAACTTTCCCGTGACGGCTATTCTCACAAGTCTGGCTGGCGCAGGGGTCGGCACCCTGATTGTCGAGGTTGAGTTCGGGATGAGCCTTGGTGGGGCCACGATGCTTGTCGGGGAGTTCAAGCGATGATCGAGGCTACAATCTACAACCCGGAAACGGGCCGGATCCTGCGCACGATCACGGTGCTGGATCTGAATGAGCTCGTGCTGAATGTCAGCGAGGGAGAGGCAGCTTTGCCAGGCCGCGCTGACGTGGAGCGTCAGATGGTGGTGGATGGCGCATTTGTGCCCCGCCCGCCTGACCCGGAGGCCGTCTGGGCCGCGCTGCGGGCCGAGCGTGACCGGCGTTTGGCCGCCTGTGACTGGACCCAGCTGCCCGACGCCACCGTCAACCGCGAAGCATGGGCCGCATACCGCGCCGCGCTGCGCGACCTGCCATCCCTCACAACCGACCCGCTGTCGCCGATCTGGCCAGCGCCGCCACAGGAGATCTGACATGCAGTATTCAACGGGCACTCTCACCCTGACCAATGGCTCTGCCGCCGTCACCGGCACCGGCACCGCATGGGTGGGCGGGCTGCGGGCGGGGTGGATCCTCCTGATCCCCGGCGAAGGGCCGCTGCTGATCCAGAGCGTGGCTTCTGACACCGCCCTGACGCTGGCGCGACCCTATCAGGGCAGCACCCGGTCAGGCGCGGTCTATAACGCGCTGGCCACCCGTGGCGAGATGACCACGTTCCTGACCCAGCTGCAGACCGTTCTGACCGCCATGCAGGGCACCATCGACGGGGCCGGGGCGGGCAAGTTTGCCGATGGCACGGTGGCCATTCCGGGGCTGCGGTTTGCCTCTGATGAAGACACCGGCATGCGGCGCTCGGCGGCCAATGCGCTGGCACTGGTCACAGGCGGGGCCGACCGGCTGGTGGTCACCAATTCCGGGGCCGCCCTGACCGGCCTGCTGACCGGCACAGCCGTGACCCAGAGCGTCACCGATGCCACGGCGGGGCGGCTCATGAAGGTGGCGGATTTTGGTCTGGGCGGAACCGGGGCCTCTCCTGCCATCACCCTCAACAGCGCCACGGCGCAGGGCTTGTTTCCAATACTCGGGCACCGATCCGAACTCGCCCTCGGGTGCGAATGGCGGCGTTGTGTTGGTGCAGCGTCATGCCACCACCTTCATCATCCAGACCGCACACCGGGCGAATGATTTCCAGGAGTTCGCCCGGTTCTCGCAGGACAATGGCGCAACCTGGTCGGCATGGTCGCGGACGGTCAGCCAGCGCAGCCTGCTCGGCACCGTCAGCCAGTCATCGGGGGTGCCGACAGGTGCTGTGATCGAGCGCGGCAGCAACGCCAATGGCGAATATGTGCGCTTCGCCGATGGCCATCAGGTCTGCCGCACGGTTGCACAAACCATTGATATAGCCACTGCCGTGGGTTCGGTTTTCCGGGGTCTGGGGAGTGGCGTCAGCTGGCCTGCCGCCTTCTCGGCGGTGCCGTTCGTCGTGCATATGCCGACCGACTCCGCGAACCTGTGGGGCGGCAATCAGCTGTCCAGCAGCGCCACCAATGCCGTTTTGCGCCTGATGGCCCCGACCTCTGTGACCGGCGTACAGGGCTGGTCGCTCGGCATTGGCCGCTGGTTCTGATTTTCAAGGAGATGACCATGAAGCTTATCCTGTCCCCCGTCCGCATGGACACCGCCCTGACCGCCTCGGTGGCGGGCACCACGCTCACCCTCAACGGTGATGCCCTGGACTTCGGCCCGCTGCCCAACGGGGCGGTCCTGCCCCGCGAGGCCATCGACAGCCCATGGATCGCAGGCGATGTCAGCCGCGATATGGCGGGCATCCTGACCGTGCCGCTGATCCTGCCGCATGGGGCCAATGCGCCGGAGGAAACGCTGTTCCCCGAGCCGCTGACCGTCACCAGCGGCCCGGTGGCCCTGCCGCCCTATCAGGCCCCAGAAGAGGAGATCGCCGATGCAGAGTGACCGCACTGATTATCTTCCAGATGTCAGTACAACGCCCCCCATACCGCAACCCGAACTCAGCGCGATTCTAGGCCGCATTCAAGCTGCAGACGATCCGTGGACGGAGCTCATGCTATGGCTGAGGGAGCGCGCGGCCTTCAATCAAAGCCTTGGAGGCGATGACGAGACACTGGTCAACCTTATCGTTGTCTGGGTGACACAGCTCAGTCTGCCGGTGATGCAAGGAGGTCGTAATCAGGCACCGGCTGGGGCTGGTAACGCTCGCGGGTGCTGCCACCGTAACACTCTTCAGGAGAGCGCCAATGCCCAAGATTGATTTTGCCCAAGCCGTGACTGCACAGACCCGCGCGGCCTCGGCGCTGGCCGCTGCACAGGCGCAGGCGCATGCCCGCGTCATCACCCTGATCGAGGCCGCAACCGCCACCATCACCGGCCCGGTGCCTTTGGCGGAGATGCTGTCATGGACGTCAAAAGAGGAAGCGGCGCGACGGCTGCTGACCTTGCCCGCCGGGGAAACGGATCCGGGGATCGAGGCTATCCTCGGTGGCGAAGCGGCGCAGACTGGCGAGACGCTCGACGTGCTGGCTGAAAAGATCATCGCTAACGCTGATGCCTACCGCAGCATCATCGCCGTGCTGGCTGGCCTGCGCCGGATGACCTGTACCGCCATCGACACCGCAGCGACCCCGGAGGCGGTGCAGACTGCAATGGACGCGCTGGCGGCCGAGCTGGCGCAGGTGGTGGTGTGAGAGAATGGCGGGAGCCAGCGTCGCGACAACGCGGGAACCAAGCTGGTATCGAATCGCCCGAAAGGACCATAACGATGTGGCACCCGAACCAGATCGTGAGCTTAAAGAAAATGCTGCAGCTTCCGCCCGATACCATCCACGCGCTGGGTTTCATTTCGGGCTGCCGTGCGGAGTGGAGATTATGGGTGCAGTTGCTTCAGGGCCGGGCAAATCTGCAGATTGCGCCACTAGTCATACCCAAGCAAACCTGCGCTCACTTTCTTAAAAGTTGCGAGGTTTTGGAAAAGGCGGCAAAGGTTCTGCGTTTGAAGGCGAGCGAGGCCGCCGCGCGTCGTGCCTTTGATGAGAGTTTAGACTTGCTAGCTCTGCCAATCGGATACGACGCGCATCGGCTTTCCAGAGTGGTCAATCTCGCGGAGCAGCTGCTTCAGGTTTTCAGCGATGAGATCCTGGGCGGGCATCTGTTGTCACTCGATTCCCGACACGCGGCGTTCTTTGATATGGCCGCGCCATTTGGCCAGTCGGTCGAGGATTCGTTCCCGTCGGCAGAGTTCGATATCTCAGAGGCCGCGAAATGCCGTGCGGTCGGACGGTGGACAGCCTGCGTGATGCATCTGATGCGGGTGCTGGAGGTGGGCTTGGCGGCACTTGCGCGTCATTACGACGTTGCTGTGGACAGCAACTGGAACAAAACCCTCAACGAGATCGAGACCAGAACTCGCGAAGTCGGCAAGCGGAGCCATGGAGCAGAGGCAGAACAATGGGCGGCTGAAGCTGCAACCCACCTGCGGTTCATAAAGAACGCATGGCGGAATCAGGCGATGCACCCGCGTCAGACATATGACGAGGAACGGGCCGTCGCGATTTTCGAGAGTGCTCGTTCCTTCATGCAGCACCTGTCAGAGAAACTCAGTGAGGATGATCTGCTGGTCTGATGCGATCTGTCTTCACGACCTTGACGCACCGTTCAATCCCCCCTTTAAGCCCCGTGCAACCAAAAGGGCTCTGCTGCAGGTTATGAAGTAAAACTCTGCAAACTACGGCGTCGCGCTACAGAGCCACAACAACCACAGTTGTCCACAGAAGATTTGCCAAGAAATCGCTTTACAGGGTTTCGCTTCTGCAACACCATATCTAGTATGGGCGTTGTCGGGCATACGCAGCGCCTTGCCAGACACCCAGCATTTCGTGGGTCACGCCTCGCGAAAGGCATCATGAAGAGGCCGGGCAATGTCACTATCTGAAGATTTCCTGTCAAACGACGATATGCACCCTATCGACATCGTCGAAACCCTGGCCGAGCACCGTGAGTGGGAGTTTGACCGGGTCACTGATGATCAGATCGCCATGGCGGTCGAAGGGCAGTGGCGCACCTATTCGCTGACCCTCGCCTGGTCGGCGCAGGATGAAACCCTGCGGCTGATCTGCACCTTCGAGATGGAGCCGCCCGAGGGCAAGCTGCCGGGGCTGCTTGATGTGCTCAACCGCTGCAATGATATGGTCTGGACCGGCGCGTTCACCTATTGGGCCGAGCAAAAGCTGATGGTCTGGCGTTACGGGCTGGTGCTGGCGGGCGGGCAGGTGGCCGGGCCGGAGCAGATCGACCGGCTGATTTCCAGCGCGGTGATGGCGGCGGAGCGGTTCTATCCGGCGTTTCAGCTGGTGGGTTGGGGCGACAAGACCCCTGCCGACGCGATGAAGGTTGCCATTGCCGAGGCCTACGGTCGCGCCTAACCTTGCCCCGTCAAGACGGGGAATGCGATGAACTTGGATATGATCAACCGCAGGGGCCTTGTGCTGCTGGGATGCGGAAAAATGGGATCGGCCATGCTGGAAGGCTGGTTGGGGCAGGGGCTGCGGCCCGAGGCGACATGGGTGATTGACCCGCACCCTTCGGACTGGCTGAAGGGAGTGGCCGCAAACGGCCTGACTCTGAATGACGGCATGCCGGACGCGCCGGCCGTTGTGCTGATCGCGGTCAAACCGCAGATGATGGGGGCCGCCCTGCCGCAGATCGCCGGATTTGGCGGCGGCGACACGCTGATCGTGACCGTGGCGGCCGGGACGACGATTGCCACCTATGAGGCGGCGTTTGGCGCGGGCACGCATATCGTGCGCGCCATGCCCAACACCCCCGCCGCCGTCGGGCGCGGGATCACCGCCATCACCGGCAATGCCGTGACCACGCCCGCCGATCTGGATCTTGCCGAGGCGCTGCTGTCGGCGGTGGGGCAGGTGGTGCGGCTGGAGGGCGAGCATCAGATGGATGCGGTCACTGCCGTTTCCGGCTCTGGCCCGGCCTATGTGTTTCACCTGATCGAAGCCTTGGCGGCGGCGGGCGAGGCCGAGGGGCTGCCTGCGGAACTGGCGATGCAACTTGCCCGCGCCACCGTGACCGGGGCAGGGGAGCTGGCGCACCGCGCGCCGGAAACTGCGGAACAGTTGCGCATCAACGTGACCTCTCCCGGCGGCACCACGGCGGCGGCGTTGTCGGTGCTGATGGAGCCGGACACCGGCTTTCCGGCCTTGCTGCGCCGGGCGGTCAAGGCGGCGGCGGACCGTGGGCGGAGCTTGGGCAAATGATCAGCTATGACGATTTCCAGCGGGTCGATATCCGCGTCGGGCGCATCACCCGCGCCGAACCCTTCCCCGAAGCGCGCAAGCCTGCGATCAAACTCTGGGTGGATTTTGGCGGCGAGATTGGCGAAAAGCGCTCCAGCGCGCAGTTGACCCGGCACTACACGCCCGAAACCCTGATCGGGCGGCAGGTGATGGCGGTGGTCAACTTTCCGCCGCGCCAGATCGGCAAGGTCTTGTCCGAAGTGCTGGTGCTGGGCGTGCCGGATGATGAGGGTGAGGTGGTGCTGCTGTCGCCCGACCAAAACGTGCCTTTAGGCGGAAGGATGTTCTGATGAAACTGCTGATCACACGACCCTTGCCAACCGAAGTGACTGAGGCTGCCAGCGCCCGCTTCGACGTAACCCAGCGTGAAAGCACGCTGCCATTGACCGGGGATGAGCTGCGCGCCAGCTTGCGTGACTTTGACCTGATCCTGCCGACGCTGGGCGACCGCTATCAGGCCGATGTCTTTGCCGATGTGCCAGAGCCGCGCGCGCGGATGCTGGCGAATTTCGGTGTGGGTTACAATCACATCGACGTTGCCGCCGCGCGTGCTGCCGGTCTGGTGGTCTCCAACACCCCCGGCGCGGTGACCGATGCCACCGCCGATATCGCCCTGACGCTGATGCTGATGACCGCGCGCCGCGCTGGTGAGGGCGAGCGGATGGTGCGTGCCGGTCGGTGGGAGGGCTGGCACCCGACCCAGATGCTGGGGATGCACGTGTCTGGCAAGCACATCGGCATCATCGGCATGGGCCGGATCGGCAAGGCGATAGCCCGTCGCGCTCAGGCTGGTTTTGGCATGGAGGTGGTGTTCTTCAACCGCTCCCCCGTCGCCGAAGTGGGCGTGCCCGCGCGGCAGGTCAGCCTGTCCGAGGCGATGGCCGCCGATGTCGTCGTGCTGGCCGTGCCGGGTGGCAAGGACACCCATCACCTGATCAACGCCGAAACGCTGGACCATATGCGGCCCCATGCGATTCTGGTGAACATCAGCCGGGGCGATGTTGTGGATGAGTCCGCCCTTGCGGCGGCTCTGGTTGGTGGTCGTCTGGCCGGGGCGGGTCTGGATGTCTACGAGTTCGAGCCGCAGATCAATCCGGCGCTGATGGCGCTGGAGAATGTCACCCTGCTGCCGCACCTGGGCACCGCCGCGCTGGAGGTGCGCGAGAGCATGGGGATGATGGCGGTCGACAACCTGATCGCCTTTGCCGAAGGGCGCGCGCTGCCCAACGCGGTGTAACGGCCCCGGCTTTCACCTTGCCCAAACCTCCCCGCGGAGCGACCGGCGGCTGGCGTCGGTCGCTCCGCGGGGAGTATTTGGAAAGCAGCAATGAACAAGCTGGGTCTGTTTTTCAAATCTTGCGTGCGTTGCGCGGTCTGTCCGATTTGTGGACATTCGCTGGATCTGCCTTGGTTTTGCCGGTGGCTTGCCATGCGCAGGCCCTGTCTTTGGGGCAGGGCTGGAGTGATAGTCCTGACCCTTCCGGGCCATGGGCGCGGAAGAGGAGCGGGGAATGGTCTGGCCGGAGCCGGAACAGGCGGAACAGGGCGGACCGTCGGTGGTGGCCGAGGGGATCTTTGCCACGACCCCGATTGCCACGCCCGGCGGCTGGCGCGCGGCAGGCGAGCTGACGCCCGGCGCGCAGGTCATGACCTTTGATGCGGGCTGTCAGCCGGTGATGCGGGCGCTGGTTCTGGCCTTTGAGAATGCACCGCGCGGGCTCTGGCCCCTTTTGGTGCCAGCCTGGGCGATGGACAATCGGGAAGAGCTGGTGCTGCTGCCCGAGCAGAAGGTGTTGATCGAGGCGGATGTCGCCGAAGATCTGTACGGCGACCCGTTTGCGCTGATCCCGGCACGGGCCCTGGAGGGGCTGCGTGGCATTGCGCGGTGCAGGCCGCCACCGCTGGCGGTGGCGGTTCAGCTGCAGTTTGCGCAGCATCAGGTGATCTATGCCAGTCGGGGGGTGTTGTTGTCGTGTGGCGGTGACCCGCTGGCCGATGCCGGGTGGCGCGCCCGTGCCTACAGCAGTTATTCGCTGGCTCAGGCGCAGCATCTGATTGCCTGCCTGATGGCGGAAGAGACCGGTGTTGCCCTGCGCATGGCAGAGCAGCACCGGCCGGGATCGCGGGCCTAGGCCGCCTTGCGGGCGGTCTTGCCGTAAAAGGTGGCGCCCGATGCCGCCATGTCGCGCAACAGGTCTGGCACGGCAAAGCGCACGCCTTCGCTGGCGGTCAGCGCCTCGCAGATCTCCACCGCGCGGGCCGCGCCGATGATGTCGAGCCAGCCGAACGGGCCGCCCGACCATGGCGCAAAACCCCAGCCGAGGATCGCGCCGACATCGCCTTCGCGGATGTCGGTCAGCACGCCGTCTTCCAGCGCGCGCACCGCTTCCAGCACCTGCGCCATCAGCAGGCGGTGCTGCACCTGTGTCAGCTCCGGCTGGTCATCGGCGACCGGATACTGCGCCGCCAACCCCTCCCACAACCCGCCGCGTTTGCCTGCGTCGTCATAGGTGTAAAAGCCCGCATTGGCCTTTTTGCCGATGCGGCCCTGATCCACCATCCCGAACAAGACCTCATCGACCGCACTGTCAGGATAGGCCTCGCCCATGGCCAGCTTTGTCGCTTTGGCGATCTTTACGCCCAGATCAAGCGAGGTTTCGTCCACCAGTTGCAATGGCCCCAGTGGCATGCCGACCAGTTTGGCGGCATTTTCGACCAGAGCCGGTTCCACCCCCTCGGCCACCATGCGGATGCCTTCGTTGATGTATGGAATGATGCAGCGGTTGGCGTAAAAGAACCGCGCGTCATTGACCACGATCGGCGTCTTGCGGATCTGGCGCGCGAAATCCAATGCCTTGGCCACCGCCACATCGCCGGTCTGTTTGCCGCGGATGATCTCCACCAGCATCATCTTGTCGACCGGCGAGAAGAAATGGATGCCGATGAACTGCTCTGGCCGTTGGCTAGCCTTGGCCAGATCGGAAATCGGCAGGGTCGAGGTGTTGGTGGCAAAGATGCAGTCCGCACCAACCACCGCCTCGACCTTTGCGGTCACATCGGCCTTTACCTTCATATCCTCGAACACCGCCTCGACGATCAGATCGCAGCCGGACAGGGCGGCATAATCGGTGGTGGCGGTGATGCGGGCCAGCACCTCGGCCTTTTTCTCCGCCGTTACTTTCCGGCGCTGGATGCCTTTGTCGAGGATGCCTTCGGAATAGGCCTTGCCACGATCCGCCGCATCCTGTGCGGCGTCGATCAGCACAACCTCGATCCCCGCATTGGCAGAGACATAGGCGATGCCCGCGCCCATCATGCCCGCGCCGATGATGCCGACCTTTTTCACGGTCTGATCCGGGGCGTCTGGCCGGTTTGCGCCTTTTTCCAGCGCTTCTTTGTTGATGAACAGGCTGCGGATCATCGCCGACGAAGACGGGTTCATCAGAACGCCGGTAAAGTTGCGCGCCTCAATCTTCAGGGCGGTGTCAAATGGCACCATTGCGCCCTCGTACACCGCGCTCAGCAGCGCCTTGGCGGCTGGGTAGACGCCCATGGTTTTGCCATGCACCATGGCAGAGGCGCCGACAAAGGTCATGAAACCCGCCGGGTGATAGGGCGCGCCGCCGGGCATCTTGTAGCCCTTGGCATCCCAGGGCTTGACCAGATCCGCCTCTTTCGCCGACAGCACCCAGTCCTTGGCGCGCGCGAGAAGGTCTTCGGGTGCGACCACCTCGTCAATCAGGCCGCCCGCCTTTGCGCCCTTGGGGTCAGACAGTTTGCCCTCCAGCAGATAGGGCGCGGCCATCATCGCGCCCATTTTGCGCACCAGCCGGGTGGTGCCGCCCGCACCGGGGAAGATTCCGACCATGATCTCGGGCAGGCCGATCTTTGCCTTCGGGTTGTCTGCCGCGATGATGCGGTGGCAGGCCAGCGGCACCTCCAGCCCGATGCCAAGCGCTGTGCCCGGCAGCGCGGCCACAATCGGCTTGCCGCCCTTGAGCGTCTTCGGGTCCATCCCGGCGCGTTCGATCTTGCGCAGGATGGCATGCATTTCCATCACACCATCGAAGATCCCCCCGGCCCCGCCCTCGTCGCGCATCTTGGCGATCACGTTCAGATCCATCCCGCCGGCAAAATCCTTTTTGCAAGAGGTGATGATGACGCCCTTGACCGCAGGATCGGCAAGCGCAGAGTCAATATGGCCGTTCAGTTCCGCAAATCCGGCCAGTGACATCACATTCATCGACTTGCCCGGCACATCCCAGGTCAGTGTGGCGACGCCCTCGGCGTCAACGACATAGGTAAAATCGCTCATTCTTCCGGTCCTTTCTGAAGGTCGGGTTTGGCAGGGCTGGCCCCCAGAAGCGGCCAGCGGGCTTTGGCAACAGCGTTGGAGATCGAGGCCGCTTTCCAGCGGTCCTCAATCCGGCGCAGCGTGGTCTGCGACGGAAACGGATCAAACACCCGCATGCCACCCGAGATGATATGGGAGATGTAGCGCCCGGTGATCAGGTTGGGGTCCAGCGCCTGCGCGCTTTCGACAAGACGAATATAATCCGTCACCCGTTGCGATCTGAGCATTGCGCAAAAGCTTTCAAAGCCCTCGCGCAAGTCATCATCCGTGGTGAATGTCAGGTTTTCGGTATGGGTCACCAGATGGAACGGCAGCACCACCCCGGCCCGATAGGCCGCAAAATCGCCTGTCATGACAGCAACAGAGATTTCGTCCAGATAGGCTTGGAGGATGGCGGCGGCGGGCACCACTATACCCGTTCGATGATGGTGGCGGCCCCCATGCCCGAGGCGATGCACAGTGTGGCCAGACCCACGCTCTTGCCGGTCCGTTCCAACTCATCCAGCAGGGTGCCGATGATGATGGCCCCGGTCGCGCCCAGCGGATGGCCCATGGCGATGGAGCCGCCATTCGGGTTCACGCGGGCAGGGTCGACATCAAACGCCTGCATGAAACGCAGAACCACGCTGGCAAAGGCCTCGTTCACCTCGAACAGGTCAATGTCGCTGATGCTCATGCCTGCATCGCGCAGGATCTTTTCGGTCACCGGAACCGGGCCAGTCAGCATGATGGTGGGGTCGGTGCCGATTTTGGCGGTCGCCCGGATGCGCGCGCGGGGTTTCAGCCCATGGGCGCGACCGAATTCGGCATTGCCGATCAGCACAGCCGCTGCCCCATCCACGATGCCTGACGAATTGCCCGCGTGGTGAATGTGGTTGATCCGCTCCAGATGCGGGTATTTCATCAGGGCGATCTTGTCGAAGCCCGGCATCACCTCGCCCATATCCTTGAAGGCGGGTTTCAGCGCGCCAAGCGCCTGCATGTCGGTGCCGGGGCGCATGTATTCGTCATGATCCAGGATCGGCAGACCGTTCTGGTCGCGGATGGTGACGACCGACTTTGCAAACCGCTTGTCCTGCCACGCCGCCGCCGCCCGGCGCTGCGACTCCATCGCCAAGGCATCGGCCATGTCGCGGGTAAAGCCGTATTCTGTGGCGATGATATCGGCGGAAATCCCCTGCGGCACGAAATAGGTCTTCATCGCCAGTGACGGATCGACGGCAATCGCCGCCCCGTCACTGCCCATGGCCACCCGGCCCATCATCTCGACCCCGCCGGCAATATAGGCCTGACCCGCGCCACCCTTGACCTGATTGGCGGCAAGGTTCACCGCCTCCATACCAGAGGCGCAAAAGCGGTTGATGGCCAGACCGGGGATGCTCTCATCCAGATCCGACAGCAGCACGGCCGAGCGCGCCAGACAGCCGCCCTGCTCGCCCACCTGGGTCACGTTGCCCCAGATCACATCCTCGACCGCATGGCCTTCCAGCCCGTTGCGCTCTTTGACCGCATTCAGGATTTTGGCCGACAGGGCGACCGAGGTCAGTTCGTGCAGGCTGCCATCGGGGCGGCCCTTGCCGCGCGGACTGCGAACAGCATCATAGATAAAGGCGTCTGACATATGGTCCTCTCCTTATGCCCGGTCTGATGGGTTGCCGGGCATCAAATCATAGGGATGTTTCCAGCCCGGCAGCGCCGCGATACGGTCAAGCCAGGCGTCGATATGGGGCCAGTCCTTGCGGTCAAATCCGAAGGGTTCGGGGTAATAAAGATAGCCGCAACAGGACAGATCGGCGATGGTCACGCCATCCCCCACCATCCAGTCGCGCCGCGCCAGATGCGCGTCAAGCACGGCATAGGATGCTTTCAGCCGGCCTTGCAGAAACGGCACAACACCTTCGGGCCGCTTGTCCACGGGCGCAAAATTCATCAGGAACCGCACCGTGCCGATCTGGGTCGACAACTTGTGATTGTCCCACAGCAGCCAGCGCACCACCTCATTCCTGGCTTTGAGCGTGGCCCCGCCCAAAGCCCCGGTCCTTGCCGCGATATGCAGCAAGATCGCACCCGATTGCGTCAGCACGGCCTCACCATCGACCAGCACAGGCACTTCGCCCATTTCGTTGACTTCGCGAAACTCCGCCGTGCGGGTCTCGCCGTTGAAGAAATCCACATAGCGGGGCAGCCAAGGCGTTCCGGTCAGGGCGAGGGCAAGCGCGCATTTATAGGCATTGACGCTTTCGCCAAAACAATACAGCTCCATCATCGCCGCCGCGTCCTGATCCGTCGTCACATCTTCCATCGCCATCGGCCCTCCCAGACCTGCCGGAGCAACCGGGGGTTTTCCCCCGGCGCGGTGGTTCCCCGGACCAATGGCGACACCACTGGCAACCCGTGGAGTGGTTTTGCCAAGATGAAGCAAGGAATGGTTAACCTTGTCATCCTAACCTCGTCAGCGCGGGACAGGCTGGAGAGCCGATGACCGCCCAAGGTGAAGCCCCGTCCCGAAGCCCCGGCCCGAAGCCCCGGATAGCCAAAACGGACAGTCGGGGCGGGGTGGGCCCAGGCCTTTTCATCTTGGCCCAAATACTCCCCCGCCGGAGGCGTCCGCCGCATCAGATCGCGCACCAGTCAGTGTTTCCGCGCCTCCAGTTCCGAATTGAACAGCCGCAGTCGGTGGGTCAGATTGTCCTTGTTGGTGACGCTGTCGAAATGCTCGAACAGAAACGACAGCGCCTCGCCCTCGTCCAGCCCGGCCTCGGTGGCAAAGCGCTTCAACCGTCGATAGCCATCTTCGGTCATGGCAACGGGAAAGCGGCGGGTCAGGCGGAAGCGTTTCGGCATCGGGTCTCTCCGGCTTGGGGCGGGGGGATTTTTCGCAGAAAAATCGTGATCCCCCCGACGTTTTGCGCAGCTTAGAATGCCTCGGCCGACAAGGCCATCACCGTGTCCGCCCCGGTTTCGATCCGGGCCAGGTGCATGGTGCAGGCGGGCAGCTGGCGGGCCATGTAGAACCGTCCGGTGGCGATCTTGGCCTCCAGATAATCGCGGTCGGCGTGGCCCGCATCCAGCGCCTCATAGGCGGCTTTTGCCATCCGGGTCCACATCAGGCCCAGGCAGACATGGCCCATCAGGTGCATGAAGTCATACGACCCGGCCAGCGCGGCATTCGGGTTCTTCATGCCCGCTTGCATGAAGAACATGCCCGCTTGCTGCAGCTGCTTGGACGCCACCTTCAGCGGTTCGGCAAAGCCCTTCATCCGGTCATCGCCGTCGTGTGCTTTGCACTCATCTTTGACCATCTCGAAAAACGCCATCACGTGCTTGCCGCCATCCTGCGCCAGCTTGCGGCCCACCAGATCCAGCGCCTGCACGCCGTTGGCACCTTCATAGATCATGGCGATCCGGGCATCGCGGGCGAACTGGCTCATGCCCCATTCTTCGATATAGCCATGCCCGCCAAACACCTGCTGGGCCTGCACCGCCATGTCAAAGCCCTTGTCGGTCTGGAACCCCTTGATCACCGGGATCATCAGGCTGACCAGCCCCTCGGCCGCGGCATCCCCTTGCCGCACCGAGCGGTCGATCAGATGTGCCGCCCAGAACGTCAGGGCGCGCGCACCTTCGACGAAAGACTTCTGCTCCATCAGATTGCGGCGGATGTCGGGGTGCACGATCAGCGGATCGGCGGGGCCGGAGGGGTTTTCTGCCCCGGTCACGGCGCGGCCCTGCAGGCGGTCCTTTGCATAGGCCAGCGCATTTTCATAGGCCGCCGCAGCCTGGGCATAGCCTTGCAGGCCAACACCCAGCCGCGCCTCGTTCATCATGGTGAACATCGCCCGCATGCCCTTGTGCAGGTCGCCCAGCAGCCAGCCCTTTGCCCCGTCATAGTTCATGACGCAGGTGGCATTGCCGTGGATGCCCATTTTCTCTTCGATCTTGCCGCAGGACAGGGCGTTGCGCTCGCCGAGCGAGCCATCCTCCTTCACCAGAACCTTCGGCACGATGAACAGCGAAATCCCCTTGGTGCCGTCGCCGCCGCCGGGGGCTTTGGCCAGCACCAGATGGATGATGTTTTCGCCCAGATCATGCTCGCCCGCCGAGATGAAGATCTTTTGTCCGGTGATCAGATAGCTGCCATCATCCTGCGGTTCGGCCTTGGTGCGCATCAACCCCAGATCGGTGCCGCAATGCGGTTCGGTCAGGTTCATGGTGCCGGTCCAGTCGCAGGACACCAGCTTTGGCAGATAGGTCGCTTTCTGGGCGGCGGTGCCATGGGTGTGGATCGCGGAATAGGCCCCATGCGTCAGGCCCTGATACATGTTGAAGGCCATATTGGCCGACACGAAAATCTCACCCACCGCAGAGCCCATGAGGTAAGGCAGACCCTGACCGCCATACTCCGGGTCGCAATCCAGCGCAGTCCAGCCGCCGTCTTTCATCGCCTTGAACGCGGCGTCAAAGCCCTTGGGCGTGCGCACCACGCCGTTTTCCAGCACACAGCCTTCGCGGTCGCCTACCGCATTCAGCGGAGCCAGCAGGTCGGACGCCACCTTGCCCGCCTCTTCCAACACCGCACCAGTGAACCCTTCGTCCAAATCGGCATAGCCGGGGGTGTCGGCGGCGGTGACCTTGAGGACATTGTGCAGCAGGAACTGCATGTCCTTTACAGGGGCGGTATAGGTTGGCATCGGTGCTCTCTCCCTTAGACGGTCTTTGCGTTTATTCTGCCGCGCGGCGCAGGCCGGCGATCATTGCGCCGCCCGCGTCAAGTTCGGCTTTCAACTCGGTAATCGCCACGTCCAGTTCGGCGCGCTGCGCCTCCATCTGGGCGAGTCGGTGCTGGGCCAGTTCATAGGTCCGGATGGTCTGGGCGTGGTTGGACCCGTCACGATCGTACAGATCCAGAATCTGGCGGATATCTTCCAGGCTGAATCCAAACCGTTTGCCGCGCAAAATCAGCTTCAACCGGGCACGGTCGTGCCGGGTGAACAGGCGACGGGTGCCGTCGCGCTGTGGAAACAGCAGTTCTTTCGCCTCATAAAACCGCAGGGTGCGGGGGGTGACGTCAAAAGCGTCACACATCTGGCGAATGGTCATCAGGTCATTTGTCATTGTCATGCACTCACGAACACATACATCTGACCAGCAGATGTGTGCTTTGCGATAACCATACTAGAGTGCTTGACGTTAACGTAAATGTAACGTCACGTCAGAAAACAAGGTGACGTGATGTCAGGTCAGTCCAGCTTCGACAGCGCGTCCACCGTCGTTGCCCGTAGGGCGCGCAGATCGTCTATTGTGGCATCCAGTTCGGCCTTTTGGCGTTCCAACTCGCCCAGCTGGCGGTCGGCGAGGCCAAGAAAGGTTTCATACTGCGGGCGCGTGCCCTGCTGGACATACATCAGCAGCCATTGCCGGATCTCTTCAAGACTGAAGCCAAACCGCCGCCCACGCAGGATCAGCGTCATCCGCGCCAGCTCGCGCGGGCCGTAAAACCGGGCGCGGCCCTCTTTTTCGGGGGACAGCAATTCGATGTATTCATAATAGCGCAGGGTGCGCGGGGTGACATCGAACCGGGCGCACATTTCCTTGAAGCTGAGGCGGCTGGTATCGGTCATCGCGGTCCTCCGTTTCCTCAACCTATGCGGGGATGAGGGCGCGTGCAATGTCCGCGCGTGCAATTCGCGTCTTGCAGCGGGGCGTGAAGCCGGGATTATAGAGGGCAAGGAGCGCCCATGACCGATATCATCCGCATTGCGCGACAGTTCATCGAAGCCATTCCGCATGCCCGCGCGCTGGGGATGGCGTTTGACAGTCTCGGCGATGGCAAGGCTGTGATTTCCATGCCTTACGACCCGCGCTTTGTCGGCGACCCGGCGACCGGGGTGATCCATGGCGGCGCTGTGTCGGCGTTGATGGACACCGCATCAGGGGCTGCGGTGATGTGTCATCCCACTGGGCCCGCGTCCACGGCGACGCTGGATTTGCGGATCGACTACTTCCGCGCGGCGACGCCGGGGCAAAAGATCACGGCGCGGGCCGAGTGTTACCATGTGACCCGTTCGGTCGCCTTTGTCCGCGTGACTGCGACGGATGAGGATGAAAGCCGCCCGGTTGCCGCCGCCACCGGGGCTTTCACGCTGGATCGCCCGAAAGGAGCCGCGCCATGACATCATCTCGTCCCGAACCCGTGCAGGTGATCAAGCAGCGCCGGGATGCGGCCTTGGGCGGCCTTTTGTCGGGCGTGCCCTATATCGCGTATCTCGGCATCCAGTTCGACCGTAGAGGCGACGAGCTGACCGCGATCCTGCCGTTTGACGAAAAGCTGATCGGCAACCCGGCTTTGCCCGCCCTGCACGGCGGGGTCACGGCGGCGTTTCTGGAGGTGGCGGCGATCATCGAACTCGCCTGGGGCAGCCTGTGGGAAGAGATGGAGGCGGGGCGGGTGGACCCCACCGCCGAGATGCCGCCGGTGCGCCTGCCAAAGACGATTGATTTCACCGTCGATTATCTGCGAACCGGCCTGCCGCGCGATGCCTATGCCCGCGCGCGGATCAACCGCTCCGGGCGGCGCTATGCGAGCGTCCATGTCGAGGCCTGGCAAGACAACCGCGCACGGCTGTTTGCGCAAGGCACCGGGCATTTCCTGATGCCACCCCCGCCGGGTGCGCCGACGGAATGACCGCCGCTTACCGTTTCAACAGCCGAAACGCCGCCGAAGCACCATAGCCCGCCACCACCGCAATCAGCAGCGACAAAAGCCCATAGATCAGCGGCTGATCGCGCGACAGGTTGAACAGGAAGCGTTCCAACCCCTCTTTGCGCACGTTGATCTGGCGCTCGATCCGGTCCACCACCTGACCGTCACGGGTCAGAAATATCCGCACGACATACAGTCCTTCGGTCAGATTGGCGGGCAAGACCACATCCGAACGGAACAGCGTGCCTTGGGTGAACTGCACTGACCGTTCGTTGAGCCGGTAGCTGCCGTCAGAGGCGCGCACGCGGATCAGAGCCTCCAGAAACTCCGGCGCATTGCGGGCCTGTTGTGAAATCCCCACCGCACGGATCGCGCGCGGAATGGTGATCTGGTGGCGCAGATTTTCGGTTTCGGTCAGAATGTCCTTCAGGTGGCCGGTGGTCGAGATTGCATAGAATGATGGCGCACTGGCGATCTGCACCGACTCGCGGTTGATCCAGATACCGGCGGTGCGCTCTTTCTTGCGCACGGTGATCGGGGTCGATGGCCCCTCGACCGTGATGATCACATGCAGCGCGCCGGGCGGGGCAGGGGCAGTCCGCCGCACCGCCCCATAGATCAGGATCTCGGACCCTTCAAAATCCGCCGTGATCGAGACCCGGTTCTGGCTGAGACCTGCAACGATATCTTCGCTCGCCGCGAGAGCGGGCAGGGCAGACAGCAGCCAGAGCAATGCCGCTCGGATCATGGCAGCAACCCCGGCGTGATGGTGTACAGCTCGGACGGGCGCAGCAGCAGGTCCAGCGCGATCTTGGCCGCCACCCCCAGCACCAGAAGCGACAGCAGGATGCGTAACTGCTCGGCCTTCAGCCGCCCGCTGACCTGTGCGCCAAACTGCGCCCCGACCACCCCGCCGATGATCAGCAGCACCGCCAGCATCATATCCACCGTATTGGCGGTGACGGCATGCATCACCGTGGTAAAGGCGGTGACAAAGATGATCTGGAACAGCGAGGTGCCGATCACCACCTTGGTTGGCATCCCCAGCAGATAGATCATCGCGGGAACCATGATGAACCCGCCTCCGACCCCCATGATCGCCGCCAGAAACCCGACCAGCGCCCCGACCGCCAGTGGCGGCAGGACCGAGATATACAGGCCAGAGGCGCGAAACTTCATCTTGAACGGCAGGCCATGCACCCAGTTGTGCGTGTGTGACCGCCGGATCGGCCCACCGGGCCGGTTCGCGCGCCGCAACGCGACCACCGATTCCCAGAACATGGTCAGACCGATCAGCCCCAGAAACAGCACGTAAGACAGCTGCACGAACAGATCGACCTGCCCCGCCGCCGTCAGCCGGGCAAAGAACCAGACGCCGCCCGCCGATCCGACCAGACCGCCCGCCAGCAGCACAAAGCCCATCGGGAAATCCACCGCCTTGCGCTTGACCTGCGCCAGAACGCCGGAAACCGACGAGGCCACCACCTGATTGGCCCCGGTCGCCACCGCGATGGCGGGGGGAATGCCTATGAAAAACAGCAGGGGCGTGATCAGAAACCCGCCGCCCACGCCGAACAGCCCCGACAAAAACCCCACGACTCCGCCGATTCCCAGAAGCAGGAAAAGGTTGACCGAAATATCGGCGATAGGGAGAAAGATCTGCATGTCAGGCCCCGGCAGGCGAAAGGGCGGTCAGTCCAAAGGGTTGCGCACCTTTGGCCGCGAAGTCAAATCCCGATCCGTCTTATCGGAGCGTTGACAGAAAATGCCTGAGGATGCGTTCCAGTTTTGCCGCACCCATGGGGGCCATCGCTTTGGTATGCTCATGGCTGATCTGCTCATCCGACATTCCTGCCGCCATATTGGTGACGGTGGAAATCGCCGCACAGCGCAGACCCAGAAAACGGCCCAGAATGATCTCGGGCACGGTCGACATGCCAACGGCATCGGCGCCCAGCAGCTTCAGCATCCGGATTTCCGCCGGAGTCTCGAAGGAGGGGCCGGAGTACCAGGCGTAAACCCCGTCCTTGATGTCGATGCCTTCCGCCTGCGCGCTGGCGCGCAGCGCCGCCCGCAGCTCGGGGTTGTGGGCATCGGTCATCGGCACGAAGCGCGCATCCGTCGGCTCGCCGATCAGCGGGTTCAACCCGTTGTAATTGATGTGATCCGAGAGCAGCATCAGATCGCCCGGCGGAATGTCCGGCCGCATCGACCCGGCGGCATTGGTCAGGATCAGGCTGTCTGCCCCCAGTTCCTTCAGCACCTCCAGCGCCAGACGCATGGCGGCCGGGTTGCCCTTTTCATAGTAATGCTCGCGCGCGCCGAACACCGCCACCCGCACGCCTTCCAGCGTGCCGATGTGCAGGTTCGGATTGTGCCCCGACACTGCCGCATGCGGAAAGCCCGGCAGCTCGGCATAGGGAATGGCAACCCCATCAACCGCATGCGCCAGATGACCCAGGCCCGAGCCCAGGATCAGCCCCAGTTTGACCGGCGCGTCGCCGGCCTGGTCCCGGATCAGGCGCAGGGCCTCGGATGTGTTGCTCATATGTCTTGCCTTTTGTCTTGTGGAGCCCCCGGGGGCGCTTCGCCCCCCGGACCCCCCGAGGATATTTTTAGACAGAAAATAGAAGCAGTACCGCGTCTTATTTTCTGTCCTTTGTTTTCCGGGGAGATACCCCCCCCGGAGGCGCGTCTCAGATGAGCCGCTCAGCGTTCCTTGACATAGGGTTGTCCCCCGGCGCGCGGCGGGATGGCCTTGCCAACAAAGCCCGCCAGCACCAGCACGGTCAGGATATAGGGCAGGGCGTCCAGTACCGGCACTGGCACCCGGACCTGCACCACCGCCTGCACCACATCGGGGCGCAAAGCGAGAGCCTGAAAGAAACCGAACAGCAGACAAGCCCACATCGCTGCCACTGGCCGCCATTTGGCAAAGATCAGTGCAGCAAGGGCTATATAGCCGCGCCCGGCCGTCATCTCGCGGCCAAACCCGGCTTGCAGCGCGGTCGCCATATAGGCCCCGGCGACACCGCACAGAACGCCGGTGATTGCCACCGCCGCAAAGCGCAGGCCAACGACCGATACGCCCGCCGTATCCACCGCCGCCGGGTTTTCGCCCACGGCGCGCAGGCGCAGACCGAACCGGGTGCGGAACAGCACCCACCAGGTCAGCGGCACGATCAGAAATGCCATGTAGACCAGCACGGAATGGCCCGAGATTACCTCATAATAAAGCGGCCCGATCAGCGGCACCTCGCGCAACGCCTCGGCCCCCGGCAGGGTGACGGGGTTGAAACGGGCATTGCCGGACAGGGGCGGGGTGCGCCCGCCCTGCCGGAACAGCGCCTGTGCAATCAGCACGGTCAGGCCCGAGGCCAGAAAGTTCAGCGCCACGCCGGAAATCAGCTGATTGCCGCGAAAGGTGATCGCGGCGATGCCATGCAGGGCGGCAAACAGCAGCGATGCGCCGATCCCCGCCAAGAGCCCGGCCCAGGCCGAGCCGGTCAGCGCGGCCACCGCGCCTGCCGACATCGCGGCGGCCAGCATCTTGCCCTCCAGCCCGATGTCGAAAATCCCCGCACGTTCGGAGTACAACCCGGCAAGACAGGCCAGCAGCAGCGGTGTCGCCAATCGGATGGTGGTGTCGAGGACTTGCAGAAGTGTCGCGTAATCCATCAGGCCGCCCTCATCGCTTTGGCCGAACGGACCAGACCAAAGGCCCGCTCAAGGATCATCCGCACCATCATGTCCAGCGCGCCGGTGAACAGGATCACCAACCCTTGCACCACGATCCGCATCTCGATCGGGATGCTGGTCCACAGGCCCAGCTCTGCCCCGCCCTGATAGAGAAAGCCAAACAGCAGCGCCGCCAGCACTACGCCAAACGGGTGGTTGCGCCCCATCAGGGCCACGGCGATGCCGATGAATCCGGCGCCTTCGGACGAGTTCTGGAGCAGCCGCTCCGCCTCGCCCATCACGTTGTTGATGCTCATCATTCCGGCAAGACCGCCAGAGATCAGCATCGCGATAATGGTGATACGCACCGGGTTGATGCCCGCATATTTCGCCGCCGCCTCGGATTTGCCAAAGGCGCGGATCTGATAGCCCAGCCGGGTGCGCCACAACAGCGCCCAGACCACAACCGCCATCGCAAGCGCGATCAGCAGGGTCACGTTTGCCGGGACCGGGCGCTCAAAGATCAGGTTGAAACCGGGGATGTCATTCAGCGCCGGCAGTTGCGCGCCCACAGGGAACCGGGCCGAGGCCGGATCGGCCTGACCAACGGGCTTGAGCACATCGACCAGCATATAGACCAGGAGCGCCGCCGCGATATAGTTGAACATGATCGTTGTGATCACGATATGGCTGCCGCGCTTGGCCTGCAGATAGGCAGGAATCGCAGCCCAGGCCGCGCCAAACAGCGCCGCCCCGGCGGTTGCCGCGATCAGCGCGACGGTCCAGTGTGGCCACGGCAGCGACAGACAGACCAGAGCGACCCCCAGACCGCCCAGCTGCGCCTGACCCTCGCCGCCGATGTTGAACAACCCGGCGTGAAAGGCCACGGTCACCGCCAAGCCGGTAAAGATGAAGCTGGTGGCATAATACAGCGTATAGCCCCAGCCATAGGGCGAGCCGAGCGCGCCATCGACCATGACCTTGAACGCCTCGACCGGGCTTTGGCCGATCACCAGCAGCACCAGTGCCGAAATAACGGCGGCAAACAGCAGGCTGACCAGCGGCACCAGCGTGAGGTCGGCCCATCTTGGCAAACGGTCCATCAGGCGGCCTCCCCGGTGTTTTTGCCGTTCATGCCTGCCATCAACATCCCCAATTCTCGCTCATCCGTGGTCTCGGGGTCGCGCATGCCCATGATCTGGCCGTCAAACATCACCGCGATCCGGTCGGACAGCGACATGATCTCGTCCAGCTCCACGCTGACCAGCAAGATCGCCTTGCCGGCATCGCGCAGCGCGACGATCTGTTTGTGGATGAACTCAATGGCGCCGATGTCGACGCCACGGGTCGGCTGGCCGATCAGGAGCAGATCGGGGTTCTGTTCGACCTCGCGGGCGACCACGATCTTTTGCTGGTTGCCGCCAGAGAAGTTCTTGGCCTCCAGCGTGGGGATCGGCGGGCGCACGTCATAGGCGGTCATC
Source organism: Pseudotabrizicola alkalilacus (assembly GCF_003443995.1). GTDB lineage: Bacteria > Pseudomonadota > Alphaproteobacteria > Rhodobacterales > Rhodobacteraceae > Pseudotabrizicola > Pseudotabrizicola alkalilacus. Next base: position 586,899 of record NZ_QWEY01000001.1, read on the forward strand.
TTTTTCTCGGTATCGGCGCGCAGGGCGTCATTGTCCATGAACAGCGCCGATTTCTGGTACTTGGGGTCGTTGTGATAGCCAAAGGCCACGTTTTCCCAGGCGGTGAAATCAAGGATCAGCCCGTGATGATGCCGGTCTTCGGGCACATGGGCAATGCCCGCCTCCCGCCGGCTTTGCCCGTCTGATCCTGCGCCCGACAGCGGAAGGTCCACCCCGTTCAGCGTGATCTTGCCGCTGGCATTGGTCATCCCGCCCAGAGCCGCCAGCAGGTCGGACTGACCATTGCCCGCGACCCCGGCAATGCCCAGAATTTCGCCCGCACGAATCTCCAGACTGATGCCTTTGAGCCGCTCCACCCCATGCTCATCGCGCACGTGCAGGTTTTCGACCGACAGCACCACCTTACCCGGCACGGCGGGGGTCTTTTCCACTTCCAGCAGCACCTTGCGGCCAACCATCAGCTCGGCCAGCTGTTCGGGGCTGGTCTCGGCCGTCTTGACCGTGGCGACCATGGTGCCGCGGCGCATGACGCTGACGTTATCTGTTGCCTCCATGATTTCGCGCAGCTTGTGGGTGATCAGGATCACGGTTTTGCCCTGATCCTTCAGGCCCTTGAGGATGCGGAACAGATGGTCGGCCTCATCCGGGGTCAGCACCCCGGTCGGCTCGTCCAGGATCAGGATATCGGCCTGCCGGTACAGCGCCTTGAGGATTTCCACCCGCTGCTGATGGCCGACCGACAGGTCTTCGACCAGCGTATCGGGGTCCACGTCCAGCCCGTATTCCTGCGCCAGCTCCTTGAGCACCCGCCGCGCCTTGCCCAGCGAGGTGTTCAACAGCGCGCCATCCTCGGCCCCGAGCACGATGTTTTCCAACACCGTGAAATTCTGCACCAGCTTGAAATGCTGGAAAACCATCCCGATGCCGGCGCGGATGGCGCTCTGGCTGTCGGGGATCGGGGTCAGATTGCCACTGATGAAGATCTGACCGGAATCGGCTTTGTAAAATCCGTAGAGGATCGACATCAACGTCGATTTTCCGGCACCATTCTCACCGATGATGCCGTGGATCGTGCCTTTTGGCACAGCGATGTTGATGTCCTTGTTTGCCTGAACCGGGCCAAAGGCTTTGGAGATGCCCTTCAACTCGATGGCAAAGGGGGCGGCAGTCTCCTGCCGCCCCAAGGTGTCAGCCGCTGCGGCCATCAGAACGTCGCAGCCGGGCAGGTGTCGTCGGTGCGGTAGTCATGCACAACCAGCTCGCCCGATTTGATCTTTTCGGCAGCCGCGTCCACCGCAGCCTGCATCTCTGCCGTCACCAGCTCGGCGTTGTTCTCATCCATCGCGTAGCCGACACCATCCGACGCAAGGTTCAGCGCCTGCATCGTGGTGTCCAGCTCCGCGCCTTGGGTCATCGAATTGTAGACAGCCACATCGACGCGCTTGAGCATCGAGGTCAGCACCGAGCCGGGGTGCAGGTGGTTCTGGTTGCTGTCCACGCCGATCGACAGGATGCCCTCATCCGCCGCCGCCTGCAGAACACCCAGACCGGTGCCGCCCGCCGCCGCAAAGATCACGTCAGAGCCTTGCGATTTCTGCGCCTTGGCCAGCTCGGATCCTTTTACCGGGTCATTCCAGGCGGCCGGGGTGGTGCCGGTCATGTTCGAGATGAACTTGATGTCGGGATTGGCCGCAACCGCGCCCTGCGCATAGCCGCAGGCAAAGTTGCGGATCAGGGGAATATCCATGCCGCCGACAAAGCTGACCGTGCCGGTCTTGGACGCCAAAGCGGCCATCATGCCCACCAGATACGATCCTTCATGCTCGGCAAAGCCGATGGTCAGCACGTTCGGATGCTCGGCCGGATCGACCCAGCCGTCGATGGTGACGAATTTGGTGTCAGGAAAGTCCTTGGACACGGTGGCAATCGGGTCGGACATGCCGAATCCGGTGGTGACAATCGGGTTCGACCCGGCTTCGGCCAGACGACGCAGGGCCTGCTCACGCTGGGCCTCGTTCTGCATCTCGATTTCCTTGTACGACCCGCCGGTTTCCTTGGCCCAGCGTTCCGCGCCATTGTAGGCCGCTTCGTTAAAGGATTTGTCGAATTTGCCGCCCAGATCGTAGATCAGCGCCGGTTCCGCACTGGCAACGCCAGCCGTGAGGGCCAGCGCACCGGCTGCGCCCAAAAGGTGCTTCATCATGGTCATGGAAAGTCTCCCGGTTGTCGTTACGACGATTACGTTTTTTGGTGCCCAGAGACCGCTATGACAGCCGCCCCGGATCGTTGTCAATTTAGGGCAGGCTCGTGACAAAGGGTCAAGTGCCATTTGGAACCCGTTGCGGGAGTTTTGATCTTTTGATCAAAATCAAGGCGTTCCCACGTGGGGGTAACGCAGCGTCAGACGGGGCGTGACAGAACCAGCGCATCGTCGCTGTGACCATCCGCGCCTGTGTAATAGCCCTTTCTGCGACCCACCTGAGCGAATCCGGCGCTTTCATACAAGGCAAGGGCGGCGGTGTTTCCGGCTGCCACCTCCAGAAAGGCCTGCGCGGATTGGCGCGTGCGCGCCTCGGCCAGAAACGCCTGCACCAGCCGTGCGCCGATTCCCTGGCGTCGGGCGGCAGGCAAGACCGCCAATGTCAGCAATTCCGCCTCTCCGGCAACGGCGCGGCCCATCAGGAAACCATCCGATTCGCCAAGCAGAAAGACATGCGGGCTTTCCAGCAATGCCTTGATTTCAAAGGCAGTCCAAGGGCGCGGCAAGGAAAAGCAGGCCGCGTGGATCATCGCCAGCCCCGCCGCATCAGGCATCCAGAATCACCGGCGGCGGGTCACTGGGCGGGGCAGCATCGGCGCCGCGCAAGTAAAACGGGGCAGGGCGGGGCTGCGGAGTGCCGAGCCGGGTGGTGGCGATTCGGGCGATGGCTTGGATCAGCGGCATCGCAGGCTGCAGAGGTTCAGCGCCCAGAGCCGCCGCCGCAGAGCCCGTTACCGGGCCTGTGACTGTCAGCCCGGCAAGGGGGTGCAACCCCGCAGCATCCGGTCCGTCGGCACCAAAATGCTGTAGATAGACTTCCTCGCGCCGCGCATCTTCCACCACCGTCAGCGGGCGGGGTAGGCCATGCGCCAAAGCCTCCAGCCGGGTCACGCCGATGGCGGCCACGCCCAGCGACAGCGCCAACCCGCGCGCCGCCGCGACCGAGATGCGGACGCCGGTAAAGTTGCCCGGCCCCGTTCCCACCCCAATGCCCGCCAGATCGTTCCAGCCGATTCCAGCCTCGGCCAGCAGCTCTTCCAGCAGCGGGATCAGGCGTTCGGCCTGACCCTTGGCCATGTCCTCGACCCGGATCAGGCAGCGGCCATCGGGCAAAAGCAAAGCGGCGGCGCAATGCGCCGCCGATGTGTCGAATGCCAGAAGGGTCTCAGGCGGCAACCGGGCGCACCTCGGTCACTTCCGGGATATAGTGGCGCAGCAGGTTCTCGATCCCCATTTTCAGGGTCAGCGTCGACGACGGGCAGCCGGCGCAGGCGCCTTGCATGTGCAGATAGACCACGCCACGCTCGAACCCGTGAAAGGTGATGTCGCCACCATCCTGCGCCACGGCCGGGCGCACGCGGGTATCCAGCAATTCCTTGATCTGGCGCACGATGTCGCCATCTTCGCCGGTATGCTCGGCATGGCCACCGGCAGCCTTGGCCTCACCCTCCATCACCGGGGCACCCGACTGGTAATGCTCCATGATGGCGCCAAGGATGGCTGGCTTGATATGCTGCCAATCGGTCTCGTCCGATTTGGTCACGGTGACGAAATCGGTGCCAAAGAACACGCCCGTCACGCCAGCCGCCGCAAAGATGCGCTTTGCCAGCGGCGATTTATCCGCCGCTTCGGCATTCGGGAAATCGGCGGTGCCAAGCTCCAGCACGGTCTGGCCGGGCAGGAATTTCAGCGTTGCGGGGTTCGGGGTCGACTCGGTCTGGATGAACATGGCTATCTCCGACGGTTCCTCTCGGATATGGGGCTTTGCCGCGCACAAGTCAACAAGTGGCCCCGGAACCCTGCCGTCAATCGGCGGTCAGGCGGCGGCTTCGTCCGACCCGAAATAGGCATACATCGCCTCCAGCGGGGTCAGATCGCGCAGCTTGGTATGCGCCAGATCCTTGGCGGCGACAGAGCAATACTCAACGGTGGCGCTTTTGGCGCGTTCCAGTGCGGTGACGGTCACCGCATGGCGGTAGTAGGTGTCTGGTGATGTGAGAGCGGTCATGGCGTAAGCCCCTTTATGCTCTCCTCCCTGCGCTGAACCTAAGCCTTGCCGCACCGCAGCGAAAGGCCGGAACGTGCAAGCCCGGCCTGCGCCCGGCGCATGGGTCAGGTGATGCGCTCCAGCCGTTCCTTTGACATCTCACCCGGAACGATGGTGATGGGGATTGGCAGACCCCCGGCATTCTTCGACATTTGTGTGACCAGGGGGCCAGGGCCGGATTTGTCGCTGCCCGCGCCCAGAACCAGCACCCCGATTTCCGGCGTTTCGTTCACAAGCTTCAGGATCTCGGTCACCGGGTCGCCTTCGCGGATCACCAGATCAGGGTTGACCCCCTGTTTGTCGCGCATCCATTTGGCGAACACTTCGAAATGCGCCTCGATCCGCTCGCGCGCTTCGGCCCGCATCAGATCGGCGACGCCCATCCAGTGCTGGAACTCTTCGGGCGGGATCACCGACAGAATGGTGACCCCCGCGCCGGTGTGGGCCGCCCGCAACGCGGCAAAGCGCATCGCGTTCAGGCATTCCCGGCTGTCGTCCAGAACGACAAGAAACTTCCGCATACATGATCTCCCCAAGCGGGCGCATCATGGCGGATCGCCGGGGGGGCTGGCAAGCCCCGGCGCGCAGGGCGTAAAACCGATCCTGTCAGGCAAAGCGCCGGGCGGCATCCAGTGCCAGCCCGGTGCCGACGCTGCCGAACATGTCGCCGGTCGCAATCGGGGTGCCGGGCAGGCAGCGGCTCACCGCCTCGCGCAGAACCGGCAGGCTGGCCGAGCCGCCGGTCATGAACACGGTGCCGATGTCGCGCGGGGCGACGCCCGCCTGCCGCAACACCTCGGCCAGACCAGAGGTCAGGCGCAGGACAGGCTGGGCGACGGTCTCTTCAAACCCGGTGCGCGACAGCGCCTTGTCGCGCCCCCCGGTCAGCGCCGCGATCAGGATCTGCGTCACGTTGCGGTCTGACAGGTCGATCTTTGCCGCCTCTGCCGCCATGGCCAGCGCGTGGCCGTGACGCTGATCCAGCACCGCCAGCAGCCGGTCCAGCAGATCGGGCCGCACCGCCCGCTGGCGCAATTCCCTTATCTCGCGCGCCACGCCGGGCGCATACATCGCGTTGATCCGGTGCCAGCTGGCCAGAGCAAGGTAATAGTGCTGTGGCATCGGGGCCTTGCCGCCATGCACCAAAGACCCCAGCCCCAGATCGGGCATGATATGGTCAAGGCTCAGCAGCCGGTCCAGATCGGTGCCGCCCAGCCGCAAGCCGTGATTGGCCAGAATATCGCCCGAGCGGTCGGCCCGCGTGGCCCCTTCGGGCGAGACACGGATCACCGAAAAGTCGGTGGTGCCGCCGCCGATGTCGACGATCAGCACCAGTTCTTCGGCGGTGATGCGGCTTTCATAATCCAGCGCGGCTGCAATCGGCTCATACTGGAACCCGACCTCGGTGAAACCCTGCTCGCGCGCAATCGCCTCCAGCACATCCTGCGCCGCCTGATCGCCCGCCGCATCGTCATCGACGAAATGCACCGGACGACCCAGCACCACATGATCGGTGCCGGGCTGTGCCGCCTCCAGCTTCGCGCGCAGGTGGGCAAAGAACCGGCCGATGATCTGGGTAAAGGCAATCGCCCGGTTGCCGACACGGGTTTTCTCGTGAATCAGGTCCGACCCCAGCGCGCTTTTCAAGCCCCGCATCAGCCGCCCGTCATCGCCCTCGACATAGGCTGCCATCGCCGCACGGCCAAACTGTGGCGGCGCGCCGTCGGCATCCCAGAACACCGCCGAGGGCAGGGTGACGCTATCCCCTTCCAGTGCAATCAACCGCGCGCCGTTTCCGGCAGGAACCGAGACGGTGGAGTTCGACGTGCCGAAATCCACCCCGCAAACGCGCGCCTGTGCCATGATGCCCCCTGAATCCAAGGCGGCGGGGGTAAGCGGTTTGCGGGGCGCTGTAAAGACCTGGAGACTATCGCGTTTGATTAGAGGCAGAAATTCCCTCTGACCGCCGAGGCAGCGTTTGCCCTTGGAAACGCGTTCGGGGGACAGAGGGAATGCAATTGAACGCGATGGGCTTAGTCCGCTTCGGCCAGCAGCGCTGCCAGATCAAACCGCTTGTTGACCATCGCCAGCGTGCCGTTGGCATCGCGCGGCCACTCTGCCTCGGGCCGGTCGACATACAGCTCCACGCCGTTGCCATCGGGATCGGTCAGATAAATCGCCTCGCTCACGCCATGGTCTGCCGCGCCGTCAATCGGCCAGCGTGTCTCGACCAGCCGTTTGAACACCTGCGCCAGCGCCTTGCGGTCGGGGAACAGAAAGGCGGTGTGATACAGCCCGGTATGGCCGGGCGGCGGCGGCGTGCCGCCGGCACTTTCCCAGGTGTTCAGCCCGATATGGTGGTGATAGCCCCCGGCCGACAGAAACGCCGCCTGCGGTCCATAGCGCTGGGTCACGCCAAAGCCCAGAAGGCCCGAATAAAACCCGATGGCCCGGTCCAGATCGGCCACCTTCAGGTGGACATGTCCGACACGGGTGCCGGGGTGAATGCTGCTCATCTTGCCCTCCTCTGGGCCAACTCTGTGACCACAGGAACATAGCCTGCCTGTCGCCTGCGACATAGGCGCAAGACTGCACAGAGGCTGTGGAAAAAGACCCCCGGTCCAGGGGGACTGAACCGGGGGCAACATGGGCGGGGCTGCGTGGGGCCGGGGACGGACCCAAGTGGCAGCAAAGAGGGGGACAGGCCCGCCCGTCACCCTCAGCGTTAGCGCGACTTGGAATCAGTCATGTGACACGCGCCGCGCGGCGCAGGGCGCGCAGCACCATCGTCTGCACCACCCCCGCCAGCATCAGCGCCAATGAGATCAGCGCGCCCACCAGCCCGGCGATCAGCCCGATGGCGGTGTCGCCATAGCGGATCGTCGCCCGCAGCAGCCGCGACTTGCCCAGCACCTCGGCGCGTGACACGGTCTTTGCCCCCAACGCCTCGGAGGCGCGGGCCAGCCGCCGGGCGTCCACCGCATCATCGACCAGCGGCAGCAGATGCAGCGCCGGCACCGGGCCGGTGGCATCGGCAACCCGGCCAAGGTCGGTGACGGTCTCGGCCAGCGGGCGCAGGGTGTCGGTGCGCAGGAGTGCCACCGCATCATCGGCGCCGCGCACCTTTGGCAGATCGGCCCAGCGAATGCCGTCGGTCACTGCCGCTGTCATCCGGGTGGTCAGGCGCGGCGACAGCCGCCCCATGCCCCGCGCCAGCCGGATCGTTGCCGTCCCGGCCTTGACCGTGGCCGAGGTGCCGCCGGTCGCCACAAAGGCCGCTGTTGCCCCCAGCCCCACCACCGACAACCCAAGGTCCAGCTGATCCACCGGCTGGCCCATGGTGTAATCGGCCCCCGCCTTGACCACCCCGCGCAGATCCTCCACCGGGGTCAGCAGGATCGGGGCCTTGCAGATCAGCGCGGTCGACAGTGAACAGGTGCTGATATCCCACATGCAGGCAAGGCAATCGCCCGACATCGCCAGCAGGCCCGAGTCCTGCTCCCATGCCTCCGCATAGGCGGTGGGCAGGGCGTGACCCTGTTCTGCCGCAACCTCGGCCAGCGCCTGCAGCGCCACCCAGTTGCGCGGCTCTTCGGCCAGCCGGTTGGTGATCAGCTCTGCCAGCCGCTCGGGCGTGGCCTCGCGCGCCATCATCCGGTCGGTCAGCGCCGCGATCTCGTCGGCGGTGCGGTCGATCATGGGGGAAAGGGCGGGGTTCTCTGCAATACGGATGCCAGAACGCAGCGTCATCGCCAGCGACCCGATGAACAGGAAAAGCAACAGGGTCCGCGCCAGACGTTTCATTGCGGGCACCTTACCAAAGCCGGGCCGCCGGGCACAGTCCCTTCGCTGAGGGCCCTTCGCCGCGCGGAAAAGGGCGGCGCACGGCCGCCCCTGTGCTCAGCGCCGTGACCGGATCATACCAGTGATGTCATAGACCTGATCCAGAATGGGCCGCGCAATCGCCTCGGCCCGGTCAGCGCCCGCGCCAAGAATGCGGTCAATCTCGGCAGGGTCTTGCATCAACCTGTTCATCTCGGTGGTGATCGGGGACATCACCGATACGGCCAGATCTGCCAGCTTGGGTTTGAATGTGCCAAACTGCGCGCCCGCGTTCTGCGCGATCACCTCGGCCGCCGTCATCCCGGCAAGGGCGGCGTAGATGTTCACCAGATTGCGCGCTTCGGGCCGGTCTTTCAGCCCGTCGAGGGTGTCGGGCAGCGGCTCCGGGTCGGTCTTGGCCTTGCGGATCTTGGCGGCGATGGCATCGGCATCGTCGGTCAGGTTGATCCGGCTCTGGTCCGACGGGTCGGATTTCGACATCTTCTTTGTACCGTCGCGCAAGCTCATGACGCGGGTGGCCGCCCCTTCGATCAGCGGCTCGACGATGGGAAAGAACTCCACCCCATAATCATGGTTGAACTTGGCCGCGATGTCGCGGGTCAGTTCCAGATGCTGCTTCTGATCCTCGCCCACCGGAACATGGGTCGCGTGATAGGCCATGATATCGGCCGCCATCAGCGCGGGGTATGCGTACAGGCCCAGCGACGCGGCTTCGGCATTCTTGCCGGCTTTGTCCTTGAACTGGGTCATCCGGTTCATCCAGCCCAGACGGGCGACGCAGTTAAAGATCCACGCCAGTTCCGCATGGGCGCTGACCTGGCTTTGGTTGAACAGGATCGACCGCGCCGGATCCACACCCGAGGCGATAAAGGCCGCAGCCCCCTCACGCGTCTGCTGGCGCAGCTTGGCCGGGTCTTGCCAGACGGTGATGGCGTGCATGTCGACCAGACAATAGATCGTCTCGATCCCCTCATCCTGCTTCTCGGCAAACCGTTTCAGGGCGCCGAGGTAATTGCCAAGGGTCAACCCGCCCGAAGGCTGGATGCCCGAGAAAATCCGTGGCGAAAAGGCTTGCGGCGTTTGGACCGCCGAAGGCTCTGACATGGTCGTCTCCATCTGGATAAAGTGCTGTGGCTGGCGTAATCCATGGGCAAGGGGGCGTCAATCGGGACGGCCCGACAGGAGTTTGCCATGCAGGACATGAATGCTGCCCCGCTGAACCCGTTGCCGCTGGTGGTCTGGGTGCTGGCCTTGCCGATGATCGCGATGGAACTGGTGCTGAGTGCTGCCGGGGCCGGGTTGATTGGCGGGGCGGAGGGGATCGGCTGGCGGCTGCAGGCGCTGGAGCGGTTTGCCTTTTCCCCTGACCTGATGCGCTATTTGCTGGAGACCGGGCAATATCCGCTGGACGGGTGGCACCGGCTGGTCAGCTATCCGTTTGTGCATGGCAATGTGACCCATGTGGTCTTTGTCGTCGTCATCCTGCTGGCACTGGGCAAGATGGTGGGGGAGGTGTTCCGCTGGTGGGCGGTTCTGCTGATCTTCTTTGCCTCGGCGATTGTCGGGGCGCTGGTCTATACGCTGGTGTTGCCGGGGGTCCGCGCGCCGGTGATCGGGGGGTATCCGCCAGTCTATGGGTTGATCGGGGGGTTCACCTTTCTGCTCTGGGTCAATCTGGCGGCGGTGAGGGCGAACAAGTACCGGGCCTTTACGCTGATCGGGTTCCTGTTGGGGATTCAGCTGGTGTTTGGGCTGCTGTTTGGCGGCGGCTATGAATGGGTGGCCGACCTGACCGGGTTTGTGACCGGGTTTGTCCTGTCCTTCGTCGTCAGCCCCGGTGGCTGGGGCCGGGTGCTGGAGAAGGTGCGGCAGCGCTAGCTGCCCACTGTGTTACATGCCTTTGGATGCAAAGAAATCAAGGGTTTGTCTTTTGATTTTAACGCGGTCTTAACATTTGGGATGCGGTCCTGCACCTGATCCGGGGGGGGGCGACAGCTTTGGCACCGCGCGCGGGTGGTGAGGCCGGTTCGCCTCCGGCGGGAGTATTTCAGAAAGCAGCAAACCCCATGAGATCCTTTGCATTGCTGCTTTTCAAATACTCCCCGCGGAGCGTTCCACCGCAGTCCCGCGCGACCACGGCCCGCCGGATGTCAGTCTTGTTTGCGGCGCAGGGCAGAGCGGAAATCTGACAGCCGGAACGCGCCGATCAGCGCCCCGGTGGCGAAATAGCTGAAGATGCCTGCCCCGATCAGCAGCGCCAGACCGGCATAGCGCAGGCCGGGGGTGCCGAGCATCGGGCCAAGCACCGTCATCGCGCCGAACAGCACGGCCCCCATGGCAAGGGAGGCCACCAGAATCCGCCACGCGCGGGCGCGGAAGCGGTCGTCAAACTGCGCCGCCTCGCCCATGCCGCGACTGCCGCGCCAGAGTTGCCAGACCATGACCCAGGCCGACAGCGTGGTCGCCAGCGCTGCCGCGACAAAGCCGATCACCGGCATCAGCCCGATGGCGATCAGCGCATTCACCACCATGCAGACCAAGGCATAGCGGAACGGGCGGCGGGTGTCTTCACGGGCGTAATACAGCGGTTGCAGCATCTTTTGCAGCATGAAGGCGGGCAGACCCAGCCCGTAGGCAGCCAGCGCCATGGCGGTATTGGCGGTGTCATCCGCGCCAAATTCGCCACGCTGATACAGCACGGCGCAGAGCGGCATGGCAATGACCACCAGTGCCACCGCCGCCGGAAGGGTCAGCGCCATCGCAAATTCGCTGCCCCGGTTGAAACTGTCGCGCCCGCCCTGCGCGTCGCCTGCGCGCAGGCGGCGCGACAGGTCGGGCAACAGCACGGTGCCGATGGCAATCCCGACCACGCCCAAGGGCAGCTGATACAGCCGGTCGGCATAGGACAGCCACGCAACAGCGCCTTCGGTAAAGCTGGCGACCTGACGGCCCACCAGCAGGTTGATCTGAATGACCCCCCCCGCCAGCACCGCAGGCGCTGCGATGATGAACAGGCGTTTCAGCTCTGGCGTCATTCTGGGCCATGCAGGCTTGAGCGCAAAGCCCACGCGCGCGGCGGACCACCATGTAAAGGCGAACTGCGCGACCCCGGTGACCGGCACGGTCCATGCGAGTGTCAGCCCCATATCCCAGCCGAACCGGGCCGCCAGCAGCATGGCGGCGATGAACATCAGGTTCATCAGCACCGGCACGAAAGACGCTTCGGTAAAGCGGCCAAAGGCGTTGAGCACGCCCGACAGCAGCGCAACAAGGCTGATGAAGAGGATGTAGGAAAACCCGATCCGGCCATAAAGCACCGCCAGATCAAAGCGTTCGTCGCCGACAAAGCCGGATGCCATGGCCCAGACCAGCCATGGCATCGCCAGCGTGCCCAGCAGGGAAAACACGATCAATATGCCCGCCAGCCCGGAAAAGGCATCGCGGGCAAAGCCCTTTGCATCCTCGCCGCCTTCGAGCTTTTTGGCGAACATCGGCACGAAGGCCATGTTGAACGCGCCTTCGGCAAAGAAGCGGCGGAACATGTTGGGCAGGGAAAACGCGATCAGGAACGCCTCGGCCACCGGGCCCGCGCCCAGATAGGCGGCCATCATGATGTCGCGGGCAAAGCCTGCGCCGCGTGACAGCAGCGTCCAGCCGCCGACCACCATGATCGAGCGGATCAGCCGGATCGGTTTCATGTGGCGGCCCGCTCCCGGCCTTCGGTGATGGCTTGGCGCAGCTTTTTCTCCAGCGCGTCCTGTTTGGGTTTGGCGTGGAGTTTCAGACCGAACATGTCCTTGACGTAAAAGCTGTCCACCACCTGCGCGCCATAGGTCGCGATCACGGCAGAGGCGATGTAGATGTTGTTGTTCGCCAGCGTCCGGGTCAGGTCATACAGCAGGCCGGGGCGGTCGCGGGTATCGACCTCGATGATGGTGTAGATGTCGGAGCCTTCGTTATCGAACATGATATGGGTCGGAAACCGGAACTCGCTGTCGCGCTTTTTCACCTTGTCGCGGTCTTTGAGCGCGTCGCGCGCGACCACCTGACCGCGCAGGGTCTTTTCGATCATGGCGCGCAGGCGGGGCAGGCGGGCCTCGTCATAGGGTTTGCCTTCGGCGTCCTGCACCCAGAATACCGCCGTGGCATAACCGTCTTTCGACGTATAGGTGCGGGCATCGACCACATTGGCCCCGACAAGGGCAAGTGCCCCCGCGAGGCGTGAGAAGATGCCCGGATGATCGGCCAGCGCAAAGGCGGCGCGGGTGGCGTCGCGGTCGGGTTCAGGGTGCAGGTCGATGCGGATCTCGTCATCGGCCAGACCGCGCAGCAGGCGGGCGAACACGGCCTGCGTTTCGGTCGGCAGGCCCTGCCAGTAGGGGGCGTAGTGGCGGGCCAGTTCGGCACGGATGTCGGCCAGCGGCCAGTCGGACAGGGCGGTGCGCAGGGCTTTTTTGCCCTCATCCTCGCGCTTGGTGCGGTTGACGTTTTCCAGCCCGTTTTCCAGCGCTTCGGCGGTCTCGCTGTAGAGACGGCGCAGCAGCATGGCTTTCCAGTTGTTCCAGGTGCCGGGGCCAACGCCGCGGATGTCGCAGACGGTCAGCACGGTCAGCAGATCCAGCCGTTTGCGGGTCTTCACCGCCTTGGCAAAGTCGCGCAGCGTGCGCGGATCGCCGATGTCACGCTTTTGCGCCATGTCGGACATCAGCAGGTGATAGCGTACCAGCCATTCGACGGTTTCCACCTCATCCGCCGTCAGGCCAAGGCGCGGCGCAATGCGGCGGGCCATCTGTGCGCCGATGATCGAATGATCTTCGGGCCGGCCCTTGCCGATGTCATGCAGCAAAAGGGCGATGTAGATCACCTTGCGGTTGATCCCGGCCTTGAGGATGCCGGAGGCGACGGGCAGCTCTTCGACCAGTTCGCCGCGTTCGATCTGGGCGAGGACGCTGACGCACTGGATGATGTGTTCGTCTACGGTGTAGTGATGGTAGACGTTGAACTGCATCATGGCGACGATGCGTTCGAATTCCGGGATAAAGGCTCCGAGCACGCCGATCTCGTTCATCCGGCGCAGGGCGCGTTCGGGGTTGCCGTGTTTCAGCAGCATATCGGTGAACAGGCGCACTGCCTCGGGGTCGTCGCGCATGTCATCGTCGATCAGGTCGAGGTTGGCGGCAATCAGGCGCAGGGCGTTGGGGTGGACCAGATAGCCGGTGCGCAGCGCCTCTTCGAACACCCGCAAGAGGTTGAGCTTGTCGGCAAGGAAGCTGGCCTCATTCGCGACATTGATGCGGCCCTGCACCAGCACATAGCCGTCGCGCACGCGTTTCTTGCGCTTGAAGATGCCCAGCAGGCTGGCTTCGGGCTTGGCGTGGCGGGCTTCGAGTTCGGTGAGGAAGATGCGGGTCAGCTCGCCCACGCGGGTGGCGTGGCGGAAGTAGTCCTGCATGAAGATTTCCACTGCACGGCGGCCGTTTGCGTCGCGGTAGCCCATGCGGTCTGCCACCTCTACCTGCAGGTCAAAGGTCAGCTGATCCATGGCGCGACCCGCGATGTAATGCAGGTGGCAGCGCACGGCCCAGAGGAATTCCTCGGCGGTGCGGAAGGTGACGTATTCTTCGGGGCGGAACAGGCCGATGGCGACCAGCTCCCGCGCGGCGGGAACGCGGTGCAGGTATTTGCCGATCCAGTACAGGGTTTGCAGGTCGCGCAAACCGCCCTTGCCCTCTTTGACATTGGGTTCCAGCACATAGCGCTGACCGCCCTGACGCTTGTGCCGCTCCGCCCGTTCGGAGAGTTTCGCCTCGATGAACTCGGGGCCGGAATTGCGGAACAGCTCTGTCCAGAGCCGGTCGCCGAGGTCGGTGGCCAGCGGCTCGTACCCGGCGATGAAGCGGTGTTCCAGCAGGGCGGTGCGGATGGTGATATCCTCACGGCCCAGACGGATGCAGTCTTTGACGGTGCGGGTGGCGTGGCCGACTTTGAGCTTCAGATCCCACAGGATGTAGAGCATGGATTCGACCACGCTTTCGGCCCAGGGCGTGGTTTTCCACGGCGTCAGGAACAACAGGTCAACATCAGAGGCCGGGGCCATTTCGGCGCGCCCGTAGCCGCCGACCGCCAGCACGGCGATGCGTTCTGATTCGGTGGGGTTGGAGAGCGGGTGCAGCCAGCGGCACGATACGTCCAGTGCCACGCGCACCAGACCGTCGGTCAGGACTGATTGCCCCAGCACCAATGCGCGGGCGTCACGGGGGCGCAGGCGAAAGGCTTCGGCGAGTGCGGCATTGCCACGGGCGCGGGCCTCGGCCAGATGGCGGACCGCGATGCTGCGCAACGCGCGGCTGTCGGGGGCTTCGTCGCGTTCCTGCGCGATGGCGGCCAGACAGGCGGCGGTGTCAAAGATCTGCGCGGGGGGCAGCAGCATGTCTGGCGCAGCCGCCAGGGCGGCTGCATCAGGCGCAGGGTCGGAAACCGGCGTCCGGGGGGTGGCGGCACGCGCCATGGGCCTGCCTTATGACCCGAAGCCGCCAAAGCTGCGCGGGGCCGGGTCGATGATCACCACCTGATTGTTGCGGATCTGGGCGACGGCCAGACCGCGTTCGTTCTGACCATCAGAGCGCAGGCGGAAGATGCCGTTGACCCCGACAAAGCCCGCCGACTGGGTCAGTGCCTGCCCGGTCAGCGCATTGGAGCGGCCCTGTTTCAGCAGCGCGCCGATGGCGGCAATACCGTCATAGGCCAGTCCCGAGATCGGGTGCGGCGGCTCGCCAAAGGCGGTCTGATAACGCGACTGGTATTGTTGATAAAGCGCCGGATCAGGCAGGGCAAACCAGCCCCCCTGCACACCGGGCAGGGCCAGCGTGCCTTGCGGAATATCCCAACGGGTCAGGCCGATGAACTGGGTGACTGCCGGGCCAAGGCCGTTTTCGGACAGAAGCTGGCTGACCAGCGGCAATGCGCCTGCGGTATCGGCGGTCAGGAACACGGCATCGGCATTGTTGTCACGCGCCGCTGCGGCCAGACGCGGAGCGGCGGCAACCACGCCGTTTTGCGAGAACTCATACGAGCCGACCCCGACGACAGAGCCACCGGCGCGGGCGACGCCCTGCTCGATCGCGGCGCGGCCCAGCTGGCCTGCCGTGTTCTGTTCATGCACCACCATGATCCGGCGTTTGCCATTGCGCACGGCATAGCCGGCCAGACGGGTGGCGGTGTTGCCGAAGGTGGGGCCGAGGATGAAGACATTGCCCCCGGCAATATCCGGGTTGTTCGAGAAGGCCAGCACATTGATGCCGCGCGCGGCTGCGGCGCGGCCTGCGGCATTTGCCTCTTGCGCGAAGACCGGGCCGAGGATGATCTTGGCCCCGTCGTCGATGGCCTTTGTCGCCATGGCCTGCGCGGTGCCGGGCTGGCCTGCGGTGTTATAGACACGCAGGTCGATCCGGCTGTTGCCCAGATCGGAAATCGCCAGACGGGCGGCATTCTGCAAGGACCGCGCCAGCAGCTCGTCGCTGGCCTGACCAGAACCGGAGGGCACCAGCAGGGCCACGATGACCGGGGCGGACGAATCGACCGAAGGGCCGCCGGCTCCGGGGCCGGTGGCAGGTTGGCAGGCGGCAAGTGCAACGGCAGCCAAGGCGAAGGCCGCACGACCCAGCGACTTGCGGGCCCGGCTTATAACAGACAACATATGAACTTCCTCTTCCCGGACTGCGCAGCTCTGATGGCTGAACTTACGGGCTATGGCAGACGAAGTAAACTTGTCAGGACCCCCCGATGACAGCCGACAGACCAGATTCCCCTTCTGCCACCGCGCATATCGCAGCGCCGCGCGAGATTCCGCCGGGGCTGCATTTTGTGGCAACCCCGATCGGAGCGGCCCGTGATATCACCCTGCGGGCGCTGGACCTGCTGGCCGGGGCCGATGTGCTGGCCGCCGAAGACACCCGCAGCCTGCGGCATCTGATGGAAATTCATGGGGTTGCGCTGAAAGACCGGGCGCTGGTGCCCTATCATGAGCACAATGAGGCGCAGGCGTTGCCCCGGCTGATGCGGGCGCTGAGCGAAGGCAAATCGGTGGTCTATGCGTCAGAGGCCGGAACGCCGCTGATCTCTGACCCCGGATTCGGACTGGCCCGGGCGGCGATTGCCGAAGGCATGGCCGTTCTGGCCGCCCCCGGCGCCTCGGCCGTGCTCTGCGCGCTGACCGTGTCGGGTCTGCCCTCGGACCGGTTTTTGTTCGCGGGGTTCCCTCCGTCGGCCAAAACAGCAAGGCGCACATTTCTGAGCGAACTGGTGCGGGTCGGGGCGACGCTGATCCTGTATGAAAGCCCGAAACGCATTGGTGAAACATTAATGAATTGCGTGGAATACTTCGGTGAAGAGAGACAGGCGGTGGTATGCCGGGAATTGACCAAACGGTTTGAAGAGGTCACCCGCGGAACGCTGGCAGAACTGGCAGCAGCCTTTGACGGGCGTGAGGTTAAGGGTGAGATCGTCTTGCTGATCGACCGTGGGGCTGCAGTGCAGGCCGATGCGGAAACGGTAGAGGCAGCGCTGGACCGCGCGCTGGAAAGCATGTCGGTCAAGGATGCGGCAGCGGCGATTGCCGATGCTTATGGCCTGCCGCGGCGCGACGTGTATCAGCTTGCCCTGGCGCGGGGGCGATGAAGTTCGGAAGGACGTGGGATGAGCGGACGCAGAAGCTATTATGCAGGCATGGCGGCAGAGGAACAGGTGGCGCGGCTTTATGACCGCTCCGGGCGGTCGGTCATTGCACGCCGCTGGCGCGGACCGGGCGGTGAGATTGACCTGATTGCGCGCGACGGGGCGGAGGTGATTTTCATCGAGGTCAAGCAGGCGCGCAGCCACGCAGTGGCGTCAGAACGACTGACCGTGCGGCAGATGGAGCGGATCTATGCTTCGGCTGCGTGTTTTATCGGCGGGGAGCCGGCGGGTCAGAATACGCCGGTGCGGTTCGATGTGGCTTTGGTGGACGGGACGGGCCGGATCGAGGTGCTGGAGAACGCCTTCGCCGCCTGACGGTTTGCATCTTTCCCGGCTTTGCGCCAATGCTGGCGCGATCACGGAGGATTGCCCATGCCGCTTAAAGTTGCCCTGCAGATGGACCCGATCGGGTCGGTCAATATAAATGCCGACAGCACGTTCCGGATTGCGCTGGAAGCGCAGGCGCGTGGGCATGCGTTGTTTTATTACACGCCGGACCGCTTGGCCTTTGTCGAAGGCCGGGTGATGGCGCGGGGGTTCTGGATCGAGCTGCGGCGTGAGATCGGGAATCATGTGAGTTACGGGCCGGAGGTCGAGGTCGATCTGTCGGAGATGGATGTGGTCTGGCTGCGGCAGGACCCGCCGTTTGACATGGGCTATATCACGACAACGCATCTGCTGGAGATGATCCATCCGAAGACGCTGGTGGTGAATGATCCGTTCTGGGTGCGGAATTTTCCGGAAAAGTTGCTGGTGTTGCGGTTTCCCGATCTGACGCCTCCGACGGCAATTGCGCGGGATTTGCAGACGATCCGGGCGTTCAAGGCGCGGCATGGCGATATCATTCTGAAGCCTTTGTACGGCAATGGCGGGGCCGGGGTGTTCCGGCTGGACCCGAATGACCGCAATCTGGCCAGTCTGCATGAAATGTTCACCGGGATGAACCGGGAGCCGCTGATCGTGCAGAAATTCCTGCCGGCGGTTTCGGCCGGGGACAAACGGGTGATTCTGGTCGACGGGGAGCCGGTGGGGGCGATCAACCGGGTGCCGCAGGATGGTGAAACGCGGTCGAACATGCATGCCGGGGGGCGGCCGGAAAAGGTCGGGCTGACCGCGCGGGATCTGGAGATTTGCGCCCGGATCGGGCCGGTGTTGCGCGACAAAGGCCAGGTATTTGTGGGCATAGACGTGATCGGCGACTGGCTGACTGAAATCAATGTGACCTCGCCTACCGGGATTCAGGAGCTGGAGCGGTTTGACGGGACCAACGCAGCGGCGCGGATCTGGGAGGTTATCGAGGTCAAACGGGCGGGGTGATTGACTCGGCGGGGCGAATTTTCTGCGAAAATTCTGGGATCAGGTGACACATCGGTCGGCAGGGCGACGTAAATTTTCGCAGAAAATTTGTGCTGCGACGGGGCTATGATTTTGAGCCGACCGCAAAGCGGTAGCTGACCGCCTCCGCCACATGGGGGTGGCGCACGGCCGGTGAGGTGTCCAGATCGGCGATGGTGCGGGCAACGCGCAGCACCCGGTGATAGCCGCGCGCGGTCAGGCCCATGCGTTCGGCGACTCGCGCGATCAGGGCGCGGCCTTCGGCATCCGGGGTGGCGACCTCTTCCAGACGTCTGCCTTCCAGATCCGCGTTGACGCGGAGGCCTTCGTCCTGAGCGTAGCGCGTGGTTTGCAGCGCGCGGGCGCGGGACACGCGGGCGGCGATGCTGGCGGAGCTTTCCCCGGTCGCGGGAAGGTCAAGGTCGGCGTAGGCGACGGGGGGCACGTCGACGCGCAGATCGAACCGGTCCATCAGTGGCCCAGAGATCCGGCCCAGATAGTCGTCGCCGCACAAGGGCGCCTTGCCGCAGGCGCGGGCCGGGTCGGACAGATAGCCGCAGCGGCAGGGGTTGGCGGCGGCGAGCAGCAAAAACCGGCAGGGATAGCGGATATGGGCATTGGCGCGGGCCACCATCACCTCGCCGGTTTCGATCGGCTGGCGCAGGGTTTCCAGCACCTGCCGGGGGAATTCCGGAAACTCGTCCAGAAACAGCACCCCATTGTGCGCAAGGCTGATTTCGCCCGGCTTCGCGCCCTTTCCCCCGCCGACGATGGCGGCCATTGATGCTGTGTGATGCGGTTCGCGGAACGGGCGCTCGCGGGAGATGCCGCCTTCGGTCAACAGCCCGGCCAGCGAGTGAATCATCGAGGTTTCCAGCGCCTCGACCGCCGACAGCGGGGGCAGGATGCCGGGCAGCCGTGCCGCCAGCATGGATTTACCAGAGCCGGGCGTGCCCACCATCAGCATGTGATGGCGGCCTGCGGCGGCGATTTCCAGCGCGCGCTTGGCACGTTCCTGACCCTTGACCTCGGCGAGGTCACGGCCCCCCGTCCGGGGCAGCACCTCGCCTGCCTCGGCGGGCGGCAGCGGGCATTGGCCGGTATAGTGGCGCACCACCTCATCCAGTGAGGCGGCGGCGAGCACCTCTGTCGCGCCGACCCATGCGGCCTCGGCGCCGCAGGCGCGGGGACACAGCAGGGAGCGGTCGCTTTCGGCGGCGGCCATGGCGGCGGGCAGCGCGCCGATCACGGCGATCAGGCGGCCATCCAACGACAGCTCGCCCAGGGCGACGGTCGCCTCCACCTCGTCCTTGGGGATGATGTCGATGGCGGCGAGCAGCGCCAGTGCGATGGGCAGGTCAAAATGCGACCCCTCTTTCGGCAGGTCGGCGGGGGAGAGGTTGACGGTGATCTTCTTGGTCGGCAGCGCGATCGACATCGAACTCAGCGCCGCGCGCACCCGTTCCTTGGCCTCGGACACCGCTTTGTCCGGCAGGCCGACGATGGAAAAGCCGGGCATGCCGGGCGAGACGGCGCATTGCACTTCGACCAGACGCGCCTCCACCCCTTCAAACGCGACTGTATAGGCTTTGGCGACCATCATTCACCCCGATCCCGTAGCAAAGGGTTAACGGGACGGGGTTAGCGAATGGTTAACGCCGTCTGTCCCGCGATGCGGGCTAAAGCAGGGCCATGAACTTTGGCCATGCCTCGGCGTCAGCCACGGTCTTGTCGCGGCAGAACGCGTTGCAAAAGCCGAAGCGGCGGCCGCGAAGCTCCAGCACATGGGTGACGGGCTTGCCGGAATAGGGGCAGGCGCTGTTTTCCGAGGCGGTGCCGTCGACCGCGCGGGCGGGCAGGGGCGTGGGGCCGGGCCAGGACCGTGTCGGGTAATCACGGCGGTAAAAATCCTGATCTGCGCCGTCGACCAGCCCCATCGCACGCCATTGGCGGAAGCTGGGATGCGCGAGCTGGGCCTGCACGTACTGCATCGCACGCGGGCTGACCGGCAGGTTATAGGTGGCGATTCGGCTGGCGACGGGGGCAAAGAACACATCGGCGGCGGAATATTCACCGCAGAGCCAATGGGGTGATCCGGTCTGGTCCCATGCCCAATCCCAGATCGTTTCCAGCCGTTTCAGGTCATCCAGCACGGCTTGCGGCGGGTTGCAATCGGTATAGCTGAGCCGCAGGTTCATCGGGCAATGGCTGCGCAGCGCGGTGAAGCCTGCGTGCATTTCTGCCGCCAGCACACGGGCGATGGCGCGGGGCTTTGGATCGGTCGGCCAGATCCCGGCATCGGGGTGGCGGGAGGCGAGTTCTTCGGCAATCGCCAGACTTTCCGGCATCACCACGCCGTCGGGCGTGCGGATGGTGGGGGCAGTGCGGGCGGGGTGGAATTGCTTGAGCAGCGTGGGCAGCTCATCGGTGTAAAGCCGCGCCTTGTGCAATTTGTACGGGATGCCGAAGGCGTCGAACAAGAGCCAGCCGCGCAGGCTCCAGCTGGAATAGGCGCGGTCGCCGATCACGAGGTCATAGGGGATGGTCATCTGGCGGCTCCTCGGCTCTGGTTTGCGCCAGCTAAGGCCAGAGCACAGGTCATGGAAAGTGATGATTTTTGCGGGTGGTCATCACGGAATGTGATTGATGCGCAGGGCCTGCCAGCCCGTAGAGGTTTTGTGCAATTCGGTGACCGACAGGTTGTCGATCTTGTGCTGAAATACATCCTGCGCGGTGAGGCCAAGGCGGCATTGCAGTGCTGCAAGGATCGCGCCGAAGTGGCAGACCACGATGGTCTCACCGGGCAGCCGGTCGAGGGCGGCGGTGATGCGGGCGGTGATATCGTGCCAGCCCTCGCCGCCGGGGGCGCGGATCGTGCCCGGCGTTTCCCAGAAGGCGCGGATATGGGCGGGATCTGCCGCCTCGGCCTGCGCGAAGGTCTGCATTTCCCACGTGCCGAAGTGCAACTCGCGCAAGGACGCATCATGCGGCAGGCGGGTGCGGGAGGGCAGGGTGAGCGCGTCGGCGGTGGTGACGGCGCGAGACAGGTCGGAGGAGATCAGGGCGGCATTCTGCGGCAAATGGGCGGAAAGCCGGGTGATGGCGGCGGTGTCGGACAGATCGGCGGGCAGATCGGTCCAGCCGACCATGACCTTGGCATGGGTCGGGCCGTGGCGGACGAGGTGCAGGCGGGTCATAGTGCGCCCTCGGGCAAGGTGCCCTTGAGCGCGAAGGGCAGGCCGGCCATGACGCCGATGACCAGCCCGGCACGGGCGGCGACCATCTGGTTCAGCCGGCCCTGCGCGTCCCGGAATTGCCGGGCGAGCGCATTTTCGGGAACAATACCCCAGCCCACCTCGTTGGAGACAACAACGACAGGCGCGGGGCTGGTGGCGAGCGTGTCCACAAGGTCTTCGCTGGCGCGGCGCAGGTCGTGTCCTGCCAGCAGCATGTTGGACAGCCAGAGTGTTGCGCAATCGAGCAGGATCGCCCCGGCGGGGTCGCAGGCTTTGAGCGCGGTGGCGATGTCGGTGGGGGCCTCGATCGTGGTCCAGTCCGGGCCACGGTCTGTCAGGTGCTGGGCAATCCGGGCGCGCATCTCGGCGTCAAAGGCTTGGGCGGTGGCGATGTAGGTGCGGGGGCGGTGGGCGGCGGTGACCAGCCTCTCGGCCAGCCGCGATTTGCCGGAACGCGCGCCGCCGACCACG
Source organism: Pseudotabrizicola alkalilacus (assembly GCF_003443995.1). GTDB lineage: Bacteria > Pseudomonadota > Alphaproteobacteria > Rhodobacterales > Rhodobacteraceae > Pseudotabrizicola > Pseudotabrizicola alkalilacus. The sequence continues at coordinate 608,824 of NZ_QWEY01000001.1, forward strand.
AGCGTTAGCGCGGGAAGCGAAAAAGTCGATGGGGAAAGTGATCCGGTCGCGGTCACGCTGCGTAGAACCTTTCAAAAGCGACTGTCTTTCCGAACGATTGTTGCGGTTCGGCTGGCGGGCGCTGGTGGCGAAAAACTGGGGGTACAAAGATGGCACTGGACGGATATAGCGACCAAACCATGTCCCGCCAAGCAATGCGGGCCGAATTGCTGGATGCCGAGACCGAGCTGAAGCTGGCCTATGCCTGGCGCGACCAACGCGACGAGAAGGCCCTGCACCGGCTGATCACGGCCTATATGCGGCTGGCGATTTCGATGGCGTCAAAGTTCCGCCGCTATGGCGCACCGATGCCGGACCTGATTCAAGAGGCATCGCTGGGCTTGATGAAGGCGGCGGACAAGTTTGACCCGGATCGTGGCGTGCGGTTTTCGACCTATGCGGTGTGGTGGATCAAGGCCAGCATTCAGGATTACGTGATGCGCAACTGGTCGATGGTGCGCACGGGGTCGACCTCCAGCCAGAAGGCGCTGTTTTTCAACCTGCGCCGGGTCCAGGCCAAGCTGGAGCGCGAGGCGTCGCAGCGCGGCGAAAAGCTGGACCAGTTCCAGCTGCGCCAGATGGTGGCAACCGAGGTGGGGGTGCCGCTGGCCGATGTCGAGATGATGGAGGGGCGGCTGTCGGGATCGGATTTCTCGCTTAACGCCACGCAGTCGAGTGACGAGGACGGGCGCGAATGGATTGACGCGCTGGAAGACGACACTGCGGGCGCGGCAGAGCAGGTGGAACTGTCGCATGACGCCGAGTGCCTGCGCGGCTGGCTGGTGACGGCGATGCAGGCGCTGAACCCACGCGAGCGGTTCATCGTGGCCGAGCGCAAGCTGCGCGACGAGCCGCGCACTCTGGAATCGCTGGGCGAAGAGCTGGGGCTGAGCAAGGAGCGGGTGCGGCAGCTGGAGGCGGCGGCCTTTGGCAAGATGCGGCGCAACCTTGAAACCCAGTCGCGGGAAGTGCATCACTTTCTTTTATGAGAAACCTGATCCTGACCATGAGCCTTGCCGGCGCCTTCGTGATGGGGGCCGCCGGTTTTGGTGCTGCAATGGCCGCGCAGATCGCGGCAGAGGGGCTGGACAGCTTGCCGCCCGCCGATGTGGTGGTGCTGGGCGAGGTGCATGACAACCCCGCGCACCACTTCAATCAGGCGCGGGCGGTGTTTGCGCTGACCCCGAAGGCGGTGGTCTGGGAGCAGCTGTCTGCGGACGCGGCGGCGCGTGTGCCGGTGGATCTGGGCGATATGGCGGCGGTGGCGCGGGCGCTGGGCTGGGACCAGAGCGGCTGGCCTGATTTTGAGATGTACTATCCGATCTTTGTCGCCGCCCGCGACGCGCGCCATTACGGGGCCGAGGTGCCGCGTGATCTGGCGCGGCGGTCGGTTTCCGAAGGCGCTTTGGCGGTGATGCCGGATGGCCCCGGTCTGGCACGGGCGCTGCCGGAGTCAGAGCAGGCCGCGCGCGAGGCGGAACAGAGGACGGCGCATTGCGATGCGCTGCCTGCGGACCTGCTGCCGGGCATGGTGCAGGCGCAGCGCCTGCGCGACGCCTATCTGGCGCAGGCCGTGTTGCAGGCGCTGGACGAGGTGGGGCCGCCGGTGGCGGTGATCACCGGATCGGGCCATGCCCGCACTGACTGGGGCGTGCCAGCGGTGCTGGCCGATGCAGCACCCGGCCTGTCGGTGCTGTCGGTCGGGCAGATGGAGGGCGAGGCCCCGGCAGAGGCGCCGTTTGATCTGTGGCTGGTGACGGAAGCGGTGGAACGTGAAGACCCCTGTGCGGTGTTTCGCTGAGCACTGCAAGGCGGCGATACCGAATTTACAGACGACTATGTCGCGGATAGCCTGACCCCCTTCTCCCACAGAGGAAATTGTCATGCGCAGCATCGGTGCCTTGGTCTTTCCCGGCTTTGAACTGCTAGACCTGTTCGGACCGATGGAGATGTTCGGGTTGTTGGACAGTGAATTTTCTCTGTCACTGGTGTCCGAGACGGGTGGCGCCGTGGCAAGTGGGCAGGGGCCTTCTGCCTTTGCTGACCGGACGTTGGATGAGGGCATCGAGTATGACATTTTGTTTGTGCCGGGTGGACGTGGAACGCGACGCGAGATTGGCAATGCGCGTCTGCTGGACTGGATTGCACAAAGCTCGGCGCGGGCGGAGTATACGCTGAGCGTCTGCACCGGCAGTGCCTTGCTTGCAAAGGCGGGGGTGCTGGACGGGCGGTCTGCCACGACCAACAAGGCCGCCTTTGGCTGGGTTGCGCAGCAAGGACCGGGGGTGAACTGGGTGCGCGAGGCAAGGTGGGTTGAGGATGGCCGGTTCATCACCTCCTCCGGTGTATCAGCGGGGATGGATATGGCGCTGGGCGCGATTGCGCTGATGCATGGGGTGGAGACGGCCGAAAAGGTCGCGGGCTGGGGCGAGTATTTTTGGAACAAGGATCGCAGCCATTACCCGTTTGCCAAAGCGCGTGGGCTGGTGTGACCGTACCGGCACCTTCCATGGCTGACGGGGTGTTGCCTTTGGCAGGCGTTGCGCCCTAACGTCCGGGGACAAACAGGGGGCGTGACATGCTGGCCGGAAAACGGGTGCTGTTGATCATTGGCGGCGGAATTGCGGCCTATAAGTCGTTGGAACTGATCCGGCTTTTGCAAAAGGCGGGCGCCTCGGTGGTGCCGGTGCTGACGCGGGCCGGGGCCGAGTTTGTGACACCGCTGAGCGTGTCGGCGCTGTCCGGCCACAAGGTTTATCAGGAGTTGTTCGATCTGACCGATGAGGCAGAGATGGGGCATATCCAGCTGTCCCGCGCCGCTGACCTGTTGGTGGTGGCCCCGGCAACGGCGGATCTGATGGCGAAAATGGCGGGCGGGCGGGCCGATGATCTGGCCTCGACCCTGCTGCTTGCGACCGACAAGCGGGTGCTGGTGGCCCCGGCGATGAATGTGCGGATGTGGGGGCACCCGGCCACGCAGCGCAATCTGGCGCAGTTGCGCAGTGACGGGGTGCTGATGGTCGGCCCGAATGAGGGCGAGATGGCCTGCGGCGAGTATGGTCCGGGGCGGATGGCCGAGCCGGTGGAGATTGTGGCGGCTATTGGTGCGGCGCTGGGCGGTGGGCCGCTGGCGGGGCGGCATGTGTTGGTGACCTCCGGCCCGACGCATGAGCCGATTGATCCGGTGCGCTATATCGCCAACCGCTCGTCGGGCGCGCAGGGCACGGCGATTGCGGCGGCCTTGCGCGATCTGGGCGCACGGGTGACGTTTGTGACCGGGCCAGCCTCGGTGCCCGTGCCGTGCGGCGTGGAAGTGGTGCGGGTCGAGACGGCGGCGCAGATGCTGGCGGCGGTGCAGGCAGCCTTGCCCGCCGATGCGGCGGTGATGGCGGCGGCGGTGGCCGATTGGCGGGTGGCCAATGCGGGCGCGCAGAAGATGAAGAAGGACGGCGCGGGACAGGCCCCGCGACTGGAGTTTGCCGAGAACGCCGATATTCTGGCAACCGTCTCGCAGGGGGCGATGCGCCCGCGTCTGGTGGTGGGTTTTGCCGCCGAGACGGAATCCGTGGTCGAGCATGCAACCGCCAAGCGGCTGCGCAAAGGTTGTGATTGGATCGTTGCCAATGATGTCTCGCCCGGCACCGGCATCATGGGCGGGGCCGAGAATGCGGTGACGGTGATCTCTGATGCCGGGGCCGAGGTCTGGCCGCGCATGACCAAGGAGGCTGTGGCGCGGCGGTTGGCGGAAAAGATTGCGGAGGCGTTGCAATGACCCCAGTGGTGAAGATCGTGTTTGAAGACTGGGCGGACCGGGATTTGCCCTTGCCCGCCTATGAAACAGCGGGCGCTGCGGGGGCCGACATCCGCGCCAATCTGCCGCCGGAGATGCGGGCGACGGGGTTCACGCTTGCGCCGATGCAGCGGGCGATCTGCCCGACCGGCATAAGGGTGGAGATTCCGCTGGGGTTCGAGATGCAGGTCCGGCCGCGCTCGGGGTTGGCCACAAAATCGGGGATCACCCTGCCCAACACGCCGGGCACGATTGACAGCGATTATCGCGGGCCGCTGGGGGTGGCGCTGATCAACCTGTCGGATCAGCCCTATACGATCCAGCATGGCGACCGCGTGGCACAGATGATCGTGGCCCCGGTGGTGCAGGCCGCGTTTGCGGTGGTCGAGGCTTTGGGCGACACCAAACGCGGCGCGGGTGGGTTCGGCTCGACCGGGCGGTCATGATCGGACAATTGGCATGATCGGCATATTGGGCTTTGTGGCGGTGTTTGCGGGCGGGCGCTGGCTGGGCTGGGCTGCGCGATGGGTCTGGCTGCTGGCATGGGGCTGGCTTTTGGTGCTGCTGCTGGCGCATGCGCCCTACATGCCGCCGGAGCTGGGCGCGTTTGTCGGCGGCGAGTTTCGCGGCTGGTTCGTGCTGGGGGTGCTGGCGGCGCTGGCGCTGGCCTATCGCACAGGCTTGCGTCGGCTGCAGGGCCGGGTGGCGCCCGTGGTGGCGGAGGCCAGGCCGGGGGCGTTCTCGGCGGTGGAGCTGGACCGCTACGCCCGCCACATCCTGCTGCGCGAGATCGGCGGGCCGGGGCAAAAGCGCCTGAAGGCGGCAAAGGTGCTGGTGGTGGGGGCAGGCGGGCTTGGCTCGCCTGCGCTGTTGTATCTGGCGGCGAGTGGCGTGGGCGTGATCGGGGTGATTGACGGTGACGCGGTCGAGGGATCCAACCTGCAACGCCAGATCATCCATACCGATGCGCGGATCGGGATGCCCAAGGTGTTTTCGGCAGACGTGGCCATGAAGGCGCTGAACCCGTTCATCGAGGTGCGGCCCTATCACCGGCAGCTGGAAGAGGGGTTCGCGGCAGAGCTGGTGGCAGAGTATGATCTGGTGCTGGATGGCACCGACAATTTCGACACCCGCTATCTGGTGAACCGGGTCTGTGCGGCGGCAGGCAAACCACTGATTTCGGCCGCCATCACCCAATGGGAGGGCCAGATCAGCCTGTATGATCCCACGCACGGCGGCCCCTGTTTCGAATGCGTCTTTCCGGTGCGCCCGGCGCCGGGGATGGTGCCGACCTGCGCCGAGGCCGGGGTGGCCGCGCCCTTGCCCGGCGTGATCGGCGCGATGATGGCGATGGAGGCGGTCAAGCACCTGACCGGCGCAGGGCAGGGTCTGCGCGGGCGGCTGATGATCCACGACGCGCTTTATGCCGAAACACGGGTGATCGGGGTGAAGCGGCGCGCGGGCTGCGCGGCCTGCGGCGGGGGGTAGCAGAGCGCAGCCAAGCGTGTGGTCTACGGCCTCAGCAGCATCGGAAGGATCAGACCCCACCGGGTTTCCTGAGCGGGCCCAGAGGGTTCGAAACCCAGTTTCTTATAGGCTGCAATCGCCTGTGCGTTGTCTGGATGCGGATCGGTCGCGATCACCGGCGCGCCCGCATCGAACAGAGCCTGCAGCCTTGTGCGGATAAATGCTGGTCCGTGGCCAACACCGATCATGTCCGGGTCACCGATAAATTGGTCAATTCCCCGCGCACCCTTGGGCAGATGGGCGAAATGGTGGTTTTCCCAGCCATGCACGCTGTAGTCCTGCATGAAGCCAAAGGGGCGTGCGTCATAGGAGACGATCCAGCGTGCCACGCGGGGATCGGCCAGATCCGCCGCAGTATAAGGCTCCTGTGCCCCCCACCATTTTTGGACATGCGGGCTTGATTGCCATGCCATCAGCAGATCAAGGTCACCCAGCGCCACCTTGCGAAAGCTGTATGGATTGGCTGTCATCATGCAAAAAGGTTAGCAGATCGGCCAAAGGTTGGAAGATGCGCTTGACGCCTGACTGCCGCCTTTGTCCTCGCGGGTCTTCCCGGTGCGCGCAGCAGGCTGCGCTTTGTGGCTTTGAGTATTTGGAAAGCAGCAAAGCCCGTGTGCGCGCGTAAACCTTTGCGCGGGCGCTGTGCATTGCACCTTTCTGAAATTACTCCCCGCGCGGCGCGCGTCCGACCTTTGGTGAGCGTGCCACTTCAGGCCTTGCGCGGCATCAATCCGGCCAAGGCCCGGCTGACGGTGCCGGAGGTCGAGGGGCGCTCGACCGCGACAAAGGGCATCGGGCGGCACAGGTCGATGGCGGCGAGACCGACGCGGGCGGTGAGTGCGCCATTGACCACGCCCTCGCCAAAGCGGCGCGAGAGTTTTGACAGAACGCCGCCCCCGGCGACCGAGCCGATCAGGTCATCGGTCAATGCCAGCGCCCCCGCCGCCAGCAGCGAGGCGAACACCCGGCGCAACAGGCCCCATGACCCCAGCGCGCCGGAGCGACCGCCGTAGATTTCGGCGATGCGGCGGATCATGCGCAGGTTGGCGACAAGGGCGGTGGCCACATCGGCCAGCGCCAGCGGCACCAGTGCCGTGACCATGGCGACCTGCCGCGCCGCCGCCTCGACCTCGGCCCGGGCGCGGGCGTCGAGCGGGGGGAGCAGTTCGGCCTCGGCCAGCGACAGCAGCGCGTCGGCGTCGAGCACTTCGGCCTCGCGCTCGGCCAGCCGGGCGCGGCCCCAGGCGGTATCAGGGCGGGCGGCGTAGAGGCTGACCAGCGATGCCACGGTGCGGCGGGCGGATTTGAGATCAGCAGTCTGGCGCGCGGTGATGGCGTCGCGGCGCAGGTGGTCAAGCCGCATGAGCCGCATATAGGCCGACCATTCGCGGCCCGCCAGCAGTACGGCGGCCAGCAAGGCGAGCACCAGAAGCACGCCCGCGACCCAGCCCAGCAGCGCATTGCGGGCAAACAGGCCGGTCACAAAATCATAACCCGCGACCGAGAGCGCAAAGGTGAAGAACGCGCTAAACGCCCAGAGCGCAAAGCGCGCCAGCTTTGATCGTGGCGCACGGATGCGGGCGGCCAGCTGCATCGCCTGACCTTGCGGCAGGTCATCCGGCACCGGCGCGGCGCTGGAGGGGTCAACCTCATCTTCAAGTTCGAGGATCAGCGGCTTGCGGGGCGGCGGGGGCAGGTCGGTCACAGCCGGTCTCCGATCAGGAATTCGGCGGCCCGGTCCAGCCGGATATGCGGCGGCCCCTCGCCGGGTTTGAGGGTCATGCGGGCGGGGGCAAAGCCCATCAGCGAGAAATCGGCATCCAGCCAGCGCTCCGCGCCTTCGCGGGCGGGGGCGAGGATGCGCGCGGGGTCGGTCGGCAGATCGCCCGCATACATCGCGGCCTGTTTGCCGGTGGAGATCAGCCGCCCGCGCACCAGATCCAGTGGCGCACCATCGCGCTGCACGGAGTCTTCGACCGTGGCGCGCAAGCTGGCCAGCGACAGCGCCATGGTGCGCGCGCCGGAAAAATCGGCGCGGCGGCGGGCGTCTGACAGCAACGCCTCGGTGATCGCTGTCAGGGCCGGGTGCTGGTGGTGGTGCAGGTGGTCGGCCTTGGTCGCGGCGAACAGAATCTTTTCCACCCGCTTGCCACCCAGAATGCGGCTGAGCCAGCCGTTCGCGCCGGGGCGGAAGGCGGTGAGGATCTCGGCCATGGTGCGGCGCAGGTCTTCGACCGCACGCGGACCGGCATGAACCGCGCCCAGCACATCCATCAACACCACCTGCCGGTCGATGCGCGAGAAATGATCGCGGAAGAAGGGTTTGACCACCTTGGCCTTATAGGCCTCATACCGCCGTTCCATTTCACGCCACAGGCTGCCGCGCGGGGTGCTGGCGGGTTGGGGCAGGGGGGCAAAGGTCAGGACGGGAGAGCCGGCCAGCTCACCCGGCAGCAGGAACCGCCCCGGCGTCAGGTCAGACCAGCCCTTGCCGCGCGCGGCCTGCAGATAGGCGGTGAAGGCGGCGGCGAGCCCTTGGGCGCGCGGCTCGTCCAGCGCAAGCGACCCATCTTCGGCGCGGGCCTGCGCCATGAAATCGGCCGCCTCGGGCCGTTTGGCGATGCGGGTCAGCGTCTCTTCGGCCCAGCGGCTATAGTCTTTGTCGAGCAGTGACAGATCCAGCAGCCATTCGCCGGGGTAATCCACAATATCAAGGTGCAGCCGGGTGTTGCCGGTCAGCCCCAGAAAGCCCGAGGGCCGCAGCCGGAACGAGAGCCGCAGCTCCGACACCGCGCGGGTCGATTGCGGCCAGCGAGGATCGCTGCCCATCAGGTCGGTCAGGTGGGACTCAAAGTCAAAGCGCGGCAGGGTCAGGTCGGGTTGGGGTTGCAGCAGAACGGTCTCGATCCGGCCCTGACTGTGCGCCACCAGTTGCGGCATCCGGCCCCGGTCCAGCAGATTGGCGACCAGCGCGGTGATAAACACGGTCTTGCCCGCCCCCGACAGGCCGGTGACGCCGAGTCGCAGGGGCGGGTCAAACAGATCGGTCACCGAACCCGCGAGGCCATCGAGGCTGCGGGAGATGCCATGAGTCAGGGAGGACAGAACCAATTGAGCAATTCCTTGTGCATGGCCCAACATAGGCATGCACATCCGCGCTGGGTAGGGGGAAACCCCGGACAAGACACGCAAGCCCTGATGGCTTGCACCTTTCTGAAATACTCCCGCGCGGAGCGCTTCCGCAGTCGGCCGCCTGCGCCGGGCTTGCAGTGGGGGGCAAATCGGGTAAGGAACAGCCATGCCACGTTTTGCGCTGAAAATCGACTATGACGGTGGCCCGTTTCAGGGCTGGCAACGGCAGGCCGCCGGGCAGCCTTCGGTGCAGGCCGCGGTGGAGGCGGCGCTGTCGCGATTGCAGCCGGGGCCGCATACGATTGCCGCCGCCGGGCGCACGGATGCGGGCGTGCATGGCACCGGGCAGGTGGCGACGGTGGATCTGGTGCGTGAGTGGGAGCCGTTCCGGCTGTCCGAGGCGCTGAACTGGCATCTGAAGCCGGCGCCGGTGGCGATCATTGACGCCGCTCGCGTACCGGACGATTTCCACGCGCGGTTTTCGGCGACCGAGCGGCGCTATCTGTTCCGGCTGGTGGCGCGGCGCGCGCCGGTCACGCATGACCGGGGCCGGGTCTGGCAGGTGCTGAACCCGGTGGATACGGCGGCGATGCGGGCGGGGGCGGCGCATCTGATCGGGCATCACGATTTCACCACCTTCCGGTCCTCGATCTGTCAGGCCCATTCGCCGATGAAGACTCTGGATGAGATTTCCATTTCCGAGCATGCTTATGCCGGGGGCGTGGAGTATCGCTTTTCCCTGCGCGCCCGCAGTTTCCTGCACAATCAGGTGCGGTCGATCGTCGGCACGCTGGAACGGGTCGGGGCGGGGACGTGGGCACCGGAGGATGTAAAGACGGCGCTGGAGGCGCGCAACCGCGCCGCCTGTGGCCCGGTCTGTCCGCCGCAGGGGCTGTATCTGACCGGGGTGGGCTATCCGGTGGATCCCTTTGCTTGAACCTGTCGCCTGACGGGTTAGGGTCTGCCCCAAAGCTGGGAGGCAGAGATGACAAAACCAAAGCTGTTTATCGCGCGCAAACTGCGCGACGTGGTCGAGGCGCGGGCGGCGCGGGATTACGCGGTGATTCTGAACCCCGAGGACCGGCTGTTTTCGCCCGCCGAGCTGATTGCGATGTGCCGGGAGGTGGATGCGGTGCTGCCCTGCCATTCGGAGCGGTTCAGTGCCGATGTGATTGCCGCGCTGGGGCCAAGGCTGAAGATCATCGCCAATCATTCGGTGGGCACCGATCACGTCGATCTGGCGGCGGCAAAGGCGGCGGGGATCGTGGTGACCAACACGCCGGATGTGCTGTCGGATGCCACGGCCGAGATTGCCATGCTGTGCATGCTGAGGGCCGCACGGCGCGGGGCCGAGGGCGATGCGATGATCCGGGCGGGCAAGTGGGATTTCTGGTCGCCTGCGTTCATGGTCGGGCGGCAGGTGACGGGCAAGCGCTTTGGCGTGCTGGGCATGGGCCGGGTGGGGCAGGTCACGGCAGAGCGCGCGCGTGGCTTTGGCATGGAGGTGCATTACCACAACCGCCGTCGCTTGCCCGATCATCTGGAAAAGGGCGCGGTCTTTCATGACACGCTGGAGGGGCTGCTGGCGGTGTCGGATGTGCTGAGCCTGCATTGCCCCTCGACCCCGCAGAATGCCGGGATCATCAACGCGCGTACCCTGGCGCTGCTGCCGGAGCGGGCGGTGCTGGTGAACACGGCGCGGGGCGGGCTGGTGGATGAGGCGGCGCTGGTTGGGGCGCTGACCACGGGCCGGTTGTTTGCGGCGGGCCTCGATGTGTTTCAGACCGAGCCGGGGGGCAACACGGCGCTGGCAGCGTTGCCGAACGTGTTCCTGCTGCCGCATATCGGCTCGGCAACCGAAGAGACCCGCGATGCGATGGGATTTCGGGCACTGGACAATCTGGACGCGTTTTTTGCCGGACGGGAGCCAGGTGACAGGGTGGCCTAAAAGGGGGGGCTATACCGATGATTGGGTAGACGTGGTAAAACAAACTTACCAGTGCTTGCTTTTCGCGCCCCCTGCATTAGACTTTCCGCAGATAACAGGTCGCGAGGAGCGGCCATAATCGTCTGGGAGGACACCATATGACTGATACCCGCGACACCGGGCTTTCCCGTCGTTCGTTCCTGCGCAAGGGTGCGCTGGGCGGATCTGCTGCCGCCGCAGCCTCGGTGCTGGCCGCTCCGGCCGTTCTGGCGCAGGCACCGATTGTGATGAAAATGCAGACCTCGTGGCCTGCATCTGACATCTGGATGGATTTCGCCCGCGAATATGTAACCCGCGTTGAAGAAATGTCGGGTGGCCGGCTGAAGATCGACCTGCTGCCCGCAGGCGCGATTGTCGGCGCGTTTCAGGTTATGGATGCCGTGCATGACGGCGTGATCGACGCGACCCACACCGTGCCGGTGTACTGGTACGGCAAGCACAAGGCGGCATCGTTCTTTGGCACGGGTCCGGTGTTCGGCGGCTCGGCTTCGACCATGCTGGGCTGGTTCTATCAGGGCGGCGGCGCGGAGTTTTACCGTGAGCTGACGCAGGATGTGCTGGGTCTGAACGTGGTCGGCTATATGGGCATGCCGATGCCCGCGCAGCCGTTTGGCTGGTTCAAGGGTGAAGTGAACACCGTCGCCGACATTCAGGGCTTCAAGTATCGCACCGTGGGTCTGGCGGCAGACCTTTTGCAAGCGATGGGCATGTCGGTGGCACAGCTGCCGGGTGGCGAGATCGTGCCCGCGATGGAGCGTGGCGTGATCGACGCGTTCGAGTTCAACAACCCGTCATCCGACCGCCGCTTCGGCGCACAGGATGTGGCCAAGAACTATTATCTGTCGTCCTATCATCAGGCGTCGGAAGCGTTTGAATTCACCTTCAACAAGGATTTCCTGGAAGATCTGGACCCGGATCTGCAGGCGATCCTGAAATATGGTGTCGAGGCTTCGGCCACATCGAACCTTGCGCTGGCCATGCGTGAATATTCCAAGGATCTGGCAGAGCTGCAGGCCGACAATGGCGTGATCGTTCACCGCACCTCGAAAGAGATCCTTGAGGCGCAGCTGGGGGCCTGGGATACGCTGATTGCCGATCTGGAAGGCGATGCCTTCAACAAGAAGGTGATGGACAGCCAGCGCGAGTGGGTGGAAAAGGTCGCCTATTACGAGCTGATGAACGCGCCGGATCTGGGGCTGGCTTACGAGCATTACTTCCCCGGCAAGCTGAAACTGTAATCTGATCCGGGGGCGCGTGAACCGCGCCCCCGTTTCTTCTGCGCCGTGATCCTTGCTGCGGGCTGATCTGCCTGCATGACCGCTTGAACGGAGTTTCCCACATGCTCGGGTATATTCGATTTGCTGATCGGCTTTCGGCCTGGTTCGGCAAGACCTTTGGCTGGCTGGTCATCCTGATGACCTTTGGCATGGCTTATGAGGTGATGGTGCGTTACGCGTTCAACCGGCCGACGCCCTGGGCGCTGGACCTGAGTTTCATCATGTATGGCACGGTGTTCATGATGGGCGGGGCCTATACGCTGTCGCGTGGCGGGCATGTGCGCGGGGATTTCCTGTACCGGACATGGCGACCGCAGACGCAGGCGCTGGTCGATCTGGTGCTCTATGTCCTGTTCTTCTTTCCCGGCATTCTGGCGCTGGTGTTTACCGGCTGGAAATACTCTTCCCGGTCGTGGGGGTATGCCGAAGTGTCGGTCAACAGCCCGGCAGGGATTCCGATCTATCAGTTCAAATCGGTGATCGTGGCGGCAGGTATCCTGCTGCTGATCCAAGGGCTGGCGCAGGTGTTCCGCTGCATCATCTGCATGCGGAGCGGCATCTGGCTGGAGGCTGAGGAAGATGTCGAAGAGACCGAGAAACTGCTGATCAAACAGGCCGCCGAGGCCGCTGCCGACGCTGCCGCCAAAGCCCAAAGGTAATCGGCCCAACCGCCGCCCCATTCCCGGAGTTCGCACACGTGACCGACCCGCAAATCGCCCTCATGATGCTGGGCATCTTCATTGCCTTTGTCTTTCTGGGTTTTCCGATTGCCTTTACGCTGATGGCGCTGGGCATTGCCTTTGGCTATTACGCCTATTTTGACCCCAGCCGGATGTGGCGGGCGTTCAACCGTCTGGGAGAGGACGCAAGCTGGTGGGACAGCACGAGTCTGTGGATCGAGGGGTTCTATAACAACCGGATCTTCGATCTGTTCGTGAACCAGACTTATACGGTGATCTCGAATGAGGTGCTGACCGCGATCCCGCTGTTCCTGTTCATGGGCTATATCGTCGAACGCGCCAATATCGTTGACAAGCTGTTCGGCACATTGGCGATTGCCACCCGCAACATTCCCGGCTCGATGGGCGTGGCGGCACTGCTGACGTGCGCGCTGTTTGCGACGGCGACGGGGATTGTGGGTGCGGTGGTCACGCTGATGGGGCTGCTGGCGCTGCCGCAGATGCTGAAAGCGCGCTATGACCATTCCTTTGCCACCGGCATCATCTGCGCGGGCGGCACGCTGGGCATTCTGATTCCGCCGTCGATCATGCTGATCGTCTATGCGGCGTCATCGGGCGTGTCGATTGTGCGGCTCTATGCGGCGGCGTTGCTGCCGGGCTTTACGCTGGTGGGATTGTATCTGGTCTATATCGTCGGCCGGTCGATCCTGAATCCGAAACTTGCGCCAAAACCGACCAAAGAAGAAATGCCTGAGGTGCCGATGGCCCGGCTGGCATGGATGTTGCTGACCAGTTTCTTTCCGCTGGCATTCCTGATCTTTGCGGTGCTGGGCTCGATCCTGTTCGGGCTGGCGACACCGACCGAGGCCGCGTCGATTGGCGCGCTGGGCGGCATGGTGCTTGCGGTGGGTTATCGCGCCATGACCTTTGACCGGTTGCGCGAGAGTGTTTATCTGACCGTGCGCACCACGGCGATGGTGTGCTGGCTGTTCGTCGGGTCTTACACCTTCTCGGCGGTGTTCAGCTATCTGGGCGGCGAGCATGTGATTGCCGATTTCGTCATGGGTCTGGATCTGACGCCGATCCAGTTCCTGATTCTGGCGCAGGTGATCATTTTCCTGCTGGGCTGGCCGCTGGAATGGTCCGAGATCATCATCATCTTTGTGCCGATCTTCCTGCCGTTGCTGCCCTTGTTCGGGATTGATCCGCTGTTCTTTGGCGTGCTGGTGGCGCTGAACCTGCAGACCTCGTTCCTGACTCCGCCGATGGCGATGAGTGCGTATTATCTGAAGGGCATCGCGCCGCCGCAGATCAAGCTGACCGAGATTTTCGCGGGCGTGCTGCCCTATTGCGGGATGGTGATCATCTGCATGGCGCTGCTCTATGCCTTCCCGCAGATCGTGTTCAGCCTGCCGGAGGCATTCTATGGGCCGGGCCGATAAAGTGGTGGATCTGACCGGCTTTGGCGCGTTGGTGTTGCGCGACCGTCTGGCATCTGGCGCGTTGCGCGCGGTCGAGGTGGTCGAGGCTTACCTTGCCCGCATTGCTGTGGTGGAGCCGCAGGTGCAGGCCTGGGCCTGGCTGGATGGCGACTATGCCCTTGAACAAGCGCGCGCCCTGGATGCGCGACGGCAGGCAGGGCGGCCCATCGGGCCGCTGCACGGGGTGCCGGTGGCGTTGAAGGACATCATCGACACCAAGGGCATTCCCACAGCGAACGGGCTGGCGGTGGATGCGGGCCGGGTGCCGGGCGAGGATGCATGGATCGTGGCGCGGCTGCGCGCGGCGGGGGCGATCATTCTGGGCAAGACGGTGACGACCGAGGGCGCCTATATGCACCCCGGCAAGACCCGCAACCCGCACAACGCCGCGCATACGCCGGGCGGGTCATCGCAGGGGTCGGCGGCGGCGGTGGCGGCGGGCATGGTGCCGCTGGCCATCGGCACGCAGACCGGTGGATCGGTGATCCGGCCTGCGGCCTATTGCGGGGTGGTGGGGGTGAAGCCCAGCTTTGGGCTGATCCCGCGCACGGGGATTTTGCCGCAATCGCCGTTTCTGGATACAGTGGGGGTGTTTGCCCGCTCGGTCGAGGATGCGGCTTTGCTGGTCGAGGTGTTGACCGGCCATGACCCGGCGGACAGCGCGACCGAAGCCGTGCCGGTGCCGCGTTTGCTGGATGTGACCCTGGCAAAGGTGCCGGTCACGCCGATGTTTGCCTTTGTCCGCCCGCCCGGATGGCAGGAGGCCGATCCGCAGATGCGGGCGGCGGTGGAAGAAGTGGCGGCGCTCTTGGGCGAGCAGTGCTTTGAGGCCGATCTGCCGGGGCTGGCCGAGGTGGCGGCGATCCGGCAGCGGATCAACTTTGCCGAGATGGCCAAGTGCTATTACGGGATCGAGCGGCGCGGGCGCGATCAGATGTCTGAGGTTTTGCGTGCCGCGATGGATGAGGGCAAGGCGGTGCTGGCGCGCGATTATCTGGCGGCGCTGGACTGGCGCGCGCTGTTGAACGCGACGCTGCACCCGGTGTTTGAGCGCTGTGACGCCATCCTGTGCCCGGCTGCCCCCGGCCCCGCGCCCGAGGGGCTGGCCTTTACCGGATCGGCGATCTTTAATGGGTTGTGGACTTTGGCCGGCGTGCCTGCGGTGACGGTGCCGTTGTTCTGGTCGGACAGCGGCTTGCCGATGGGGTTGCAGCTGGTGGGACGGCGTGGCGATGACGCGCGGCTGCTGCGCACCGCGCGTTGGCTGATGGCGCATGTGGAAATGCAGGCAAAAGGGGGCGCAAGCCAATGAACAATGTGATGGCGCTTTTTGCGTTTGCGGTGTTGCTGGGGTTTCTGGGGATCCTGCTGTGGCATGTCCCGCGCTGGGATCTGATCGGGGTGGTCAGCGTGACGGTGGCGCTGGCCGGATGGGATCTGATCACCAACCTGCGCAAGAGCGGTTAGCCCCGCGCGTCCGGCGGTGACGCTGGACGCGCGTAATGTCAGCTCTGCGGGCGCTCGGCCCAGCCGGCAAAGATGCGCTCCAGCACCAGCACGGCGTAATACAGCAGGATGCCGAGGGCGGCGAGGGCGATCAGAACCGCAAACATCAGCGGGTAGTCGCCATTGGTTTCGCCCGATTTGAACAGCGCGCCAAGGCCGCGGCCATGGGGGGCCACGATCTCCACCAGATTGGTGCCGATAAAGGCCAGCGTGACCGAGACCTTCAGCGCGCCGAAGAATTCGGGCAGGGTTTTGGGCAGGGCGATCTTGCGAAAGATCGTGAGGCGCGATGCGCCAAGGCTGCGCAGGATGTCGCGGTATTCGGGTTCCAGAGTGGACAGGCCGATGCCGACCGACACCGCAATCGGGAAAAAGCTGATCAGAAACGCCATCAGCACGGTGTTGAAATCATGCTGGCCGATGAAGATCAGAGAGATCACCGGCACCAGCGTCGCCTTTGGGATCGCATTGAAGCCGACCAGCAGCGGGTAAAGCCCGTCACGGGCGATGCGCGAAAAGCCCATGATCATGCCGACGAGGGTGCCGAACAGCACTGCAAGGCCAAGACCGACAACGGTGCGCCACAGGGTTTGCCAGCCCATTTCCAGAAACAGCCAGCGGAATTTCCAGAACGCGGGCGGCAGGTCGGAAGGCGACGCCATCTTGTAATTGGGCCAGTCGTTGACCCAGACCAGCGCCTCCCATGCCCAGAGAAACAGGAGGACGGCCAGAATTGGCACGACGATTTTCTGCAGGGTTTCCATCAGTGCATCTCCCCGTCGCGGCCCTGGGCAATGCGGATCTGGTCGCGCAAGGTGTGCAGCATGTCCTGCGCCTTTGGCTGATAGAGGATGTCGAGCGTGCGGTCGGCGGGCAGGTCTACGTTCAACACCATCTGGGTGCGGGCGGGGCGGCCCGACAGCACAAACACCTGATCGCCCAGAAAGACGCTTTCGCGCAGGTCATGGGTGATCAGCACGCAGGTAAAGGGTTCAGCCGCGCGCAGATCACGCATGGTCTGCCACAGGTCTTCGCGGGTGAAATTGTCCAGCGCACCAAAGGGTTCGTCCATGATCAGCACATCGGGTTTATGCACGATGGCGCGGCACAGGCTGGCCCGTTGGCGCATGCCGCCCGACAATTCGCTGGGGCGTTTGGAGTCGAAGCCTTTCAGCCCGACCATTTCCAGCAGGTGCAAAGCACGCGCCTCACGCTCGGCCTGCGGCATACGGGGGGCGACGATTTCCAGCGGCAAGATCACGTTTTCAAGGATCGTGCGCCATTCCAGCAGGACCGGGTTCTGAAACGCCATACCCACGGTCTTGCGGGGGCTGGTGACGCGCTCGCCATGTAGCCAGACCTCACCCTGATCCGGTTTCATCAGCCCGGCAACAAGACGGGTGAGCGTGGATTTACCGCAGCCCGAAGGGCCGACAACGGCGGCAAATTCGCCTTCTGGCACGGCGATGTTCAGATTGTCCAGCACCGGCAGAGGACCGGATTTGGTACGATAGGCGTGGGTGACGCCTTTGATCTCGATGAGGTTTGCCATGAGGTGCGCCGCCCGTTTCCGGGCGGCGTGGGCCTTATTGCATCATCAGGCTGCCATCGGCGGGCAGCCATGTCGGGTCAAAGTACAGCGCGGCATCGGGGGCGTTGGTGAAGGTGTAGACCGATTTGGTCTGCTCGATCGCCTTTTCCATCCGGGCGGCGTCGATGTTGCCAAGGCCGTTGGTCATGACCCAGTCGGTCATCACGTTGTCCTTGATCGACAGCGCCAGACGCTCGCCCTCCAGCTCCGCATCGGCGGCGGGGTTGCGGGTGATCAGGCTGGCGATGGCGGCATCGGGGTCGGCGACGGTGTCTTTCCAGCCCTTGGCAATGGCGCGCAGAAAGCCGGTCACCGCTTCTGGGTTGGCGGCGGCGAAGTCGGTGTTGACGATCACCGCATTGCCATAAAGCGCCACGCCGTGATCGGCCATCAGGATGACCGAGATGTCATCGGCTGGCACGCCGAGACGTTTGACGTTGAGGCTGGAGGTGAAGCTGAAGCCGGTGACGGCGGCCACCTTGCCTTCGGCCAGCATCGGTTCGCGCACAGGAAAGCCGACGGGTTCCACCGTGACAGTCGCCATGTCGATGCCGTTTTCAGCCGCAAAGATCGGGAACTGCGCCCAGGCCCCATCCGGCGGCGGTGCGCCAAGGATCTTGCCGGAGATGTCGCCCGGCGCGGTGATGCCCAGCGATTTGCGGCCAACCATGGCAAAGGGCGGCTTGTCATAGATCATCATCACCGCCGTCACCGGCGCGCCGGGGTTCTGGTCGAGGAATTTCATCAGGCTGTTGATATCGGCAAAGCCGACCGGATAAGCGCCGGTGGCCACCTTCGGGATCGCATCCAGCGAGCCTGCGCCTTCGGTGATCTCGACCGTCAGCCCCTCGGCGGCGAAATGGCCCTTGTCGAGGGCCACGAAATAGGGGGCGGCGGGGCCTTCGAATTTCCAGTCCAGCGCAAAGGGCATGGCGGTTTCGGCTTGGGCCACCTGTGCCACCAGAAGCGCGGTGACAAGGCCGGACAGGGCGATACGGATCATGGGGCAGACTCCGGTTGGGGTTTTCCCAATTGGTCAAGATTGCGCGACAGAGTCATAGGCCGGGGGCGTTGCGTGATGGATTTTTGTGCGCTTATGGCTGCAGATTGTGCAGTTCTTCCGGGAAATGCTGAAAATGGTGTCGTTCTGGGGAGGGTCTCGCCTCAGACTGAACGGCAACCGCCGGGGGCCACGGGCGGTGCCTCCGGCGGGAGTATTTGGCAAGCAGCAATCCGGCAGGGGGTTGCGGGATCTGGCAGGGGTGCAGAGATCAGGCGAAGAGGGTGGGGACCAGCGCGCCGCGGGACTGGATGACCTGTGCCGCCAGTGCCATTGCGGCCTGTGCGGCGCGGTCCTCCGTTTCCCCCATGGCCAGATGGGCGAGAAAGCCGCCGGCAAAGCTGTCACCTGCGGCGGTGGTATCGACGATTTGCGCCACCGGGGTTGCGTCATGCTGGCGGGTGCCGTGAGCGGCGGACCACAGGGTGACCGGGCCGCCGCCATCCTTGACCACAATGCGGCTGGCCCCCGCCTGTTGATAACGGGCGATGGTGTCGGCGGCGGTCTGGTCACCCCAGAGGCCGGTTTCCTCGTCAAACGACGGCAGGACGATATCGGCCACCGATGCGCCCAGCATCACGCCGTCGCGCATCGCATCGGCCCCGTCCCAGAGGCGCGGACGCAGGTTGGTGTCAAAGGCGATCAGGCTGCCCTTGGCACGGGCGCGGGCCAGACCTGCGCAAAAGCTGCGGCGGTGGTCGGGCGACAGGATAGCAAGGGTGATGGCGGAAAAATGGATGAGGCTGCGGCCATTCAGGGTCGCCTCCAGCCAGTCGGGGTCATCGGCCAGCATCCGGGCCGCCGACTGGCCGCGCCAGTAGGAAAAGCTGCGCTCGCCGTCGCGCAGGCTGATCATGTAAAGGCCCACGGTCCGGTCGGACAGGCGGCGCAGGGCGGTTGTGTCGATGCCTTCACCGGCGATGAATGCAGCCATTTCATCAGAGACGGCATCGGTGCCGATGGCCGAGCCATAGGCGACGGTCCAGTCTGCGGGCAGCAGCCGGCGGGCATACCATGCGGTGTTGAAGGTATCCCCGGCGAAACCGCGCGCATAATCGCCGGAGGCGGTGGGCGACAGCTCGACCATGCATTCGCCAATGCTCAACAGGGATTTCGACATGGGGGCTGCTCCTATCCTACGCGGTGGCTGACGTTAGCCGAGCGGCATGGGGGCTGCAACCGGGGGGCTTTGCTATGTCTGCGGTCGCGGATCTGCGCAAAGGCCGGATCATTTGCGCACCGCGCCGTGCGGGAGCGCATGATGGGGTGCGGGGGCGCAACCCGGTTTGCCCGGCATTGTTTTCCGGCGCTTTGCTGCAGGATATGGCTTAAGCTCGGACTTGATGGCAAAGAGTGGCGGTTTTGGAGGGCTGGCTGATGAGTGATGACGCGGCGCGATACATTGCCAAAGGGGTGGCGCATGTCGAGCTGCCCGCCGTGGCCAGCCCGGTCGCGGTCAGTTTTGTGCTGCTGCCGAAATTCACCATGCTGGCCTTTGCCTCGGCCATTGAGCCGTTGCGGATCGCCAATCAGTTGACCGGGCAGGCGTTGTTCCACTGGCAGGTGCTGTCGGCGGACGGGCAGGCGGTGGCCTGTTCTAACGGGGTTCCGGTGATGGTGGACGGGGCATATGGCGCGGTGCAGCCCGAGGGGGTGGTGCTGGTCTGTTCGGGCGTGGAGCCGGAGCTGCAGACCACCGCCGCGCTGGCCGACTGGCTGCGCGGCTTGTGGCGGCGCGGGCGTATCGTGGGCGGGCTGTGTACCGGGGCCTATGCACTGGCGCGGGCGGGTATCCTGAAGGGGCGGCGGTTTACCCTGCATTGGGAGAACCTGACCGGCTTTGCCGAGACTTTTCCCGATCTGACCGCCGCGCGGCAGGTGTTCTGCATTGATGACCGGATCGTGACCTGCGCAGGGGGCGTTGCTGCCGCAGATCTGATGCTGGAAATCATCCACGAGCGGTTCGGCATCACCCTGAGTCAGGAGGTTATGAACATGTGCCTGCTTGCGCAGCGGCGCAGGCAGGGCGATGAGCAGATGACCTCGCTGGCCGCCCGGCTGGGCACGCGGCATGAAAAGCTGATCGAGGCGGTGGCGTTTCTGGAGGCGCGGATCGAGGAGCCGTTTGATCTGGATGCCTGTGCCGCGCAGCTGGACCTGTCACGGCGGCAGATCGAGCGGCTGTTCAGCCGCTACATGGGGGTGACCCCGGTGCGGTATATGAACGACCTGCGGTTGCAACATGGCCGCGCGCTGCTGGCGGAAACCGATATGAGTGTGACAGAGGTGGCGATTGCCTGCGGATATGCCAGCAGCTCGCATTTTTCCAAGTCTTTCCGGGTGAAATACGGGGTTTCGCCCTATCGCTTCTCGCATTTTGGCAAGTAGCGGCAAAAGCCGGTCGTTTGATCCGTGCCCGGATTGTCGGAATTTACCCCCCAATTCCGCAGACTTCCCTTGGATTGTTGCTGTTTTACAATAGCCAAAGGGTTAACGCCTTGTTACGGTTGGGGCAATAAAAACACGAGCAGACTAAAAAAGGGACAGGCATGGGAACGGGCTCTCGGGGCACGTTCGTCATTTCCTGGTCACAGACAGAGATAGACGGCCTGAGTGCGGCCCCGTTGGATGGTCTTGCCGTCGGCGCTTCATGGCGCTGGTCCGGTCAACCCGTCCGCGTGGATGGTCAGGGCGGCATGCTTCTGCTGGAGGGGGCCGAGGGAATTGCGGACATTCGCAGGCGTGCGGCCAAAATGGTGCGCCGCCTGATCGGTGTAGCTGTCACGGGCGAGGCAGTTGCCGCGTCCGGTGTGGAGGACGAGGAAGAAGAAGCTCCTGATCAGGGGTTTATCGTGACGGACGGCCATCAGAGCTGGTCTGTCACCATTCTGCCGGTGCCGGATACCGGCGCGCGGCTGTTGATGTTTGTCGGTGATCTGCCGCCGCCGGGGCAGGATCTGTGGGTGGTGCGCACTGCGATTGACCGCACCCATTCGGGCGCGGGGGCCAAGGTGGCGGGAGGGGTGATCTGCTTTACGCCAGACACCCGCATTGCCACGCCGACCGGAACGCGGCTGATCCAGGATCTGCGACCGGGCGACCGCATTCTGACCAAGGACAATGGCGCGCAGGATATCCTGTGGACCGGCAGCCGCCGGATGAGTGGGGCACGGCTGTATGCGATGCCGCATCTGCGTCCGATCCGGTTCCGGGCCGGGGCGCTGGGGATCGAGCGGCCAGACGTGGATCTGGTGGTGTCGCCGCAGCACCGGATGGTGCTGAACGGGCCGGCCGCGCGGGCGTTGTTCAACACCGAAGAGGTGCTGGTCAAGGCCGAGGATCTGCTGAACGATGTGACGATCTGTGTCGATCACGCGCTGCGCGAGGTGACCTATATCCATATCCTGCTGGACCGCCACAATATCGTCTGGGCCAACGGCATGGAGACCGAGAGCTTTCACCCGTCGAACACCGCGATGGACACCATCGAGCCGAAACAGCGTGAGGCGCTGATGGCGATTCTGCCCGAGATCACGGTGAACCCGGCGAGCTATGGTGATTATGCCCGGCGCAATCTGTCGTCCTCTGAGGTGGCGATCCTGCGGCATGATGTGGCGGCCTAAGCTTTAGAGCCGGTGTTGCCGGGAGGGGTGATTGCCGCTTTCGCTTTGCACCTCCCCCGGCGTTATTTTCGGACCGGGGCGGAAGCGGCTGTTGACACCCTGATTTGCGGGCGTATAAGCGCGCTCTGTCCCGGCGGGTAACCTCCGGGGCTTTTCATTGGTGTTGGTGGACCCCGCAAGGGGATGCCTGTCGGGCCGGAAGGCACAAGGACAACGCCCTTCATCTGAGCGAAGGAGATCAGCCGTGACCAAACGCACGTCTGCCAAGTACAAAATTGACCGCCGCATGGGCGAGAACATCTGGGGCCGCGCCAAGTCGCCGGTCAACAAGCGGGAATATGGCCCGGGCCAGCACGGTCAGCGCCGCAAGAACAAACTGTCCGACTTCGGTACTCAGCTGCGCGCCAAGCAAAAGCTGAAGGGTTACTATGGTGACCTGACCGAAAAGCAGTTCCGCAAGATCTTTGGTGAGGCCGAGCGTGTGCGCGGCGACACCGGCGAGATGCTGATCGGTCTGCTGGAGCGTCGTCTGGATGCGGTTGTGTACCGCGCCAAGCTGGTGCCGACCGTGTTCGCCGCCCGTCAGTTCGTGAACCACGGCCATGTGCAGGTGAACGGTCAGCGCGTGAACATCGCGTCTTACCGTGTGAAAGAGGGCGACGTGATCTCGGTCCGCGAAAAGTCGCGTCAGCTGGCGATCATTCTGGAAGCCGTGCAGTCGTCAGAGCGTGACGTGCCGGATTATCTGGAAGTCGATCACAACAAACTGGTCGTGACCTTTGTGCGCACCCCTGGTCTGGGCGATGTGCCGTATCCGGTCGTGATGGAACCGAACCTGGTCGTCGAATATTACGCGAAGAACTGATCTTTCGCGCAAGCTGTCGGAAGGGCCGCCCCGTGGGGCGGCCTTTTGCATTTGCGGGCTTTGTGTGCAGGGAATCCGGCTGTCGATTGCCCCCCTGCGCGTTATAATCGCACTGGTCTAACCGCCCCGTGCCCGCTAGAACCGCCGGGTGAGTTGGAGGCCCCTATGCACGACACCATTCGCCCGCAACCTGGCATTCTGGACATTGCGCTTTACGAAGGCGGCAAGGCGCATCTGGCCGGCGTGTCAAATGCGCTGAAACTGTCGTCGAACGAGAATCCGTTCGGCCCCGGTGACCGGGCGAAAGAGGTATTTGGCAAGACGGTTCACACGCTGCACCGCTATCCGGGCACCGATCACGCGGCCTTGCGTCAGGCCATCGGCGATGTGCATTGGCTGGACCCGGAGCGGATCATCTGTGGCGTTGGTTCGGACGAGATTATTACCTTTCTGTGCCAGGCCTATGCCGGGCCAAAGGATGAGGTGGTGTTCACCGAACACGGCTTTCTGATGTACCGGATTTCGGCACTTGCCGTCGGGGCGACTCCGGTCGAGGTGGCCGAGCGTGAGCGGATGACCGATGTGGACGCCATTTTGCGCGCCTGCACCAAGCGCACCAAGCTGGTGTTCATTGCCAATCCCAACAACCCGACCGGCACAATGATTTCGCCCGCCGAGATGGAGCGGCTGGCGGCGGGGCTGCCCCCGCAGGCCATTCTGGTGATCGACGGGGCCTATGCCGAATATGTCGAGGGCTACGACGGCGGCTCGGGTCTGGCGACCGGGCGCGACAATGTGTTCATGACGCGGACGTTTTCCAAGATCTATGGTCTGGGTGGCCTGCGGATTGGCTGGGGCTATGGCCCCAAGCATATCATTGATGTCCTGAACCGTATCCGCGGGCCGTTCAACCTGTCGACCACTCAGTTGGAGGTGGCTGAAGCGGCGGTGCGCGATCAGGAGTGGGTCAACAAATGCCGGTCCGAGAATGCGCGGATGCGCCACTGGCTGGCCGAAGCTCTGGCCGAGGTGGGTGTGCCCTCTGACACCAGCATGGCGAATTTCGTACTGGCGCGTTTTGCCAGCGTCGAGGAGGCCGAGGCTTGTGATGGTTTTCTGCAGTCGCAAGGCCTGATCGTGCGGCGGGTGGCGGCGTATAAGCTGCCGCATTGTCTGCGCATCACGGTGGGCGACGAAGCGGGATGCCGCCGGATTGCCCATGCAGTGGGGCAGTTCAAGGGTCTGAAATGACCGGCCCGCGTGAGACAGTGATTTTTCAGCGTGTGGCGCTGATCGGCCTGGGGCTGATCGCCTCATCGATGGCGCATGCGATGCGGCAATATGGGCTGGCGGGCGAGATTGTGGGCCATGCCAAATCGGCCGAAAGCCGGGATATTGCCCTGCAGATCGGTCTGTGTGACGCGGTCTATGCCACGGCAGCCGAGGCGGTGCAGGGTGCGGACCTGGTCGTGCTGTGCGTGCCGGTCGGCGTGATGGGCGCGATTGCCGCCGAGATCGGGCCGCATCTGGCGCCGGGGGCGACCGTCACCGATGTCGGCTCGGTCAAGGGCGCGGTGGTTGAGGCGGTGGCGCCGCATATGCCTTCTGGCGTGCATTTCATTCCCGGCCACCCGATTGCGGGGACCGAACATTCGGGGCCGAGGTCGGGTTTTGCGACGTTGTTCAAGAACCGCTGGTGGCTGCTGACCCCGCTGGAGGGGGCGGACCGGGCAGCGGTGGCGCGGCTGCGGGACTTGTGCGAGCGCATGGGCGCGAATGTGGATGAGATGGACGTGGCCCATCATGATCTGGTGTTGGCCGTGACCAGCCACACGCCGCACCTGATTGCCTATACAATGGTCGGCGTGGCCGAGCATATGCGGCGGGTGTCGAATTCGGAAGTGATCAAGTATTCAGCGGGCGGGTTTCGCGACCTGACCCGCATCGCGGCCAGCGATCCGGTGATGTGGCGCGATGTGTTTCTGACCAACAAGGATGCGGTGCTGGATATCCTTGGCCGCTTTACGGAAGAGCTGTTCACCCTGCAACGCGCGATCCGCATGGGCGACGGTGAGCACCTTCACGCCTACTTCACCCGCACCCGCGCAATCAGGCGTGGCATTATCGAGGCGGGACAGGATACATCTGCTCCAGACTTCGGGCGTGTCCCGCAGGGCGGAGGAGAGGGCAAGGGCTGATGTTCAGGGCGGGGGTAACGGGGGCTGTTCTGCTGGTTGCGGCAAGTGCTGCGTTCGCCGATGCGCCTTCCAAATCGCCCCGGCCCATGCCCCGCCCCGGAATGGTTGCCGTTGCCGAGGCGCAGACGGTGGGGATCAGCATGCAGGTCGCTGCGCTGCCGGTCATGACGCTTTCGGTGCGTCCCAAGCGGCGGCCTCAGAATCTTGTTGCTGAAGCGCCTGCGATGATCGCCGCGCCGGAGGTGGTTGTCGCGACCGCCTCTGCGGTTGCCCCGCCCGAGAAAAAGGGATTGTTCGGCCTGTTGCGCCCGTCAAAGCGGCCTGAAAGTCTGGTTGAAAAACAACTGGTCGCGGCCACGATTGCGCCGGTAAAGCCCGGCAAGCAGGGCGTGGTGTCGCAAAAGGGGGCGGTCTGCGGCGATCCGTCGATCCGGGGTGAGGCACTGGCGCCGATCACCTCGCGCATTCAGGGGTGCGGGGTGCCGGACCCGGTGCGGATCACCAGCGTTGCCGGAGTGCGGCTAAGTCAGGCGGCCACGGTGGATTGTGATACCGCCCGCGCGCTGAAAGCCTGGGTCGAGCGCGGGGTGGAACCAGCCTATGGCAAGGGCAAGGTTGTGCAGTTGCAGGTGGCCGGGCATTATGTCTGCCGGACCCGCAATCACCGCGCCGGGGCCAAGGTCAGCGAACATGGCAAGGGCCGGGCCATCGACATCTCTGGCTTTACCTTTTCGAACGGAAAGACCGTTCCAGTTCTACGAAATTTCGACAGGACCATGCGAAAAGCCCACAAAGCGGCCTGCGGTATCTTTAACACCACGCTGGGGCCAGGGTCGGACGGAATGCACGAGGACCATCTGCATTTCGACACCGCCAAGCGCAGCAGCACCTACTGCCGTTAGGCCCCGGTTCAGTTCAGCCGGGGCGCGGGGCCGAGGGGCAGCGGGCCAAGCGACATCTGCCCACCGGCAAAGATCAGCGGCATTTCCAGCACCTCCGGATCACCCGAGCTGCCCGCAACGGCCTGCATCATGTTCAGCACGGTCGGTGCGATTTCGGGTTTGATCAGGCCCATGCTGGTGGCCAGCGTCACCAGATTGCGCCAGCCGGTTACCCGGATCTCGATCCGGCCTTCGGGGGTGCCGTCCACCGCCAGCAGATCCCCCTTGGCAAAGATGGACAGCCCGCCCCAGGTCAGCACCGCCTCGCGCAGCGATAGTGCGGTGAGGGTGGGACGGGTCGTGGCCGCGAAACGATCAAGCGGGGCCGAAAAGCTGGCATTGGCATCAACCCGCGTCAGCGCGATCTGCGGCGGCAGGTCGGGCAGGCGGGTGGCAAGGGCCGGGTCGGGTGACAGGTTCAGCAGCTCCAGCGCGATGTCATAGGCATTGGTCCGGCTGGGGTCGGTGCGGGTGGCAAAGCGCAGCGTCTCGGCCTCCAGCACCCAGCCCAGACTGGATTCGGCGCGGATCGCATCCCCGACAAACGTGGTCCGGTCCAGCGTCAGTGCGGTGCTGGGGCTGACCACGACGCTGGCCTGAAGCTTGCCCGATTGCAGCGCGATGTCTTCGGCCGGGGTGCGGATGACCTGCTCTGGCGCGAAGGCGGCGATCACGTGCCAAGGGCGGTAGCTCAGGGAAAACACTTGCAGGAACGGCGCTTCCCAGCGGATTTCGCTGCGCTGATCGGTCAGGCGCGGCTCTGATACGGTCAGATCAAAGCGGTTGGGAAAGCCGGCAAAGCTGTAGCCGGATTGGGCTATGTCCAGCCCGCGCGCCGGGGCCTCTTGCAAGAACGCCTCGAACCCGCGTTCGACGGCGGTTTTGCCGACAAACCAGTAGCCCGACCACAGCGCCACCAAAAGGATGGCAATCGACAGCAATGCGCGCATCATCGGCCCTTTTCTTTCATCCGCCCCTGTTGTTTAGAGGCAGCAAGCAAGGAGGGCCAGTCACTTGACCGAGACGATGTGGGTCTTTGGCTATGGATCGCTGATTTGGAACCCGGAATTTCCGGTGGCCGAGGCGCGGGTCGCGCGGCTGCAGGGCTGGCGGCGGTCGTTCTGCATGCGCTCGATCCATCATCGCGGCTCCGAAGCCGCGCCCGGTCTGGTGCTGGCGCTGGACGCGGCTGAAGGGCATCATTGCAATGGCGTGACTTTCCGGGTCGAACCGGGGGCCGAGGCTGATACGTTGGCGCTGTTGCGCGAACGCGAGCTGATCTCGTCGGCCTATCTGGAGGCGCGGGTGCGGGCCGATTGGCCGGGCGGCGGCGGGTGCGATGCGCTGGTCTATGTGATCGACCCGGAGCATTGGCAATACTGCGGTGGCGTCGATCTGGAAGAGCAGGCGCAGATCATTGCGCGCGCTGTTGGCGGGCGTGGGTTGAACCGCGATTATCTGTGGTCGACAGCGGCGCATCTGGCAGAACTGGGCATTTCCGACCCGGAACTGGAGTGGTTGGCTTCACGGGTTCGCGCACTTACCCTGTGAAGACACAGAGAATTTCTTTGGCAGCAAGGGTATCATGGCGTATCGTCGGGCAAAGCAGAACAAACGGGCAGGCAGCGTCTGATGAAGCAGACCAAGGCCGAGGCGAAGGCCGGAGCACGCCGCACTGGGCGAGAGCGCAGGGCCGCGAAATTTACGCAGCCGATCCAGCAGATCGTGACCATGCTGGTGATCACCGGGCTGGTGGCCGCGGGGGCATGGCTGATTCATGGTCAGGTGGCCGAGGTGTTCCGGTCCAACCTGTGGCTGAACGGATTTATCGCCTTTATCTTTGTGCTGGGGGTGTTCACCTGTTTCTGGCAGGTGCTGATCCTGATCCAGTCGGTCAGCTGGATCGAGGATTTTGTCAGCCACGGGCCGGGGGCGGAAACCCAGCGGGTGCCGCGCCTGCTGGCACCGCTGGCGTCGCTGCTGCGCACGCGTGGGCAGCAGATGCAGATCTCCTCTTACAGCTCACGCTCGATCCTGGAATCGGTCGCCACCCGGATTGATGAGGCGCGGGATATTACGCGCTATCTGACCAACCTTTTGATTTTCCTTGGCCTTCTGGGCACGTTTTACGGGCTTGCCACCTCGGTTCCGGCGATTGTCGAAACGATCCGCTCGCTGTCACCGCAAGAGGGCGAAAGCGGCGCTGCGGTTTTCGAAAAGCTGATGAGCGGGCTGGAAGCGCAGCTGGGTGGGATGGGAACGGCGTTTTCCTCATCACTGCTGGGGTTGGCAGGATCGCTGGTGGTGGGCCTGCTGGAGCTGTTTGCCGGCCATGGCCAGAACCGGTTTTATCGCGAGCTGGAAGAGTGGCTGTCGTCGATCACCCGGCTGGGCTTTTCCAGCGGCGAGGCGGAAGGCGAGACTGATGGCGGCGCGGTGGCCATGGTGCTGGACCAGATGGTCAGCCAGATGGAGGCCCTGCAAGGGCTGTATGTGCAATCGGATGCCAGCCGGGGAGCCGTAGATGCGCGGATCGGCGAGCTGGCGGCGGCGGTCGGCGCGCTTGCCAACCGGCTGGAGGCGGAATCCGGGCAGGCAGCGGCGCTGGACCGTATTGCCGAAGGGCAGGAGCGGCTGATCGCGGCGCTGGTCGGGGCCGAGGGCGGCGCGCATTCGGATGCCGAAAGCCGGATGCGCCTGCGCTCGATTGATGTGCAGCTGCTGCGGATTCTGGAAGAAATTTCGGCAGGGCGGCAGGAAAGTGTCGCCGATCTGCGCGGCGAGATTTCGGCGCTGACGGCGGCGGTGCGGCAGTTGTCGCGCACCGGGGTGGGGCGCTGAGCCATGGGGCTGTCGCGGCGGCGGGACGCGTCGATCATCTGGCCGGGCTTTGTGGATGCGGTCACGACGCTGGTGATGGTGCTGATGTTCGTGCTGACCATCTTTACCGTGCTGCAATCGGTGTTGCAGGAAACCATCACCACGCAGGACGGAGAGCTGAACTCGCTGACCGATCAGGTGGCGGCACTGGCTGATGCGCTGGGGCTGGAGCGGAACCGGGTCGGGCAGTTGCAGGCCGAGGTCGGCACGCTGCGCTCTGACCTCGCCGCCAGCAAGGCCGAGGGCGAGCGGCAGGCGGCGCTGGTGGCGGGGCTGGCCGGGCGGCTGGCGACGGCCGAGACCGAATTGCAGGCGGCAGAAGCGCGGGTGGCCAGCTTTGAGGCGCAGGTGGCGACGCTTTTGGCCGAGCGCGATGCCGCACGCGGCGAGGTGGCGGATCTGTCGGTCAGCAATGCCGAGCTGGAGGCGGCGCGGGCGGCCCTGTTGACCGAACGCGATGCGTTGCAGCTGGCGGTGGCCCGGGCGCGGCAAGAGATTGATCAGACCGCCGAAGAGGCGCGGCTGGCGGCGGCGCGACGCGAGGCGGTTGAGGCGCTGATTGCCGATCTTCAGGCGAAATCGACCGCTGATGCCGCAGCGCTGACGGCGGCGCAGACGGAGCTGTCAGAGGCAGAAGCCGCACGGCTGGTCGATGCGGCGGCGCTGGAGGCGTTGCGGGCGCGGATGGCCGGGTCGGATGAAGCGATGGCGGCGATGACGCTGGCGCTGGAAGAACAGCGCAAGCGGGCCGAGGAAACCCTGCTGTTGCTCGCTGCGGCCCAGACCGAGGCGGCACAGGCGGCGGCGGATGTGGACCAGTCGGCGGCACTGCTGGCGGCGGCAGAGCGGGCGCTGACCGATGAACAGGCCAAGGCCATCGAGGCGGCGCAGCGGGTCGCCCTGCTGAACGAGCAGATTGTTGCCCTGCGCGGCCAGCTGGGCAGTCTGCAGGCGGTGCTGAACGAGGCGCGCGACAAGGATGCGACTGCGCAGGTGCAGCTGGAAGCACTGGGGTCGCAGCTGAACACCGCTTTGGCGCAGGTTGCGGCAGAGCAAAAGCGCCGCGCCGCGCTGGAAGAGGCCGAGCGGCTGCGGCTGGAGGCGGAAAACGCCGATCTGGAGAAGTTCCGCAGCGAATTTTTTGGCCAGCTCAGCCGCTTGCTGGAAGGGCGGGAGGGGGTGCGCGTGGTGGGCGACCGCTTTGTGTTCTCCAGCGAAGTGCTGTTTCAGCCCGGTGCCGCCGATCTGGCCCCCGAGGGTCGGGCGCAGATTGCCGGTGTGGTCGAAATTCTGAACGAGGTGCGGGCCGAGATTCCTGACACGATTGACTGGATCATCCGGGTCGATGGCCACACCGATAACGTGCCGCTGTCGGGCGCAGGGGCGTTTGCCGACAACTGGGAGCTGAGTCAGGCGCGGGCGCTGTCGGTGGTGCGGTTCATGCAGAACTCGCTGGGCTTTCCACCTGACCGGCTGGCAGCAACCGGCTTTGGCGAATACCGGCCCGTGGTCTCGGGCAACACCGAAGCGGCCCGCCAGCAGAACCGGCGCATCGAGCTGAAGCTGACCGAGCGGTAGCGGTTTGGGTGGCAGCTATCGCCACCCGGGCAATTCTCACCCAAGCGTGCAATCAAGCGGCATCTGCAAACAAAAGGCCCCTGCTTGCGCAGGGGCCCATGCCGGGATCAGGAAAAGCCGGATCATTCCGCCGTGAGAAGCGGCGGTTTGGAGCCGGTGAGGCGCGGCTTTTGCGGCTCGTCGATTTCGAGCACGATGGCGTCGTCCTTGACCGTGACGCGGACCACCCCGCCTTTGACCAGCTTGCCGAACAACAGCTCTTCGGCCAGCGGCTTCTTGATGTGTTCCTGGATCACGCGGCCCAGCGGGCGCGCGCCCATCTTGTCATCATAGCCCTTGTCACCCAGCCAGATCGTCGCCTCTGGCGTGAGTTCGATGTGAACACCACGATCCATCAGCTGTGCTTCGAGCTGCATCACGAATTTCTCGACCACACGGAAGATCACTTCTTTGCCCAGCGAGGCGAAGGAGATCACCGCATCCAGGCGGTTGCGGAATTCGGGCGTAAAGGTGCGCTCGATCGCAGCGGTGTCTTCGCCGGTGCGCTTGTCGCGGCCAAAGCCGATCGCTGCCTTGGCCATGTCAGAGGCCCCGGCGTTAGAGGTCATGATCAGGATCACGTTGCGGAAATCGACAGACCGGCCGTTATGGTCGGTCAGTTTGCCGTGGTCCATCACCTGCAACAGGATGTTGTAGACATCCGGATGGGCCTTTTCCATCTCATCGAGCAGCAGCACGCAATGCGGGTGCTGGTCGATGCCATCGGTCAGCATGCCGCCCTGATCAAAGCCGACATAGCCCGGAGGCGCGCCGATCAGACGGGAAACGGCATGTTTCTCCATATACTCCGACATGTCAAAGCGCAGGAGTTCGACGCCAAGGCTGGAGGCCAGTTGCTTGGCCACCTCGGTCTTGCCCACACCCGTCGGCCCGGCAAACAGATAGTTGCCGATGGGCTTTTCGGGTTCGCGCAGGCCCGCACGGGCCAGTTTGATGGCCGAGCAGAGCGCCTCAACGGCTTTGTCCTGACCGAAGACCACGCGCTTGAGCGTTTTCTCCAGATCGCGGAGGGTTTCGGCATCGTCCTTGGAGACATTTTTCGGCGGGATGCGGGCGATTTTTGCGACCACAGCCTCAATCTCTTTGGTGCCGATCACCTTTCGCCGTTTGGAGTCGGACAACAGGTGCTGTGCTGCCCCCGCTTCATCAATGACATCAATCGCCGAGTCCGGCAATTTGCGGTCGTTGATGTAACGGCTGGCCAGTTCCACCGCCGATTTGATTGCGTCGGCGGTGTAGCGCAGGTCGTGGTGCGACTCGAAATGCGGTTTCAGACCCATCAGGATCTTGATCGCATCGGGAACAGAAGGCTCGTTCACGTCAATCTTCTGGAACCGGCGCGACAGGGCACGGTCCTTTTCAAAATGCTGACGGAATTCCTTGTAGGTGGTTGAACCCATGCAGCGCAGCTTGCCGCCCTGCAACGCGGGTTTCAGCAGGTTCGAGGCATCCATCGCGCCGCCGGACGTGGCCCCGGCACCGATCACGGTGTGGATCTCGTCGATGAACAGGATCGCGTCGGGATGATCCTCCATCTCTTTGACCACGGCTTTCAGCCGTTCCTCGAAATCGCCGCGATAGCGGGTGCCGGCCAGCAATGCGCCCATGTCGAGCGAAAAGATGGTGGCACCGGCCAGAACGTCGGGAACCTGCTTGTTGATGATCTTCCACGCCAGACCTTCGGCGATGGCGGTTTTGCCGACGCCGGGGTCGCCCACCAGCAGCGGGTTGTTCTTGCGGCGGCGGCAGAGCACCTGAATGCACCGCTCCACCTCGGCCTCGCGGCCGATCAACGGGTCGACATCGCCCTTTTTGGCTTTGACGTTCAGGTCAACGCAGTATTTCGACAGCGCCGATTCCTTGGCGTCGCCGGCTTCGGCCTTTGGCGTCTCATGGTGTTCTTCGGCACCCTGTACCGGGCGGCTTTCGCCGAAGGACGGGTCTTTGGCGACACCATGCGCGATGAAGTTGACCGCGTCATAGCGGGTCATGTCCTGTTCCTGCAGGAAATAGGCCGCGTTGCTTTCGCGTTCGGCGAAGATGGCGACCAGAACATTGGCCCCCGTCACCTCATTGCGGCCCGACGATTGCACATGGATCGCCGCGCGCTGGATCACGCGCTGGAAGGCGGCCGTTGGCACCGCTTCGGACCCTTCGACATCGGTGACCAGAGTGGACAGGTCATCGTCGATGAATTCCATCAGCGTTTTGCGCAGGTCATCAAGGTTGACCGAGCAGGCCTGCATGACGCGGGCGGCATCGGGTTCTTCGATCAACGCCAGCAGCAGATGCTCCAGCGTTGCGAGTTCATGGCGACGGGCGTTGGCCAAGGCCAAGGCGCCGTGGATGGCTTGCTCGAGAGTGGTTGAAAACGAAGGCACTTGCTGCGTGCTCCTGTTCCTCGGGGCAGGTTCGGGTGTTCTTCACCTTTACCAACCGTTGCCTCATACCTTTAAAGTTCGGTTTTATTTGCCGTACTTCAAGAAGAATATTCACGCTTTGGGCTTTGGTGACATTTGTCACATCAATTGTGATCAGCCCTTGGGCGTTAACACGTCAGAACCTGTCCTTGCGCCTGCGGATTTCGGCGAAGGTTTCTGCGTCAGATGCGTTGGCCATTCCGACGGCAGCCTTGAGTTCGGGCAAGGCCGCGCGCAGGAACGGGTTTGTGGCCAGTTCTTCGGACAGGGTCGAAGGGACTGTGGGGCGAACATCCTCGCGCGCCAGAGCAACCTGCGATGCACGAGAGATAAGCGCTGGATTGCCGGGTTCAAGGGACAGGGCAAAGCGGATGTTCGATGCGGTATACTCATGGCCCGAACAGATCAGCGTCTCGGGGGGCAGGGCGGCGAGTTTTGACAGGCTGGCCCACATCGTATCGGGCGTGCCTTCGAACAGGCGGCCGCATCCGGCGGCCATCAGGCTATCGGCGGTGAAGGCAAGGCCGGAGCCGGGGAAGTGAAAGGCGATATGGCCCATGGTGTGGCCGGAGACATCTATGACCGTGCCGGTCTCGGCGCCGATGGTCACGCTGTCGCCTTCGGTCAGTGCGTGATCCAGCGGGGGCAGGCGGTGCGCGTCGGCCGCGGCACCCCAGACCTTGGCCCCGGTGGCATCGCGCAGGGCAGGGACGCCTGCGATATGGTCATCGTGGTGATGGGTGATCAGAATGTCGGTCAGCCGCCAGCCACGGGTTTGCAGCGCGGCCAATATCGGTGCAGCATCGGGCACATCGACCACGGCGGTCGCACCGGAGGCGGAATCGTGGATCAGAAAGGCATAGTTGTCTTTCAGGCAGGGGATCGTCACAAGGTCCAGAGGCATGGTCGTCCTTACGGTTGACTGTGGCGCATATGGCCAGCATGGCCCGGAAGAAGGATGGTCCGCAATGCATCTTGATGTACTCGATCTGCGTAACTTTTATTATCGCACCCAGTTGGGGCGCGTGGCGCAGCGGGCGATCCGGGATCAGGTGGTGCAGTTCTGGCCGCCTGCGGTGGGGCAGACGGTGGCGGGGTTTGGCTTTGCGGTGCCGCTGTTGCGGCCCTATCTGCCCAAATCGCGCCGGGTGATCGGGCTGATGCCGGGGCCGCAAGGCGTGATGCCCTGGCCTGCCGGAATGCTGAACGTGTCGGTGCTGTGCGAAGAGACCGCCTGGCCGCTGCCGACCGGGCTGGTGGACCGGCTGGTGCTGATGCACGGGCTGGAGACGTCAGAGCAGCCGACTGCCGTGCTGGAAGAGGCGCACCGGGTGCTGGGGCCGGGGGGGCGGGCGCTGTTCATCGTGCCCAACCGCTCGGGCCTGTGGGCGCGGCGCGATGGCACGCCGTTTGGCTTTGGCCGCCCTTATAGCGTCAGTCAGCTGGAGGCGCAGCTGAAACGGCATGGCTTTACCCCGGACCGGGCGGCCGCGGCGCTGTTTGCGCCGCCCTCGACCGGGCGGTTCTGGCTGCGCACTGCGGATTTCTGGGAGCGGATCGGAAAGCGCGCGCCGTGGCTGGTGGGCGGGGTGCTGATGGTCGAGGCGACAAAACAGGTCTATGCCCCGACGCGCGGCGGGCTGGCCGCGGCCGTGCGCCGCCCGCTACGGGTGCTGGAAGGCGTGGGCCAGCCGGTTCCGGCCCCCGCCAGATCCCACCGGGCGGAATAAGGCAGGCACACAGCCCGCAAGGGAGATTCGCGGTGGGCTGATGGCGTGCTGGAAGTGCGGGCCGCGACCCGCTGCCAAAGCCTGTTGGACCGTCGTTTTTGGCTCTGCGACCCGATCTGAAAGGTGCCATAGAGTCGCACCTGTGCAGGTGCAGCGCAAACATGCGCGAAACCTGCATGGAACCATCACAATGTGGCGACCAACACGGTTGCGGGGTGGCAAAGGCTCTGCTAGAGACGCCGAAAATCAAGACGCATACCCTTGTATGCGCCATTGGCGGCCTCTGACCTGCCGGCGTGTAGGGACGGGCCTAAGACAACGGAAGGGATGACGTGTCCGAACCAGCTTCGATCTCCTCCGGCATCGCCGCGCGCTACGCCACCGCTCTGTTCGAGCTGGCAAGGGAAGCAGGGGCCATTCCGGCACTTGAATCCGACGCAGACGCGCTGACTGCCGCATTGTCCACCAGCGTTGATTTCGGGACGTTGATTTCGTCGCCCGTGATCAGCCGCGATGATCAGGCCCGGTCGATGGCTGCGATTGCAGCCAAGATGGGCCTGTCGGATCTGACCGCGAACACATTGCAACTGATGGCGGCCAAGCGCCGCCTTTTTGTGTTGCCGTATGTGTTGACCGGTCTGGCCGCCCGCATCGCGGAGGAAAAGGGCGAGGTGACTGCCGAAGTGACTTCGGCCACCGCCCTGACGCCGGAACAGGCCAATACCCTTGCCGCCACGCTCAAAGCGCGTGTGGGCAAGGACGTGAAATTGAAAACCACCGTTGATGAAAGTCTCATCGGCGGTCTTGTCGTCAAGCTCGGCTCCACCATGATCGACACCTCGGTCAAGGCAAAGCTCGCAGCTCTCCAGAATGCAATGAAAGAGGTTGGGTGATGGGAATTCAGGCTGCTGAGATCTCTGCGATCCTGAAAGAGCAGATCAAGAACTTTGGCAAGGATGCTGAAGTGGCCGAAGTGGGCCGTGTTCTTTCGGTAGGTGACGGGATTGCCCGTGTGCATGGTCTGGACAATGTTCAGGCTGGTGAAATGGTGGAATTCCCCGGCGGTATCCGCGGGATGGCCCTGAACCTTGAAGTCGACAACGTCGGCGTCGTGATCTTTGGCTCTGACCAGGACATCAAGGAAGGCGATATCGTCAAGCGCACCAAGTCCATCGTGGACGTGCCTGCCGGCAACGCCCTGCTGGGCCGTGTTGTGGACGGTCTGGGCAACCCGATCGACGGCAAAGGTCCGATCGCTGCGACCGAACGCCGGATCGCCGATGTAAAGGCCCCCGGCATCATTCCACGCCAGTCGGTGCACGAGCCGATGGCAACCGGCCTGAAGGCCGTTGACGCCATGATCCCGGTTGGCCGCGGCCAGCGCGAGCTGATCATCGGTGACCGTCAGACCGGCAAGACCGCCGTGGCGCTCGACACCATTCTGAACCAGAAGTCCTATAACGAGGCTGCTGGCGACGACGAGAGCAAGAAACTGTACTGCATCTATGTCGCCATCGGCCAGAAACGGTCGACCGTGGCGCAGCTGGTGAAAAAGCTGGAAGAAACCGGCGCGATTGCCTACACCATCGTGGTGGCCGCAACCGCATCCGACCCGGCGCCGATGCAGTTCCTGGCGCCCTATTCGGCGACCGCTATGGCAGAGTTTTTCCGCGACAACGGCCGTCATGCGCTGATCATCTATGATGACCTGTCCAAGCAAGCCGTTGCTTACCGTCAGATGTCGCTCTTGCTGCGTCGTCCGCCGGGCCGTGAAGCCTATCCGGGCGACGTGTTCTACCTGCACTCCCGCCTGCTGGAGCGTTCGTCGAAGCTGAACGCCGATTTCGGCTCGGGCTCCTTGACCGCGCTGCCGATCATCGAAACCCAGGGCGGCGACGTGTCGGCCTTTATTCCGACGAACGTGATCTCGATCACCGACGGCCAGATCTTCCTTGAGACCGAATTGTTCTATCAGGGCATCCGCCCGGCTGTGAACACCGGTCTGTCGGTGTCGCGCGTTGGGTCGTCTGCACAGACGAACTCGATGAAAACCGTGGCTGGTCCGGTGAAACTGTCGCTCGCGCAGTATCGTGAGATGGCGGCCTTTGCGCAGTTCGGCTCTGACCTTGACGCATCGACCCAGCAGCTGCTGGCCCGTGGTGCGCGCCTGACCGAGCTGATGAAGCAGAACCAGTACTCGCCACTGACCAACGCGGAAATCGTCTGCGTGATCTATGCGGGCACCGCCGGGTTCCTCGACAAGGTTGCTGTGAAGGATGTGGGCCGGTTCGAAGCGGGTCTGCTGTCGTTCCTGCGTAACCAGCGCAAGGATATCCTGGACTGGATCACCACCGCTGACCCGAAAATCAAAGGCGCAGATGAGCAAAAGCTGAAAGACGCTATCGCTGAATTCGCCAAAACCTTCGCTTAAGCGTCTGAAAGGACAGGGATATGCCCAGCCTTAAGGACTTAAAAAACAAGATCGCGAGCGTCAAGAACACGCGCAAGATCACCAAGGCGATGCAGATGGTCTCTGCGGCGAAACTGCGCCGCGCCCAAGAGGCTGCCGAAGCTGCCCGGCCCTATGCCGAGCGGATGAATGCAGTCATGGCAGGACTTTCCGCATCGGTCGGTACATCGGCAAGCGCGCCCCGGCTGTTGGCCGGGACGGACAAGGATCAGGTGCATCTGCTGGTCGTCATGACGGCAGAGCGTGGCCTGTGCGGCGGCTTCAACTCGACCATCGCGCGGCTTGCCCGCGTGAAGGCAAACGAGTTGCTGGCGCAAGGCAAGACGGTCAAGATCCTGACGGTCGGCAAAAAGGGCCGTGAGCAACTGCGCCGCGATCTGGAAGCCAACATGGTCGGCCATGTTGACCTGACGGACGTGAAACGCGTGGGCTATGCCAATGCGCAAGGTATAGCACGCGAAGTGCTGACCCGTTTCGAGGCGGGTGAGTTCGACGTCGCCACGATCTTTTACAACCGGTTCCAGTCGGTCATCAGCCAGGTGCCGACGGCGCAGCAGATCATTCCGGCCAAGTTTGAAGGCGCCACCACCAGCGCGCTGTATGACTATGAGCCAAGCGAAGAGGCCATTCTGGCCGATCTGCTGCCCCGTGGTGTCGCAACGCAGATCTTTACCGCTCTGCTGGAAAACGGTGCCTCCGAACAAGGGGCACGGATGAGCGCGATGGACAACGCAACGCGCAACGCAGGCGATATGATCAAGAAGTACACGACGATCTATAACCGCTCGCGTCAGGCTGCGATCACCAAAGAGCTTATCGAAATCATTTCGGGCGCTGAAGCGCTCTGAGGAACTGGAGAAACGACATGGCAAAAGCACCGAAAGCAGCTGCCGCGGCGGGCAAGGTGACGCAAGTTATCGGCGCCGTCGTGGACGTGCAGTTCGAAGGCGAACTTCCCGCAATTCTGAACGCGCTGATCACCGACAACAACGGCAAGCCGCTGGTTCTCGAAGTGGCACAGCACCTTGGCGAAAGCACCGTCCGCGCGGTTGCTATGGACGCGACCGAAGGTCTGGTCCGTGGCGCGCCGGTGTCTGACACCGGCAAGCCGATTCAGGTTCCGGTCGGCACGGCAACACTGGGCCGCATCATGAACGTGATCGGCGAACCGGTTGACGAGCGTGGCCCGGTCAATGCGGCTGAAACCCGGTCGATCCACCAGCCCGCCCCCTCCTTTGCCGAGCAGGCAACCGAGAGCCAGATTCTGGTGACCGGGATCAAGGTGATCGACCTGCTGGCCCCCTATACCAAGGGTGGCAAGATCGGCCTGTTCGGCGGTGCCGGCGTGGGCAAGACTGTTCTGATCATGGAACTGATCAACAACATCGCTAAGGTGCACTCGGGCGTGTCCGTGTTCGCCGGTGTGGGTGAGCGGACCCGTGAAGGGAACGACCTGTATCACGAGATGATCGAATCCGGCGTTATCGACCTGGAAGACCTGACCAAGTCGAAAATCGCACTGGTCTACGGCCAGATGAACGAGCCCCCGGGTGCGCGGATGCGGATTGCCCTGTCGGGTCTGACCATGGCAGAACAGTTCCGCGACGAGACCGGCGCTGACGTTCTGTTCTTTGTCGACAACATCTTCCGCTTTACCCAGGCGGGTTCGGAAGTGTCGGCTTTGCTGGGTCGTATTCCATCTGCCGTGGGTTACCAGCCGACGCTGGCGACCGACATGGGCGCGATGCAGGAACGCATCACCTCGACCAAGAACGGCTCGATCACCTCGGTGCAGGCCGTGTACGTTCCGGCCGATGACTTGACCGACCCTGCACCAGCCACCTCGTTCGCCCACCTGGACGCAACGACGGTTCTGGACCGCTCGATCTCGGAAAAAGGCATCTACCCGGCTGTGGACCCGCTGGGCTCGACCTCGCGTCTGCTGGACCCGCTGATCATCGGGGACGAGCACTACAAAGTGGCAACCGATGTGCAGAAAGTGCTTCAGCGCTACAAGTCGCTGCAGGACATCATCGCCATCCTCGGCATGGACGAGTTGTCGGAAGACGACAAACTGGCCGTGGCCCGTGCGCGTAAGCTGGAGCGTTTCCTGTCGCAGCCGTTCGACGTGGCAAAAGTGTTCACCGGCTCTGACGGTGTGCAGGTTCCGCTGGAAAAAACCATCGCCTCGTTCAAGGCCGTGGTTGCTGGCGAATATGACCACCTGCCGGAAGCCGCCTTCTATATGGTTGGCGACATCGAAGACGTGAAAGCCAAAGCCGCCAAACTCGCCGCCGCTGCGGCATAAGGAGGGGATCATGGCAGTTCAGTTCGACCTCGTCAGCCCGGAACGGCGCCTTGCGTCGGCTCAGGCGACCGAGGTCCAGATTCCGGGCGCCGAGGGCGACCTGACGGCGATGGAGGGGCATGCCCCCACCATCACCACCCTGCGCCCCGGCATCCTGAAAGCGGTCGCCGCTGACGGGACCAAGACCTTTATCGTGACTGGCGGTTTCGCCGAAATCACCGCGACCAGCGTTTCGGTTCTGGCCGAACGCGCGGTTCCGGTCGAGGAGGCAACGCCTGCCCTGATGGACAGTCTGGTGGCGGAACTCCGCGATGCGGCAGCCGGTACGGATGACAAGGACGCGGCCGACAAGATCATGGCCGACATGATGGCAGCGCGCCGCGCGATCGGGCAGTAATGCTCTGAAACAGTTGAAGTCTGAACAGGCCCCGGCATATGCTGGGGCCTGTTCATTTTCAGGTACAGATTTTTTGGATGACAGGGCACCAGAGCCAGAGTGCCAAAGAAGGGTCACCGCATGAAGCGTTTTCCTCCCGGCAGTATCGGAATCGTTCAGGGGTCGCGGGTTCTGTTTTCCGATTTTGCCGATGGGGGGGTGATGTGGACAGGCGACGGTGATCGCGAAAGCCGCCATATCGTGCGGTTCAAAGAGCCGTTCCGCATGGCACCCGCTGTGCATGTCGGCATCTCAATGTGGGACACGGATCACCGGACCAACGCCCGCGCCGATCTGACTGCAGAAAATATCTCCGAAACCGGCTTTCATCTGGTGTTCAGAACCTGGGGCGACACCCGTGTCGCACGGATACGCGCGGACTGGATGGCGATTGGCCAAGTGCCGGATGAGGACGATTGGGAGATCGACTAAGGGTGGCGCCTAAAAACGGTAGGCCAGCCGAAGGCCACCCCAATGGCAACCTTTGACCGTGATCGGCGCTGAAACATCTTTCATCATCGCGAAGGTGCCACCGCCCATGTCGCGCCGGTAGATCTGCATCAGGAAAGGCGCGGTGGACCTTCCGGCCCCCAAACCGACCCGGTCATCAAAGATACGACGATTGCGGCAATTCGCGGCATTCCAGACTGGATCATTGCCCTGACGAGCCGAGAACTGCCGGTTGTGGGTCGGCAGATAGCCGTCCTGGGTCACTGCTGCGCAAAAAACGATCCGGGGGTCAAGCGTAAGCATCTGTTCTTGTACCGGCGGAAACAGTCGGTCTGTCAAGCTGGTGAAGGGGGCCAGAACCTGGGCGGGGTTGCTGCCGGGGATCGGGCGATAGTCAGAGGAAAACAGCATCTGCTGACTGATCTCGCCGCGGTCAAGGGCCTGTTCCAGCACGTCGCTCAGCCGGGTTGCGGAGTGCATGACGGCATCGATCAGCGGTCGATCTTCCGAAGCGCCACCAAGCGCGAACATGTGCTGCACCATGCGTTCGCTGAGCGTGATCAATCCAGACACGCGATTGCGCGCGTCATTGATCATCTCGGTCTGCTCGATGATCCCTTCGTAAAGTGCCACGAATGTCGGACCGAACCCGTGCATGACACTGCGCATATGTTGCGCATCGGTGCCCATCGCGGCCAGCTCGGACTCGCCTGCACTGGCTTGTTTTCCCAGATCTTTCAGGGCCGATCCGGCAGACGCAAGGTCGCGCAACCCGGTTTCGGCCTGACCGACAGTGACCTCTGTCTCGGCACGCAATGCGGCAATTTCCCCGGCCAACGATCCCACCGTTTCGGAAATCACTCTTGCGGTAGTGGTCGTCTGCGCTGACAGTGCATTGACCGCATCGGCCACCACGGCAAAGCCACGACCGCGGTCGCCCGCGCGGGCAGCCTCGATCTTTGCGTTCATCGCCAGCATGTTGATTTCACGTGCAATGTCGAGAATGCGCGTGTTGGATGCCTGCGTGGCCCGCATCGCATCATCAATGCGGGCAAGGGGCGCACCCACGCCACTGACCCACCCCAACACCTGCTGGCTGGCCCCGATCGCCTGATGCAGCTGTGCGGTTGACGTCGCCAACACTTCGATCAGGCTGCCCATGACGGTCGACAGGCGTTCGGTCGTCCCGACCATGGAGGCAGATGCCTTGGACACGCTGCGGGCGCTGTCGCGCACTTCTGTCAAACGTGTGACCTGTTCTGCGGCGGCCTCATCGACGCCGTCAAAAAAGCCCGCCACGTCCACAATGTCATGGCCCAGCTGCACCGAGGCTGCCACCATTTCATCAATGATCCGGTCGTCCGGACGCGGTGCAGGAGGAGCAAGGGGCGGGGGGGAGACATGGTCTCCGCCACGAAAAGCATTTTTCATCGTGATCTCGCGGTCAGGGCAGAGGACTGCACTCTGACCGAGACCGGTTTCAGGCAGGTTAACCGCGCTGATACATACCTTCGTAGATCGGGACCAAGGTTTCGGTCTCGAACAGGCTCGACACGCTGGTG
Organism: Pseudotabrizicola alkalilacus; assembly: GCF_003443995.1. Classification (GTDB taxonomy): domain Bacteria; phylum Pseudomonadota; class Alphaproteobacteria; order Rhodobacterales; family Rhodobacteraceae; genus Pseudotabrizicola; species Pseudotabrizicola alkalilacus. The sequence continues at coordinate 650,415 of NZ_QWEY01000001.1, forward strand.
CCGTTCCAGATGTTCAGGATGGCCTGTGCAAACATCGGGGCAGTCGGCACCACGCGGATGTTGGAGGCGGCTGTTGCGGCCGCGCTTTGCTCGATGGAATCGGTGATGACCAGCGATTTCATCACCGAATTCTTGATCCGCTCCACAGCCGGGCCGGACAGAACGCCATGGGTGATGTAGCTGTGCACCTCGGTCGCGCCGCTTTCCATCAGCACTTCGGCCGCTTTGCACAGGGTGCCGGCGGTGTCGCAGATGTCATCGACGATGATGCATTTCTTGCCACGAACATCCCCGATCACCGTCATTTCGGCAATTTCACCGGCCTTTTCGCGCCGCTTGTCGACGATGGCAAGCGGCGCATTGATGCGTTTGGCCAATTCGCGGGCCCGCCCCACGCCGCCCACATCGGGCGAAATGATCATCAGATCTTCCATCTGGCCCTTGAAGTGATGTTCGATATCCAGCGCAAAGACCGGGCTGGCGTACAGGTTATCCACCGGAATGTCGAAGAACCCCTGAATCTGAGCGGCATGCAGATCCAGCGTCAGCACGCGGTCCACCCCGGCGCTTTCGATCAGGTTGGCCACCAGCTTGGCCGAAATCGGGGTCCGGGCCTTGGCGCGGCGATCTTGCCTTGCATAGCCGAAATAGGGGATCACGGCGGTAATGCGCGAGGCCGAAGACCGGCGCAGTGCATCGACCATGATCAGCAATTCCATCAGGTTGTCATTGGCCGGGTTCGAGGTCGGCTGGATGACATACATATCCTCGCCCCGGACATTCTCGAACACCTCGACAAAGATCTCCTGATCGTTGAACCGTTCGATCCGGGCGTCGACCAGCCCCACCGACATGCCGCGATGCACCGACATGCGGCGGGCGATGGCTTTGGCAAGCGGCATGTTCGCATTGCCGGAAATCAGCTTGGGTTCGGTGATGGCGGGCATGATGGGTCTCCGGGGCCACGGAATCGGGATGTTGACACCGCTTATCACCCGGTTAGGGTCTTGCAAACCGATGCAGGGGAATAGGCTGGCAAATGACACAAATCGATTACTTTTTCGCAACCATGTCACCCTATTGCTATCTGGCAGGCACCCGGCTGGAAGAGATCGCCGCGCGGCATGGCGCGACGATCAGCTATAAACCGATCAATCCGATGGCGCTGATGCCGCGTACGGGCGGGCAGGTGCTGGCCGAGCGGCACGAAAGCCGCCGCGCTTACCGCCTGCAGGAGTTGCGGCGCCTGCCGTTGAAGCTGGGGATGCCGCTGAACCTGCGGCCTGCCTATTTCCCGGCAAACGCGGCCCCCTCGTCCTATGCAATCATCGCCGCTGCTGGCACCGGGGCCGATGTGGGACCGCTGGTGCATGCCTTTTGCCGGGCCGTCTGGGCAGAAGAGCGTGACATTTCGGATGACGCCGTGGTCAAGGATATCCTGACCGCCAACGGGTTTGACCCAATGCTGGCCGACAGTGGCATGCTGGCCGGGGCCGAAACCTATGCCGCCAATCTGGAAGAGGCGGTGGCGCGCGGTGTGTTTGGCGTGCCGTTCTATCTGGTCGGCGAAGAGGCGTTCTGGGGGCAGGACCGGTTGCATGATCTGGACCTGTACCTGTCCGGAAAGCTCTGACGGTTCAGCCGCGAAACGCAGCGAGCAGCGCATCGACATCGGCCTCGGTCGTGGACCACGAGGTGACAAGGCGGCACAGCGTTTCGTCAGTGCGGTAATAGACCGCCCCGGCCGCCTGTGCGCGGGCGTGGGTGGTGGCGGGCAGGTGGGCAAAGATCAGGTTGGCAGGGATAGGGTGCAGGATCTCGGCCCCCGGTACCTGTGCAAGACCGGTGGCGAGCCGTGTGGCCATGCTGTTGGCATGGCGGGCGAGGTGGAGCCACAGGTCAGCCTCAAACCACGTCTCGAACTGGGCCGCGACAAAGCGCAGCTTTGAATTCAGATGGCCCGCGCGCTTGCGGCGCAACTCGCCTTCCCATGCCTTGGCGGGGTCGAACAGCACCACCGCCTCGGCCCCCATCAGCCCGTTCTTGGTGCCGCCAAGGCTCAGCACATCAACGCCCGCCCGCCATGACAGTTCTGCCGGGGTGGTGCCGGTGGCGGCCAGCGCATTGGCGAAACGTGCGCCATCCAGATGCACGGGCAGGCCATGCGCGCGCGCAACAGCCGTCAGCGCCGAGAGTTCGGCCGGGGTGTATACAGTGCCGGCTTCGGTCACATTTGTCAGGCTGAGCGCGCCGCGCTGCGCCACATGGACCGAGCCGCCGGTCTGCGCGATGGCCTGCGCCAAGCCGTTCGGTGTGATCTTGCCCTCCGGCCCGTCGATCAGCGTCAGCTTTGCGCCGCCCGAAAAGAACTCCGGCGCGCCGCATTCGTCTTCGGCGATATGGGCGTGGCGGTGGCAGAATGTAGTGCCCCAGGGCGGGGTCAGCAGGGCCAGCGCCAGCGCATTCGCCGCCGTGCCGGTGGTCAGCAGCAAGACCTCGGCCTTGGGGGCCTCAAACACCGCGCGGATCCGGTCGCGCAGGGCCTGCGTGCCCGCGTCATTGCCATAGGACAGCGCATAACCCGCATTGGCACGTTCCATCGCGGTGAAGACAGCCGGGTGGACCGGCGCGCCGTTATCCGAGGCAAAGAACATCAGGGGGTTTCCTCGATGGTGTAATCTTCCCAGTCGTCTTCCGACACTTCATATTCCGGGATCGTCCAGCCCCGGACCGAAGCCCCGGCGGTGTGCGTGCTTTCGGGATCGCCGGTGAGCAGCGGGTGCCACTCGGGCAGGTTTTTGCCTTCATGCAGAAGCCGATAGGCGCAGGTGCGCGGCATCCAATAGGCGATCTTTGGCAAGGTCTTGGGCGAGAGCTGTACGCAGTCGGGCACGAACTGTTTGCGGATCGGGTATTGCATGCAGCGGCAGGTTTCCCCGTCCAGCAGGCGGCAGGCGACTCGGGTGTATTCCACCTCGCCGGTGTCTTCGTATTCGATCTTGTTCAGGCAGCATTTGCCGCAGCCGTCACATAGCGCCTCCCATTCCTGAGGCGTCATTTTCGTCAGCGGGATGGTTTCCCAGAACTTCGGACGCATAAGGGGGCCTTGGGGCAAAGGGTTACAGGGCAGCCAGGATGCTGCGGGCGCGGTCGCAATCGGCTGCCATCTGGGTGATCAGAGCGGGCAGGCCGTCAAACTTCAGCTCGGGGCGCAGGTAGTCTACAAAGGCGATCGACAGATGCGCGCCGTAGAGATCCCCTTTGAAGTCAAAGAGAAAAGTTTCAAGGTTGGGCTGGTTTACCCCAAACATCGGACGCACGCCAAGGCTGGCGGCGCCGTTGTAGCTGCCCTTGTGCGGGCCGGTCAGCACATCGGCCTTGACCGCGTAAACGCCCAGCTTTGGCAGGTGCAGCCCAGCCACCGACATATTGGCGGTGGGATAGCCCAGCTCGCGCCCCCGCTTTTCGCCATGAACAACCTCGCCCTCGATCCGGTGCCAATGGCCCAGCATTGCCGCCGCATCACGCGGGCGGCCCTCGGTCAGGGCGGCGCGGATGGCGGAGGAGGAGATCGGCAGATCGGCGCTGGTGATCAGCTCGGCAATTGTGGTCTCAAAGCCATGGGTCTTGCCAAGCCGTTGCAGGTCGCTGGCCTTGCCCGCGCGGCCCCGGCCAAAGCAAAAATCCGATCCCACAACAACGTGGCGGATGCCCAGTCCATCGGCCAGCACATCACTCACGAAATCTTCGGGCGACAGAGCGGCGAGGGTTTTGTCAAATGGCAGCTCGTACAGGTGCTGCACCCCCAGCTTTGCCAGACGGTTTAGCCGCGCCTCGGCATTCATCAGGCGGAACGGTGGGGCATCGGGGGCAAAGACTTCGCGCGGGTGCGGCTCGAAGGTGATGATGCCAAGCGGGGCAGGGCCCCGGGCCAGATCAATGACCGCCTGATGGCCAAGATGCACGCCATCGAAATTCCCCATGGCACAGGATGCGCCACGGGCGGATGGGGCGAGCCCCTGCCAGGATCGGTGGATCTGCATTCTACCCCGGTCTGGGGCAGATGCCCCGTCAGTCGAACTTGCGGCTTGGCGCCAGTACCAGCGCCTCGCCCTTTAGCACCACCGTTTTACCCACAGAGCAATGGGTTTCAAGGGTCACCCGACGTTTTGCATGGTCGATTGCCGTCACTGTGACCACGGCATCCACCCTGTCACCGGGCCGGACCGGGGCCATGAAGCGCAAGGACTGGCCCAGATAGACGGTGCCGTGACCGGGCAGTTGTTCGCCGATGACGGCCGAAATCAGCCCTGCGGTCAGCATCCCATGTGCGATCCGCCCTTCGAATATGGTGTCGCGGGCGTAGGCGTCATCCAAATGTACGGGGTTGCGGTCGGTTGAGACCTCGGCAAACAGCTCGATGTCGCGGTCGGTGATCAGCTTGGACAGGCCGCGCGTCATGCCGATCTCAAGGTCTTCGATGCAGATGGTGCCGCGGGGCATATTGTCCAACATCTTGCGATTCCCGTGCTTGTGCTGGTGCGACCTTAACAAATGCCGCAGTGCAGCGCAATTCCGTTGCGCAAGTTATTTCCCAATGCGCGACCAAAGGCGCAATTTTGTTACCTTGCGAATTGCGGCCTAGCGCAGATAGCCGATGGCATAGGTGGCCGAAAGCTGGTGGCCAGCCAGCCAGTTCAGCAGTAAGTCATTGTCCGGGTTGTCAATATCCGGACCGAACTCTTGCGCGGCCAGGCCGCCGGTGACAAACAGTGTGTCCAGCCCCTCACCTACGCCGCCCTGTACATCGGTATTGATACCATCGCCGACACACAGGATGCGCGCCTCGTCCAACCCAAGCCGTTTGCGGGCGAGGTCGTAGATCGGCGGGTGGGGTTTGCCGTAATACAGCGCCTCACCCCCCATCTGCTCATACAACTGCGCCAGAGCGCCGGCGCAATACAGCCGCTTTTCGCCCATATCGACGATGATATCGGGGTTGGCGCAAAGCATTTTCAGACCTTTTGCCTTTGCCATCAATAGTTTACCCCGGTAATCGTCAGGCGTCTCGGTCAGGTCGTCGGCAAGGCCGGTACAGATAATGCCGGTGGCCTGATCGAGGGGGACACGGGTGATGGTGGAGTTGGCTGCCATTTCGGCCAGATCATCTTCGAAATCGGTAAAGAAGGATTCATCCTTGGGCGCGCCGATGTGGTGCACCTGCGAGCCTGCGGCCCCTGACAGCATGGCGGCCTGGGTCGCGTCGCCCGATGAGGCGATGTCATCCCAAGTGTCGCGCGGCAGGCCCATGCTGTCCAACTGTCTGATAATGCTGGATTTCGGGCGCGGTGCGTTTGTCACCAGAATGACCTTGCCGCCGCCAGCGCGGAAGGCTTGCAGGGCGGCGACGGCGGCAGGGAACGGCGTTACGCCATTGTGCAGGCAGCCCCAGAGGTCGCAGAACAGGGCGTCATAGCGGTCTGACAGATCGGCGAGGGAACGGATGATCTGGGTCATGCGACGGGGGCCTTTCTGGCAGACTCGCAGGTCTGATCTGCGTCTGGTTTAGGTATGGCAAAGGTATGGCAAGCGTCGGGCTGTTGCAGCGCGGCGCTTGCCGACCGTTTTCAGAGTTTCAGGGCCGGGATGATCTGCTTTTTGCGGCTCATCACGCCGGGCAGCACCACGGTGTCGCCGGTCACAGTACAGCCGAACGAAGCTTCGGCCATTTGCTTGACCAGATCGTTTGGCACAAGCAGCGTCGCCTCTTCGTTCAGGATATCGACCACGAACAACAGCACCTGATCGGCACCATCCTCTTTCGCCACGGCGTCCATCGAGGCCATCAGGCTGGCCTTGCGGTCGAGCACGATTTTCGGCGCGGTGGTTTCCAGCACCGAGACCCGCAGTTCCTTGCCCGCGACGTTATATTCTTTCGAATCCATCCGCAGCAATTCGGCATCGGAGAAGGCCGAGACATCCGATTTCGCCTCAAACATGGCTGTCGCCAACTCGCTGATCGAAACACCCAGATCGGCGGCCAGTTTTTCGGCCACGGCGCGGTCATGTGCGGTGGTGGTGGGCGAGCGGAATTCCAGCGTGTCTGACAGGATGCACGACAGCATCGCGCCCTTGATCTCACGCGGGGCCTGCGCCAGTGCGTCGCCCATCAGGTCGTGCATGATGGTTGCGGTGCAAGCGAGGGGGCGGATCGTGATGTCGATCGGGCCTTTGGTCTTCAGCCCGCCGACCAGCATGTGATGGTCGATGATGCCCTGAATCTTCGCCTCGTTGATCGAGGGTGGCAGCTCGGCCGGGTTGTTGGTGTCGACGATCACAACCTTGTCGTCAGCGGTCACGTCCGAGATGATTTCCGGCTTGGTCAGGTTCCAGTGCGTCAGCACGTACGCCGCTTCGGTATTGGGTTCGCCCAGCAGAACCGGTTTGGCCGGGGTGTTCTGCACAGTGGACAGATACCACGCCCAGATGATGGGCGAGCCGGTGGAATCGGTGTCGGGGGATTTGTGGCCGAATACGAGCGTGGTCATGAGGGCACCTATGCGCATGTGATTTGTCGCGGCTTATAGTGGGCTGGGCCGGGGTTGTCACGTGGGGGACGGTGCGCGTGGGTGGTTTGGCGCGTCGTGGCGGGCATTTGGGGTAGGGCGGGGTTCACCCCGCCGTGTGCGCCACGAAAGGCGGGGTGAACCCCGCCCTACGCCTATTCGAGCGGGGTCAGCGTCCAGCCCTGTTGTTGCAGCAGATAGGGAATGCCATAATCGCTGGGCAGATGCAGCGCGCCAAAGGCGGCGAGGACCGGGCCTTTGGCGGCAGCGGCCTCGATCACCGGAACCCAGTTCCGGTTGCGGGTGATCAGCAAGGCCTGTTCCATCTTTGCCAGATCAGAGTCCACCTGTTCGGGTGTGTAGCCAGGCATCTGCAACGACAGATCGCGCATCAGTTCCCAGATCAGCCGCGATTCGCCCGCGAAATAGCTGTCGGCGAGGGTGGCCATGTAATCTTCGGCCTGCCCCTCGATGGCGAGGGATGCGCGCAGCATTGAAATCTGATCATCGCGCGAAAAGCTGTCGAACAGCGAGAAGACGGTGTCATAAGGCTCCAACCCCTGTACCGGCACGCCCCGCGCGCGGGCCTCTTCCATGATCCGGTGATCCAGCCCGGCTTTGGGCTGCGCCTGTACCTCGGTCATCATGCAGGGCGGTACGGCCAGCAAAACGGTGAGATACCACGGCTGGAACTTGGCGGCCATGAAGCCGGGAATGCCCCGGCGCGTCATGGCGGCAGACAGGGTTTCCCAATCTTCCGGCGCCATCAGTGTGGGCAGGGTGGTGTCGGTCATCACGAATAACGTGGGGTCTTTGGCAACAGCCGCCAGCAGCGCGGCCTCCTCTTCGGGGCCAGCCTCCACCAGCAGGGTGGTGGCGGTGTCGAGGTGCGGCAGGACCGTGTCGAGCACCTGATCATGGCGCGGGTCAGCCAGATGATAGGTGCCGACCAGCGTGATCTGCTGGCCGTCTTTGGTCGCGCGCCACAGATTGCCCTGATGAAACGGATGTGTGGCGGCCGTCTGCGCCAGCCGGGTGCGATCTGCCGGGGCCATCTGCGAAAGCAGGTTAACACCCTGACACGCGGCTTGGGCTGGCGCGGATACCACCAGCGGAATGGCCAGAAGACACAGCAAGCTCAGAAAGTTACGCATAAATCACCCCTTTGATTGCGCGCAGAGGGTGGCAGGCGTGGCCGGGGAATCCAAGTAAAAATGCCGGGAACCGGCGGGGTTCCCCCGGTTGACAGACGCGGGGCTTGTGACTAGATAAACCTCGTTAGCACTCGCCGACAGTGAGTGCTAAAAGATTCAACCTGGAACCTAAGGGAGTGTTACCAGATGGCTTTCAAACCGCTGCATGACCGTGTGCTCGTTCGCCGCATCCAAGGCGAAGACAAGACCAAGGGCGGCCTGATCATCCCCGACACCGCCAAAGAAAAACCCGCTGAAGGCGAAATCGTCTCGGTTGGTGAAGGCGCGCGCAAGGACTCGGGCGAGCTGATTGCTCCGTCCGTCAAGGCCGGCGACCGCATCCTGTTCGGCAAATGGTCGGGCACTGAAGTGACGCTGGAAGGCGAAGAACTGCTGATCATGAAAGAAAGCGACATCCTCGGCATCATCGCCTGAGGGTTTTCGGGCGCAGCTTGTGCCCGGCGCTTTTGATTTCAACATCTTAGACGAGGAGTCTGCACTATGGGTGCTAAAGACGTACGTTTTGATACCGATGCCCGCGACCGCATGCTGCGCGGTGTGAACATTCTGGCTGACGCTGTGAAAGTCACGCTGGGCCCCAAAGGCCGCAACGTGGTGATCGACAAGTCCTTCGGCTCGCCCCGCATCACCAAAGACGGTGTGACGGTCGCCAAGGAAATCGAACTGTCCGACAAGTTCGAAAACATGGGCGCTCAGATGGTGAAGGAAGTCGCTTCCCGCACCAATGACGAAGCTGGCGACGGCACCACCACCGCCACCGTTCTGGCCCAAGCCATCATCAAAGACGGCCTCAAGGCTGTTGCTGCTGGCATGAACCCGATGGATCTGAAGCGCGGTATCGACCTGGCAGTTGTCAAGGTTGTGGCTGCGATCAAGGCTGCTTCGCGTCCCGTCAAGGACAGCGCTGAAGTGGCTCAGGTCGGCACCATCTCGGCCAACGGCGAAGCGGAAATCGGTCGCCAGATCGCTGACGCGATGCAGAAAGTCGGCAACGAGGGTGTGATCACCGTCGAAGAGAACAAAGGCCTGGAAACGGAAACCACCGTTGTCGAAGGCATGCAGTTCGACCGTGGCTACCTGTCGCCTTATTTTGTCACCAACGCTGACAAGATGATTGCTGATCTGGAAGACGCCTACATCCTGCTGCACGAGAAAAAACTCTCGTCGCTGCAGCCGATGGTGCCTTTGCTGGAAGCCGTGATCCAGTCGCAGCGCCCGCTGATCATCATCGCCGAAGATGTTGAAGGCGAGGCTCTGGCCACGCTGGTCGTCAACAAACTGCGCGGCGGCCTGAAAATCGCTGCTGTCAAAGCCCCGGGCTTTGGCGATCGTCGCAAGGCGATGCTGCAGGACATCGCCATTCTGACCGGTGGTCAGGTGATTTCTGACGATCTGGGCATGAAGCTGGAGAATGTCGGCATCGACATGCTGGGCCGTGCCAAGAAAGTCACGATCAACAAAGACAACACCACCATCGTTGATGGTGCTGGCGACAAAGCCGAGATCGAAGCCCGCGTGGCCCAGATCCGTGCCCAGATCGAAGAAACCACGTCGGATTACGACCGTGAGAAACTGCAAGAGCGCGTGGCCAAACTGGCTGGCGGTGTTGCCGTGATCAAGGTTGGCGGCATGACCGAAGTCGAAGTCAAAGAGCGTAAAGACCGCGTTGATGACGCCCTGAACGCAACCCGCGCTGCCGTGCAAGAAGGCATCGTTGTTGGCGGTGGTGTGGCTCTGGTTCAGGCTGGCAAGGTTCTCGAAGGCCTGACCGGCGCGAACTCTGACCAGAACGCCGGTATCGCCATCGTGCGCCGCGCACTGGAAGCTCCGCTGCGCCAGATCGCTGAAAACGCTGGCGTCGATGGCGCTGTCGTGGCTGGCAAAGTGCGCGAGTCGAACGACGTGACCTTTGGCTTCAACGCTCAGACCGAAGAATATGGCGACATGTTCGCGTTCGGTGTGATCGACCCGGCCAAAGTGACCCGTACCGCGCTGGAAGATGCTGCTTCGGTCGCATCCTTGCTGATCACCACCGAAGCCATGATCGCTGACAAACCGGCCAAGGAATCGGCTGGCGGCGCTGGCGGCATGGGCGGAATGGGCGGCATGGACGGCATGATGTAAGCCTTTGGCTTCATGATCTGCCGTTTCCGTCAGGAAACAGAAGGGGCGGTCCGAAAGGGCCGCCCCTTTTTCGTGTCCGGCCTTGATTTGGCCGGATTGGCGGGGGATGACAGGCGGGAATTGCCGGAGGTTTCATGCCGCATTTGCTGATGCTTGCGCCTGCGCCCGTGATCCGTCTGCCCGACGGGCGGCTGCGGCTGGATGTGAAATATGTCGAAGGCATGCGCGAGCATTGCGCGTTGTGGGATGGTCCGGTGTCGGCGGTCGTCTGGGAGGGCGCGGAGGCGGTGCCGTTCGGAGCCGATTATGCGCCGGGTGAGTTGGGCTTTGCGTTGACGGTGCTGCCTGCGGGTGCGCCGGTACCTGCCACGCAGGCCGATCTGATCGCAGCGCCTGCCGATATGGCGCAGGCGCTGGCGCTGGCCTGGGGGCCGGTGCCGGTGGTGTTTGTGGTGGAGTATACCATTGGCACCCGGCTGCGCATCGTGGCGCTGGACCGGGGTCGGGGGATGGCGCGCAAGGGCTGGTCTGCGCTGTGGAATCTGGCGGTGGAACGGCGGCGGCGGGCGGCGTTCCGCCGGGCGGCGGGGGTGCAGTGCAATGGCTATCCGGCGCATGATGCCTATGCCGGGCTGAACGCCCGCACCCTGCTGTATCTGGACGGGCGGATGCGCGGCACGATGATGGCCTCGGCGCAGGATATGGCGGCCAAGGCCGCACATAAGGGGCCGCTCAGGATCGTGCATTCCGGTCGGCTGGAGGCGATGAAGGGCGCGCAGGATCTGGTGCCGGTCGCCCGCGCGCTGGTCGCGGCGGGGGTGGATTTCACGCTGGATGTGTTTGGTACCGGCGCGCTGGGGGCGGAGGTGCGGGCCGGGGCCGACGAATTGGGCGGGCGGGTGCGGCTGCATGCGCCGGTGGATTTCGAGACCGCTCTGGTGCCGTGGATGCGCCGCCATGCCGATCTGTTCCTGAGCTGTCACCGGCAGGCGGACCCGTCCTGCACCTATCTGGAAAGCCTGGGCTGCGGCGTGCCGGTGCTGGGCTACGCCAATGACATGTGGGGCCGTATGGCGGCAGAGACTGGCGGCGGCTGGGCGGTGCCACTGGGCGACCGGCGGGCGCTGTCAGACCGGATCACCATGCTGGCGGACAACCGCACAGAGCTGACCCATGCTGCCACAGCCGGGCTTGCCTTTGCGCAAGCCCATGGATTCGAGGCGGAATTTGCCGCGCGCATGGCGCATTTCGCGGCCTGTCTGCGCCCGCAACGCGCGGTGGTCTGAGCCTGCATTAACCCTTTGTTGATAGCCCTGTTCCTCGCATGGCCGGGGAGGATTCCGCTGGCCGATGGGACCAAGCGAGGGTTTAGAACATGAACAAGGCGATTACCGACGGGCTGGTGCTGATGCCGCCTCCATTCGCAGCGGGGCTGCATCTGTGGTCGCGTGAAGACGGGCGGCCGGGGCAGGGGTCTTATGCGGGCCAGCCCAATGCGGCTTTTGTTCCGGCGGATCAGGATTTTGGCGGCGCGCTGGAGTTGCAGAAAACGCAAGCCACGCAAAAACTGCGTTGTTTCCAGCAGATTCCGATGCAGCCCGGATTGTATCTTCTGGTCCGCTTCCGGGTGAAGTGCATCTCGGGCGCTTTCCCTTCGGTGCGGATCGCGGGCTGGGCCGGGCGGTCGGACGGCAGCAATGTGCCGGGCGTCGTGCAGTCGGCACCCTCGCAGACGCTGACGCAATACGGTCAGGTGGTCGAGTTCGCAACGATCATCGGGACCGGCTGGCGCGGCGGGGTCACGATGGCCTGGGGGCCAAGCGCGGTCTATGGCCACATCGGACTGGACCTGACCGGGCCGAATGGCGGCGTGGTGCGCATCAGTGATATCGAGATCTCGGATGTGACCGGGATCTATCTGCGCGATATCTTTGATGCGGTTGATGTGCGCGACTTCGGGGCGCGGGGCGATGGCACGACCGATGACACGGCGGCCTTTGCCGCTGCCGACAGTGCCGCGCAGGGCCGCACCCTTACGGTGCCCGCCGGAACCTACCGCATCGCCGGCAACCTGACGATCAACAACCCGATCCGGTTTCAGGGCACGCTGATCCAGCCCGACAATGTGCGGCTGGCCCTGACGCGCAATTATGATCTGGACACCTATACCAGCGCGTTCGGCAGCGAGCTTTTGGGCTTTCGCAAGGCCTTGCAGGCGCTGTTCTACTTTACCGACCACGTGGCGCTGGATCTGTCAGACCGCCGCGTCGATCTGGTCGCACCGCTGGATGTCGCGGCCATCGCTGGCCTGACCACCTTTGCGCAGCGTCGGTTTCTGACCAATGGCCAGCTGAATGCAGTGGCGGGGCCGGGCTGGGATACGGTGACGGTGAGCTCGGGCACCACCTATAACCCGGCCAACCCGACCCGGCTGACGGGCGTGGCCAATGTTGCCAACATCCCCATCGGTGCGCGGGTCAGCGGCAATGGTGTCGGGCGCGAGGTCTATGTCGTCGACAAGAACGTGGGCACCGGAACCGTCACCCTGAGCCAGGCCCTGTGGGGCGGGGCGGGCACCCGGACGCTGACCTTTACCCGCTATAAACACCTGCTGGATTTCTCGGGCTTTGACGATCTGTCCCGGTTCGAGATCGACCGGCTGGACCTGAACTGCAACGGCCTGTGTTCGGGCGTCATGCTGCCCCGTGTCGGCCTGACGCTGCGGATTGGTGACTGCGTGTTCAACCGGCCAAAAGATCGCGGTATCACCTCGACCGGCTCGGGCTGTCAGGGTCTGATCGTCGAGGGCTGCCAGTTCTGGTCGAATGAACAGGCCATGCTGGCGCAGGACCGCACCACGATTGCGCTGAACGTCAATGCCAATGACACCAAGATCCGCGCCAACCGCGTTGTGCGCTTTGCGCATTTCATGGTGGCCAATGGCGGCGGCCATCTGATCAGCGGCAACCACTTCTTTCAGGGTGACACTGCGGCGGCGGGCATCCGCCGCGCTGGTCTGATCGTGACTCAGACCAATCCGCGGCTGACCTTTACCGGCAACTATGTGGACAACTGCTTTATCGAATGGTCCAACGAGCACGACGCCAACCCCGATTTTGTGTCTGGGTTCAGCTTTGGCAACATGTCGATTGTGGCCAACCATTTCTTTGCCAGTGACGTGGCGCCATGGTTCCGCTGGATCGTGATCGCGCCCAAAGGTTCGGGGCAGTTTGTGCATGGCCTCAGCGTTTCGGACAACACCTTCCGCACGATCAACGGCTTTATCGACCGGGCCGAGGCGGTGGACAGCACCCATGGTACACTGGATTTCAGCCGCTTCCGCAATGTGAACTTCGGGGCGAACTCCTTCAACGGGGTCAGCCAGCTGGTGATGAACCCGCTACCGATTGTCCATACGCAGAATACGGCTGCCGATACCTGGGTGGTCGATGGCGGCGCGTTCATGCCGTTTGGCGGACGGGTGCGCAACACGCAAAGCGTGGTGGCTGACGGTGCCATCACCAACACGGCAAACGTGGCGCAATTTGTGATGCCCTTTGTCCTGAACGAACAGGGGCCAGGGCGCAATCTGGTGCATCTTCGCTGGCCAACAGCGGTCAAGGGCAAGATTTTGGCGACCATCCGCTGCGACAACCCGACCTGACAGGCCGGGCAATGACAGGAAAGGGGCGGTCCGTCGGGCCGCCCCTTTGTCATGCGTGCCTGCCGGTCTTTGGTTCAATCCAATTGACACACGGCGACGTGAAGCGCTTGTCTGGGGCAGACGCGTGACCGGGCCGGACAAAGACGGAAAAGATGACCGACAAAACCTCAGAGCAGCCCACCAGAAACCCCGCTGAAGCCCCCCGTGACTTTTTACCCAAACTGGTGACCGTGTTGCGTGAGGGCTATTCGGCGCAGGATTTCCGCGCCGATGTTCTGGCCGGGCTGACTGTGGCTATTGTTGCCTTGCCGCTGTCGATGGCGATCGCGATTGCCAGCGGCGTCGGGCCGGAGCGCGGGCTATATACCACCATCATCGGCGGCTTTCTGGTCTCGGCCCTTGGTGGCAGCCGGTTTCAGATCGGCGGGCCAGCGGGGGCGTTTATTGTGCTGGTCTCGGCCTGTGTCATGCAGATCGGGCTGGAGGGGCTGATCCTGGCCACTTTTATGTCGGGTCTGTTTCTGGTGGTGGCGGGCGCGCTGCGTCTGGGCACCTATATCAAGTTCATCCCCTATCCGGTGACGGTCGGCTTTACCGCCGGAATTGCGGTGATCATCTTTGCCAGCCAGATGAAGGATCTGTTCGGCCTGACCTTGACCACACAGGAACCGGCGGAAATAGTACACAAAGTCAGCGCCCTGTGGGGCGCGCGCGGCACGGTGACCCCGGCGGCGCTTGCGGTGGCGCTTGCCACGATTGCGCTGATCCTGGGGCTAAAGCGCCTGCGTCCGGGCTGGCCGAACCTGCTGATCGCGATTGTCACGGCGGCGGCGGTGGTTGCCGTGACGGGCCTGCCGGTCGAGACCATCGGCTCGCGCTTTGGCGACCTGCCGCGCCTGCCGCCCTCGCCCGCGCTGCCGGGGCTGAGCATGGAGGCGGTGTTGGCCGCGCTGCCCTATGCGGTCAGCTTCACCCTGCTGGGCGCGATTGAATCGCTGCTGTCAGCGGTGGTGGCCGACGGGATGAGCGGCGGGCGGCATCGCAGCAATGCCGAACTGGTGGCGCAGGGCGTGGCCAATGTCGGATCGGCGCTGTTCGGCGGATTTTGCGTCACCGGCACCATCGCCCGCACCGCAACCAATGTGCGGGCCGGCAGCCGGGGGCCGGTGTCGGGTATGCTCCACGCACTGTTCGTGCTGGGTTTCATGCTGCTGGCGGGGCCGCTGGCGGCCTATATCCCGCTGGCGGCTCTGGCCGGATTGCTGGCGGTGGTCGCCTGGAACATGGCCGAAAAGGAAGAGTTCTGGGGCCTGCTGAAATCGTCCAGGGGCGATGCGATGGTGGTGCTCGTGACCTTTCTGCTGGTGGTGTTCCGCGACCTGACCGAAGGCATCGTGGTGGGCTTTGCTCTGGGTGGTCTGGTGTTCATCCGGCGGATGTCCGAGGCGGCAGACGTGGAAACGGCGCAGGTCGGCACATGGTCCCCGGACGAGGGGGGCGACCGTGACCGGGTGGTGTACCGCCTGCGCGGCCCGTATTTCTTTGGCGCGGCGGCCCGGCTGGGTGTGGTGCTGGACCGGATCGCCGATTACCCGCGCGCCTTTGTCATTGATTTTACGGATGTGCCCTTTGTCGATTCCTCTGGGGCGCGTGCCTTTGAGCTGCTGGCGCACAAGGTGGCGCGCAAGGGCGGGCAGCTGTACCTGATCGGCACCCGCCCCGACGTGCGCCGCGATTTGCAGGCGCAGGGTGCACGCGAACCCCTGGTGCGCTTTCTGCCCGATCTGGACAGCGTCGACGCAGCCGAGGCAGCGCGTTAGCGTAACCATGATTCGGCCAATGAGCCTGCCGCCCTCCCCCCTGCGGCAGCGGGTCAAAGGTGCTGCGCTGATGCATGTTTGACGCTAGGTCATGGTTCACGCATCTTCACCACTCTGTGAACGCGCAGCACTTTGAAAAACCTTGCCTAATTTTTGCCAATTTTCGGAAGTTTTCATTTTTGACACGTGTGTAGAAAACTTATTTACAGAAATATCCATTTAACAAAAGGGGTTACAATAAAATTGACTGCACGTTACACTTGTTATGGGTAGAGGGTGATCCTGTTGGCATCTGCATATGCCGCAAGATCGCAGATGGCGGGCAAAATTCAGCCCGCGCAGGAGGAGATATCAAATGACAGATCAGGGTTCAGCATCGGGCGTCTACACCGCATCGGCTGATTTCATTGCCAACGCGCATCTGGATGCCGAAGGCTACGCGCGGATGTATGAGGCGTCTGTCACCGATCCGGATGCCTTCTGGGCCGATCAGGCGCAGCGGCTGGACTGGATCAAGCCCTTTACCAAGGTCAAGAACACCAGCTTTGACTATGGTAATGTGTCGATCAAATGGTTCGAGGACGGCACGCTGAACGTCAGCGCCAACTGCATCGACCGCCACATGCTGACCCGCGCCAACCAGACCGCGATCATCTGGGAACCGGACAACCCGGCCACGCCGTCGCTGCACATCACCTATGCCCAGCTTCTGGAAAACACCTCGCGCATGGCGAATGTGCTCAAGGCGCAGGGCGTGGGCAAGGGCGACCGCGTGGTGCTGTATCTGCCGATGATCCCCGAAGCGGCCTATGCCATGCTGGCTTGCGCGCGGATCGGTGCCATCCATTCGGTCGTGTTCGCCGGCTTCTCTCCCGACGCGCTTGCCAACCGGATCAACGACTCTGAAGCCAAGGTCGTGATCACCGCCGATTTCGCCCCGCGTGGCGGCAAGAAAACCGCGCTGAAATCCAACACCGACAAGGCACTGTTCGATTGCTCTGACAAGGTGAAATGTCTTGTGGTCAAGCACACCGGCGACCAGACCACCTGGATCGACGGGCGTGACATCGACGTAAAGGCCGAAATGGCCGCGGCAAAACCCTATTGCGCCTATGTCGAGGTCGGGGCCGAAGACCCGCTGTTCATCCTGTATACCTCCGGCTCGACCGGGCGGCCCAAAGGGGTGGTGCACACCTCGGGCGGGTATCTTGCCTATGCGGCGATGACGCACCAATACACCTTTGATTATCACGATGGCGATGTGTTCTGGTGCACCGCCGATGTGGGCTGGGTGACTGGCCACAGCTATATCATCTACGGCCCGCTGGCGAACGGTGCGACCACCATCATGTTCGAGGGCGTGCCGACATTCCCCGATGCAGGCCGGTTCTGGGAGGTGTGCGCCAAGCACAAGGTCAGCCAGTTCTACACCGCCCCTACCGCCATCCGCAGCCTGATGGGCATGGGCACGGAATGGGTCGAAAAGCACGACCTGTCCTCGCTCAAACTGCTGGGCACCGTGGGCGAGCCGATCAACCCCGAGGCGTGGAACTGGTACAACACCCATGTCGGCAAAGGGAAATGCCCGATCGTCGACACCTTCTGGCAGACCGAAACCGGCGGCCACCTGATCACACCGCTGCCGGGTGCGATCCCGCAAAAGCCGGGGGCGGCGACCAAGCCGTTCTTTGGCATCAAGCCCGTCGTGCTCGACCCGGCCAATGCCGAGGTGCAGACCGAGACCGCCGCCGTGGGGGTGCTGTGCATCGCGGACAGCTGGCCGGGCATGATGCGCACGCTCTGGGGCGATCACGAGCGGTTTGAAGAGGCATATTTTGCCCAGTATCGCGGTTATTACTTCACCGGCGACGGCTGCCGCCGCGACGAGGATGGCGATTACTGGATCACCGGCCGCGTGGATGATGTGATCAACGTCTCCGGTCACCGCATGGGCACGGCCGAGGTGGAATCGGCGCTGGTGGCACATGAGGCCGTGGCCGAGGCAGCGGTGGTCGGTTACCCGCACGACATCAAGGGGCAGGGCATCTATGCCTATGTCACGCTGATGAACGGCATCGACCCGACCGACGCCCTGCGCAAAGAGCTGGAGGGCTGGGTTCGTACCGAAATCGGCCCGATTGCCAAGCCGGATCTGATCCAATGGGCGCCCGGCCTGCCGAAAACCCGCTCGGGCAAGATCATGCGCCGCATTCTGCGCAAGATCGCCGAGAATGATTTCGCGGTCCTTGGCGATACCTCGACGCTTGCCGATCCGTCCGTGGTGGATGATCTGATCGAAAACCGGATGAACCGGGGCTGAGTGGGGAGATGCGCGATATGACCTCTCCTACCGTTGTGATCCTGCTCGGGCCTCCGGGCGCGGGCAAGGGCACGCAGGCCCGGATGCTGGAAGAAGATTTCGGTCTGGTCCAGCTGTCTACCGGCGATCTGCTGCGCGCCGCCGTTGCCTCGGGCAGCGCGGCGGGCCAGCAGGCCCGCGCGGTGATGGAGGCGGGCGGGCTGGTCAGCGATGACATCGTGCTGGCCATCCTGCGCGACCGCATGGCCCAGCCCGATGTGGCCCGTGGCATCATTCTTGACGGCTTTCCGCGCACGGACGCGCAGGCGGCGGCACTGGACGGGCTGCTGGCGGGTGCGGGCCAGCGCGTCAACGCCGCCATCAGTCTGGAAGTGGATGACGAGGCAATGGTGGACCGCGTGGCGGGCCGCTATACCTGCGGCGGCTGCGGCGAAGGTTATCACGACACATTCAAACAACCCGCCGTTGCGGGTGTTTGCGACAAATGCGGCGGCACGGGCTTCAAGCGCCGGGCCGACGACAACGCCGGAACCGTGCGGGAAAGGTTGCGCGCCTACCACGCACAGACGGCACCGCTGATCAGTTATTACGACGGCAAAGGCGTTCTGAAACGGATCGACGCGATGGGTGACATCGCCGCGATCCGTCAGACGCTGGGTGGCATCGTGGCAGCTGTATCCGCGCACTAAGGGGGGCTTGCATCCCCCCTGGGGGTGCGGGTGTGGAGACAAAACACAGGGAGTAACACTATGGCGGACAGAACTTCGTCCAGCGCCTATTGGGCAGCCAATGTGCGGGTGATCTTGATATCACTCGTCATCTGGTTCTTCTGCTCGTTCGGCCTTGGCATCATCCTGCGTCCGGCGCTGTCGGGCATCATGGTCGGGGGCGCTGACCTTGGCTTCTGGTTTGCGCAGAACGGGTCGATCTACGTCTTTCTCGTGCTGATCTTCGCCTACGCATGGCGGATGAACAAGCTCGACAAAGAATTCGGCGTCGAAGAATAAGGGGCAGGGACAGATGGATCAATTCACCCTCAACCTGATCGTGGTTGGCTTTACCTTTGCCATCTACATCGGGATCGCGATCTGGGCCCGCGCGGGCACCACCGCAGAATTCTACGCTGCCGGACAAGGGGTTCACCCGGTTCTGAACGGCATGGCGACGGGCGCAGACTGGATGTCGGCGGCCTCGTTCATTTCGATGGCTGGCATCATCGCCATGGCCGGTGCGGGCGGCTATCAGCAATCCGCCTTTCTGATGGGCTGGACCGGCGGCTACGTGCTGCTGGCGCTGTTGCTCGCGCCTTACCTGCGCAAATTCGGCAAGTTTACCGTGCCGGAATTCATCGGTGACCGTTTCTATTCCGGCGGCGCGCGTCTGGTGGGCGTGATCTGTCTGATCGTCATTTCGGTGACCTATGTGATCGGCCAGATGCGTGGTGTGGGCGTGACCTTTGCCCGCTTCCTCGAAGTCTCCACCGACATGGGCCTCTATATCGGCGCGGCGATCGTGTTCGCCTATGCCGTTTTCGGCGGCATGAAGGGCATCACCTATACGCAGGTTGCCCAGTATGTCGTGCTGATCATCGCCTATACCATTCCGGCGATCTTCATCTCGCTCAACCTCACCGGCTCGTTCCTGCCGCAGCTGGGCCTGATCGGCTCATACGCGCCATCGGGCGGGGATGTTGCCCTGCTGGCGAAGCTGGATGCCGTGGTGACGGAACTGGGCTTTACCCAGTACACCGCTGACACGACGAACATGTTCAACATGATCCTGTTCACCATGTCGCTGATGATCGGCACCGCTGGTCTGCCGCACGTCATCATCCGCTTCTTCACCGTGCCAAAGGTTGCCGATGCGCGCTCTTCGGCTGGTTGGGCGCTGGTGTTCATCGCGCTGCTCTACACCGTGGCTCCTGCTGTCGGTGCCATGGCGCGTCTGAACCTGACCACCACCTTCTGGCCAAATGCCGTTCAGGGCGATGCTCTGGCCGGTGATGCGATCAGTCTGGAGGCGATCAACACCGATCCGTCGCTGGCATGGATCAACACCTGGAAAAACACCGGTCTGCTTGGCTTTGAAGACAAGAACGGTGATGGCCTGATCCAGTACTACAACGATGCCAATCCCGCAGTTGCCGCCATCGCGGCAGAGCGCGGCTGGGTCGGCAACGAACTCACCAAGGTCGACAACGACATGATGGTGCTGGCAAACCCTGAAATCGCGGCTCTGCCGGGTTGGGTGATTGCTCTGGTGGCTGCCGGTGGTCTGGCGGCGGCACTTTCGACGGCGGCAGGTCTGCTGCTGGCGATCTCTTCGGCAGTGTCTCACGACCTGATCAAAGGGTCGATCAATCCGAACATCTCGGAAAAGGGTGAGCTTCTGGCCGCCCGGATCTCGATGGGTGGGGCGATCGTGGTGGCGACCTATCTGGGTCTGAACCCGCCCGGATTTGCAGCGCAAGTGGTGGCTCTGGCCTTTGGTCTGGCCGCAGCGACGATCTTCCCGGTTCTGATGATGGGCATCTTCTCCAAGCGCATCAACAAAGAGGGCGCGATTGCCGGCATGCTTGCAGGTCTCGTGTTCACCGCAGTCTACATCTTCCTCTACCTGGGCTGGTTCTTTGTTCCGGGCACGAACATGTATGAAAACATCCCGGCCAACCACTTCTTTGGCATCTCGCCGCTGTCGATCGGAACTGTCGGTGCGGTCGTCAACTTCGGCGTCGCCTATGTGGTGTCGATGGCCACCAAGGCTCCGCCGCAGCATGTGGTTGACCTGATCGAGTCGATCCGCGTGCCAAAAGGCGCGGGCGCCGCGACCGGCCACTAAGCACAACACGCGCGCCCCCGGATGTTCCGGGGGCGCGCACTTTAGAAGGGGCGATCGCCATGGACCATCCGCTGGAGACGATCATCGGCTTTCTGGAAACGGTCCACCCTTACGATACCCTGCCGCAGGACGAGTTGGCGCGTGTCGCCACTTCCTTCAGCCGCAGAGAATACGCCGCCGGCGAAGAGGTCTATCACGCCGGCACCCCGCTCAAGGGGCTGTACCTGATCAAGCGCGGCTCGGTCGAGGTGCGCGAACCGTCCGGTCAGGTCATCTCGCTGCTTGGCCCCCGCAACAGCTTTGGCGAACGGGGTCTGGCGCGTGACGGGCTTGCTGTGACCGCCGCCCGTGTGACAGAAGACTCCGTGCTGCTGCTGCTGCCGGTCGCCGAGTTCCGCCGCCTCCTCACCAGCTCTCCGGCGTTCGAGCGGTTCTTCAGCCGCGGGCGCGGGCACGAGTCGCGCGGCGGCGATCTGACCACGCAAAAGGTGGGTGACCTGATGGCACGCAAACCTGTGGTGGTCGGGCCGCAGGATACGGTCCGCATGGCCGCGCAAAAGATGCGCGACGCAAAGGTGTCGTCGCTGGGCGTGGTACAGGACGGGCGCTTTCTGGGCATCCTGACCACCCGCGACATGACAAACCGGGTGCTGGCTGACGGGCTCGACCTGTCCACCCCGGTGGCCGAGGTGATGACGGCGGACCCTGTTTCCTTGCGCCCCGACTCGCTGGGGTCTGACATCCTGCACATCATGCTGGAACGCCGCATCGGCCATCTGCCGGTGGTCGAAGGCGGCACGCTGGTCGGCATGATCACCCAGACCGACCTGACCCGGTTTCAGGCGGTCAGCTCTGCCCAACTGGTGCGCGATGTGGCGACGGCAGAAACTGTGGCCGATATGGCTGCCGTCACCGCCCGCATTCCGCGCCTCTTGGTGCAGCTGGTCGGGGGCAACAGCGCGCATGAGGTGGTCACCCGCCTGATCACCGATATTGCCGATACCGTGACCCGCCGCCTGCTGGCCATGGCCGAGGCGCAGCTTGGCCCCGCGCCGGTGCCGTATCTCTGGCTCGCCTGTGGATCGCAGGGCCGGCAGGAACAGACCGGCGTGTCGGATCAGGACAACTGCCTGATGATCGACGATGCCGCGACCGATGACGACATGGCGTATTTTCACGCCCTTGCGAAGATCGTCTCCGACGGGCTGGATGCCTGCGGCTATGCCTATTGCCCCGGCGACATGATGGCGACCAACCCGCAATGGTGTCAGCCGATGCGGGTCTGGCACAGTTATTTCCGCAAATGGGTGCAGACCCCGGACCCGATGGCGCAGATGCTGGCATCGGTGATGTTTGATCTGCGCGCGATTGGCGGTCAGGCCAGCCTGCTGCATGATCTGCAACAGGAAACGCTGGAAATGGCGGCGCGCAATTCGATCTTTGTCGCCCATATGATCAGCAACAGCCTGAAACACACGCCGCCGCTTGGCCTGCTGCGCGGCTTTGCCACCATCCGCTCGGGTGAGCACAAGAACCACATCGACATGAAGCTGAACGGCGTGGTGCCGGTGGTGGATCTGGGCCGCATCTATGCGCTGATCGGCCAGCTGGAGCCGGTCAACACCCGCGCCCGGCTGGACGCTGCCGAGGCGGCCGGCGTGATCAGCGTCTCTGGCGCGCGCGACCTGATCGAGGCTTATGACCTGATCGCACAGACCCGGCTGGAAAATCAGGCGCGGCTGGTGCGGTCAGGGCGCAAGCCCGATAATTTCCTCGCCCCCTCGGACATGTCCGACTTTGAGCGAAGCCACCTGCGCGACGCCTTTGTCGTGGTGCGCACCATGCAATCAGCCGTGGGACAAACCCGCGGCGCCCGGAGTTGATGAATGGCCTTTGAATTTTTTGCCGCAATCGTCGCTGCTGTCGCCCTTGGCGGCATGGCACATCTGTTGCGCAGGCTGAGCGGATACCGGCTGCCGAAGTGGGCAGTGACGGTGGCGGCGGCGGCGGGGCTGATCGGCACCACGATCTGGCTGGAATACGACTGGTTCAACCGGGTCAGCGCCGAATTGCCCGAAGGGGTGCAGGTGGTCTGGCTGTCCGAAGAGGTGATGACCCTGCGGCCCTGGACTCTGATCGCGCCGATCACCACCCGCTTTGTTGCGATGGACACCCGCGCCATCGTCCAGCACCCGAACAATGCCGATCTGCGCATGGCCAAGCTGTTCAACTTTGGCCGCTGGCGTCCGGTGACCGACGCGCTGATGGTGTTCGACTGCGCGCAGCGCCAGCAGGTTCTGGTGACCGAGGGGGTTCAGATTTCCGAAGACGGCACCCTGCAGGGGGCCGACTGGGTGACCGCGCCCGAAGGCGACGGATTTCAAGCGGCTGCCTGTACGGCAGCCTGAAGGGGGAGACAGAGATGACGGCCGAAGGGGGGAGACGGCACCGCGTCCTCGTGGTCGAGGATGAGGATAACATCGCCATCGCGCTCGACTATCTGATGACGCGCGAAGGCTATGACCATGACCGCATCGCCAACGGGGCCGATGCACTGGCGCGCATCCGCGACACCCATCCCGATCTGGTGCTGCTCGATGTGATGCTGCCCGAAGTGTCGGGGTACGAGATCTGTCAGGGCGTGCGGCTGGACCCCACGCTGTCGGATGTCAAAATTCTGATGATGACCGCGCGCGGATCTGCGATCGAACGGCGCAAGGGGCTGGCGCTGGGGGCGGATGGCTTCATCTCGAAACCGTTTGAGCTCAAAGAGCTGCGCGCCGAGGTGCGCCGCCTTCTGGTTACGGAAGCCTGAGGGTGCTGCGCGCGCTGTCCCTGCGCCTGCGGATTTTCCTGCTGTTTGCCGGGCTGGCGGCAGGCGCGCTTGCGGCCCTGATCACCGGTCTGTGGCTGGGCTACCGCCGGCTCGGCTCGCCCGAGACGCTGGAGGCGTTTGTGCAGGGCGGCGTGGTGGCCGGGTTTGTCAGTCTGGGTGTGGTGGCCTGGGTCTGGTATCTGTTTGATATCAATGTGGCGCGCCCCATCGACTCGCTGGCCGGTGCGCTGCGGGCACGGGCGCATTCCGATGTGACCGGCGGCATCGACGCGCGCATCGCCGAATACCTGGGCGATCTGGCCCCGGCGGCCACCGCTGCGGCGGCCTCGCTGTCCGAAACCCGCAACGCGCTGGCCGAGGCGGTGGCGCGCGAAACCACCCGGCTGACGGTCGAAAAGCAGCGGCTGGAAACGCTGCTTTCCGACGTTGATGCCGGCGTGATCCTGTGTTCGGGCGATCATACGCTGGCGTTCTACAACGGGCAGGCGGTCGATCTGATGGGCGCGGGCATGGCCGCGCCGGGGCTTGACCGCCGGTTGTTCGACTACCTGCGCGAAGGACCGATCCTGCTGGCCCACGCGCGTCTGATCGCCACCGGCGACAACGACGCCGCCTCGGACCTGCTCTGTGCCACCCTGACCGGCAGCCGCGTGCTGTCCGCGCGGATGCGCCTGATGGTCGCCGATAATGGCACTGTGCCGGGCTACGTCCTTACCCTGCGCGATGTCACCGCCGACCATGCCACCCACGCCCGGCGCGAGGCGCTGCTGGCCGAGGTGTTTGACCGCGTGCGCCGCCCGGCCGCCAACCTTACCACCCTGCTGGCCGCCATCCCCGAGGGGGGGGCCGCCCCCGGCAAGCTCGACCGCGCCTTGCGCGAAGAGGTGGCAACGCTGACCTCCGCCGTCACCGACCTCAGCCGTCGCCACGACGAGGGCCGCAGCGACGGCTGGTCGCTGGCGATGACCCGTGCGTCAGACTTGCTCGACGGGTTGCGCGCCCGGATGGAAGGCGACGGCCTGACTGCCGAGACCCAGACCGACGCGCTTTTGCTGCGCTGCAACGGGTTCGAGGTGATCGCCCTGCTGTCCGGCCTGACCGAGGCCATAGCGCGCGAAGGGATCGCCCGCGCTTTCCGGCTGCAGATCGAGGAAGACGGCACCGGCGCGCTGATCCGGCTGGTCTGGCACGGCGCGGCCCTGCCGATGGCGCAGCTTGAAACCTGGCTCGACGCCCCGCTGGAACCGGGCATCACCACGATGCCACGCCGGTCCGTGCTGGCCACCCATGCCACCGAGATCTGGCCCGAAGCGGCAGGGCAGGGCGAAAACAGCCTGTGCATGCCGATCCCGCAGGCCCGCCGCGTGGTGCGCCGCCCCGAACCCGTCGCGCGCCCGGTGGTCTATGACTTTGACCTGTTGTCCAAGGCCCGCAACGCAAAGGTGCAGGATGCCCGGCTGCATGACCTGACCTATGTGGTGTTCGACACCGAAACCACCGGGCTTTTGCCGGGGCAGGGCGACGAGATTGTACAGATCGCCGCCGTCCGCATCGTCAACGGACGCCGGGTCGAGGGCGAGGTGTTCAACACCCTCGTCAACCCGCGCCGCCCGATCCCGCTGTCCTCGACCGAGGTGCATGGCATCACCGAAGCCATGGTGCAGGATGCCCCCTTTGTCGAAGAGGTCGCCGCCCGCTTTCACAAATTTGCCGAAGGTGCGGTGCTGGTCGCCCATAACGCCCCGTTTGATATGGAGTTTCTGCGCCGGTTGGAGCCGACGCTGGGCCTGCGCTTTGACAACCCGGTGTTTGATACCGTGCTGCTATCGGCGGTGGTCTTTGGCCAGCACGAGGTTCACAGCCTTGACGCGCTGTCGCACCGCTTGGGCATCACCATCCCCGAAGAGGCGCGCCACACCGCCATCGGCGATACCATCGCGACGGCGGATGCGTTCCTCAAACTGGTGCCGATGTTGCAGGGCAGGGGGTTTGACACCTTTGGCGCGGTCCTGTCCGAAGTGCGCCGCCACGGTCGCCTGCTCAAGGATCTGAACGAAAGCATGGCCGACCAGACCTGAGCCGCAGCCCGCCCCTCAGCCCGGGGCCACCACCGGGTGCAGCGGTGCCCCGCCGTCGCGGAATGTGGTGACATTGGCGATGGTGACTGCCGCAATCGCCTCCAGTGCCTCGCGGGTGAAAAACCCCTGATGGCCGGTGATCAGCACATTTGGAAAGGTCAGCAGCCGCGCAAACACATCATCCGGAATATAACGGGCCGACAGATCCTCGAAAAACAGATCGGCCTCTTCCTCATACACGTCCAGCCCCAGCGCGCCGATCTGCCCCGATTTCAGCCCCCGGATGACTGCCGGGCTGTCCACCACCGCCCCGCGCGAGGTGTTGATCAGCATCATCCCCGGTTTCATCGCCGCAATCGCGGCATCGTTGATCAAGTGATGCGTGGCCGGTGTCAGCGGACATTGCAGGGTCAGAATATCCGACTGCGCCAGAATCTCGGCCATCGTCACATAGCGCACGCCCAAAGCCGCACAGTCGGCATCGGGCCGCGGGTCAAAAGCCAGCACCTCGCAGCCAAAGCCGCGCAGGATCCGCGCCAGCACCCGGCCGATCAGCCCGGTGCCGACGATCCCCGCGACCTTGCCGTTCATGTCGAACCCCATCAGCCCGTCGAGCGCGAAATTCCCCTCGCGCACCCGGTTAAAGGCGCGGTGGGTCTTGCGGTTCAGCGTCAGGATCAGCGCCGCCGTATGTTCGGCCACCGCATGTGGCGAATAGGCGGGCACCCGTGCCACCGCGATCCCCGCTGCCTGCGCCGCTGCCAGATCGACATGGTTGAACCCGGCCGAGCGCAGGGCGATCAGCCGCACACCAACCGCCGCCAGCTCTGCGATCACAGGCGCAGACAGGTCGTCATTGACAAAGGCACAGACCACCCTGGCCCCATCAGCCAGCCGCGCGCTGCCCGCGTTCAGCCGCCCGTCATGAAACCGCAGCTCCAACCCCTTGCCCTCTGCCGCGACCGTCAGAAAATGCTGGTCATGGGGCTTGGCGCTGAACACATCAATCCGCATGGCACATCTCCTGTTTGAATGGATCCTGTCACCCGCAGGCTAAGCTTCTGTGACACTGACAACAACCCATCCCGATTCCGCCCGCCGCATATCATCCGGGCAAAGAATACTCCCGCCGGAGCCGCAGAAGTCAGCCAGCACTTTGCTGGCAGATCTGGCGGATTTTCGCCCCGACCGTGGCGGCCGCTTGCGACAAATCCCGGTGCGCCCCGCCGAACCCCCCTTCCCAGACCTCCCCGACCGGGCCAGACTGCCCCATCCCGCTGAGGAGCCGGGGTGAGGAGGGGCGGGGATAACCTGCCCGGATCAGAGGAGGATCACATGACCATTTCCCTAACGCGCGGGTTCCGCGCGCTTGTCGCCTGCACGGCGCTGACTGTCGTGCCAATGGCCGCACAGGCCGAGCAATTCATCAACATCCTGACCGGCGGCACGTCGGGGGTTTATTACCCGATCGGCGTCGGCCTGTCGAAAATCTATGCCGATGGCATCGAAGGCGCGCGGACCCAGGTGCAGGCCACCAAGGCCAGTGTTGAAAACCTCAATCTGCTGCAACAGGGCAAGGGCGAATTCGCCATCGCTCTGGGCGACTCGGTCAAACTGGCCTGGGAAGGCAATGCCGACGCCGGGTTCAACGCGCCGCTGACCAAGTTGCGTGGCATCGCAGCCGCCTATCCGAACTACATCCAGATCGCGGCAAGCGCGGGCAGCGGCATCACCACCGTCGCCGATCTCAAGGGCAAGTCGATCTCGGTCGGTGCGGCGAAATCGGGCACCGAACTCAACGCCCGCGCCATCCTTGGCGCGCTGGACATGAGCTATGACGACCTGAGCAAGACCGAATACCTGCCCTTTGCGGAATCGGTCGAGCTGATGAAGAACCGCCAGCTGGATGCCACGTTGCAATCGGCGGGGCTTGGCGTATCCTCGCTCAAGGATCTGGCGACCTCGGTGCCCACCACCATCGTCTCGGTCCCGGCCGAGGTGGCTGAGACACTGGGCGCGCCCTACCTTGCCGCAACCATTCCGGCAGGCACCTATGAGGGCCAGACCGAAGATATCCCGACCCTTGCCGTCGGCAACTTCTTCCTGACCCATGAAGGTGTGGACGACGAAACCGCCTATCTGATGACCAAACTGCTGTTCGAAAACCTGCCTGCCCTGACCGCAGCGCATCAGGCGGCGTCTGCGATCTCGCTCGACACCGCGCTCGACGGCATGCCGGTGCCGCTGCATCCGGGGGCCGAGCGGTATTA
The DNA here is from genome assembly GCF_003443995.1 of Pseudotabrizicola alkalilacus. Classification (GTDB taxonomy): domain Bacteria; phylum Pseudomonadota; class Alphaproteobacteria; order Rhodobacterales; family Rhodobacteraceae; genus Pseudotabrizicola; species Pseudotabrizicola alkalilacus. Next base: position 678,145 of record NZ_QWEY01000001.1, read on the forward strand.
CCGCGAAGCCGGGCTGATCCAGTAACCGGCAGACCCCAGTAACCCGCAAAAGACGGGAAAGGGCGGGCCGCCAAAGGCCCGCCCGCAGCGGCCAGGGAGGGCTATGATGACCAAAGACAAAGCTGACGCCGTGCTGGAGGCGCACAATCCGCATGACCCGCTGGCCCAAGGCTTCCCGCCGGGATGGGAGGGGCGGGCGCTGTTCTGGATCGCCATCGCCTTTTCGGTGTTCCAGATCCTGACCGCCGCGCATCTGGTCGATTTCGCCAGCCAGATCACCCGTGCCATCCATGTGGGCTTCCTGTTGCTGCTGGGTTTTCCGCTGCTGGCGTTGATGCGCGGGGCGGGGCCTGCCATCCGGCTTGCGGCATGGGGTCTGGCCGGGCTGTCGGTCGCGGTCGCGTATTATCAATGGCTGGAATATGTGCCGCTGTTGATGCGCGCGGGCGATCCGCTGCCGATGGATATCGTGGTCGGCGTCATAGCACTCGCCACCGTGTTCGGCGCGGCCTGGGCGATGATGGGGGCGGCGCTGCCGATCATTGCGGGCAGCTTCCTCGCCTATTGCCTCTGGGGCGAGTACCTGCCCGCACCGCTGAACCATCGCGGCTATGATTTCGCGCAGGTGGTCGAGCATATGGCCTACGGCACCGAAGGCATCTACGGTATTCCCACCTATGTCTCGTCCACCTTCATTTTCCTGTTCATCCTGTTCGGCGCCTTTCTGGAAAAGGCGGGGATGATCAAGCTGTTCACCGATGTCTCGCTTGGCCTTGTCGGGCACAAGATGGGCGGGGCGGCAAAGGTTTCCGTGCTGTCCTCCGGCCTGATGGGCACCATTTCCGGTTCCGGCGTCGCCAATGTCGTCACCACCGGCCAGTTCACCATTCCGCTGATGAAACGCTTTGGCTACCGCCCGGCCTTTGCCGGCGGGGTCGAGGCAACGGCCAGCATGGGCGGGCAGATCATGCCGCCGGTGATGGGGGCCGTCGCCTTCATTATGGCCGAGACCCTTGGCGTGGCCTATATCGAGGTGGTCCGCGCCGCCATCATCCCAGCCATCCTGTATTTCGCCGCCGCCTTCTGGATGGTGCATCTGGAGGCTGGCCGGATGAACCTGCGCGGGCTGTCAAAGGCGGAACTGCCCTCACCCATGGCTGCGCTGAAACAGGGCTGGCACCTGATTTTGCCGCTGGCGGTGCTGGTCTGGCTGTTGTTCTCGGGCTACACACCGCTGTTTGCGGGCACCGTCGGCCTTGGCCTGACGCTGATGCTGATCCTGGGGGCCAGCGTGGCGCTTGGCCTGCCTGCCGGGGTGATCCGCATCATCTTCTGGATCGGGCTCGGCTTTGCCGCCGGGGCGTTCCTGCAATGGGGCATCTGGGTGGTGGCGGGCGTGGTCGCCGGGCTGATCGCGCTCAACGCCCTGTCCAAAGGCGGGCGTGAGACGCTGATCATCTGCCGCGACGCCTTGGCCGATGGCGCGAAAACCGCGCTGCCGGTCGGCATCGCCTGCGCGCTGGTCGGCATTATCATCGGCACCATGACCCTGACCGGGGCGGCCAACACCTTTGGCCAGTTCATCGTGGGTGTGGGCGAATCCAGCCTGTTCCTCAGCCTCGTGCTGACCATGATCACCTGTATCGTGCTGGGCATGGGCATCCCCACCATCCCGAATTACATCATCACGTCGTCGATCGCGGGACCGGCGCTGCTGGAACTCGGCGTGCCGCTGATCGTCAGCCACATGTTCGTGTTCTACTTCGGCATTCTCGCCGACCTGACCCCGCCGGTCGCACTGGCCTGCTTTGCCGCCGCCCCGATTGCCAAGGAACGTGGCCTGACCATCTCGATCCAGGCGGTCAAGATTGCGGCGGCAGGCTTCGTGATCCCGTTCATGGCGGTCTATACCCCCGCCCTGATGCTGCAGGACGGCGGGCCGCTGGCCGCCAGCATCGGCTTTATCCCGGCGGTGATCTATGTGGTCAGCAAAACCGTGCTGGCCATCGGCCTTTGGGGCATCGCGGTGATCGGCTGGCTCGGCACCTCGCTGACCCTGTGGCAGCGCGCCCTTGCCATGGTGGCTGCGGGGGGCCTTGTGGTGGCCTTGCCTGCCACCGACGCCATCGGCTTTGCACTGGTGCTGGCCTTTGTCGCCCAGCACCTGCTGCTGCGTCGCAGGGCTGCCGCGTGACCTGTCTGATGGCCGGGGCGCTGGTGCTGGCGCTGTCCGGTCCCGGCTTTACCCTGCACTGGACCCATTCGGTCGAGAAAACCGAATGGGTCGAGGAGTGGCAGGTTCGCCCGCACAGCCTGCGCCTGACCCAAGCCCGCATCAAAGGCTCCGGCGCGGGGATGGAGCCGGGGCCGGATGCGGTGCGGGAAGGCGGCTGGTGGGTCTGGTCGCCGCAAACCGAAGTGCCCGCGCTGCACCTCGCCGCCTCGGGCAGCACCGGCGCGGGCTGGCAGCTGTGCGACGGGGCCACCTGCCACACGCTTGGGGCCAAGGCGGGCGGGGCGATCACACTCGCCCCCTGCCCGTCATGAGAACCGCCGATCTGGTCATCGTGGGCGGCGGCATCGTCGGCCTTGCCACCGCTCTGGCGCTGCAACAGCGCCAGCCAGCGGCGCGCATTCTGCTGCTGGAAAAGGAGCCGTCGGTCGCCCTGCACCAGACCGGCCGCAACTCCGGCGTGATCCATGCCGGGGTCTATTACCCGCCCGGCAGCCTCAAGGCGCAGTTCTGCCGTCAGGGCGCACAGGCCACCCGCGCCTTTTGCGATGCGCACGGGCTGGCTTATGAGGACTGCGGCAAGCTGATCGTCGCTACGGACGAAAGCGAACTGCCAAGGATGGAGGCGCTGTTTCAGCGCGCCAGCGCCAATGGCATCCCAATCGAGCGCGTGACTCAAGCGCAGGCCCGCGACTGGGAGCCGAACATCGCCGCCATCGGTGCGCTCTGGTCGCCCACGACCGGCATTGTCGATTACGCCGCCGTCGCCCGCAAGATGGCCGACCTGTTCACGGCCCGTGGCGGCACGCTGGAAACCGGCACCGACGTCGTTTCAGGTCAGGAAACGGCCCAGGGCATCACCCTGACCACCCCCACCGGCCCCATTCAGGCGGCCAAGGCGGTGTTCTGCGCCGGTCTTCATGCCGACCGGATGGCCGCGACCATGGGCCTTGAGCCAGATTTCCGTATTATCCCGTTCCGTGGCGAGTATTTCCGCATCCTCAACCAGCCCGCCGATCTGGTCCGCCGTCTGATCTATCCGGTGCCCGACCCGGAAAGACCTTTCCTTGGGGTCCACCTTACGCGCAAAATGGGCGGGGGGTTCACTGTGGGGCCGAATGCCGTGCTGGCACTGAAACGCGAAGGCTATGCCCGATCCGACCTGTCGCCGCGCGATCTGGCGGCGGCCTTTGCATGGCCGGGGTTCTGGCGGATGCTGGCGCGCAATGCCCGGCCCGCAATGGGAGAGTTTGCCGCCTCAATCAGCACCGGGCTTTATCTGAAAAAGGTGCAGCGCTATGCCCCGCACCTGACCCGCGCCGATCTGGCCCCCTACCGCGCCGGGGTGCGGGCGCAGGCGGTCGCGCGTGATGGCAGGCTGATCGACGATTTCCTGTTCCTTGATGGCCGCCACAGCCTGCACGTCTGCAATGCCCCATCGCCCGCCGCCACCGCCGCCCTTCCCATCGCCAGCCACATCGCCGACCGGCTGCTGGGGGGCACATGACGGGCCGCAGCACCCTGATGCCGCTGTTGGCGGCACTGGTCGCGGCCGCGCTTGCAGGGCTGATCGCGGAACGCTGGGCCACCACCAACCTGCACGAAACCCTCGACCGCTCGCTCCTGCTGACTGCCCGCGCGGTTGAGGCCGAGATCGACCGCTTCCGCGCGCTGCCCGATGTCGCGGGCGAGGATGCCCGCATCCGCGCCGCGCTGACCGACCCGAGCGCACTCGATGCCGCCAACCGCTATCTGGAAACCGTCTCTGCCCATGCCGGGGCCTCTGATCTGTTCCTGATCAACGCGAGCGGGCAGGCGATTGCCGCGTCGAACTGGAACCGTCCCGGCAGTTTTGTCGGCGAACACTACAGCTTTCGCCCCTATTTCACGCTGGCGATGGAGTCCGGGCGCGGTCAGTTCTATGCCATCGGTGTCACCACCGGGGTGCCGGGCTATTTCCTGTCCACCCGTGTCACCTCGGGCAACCAGACCGGGGTGCTGGTGGTGAAACTGGACCTGTGGCCGTTGCAAGCGACGTGGCGCAGCGCGGGCGCGCAGGTGGCGCTGGCCGATGCCGATGGCGTCATTTTTCTGTCGGGCCGCGAAGACTGGCTCTACCGCCCGCTTGCCCCGCTTGCACCCGACGCACTGGACCGGCTGGCCGCCACCCGCACCTATGATGGGGTCGATCTGGCCCAAAGCCCGCCGCTTTTGCCCCGCGCGCCCTTGGGGGCCGATGCCACCGGCGACGGCTGGATCGCCCGGCTGACCGCGGTCGAGGGCACCGGCTGGCGGCTGATCGCGGCGCGCCCCAGTGCCGATGTGACCGGGCTGGCCCTTGGCTGGGCGCTGATTGCAGCACTTCTGGCCCTCGCCGCCGCCGCCGGTCTGAAAACATGGGAACAGCGCCGCCAGCTCATCGCCCTGCGCCTGTCGCAATCCGAACGGCTGGAAGCGATGGTCGCTACCCGCACCGCCGACCTTGCGCGCGAGGTGGATGCCCGCCGTCAGGCCGAATCCGATCTGCGCGCCGCGCAGGAGCATCTGATCCATGCCGAGAAAATGGCCGCCCTTGGCCGCATGTCCACCGCCATCGTGCATGAAATCAGCCAGCCCCTCGCCGCGATGGAGGCAACACTTGCCGCCGCAGAAATCGGTCTGCCCGCCAGCGATACCGGCACCGCGCCCCGCCTTGCCACCGCACGCGGGTTGATCCGCCGGATGCAGCGCACCACCAAACACCTGAAAAGCTTTGGCCGCAAAGAGGCGGGGGAGCGCAAGCTGATCGACCTTGCGCCGGTCATCACCTCGGCGCTGGAACTCGTCACCCCCCGCGCCCGCGCGGTGGGGGTGATCCCGGCGTTCACCCAGAGCGGCGGCCCCGTCACCGTTCTGGCCGGGGCGGTGCGGATGGAGCAGGTGGCAGTCAACCTGATCCTCAACGCGCTCGACGCGGTTGAGGGACACCCCGCCGCCACCATCACCGTTACCCTCGGCACCGCAAACGGCACCGCGCAGCTGACCGTCACCGACACCGGCCCCGGCATCGCCGCCGATCTGCTGCCGCGCGTGACCGAGCCGTTCTTTTCCACCAAGACCACCGAAGGCCTTGGCCTTGGCCTCGCGATCTCCAAGGCGATCCTGTCCGAATTCGGCGGTGATCTGGTCATCACCTCCACCCCCGGTCAGGGCACGACCGTCACCGTCTCCCTGCCGCTCGCCGAACCCGTGCGCGAGGCTGCCGAATGACCGCGCGGCTGTTTGTTGTGGAAGATGACGACGATCACCGCGCCGCCTTGTGCGATCTGATGCAGGCGGCGGGCCACCGCGCGCAGGGGTTTGCCACTGCTGCTGATGCGCTTGCCGCGCTGACCGACCCGCCTGATCTGATCCTCACCGATCTGCGGATGCCGGGGATGGATGGCCTTGCCCTGCTGCGCTCCATCCGCGCGCTGCCGCTCGATCTGCCGGTTATTTTGCTCACCGGCCATGGCGACATTGGCCATGCGGTGCAGGCGATCCGCGCCGGGGCCGATGATTTTCTGGAAAAGCCCTATGATGCCGCCCATCTGATCGCCGTCGTCGCCCGTGCGCTCGCCGCCAGCGCCACAAGGGCCGAGGTCGGGCGGCTGCAACAGATTCTCGCGGAACGGGCCGAGGTGACCCTTCTGGGCCAGAGCCGCGCCATCTGCGCCCTGCGCGACCGCATCGCCGCCCTTGCGCCGCTGGATATCGACGTGCTGATCACCGGCGAAACCGGCACCGGCAAGGAACTGGCGGCCCGTGCTTTGCACGCCGCCAGCCCGCGCGCAGATGGCCCCTTTGTCGCGCTCAACTGCGCCGCCCTGCCGGATGCCATGGCCGACATCCTGCTGTTCGGCCACGCCGCCGGGGCGTTTCCGGGGGCCACCACCGCCCGCGCGGGCAAGCTCGAATCCGCCAATGGCGGCACCCTGATGCTGGATGAGGTCGAGGCGATGTCTCCCCCGGTTCAGGCCAAGCTGTTGCGCGCGCTGCAGGACCGCACCGTGGAACGGCTTGGCGAAAACGGCCTGCGCCCGCTTGATCTGCGGGTGATCGCCACCAGCAAGACCGATCTGCGCGGGCGTGATGACTTTCGCGCCGACCTGTACTACCGCCTTGCCGGGGCCGATCTGCGCACCCCGCCCCTGCGCGAGACGGGCGAGGATATCGCACTGATCTTTGCCCATTACGCCCAGCTTGCCGCCCGCCGTTATGGCCGCGCCGACCCCAGCGTGAGTTTTGCACTGGACCAACAGCTCAAACGCCGCGCCTGGCCCGGCAATGTGCGCGAGCTGAAGGCTGCAGCCGAGGCTTATGCCTTGGGCCTGTTCACCGCCACACCCGACGATTCGACCCTGCCCGAAGGCACGCTTGCCGAACGGGTTGCCGCGTTCGAGGCCCGCGAAATCGCCGCCGCGCTGGACCGCCACCGCGACAACACCCTGCGGGTTGCCGAAAAACTGGGCCTGCCGCGCCGCACCCTGAACGACAAGATGCGGCGCTACGGGTTGACCTGAGCATGGCGCGCACATTTCTTGACCAAGGCACAGCCAAAGCGTGACCTTTTCATTCTGCGCCCTATCATCGGTGAAACGGGAGCCCGCAATGCAACTTGTCACCCTCTACCTCTCCACCGCGCTGGTGTTTCTGATCGTCGATGCGGTCATGCTCAGCCTTGTGATGAAACCGCTGTTCACCCGCCACATCGGCGCGCTGATGGCCGAGCCGATCCGCTATGCCCCCGCCGGGCTGTTTTATGCGGCCTATGTGGCGGGGCTGTTGTATCTGGTCAGCCTGCCCGCCCTGCGCGATGGCGCACCGCTGATCCTGCCCGCGGCGATCATCGGGGCGATGGCCTATGGCACCTATGAATTTACCAGCTATGCCATCCTGCGCGACTGGCACTGGTCGATGGTGATCACCGACACGCTCTGGGGCACCGTGTTGACCGCGTTTTCCGCCTGGGCCGGGGTGGCAATCACCCGCGCGCTTCTGGGCTAAACCGGGGCAGGGGCTGTCATCCGGCCCCGCCCCGCGCTACACCTTCGGGGCATCCCTGTACACATGAGGCCCCGAATGATCCTGTATGGCATTTCCACCTGCGACACCTGCAAAAAGGCCATCAAGGCGCTGGAGGCCGCAGGCCACCCCGTCACCTTTCGCGATGTGCGCAAAGACCCGCTGACCGAGGCCGAGATTGACACCATCATTACCGAATTTGGTGACCGGATCATCAACAAGACCTCGACCACCTATCGGGCCTTCAGCGATTTTCTCAAAGCCTCTGACGCCGATGCCCAGATCCGCAGTCAGCCCACCGTGATGAAACGCCCGGTGATACATGCAGATGGCACATGGTATCTGGGCTGGGATCAGGCCACGATTGATGCCCTGACCGGTGCATAACACCCCCTGAAATGCCAGACGGCCCGCAAAGCGGGCCGTCCAGTCAAAGCTTTGCGCTTAAAGCAGGCGCAGATCGCTGGCCGATTCCCGGCCATCGCGGCCCGATTGCAGCTCATAGGCGATCTTCTGATTGTCGTTCAGACCTTGCAGCCCGGCCCGCTCCACAGCGGAGATATGGACAAAGATATCCTTGCCGCCATCATCGGGGGCAATAAAGCCGAAGCCTTTGGTCGCATTGAACCATTTTACTGTGCCGGTGGGCATACCGTCTCTCCTCTCAACTCACCTCGCAGCGGAATTGCCGCAAGCCGTGCCGCCAGATTCCACGGCCTTCGGTCTGCGAGGCGGTCAGAAAGTCTGTCAATCACTTGCCCCAAGGATGCCTCAGATTCCTCTAAAATCAAGAGGAAACCGGCCCCGTCCGGCAATCGACCGCCCATGACCCCCAAATTCGGGGTCATGAGCTGATTTTTGCGCAGGTTCCCGCCGCCTCAGGCCTTGCGCAGATCGGGCGGCGTCGCCTCGGCGGTCAGATCGGCCACCAAATCGTCCAGCGCCATGGTGCGGGTCTGGGTCTCGCCCAGGCGGCGGACCGACACCGTGCGCTCCTCGACCTCTTTCATCCCGATCGCCAGAATGACCGGCACCTTGCCCACCGAATGCTCGCGCACCTTGTAGTTGATCTTTTCGTTGCGCATGTCGGCTTCCGCCCGGATGCCCGCCAGCGTCAGCGCGGTCACCACCTCTTCGACAAACGGATCGGCATCCGAGACAATCGACGCCACCACCACCTGACGCGGCGCCAGCCAGAACGGCAGCTTGCCGGCAAAGTTCTCGATCAGAATACCGATGAACCGCTCAAAACTGCCCAACACCGCACGGTGCAGCATGAATGGCCGGTGTTTCGCCCCGTCCTCGCCGATATAGGCCGCATCCAGCCGTTCGGGCAGGTTCGGGTCCAACTGCAAGGTGCCGCACTGCCAATCGCGGCCAATCGCGTCGGTCAGCACGAATTCCAGCTTGGGCGCGTAAAACGCACCTTCGCCGGGGAACAGCTCGAACTCATAGCCAGCGGCGCGGCAGGCATTGGCAAGCGCCTCTTCCATCTTGTCCCAGATCTCATCCGAGCCGACCCGCTTTTCCGGCCGCGTTGACAGCTTCACCCGCCATTTGTCAAAGCCCAGATCCGAATAGACCCGCGCCAGCAACTCGATGAATTTCTTGGATTCTTCCTCGACCTGCGCCAGCGTGCAGAAGATATGCGCATCATCCTGGGTAAAGCCGCGCACCCGCATGATGCCATGCAAAGCGCCACTGGGTTCATAGCGCGCGCAAGACCCGAACTCCGCCATCCGGATCGGCAGATCGCGATAGCTTTTCAAGCCCACGTTGAAAATCTGCACATGGCAGGGGCAGTTCATCGGCTTGAGCGCGTTAACCGTCTTTTCGCGGGCGTGGTCCTCGTCGACCTCCACGATGAACATGTTTTCCTGATAGTTTTCCCAGTGCCCGCTGGCTTCCCACAGCTTGCGGTTCACCACTTGCGGCGTGTTGACCTCGACATAGCCATCCGCCCGCTGCCGCCGCCGCATGTAATCCTGCAAGGCGACATAGATGCTCCAGCCGTTCGGGTGCCAGAAGATCTGGCCCGGCGCTTCCTCCTGCATATGGAACAGACCCATCTCACGGCCCAGCTTGCGGTGGTCGCGTTTCGCGGCCTCCTCCAGCATGGTCATGTGGGCCTTCAGGTCGTCGCGGTTGCGGAAGGCGACACCGTAGATGCGCTGCAACATGGGTCGCGTGCTGTCGCCCAGCCAATACGCCCCGGCCACATGGGTCAGCTTGAACCCGTCGGCGGGTACTTGCCCGGTGTGCTGCAGATGCGGCCCCCGACACAGATCCTGCCAGGCCCCGTGCCAGTACATGCGGATGTCCTCACCCGCCGGAATCCGGTCTAGAAGTTCGATTTTGAAAGGTTCGCCGCGCTCTTCATAGTATTTCCGCGCACGTTCCCGATCCCAAAGTTCGGTTTTGACAGGGTCGCGCGCGTTGATGATCTGCTTCATCTTCGCTTCGATCTGGCCCAGATCGTCGGGTGTGAATGGCTCGGCACGGTCGAAATCGTAAAACCAGCCATAATCGCGGACCGGGCCGATGGTGACCTTTACATCCGGCCAGATCTCCTGCACCGCGCGCGCCATGATGTGCGCGCAATCGTGCCGGATCAGCTCCAGTGCCGCCGCATCATCCTTCAGCGTGTTGATCGCCAGCTTTGCATCCGCCGTGATCGGCCAAGCCAGATCCCAGTGCTGGCCATCGACCTGCGCCGAAATCGCCGCCTTGGCGAGAGAGGGCGCAATCGACGCCGCCACCTCGGCAGGCGTCACACCCGCTTCATAGCTGCGCACATTGCCGTCGGGGAAAGTGAGTGAGATTTGTGCCATATCGGCCTCCTCGTCGTTTTGGCGCCTACGAAACGCCCGGTTGCGGGTTATATCGGGCGCGTTTTTGCGCCCGGCGCTTGGCAAAGTCAACACGCCCCGCGTAGAAGGGCAGGGACGGAGGATGCCATGACACAGCCGCAATTTCTGACCACCCAACAGCATCGCCGGATTGCTTACCATCAAACGGCGGGGCAGGGGCCGGGCGTGGTGTTCCTCGGCGGTTTCAAATCCGACATGACCGGCACCAAGGCCTTGTTTTTGCAGGATTGGGCCGAACAGCAGGGCCGCGCCTTCCTGCGGTTCGACTATTCCGGCCATGGTCAGTCGTCGGGCGATTTCCTTGACGGCGCGATTGGCGATTGGTTCGAGGATGCCCTCGCCGCGATCACCCAGCTGACCACCGGGCCGCAGATCCTCGTCGGGTCTTCGATGGGCGGCTGGATCTCGCTTCTGGTCGCCAAGGCCATCCCGCAGCGGGTGGCGGGTCTGGTCGGCATCGCCGCCGCGCCGGATTTTACCGAAGACAGCATGTGGACGGGGTTCACCGAAGCGCAGCGCCAGATGCTGAGCACGGCGGGCTGGGTGGAGCTGCCGTCAGACTACGCCGATCAGCCCTATATCATCACCCGCCGGTTGATCGAGGAGGGGCGCACCCGGCTGGTGCTGCGCGACACTCTGGATTTGCCGTTTCCGGTCAGGCTGTTGCAAGGCACAGCTGATACGGATGTGCTGCCCTCGGTGGCGCTGCGCCTGCTGGATCACGCCTCCAGCCCCGATCTGCGGCTGACCTTGGTCAAGGGCGCCGATCATCGCTTTTCCACGCCGGAGTGTCTGGCCATGATCCCGCAGGCCATTGATGAGCTGCCGAACAGGGGGCAGGCATGAATATCCTCAAGTGTCAGTTTCCAACTTTTCTTGACCACCGAATGCCACTTCTGCCGAGAATGCTGCACCTTTCGAACATTTGCGCCGTCATGCCCCAGTTTGGTCAAAGGCCCCTGCAATGAGCGATCCCATCCTGTTCATCCCCGGTCTGATGCAGGATGCCCGCGCCTTTCTGCCGCAGATCGTGGCACTGGGCACCCGCCATGCCGTGCAGATTTATCTGCCGGTGCAGGACAATGTGGAGAAGATGAGCGAAGCGGCGCTGCGCCACGCCCCGCCGCGCTTTGCGCTGGTCGGGCATGGTCTGGGCGGCGATGTCGCGCTCGACATTCTGCGCCGCGCGCCGGAGCGGGTGACGCGGATTGTGCTGCTGGCCACTGATCCGCTGGCTGAAGCCCCACAAATGGCCGCTCTGCGCGAGGCGCGGATGGTGGCGGCGCAGTCCGGGCGGCTGAAAGCCGCGATTGCCGAAGATGTGCCCGCCAGCGCGCTGGCCGATACCCCCGACCGCGACGCGGTGCTGGCTCTGATGCAGGATATGGCGCTGGGGCTGGGCGAGGGCGTGTATCTGCGCCAGTGCCGCGCGCTGCAACGCCGCCCCGATCAGCAACGGACCCTGCGCCGTGCCACGGTGCCCGCCCTGTTGCTGGCCGGGCTGGCCGATACTTTGCTGCCGCTACGCCGTCAGGAGTTTGCCCGCGACCTGATGCCGTCTTCGGTGCTGGAATTGATCGAAGACGCCGGCCATCTGCCCATGCTGGAGGCCCCCGATGCCGTTACCACGGCAATCGAGGGCTTTCTGGCCGGTCCGATGATCTTACGCTGAGGCCAGGTTGATCACGTTTTCCGAATTGTCCGCCGCTGGCTTTGCAACCTTGCGCGCCTTTGGCCCATCCGAATTGGCGTCGATGAATGCCAGCACCAGCGGCCGGATGTTCAGCCGCCAGGACTTGCCCGCAAAGATCCCGTAATGCCCCGCCCCCGGCTCCAGATGCGCGGCTTTCTTGCTGTCGGGCAGGTTTGTCAGCAGATCCAGCGCCGCAAGGCACTGACCGGGCGCGGAAATATCATCATTCGCGCCTTCGACGATCTTGACCGCCACATCGGTGATCGCGCCAAAATCCACCTGCCGCCCGGCGACCACGAATTCATTCTTCGCAATCTCGCGGTTCTTGAAGATCCGCTCCACCGTTGACAGGTAAAACTCTGCCGTCATGTCCATAACGGCCAGGTATTCGTCGTAAAAGCGGTTGTGCGCATCGTGATCCGACGCTTCACCGCGCGCGACCCGCATGATCTGTTCGCTGAACGCCTTGGAGTGCCGCTCGCCGTTCATCGAGATAAAGCTCTGCAACTGTAGCAGCCCCGGATAAACCAGCCGCCCCGCACCCTTGAACTTGAACCCGACCCGCTGGATCGCCAGCTGCTCCAACTGGCCCATCGTCACCCGGCGGCCGAAATCGGTCACCTCGGTCGCGGCGGCATCGGGGTCCACCGGCCCGCCGATCAGCGTCAGGCTGCGCGGCTGCGCGCTCGGGTCTTCTGCCGCCAGATAGGCGGTTGCGGCCAGGGTCAGCGGCACCGGCTGACAGACCGCGATCACATGCAGGTCTGACCCCAGCTCGCGCATGAAATCGGCCAGATACAGCGTGTAATCCTCGATATCGAACTTGCCGGCGCTGACCGGAATGTCGCGCGCATTGTGCCAGTCGGTGATGTAAACATCACAATCCGGCAACAGCGACAGCACGGTTGACCGCAGCAACGTTGCATAATGCCCCGACATCGGCGCGACCAGCAGCACCCGGCGCTTCATCGGCGCGCGACGGCGCACGAAAAACTGCATCAGGCTGCCAAAGGGCCGCTCCACCACCGGTTTCACGTCAACCAGATGGTCGGTGCCATCGGCCCCGACGATAGACCGGATGCCCCAGTCGGGCTTGACAACCATGCGGTCAAACGTCCGCTCTGTCACCTCACCCCAGGCGGCCATCATGGGCAGCATCGGGTTCATCGACATCGCAAACACCGGATACGAGGCCATCGCCCGCGCGGTTGCGCCCAGCCAGGCATTGGTGTTCCGCGCCGTTTCCATCATGTCATAGGTGGTCATGTACTTCATCGCCGTCTCCAATTCCGGGTGAGGGCCCCGGCCAATTCGTCGCTTCCCCCCCCAGTCAGGCGACGTTATGCTGCACTTGGGCAGGTTAGGGGGGAAATATTAACATGACAACCGACGACAATGACGCGGGACTAAAGTTGGAGAGGATGCAGGCCAATTTGGCACGCGTCGAGGAGCTGTCGCAGCGCCTGATCAGTGCCCTTGCGCATCGCAAACAGGCAGATAACGCCCTCTCTGGCCCCTCGAATGAGGTGTATATGAAGGCAGCCGCCGCTTATGTGGCCGAAATGATGCAAAACCCCTCGAAAATTCTGGAACAGCAGATCAGCTACTGGGGCAAGAGCCTCAAGCACTATGTCGACGCCCAGCAGGCCCTGTTGTCGGGCGAACTCAAGGCCCCGCCGGACCCGACCCCGAAAGACCGCCGATTCTCCAACCCGCTGTGGGAAACCCATCCGGCATTCAATTTCATCAAGCAGCAATACATGCTGAACGCCGAGGCGATGACCAATGCCATCGGCGATCTGGACAAGCTGGAGCCGACCGACCGCCGCCGCGTCGAATACTTCACCAAGCAGATCATCGACATGTTCTCGCCCACCAACTTTCTGGGCACCAACCCCGATGCGCTGGAAAAGGCCGTGGCCACCGATGGCGAAAGCCTTGTGCTGGGTCTGGAAAATCTGGTCCGCGACATCGAGGCGAACAATGGCGATGTGCTGGTCACGCTGGCCGATCCGGGGGCGTTCCACGTCGGGCAGAACATCGCGACCACGCCCGGCGCGGTGGTCTACCGCAACCGCATGCTGGAGCTGATCCAGTATACACCGACCACCGAAAAGGTGCATGCCACGCCCTTGCTGATCTTTCCGCCGTGGATCAACAAATTCTACATCATGGATATGAAGCCCGCCAATTCGCTGATCAAATGGATCGTGGATCAGGGCTTTACGTTGTTTGTCGTGTCCTGGGTCAACCCCGATGCCTCTTACGCCGATGTCGGCATGGATGACTACATCCGCGACGGCTTTTTGCGGGCCATGGCCGAGGCGCGGCGCATCACCGGCGAGAAACAGATCAATGCCGTCGGCTATTGCATCGCGGGCACCACGCTGGGGCTGACGCTTGCCCATCTTGACCGGGCCGGTGATACCTCGGTCAAATCGGCCAGCTTCTTCACCACCCTCGCGGATTTCTCTGATCCGGGCGAGGTGGGCGTTTTCCTTGAGGATGATTTCGTCGATGGCATCGAGCGGCAATCGGCGCGCGATGGTATCCTGTCGAAATTCTTCATGGGCCGCACCTTCAGCTTTCTGCGGTCCAACGACCTGATCTATCAGCCCGCCATCAAAAGCTACATGCTGGGCGAGGCCCCGCCCGCGTTTGATCTGTTGTTCTGGAACGGCGACGGCACCAACCTGCCCGCCACCATGGCGGTCGAGTACCTGCGCGGGTTGTGTCAGGATGATGGCTTTGCCAAGGGCACCTTCCCGGTCTTCGGCGAGCCGGTCAGCCTGTCCGGCGTCAAGGTACCGCTCTGCGCCATCGCCTGCGAGACCGATCACATCGCGCATTGGCGCGGCAGCTTCAACAGCATCAAACAGATGGGGTCAAAGGACAAAACCTTTATCCTGTCGGAATCCGGCCATATCGCCGGGATCATCAATCCGCCGTCGAAAAACAAATATGGCCACTACACCTCTGACGCGCCGGTTGCTGGCGTGCCCGAGGACTGGAAGGCGGGGGCAACCTTCAACACAGGCAGCTGGTGGCCACGGTGGGGCGAGTGGCTCAAGGCCCGGTCGGGCAAGATGATTCCCGCCCGTATCCCTGGTGAGTCGACCAATCCGGTGCTCTGCGATGCACCGGGGACTTACGTAACGGCAACCGTCGTCGCGGGAAGTGATTAGCGGCCAAGGGCTTAGCCCGGCACAACCAGAAATAATGCTGCATTGCAGAAAAATGGTTGAAATGCTGCAGCGCAGCATCTATATTGCAGTCATGGAAAACAGGTCGGACCCTCCGGCCAAGCAGGAGAAGACCAATGACCAAGACCCCAGATTTCGCCAAAGTGATGCAGGACATGATGGCTTCCTTCCCGGTTGACTCGTCCGCGATGCAGAACGCGTTCAAAACCCAGGCTGCTCTGGCCGAGAAAATGTCGAAAGTGGCTCTCGAAGCTGCTGAAAAGTCGACCGAAATCACCGCCAAATGGACCAAAGACACCATCGCCAAAATGGCTGACGTGTCCAAAGCCAAAACCGAGCCGACCGATTACACCAAATCGGTGACCGACTTCGCATCGGCTGCGGCTGAAATGGCTGCTGAAAATCTGGCCGCTTTCGCAGAAGTTGCGAAAAAAGTGCAGATGGAAACCGTCGAACTGATGCTGGCTGCTGGCAAGGACATGTCGGAAGACGCGACCGCCGCTGTGAAAAAAGCCACCAACGAAGTGTCGGTTGCCGCCAAGAAAGCCACCTCGGCAGCCACCGCTGCCAAGTGATCCTACGGATCGACGCTGCTTTTCGCTGACCTCCTCCCCGGACGGAAAGCAGCATCAGGCGGGCCCCCCCAGGGCCCGCCTTTTCTATTGATGCGCACTCTGCGCTTGCGGCCTCAACACTGCCCGCAGCATTTTCTGTCCCCAAATATCCCGGGGGGAGTCGCGCAGCGACGGGGGGCTGGCCCCCCTGCACCGGCTCCGCCAAAGCCGAATGTGTTAAATTTTCCTTAAATTCGTCCAGTCAACCTATTGAAATAAAACACTTCCCTTCCGTGTAACACAGGGGGAACGGCCGCCGCACCGTCAGGCTTTCCTTTTGCGCCCGGCCTGCGTAAGCTTCTCTGCACATGCGAAGAGACCTCAGGGAGGGTGGCCATGGCCGATACCGACAAGCCGCTGCTGATCAAACGATACGCCAGCCGCCGCCTGTATAATACCGAAACGTCCGACTATGTGACCCTGGAGGACATCGCCGGCTTCATCCGCGCGGGCCGTGAGGTGCAGATCGTCGACCTCAAATCCGGCGACGACCTGACCCGCCAGTATTTGCTGCAGATCGTGGCCGAGCATGAGTCCAAGGGCGAGAATGTGCTGCCGATCGCCGTGCTGACCGACCTTGTCCGCAGCTACACCACCAACGTTCATTCCGTCGTGCCCCAGTTCCTCGCCGCCAGCTTCGAGATGCTGCGCGAAGGTCAGTCCAAGATGATGGGCAATCTGGGCGTGCTGCCCAACCCGATGGCCGCGATGCCGGGCTTCGATCTGATGCGCAAGCAGCAGGAGGCGTTCATGAAAACCATGATGACCGGCGTTCCCGGCTGGAAAGGCTCCGGCCCCGAACCCGACAAGGAAGAGGCGACCAGCGCCGAAGATCTGGCGCAGATCAAGAAGCAGCTGGCCGAGCTGCAAAAGAAACTTTCCAAGCTGTAACGGACCATGGCCGAAGCACAGACCCGCGTGACCCTGTGGGGGATCGAGGTCTTTCTGGCCGTCGCGGAAGAGGGCACGATCTCTGCCGCCGCCCGCCGTCTGGGGGTCTCACCGCCTGCGGTCAGCCAGCAGCTTGCCGCGATCGAGGCGACGCTGGGCGCGGTCCTGTTCGACCGCGCCGCCCGACCCTTTGCGTTGACCCCCGCAGGCAGCCTGTTCCGCCGCCACGCGCAGGTGATCCTGAACACAGAAGCCGAAGCCCGCGCCGATCTGGCCCGCGCCGACCTTGCCCGGCTCAGCACGCTGCGGCTGGGGATGATCGAAGACCTTGACGCCGAGGTGACACCAGCCCTGTTGTCGGGCCTCGCGCAGGACATGGCCGATTGCCGGTTCCTGCTGGAAACCGGGCCAAGCCACCGGCTGCTGGACAAGCTGGAGGCGCGCGCGCTGGATCTGGCCGTCGCAGCAGAGCTGGGTGCGGATGGCACCGATGGCGGCTGGCGTGAGGTGCATCCGATCCTGACCGAACCCTTTGTCGCGGTGCGACCGAAAGCGGCGGGGGATGTGCCGCTGATCCTCTACTCCGCCCGCCACCTGATGGGGCGGCAGATCGCGGGGCATCTGGCCCGCGCCAACCAGCGCCCGCAGGTGCGGTTCGAGCTGGACAGCTATCACGCCATTCTGGCGCTGGTCGCCCAAGGCGCGGGCTGGACGATCCTGACCCCGCTGGCGCTGCATCACGCGGCGCGGTTTCTGAATGCGGTGGAGGTGCAGCCCTTGCCCGGCGCAGCCCTAAGCCGCAGCATTTCGCTGTCTGCGCGGGCCGGGGTGATGGGCGATGTGCCGGGGCGGGTGGCACAGGATCTGCGCCGCCTGATCGGCAGCCGGATTGTGACGCCCACTGTCAAAACCTGGCCCTGGCTGGGGCCAGATCTGCGCCTGTCCTGACGGCGGCGGGGGTCTGTTACGCCGGACGCGCGGCCCGGGCGGCCTGTGTCAGCGCGTCGGCGATGTAATCCAGTTCCGGCAACGTCAGGCGGGCGGGCAGGCGGACATCGCAGGCCCGCATCAGCATGGCGCGGGTTTGCGGCAGATCGGGCGCCTCGCCCAGAAACTGCCAGTTCCAGAATGCCCGCGCATTCCCCTCGGACAGGCCGAAGATCTGCACCGACACGCCGCGCGCCTTGGCCTCGGTCTGAAACCGATATGCCTGCGCATCGGTCCAGTCCCCGGCCAGCGTGAACTGGATCGAATCCGGTGCGCGCAACTCGGGCGGCAGGGCAGGGGGTACGGTCAGCAGACCACAGCCATTCAGCGCCGCCGCCACATAGTCATGATTGCGTCGTCCGTCCGCCACCCGCCGTGCGATCAGCGGCAGTTGCGGGCGGATCACCGCCGCCGACAGGTTCTGCATCCGCAGGTTATACAGCGGCAGCTTGTTCTGCCATTCGCAGTAGCTGTTCTGAAACCCGGGGTGCTTTTTCCAGTTCTCCTCATAGGCGCCCGACATGATCACCGCCCGCGCCGCGATTTCCGGGTCATCGGTGACCATGATCCCGCCTTCGCCCGCGTTCACCATCTTGTAGGATTGAAAGCTGAAGCAGCCCACCTTGCCGATGGTGCCGATATTACGCCCGCCCCAGAGCGTGCCCAGAGAGTGCGCCGCATCCTCGATCACCGGAATGCCTGCGGCATCGCACAGGCGCATGATGGCATCCATGTCGGACGTGTGGCCGCGCATATGGCTGATCAGCACCGCGCCAGCCCCCGGCAGCTTGGCCTCGAAGTCCGCCAGATCAATGCGGTAACTGTCGCCCACCTCGACCAGAACCGGCACACAATCGGCGTGGACCACGGCAGAGGGCACGGCGGCAAAGGTAAAGGCGGGGATCAGAACCTGCGCTCCGCGCGGCAGATCCAGCGCCTTGAGCGACAGGAACAGCGCGGCGGAACAGGACGACACCGCAAGCGCATAGCGCGCGCCCAAGAGGTCGGCAAATTCCTGCTCCAACAGGCTGACGGGGGAATCCTTGGCGGCGGTGTAGCGGAACAGGTCGCCCGAGCTGAGCAGCCGCTCGATCTCGGCGCGCGCGGCGTCGGGGATCGGTTCGGCGTCATAGACATTGGGGGGCAGGGTCTGGCCGTCATGTGCCATGGGGAATCCTTAAACTCAGTTTAAGGTGTGCTTAATCTGTGAGTGCCGCCAAAGCCAGTGACAAATCCATGACTGAGCAGGGCCTTGCCTAAACGCCCAGCCGGTCGCGCAGCGAATACCAGGTCATCGCGGCGACCAGCAGCGGCCAGCGCAGGGTCGCACCGCCGGGAAAGCGCGGTTGCGGCAGACGTTCCATCAGGTCAAAGCCAGAAGCCTGACCCTGCACCGCCTGCGCCATCATCTTGCCCGCCAGCGTGGCCATCGCCACCCCGTGCCCGGAATAGCCCGAGGCTGACAGCACATTCGGCGCGGGCCTTGCAAAGCAGGGCATGCGGTTCATGGTGATGGCCAAGGTGCCGCCCCAAGCATACTCCACCCGCACATCGCGCAGCTGCGGATAGACCTCAAGCATCGGCTTCATGACGGTGCGCGCGACATCGGGAAAGCGGTAGCCATAGCTTTCGCCGCCCCCGAACAGCAGGCGGTTGTCTTCGGACAGCCGCCAGTAATTGACCACAAACTTGGTGTCGGCAACCGCAATGGGTTGCGATAACACCCCGGCGGCGCGATCCCCCAAAGGCTCGGTCGCCAAAATGAAATTGTTGATCGGCATCACGCGGGCGGCGATCTTGCGGTCCAGCCCGCCCAGATAGCCATTGCCCGCAAGGATCACGTGATTGCAGGTGACCTGCCCGCTGGCGGTGCGCACCACGGGCTTGTCGCCGTGGGTGATGTGATGCACTTCCGCGCGCTCAAACAGACGCGCGCCCGCATCGGCCGCCGCCTTGGCAAGGCCGAGCGCGAAGTTGAGCGGATGCAGATGGCCCGCGCCCCGGTCCAGCTCGCCGCCGTGATAGGCGTCTGATCCGATGATGGCGCGCATCTCTGCGCGGTCCAGCGGCTGGATCTGATCATAGCCATAGTCGCGCGCCAGTTTTTCGGCGTAGGCGTGGGCATGCCGCACCTCGGATGCCGAGCGGCAGGCGTGGGCGATGCCGGGGTGAAAGCGCACCGGCATGGCGTGGCGGTCGATCAAGCCGCGCACCAGTGCTTTGGCGTCTTCGCCCATGTCCCACAAGCGGCGCGCATCCTCGCGGCCTACCGCCGTCTCCAGCCAGTCCTGATCCTGCCGCTGGCCAGAGCCGACCTGCCCGCCGTTGCGGCCCGACGCGCCAAAGCCCATGCGATGCGCTTCCAAGAGCACGACATCCAGCCCGGCTTCGGCCAGATGCAGCGCCGCCGACAGGCCGGTATAGCCGCCGCCGATGATGCAGACATCGGCCCGGATCTGGCCTTTGAGCGTGGGGAAGGGGCCCAGCGGCGTGGCTGTTGCCGCGTAATACGACGGGGGATACTCACCCATCCGGTCATTGGCGTGCAAAAGGTTCATACGTTCAGCAACAGATGCTCACGCTCCCATGGGCTGATCACCTGCAGGAACTCTTTGTATTCATTGCGCTTGACCGAGTCATAGACCTTGCAGAACCCGTCACCCAGCACCGCTTTCAGCGCCGCGTCCTCATCCAGCAGGTCCAGCGCGTCGCCCATATTGACCGGGATCTCGTCGCTGTCGATATAGGCCGAGCCGATGAATTCCGGCCGGGGATTGCGCTTTTCCATCAGACCCAGATAGCCGCAGGCGAGGGTCGCCGCGATGCCGAGGTAAGGGTTGCAATCCATCCCCGGCAGCCGGTTTTCCACCCGACGCCCGCCGGGGGTAGAGATCGGCACCCGCAGGCCGGTCGTGCGGTTGTCGCGGCCCCATTCCAGATTGATCGGGGCGGCGAAGTCGGGGACGTAGCGGCGGTAGCTGTTCACATAAGGGGCCAGCAGCGCGATGCCCGCGCCCAAATGGTTCTGTAAACCGCCGATGAAGTGCAAAAATGCCTCGGTCTCCATGCCTTTGGGGCCGGAGAAGATGTTCTTGCCGGTCTTGCTGTCCACGACCGAGGTGTGGATGTGCATCGCCGACCCCGGCTCACCCGCGATGGGTTTGGCCATGAAGGTGGCAAAGCAATCGTGGCGCAGCGCGGCCTCACGGATCAGGCGTTTGAAGAAGAACACATCATCGGCCAGACGCACCGGATCGCCATGCGCGAGGTTCAGCTCGATCTGCCCGGCACCGCCTTCTTGCAGGATGCCGTCAATCTCCAGCCCCTGCGCTTCGGCGAAGTCATAGATGTCGTCGATCACCTTGCCGTATTCATCGACCGCCGACATCGAATAGGCCTGCTTGCCCGCCGCGCGGCGGCCGGAGCGGCCCATGGGGGGCATCACCGGCATGTTGGGGTCGATGTTGCGGGCGGTCAGGAAGAATTCCATCTCGGGCGCGACCACGGCCTTCCAGCCTTGCTCGGCATACAGATCGACAATCCGGCGCAGCACGTTGCGCGGCGCATAGGGCACCAGCACGCCGTTCTGATCCTTGGCATCATGGATCACCTGCAAGGTCACATCCGCCGTCCAGGGGGCTGCGGTGGCGGTGGTGAAATCCGGTTCCAGGATCATGTCGGGTTCGGTAAAGGCGTCAAACGGGTTGTCGGCCCATTCGCCGGTGATCGTCTGCAGAAAGATCGAGTTCGGCAGGAAATAGCTTTTCTGCGTGGCGAATTTGGCAGCAGGCATCGCCTTGCCCCGCGCCACCCCGGCAATATCGCCGATGATGCATTCCACCTCGTCCACGCGGCGGTCGCCGATAAAGTCACGCGCGGCTTCGGGCAGTTTTTCGGTCCATTTGGACATGGGTTGGTCCGTGTGTTTGTCCCCGGAGGTCAGGCCCGGGGCGTTTTGAAAAAGGCCGCGATGCGCGCGGCGATGGACGTATCGTCCAAAGGTGTATCGAGTTTTGTCGCCGCCGTCTGCAACAACGGGTCAGGGACGACGCCGATGGCGCGGGTTTTCATCAGACCATCGACAAAATCCGCCCGGAATTCGGGATGCGCCTGAATGGTCAGCGCCCGGTCGTCATACAGCAGCGCCGCGTTTTCGCAAAACCCGCTGCTGGCCAGAACGGTCGCGCCCGCTGGCCGCTTTACCACCTGATCCTGATGCCAGGCGTTCAGGGTGACGGTCTCGCCGCCAAAGTCATAGGCCGTGGGGCCGACAGACCAGCCCCCGGCGTATTTCTCCACCCGGCCCCCCATCGCCTGCGCGATGATCTGGTGGCCAAAGCAGATGCCCACCACCGGCACCCGTGCGGCAAAAGCCTTGCGGATGAAGTCTTCGAGCGGGGGAATCCAGGGATGATCCTCATAGGCGCCATGCTTTGATCCGGTGATCAGCCAGCCGTCACAGTCATGCACCCCAGCCGGAAACACGCCGTTCACCACCGGAAAGGTGCGGAAGGTGAAGCCGTGGCCATCCAGCAGGCGGGCGAACATATCGGGGTAATCGCCCATGGTGGGCGCCAGAGCTTCGGGCGCGAGCCCGGTTTGCAGAATGCCGATCAGCATGACACGTCCGGTAATGAAGGTGATACAGCAATGCGCCGCGCCCCCGATAGGGTCAAGGGGGCGCGGCAGAGGGGGGCGTCAGACTGTATCGAGATACAGCTCGACACGTTCCTCGGGCGTCAGTTCCGCGATGTAATGCATCTCCTGACGCTTGGTCAGCACGAAGTTGCGGATCAGCTCCTTTGGCAGAAAGCGCGACAGCATGTCGCTGTGCTCGAACGCTTCGATGGCGGCGTCCCATGTGGCGGGAATCTGCGGCAGATCCATCGCATAGGCATTGCCGGTGACGGGGGATGGCGGTTCCATCTCATCCTCCATCCCGATCAGGGCTGCGCCAAGGATGGTCGCCAGCATCAGGTACGGGTTCACATCGCCGCCCGCGACACGGTGCTCGATCCGCCGCGCGGCCGGACTGCCCGCGGGGATGCGGACAGCTGCAGTGCGGTTTTCATAGCCCCAGCAGATCGCGGTGGGCGCGTGTTTGTCGGGCACCAGACGTTCATAGCTGTTCTCGTGCGGGGCAAAGACCAGCGTGGAATCGGACATCGCCGCCAGACAGCCCGCGACCGCATGTTTCAGCGCCGCCGTGCCCTTTGGCCCGCCAGAGTCAAAGATGTTGTCCCCCGCCTCATCCAGCACCGAGAAATGGGTGTGCAGACCGGAGCCGGAGTATTCCTTGTACGGTTTGGCCATGAAGCTGGCGGCAAAGCCATGCCTGCGGGCCAGACCCTTGACCAGCATCTTGAACAGCCAGGCATCGTCGGCGGCGCGCAGGGCGTCGTCGCAATGCATCAGGTTCACCTCGAACTGACCCAACCCGGTTTCCGAGGTTGAGGTGTCGGCGGGAATGTCCATCGCCTCGCAGGCGTCGTACAGGTCGGTAAAGAACGTGTCAAAGGCGTCAAGCGCGCGGATCGACAGGGTTTCCGCCGCCTTGCGCCGCTTGCCCGACCGGGGCGAGGACGGCACCTGCAGGGTTTTGCCTGAATCGTCGATCAGAAAAAACTCCAGCTCCATCGCCACCACGGGGGTCAGGCCGCGCTTTTTGTATTGCTTGACCACGGCATTCAGCGCGTGGCGCGGGTCGCCCTCATAGGGGGTGCCATTTTCGCGGAACATCCAGATCGGCAGCAGCGCTGTCGGCGCCTCCAGCCAGGGCATCGGCATGAAGCCGCGTTCGGTGGGTTTCAGCACGCCATCCTGATCGCCTTGTTCAAAGACCATCGGGCTGTCGTCGATATCTTCGCCCCAGATGTCGAGCGACAGGACCGAGAACGGAAAGCGGGTGCCGTCCTTGACTGCCTTGTCGGCATAGCGGGCGGGAATGCGCTTGCCACGGGCCTGACCGTTGAGGTCGGCAGCAGCCACTCGGATCGTGCGCACTTGCGGGTGTTTACGCAGGTAGTCCTTCATCATGATCGTTGGTCGGGGCGGCGCTACTGGCGCGGCCCTTGTTCCATCCTTTTGTGATCTTTCCTCCCGTGCCGGGCACGGGTCCGGGCGGGTGCCCGAATAATTTGATCAAATATACGCTACTATCTGATCACCTGAGGACGCAAGCGAATTTTACCGCTCATGTTAGATGGCAAATGCCGGTTCAGCCGGGTGTTGATCGCACTCATCAGCCAGATCAGCAGCAGGGTCAGCGCGATGAAGTAGCCGGCGACGATCGGGTAGGGCACAAAGGGGTTGAAAGTCTTGTCGGCAAAGTAGCTGGCGTAATACAGGGCATCGCCGCGCTGCTGAAACGCCGGAAAGCCCGAGAAAAAGACCAGCGTGGTCGAGTGGAACAGAAAGATCGCCTCATTCGTATAGGCGGGCCAGGCCAGCCGCAGCATCGTGGGCCATTGAATCCGGCGGAACTTGGCAAAGCCGGTCAGGCCATAAGCCTCTGCCGCCTCCAGATCGCCTTTGGGGATCGACCGCAGCGCGCCGTGAAAGATCTCGGCCGAATAGGCGGCGGTGTTGAGGAACAGAACGAACAGCGCCCCGGCCCATGCTTTGGTGGTCCAACTGGTGTGGACGGTGATGCCGAACACGTCAATTCCGGCGCGCGGCAGCATCTGCAGCGCCTCGTATGCCAGAAAGAACTGGATGAACAACGGCGAGCCGCGGAACAGAAAGATGAACCATTCAGCGGGCTTGCGCACCAGCGGGTTGTGTGACGCCTTGGCAAAGGCGATGGCGTTTGCCAGCACAAAGCCAAAGATCAGCGCGACCACCCCGAAATACACGTTCCAGATCAGCCCCGAGCCGATCAGCGTGAACTGCTGGCACAAAGTGAAATCGGTGCGCGGCAACAACCGCTCGCCATAGCCGATCGAGCGGAAGGCATAGGCGCCAATGGTTTCCCAACAGGTCATAGGCCCGCCTTTCGCATAGCTTCGCCCGCCGCAGTCGCTTGTCCTTTGGACAGGCGGGCAGAGATGCGGTTCAGCACGATTTCAGAGACGCGGGTAAAGGCCAGATAGAACACCAGCAGGAACAGGAAGTAATACAGCCGCCAGTCCGGGTGCGGATAGTCAAAGGCCTGAGTCTTGGCCCCGCCCATCTCCCGCGCCCAGTAAACGATATCCTGCACACCCAGCAGGAACAGCAACGGCGTCGCCTTGATCAGAATCAGCCACAGGTTCGACAGGCCGGGCAGGGCATAGACCCACATCTGCGGCACCAGAACCCGGCGGAACACCTGCGCGGGCGACAGCCCGTAAGCCTCGGCGGTTTCGAGCTGTGCGCGCGGCACCGCCTGCATCGCGCCATAGAGCACGTTGGCGGCAAAGGCCCCGAACACCAGCGCGAATGTCAGCACCGCGAGCATGAAGCCGTAAAACTGATGCACCGTCTGCGGCGCACTGCCCAGCGGCACCTTGGCCTGCGGGCAGACCCGGAATTCCAGCCCGTTGCGGACCGGCTCGGTCCAGTCGGGACAGCGGAGCAGATGCATGATGTATTCAATGCCCTGATCCAGCGCGATCACGAAGAACAGGAAAAACACGATATCGGGCACACCGCGCACCATGCCGGTATAGCCCTTGCCGATCAGGCGTAGCGCGAAATACTGGCTGCGCGCGGCCATCGCGCCGAAAAAGCCGAACAGCATCGCAATCGGGGCCGTGACCGCCAGCAACAGCAGCACGGTGCCGAACGCCCAATACATGTTCATGTGCTTGCCCGAGGTCAGGTAGCACGACAGCCATGTCAGGCCTTCCAGCGATTTGGGATCAGCGCAGATTTCAAACATAAGGATGTGCCCCCGCACGGGGTGCGCGCGGGGGCGATGTCATCAGAATACGTCCGCGTCTTCGCCGAACCATTTCAGGATCATGGTGTTCAGCGTGCCGTCTGCTTTCATCGAGGCGATGGCAGCATCAAACTTGCCACGCAACTCGGTGTCCGACTGGCGCAGACCCATGCCCACCCCACCGCCAAGAACCACGTCTTCGCCGACAAACACCAGCGCGTCGCCCGATTCGGCCACGATGGGTGCCAGATAATCCTTGTCGGCAAACACCGCATCCGCCTCGCCGTTGCGGACAGCGGCCACGGTTTCATCAGGTGTCGCAAATTCCAGCAGGGTCGCGCCCGCCGAAGCGATATAGCCCGACTGGATGGTGTTGACCTGCGCTGCGATCACGCCGCCCTCAAGATCGGCATCCGGCGTCAGCGCGACATAGGCCGACGGGGCCGGGGGGGTGTAGTTCTGGGTGAACGAGATCACCTTGGAGCGTTCTTCGTTGATGTTCATGCCGGCAATGATGGTGTCATAGTTGCCGGACTGAAGGTTCGGGATGATCGAATCCCAGTCGGTCGTGACCCATTCGCAGGTCAGCTCGGCGCGCTTGCACAGCTCGTCGCCCAGCTCACGTTCGAACCCGTCAACCTCACCGCTGTCATTGATGAAGTTGAAGGGCGGGTAAGCGCCCTCGGTGCCCATGCGGATGGTCTGTTGCGCCATGGCGCCCCCCGCCGTCAGCGCCACAAGCGCGGTTGCGATCAGCAGCTTCTTCATACGTGTCTCCCTATTGGTAAGCTGTTGTTATCGTTAAGTGTAATCTCAGGATGTGGCCGAAAGAAAGCCGCGAAGCCGTGCGGTTTGCGGCGCTTTGAACATCGCCGCTGGCGGCCCCTGTTCCTCGATCAGACCCTGATGCAGAAAGATGACGTGGTCCGAGCAGTCGGCGGCCAGTTTCATGTCATGCGTGACCAGAATCATCGTCCGGCCCTCTTCGGCCAGGGCCTTGATCACGCGCACCACCTCTTGCTCCAGTTCCGGGTCGAGCGCAGAGGTCGGCTCATCGAACAGCAGAGCGCGCGGCTCCATGCACAGCGCCCGCGCGATGGCTGCGCGTTGCTGCTGGCCACCCGACAGCATGGCGGGCCAGGCATCGGCCTTGTCAGCGATGCCGACCTTGGCCAGATATTCCCGCGCCTTGGCCTCGACCTCGACCGGATCGCGTCTCAGGACCGTAACCGGGGCTTCCATCACATTCTGCAGAATCGTCATATGGGACCACAGGTTGAACTGCTGGAACACCATCGACAGGTTGGTGCGGATGCGGGTGACCTGTGCGCGGTCTGCGGGGTGGCGGTTCAGCCCCTCGCCCTTCCAGCGCACGGCTTCGCCTTCAAACAGGATTTCGCCTTGCTGGCTGTCTTCGAGCAGATTGCAGCAGCGCAAAAGCGTGGATTTGCCCGATCCTGATGACCCGATCAGGCTGATCACATGTCCGCGTGGTGCGGTCAGATCCACCCCTTTCAAAACCTCCAGTGAGCCATAGGCTTTGTGCAGGCCATGAATCGCGATCACCGGAGGCGGCATGGCACCTTGCGTGGTGGTTTTGGTGGCGGTCTGGCTGGCGGCGGTCACTGTGCCTCGCTCGGTTGCATTGATTGATCAAATAGGGCGCAAGATTCGCGCCATTGCAACGGCCTTTGTGACAAACGCTACGGCAGATGCTGCAGCTTTGGTCACATTGTGCCACCAAATTGGGCAGGCGCAGGGGGGATGGGCTGTGCGAGATAGGCACTGGCGGGAATCCGC
Organism: Pseudotabrizicola alkalilacus; assembly: GCF_003443995.1. GTDB lineage: Bacteria > Pseudomonadota > Alphaproteobacteria > Rhodobacterales > Rhodobacteraceae > Pseudotabrizicola > Pseudotabrizicola alkalilacus. The sequence goes on from NZ_QWEY01000001.1 coordinate 705,340, forward strand.
GCCAGCCCGCGCAAGCACAGCGTGTGGCGCTGCGCCTCGCTCAGAGCGCGGATCGCGTGACTGACAACCTCAAACAGCGCGTCGGCCTGCGCGGGCTGCGCGGTGATCAGCGGCAGGCCCGGCGTGGGCGCGGTTTGGGCAAAGACGCGCAGGCCGGTAGCAAAATCCTCGTGGCGCGACAGCAATTCCCATGTCACTGCGTCGATGGCGGCAAAGTCGGCCTCGCCCTTGGCAACCGCCAGCGCACTCGCCCGGTGGCCGCCGGTCTGAACGGTCGGGCGGAGTGTCAGGCCAAGATCGTGGAAATGCTGAGACACTGCCGCCCAGCCCGATTGCGACAGCGGCTCATTGATCGCCAGCCGCGCCGTGCTGAACTCTGCTTCGGTCGCGCGCGGGTCATCGCTTCGTGCAATCAGGACCGAGCGATAAAATCCCGGCGCGCAGCCCGCGACGCCATAATCCGGCGTGCCGATCAGGGTCACGCTGCGATGCAGGCGCGCCCGGAACGGCAGGCCGCAGGTCTGCGACAGCAGCAGGTCGGGCGAGTCCCAGGCGGACCAATAGGCCGCATCCCCGCGCGTCAGCGCGTCCGGCGCAATCAGCCCGCGCGCCCGCAGCCCGTCGCGGATCAGCGCCCACAGCGCATCATTGACCACCATCGTCTCATGCCGGTCATACATGCCAAGTGAGGCGATCATCCCCGCGACGCCCGTTGCCGGGCCAAGGCTGAGTCTACATCGGTGATTCCCAGCAGATTGGCCACCAGCCGCAGCAGCCGGTCTTCTTCGGCATCGCGCGCGCCATCTGACAGGGCGACCGACCACAGCGCCTGCAACAGACCGGCGCGGTCCTCCTGCGCGGTGGCGGCCTTCAGCGCGCGGGTAAAGCGTACGGTGTCGGGGGCCTCGGCCTCCAGCACCTCGGCTTCGGTGCGCAGACTGGCGGCGGCAAAGGGTGACAGACCGTGCAAGGTGGCCAGCACCCGGTCGATCTGCGCGACCTCGGCATCGGCATAGTCGCCGTCAGACCGGGCCACACGCACCATGAGCGCCGCAAAGGCAAGGCGCGCATCCGGCTCTGGCAGCCGCGCGGGGGAGGGGGCCAGCAGGCCGGAGAGGAGACGTTCAAACATGTGCAAGACATAGGCCGCAGGCCGGTCAGGGGCAAGATAGCCCGGACAGGGCCGTGAAAACCCGCCCGGTCAGCTGGCGCAATACTCTTGCGATTTGGTCCAGCCCGCGATGTCAGACCGCTTCGACGCCGACCGGAACGGACCCCAGTCGCGCCCGATGCCCAGATTGCCGCCTCCGGCAACCACCCCGTCACGCCCGACCTGTTTCGACATGATCCGGATGGCACAGGCCAGATTCGCCTCGCCATTTTTCAGCGCGGCGGCACTGGTTGCCTTGCAGCCATAGGCCCGCGCCGTGGCTGGCGAGATCTGCATCAACCCGATATAGCGCCCGCCACCGCCCGAGGCTTTGGGGTTCCACGTGCTTTCATGCTTGGCCGTTGCCGACAACAGCCCGGCCCAGAATGCCCGACGCTCCGTCACCGTGGCCTGACCATATCCGGGGCACCAGCCCTGAATATCGGCCGGAACCTTGGCCGCCAGAACTGCATCATTGGCTGCGATCATGTTCATCGACGTCTGCGTCCAGGTGGCCGCCTCGGGCCGGTGATCCCACCGCATTGCGGGCTGTTCGCCTGAGTCCTTTCCGGTAGCTCCGGCCACACAGCCAGCCAGAACGAATGCCGAAACGGCCACAAGCGAAAAGGGAAAACGCATCGAAAAGTCCATTGGCAGCGCCGCACCTCTGTGCACGGCCCTGTGGCGTTAGGCTGTCTGGCCTGAGTCGGGCAACCCCATGACCCGGCAATCGGCGTCAATCCGCCAGTTCCACCCCCTTGCCCCAAAGCCCGCCGCCGCCTAAAGACAGGGGGAAATGCCCCGAAGTCAGGGCAAAGAAGGAGTGCGCCATGCTGGACCTGACCTATACCGCGCCGACCCCCAAGGTGATTGCCGGGGCAAAGCACGACTGGGAACTTGTCATCGGAATGGAGATCCACGCGCAGGTGTCGTCAAACGCCAAGCTGTTTTCCGGCGCCTCTACCACATTCGGGGCCGAGCCGAATTCCAACGTGGCCTTTGTTGATGCCGCGATGCCGGGCATGTTGCCGGTGATCAACGATTTCTGTGTTGAGCAAGCGGTGCGCACCGGCCTCGGGCTGAAGGCGCAGATCAACCTGTTCTCGGCCTTTGACCGCAAGAACTACTTCTATCCCGACCTGCCGCAGGGCTATCAGATCAGCCAGCTGTATCACCCCATCGTGGGTGAGGGCGAGGTGCTGGTCGAGTTGTCCCCCGGCGTTGCCCGTCTGGTGCGGATCGAACGCATCCACCTTGAACAGGACGCGGGCAAGTCGATCCATGACATGGACCCGGCGATGTCTTTCGTCGACCTGAACCGGACCGGCGTGGCGCTGATGGAAATCGTCAGCCGCCCCGACATTCGCGGGCCGGAAGAGGCGGCGGCCTATGTCGCCAAGCTGCGCCAGATCCTGCGTTACCTGGGCACCTGTGACGGCAACATGCAGAACGGCAACCTGCGCGCCGATGTGAACGTCTCGGTCTGCCGCCCCGGCCAGTATGAAAAATATCAGGCCACGCAGGATTTCAGCCACCTCGGCACCCGCTGCGAGATCAAGAACATGAACTCGATGCGGTTCATCCAGCTGGCCATCGACTATGAGGCGCGGCGTCAGATCGCGATTCTGGAGGATGGCGGCAAGGTTGATCAGGAAACCCGGCTCTACGATCCCGACAAGAACGAAACCCGGTCGATGCGGTCCAAGGAAGAGGCGTTTGATTACCGCTACTTCCCCGATCCCGACCTATTGCCGCTGGAGATTGAGCAGGCCTGGGTCGATGACATTGCAGCCTCGATGCCAGAGCTGCCCGACGCCAAGAAAGCCCGGTTCATGGGTGATTTCGGCCTGACCGATTACGACGCCAATGTGCTGACCGCCGATCTGGAATCCGCCGGGTTCTTTGAGGCTGTCGCTCAGGGCCGCGATGGCAAAAGTGCCGCGAACTGGGTGATCAACGAGCTGTTTGGCCGCCTGAACAAAGAGGGCAAGGTGATCGCCGACAGCCCGGTGTCTGCCGTGCAACTGGGCGGGATGCTCGATCTGCTGGCCTCGGGCGAGATCACCGGCAAGATGGCCAAGGATCTGTTCGAAATCCTCTGGACCGAGGGCGGCGACCCGGCAGAGCAGGCCGCGAAACATGGCATGAAAGCCGTGACCGACACCGGCGAGATTGAACGCGCGCTGGACGATCTGATCGCGGCAAACCCCGGTCAGGTCGAGAAGGCCAAGGTCAATGCCAAGCTGGCGGGCTGGTTCACCGGTCAGGTGCTGAAAGCCACCGGCGGCAAGGCCAATCCCGCCGTCGTGAATGCGATGGTGGCGCAGAAACTGGGGCTGTGAGCCTGTTGGGCCGCCTTCGCGCGGCCCTTGGCCGCGATGATGCCTCGCTTCTGGCGCGGGCGCGCGGTGATGTGCGGATGGGGCTGGGGTTGAACCCGCCCGCCTGCCTTGCGCCGCTGAACCGCGCCATTGCCGCATTGGAGCGGCTGCCGAACACGCCCGAGGTGGCGCTGCTGCTGGGCCGCGCGCTGCGGGCCAAGGCGCAGGCGCTGACCGGCAAACCGGCCCGTATCCTGCGGGCGCGATCGGTGGCCAAACTGCGCGCGATGATCGAACAGCCGCGGATTTCAGTCCCTGAACGTGCCGCCCTTTGGGCCGCGCTGGCGCAGGCCTGGCTGCCGCTGCCCGAAGATGCCACAGACCCCGACCGGAGCTACCGCCAGTTGCTCCGGGCAGAGGAAGCACAGACCGAAGCGCTGGTGATCCCCTCTGCCGCCACCCATCTGGCGATGGCCGAAATCCTGCTGGCCTTGTGCCGCTCGCCGCTCTGCCCTGATGCCCACAGGCGCGCCCTCAGCCTGCGCCAGTACCTGCTTGCCGCCCGCGCGCTTGCCCCAGATGCCGATGAACGCCACACAGCCGATATATTGGAATCGGATGTGCTACAGCTGTTTCCCGGCCTCGCGGCGGGGGATGCCCCCTAGGGATAGGGGCGCGGCGATATGCGCCCACCACATCGGCCAGATGTTGCCAGACTGCCCGGGCATGCCGAAAAAGTGCACTGAAAGCTTGGTCTTGGCCCGGGAAACCCGCTATTCTGCACATTGAAAAGTTCGCGGGAGCCATCATGCAACGCTACGAATACAAGGTCATTCCAGCCCCGAAACGGGGGGAAAAACTCCGCGGAGTGAAAACGACCGAAGACCGCTTTGCCCAGACCCTGACCCAGTTGATGAACAGCCTTGGGGCTGACGGGTGGGACTATGTGCGCGCCGACACCTTGCCTTGCGATGAACGCGCAGGGCTGACTGGCACAAAAACCACGTATCAGAACATGCTGGTGTTCCGCCGCACGCTGGTTGAGAGGCAGGTCACGGAAACGCCCCCGTCGTTCAGCACATTGCGCGCCACGCCAGAGCCTGAGCTGCCGACGCTGAAGCTCGGTGCCGCGCATGTGGCGGCGGGGCCAGCTCCTGCGCTTGGGCCGGCAAAATCCGATATCGCCGCCGAATGATCAGCCTGCCGCAGCGATGGCCTGCGGCAGCACCTCTTCCAGCACATCCAGCGCCGCGTCATCCCCAAGGCTGATGCGGATACAGCGGTCCAGCGGGGCCACCCCCGGCATGCGGATGAACACGCCCCGCGCCACCGTCTCGCGCAGAACGGCGCGGGCATGGTCGCCGTCGCGCCCGCAGTCCACCGTCACGAAGTTGGTGGCCGAGGGCAGGGCGCGCAGCCCGTTTGCTTCTGCGATCCGGCTTACCCGGTCCCGCGCTGCCCTCACCCGGCGCTGTACGTCGGCCAGCCAGCCCTGATCCGCCAGCGCCGCCAGCGCGCCAATCTGCGCCACCCGGTTCATGCCGAAATGATCGCGCACCTTGTCAAAGGCCTGCGCCAGTTCCGGGCGGGCAATGGCATAGCCCACCCGCGCGCCCGCCATGCCATAGCCCTTGGAAAACGTGCGCAGCCGGATCACTTGTGGATGATCGGGGTGGATCGTGGGGATGGTCCCCTCAGGCGCCAGATCGGCATAGGCTTCGTCCAGCACCAGCAGACTGTGGTCGGGCAGGTGCGCCACCATGTCCTCGATCACCGCGCCTGTGTGATGGCTGCCCATCGGGTTGTCGGGGTTGGCCAGGTAGATCAGCCGCGCCCCGGTCTGCCGTGCGGTGTCGAGCAGGGCCTGCGGGTCTTCGTGCGCGCCACGATAGGGCACACGGAGAAGCTGCCCGCCAAAGCCGGTCACATGAAAATTGAAGGTCGGGTAGGCCCCGAGTGAGGTCACCACCGGCACGCCCTGCTCCAGCGTCAGGCGGCACAACAGGCCCAGCAACCCGTCGATCCCGCCGCCCACCACGATGTGCTGCGGGGTCACCCCGTGATGCCGGGCGAGGGCCTGTTTCAGCTCATGGCTCTCGGGGTCGGCGTACATCCAGACCCCTTCCACCGCCTCCTTCATTGCGGCGATGGCGGCAGGCGAGGGGCCGAACAGGCTCTCATTGGCCCCCAGCCTTGCCCGGAAGGTCTGGCCCATCTGACGTTCCAGCGCCTCGGGGCCGGTGAAGGGCACGACAGAGGGAAGGGTGGCGGCGTGGGGGGTGAGAAAGCGGGTCATGATCCCGGCAGAGTGGCGGGAAATGCGGCGCGGGGCAAGGGGGCCTTCCCACTGTGTTACAAAAGGAGGATATATTTATATCAATGGGTTAAGCTGTGACATCAACGGGTTTTTAACATTTCTGCAGCGGCACCACTTTGTGCCGCCAAAGAAAAGGGGGGCTTTCCGCCCCCCTTCGTCGCTGCCGCTCCTCATCCCCCCGAGGATATTTGCAGACAAGAAATGAGCGCATCTTTGGTCATTTTCTATCCTTAAATATCCCCGCCGGAGGCTCCCCCTGCGGGAAAAGGCGTTCCGGTCAGCCGATTTCAGCCAGACGGGCCATGGCTGCGCGGAGTTTGGCGGCCTCATCCTCGCGCGCGGCCAGATTGGCGCGGGCCTCTTCCACCACCTCTTCCGGCGCGGAGGCGGCAAAGGCGGGGTTGTTCAGCCGTCCGTTCAGCCCGCCGATTTCCTTGGCCAGTTTGTCGAGCGTCTTTTGCAGCCGCGCCTTTTCTTCGGCGATGTCGATGACACCGGCGAGCGGGATGGCAAAGGTCGCGCCCTCGGCTGCCACGGTGATCGCGCCTTTGGGCGCGGTGGTGGCATGGCTGAGGGAGTCGATGCGGGCGAGGCGCTGGATCAGCGGCGCGTTATTGGCCCACGCGGCCTGTGCCGTACCGGTCATCGCGGTGGCCACCAGATCGAGTTTCAGCCCCGCCGGCACATGCACCTGCGCGCGGGCGGAGCGGATGTCGTCGATCAGGGTTGTCACCCATGTCATCTCGGCCATCGACGGCGCGTCGATCAGGCTGGCGGGCAGCTCTGGCCAGTCGGTGTGGACCATGAGCTTTGCCCGCGTGCCGGTGGTGGCCCACAGCTCTTCGGTGATGAAGGGCATCATCGGGTGCAAGAGGATCATGCAGTGATCCAGCACCCAAGCCATGGTTTGCCGCGTCTCGCCCGCCTGTTCGCCATCAAACAGGGGTTTTGCGAATTCGACATACCAGTCGCAGACCTTGCCCCAGACGAATTTGTAGAGTGTGTCGGCGGCTTGGTCGAAGCGGTAGTTTTCCAGTGCCTCGGAGACTTCGGCCGCGGCCTTGGCGGTCTCGCCGATGATCCATTTGTTCACCGTGGCGCTGGCCTGTGGCGGTTGGGTCTGGGTGCGATGCCCCTCCCACACGCCGTTCATTTCGGCGAAGCGGCAGGCGTTCCACAGTTTGGTGCCGAAGTTGCGGTAGCCTGCGATGCGGCTGGTGTCGAGTTTCAGCACCCCGCCAAGGCTGGCCATGGCGGCATTGGCAAAGCGCAGCGCATCGGCGCCGTATTCGTCGATGATCTCCAACGGATCAATGACATTGCCGAGCGATTTCGACATCTTCTTGCCCTTGGCGTCGCGCACAAGGCCGTGCAGGTAGACGGTGTGGAACGGGATCTGATCGACCACCGCCAACTGCATCATCATCATCCGGGCGACCCAGAAAAACAGGATGTCTTGCCCGGTCACGAGGACCGAGGTCGGGAAGTATTTCGCCAGTTCCGGAGTGGGTTCCGGCCAGCCCAGCGTGCCGATGGGCCAGAGGCCGGAGGAGAACCAGGTGTCGAGCACGTCGGGGTCGCGCCAGACCGGATAGACCAGATGGGTCGGGTCTTGCGACAGGGTGTAATCGGCAAGGGCTGCGGCAAAGGTCTCCACCGCCGTTTGCCGGTCGGCCACTTCGACCACACGCGCGGTGTTGAGCGGGTGGGGCAGGGCGGCCAGATCATCAAGGAAGCGTTCGGTGACTGCGTCGATGCTGGCCGCGCAGTGAAAGCGCGACTCGCGCTCGATATAGCCGCCATCCCCGAGGATGGTGAGAATTTCGACCTGATCCAATGCATTGTCGCCTTCGTCATCGACAAAATCGGCGGCGTCGATCGACAGACCATACCAAACCGGGATCTGATGCCCCCACCAGAGCTGGCGGCTGATGCACCAGGGCTCGATGTTCTCCAGCCAGTGGTAATAGGTTTTCTCGCCCGACTCCGGGATGATCTTGGTTGCGCCTGTGCGCACCGCATCGAGCGCGGGTTCGACGATTTTCGCCGTGTCCACAAACCATTGGTCGGTCAGCATCGGCTCGATCACCACTTTGGAGCGGTCGCCGAAGGGCTGCATGATCTTTTTCGCCTCGACCACCGGCTCGCGGGTCAGGTGTTCGGACCCGGTTTCGGGGTCGATCTGTTTGACCAGCGTCGTCACGGACAGACCGATGGCGTTGATGTCGGCCACCACCGCCTTGCGGGCCGCGAACCGGTCCAACCCACGGTATTTCTCGGGGACGAGGTTGAGGCTGTCGACTTCGGACTCATTGGTGGGGGAGCCTGCGGCGATCTCGCGGGCGCGGGCGACCGCTTCCGCATAGGGGGCACCATCGGCGCGCATGGCCCCTCGGGTGTCCATCAGGCGGTAGCAGGGCAGGTTGGCGCGTTTGGCCACGCCGTAGTCGTTGAAATCATGCGCGCCGGTGATCTTCACAGCACCCGAGCCAAAGGTCGGGTCGGGGTATTCGTCGGTGATGATCGGGATCAGACGGTCGCAGAGCGGCAGGTGGACCATCTTGCCGACGATGGGCGCGTAGCGCGTGTCCGACGGGTGCACCGCCACCGCGCCGTCGCCCAGCATGGTCTCGGGCCTTGTGGTGGCGATGGAGATGTAGTCGCGCGTTTCGCGCAAGGTCACCGCGCCGGTTTCGTCTTTCTCGACGTATTCATAGGTTTCGCCGCCGGCGAGCCGGTATTTGAAGTGCCACATGTGGCCCGCGACTTCGGTGTTCTCGACCTCCAGATCGGAGATCGCGGTCTCGAAATGCGGGTCCCAGTTCACCAGACGCTTGCCGCGATAGATCAGGCCCTTGTTGTAGAGGTCGGCGAAGACCTTGATCACGGCGTCATGGAAATTGCCCTGCTCGCCCTCGGGCGCGCCGGGGGCGCCGGACATGGTGAAGGCCTCACGGTCCCAGTCGCAGGAGGCGCCAAGGCGTTGCAGCTGGCCGATGATGGTGCCGCGTGAGGATTGTTTTTGCTGCCAGACGCGGGACAGGAACGCCTCACGCCCCATGTCGCGGCGGGTGGGTTCGCCGTTTTTCGCCATCTCGCGCTCGGTCACCATTTGCGTCGCGATCCCGGCATGGTCGGTGCCGGGCTGCCAGAGCGTGTCATCGCCGCGCATCCGGTGCCAGCGGGTCAGAATGTCCTGCAAGGTGTTGTTGAAGGCGTGGCCCATGTGCAGCGAGCCGGTGACATTGGGCGGCGGGATCATGACGGAAAACGCCGGGTGGCCGGGCTTGGCATTGGCCCCGGCGCGGAAGGCTTTTTCGGTCAGCCACTGTTGCGAGATCCGGGCCTCGGCTTCGGCGGCGTTGAAGGTCTTTTCCATCGGCATGGGCGTGTTCCTCTGCGGTTGCAGGGGACTTAGCGAATGTGGGGGCAAAGGCCAAGGGGGATGGCATTTGCCCCCTGAAGTCAGCTCGGGCCGACGAGGCCAAAGGTGGCACCCTGCGGGTCGGCGGCGTAGCAGACAAAGGCCCCGCCGGGCACCTCCATCGGGCCATGCAGGGTGGTGCCGCCTTGTGCCGCGATGCGGGTCATGGCGGCGGCGATGCTGTCGGTGCCAAAGACCGGCAGCCAGTGCGGCGGGATGCCGGGCTGGGCCAGTGGCATCAGGCCGCCGATATCGCCGGTGGGGAGGGAGACCAGCTGATAGATGCCCATCGCGCCCATATCCATTGCCTGACCGGCGGTCCAGCCGAGCAGGGTGGTGTAAAAGCCGAGTGCGGCTGCGGGGTCGGAGGTTTGCAACTCGTGCCAGTTGACGTGGCCGGGATTCTTTTGGTCAAAGGCCGCGCCGGGCTGGCCGTCTTGGGGTTGCATCAGGCCGAACACAGCCCCTTGCGGGTCGCTGACGATGGCAAAGCGGCCGGTGTCGGGGATGTCTTCGGGCGCGCGGTGGACCGTGCCACCAAGGGCGGTCACGCGGGCGGCACTGGCGTCGCAATCATCGACGGCGAAATAGACCATCCAGAATTCGGGCATCGGCGTATCCGGCCCCATCAGTCCGGCCACCATATCCTCGCCATGGGTCGCGATGGTGTAGTCAAAACGCGGCATGCCGGAGTCCTTGAACTGCCAGCCCATCACCGGGCCGTAAAACGCCGATGAGGCGGGGATATTGGCGGCGGTGAGTTCGTACCAGTAGGGCAGGCCCAGAACGCTCATGCGGCTTCCCCCTTGACCAGAACGGGCACAAAGCCGCCGTAGATCATGCGCTTGCCGTCAAACGGCATCTCGGCCATGTCATCGGGCGACATGGCAGACTCCATCGCCTTGTAGGCGGCGTTGCGGGTTTCCTTGTCGGGCCATGTCATCCAGGCCACCACCACGGTCTCGCCCTCGGCCAGATCAACCGAGCGCAGGAAATCAGTGTGCTTGCCGGGGGGCACGTCATCGCCCCAGCCCACCACAAAAGACAGCGCCCCCAGCTTCTGGAATTCGGGCCACCACTTTGCCTCATGCGCGATGTAATCATCGCGGCGATCGTTTGAGACCGGAATGACGAAGGTATCAAAATAATTCATGTCCGTTCCTCCTGGCACTTGCCGGGGCAGGCTGTCAAAGCTAGTTACAAAAAGCAACTGAAAGTTATGTAACGTGACCAAATCCCGCCGAAGCTATCAGGAAGGCTGTCTTGAGGCCCATGCGCTGGACCTGATCGGCGACCGCTGGGCGCTGCTGGTGGTGCGTGAGCTGATGCTGGGGCCGCGCAGATTCGGCGCAATCCGCGACGGGTTGCCGGGGATCAGCGCCAATATCCTGACCCGCAAGCTGGAGGATCTGGAAGCGACGGGCATCGTTGTGCGGGAGCAATTGCCTGATCCGGTGCGGGTGCAGCTGTACCGGCTGACCGGGGCCGGGCTGGGCCTGTGGCCAGTGATCCGCGCGCTGTGCCGCTGGGGGGCGGGGATGCCGGGGCATGACCCGCGCCTGTTCATCAGCCCGACCTCGTTGATGCTGTCGATGCGGGCCATGTGCGCGCGGGAGCGCGCGGGGAGGCATGTGGCGGCGATGGTGCTGGGGGGCGAGCCGTTTGTGATCACCACCGCGCCGGGGCAGTTCCGGGTGGAGCGCGGCACGACCGGGGCGGCGCTGCGGTTTGAGGGCGGCACCAATGCGATGGCCATGGCGATCTATGGCCCGATGCCGCTGGCCCAGACCGCACAGGGGGTGATCCGGTTTGACGGCGATCTGGCTGACGGGCAGGCCTTTGTCGATCTGTTCTCGCTGCGGCCTGCCGGTCCGGCCTAGACGGCGCGGTCGATCTTTGTGCTCAGGTGGATCAGGCTTTCCGATGAATGCACCCCGGTCATCGCGCCGATCTGGTCCAGTACCTGATCAAGCACCTGGGTGTTCGGGCAGGCGATCTGCAGCAACAGGTCCACCCGTCCAGAGGTGGTAAACACCCGCTCCACCTCGGAAATCGACTTGAGCCGGGTCAGCAGGGCGGCTTGGGTGCGCGGCTCTATCGTCAGCAGAACCGTCGCGCGCAGGCGGTTGGGATCGGCCCCCTGACCCAGTTTCAGGGTGTAGCCGGCGATGGTGCCGTTGTCTTCCAGCCGCTCCAGCCGGGCCTGTATGGTCGAGCGTGCGACCTTTAGCCGACGTGCCAGCATGGCCAGCGACAGCCGCGCATCGGCACGCAGCAGGGCGATGATATTACGATCCAGATCATCCATGCGATTTGACCGATGTTTTCATCATAATAACGTCTTCAGACTCCGATTATATAGTTTTGTTCGGTGCGTTTGTGCCTCATATGCCCCATCCTACGTTGCAGGAAAAGGGCGGCTCATACGCACCTGGCCTGGTTTTAGATAACCACGCTGGTGCCCGGCCCCGTTCGTTGCAACGGTCAAGGGCTATGCGTCTTGTTGGCAGGAAGGAAAAACTGCGATGGGACTCTCGAAAACGATCTGGACAAATCCAACCGAATTTCTGCGGGTCGAGCAACCCGTTGATCCGGTGCTGTTCTTTGCACCGACAGCGGTGCAGGCAGCGGCCCGCCGGTTCATCGACGGCTTTCCCGGCATGGTGACCTATGCGGTCAAGTCGAACCCGAGCGACGAGATGGTGGAAAATCTGTCGGCGGCCGGGGTGCGTGGCTATGACTGCGCATCGGGGTTCGAGATTGACCTGATCCGCCGACTGGCCCCGGATGCCGCTATCCACTACAACAACCCGGTGCGCGCCCGGCACGAGATTGCCTATGCTGTGACGCGGGGGGTGAAATCCTATAGCGTTGATTCGCGGTCGGAACTCGACAAGCTGATCGAGATGGTCCCGGCTGAGGGCACCGAGATTTCGGTGCGTTTCAAGCTGCCGGTGGCGGGGGCGGCCTATAACTTTGGCGCCAAGTTCGGTGCGACGGCCGAGGTTGCGGTGGACCTGCTGAAAGTGGTGGCCGAGGCCGGGTTCATCCCGTCGATCACCTTTCACCCAGGCACGCAATGCACCGACCCAAAGGCGTGGGAGTCCTATATCCTTGAGGCGGCAGAGATCGCGCGCAAGGCCGGTGTAACGATTGCGCGGCTGAACGTCGGGGGCGGGTTCCCGAACCACCGGCTGCACGGCGTGGCGCCGCAGCTGGAGGAAACCTTTGCGCTGATCGACCGCGTGGCAACCGAAGCGTTTGGCGCTGACCGCCCACTGCTGGTCTGCGAGCCGGGCCGGGCGCTGTGCGGCGACGCGTATACGCTGGCGGCACGGGTCAAGGCGGTGCGCGACGACAGCCATGTGTTCCTGAACGATGGGGTGTACGGCACGCTGACCGAACTGCCGCTGATCGGCGTGATCGACCGGATGGAAGTGTTGTCGGCAACCGGCGAAAAGCGCGTGGGCGAAGAGGTGCCGCGCATCATCTTTGGCCCGACCTGCGATTCGGTGGACCGTCTGCCGGGGGATATTCCGCTGCCGGGCGATATTGCCGAGGGCGATTTCGTGATCGTGCATGGCATGGGGGCCTATTCCACCGTGACCAACTCGCGGTTCAACGGCTTTGGCGATCTGGGGATTGCCACGGTGCTGTCGCTCAAGGTCTGATTTCGACGAACTGCGTTGCAACATACGCCCCCGGCTGGACAAACCCAGCAGGGGGCGTAACTCTTTGTGCGGCAAGCAAAGGGGTGGGGCATGAGCAAATTCGGCAAAGCGCAGGGCGTCGGGCGGCATGAGGACATCCGGTTTCTGACCGGGCGCGGGCGCTATGTCGATGACATCGCGCCGGGGGGCGCTCTGCACGCGCTGTTCCTGCGCTCGGACCATGCGCATGGCGAGATCATCGCGCTGGAACTGGACGCGGCACGCGCGGTGCCGGGCGTGCATCTGGTGCTGGATGCCGCGGGGCTGGAGGCGCTGGGCGTCACGCTGGGGATGAAAGGCGCGCGGTTGCGCAATGCCGATGGCAGCATGGGGGCGGGGCCAGAGCGGCCGGTGCTGGCGCGCGACCGGGTGCGGTTCGTGGGCGAGGCGGTGGTGATGATCGTCGCGGACAGCATCGCTGCGGCGCAGGATGCGGCGGAACTGGTCGGGCTGGAGGTGGACGGCCTGCCGGTGGCGCTGGCCGTGGCTCCGGGCGGGCCAGAGGTGCATGCCGAAGCGCCCGAGAACCGCGCCTATGACTGGGAGATTGGGGACTATGCGGCGGTTGATGTCGCCTTTGCCGGGGCCGCGCACCGGGTGTCGCTGGAGGTGATCCACAACCGTATCATCGTCAACGCGATGGAGCCGCGCGGCTGCTTTGCCGAGTGGCAGGACGGGCGGCTGCATTTCAGCTTTAACGGGCAAGGGGTTTGGAACCAGCGCAACGAGCTGGCGCGGATGCTGGCCCTCCCGCGTGAAGCGGTGCGGGTGACCAACCCCGATGTCGGTGGCGGCTTTGGCATGAAGGCGATGACCTATCCCGAATATGTCTGCGTGGCGGCGGCCGCCCGGGCGCTGGGCCAGCCGGTGCGCTGGATCGCAACGCGGGGGGAATCGATGCTGACCGATAACGCCGGGCGCGATCTGGTGGCGGTGGCCGAGCTCGCGTTTGATGCGGATCTGAAGGTCACGGGGTACCGTGTTAATCTTGTGTCCAACCTTGGCGCCTATAACTCGCAATTCGGGCAACCCATTCAGTCGGAGCTGTTTTCCAAGGTGCTGACCGGCGTTTATGACATATCGGCGGCCCATCTACGGGCGGTGGGGGTTTATACCAACACCACACCGGTCGATGCCTATCGCGGGGCGGGGCGGCCCGAGGCGATTTTGACGATTGAGCGGGTGATGGATGACGCCGCGCGGCAGCTGGGGGTGGACCCGTTTGATCTGCGGATGCGTAACTTCATCAAGACCTTCCCCTATCGCAGCGCGACCGGAGAGATGATCGACGTGGGCGACTTCCCCCGCGTGCTGGACCGCGCGAAGCTGGAGGCCGATGTGGCGGGCTTCGCGGCGCGGCAGGCCGAAAGTGCGGCGCGCGGCATGCTGCGCGGTATCGGGCTTGCCACCTATATCGAAAGCATTCTGGGCGACCCCGATGAAACCGCGCGGCTGGTGCTGGATACGGATGGCGGCGCCACGCTCTATGTCGGCACCCAATCGAACGGGCAGGGGCATGAGACGGTTTATGCCCGGATGGTGGCGGAATGGACCGGGCTGCCGGAACAGATGGTGCGGATTGTGCAGGGCGATTCGGATGCGATCCCCAAGGGCGGCGGCACTGGTGGGTCACGCTCGGTTACCGTGCAGGGCACCGCGATGCGGGCGACGGTGCAGACCATGGTGACCGGATTCAGCGCCTTTCTGGCCGAGGAGTGGGAGGTCGAGGGGGTCGGCTTTGACGGCGGCACTTTTGGCGCTGCGGACAGCAACACCCGGCTGACTCTGGCCGAGGCCGCCGATCTGGCGCGGATGCGCGGGCGCGCCGATCTGCTGGATGTCAGCCAGACCACCACGCTGGACGGGCGCAGCTACCCCAACGGCGCGCATGTGGCCGAGGTGGAGGTGGACCCCGAAACCGGGGCGCTGGTGATGGACCGCTATACGGTGGTCGATGATTTCGGCACGCTGATGGCCCCGGAACTTGCCATCGGGCAGGTGCATGGTGGCGTGGCGCAGGGTTATGGTCAGGCGGTGTGCGAGGCGGCGCAGTATGATGAACAGGGCCAACTGCTGTCGGCCACATTCATGGATTACGCGATGCCGCGCGCCTCTGATCTGCCGATGTTCGGCTTTACCAGCGAGCCGGTGCCGTCGATCATGAACCCGCTGGGCATGAAAGGCTGTGGCGAGGCGGGAACCGTGGGCGCGCTGGGCGCAATTTCCAACGCGGTGCGCGATGCGCTGGCCCCGCGGGGCGTCGCGCGGGTGGATATGCCGTTTACGCCGCAACGCATCTGGCATTGGCTGAAGGAGGCCGAAGACGTCGCTTCTTGACCACATAAGGCATTGGTTCCGTCCCCATCCGGTGGTGGAAACCGAAGGTCATGCCCCGCCCCCCGGACCGGGGCGGGGTGTTGTCGATCATGTGGTGATCCTTGACGGCACCATGTCGTCGCTGCTGCCGGGACTGGAGACCAACGCCGGGCTGGCCTTTGCGGTGCTGAGCGAACAGACGCCAGGCCAGCGGCGGCGGCTGTATTACGAGCCGGGACTGCAATGGGAGGGGTGGCGCAACCTTGGTACGGTGGCGCAGGGGCGCGGGATCAACCGCCAGATCCGCCGCGCCTATGGCTGGCTGGCCAGCCAGTACCGGCCGGGTGACCGGATTTACCTGCTGGGCTATTCGCGCGGGGCCTTTGCCGTGCGCTCGCTCGCCGGGGTGATCGACCGGGTGGGACTGTTGCGCCACGATCAGGCGACCGAACGGAATGTGCGGCTGGCCTACCGGCATTACATGACCGGGCCCGACAGCCGGGCGGCGCAGGTGTTTGCGCTGCAGACCTGCCACATCGAGGCCCCGATCGAGATGGTCGGGGTCTGGGATACGGTCAAGGCGCTGGGGCTGCGCCTGCCGCTGTTGTGGATGCTGACCGACGGGCGGCATGCGTTCCACAACCACCACCTTGGCGCGTCGATCCGGCATGGCTTTCACGCGCTGGCGCTGCATGAGACGCGGGCAGTATTCGACCCGGTGCTGTGGGACTGCCCCGATGGCTGGGAGGGCAATATCGAACAGGTCTGGTTTGCCGGGGCCCATGCCGATGTCGGCGGGCAGGTGGGCTTGCTTGAGGCGGCGCGGCCCCTGGCCAATATTCCGCTGGTCTGGATGCTGGACCGGGCCGAGGCCTGTGGTCTGGCGCTGCCGGTCGGGTGGCGCGAGCGGTTTCCCTGCGACCCGCAGGCTCCGATGGTGGGGACCTGGCGGTCCTGGGGCAAGTTGTTCCTGCTGCGCCGCCGCCGGGTGGTAGGGCGCGACCGCAGCGAAAAACTGCATCCTTCTGTGGGTGACCGCAAGCCGGACGGGTCGCGGTTTGGCGACATGATGCAGCGCGCGCGGGTCTGGCGGTAGGGCGTGTCCGGTTTGACCTGAGGCGCGCCCCCCCCACCCCAGCCCTCCCCCACGAGGGGGGAGGGAGGCGCATCACGGCATGTGCGGGTCTGTGTCTGGCGCGGGCGTTGGGCCCGCCGCAGGGTCTGCCTCCCCATGACGGGGGACAGGGGCTATCGGGTCGTGAAACTGCGCCTTAGCGCTGGCCCACGTCCACGTATTTGCGGTGGGTTTCGCCGATATACAGCTGACGCGGGCGGCCGATTTTCTGGCCCTTGTCGCCGATCATCTCTTTCCACTGCGAGATCCAGCCGACGGTGCGCGAGATGGCAAAGATCGGGGTGAACATCGAGGTCGGGAAGCCCATCGCCTCGAGGATGATGCCCGAGTAGAAATCGACGTTGGGATAGAGCTTTTTCGAGATGAAATACTCATCCGACAGCGCGATCCGCTCCAGCTCTTTGGCGACCTGCAGCAGCGGGTTGTTTTCAACCCCGAGCAGCGCCAGCACCTCATCCGCCGATTCCTTCATCACCGTGGCGCGGGGGTCGAAGTTTTTATAGACCCGGTGGCCAAAGCCCATCAGGCGGAAGCCGGAATCCTTGTCCTTGGCCTTGGCCACGAATTCGGGAATACGGTCAACGGTGCCGATTTCCTTCAGCATTTCAAGGCAGGCCTGATTGGCCCCGCCATGCGCCGGGCCCCAGAGACAGGCGATGCCCGCCGCAATGCAGGCAAACGGGTTTGCGCCCGAAGACCCCGCCAGTCGCACGGTCGAGGTGGAGGCGTTCTGCTCATGGTCGGCATGCAGCATCATGATCCGGTCCATTGCTTTGGACAGGACCGGATCGACGACGTAATCCTCGGCCGGGATCGCAAAGCACATGTGCAGGAAGTTGCCAGCGTAATCGAGGGTGTTTTTCGGGTACACGAACGGCTGGCCGACCGAGTATTTGAACGCCATCGCCGCGATGGTCGGCAGTTTGGCGATCATGCGGATCGCCGCAACCTCACGCTGCCACGGATCGTTGATGTCGGTACTGTCGTGGTAGAACGCGGCCATCGCGCCGACCACGCCGACCATGGTGGCCATCGGGTGCGCGTCACGGCGGAAACCGCGGAAGAAGTAGTGCATCTGTTCATGCACCATGGTGTGACGGGTCACGCGGGTTTCAAAATCGGCCATCTGGGCGGCGGTGGGCAACTCGCCATAGAGCAGCAGATAGCAGACTTCGAGGTAATGCGACTGCTCGGCCAGTTCTTCGATCGAATAGCCCCGGTGCAGCAGCTCGCCCTTGTCACCGTCGATATAGGTGATCGCGCTTTCGCAGGCGGCGGTGGAGGTGAAGCCGGGGTCAAAGGTGAACACATCAGCCTCGGCATAGAGCTTGCGGATGTCGAGGACATCAGGGCCAAGGGTGGGGGAATGGATCGGCAGGTCGTAGGACTTGCCGTCCACGGTCAGGGTCGCGTTTCGTTTTGTCTCGGCCATCTCTCACATCCCTCGTTTTTGCCCCGCCGGACCGTCCCGGCTGGTGGTGCATTCTGGTGCGGTTGCAAGGATCAGCCGGGTCAGGCCGCAGCGTCCTGCAATCGCGCAATCGTCTCTGCCTGACCGATGACCAGCATCATGTCATAAACACTTGGGGTCGCGCTGCGCCCGGCAAGGGCAGCACGCAACGGTGCAGCCAGTTTTCCGAAACCGATGCCATGGGCCGTGGCAACCTCAGTCAGAATGGACTCAAGCTCTTGTTTCGTCCAGCTAGCATTTTGCAGGCGCAGCGTCAATTCACCCAGTATACCACGGGATACCGGATCCAGGGCCTTGCCCGCCGCCTCGTCAACATCCACCGGGCGGGAGGTCAGAGCGAAGTGAGCCTTATCAAGCAGTTCGGGGAAGGTCTTCGCGCGATCCTTGACGCAATACATTGCGCGCACCAGCAAATCACGCTGTTCAGACGTCAGCGCGGGGCGGTCTGCGGCTGCCAGATAGCCCTCAATCTCATGCAGCAGCGCAGCATCTTCGCCTTGCGCCAGATGCCAGCCACAGGTTGATTCCAGCTTTTTGAAATCCAGCCGCGCCGGGCTGCGGCCGATTCCCTCCAGCCCGAACATGGCCTTGGCCTGATCGGTGGTGAAGAGTTCCGCATCGCCCTGCGCCCAGCCCAGACGGGTCAGGTAATTGCGCATACCGGCCGCCGGATAACCAAGGGCCTGATAATCGCCGACCGCCGTGGCGCCGTGGCGTTTCGACAGCTTTTTGCCATCCGGCCCGTGGATCAGCGGAATATGTGCCCAGACCGGCACCTGCCAATCCATCGCGTCATAAACCATCTGCTGCCGGGCGGCGTTGTTCAGGTGGTCATCGCCCCGGATGACATGGGTGACCCCCATGTCATGATCATCGACCACGACAGCCAGCATATAGGTCGGATTACCGTCGGAGCGCAAAACTATCATGTCATCCAGTTGATCGTTGCGAACCGTAACGATTCCCTGAACGGTGTCTGATATTTTTGTCTCGCCGGTGCGCGGGGCCTTCATGCGGATGGCATAGGGCGCATCGGGAAAGCTGGCCGGGTCGGCATCGCGCCACGGGCTCTGGAACACGGCATAGCTCGCGCCCTCGGCCTCTTTGGCGGCGCGGAAGGCGGCGATTTCCTCTTGCGTGGAAAAGCACTTGTAGGCGGTGCCGCGCTCCAGCATCTGATGCGCCACCTGCGCATGGCGGTCGCGGCGGTCGAACTGGCTGACCGCCTCGCCGTCCCAGTCCAGCCCCAGCCAGGTCAGGCCCTGCAGAATGGCCGCTGTCGCCTCGGGGGTGGAGCGTTCGCGGTCAGTATCCTCGATCCGGAGCAGGAACTTGCCGCCGCGCCCGCGCGCGAACAGCCAGTTGAACAGCGCGGTGCGCGCGCCGCCGATATGGAGCGATCCGGTGGGCGACGGGGCAAAGCGGGTGACGACGGGAGAGGCGGACTCAGGTGTGGAGGACATGGGGGCGTTAACCTTTCGGAAACCATCTGGGCAGTAGGCTTGGCCCGGTTCTAGGCGGTGAAGGGGCGGGAAACAAGGTGGCGGTCCTGACTGGCTGGCTGACCCGGCCCTTTGTGGCATTGGCAGAGGCGCGGGGCACGCTGTTTCCCTGGGTGCCGCTGCTGATCGGCACGGGGATTGGCCTCTGGTTTTCCCCATCGTGGGAGCCGGGGATAGCGGTCTATGCGGGGGCTGCCGCCGTGGTGCTGCTGTGCGTGGTCCTGCGGCTGTGGGGGCCGGAGGCGGGGCATCCCGTTGCGGTGGCGGTGGCTTGCGTCGCTTTGGGGGTGCTGGCCTGCGGTCTGCGCGTCCAGATCGTGCAGGCCCCGATGCTGGATTTCCGCTATTACGGCCCGGTGACGGGGCGTGTGATCAACATCGACCGCAGCCAGACCGACGCGATCCGCATCACGCTGGACCGGGTGCAACTGGACCGGGTGCGCCAGGCCCGCCTGCCAGAGCGGGTGCGGATCTCGCTGCGTGGCAAAGTCGCGGATCATAAGCCGTTTCCCGGTGAGGTGGTGATGGTCACCGCGACCTTGCAGGCCCCCGATGGCCCGGTGGAGCCGGGCAGCTTTGACTTTCGCCGCATGGCCTTTTTCGACCGGTTGGGGGCGGTCGGCTATACCACGGCGCCGGTGGTGCTGTGGCAGCCCGCGCCGGAGGGATGGTCGGTTGCCCGATTGCGCCGCGATCTGGCGCTGGCACTGATGCGCGCGGTGCCGGGGGATGCGGGCGGGTTTATCGCGGGGATCATGACCGGCGACCGTTCGGGCCTGAGCCGCGATGCGGTGCAGGCGCTGCGCGATACCAATATGGCGCATCTGCTGGCAATTTCGGGGATGCATATGGCGTTTCTGACCGGCTTTGTCTTTGCCGGGCTGCGACTGGCCATCGCCGCCGTGCCGCCTGTCGCGCTGCGGGTGAATGGCAAGAAGCTGGCAGCCGTGGTGTCGCTGGCGGTTGCTGCGTTTTATCTGGCGCTGTCGGGGGCCAATGTCGCGACCGAGCGCGCCTTTATCATGGTGTCGGTGATGCTGGGTGCGGTGCTCTTGGACCGCAAGGCGCTGACCCTGCGCTCTGTCGCGATGGCTGGGGTGATCCTGCTGCTGTGGCAACCGGAAACGCTGCTGGAGCCGGGGTTTCAGATGTCATTCGCCGCCACGGTGGCGCTGATTGCCGGGTTTCGTGCGGTCAATCGCCGGGTGGTGGCGGGGCATCTGCCACGCTGGGCAATGCCGGTGTTTACCCTGGTCCTGTCAAGCGCGATTGGCGGCTTTGCCACTGCGCCCTATGCGGCGGCGCACTTCAACCGCTATGCCGATTACGGGCTGATCGCCAACCTGCTGACGGTGCCGGTGATGGGGTCGGTGGTGATGCCAGCGGGCGCGGTGGCGGGGGTGCTGGCACCATTCGGGCTGGCCGGCCCGCCGCTTTGGGTGATGGAGCAGGGCAGCCGATGGATCATCTGGGTGGCGCATTGGGTGGCGGGGTGGAACGGGTCGGTGACGGCGGTTGTCGCACCGGGCCCGTGGGTGTTGCCGCTGGTCACCTTTGCCGGGGCGTTTCTGGTGTTGCTGCGCGGGGCCTGGCGCGGGCTGGCGGCTGCGCCTGCGCTGGTGGCGCTGGTGCTGTGGGTCGGGGTGGAGCGGCCGTTGGTGCTGATCTCTGCCGATGGCGGGCTGGTGGGGGTGATGGGCGCTGAGGGGCGGGCGCTGTCGGCGCCCAGTGGGGCGGGCTTTGCGGCGCAGAACTGGCTGGAGAATGACGGCGATCTGGCCACGCAGGAGATGGCGGCGGCGCGGACGGAGATGGCGGGGGAGGTGAGCCTGCGCCGCTTTGCGGCGGCGGGCGTGACCGGCGTGGCGCTAAAGGGCAAGGCGGCGGCGGCGCGGGTGGCAGAGGCCTGTGCGATGGCGGATCTGGTGGTGGTGTCCGTGCCGGTGGAGGTGGTGCCAGAGGGCTGCATCCTGCTGGACCCGGAGCGGCTGCGCGGTTCTGGCACGCTGGCGCTGTATCCGGTGGCGGGGGGGCTGCGGGTGGAGCCGACCTTTGGTGGGCAGCGGGTGTGGTCGTCGCCGCGTAGGCCCGAGGGGTTGGTTGCGGTGATCCGCCCGAAAGCGACGCGGGTGGCCGCTGGTCCCTGACGGTGCAACAGGGCGCGCGCGTCGTCGGATGCGCAACCGGGTTGGCCCGGTTGCGGCACACCAAATCAATAGCTGCGGATCAGCCCGACCAAACGGCCCTGCACCTTGACCTGATGATCGGGCAGCATGCGGGTTTCATAGGCGGGGTTTGCGGCCTCCAGCGCGATCATGCCGCCCTTGCGACGAAAGCGTTTCAGTGTCGCCTCGGCATCATCGACCAGGGCCACGACGATATCGCCATTCTCGGCTGTATTCTGTTCGCGGATCACCACGATGTCGCCATCGTTGATCCCGGCCTCGATCATCGAGTCGCCCTTGACCTCCAGCGCGTAGTGGTTGCCCCGGCCTGCCAGCATCGA
Organism: Pseudotabrizicola alkalilacus; assembly: GCF_003443995.1. Lineage (GTDB taxonomy): Bacteria > Pseudomonadota > Alphaproteobacteria > Rhodobacterales > Rhodobacteraceae > Pseudotabrizicola > Pseudotabrizicola alkalilacus. Next base: position 727,192 of record NZ_QWEY01000001.1, read on the forward strand.
ACCTGGTACGGCGACATGGTGCGACACTTCGGAAATCGCCTCGATCGGGACACCGGCAGCGATACGGCCCATGACCGGCAGTTCCATCGCATGTACGGTTTCCACCGCCATCGCGGCGCGCGGGGCGGCAGCGGCGGGTTTGTCACCCGCGATCACACGGGGGGTAAAGCCGGGTTTGTCCATCGCGTCGGGCAGTTTGATGATTTCCAGCGCGCGGGCGCGGTGGGCCAGACGGCGGATGAAGCCCCGTTCCTCCAGCGCGGTGATCAGCCGGTGGATGCCGGATTTCGACCGCAGATCCAGCGCATCCTTCATCTCGTCAAACGAGGGGGGAACGCCGTCAATATCCATCCGGGTCTTGATGAAATCCAGAAGTTCCAGCTGTTTACGCGTGAGCATGCGGCACCTTGATCTGCATCCGTTGATGCAATGTTCTGCCCGTGTTCCCGGTTTGTGTCAAGACAATTCAAAAATTCAACCGACGGTTATCAGCGCCGGTATCAGAGTGGCAGATAGCCGACCCGTTCTCCCGCCCGGCGCGGGCCGTCGCCTGCAGGGCGGATCAACAGGGCATCCGCCGCCGACAGAACGGAGAGCAGCGAGCTGTCCTGCCGGTCAGCGGGGGTGATCAGCGGCAGCGCCTCCCCTTGGGTCAGCGTGGCGCGCATGTAATGGGCGCGCGGGCCGGTCGGGCCGACATCCTGCGCCAAGAATGCTGGACGGGGCTCGGGGGCGACAGAGTCGGCTGGCAGGCCCAGAGCCGCGCGGATCATCGGCAGCAGGAACAGATGGGCGCAGACGACCGAGGACACCGGGTTGCCGGGCAGGCCCAGCAAGGCGGCATTGCCCATGCGACCCGCCATCAGCGGCTTGCCGGGGCGCATCGCGATTTTCCAGAACGCGCGTTGCAGGCCCAGGCTTTCCGCTACCTGCGCCACAAGGTCGTGATCACCGACCGAAGCGCCGCCGGTGGTGACGATGATATCGGCCCCCTCGGCCAGACCCAGCACAAAGGTCAGCGCCTCCACCGTGTCGCGGGCAATGGGCAACAGCCGCACTTCGGCCCCGGCTTCTTCGGCCAGGGCTTTGATGGTAAAGGAATTTGACGCGATGATCTGGTCGGGGCCGGGGGTTTCCCCCGGCATCACCAGCTCATCGCCGGTGGCGATGATGGCAACGACGGGGCGGCGGGTGACGGGCACCAGCGGCACATTCATCGACGCCAGCAGCGCCAGATCATTGGGGCGCAACAGGCGCGGCGACAACGTGTCCCCGGCGCGGAAATCCTGCCCGGCGGGGCGGATATGGCTGCCGGTATCTGCGCCGGGCTGCACCGTGATCACATCGCCGTCGCGGGTCACATCCTCTTGAATGATCACCCGTGTCGCCCCTGCGGGCAGGGGTGCGCCGGTAAAGATGCGCGCAGCCTGCAACGGGCCAAGGCTGCCGTGCCACGCATGGCCCGCACCCGCCTCGCCCACCACGGTAAAGCGGTCCCCGGCGGCGGGGTCGCCCTGCACCGCATAGCCATCCATCGCCGAGGCGGCAAAGGGCGGCTGGTCACGGGTGGCAGTGGCGGGGTGGGGCATGTAGCGCCCGCAGGCCTGCGCTAACGGCACAGGTTCCACCGGCAAAGGCGCGACAAGCGCCAGGCACTGCGCCAGAGCCTCTTCGACCGAGATCATGGCTGTTCCCCGGGGGCGACGTAGCGGCCCGACTTGCCGCCCTCTTTCAGAACCAGCCGTATCCCCTCGATCCGCATGGATTTCTCAACGGCTTTGACCATGTCATAGATCGTCAGGCAGGCCACGGAAACGGCGGTCAGCGCCTCCATTTCCACCCCGGTCTGGCCGCCGGTTTTCACCGTCGCCTCGACCACCACGCCGGGCAGGGCGGGGTCTGGTGTCAGGGTCAGCGCAACCTTTGTGATCGGCAGCGGGTGGCACAGCGGGATCAGATCGGCGGTCTTTTTGGCCGCCATGATTCCCGCCAGCCGGGCCACGCCCAGCACATCGCCCTTTTTCGCCTGACCTGACGTGATCAGCGCCAGCGTCTGCGCCGTCATCACCACCGATCCGCGCGCGACAGCCACACGGTCGGTCACCGGCTTGGCCGAGACATCGACCATATGCGCCGCGCCGTCGGCGTCGAAATGCGAAAGGCCGGCGGGATCGGTCATACGCCGCCCTGCGCGGTCAACGGGCGCGCCAGCAGGGCGCGGGTGGCACCGGCCACATCGTCCTGCCGCATCAGCGATTCGCCGATCAGGAAGCAGCGCGCACCGTATTGCGCCAGATCCGCCAGATCGGCGGGGGTATGCAACCCGGATTCCGACACGATCAGCCGATCCTCGGCCACGCGCCGCGCCAGATCGCGGGTGGTGTCGAGGGTGACGTCAAACGTGTGCAGGCTGCGGTTGTTGATACCGATCAGCTTTGACTTCAGCAGGGCCGACCGCTCCAGCTCGGCGCGGTCATGCACCTCGATCAGCACATCCATGCCCCATTCGATCGCTGCCGCCTCCAGCTCTGCCGCCTGTTCATCGGACAGGGTGGCCATGATCAGCAGGATGCAATCGGCGTGCAGGGCGCGGGATTCGGCGACCTGATAGGGTTCGTAGAGAAAATCCTTGCGCAGGCAGGGCAGCGATGTGGCCTCTGAGGCCTGGGTCAGAAACGCATCTGCGCCCTGAAACGAGGGGGTGTCGGTCAGCACCGACAAACAGGTGGCCCCGCCCTCTTCATAGGCTTTGGCAAGGGTTGGCGGGTCAAAATCGGCGCGGATCAGGCCCTTGGACGGGCTGGCCTTCTTGATCTCGGCAATCAGGCCATAGCCGCTGCCCGCCGCGGCTGACAATGCCTTTGCAAATCCACGCGGGGGAGGGGCGGCGCGGGCGGCCTCTTCCACCGTGGCCAGCGGGCGGGCGGCTTTGCGGGTCGCGATCTCTTCCAGTTTGTAGGTTTTGATGCGGTCGAGGATCGTGCTCATAACAGACTTCCTTGCCCTGTTGGGCGGTCAGGCGTTGGTCAGGCGGGCGAGGGCGGTGATCTTGCCTTTGGCCGCACCGGAATCAATCGAATGGCGGGCCATTTCGACCCCTTCGGTCAGGGTTTTGGCCTTGTCGGCGACCACAAGGGCGGCGGCGGCGTTCAGCAGCACCGCATCGCGGTAGGCCCCCGGCGCACCCTCCAGCAGCGCGCGCAGAGCGGCCGCGTTTTCGGCCGGGGTTCCGCCCATGATCTTCTCGAACGGGTGATAGGGCAGGCCCGCGTCTTCGGGGTGCAGGGTGAATTCGCGGATATGGCCATGCTCCAGCGCGGCCACCTGCGTTGGTGCCGCGATGGAAATCTCGTCGGTGCCGTCACCGCCATGCACCAGCCACGCCTTTATGCTGCCAAGTGCCAGCAGGGTTTCGGCCATCGGGCGGATCAGGCTGGCGGAAAACGCGCCGGTCAGCTGGCGTTTGACCCCGGCAGGGTTGGTCAGCGGCCCCAGGATGTTGAAAATGGTGCGCGTGCCCAGTTCCTGCCGGACCGGCATCACATGACGGATGGCGGGGTGGTGCATCGGGGCCATCATGAAGCCGATACCGGCCTCGGCCAGACAGGTCTCTACCTGCGCGGGGCCGACCATCACGTTCAGGCCCATTTCGGTCAGCGCATCCGCAGCACCGGATTTCGACGACAGGTTGCGGTTGCCGTGTTTGGCCACCACCACGCCCGCGCCGGCCACCACAAAGGCGGTGGCGGTGGAGATGTTCAGCGTGCCCTTGCCATCGCCGCCGGTGCCGACAATGTCCATCGCGCCTTCGGGCGCGCGCACCTTGTGGCATTTGGCGCGCATCACCGATGCGGCAGCGGCGTATTCATCGACCGTTTCGCCGCGCGTGCGCAGCGCCATCAGAAACCCGCCCATCTGCGCCGGGGTGCCCTGACCCTCGAACAACGCGGCAAAGGCGGTTTCAGCCTCGGCGCGCGTCAGGGCACGTTCGGCGGCAAGGCCGATCAGCGGGCGCAGCACATCGCTCATGCGGTCACCTTTACACCGGCCTCATCCAGAAAATTGCGCAAGAGCTGGTGGCCGTGTTCCGAGGCGATGGATTCAGGGTGGAACTGCACGCCCTCAATCAGCTGGGTCTTGTGGCGCAGGCCCATGATGGTGCCATCCTCCAGCCAGGCCGTGACCTCCAGGCACTCGGGCAGGCTTTCGCGCTCCACGATCAGCGAGTGATACCGGGTGGCGAGGAAGGGCGAGGGCAGGCCCGCAAACACGCCTTTGCCTTCGTGGTGCATCGCGCCCATCTTGCCATGCACGATCTCGTGGCAGCGGATGACGCGACCGCCAAAGGCTTCGCCGATGGTCTGATGGCCAAGGCAGACGCCCAGCAGGGGGATTTTCGCCTCATAGGCCGCCGTGGTCAGAGGCAGGCAGATGCCTGCCGCTGCCGGATCACAGGGACCGGGCGACAGGATGATCGCCTCTGGCGCCAGTGCCAGCACATCCTGCACGGTCAGCGCATCATTGCGTTTGACAACGACATCCGCACCCAGCTCGCCAAAATAATGGACGAGGTTGTAGGTAAAGCTGTCGTAGTTGTCGATCAGAAGCAGCATCTTGCTTGGGCCTGTCGGATAGGGGATGAAGCGCGGGGTGGGTCGGGCTATAGATGGTCAGACCGGGGCAGGGGCGTCAAGACCGCTTGATCACCTGTTCAGGATGGGCACAATGTCCGGCAACGAAAAAAGGGGCAAGACAGTGCGCGGGTTTGTTAGGGGATTGGTGTGGGGAACTGTGGCTGCGGCTGGCGGTCTGGTCGTGGTGTCACAGATCGCGGGGCCGGTGTCGCGTGAGGGGCTGGCGCAGGCCGATGGGCAGGCGATCGAGGGCGCAGCGCCGGAAAGCGTGACGGCAGAGGCCGTCGTGCCCGCGCCTGTTGAGTCCGAACCTGTTGAGCCTGAACCAGAAGTTGTTGCTCCCGAACCCGCCGCCGAGGGCCCGACTGCGACACAAGAGGCCCCTGCGGCCATTGCGCAGGCTGAAGATGCGCCGGAAACTCCCGCAGCCGATGCGCCTGACGCACCTGCGCCGATTGCCGTAACGGACGCCCCCGACGCGCCCGGAACGGCTGGGGCGTCACAAGAAATGCCGGTCATGCCTGCTCCGTCAGATGCCGCGCCGCTGCAGCCATTGGCCGAAGCACCCGCTGCGCCACAGCCGGACAGTGCCGCCGCGATGGCTCCGGCCCCGGCAGAACCGCCAGCCGCGCCGCCCAGCGACGCCCCTGCTGAACGGATGGCTTCTGCCGGGCAGGTCAACCCACTGCCTGCGGCGCCCGCTACCGGCGATGCCCCGATGGCTGCGGCCCAACCCGATGTGCCCGGCCTGCCCGGGTCCGAGGGCGCGCCTGCGCCCGCCGATCTGCCGCCGCCCCCGCCGCTGACATCCGAGGAAGAGGCACTGTTGCGGCCGCTGCCCGACGCGCCCGCCGCTGCCGCCCCGGCCGCGCCGGAGCCTGCCGATCCGACGCCGGAGCCGATGCCGCTGCCCGAGCCGGACGCTGTGCCGGAGGCGGTGGCCGAGGGGGAGGGGGCCTTGTCCCCGGCCCCCGGACTGGTCGATCAGGCCCCGGGCGTGGTGACCGGGCGTCTGCCCCGGATCGGGTCTGACCCTGCCCCCGCCACCGAGGTGCTGCCGGAACCGGAGGCAGAGCAAGACCTGCCGCCGCGCCAGCGCTATGCGCGACCTTTTGATGCCGCGACACAAAAGCCGCTGTTTGCGATCCTGCTGCAGGACAACGGGCAGGAAGGCGTGAACCGCGCTGAGTTGGCCGCGCTGGACCTGCCGTTGTCGATCGTGATTGATCCCTTGTCCGAAGGCGCTGCCGAACGTGCGGCGATCTGGCGCGCGGGCGGGCAAGAGGTTCTGATGGCGGGCACCGGCATTCCTGTCGGCGCGGGCCCCGGCGATCTGGAGCAAAGCTTTCAGGTGCTGGCCTCGCGCCTGCCGGAAGCGGTGGCGGTGATCGACCCCGATGGCAATGCCTTCCAGAACAACCGCCCGCTGGCCACGCAGGTGGTGCCGATTCTGACCGGGCAGGGCCGTGGGCTGGTGACCTTTGATCAGGGGCTGAACGCTGCTGATCAGGTGGCCCGGCGCGAAGGGCTGGCGGCGGCGATGATCTTTCGCAGCATTGACGGCGGTGGCGAAGACAGCCCGGTGATCCGCCGCTATCTCGACCGCGCGGCGTTCAAGGCGGCGCAAGAGGGGCGGGTGATCGTGATCGGTGCGTTGCGGCCTGAAACCGTGGCCGCGGTGCTGGAATGGGCGGTTGAGGGGCGGGCGTCAACCGTGACGCTGGCCCCGGTCTCAGCGATGTTGCAGGCAAATTAAGCGCCGGTTTTGGGTGGCGACATCGGCCGCAACAGGCCAAGCGTCGCGCGCAGGATCAGCACGATGGCGGCTCCGGCCAGCCCTCCGGGCGGGAAGCCCATCATTGCGCCGATGGTGCCGCCGATCACCAGCCCGGTGACGGCGGCGGGCAGCCAGCCGAACCAGCCCAGCCGGATCAGCAGCGATGCCACCGGCAGGGTCAGGATCATGCCGGCAAGGCTGAGGAGCGGCGACAGCATCAGGGCGGTGCCGACCGTCCACAGCACGATGCCAAAACCTGGCGGCACGGTGGTCTGCACCAATCGGAACACGCCCAGACACAGGATACCAAGCGCCGAGGGCAGCAGCACGGCGGCAGCCGCCGCCGTGAGCAGATCGCGCCACGGCGTCGTCATCTGCTCGGGCGAGTGGATCAGGCTCACGCCGCCGAACCACCCACGGTCAGCCCGCCGATCAGCAATGTGGGCTGGCCGACACCGACCGGCACCCATTGCCCGGCCTTGCCGCAATTGCCGATGCCGGGGTCAAGCGACAGATCGTTGCCGATGGCGCGGATCTGTTTCAACGCCGTGGCACCGTCGCCGATCAGCGTGGCGCCTTTGACCGGGGCACCGACGACGCCGTTCTGCACCCGGTAGGCTTCGGTGCAGGAGAACACGAATTTGCCATTGGTGATATCGACCTGCCCGCCGCCGAAGCCGACGGCATAGATGCCATCCTTCAGCCCGGCCAGAATGTCGCGCGGGTCATCCTGCCCGGCCAGCATATAGGTGTTGGTCATGCGCGGCATCGGGATATGGGCGTGGCTTTCGCGCCGCCCGTTGCCGGTGGGGGCGACTCCCATCAGGCGCGCGTTTTGCCGGTCCTGCATGTAACCGACCAGAATCCCGTCTTCGATCAGCACGTTGCGTGCCGAAGCTGTGCCTTCGTCGTCGATGGAGATCGAGCCGCGCCGGTCGGGAATGGTGCCGTCATCCAGCACCGTCACGCCGCGCGCGGCGATCTGCTGGCCCATCAGCCCGGCAAAGGCCGAGGTTTGCTTGCGGTTAAAGTCGCCCTCCAGCCCATGGCCGATCGCCTCGTGCAGCAAAATGCCGGGCCAGCCGGGGCCGAGGACCACATCCATCACGCCCGCAGGGGCGGGCACCGCCTCCAGATTGACCAGCGCGATCCGCAGCGCCTCGCGCACAACCGGTTGCCAGTGGTCGGTCTGCATCAGCGATTTCAGGCCAAAACGCCCGCCGCCGCCCATGCCGCCCTGCTCGCGCCGGCCGTTCTGTTCGACGATCACCGAGATGTTGAGCCGCGCCATCGGGCGGATGTCGCGGACCCGCAGACCTTCGGGGCGCAGGATCTCGATCTCCTGATACGACGCGGCAATCGTGGCCGAAACCTGGATCACGCGCGGGTCGAGTGCGCGGGCAAAGGCATCAATCTCGCGCAGCATGTCGATCTTGACCGCAAATGTCGCATCGGCCATCGGGTCGGCATCGCCGTAGAGTTTGACATTGGTGCCCTGCGGCGGAGCAGCCATCACGCCGCCGCCATCGCCGACCGCCAGCCGGGCGGTTTCCGACGCGCGCAATAAAGCGCTTTCGCTGATCTCGGTCGCATGGGCGTAGCCCGCCACCTCGCCCTTGACCGCGCGCAGGCCGAATCCTTCGGAGGCGTCATAGGACGCGGTCTTGATCCGGCCGTCATCCAGCACGATGGCCTCGGACCGGCGACGCTCCAGAAAAAGCTCGCCATCCTCGGCGCCTTGCGTGGCGGCACGCAGGATCGCCAGTGCCGCCGCCTCGTCCAGATGGGTGTCAAACGGGCGGAAGGGCTGATCGGTCATGAAAGCTGTCCTTGATCTGAGTCAAATGGCGCTGCTATGTCGCAACGGTTTCTCTTGTGGCAGAGGCCCTAATATGGTTTCAAGACAGCCGGAAACAACGGGATTCTGCCGCGTGCCGTAACATGCGATACGGGTGGTATTCTGACAAGCGGCACCCAAGCCGTAAAGATAACGGGAACAGAACATGCGTCTTTGGAACCAAATCGGCGGGGTCGCCGCCAGTGTTGCGGGCTTGATGTCGGGCAGTGCTGCTGTTGCGCAAGCCCTTGAAATCGTGGGGCATCCCGTTGACCGGGGCACCGGGTTCCAGCCCGCCGCGACCGAGCTTGCCCGCGATCTGCAAGGGCTGGACTGGATGATTCTGGTGATTATCACCGTGATCACCGTCTTTGTGACCGGTCTGCTGGCCTGGGTGATCATCCGCTATAACCAAAAGCGGAACCCCAAACCTGCGACATTTACCCACAACTCGCCGCTGGAAGTGGGCTGGACCGTGATTCCGATCGTGATCCTGGTCTTCATCGGAGCATTTTCGCTGCCGGTGCTGTTCAAGCAACAGGAAATTCCGGTTGGCGACATCACCATCAAGGTGACCGGCTTCCAGTGGTACTGGGGCTATGAATATGTCGATGACGGCATCAACGAGCCGAATGCCGAGGGGGCAACCCCGGTGGCGTTTGACAGCTTCATGATCGGCGCACCGGCGACCGGCGGCGACAACCGGCTGACGCCGGAAGTGTCGGCACAGCTGGCAGCGGCGGGTTACACCGACCGCGAATTCCTGCTGGCAACCGATACCGCCGTTGTGGTGCCGGTCGGCAAAACGGTGGTGATGCAGATCACGGCCGCGGATGTGATCCACTCCTGGACCATCCCGGCCTTTGGCGTGAAACAGGATGCGGTGCCCGGTCGTCTGGCGCAGCTGTGGTTCAACGCCGAGCGTGAGGGCATCTATTTCGGTCAGTGCTCGGAGCTGTGCGGCATCGCCCACGCTTATATGCCGATCACGGTCAAGGTCGTGTCGGAAGAGGTTTACGCCCAATGGCTCGCCGCGGCGCAGGCCGGTGATGTGGTGCTTTCGTCCGCCGATCTCGAAGCCTATTCGGCCATCAAGCTGGCCGCCAACAACTGATCCCTGCCACACGCGCAGCGTTGTGGGGGAAGCGATGTGAATGGCCCCGTGAACCGGGGCCATTTCCCTAAGCCAAGGAAGCCTAAATGAGCGACGTTCAGACCTATCAGCAATCAGGCGAGGCACAGTTTGGCGACTATGTCGCACTGCTCAAACCGCGCGTGATGTCGCTGGTGGTGTTTACCGCGCTGGTCGGCCTGCTGGTCGCCCCGGTCGGTGTGCACCCGGTCGTAGGCTTTGCCGCGATCCTGTTCATCGCTTTGGGGGCAGGGGCCTCGGGCGCGCTGAACATGTGGTGGGACGCCGATATTGATGCGGTGATGAACCGCACCAAGACCCGCCCGGTGCCTGCAGGCAAGGTCCAGGCCGGTGAGGCGCTGGGTCTGGGGATGGCGCTGTCGGGCATTGCGGTGGTGATGCTGGCGCTGTCGGCCAACCTGTTCGCGGCCGGGCTGCTGGCCTTTACGATCTTTTTCTATGCTGTGGTCTATTCGATGTGGCTCAAGCGCCTGACCCCGCAGAACATCGTGATCGGTGGCGCGGCCGGGGCGTTTCCGCCGATGATCGGCTGGGCTGTGGCCACGGGCGGTGTGTCGGTGGAATCGGCGTTGATGTTTGGCCTCATCTTCATGTGGACCCCGCCGCATTTCTGGGCGCTCGCGCTGTTCATGAAGGAAGACTATCACAAGGCCGGTGTGCCGATGCTGACGGTGACGCATGGCCGGGCGGAAACCCGGCGGCAGATCCTGATCTACACCGTGCTGCTGGCCCCGGTGTCGATCTGGGCGGCGCTGACCACGATCGGCGGGCCGTTCACGCTGGCGGTGGCGGTGGTGCTGAACGCGATCTTCCTCAAGGGCGCCTATGACATCTGGAAACGCCCCGAGGCGCAGGCCGAGGGTGACAAATACGCGGTCGAGAAGACATTCTTCAAATTTTCGCTGGCCTATCTGTTCCTGCATTTCGCGGCCTTTCTGGTCGAGGCCCTGCTGAAAACCTATGGTCTGGGGGGCTGGGCATGAGCTTTCGTCCCGATCACGAACTGCACCAGCGGCGGTTTTCCCGCAATCTTGGGCTGGGCCTGACGCTGGTGGCCTTTGTCGTGCTGGTGTTCGCGCTGACCGTGGTAAAGGTCACTCGCGGCGACCCGATGCAGGCGTTTGACCATACCGTGCGGCCAGAGCTGCAGCCTGCGGCAACAGGGGGAACCCAACCATGAACCCGACAGCAAAAACCGGCCTCAAACTGGTGGGCGTGGCGGTGATGATGGCGTCACTCTCCTTTGCCGCCGTACCGTTTTACGACTGGTTCTGCCGGGTGACCGGCTTTGGCGGCACCACTTCGGTGGCCGAAGCAGCACCCGATACCATTCTGGACCAGACCATCCAGATCCGCTTTGACGGCTCGACCTCGGGCGGGATGGCGTGGAACTTCAAACCGGTGCAGCGCACCATGACCGTGCGGATCGGGGAAAACGCGCTGGCCTTCTACGAGGCGCATAACCCGACCGACCGGGTGATCGCCGGCACCGCCAGCTATAACGTGACGCCGGATGCAGCGGGCGGCTATTTTGCCAAGATCGCCTGCTTCTGCTTTACCGAACAGGTGCTGCAACCGGGTGAGACCGTGCAGATGCCGGTCAGCTTTTTCGTTGACCCCGAGATCGTCAAGGATCGCGAAGGCAAGTTCGTGAAAGAGATCACGCTGTCCTATACCTTTTACGAAACATCCTTGTCCGAAGAGCAGGCGGCCCTTGCCGCTCCGCCTGCGGGCATTGTAAACTGATAAAAAAGAACCGAGGGAACCGACCATGGCCCACGCCAAGAACCACGACTACCATATTCTGCCGCCGTCTGTCTGGCCGTTTCTGGCTGCGCTTTCGGCTTTTGTCATGCTGTTTGGCTCTGTGCTGTGGATGCACGGGTCGGGCCCCTGGCTGGGCCTGATCGGCTTTGTCGGCGTCCTCTATGTGATGTTTGCCTGGTGGGCTGACGTGATCAAGGAAAGCCAGGAAGGCGATCACACCCCGGTTGTGGTGATCGGTCTGCGCTATGGCTTTATCATGTTCATCATGTCCGAAGTCATGTTCTTTGCCGCATGGTTCTGGTCGTTCTTCAAGCATGCCATGTATCCGATGGGGCCGCTGTCGCCGATTCAGGATGGTCAATGGCCGCCTGCGGGGATCGAAACCTTTGATCCCTGGCACCTGCCGCTGATCAACACGCTGATCCTGCTGTGCTCGGGCGCTGCTGCCACCTGGGCGCACCACGCGTTGGCACATGAGAACAACCGCAAGGATCTGGTCAACGGTCTGATCCTGTCGATCGTGCTGGGCGTGTTCTTTACCATCCTGCAGGTCTACGAATACACCCATGCCGCCTTTGGCTTTGCCGGCAACATCTATGGCGCCAACTTCTTTATGGCGACCGGGTTCCACGGCTTTCACGTCGTGATCGGCACGATCTTTCTGACCGTCTGCCTGATCCGCGCGCTGAAAGGCCACTTCACCCCCGAAAAGCATGTCGGGTTTGAGGCGGCGGCCTGGTACTGGCACTTTGTTGATGTGGTCTGGCTGTTCCTGTTCGCCGCGATCTACGTCTGGGGTCAGTAAGCGCCTTTTGGGGCCATCCGCCCCCTTGACGGCACCATCAGGCGCGGGCCAAAGGGTCCGCGCCTTTCGTTTGGAGACTGCCCCCGATGAATGCCACCACCCGCCGCATGATCATTCCCCTGCTGTTCGGCCTGTTCGGGGCGGGGGTGCTGGCGGGGCTTGGCCTGTGGCAGCTGGACCGGCTGGCGTGGAAAGAGGCGGCATTGGCCGATATCGCGGCGCGCATCGTGGCCGATCCCGTTGCCTTGCCCCTGACCCCCGATCCGCAGGCCGACCGCTATCTGCCGGTCACAGCGACGGGCCGCTTTACCGGTGAATCGCTGGAGGTGCTGGTCAGCCGCAAAGAGATCGGCGCAGGCGTGCGGGTGATCGAGGCGTTCGAGACTGACGGGCGACGGGTGCTGGTGGACCGGGGCTTTGTCGCCGATGGCGCCCGCGTCTCGCCCCGCGGGCCGGATGCGCCATCGGTGACCGGCAACCTGCACTGGCCCGATGAGGTCGACAGCTTTACCCCGCCACCTGACCCGAAAACCGGGCTGTGGTTTGCCCGCGACGTGCCCGCGATGGCGGCGCAACTGGCGACCGAGCCGCTGCTGGTCGTCGCCCGCGACCCCACAGCACCGGGGATCGAGCCGATGCCGGTCGATACCTCGGGCATTCCGAACAATCATCTGGGCTATGCGGTGCAATGGTTTGGCCTTGCGGCGGTGTGGTTGGGGATGACAGCGTATCTTCTGTGGCGTATCAGGCGCAGGACGGTCTGAAAGCGAGAGTCCGATGAAATACATATCTACCCGTGGTGCCGCCCCTATCCTTGGCTTTGGTGAGGCGATGATGACTGGCCTTGCCCGTGACGGCGGGCTGTACGTGCCTGAAACCATCCCGACCATGTCTTATGACGAGATCGCCGCTCTGGCGGGGCTCAGCTATGAAGAGATCGCGTTCCGGGTGATGCGGCCCTATCTGGGCGATACCTTTGGCGATGATGAATTCCGCGGCTTGCTGACGGCGGCCTACAAACCCTTTGGCCACCTCGCCCGCGCGCCGCTGGTGCAGCTGGGGCCGAACCATTTCCTGCTGGAGCTGTTCCACGGCCCGACCTTGGCGTTCAAGGATTTCGCCATGCAGCTCATCGGCCAGATGATGCAGGCGGCGCTGGCCAAGACCGGCGAACGGATCACGATTGTCGGCGCGACCAGCGGCGACACCGGATCGGCCGCAATGGAGGCGTTCCGGGGGCTGGCGAATGTCGATCTGTTCATCCTCTATCCGCATGGCCGGGTGTCGGATGTGCAGCGCCGCCAGATGACCACGGCGACCGAAGCCAACGTGCATGCCTTTGCGATGGACGGCGATTTCGATGACTGTCAGGCGCGCGTAAAGGATATGTTCAACGATTTCGCCTTCCGCGATGGCGTGCGGCTGGCCGGGGTAAACAGCATCAACTGGGCGCGGGTTCTGGCGCAGGTTGTGTATTACTTCTCTTCCGCCGTGTCCTTGGGCGCGCCGCATCGTGCGGTCAGCTTCACCGTGCCCACCGGCAATTTCGGTGACATTTTCGCGGGCTATATCGCGCGCAAGATGGGGCTGCCGATTGAAAAGCTGGTGATCGCCACCAACCACAACGACATTCTGCACCGGGCCATCACCTCGGGCGATTACCAGACCCATGGCGTGACCCCGTCGATGAGCCCGTCGATGGATATTCAGGTCAGCTCCAACTTTGAACGCGCCTTGTTTGATGCCTATGGCCGCGATGGCAAAGCGGTGGCGCAGCTGATGGATGAGCTGAAATCCGGCGGCTTCCACATTTCCCAAGGCGCGCTGGAAAGCTTGCGGGCGACATTCGCCTCGGGCCGCTGTTCCGAGGAAGAGACGACCGCCACGATCAACCGCGAATATGTGCGCACCGGCGAAGTGCTTTGTCCGCATTCTGCCGTTGGCGTAAAGGTTGCGAATGACTATCTGGGCAGCACGCCCATGATCACATTGGCCACCGCACATCCGGCGAAATTCCCCGATGCGGTGCTTGATGCCATCGGCCAGCGTCCCGAATTGCCCGCCCGCTTGGCCGATCTGTTCGACCGCCGCGAACGGCTGACCCGTGTGCCCAATGATCTTGGCCGCCTTCAATCCCTGATCCGCGAAAGGATCGCATCTTGAGCCTGCAAATCTCGACCTTGCCCAACGGTCTGCGGATCGTCACCGAACATATGCCGGGGCTGCAATCGGCCTCGGTCGGGGTCTGGGTCATGGCGGGGGGGCGGCATGAACGCCCAGAGCAAAACGGCATCGCGCATTTTCTGGAGCATATGGCGTTCAAGGGCACCGCAAAGCGCAGTGCCCTGCAGATCGCCGAGGAAATTGAGGATGTCGGCGGCTATATCAACGCCTATACGTCCAAGGAAATGACGGCCTATTACGCCCGGTGCCTCGTGGCGGATGTGCCGCTGGCGCTCGATGTGATTTCCGACATCGTGCTGAACCCGGTGTTCGATCCGAAAGAGATCGAGACCGAGCGTCATGTGATCTTGCAGGAAATCGGTCAGGCGCTCGACACGCCCGATGACATCATCTTCGACTGGTTGCAGGAAGTGAGCTACCCCGATCAGCCGTTTGGCCGCACGATTCTGGGGCCATCTGAGCGGGTCAGCAGCTTTTCTGCTGATGATCTGCGGGGCTTTGTTGGTCAGCACTACGCACCCGATCAGATGATCCTGTCGGCCTCGGGCGGGGTGGATCACGAACAGATCGTGCATCAGGCGCGGGAGATCTTCGGTGATCTGAGGCCGCGCGGCATCAGCGTGGTGGAACCCGCCGCCTTTATCGGTGGCGAGCGGCGCGAGGTGAAAAAGCTCGAACAGGTGCATTTCGCCCTGTCGCTTGAGGCGCCGGGCTATCGTCACCCCGACGTCTACACAGCGCAGGTCTATGCGATGACGATGGGCGGCGGCATGTCGTCCCGCCTGTTCCAGAAGATCCGTGAAGAACGCGGGTTGTGCTATTCGATCTTTGCGCAGTCGGGGGCTTATGAGGATACCGGGTCGATCACGATCTATGCCGGCACCTCGAAAGAGGAAATCGCGGCGCTGACTCAGCTGACGGTGGACGAGATGAAGCGCGCCGCTGAGGACATGACCGAAGCCGAGGTGGCGCGCGCCCGCGCGCAGCTGAAAGCCGGCCTGCTGATGGGGCTGGAAAGCCCGTCGAACCGGGCCGAGCGCAACGCGCGGCTGCTGGCGGTCTGGGGCCGGGTGCCGACGGCCGCAGAGGCGGTGGCCAAGATCGACGGCGTCAGCATGGCCGATGTGCGCCGCTTTGCCGGAGATATTGCCGGGGCCAAGACGGCATTGGCAATGTATGGCCCGGTGGCAAAAGCCCCCGGTCTGGGGGCGATCCGCGACAGGCTCGCCGCCTGATGCTGCCGTTCCGCCGCCGTCCCAAGCTGGAGACAGAGCGCATGACCCTGCGCCTGCCGGTGCATGGCGACTGGCGGGCCTGGGCCGAGCTGCGTGAGGACAGTGCCAGCTTTCTGACGCAATGGGAACCGGTCTGGTCCGCCGATCATCTGTCGCGGCGGTCGTTCACCAACCGGGTGTATTGGGCGCAACGGGCCGAAGCACAGGGCACGGCGGTGCCGTTCCTGCTGATCCGTCGGCAGGATCAGCAACTGCTGGGCGCGATCACGCTGGACAATATCCGACGCGGCCCCGCGCAATGCGGCACCATCGGCTATTGGGTGGGCGAGCAGTTCAGCCGCCGGGGGTACATGCGTGAGGCGATCCTGTCTGTGGTGCACCATGCCTTTACCACGCTGGACCTGAGCCGGGTCGAGGCGGCTTGTCTGCCGGAAAACGCCGCGAGTCGCGGGGTGCTGGAAAAGACCGGTTTCAAATACGAGGGCGTCGCGCAAAGCTATCTGCAGATCAACGGGCGCTGGCGCAATCATGTGCTTTACTCCGCGCTGCGCGCCGACCGGCGCGGGCGCACCGATGTCGGCTAGGCTCTGACGCAAGCGTGATCATCCGGGGCGGCTGACGCCGGGGCAAGCCGTGCTACCTTTGGGCCTCAACCCGGAGGTGCCCGATGCGGTTCACGATCCTGCCCACCTTGTTGCTGTCCATGCTCGCCGCGCCTGTGTTGGCGCAAGAGCGCATTCCGAATGCGCCAGAGCGCATTCCTTCGCATTGCTTTGCGGTGGCTCAGGGCATCGCGCGGGTGATGCCTGCCCGCTTTGGTGCCGATGTGGTGCAGGATCAGGTCCGCATCCATTACATCGACCATGCCAGTTTTGCCATCGCCACCGGCGGCAAGACAGCGGTGACCGATTTCACCGGCTATACCGGAATGGCAGACTGGGTGCCCGATGTGGTGACGATGAACAACGCCCATTCCACCCATTGGACCGCCACCCCCGACCCGCGCATCCCGCATGTGCTGCAGGGCTGGGCCACCGAGGCAGGACCGGCGCAACACGAGCTGGATCTGGGCGCGATGCTGGTGCGCAATGTGCCGACCCATGTGCGCTCGCGTTGGGGCGATGGTGCGCGCGAAAATGGCAACTCGATCTTTGTGTTCGAGGCGGGGGGTCTGTGCATCGGCCATCTGGGCCACCTGCACCACGCGCCAGATGAGGCGCAATATGCCAGCATCGGGCGGCTGGATGTGGTGATGGTCCCGGTGGACGGCGGCTATACCATGGCGGTGTCAGAGATGGCAGAAGTGGTCAGGCGGCTGCGCTCGTCGATCGTGATTCCGATGCACTGGTTTTCGGGGGCGTCGCTGCGGATGTTTCTGGACAACATGAGCGCCGAGTTCGAGGTGGTGGAAACCGGCATGCCCTCGCTCGACGTGTCGCTGCGCAATCTGCCGGGGCGGCCGACGATCATGGTGCTGATGCCCGAAGGGATCAACTGAGGCGCTGCTCTTCGGGTTGCGCCGGATGACTGCACAAACGCCGCAACAGCGGTTTTCTTGCGCGATGCCTTGGCGTAAAGCGGGGGCAAAGGAGCCGCCCATGCTGAATGCCTGCACCCCCGATTTCCTGTCGATCCTTGATGCCGCCCATCCCGGCCTGTTGCGCGCGACAGCCCCGCGCGATGTGGAAGAGCCGCGCGGGCGCTGGCAGGGGCAGGCGGCGGCGGTGGCGTGCCCCCGGTCAACTGCCGAAGTCGCAGGGATCGTGACAGCCTGTGGTCAGGCCGGAGTCGGGATCGTGCCGCTGGGTGGCGGTACCGGGCTGGTCGGCGGGCAGGTGATGCCCGAAGGGCCGGTGCCGCTGATCCTGTCACTGGAGCGGATGACCGCCCTGCGCGGTGCCTATCCGTCGGAGAACGTGATGGTGGTCGAGGCCGGGATGATTCTGGCCGATGTGCAGGCCGAAGCCGACCGGCTGGACCGGCTGTTTCCGCTGTCGCTGGCCTCGCAAGGCTCGGCCCGGATCGGCGGCAATCTGGCGACCAATGCCGGCGGGGTGAATGTGCTGCGCTATGGCAACACCCGCGATCTGTGTCTGGGGCTGGAGGCGGTGCTGCCCGATGGCAGCATTTTCAACGGCTTGAAGCGGCTGCGCAAGGACAACACCGGCTATGATCTGCGCCATCTGCTGATCGGGGCCGAGGGCACGCTGGGCATCATCACCGCCGCCAGCCTGCGGCTGTTTCCCAAACCCGCCGCCACGGTTGTGGCGCTGCTGGCGGTGCCGTCGCCGCAGGCCGCGCTGGAGCTGTTGGCCCTGGCAGAGGGGCAGCTGGCCGGTTTGATCTCGGCATTCGAGCTGATTCACCGGATGGGCTATGACTTTCTGGCCGAAACCATGCCCGAGGTGACGGTGCCGCTGTCGCCCATTCCAGACTGGTCGGTGCTGATCGAATTGGGCCTGCCGCAGGGTGTGGCCCCCGAAGAGGCGATGGCAGGGCTTTATGCGCAGGCGGATGAGGCCGGGCTGGTGCTGGACGGGGTGATCGCCACGTCAGAAGCGCAGGCGGCAAGCCTGTGGCGCATTCGCGAAAGCATCCCAGAAGGCAACCGCCGCATTGGGGCGGTATCGAGCCATGACATCAGCCTGCCGCTGTCGGAAATCCCGGCCTTTATCCCGCGGGCGGGCGCGGCTCTGGCGCAGCTGGGGGAGTGGCGGATCAACTGTTTCGGCCATCTGGGCGATGGCAACCTGCATTACAACGTGTTTCCGGTGCGGGGCCGAAACCGCAAGGAACATGACCCCCAGCGGGAAGGGGTCAAGACCTGCGTGCATGACATCGTGCACGAGCTGGGCGGATCGGTCAGCGCCGAACATGGCATCGGGCGGCTGAAGGTCGGGGATCTGGAGCGCTATGGCGATCCGGCCAAGCTGGCGGCGATGCGGGCGATCAAGGCGGCGCTGGACCCGAAGGGGATCATGAACCCCGGTGCTGTGCTGCGCGGCTGATGTGGAGGGGGGCGCTGCCCCCCGCGCGTGCCGCGCCCCCCCGGAGTATTTCGAAAGCAGCAATGCTCAGGAGGCGGGTTTTTCCAGCTCGCGCAGGAGTTTTGCGCGGATGGCCTGCGGATAGGCGGCAAGGCCGCGCGAGGATATGACAAAGCCGCCTTTGGTGATGACCCAGTTCTGATAAAACCGGGTGATGGCGGTGGATTGGCCTACGTCTTCAATCGCGATGGCGTTGATGGCGACACCGGCGGCAGCGGCGCGGCTGCGGGCGGCGCGCACGGTGTTGCCGCTGTTTTCCGGCCCGTCGCCCGAGATGTCGATGATGCGGCGGCTGCAGTCGGGGGCGGTGGCGAACAGAGCAAGGGCCGCGTCAATCGCCTGACCGACAGCCGTGTCGGACCCGGCAAAGGCGCGCGGGGCGCTGCGGATATGCGCGGTGGCGCGGGTGATGTCGGCGGGGCTGTGCATCTGGGTCCAGGGCAGCACCACGGCCTGTTGCCCGGTACCGGACCAGTGCAGCAGGCTGAGCGCCACCTGGCCCTCAAGCAGCGCCTCGGCCACTGCCGGATCTTGCAGCGCGTCGGCGGTGCCGCCGGACTGGATGCGGTATTCGCCTGCGTCGATCGAGCCCGAGACATCAATTGCCAGCACCAGTGCCACCTCACACGCACGGGCGGCGGAACCGGGCAGCAGCAGGGTGAGGCCAAGGGCAAGTGCGCGCATCGGCAAAGCGTGGCGCGCGGCAGCGCTGCGGGCAAGTCACAAAGGGGGGAAGGTGCAGGTTTCTGTTGCCAGGTACCTGCGAACCCCGCCTTACGCGGCTAAGCGCAAGGACTTAAGTTTCGATGTTCGAACTGCTTACGCAGCCAGAGCCATCGGAGCACGGTTGTCGTTTGCAACTGTACTTTTGGACCGATAACGGTGGTACCTCACCGAGTAAAAGCTGGCCTCTTTGAACGTTCGTCGATCCTATTTCGACCCCGAACCCCCGAAACGAACGGGTGGAATGGTGGAGTCGCCGGGTACCGCCCCCGGGTCCGAGCCGTCTATTACAGGTGCGTTTATCACCATAGTCCGGGTTGCCCCGAACAGGCTCAATATAGGCGGGCAGGCCGCCGCTCACAAGACCGTATCGGCGCGGTATTCCGGGGGGATGTGTGACAGGAAAATCCGCTCGTCGGTCTGCTCGGCAATGCTCAGACCTTCGCGCAGGTAAAACGCTAGCGCGCGCTGATTGGGGCGCAGCACGCTGAGGCGTAACGGCAGACCCCGTCCGGCGGCTTCGGCCTGGACGATGGCCAACAGGTGCCTGCCATGGCCATGGCCCTGAAACTGCGGCTCCAGATACAGCTTGCGCAGGCGCAGGTGGTCGGGGGCCACCTCGACCGTCAGCAGGCCGGCCCGTGCGCCCGCAAGCTCCACGATCCGGGTATTGGCCAGATCAAAGGCCGAAGGGTGGGGCGCAGGGCTGAACCGGCCCCAGAGGGCCTGCGCATGATCGCGCATCACCCGCGACTCAAGGTCGGTGAGATAGGCAGCTTCGGCGGGAAGGGCGGGGCGCAGGGTCAACATGCCACCACGCTGCGCGACAGGTGTTACAAGCGTATGACAGCAGGACAGGCGGGGCCTGAGGCCGCGCCCGGCCGGAGGGTCCGGCCGGGCGCGCGCGGATCAGGACGGGATCAGAAACCCGATTTGATCAGCTCGAATTCCGAGATCATACGCTCACGGAATTCGGCAGTGGTCGGGGTCTGCATGAACAGGGTGCCATCGACCGGATCAAGATAGGCCGCTTTCAGCGTCTCTTCGCTCAGGGTCGCCATCGCGGCCTTGTTCGAGGTGGCATAGCCCAGCGTGTCAACGATCGCGGCGGCGCCTTCAGGCGACAGCAGCGAGTTCACGAAATCATACACCTTGTCGTCACTGCCGGGGCCGTCTTTCAGATTGACCAGACCGCAGAAGAAGGTGGCAGCACCCTCGGTCGGGGCGCGGTTGAAATCGACCGGAAAATTCTCGGCCCGCAGCAAGGACACGCCGTCATTCCAAGACCAGCTGACCAGAACCTCGCCCGATGCCATCAGCTGGGTCATCTCGGCCGGGTCGGACCAATAGGCGCGGACATTGGGATGGACCGCGCGCAGCCAGTCGGCAGCGGCGGTGAACTGCTCATCCGTCACATTGTCCCAGCTGGTGACGCCGGTGGCGAGAAAGGCCAGCGACCAGACATCATCATTGCTGTCGGGCAGCGAGATGCGGCCCGCGTATTTTGCATCGGTAAAGACCTGAAGCGTTGCGACATCTTCGACCGGAACCTGGTCGGTGTTATAGGCAACCGCCGCATAGGCGGTGTCCATCGGCAGGAACCACAGGCCTTCGTCGTCCTTGAGCACGGTGTTGTCATACATGCGCGGGTCGATGTCGGCGAAGGCGGTGATCTTCGACGTATCCCACGGCTCGATCAGGCCTGCGTCGCGGTAGCGCGGCACCGACGACGCGCAGGGGTGGGCGACATCGGCGCGGAACCCCGAGCTGACCTTCTGAAACGCTTCGTCATCATCGCCAAAGAACGAATAGGTTGGTTTCTGGCCATGCTTTTCGACGTAATGGACCAGTGCGGCGTCAATTTCCCAGCCTGCCCAGTCAAAGACCAGCAATTCCGGGTCTGCGGCCTGTGCCGCAGATGACAGGGCAAGCACGGAAACGGCGCAGGCAAACAGGTGTTTCGTATGGGTCATCGTGGTTCCTCTGTGTTGGACTTGGGCCGTGGTCTCCCCCGGTCGCCACTGGCCTTGCGGGAAAGGTAGTAAAGGAATCAGGCGCTCACAAGCATAGATCGGGCTGTCAGGGCAATCTGGGGCCACGGGTCGCGGTGACAAGACGGGCGTAGCAGGGGTTGACCTTGGCAAAGGGCTGTTGCCTCATCCGGGGCAGACTGGCGGCGCGGTGGTGCAGTCATGGGCAAGCTGAAAACGGGGGGATGTGATGCGCGCAGTGCTGATGGAAAAGGGCGAAGACGGGCAGGCGGTGGCACGGCTGGCCGAGCTGACGGAGGATGCGTTGCCGGAAGGCGATGTCACGGTGCGGGTGGAGTTTTCGACGCTGAACTACAAGGACGGGCTGTGCCTGTCGGCCACTGGCGGCGGGCTGGTGCGGAGCTGGCCGCATGTGCCGGGCATCGACTTTGCCGGGGTGGTGGAGGCATCGGACGATGCGCGCTATGCCCCCGGCGACCGGGTGGTGCTGACCGGCTGGCGGGTGGGAGAGGCGCATTGGGGCGGTTATGCTACGAAAGCGCGGGTGCAGGCCGACTGGCTGGTGCCGTTGCCCGACGGCCTCAGCGCGCGTCAGGCCATGGCGGTGGGCACGGCGGGCTTTACCGCAATGCTGGCGGTGATGGCGCTGGAGGAACACGGGCTGACCCCGGCGGGCGGTGAGGTGCTGGTGACCGGGGCTGCGGGCGGTGTAGGCTCGGTCGCGGTCGCGATTCTGGCGCGGCTGGGCTACCCCGTGGCGGCGGTGACGGGGCGGCCCGAGACCGAAGCCTATCTGCGCGACCTTGGCGCGGCCCGGCTGGTGCCACGCGCCGATCTGGCCGAGGCGGTCAAGCGCCCGATGGAATCAGAGACTTGGGCGGGTTGCGTCGATGCGGTGGGCGGGCAGATGCTGGCCCGGGTGTTGGGGCAGATGAAATCCGGGGCCAGCGTCGCCGCTGTCGGCAATGCCGGCGGGCTGGCGGTGCCGGCCAATATCATTCCCTTCCTGCTGCGCGGCATCAACCTGTTGGGCATCAACTCGGTCACCGTGCCCTATGCCCGCCGCGTGGTGGCCTGGGACCGGATCACCACTGATCTGCCGATGGACAAGCTGGAGGCAATGTTCCGCCCCGCCACGCTGGCCGAGGTGCCCGCCTTGGGCGCTGCGATTCTGCGCGGTGAGGTGCAGGGTCGGGTGGTGGTGGACGTTCAGCGCTAGGGCGTCGGGCGGGGCATCAGCGGGGCCGTCGCAGGGGGGCCAGCCCCCCGTCGCTTCGCTCCTCCCCCCGGGATATTTAGAGACAGAAAATGACATAAGGGCAGGGGCTTTGGGATGGCGACGGCTTGTCTTTCCGTCTGGGCCCCGTCAACCATGGCGGCAGCACAGCGGAGAGGTAGCATGGCGCTTGATCTGGAATTCGTACGGTCGCAGTTTCCGGCCTTTGACAGCCCGGTGCTGTCGACCCATGCGTTTTTCGAGAATGCGGGTGGCAGCTATCCCTGCCGTCAGGTCATTGACCGGCTGACGCGGTTCTACACCCACCGCAAGGTGCAGCCCTATGCGCCCTATCCGGCTTCGGAACTGGCGGGATCCGAGATGGACGAGGCGCGCAGCCGGTTGGCGGCGATGATGAATGTGGCGCGGCAGGAGGTGTCGTTTGGGCCGTCGACCAGCGCCAACACCTATGTTCTGGCACAGGCGGTGCGGGGCTGGTTGAAGGGGCAGAACGCGGCGATCGTGGTGACCAATCAGGATCATGAGGCCAATTCCGGCGTCTGGCGGCGGCTGGCGGAGGAAGGGATCGAGGTGCGCGAATGGCAGATCGACCCGCAGACCGGCAGTCTTGATCCGGAGGATCTGGCGACTTTGCTGGCCGATGGCCGGGTGCGGCTGGTGGCGTTTCCGCATTGCTCCAACGTGGTGGCCGAGATCAACGATGTGGTGGCGATTTCTGCCATGGCGCGGGCGGCGGGGGCGCGTACGGTGGTGGATGGCGTGAGCTATGCGCCGCATGGCTTTCCGGATGTGGCGGCGCTGGGGTGTGATGCCTATCTGTTTTCGGCCTACAAGACCTATGGCCCGCATCAGGGCATCATGGTGCTGCGCGACGCCTTCGGGATGGAACTGCCGGGGCAGGCGCATTTTTTCAACCAGTCGGTGCTCTACAAACGCCACACCCCGGCCGGCCCGGATCATGCGCAGGTCGCGGCCTGTGCCGGGATGGCGGATTATGTCGATGCTCTGGCAGTGCAGCATGGCATCAGCGGTGATGCGGCGGCGCGGGGGCGGGCGGTGCATGATCTGATGCGGGCGGCAGAGGTGGCGGTGATCGCGCCGCTGCTGGATTATCTGGCCGGGCGCAATGACCTGCGCCTGATCGGTCCGCGCCGGTCTGAGGACCGCGCGCCGACCGTGGCGGTGGCGCTGGACCGTGCCGCCCTACCGGTGGCCGAGGCGCTGGGGCGCGATGGCATCGCTTGCGGCGGCGGCGATTTCTATGCCGTTCGGCCCTTGGCGGCGATGGGGGTGGATGCGGAGAAGGGTGTGCTGCGGATGAGTGCGACGCATTACACCAGCCCGGACGAAATTGCCCGGCTGATCGCGGCACTGGACCGGGCGCTGTAAGTCTTTGCCGGGCTGAGCCATTGCCGGACGCGGTTTGGCCGCTAAATGTTAACAAAGACTTTACGGTCGGGTGATCCGAAACGGATGTCCCGCCGTATCTTTGTGACGGAACCAGAAAGCGCGCCCGACTTATGACCGATGCCCCCCTGATCCTTTGGCTGCGCCGGGATTTGCGTTTGCTTGATGCGCCGATGCTGGCCGAGGCGGCAAAATCGGGCCGCCCGCTGATCCCGCTGTTCATTCTGGACCCCGAGACCGAGGCGCTGGGCGCTGCGCCGAAATGGCGGCTCGGGCTGGGGATTGCGGAGTTTGCCAAAGCATTGGAGGCGCTGGGCGCGCGTCTGATTCTGCGGCGCGGTCCGGCGCTTGAGGTCTTGCCGAAGGTGCTGGCGGAGACCGGGGCAGATGCGGTTTGGTGGCAGAGGCTCTATGATCCGGTGGCGGTCGCGCGCGATACCGAAGTCAAATCCGTGCTGAAGGCGCAAGGCGTGGCCGCGCGCAGCTTTGCCGGGCATCTTTTGTTCGAACCGTGGGAGGTCGAGACCGGCACTGGCGGGTTTTACCGCGTCTTCACGCCGTTCTGGAAATCGGTGCGGGACCGCCCGGTGCCCGATCCGCAGCCCGCGCCAAAGACGCTGGCCGCCCCGGCATCATGGCCGCGCAGCGATGATCTGACCGATTGGCAGATGGGCGCTGCGATGCGGCGGGGGGCAGATGTGGTGGCCCGGCATGTGCAGGTCGGTGAGGCGGCAGCGCTGGACCGGATGGACCACTTCATCGCCACCGGCATCGACGCCTATGCCCATGACCGCGATCTGCCCGATGTCGACGGCACCTCGGGCCTGTCGGAAAACCTGACCTATGGCGAGATCAGCCCGCGCGTGATCTGGGCCGCGGGCTGGCGGGCGATGCAATCGGGCGCAAAGGGGGCCGAGACGTTTCTCAAGGAACTGGTCTGGCGCGAGTTTGCCTATCACCTGATGCATCACACCCCCCATATCACCCATGCCAACTGGAAACCGGAGTGGGATGATTTTGCCTGGCGTGACGACAATGCAGATGCCGAACACTGGCGGCGCGGGCTGACCGGCGAGCCGTTTGTCGATGCCGCCATGCGCGAGATGTATGTGACCGGGCGGATGCACAACCGCGCCCGGATGATCGTGGCCAGCTACCTGACCAAGCATCTGATGACACATTGGAAAGTCGGCCTCGACTGGTTCGCCGACTGTCTGGTGGACTGGGACCCGGCGTCGAATGCGATGGGCTGGCAATGGGCCTCCGGCTCCGGCCCCGATTCAGCGCCGTTCTTCCGCATCTTCAACCCGGCGACGCAGGTGGAGAAATTCGACCCAAAGGCCGGATACCGCCACCGTTTCATCGCCGAACTCAGCCGCAGCCCCGGACCGGAGGCGCTGTCCTATTTCGACGCGGTGCCCGAATCCTGGGCGCTTGACCCGTCCCGGCCCTACCCGAAACCACTGGTCGATCTGGCCGAAGGGCGCAAACGCGCGCTTGCGGCCTATGCCGCGCGAAACTCTTGAGACCGCCAGACGTATCTGAAACTGTAAACCAAAGACGACATTCCCCGGGGAGGGAAGATGGAAGTTCTGACAACGACCAAGGGCCAGACCGGCTTGCCGCGCTATTTCTCCACCGCCTTTGCGATCGCCAGCCGGTTGGGCGAGGGGCGGCTGGATTTCGTGATGCCCGATGGGCGGCGGTTCCGGCTGGAGGGCGCAAAGCCCGGCCCGGTGGCGGAAATCGTGATCCATAACAACGATCTGTTTGCCCGCATGATCCGCGAGGGTGATCTGGGCTTTTGCGATAGCTACCTCGATGGCTGGTGGTCGAGCCCGGACCTGCAGGCCTTTCTCGATCTGGTGCAGATGCCCAGCAACAACCCGGTGCAGGATGGCTTTCCCGGCATGACGCTGGTGCGCAGCTTCGAGCGGTTCCGGTTCTGGCTGCAGTCGAACTCGAAGCGGCAGGCGAAAAAGAACATCCACGCCCATTACGATCTGGGCAATGACTTTTACCGGCTGTGGCTGGATGACAGCATGACCTATTCCAGCGCGCTGTTTCACACCGGGCAGGAAAGTCTGGAAAAGGCGCAGGAGCAGAAATACGCCTCGATGGTGGATCAGATCGGGGCAGAGCCGGGTGAGCATGTGCTGGAAATCGGCTGCGGCTGGGGCGG
Source organism: Pseudotabrizicola alkalilacus (assembly GCF_003443995.1). Classification (GTDB taxonomy): domain Bacteria; phylum Pseudomonadota; class Alphaproteobacteria; order Rhodobacterales; family Rhodobacteraceae; genus Pseudotabrizicola; species Pseudotabrizicola alkalilacus. Next base: position 753,171 of record NZ_QWEY01000001.1, read on the forward strand.
CTTTGCCGAATATGCGGCCTCCAAACGCGGGTTGCGGGTGACGGCGCTGACCATTTCTCAGGCACAATATGACTTCGCGGTGGACCGCATGGCGCGTGCGGGCCTGTCGGACCGGGTGGAAATCAAGCTGCTGGATTACCGCGACGAGCGCGGGCTCTATGACGGTATCGCCAGTATCGAGATGTTCGAGGCGGTGGGCGAACGCTATTGGCCGACCTATTTCAACACCCTGCGCGCCCGGCTGAAACCGGGTCGTCATGCGACGCTGCAGATCATCACCGTGCCCGATCATCGTTGGCCCGTTTACAAGCGGGGCGTTGATTTCATTCAGAAATACATCTTCCCCGGCGGCATGCTGCCCGCGCCCTTCCGCCTGCAGGAAGAGGTGGAGCGGGCAGGTCTGCGGCTGAAAACCTCGATCGAGTTCGGCGAAAGCTACAGCCAGACCCTGCGCCGCTGGCACGAGGTGTTCAACGAACGCTGGGACGAGGTGGCGCGTCAGGGCTTTGACGACCGCTTTCGTCGGATGTGGAACTTTTACCTTGCCTCTTGCGCCGGAGCCTTCCGCGGCGGAAACTGTGATGTGACGCAGATCACGGTGACGCGCCCCGCCTGAACCGGCGGGCGAGAAGGGAGCAGGATGCCAACCGCCGCCAAGCTTTTTGCCGCGATTATCTTTGCCCTTGTTGCCGCCCTTGCCGCCCACCTGTACGCCCTTGGCCTGCCACCGGGTCGCCCGACCGGGGTGCTGCGCGAGGTCAGTGCGGGGGTTGGCGTGATCTGCGGCTGGTGGATCATGGGCCCGGCGGCGATGCGGGCGCGGGGCCGGGTCGAGGCGATGGGCGGCGGCATCCGCACCGCGCTGACCATCGTGGTTGCCGTGCTGCTGATCTTTGCCAGCGCCGATATGCTGGACCGGGCCTTCAAGGGCCGTTACAAAACCCCGCTTGACGCGGTTCTGGGAATCTTTGAACAAGCGCTGGCGCTGATCCCGCCTCTGGCGCAGCCCGATGTGCTTGGGGTGCTGCTGCTGGGCGGGCTGATGGGCGGTGCCGTGGCGCATTGGGCGGGCCAGCGGTGGAATTGAACTGCCCGGAAAGTCCTTGCTGATGCCTGACGTGTTTCTTTGTGGCCCGCTGTGCCATCGCCCGCTTCTGGATGTCATTCTTGGCGACAGCGTGGTGCTGTCTCCGGCCTTTGTCGCCGACCGTGAGGGCTGGCTGGTGGACAGGCCCGGCCATGTCGCGCTTGGGTCGCGCCGGGGGGGCAAGGTCGAGGGTGTGGTGCCCGACGCGCTGTCGCCGCAGGCCACAGCCCGGCTGGCGTTTTATGCCAGGGTTATCGGGCTGGCTGCGCGCAAGGTCAGGGTGACCACGGCCCGCGGTACCGGGCAGGGGATCACCTATGCGCTGAAAGCCGCCCCCGGTGAGGGCGGGTTTTGGGATGCCGCGCTCTGGCTGACAGATCACGCGGCGCTGGCGGTGGAAACCGCTGTCGAGGTGATGGCGGGCTATGGCCAGACCCCGCCCGCCCGCCTGCACGCCCGGCTTGGCCCGATCATGGTGCGCGCCGCCAGCCGGTTGCGGGCGCAGGCCGGGCAGAGCCCGGCGGTGCTGCGCCGTGCGCCGGGCGAGATCGCGCTGCAGACCACACGCCAGCCCTATGCCTATTTCTTCTCGGTCGAGGAATACGACCTGTCGTTCCGCCGTTTTGACGGCACGATGAGCCCGGTGATCACCCGCGCAGTGTTTATTTCTGCCGATGCCGTCACCGTGCTGCCCTATGACCCGGTGCGCGACCGGGTGCTCTTGGTCGAGCAGGTCCGCGCCGGTCCCTTTGGCCGGGGCGACGGCAACCCCTGGCAGCTGGAGGCGATTGCCGGACGGATCGACCCCGGCGAGACACCCGAAGACTGCGCCCGCCGCGAAGCGGTGGAAGAGGCGGCGCTGACGCTGGGTGACCTGCTGCCGGTGGCAAACTACTACCCGTCGCCGGGAGCCAAGACCGAGTTTCTGTATTCTTACGTCGCTCTCACCGACCTGCCCGACGGCGCGGCGGGGGTATTTGGCGTCGAGGATGAGGCCGAAGACATCCGTGGCCATCTGCTGAGCTTTGATCAGGCGATGGCGCTGGTGGACACGGGCGAGATCCAGAACGCGCCCTTGCTGCTGACGCTGTTCTGGTTGCAGCGCGAGCGGGGGCGGTTGCGGGCCTGAACCGGGATCGCCGGGGGCGTCGGGGGACGCCTCCGGCGGGAGTATTTTGAAAGCAGCAATACGTCAGAGGTTCAGTTTGACCCAGGCCGCGTTGCGGGCCGATGAGCGCACGCAGGCATCGACAAAGGCCACGCCCTCCAGCCCTTCTTTCAGGCCGGGGAAGGTAACCGCCGGGTCAAGCGTGGTGCCGTCGCGCCGGGCGATGATGGCGCGGGCGGCCTCGGTGTAGATATTGGCGAAGCCTTCCAGATAGCCCTCCGGGTGGCCCGAGGGGATGCGGCTGACGCGGCCCGCCTCGGGGCCTGCGCCGGGGCCGTTGCGGGTCAGCCGGTACTTCGGCTGGCCCAGCGGGCCGACCCAGAGGGTATTCGGGGTCTCCTGTTCCCATTCGATCCCCGCCTTGGTGCCATAGATCCGCAGCCGCAGCCCGTTTTCCTGCCCTGCCGCGACCTGAGAGCACCACAGCATGCCCCGCGCGCCGCTGGAATAGCGCAGTAGCACATGGGCGTTGTCATCCACCCGACGCCCCGGCACAAAGGCCTGCAGATCAGCGGCCAGCTCTTCCACCGCCAACCCGCTCACGAAATTGGCCAGATTGAACGCATGGGTGCCGATGTCGCCGGTGCTGCCGCCCGCGCCGGAGCGCGCCGGGTCGGTGCGCCAGCCCGCCTGCTTTTGCCCCGAGTCCTCGATCGGTTCGGCCAGCCAGTCCTGCGCATATTCCACCTGCACCAGCCGGATCTCGCCTAGTTCCCCCGCCGCCACCATGGCGGCAGCCTGCCGGATCATCGGATAGCCGGTGTAGTTATGCGTCAGCGCAAACACCACGCCCGAGGCCTCTGCCGCCTTGGCCAGCTTCTTGGCCTCGGGCAGGGTGTGGGTCAGCGGTTTGTCGCAGATCACATGGATGCCGCGTTTGAGGAATTGCAGCGCTACCGGCGCGTGCATGTGGTTTGGCGTCACGATGGCGACGGCCTCGATCCCGTCTTTGCGACGCGCTTCCTTTGCCGCCATTTCGGCAAAGCTGGCATAGGCGCGCGCCACGCCCAGATCGGCGGCCGAGGCGAGCGACTTTTCGGCGTCGGAGGAAAAGCACCCCGCCACCAGCTCATACTGATCATCAATCCGCGCCGCGATCCGGTGGACCGCGCCGATGAACGCATCGCGCCCGCCGCCCACCATGCCGAGCCGGATGCGCGGTGCCCGCGCCACATGTGCCGCTGTGATGGCCATGCTCATCTCCTCTCATTTTCTGTCTGAAAATATCCCGGGGTCCGGGGCAGAGCCCCGGTCCGCGCTCTCAGTCAAGCCCCAGCATCCGCCGGTTCGCAGCCCGATCCGTCCCGGCCCCGGCGAAATCGTCGAACGCCTTCTCCGTCACCCGGATCATATGCGCCTTGACGAACTCCGCCCCTTCGCGCGCGCCGTCTTCGGGGTGTTTCAGGCAGCATTCCCATTCCACCACCGCCCAGCCGTCAAAGCCGTATTGCGTGAGCTTGGAGAAGATGCCGCCGAAATCGACCTGACCATCGCCCAGGCTGCGGAACCGCCCGGCGCGGTTGATCCAGGACTGGAAGCCGCCGTAGACGCCTTGCCGACCCGTCGGGTTCAGCTCGGCATCCTTGACGTGGAACATGCGGATGCGGTCGTGGTAGATGTCGATATGGTCCAGATAATCAAGGTGTTGCAGCACATAATGGCTGGGATCATAAAGCATGTTGGCGCGGGGGTGATTGTTCACCCGTTCCAGAAACATCTCATAGCTTATGCCGTCGTGCAGGTCTTCGCCGGGGTGGATTTCATAGCAGATGTCCACGCCACAGTCCTCGGCATGGTCGAGGATCGGCCGCCAGCGGCGGGCCAATTCGTCAAACGCCTCTTCGACCAGACCGGCGGGGCGCTGTGGCCACGGGTAGATATAGGGCCAGGCCAATGCGCCGGAAAAGCTGGCATGTGCGGTCAGGCCAAGGTTTTTCGATGCGGTCAGCGCCTTGCGGACCTGATCCACCGCCCATTCCTGCCGCGCCTTGGGATTGCCGCGCACCTGTTCAGCCGCAAATCCGTCGAACGCACTGTCATAGGCCGGATGCACGGCGACCAGCTGGCCCTGCAGATGGGTCGACAGCTCGGTGACGGTGATGCCGTTCGCCTCGGCCACGCCCTTGATCTCGTCGCAGTAATCCTTTGAGGCGGCGGCTCTTTCCAGATCGAACAGCCGCCCGTCCCAGCTGGGCACCTGCACACCGATATAGCCGCAATCCGCGGCCCATTGGGTGATGCTGTCCCATGAGTTGAACGGGGCGTCATCGCCCGCAAACTGCGCCAGAAACAGCGCCGGTCCTTTGATCGCTTTCATTGTCGTCCTCCCTTGTCATCGTTGCAGCGTTCTACCCGGCTGGGCCGCTCCAATCCCTGTTGGGCCGGGCTGTCCCGGCGTTCGACGGCGGCGACAACGGCGCGCGCCAGAAAGCCGCCAGCCTCGCGTACATCTTCATGCACGACCAGAATCTCGCGACGGAAGCGGTGCAGGAACCGCAGCGCCTCTTTCGCCACCAGATCAAAGTCACGGCCCAACACCAGCCCCAGATGTTCCGCCGCATTCACCGATGCCATCGCGGCGGTGGTCGATCCGCAGACCAGACCATCGGGGCGCGTGGTGCTCTGGGCCAGATGCGTCTGCACCGCCGCCTCGATCACCGCGCTGCCGGAATCGGAATTTGCCGTGGTCAGCACCTCGAACGACAAGCCGTGCTGGCCTGCCGCCTGCACAAAGCCGGTGGTCATGTGACGGGCGTAGTTCTGGGTGCGCGGAGGAGGCACCAGCAGCAGGTGTTTGCGCCCTGCCTCGGCCAGCGCCTGAACAGCGATGGCGGCAAAGGTCTCGTTGTCGAAATCGTAATAGCTGTGGTCAATCTCCATGGTGGTACGGCCATGGGTGGCAAAGGGAAAGTGCCGCTCGGACATATAGCGCACGCGCGGATCATCCGGCTTGGTCTGGTTCAGGATGATCGCATCGGCACTTTCGGTTTCCACCAGATAGCGGATCGGGTCCATCGGGTCCTGATCGGCGAAGTAGGGCGTGACGATCAGGTGATAGGCGGTGCCGCGCAGCGCGTTGGCGATGGAATAGATCAACTGTGACGTGTGGGTCATGCCGTCGGATTCAGTCGACAGCACCAGCGCAATCACATTGGTCTTTCCGGTGCGCAGGCGCACACCAGCCCGGTTCGGGCGGTAGCCCAGCCGCGCCGCCGCCTCACGCACGCGGCGCTTGGTCGCCTCGCCGATATCGGGGGCATCTTTCAGCGCGCGGCTGACGGTGGCCACCGCCAGCCCGGTTTCGGCGGCAATGGTCTTCAGTGTCGGACGACCGTGGTCCGAATCAGGCAAGGCAACGGGCAGGGGGGCATCGACGCCGGAGGTCATGGTCTTTCCCCTCTGCCGCGAATCGCTCGCAGGCAATCTGCCACTGAGTCAGCGGCATGAGCACATGCCGCACCTGCAAAGCACCGCCGGGCACCGCGCGGCGAATTCGCCTTGCAGAGCGGAGGATTAAGCAGGGTGCGGCAGTGCGGCATGGGCCTCTCGTATCGGGTTGAAACCGGCGGGTCGAGGCCGGATTTCCACCCTATTCAAGCCTATGCGGGAAGTGGTGCACAAGCGAAAAGAAGGCTTGATCGAAAGAACTATAACGTTATAGAAATTACTATAACGATTTAGAAACCGGGAGGACTGCATGAAAACCTTTAAACTGGCGACGGCGCTTGTGGCGTCGGTGGCGCTGCCTGCGGCAGCTTTTGCGACCGATCTGGAGGTCACGCACTGGTGGACCAGCGGCGGGGAGGCCGCTGCGGTTGCCGAGCTGGCCAACGCGTTCAACGCGGCGGGCGACAATTGGGTGGACGGCGCCATCGCCGGCGGGGGCAGCACCGCGCGCCCGATCATGATCAGCCGGATCACCGGGGGCGATCCGATGGGCGCCACCCAGTTCAACCACGGCCAGCAGGCGCTGGAACTGGTCGAGGCGGGTCTGATGCTTGACCTGACCGACGTGGCCGAAGCCGAAGGCTGGAAAGACAAGGTGTTCCCGCCGTCGCTGCTGGACGCCTGCACCGTGGATGGCCGGATCTATTGTGCGCCAGTGAACATTCACTCCCCCGAATGGCTGTGGCTGTCGAACCAGGCTTACGCCGATGCGGGCCTGCCCGTCCCGGCCAACTGGACCGAATTTGTCGCGAGCGGCCCACAACTGGAGGCTGCAGGCAAGATCCCGCTGGCTCTGGGCAATCAGGCCTGGCAGTCCAACCTTGCCTTCAACGCGATCACGGTCGCGGTGGCCGGGCTGGATGTCTGGAAACAGGTCAACGTTGACAAGAACATGGACGTTGCCGCCGGTCCCGAAATGGCAGCCGTCTTTACCGCCGTCGGTGACGCCCGCAAACTCGCCGCCAATTCCACGGTGCAAGACTGGAATCAGGCCACCAATCTGGTGCTCAACGGTCAGGCCGGCGGTCAGATCATGGGGGACTGGGCGCAGGGCGAATTTCAGGTCGCGGGCAAGGTGGCAGGCACCGACTATACCTGCCTGCCGGGTCTGGGTCTGAATGCCTATCTGTCCACCGGGGGCGATGCCTTCTACTTCCCGAAAAACCGCAGCGCCGATGTGGAGGCCGCGCAGAAACGTCTGGCCGCGCTGCTGGTCAGTCCCGAAGTGCAGGTCGCCTTCAACCTCAAGAAAGGCTCGTTGCCGATCCGGGGCGATATCGACCTTGAGGCCGCCAATGACTGCATGAAAAAGGGCCTTGAAGTGTTGGCCAGCGGCAATCTTGTGCCATCGGGTGACATGTCATGGTCGCCCGATGTGGTGAAGCAGAACGAAGACCTGATGGTCGAGTTCTTCAAATCCGGCATGGCCCCCGAAACGGCGCATCAACAGTGGGTGTCCAACCTCGAATCCGGTCTCTGATCCGGCAGGCTGACGGCGGGCCGCCCGGCAGCGGGCGGCCCGATCTGATAATGACAAGGGGGAGGGCAGGCCGATGGCCGAAGCACGGCGGGTGAACCGCATGTGGCGGAATATGAACGCGAAAATCGCGGCGGTTCCGATGATACTGACGACATTGGTGGTTTTCGTGGGCGGCACGGCATGGACGGTGCTGTACTCCTTTACCGACTCCAAACTCCTCCCGCGTGAGCGTTTCGTCGGCTTTGACCAGTATGAACGGCTGTGGTCGAACTCGCGCTGGCTGACTTCGATCGAAAATCTGATGATTTACGGAGTGTTGTCGCTGGTCTTTACGATCGTCATCGGCTTTCTGCTGGCGGTCGCGATGGACCAGAAGATCCGGTTTGAAGACACCTTCCGCACCATCATGCTCTACCCGTTTGCGCTGTCCTTCATCGTGACCGGGCTGGTCTGGCAGTGGATTCTGAACCCGGAGTTCGGCATCCAGTCCATCGTGCGCGGGTTGGGGTGGGAAAGCTTTACCTTCAACCCGCTAAACAACCCCGATCTGGTGCTTTACGGCCTGCTGATCGCGGGGCTGTGGCAGGGCACCGGCTTTGTCATGTGTCTGATGCTGGCGGGGCTGCGCGGCATTGACGAAGACATCTGGAAAGCCGCCCGCGTCGACGGCATTCCGACATGGAAAACCTATATCCAGATCATCCTGCCGATGATGCGTCCTGTGTTCATCACCACGCTGGTCATCGTCGCGGCTGGCATCATCAAGCTTTATGATCTGGTCGTCGCCCAGACCTCCGGCGGTCCCGGCAACGCGTCTCAGGTGCCTGCCATGTATGTCTATGACTACATGTTTCAGGCGCAGAACCTCGGTCAGGGCTTTGCCGCCTCGACCATGATGCTGCTGACCGTGCTGATCGTGCTGATTCCATGGGCTTACCTTGAATTCGGAGGCAAGAAACATGGTTGACGCAACCATTCCCGCCAACACCCGCACCGATGCCGAACCGCGTGGCGCAAAACCCAAGCGCGCGCTTTCTGGCCGCAACATCATGATCTACGGCACGCTGCTGGTGTTCAGCCTGTATTATCTGCTGCCCCTGTGGGTGATGGTGATGACCAGCCTGAAAGGCATGCCGGAAATCCGTATGGGCAATATCTTTGCCCCCCCGGTCGAGATCACCTTTGAGCCCTGGGTCAAGGCATGGTCGCAGGCCTGCACCGGCCTCAACTGCGATGGCCTGTCGCGCGGGTTCTGGAACTCGGTCCAGATCCTGATCCCCTCGGTGATCCTGTCCATCGTGGTGGCAAGCGTCAACGGCTACGCCCTGACCTTCTGGAAGTTCAAAGGCTCTGACATCTTCTTTACCATCCTGATTTTCGGGGCCTTCATCCCCTATCAGGTCATGCTCTACCCCATCGTGATCCTGCTGCGCGAAATGGGTCTCTATGGCTCGCTCTGGGGTCTGGTGCTGGTGCATACCATCTTTGGCATGCCGATCCTGACGCTGCTGTTCCGCAACTATTTCTCGACCATCCCCGAGGAGTTGTTCAAGGCCGCCCGCGTCGATGGCGCCGGGTTCTGGTCGATCTATGCGAAAATCCTGATGCCGATGAGCCTGCCGATCTTTGTCGTGGCGATCATCCTGCAAGTCACCGGAATCTGGAACGATTTCCTGTTCGGCGTGGTCTACACCAAGCCCGACCTTTACCCGATGACGGTACAGCTCAACAACATCGTCAACTCGGTGCAGGGGGTCAAGGAATACAACGTCAACATGGCCGCCACCCTGCTGACCGGGCTGGTGCCGCTGTTCATCTACTTTGTCTCCGGCAAACTCTTCGTTCGCGGCATCGCCGCCGGTGCTGTGAAAGGCTGACCCCATATGACCAACTCGATTGAAGTCAAAGACCTGACGCTGAATTTCGGGGCGATTTCGGTTCTGAAGAACATGAACCTTGATGTGGCCGAGGGTGAATTCGTGGTGCTGCTGGGGCCGTCGGGCTGTGGCAAATCCACGCTTCTGAACTGCCTTGCCGGATTGCTGGAGATCACCGACGGGCAGATTTTCATCAAGGGCAAGAACGTGACATGGGCCGAGCCGAATGAGCGTGGCATCGGCATGGTGTTCCAGTCCTACGCGCTCTACCCGCAGATGACGGTGCGCGGAAACCTGTCCTTTGGCCTGAAAAACGCCAAAGTTCCCCGCGCCGAGATCGAGGCAAAGGTCGCCCGCGCCGCCGAGATTCTCCAGATCGGCCCGCTCCTGGACCGCAAGCCCGCCGCTTTGTCGGGGGGCCAGCGCCAGCGGGTGGCGATTGGCCGCGCGCTGGTGCGCGATGTCGATGTCTTCCTGTTTGACGAGCCGTTGTCGAACCTTGATGCCAAGCTGCGTAGCGAGTTGCGGGTCGAGATCAAGCGCCTGCATGCCCAGCTGAAAAACACCATGGTTTATGTGACCCATGACCAGATCGAGGCGCTGACGCTGGCCGACCGCATCGCCGTCATGCGCGGTGGCATCATCCAGCAACTCGCCGCCCCGCAGGAAATCTACAACCGCCCGGCCAATCTGTTCGTGGCAGGGTTCATCGGCAGCCCGTCGATGAATTTCCTGCACGGGTCCACGGTTGATGGCGGGCAGGCGTTCCGTCTGGGCGATCTGACCCTGTCACTGGCGGCGTATGAGGGCGGAATGATCGGCACGCGCGACAAGGTGATCCTGGGCCTGCGCCCCGAGCATCTGCTGGTGCAGGAAACGGCAGAGCCGGGGGTCACGATCCCGGCCACGGTCGAACTGGATGAGCCGATGGGCGCTGACTCCCTCGTCTGGCTGCAGGCGGCGGGCACGCAGATGTCGGTCCGGGTGCCGGTCGAACGGCGGATGGCGCCGGGCACGCCGGTGCATCTGAAAGTCGATATGGCCAAAGCCAGCCTGTTTGATGCGACCAGCGAAATAAGGATCTGACCCCGCCTCTGACAGCCGCTCTTGTGCCCGGCTGATCCGCTTTCCCCCATCCACGTCAGGCCCGCCGTTCTCACGCGGCACCCCTGCATGCGGCAACTGATGACACCCGAAAGGATACACGAATGTTCTCGTATCAACTCTACTCCTCGCGCAACTTCCCACCGATGTCAGCCACGTTTGAGATGCTGGCAAAGGCCGGCTATACCGCAGTCGAGGGCTACGGCGCGCTCTACGCCGATGATGCGGCGGTCGAGGCGACAAAAGCCGGCCTTGCCGCCACTGGCCTGACCATGCCGACCGGGCATTTCAGCCTTCAGATGCTGGAAAACGAGGTGCCAAAGGTGCTGGAAATCGCCAGATCCCTGAAAATGCAGCGGATTTACTGCCCTTACCTGTTGCCCGAGGACCGGCCCAGCGATGGCAAGGGCTGGCACGACTTTGGCGCGCGGCTGGAAAAGGCGGGCCACACCTTCCGCGCCGAAGGCTTTGGTTTTGGCTGGCACAACCATGATTTCGAATTCCGTCCCACCGCCGATGGCGCGATCCCGCAGGAAGAAATCTTTGACGGCGGCCCGCATCTGGAATGGGAAATGGATGTCGCCTGGGTCATCCGGGGCGGGGCCGATCCGCTGGCGTGGATCGAGCGTTACAAAGACCGCATCACCTCGGCCCATGTCAAAGACATCGCACCTCAGGGCGAAAATGCTGATGAGGACGGCTGGGCCGATGTCGGCCATGGCACGGTCGACTGGCCCGGCATCATGGCCGCGCTGCGCGCCATCGGGGTCAAGCATTTCATCATGGAACATGACAACCCGTCGGATCACAGCCGCTTTGCCACCCGGTCCATTGCTGCGGCCAAGGGGTTCTGATCCATGACAACCCTGGGTCTTGGCATTATCGGATGCGGCAATATCTCGGCGGCCTATCTGCGGCTGGCCCCTTTGTTCAAGGGGCTGGAGGTGCGGGCGGTGGCCGATATGAACATGGACACGGCCCGCGCCCGCGCGGCCGAGTTCAACGTGGTGGCGCAGTCGGTCGATGATCTGCTGGCCAATCCTGCCGTTGATGTGGTGATCAACCTGACCATCCCCGACGCGCATTATGCAGTCACCAAACGGATTTTACAGGCGGGCAAACACGCCTATTCCGAAAAGCCGCTGGTGCTGACCTTGGCAGAGGGCGAGGATCTGCGCGCGCTCGCCGCCGCCCGCGGGCTGGCAGTGGGCTGCGCCCCCGATACCTTCCTTGGTGGTGCCCATCAGCAGGCCCGCGCCTTGCTGGACGAGGGGAAAATCGGCACGATTACATCCGGTTGTGCGGCAGTGTTGAACTACGGCATGGAACATTGGCACCCCAACCCGGATTTCTTTTTCCTGCCGGGCGCGGGGCCGATGCTGGACCTTGGCCCCTATTACATCGCCAACCTGATCAACCTGCTTGGCCCGGTCAAACGGGTCGCCGCGCTGACCAGCTCGGCGCAAGACGTGCGCACCATCTCGAACGGGCCGCGTCTTGGTGAAACCGTGCCGGTGAAGACGCCGACAAACATCCACGCGCTCTTGCACTTTCACAACGGTGCGACCATCAATCTGTCGACCAGCTGGGATGTTTTCCACCACAAACGCAACCATTTCGAACTTTACGGCACCGAAGGCACCTTATACGTCCCCGACCCGAATTTCTTTGGCGGCACGGTCGAGATCGGCCACAAGGACGGTAGTTTAGAGACGGTCACCCCCTGGGATCACCCGTTTGGCGTCGCCAATCAGGCGCACCCGAAGCACGGCGCGCTGGCCAATTACCGCACCGCCGGTCTGGCGGATATGGTTCAGGCGCTGCTGACGGGGCGCGATGCCCGCTGCTCGCTCGAACGCACCCTGCACGGGGTCGAGGTGATGACGGCCTGTCTGACCTCTGGCGAAAGCGGGGAGTTTGTCACCCTGACCACCACCTGCTCCCGCCCGGAAGCTCTGGGCATTGCGGAGGCGCGGGCCTTGTTGGTGTAATGCCTTGCAACCGGGGGGCTTCGCGCCCCCCGGACCCCCCGCGGAGTATTTGCGCCAAGATGAATGGGGGGGCAGAGGTTAACAATTCGTTAAATCTTCACAGTCAACTCATTGAAATCATTCATATTAGACTCTTGTAACACAGTGGAACGCATGGCCCAGAACCCTATCCTGCGCGGCTTTAACCCCGACCCCAGCTTTTGCCGGGTCGGGCAGGATTACTACATCGCCACCTCGACCTTTGAGTGGTATCCGGGGGTGCAGATCCACCACAGCCGCGACCTTGTGAACTGGAGCCTCGTGGCCCGCCCGCTGAACAGGGCCTCCCTGCTCGATATGCGCGGCAACCCCGACAGCGGCGGCGTCTGGGCCCCGTGCCTGAGCCATGAGGGTGGTCGGTTCTGGCTGGTCTATACCGATGTCAAACGGCTGGATGGCGCGTTCAAGGACGCCCACAACTATATCACCACCTGCGAGACTATCGACGGCGACTGGTCCGACCCGTGGTACGTGAATTCCTCCGGCTTTGACCCGTCGCTGTTTCATGACGCGGACGGGCGGAAATGGTTCGTCAGCATGCGCTGGAACCACCGCTGGCAAGGGTCCGGCGCGAACCCCGCCAACGACCGGTTCGACGGGATCGAGCTGCAGGAATGGTCGGCGGAGCGGGGGTTGTTTGGCCCAAAGCACGACATCTACGCGGGCACCGATCTGGGCCTGACGGAAGCGCCGCATCTGTTCCACCGCGACGGCTGGTACTACCTGACCACCGCCGAGGGCGGCACCGGCTATGATCATGCGGTGACGATGGCGCGGTCGCGTCAGATCGAGGGGCCGTATGAGACGCATCCGGAAAGGCATGTGATCACCGCCAGGTTCGCCCCGGAAAACCCGATCCAGCGGATGGGGCACGGGCAGTATGTCGAGGGGCATGACGGGCGGCACTGGCACAGCTTCCTGTGCGGCCGCCCGGTGCCGGGGCCGCGTGGGCCGTTCTGTGCGACAGGCCGCGAGACCGGGCTGGCCGAGGTCGAATGGCGCGACGGCTGGCTGTGGCTGAAGGGCGGCGGGCAGGTCGCACCTATCGCGCTGCCGTTTGAGGTGCCGCAGGCCCCCCGCGCCGCCATCAGCCGCGATTTCACCGGGCCGGAGCTTCCGCCCGAGTTTCAATGGCTGCGCACGCCGTACCCGGAGCGGCTGTTCACGCTGACCGGCACCTGTCTGCGGCTGACCGGACGGGAGAGTTTGGGGTCGTGGTGTGAACAATCTCTGATCGCGCGGCGGCAGGAGGAAAGCGCCTATAGCGCGGCCGCAGTCTTCCGCGCCGATCCGCCGACCTGGCAGCAGGCGGTCGGGCTGACCACTTATTACAATCGTCACAAGTTCCACGCAGCACTGATCACCCGCGAGGCGGGGGCGCGCGTGGTCAGTCTGGTGTCCTGTCTGGGCGATTGGCAGGGCGAGCAGCTGACGTTTCACGGGCTGCATTCCTGCCCGGAAGGCGACGTGACGCTTGGGGTACGGGTGAACGGCGCGTCTCAGCGCTTTACCCTGAACGGCGAGGAGATGGGGCCGGAGCTGGATGCCTCGATCATCTCGGACGAGGGCGGCAAGGGCGAACATGCCAGCTTTACCGGCGCTTTTGTCGGGGTGGTGGCGCATGATCTGACCGGGCAGGGCTGGCAGGCCGATGTTCTGCGCTTTGATTATGACGACCGGATTTGATCACATCTTGATTGCTGCGCCGAACCCGTCATAAGAGGACAAAACGCGACGGGAGCCCTGATGGACGCGGACAGCCGGAAGATACCGACCCACGAGATCACCTATGCGCGCTTGCGCGACATGATCCTGTTCGGGCATCTGGAGCCGGGGGCTGCGGTGACCATTCAAGGGCTGATCGCCGATCTGGGCGCGGGCATGACCCCGGTGCGTGAGGCGATCCGTCGTCTGACCGCCGAGGGCGCGCTGGAGCCGCAGGGCAACCGCCGGGTTGCGGTGCCCGGCATGACCGGGGCGGTGCTGGAGCAGGTGGCCTTTGCCCGGCTGACCATCGAGCCGAAGCTGGCCGAAATGGCGGCGGCGCATCTGACGCCCGCGCTGATCGGCCAGTTGCAGGCGCTGGACAATACGGTGGACCGGGCGATCCGGGCCGGTGATATTCCGGGCTATCTGCAATCGAACCACGCGTTCCACTTTTGCCTGTACGAGGCCTCGGGCGCGCCGGTTCTGGTCGATATGGCGCGGTCGATGTGGTTGCGCTTTGGCCCGTCCCTGCGGGTTGTCTGCGCGCGCTTTGGCTCTGATGCCTTGCCCGACCGGCATTCCGAGGCGCTGGCGGCGATGCGCGCGGGCGATGCCAATGGTTTGCGTGACGCGATCGAGCGCGACATTGCCCAAGGGGTGGAGCAGGTGAAACTTGCGCTGGCGCAGGGCGGGATCTGATCGGAAGCCCGAATGGCCATCGGCCTTCTGTCGGGTCGCGTCGCGCAGTGAGTATTTCGGCCAAGATGAACCCCACAGGGATGGCCGGAATAATTTGATCAAATTTCTTGAACCGCGCCGCGTTTGATCCTATCCTGTGGTCAAGCCGGGGCCGTATGCCCTGCCGTAACTGAAAGGGCATGGCCATGAACATGATCACCAATCACCTGCCGACCGCCGAGCTTCAGGCTCTGGATGCGGCGCACCACATGCATCCGTTTACCGATGCCAATGGCCTGGCGACCAAGGGCGCGCGGATCATCACGCGCGGCAAAGGCGTCTGGCTGACCGATTCCGAGGGCAACCAGATCATCGACGGCATGGCGGGGCTGTGGTGTGTGAACATCGGCTATGGCCGCAAGGAACTGGCCGAGGTGGCAGCGCGGCAGATGGAAGAGCTGGCCTATTACAACACGTTCTTCCAGACCACCCATGTCCCGGCCATCGCTCTGGCCGCCAAGATCGCCGAACTGGCACCGGGCGATCTGAACCATGTGTTCTTTGCCGGATCGGGGTCCGAGGCGAATGACACCAACATCCGCCTTGTGCGCCGCTATTGGGATGTGAAGGGTCAGCCGGAGCGTCGGATCATCATCGGCCGCAAGAATGGCTATCATGGCTCGACCATGGGCGGCGGGTCGTTGGGCGGTATGGCCCCGATCCACGCGCATGGCGGCATGATCGACGGGATCGTGCACATCGACCAGCCCTACTGGTGGGGCGATGGCGGCGATATGGATGAGGACGCGTTCGGGCTGGAACGTGCCCAGCAGCTGGAAGCCAAGATCCTGGAACTGGGGGCCGACAAGGTTGCCGCCTTTATCGGCGAGCCGGTGCAGGGTGCAGGCGGCGTGATCATTCCGCCCGCGACCTATTGGCCCGAGATCCAGCGGATCTGCGACAAATACGGCATCCTTCTGATCGCGGATGAGGTCATCACCGGCTTTGGCCGCACCGGCAACTGGTTCGGCAGCGAAACATTCGGCATCAAGCCGCATATCATGACCATCGCCAAGGGCCTGTCCTCGGGCTATCAGCCGATCGGCGGCTCCATCGTCTGTGACGAGGTGGCGGCGACCATTGCCGAGGGCGGCGAGTTCTTCCACGGCTACACCTATAGCGGCCATCCGGTCGCGGCGGCGGTGGCGCTGGAGAACCTGCGCATCCTGCAGGAAGAGCATGTGGTCGATCACGTGCGCGACGTGGCGCACCCGTACCTCAAGCAACGCTGGGATGCGCTGGCCGATCACCCGCTGGTGGGCGAGGCAAAGCTGGTCGGGCTGATGGGCTCGATCGCGCTGACGCCGGACAAGGCCAAACGCGCCAAATTCCCCGGCGAGCAGGGCACCGTGGGCTTCCGCTGCCGCGAGCGCTGCTTTGCCAACAACCTGATCATGCGCCATGTCGGTGACCGGATGATCATCGCGCCGCCGCTGGTGATCACGCCGGATGAGATCGACATTCTGATGGATCGCGCGAAAACCAGTCTGGATGAATGCTATGCCGGCCTGAAGGCCGACGGGCTGGTGACGGCCTGACCATCACGGGCGGCACGCTTGCGTTGCTGCTTTCAAAATACTCCCGCCGGAGGCGTCCCCGGCCTGCACAGCGCGCAACCTTGACCGGCTGCGCGCTGTTCTCTTTCGCGTGTGTCCATGCGCGGCGCTGCTTGAGGTTGGCGCACGACTTGCCTACACATAAGGCAAAGGACAAGAGGGCCGATCATGCGCATTCATTCCGATCTTGCCGATACCATCGGCAACACCCCGCTGCTCAAGCTGAAGCGCGCGTCCGAGATGACGGGCTGCACCATCCTCGGCAAATGCGAGTTTCTGAACCCGGGTCAGTCGGTCAAGGACCGGGCCGCGCTCTATATCATCCGCGATGCGGTGGCGCGCGGGGCGTTGAAGCCGGGCGGCACGATTGTCGAGGGCACGGCGGGCAACACCGGCATTGGTCTGGCGCTGGTCGGCGCGTCGATGGGGTTCAAGACGGTGATCGTCATTCCTGAAACCCAAAGTCAGGAAAAAAAGGACATGCTGCGGCTGGCGGGGGCCGAACTGGTGCAGGTGCCGGCGGCACCATACAAGAACCCCAACAACTATGTGCGCTATTCCGGGCGTCTGGCCGAGGCTCTGGCCCGGACCGAACCCAATGGTGCGATCTGGGCCAACCAGTTTGACAATGTGGCCAACCGTCTGGCCCATATCGAAACCACCGGGCCCGAGATCTGGGACCAGACCGACGGCAAGGTGGACGGGTTCATCTGTGCGGTCGGCTCGGGCGGCACGCTGGCGGGCGTCGGCATGGCCTTGCAGCCCAAGGGCGTCAAGATCGGGCTGGCCGACCCGGAGGGCGCGGCGCTGCATGCGTTCTACACGACCGGAAAGCTGGAAAGCCCCGGATCTTCGATCACCGAAGGCATCGGGCAGGGGCGGATCACCGCCAATCTGGAAGGGTTCACCCCCGATTTCAGCTATCGTATCCCGGACGCCGAGGCGTTGCCGCTGGTGTTCGAGATGCTGGAGGATGAGGGGATCTGTCTGGGCGGATCGTCTGGAATCAACATCGCAGGCGCGATCCGCATGGCGCGCGAGATGGGGCCGGGGCATACCATCGTGACCATCCTGTGCGATTACGGCAACCGCTATCAGTCCAAGCTCTACAACCCGGCCTTCCTGAAGGAAAAGGGCTTGCCGGTTCCGGCCTGGCTCGACTCGGCACCGAAAGCTTTGCCCAGCGTGTTCGAAGACGCATGACTCCTTGTTGCGTTCGGGCCTTTGTACGGGCGGTTTTCGTTGCGCTCTTGCTTGGGGTGTTGCCTGCTCTGGCCTTGGCCCAACAGGGGGGGCAGCCTCCGGGTGGTGCGAACGGGCAAACTGCCCCGGTCGCGTCTGAGCTGGACTATGCCGCCTGGGAGGCTGTGGCCGAGCAAGCCGAGACCGCTTTGGGCGATGCAAATTCCACCGCTGACGGGCTGGATGAGCTGCGTGCGCAACTGGTGGGCTGGCGTGAGGCGCTGTTGCTGGCGCAAAACACCAATTCCTCGCGCATCGCCACGCTGCGCCAGCAGATTGCGGCGCTTGGGCCTGCGCCTGCCGAGGGTCAGACCGAGGCCGAAGAGATTGCCGCGCGGCGTGCCGCGCTGACCGATCAGCTGGCGCGGTTGCAGGCTCCGGGTATTGCGGCGGAAGAAGCGTACCGGCGGGCAGACGGGTTGATTGCCGAGATCGACCGCACCCTGCGCGAGCGGCAGGCCGACGCGCTGTTGCAGCTTTATCCTTCACCGATCAATCCGGGCAACTGGCCCGGTGCTGTGCGGGCGCTCAGCGATGTTGTGGGGGGCATGTGGGCCGAGACGCGGCAGCGCTGGTCAACGCCCGCCGCGCATGAAACGCTGGTGAATAACGTCCCGGCCATTTTGCTTCTTCTGGCGTTCGCGCTTGGCCTGATCTGGCGCGGCAGGCCGCTGGTCGAGCGGCTGGTGGCAAAGATCAACAAGCGCTGGTCGGCGCGGGGCGTCCGTGTCGCGACGCTGGTGCTGTCGCTGGGGCAGATCGTGGTGCCGACAATCGGCGTGATTGCCCTGTCGCATGCGCTGAGTCTGTCGGGTATGTTCGGGATTGTCGGCACTGTGTTGCTGGACACGCTGCCGGTGGCGGGTCTGTTGCTGTTCAACTCGATCTGGCTTGGCGTGCAGCTGTTTCCGCGTGATCACGACTTTCTGCCCTTTCGGCTGAGCGTTGAAAGACGGGCCGAGGGCCGGTTCCTGACAGCGATGTACGGGGCCGTGCTTGCGGTTGACGCGCTGCGGCTGGCGGTCATGGACAATCAGGCACTGCCAGAGGCGGCGCGCGCTGTGCTGGCGTTTCCCACGATCATGCTTGCCGCCTTTCTGCTGGTGCGGGTCGGACGGCTGATGCAGCGGACCGTTGCCGTTGACAGTACCGCAGATGACGAAGTTGGGTTTCGCAATCGCATCGTGTCGCTGCTGGGACGGGGGGCCATTCTGATTGGCCTCCTGGCACCGGTTCTGGCGGCTATCGGCTATATACCTGCAGCAGGGGCCATGGTGTTTCCGGCGGCCACCTCGCTGGGCCTGATGGGCCTGCTGTATATCCTGCAGATTGTCGTGACCGACATCTATGCCGTGATCATCCGCAACGAGGACGGTGCGCGCAACGCACTGGTGCCGGTTCTGGTCGGGTTCGCGCTGGTGCTGGCAGCCCTGCCGGTGTTTGCGCTGATCTGGGGCGCACGGATTGCTGATATCACTGAACTCTGGACGCGGATGCGTGAAGGCTTTTCGGTGGGTGAAACCCGGATTTCGCCAGCCAACTTTCTGTTCTTTGCGGTGTTGTTCGGTGTGGGCATCACGATCACCCGGCTGTTTCAGGGCGCGTTGCGCGGCACGGTCCTGCCGCGCACCAGTCTGGATCAGGGGGCGCGCAATGCGCTGGTGTCGGGCGTGGGTTATGTCGGGATTTTTCTGGCTGGGTTGATCGCGATCAACTCTGCCGGGATCGACCTGTCCGGGCTGGCCATCGTGGCAGGGGCGCTGTCGGTCGGTATCGGTTTTGGCTTGCAGAACATCGTGTCTAACTTTGTCTCGGGCATCATACTGCTGATCGAGCGTCCGGTGAGTGAGGGCGACTGGATCGAGGTTGGCGGCATTCAGGGCAAGGTCAAGGCGATTTCGGTACGCTCGACCCGGATTGAAACCTTTGACCGGACCGATGTGATCGTGCCGAACACCGATCTGGTGGCCGGGCGGGTGACGAACTGGACCCGGTTCAATTTGACGGGACGGCTGATTGTGCCGGTGGGGGTCGCCTATGGGTCAGATACCCGCAAGGTTACGCGGATCTTGCAGGAAATCGCCGAAGCGCAGCCGCTGGCCATTCTGAACCCGCCGCCGATGGTGGTGTTCATGGCGTTTGGCGCGGACTCGATGGATTTCGAGATCCGGGTGATCCTGCGTGATGTGAATTTCTCGCTGTCCGTGCGCAGCGAGATCAACCACCAGATCGCCCAGCGGTTTGCTGAAGAGGGCATCGAGATTCCGTTTGCGCAATCGGATGTCACCGTGCGCAACGCCGCCGAAATTGCCGAGTTGTTGCGTATGCTGCCCGGTGCCGTGGCTGGGACGCCAATTCCCCCGGCTGTTGCCGATAAAGGGGCTGCGCGCGAGGCAAAGCCCGCAGGACCATTGCCGCGCGATCACTTTCCCGGCGCGGGCATCAGTGAGCCGGACACGGATTCTGGCAAGGGAGGGGATTAGACGGTGACCGAGCTTTTGTTCCGTGAAGACGCATACCTTCAGCAGATCAACTCTGTGGTGACCGGCCACACGCCCGAGGGCGGCATTCTGATCGACCGCTCGGTGTTTTACCCGACCGGCGGCGGGCAGCCCGGTGATAACGGCTGGGTTGAATGGTCCGGAGGCCGGTTGACCATAGCAACCGCCGTCAAGGTCGAGGGCGGGCAGGTGGCGCTGGTGCCAGCCGAGCCGCTGGCGATGCCGCCGGTCGGCACCACCTTGACCCAACGGCTGGACTGGGGGCGCAGGCACCGTCACATGCGGATGCACACCGCGCTGCACCTGCTGTCGGTCGTGATCCCGCTGCCGGTGACCGGGGGACAGATCGGGTCTGACCGGGGGCGTCTGGATTTTGACATGCCCGAACCTCCCGCTGATATGGACCTGCTGGACCGGGCGCTGAATGCCCTGATCGGTCGCGATCTGCCGGTCAGCGATGACTGGATCACGGATGAGGCGCTGATGGCCAATCCGGGGCTGGTCAAGACCATGTCGGTGATGCCGCCCATGGGGCAGGGCAGGGTGCGGCTGGTGCGGATCGGACAGGGTGCGGATCAGGTGGATCTGCAACCTTGTGGTGGAACCCATGTGGCCCGCACCGGCGAGGTCGGGCGGGTCGCGATTGCCAAGATCGAAAAGAAGGGGCGCCAGAACCGTCGCGTCACCCTGACGCTCAGCGGCTGACAGCCTGTGCCACAGCCGGTCTGTCTTACAGCCGGTCCGGCACCCGCTCCAGCGCGGTGCGGACATAGGGGAGCAGCGTGTCCAGCGCTTGTGTCCCGCAGCCTCGCGCCGCTTCCAGCCGGACACTGCATGTGTCCGCCAGCCGTTGCATCACAATCGCTGTCAGGCGGTTTGCTTCGGACAGGCGGCGGCGGGTGATGAAAGAGATACCGCTGAAATAATCGGGCAGCGCATCCAGACCGTATTCAAAGTAAGTCACATTCATTTGGTCATTGTAGGGCGTACGCGACATCAGCGCAAAACCGTCAAACTGCTGGATCAATTGACCGTCATAGCAGCTTGACCGGGCGTACCGCTTTGTGCCGGGGCGGATAGCAACATCGTGGATGTCATAGCCCTTCCACAGCTTTTCCCCGGCCTTGCTGTAGATCAGCGCCATGCCGCAATAGGCCAGCTCGGGTTGCCGGAATGATCTGCGCCAGTAGCGATAGATGCCATCGGGCAACAGGTAGTGATCAAAAGGACGTTGCGTGTCGATCACCAGACGCCCGGCCGGGGCCGTTTCGGCTGGCTTGGGTGCCGGAGAATCGGAAAGCCGGTGGAGCAGGATATTCGCATCCACGCCAAAGTGACTGCAAATCCGGAACAGCACATCTGGCCGGGGAAAGGCCGTTCCGGTCAGGTAGCGGTTGAACTGGGTTCGGTTCACCCCGATCTTGCGGCACAATTCGCTGACCGAGGGTGTATCGCTGCACAACTGGCGCAGGTTGTCGCCCAGGATCATCCGCAGATCTGCGGGATTCGGTGAGGAAGATCTTGTCATCGTCTTGTTCGTGCCCGCACCTATTCCTGCGCGTTTTCAACTGCGCTCTCTATCATTTGGTGCTGATAAGCGTCAAGGTCTGGTGGCGCTGACGCTGATTGGCGTCAGGTCTGACACAGAACACCGATTGTTTGCCTCTGGCGTTGCGCCCTAAATTTTGTCATGGGGCGCGCGCTGGGGGCGTCGCCCGGCAGAAGGAGGCGGCCCGATGACAATGCACGGAGTGGTGATCTGGTATTCACGTCAGGAGTTTCGCGCCATCATCTGGTGCGAAGACTCAAAAGAACTGGGTATTGCCAGCGGGCCAACGGCATGGCGCAATCCGATGGTCAGTGTGGCAATCGGTGATGTGGTCGCCTTTCGCGCGGAAATGCGCGGGAGTGACCGCCGGTGCCGGGATATTCAGGTTGTCGAGGGCCAGGCCGCCCCGACACTCCCCGCCGCGATGCGGGCCAAAGCACAAACTCCCGCTGTTTCCCGAATTCCCCTCTTGCATCTTTGTTCAAGTCGCGATTAAGAGGCCGCCACGGACAGTTGGCCGAGTGGTCGAAGGCGCACGCCTGGAAAGTGTGTAGGCGGGGAACCGTCTCGAGGGTTCGAATCCCTCACTGTCCGCCATTTACCTCTACTAAGTTGTTGTAAATAAACGATAATATCAGGGATCGCCTTTAGCCGTACACACATTGTACACAGTGTGCTTTTCGAGTGCCTTATTCATGCGACGTGGTTCGCAACCCTAGCGGCGCGTTCTGCAACTTCTGGACGGCGACCTTCATAAGAGGCCTTAACCGCTCAAGATTCTCCTGCAAGGCATTGATTTGATCGTCGACCTCTCTATCACTCATACACTGGGAACATATCGGTTCTCTGGTGATGATGATGCCAACGCCGCCACTGCCATTTTCGATGTCAAAGGGAGCCGAATATGCCTTGGGCATGGGAATCTC
Organism: Pseudotabrizicola alkalilacus; assembly: GCF_003443995.1. Lineage (GTDB taxonomy): Bacteria > Pseudomonadota > Alphaproteobacteria > Rhodobacterales > Rhodobacteraceae > Pseudotabrizicola > Pseudotabrizicola alkalilacus. The sequence goes on from NZ_QWEY01000001.1 coordinate 775,583, forward strand.
CTGATCTGGTGAGATGCCGAATATAGCGTTTAGGTGCGAGTGAGTCAGCCAAAGAAACCAAGCCGGGCGTGGCGCTTCGCGCTCTGGCGAGGAAAGGCCCATATGCGCCAGAGGCGCTGGCAGGCCCCTCAGAGGCCCTTTGGGTTATCGGGCTAGGTCTGTGTGGCGGACAAGGCGAGTAAAGCCCTCTGGCGGCGCTCCTATGGCCTCCTTGGCGGGGCGGGGCAGTGCCCCGATGGTCCGGCGGGATCACGGCTGCGCCGTATGCGGGTTAACGCGGCTGCGGCGCTGTAGGCAAAGAGACAGGATAGTGGGAATGCAGAAAGGCTGTTCAACGGTTCTGTTTTGGCACGTGCCGCGAAGGCGGCACAGTTTTCAAATAGTTTTCCTTCTTGTTCTCCTTCTTATTCTCCTTGCTTCTTCTCTGTTGTTATCAGGCCCTATCAAACTCGATGGCACCCCCGTCGAGTTTGATACCACCCGCATCGAGTTTGATACCACCCCCGTCGAGTTTGATACCACCCTCATCGAGTTTGATACCACCCTCCATCGAGTTTGATACCACCCCCCCCTTCCGCATAAAGGCATGGTACATCGGTCACTCGTTCGCATCCGCCAAGTCAGAAGCCCTTTCCAGCAGCGAGTTGAACCCGTCCGCGAACGTCTTCATCCTGCCGGGGGTATTCTCCTGCCCAAAGGCACGCACCAGCGCGCGCAGATCATCGTGGAAGGTGTTCACCAAGAGGACATGGGCGTTTGCCCAATGGTCGAGCAGGCTTTCATATTCCGCCGCCTTCGCCCCCTCGCACTGTGCCTTGATGCACTTTTTATCCCATGGCAAAGTGACTTGCCTGCACAGCCGAAACAGGTCCGCCGATGGTCGGTAATGAGGCACGTTGTTCAGAGCGTAGTCATAGACTTGATGGATCAATCCACGCCGCTCAAGTTCTCTTATAGCGCGCTGCACAGATTGCTCAGACACACACGTGAGGCGTGACACTTCCGCATGTGTTGCCCAAACCCAGCGATGCCCTCTAAAGTCTGCGGACATTCCTGATGCACGTTTGCGGTGCTGTGCTACGCGAAAGCGAAACATCAGGTAGCGTAGGACTTCCCGGCCCGCGTAGTCAGTTTGTCTTTTGCCAGCGCTGTGCAGAAGCCATGAAATGATCTGGTCCCTGAATTGATCATCAGCCCAGCAAAAGGCAAAAGGGCTACCATAGGTATTCTGATCATCATCTTTGGGCCAGTCCGATTCAGTTGCTTTTAAAATGCCAGCATAGAAGGCGGTAAGCGGGTTGATCTTTCTGTTTGTTGGCGCTACGTTTGTCATATTGTTTTCCACGTATGATTGCCCCGCCCGGTTTTGCCCACCGGGCGGGTTCCTTTTTATCGCGCCCGGTGCGTCATTGATTGCGGCGCATTCTTTTGCGGACTGGCGGGGGAGCAAATTCGGCAGGGCTCTCCGCTTCAACCTTTGCGCCAAGTGCCTCTAAAGCCTCCACGTTCAAAAGGTAGTAGGCAGGAAACTTCCCCTTGCGCTCACGGACTCTTTTGATCAGTCCGAGACGGACCATATTTCGAATTGCCGTGCCGATAGGTGGCAATGTGAGGCCGGTCACATTTGCGACGGATGAAGCGGTCGCTGTAAAGGGTTTGCCGCAGCTGCCATATGCCATGCCAATAAGACAGATCATCACGGCCTTTTCGGAAGGGGTCAGATAGCGACAAGCACCATGTAGCGCCGAAAATGCGCGTGGTGGCGGCTCCGCAAAAATATCAATGTACATCGTGCTAAACTCCATGTTTCGACAGGAGTTGAAGCTACGTGGTAAACGGCGTTTGGTAAACGCGGGTCACAATAGGTGTTGGAATATACTACAAACGCTTGGAACGCCTGCGAACTCGCACAGGTATATCACCAAGCGCACCGGGTTCGTTCAACAGCCCGGCCTCTTGCAAGCTGGCGTTTAATATCAGCGCGGGCGGTATATCGTAGCCCTTGGCCACCTTGAACAGGTGTGAAACAGTCGGGTTTCTAATGCGGTTCTTTTCTGTCGGCTCTTCCAAAGAAAGCAGCACGACGCGGCTTGGTCCACCGCGACGATTGACGTCTGACTTTGTATAGCCAGTGATTTTCCGCGAATTTTTCAACAAGCGCGATAGCGGCCAGTCCTGTAGGCGTGTTTCCTGCCGGTCATCCAGAAGTTTTGAGACCTCTTCACCGATGCCATAGGCTTGCGCCAGCCCAGTAAGAATCTGGCGCATTGCGCACTGGTGCTTTATGCCCAGAGGAATATACCTGTCTTTCTTGGCCATCAGGGTGCCGCATTGCGGATAATCGGCAGATGATCAGCCATGCCGGTTTCCCAGCGTCTGACGATGATCTTATGCGAAACCCCCAGCGCGTCCGCGCCGGTGCCCTCCACCACCGAAAGCCATTGCCCATCATCGGCCAAGATCAAGTCAGGCAGCGCCTTGAAAGGGACAAGCAGTGTCACCACGCCTTCCCTATAGTCGGGACCGTCCACCTCTCGGAAATGTAACGTCCCCTTGACTGTATCCACCCAGTCAAAGGTGCCAGCTAGGGGGCGGTTGTGCGGCCCGCCGGTTGCCAGCCTGAACAGTTGGAACGAACGGAAAAGCGGACTATGCCGTGATGCGCGACGAAATGCCTCATTGACATGGTTATTCATAGGCTCCCCCGTCAGCTTTCCCCCAACCTACAAGCTGCATCGCTTGGTCAAGAGGCACGCCTGCACCTACCAGCGTGCCGACAGCCCGCGCCCGGCCAGCCACGTCTGCCGAAAGCATGGAACGGGTGCTAAGGGACATGACGCCGATCTTGGACAACTCAGGAAGCAGTGTGCGGGCGAGGGGTTCAACCGTCTGCAAACAGAACAGCCGGTAAGCTTCGCGCATCGCGCCCGCGTTCCCGCTGGGGGTCAGCAGCGCAGGCGGGATGCCCGCCGCCGCAAGCAAGCGGTTGTGCAACTGGTCCACAGTCGGGTTCAGGTCCGCTTGTTCAAGGTCTGGCGTAAGTTCCACCCGGCGAAACTCTGACGCACGGTTAGAGCCGGTGGAGGTGGCGAAGTCTGCTTTGCTCCTTATGGTGGCCAGCATGCCCCCGCCCTTGAGGCCCCGGATAGCCGCGTTTTGCTGTTCTTCCGGCACAGCGTCCGGGAACGGCAGAACCCCCCTCCCAACCCAGTCCACAGCGCCCGCCACGGCCCGCTCAATATCCGCCATGAGGCGGGGACTGCCGCCCATCATCTGAAAGGGGGGCCGCCCCTGCCACGGCGCATTTGCCGGGCTGTTGATGGTCAGCATGAGCACCTCACCCGCCAAGGCTCGGATGGTCTCCGTCTGGTGCGGGTGCGCGATGTGGAGGTGGAAGCGCCCGCCCGCAAACTGATCCCAGTAGGCCACCCGGTGCAGCGACAGGTCAGACCCTTCTACCCGGATGTGGAAGCAACTTTGGCCACGCAGGCAGAGGTCCAGACCGATTGCCGCAAGGTGCGCGGCAGTGAGCGGGTTCGGGTCCGGATTTGCATCGAGCATTGCAAAGGCACGAGACCAAGTGCCCGCAATCGTCGCCACCGTAGCCGACAAAGGCACAGCACCGTCAGACAGGACACCAGCCCGCCGCCCGGCCAAGTGCTCTGCCGTGACAGAGGGGAAGGCGGCGCGCTGTTCCCGTTCGGTTTCGCGCCGGGGAAATGGCCAGAGTTTCACCAGCGCACCTCACCGGCCAGAAGGATGCCCGCGCCAGATGCCCGGAACAGACCGTCAAGGGCTTCACGGGTCAGGGAACTATCCCCCGCATTGATCTGGCGGAACTCGCGCCGTGCGGGGCTATGCACCAACTGGTAGAGCGCCAAGGCTCTCACGGCTTCCAGCACGTTCCCAGCGGGCGCTGTAGGGGTCACGGTGCCCTCTTGGGTGAACTTATAGCGCCCTTCAGCAAGTCCCGTCACACCACCGTCTTCAGGCAGGTAGAAGACATTGGTTGCGGCGAACCATGCAAGGCCGGTCCAGAACTCCATAGTGAGCGCTTCAGGGAAAGGCGCGCGCGGCCAGCAGGCTTCCCCGCCGCCTTCCGGCACGTTGGCAATCGCCACAGCCCCCGTCACCGGAAAGTAGTTCCGCCCGGTGAAGGTCTCGGCCAACGGCCAGCAAGCGGCAATCATCGCCGTAGCCCGTTCATTGGTCACACCGGCTTCCAGCGCGATTTCCACCGGCGAAAGCGTTGTGGGCACCGCGCCGCGCGTTTGGTTAAAGGTCGTGATCATGGTAAAAGCAACCTCTCTTGGCGCAGCGGCTGCGCATGTTGCAGGGCGCGCAGTTCAGCTTGCGACTCCGCGTAGGCCGGGCGTGTGACAAGCGACAGTTCGTACAAGACCAAGGCCATGATTGACCGGATCATCACCGATGGATTGCCCGGTTCAGGGTCCAGACGTTCGGCACCCGGCACCGCCTGTTTGCTGGGAACCCGGAAGCCCGGACTGATGCCTGTGACCAAGCCCGCCCCCAGCATTTTGAGGGCGTCCCGAACGTGAGTGACGTCTTCCAAGGCCGGGTCGATATTGGCAGTGAAGGTCAGGGCGTCGTCACTGTCAGCCAAGATCAGCGAACCGTTCCGGCGCGATGCCAGAGGCTTGTCAAAGTCGTGACCAAACAGCAGGTTCACCTCAAGGTCTTCATCGTCCAGGGTGAAGTCAAACGCCCCCTGCATGATGCGTTCCTTGCGCACCGAACCCCGGTCAGAAAGCACAGCCAGCCCGCCATAGGGGAACCGCCCGGCAATCACCGGGCGGCGTCCTTCCCGGCGCAGTTCCAAGCCCGCTACGGGCCATGTTACGCGCGTTTCCATGTATCAGGCCCGATCCTGCACAGCCGTCAGCTTGAAGAAGTGCGTGGCTGTGCGCTGGAACAGCAGGTCAAGGAAAGCAAAGGTCGTGATCGCCACCTTGCCGGACTTACTTTCCGAATAGGGGTCGATTATAATTTCCACGCCGCCCCAAGTCGGCATCAGGGCATGACCGTCGCCCGCCGAAAAGAACACGGTGGAAGTGCCCTTGCCGGTGCCATCCCGCACGCCGCGCGCCGATACCTGCGAACTCCACAGGGGGGCCAAGCCGAACGCTTTCAGCCGGTCCAGTTCTGACACCGCCGTGCCTGCAATCAGGCTATCAGCCAGCGTCTGCGCCACGATAGGCGCACCAGCAATGCGGATGCCTGATGCGTCTGACAGCTTCGCGGTCTCTTGCAGTTCCACCGCCCGTTGCAGGAAGGCAGAGAATGATGCCTTGCCCGTCAATGCCGCCGTGCGGCCCCCGGTCAGCACCGCGCCAAGCCCCGCAGGTTCTTCGCCGGTGCCAGTGCCACGGAACACGGCCAAGTCGATACCCTGCCGCATGATTTCAGACAGGTCGCGCCGCAGGATGGATTCCAGCGCCGGGTTCTGGCGGGTCGCCTGTCGGGTCATCACATAGCGCGCCGTGGCGGTGTGGATCGTTGGCGAGGTGGCAACGGTCGTGATCGCGGCGCTGTCTGCACCGTCACCTTCTGCCACCCATGACAGACCCCCGCCGCCGGTGATTTCAGGGAATGAAGGCGTGCCCTGCACCTGCAAAGCCCGCACGCCGAACCGCTGCGCGGCGCTGGTCTCAAAGAACCGCTCAAGGGCGTTCATCACCGGGCGCGATGCCAGTTCGCCAGAGGTGCCGGGGGCAGTATCGGTGACACTGTCGGCGCGGGTTTCCAGCCCGAACGCTTCCCAAGGGATGACAACGCCACCACGTTGCGGGGTCTGGCCGCGCGTTTCCAGTTCGGCCACCACTTCCGCTTCGCGGCCCGACAGAGGTTTGCCTTCGGTCATGGCACCCACCAGCCCGGACAGCGAGAACGAACGGCATTCGCGGGCAAAGTCCGACCCGGCCTGATCCGGGGCCTTGATCTTGTCGCGTTCGGCCCCCTCCACCAGCAACGCGGCGCGAAGTTCCACCTCTGCGCCTTCGTAGGCATCGGCCAGCGAACGCAATTCGGTGCGGCCTTCGTCTGACAGGGTTTCGGTCTTCTGAATTGCCGCCATACGTTCGCGGCGCTAGCTTTGGGCAAGGGTAACTTCTTGAGATTTTAGCATTTTTCATTCCTCTTGGGGGCTACAGTGAGAATTCCAGTCGCTGCCAAGAAGGCGTCGCGTCCGGGGACGGTCGTGCGGGTGTGACTTTTCGGGGGCTTTTTCTCGCGTCCGGCGGCGCGTTCGCGGTTCGATTTCGCGCTGTGGCATGAGATGCACAGATATTGCAGGTTCGTGGGGTCAAAGACGCCGATGCCCAGCATGTCGATTTCCGAACGAGGAATGATGTGATCGCATTGCCCGGTCAGGCCCAGAAACTCGAAACACGTCTCACAGCGGAAAGACGCGCGGTGCGCGATGAAAGGCCGGATCGCGCGCCACTGGGGGCTGTTGATAGGGCGGGGGTCGGTTCTCATAGGATATCTACCTCGTACGTGGGCTTCACTTCATCCCGCGCGCGCAGCAGGGCGCTACAGGCCAACACAAGCGATTGCGCCACGTCGATACGGGCGTGCGGGTGGCTCTTGGAAAGCTGGCAGGCCCCGGTGCTGGACACCTTCACGTCCGCCTCTGCCATGCTGCCTTCCAGCAAGAGGCTGCGCTTCATCTGGATCGCCCCGGCGATGAACAGGCGGCGCGTAGACCGAATGTCTGCATCACCATCTTTGGGGCCTGTTCCCCTGTAGATCACTGGCCACGCCAGCCGCGCCCGCGCCATGGCGGTTTCAAACTCAGCTTGCCTGTAGCGGTCACAGGACACAGACCGCACAGGGTGCGGGCCGATCATCGCAATCAGCGCGGGCAGGAACTCTGCAAGGTCGGACACAGAGCCGCTTGTTTCGATCAACTCGCCCGCAAGGGCACAGCGGTGCCACAGATCACCCACCAGATCGCGCTTGCCGCGTTCCAAAAGGTTCAGGTCAGCGCCGGGAAAGGCACCCAGCACCTTCACCACCCCCGACTGTTCAAAGCTGATGGTCGCGGCGGTCATGCTGGCGGACCCGCCAAGGTCGATACCGATGTGAACAGGTTCGCCGGGGATGGTCTGCGGATCGTCCCGGTAGGACTTGCGCAGAGTGTCATAGTCCAAGAGCAGTTCGCGGCCCGGCTGCAAGGCTTGGTTGTTCTGCCAAGCACCGAACTCTGTCAGCGAACCTGACTGTTGCGCTTTCTCATAGGCATCTTCCATGAAGCGCAGTGGCTTGATGGTGCCTAGGCCGGGGTTCGATTTGTGCCAAGTCGCCGGGTCTGACAGGTCATCACCCTTGTCAGCGGCATAGAGCGTCACGTGCGTGCGCTTGTCGGGCCGGTCGATCATCTCATTGTAGGTCGGGCTGTCGCCACGGGTGCCGGTCAGGATCAACTGCCCATTGCGCGCTGACAGCGCGTCAAAGAACCCCGTCACAAGGTCGGACTGGTTTTGCGACAGCAGGCCCATTTCGTCAATCACGGCAAGGTCAAGGTCAGCGCCATGGCCCTGCGCCCGCGTCCCGGTGGACAGGGTGAGCGTGGCATCCCCGATGAACAGAATCCCCGGCTTGGGGTCATGCCGCCGCCGCAGTTCCTTTTCGCGTCCCGCCGTTTCAAGAATGGCTTTCATCGCAGTGGCGATGTAGGTGGCGTGCTTTTCCGATGGTGCCGCGACTGCCCCCATGAACCCCGGCAGGTAGATCGGGCTATCCTCGCACATACGCCCCAAGAGAAGGGCACCCAAGAGGGTGGACTTCCCCAGTTTACGGGGGGTGCTGTAAATGCAAGTCCGCCAGAGGGGTCCATCCGCCTCTTGCGCCAGATACTGCCGCAGGAAGGCCAGTTGGAACGGATGCAGGGCAAACGGTTCACCGGCCCCCATGCCAGAGGGGATTTTGAAGGTGCTGCGCAGCCAATAAGCAAAGCGCGCCTCCAAAGGGGGGCGGGTCCGATGCCGCACCGGGTGCGCTATGTCGTGTCCGCCGCCGTCCATGCCACCACCTGTAGGGGGCGAGCGAGAGACTCCTTTGCCCACACCAGCCCCGATCTATCCTCTCCCATAGCTGCCCGGCAGGGTTCCCTTAGGGGCTATGGGGATGGTGAGGAAACTACGCTGGGGAGAGGGCTTCACACAGTGGGTGGCGGGTTATGCGTCGATGTAGAACAGACAGAGGATCATGCAGCTATCCCCGCGCGACCTCTGCGCAGTGTCGGTGTTGATGGCTCTTCCCGCGCGGCCTCTGCCGCTGTCAGCACAGCCTCTATATCCTCGGGCTTCCACCGCGTCATGCCACAGACATTCAGCGGCGCAGGCAACGCGCCGGACTTCACCTTGCGCCAGATGGTCGTGCGGCTGCAATTCAGCGCAGTGCCCACCTCTTTAATCGTGATCAGTTTCCGTTCCATGCCCTGCCCATCCTGTTTCAGGTGGATTCTTATAGCCGCAAAGCGTGGCGTTGTCAAAACTGTGAAGGTGTCAACCTATTGGTATACAACGATATTCAGGACAGCGAACCGGGTTGCGCTGGATTAGCTATCCTTCACAGAGGCTTGGCCGCATGCGTAGTTGGCATAGGTCTGCATGACCCCTCTCCGCCGTTCCAGATAGTCCCCGCGCGCGTACGCCTGCGCCACGTCAGACCCTACCTTGTGGGCCAGAACCGTTTCCGCCACTTCGTAATCCGTCCCCGCATCCTGCATCCACATGCGCAGCGTCGTGCGGAACCCATGCAGGGTCAGGTCAGGTTGCTTGAGGGTTTCTTTGACCAGCTTCCTAAGTGCCGCCTCACTGACCGGCCCCGTGCCCGTGGTGAACAGGAATGTGTCGGACAGGCCCTTCGCCTTCTTTGCCACGGCCAAGGCTTGCGCAGACAAGGGCACCCTGTGCGGCACCTTCATCTTCATGCGGTCAGCAGGGATGGTCCATACCCCGGCCTCTTGGTCTACCTCTGACCACAGCGCGCCGCGTCCTTCGCTGGACCGCACGCCCGTCAGGATCAGCCATTGCAGCGCCAGCGCCGATACCGTGTCGCGCCCGGCCAAGTCCTTCATAAAGGCAGGCAGGGCTTGGTAGGGCAGCGCCTCATGGTGCCCCACCTTCTTGATCGCCCCCGGCTTGGCCAGAAGGAACTCTAGGTTGCCTTTCCAGCGGGCGGGGTTCTCGCCCTTGCGATGGTGCTTGACCGTTGCCCATGCAAGCACCTGTTCAATCCGTCCCCGCACCCGCGATGCAGTTTCGGTCTTGATCGCCCAAATGGGTTTCAGCACCCGCGCCACGTCATCCGCCGTGATCGTATCGACTGGCTTGGTGCCAAGCCCCGCGCCGCCTTTCGGCGTACAGGCGTAATCCTTGAGAGTGTTCTGCCACTGTTGCACGTGCTTGGGGTTGGAGAACTCTTTCAGCTTCTCTTTCAGGTACAGGTCTACCGCTTCCGCGAATGTAGGCACGCCCTTGGGGTCAGCTATCACCTTGCGCGTCCGGGGGTCTATCCCGTTGCGGGCGTTCACGCGCAGGGCTTCATTGGCCTCCCGCGCCTCGCGCAAGGATATTTCATGGGCCGAACCAATGCCGACTTCAACGCGGCTACCGTTGAACATCATCTTGGCTATCCAGTACTTCTGCACCAGACCACCGCGCACCCGGTGCGGCGCACCGACACGTAGATAAAGCCCATGTCCGTCCGTCATGATCTTGAAAGCCTTGTCGCCATCCACCTTGGCATTCGTTACCTCTGGTACAGTCAAAAGGCCCATGGCTCACTTCCTCGTCCACTATCCATACACAAATACACATGGATCAGACCGGAACTTGATGCAAGCATGTGAAACAGGATGATCTGACAACATATTGGTATACATTGAAAGATTTCCGTTTTTCTGCTACACAGTGAAACATGCTGGAACAGGTGTGAGGCGGTCTCACTGTCCGCCAGTTTCCAGTCGCGAACCTTGAGCGACGCTCCATGAGCGCCGAATTTCTCCCAAGTTTCAAAGGGGTTTGCTGAAGCCAACCGAACCTCAGAGACTGGCGCAGCGCCGATTTTCGGTCTCTGAACGGCTTTCGTCTCTATCCGACCGAACCTCGCCAGATTAGGTTCGGTCAAAGAAAACACAACATTTCCAGTCGGTTGCTGATTCATGTCGAGCGAACTTTTTACCGCAGTTCTCGCGCCTGGCATTCCATCAGAGACACTCGAAGTGGGCGTTGTGTGGCGCGGCGATGCGCGGACCAGCGTATGCACACGTCGCTCAATGATGTGTGGGTCTGGTAGTGCCGATCGACCCAAGCATCTGGCGCCGCGCCCGCGTGCAGTCGAGAACGACCCGGTTGATCTCGATCTCCGTAATCCGGGTCAGCTCCCGCAGATGCTTCATCGTCGTGACGATGTCAGATAGATCTGCAGGCTTGCTGGCATCGCTGGCGACCTCATGGACCCCCGCGATCATGGCGCGCACTTCGCCGAGCGTGTCGAGCGCCGCCGATGCCTTCGCCGGTAGGTCGGCCTCTTCCTCACCCGCAAACAGCCCCTCAAAGAAGCCGTCAATCTCCTGCCGCCGTATCAGCGCCAGTTGCGCGAGCCCGTCGCGCGTGGGCGTAACCGTTGGCCGCACCAGCCGGAAGGGATCGCTGCGCTTCTGATGGCGCGTGAGGGAGTTCCAGAGGCCGTTGACGAGAACGCCGATCAACTCATTGACGGCGTCGAGGCTCTCAAATTCGGGCAGCTCCCCGCCCCACAGGTTCTTCACGACAGAGATGGGTGAAGCCGACATCGCCGGTGTAGCGATGTTGCCCAGAAATCGAGTCCGGATTTCGTGAAATGGAACTGGGCAAGCGTAGGTTACGAGCAGAGCCCGGATCTTCTTCTCGTCCGCTACGACGGGCGGTTTTCTCGCTTGTGGCACGCGGCAATCCTTCCAGGCACGAACCCTTTTTGCTCCCTTATTTACTGATTGGGCGGCAAAACGCCACTCGGCGTCAACGGGGATGGCTCCCGGATTATTCAAACACGCGCTTCGCCTGCTCGAACCACGGCAACTCGGCCACGGCCATCAGATCGTTGAGCGAAAGCGCCGGCGGCTTACGGGTGATGACAAGTGTCTCAAGGACGTTCGGGGAAAGATACGCCAACCGGATCATCCGTCCCACGAACCGGTCGGAGACCTTCTCGGCTGCGGCGATATCCTGGATGGTAGAGGCGGCACCGGTTTCCAGCTGCCGACGCCAACTCCAGGCGCGGGCGATGGCGCGCAGCACATGGGGATCCTGCGCCCAGCCGTTTCGCGCGTCCACATCGTCGGGCGGAAGGATCTTCGGCCGCCCATTGCGTTTGCGGATCGTCAGGGGAATGACGACGCGGATGATTGTTCGCGGTTGCTGCATATGCTGGTCCACCCAAGAGAGGCCTCCGAGAAGATCAGTCCGCCAAGCCAAATTCAAGATCGGTGCAGAATCGGGACGTCGATTACTGAACGATAACGGTGGCTTATGAAGGCAGACCAGAATACACAATCATGTGGTGCTCAATCCTTTCGATACTGTTCTCCGGCAGCACTCAGCGCGGCGCGCTCGAACGCTTCCACGTCTTCAATCCTGTAGATCACACGACCGCCGATTTTCAGGAACCGAGGCCCGTCCCCGATCCAGCGCCACCGTTCCAGCGTCCTCGGGCTGATTTTCCAGCGTGCTGCCAGCTCTGTCTGATTCAAACAAGTTTCACGCATTTTCGACTCCTTTCGCGCGCGCACACATGTGCGCAGGGGAACGAAGGCGTCAGCGAAAATGATATGCAAGTCAGATAGTTACAAGTAATCTTGTGGGTTCTGCCTGTTCGGCCGGGCTCAGAGAAGGTTCGATCGTGGTCGCGTCCCCTCCGCCATTTTCTTACCCATTCTAGAAGTTGAAAAGCGATCCCTATCAAGCGGTTAGCCCCCGCCGTGCGGGACGGAGCTTTGTTTTTTGCCCGGTTTTTGCTCGGAATTTGCACGGGATGGCTATGGAAAGTGTGTGCGGGCCTTCCGTTTTGGCGTCTGCACGCTAGAGTGTCGGTAAATGCTTATGACGAGGACATGCGACGTGCAGCAACATAATTTAAGCTCTCAGGATCGTCAGCGCGCAATCGGCCTCGCAAAGAAAGCTGCGGAATACTTCAACGGCGGGGACTGGCAGACCCTCGGTGCCTAACCGGACGGTTCGTCACGAGTGGCTGGACCAATACATCATCGAAAGCATCGAGGAGGCACAGGATCAGGCCACGCAATGGCTATGGACTTACAACAACGACCGCCCCAACATGGGTATCGGCGGGATAACACCCGCCATGAAACTGAAAATGGCTGCGTGAATTCTACGGATGCACCCCGTTAAAAAGGGGGAGATTACACTATCGACCCATTCCTGGATATATTTCGGCCGATCTTTACGCAGCGTTTTGGCCAAATATTTATGGGCTACTTTCGACTTAACCTCGGCATAAACTGACGCCGTATGGTGTGTGATGTCGAGAACCGCATACGCCCGCGCCTGAACGAGCATGGCGTCCAGCGTCGTCAGACTTCCTTTCGCATGCTTCGCGCTGTGCATGCAGGCTGTTGAACTCCTGCTCCAGCCCTTCCTCGGAAGATTTCCGGGTGCCATCCGGCGCGAACAGGGGCCGGTTGTGCTGTTCCGCGATCCTGCCGCTTTGCTGGATGCGCTGCATCAGAAAGCGGGCAGCCCGGATCAGAAGAATCTGATGGCAGCCTGTCGATGGCGGTCATCACCGCCTGGCTCGGCCTGCCATCGCAGGCGATCCCGGCCGGGGGTGCGGCGGGCTCCGCCGCCTATCTGGTTGGGGTCTTCGGCCCCGCCTTCATCGAGGTCGTCCTCGCCCGGCTGCGCAGCGGCAAGGGGGGCACCCCCGATGCATGAACTTCGCCGCCTTGCGCGCGCTATCCGCTGCGACGCCGCCGACCCGGCACAGGCCTTCAGTCACCGCCTGCGCATCGGCCTGCTCGTCGCCGCCCTGATCCTGATCGTTTCCTCCATCTTCGGGTGATCCCATGGACATGACCGACCGGGGCTTGTTGGCCCTCGTCCGGCACGAAGGACGCGTGCCCGGACCCTATCTCGATGTCAAAAACATCTGGACCTTCGGCATTGGCCATACCGCTGCCGCCGGTCCGCCCGATCCGGCACGGATGTCGCGTGGCATGACCGCCGATCTCGATGCCGGGGTCCGCGAGGCGTTCCGGCTCTTCCGCGCCAACATCGTCGCTTACGAGGCCGAGGTGCTCCGCGCAGTCAATGTGCCGGTGGAGCCGCACGAGTTCGATGCGCTGGTCAGTTTCCACTACAACACCGGCGGCATCGCCAACGCCTCGCTGATACGTCTGAGCAAACGGCGCGAGCAGTGGCGGCGTCAGTGCGTGATACAGTGAAGTTGACGATCCAAATGGAGCTGGCAGAGGCCATGCGCTACGGCGGATTCGGTAATCCGAGAGGTGGACGCTGATGAGCGGCAAGGATCACCCTACCGGGCGCTACTACTACCTCGTAGCGCCCGAGGCATCCAGATTGATGGCGTTGTTCAAAGCGGGCATTCGGGTCACCATCCTTGGTGATGGTCTGACCTGCCGCGTGGACGGGTCGCCACCCCGCGACACCGAAGGCTCCGACATCTGACCCCGGATTCGGCTTCAAGCGGATACAGAGAGACAGAGAGGGGCTGGATGGGCCCCTTTTGCATGTCCGCTGACGCGGTCCCCGTCCGCGGTCTATCAGCCCGCCGGTTTGGTATATTTGCAGGTGCATTAGTGGGTACAATAAGGCGATTCTCTGGATCGCTAAATCTCCCTTTTTGCTAACAATTTCAAGCGCTTAGGGGATTGGCGGAGAGGGTGGGATTCGAACCCACGGTGGGCGCAAACCCACAACGGTTTTCGAGACCGCCCCGATCGACCACTCCGGCACCTCTCCGCATTTGGTGTGGTCTTCGTGGCGCGGTTCCTATCTGCCCTTGCGGGCGCTTGCAAGCCCCCAATCGTGCAATTTGTTTCGGCGGTTGTGTGCCACTCACGCCGGCGTGCACTGGCTTGGCTTGGCAAGCGGGTGCGAAACCACTAGCTGTCTGGGCACACATCCCTTTGCATGACAGGTCTGACATGTCCCTGCCTTTCGCCCTTTCCTCTTTCGGACTGTCTGCCGCCCTTGGGCTGGGGCTGGCCTTTGCGCCGGGTGCGACCGCGCCGGTCTGGGCAGAAGTGCAAGCGGAACCGGCACAGACAGAGCCGGCCCAGGCGGAGCAGGAGGCGCCGGTGGCAGATGCCGCGCGGATTGCGGCGCTGGCCGACACGATGAAGATGGACGACATCATCGGTGTGATGCGCGAAGAGGGGCTGGAGTATGGCCGGACCCTGTCGGAAGAGATGTTTCCCGAAAAGGGCGGCCCGCAATGGGAGGCAGGCGTCGCGCTGATCTATGACGCCGCGACCATGCGCAGCCGGTTCGATGCGGCTCTGGCCGAGGGTTTGGCCGGGGCCGGGCCCGAGCTGGAAGCGATCGAGGGGTTTTTCGGATCGCCGCAGGGCCAGAGCATTCTCCAGCTGGAGATCGAGGCCCGGCGCGCGCTTCTGGACAGCGATCTTGAGGATGCGGCAAAACTGGCCTGGGAAGAGCTGAGTGCCGAAGGGGGTGCACGGGTGGACCAGCTGACCCGCTTTGCCGAGGTGAATGACCTGATCGAATCCAATGTCATGGGGGCAATGAATGCCAATCTGGCGTTCTATCGCGGGCTGTCGGAAAGCGGTGCCTTTCCGCAAGAGATGACCGAAGACCAGATGCTGAGCGATGTCTGGGGGCAGGAACCGGATGTCCGGGCGGAAACCACCGACTGGCTGTTTCCGTTCCTGTCGCTCGCCTATCAGCCGCTGTCCGACGAAGACCTCGACGCCTATATCGCGTTTTCCGAGACTCCGGCGGGGCAAAAGATGAATGCGGCCCTGTTTGCGGCCTATGATGTGGTGTTCACCCGGATCTCCTATGATCTGGGCCGCGCCGCCGCCAGCCAGATGCAGGGCGAAGATATATGACAGTGGTCAAGGCGGGACTTGCAGTCGCGGCCTGCCTGATCCTGCCCGCTGCGGCGGTTGGGCAAAGCCTTGGCGGCACGGCGGACTGGGTGGCCCGCAAGTGCAGTCTGTATACCGAAGCCTGGGTGGCGCTGACGGCAGGGCAGGGGGGCGCGGGCATCGGCCCCGCATTTTTTGCCCGGCATGAGGCGTTTCTGGTCTCGGGCTGCACCGCTCGCGCCGAGGTCTGCCCGGTCAGCCCGGAGGAGTTTGCGCTGGCAGACAAGCTGTCGCTGATGGCGGTGGCGGAGGGGATGGCGGGGTCGTTTCTGCCGTTTGCCTGCCGCTGATCCCCGCTGCCTCTCGGGCTCAGGCAGCGCTTGACTTCGCACCGGATTCCTCGGATAAGCCCGCATCCCGGCAAAGATGCGAATCTTGGCCGGGTTCTATATTTGCAATGACGCTCCGCACGGGGCGCGCTGTCCGAAGGCGGGGCTCGCCCCACGAAACTCCCGTCCGAGGGGGCCGCAGGACGCGGGTGATGAAAAGGAAAGACCATGTTCGCGGTCCTCAAGACCGGTGGCAAGCAATACAAAGTGCAGGCGGGTGACGTTCTGCGCATTGAAAAGCTGGCCGCCAATGCTGGTGACAAGATCCAGTTCAACGACATCCTGATGGTCGGCGGCGAGTCCGTGACCGTTGGCGTGCCCTTTGTGGCCGGTGCTGCGGTTCAGGCCGAAGTGATCGCCCAGATCAAAGGCGAAAAGACCATTCACTTTGTGAAGCGTCGTCGTAAGCACTCGTCGCAGCGCACCAAAGGCCACCGTCAGCACCTGACGCTGGTTCGTGTGACCGACGTTCTGGCTTCCGGCGCAGAGTCGTCGGGCGTTGCAGCCGCCACCGGCACCGCCGATGCGCGCCGTACCGCCCATAACGCTGCGGCCGCGCCAGCTGCCGAAGCCCCCGCCAAGCCCAAGCGCGCCGCAAAAGCCGCTGAAGCTGTTGCTGAATAAGGAGTAATATCCATGGCACACAAGAAAGCAGGCGGCTCATCCCGCAACGGTCGCGACTCTGCCGGCCGTCGTCTGGGCGTGAAACTCTTTGGCGGTCAGCACGCCATTCCGGGCAACATCATCGTCCGTCAGCGCGGCACCACCTGGTTTCCGGGTGAGGGCGTTGGCATGGGCGTGGATCACACCCTGTTTGCGACCGTCGAGGGGAAAGTGTCCTTCAAGAAGGGCATGAAGGGCCGCACCTTTATTTCGGTTCTCCCGCTTGCGGAGGCAGCCGAGTAAGCCGAACCTTTACATTTGACATGTAAACGGGGGATCGGCCGAAAGGCCGGTCCCTTTTGCATTTTCCGGTGTATTTCCGGCATTTGCGGGCAGATGTTCACTCTTTTGCCATCAACACTTGGCAGGGTGATTGCGGCAACCCACGTTCCGGTCAGGCGCGGGTTGTCACGTGGAGGACCATTCTTGCGGGGTCAGTTCGACCCTTCATGCGCTTCAAAGGAGGGAAGCCATGACACTAGACGTTATCGCCGCTGCGGCGGCGCAGGCTGTGATTGATGCGGGCCGGTTCATTCTGCGCCCAGTGCGCAAATCGGATGCCGGGCTGTTTGCCCTGTATGCCGGCGACCGCCGCGTGGCCGAGGCGACCCATTCCATCCCCCATCCGCTGCCCCCGGGCGCGGCAGAGGGGTTTGTGACCCGTGCCATCAAACGCCCCCAGGATGAGGATATCTGGGTCATGGATGGCAGCCAGTCGTCGCTGCCCGAAGTGTTGGGCGTGATCAGCCTGAAACGTATGGATGTGGCAAAATACAACCGCGACCAGTCCGAGGTTGGCTATTGGGTCGCCCCGGCGTTCTGGAATCTTGGCATTGCCTCTGCCGCCGTTCAGGCGCTGGTCGACGCCAACCCGCAAGCCAACCGCACCATGTTTGCCGAGGTGTTTCAGGACAATCCCGGATCTGCACGCGTGCTGACCAACGCGGGCTTTCAGTATCTGGGCGATGCGGAAACCTTCAGCGTGGCGCGCAATGCCCGGGTGCCGACCTGGACCTATATCCGCAAGCTGGGATGAGGGGATGGGCCAGGCGGCAGGCATCTGGCTTCAGACGGCGCGGCTGCGGCTGCGCCCTCTGACACCCGCCGATGAGGCGGGCGTGATCGCAGGGTTGAACGACCCCGAGATTGCCAGCTGGCTTGCCACCACGCCCTTTCCCTATCCCGCCGCGCATTTCCGGTCCTATGTCGCCGCTGCCCCTGAGGGGGAAACGTTTGCCATTCATGATGCGCAAGGCTTTGCCGGGCTGATCGGGGGCGGGGCCGAACTCGGGTTCTGGGTCGCCCGCCACGCCCAAGGGCGCGGCTATGCCGGTGAGGCGGCGGTGGGGCTGTTGCACGCGGTGTTCGAGTTCTACCCCGGGCCGGTCAGCTCTGGCTACTTTGTCGGCAATGTGCCGTCGGCGCGGGTTCTGCAAAAGCTGGGGTTTTCGGAAACCGGGCGCAAGCCCCGGTTCTGCCGCGCGCTCGGGCTTGAAATGGATCATGTTGATCTGGTGCTGGCGCGCGAAAGCTTCTTTGCCCGGCATCCGCCACCAGCCCGACCGTCGGCCTGAGCCGGATTTCCCCTCGCTTTGCGCCCTGATACCGCGCGCGCTTGAGGTGTTGGCCCCAATCCTGTATCGCACTCTCAACTGCGCCTGACGCATTCCACCGTTTTTTCCGAAAGCCTGATCTCATGAAATTCCTCGACCTCGCCAAAGTCTATATCCGCTCGGGCGGCGGTGGGGGCGGCTGCGTGTCGTTCCGGCGTGAGAAGTTCATCGAATTCGGCGGCCCGGATGGTGGCGATGGCGGCAACGGCGGCTCGGTCTGGGTGGAGGCGGTGGACGGCCTGAACACGCTGATCGACTTTCGCTATCAGCAGCATTTCTTTGCCAAATCCGGCCAGCCCGGCATGGGCGCACAGCGCACCGGCAAGACCGGCGAAGATATCGTGCTGCGCGTGCCTGTTGGCACCGAGATTCTGGACGAGGATGAGGAAACCATCATCGCCGACCTGACCGAGGTGGGGCAAAAGGTGATCCTCGCCCAAGGCGGCAACGGCGGCTGGGGCAACCTGCGGTTCAAATCCTCGACCAACCGTTCGCCCGCTCGCGCCAATCCGGGGCAGGAAGGGGTGGAGCGCACGATCTGGCTGCGGCTGAAACTGATCGCCGATGCCGGGCTGGTGGGGCTGCCGAATGCGGGCAAATCCACCTTCCTCGCCGCCGTGTCGAACGCCCGGCCCAAGATTGCCGATTACCCGTTTACCACGCTGATCCCCAATCTTGGGGTGGTGGGCGTGGATGGCGCGGAATTCGTGATGGCCGATATTCCCGGTCTGATCGAGGGCGCATCTGAGGGGCGGGGCCTTGGCATCCAGTTTCTGGCCCATGTCGAACGCTGCAAGGTGCTGCTGCATCTGGTCGATGGCACATCGAGCACCATCACCAAGGATTACAAGACCATCGTGACCGAGCTGGAAGCCTATTCCGAAGTGCTGGGTGACAAGGCCCGCATCGTGGCGCTGAACAAATGCGATGCGATGGACCCAAAGCAGATTTCCGACCGCAAGCGGGCGCTTGAAAAGGCCAGCGGCGGGCCGGTGCATGTGATTTCTGGCGTGGCGGGCAAGGGCCTGCAGGACGTGCTGCGCGACATCTACCGCACGATTCAGGGTGAGGCTCCGGAAGAGGAGGCTGGCCCGTGGCAGCCCTGAGCACGCTTCACGCCCCCGATATCCGCAACGCAAAACGGCTGGTCGTCAAGATCGGCTCCGCCCTCTTGGTGGACCGCGCGACCGGGTTGAAACAGGGCTGGCTGTCTGCGCTTGCCATGGATGTGGCCGAAGCCAAGGTGCGCGGCACCGATGTGGTGCTGGTGTCGTCCGGTTCCATCGCGCTTGGCCGCAAGGTGCTGGGTCTGGGCGACGGTGTGCTGACGCTGGAGCAGTCTCAGGCGGCGGCAGCCGTCGGGCAGATCCGGTTGGCACGCGCCTATGAAGAGGTGCTGGCGCCGCATGGCATCACCACCGGGCAGGTGTTGGTCACGCTGGAGGATACCACCGACCGCCGCCGCTATCTGAACAGCCGCGCCACGATGGAAACCCTGCTGGGCTTGGGCGTGGTGCCGATCGTGAATGAGAATGATACGGTGGCGACCGATGAGATCCGGTTTGGCGACAACGACCGTCTGGCCGCGCAGATCGCGGTGACGGTGGGCGCGGATCAGCTGATCCTGCTGTCGGATGTCGATGGCTTCTATTCCGCCAATCCGAAGGAAGACCCGACCGCAGAGCGGTTTGATCTGGTGGAGCATATCACCCCCGAGATCGAGGCGATGGCTGGTGATCCGATTTCGGGGATGTCCAAGGGCGGGATGAAGACCAAACTGCTCGCCGCCAAGACCGCGATTGCCGGCGGGTGTGCCATGGCGATCATGGAGGGGTCGGTTCTGCGTCCCCTGTCAGCCTTGGCCAACGGCGCGCAGCGCACGTGGTTCGTGGCGCAGGCCGATCCGCAACTGGCGCGCAAACGCTGGATCAACGCGATGAAACCGCGCGGCGAGCTGGTGCTGGATGCGGGCGCCGTTGCTGCGCTGCGCGCCGGAAAATCGCTGCTGCCCGCGGGCGTCACGCGGGTGACCGGGACATTTGGCCGGGGTGAGCCGGTGTCGATCCTGTCGCCCGAAGGCGTGGTGCTGGGCAAGGGGCTGGTGCGCTATACGGCCGTTGAGGCCAAGGCGATTGCCGGGCACCGCTCGGGCGATATTGCGGGAATATTGGGTTATCAGGGCCGGGCGGCGCTGGTGCACAGGGATGATATGGTGGTCTGAAAACCCGCTGCCGGGGGCTTTGCCCCCTCGCGGAGTACTTCAACCAAGAGGAAAGGGCGGGCGATGGACGGGCAGATGAATGATCTGATGAAACAGATCGGGCGTGCGGCGCGGGACGCGGCTGCGGAGCTTTCCTGTGCCTCGCCGGAACGCAAACATGCTGCGCTGATCGGTGCCGCCGAGGCGATCTGGGCCAGTCGTCAGGCGATCCTGGATGAGAACACGCTCGATCTGGACTATGGCACGCAAAAGAGCCTCAGCCCGGCGATGCTGGACCGGCTGCGGCTGGATGAGCGGCGGATCCGGGGCATGGTTGACGGGTTGCGGGCCATTGCCGAGCAGCGCGATCCGGTTGGCCGGGTGCTGGCGGAATGGGATATGCCGTCGGGGCTGCATATTCAGCGGGTGGCGACGCCGCTGGGCGTGGTCGGCGTGATTTACGAGTCGCGCCCGAATGTGACTGCCGACGCGGGCGCGCTGTGTCTGAAGGCCGGAAATGCGGTGATCCTGCGCGGCGGGTCCGAAAGCTTTCATTCGTCAACCGCGATCCATGCCTGCATGGTGGAGGGGTTGCGCGGCGCGGGCCTGCCCGAGGCGGCAATCCAGCTGATCCCGACCCGCGACCGCGCCATGGTTTCGGCCATGCTGCAGGCGGTGGAGCATATCGACGTGATCGTGCCGCGCGGCGGAAAGGGGCTGGTCGGGCTGGTGCAACGGGAAGCGCGGGTGCCGGTGTTTTCGCATCTGGAGGGGATCTGCCACGTCTATGCCGACCGCGACGCCGATCCGGAAAAGGCGCGCGCCGTGGTGCTGAACGCGAAAACCCGGCGGACCGGCGTTTGTGGCGCGGCCGAATGCCTGCTGATCGACTGGCAGTTCTATACCAAACACGGCGCGGTGCTGATCGAGGATCTGCTGGCAGCAGGGGTCGAGGTGCGCACCGAAGGCGAGCTTTTGAAAGTGCCGGGCACGGTGCGGGCGCAACCCGATGATTTCGGGCGCGAGTTTCTGGACATGATCATCGCGGCAAAGCTGGTCGATGGCGTGGAGGAGGCAATTGCGCATATCCGGCGCTATGGATCGAGCCACACCGAAAGCATCCTGACCGAGAATGATGCGACGGCCGAGCGGTTCATGACCCGGCTCGACAGCGCGATCCTGATGCGCAACGCCAGTACCCAGTTTGCCGATGGCGGCGAGTTCGGAATGGGTGGCGAGATTGGCATTGCCACCGGCAAGATGCACGCGCGTGGCCCGGTCGGGGCCGAGCAGCTGTGCAGCTTCAAATACCTCGTCCGGGGTGATGGCACCTGCCGCGCTGGTTAAGCGCTCAGTATGACAGGCGCACCGCCGTATCGCCGACCTCTACCGTCAGGCGGCGGTGCTGCCGGGAGATTTCGTCGCGCAGCAAGGCAAAATGCACCTGACCGGGGCCGATTTCGACGGTGGAGGCAGGATTTGACAGCAACTCCCACAGATCAGCGTCAATCCGCAGGCGCCCTGCTTCGCCGCGCAAGGTCCAGCGGGACTCGCCCCGCTCAATTGACAACGTGCCGCCATGGGGCATCGCACTTTCCAGACAGAGGATCGCGAGAAAGGCCAGCTTTACCTCGCGCCGCGACAGATCGGCGGGCGACTGCCAGTCCATCAGCAGCCGGCCGCCACGGGTCAGATCGCTGAGGATGCTGGCCACCTCGGCCCGGCCGATCCGCTGTTCGCTGGCCCCCGCCGCGCCGAAGGCCACGCGAAAGAACCGGATGCGGGCATTGGCATTGGCGACACTATCGACGATCAGCGCCAGTTCCGGGCTGCTGCCCATGCCGTCCATCATCAAAAGCTCTACCCCATTGCCGATGGCACCGATCGGGCTGATAAGATCGTGGCAGATGCGTGACCCCAGCAGGGCCGTCAGATCAGGCTTGTCAGACATGGGCGGAAATCCTGAATGGAAAAGGGGCGAAAGATGAATGCGCTTTTGGAACCGGGAATGATGGTGCGGCACCCTGACCGGCCCGACTGGGGCCTGGGGCAGGTGCAGTCTAACATCGGCGGGCGCATTACCGTCAATTTTGAACACGCTGGCAAGGTGGTGATTGATGGCCGCCAAATCGAACTGTTGCCGATTTTTGGCATTTGAGGGCCCGTAACGGTCTGCCGCAGCATATTGACAGGTTTCTTTCATCATATGTTGCCTTGGCCGGTCCGGTTGCCGTTGTCACAGTTAACGTCATTGCGGTTGCCTTGTCCCTCCCCTGCTTTTATCCCCATGATAGTTAACCGCTGGTTAAGGCGACAGGAGACAGCTCTGTGACGGGAATACAGTCAGATGACCGCTATGAGGCGCGCCTTGCCACCGGCGAGGCAGACATCGCGGCGGCACTTCGGTTGCGATACCGGGTGTTTGTCAAGGAACTGGGGGCCGATGGGCCTGGCGTGGACCATGTAGCGCAGACCGAGCAGGATGAGTTTGACAGCGCCTTTGATCATCTGGTTCTGGTGGACCGCACGCTTGATCCGGGGCAGGGCGATCATGTGGTCGGTGTGTACCGCTTGCTTCCCTGTGACCGGATGCGTCGGATCGGCCGGTTCTATTCGGAAACCGAATTCGACCTGACTTTGCTGAAAGCGTCGGGTCGCAAGTTGCTGGAACTCGGGCGATCCTGCATCCACGCAGATCATCGCGGCGGCACCGGCATGTTTCACCTCTGGAATGCTCTGGCGCGCTATGTGATTGAACGTGATATCGAAATTCTGTTCGGCGCGGCCAGCTTTCCCGGCACCGATCTGGCGGCCCTGTCCCTGCCGCTGTCGATGCTGCATCACGGGCATCTGGCGCCGCCTGCGCTGCGGGTCCGGGCGCTTGGCGATGGCCTGAGCCAGCTGCACCTGTTGCCCGCCGCCGAGGTCAACCGCCGCGCCGCTCTGGCCGCGACCCCGGCGCTGATCAAGGCCTATCTGCGGCTGGGGGGCTTTGTCGGGGAGGGCGTGTTTGTGGATCATGCGTTCAACACCACCGATGTCTGTCTGGTAATGGACACCCATCAGATGAGCCAGAAGCACAAGGATTTCTACATCCGCAAAGGCGAAGCCGGATGACCTGGTACGGCGATCCGCCACCCAAAGCGCCGCAGACCCTGCCGGGCTGGGTCCGCTTTGCCATGAGGGCGGCGGTTCTGGGCGGCATCACCTATGGTGGGCTGGTGCTTTTGCTGCTGCTGCGCTGCGTGGAGCGCCCGCTGTTCGGGCTGAACCGGCCCTGGACCCCGCGCATCACGCAAGCTGTCTGCCGGGCAGCGATGCGGATCATGGGGATCGGCCTGACGGTGCGGGGCACGCCGATGCAACAGCGCGGGGCGATGGTGGCGAACCATGCCTCTTGGCTGGATATTTTCGCGCTGAACGCCTGTGCGCCGCTCTATTTCGTGGCCAAATCCGAAGTGTCGGGCTGGGCGGGCATCGGCTGGCTGGCGCGCGCGACCGGCACGCTGTTCATCACGCGCAAGGGCACCGAGGCCAGACGCCAGCAGCAGCAGCTTGAAGACCGCCTGCGCGCCGGTCACCGGCTGTTGTTCTTTCCCGAGGGCACCTCGACCGACAGCCTGCGGGTTTTGCCTTTTAAATCAACGCTTTTCGCTGCGTTCTTCAGCCATGGGCTGGAAACCGTGCTGCACATTCAGCCGGTTACTGTGGTTTACCGCGCCCCAGCAGGGACCGATCCGCGGTTTTACGGCTGGTGGGGCGGCATGACCTTTGCCGGGCATCTGGTTGCGGTGCTGTCTGCCCCACGGCAAGGCAGCGTCGAGGTGGTGTTTCACCCGCCGGTGCCGGTGGATGCCTTCACCAACCGCAAAGACCTTGCGCAATATTGCGAGCGCATTATCGCAACCAGCCATTCCGGTCCGGAACGGCCCGCTGCGCTCTAAGGCTGGCCTCAGCCCAGCGGGGCCAGCAGGGTTTTCAAGGCGGCCAGCGGATCATCCGAACCCCAGATCTCTGGCCCGATGCCAAAGAAATCGGTGACTGGGCCAAAGCGTTCAACCAGCTCGACCGTCAGCGCGCCTTCGGCGATCACCGGCACTTCGATCATTTCCGACCACCATTCGAACAGGTCGAAATCGGCCTGCGTGCCCTGACCCAGGGCTGAGTCGCCAATCGCGCCAAAGGCCACATAATCCGCGCCGCCTTCGCCCGCGCTGATGCCCTCATGCCGGGTGGTGCCGCAATAGGCGCCGACAATCGCCTCTGCGCCCAGATCCTTGCGGGCCTTGCGCACGTTTCGCGCGCCATCGGTCAGGTGAACCCCGTCAAGGCCCAGCCGTTCGACCAGCAGCAGATGGTTTTCGATCACCACCGCCACGTCGCGGGCATGGGCCACCTCGCGCAGCACGTCGCCGGCGCGCAGCAGGTTGTCTTCTTCCTTGCTGGCCAGCGCGATGCGCAGGCAGGCCACGTCCACTGCGTCGAGCACAGAGGCCAGACGGGTGGGGAAGACATCAAGATCAAAGCTGGGCGGGGTGATCAGGGTGATTTGCGGGCGGTCTTCGGCGGCCATGGCGGGTCCTCGCAGCGGGTTTTGGCTGGCTTACCAGCCTTTTTGCGGCTTGACCATGTCTTGCCCGCGAGGGGGAGCTGGCGTAACAGGCCTGTAAAACCTGGGGTGCCACGCATGATCGAACCTGCCTTTATCCTCGTCCGCCCGCAGATGGGCGAGAATATCGGTGCTGCGGCCCGCGCGATGCTGAACTTCGGCCTGACCCGGATGCGTCTGGTGGCCCCGCGCGACGGCTGGCCCAACTCCAAAGCGGTGGCAATGGCCTCGGGCGCGGGGCGGGTGCTGGATCAGGCGGGGCTGTTTCCGGATGTCGCCGCTGCCATCGGCGATTGCGACTATGTCTTTGCCACCACCGCGCGGGGGCGTGAGCTGGTCAAGCCGATCGTCACGCCGGAACGGGCGATGGAGATGGCGCGGGCTATGGCGGCTGAGGGCAAGAAGGTGGGCGTTCTGTTCGGGCCGGAGCGGGCGGGGCTGGAGAATGACGATGTGGCGCTGGCCAATGCCATCGTCACGGTGCCGGTGAACCCCGATTTTCCCAGCCTGAACCTGGGCCAATGCGCGCTCTTGATGGGCTATGAATGGCAGCGGCAGACGGCGGTGGTGGCGCCGGAGGTGATGGAATTGGCCCGCACCGAGTTTGCCAGCCGGGTGGACGTGGAGAAACTGGGCGACCACTTTGAGGAGCGGCTGGAGGCGGCGGGGTTCTTCTTTCCCGAGACCAAGGCCGCCAACATGCGGCTGAACCTGCGCAACATGTGGGCCCGGCTGAACCTGACGCGGGCTGAGGTGCAGACCTTTCACGGGATGCTGCGCCAGATCGCCTACCGGCTGCGCCAGCAGGGGGAGTGAGGGCTGCCCGCTGTGTTACAGCTGTGGGTTCTGTTTGATTTCAAAGACTTGACCCTGCGAGATTCACGAAGTCTTAACACTTTCCCGTTGCTTTGACTGAACAAGGAGATCCCGATGGCTGGCACCGACTTCAGCAACTGGCAAAAGGAAAAGGCAATTCAGGCGCTGGTGGATGAGGCGCAGGCGGTGGCCGACCGGCTGGCGGGCGGCAAGCCGCATGCCGTGGAACAGCACGCCGCCGCCGCGCAGTTCTGGGCGCAGGTGCATCTGGCCGACGGGCAGGATCTGACCAAGTTGGCCAGCTGGAAAGCGGCGGAGGTTCAACGCTTTGTCCGCGCCAGCCAGACGAAAATCGCCGCCCTGCGCAAGGCGCGCGACTATGTGAGCAGCGACGGGCTGGCCGCCTGGCTGCACACCGCGCGGGCGGTGCAGGAACCGCGCATCACGCCAGCGGTGCGCGAGATCTGGGCGCATCTGTCGGCGGCCGGGCAGAACGTGGAGGCGATGCTGGCGGATCTGCTGGAGGACGCGGGGATGGCGGGGGGGCAGGGGCGGTTGGTGCCGGCGGGGTTTGGCGAACCCTCCTGACGCTGCGCCTGCGGCCACCCCCGGGGGCCAGCCCCCGGACCCCCGGAGTATTTGGGAAAGCTGCAAATGCGAAGGGCAAGGGTATTGCAGGGCTTTGCGGCGGGGTGGCGGGTGATTTGGCTGGCCTGAGCTGCTTTCCGGACATAGTGAACTTTCACTGCGGCTGAGCCAACGGCTACTGTATATTGCCGCGTTTAATGAGTTTGTTCTGCGGACGATTCCAGCCTTAGTGTGGGTCGAAGACAGCGGAAAGGGACGTTCTATGAGTGGTTTGATTATTGAAATTCAGAAAGCTTGTCTGGATGAAACTGTTCCAGTTGAATCACTGCTGCGGCGTGTAAAGTTGGCGGCCACCAAGCTGAAACTTGGCGACTTGGAGAGTTGGGTTGACAGCGAGCTTAATGGCTACAGCGGCGCGCTTCCGCCTCACCGGATACTTCGTGGCCAGCCAGCAGGATGGAATCCCTTCCATGGCTGGGTGCCAGTGCAAACACATGACGCTCAGATTGCTGACGTCTTGAGCACGGCAATGGTAGGCCAGGGTATCGGCGGGCTCCGAGATCTCATTTCAGACGGTGATAGCGGTATCTATCATTTTCCGCTCCCTGATGAGCTTGTCATCGCAGTGAACAAGTTGATGCGGGTTTCAACGGCAAGAATGGTTGTTCAGGTTCCAAGGGGTGGAATAGTTGGTATTCTAGAGTTTGTTCGCAATATGGTTCTTGATTGGGCCATTGAAATGGAACGCAACGGTGTCTTGGGCGAGGGATTTTCCTTCGACGACCGTGAGGTAGAAAGTGCACAGTCCGTCATGACTACGTTCAATATTGGAAGAATTGATAACTTCGCTGGTAATATGGGGACGGGTAACATTTCCGGTGACATCTCTTTAACGACACGTGATGTAACCGAAATCAAAGAGACCTTGCGCAAGCTGCGAGAGGCTGTTCCCGGCCTTGTGGAAGCCGGAGCTAGTGACACGCTACCTGATACTATTGATGCCGTGATAATAGAGGCGGAAAAACAAACCCCAGATGTAGGGAAACTCAGAAATCTAACTCAAGATGTTCGATCCGCTCTTGCTGGAGCCGCAGGTAATCTTGCAGCAGAAGGAGCGTTGGCACTTGTAGGAGGAGTTCTACGAATTCTTGGGGGCGGTTAGGTGCCGCGTCCACAAATGGACATATGTGATAATTCTGAATGCTCCGACTAGATCAATGGACAACCTGCGCCAAAGACGCCTAGCGAAGAATCTAGTAACTTTGGCCCCTTTGCGCGGGCATAGCCCTTCTCCATCTCGCAAAATACAGTGCCGAGTGAAGAGAAGGGGTAGGGTGGGTCGTTCTGCTCGCTTGCGAGCAGGTTGACCCACCGGCTGTGATGCCATGGCCGCCCCCATCCCCATCGCCGCACCCCCCTTGAAGCTGCTCGGGGCGCGGCCTAGTCTCCGGGCCAGGAAGATATGAGGCGGGTATGGCGGGCAAGCGCAGCATTTTCGAAGAGGTGGGCAGCGCGGGCGCGGCCCCGAAGGCGCAGGGCGGCTTGATTGACGCGGGGCCAAAGGGCGCGCGCGGCGCGATCCGGGGCTGGCTGATCGTGCTGTTCCTGATGGTGATGGCGATGATCGTGGTCGGCGGCCTCACGCGGCTGACCGACTCGGGGCTGTCGATCACCGAATGGCGGCCTGTGACCGGGGCCTTGCCGCCGCTGAACGAGGCCGACTGGCTGGCGGAGTTCGACAAGTATCGCGCCAGCCCGCAGTATCAGCTGATGAATGCGGGCATGGAGCTGTCGGCGTTTCAGGTGATCTACTGGTGGGAATGGGGACATCGGCAGCTGGGCCGGGCCGTGGGTCTGGTCTGGGCGGTGGGCTTTCTGTTCTTCTGGGCCACCTCGCGGATTCCGCCGGGCTGGACCGGGCGGCTGCTGTTGCTGGGCGCTTTGGGCGGGCTGCAGGGCGCGATTGGCTGGTGGATGGTCGCCTCGGGCCTGACCGGGGCGATGACCTCGGTGGCGTCGTACCGGCTGGCCACGCATCTGGGGCTGGCCTTTGTGATCCTTGGCTTCATCGGCTGGTATGTGTTCCTGCTGGGCCGGTCAGAGGCCGCGCTGTTGCAGGCGCGGCGCGCGCGGGAGGGCAAGCTGTTCTCATTGTCGACCGGGCTGATGCATTTTGCCTTTCTGCAGATCCTGCTCGGGGCTTTGGTCGCGGGGATTGATGCGGGGCGGGCGTTTCCGACCTGGCCGGACATGAACGGCGCGTTCTTTCCGGCGGATGCGTTTTATGTGCCGGACGGACAGGGCGGGGCCTTGCCCCTCTGGCATGCGTTCTTTGAGAACCCCGGTCTGGTGCAGTTCATGCACCGGATGGCGGGGTATCTGCTGTTTGCCTTTGGCGTGGTGGTCTGGCTGCGCGGGCGCACATCGGCGCATGGGGCGACGCGCTTTGCCTTTCACATGGTGATGCTGATGATGCTGGCGCAGGTCGGGCTTGGCATCATGGCGGTGCTGACATCGGCGCAGCTGCATGTGGCGATCACCCATCAGCTGGGCGCGGTTCTTTTGTGGGTGCTGATCATTCGCGCCCGTTATCTGTCACAATACCCGCTGGCCGGGTCGATCCGGAGGGGCACGGCATGAGTGCGAACAATATGGCGTACGCCGATCTGATGGCGTTTCAGCGCGAGACCGAGGCTTTGGGGCAGGTGGCCGGGCGTCTGGGCTGGGATCAGGAGACGATGATGCCGCGCGGCGCTGCCGAGCAGCGGTCGGAGGAGATGTCGGCGCTGGAAGGGGTGCTGCATGCGCGGCGCACCGATCCGCGGATCGCGGAGTGGCTGGCGCAGGCGGAGGCGGCGGATGCGGTGGCGGCAGCCAATCTGCGCCACATCCGGCGGTCGTATGAGCGGCAGGTCAAGGTGCCGGGGCCGCTGGCGCAGGCCTTGGCGCGGGTGACCAGCCGGGCGCAGGGGATCTGGGCCGAGGCGCGGTCGCGCGATGATGTCGCAGCGTTTCTGCCGATCCTGGCCGAGGTGATCAAGCTGCGGCGCGAAGAGGCGGCGTGCCTGGCGCAGGGCGGTGATCTGTATGACGCGTTGATCGACGATTACGAGCCGGGGGCGACGGCGGAGTCTTTGGGCGCGATGTTTGATGCGATGCGGCCCCGTCTGGTCGCCTTGCGGTCGGCGGTGCTGGGGGCGGCGTATCAGCCGGCAAAGCTGGAAGGGCAGTTCGGGCAGGACGCGCAGATGCGCATGGCGCGCGATCTGGCCACTGCCTTTGGCTATGACTGGGAGCGCGGGCGGCTGGATCTGGCGGTGCATCCGTTCAGTTCCGGCTCTGGCGATGACGCGCGGATCACCACGCGGGTGGTGGAAAGCGATCCGTTCAACTGCTTTTACTCGACCATCCATGAGGTGGGGCATGCCTGCTATGAGCTGGGGATTGACCCCGATTACCGGCTGACCCCGCTGGGGGCCGGGGTGAGCATGGGCGTGCATGAGAGCCAGAGCCGGATCTATGAAAACCAGCTCGGGCGCGGGCGCGCGTTTACCAGCTGGATGTTTGGTCAGATGCAGACCCGGTTTGACGGCTTTGGCCTGACCGATGCCGATGCGTTTTACGGCGCGGTCAACCGGGTGCAGTCGGGCTTTATCCGGACAGAGGCCGATGAGGTGCATTACAACCTGCATGTGATGATGCGCTTTGATCTGGAACGCGCGCTGATCCGGGGCGATCTGGCGGTGGGCGATCTGGAGGCGGCGTGGAATGACCGTTTTGCCGCCGATTTCGGCGTGGCGGTGCCGCGCGCCTCGCAGGGGATGCTGCAGGATGTGCATTGGTCCTGCGGGTTGTTCGGCTATTTCCCGACCTATACGCTGGGCAATGTCTATGCTGGCTGCCTGAATGTCGCGCTGCGGCAGGCGGTGCCGGATATTGATGACCATCTGGCGCGCGGCGATGCGCGTGCGGCGACCGCCTGGCTGCGCGAGACCGTGCAGCGTCATGGCGGATTGTATGAACCACGCGAGGTGGTGCGGCTGGCCTGCGGGTTCGAGCCCACAGAAGCGCCGTTGCTTGACTATCTGGAGGCGAAGTTCAAGGCCCTGTACCGGCTGTAACCGGGCCGGGGCTGTGGAACGCCGCGTGCCGCAGGTGCGACACAGGCGGTTGCAGACCCTGTTGCCGCCGCTTTCATCTTGACAAAAATACTCCCGCCGGAGGCGTCTGCCGTTGCCGCAGAGGTCTTTGCCAAAGCTCAGCGCGATTGCCTGCGGCGGGGTGCCCCCCACCCCATCCCTCCCCCACAAAGGGGGGAGGGAGCCGCCTTGCGCCCTGCGGCCGGGCAAAGCGGAGAGGGCGCGGGGAGCAAGCGATGTGCGAGGCGCGCCCCTCCCCTTGTGGGAGGGGATGGGGGAGGGGGCGGCGTTTGGCCAGCAGGCCGGTGTGCCCGGATGGTCCCCACAGATGGGGCGGGGCTTGAGCGACAACAGACGGGGGAGGGGTGACATGACCGTGGTGATGGATGCGACCGCGCTGCAGGCATTTCTGCAGCGGGATTTCGGGCAGGTGGCAGATGACTTCGCGGTGGAGCGGGCGGATGCGACGGGTGTGACGCTGCGGCTGCGGGTGGCGGCGCGGCATCTGCGGCCCGGGGGCACGGTGTCGGGGCCGGCGATGTTCGGCCTTGCCGATGTGGCGATGTATCTGGCGATCCTGAGAAGGATCGGGCCGGTCGCGCTGGCGGTGACCACGAATTGCGCGATGGATTTCATGCGCAAGCCGCAGGCCGGGGTTGACCTGCTGGCGCAGGCGCGGCTGCTGAAGCTGGGGCGCAGGCTGGCGGTGGGCGATGTGCTGCTGTTTTCCGAAGGCGGGACCGAGCCGGTGGCGCGGGCCGGGCTGACCTATGCGATTCCGTCATCCTGACCCGGTGCGGCAGGCTACAAAGCAAAACGGCCCCCGCAGGCGGAGGCCGTTTTCATAGCTGAGAGCGCGGTCAGGCCTTGTGTCTGGCAAAGCGCCCTTCGACCTGAGCCCCGCTTTCGATGATCAGGGTGCGGTAGGTGACATCTGCCGCCACCTTTGCGGCGGCGCGCAGGGTGAAGCTGTCGGCGCTGATCTGGCCATCGACCTTGCCGCGCACTTCGACGGTTTCGGCGGTGATGGTGCCGTTCATCCGGCCCTCTGCCCCGACCGACAGACTGCGGGCGGTGACATTGCCGTCAATGTCGCCCAGCATCTCGATATCGCCGACCGACGAAATCTCGCCGGTGATTTTCAGGTCGCTGGCAAAGACCGATCTGGTGTTGGAGGGGCGTGCCGGGGGGGCGCCACCCGGTGGGGCTGTCTGGTCTGAGGTCTTGTTGAACATGATCCGTCCGTTGCTGGCTTTGCCTGATAAGGGCGTATGGCGGCGGATCGGTCAAGGGGCGGGCGGCTCTGGGTCGGCAAACGGGCGCGCATTGGCCGGTATGATGTCGCCTGCGGACCTGACAGAGGGGGGCAGGGGTGGTTTGATCGCGGAAAAGATCAGACAGAAGGGCTGCCGTATCATGACACATGACCCGTTTTTCGTTCCGGTTTCCGGTTTCGAGCTGCCACGATTCGCCGGGGTGGCCAGTTTTATGCGGCTGCCGGTGGTGACGCCGGAGCATCCGCGCTTTGCAGATGTTCAGATCGGTCTGATCGGCGCGCCCTGGGATGGCGGCACCACGAACCGCCCCGGCCCGCGCCACGGGCCGCGCGCGCTGCGGGATGCGTCAACCATGATCCGGGCCGAGAATGGTGCCACGGGCGTGCGCCCGTTCGAGGCGGTGCGCTGTGCCGATCTGGGCGATGTCGGGCCGAACCCGGCCGATCTGATGGACTCTCTGGCGCGGATGGAGGCCTATTATACGCAGGTGCGCGCGGCCGGGATCGTGCCCTTGACCGCCGGGGGCGATCATCTGTGCAGCCTGCCGATCCTGCGGGCACTGGCGAAAGACCGGCCCGACAGCCCGAAGGGTCTGGGGATGATCCATTTCGACAGCCATACCGATCTGTTCCACAGCTATTTCAACGGCAGCCTGTATACCCATGGCACCCCGTTCCGCCGCGCGGTGGAAGAGGGGCTGCTGGACCCGCAGCGGGTGACGATGATCGGCATCCGGGGCACGGCCTATGACCGGGAAGACCGGGAGTTTGCCGACAGCGTGGGCATCCGGGTGATCGCGATCGAGGAGTTTCATGCGCGCGGCGTGGCCGATGTGATGGCCGAGGCACGGGAGCGCGCGGGGCAGGGCGAGACCTATGTCTCTTATGACATCGACTTCATCGACCCGGCCTATGCCCCCGGCACCGGCACACCCGAGATCGGCGGCCCCAACAGCTTTCAGGCGCTGCAGGTGGTGCGCGAGCTGGCGGGCGTGCGGATCGTGGGGGCCGATGTGGTCGAGGTGTCGCCGCCGTTCGATCTTAACGGGGCGACGGCCTATCTGGGGGCTTCGGTGATGTTCGAGCTCTTGTGTGTGATGGCGGGGGCGGTTCAGGCGGCGCAGTGAGGCGCGCCGGGGAACTCCGGGGCGCGAGGCGCGCCAGATTCGGCAAAGATTCGGTGCTGAGGGGCGGGACTCGGGGGGCAGATTCGGGGGCAGGGGGCAAAAATGCGGTTCCACCCCGGTCTGCGGCGCGGGCGGGATGCAGAAAGTTTGGTCGTTTGGGTCAAGGAAACATAGGGTACTGGAGAAAAACGACGGTTGTGTGAAGATTTCCTCTTGCAGGTTTTTTGTTGTGGGCCTAAACACCGCCTTACCGAAGCGGAGGGGATGCGGAAACGCGGTTCTGAAGCGACGGAGCGACGATGGAAGTTCGACGTGACATCTGAAGGTACGGTTGCAGGAAGCACCAAGAGATTGGTGGTCCTGAAATTTTTGTCTTCACGCTCTTTGAAAATTGAATGTGATGAAGGGATATGTGGGCGGTTTGGGCGCATCGGCGTCTGACACGTAGCATATCTGCCCGGCAGGGGAGAGACCGAGAGGTTTCCGACCGATGACCCGGGGAAAGC
>NZ_QWEY01000010.1 GCF_003443995.1 Pseudotabrizicola alkalilacus
CCGCCCAAGCTCGCGCTCGCTCATCATGACCCATCCCATGTGCATCCTCCAAAGCGCCAAGCTGGCAACACAGGGAGGGTGACACTTTAACTTTGCTCACATGGGACATTTCTACTTTGCGCCTACATATATTAAGCCTATAATCAGTATTATGTAATGTAATCGCACTGTCTGCCACAACGCTAGCCCGGCGCGCCGTTATATTCATAACTTGCTATGTATTCGCGTCTTCCCTATGTATGCGTCAAAGCGGAGCGTGTGATGAGACGATATTTCCCGATCCTTGAATGGCTTGCGGTCTATGACAAGCCAACCTTTGGCGCTGATCTGCTGGCGGCGCTGATCGTGACGATCATGCTGATCCCGCAATCCCTGGCCTATGCGCTGCTGGCCGGTCTGCCGGCCGAGGTTGGGCTTTATGCCTCGATCGCGCCCTTGCTGCTGTACGCGGTGTTTGGCACCTCGCGCACGCTGGCGGTTGGGCCGGTGGCGGTGGTCAGCCTGATGACGGCGGCGGCGGTCGGTCAGATCGCGGCACAAGGCACGGCGGAGTATCTGGGTGCTGCCATTGCCATGGCGGTTCTGTCCGGTCTGATGCTGCTGGGCATGGGCCTGTTGCGGCTGGGGTTCATTGCCAACTTTCTCAGCCATCCGGTGATCTCGGGGTTCATCAGTGCGTCGGCGGTCCTGATCGCCGTGGGCCAGCTTCCCGGCATCCTTGGCATTGCCGCGCCGGGCCATACGCTGGTGGCGGTGGTGACCGGCATCCTGAGCGGCATCAGCGGGCTGAACCCGTTCACGCTGCTGCTTGGCGGCTTTGCGCTTGGCTTTTTGTGGTGGGCGCGTACGCGGCTGAAAGCAGTGCTGCTGCGCGCGGGCGTCAGGCCCGGTCTGGCCACAGTGATCGTGCGGGCGGCCCCCGTGCTGGCGGTGGCGCTGACCACGCTGGCCACCTGGGGCTTTGGGCTGGCCGCGCATGGTGTGGCGGTGGTGGGCGACATTCCGACCGGCCTACCGATGCCCGCGCTGCCACCGCTGGACCCGGCGCTGTGGCAGGCGATCCTGCTGCCCGCTGCGCTGATCTCGTTGGTGGGATATGTGGAGACCGTGTCGGTGGCGCAGACCCTCGCGGCGAAACGGCGGCAAAGGATTGATCCGGATCAGGAGTTGGTGGCACTGGGGGCCGCCAATATCGGCGCCGGGCTGTCGGGCGGCTTTCCGGTGACGGGTGGCTTTGCGCGGTCGGTGGTGAATTTTGATGCCGGGGCGCAGACTCCGGCGGCGGGTGCGTTTACCGCCCTTGCCATGGCGCTGGCGACGCTGTTTCTGACCCCCCTGCTCAGCCATCTGCCAAAGGCCACGCTGGCCGCAACCATTATCGTCGCTGTGCTGGGGCTGGTCGATCTGGCCGCAATCCGGCGGGTCTGGGCGTCGAACCGCGCCGATTTTGCCGCCATGGCGGTGACGATCCTGCTGACGCTGCTGGTCGGTGTCGAGGCGGGCATCGCCGCCGGTGTGGCGCTGTCGATCCTGCTGCATCTGTACCGCACCTCACAACCGCATGTGGCGGTGATCGGTCAGGTGCAAGGCACCGAGCATTTCCGCAACGTGCGCCGCCATACCGTGACAACCGTGCCCGATGTGCTGGCCCTGCGCATCGACGAGGCGCTGTATTTCCCCAACGCGCGGTTTCTGGAAGATACCCTTCTGGGCGCCATTGCCGAAGACAAGGCGATCCGCCACGTCGTGCTCAACTGTGTGGCGGTCAATGACATCGACAGCAGCGCGGTCGAGAGTCTGGAGGCGATCAACACGCGCCTGCACGATGCCGGGGTGCAACTGCATCTGGCCGAGGTCAAGGGCCCGGTGATGGACCGCCTGTTGCGCACCCATCTGCTGCACGACCTGACCGGCACTGTCTATCTGACCATGTATGACGCCATGCTGGCGCTCGCCCCAAAGGCCGCGCGCGATTGCCGTGCCCTGCCCCGCTGCGAGACCGCAAAGCCCTAGACCACGGCAAGCTCACGAAAGGCGCGGCCCTCGATCATCCGACCCACCGACAGATCGCTCAGATCCAGCGTCTGCCAGCTGCCGGTCAGGATCTGTTCGGCAATGCCGCGCCCGACCGCAGGCGATTGCTGCAAGCCGTGGCCGGAAAAGCCGTTGCAGAGCAACAGGTTAGGCACTTCGGGATGTGGCCCGAGAATGGCGTTCTGATCCAGCGTGTTATAGGCGTAATGCCCGACCCAGTGCCGCATGACTTTTACCGCGTCAAACCCAGGTGCGCGGGCATAGAGCTGTTCCCAGATCATCTGTTCGAACAGATGCAGATCCGGCTCGAAATCATCCGCCGCGCATGGGCCATCATCCTGCGGCACGGTCGCGGTGATCCAGTGGTTTTGCTCGGGCCGCAGATAGAACCCGGCATCGACAAGCAAGGGCGCGTCCGGGTGGCGGGCATTGGGCGCGTCGATCACGAAAACCGTGCGCTTGCGCGGCTCCACCGCCAGATCGAGCCCCGCCATCTGGCACACCTCTGCCGCGCGGGTGCCGGCGGCGTTGACGGCATGCGTGCAGGCCACCTCCCCCGTCCGCTCCAGCACCACGCCCGCCACCTGTCCGCCGGCCATCCGCAAGCCTGTTACCCGGTCGGTGACAAAGCGCGCGCCTTGGGCCTTTGCCATCGCGCGAAAGCCCGACATCAGGCCCATGTTGTCAAACCAGCCCTCTCCCGTCGGGCCAAAACTGCCCGCGCTCAGATCGCCCACCTCCAGCCAGGGAAACCGTGCCTTGATCTGCTCGGGCGTCCACACTTCGGTCGCGGCCCCATGACCGCGCTGCATCTGCGCCACATCGTGCAGGGTTGCCGCGCCCTCGGTGCTTTGCGCCAGAAACAGATAGCCTTGCTCCTTCAACCCCAGATCCAGACCCATCCGGGCCTTGAAGTCGCGGATGAACTGCAGGCCAAAGCGCGAGATTTCGACATTGACCGCCGTGGTAAACTGCTGCCGGATCGAGGCCACCGACAGCGCGGTCGAGGCGCGGGCAAAACTGGGGTCCTGCTCCACCACCAGCACCTCCAGACCGGGCTGCATCAGGGTTAGCCAATAGGCTACCGAAGACCCCATCACCGCTCCGCCGATCACGACCACATCTGCCCGCATCACTTGCCCTTTTCAGAATCACGGAAGTTTGACCAAACGGTCATCCGGGGTTAGAACACAGTCAGGGATAAGGACAAGACGCCATCAATGGCACAACGATGGGGAATGGTATGACGGCAGTTCTGCCGCTGATTTCGCGTATGGCCGAGGCCGCTACGGTCGAGGAGGTCTGGGATCTGGCATCCGCCTTTTTCGGCAGTCTGGGCTTTGGTCGCGCCAATTATGGCTTCACGCGGTTTTTGTATATGCGCAATGTCGGTGACCCCGATGACGCGATTTTTCTGACCACCGGCAATGCCGATTACGCCCGGTTCTACTTTCAGAACGGGTTCTATGCCCGTACCCCGGTCTATCGCTGGGCGGTGTCCAATGTCGGGGCCTGTACGTGGAAATGGGTGAAAGACGCGTTCGAGGCCGGCCAACTGACCCCCGAAGAGATGGATGCCGTGCGGCAGAACTTTGCCATCGGGGTCGTCGCCGGGGTTTCGGTCAGCTTTCCCGAAACCACCACCCGGTCAAAAGGCGCGCTGGGGCTGATCGCCGACCCCGGTATCAGTCCGGATCAGGTTGAGGCGATCTGGGAGAGGCACCGCGACGAAATTCTCGCCGTTGCCCACCTCATGCACCTCAAGATCATCACCCTGCCCCAGCCAAAGGCCAAGCGCAGCCTGACCGAGCGTCAGCGTCAGGCGCTGGAATGGGTGGCCGATGGCAAGACCACGCAGGATGTCGCCATGTTGATGGAGGTTTCCGCCGCCATGGTGGAAAAGCACCTGCGTCTGGCGCGTGAGGCGCTGCAGGTCGAGACCACCACGCAAGCTGTTGCAAAAGCTTCACTTTTGAACATGATTTTCCAGCGTGTTCCCAAGGCTCCGATGGTAGGGAAATCCTGACTTACCCTGCGTCATGTTCGGGTGCATTGTCCCCTTGTTCCATGAGTGGTCGCCTTCGGGCAAATGGAACGGCAGGCTGCAGACGGTGCATTCCCACCGGCCTGATGCCTGTTTCAGTATCGTCCGGTGGGAATCCCCTGCTCTCCGGGCCTTAACCCTGCGGCCTGGGCAAATTTCTGGCCCGATCTGCAGTTAGTGTCGCTGGCGCCCTGTCCTCATCCCCAGAAGGTGTGGTGCTTGCAATAGACGGTGCGTCCCTTGGGGATGCACCGTTTTTTCATATCTGACGTTGTGTGTCCGCATCTCTGTCTTGCAGTGCGCCATGAAAAAGGGCGGCCCCGAAAGGCCGCCCTGGTTCCGTCTGCTTTAGGCTGAAATCAGCCCTGAACCATTTTCGCCACTTCAGCAGCGAAATCCTCTTCTTTTTTCTCAATGCCTTCGCCGACAGCCACACGGGCATAGCCGGTGATCTCAACGCCGGCTTCTTTGGCGGCCTGTTCGACCGTCAGATCCGGATTGATGACAAAGGCCTGACCCAGCAGGGTGTTTTCTGCCAGATACTTCTTCATCCGGCCCGGAATGATGTTGTTGGTGATCACCTGTTCCGGCTTTGGCTTGGCCGAGGTCGCGTTTTCTTCCAGTGCCTTGGCGGTCTGCACGGTCAGCTCGCGCTCGATCAGTGCCGGATCCATCGTGGCTTCCGACAGCGACAGCGGTGCAGTGGCGGCGATGTGCATCGCGAATTGCTTGCCAATGGCCTGTGCCTTGTCAGCCGGGCCGTTCAGCGCAACCAAGACGCCGATCTTGCCCATGCCATCCGCCGCCGCGTTGTGGACATAGGACACAACCGTGCTGCCTTCGAGCAGGTGCATCCGGCGGAAGGTCATGTTCTCGCCGATACGGGCGATCGATTCCTGAATCACATCATCCACGGTCTTGCCGTTCAGATGCGCGGCCTTCACCACTTCGACCGAGTCGCCGGTGGTCAGCGCCACATTGGCAACATCACGCACCAGCGCCTGGAAATCGGCGTTCTTGGCCACAAAGTCGGTTTCCGAGTTGATCTCGACAGCCACACCGCGGCCATCGGTCACCGCCACGCCGACCAGACCTTCGGCAGCCACGCGGTCGGCCTTTTTGGCGGCTTTCGCCAGGCCCTTGGTGCGCAGCCAGTCCACAGCGGCGTCCATGTCGCCGTTGCTTTCGGTCAGGGCTTTTTTCACGTCCATCATGCCTGCGCCGGTGGATTCGCGCAGTTCTTTCACCATTGCAGCGGTGATTGTCATGGTCAGTCTCCCGAATTCCATAAAATGGGGTTGGCGGGGGTTATCCCCCCGCCATGTCACAAATTGACGACAGCCAATCAGGCTTCGGCAGCGACGGCTTCTTCCACGGGCGCATCTTCCAGCGCACCGAGGTCAACACCAGCAGCCCCCATCTGGGCCGACATGCCGTCAAGCGCTGCACGGGCGATCAGCTCGCAATACAGAGCAATGGCACGGGCCGCATCGTCGTTGCCGGGGATCACGTAATCCACGCCTTTGGGCGAGCAGTTGGTGTCAACCACGGCCACAACCGGGATGCCCAGCTTTTTGGCCTCCAGGATCGCCAGGTCTTCTTTGCCCACGTCGATGATGAAGATCAGGTCAGGCGTGCCGCCCATTTCGCGGATGCCGCCCAAGCTGGCCTGCAGCTTGGACTGGTCGCGTTCCATGCCAAGACGTTCTTTCTTGGTCAGACCTTCGGCGCCGGCAGCCAGCTGCTCGTCGATCTGCTTCAGACGCTGGATCGACATGGAAATGGTTTTCCAGTTGGTCAGCGTGCCACCCAGCCAGCGGTGGTTCATGTAGAACTGCGCGCAACGCTCTGCGGCTTCAGCAATCGGCTTTTGCGCCTGACGCTTGGTGCCGACGAACAGGATGCGGCCGCCTTTGGCAACCGTGTCACGCACGACTTTCAGCGCCTGATCCAGCATCGGAACAGTCTGCGTCAGGTCGAGGATGTGAATCCCGTTGCGGTCGCCGTAGATGTATTCGCCCATCTTCGGGTTCCAGCGTTGCGTCTGGTGACCGTAGTGAACGCCAGCTTCAAGCAGCTGACGCATGGTAAATTCTGGGAGCGCCATGTCCATATATCCTTTTCCGGTTTGCGCCTCGGCAAGTGTTCTCAGGGTTTCCCCCAACCGGTGGACCAGACAGGATTTCTCCCCGCCATGGCCCGCACCTGCCTGTGAAGTGGCGTGTCGTTACCCCTATCCCCGGTGAATGGCAAGCGCGAACCTTGCGCTGCACCGCAGAAACACTAGTTTGAACGGCAACAAGGAGAACACAATTGACCAAAGCCCAGCCCACCCGGATCAACCTGGCCCTGCAAGGCGGCGGCGCGCATGGGGCGTTCACCTGGGGCGTACTCGACCGGCTGCTGGAGGAAGACAACATCGAGATTGCCGCGATTTCCGGCACCTCGGCGGGCGCACTGAACGCGGCAGCCCTCAAGGCGGGCATGATCAGCGGCGGGCGCAAGGGCGCAATGGCGTCTTTGGCCAAGCTGTGGCGCGATGTGGCGCGGGTGTCCGATCTGCGCATCCCCGAATGGATGCAGCCGATGGTCCCCGGGTTCGAGGCGCTGGGGCAGTTTGCGATGTCGATGTCGCCATTCTCGCCCGCGGGCATGGCCGCGCAGGTCTACACCCCCTATGCTTGGGGGCCGATGTGGCGCAACCCGCTGGAGCGGATCGTGCGGCGGCTGGATTTCAGCCAGGTCTGCGCCAATGAGGGCCCGCGCCTGTTCATCGGGGCGACTCGGGTTGATACCGGGCGCATCCGCATTTTTTCCGGCGACGAAATCACCCCAAAGGCGCTGATGGCCTCGGCCTGCCTGCCGACGGTGTTTCAGGCGGTGGAAATCGACGGTCACGCCTATTGGGATGGCGGCTATGCCGGCAATCCGGCGATGTTCCCGCTGTATCAGCCAGATTTGCCCGATGATGTTCTGATCGTGTCGATCAACCCCATGCTGCGCGAAGGCGTGCCGAAAACGCCGATCGACATTCAGAACCGGGTCAATGAAATCAGCTTCAACTCGGCGCTGCTGGGTGAATTGCGCGCCGTGCATTTCGTGCGCCGCCTGCTGCGCGACGGGCGGCTGGAAAGCGGCACGATGAAGGCGATCCGTACCCATCTGGTCAGCGATGATGCGCTGATGACAGAAATGACCGGGGCCACGAAA
The DNA here is from genome assembly GCF_003443995.1 of Pseudotabrizicola alkalilacus. Taxonomy (GTDB): domain Bacteria; phylum Pseudomonadota; class Alphaproteobacteria; order Rhodobacterales; family Rhodobacteraceae; genus Pseudotabrizicola; species Pseudotabrizicola alkalilacus. The sequence goes on from NZ_QWEY01000010.1 coordinate 7,289, forward strand.
ATGTCGCCCACGCCCACGCTGATTGCGCGGCTGCGGGCTGCGGGCCATGCGGCCACAGACGGGTTTCTGGAGGCACATGGCAAAAAGCTGGGACACGAGGCCAGCTTTGATCTGCGCACGCTATTTGGCTGACGGGTTGCTCACCGGCACCCCGGCGGCATCCTTGCCATTGGGGTAGACCAGCCCGGCCGAGATGATCAGCTTGGCCGCGTCTTCCACCTTCATATCCAGAAACACCACATCGGCCTCGGGCACGTAAAGCAAAAACCCGGAGGTCGGGTTGGGTGTGGTCGGCAGGAACACCGAGATCACATTCATATAGCCCTCGTGGTTCAGCTTGGCCTGCACCTCACCCTTGGCGCGGGTCGAAACAAAACCGATGGCCCAGATATGTTCCTTTGGGTATTGCACCAGACAGGCCCGCTCAAAACTGGCTTCGTTCTGGGAAAACACGGTTTCGGCAATCTGCTTCAACCCGTTGTAGATCGAGCGCACGATCGGCATCCGGTCGACCAGACCCTCGGCCCAGACCAGAAACTTGCGCCCGATAAAGCCCTTGCCGATCCAGCCCACCAGAATGGTAAAGATCAGGAACACCACCACCCCGACCCCGCGCACCGGGATCGTCGCCTCGGAGCCAAACACTTGCCGCACCAGAACGTCCGGCTTCCACGGACCGGGGATCAGCGGCAGGATCCAGCCGTCGATCCAGCCCACCACCGTCCAGATCAGATAGATCGTGAGGCCAATGGGCAGAACCACCACAAGGCCGGTCAGAAAGGACGAACGCAGCCCCGCAAGCAGGCTGCGCCGTTTGGTCGGGTGTATTGGTTCTGACATGATCCCTCGCTGGTCGCGCCATAGTTAGGGAGCGGCCCGCCCCGGCACAATGGGCTGATGCTGTCAGACCACCGCACCAACACGAAATTTATGCGACAGTCCCGGCTCTTGCCACCATTTCGCGTGCAATCGCCGCCCCCAGCCGTGCGTTGTTCAGAACAAGGGCGATATTGGCGGTCAGAGAGCGGCCTTCGGTCATTTCATACATCCGGTCCAGCAGATAGGGCGTCACCGCCTTGGCGCTGATCCCCTCTGCCTCGGCCTGATGCAGCGCACGCTCGATGACCGGGGTGATCTCATGGCTGGCAATCTCGGCCTCCACCGGGATCGGGTTGGCCACCAGCTGTCCGCCGGGCAGGCCAAGGGCGGTACGCAGGATCTGCGCGGCGGCAATGTCGCCCGCTGTATCCATCCGCAGTGGCGCCTTCAGACCGGATGAGCGCGACCAGAACGCCGGAAACTCATCCTGCCCGAAAGCGATCACCGGCACGCCATGGGTTTCCAGCACCTCCAGCGTTTTGGGCAAGTCCAGAATCGCCTTGGCGCCCGCTGCCACCACCGTTACCGGGGTCGCTGCCAGCTCCATCAGATCGGCAGAGATATCAAAGGTGGTTTCCGCCCCGCGATGCACCCCGCCGATGCCGCCGGTGGCAAAGACCGAAATCCCCGCCAGATGCGCGCAGATCATCGTTGCCGCCACCGTGGTCGCGCCGATGCCGCCCGTGGCAAGGCACGCCGCCAGATCGGCGCGGCTCAGTTTGGCCACATCCTGCGCCTGCCCCAGCCGGTCCAGCTCATCCGCCGTCAGACCGATGTGAATCTGACCGTCCATGATGGCGATGGTCGCAGGCACCGCGCCATGCTTGCGGATCTCATCCTCGACCGCCCGCGCAGTTTCCACATTCTGCGGAAACGGCATGCCATGGGTGATGATGGTTGATTCCAGTGCCACGATGGCCGCGCCAGTGGCGCGCGCTTGTGCCACTTCGGGCGAGAATGTCAGCGGTAGCATCATGATCCGATATCTCCAGAAACATAGTCAGCAGCAGCGCGCAGCGCCGCCTCCAAAGCCTGCGCGCGCGGCTCCCCGCGCGCTTCGGCCACGATATGCGCGGCCATGAAGGTGTCGCCGGCGCCCGTCACCCGTGTGACCAGCACCTGCGGCGGCCGCCCGGTGATCACACCTTGCCCCGCCGTCCCCATGGCTGCGTCGCGCCCGCCATCGGTCACCAGCACACGCGCCGCGCCCCGCGCCAGCAAGGCCTCTGCTGCCTCCGCCGCACTTTCATAGCGGCCTTTGGCGATCAGCCCGGCTTCCTCAAGGTTAACATAAAGTGTCGCACTCGGATGCCCCAACAGCGGCAACAACCGTTCTGCCTTGCCGGGGCTGGCCGGGGCCACCCGCAGATCGGCCTGTGCAAACAGCGGCGAACGCGCAATGTCGGAAATCAGCGCCTCGGTCAGATTGCCATCCAGCGCGATCAGACCGGCATAGGGCTGGGCCACAGACCCCAGCGCGCCATCGCCAAGCGCGCGCAGAATCTTGTCGCCCGCCATTTCCAGCGAATGCGCATCGGCAATCGCCGCAATCAACCCGTTCGCCCCCTCAATCGCCATATAGCGGTCGGTCGGCAGATCATCCGAGCGGTAGACATGTGAGCAGTCCAGCCCCATCCGCAGACAGGCCGCGATCAGCTCGTCGCCCTCTGCATCGCGCCCCACCGCCGTCAGCAGCGCCGGCCGCAGGCCAAAGCGGGTCAGGGTCATCGCGATGTTCATCGCAACCCCTCCCGGCAACCGGGTGATCCGCCCCGGCACATCCGACCCCAGCCGCAACGATGCGGGCGCGCGGCCGATGATGTCCCACAGCACCGACCCTATGCACAGAATGTCGCTCATCAAGCCCCGCACTTCTGAGGGGCAAGCCCCACACCTTTGAGGGGCAAGGCCCCAAACTGGGGGCCTTGATGGCGCGGCGTTACAGCGCCGTCCAGCCCCCATCGACCGAAATCGTGGTCCCGGTGATCTGTGCCGCCGCGTCTGATGCCAGAAATACCGCCGTCCCGCCGATCTGTTCGACCGTGGCAAACTCCCGGCTCGGCTGACGCTCCAGCATCACCTGTTTGATCACCGTCTCGCGGTCCATGTTGTGCTTTTTCATCTGATCGGGGATCTGCGCCTCGACCAGCGGCGTCAGCACATAGCCGGGGCAGATCGCATTGGCGGTGATCCCCTGCCCGGCACATTCCAGCGCGGTGACCTTGGTAAAGCCCACCACCCCGTGCTTGGCCGCCACATAGGCCGACTTGTAGGGGCTGGCGGTCAGACCATGGGCGGAGGCGACGTTGATCACCCGGCCCCAACCCTTTTCGCGCATCATCGGCAACGCCACTGCAGTGGTGTGAAACGCCGAGCTCAGGTTGATCGCCAGAATCGCATCCCACTTGTCGACCGGAAACTCCTCGATCGCCGCCACATGCTGAATCCCGGCATTGTTGACCAGAATATCGCAGGCCCCCGCTTCGGTAATCAACCGGCGGCAGTCATCGCCCTTAGACATATCAGCGGCGATGTAGCGCACCTTTACCCCATGCCGTGCCGCCAAGGCCCCGGCCAGCGCGTGATCTTCCTCGCGGTCGGTGAAACTGTTGATCACGACATCGGCACCGGCCCGCGCCAGCTCCTCGGCGACACCGAGGCCAATCCCGGAATTCGATCCGGTCACGATGGCGGTCTTGCCCATCAGGATCATGGTCTTCCCCTTTGCTGCATTTGCGACAGGTTACATGCTGCAAACGCGAATGACAGGGGGCCCCGTTCCCGCAACGCCAAAAAAAAACGCCGGCCTGAGCCGGCGTTAAGTTATTGAGGCAGGTTTCATACAGGCAAGAAACCTATCGAGCAGTAGGACTTATATACGCCGCCTTGCGCCGATGGCCAAGTTAAAAGTTTGAAAAGGCTCACAAGCCGCCGTAGCCTGCACACCAAGAAACCAAGGCCACGGGGGATTGTTGCCGGAATGGGACGTCATTTTTTCTACATCAGACAGGGATTTGCGGCTGCCGTTTTGCTCGCGATCACCGCTGCTCCCGCGCTTTCACAGCTGGGTGATTCTCCGGCGCATGGCATAGCTATGTATGGCGAGCCTGCCTTGCCCCCGGATTTTGTGTCCCTGCCCCACGCCAACCCCGATGCGCCAAAGGGCGGGCGCATCGTGTTCGGCGAGTCCGGCAGCTTTGACTCGATGAACCCGTTCATCCTCAAGGGCCGCGCCCCGGCGGCTGTGGCGAGCCTCACGGTCGAGACCTTGATGGGCCGCTCTTACGACGAACCCTTCTCGATGTACGGCCTTCTGGCCGAATCGATCACCACCGACGCGGCCCGGACCTACGCAGAATTTACCCTGCGTGAAGAGGCCCGATTCTCTGACGGCACCCCCGTCACTGTCGAAGACGTGGTCTGGTCGTTCGAAACCCTCGGCACCCTCGGCAACCCGCGCTACCACACCGCCTGGAACAAGATCGCGAAATCCGAGGTCACCGGCCCGCGTTCGGTCCGCTTTACCTTCAACGCCCAAGACCGCGAATTGCCGCTGATCCTCGGCCTGCGCCCGATCCTGCAAAAGGCGCAATGGGAGGGCAAGGTGTTCGAGGAAAGCACACTCACTGCCCCGATCGGCTCCGGCCCCTATATCGTGGGCGGGTTCGACACCGGGCGCTATGTCAGCTTCAAAAAGAACCCCGACTGGTGGGGCAAGGATCTGCCCTTCAACGAGGGCCAGCACAACTTTGACGAGGTACGCTTTGACTACTTCGGCGATGGCGGCGTGGTGTTCGAGGCGTTCAAGGGCGGGCTGATCACCTCCTTTCGCGAAACCAACCCGGCGAAATGGGCCAACAGCTATAACTGGCCCGAGGTGGCCTCCGGCACGATTGTCAAAACCGAAGTCCCGCACCAGCGCCCCTCGGGGATCGAGGGCTTTGTGATGAACACCCGCCGCGCCCTGTTCACCGACTGGCGCGTGCGCGAGGCGATGATCCTGGCTTTCAACTTCGAACTGGTGAACCAGACCCTGAACGGCGGGGTCACCCCACGTATCCAGTCCTATTTCGGCAACTCGCCGCTGGGTTTCACCCCCGGCACCCCGGCGACGGGCCGCGTGCTGGAGTTGCTGGAGCCGTTCCGCGCCGACCTGCCCCCCGGCGCGTTGGATGGCTATGCCGTACCCACCGGCGACGGAACCGAGGCGAACCGCCGCAACATCCGCGCCGCCACCACTCTGCTGGCCGAAGCAGGCTACACCATCGACGCAGGCGTGCTCAAAGACCCGGCAGGCGCGCCTGTCAGCTTCGAGATCCTGCTGGTCAATGGCGCGCGCGACATGATCTCTGCTGCCGAAATCTATGTCGAAAGCCTCAAACGCCTTGGCATCGCCGCCCGCGTGACCACGGTGGACAACGCGCAATATATCGAGCGCACAAACGCCTATGCCTTCGACATGACCCATTACATCCGCTCGCTGTCGCTGTCGCCCGGCAACGAACAGACGCTTTACTGGGGATCGGCAGGGGTGACGGAACCCGGCACCCGCAACTGGATGGGCATGAACAGCCCCGCCGCCGAAGCCATGATCGACACCATGCTGAACGCCCCCGATCAGGAAACCTTTGCCGCCGCCACACAGGCGCTTGACCGTGTGCTGACCACGGGTAGATATGTCGTGCCGATGTGGTATTCCGATGTCTCGCGGCTGGCGCACAGAAAGGAACTCAAGTTCCCCGAGCGCCCGCCGCTTTATGGCGACTGGATCGGCTATCAGCCAGAACTCTGGTGGTATGAGCAGTAAAAGCAAGAAACGGGCAGACACATGCGTAAACTTTCCCTGATGGCGGCCACCGCCGCCCTGATCGCCCTGACGGGCTGCGCCACGGTGGATGGCATTGGCCGCGACATCTCCGGCGGCGCCAACCGCGTCGCGGGCTGGGTCGGCTGAGGCGGTCATGGCCGTTCTGCACAGCCGGGCCCTGATGAAACCCTTGCAAAGATGAGTATTTGGAAAGCAGCAATGCAGGGAGCGTGCCCCTTGGGATTGCTGCTTTGAAAATACTCCCGCCGGAGGCGTCTGTTCTTTCCTCCCGCAGCCGCAGGGATTCGGACAGGGTTTCAGATTGCACCGGCGCGCGCGGCGGATTAGGCAAGACCCATGCTGTCCATCCTTGACACCGGCCCCGCCCCGACCGTGCCTTCGCCGTTCAACATGGCGCAGCATGTACTGGCGCGCTCTGCTGCGCGCTGGCCTGACAAGACCGCCCTGCAGATTGTAACGCCTTCGAGGGCAGAGACCTGGCGCTATGATCAGCTTCTGGCGGCGGTGCTGGGCTGTGCCACCGGCCTGCAGGCGCGCGGGCTGCACCCCGGCGACCGCATCCTGATGCGGCTGGGCAGTCAGGTGGAGTTTCCGATCCTGTTTCTGGGCGCGTTGGCCGCAGGCATGGTGCCGGTGGCGACCTCGTCGCAGCTGACCACCGCCGAGATCACGCCGATGGCCGCGCGCATCGCCCCCCGGCTGATCGTCGCCAGCCCCGGCGTGGCCCTGCCCCAGGGGCAGTCCTGTCCGGTGCTGGATGACGCCGACATCCGCGCGATGGAGGGCCTGCCGCCTGCGCCCTTTCACATGGGCGATCCTGACCGCCCGGGCTATATCATCTTTACCTCCGGCACCTCTGGCACGCCGATGGCGGTGGTCCATGCGCACCGCGCCATCATCGCGCGCGGCATGATGCATGGCGGGTGGGAGGGGCTGACCGCAGCCGACCGCCTGCTGCATGCCGGGGCGTTCAACTGGACCTATACGCTCGGTACCGGGTTGATGGACCCGTGGACGGTGGGCGCCACCGCCCTGATCCCCGGCGCGGGCGTGCCGGCAACGCAGCTCGCCAGCCTGTTGCAGCAGTATGGGGCCACCATCTTCGCCGCCGCTCCGGGCGTCTACCGCCAGATGCTGCGCGCGGCCTTGCCGGCCTTGCCGCATCTGCGCCATGGCCTGTCGGCGGGAGAAAAGCTGAGCCATGAGGTGCGCGCGGGCTGGACCGAAGCCACCGGCACGCCGCTGTGCGAGGCGCTGGGGATGTCGGAAATCTCGACCTTCATCTCCGAATCCCCGTCTTTGCCCGCCCCCGGGGGCGCCACCGGCTTTGCCCAGACCGGGCGGCGGATCGCAGCACTTGGCCCCGAGCTCGCGCCCGTGCCGCGCGGCACCCCCGGCCAGCTTGCCATCGACCGCCGCGATCCCGGCCTGATGCTGGGCTATCTCGACGCGCCCGAGACCACCGCCGCCCGGATGACCGCAGAGTGGTTCCTGACCGGCGATTCCATTATGATCGGCGATCAGGGCGCCGTCACCTATCTGGGCCGCGACGATGACCAGATGAACGCGGGCGGCTACCGCGTCAGCCCGGTCGAGGTCGAGGCGGCAATGGCCCGCTTCCCCGGCTTGGCTGAGGCCGCCGTGACCGAGGTGGAGGTCAAACCCGGCGTCACTGTCATTGCCTGTTTCTACACCGCTACAACGCCGCTGGACGATGCAGCGCTGACCGCCCATGCTGAAACCCATCTGGCGCGCTATAAACAGCCGCGCCTGTTCCACCACCTGCCCGCCCTGCCGCGCGGCGCCAATGCCAAACTCAACCGCCGCGCGCTGCGCGCTCTGAGGCCCGAATGATCAAACTCGACATCTTTTCCGACCCGGTCTGCCCGTGGTGCTATATCGGCAAGGCCAACCTTGACCGCGCGCTGGAATCCGCCCCCGACCATCCGTTTGACATCGAATGGCACCCGTTCCAGCTCAACCCCGGCATGCCTGCCGAAGGCGTTGACCGCGCCGAGTATCTGGAGGCCAAGTTCGGCGGCAAGGCCAAAGCGGTGGAAATCTACGCCCGTGTCGAACAGGCCGCCCGCGACGCCGGGCTGGAGATCGACTTTTCGACCATTCCCCGTATGCCCAACACGCTGAACGCGCATCGCCTGATCCACTGGGCGGGGCTGGAGGGGCGGCAGACCGCCATCGTCTCTGCTCTGTTCCGCGCCTATTGGCGCGAGGGGCGCGACATCGGCGATGCCGCCATCCTGACCGACATCGCCGAGGCCGCCGGGATGGACCGCGCCCTGACCGAGCGCCTGCTCGCCACCGATGAGGATACCGAGGCGTTGCGCGCCCGCGACATCCACGCCCGCCAGCGGGGGGTGACCGGGGTGCCCTGCTTCATCATTGGCAATCAATATGTGGTCTCCGGCGCACAGCCGCCGCAGGTCTGGGCGGATGTGCTGGCGGAACTGCGCGGCAGCGCACAGAGCACAGGCAGCTAGAGCCATGGTCGCCCGCCCGCGCGCATGCTAGCGAAGCGCGGAAAGGAGACCCCCGATGTCTCACGCCTCCCCCCAACAGCGCGCGCTTGGTCAGACCGAGTTCATCGCGCTCATCGCCATGTTGTTTGCCACCATCGCGTTTTCCATCGACGCGATGTTGCCCGCCCTGCCCGAAATTGCCGCCGAACTCAGCCCTGATGCGCCCAACAACGCGCAACTGATCCTGACCAGCTTTGTCTTTGGCATGGGGATCGGCACCCTGTTTGCCGGGCCGCTGTCTGACAGTTATGGCCGCAAGACGGTGATTGTCGGCGGCGCGCTGCTGTATTGTGGCGGCGCTTTGCTGGCCTATATCGCGCCCACGCTGGAAACCATGCTGCTGGCACGGGTGCTGCAAGGCCTGGGCGCAGCCGGCCCGCGTGTGGTGTCGCTGGCGCTGGTGCGTGATGTGCATTCCGGGCCGCGGATGGCGCGGATCGTCAGCTTTGCGATGATGATCTTTACGCTGGTCCCTGCCATCGCCCCGCTGCTTGGCCAATACATCATGGCGGGCTTTGGCTGGCGCAGCATTTTTCTGGCTTTCCTTTTATTCTCCGTGGTTTCTGTCCTGTGGCTCACCTTGCGCCAGCCCGAGACGCTGGCCCGCGCCGACCGTCGCCCGTTTCGCGCAGCCCCACTTTGGGCCGCGCTCAAAGAAGTGCTGTCCATGCGCAGCATCCGTCTGTCGATCCTCGCGCAAACCCTTGGCTTTGCGGCATTGTTCGGCACACTCTCCTCCACCCAGCAGCTGTTTGACCAGACCTATGGCCGTGCCGAAAGCTTTCCGCTGTACTTTGCACTGATCGCGGTGGTCTCCGGTTCGTCTTCGCTCCTGAATGCCTCACTGGTGATGCGTCTGGGCATGCGCCGGCTGGTCCGGGTGTCGTTTGCCACGCAGATGCTGGTGTCAGCCGCTTTCGTGATTGCCTTCACACTCAACCTCTGGCCCGCGCCCGAGGTGCTGCCGGTGGAGTTCTTTGCCTATCTGATCTGGACCATCGGCGTGTTCTTCATGGTCGGCATGACCATCGGCAACCTCAACGCCATGGCGCTGGAGCCGGTGGGCCATATCGCGGGCATGGCGGCAAGCGTTGTGGGCGCACTGTCAACTGTGTTTTCCGTGATACTGGCCGCGCCCGTGGGTCTGGCCTTCAACGGCACCCCGTTGCCGTTGATGATCGGCGTGACCCTGTTCACCGGGTTGGCTTACGCAGTGGTGCGCAGGCTGTAGACAGCCCACCCGCAAAAAGCGCCTCCCTCCCCCCTCGTGGGGGAGGGTTGGGGTGGGGGGGCGCTGTCGCCAGCCGCCCTTACCCCTTTGGCCGGACAAGTTTTTCCGCCAGATCCCGGGCGATGGCAAAGGCACCCTTGATCCGGTCGGCCTCTGACTTCCAGTCGCGCAGCAGCACAATCTTGGTGCCCTGCACCTTTGCCCCCACGCCTTCGGCCTTGATGAAATCGACCAGCCCGGCCGGGTTGGCGAATTTGTCGTTGTGAAACTGGATCGTGGCGCCCTTCGGCCCGGCGTCAATGCGCGAAATCCCGGCGCGTTTCGCCATCGCCTTGATCCGCACGATCAGCATCAGCGTGTTGACCTCTTTCGGCAGCGGCCCGAAGCGATCGATCAGCTCGGCGGCAAAGCCTTCCAACTCCACCTTGGTCGCCAGACCGGACAGGCGGCGGTACAGCCCCAGCCGCACATCCAGATCGACCACGTAATCTTCGGGGATCATCACCGGCAGGCCCAGGTTCAGCTGCGGTGACCATGCATCATCAATCGGCGCCAAGCCATTGATCTCACCTGATTTGATCTTGGCAATCGTCTCTTCCAGCATCTGCTGGTACAGCTCATAGCCGACTTCCATGATATGGCCTGACTGTTCCTCACCCAGCAGATTGCCCGCGCCGCGCAGGTCAAGGTCATGGCTGGCCAGGTTGAACCCCGCGCCCAGATTGTCGAGGCTGCCCAACAGCTTGAGCCGCTTTTGCGCCTGCGGTGTCAGCGGGCTGCGTGGTTTGGTGGTCAGGTAGCAATAGGCCCGCGTCTTGCTCCGCCCGACCCGGCCCCGGATCTGATACAACTGGCTAAGACCGAACATGTCGCCGCGATGGATGATCATTGTGTTCGCGGTCGGAATATCCAGCCCCGATTCCACAATCGTCGTCGCCAGCAGCACGTCATATTTGCCATCGTAGAACTGGTTCATCCGGTCATCCAGATCACCCGCCGCCAGCTGGCCATGGGCGATCACGTAACTCACCTCCGGCACATGGGTTTTCAGGAAATCCTCGATCTCGGGCAGGTCGGAAATGCGCGGCACCACATAAAACGACTGCCCGCCCCGGAACCGCTCCCGCAGCAGCGCCTCGCGGATGGTGACCGAGTCAAACTCGGACACGTACGTGCGGATCGCCAGCCGGTCCACCGGCGGTGTCGCGATGATCGACAGATCCCGCACCCCGGTCAGCGACAGCTGCAAGGTGCGCGGAATCGGCGTCGCGGTCAGCGTCAGGACGTGGATTTCCGAGCGCATTTCCTTGAGCCGTTCCTTGTGGCCCACGCCGAAATGCTGTTCTTCATCAATGACCAGCAGGCCGAGGTTCTTGAACTTCACCCCCTTGGCCAGCAGCGCATGGGTGCCGACCACGATATCGACAGTGCCATCGGTCAGCGCGGCCCTTGTGGCATTCGCATCCTTTGCACTCACAAAGCGCGACAAGGGTTTGACAGAAATCGGAAATCCGCGAAACCGCTCGGCAAAGCTGCGGTAATGCTGGCGCGCCAGCAGCGTGGTCGGACAGATCACCGCGACCTGCATCCCCGCCATGGCGGCGACAAAGGCCGCGCGCATCGCCACTTCGGTCTTGCCAAAGCCCACATCGCCGACCACCAGCCTGTCCATCGGGCTGCCCTTTTCCAAGTCGGCCACCACATCGGCAATCGCCGCCAGCTGGTCATCGGTCTCCTGATAGGGAAAACGCGCGGCAAACGCCTCCCATATGCTGTGCGGGGCCTCCAGAATCGGCGCATGGCGCAGCGCGCGTTCCGCCGCGATCCGCATCAGCCGGTCGGCAATCTCCTTGATCCGCTCTTTCAGCTTGGCCTTTTTCGCCTGCCAGGCCCCGCCGCCCAGACGGTCCAGCAGACCCTCTTCATGGCCGTAACGCGACAGCAGTTCAATATTCTCGACCGGCAGGTAAAGCTTTGCGCTGTCAGCATATTCCAGCGCCACGCAAGCATGCGGTGCCCCCAGCGCCGTGATCGTCTCCAGCCCCAGATAGCGGCCGACGCCATGTTCGACATGCACCACCAGATCGCCCGGCGTCAGCGTGTCGACCTCACGCAGGAAGTTGTCAGCCTTGCGCTTGCGCCGGGGTTTGCCGACCATCCGGTCGCCCAGCACATCCTGTTCCGAAATCACCGCCAGACCGGGGGCAGTAAAGCCCTGCTCCAGCGCCCAGACCAGCAGGAACATCCCGCCGCACCCCTCGGGCACATCGCGGAAATCCTTGATGCGCTTGGCGTCGCGCACGCCCTGATCCTGCAACAACCCTTCAAGCCGTTCGCGCGCGCCTTCGGACCAGCTGGCAATCACCACCTGATTGTCCTGACGCAAGACACGAAGATGATCAGATAAAGCACCGAAAAGGCTTACAGATTCCATCTGACGCTCTGGCGCGAAATTCCGCCCCTGCCGCCCGCCCGCATCCAGAACACCCGGACCGGGGCTTTGCGGATAGGGTGACAGCTGCACCACCCGGTGCGCGGCCACCGCCGCCTCCCACGCGGCATCATCCAGATACAACAGGCCCGGTGCCGCGGGCTTGTAGACTGTATCCAGCCGCCCCTTCACGCTCATCGCGTCGCGCCGGGAATCGTAGGCATCATCAATGCCTTCCCACCGTGACAGCCGCATCGGGGTGACCTGATCATCCAGCATCACGCTCGCATCCGGCAGGTAGTCGAACAGCGTCTCCAGCCGGTCATGGAACAGGCCCAGCCAATGCTCCATCCCCTGATGCTTGCGCCCCGCACTCACCGCCTCATAGAGCGGATCATCCGCGCCACCGACGCCGAATTCGATGCGATAGGCCTGCCGGAACCGGGTGATCGAGGCCTCGTCCAGAATGACCTCGGACACCGGCGACAGATCCACCGCCGTCAGCTTTTCCACCGTGCGCTGGGTGACCGGATCAAAGCGGCGCAAGCCATCGAGCACATCGCCAAAGAAATCGAGCCGCACCGGGCCGGGATGCCCCGGCGGGTAAATGTCGATGATCCCGCCGCGCAGCGCGTAATCACCAGCCTCTGCCACGGTGGAAACCGGCGAAAACCCCATCCGCGACAAAAAGCCCTTCAGATGGGCCTCATCCACCCGCTTGCCGACCTGCGCGGTAAAGCTGCTGGCCTGCACCGTGGCACGCGCGGGCACCCGCTGGGTTGCCGCGTTCACCGTGGTCAGCAGCACAAACGGCCCCGGCACCCCGGCAGAAAGCGCCGCCAGTGTCGCCATCCGCCGCGCGGCAATATCGGGATTGGGCGACACCCGGTCATAAGGCAGGCAATCCCAGGCCGGGAAATCCAGCACCACCGCCTGCGGGGCCAGCACCGAAAGTGCTGTCCGCATCGCCTCCATCCGCTTGTCATCGCGGGCGACATGGATCACCGGCACACCGCGCGACAGTTCCCGTGCCAGCAGGCGGGCGTCAAAGCCTTCGGGCGCGCCGCCCAGCACGATACGGTCAGGAGAGGATGTCTTGCTCATGGCGTCCTTACCTACGCCCCGCAGCCCGCCCGTCAAGGGCAGGCCGCAGAGCAAATCTTATGTGATGTTGTGATACATGCCAAACAGGGCAGTCACGAAAATCGCAATCATCCCGATCAGTTGCACCACAAACCTGTGACGCATCAACAGCCGCACCAGCGCCGCCCCCTCGGGGGCATCCGTCTCTACCCGCAGCGCCAGCCGCAGGGTCAGGTAGCCGACCAGCACCATCGGCGCGACCATGCACAGCACCGCCTGCGCGAATTCCACCTGATACAGCACCGACAGCAACACCAGAATGGTCAGCATAAAGAACACGATGCCGATCAGCCACAACCCGCCGTTGCGCGAGATATAGAGCATCCGCCGCGCGTTGATCCGCGCCAGCATCGCCAGATCCTCTGCCGCGCCTTCGCCGTATCTACGGGCGCGGTTGATCATGTCAAACGGCACGCCCAGCACCCAATGGCTGACCGAAGACCACAGCACCGCGAGCGCGATCCAGTACCACAGGCTGGAAAACGACCGCATGTCGATCAACAGGAAGATCAGCGAATACCATTCCAAAACGGTCGCACCTTTTGCCGGATTTTGCGCGCAAGGCTTGCAGCGCCGCGCCTTTCCATGGCAGGCAAGAGCCAAAGCTGCAAGCCCCTGACCAGATGCGAGCCCTGCCATGCGCCTGACCGTTGCCCCCACACCCACCCTGCGCTTTCGCCGGTTGCGCAAATCCGCGGCCCTGCGCGCGCTGGCGCAGGAACACACGCTGTCGGTCAATGACCTGATCTGGCCGGTGTTCGTGCGCGACGGGACCAACCTGCGCGAACCCATCGCCTCGATGCCGGGGGTCGAGCGGCTGAGCGTGGATCAGGTGGTGAAAGCAGCGGAAGAAGCGGCGGGCCTTGGCATTCCGGCGATCTGCCTGTTCCCCTATACTGACCCCGCGAAAAAGACTGCTGGTTGCGAAGAGGCGTGGAACCCAGACAACCTCGCCAACCGCGCCATCCGCGCGATCAAGGCGGCCGTGCCGGAGATTGCGGTGATGACCGATGTCGCGCTTGATCCCTATAACGCGCATGGCCATGACGGGCTGGTGCAGGATGGCATCATCCTGAACGACGAGACGGTGGAGGCGCTGGTGAAGATGTCGCTGGCCCAGGCCGAGGCCGGGGCCGACATTTTGGGCCCGTCAGACATGATGGATGGCCGCATCGGCGCGATGCGCGCGGCGCTTGAGGGTGCGGGGTACAAGGATGTGGCGATCATGTCCTATGCCGCAAAATACGCGAGCGCCTATTACGGCCCGTTCCGCGATGCGGTGGGGGCCAGCGGCGCATTGAAAGGCGACAAGAAGACCTATCAGATGAACCCGGCCAACAGCGACGAGGCGCTGCGCCTGATCGAGCGTGATCTGACCGAAGGCGCCGATATGGTGATGGTGAAACCGGGGATGCCCTATCTCGACATCATCCACCGGGTGAAAACCACCTTTGGCGCGCCGACCTATGCCTATCAGGTCTCGGGCGAATACGCGATGATCCGGGCCGCTGCGCTGAATGGCTGGATCGACGGCGACCGGGTGATGCTGGAAAGCCTGATGGCGTTTCGCCGGGCCGGATGTGACGGGGTGCTGACCTATTTCGCCCCGCAGGCCGCCCGCGCGATCCGCGCCGGGCAGGTCTGACCCGGTCGCAGCCTCGGCAATCTGCCGCCGGACCCCCTATCTGCGCATGACAACGGCACACAAAGCCGCTATATCTGGTAGCAACGGGCCAGCAGAGCCCTGTTCCGCCTAGGGGCGGCCAATTGAGGCGAGAGGCGACAGCAGATGACCGTATTCAGCGGATTTTCCAGACGAGCATTTCTTGGCGCAACCGGGGCCACCACGTTTCTGGCGGCCTGTGGCAATGGTGTGGGCAGCCCCGGCTCGGCCCAGATCGACGCGCGGGTGAACTCGACTGAAGACTATCTTTTCAACAACTTCCCCGGCACCCGCGATCTGGCCAACCGCGCCTCGGGCGTGCTGATCATGCCGCTCATTACCGAGGCCGGGCTGATCTATGGCGGCGGGTATGGCCGTGGGGCCTTGCGCGTCGGTGGGGTGACGGTGGATTATTACTCCGCCACCCGCGCCACCTTTGGGCTGCAGATCGGGGCACAGCAATATGCCCATGCGCTGTTCTTCATGACCGAGGGCGCGTTGGGCCAGTTCCGCCGCAGCCCCGGCTGGGCAGTCGGGGCCGATGTGCGCTATGCGACCCCGGCGCAGGGCGCCTCTCTGGGCAAGGAAACCACCGAGATGGAGCCGGTGATCGCGCTGGTCTTTGGTCAGCAGGGATTCATCGCCGGGGCGACACTGGCTGGGGTGAAGTATAACCGCATCATCCCCTGAGGTCGGTCCCCGCCGCAGACGTCGAACGCCTCCGGCGGGAGTATTTTAGAAAGGTGCAAATCCTGCGCGGATCAGCGCAACCGCCGGATCAGGCTGCTGGTGTCATTGCGCCCGCCGCCCATGCGCTGGATGTCCTTGTAGAACTGGTCCACCAATGCTGTCACAGGCAGCGAGGCCCCGATATCATTGGCGGTGGCCAGACAGATTCCCAGATCCTTGCGCATCCAGTCCACCGCAAAGCCATGGTCAAAGCGGTCTTCCAGCATGGTCTTGTGCCGGTTGGCCATCTGCCATGACCCGGCCGCGCCCTGACTGATCACCTCGATCACCGCCTCGCCGTCAAGCCCCGCCTTTTCGCCAAACGCGAGGGCCTCGGCCAGACCCTGTACCAGACCGGCAATGCAGATCTGGTTCATCATCTTGGCAATCTGCCCGGCACCGGAATCGCCCAGACGACGGCAGATCCGGGCATATCCCGCGATCACCGGCTCGGCGCGGGCATATTGCGCCTCCACCCCGCCGCACATCACCGACAGCGCGCCGTTTTCCGCCCCCGCCTGCCCGCCCGACACCGGCGCGTCGACAAAGCCCAGGCCCATGTTTTCGGCCAGCAGCGCCATTTCGCGCGTCACCTGCGCCGACACGGTCGTGTGATCGACAAACACCGCCCCGGCCTGCATCCCGGCAAAGGCCCCGTCCGGCCCGGTGCAGATGCCGCGCAGGTCATTGTCATTGCCAACACAGGCCATCACGAAATCCTGACCCGCCGCCGCCTCGCGCGGGGTCGCCGCCGCGCGTCCGCCGTGTTTTGCCACCCAGGCCTCTGCCTTGGCCGGGCTGCGGTTATAGACCGTCACCTCATGCCCTTTGGCCGCCAGATGGCCCGCCATGGGAAATCCCATCACGCCCAATCCCAAGAATGCCACCTTTGCCATACCAAGCCTCCCTTCGCATTGCCCTTTTGCCTGCAATGTCTTAGGTAACAGGCCCACCCCTGCCGTCAAGAACAGGCCCCTTATGCTCAGTGTTTTCCGTTGGCTCTTGCGACTGTTGACCGGGCTTGTGGCCCTGGGCTTGCTGTGCCTGATCGGGGTCTATTACTTCCTCGAACGTTCGATCCCCGATTATACCGAATCCTTCAGCATTGCGGGGGTTTCGGCCCCGGTCGAGATCTTGCGCAACAATGACAACGTGCCGCATATCTTTGGCGCGACCGACCCGGATGTGTATTTCGCGCTGGGCTTTGCCCATGCGCAAGACCGGCTGTGGCAGATGACCATGCTGCGCCGCACGGCGCAGGGCCGGCTGTCCGAGGTGTTTGGCCGCCGCACGCTCAAGGTGGACGAACTGCTGCGGCGCTACGATCTTTACACCCTGTCGCTGCAATCGGTGGAGGCGCAGGATGACCCCACCCGCGCCGCGCTGGAAGCCTATGCCGCAGGCGTCAACGCGTGGATCGGCGAGATCAATTCCGGTGCCCGCGGGCGCGGCGCGCCGGAGTTCTTCTTTTTCTCCAATGAGATCGCCGCCTGGGCCCCGGCCGATTCCATCGCCATCCTGAAATTGATGGCGCTGCAGCTCTCTGGCCATCTGGAGGCCGAGGTGCTGCGCGCCCGCATGTCGATGCTGCTGTCGGAAGAGCGGCTGCGCGACATTCTGCCCGATGATCCGGGGCAGGCTGTCACCGCCCTGCCCGATTACGCGCAGCTGATGCCGGGGATCACACCCTCCTTCGCACCCCTGCGGATGGCCACCAACGATCCGCTGTCGCCATTCCCCCGGCTCGATCTGGCGGGCGCATCGAATGCCTGGGCTGCCGTACCCGAACGGTCGGCCGCCGGGGGCACGCTTCTGGCCAATGACCCGCATCTGGGCTTCACCGCGCCGACGATCTGGTATCTGGCCCGGCTGGAACTGCAATCGGGTGGCGTGATCGGGGCAACGATCCCCGGCGTGCCCAGCATCCTGATCGGGCGCTCGGCAGCGGTGGGCTGGGGGCTGACCTCCTCTTACGCCGATGATCAGGATCTGATCATGGAAAAGCTGAACCCCGCCAATACCGAAGAATACGAGACCGCCGAGGGCATGAAGCCCTTTACCACCCGCCGCTCGATCATTCAGGTCAAGGATGAGGCTCCGGTCACCATCACCCTGCGCTGGTCCGAGGCCGGGCCGGTGCTGCCCGGCTCGCATTACGATCTGGCCTCGGTGACCCCGCCCGGCCATGTCGCAGCCCTGTCCTGGACCGCGCTGTCGGGCGCGGACACCACGATGACCGCAGCCCTGCGGGTGATGCAGGCCCGCTCGGTCGACGACGCAATCGAGGCGGGCCGGCTGTTTGTCGCCCCGGCACAAAATCTGATGCTGGCGGACAACTCCGGTATCGCGCTGCAGGTGATCGGCCAGCTGCCAAAGCGCGATCCCGCCCATCCGACCCAGGGCCGCATGCCCGCGCTTGGCACCCATGCCGCTGCGCGATGGCAGGGCACCCTGCCCTACGAGTCGAACCCGCGCGTGGTCAACCCGACCAGCGGCATTCTTGGCAACACCAACAACAAAACCGTTGACCGCCCCTTCCCCGATCATCTGTCCTTCCTTTGGGGCGACACCCAGCGCATCCAGCGCTGGCTGGCGCTGATGCAAACGCGTGAGGTGCACACCCGCGAAAGCTTCATCGAGGCGCAGCTCGATACCGTCTCGCCCACCGCGCGCGCGATCCTGCCGCTGATCGGCGCCGATCTGTGGTTCACCGGCGAGGCGGCTGCCGACAACACGCCCGAACGCCTGCGCCAGCGGGCGCTGACGCTGTTGGCCGAATGGAACGGCGAGATGAACGAACATCTGCCCGAGCCGCTGATCTATATGGCCTGGCTGCGGGCGCTCAATGACCGGCTGATCCGCGACGAGCTGGGCCCCTTGGCCGACAGCATCACCCATCCTGACCCGGTGTTCATCGACCGGGTGTTCCGCAATACGGGTGGCGCGGGGGTCTGGTGTGATGTGATCCAGTCGGCGGCGGTGGAAACCTGCGCCGACCTTGCCCGCATCGCGCTGGATGAGGCGCTGATCACGCTCACCGCCACCTACGGCCCCAATCCCGAAAGCTGGCGCTGGGGTCAGGCGCATGAGGCGACGCATGATCACCCTGTGATGGGTGAAGTGCCGTTCCTGAAATGGTTCGTCAACATCCGCCAATCGACCAGCGGCGGCGACCACACCCTGATGCGTGGCCGCACCAAAGGCACCGGGCCGAACCCCTATCTCAACGTGCATGGCGCGGGCTATCGCGGGGTCTATGATTTCGCCGACCCGGATTCCTCGGTCTTCGTGATCTCGACCGGCCAGTCCGGCCATCCACTGTCACGCCATTACGACGATCTGGGCGAACGCTGGCGGCGCGGCGACTATGTGCCGATGAGCCTTGACCCCGAACTCGCCCGCGCGGCGGCGGTCGGCAGCACGATGCTGACGCCGCCCTAAGCCGTTGCCGCGTTGGTCTTCGTGGCCAGCGTGCCCGCAGGCCACATCTTCAGCACCCGCCAGGCGATCACCGGCACCCCGCCCAGCGCAAACACCGTGACCAGCACCCCGGCCACGCCCCAGCCGTTGATCAACAGCGCCGAGGCAAAGGCCGCCAGCGGAAAGGTGAACGCGCCCCAAAGCGGCGTAAACCCGCCTTGGGTGATCCAGCGCCCGGTGACCAACAGGGCCAGCGTAATCGCGCAGGCCAGCACCAGCATGCCCTGCGCCAGCACGGTCATGCCCAACAGACCCGCGACCGAGGCGAACAGGCTGGCCGGGGCCAGATGGATCGCCAGCAACGGGCGCAGCGGCGCGGGCGGAATGCGCTGCACCAACTGCCACAGACTGATCGCCCAGATGCCGACCGCCACCGGGATCGTCGCCCACAGGATCACACTCGCCAGCGTGACCCAGCCCAGCGGCACCGCCGCCAATGCGCCGACGATGAAACCGACAAAGCTCAGATGCCAGACCGGCGTCACCACCCGCCCCTCAGCCGGGGCCGTCATCAGCGCGCGGATCATCAGCACCGCCAGCACGGTCTGCAACACAAGGCCGATGGTCAGCACAACGCGCGCCACCCCCGGCAGGAAAAACCCCAGCACCGCCGCAACCGCGAGCGCCCCCACCGTGGCCGCCGCCAGCCCCGCCCGACCGGGCAGCACCCGCAGCTCTTCCATCACCACGACGGGGCGGCGGGCGATCTTGATGCCGTAAGCCACCGCGCAGAACAGCCACAGCCCCACCGCCAGCCCCATCGCCAGATCGGCCAGCCCTTGCGGCAGCTGCGCCTCGGCCAGCGCCCGTTTCAGCGCCAGCGACAGGCCCAGAATCCCCAGTGCCACCGCAAACACCGCAGGCGGCATCCGGGCAAACATCGGCAGCTTGCGCGGCGGAAACTCTGGCGGCGGAAATATCTTCGGGCGGGCGCGGGCGGGGGCTTTGGTCATGGCAAGGATCCTCTTTGCGCAAAGACAGACCGCATCCGCCCGCCCGATGCAAGCGCGCCGGTGCCGCAGCCTAGCCCGGCAGCACCAGCGCGGTCGGCCCCAGCTGGTGCAGGGCCGCACCCGTGCCCAGCTTGAACCGCGCAAGACCCGGCGCGTCTTCGGTGTTGATGTCGCCCAGATCCAGCACGCGCACCCCTTCGGCCCGCAGCGCAAGGGCGGCCTGCCACAGCAGCACCCGGTGCGCGCCAGCCGCCCGCGCCGCCGCATCGGCATGGCCCAGATGATAGGTCGCCCAATCGCCATGCCGCACAAAGCACATCATCGCCCGCGCACGCCCGCCCTGCCGCCATTGCCACAACCGCAGCGCCTGTTCCGGCAGGGCCTGGGTAAACGCGCCGGGCAAGGCCCGGTAACCGCGCGCCGACCGCTGCGCCGCCTCTGCCGCGATCAGGGCGGGCAAAGCGCGCAAGTGCGCCTGAACCGCCCCCACCCCGCGCCGCTCTGCCGCCGCCAGAGCATTGCGCCACTTGCCTGCCATCGCCCGACGCAAATCGGCAGGGTCAGCCGCCAAATCCCACAGCGCCACATGGCGCGGCGTCATCAGCGGGATGATCCCCAGCCCCGATACCGCACGCTCTGGCATCACGACCAAGGCCGCCCCCAGCCGCGCCAGCCTGCGCAACGCCAGACGTTGCGCCTTTGGCTCCAGCGCCACGCCCCAGACCGGGCCGCGCAGTGCCACCGCCAGCCCGGCGCGGCGCATCACCTGCACCCGGGCCAGCACCTGCCCGCCGTCGCGCAACTCTGCCCCCGCGATCCGCCCGCCACAGGCCCACACCGCCACCGCATAGGCCGCGCTTTGCTGCAGCGCGCCTGCGGGATGTGGGGCAGGGTCTTCCGTGCAATCCCAATGCCATTTCATGGCACCGTTAACGCATATGAAACTGAATCATCGTTTAACACCGGGATGACACAGCCAAAGATCACCCCCCGCCTCGCCCCCGCCCCACGTCTCACGCTCTGGGTGCCCAGCCTGCTGGCCTCGGCCCTCGGGCTGGTCTTTCTGTCGGTGCTGGCCCTGATGCCATGACAAAGGCCCCCGCCTGCGCGGGGGCCTTTTTACACGGGTCCAGTCGCTCAGCGATACAGCAGGCTGATCCCGTTCGCGAACAGATGCACCTTGGCCGGGTCTGCCCCCAGCGCCACCGTCGTCCGGCGGACCTCGGTGTGAATGCCCGGCAGCTTTGCCACCACCTGCGCATCGCCCCCGGCACGCTTGAAATACAACAGCGTCACCTCACCCAATGCCTCGGTGATCTCGACCTCACCCTTGAAGATCGGGGTGCCGCTGGTGGCCAGCAGATCCTCGGGGCGTACGCCGATATTCACCTTCAGCCCCATGTCGGCGGCCAGCGTCGGCACTGATGACACCGCCTCGCCGCCATTTTCCAGCCGCACCCGGGTCTGTGCCCCGGTCTCGATGACTTCACCCGCCATCAGGTTCATCGCCGGGCTGCCGATGAACTGCGCCACAAATTCGTTCTGCGGCCGCTCGTACAGCTCCAGCGGTGTGCCGACCTGCGAAATCCCGCCACCGGCCAGCACCACGATCCGCGTCGCCAGCGTCATCGCCTCTACCTGATCATGGGTCACATAGATCATGGTGGAATTTGGCATAGACTCTTTGAGCTGGGCAATCTCCAGCCGCGTTGCCACCCGCAAGGCGGCGTCGAGGTTCGACAGAGGTTCGTCAAACAGGTAAACCTTGGGGTCGCGCACAATGCTACGCCCGATTGCCACCCGCTGACGCTGCCCGCCCGACAGCGCCTTTGGCAGACGGTCAAGGTAAGGCTCCAGCTGCAAAATCTTCGCCGCCTTGGCCACCGCCGCATCAATCTCGGCCTGAGATTTCTTGGCGATCTTCAGCGCAAAGCTCATGTTGTCGCGCACCGTCATATGCGGGTACAGCGCGTAGGACTGGAACACCATCGCAATGCCCCGCTGCGCCGGCGGCACCTCGTTCATCCGCTCGCCGTCGATGGTGAATTCACCGCCCGAGATCTTTTCGAGGCCCGCGATCATCCGCAGCAGCGTCGATTTCCCGCAGCCCGAGGGGCCGACGAAAACGATCAGCTCGCCGGTCTTGATGTCGAGGTTGATGTTCGACAATACCGTGACCTCGCCATAGGCTTTTGCCACATTTGTCAGTTTCAGTTCGGACATGCCGGGTTCCCCTCCCTTATTCCTTGCGCATCAGACAGAAACCCCAGGGCCCGAGTGTGACCTCATTCCCGATGGCCGCCGTCGCGCCAAGCTCCCCGCCAATGGCAGCCCATGTCCCCGTGGGCAGCCCGATACGTGCCTGCTCTGTGCCCAGATTGAAGGCGCAGAAAATCTCTTCCTCCCCCATGCGGCGGAACGAGGCCAGTTCGCCCGTCGCCACCAGAGCGGTCAGATCGCCATAGCGCAACGCCTCTTGTGCGCGGCGAAACGCCAGTGCGCGGCGATAGTGGTTCAGCATCGACGCGGGGTCAGCATCCTGCGCGCCGACCGCCCGGTTCAGATGCGGCGCCTTGACCGGCAGCCACGGGTTGCTCTCGGAAAACCCGCCATTGGCATTGTCCGTCACCCAGGCCATCGGTGTCCGGGCGCCGTCGCGACCCTTGAACTCGGGCCAGAACTCGATGCCATAGGGGTCTTGCAGCTCTTCAAAGTCGATATCCGCCTCTGGCAGGCCCAGCTCTTCGCCCTGATACAGGCACAAAGACCCGCGCAGGCACATCAACAGCACCGTGTAAGTCCTTGCTGCCGCGTCCGAAAGCTCCCACCGGGTGATATGGCGCACGGTGTCGTGGTTGGAATAGGCCCAGCACGGCCAGGCATCGGGGGCGACCGCATTCATCCGCGCAAAGGTGTCTGCCAGCAAATCCGCCGTCAGCCGCTTGGGTTGCAGCATCTCGAACGGATAGCACATCTGCACCTTGTCACCGCCCGAGGTATACTCGGCCATGATCTCAAGCCCGCGCTGCGCATCGCCGACCTCCCCCACCGCCGCCGCGCCGAACGGGTCCAGCACCGCGCGGAATTTCTTCAGGAATTCAAGATTTTCCGGCTGGTTCTTGTCAAACAGATGCAGCTGATGGTTATAGGGGTTCACCCCCGGCGCAATCGAGTCGTTGCGCAGCTCTTTCGGAAGCGAAGGATTGTCGCGCAAGTATTTGTCGGCAAAGTAGAAATTGATGGTATCCAACCGGAAGCCATGCACCCCGCGTTCCAACCAGAACCGCACCACATCCAACAGCGCCTCCTGCACCGGTTCATGGTGCAGGTTCAGGTCGGGCTGGCTGGTCAGAAAGTTATGCAGATAATACTGCTCGCGCCGCGCATCCCAGTGCCAGCTTGAGCCGCCAAAGATCGCCAGCCAGTTGTTCGGCGGCGTGCCGTCCGGTTTTGGCTCGGCCCAGACATACCAGTCGGCGCGCGGGTTGGTGCGATCCTTCCGCGATTCCTTGAACCACGGATGCTGGTCGCTGGTATGCGACAGCACCAGATCAATCATCACCTTCAACCCCAGCGCATTCGCCCGCGCCATCAGCGCGTCGAAATCCGACAGCGTGCCGAACATCGGATCGACATCGCAGTAATCCGACACGTCGTAGCCGAAGTCCTTCATCGGACTGGTGAAAAACGGGCTGATCCAGATCGCATCGGCCCCAAGGCTGGCGATATGATCCAGCCGCTGGGTGATGCCCTTCAGATCGCCGATCCCGTCGCCGTTGCTGTCCTGATAGCTGCGCGGATAGATCTGATAAATCACCGCCCCGCGCCACCAGTTGGCGTCGACACCGATCACGATTTGCTCTTGTTTGGCCATAAGTCTCTCACTTCACCGAGCCGGCCAGCAGGCCGCGCACCAGATATTTCTGCATTGCAAAGAACACGAGCAGCGGCACCGCGATGCTGATGAACGCCGCCGTCGCCAAAATCTCCCAGTTGCCGCCGCGTGTGCCCAGCAGTTCCACGATCTGCTTGGTCATCACCGTGGTCTGCCCCGACGAGTCGATCAGGAACACCAGCGACACCAGCAGATCGTTCCAGGTCCACAGGAACTGAAAGATCGCAAACGAGGCCAGCGCGGGAAACGACAGCGGCAGGATGATTTTGGTAAAGATCTGGAAATCCGACGCGCCATCGACCTTGGCGCATTCGATGATATCGCGCGGCAGACCCACCATGTAATTTCGTAACAGATAGATCGCCAGCGGCAGGCCGAAGCCGGTATGCGCCAGCCATGTGCCCAGATAGCCCTTGCCGATGCCCACCTCGTTGTGCAGTTTCAACAGCGGGATCAGCGCCAGTTGCAGCGGCACCACCAACAGCCCGACCACCGCCGCAATCAGCAGAGCGCGACCCGGAAAATCCATCCAGGCCAAGGCGTAAGCCGCGAAAGCTGCGATCACGATCGGGATGATCGTGGCCGGAATCGTCACCGTCAGCGTGTTGAAAAACGCCCGCGACATGCCATCGGTGTTGCTCGGCTCGAACAGGATCGCGCGGTAGTTGTCAAAGGTGAACTCTGGCGGGGTCGCCGCCGTGCTGAAAATCCGGGGCAGCCGCGTGCCTTCGGTGCTGACCGGGCTCGACAGCACATAGGCCCCGTCCTCGGCCACGCTCAGCGTCACGCCATCGGCCAGCTCCGCCACAGCGCCGGGCTCATTCGCCTCTGGCTGGGTTGATGTGGTGCCCCAAGCCGAAACCTTGGCATCGGTGGCACGGAACAGCCGCCCTTCGATCACAAAACGGCCGTCGACCTCCACCTCATCGCCGCCGACGCGAATGGCCGGGGCCTGCCGCTCTTGCGTTGACAGCGCCGACCACCAGCCGGAGGTGGCGATCTGATCCGCCGTGCGGAACGACGACACGAACAGCCCCAGCGTCGGGAACAGCCACAGCGCCACCAGCACTGCCATCGAGATATGTACGGCCCAGGTCAGGCTGGATTTTGTGCCAACAACGTTGTTCATCTTAGCGCATCTCCTTGCGGGCGTTGTAGACGTTCCAGATCAGGATCGGCGTCACCAGCAGCATGATCACCATGGCCGCAGCCGACCCCACACCCCAGTCATTGGCGCGGAACAACTTGTCATACATGTAATTGGCCAGCACCTGCGTCTCCCACTGGCCATTGCTCATCGCAAACACGATGTCGAACACCTTGAGCACGACGATGGTGATGGTGGTCCAGACCACGACAATGGTGCCCATGATCTGCGGCACCTTGATCTTGAAGAAGATCTGGAACGGGTTCGCGCCATCGACAATCGCCGCCTCGATCGTATCCTCGGGCACCCCGCGCAGCGCCGCCGACAGGATCACCATGGCAAAGCCGGTCTGGATCCAGACCAGCACGATCATCAGGAAAAAGCTGTTCCAGAACGGAATCGTCAGCCAGGTCTGCGGCACGCCATAGGGCAGATCCGCGCCGATCAGCCCGATGGCCGACCGCAGCGACATGTAAATCAGCCAGACCGCTGCTGCCCCGACCAGCAGCCGCAGCGGGATCGTGCCCGCCCCGACCGGCCCCGAGGGCCTCAGCATCGGCCGCACAAACACCCAGGCCACCATGCCGACCGCCGCCGCGAAACCCAGCAGCCCCAGCACCGGCAGGATCTTCAGGAACAGCACCGACACCGGCCCGCCCTCAAACGCCAGCCAGACCGCATTCATGATGCCGATCTGCTCCTGATCGGCGGGGCGTGTGTCATAGACCAGTTTCCAGATCACAGCAGCGCCAACAAACGAAATCGCCATTGGCATGAAAATCAACGACTTGGCCAGATTACCCCAACGGATCCGGTCCGACAGTTGCGCCGCCAGCAGGCCAAAGGCCGTCGACATCGCCGGCACCACGATCAGCCACAGCATGTTGTTGCGCAAGGCTTCCCAGAATTTCGGCTCGCCCGACATCTTGATGTAATTGTCAAACCCCACCCATTGATAGCCGCCACCCGGCACCCGCTGCGTCAGCGACAGCCGAAGGGTTTCAACGACCGGATAGGCCAGATACACCGACAGCGCGATCATCGCCGGGGCAAGGAACAGCCAGGGCCGGATCATGTTGGCGCGGTTGATGTTGCGCCCGGCGTTCGGACCCGACGGCGGATACAGCACCTTGTCCAGAAACAGGTTGGAAAAATAGAAATAGGCGACGCAACCGCCGACCCCGATGATGATGGTGATCAATCCCTGAAGTGCCGGTGACATGGCGCCTCAACCTCCCCCTTAGTGGTTCCCCGGTCTGTGGCCAGCGACCCCGGCTCTTTTTACTCTGCCCGCATCTGCGGAAAAGAAAACCCCGGCGGCATCTGCTGCCGCCGGGGATATTCGGGCTTACTTCAGGCCATCCCAGGCCGACTGGATGGCATCTGCCACCTCTTGCGCCGGTTTGCCGCCTGCGTAATCGACCATTCCGGTCCAGAACGCCCCGGCACCAATGCCACCCGGCATCAGGTCCGACCCGTCAAAGCGGAAGGTGTCGGCGCTCAGCAGGATTTCGCCCATTTTCTTCAGGGTTTCATCGCCATAGAGGTCGATGTTCACGCCCTTGAACGGCGTCAGGAAGCCCGATTGCGCCATCCACACCTCATGCGCGGCGGGCACTTTCAGCCAGTCGATAAAGGCGCGCGCGGCCGGGCTGTCCTTGGTGATGCCAAACAGCGTGCCTGCGCCCAGCACCGGCTTGCCCAGATCCTTTTCAGCATAGGCCGGGAAATAGAAGAAATCGGCATCAACGCCCATCTGCGTGCCGTCAGGGAAAAAGGACGGAATGAACGAGGCCTGACGGTGCATCATGCACTGCGGCGGCGACGAGAACAGACCCTTGGGGCTGTCGCGGAAATCGGTGGTCGCAACAGCTCCCCGGCCCCCGGCAACACGACCCTCTTCGATGAACCAGCCAAATTCCTCGATCGCAGCCACGACTTTCGGATCGTTGAATTTCAGCTCATTGCTGACCCAGGCATCATAATCCGCCGGGGTGTTGACCCGCAGCATCATGTCTTCCACCCAGTCGGTCGCTGGCCAGCCGGTCGCACCGCCCGAGCCCAGACCGACACACCACGGCGTCACGCCATCGGCAACCATCTGTTCGGTCAGCGTTTTCAGGTCTTCCATGGTCTCGGGCACTTCGTACCCGGCATCCTCGAAGTTCTCGGGCGAGAACCAGACCAGCGATTTCAGGTCAACCTTGTAGAAAAAGCCATACAGCGCGCTGTTGCCATCCGGGCCGGGGAACGAGGCCAGATCCACCCAGGACTGACCAGCGGCATAGTTCTCCTGCAGCCAGGCCGCATCGGCGTCGGTGAGCGCGGCAACCTGGCCCAGACGGGCCAGATCCGCTGTCAGACCGGGCTGCGGAAACACCGAGATATTGGCGGCAGAGCCAGCCTCGGCGTCGATCCGCACCTGTGTCTCAAAGCTGTCAGAGCCGACGTATTTCACATCCACGCCGGTTGCGGCCTCGAAATAGGCCAGCATCGACTCGACCAGTTCCTGATCCGGGCCAAGCCACGGACCGGCGATGGTCAGTTCCTGCCCGGCCAGATCGCCATGCGCGGATTTGAACTCCTCATACGAGGCCCAGTTGAAAGCGCCCTCGCCGACCGGAAATTTCAGGTCTTGCGCCACAGCGCCGCCCGCCATCAGAGCCAGCGCAGCAACGCTGGCTGTCAGTTTCAATGTCATGTGCAGTCCTCCCGGATGACCCCGCCATCTGTGCGAGGCGTTGTGCCAACAGCTGCCATCCGGCGCAAAATGAGAATCGCCTTCAAACCGCTTTGGATGGCGCACTTTTGCCGATGCCCCGGCACCTGTCAATCCAAAGCGCCTGCAACACTGGCAAAGCGCCGTTTTTGCAGGCGCAGCATTGATCTATAACGATTACGCCCTGCGCGCTTTACCTTTGACCTCTTGGTGCGGGATGGCTAAGGTCGGCCCCGATTGAAACCGTTTTGGGCGCTGCCGCGCGATGAATCTCACCCCATGAACCTCAAGGAACTCGCCTCACGTCTGGGCCTGTCGCCCACAACCGTCAGCCGCGCGCTGAACGGCTACCCCGAGGTGAACGAGGCCACCCGCGAACGGGTCATGGCCGCTGCCAAACGCCACAATTACCACCCCAACACCCGCGCCATCCGCCTTGCCACTGGCCGGGCGATGGCGGTGGGCCATGTGATCCCGGTCGCCACCCGGCACGAGATCGTCAACCCGGTGTTTGCCGACTTCATCGCTGGCGCGGGCGAAACTTATAGCCGCAACGATTATGACATGCTGCTGTCGGTGGTTCCAGATGATCAGGAAGAAGCCGCCTATCGCAGCCTGAAATCCAAAGGCAATGTCGATGGCGTCATCGTCCACGCGCCCAAAATGAACGACCCGCGCATCGCGCTGTTGCACGACATCGGCCTACCCTTTGTGGTGCATGGCCGCGCCACCGGCACCACGCTGCCCTACAGCTGGCTGGATGTGAACAACCGCCGCGCCTTTCAGCGCGCGGCCGAGTTTCTGCTCGATCTGGGCCACACCCGCATCGCATTGGTCAACGGGCTGGAGTTCATGGATTTCGCGATCCGCCGCCGCACCGGCTATGAGGGTGCGCTGTCAGCCCGCGGCATCGCACCCGACCCGGCCCTGATGTCTTCGGACGAGATGACCGAAATCGCCGGCCACCGCGCCGCGCGCCGCATGCTGGCTCTGCCGCTTCGCCCCACCGCCTTTATGGTCGCGTCGATGATCTCTGGCATGGGGGTGCGCCGCGCGCTGGAAGAGGCGGGCTTGCAGATGGGCCGCGATATCTCGGTGATCATCCATGACGACGACCTGAGCTATATGAAGAACGGCGAGGATGTGCCGATCTTTACCGCCACCCGGTCGTCGGTCCGCGATGCCGGACGGCTGGCGGCGGAAATGCTGCTCGATCTCATCGCCAACCCCGGCCCGGTCCCACAGCAACGCCTGCTGGAGGCAGAGCTGATCATCGGCCAGTCGACCGGCCCCTGCCTGCGACTCTGATTCCGGCTCTGATACCTAAGATCTTACCTGAAAGACTTCCCGCATGTCCTTGTCCCGTTATGACTTTCCGCCCGGATTCCTGTTCGGCGCCGCCACCGCCGCCTATCAGATCGAAGGCACGGCGTTCGGCGGCTGTGGGCCCTGCCACTGGGACAGCTTCGCCGCCACCCCCGGCAATGTGACCCGCGCCGAAGACGGCGCACGCGCCTGCGACCATTACCACCATTGGCCCGCCGACCTTGACCTGCTCAGGGCCGCGAACATGGATGCCTACCGCTTTTCCACCTCCTGGGCGCGGGTGATGCCCGATGGCGTCACCGTGAACCCCGAGGGCCTCGATTTCTACGACCGCCTCGTCGATGGTATGCTGGCCCGCGGCCTCAAACCGTTCCAGACGCTCTATCATTGGGAAATGCCCTCGGCACTCGCCGATCAGGGCGGCTGGACCAACCGCGACACCTGCGCCCGCTTTGCCGATTTCGCCCAAACCATCACCGAACGCCTCGGCGACCGTGTCGCCAGCATTGCCACCATCAACGAGCCATGGTGCGTCGCCTGGCTCTCGCATTTCATCGGCGCCCATGCGCCGGGCCTGCGCGACATCCGCGCTGCCGCCCGGGCCATGCACCACATTCTGCTCGCGCATGGCATGGCGGTGGAGCGGTTGCGCGATATGGGCCAGAAAAACCTCGGCATCGTGCTCAACTTTGATTACGCCCAACCCGCCAGTGACTCGCCCGAAGACCAGACCGCCGCCGCCCGCTGGGATGGCATCTTCAACCGCTGGTTCATCGAGGGCATCACAAAGCAGAGCTACCCCGAGATCGTGATGGAGGGTCTCGCCCCCCACATGCCGCAGAACTGGCAGGACGACATGCCGCTGATCGGGCAAAAACTCGACTGGCTGGGCGTCAACTACTATACCCGCCACCTCAACGCGCATGACCCGGCTGCGCCTTGGCCGCACCTGCGCGACGCGCAAGGACCGCTGCCGAAAACCCAGATGGGGTGGGAGATCTACCCCGACGGCCTGCATCATTTCCTCACCCGGCTGGCCCGCGACTATGTCGGCGATCTGCCGCTTTACGTCACCGAAAACGGCATGGCCAATGCCGATCTGGTGGAAAACGGCACCGTCACCGACCAGATCCGCGAGGAGTTCCTCTTCGCCCACCTCGCCGCCACCCGGCGCGCGATCACCGACGGCGCCAATGTGCAGGGCTTTTTCTACTGGTCGCTCCTCGACAATTACGAATGGGCCGAGGGTTACGAAAAACGCTTCGGCCTTGTGCATGTCGATTTCGACAGCTTGGCAAGGACCCCCAAATCCTCGTATCACGCGTTGGCTAGGGCCCTGGCCCGCAACGACTGAAGCTCAAGGATGCCGCCCATGACCCTCGCCCTCCTCGCCGACATCGGCGGCACCAACACCCGCGTCGCTCTGGCCGAGGGCGCCCGCGTCCTGCCCGACAGTGTCGCCCGCTTTGCCAATGCCGAGTACAAGGCGCGCGGGCAGGACATTGCCGACATCCTCGCCGATTACCTGAAGTCCAGCGGCCAAACCGTATCGGGCACCTGTGTCGCGGCGGCTGGCCCGGTGCAGGATGGCGTGGCTAACATGACCAACCTCGACTGGGTGATCGACGCGGACAAACTGCGCGCCGCCACCGGTGCGCATCACACCGCCATCCTCAACGATCTGCAGGCGCAGGGCCACGCGCTTGGCCATATCGCCGCCGCCAACCTGCGCCCGGTCACCGATGGCCCCAAAGTCTCCGGCACCATGCTGGTGGTCGGCCTCGGCACCGGCGTCAACGCGGCCCCCGTGCACGGCAGCGGTGCTGCGCGCATCGTGCCGCCTTCGGAATGCGGCCATGTCAACATGCCGATCCGCTCCGAAGAAGACCTGGCGCTGATGCGCTTTGTTGAATCGCTGCTCGCCACCCGCAATGAGATCGCCCATTGCGGCGTCGAAGAGGTGCTGTCGGGCCGCGGCCTGATCAACCTGCACGCCTTTGCCGCGGCGCAGGCGCAACAGCCCGCCGCGACCAGCTCGGAGCAGGTCTTCGCCGCGCTCGAGCGGGGTGACCCGGTCGCCACCCATGCCGCCACCCTCTACACCCGCATTCTGGCGCAAACCCTGGCCGACCTTGCGCTGATCCACCTGCCCTATGGCGGCATCTACCTGATCGGCGGCATGGCCCGCGCCATGACCCCGCATTTCGCCCGCCTCGGCCTCAGCGGCCATTTCCGCGAACCGCGCCGCGTTGATCTGCTGGAAAACGACTTCTCGATCACCGTGGTCGAAGACGATTTCGCCGCCCTCACCGGCTGTGCCGCCTATCTTGCGGCCCAGTCCGCCTGACCGCGTCTACCCCGGCAACCGCTCGCGCAGAAACTGCAAGGCCACGCCCAGCCCGTCCGGCGCGATCCCGTGTCCGGTGCCCTGCATCACATGGCCAAACACCTCAAACCCGGCACCCAGCAGGGCGTTCCCGGCCAGAGACATATCGGCAAAGGGCACCACCGGGTCCTGATCGCCATGGATCAGCAGCACCGGCGGCTGAACCATCGTCTCGGTCGCCAGCAACTCCGGCGCCAGCAACCGGCCCGAGATCGCAACCACCCCCGCCACCGGCAGAGGGCGGCGCGGCGCGATATGCAGGCTGATCATCGCGCCTTGCGAAAACCCGACCAGCGCCAGCGCCTCCGGCCCCACGCCCTCGGCGCGCAGCACACCATCCAGAAACCCGTTCAGATCTTCCGCCGCCCGCAACAGCCCGGCGCGGCTGTCAGCCTCGCTCGATCCATCGAGCCAGGGGATCGAAAACCACTGCCGGCCAAAGCCGTTGCCCGCGCAAGGCTCCGGCGCGTCGGGGGCGTAAAACGCAGTATCGGGCAGATGCGGTGCCAGAGGATCGGCCAGCCCGAGCAGATCCGCGCCATCGGCCCCATAACCATGCACAAAGACCACCGCGCTTTTCGCACGCCCCTTGGCCGCACCGCGCCGTGCCGATTGCAACTCCCGCATCACCGTATCCCCTCGCGTTCCTTTGCGGCCCGGTAATAGGCCCAAAGCACCCGTGCCGCAACCGACCGCCACGGGCTCCACGCTTCTGCCATCGCGCGAAACGCCTTTTCGGTGGGCCGCGCCTCCAGCCCGTAGAGCAGACGCGCCGCCTCCTGCAGCGCCAGATCGCCGGGGGCAAACACATCCGCCCGCCCCAGCGCAAACATCGCATAAATCTCCGCCGTCCAGGCCCCGATGCCCGGCACCGCGACCAGCGCGGCGATGACCTGATCATCGGGCAGACAGCGCAAGCCTTCAAAATCAATGCCCGCCCGCGCCAGCGCCAACCCGTAGCGCGCCTTTTGCCGCGATAACCCCACCACGCGCAACGACTCATCACTGGCCTGCGCCATCACGGCAGCCTCCGTCAGCCCAGCCGCCTCCAGCCGCGCCCAGATCGCATTGGCCGAGGCAACCGAAACCTGCTGCGACACAATCGCCGACAACAGCGCGCCAAAGCCATCGGCCTGCCGCCGAAGCGGCAGCGGCCCGCACAAGGCGACTGCCTGCGCCATCCGTGCATCGCGCGCCGCCAGCCACGCCGCCCCCTCACTCACGCAGGCGTCCGTCTGAATGATCCGTCCCACCATGCCCGCACCCTGCCCCGGCGTGCGCGCGCAGGCAACCCGGTCCTTGCGCCAAAACGCCTCTTGCCCGCCCCAGCCAAACCGCCTACCGCTATGGCCATCATGACTCAGGATGCCCTCGCCCGCCGCAATGTGTTTGTCCTTGTCGCGGCGCAGGCCGTGCTGGGGGCGCAGATGCCGATGATTTTCACCATCGCCGGATTGGCGGGGCAAAGCCTTGCCCCCAATGCCTGCTGGGCCACCTTGCCGATCACCCTGACCGTGATCGGCTCGATGCTCACCGCGACGCCAATCTCGGCCTTCATGCAACGCTTTGGCCGCCGTGCGGGCTTTGTCGCGGGCGCCATCGGCGGTGCCATCGGCGCGGCCATCGGTGCCTACGGGCTGATGACCGGCAGTTTCCTGTTGTTCTGCCTCGGTGGCCTGTTCACCGGCATCTACATGAGCGCGCAGGGGTTTTACCGCTTCGCTGCCGCCGACACCGCCTCTGAGGCGTTCCGGCCAAAGGCGATTTCCTGGGTGATGGCCGGGGGCCTCTTGTCCGCCGTCCTCGGGCCGCAACTGGTCAAGGCCACGGCAGAGGCCATGGTGGTGCCCTTCCTTGCGACTTATCTCGCGGTGATCGGGCTGAACCTTGTCGGCATGCTCCTGTTCTTCGGCCTGTCGATTCCAAAACCCAAACCCCCGGCCGCCGGTGCCCCTGTGGGCCGCACACGGGGCGAGCTGATCCGCAATCCCACCATTGCCGTCGCGATGATCTGCGCCACTGTCTCCTATGCGCTGATGAACCTCGTGATGACCTCCTCGCCGCTTGCCGTGGTCGGCTGCGGCTTTGAAACCAATGATGCCGCCGATGTCGTCACCGCGCATGTGCTGGCGATGTATGCCCCCAGCTTCATCACCGGCCATATCATCGCCCGCTTTGGCGTCGAGCGGGTGATCGCCCTTGGCCTGATGATCCTTGCAGGCTCCGGCGCGGTGGCAATGGCGGGGGTGGAGCTTGAAAACTTTTTCATCGCCCTGATCCTGCTGGGGGTGGGCTGGAACTTCGGCTTCATCGGTGCCACCACCATGCTGACCAGCGCACAGCGCCCCGAGGAACGTGGGCGGTTGCAAGGCCTGAACGACCTGATCATCTTTGGCGGCGTCTCCGTCGCCAGCTTTTCCTCCGGCGGGCTGATGAACTGCTCCGGCGGCTCAGTGCAGGCCGGGTGGCAGCTGGTCAACATGGCGATGTTGCCGTTTCTGGTGGCGGCTGGGGCTGCGCTGATCTGGCTCTGGCTGCGACCGCGCGAGATGCGCAGCTGACAGTATGGGCTGATAGGCCGGAACGCCTCCGGCGGGAGTATTTAGAAAGCAGCAATCCGCAAAGGGTCAGAACAGACCTGTCGTTGCCTGCCACAACAACCGGCCCCGGCGGGCGAAGTCTGACAGCTGCAAACGGCCGTCGCCCACCGCCGCCGGATCGCGCGACGCCTGTTTCATCAAACCCTCGGCCTGCCAGCCCGCCAGCAGCGCTGGACGGATGGCGCGTGGCACCGTGGCGGTTGCCTTGCGGGCAGCGTTGAGCCGGATCAGCCCACGCACCGCCAGCTGCGCCACCGCCTCGGGCCGGCCATCCAGCAACGGCACCCGGCCCCGCGCCGCAAGCTCGGGAATTGCGCGCAGATACTGCGCCAGCGCCGCTGCCCAGCCATAGGCACGCACCGCAGGCTCTGCCGTCGCAGACGCGCCCAAGGCACGGGCCGACAGCCACATCAGCCCTGCGCCGGTATCCTCCAAATAGGCGTCCATCGCCGCCTGATCCTCGAACGGATCGCGGTAGATATCCCAGCGCCGCGCCTCGATCATCCGGTCCAGTACGTCGAGCGGTAAAGCCGCCTGTTGGATCAGCTCGTGCAAGGGCCGCGCCACCTCATGCGCGCGAGGGGCGGGCTCCGCCACCACATCGCGCCACCATTGCAGCCGCATCTCGGCGATCATCGGCTCTTTGCTGACCCAAGGCGCGCGCGCCACTTCCAGATTGAGCGCATAGAGCGGCAACAGCCGCGACCGCGCAGCCAGCGGCGCTGCCATCACCGCCAGAAACCGGTCAGGATCACCGCGCTGGACCAGAGCGGCGCAGGCATCAAGGCTCATACCGGGCGCACCACGCTGAGATAATAGCCATAATCGCCGCCATGAGTGCGCCACAGCTCGATCTCGGCCTGTGTGGCATCCAGCACTTCGGTCAGCTCCGCATCGGCACCGGGACGCAGCGCCGCCATCCGCTCGGACAGCGGGCCATAATACGCCTCCCATGCCGCAGCCCCCAGCCAGCGCGCGCCCAGAATGCGGTAGCCTGCGCCTTCGATCCGGGCGATATGGCCGGGCAGATCCATCATGCCGGGATAATCGCGGTCCCAGAACGCCCGCGCTGCCGCAGCCGGGCGGCCAGTGCGCCACAGGCAATCGGAAAACGCGACCACGCCCCCCTGCGCCAGATGCGGCCGCCACGCCGCCAAGGCCGCCGTGACACCGGGGCCGTAGGCCGCCCCCGCCGACCAGATCAGATCATAAGACCCGTCCAGCACCAGCATATCGCCGACCTCTGCCTTTACCTCCGGCTGCTCGGCCCGGATCCGGTCGATGAACGGCGCGTGCAAATCGAGGCCCTCCAGCCGGGCCGCCGGGCGTTTCGCGCGCAACAGCGCCAGATCGGCTCCCGGCCCGCAACCGGCATCCAGAATCCGCGCCCGCACCGGGGTTTGCGCGACATCCAGCGCCCAGGCCAGCGAGTCGGCGTCGCCCGGTGCCTCGCGCGGCAAGCCGGAATGCACCGTGAAAAACGCATCCTTCATTCCGCAGCCTCCTGCACCGGCTGGCCCAGATCGCGGATCAGCTTCCATTGGATCGCATCCAGCAGCGCCTCGAAACTGGCATCGACAAGGTTCGCGCTGACCCCGACGGTGGACCAGCGCCGCCCCTCCAGATCTTCGGAATCGATGATCACACGCGTCACCGCCTCGGTGCCGCCTTGGGTGATCCGCACCTTGAAATCGACCAGCTTCATGCTGTCGATACAGGCCTGATACGGCCCCAGATCTTTCGCGAGGGCTTTCGCCAGCGCATTGACGGGCCCGCGATCGGTGCCGGTCTCGTCCATCGACTCACTGACCGACAGCATCTTGCGATCCCCGATCTTGACCACGACCACCGCCTCCGACAGGCTCACCATCCGGTCATATTTGTTCTTTCTGCGCTCCACCGTCACCCGGTAGCGCTTGACCTCAAAGAACTCCGGGCATTGCCCCAGCGTGCGCCGCGCCAACAGCTCAAAGCTGGCCTGCGCGCCGTCATAGGCATAGCCCTGATCCTCGCGCTCTTTCACCACCTCCAGAATCCGCCCCAGCCGTGCATCCTTTGGCTCCACCACCAGCCCCGCCTGCGCCAGCCGCGCGCGCAGGTTCGACTGCCCGGCCTGATTGCTCATCGGGATCACCCGCTCATTGCCGACAGTCTCGGGCGGCACATGCTCATAGGTGGCGGGGTCTTTCAGAATGGCCGATGCATGCAGCCCCGCCTTATGGGCAAAGGCCGAGGCCCCGACATAGGGCGCCGCCCGCAGCGGCACCCGGTTCAGAATGTCATCCAGCACCCGGCTGGTCTTCAGAATGCCCGCCACAGCCTCACGGCTCACCCCGGTCTCAAACCGGCTGGCATAGGGCTCTTTCAGCAGCAGCGTCGGGATCAGGCTGACAAGGTTCGCATTGCCACAGCGCTCGCCCAAGCCGTTGAGCGTGCCCTGCACCTGCCGCACGCCTGCATCCACCGCCGCCAGCGAACAGGCCACTGCCGTGCCGCAATCGTCATGGCAATGGATGCCCAGCCGGTCGCCCGGAATCCCGCTCGCAATCACCTCTGCTACCACCCGGCCCACCTCGGCCGGCAAGGTGCCGCCATTGGTGTCACACAGCACCAGCCAGCGCGCGCCCGCGCCGTAAGCCGCGCGCAGACAGTCCAGCGCATAGGCCGGATTGGCGCGGTAGCCGTCAAAGAAATGCTCGGCGTCAAACAGCGCCTCACGCCCACGCGACACCACATGCGCCACGCTTTCGCCAATCGCCGCCCGGTTCTCGGCCAAGGTGCAGCCAAGCGCCGTGGTCACATGAAACTCATGGGTCTTGCCCACAAGGCACACCGCCTTGGTCCCCGCATCCAGCACCAAGGCCAGCACATCATCATTCTCGGCCGAGCGTCCGACCCGCTTGGTCATGCCAAAACCCGTCATCACCGCCCGCGTCGCAGGCGCATGGGCAAAAAACTCGGAATCGGTCGGATTGGCCCCCGGCCAGCCGCCCTCGATGTAATCGACCCCCAGCGCATCCAGCGCCTGCGCGATCTGCCGCTTCTCAGCCACCGAGAACTGCACCCCCTGCGTCTGCTGCCCGTCGCGCAGGGTGGTGTCGTAGAGATACAACCGCTCACGCATCGCTGTGCCTTTCATCTTGGCCCAAATACTCATCTGCCGGGCCGCCAGAGCCGACGCCGACCAGACCGTGCCTCCGCACCCCCCGAATTTTCGCAGAAAATTCGTTCACTTCAGCGCCTCCAGCTTTGCAGGATCGAAGTCAGGACCGGGCACAAGCTCGACACCTTCTTTCGACATCCGCACTTCAACGCCTGCCGCAATCAGTTCAGCCTTCATCTTGTCTACAATGGTAAAATTCTTCGTGTTGCGTGCTTCATTGTAAGCCACAAAGAGCGTGTTTTCTCTGTCCACAAGATGAGAAACCAAATCGTAGGATTTCTCTGCTGCTTTTCTCCGACCGGCTTTATCCGGATCGAGTTCGTCAAAACCCAGGAAAGCCAATGACTCGAAGAACGCAATCGTAAGCGGGCTATCGATGGACCCCTTGTCTTGGCTCTGGACATCAACCACCATTTTATGCAGCCGGCTCAGGGCCATGGGTGTATTGAGATCATCTGCAACAGCCGCAACGACGTCACTGTCTGCACCAGCACCGGTGAAAGGTCTTTGCTGGTCTGAAAGCCGTTGTTGCTTGAGCCGTTTCCACCGCCTCAGATGATTGAACGCCTCCCGCGCCTTCTCCGCCGTCCAGTCCATCGGCTTGCGGTAATGCGTGCTCAGCATCACAAACCGGATCACCTCGCCCGGATAGCCCTGCTCCAGCAGATCGCGCACCGTAAAGAAGTTGCCCAAGGACTTGGACATCTTCTTGCCCTCGACCTGCAGCATCTCGTTGTGCAGCCAGACCCGGGCAAAGCCATCTCCCTGCCCCGCAGCCCCGCCATGGGCGCAGCAGCTTTGGGCGATCTCGTTCTCATGATGCGGAAACTGCAGGTCCAGGCCCCCGCCGTGAATGTCAAACGTATGCGGCTGCGCCAGCGCGTCCGGGGACAGGCCCGATTTCACATCCTGCCACAGCAGCTTGTCCGCCATCGCCGAGCATTCGATATGCCAGCCCGGCCGCCCAAAGCCCCAGGGGCTGTCCCAGCCCGGCACACCGGCGTCCGACGGCTTCCACAGCACGAAATCCATCGGGTCTTCCTTGAACGGCGCCACTTCGACCCGCGCGC
Organism: Pseudotabrizicola alkalilacus; assembly: GCF_003443995.1. Taxonomy (GTDB): domain Bacteria; phylum Pseudomonadota; class Alphaproteobacteria; order Rhodobacterales; family Rhodobacteraceae; genus Pseudotabrizicola; species Pseudotabrizicola alkalilacus. Next base: position 45,469 of record NZ_QWEY01000010.1, read on the forward strand.
CTGCGATCATGTCATCGACCGACCGCCCCGACAGCGCGCCGTAAGCCCCATAAGACCGCACCCGGAACAGCACATGGCCCTCACGCTCATAGGCATGGCCCTTGGCCACCAGCCCCGCGATCATCGTGATCATCTCGCCGATGTACTCGGTCGCGCGCGGCTCGTGCGTCGGGCGCAGCGCGCCCAAAGCATCCATATCGGCGTGATACCAGGCGATCGTTTCCTCGGTCCGCTCGCGGATCAGCGCTTCCAGCGTGCCGCTGGCCCCGGCCTGCTGCCGCCGCAACGCCTCGGCGTTGATCTTGTCATCAACATCGGTGAAGTTGCGCACATAGGTCACATGATCCGCGCCATAAACCTCCCGCAACAACCGGAACAGCACATCAAACACCAGCACAGGCCGCGCATTGCCCAGATGCGCCCGGTCATAGACCGTCGGCCCGCAGACATACATCCGCACATTGCCCGCATCCAGAGGCACAAAATCCTCCTTGCGGTGGGTTTTGGAATTGGTCAGCCTGATCGTCACCATGTCGCAAGTCCCCTATGCGCAACAACATCCCGGCGCGGGGTCTGGCAACGTTCATCCGGTTCGGGACTGTTGACAAGCGCCGCGCGACCAAAGGTCAGCCGGTAATGCAGCAGCAGATGATGCACATCATTGTCATGCCGCAGGTGTAGCGCCAGCACCGCCCCGCGCCAAGCCCTTTTTGTGCCCCGGCCCCGCAAGAAGACATCACCCGCAAAGCCTGCCATACTGCCCCAACCCCGCCACAGGACACAGCATGCGCCTTCTCCTTACCCTGTTTCTCCTCCTCGCCCCGCTGTCGCTCGCGGCACAACCCCTGCCCGACCCGCTCAGTGATACCATCAGCGATTACGCGAACCTGCTGCCGCCCGAGACCGCCGCCCGCGTCACCGACGCCCTGACCAAGGGTCGCGAAGAGACCGGGGTGCATGTCGTGCTCGTCACCATGGACCGCATCGCCGATCACGGCGGCGCAGGCGCGCGGATCGAGGATTACGCCAAGCGGCTGTTCAACCAATGGGGCGTTGGCGACGCCACCCGCGATGATGGCATCCTGATCCTGATTGCCCGCGACGACCGCGAAATGCGGATTGCCCTTGGCGCGGGGTATGAAGTGATCTGGGACAATGCCGCACAGCGCGTCATCGACCGCGCTTTTCTCCCCGCCTTTCGCACCGATGATTACGCGGGCGGGATCGAGGCCGGGGTCGCCGCCACTTTTGAGTTGATCGCCAGACCCTATGCCGCCGGCAATCCGCCACCAGAGCCCGAAACGTCATGGCAAGACATTCTGCCCTTTGCCGTTCGGCCTCATCGGCACCGCCATTGTCGGCCTCATCGCCCGCACCGCCCTCGGCGATGCGCTGGTGCGGATGCGCAAATGCCCGACCTGCGGCAGCCGCAGCCTGAGCCGCCGCCGCAAGGTCATCAGCCGCGCCACCACCGCCCAGGCGGGCCATGGCATGATGCACACCCATTGCAGCTCTTGCGGCTGGGACAGGTCAGAGCCCTACCGCATCGCGCAACGATCGAGCAGCAACAGCTCCTCGGGCGGCTTCGGCGGTGGCTCATCCTCAGGCGGCGGGGCGACCGGCCGCTGGTAGCTCACAGGCTCTTGGCGTCAGGCGCGTTCTTCCAGCGCCAGCCATTCGGCCTCGGCGGTCTGCAAGGCAATCTGCCGCTCGGTCAGCGCCTCGGTGCCCTTTTTGAACTTCACCGGGTCTTTGCTGTACAGATCCGGCACCGCCAGAAACTCCTCCAGCTTCACGATCTCGGCCTCCAGCCGTGCGATGATCGCAGGCAAATCATCCAGCCGCTTGCGCTCGGTAAACGACAGCCCGGTATTCTTCGACGGTTTGGCCGCTTCGCGCGGCGGAGCGGCCTTGCCCGCCGCTTTCGCCGCAGCCGCCATCGCTTCGGGGCGTTGTGCGGCATAATCCGACCAGCCACCGGGGTAAGCGGTGGCCCGGCCATTGCCCTCCATCGCCACAGTGGCGGTGGCAATCCGGTCGATGAAATCCCGGTCGTGGCTGACCAGCAGCACGGTGCCGTCATACTCGCCCAGCACGTCCTGCAGCAGATCCAGCGTTTCCACATCCAGATCGTTGGTCGGTTCGTCCAGAATCAACAGGTTGCTGGGCCGCGCCATCAGCTTGGCCAACAACAGCCGCGCCTTCTCACCCCCCGACAGGCTGCGCACCGGGGCCCGCACCTGCCGCTCGTCAAACAGGAAATCCTTGAGGTAGGCCACCACATGCTTGGGGTTGCCGCGCACCATCACCTGATCAGATGCGCCCGACACCGCCATCAGCGGATCGCCGGTCAGGTTTTCCCACAGCGTCGCATTCGGGTCCAGCTGGGCGCGGGTCTGGTCAAACACCGCAATCTCCAGATTGGTGCCCAGAATCACCGAGCCTTCATCCGGTGCCACTTCCCCGGTCAGCATCTTCAACAGCGTGGTCTTGCCCACACCATTCGGCCCGACAAAAGCCACCCGGTCACCGCGCAGCACGCGCAGGTCAAACCCCTCCAGAATGGTCTTGTCACCAAACCACTTGCCGATGCCGCGTGCCTCGATCACCCGCTTGCCGCTGGTGGTCCCGGCTTCCATCTCCAGCGCCGCCGTACCCTGACGGCGGATCTGGCTGCCGCGCTCTTCGCGCAAAGCCGCGAGGGCCCGCACCCGGCCCTGATTGCGCTTGCGCCGCGCCGAAATCCCCTCGACCGCCCATTTCGCCTCGGCCTTGATCTTGCGGTCCAGCTTGTGACGGGCCTCGTCTTCCTCGGCCCAGACGGTCTCGCGCCATTCCTCGAACCCGTCAAACCCGCTCTCGCGCCGCCGCACCTCGCCCCGGTCGATCCACAGCGTCGCCTTGGTCAGCGCGCGCAAAAACGTACGGTCGTGCGAGATCAGCACAAAGGCGGTGCGGGTGCTGGTCAGCTCCGCCTCCAGCCATTCGATCGCCTGAATGTCCAGATGGTTGGTCGGCTCGTCCAGCAGCATCAGCTCCGGCGCTTCGGCCAGCAGCTTGGCCAGCGCCGCGCGCCGCCGCTCGCCACCGCTCGCGGTCGCAACCGGCGTCTCGGGGTTGAACTTCAACCCTTCGGCCACCATCGCCACCCGGTATTCCTCGCCCTCGTCGAGCCGGCTCGCCGCGAAATCCCCCAGCGTCGCAAACCCCGACAGATCGGGATCCTGCTCCATATAGCCGACGCTCACGCCCGGAGACACCACACGGGTGCCGCGGTCCACCTCGACCAGCCCGGCCATCACCTTCATCAGGGTGGACTTGCCCGAGCCGTTGCGGCCCACAAGGGCCACCCGGTCACCGGGCTGGATCACCAGCGACAGGTTGTCAAATACAGGGTTCCCGCCAAAGGTCAGCGAGATATCGGAAATCTGGAGAATGGGTGCGCGTGCCATGCGCCGTCAGGTATGCGCGCCCGCCTGCGGCGTCAAGCCACCTCATCCCCCTCAGGCTTGCTGCTTTCAAAATACTCCGGGGGGAGGCGAAGCCGGGGGGCTGCCCCCCCTACACCAGCCGGGGCGGGCGCTTCGGGTCCATTCCGGGCGCAGACCCCGGCACCTTTTGCTCTTCTTCTACCTCCGGCAGATCAAAGCGCAGGGCCACCCGCGCCATCGCTGCCACCGCCGGATCGACGCTGTGCAGAAAGGCCACGTCCAGCTCCCCGGCTTCGATCCCCGAGAACACCAGCGCTTCTGATGCCGCCCGCGCCAGCGCCGGTTCCGCCCCCGGAGCCACATCGAGATAGGCCAGCATATGCCCGCGCCGTCCGCCGCGATAGGTCACCCCGGCCAGCAGCGCGCCACTGGCCAGCCCCGCCGCCCGCGCCAGCTTGGCATCCAGCCCGGTGACCAGCGCTTCGGGCACCGAAGGCGCGTGAAACTGTTCGGGCAGCGCCTCCACCGCCTCCGGCCCCTCGTCCAGCGTTTCGGCCAGCCAGTCCATCGCCTCTGGCGGCAACAGCATTTCCGACCGCCCGACGCCAAGGTTGACCCCCAGCCCGATGCCCTGCCCCTTCAGCAGCCCGGCGATCACCCGGCCCGGCAGGGCCGCATAGGGCGCGATGCCGCCGGTAAACCCGGCCAGCCGCTCCTCACGGTCAAACACCAACACAAAGCGGCCGTCTTCCAGATCAAACACTTTGGGGTCCAGCGTATTGCCCTGCGCCTCGCGCTCCAACAACAGGAACATCTCGCCATCCGCCAGCCGTTCAAAGAACCGCAGACGCAGCGCCTCGTTCTCGGGGTCGGCATGCACGGCGGCATGGGCGGCGTCCAGCAGGCTTATGATCTCAGACATCTCAATTCTCCATCACCCCGGCCACCGCGCGCTGCAGCGCAGGCAGCAGCTCGGTCGCAAACCACGGGTTGCGTTTCAGCCACCCGGTATTGCGCCAGGACGGATGGGGCAAGGGAAAGATGCCGCGCGCGGCATATCTGCGCCAATCCGCCACCGTGCCGGTGACATCGCGCGCGCCCAGATGCCAGCGCATTGCCGCCCCGCCAACCAGCAGCGTCAGCCGTACCTGCGGAAGCGCTTCTATCACCCGCGCCCGCCATGTCGCGGCACAAATAGCAGGCGGCGGCAGGTCCGCTCCGCGCGCATCATAGCCCGGAAAGCAGAAGGCCATCGGCACAATCGCCACCCGCTCCAGATCATAGAATGCCTCCGGCGACAGCCCGCACCAGTCGCGCAACCGATCCCCTGACGGATCGGTAAACGGCTGGCCCGAGGCATGCACCCGCGCGCCCGGTGCCTGCCCGGCGATCAAGAGCCGCGCCGAAGGCCGGAACCACACCACCGGGCGCGGCGCGTGGGCCGTAGCCGTCGCGGCAAACCGCGCCGCACACAGCCGACAGCCCGCAATCTCGTCGCTTAAGGTCAGCGGAACAGCACCAAAGCGCTGGGGCTCCAGGCCACATCGACCGATGTGCCCACATCCAGAATCGGCCGCCCCGGCGTGTTGCGCATCGACAGCCGCACCTCGACATCGGTGCCGCCCAGATAGACATCGTAATAGGTCATGTCGCCGAAATAGATCACCTCGTCGATGATCCCGTCCACCGTGCGTTCGGTCGTGGTCTGGCCCGGATACATCAGCGTCAGCGTCTCAGGTCGCAGGCCGACCATCGGTGCATCGCCCTGCCCCGCCGGGCATTGATCGGCATTCAGCAGCGCGCGGCCCAGCCCCTTGGCCTCGACCTCGATCTGCCCGCCCTGCTCGCCAATCACCTGCGCCGGGATAAAGTTCATCGTACCGATGAAATCCGCCACTTTCTTGGAGTTCGGCCGCCGGTACAGTGTTTCGGGGTCGGCCAGTTGTGCAATCTCGCCCTCGAACATCACGGCGATCCGGTCCGACATCACCAAGGCTTCTTCCTGATCATGCGTCACCAGCACAAAGGTGATGCCGACCTGCCGTTGCAGCTTGATCAGCTCCACCTGCATATGTTCGCGCATTTTCTTATCAAGTGCCGACAAAGGCTCGTCCAGCAACAGAACTTTCGGCTTCAGGATCAGCGCCCGCGCCAGCGCCACCCGCTGCCGCTGCCCGCCCGACAGCGCATGTGCCGCCCGCGCGCCATAGCCTTTCAGCCCGACCATCTCCAACGCTTCTTCAACGGCTTTCGCCTTTTCCGCCTTTGACCGCGGGTCGCGCCGCAGGCCAAAGCCCACGTTCTCGCCCACACTCATATGCGGGAAAATCGCATAGGACTGGAACACCATATTGGTGGGCCGTTCATTGGCGGGCACCTTCGCCATATCCTTGGCGTCAATCAGCACCGCGCCGGAATCGATCCCCTCGAACCCGGCAATCGTGCGCAAGAGCGTGGTCTTGCCACAGCCCGACGGCCCCAGCAGCGAGAAGAACTCCCCCGCGCGGATCGAGCCGCTGATCCCGCGCAAGGCGTGGTAGTCGCCATAATACTTATGAACATCGCGGAATTCGATCATGGTGGATGTGTCGCTCACAAAAAGCCTCCGGTATCCTTGCCGCCGGTTTTCGCGATGCCGCGACGGCGGAAAAATTCTGCGATGGAAAGAAGGATCACCGACACCAGCACCAGAATGGTGCCAAGCGCCAGCATGGCGGGAACCTTGGCCGGAAAGCGGAACTGGCCGTAGATATAGGACGACAGCACCGTATCGGCCCCGGCAAGGAAATAGGCGATGATGAATTCATCCAGCGAAATCGTGAAACAGATCAGCAGGGATGACACGATGCCGGGGGCAACCAGTGGCAGGATGATCAGCCGGAATGTCGAAACCGGCCCCTCGCCCAGATCATAGGCGGCTTCCTCCAGCGATTTGTCGAGGCTTTGGAACGCCGAAGACAGGATCGCGACCGAAAACGGCGTGGTGATCAGCACATGGCCCAGAATGACGGTAAAGATCGACAGGGGCACCGAAATCGCCAGCAGCACGACCAGAAGCGACATCGCCACAATCATCTCGGGCAGCACCAGCGGCAGCATGATCAGCCCGACCAGCCCACCCTTGCCCGGAAAGCTGTAGCGGGTGCTTGCCCGCGCCCCGAACACGCCCAGAATGGTGGCAATCACCGCTGTGGAGCCGGAAATGGTCAGCGAATTGCGCAACGCCTGCCACAGCTGCCGGTCGGCCCACATCTCGGAAAACCAGTTTGTCGTGAACCCCGCCAAGGGAAAGGCGATGATGCGCGAATCGTTGAATGCAAACAGCGGCAGCAGCGCAATCGGCGCATAGAGAAAGATCAGATAGCCAATGGCATAGGCGCGCAGGCCGGGGGATTTCATCATGCCACTCCTATTTCTGCGGCCCGAGAAAGCGTCGGTTGACCATCACGAACGCCACCGAAATCAGCGCCACGATCAGCATCGCCGACACTGCAATCGCCGAGCCAAGCGGCTTGTTGTTGATCTTGAGCATCTGCACCTCCATCATGTTGGCGATCATCGGCAGCTTGCCGCCGCCAATCAGATCGGGCGTCACATAGTCGCCGATGGTCGGAATGAACACGATCAGCACCGCCGCAATCACCCCGCCCATCGACAGCGGCAAGGTCACCCGCCAGAACGTGCGCAACCGCGACTCCCCCAGATCCTGCCCCGCCTCCAGCAGGCTTCGGTCGATCTTTTCCAACGCGACAAACACCGGCAGGATGGCAAACGGCGCATAGGCATGCGCCAGCGTCACCACCAAGGCGCCGACATTATAGTTGATCCAGGTCAGCGGCTCATCGGTGATGCCCAGCCCCATCAGCCCCGAATTGATCACGCCGTTATAGCCCAGGATCACCTTCCACAAGAACACCCGGATCAGATAACTGGTCCAGAACGGAATGGTGATCAGAAACAGCCACAGCGACTTTTTCGACGGATGCACGTGAAAGCTGACGAAATAGGCAATCGGATAGGCGATCACCACCGTCACCACCGTCACCGACAGCGCCACGATCAGCGACCGCAGCATGATCGCGCGGTAGACCGGACCGGACCAGACCTCGATGTAATTGGCCAGCGTGAAATCCCAGGTGATCACCCCGCGCCCGCCGGTCAGCAGCGAATACAGCACCACCGTTCCCAACGGCGCCGCCAGCAGCAGCACAGCATACACAGCCGTCGGACTGATCATCAGCAGGCCGGACCGGGCCTCGGACCGGCCAAGGACGGAATTCGATTTCGCCATGTCACCCCCGTTGTGCCCGCTCTGTCGGGACAGCCAGATGCCGCTGTGCCGCGACTTTGATCAAAACTTAGTCGCAAGCGCACAAGGCTGGCAAGTGCCCTTGTACCTTCCACGAAAAAAGCCGGACCACAGGCCCGGCTTTGCACAACATCAAGGCAGAGCTTCGGGCCGCGCGCCTAGCCCGCAATCCGCTCAATCGCGATCGCGCGCTTTTTCAGCTCGTCATAGAGCGACGGCACCACCCGCACCGACCCGACTGCGGCGCGCAGAGCATCAGACAGCCGCGCCTCGGTGGCCATGCCCGACACCCGCCACACCATGCGCCGGGCCACACCATCATCATAGACAATCTCGGTGGCCCCGGCACGTTTGCGATAGCCCAGAAAATCAGCCCCGCCATGCGGGGCATGGAAAGTGGTTTGCTGTCCCATAATTAGGATCGTCCTGTCTTTTATCTGTGCATGTCGTTGCATGCGTCTGCTCGTTATCGCTTGAAGATGTGCTACGCCCCCGGCCCCCGTCAAGCGTTCCGCACGCGCGGTGAAACGCCGGGCATAAATTCCCGGCCAAGGGAGTCATCCGTGCAACACCACCGCAATCCGGCCATGCCTGCGCCACAATCGCGCCACAGTTCCTGCCCGATCAAACCATCAGCTCGGCCGGCGGCTGCGCCAGCAAGCGCGCCAGCCGCATGATTCCATCCTCGAACCGCGCCATCGGCACATTCCCCGCCAGCGCCACCCGCACTGCATTGGGCGCGCGGCCATGGATCAGCGCATATTCATCGGCAGAGCGTATCATTACCCCGGCTGCTTCGGCATGGGAACAAAAGCTGCTGGCCCGCCACCCCGAGGGCAAGCGCAGGAAAATGAACTGTAACCCCGGCTGCCAGCTCAGATCAAACGCCCCCAGAGCATTGACCGCAAACTGCAGCCGCGTCTCCAGCTCTTCCTGAACCAATGTGCGCAACCGCGCCCCGTCGCCCGATTGCAACAAATGCAGTACAATCGCCTCGATCGGGCGTGACAGCGCAAAAAACGCATGTTGCGCCGTCAGCCGCCCGGTCGGCCCCATGCCGGTCGGAGCCACCAGATAGCCAAAGCGCAAGCCCGCCGAGATGGTTTTCGACAGGCTGCCAACATGCCAGACCCGTTCGGGGGCCAGGGCGCGCATCGAGGGCAAGGTGCTGGTGGCCACAGAATAACAATCATCATCAATGATTTGCAGATCATAGCGCGTGGCGATGGCGACAATCGCCTGCCGCCGCGCCAGCCCCATCCGCCCGGTGGTCGGGTTCTGCGCCTCGGTGGTCAGGCACAGAACCTGCGCACCATGGCGGCGGCAGGCTTGTTCCAGGGCTTCGGGTACAATCCCCTCGGCATCAATCTCCACCGCGACCACCTCGGCCCGGCTCAGCCGCGCAGCGTGGCGAAAACCGGGATAGGCCAGCTCTTCGGTCAGCACCACCGGGCGGTCGCCGCGCAGACAGCACATGAACACAAGGTTGATCGCATTCTGCCCGCCATGGGCCAGTACAATGTCCTCTGCCGACACCGGCCCCAGCACCCTGTCCGACACCCACTCACAAATTGCCGCCCGCAGCGGCAGTTCGGCCTGCTGGCTGGGATAGTCGATCCAGTCCGTATCTGTATCCGCGCCAAGCGCCATCAGCGCCGCCGAAATCGCCGCGCCCTGCCCGACATCGGGTAAAATCGGGGCACGCAGATCGACCTTGCCCTTCACCCGCGCCGGTTCGCGGTCAACGAACAGCGGCTGCGTCGGGCCCAGACGCGGTGCATTGGCCGCGACAAAGGTGCCCCGGCCTACCGTTGCCGCCAGCATCCCCTCTTGCGTGGCCAGACTGTAAGCCCGCGCCACTGTGCCCGGCGTCACCTTCAGCTGCCAGGCCAGCTCGCGCACGGTCGGCAATTGTGCGCCTGTCTCCAACTCTCCTGACCGGATTGACTCGCGCAATGCGCGGGTCAGGGCCAGATACTTGGGGCCATCCGCATCGGACAGCTTGGGAAGCCATATTGTATCAGCCACAATGTTCCTCTGGCGATAGGGATTGAACCTTTGTATCTTTATCATATGGCAAATCACGCCATTGTATCAATACAAATTCTCACCCCTGATAAGGAATCCGTCATGTCTCCCGCTGAAACGCTGGTCTTCCGCCCCGCCTCCCTCCCTCCGCTGTCGCGGCTGGTGCTGGCCGCTGCGGTCCGCGTTGTGGTCTGGGAGGATCGCCGGCGTACCCGAAAGGATCTCAGCCGCCTTGACACCCACCTGTTGCGCGACATCGGCATCGACCCGATGACCGCCGAGGCCGAGGCGAACCGCCCGTTCTGGCAGGCCTGAGCCTGCCAATTTGCTCCCAAGGTTTCCCCTGACTGGGCCGGATTTATCCGGCCCGTTTTTTTGGTGACAACCCGCCTCACTTGGGCCTTTGCTGTCCCCACACCGATGCGGGCGGGCAGAAAGGCGGGACACATGCTGCGGATCATCTTGCAATGGCTTGGGGTCGCGATCATCCTTGTGTCCATCGGCGGCTGGTGGCTGCTGGATGGCTATGGCTGCGCGTTCAACACCAGCGGCTGCGCGCGCCTGCTGCCCCGGCTGACGCGGGAGGTGGTCAAGGTTCTGACGATTCCGATTGGTCTGGGCCTTCTGCTGATCGTACTGGCCCGGCGCAAAAGCTGACCCCGCTCCGGCTCAGCCCCGGTCGCGCCACAGGTCCAGGTACAACGACACCCCGACCCCGATGACGAAGCACGGCAGAATGGCGATCAGGCCCAAAGATGCCGCCCCCATCTCGCAGCCGCCCGAACTCCCCGCGCCGCAGCCCCCCGCCAAGTGCGAAATCCCCAGCACGCTGAACATGATCATCATCGGCAAAACCAGCGCTGCGACCAGACCCAGCCCAAATGCCCGTAACCCGATGCTGAGCGCCGTGCGCCTGCCCACGGCCCTCACTCCCGTTCGCCGCATTCGACCAATCCGTTGGGAATGGCCACGCAGTCATGTGTCAAGCTTGGGGGCGCTTCGGGCGTCGCGGTGCAGGCCGTCAGAAACAGGATCACCGCCATAACGCCACCCCGCATTGCAATCCCCCATGCACCGCCTGCCGTGATCAAACGACACAAGCGCGTTCTTTCCAAGAAAATTCCATCACCCGTTCAGGCAGAAAAGATTAAGAAACTCTTAAAGTCCACGGGTCAACCCATTGATATAAAACACCTCAGGGCGGTGTAACACAGAGGGACAGTACCAATAAAAAGGCCCGCCAAACGGCGGGCCTTTCCAAAACCAATGTCGAAAGCTCAGCGCTTCGAGAACTGGAACGATTTCCGGGCTTTCGCCTTGCCGTATTTCTTCCGTTCCACCACGCGGCTGTCGCGGGTCAGGAAACCGGCGGCTTTCAAAGCACCACGCAGGCCGGGTTCGTACAATTGCAGGGCTTTCGAGATGCCATGCTTGACCGCGCCCGCCTGCCCCGACAGACCGCCGCCAACCACGGTGGCCATCACGTCGAACTGGCCTTCCACGTTTGCGATGGTGAAGGGCTGCTTCAGGATCATCTGCAGAACCGGACGGGCGAAATAGGCCGCCATTTCCTTGCCGTTCACAGTGACCTTGCCGGTGCCGGGCTTGACCCAGACGCGGGCAACAGCGTTCTTCCGCTTGCCTGTCGCATAGGACCGACCCAGCGCATCACGCACAGCCACACGCGGTGCAGCAGCAGGGGCCGCCGCAACGTCAGCGGAGGTGCCGGACACGGCCGATTTCAGATCGTCGAGAGATTTGATGTCAGCCATGATCACGCGCTCCGGGTGTTCTTGGGGTTCAGCGCGCCAACGTCGAGGACGGTGGGCTGCTGAGCTTCATGCGGATGTTCCGCACCGGCATAGACGCGCAGGTTGGTCATCTGCTGGCGGCCAAGACGGTTGCGGGTGATCATACGCTCGACGGCCTTGATCACCACACGCTCGGGGTGGTTGCCTTCCAGCACCTGCCGCGCGGTGCGCTGCTTGATGCCGCCCGGATGGCCGGTGTGCCAGTAATAGATCTTGTCGGCACGCTTGTTGCCGGTCATCTGGATCTTGTCTGCATTGATGATGATGACATTGTCACCCATATCCATATGCGGGGTAAACGTCGGCTTGTTCTTGCCGCGCAGGATGTTGGCGACGATCGTGGCAAGGCGGCCCAGAACGATGCCTTCGGCATCGATCAGGATCCACTTTTTCTCGATGTCCGCCGGAGTAGCGGTAAAGGTTTTCATCGGTGGTGTCCCATGGAGGATAGGCAGGGGTTGCCCCCCGGTAACTCGGATGGCGGCTTATCGCGCATCGGGGATGCAGCGTCAAGCGGCAGGATCAATATATAAGTAATCAAAAACAATAGTTTACAAAAGTGGTATTATGGTACCCCAACTATCCGGCTGCAATCAACCGCAGCGCACGGGCGCGCGCCGGGGGGATGGCGGCGATTTCCACACCGGTCAGCACATGCAGGGTGTCCATATCGCGGTCAATGACCGCATGATCGCTGACCCAGCCCCCCATCGACAGATAGGTGCGCAGCAAAGGCGGCATCGGCGCCCCCTGCCCGGCAGCGGCCAGCGGCAGCTCGGCCAGCGCGATACGCTCGGGCGCAAGCGGTGCGGGACGCCACTGGTCCGGCGCAATACGGGGAATCAGCGCGCCAAGTGCCGCCGCATGAACAACCGGATCGGCCCCGGAAAAGCTGGAACAGCCAAACAGCAGCCCCACGCCCATCTCATCCACCATCCGCGTCATCGCAGCCCAGGCCAGCCGCAGAATGTCGGGGTCATGCTGCGCGGGGTCCAGACAGAACCGCCCCAGTTCCAGCATCGGTCCGGGAAAATGCGCCAGCCGTGACAGATCGTAGAATTGCGCGGCATAGGACTGCCCCACGGTCGCGCCGTCGAACAGCTGCACCCGGTAGCACGCCACCAGATCGCCGGTCGCCCGGTCCTGCACCAGCATATGCTGGGCAACGGCGTCAAAGGCATCGGCGTCGCGCCCATCCTGCAGCGCCCTGCCCCGTGCCGCCCGGAAGGCGACGTGCCGCAGCCGTTGCGCGGCATCGACCTCGGCCCCGGTGCGGGCGAGGCGAACCTGATACCGCCCTCGCGACAATGGGTTCATGTCGCCTCCCCTGACACTTGGCACACCTTCCGGCCCACCCTAAATACATTGGTGACCCGGCGCATTTGCGCGCAGGTCAGCCGCACAGAACCACAGGAGATGTTTATGGACAAGGTTGTCAAACCGGATTCCGAATGGCGCGAGATGCTGTCAGACCTTGCCTACAAGGTCACGCGCAAACATGGCACCGAGCGCGCCTTTAGCCATGATGATTTTCCAAAAGAGCCGGGCACGTACCGCTGTGTCTGCTGCGATGCGCCCTTGTTCGATCAGGCGACGAAGTTCGACTCCGGCACCGGCTGGCCCAGCTTTTTCGCGCCGATCAGCAGCGAGTTGGTGGGCGAATCCGAAGACAGCAGCTGGTTCATGCGCCGGACCGAAGTGCATTGTAATCGCTGCGACGCGCATCTGGGCCATGTCTTCAATGACGGCCCGGCCCCGACCGGCCTGCGCTATTGCATGAACGGCGTCGCGCTGACCTTCGAGCCAGAGACTGAGTAACAGACCGCACAAGCCTGGGCCCCCCACCCGCTGGGGGTCCGGTTGCTTGCCCAGAGGTTCTTCAGTTGTTCAGAAGCTGCCCGGCCCCGAGACGACCGAAGTTCGAGAACAGCTGGCGCAGCACGCCCATGCCCTTCACGCTGCTTTCGGTCACACGGCGTGACAGTGGCACGATCTGGCCGCGCTCCAGCCCGAAGCGTTCGACATTCTGCAGCACGCCCCCGTCGGTAAAGGTCAGGGCGACAACCTGACGGTCGATTTCCTTTGGCGCAATCGCGCCGCGCTGTTCCCAGCGGCTTTGCACGTAAAACCAACCGGTATCATTCAGCAGACCCGATGCTGAAGGCCGCCCGACCTTTGGCGCCGCAGTTTCCCGGGTGTCTTTGCCGACTTCCAGCTGGGCCAGATCTTCTTCGGCGGGGACATAGCCGTGATTGCGATAAATCGGGGCGCAGGCGGTCAGGGCTGCGGCAAGGCACAGCACCGCAACGGCCCGCAGCATGCCGCGTGGGGAAAAAGCCGCCGGCTTGCGGGCGCGCTGCGCTGTCGTCGATGCCATCCGTTGTATTCCCTACCCAGCGTCTACTGTGCAACCAGGGCCATCACTGCACCTGCGGCCTTGCCAAGCGGGGTATCGCCGCTTAGGTGCCACAGGATCAAGACCCGTCTCCTGATGCAAAGGCTTACAGAAGGACGCGGGCCGGTTCAAGAATGGAACGCGCGTGGCCTGCGTCTCATCCCGGCCCTGTGCCCTTCGTGCCTTCCCGACGTGATACAAAGGTGATCCCGCCATGAAAAAACCAAGCGCCCCTGTTTCCCCGCCCGAGGTGTCAGTGCCTGCCACCCCACCTGCCATGAGCCAGACGTTCCGCAGCGGTGCCTTGTCGATGCGCAAACCGACGCGGTTTGACCTGCAACCCGACGCGGCGACGCGCAAGGCGATTGCCGACGAGCTGGGCCTGCTGTCGGTGCCGTTCCTGCATTTCAAAGGCGAGATCCGCCCCGCACCCAACCGCGACTTTGTGCTGGAAGCAGAGCTGAAAGCGGTGGTCGCTCAGCCTTGTGTCGTGACGCTGGCCCCGGTGCGCGCCGAGATCACCGAGACGGTACTGCGGCGCTATGTCTCTGACTGGGAAGAGCCCACCGGCGACGAGGCGGAGATGCCCGAAGATGACACGGCCGAACCGATCCCCGAGGTGATTGATGTGGGACTCGTCGCATTGGAGGCGCTGGTGCTGGCGCTGCCGCTGTACCCGCGTGCAGCCGGGGCGGAACTGGGCGAAGTGGCGGCGACCCCACCGGGGGCAGAGCCTTTGCGTGATGCCGATCTGAAGCCCTTTGCTTCGCTCGCGGCCCTGAAGGACAAAATGGAGGGAGGTGCAGAAGGCTGATGCACAATCTGCTGATTGGGGCTTGCACCGCGCCCAGATAAATGTATGTTCCGCGCCTCATTCGGGGTGTGGAAACGCGCCCCCGGCGGCGCTATCCGCTAGAAGAATCGTCAAGTAAAACAGGGGCATGTCCCCACTACCCAAAGGTTGCGACATGGCTGTCCCGCAGAACCGAGTCACCAAATCCAAACGTAACATGCGTCGTGCTCACGATGCGCTGGTTGCTGGAAACCCCGCTGATTGCCCCAACTGTGGTGAGCTGAAACGCCCGCACCACGTGTGCGGCGCTTGTGGCCACTATGACGCCCGCGAAGTCGTGGCGACCACCAAAGACGTCGATCTGGACGAGGACGCGGCGTAAGCCGCGTCTGATCGGCGCACCCTGCCCATGACAAGCGGACTGCTACATCCGGCGACGGACAAGCTTGAAGGCGGGGCTGTTACAGTCATTTCGGTTGACGCCATGGGCGGCGACCGTGGGCCGGCAGCGGTTGTTGCCGGTCTTGGCTTGTCTGCCGCCAAACATGGCGACGTGCGCTTTATCCTGCATGGCGACAGTGCCACGCTGACTCCGCTGGTGGCGGCGCAACCCGGTCTGTCCGACCGGGTCACTGTCATGCATGCCGACCGCGTGGTGACCATGAATGACAAACCCAGCCAGGTGATGCGCCATGGCGAAGGCACGTCGATGTGGTCAACGATTGACGCGGTGAAATCAGGGGCGGCACAGGCCGCCGTATCCTGTGGCAACACCGGTGCCTTGATGGCGGTGTCGATGGTCCGCCTGCGCAAGATTGCCGGAGTAAACCGCCCTGCCATTGCCTGCCTGTGGCCCAGCCGGAACCCCGGCGGGTTCAACGTGATGCTCGACGTCGGTGCGGGGATCGAGGCCGAAGCCGAAGATCTTTTGCAATTCGCCGCCATGGGCGCCTCTTATGCCCGCAACGGTCTGGCGCTGTCGCGTCCGCGCGTCGGCCTGCTGAATGTCGGCACCGAAGAGCACAAGGGCCGGGCCGAGCTGAAAACCGCACATGACCGCATGGTTGAGGCAGCCGAGGCCGGCGGGTTCGAATTTGTCGGCTTTGTCGAAGGCGGCGATATTCCCGGCGACCGCGCAGATGTTATCGTCACCGACGGCTTTACCGGCAATATCGCGCTGAAAACCGGCGAAGGCACCGCCAAACTGATCTCGGATTTCCTGCGCGAGGCGTTCGGGGCCGGGCTGTTGTCGAAATTCGCGGCGCTGCTGGCGCTGAATTCGTTGAAACGCCTGCAAAAGCGCATAGATCCCAGACGGGTCAATGGCGGGGTGTTTCTGGGGCTGAACGGTACGGTGGTCAAATCGCACGGATCGGCGGATGAAACCGGCGTAGCGGCGGCCATCGGGCTGGCGATCCAGCTGGCCCGCAGCGGCTTTGTCGAGCGGCTGGCTGCGCGGGTCGCATCGACCGTCAAGAAAGTGGCAGAGGAACCTGCCGGGGAAGTCGGGGCAAGATCATGACAGTACGCGCCGTTGTTGCGGGCGTGGGCCATTACCTGCCCGCGCGCGTTGTGGCCAACGCTGATCTGGAAGCGCTGGTGGAAACCAGTGATGAATGGATTCGCTCGCGCTCTGGCATCGAACGGCGGCACTTTGCGGCTGAGGGCGAAATGACCTCGCATCTGGCCACCCATGCCGCGCGCGCCGCCCTTGCGGATGCAGGCATGGGTGCCGATGAGATCGATGCGATCATCGTTGCCACCTCGACGCCCGATCTGACCTTTCCCTCGGTCGCCACGATGGTTCAGGCCGAGTTGGGGATGACCCGCGGCTTTGGCTTTGACGTGCAGGCGGTCTGCGCCGGATTCGTCTACGCCCTCACCACCGCGAATGGCATGATCCTGTCGGGTCAGGCAAAGCGGGTGCTGGTGATCGGCGCCGAAACCTTCAGCCGGCTGATGGACTGGAACGACCGCACCACCTGCGTTTTGTTCGGCGACGGCGCGGGCGCGCTGGTGCTGGAGGCGCAGCCCGGCACCGGCGACTCGTCGGACCGGGGAATCCTTGCCAGCGACCTGCATTCGGATGGCCGCTACAAGGATCTGTTGTATGTCGATGGCGGCACCAGCACCGGCACCACCGGCCACCTGCGGATGGCAGGCAAAGAAGTGTTCCGCCATGCCGTTGAAAAGCTTGCAGAAACGGCAAATGCTTGTTTGGAAAAAGCTGGTCTGACCAGTGGTGATGTTGACTGGATCGTGCCCCATCAGGCCAATATCCGCATCATCGAAGGCACCGCCAAAAAGATGCAGCTGTCGATGGATCAGGTGGTGGTCACCGTGCAGGATCATGGCAACACCTCTGCCGCGTCCATCCCGCTTGCCCTGTCGGTCGGCAAGGCGCGTGGCCAGATCAAACAAGGCGATCTGATCGTGACCGAGGCCATCGGCGGCGGTCTGGCTTGGGGATCGGTGGTTCTTCGCTGGTGAGGGCGATTTAACTACGCCCTTCAAGTGTCTGATATTGACTCGCAAATCCGTACGTCGCATCCTCTGTATCAAAAGCCCGGGGGGGATTTGCGAATGAGCGAAAAAACACTGACCCGTATGGACCTGTCGGAAGCCGTTTTCCGCGAGGTGGGATTGAGCCGCAATGAATCAGCCCAGCTGGTCGAAGCGGTTCTGCAGCATATGTCTGATGCCCTCGCCTCGGGCGAGCAGGTCAAGATCTCGTCCTTTGGCACCTTTTCGGTGCGCGACAAATCTGCGCGCGTGGGCCGGAACCCCAAAACCGGGGATGAGGTGCCGATCAGCCCGCGCCGGGTGCTGACCTTCCGCCCGTCGCATCTGATGCGCGACCGCGTGGCAGCCGGCAAAAAGAAGTAACCGCATGACACAAGGAGAGCGCGGCGCATGAATAAATCGCCCGACGCCTTCCGCACCATTTCGGAAGTCGCTGATCTTCTGGAAACCCCGGCCCATGTGCTGCGGTTCTGGGAAAGCCGGTTTCCGCAGATCCGCCCGGTGAAACGCGCGGGGGGGCGGCGCTATTATCGCCCGGCCGACGTGGCCCTGCTGACCGGCATCAAGCGCCTGTTGCACGATGAGGGTCTGACGATTCGCGGCGTGCAGAAAATCCTGCGCGAACAAGGGGTCCGCTATGTCTCTGGCGTCTCCGATGACAGCGCCGACACGGACGAGGATGACGATCTGGCAACCGCGCTGGCCGCGGCCACCGGCGCGCCCGATCCGTCTGAAAGCCTGCCCCCGGCAGAGGCCGAGACCGCCCAGATCATCGCCCTGCAAGCCGCCCTGCGCGAGCCGGTGGCACCGCCCCCCGTGCCTGCGGCAGAAAGCGCGGAACCCGCGCCAGAGGTGGCTGAGGTCGAATCTGAGGCTGAGGCCGATGCACCTGCCGACTGGCAAGCGGACAGCGCCGCCGAGGATGCGGCAGACGTCAGCCTGCCACAGGACACGGCGCCTGTTGTTCCCGAACCGCCCCCGCCAGTGACGGTTGCGCCGGTTGTTGCTGCGCCGTCCCCTCCCACCCCCGCTGCGCCGGTGGTGACCGATCTCTTCTCCCGCGTCCCGCCACCACCTCCTCCGGCAGCCCCCGAGGCTCCGGTGGCTGAGGCCCCGATGGCGGTCTGGGCGGATGAGGCCGACGTGTCGCACGATCCGGCAAAGGGCGAGTCGCCTGAACCGTCGCCCCCGGCGGTGCTGCGCATCACCCGGATCGGCGCGGCACCCGCGCCCGGCCCGGAAGAGCCTGCCCCGGTCCCGCCTGCCCTGCCCGTCATGGCCGAGCCGCCGGTGATCACCGGCCCGACCCTTGGGCAAAGGCTGCGGGCGGTGTCGGCGGCGGATCTGGCGACGGCCGACCGGCAGCGCCTGTCGGACCTACGCGATCAGGCCATGGCCTTGCGCGCCCGCCTGTCCGGGCCTGCACGCGCTCAGGGCTGAGCGCGCGGTTTTGCAGGGTCGTCATTTTTTGACGCCCGTCGTTTTGTAGAGGGAGTCCGGTGCTTTCCTGCTTGTGCCGCCCGCGAATATCAGTATGTATCCCGGCATGTTCGGGCCGTAGCGCAGCCTGGTTAGCGCGTCCGTCTGGGGGGCGGAAGGTCGAGAGTTCGAATCTCTCCGGCCCGACCATTTCCAAAACCGCCCGCTTGGCTTTGCGCCTTGCGGGCGGTTTTCATTTCAGGCCCTTGGGGGGTGCGTCATGACAAAGACCGGGGTTCTTGCCGCGCAACAGCTGCGCCAGATGATCGCCCAAGGGGCGATTGCGGCCACACCTGCCATTCTGCCCCAACAGGTCCAGCCCGCCAGCCTTGATCTGCGGCTGGGCACCATGGCCTACCGCGTGCGCGCCTCGTTCCTTGCCGGCAAGGGCCGCCCGGTCGCCGAGCGGCTGGCCGAATTCGAGATGCACCGGATGGACATGACCGATGGCACGGTACTGGAAAAAGGCTGCGTCTATGTGATTCCACTGATGGAGGGGCTGACCCTGCCCGGCGGATTGTCGGCGGTGGCCAATGCCAAATCCTCGACCGGGCGGCTGGATCTGCTGACCCGGCTGATCACCGATGGCGGCACCGAATTTGACCGGATTCCTGATGGGTACGATGGCCCGCTTTATGCCGAGGTCTGCCCCCGGTCGTTCTCGGTGCTGGTGCGGGCCGGTCAGCGGCTGAACCAGATCCGCTTTCGTGCGGGGCAAGCGGTCCTGTCCGATGCCGATCTGGCCGCGCTGCACAAGGTCGAGCCGCTGGTCGATGGCACCCCGGTGATCTCTGAGGGCCTTGGCTTTTCGGTCGATCTGCGCCCCGCCACCGGCGATCTGGTCGGCTACCGGGCCAAACCACATACCGGCGTGGTCGATCTGGACCGGATCGGCCATTACCCCGCCGCCGAGTTCTGGGAAGAAATCCACACCACCGAGGGCCGCATCATCCTCGACCCCGGCGCATTCTACATTCTGGTGAGCCGCGAGGCGGTTACCATCCCGCCCGATTACGCGGCTGAGATGGCCCCTTACCTTGCGATGGTCGGGGAATTCCGGGTGCATTACGCCGGATTTTTCGACCCTGGCTTCGGCCATGCCGCAGCGGGCGGGGCAGGCTCGCGCGGGGTGCTGGAGGTGCGCTGCCACGAAGCGCCTTTTGTGCTGGAACACGGGCAGGTGGTGGGCCGTCTGGTCTATGAGCGCATGGCCGAACGCCCCGATGCGCTTTATGGCGAAAAGATCGCCTCGAATTATCAGGGGCAGGGCCTGAAACTGGCCAAGCAGTTTCGCTGACCCCGACGTTCTGGCGCGGCGACAGGCTGCGGACGCCTCCGGCGGGAGTATTTTGCAAGCAGCAATGACACCGAAGGCACCCTTTGCTTTGCTGCTTCTGAAATACTCCCGCCGGAGGCGTCCGTCCTTTGGCTCAGGTCACCACATCCGGCGTGGTGCGCCCGGTAAACTCCTCCAGCCGCGCAAGCGAATGGGCCGCACGGATCACCGGGGCCAGTGCCTGCTGCGGATCGTGGTCCAGCCCGTCGGGGCCGGGCGCATAGCGTTCGAGATAGACCCGCAAGGTGGCCCCCTCGGTGCCGGTGCCGGACAGGCGCATCACGATGCGGCTGCCATCCGCGAACAGGATGCGCACGCCCTGCTTTGCGCTGACAGAGGCGTCGACCGGGTCGGTATAGGCGAAGTCATCGGCGGCGGTGATGGTCATGCCCTCGACCTCGCGCCCCGGCAGGCCGGGCAGCAGATCGCGGAGTGCGGCCATCATCGCGTCAGCCTTCTCAGTAGTAATCGCCTCGAAATCATGGCGGCTGTAGTAATTGCGGCCATAGGTGGCCCAATGGTCGCCCAGGATCTCGGCCACCGATTGCTTGCGCGCGGCCAGAATGTTGAGCCACAAGAGCACCGCCCAAAGCCCGTCTTTTTCGCGCACATGGTCCGATCCGGTGCCAAAGCTCTCCTCGCCGCAGAGCGTGACCTTGCCCGCGTCGAGCAGGTTGCCAAAGAATTTCCAGCCCGTCGGCGTTTCAAACTTCGCGATCCCCAGCGCATCGGCCACCCTGTCGGCGGCGGCAGAGGTCGGCATCGAGCGCGCCACACCGGCCAGCCCGCGTGCATAGCCGGGGGCCAGATGGGCATTGGCCGCAAGCACGGCGAGGCTGTCGGAAGGGGAGACATAGATGCCACGCCCCACCACCATGTTGCGGTCGCCGTCGCCGTCGCTTGCCGCGCCAAAGTCAGGGGCGCCCTCGCCCATCATCTCGGCCATCAGCTCATGCGCCCAGGTCGGGTTCGGGTCTGGATGCATGCCGCCGAAATCCGGCAACGGTGTCGCATGGGTCACGGTGCCCTTGGGCGCGCCCAGACGGTTTTCCAGAATTTCCACCGCATAGGGGCCGGTGACCGCGCACATCGCGTCCATCCGCATCCGGAAGCCGCCCGCGAACAGCGCGCGCAGGGCGGGGAAATCGAACAGGGTTTCCATGAGTGCTGCATAATCGCTGACCGGATCCACCACATCGACGATCATGCCACCAAGGTCAGAACGCCCGACCGTGTTCAGATCGACATCCTGCGCTTCCAGCATCCGGTACCCGGTGAGTTCGGTGGTGCGCTGATACATCGCCTCGGTCACGTGTTCCGGGGCCGGGCCACCGTTGGGCATGTTGAACTTGACGCCGAAATCCTCCTCCGGCCCGCCGGGGTTGTGCGAGGCGCTCATGATGATGCCACCATCGGTCTTGTTGAGGCGGATCAGATGGCTGGCGGCGGGCGTTGACAGGATTGCGCCCTGCCCCACGATCACCCGCGCCGCGCCATTGGCAGCGGCCATCCGCAAGATGACCTGCGCGGCGCGGTCGTTAAAATAGCGCCCGTCACCGCCCAGCACAAAGGTTTTGCCTTTCGCCTCCACCACATCGAAAATCGCCTGCGTGAAGTTTTCCAGATAATGCCGCCCCATGAACACCGGCGTCTTCTTGCGCAGGCCAGAGGTGCCCGGTTTTTGTCCGGCAATCGGTTGGGTGGCGACGGTGGTGATCATGGGTGTTCTCCTTGGGCCCGCCCCTCCTCCGGGGCAGAGCGAAACATCAGGACAGACTGCGCCGGCAACTCGGCTGGCGCGGGTCCGGTGGTCAGATCGGGGCGCGTGGTGTCCAGCACCAGCGCCCATCGGGCCGAAGCGGGCAAGGTCAGCGGGACCGCGCCACCGCAGTTGAAATAGGACAGCACCGCATCGCAGCACGGATCCCCGCCTTCGGCGGCCATCCGCAGCTCGACCCCCAGCGCGCGGAACGCGGGGTCATGCCAGTCCTGCGGGGTGGGCGCGCTGCCATCGGGTTTGCGCCAGCCCACATCCGGCAGGTCATCGGCAGCCCGTTTGCGCGCGTGCAGAAACCGGCGTTGCCGCAACACCGGATGCGCCCGGCGCAGTGCGGTCAGCCGGGCGATGAAATCGGTCAGAGCGGGGTCGGGATCCGACCAGTCCAGCCAGGTCACCGCATTGTCCTGCGCATAGGCGTTGTTGTTGCCGCCCTGACTGTGACCCAGCTCATCGCCCGCCAGCAGCATCGGCACGCCTTGGCTCAGCATCAGCGTCGCCAGCAGGTTGCGCTTGCGCAAGGCCCGCGCCGCCCGCACGGCGGGGTCATCGCTTGGCCCCTCCATCCCCATGTTGTCGGCGTGATTGTCGGAATGGCCGTCGCGGTTGTCCTCACCATTGGCCCAGTTGCGCTTGACGGTAAAGCTGACCAGATCCTCCAGCGTAAAGCCGTCATGTGCGGTCAGGAAATTGACCGAACTGGTGGCAGAGCGCCCGGAGTGGTCAAAGCGCTCGGCGCTGCCCAACAGCCGCTTGGCCAGATCCGGCGTCATCCCGGCATCGCCGCGCCAGAACCGCCGCACCCCGTCGCGGAACTGGTCGTTCCATTCGTGAAACGGGTGCGGATACTGCCCCAGCTGATACCCGCCGGGGCCAATGTCCCACGGCTCGGCAATCAGCTTGACCCGGCTCAGGACCGGGTCTTGCCGGATCGCATCAAAGAACCCGCCGTTAGGGTCAAAGCCATGCAGCTCGCGCCCCAAAACGGTCGCCAGATCAAAGCGGAATCCGTCAACGTGGCAAACCTCCACCCAATAGCGCAAACTGTCCATCACCATACGCAGCACCATCGGATGCGTCAGGTTCAGCGTGTTGCCGGTGCCAGTATCATTGACATAATGCCGCCCGCCATCAGCCAACCGGTAATAACTGGCGTTGTCGAGGCCCCGGTAGCACAGCGTTGGCCCCCATTGGTCGCCCTCGGCGGTGTGGTTGTAGACCACATCGAGGATCACCTCGATCCCCGCCGAATGCAGGCGGCGCACCATGGTCTGAAACTCCCACAGCGCACCCTTGGCCATATAGCGCGGCTCGGGGGCAAAGAACGCCAGCGTGTTATAGCCCCAATGGTTGCGCAAGCCCTTTGCCACCAGAAAGCGGTCATCAGGAAAGGCCTGCACCGGCAGCAGCTCCACCGCCGTCACCCCCAGCTTTTGCAGATGCGCGATCACCGGGTCACTCGCGAGCGCCAGATAGCTGCCGCGCAGGGGTCTATCTACCCCCGGGTGTAGTTGCGTCAGCGCCTTGACATGCGCCTCATAGATCACCGTCTCACAGCGCGGGATGCGCGGCGGTGTGTCATTGCCCCAGGTGAACGACGTGTCGGTCACCACCGCCTTTGGCACCGCAAAAGCGCTGTCCCGCGTGTCAAACGACAGATCACCGCGGCTGGAGCCGATCTTGTAGCCCATCACCGCATCCGACCAGCGCAGCCGCCCCTCCAGCGCACGGGCGTAGGGGTCCAAGAGCAGCTTGTGCGGGTTGAACCGATGGCCCTGCTCGGGCGCATAAGGCCCATGGGCGCGGAAGCCGTAAACCGTGCCCGGCGTGAGACCGCCGACATGCATGTGCCAGATGTCGCCATCCCGCTCGCGGAACGGCAGCCGCACCATCTCCTTGCGCCCGTCTGCGGAAAACAGGCACAGCTCGATCAGATCGGCATGAGCCGAAAACACGGCGAAGTTGACACCATCGCCGTCAAGGCTCGCCCCCATCGGCCAGGGCCGCCCCGGCCCGACCGCATGGCCCGGCAAGCGCGCGGGCAAGGGCGTCAGCCCCGGTGTCATGCGCGCAGGCTTTCGTACAGCGCGGCATATGCCGCCGCCGAAGTTTCCCAGCCCACCGGATGTGCCATCGCGTTCTTTTGCAGCCGCGCCCACAGCTTTGGCTGGCCGTACACCTCCACCAGCTTGGTCAGGGCCTGACCAAAGGCCAGCGCATCGGTCGGGTGAAACACCACCCCCGTCGCCACACCGGCCGCCAGAGTCGCCGGTGAGACGCCGATCACCGTATCCGCCAGCCCGCCAGTCGCCGCCACCACCGGCAGCGTACCAAAGCGCAAGCCATACATCTGAGTCAGACCGCACGGCTCGAACCGCGACGGCACCAGCACGGCATCGGCCCCGGCAAACAGCCGGTGGCTCAGGGCCTCGTCATAACCGATCCGCACCGCCACCCGGCCCGGATGCGCCTGCGCCAGAGCGCGCATCGCCGCCTCCAGCCCCGGATCGCCGGAGCCGAGCACGATCAGACCACCACCCGCCGCGACAAAATTGGGCACCACCTGCGGCAGCAGATCAATGCCCTTCTGGTCGGTCAACCGGCTGACCACGATGGCCAGCGGCCCCGGCACCTCGACCCCGAATTCCGCGCACAGCGCCGCGCGCGCCTGCGCCTTGCCCGCCGGCGCCTTGGCACTGTAGGGCAGCGGCCCAGCCTCGGGCGACCACAGCTCGGTGTCCACCCCGTTCAGAATGCCCGACACACGAGCGCTGCGCGCCGCGACCACGCCCTGCAGCCCCATCCCGAACTCGGGCCGCATCAACTCGGCCGCATAGGTGGGCGAGACAGTGGTGATCCAGTCCGCCGTCACCAGCCCGGCCTTGAGGCTCGACAACCCGCCGTAATACTCCAGCCCGTCAGGATAAAACTGCTCGCCCGGCAGCCGCAAATCGTTGATCAGGTTGACGGGTGCCCACCCCTGAAAGGCGATGTTGTGAATGGTGATCACTGATTTCACCGCCCCCGCGCCATGATAGGCGAGATAGGCCGGCGCAAACCCGGCCTGCCAGTCATGCGCGTGCAGCACATCGGGCCGCCAGCCCGCAATCCCCTCACGCGCGACCCGTGCGGCCACCCAGGACAACGCGGCAAAGCGCTGCGGGTTGTCCCACCAGTCCCCCCCCGGACCGCTATAGGGGCCGCCCTCACGGTCATAGAGATGCGGCGCATCGAGGAGCAGCAGGTCAATCCCCTCGGCCTGCCCCGCATAAACCGTGCCATGGCCGCCAAACAGCCCCGGCTCTTCCCAGACCGGGGTCATCTGCGCCAGCACCGGGCGCAAGGCGCGGTAGGCCGGGATCAGCACCCGCATGTCCCATTCGACGGCGGCCAGTGCGGCGGGCAAAGCGCCGACCACATCGGCCAGACCCCCGGTTTTGACAAAGGGCACACATTCCGACGCGACAGACAGAACCCGACCCTTCATTCTTCGCCCCTTCATCTTGGCTCAAATACTCTCGGGAGGGGTCCGGGGAGGGCAGACAGCCCTCCCCGGGGTCAGCCACCCACGCCACATCAACCCAGCTTTCGTGCCCGCATATCCAGCATATCCTGCGTGATCAACACGATACCCGCCTCGGTCCGGCGGAACCACTTTGCATCCTCTTCCGGGTCTTGCCCGACAACAAGCCCCTCTGGGATGATCACCCCGCGGTCAATCACGCAATTGCGCAGCTCCACCTTGCGGTTGACACAGACCTGCGGCAGCGCCACGACGTGATCCAGCGTGCTCCAGGAATGGGTACGGCAGCCTGTGAACAGCAGCGAGTTGCGCACCTCTGACCCCGAGACGATGCAATCGCCTGACACCAGCGACGAAATCGCCGTACCGCGCCGGCCTTCGGTGTCATGGATGAACTTGGCCGGCGGCGAGATCTCGGCATAGGTCCAGATCGGCCAGCTGTTGTCATACAGATCCAGCTTGGGCACAAAATCGGTCAGATCAATATTGGCCTGCCAGAACGCATCAATCGTGCCGACATCGCGCCAATAGGGCTCATCCTCCAGCCCCGCCGTCACGCAGCTGTCGGCAAATTTATGCGCCACCGCTTTGCCGTTCTTCACGATCTGCGGAATGATGTCATTGCCGAAATCATGGCTGGAATTGCTGTCTTCGGCATCGCGGATCAACAGATCACGCAACAGATCCCAGTTGAAGACATAGATCCCCATCGACGCCAGCGCATTGTCAGGATCGCCCGGAATCGATGGCGGGTCTTTGGGCTTTTCCAGAAACTCGGTAATGTTCATCTGGTCATCGACATGCATCACGCCGAACGCCGTCGCCTCCATCCGGGGCACGGTCAGACAGCCGATGGTCACATCCGCGCCAGAGGAGACGTGCTGCTGCAGCATCACTTCATAGTCCATCTTGTAGATATGGTCCCCGGCCAGAATGATCACATACCTGACCTTGTAATCATCCACGATATCAATGTTTTGCGTGACCGCATCGGCGGTTCCCAGATACCATTTCGTCTCATCCACGCGCTGACTGGCAGGCAGGATATCCAGATATTCATTCCGCTCGGCTCGAAAAAATCCCCAGCCACGCTGCATGTGCCGGATCAGGCTGTGCGCCTTGTATTGCGTGGCAATCGCCATCTTGCGGATGCCCGAGTTCAGAGCGTTGGACAGGGCAAAGTCGATGATCCGGGTCTTGCCGCCGAAATAGACCGCCGGTTTGGCGCGGCGGTCGGTCAGTTCCTTCAGGCGGCTTCCCCGTCCGCCAGCCAATACAAAAGCCATGGCCTGTGACGAGAGCCGTGTGTTTGGTTTTGCCTTCATGATCCCTCCCTCGTCCTGCGCTACGCAAGACCCCCCTGTTTCAGATAGACTGCCGACAGCGGCGGCAATGTGACAACCGCCGACCACGGCCTGCCGTGGCACGGCACCTCCTCTGCCGTGACACCACCCAGATTGCCGCGATTGCCCCCGCCATAAACAACCGCATCAGTGTTCAGAAGTTCCGCCCAATCGCCCCCCGCTGGCAGACCGACTCGGTAGCGCCGGTCCACCGGGGTCATGTTGACCAGTGCCACCACCATCGGATCACTGGCTTTGCCTTTGCGGACCCAGGCATAAACGCTGGCCTCGGCATCATTGCTTTCGATCCACTCAAACCCCTCGGGGCGGGTGTCGTTGACATGCAGCGCAGGCGTGTCGCGGTAGACCCGATTCAGGTCACGCACCAGCGCCTGAATGCCGGAATGCGCTGGGATTTCAAGCTGATGCCAGTCGAGGCTCTGATTATGGTTCCACTCCGCCCCTTGGGCAAACTCCTGTCCCATGAACAGCAGCTTCTTGCCGGGATGCGCCCACATGAACCCGTAATAGGCGCGCAGATTGGCGAACTTCTCCTCACCATCCCCCGGCATCTTGCCCAGCATCGAGCCTTTGCCATGCACCACCTCATCATGGCTGATCGGCAGGATGTAGTTTTCCGACCACGCGTAATGCAGGCCAAAGGTCATCTGATGGTGGTGAAACTTGCGGTGAACAGGGTCTTTTTCCATGTAGGACAGGGTGTCGTTCATCCAGCCCATGTTCCATTTGAACCCAAACCCAAGTCCGCCATGATTGACCGGGCGGCTGACCCCCGGAAAGGCGGTCGACTCCTCGGCCACCGTCATCACGCCGGGGCTCTCGCCATAGGCCACGATGTTCATGCGTTTGAGCATCGCAATGGCCTCGTAATTCTCGCGCCCGCCATCGCGGTTGGGCACCCATTCGCCCGCCTTGCGGCTGTAATCGCGGTAGAGCATCGACGCGACCGCATCGACGCGCAACCCGTCGATATGGAATTCCTCCAGCCAATACAGCGCGTTAGAGACCAGAAAGTTCTGCACCTCATTGCGCCCGTAATTGTAGATCAGCGTGTTCCAGTCGTTGTGAAACCCCTCACGCGGGTCGGCGTGTTCATACAGCGGTGTGCCGTCAAACTGGCCCAGCCCATGCGCATCGGTCGGGAAATGCCCCGGCACCCAGTCGAGCAAGACGCCAAGCCCCTTGCGGTGCGCCGCGTCGATAAAGGCGCGGAACTCCGGCGGGGTGCCGTGGCGGATGGTGGGGGCAAACAGGCCCACCGGCTGATAGCCCCAGGAGCCGTCAAACGGGTATTCGCTCACGGGGAGCAATTCGATATGGGTGAAGCCCATATCGACTGCATAATCAACAAGTTGCTCGGCGAGTTCAATGTAGCTGAGCATGCGGTCCCCCGGCGCGCGCCGCCAGGAGCCCAGATGCACCTCATAAACCGAGATCGGCGCGTCGACATTTTGCTTGGCGTGCCGCGTTTCCATCCAGTGCGCATCATGGAAGTCGCCGGAGATTGTCCTGACAACAGAGGCATTTGCAGGCGGATGTTCAGAGCCGAAGCCAACCGGATCAGCCTTGAGCGGCAGCATCTGGCCGCCCGGACCGCGCAGCTCGTATTTATATGTCGCACCCTCGCCCAGACCGGGCACAAAGGTTTCCCATACGCCGGTCGCACCGCGACGGCGCATCGGGTGGCGGCGGCCGTCCCAGATGTTGAAATCGCCCACCACCGAGACGCGTTCGGCATTCGGGGCCCAGACCGCGAAATGCGTGCCCTCAACCCCCTCATGCGTGATCACATGCGCGCCCAGCACCTGCCACAACCGCTTGTGCGTGCCTTCGCCCAGCAGGTATTCATCCAGCTCGCCCAGCACCGGGCCAAAGCGGAACGGATCGTCAAATTCCCAGGTGGTGTCATGCCCCGTCGCGCGCAGTCGATACGCGGCTTTGCGCGGCAGGGTTGCGATGAAAATCCCCTGCCCCCAATGACTTGCCTCAACTTCCTGACCTGATTTCCCGGTCAGCAGCCACAGCCGTTCCGCCCCCGGCACAAAGGCGGTCACCACCCATTTGCCGCCGCGCTTATGCGGGCCCAGCACCGAAAACGGGTCACCGTGACGCCCCTCGGCAATGGCCCAGGCCACGTCTTCGTCGATCGTGATATCGGCCATGCTGGCTCCTCCCAAAGTCAGCGCGCCCGGTCCGGCCCCGGCGCTACAGCGCCGAGGTCACGTTCCAGACGTCTTTCATATAACTGCGGATGGTGCGGTCCGAGGAAAAGAAACCCGACCGTGCCGTGTTCAGTGCCGCCATTTTCACCCAGTTGTCGCGATCCGCATAAGCGGTATCGACCCGCGACTGCGCCTCATCATAGGCGTCGAAGTCACTGGCCACGAGGAAATAATCGTGATGCCAGACCCGGTGGACCAGATCATGGTAGCGGCCCTTGTCATCGGGGCTGAACCGGCCTTCGGCGATCATCTGCAGCACATCCTGTAGCGTCTGGCTGGCCTCAATCGCCTTGCGGGCGTGGTCGGGGTCTTTCCGCCGCACCATCGCCTCGGCGGTGGTCATGCCGAACAGGAAGAAGTTGTCGTCGCCAACCTCTTGCAAAATCTCGACATTCGCGCCATCGAGCGTGCCGATGGTGGGTGCGCCGTTGATCATGAACTTCATGTTGCCGGTGCCCGACGCCTCTTTGCCGGCGGTCGAGATCTGTTCCGACAGATCCGCAGCCGGGATCAGCCGTTCGGCCATTGAGACGTTGTAATTGGCCGGATAGACGATTTTCAACAGATCGCCGCTGATGGGATCGTTGTTGATAACCTCGGCCACATCATTGATAAGACGGATGATTTCCTTTGCCACCGCATAGCCCGGTGCCGCCTTGCCGCCAAAGATCTTGACCCGCGGCACCCAGTTGGCATTCGGGTTCTGCTTGATCGCTTCCCAATGGCCGATGGTCTGCAGGATGTTCAGGAGTTGCCGTTTGTACTCGTGGATCCGCTTGATCTGCACGTCAAACAGCGCATCCGGGTTCACCACGATGCCCTCATGGCTGGCCAGCCAGTCCGACAGCGCCACCTTGTTCGCGCGCTTTGCCGCATCAAATTCGGTTCGGAACGCTTTGGTTTCAATCGGTTTTTCCAGACCCTTCAACAGATCCAGATCCGCCTCCCAGCCTGATCCGATGGTCTCGGTGATCAGGCCCGACAGCGGCTTGTTGCACATCTTCAGCCAGCGGCGCGGCGTCACGCCGTTGGTCTGGTTCACGATCCGGTCGGGGTGCAGCGCGTGCAACTCCGGGAACAGGTTTTTCTTGATCAGGTCGGAATGCAGCGCCGAGACGCCGTTGACCTTATGCGCCATGATGAAGGCCAGCTCGCCCATCCGCACCTCGTGGTGCTTGACGATGCCGACGTAATGCGGGCGCGCGTGGTTGTCTTCCTTGTGCCAATGGTCGATCTGCTCGACGATCTGCATGTGGCGCGGCAGAACATTGCCAAAGGTATAGGTGGCCCAGCGTTCCAGCGCTTCGGGCAGCAGGGTGTGGTTGGTATAGCCAAGACAGGCCCGCGCCACCGGCAGCGCCTGATCGAACGGCATGTCGTGGTCATCGACCAGCAGCCGGATCAGCTCTGGCCCGGCAATCGCCGGGTGGGTGTCGTTCATCTGGATCGCAACATGATCGGGCAGTTTGCGCAGATCGGAATGCGAGGTGAGGAAACGGCGCAGAATGTCCTGCAACGCGGCAGAGGTCAGGAAAAACTCCTGCTTCAGGCGCAGTTCCTTGCCCTGATAGGTGGTGTCATCGGGATAGAGCACGCGCGACAGGGTGCGCGCCAGTGTCTCCGGCTCGGCAGCGGCGGCGTAATCGCCCCGGTTGAACCGGTCGAGGTCGAACATCGTGGTGGGCAGCGCCCCCCACAGCCGCAGCGTGTTGGCCCATTTGCCCTGCCAGCCGACCACCGGCGTGTCATGCGCCGAGGCGACGACCGTTTCGCCCGGCACCCAGACATCGCGGCCGCCCTGCTGTTCGATATGGCCCTTGAACGGGATCACATAGGCCGCCTCGGGCCGCGCGAACTCCCACGGATGGTCCTGCTTGAGCCAGTCCTCGGGGGTTTCGACCTGCCGCCCGCCTTCAAACCGCTGGCGGAACAGACCATGTTCGTAGCGGATGCCGTAGCCATAGGCCGGGCAGCCCAGCGTGGCCATCGACTCCATGAAACAGGCCGCCAGCCGCCCCAACCCGCCGTTGCCGAGGGCGGCATCCGGCTCATCCTCGATGATGGCGCGGAAATCCTGGCCAAAGCTGGCCATCACCTCTTCGGCCTGATCGCGCAGGCCAAGGTTGACAGTCGCATCCTCCAGCAGACGTCCGATCAGGAATTCCATCGACAGGTAGTAGACCCGCTTGTGATCGGTGCCCCAGGTCTTGCGGGTCGAAGCAAACCACGGCTCCATGATCTGATCGCGGATCGCAAAAGACAGCGCCATGCGCCAGTCATAGGTGCTGGCGTGATCGGCGTCCTTGCCCAGCGTAAAGGCCAGATGCCGCAGAACATTCGCTTTCAACGTGGTCGGATTGGGGCTGAGATCGTTCACATCGGGTTCCACGGTTTGGGGTTGCGGCACATCCGCCTCAGGCTAGTCGCGTGGCGGTCAGGGTCAAGCACCCGCACCTTTGCCACGCCTTCCCCCTTGGCGTCATGTCACGAAGCCTGATCCAACAGTTACCGCAATCGCCCCGCAAACGCACGGAATTAAATCTGTTATTTATCTGATACTTAAATCTTTCAAAGCGCTTTGAATGATCCGGCTTTGTGCCGCCCGTCCCTGAATGCGCGCCGCGAGGTCAGAACCGTCACGGCGCGCGTGCTGCCCAATCTGCAGGCATCAGTCCTGTTTGCGCAGCAAAGACTGTGCGGTGTAGACCAGTATCGCAAGGCCGATTGCCCCCGCTGCCGCGACCGCCAGCAGCACCAGCACATCAACCGGCCCGCCAATATCGCGGAACCCGGACGAGGTGATGCCCTGTACGAACAGCACGGCGGCAATCGCCCCGAATGGCATCGACAGCTGCGCCAGCAGAAACTTGCGCATCGACATGTGCCGGTCGCGCAGCAGCACAAACACATAGGCCACCGTCACCACAACGGCGACACCGGTCATGAGCCAGAACAGCCCGCGCCCGAACATCTCTTCCCAGACCGCGATCAGGGTCTCCAGTGTCAGGTGTTTCATCTTGTCCCCTCCTCAGGCTTTACCGCGCAGCATGGCGTTATAGGTTGGCTTCAATGCGGTTTCCTTCATCAGCCAGCTGATCCACAGCTCTTCCAGCGGCGCGATGACGCCGGGAAAGGACGGCACCAGATTGTCCTGATAATCGAACTCGATCAACATCGCGCGACCGATCCGGGTGATCATCGGGCAAGAGGTGTAGCCGTTGAACACCTCGGTCCCCTCTTTGCCCTGCAACGCGGCCACGAGGTGATCTTCGACCACCGGAATGTGCCATTTGACCGACGCCGCAGTTTTCCCCTTGGGCACCCCGTTGATATCACCGATGCCAAAAACGTTGGGATAGCGCAGATGGCGCAGGGTGGATTGATCCACTTCGATCCAGCCCTGCCCCACCCATTTGTCGGCCCAGGACAGGCCCGACTCCTGCACCACCTTTGGCGCGGTCATCGGCGGGATCACGTTGATGAAATCATAGGCGATGGTCTGCTCGGTCGCAGGGGTATCGGTGATGGCACCATCCTTGATCGCCTGACTGGCAGGAATGGTAAAGGTTGCGGTTCTTGCCGTCGGATCAATGCCCTTGAGCACATGGTCATAGCGCACATCAACGCCGCGGTCGCGGAACAGCAGTTTGAGCTTTTCATTGACGATCGGCACCGAAAACAGTGCCTTGTTATGCGCGGCATAGATCACCTGACTTTTGTCGCGCGTGCCTTTGCGGCGCAGATAATCGTCCGTAATGAAGGCATATTTCAGCGGCGCACCCGCACATTTCATCTCGGTCGCCGGGCGGCTGAACAGGGCGGTGCCGCCGGTGTCGGTAAAGGCATCCATGGCGCGCCAGGTGGCTTCGGCATAATCCGGCCCAGCATAGACCGCGCCGATCCCGTCCTTGCCGACCTGCGCCAGATCAAAGCCTTGGACCCCACCCCAGTTCAGCGTCAGTCCTGCCGCGACGATCAGGTAATCATAGTCCAGCTTTGTGCCACCCGCTGTGGTCACGGTCTGCGCCACCGGGTCGATATTGGCGGCGTATTCTTCGACCCAGTTGACCGACCGGGGCAGCCAGCCGCCGGTTGATGATACCGAATAGCCCGCCGGTTTCAGCCCTGCCGCGATCAGCGTGAACCCCGGCTGATACCAGTGATCCTTGCGGCCATCGACGATGGTGATCGTGGCTCCTTCCAGCCGTTCGGCCAGACGATTGGCGATACCGGTGCCACCAGCCCCCGCCCCGACAATCACGATCTTTGCCGCCGTGCGCACCGCCTGCGCCCGGACCGGAGCGCCAAGGCCGGCAAGGGCAACCCCCCCCGCAGCCGCCGCCAGAAAGTCGCGCCGTGATGGCAATGCTGCGCGTAAATACGGTGATTCGGACATGGTGACTCCCCCTTAAATCCATTCACATAAATGAATGTATTTTCATCAGGGAAACTTGATCTGGATCAATCGGCAGGCACGGGCAGCCAAATACGAACCGCTGATACAGGTTTATTTACGTCAGATCCTGTCGATCTGATCTGGATCAACCTCGCGGCCAGTCTACCTGCGCATGCTGCCCACAGACCCAAACACCCGAGGCCCAGCGATGCGACTCACCACCCGAACCAATCTCGCCATGCGGACCCTGATGTTCTGCGCGGCAAATCCTGACCAGATCGTGCGCAAGCGCGAGGTGGCCCTGGCCTGCAACGCCAGCGAAAACCATCTGGCGCAGGTGATTCACCTGTTGGCGCAGCAGGGCTATCTGCGCACCGTGCGCGGGCGTGCCGGTGGCCTGATGCTGGGACGCAGCCCGGACCGGATCTCGGTCGGTGAGGTGTTCCGCCAGTTCGAGGCCGGGTTGCCCTTTGCCGAGTGCTTTGCGGGCGAAGAGTGCAACTGCCCGCTTGTCGGGTCGTGCCGTCTGAAATCCGCGCTGACATCTGCGCTGGATGCGTTTTACGGCAAGCTTGATACGATAACGGTCGCCGATCTGATGCGCGACAACACCGATTTGAACAGCCTGCTGAAAGTCGCCTGAGCGGCTTGGTCAGTGGGCGGGTGTCTTTTTCCTGCCCGTGACCGCCGACCACAGCGGCCCGATCAGACGGGTGGCGACAGGGATCAGCACCAGCCCCAAGGCCAGCCCGAAGATGCCGTCCATCACCGCCTTGGCGATCCATTCCACCGCCGCCGTCGCCTGCGGCACCAGATGCCCGGCGACAGCCGCCCAATCGTGGATATGGTGGCCCAGCCAGCCAAACCCCAGCTCTTCCATGCCGTGAATCACGATTGACCCGCCGACCCAAAGCATCGCCAGCGTGCCGACGACCGACAGCACCGCCAGCAGTTTAGGCATCAAGGCCACCAGCCCGCGCCCGGTGCTGCGCCCTGCGCCCGTGCGGCCTGTGGCCGCCATATGCAGGCCGACATCATCCATTTTCACAATCAGCGCCACTGCGCCGTACACCACCACCGTAATCAGACTACCAACAATCGCCAGCGTGATCGCCTCCATCCACACCGCGCCTTGCGGGATCGCGGCAAGCGCAATGGTCATGATCTCGGCGGACAGGATGAAATCGGTCTTGATCGCGCCTGCGATCTTTTCTTCCTCCAGATGCAGCGGGTCGCCGGTGGACAGATCCGCCTCGACCACGGCATCGGCATGGGGAAACAGCGCGTGAAATACCTTTTCCGCGCCCTCAAAGCACAGATAGGCCCCGCCCAGCATCAACAGCGGCGTGATCGCCTGCGGCAGGAACGCGTCCAGCGCCAGCAGGCCCGGCAACAGGATCACCAGCTTGTTTTTCAGCGACCCCAGCGCAATGCGCCAGATGATCGGCAATTCACGGTCGGCGGAAAAGCCGGTAACATATTTCGGCGTCACGGCGGCATCGTCGATCACCACTCCCGCCGCCTTGGCCCCCGCCTTGGCCGCCGCAGCAGCGATGTCATCGACCGAAGCCGCCGCCACCTTGGCAATCGCGGCCACATCATCCAGCAAAGCCAGCAAACCGCTCATTCTGTCACCCCATGATGCGCCCGATGCTTTTACCTGACGCCCAGGACAAAGGCAAAGCCCGCCGGCCGTTAGCGCAAACAGCGCAGGTTTGCGCTAACATCATGATAATGTGTCGCTTTTCCTCTAGGCAGACGCCAGCGTGAATTGTATCGGACTGCAACCTTCAGGCAGGAGAGACGCATGACCATCACCGTCGGCATCAATGGCTTTGGCCGCATCGGGCGCTGCACGCTGGCGCATATCGCGGAATCGAACCGCAATGATGTGCAGGTGGTTGCAATCAATGCCACCGGGCCGATTGAAACCAATGCCCATCTGCTGAAATACGACTCGGTGCATGGCCGCTTTCCCGGGGTGATCAAGGTCAATGGCACCACGCTGGATCTGGGCCGCGGTCCGATCCGGGTGCAAAGCACCTATGAGCCGTCGGAGCTGGACTGGGACGGGGTGGATGTGGTGCTGGAATGCACCGGCAAGTTCAACGACCGCGACCGCGCCGCCGTGCATCTGACGCGCGGGGCCAAGCGGGTGCTGGTCAGCGCCCCGGCCAAACGCGCCGACATGACGGTGGTGTACGGCGTCAACCATCGCGCCCTGACCCCGGATCATCATGTGGTGTCGAACGGGTCTTGCACGACCAACTGCCTTGCCCCGCTGGCCAAGGTGCTGAATGACGCCATCGGCATCGAATCCGGCATCATGACCACGATCCACAGCTATACCGGCGATCAGCCCACGCTGGACCGCCGCCACAAGGATCTGTACCGCGCCCGTGCCGCCGCCATGGCGATGATCCCCACCACCACCGGCGCTGCAAAAGCTCTGGGCGAGGTGCTGCCCGAACTGGCCGGAAAGCTCGACGGCACCTCGCTGCGGGTGCCCACGCCCAATGTCAGCGCCGTGGATCTGACCTTTATCGCCACCAAGTCCGTGACGGTGGACGAGGTGAACCAGGTCGTGCGCGAGGCCTGCGGTGGATACATGGGCATGGTCATGTCTTATGATCCCGAGCCAAAGGTTTCTATCGACTTCAATCACACGCCGCATTCGTCTATCTTTGCCCCTGACCAGACCCGCGTGGTGGGGCGTTCTGTCCGCGTTCTGGCATGGTATGACAACGAATGGGGCTTTTCCTGCCGGATGGCCGATGTGGCCGGCGTGATGGGACGGCTGCTGCAATAACGGGGGGCGCGTGCCCCCGATGGGGACAACGTGACCGACCGGATTGCCCTGAGCCTTGGCATGATCATCGTGGCGGCGATTGGCGCTGACCTGGTGTTGAACGACGCCCGCGCGATGATGTTTCTTTTGGTGAAATTCACGGAAATGATCGAATGGCTGGCATTCTGGCGCTGATCGCGGCAGTCTGGCGTTGATTTTTGCCGCTGACTGGTGATGTTAGCGCTAAACGTGACATCCGAGTCGCTTTTCCAAAGGAGATTGCCATGACGGTCAAGGTTGCCATCAACGGATTCGGGCGCATCGGGCGCAATGTGCTGCGTGCGATCATCGAATCGGGCCGCACCGATATCGAGGTCGTTGCGATCAATGATCTGGGCCCGGTTGAAACCAACGCGCATCTGCTGCGCTTTGACTCGGTCCACGGCCGCTTTCCCGGCACCGTAACCACCGGCGAAGACTGGATCGACGCGGGTCGAGGCAAGATTCGCGTCACCGCCCTGCGCAATCCCGCCGATCTGCCATGGTCTGATGTCGATGTGGTGATGGAATGCACCGGCATCTTTACCAGCAAGGAAAAGTGCCAGGCGCATCTGGAAAACGGCGCCAAACGGGTGCTGATCTCGGCCCCTGGTGACGGCGCGGACAAGACCATCGTTTATGGTGTGAACCATGACACGCTGACCAAAGACGATCTGATCGTCTCGAACGCATCTTGCACCACCAACTGCCTGTCGCCTGTCGCCTATGTGCTGAACGAGGTGATCGGCATTGAAAAAGGCATGATGACCACGATCCACAGCTACACCGGCGACCAGCCGACGCTGGATACCATGCACAAGGATCTGTACCGGGGCCGCGCCGCCGCCCTGTCGATGATCCCGACCAGCACCGGGGCGGCCAAGGCGGTCGGTCTGGTCCTGCCAGAGCTGAAGGGCCGCATGGATGGTTTCGCCATCCGCGTGCCGACCCCGAATGTCAGCGTGGTGGACCTGAAGTTCATCGCCAAGCGCGAAACCTCGGTGGCCGAGATCAATGCCGCGATCAAATCGGCGGCGGATGGCAAGCTCAAGGGCATTCTGGGCTATACCGAGTTCAAGAATGTCTCGTCCGACTTCAACCACGACCCGCATTCTTCGGTGTTCCATATGGACCAGACCAAGGTGATGGATGGCACGTTCTGCTCGATCCTGACCTGGTATGACAACGAATGGGGCTTCTCGAACCGGATGGCCGATACCGCTGTCGCAATGGGCAAACTGATCTAAGGATCACTCCCTCGCGCACATGTTTCGGGCCGGTCACGTTTCGTGACCGGCCCTTCCTTTTTCTCGGGTGACCAAAGGGTTATCATCGCGGCATGGATCTGATCGTTTTCCTCGCCATCCTATCTGGCCTGTTTCTGGCCATCGCCCTGTCCGAGCCGCTTGCGGCCCGGTTGCGCCTGCCTGTCACCGTGATCCTGGCCGCGATCGGCATTGGCATCGGCGCGGCGGCGGCGTGGTTTTTCCGCACCGACGTCACCGATGCGCTGAACCCGCTGGCGCTGGCAATTCTGACGCTGCCGATCTCGTCCGATCTGTTCATCTACATCTTTCTGCCGGTGCTGATCTTTCAGGTTTCGCTGACCCTGAACCTGCGCCGCTTGCTGGATGACTGGGTGCCGGTGCTGGTGCTGGCGGTGGTGGCTGTGGTGGTGGCGACCTTTGTGATCGGCATGGCGCTGAAACCCTTTACCCCGCTGCCGCTGATCGCCTGTCTGCTGATCGGTGCGATTGTCTCGACCACCGATCCGTCGGCCGTGGTCAGCATTTTCCGCGCCACCCCCGCGCCGCAACGGCTGGCCCGGATCGTGGAGGGCGAAAGCCTGCTGAACGACGCCGCCGCCATCGCGCTGACCTCGGTGTTTCTGGTGGCCGTCGCCGCCCGCGATGCCGAGCCGAATATCGGGCTGGCGATGCTGGGCCTGCCCTGGCTGATCGTGGCCGGGGCGGCGGTCGGCTGGCTGGTCGGCAGGCTGGCGGTACAGGTGATGGGCTGGATGAACCCCTGGCCACTGGCGCAGGTGTCGATCAGCTTTGCCACGCCGTTTGTCACCTTTCTGTTCACCGATCAGGTGATCGGGGCCTCGGGCGTGGTGGCGGTGGTGACGGCGGGGATGACCGTCAACTTTTCCGCCCCCGGCCGGATCTCGCCACCCGCGCTAGCGCAGCTGCGCGATGCCTGGGCGCTGATCGCCTATTGGGCCGGCGGGCTGATCTTTGTGCTGGCGGCGCTGCTGGTGCCGCGCATCCTTGCCGATATACGCCCTGCCGATGTCGGGCTGATCTTTGTCACGGTTGTTGCTGCCTTGGTTGCGCGGGCCATCGTGCTGTACGGCATCCTGCCGCTGCTGACCGCCGCGCGCCTGTCGCCACAAGTGGATTCACCCTACCGCATCGCGATCCTGTGGGGGGGGTTGCGCGGCGCGGTGACACTGGCTCTGGCGTTGGCGGTCACCGAAAATCCGGCGATTTTTGTCGAAACCAAGCGGCAGGTCGGGATCATCGCCACCGGCTTTGTTCTGTTTACCCTGCTGGTACAGGGCACCACTCTGCGCTGGGTCATTTCCCTGCTGGGTCTTGACCGGCTGTCCCCGCTGGACCGCGCGCTATCGGATCAGGTGGTGGCGGTCTCGTTGCAAGAGGTGCGCGAAACCGTATCAGAAACCGCGCGTGAGATGGACCTGACCCCCGCCATCGTCCGCGATGAGGCCGTGCGCTTTGGCGAGCGGCTGAACATGGCGGTCGAACGCGCGGATGAGGCGCGCGATATTCTGGAAAAAGACCGGGTGACACTGGGCCTGCTGGCGCTTGCCGGGCATGAGCGCGATCTGATTCTGGAGGCGTTTCAGGAAAACCTGATGTCGCCGCGTCTGGCCGACCGGATGCTGGCCGACGCCGACCGCCTGATCGAAGCCACGCTGACCGAAGGCCGCTCCGGCTATCGCGCGCAGGCCCGCCGGTCGCTGATGGCCAGCCGCACCCTGCGCGCGGCGGAATGGCTGCACAACCGCTTCCGCCTGAAACAACCACTGGCCCGGCTGACCGAAGACCGGTTCGAGGCGCTGGTTGCGCATCGCCAGATGCTGCGGGCGCTCACCGGTTTTATCGAGGGCCGGATCATGCGCATTCACTCACGCCGGGTGGCGGGCCTGCTGCATGATCTGATCAAACGCCGCATTGAAGATACCAACCGCGAGATGGAGGGGCTGCGCACCCAGTTCCCCGGCTATGCCGAAGAGCTGGAACGCCGCCTGATCCGCCGTCTGGTGCTGCAACGTGAAGAAGCAGAATACGATCAGATGACCGCTGACGGTCTGATCGGGCCAGAACTGCGGCTGTCGCTGCGCGACCAGACCGCAGGGGAACGTGCCGCGCTTGCCACACGCCCCCGGCTGGACTTGCGGCTGCAACGCAGCGACATCGTGCGCAGCTTTCCGCTGTTCTCGGATCTGGACCCCGAGTCGCTGTCGCAACTCGCCAGGCAGATGAAGACGGTCTACGCCAAACCCGGCGACATTCTGATGCGCAAGGATGACAAGCCGGATCGCGTCTGGTTCATCGCCTCTGGCGCGGTCGAGGCGGAGCAGGCCAGCAGCCGCTTTCTTCTGGGCCGGGGTGAAATGTTCGGCCAGTTGTCGCTGTTGTTGCGCCGTTCACGCCGGGCGCGGGTGACGGCGATCAGCCACACGACCCTGCTCACACTAGAGGAATCGCGGTTTCTGGATCTGCTGCGCCGCGCGCCGCAGCTGTGCACCGCCGTGCAGGCCAGTGCCGAAAAGCGTGGCGTGGCGCTGGATGCCAGCCAGCTGCCGCAAAGCGGCGCACCTGCGGTGGTGAAATCCGGCTGGCTGCGCCGGGGAATCAGTGCCGCGAAATAGCCATGCAGCGCCTGCATGGCGCCGCGCCATTTCTGCGGGTTGTTAGCGCTACCCTTCGGCCCCATTTCACGGACAGGCGGCAAGGAACATCCGGTTCACCGCCTTTGTGAAAGGAGAGACATGATGATCTCTGTCTATGAAATGATCCGCGACGCCGCAGTGACCTATGCGCGCTATCGCAAAACCCTCAACGAGATTGCAAACCTGCCGCTTGATGTGGCGCTCGACCTTGGGATCTATCCCGGCGATGCCCCGCGCATTGCCCGCCGCGCTGTTTACGGTCAGGCCGCCTGAACCCGATCAGCAATGGCCCGCCCCTTCTGGGGAGGGGTATTGGGCCTCGGGCAGGGATCAGCCGGCGACCTCGCCCGACCATTCGCAAAGGGGGGCATCTGCCCCCCTTTTTGGGTGCCGGATCAGACCGTTACAACCGGGTGCCAAACCTGCGGCGCAGCGCGGCATCGACCGGGGGTGTCACGAATTTCGACACATCCCCCCCCAGCCGCGCAATCTCTTTCACCAGTTTTGACGCAATCGCCTGCCGACGGGCATCGGCCATCAGAAACACCGTCTCGATACTGGCATCCAACGCGCGGTTCATGCCAACCATCTGAAATTCATATTCAAAATCCGCCACCGCCCGCAGGCCCCGCACAATAACCGTGGCCCCGACATCGCGGGCGCAGTCGATCAGCAGATTTTCAAACGGATGCACGACAATCTCGCCACCAGTGCGGGCGGTGATGGCGGCGCATTCCGCCTCGACCATCGACACCCGGTCCTCTAGGCTGAACAGCGGCCCCTTGTC
This sequence comes from Pseudotabrizicola alkalilacus, assembly GCF_003443995.1. GTDB lineage: Bacteria > Pseudomonadota > Alphaproteobacteria > Rhodobacterales > Rhodobacteraceae > Pseudotabrizicola > Pseudotabrizicola alkalilacus. Next base: position 86,392 of record NZ_QWEY01000010.1, read on the forward strand.
GCGGTTGATCGCCACCCCGATCACCAGTCGGTCAACCAGCGCCATTGCACGCTGGATGATATCGACATGTCCCAACGTAACGGGATCGAATGTGCCGGGATAAAGGCCGATGCGCATGAGATCCCCCGTTTCCAAACTCCGGGCACGCAACAATATTAGGCAGCGGATTGCAAGCACGAAAGCGTTGCGGGGGGCAACCGCACGCCACCACTCCGGGCATTCGTCGCCAACCGCGACACCGCCCGAAGGGCAGCCGAGCGCCGGTCAGAACCCTTTGATCATGCCTTCCAGCGCATCTTTTTCGGCGGCCAGCTGCATCAGCCGCGCCTTGACCACATCGCCGATCGAGATCAGGCCAACCATCTCATCACCCTCGACCACCGGCATATGGCGGAACCGGCCCGTGGTCATCCGTTCCAGCACCGAATCCGCGCTTTCTCCGCATTTGCAGCATTGCACCACCTTGGTCATGATCGCCTCGACCGGGGCGATCAGGCAGACGTTGCCGTTGCGCGCCACCTCGGCCACGATATCGCGCTCTGACACGATCCCCAGAATGGTCTTGCCATCGTTCGACACCACAACCGTGCCGATTTTGCGCGTGGCCAGGATCTCGGCCACATGGCTCACATCGGCACCCGGTGGCACGGTGATCACGTCATTGCTGGCTTTCAGTTTCAGAATTTGCTGAACAATCATCCTTGTCCTCCCTTGACCCGGCAATCAAAGCGTCCGCCCGCTGCCGCGTTCTGTCAAGCGTCCTGTGGGTCTGCCTGCGCACAGGTCCGGGATTCCAGACGCTGCACCTCACGCCGGATGCCCTGCGCCAGCCGGTCGGCAAAGCGCGACAGCCGTGCCGAATGGGCGTCGCCCTCATGCCGGATCAGCCAGAACGCGCGGGTCAGCGACAGCGATCCGGTCAGCACCTTGACCAGCTCCGGCGCAAACGGCAGCGCGAAATCATGCGCAACCCCGACGCCAGCTCCGGCGCGCAACAGGTTCAGCTGCACCGACACCGAATTCGACGCCATCGGCGGCGTGTTCGCCCCCAGCGGGCCCAGATAATCCAGCTCTTTGTCAAAGATCATGTCGGCAATATAGCCCACCACCCGGTGCGCTTTCAGATCGGCCAGCCCGCGCAGTGGCGGGGCATGGGCCAGATAGTCGGGGTGCGCCACCAGATGCAGGCGGTAATCGGTCAGCTTCTGCACCGTCAGCCGCCCGGCCTGCGGTCGGCTGACGCCAATCGCCAGATCCGCCTCGCGCCGCGACAGGTTGAACACGCGCGGCAGCGCCACGATCTGCACCTCCAGCGCCGGATTCTCGTCGCAGATCGCCCGGATCACCTGCGGCAAAATGTAGTTCGCGCAGCCATCGGGCGCGCCCAGCCGGATCTGCCCCGACAGCCCGGTGCCACCACCGCCCCGCAGCGCCTCTTCCGCGCCGGTCAGCGCTGCCTCGGCCGCCTCGGCATGCGGCACCAGCTTTGCACCTTCCTCAGTGAGTGCGTAGCCCTGCGGCGATTTCAGGAACAATCGCGCCCCCGCGCCCTCCTCCAGCCGCGCCACCCGCCGCCCCACCGTCGCCGGGTCCAGGCCCAGCCGTTTGCCCGCCCCCGACAGCGTCTCGGTACGCGCCACGGCCAGAAACACCCGCAGATCATCCCAGTCCATGATTTCGGCCCAGCCCTTGCATTTCCGCAAAACCTTTTTGGGATATTGCCGCTTTATCCGACTTTTCCGCAAGACTATAGTGACACCAACCCAAAGGGAGGTTCCTATGAAAGAGATCGGTCACTGGATCAATGGCAAGCATGTTGCCGGCACGTCAGGCCGCTTTGCCGATGTGTTCAACCCCGCCATCGGCGAGGTGCAGGCCCGCGTGGCACTTGCCAGCCCGGAAGAGCTGAACGCCGCCACCACCGATGCTGCCCGCGCGCAGGTCAAATGGGGCGCCACCAACCCGCAGCGCCGCGCGCGGGTGATCATGAAATTCGTCGACCTTCTGAACCGCGACATGGACAAGCTGGCCGAGGCGCTGTCGTCGGAACATGGCAAGACCATTCCCGATGCCAAGGGCGATATCCAGCGCGGGCTGGAGGTGATGGAATTCTGCATCGGCGCGCCGCATCTGCTGAAGGGGGAGTTCACCGACAGCGCAGGCCCCGGCATCGACATGTATTCCATGCGCCAACCCATTGGCGTTGCAGCCGGAATCACGCCGTTCAACTTCCCCGCCATGATCCCGATGTGGAAAATGGGCCCCGCCTTGGCCTGTGGCAACGCCTTCATCCTGAAACCTTCCGAGCGCGCGCCGTCGGTGCCCTTGATGTTGGCCGAACTGATGCAGGAGGCGGGTCTGCCAGATGGCGTGCTGCAGGTGATCAACGGCGACAAGACGGCGGTTGATGCGATCCTCGACAACCCGGAAATCGCCGGCGTCGGCTTTGTCGGCTCGACCCCGATTGCCGAGTATATCTACGGTCGTGGCTGCGCCAATGGCAAACGGGTGCAGTGCTTTGGCGGTGCCAAGAACCACATGATCATCATGCCCGACGCCGATCTGGATCAGGCCGCCGATGCGCTGATCGGGGCTGGCTATGGTGCTGCAGGCGAACGCTGCATGGCGATTTCGGTCGCGGTGCCGGTGGGCGATGAGACCGCCGACCGCCTGATCGAAAAGCTGATCCCCCGGATCGAAAAGCTGAAGGTCGGCCCCTATACCGCTGGCAATGATGTGGATTATGGCCCAGTGGTCACCGCCGCCGCCAAGGCCAATATCCTGAAATTGGTCGAGTCCGGTATCGCACAGGGCGCGAAACTGGTGGTCGATGGCCGCAACTTCAACCTGCAAGGCTATGAAGACGGCTTCTTCGTCGGCCCGCATCTGTTCGACCATGTCACCACCGAAATGGACATCTACCGCAAGGAAATCTTCGGCCCGGTGCTGTCGACCGTGCGCGCCAAATCCTATGAGGAAGCCATCGGTTATGCGATGGACCACGAATACGGCAACGGCATCGCGCTCTACACCCGCGACGGCGACACCGCCCGCGATTTCGCCAACCGGATCAACGTGGGCATGATCGGCATCAACGTGCCGATCCCGGTCCCGCTGGCCTATCACACCTTTGGCGGCTGGAAGAAATCGTCCTTCGGCGACCTGAACCAGCATGGCCCGGATGCCTTCCGCTTCTACACCCGGACCAAGACCATCACCTCCCGCTGGCCCTCGGGGATCAAGGAAGGCGCGAGCCTGAACTTCCGCCAGATGGACTGACCCTGCCCTTTACGGCCATTGCGGCGCCCCCTCACCGGGGCGCCGTTTGCATGTGTGGGCCTTGCGACACCTTGGCGCACGATCAGTTGCGTCAGATCAATTAACATAGATGAATATGTATATATGATGTATAGAAGATAAACGCCCGACCCGAGGGGCAGCAAAAGGACATCACCATGCTCAAAACCAATGTTGGCGGCATCGACCGCATTCTGCGCATCGTCGTCGGACTGGCCCTGATCGCAGGGTTTTTCCTGATGCCAGAGGCTGGCTATCGCTGGTTGTTCCTGCTGGGGATCATTCCGCTGGCGACCGGGTTGATGCAAACCTGCCCACTCTATTCAATATTTGGGCTAAACACCTGCCCGATCAAGAAAACCTGATCAGGGCGTCCAGGCGCTGCGGAGCAGGTCCGAATAGCTTTGACTCGAGGGGGCATGCATGCCCGCCTTGGGCAGCTTTGCCCGCTCCAGCACCTGCTCCAGCGGGACATCGGGCCGCACCACGCCCAACTCGTGCAGAAACCCTGGCAGATGGCCCGAGGCCAGCACCCGCCAATCCAGTGCCAGACCGGGCGCGATGCCCTTGACCAACCGGAACGGAACTGTGGTGCAATTGGCCAACAGCGTGTGATACCACTCCGGTTCCGCCGCCAATTCATTGGCGCGGTTGACGAAATTGAAAAACAGCTGTTTGCGCGCAGCCGCATCCAGCGTCACCGGGAACAGCGACACCTGCTCACCGCGTGCATCGGTGCGCAGATGAACGATGTCGCGCTCATCCGCCGCAATCATCACCAGCTCATAGCGCCGGAAAAACCCGCCAAGGGCTGAAAACACCTCGCCTTCCTCGCGGCGGATCTCACCGGAGAACACGATCCGCTGCCCATCCGCAAAGCCGAAGCTGACCAGAACATGCGCGATCAGCGGGCTGTCCCACACGGACGTGAACATATCGAGTGAGGTGATGCGATCGGCATCAACAACCCGCGTCTCCCAGCTTTCTATTGCGTTATCAGGGTCTTGCCAGCGAAAGTTGCGCACGTTTCTCAAGGTGACGCGGTCGCCATCAAACTCTGCCGTGACGCCGTGGCGCACGTCCTTGGCCCAGATCCGGTCATCGCGGGGATCTTGCATCACCCACCACAGCGCAGCCATCGCGGCGAGAGCCGCCATCCCCGACCACAGCAGCCCCCAGCGTCGCTGCCACGCCGCCCAGCCAAACCCGGCGCCAAGCGTCAAAAGCGCGCCATGCAGCGCCAGACCCAGCGCGCCATGCGCATGAAAAGACACGGCCAGCCAGACCCAGACCAGCAACATCACCGCAGCTTTCAGCTGAAAACCGCGCCCGAACAGCCGAAGCGCCTTCTTCACATCAGACCTCTACTCAGCCGCGTGACGCCGCGGTTTCAGCATGTCTTTCAGGTAGCGCCCGGTATGGCTCGCCTCAACCTGCGCCACATCTTCCGGCGTGCCTTCGGCGACGATCAGACCGCCACCATCCCCGCCCTCGGGGCCGATGTCGATGATCCAGTCGGCGGTTTTGATCACATCAAGGTTGTGTTCAATCACTACCACCGTATTGCCCTGCTCGACCAATTCATGCAGCACTTCCAACAGCTTGCGCACATCTTCGAAGTGCAGGCCGGTGGTCGGCTCGTCCAGGATATACAGCGTGCGTCCGGTCGCCCGGCGCGACAGTTCCTTTGACAGCTTCACCCGCTGCGCCTCGCCGCCCGACAGCGTGGTCGCCTGCTGGCCGACCTTGATATAGCCAAGCCCTACCTGACACAGCGCATCCATCTTGTCGCGGATGCTCGGCACCGCCTGAAAAAAGCCCTGCGCCTCTTCACACGTCATATCAAGAACATCGGATATGCTCTTGTCCTTGAACTTTATTTCCAGAGTCTCGCGGTTATAGCGCTTGCCCTTGCAGGTCTCACAGGTCACGTAAACATCCGGCAGGAAGTTCATCTCGATCTTGAGCACTCCGTCGCCCTGACAGGCCTCACAGCGCCCGCCCTTGACGTTGAACGAGAACCGCCCCGGCTGATAGCCGCGCGCTTTCGACTCCGGCAATCCGGCAAACCAGTCACGGATCGGGCCAAAGGCCCCGGTATAGGTGGCGGGGTTGGAGCGCGGCGTGCGACCAATCGCGCGCTGGTCGATGTCGATCACCTTGTCCAGATGCTCGAACCCGGTGATCGTTTCGCAAGGCGCGGGCGTCTCACGCGCGCCGTTCAGCTTGCCTGCGGCAGTCTTGAACAGCGTCTCGATGGTCAGCGTCGATTTACCGCCGCCTGACACGCCTGTGACGCAAACAAACTTGCCCAAAGGGAAGGTCACGGTGACATTTTGCAGGTTGTTGCCGGTCGCCCCCACCACGGTCAGCTTTTTGCCGCTGCCCTTGCGCCGCACCTTCGGCACCGCAATCTCGCGCGTGCCCGACAGATACTGCCCGGTCAGGCTGGCCGGGTCGGCCGCCACCTGCGCCGGTGTGCCATGTGCGATCACCCGGCCGCCATGCACCCCGGCCCCCGGCCCGATGTCGAACACATAATCCGCCTCGCGGATCGCATCCTCGTCATGCTCCACCACCAGCACGGTATTGCCCTGATCGCGCAGGTTTTTCAGCGTGGTGAGCAAGCGGTCATTGTCGCGCTGGTGCAGCCCGATGCTGGGTTCGTCCAACACATACAGCACGCCGGTCAGCCCCGATCCGATCTGGCTCGCCAGCCGGATCCGCTGCGATTCCCCCCCGGAAAGCGTGCCCGCATTGCGCGACAGCGTCAGGTAGTTCAGCCCGACATTGACAAGGAATCCAAGACGTTCGCGGATTTCCTTCAGGATCGCTTTCGCAATCTCGTTCTTCTGCCCGGTCAGTGCGTCTGGTACGGTCGAGATCCAGGCATGCGCCTCGCTGATCGACATGCGGACCACCTGACCCACATGCAATCCGCCGATCCTTACCGCCAAAGCCTCCGGCCGCAGGCGATAGCCGCCACAGGCCCCGCAATCGCGGTTGTTCTGAAACCGCTCCATATCCTCGCGCGACCATGCGCTATCGGTCTCCTTGTAGCGACGCTCCATATTCGGGATCACGCCTTCGAACACCCGGCGCACCTTGTAGACCCGGCCGCCCTCGTCATAGGAAAAGTCGATTTCCTCCCCATGCGAGCCATGCATGAACAGCTGCTGCACATGCGCGGGCAGATCTTTCCATTTCTTCTTTTTATCAAACTCATAATGCCGGGCCAGAGCATCAATGGTCTGGGTAAAGTAAGGCGATTTCGACTTTGACCATGGCGCAATCGCGCCCTGCATCAGGGTCAAACCCTGATCCGGCACCACGAGGCGCTCATCAAAGAACAGCTCCACCCCCAGCCCGTCACAGACCGGGCAGGCCCCGAACGGCGCGTTGAACGAAAACAAGCGCGGCTCGATCTCGGCAATGGTAAAGCCAGAAACCGGGCAGGCGAATTTCTCGGAAAACGTGGTCCGCTCGCCCTCCGCCCCCTCTTCCGCAGGCGCGGTTTCCACCACGGCGATGCCATCGGCCAGGTTGAGCGCGGTGCGGAACGAGTCTGCCAGCCGGGTCTCCAGCCCCTCGCGCACCACGATCCTGTCTACCACCACGTCGATGTTGTGGCGGAACTTCTTGTCCAAAGTGGGCGGCTCTTCCAGCTCGTAGAACGCGCCGTTGACCTTGACACGCTGAAAGCCCTGCTTGCGCAGATCGAGGAACTCTTTCTTGTACTCACCCTTGCGGTCGCGGATGATCGGCGCCAGCAGATAGGCGCGGCTGCCCTCTGGCATCGCCATCACCGCATCCACCATATCCTGCACCTGCATCGCCGTGATCGGCAGGCCGGTGGCGGGGGAATAGGGCGTGCCGACGCGGGCGAACAGCAGGCGCAGATAGTCGTAAATCTCGGTCACCGTGCCAACGGTCGAGCGCGGGTTCTTGCTGGTGGTCTTCTGCTCGATGGAAATCGCAGGCGACAGGCCCGAGATATGGTCAACATCCGGCTTTCCCATCATGTCCAGAAACTGCCGGGCATAGGCCGACAGCGACTCGACATAGCGGCGCTGGCCTTCGGCATAGATCGTGTCAAACGCGAGGCTGGATTTACCCGACCCCGACAGCCCGGTGATCACCACCAGCTGATCGCGCGGAATATCCACATCAATGTTCTTGAGATTGTGTTCGCGCGCGCCGCGCACCTCGATGAACTTCTGCTCAGCCATGACCTACCCCGCAATACCGAGACACAGATAGGGGCTTTCGCCCGAGTCTCCAAGATCAAATTAAGAACAGATTAAGAACATACACAAAAGCCGCTCAGATCAGCCCCGCCCGCCGCCGCGCCTGCACCGCATGCAGCACAATGCCGAGCGCGCAGGCCAGCCCGGCCACCAGCGCCAACCCCCAGGGCCCGGCCCCCAACAAAAGGGCCGCCAGCACCGGCGTGCCCGTGGTCGTGCCCAGATTGCCCAGCTGCGCAATTGCCCCCGCCGCCTGCGCCCGGTCCTCCGGCGTGGCGTTCAGCTCGGGAATCGACGCAAAGCTCGCGCCCTGCACAATCCCCAGCGCCGCCGTGACCCAGAGCGCGCCCAGCACCATCCCCGTGCCCTGCCCCCAGAACAGCGCCAGCAGCACAAACCCCGGCACCGCCGCCAGATAGCCGCATTGCACCAGCCGCACCGCCGACATCCGGCCCAAAAGCCAGACCCCCAGTGTCAGCGACAGCGCAATCGAGATCAGCGGCATCCCCGCCGCCGCCAGCGCCCGCTGCGCCAGCGGTACATCGGGCGGCACCAGCGTCAGCACCGCAACATACAGGAATGTATAGCAAAAGAACCCCAGAGCGGGCGCAGACAACCGGGGCGAGGCATAGATCCGCAAATGCTGGTCCAGCAAACCTGGCCGCGCGATCTGCGGCGCAACCGGATCACGTGGCAACAACAGCGCAAGGCAAACCGCCATCGCCGCCATCCACACCGCATGCGCCACAAACACCCCAGCCGCGCCATAGGCGGCCAGCAAGGGCGGTGCCAGCAGCGCCAGCACCGCATAAGTCACCCCGAAAAAGCTCGACCACAGCGTCATCGCCAAGCCACGAAACCGCTCTGCCGCCAGCCCGGCAATCACCGTCGGGCCGACCACCACAATCGCCAGATGCGACACGCCCTCGACCACCCGGCTGGCGATCATCGCGGGGTATGACAGGCCGAGCGACTGCAGCGCACTCATCGCAGCCCCCATCAGCAGCGCCGCCACAATGGCGCGACGCGGCCCGATCCGCGCAACGAACAGCCCCGCCGTGGTGCCAAACACCAAGCCAACCATGCCAACGATGGACACGATCAACCCCAGCGCCACCGCCGAGGCCCCGGCATACTGATCCCCAAGCACGCCAAACAGCACCGAAATCTTGCCAAACTGCGCCGCAGCCCCAAGCCCGGCACACCAGATGGCCAGCACCGTCACAACAGCCCGCATGCCCGGCCCTTCATCTGTACAATTATCCTCACGCGGCAAGAGAGGGGCCGTGGCCCCCCCTGATTTTTCGCAGAAAAATCGTGCCTTACATATGCAGTGTGCGACCGTAGGCGTCCAGCACCGCCTCATGCATCATCTCCGACAGGGTCGGATGCGGGAAGACCGTGTTCATCAGGTCTTCCTCGGTCGTTTCCAACTGGCGACCGATCACATAGCCCTGGATCAGTTCGGTCACTTCCGCGCCGATCATATGCGCGCCCAGCAATTCGCCGGTTTTCGCATCGAACACCGTCTTGATCATGCCCTCGGATTCCCCCAGCGCAATCGCCTTGCCATTGCCGATAAACGGGAAGCGACCGACCTTGACGGTGTGGCCTGCCTCTTTCGCCTTCGCCTCGGTCATGCCGACCGATGCGACCTGCGGGTAGCAATAGGTGCAGCCGGCAATGCTGCCCGGCTTGATCGGATGCGGATGGCCGCCCGCGATCAGTTCGGCCACCATCACGCCCTCATGGCTGGCCTTGTGCGCCAGCCAAGGCGCACCCGCGATGTCACCAATGGCGAACAGGCCCGGCACGCCGGTGCGGCAGAATTCATCCGTCACCACATGGGTGCGGTCGATCTTCACCCCCAAAGCCTCCAGCCCGAGGTTTTCGACATTGCCGACGATGCCGACGGCCGAGATCACGGTGTCAAACTCATGCGTCTCGACCTTGCCACCCACCTCGATATGCGCGGTCACGCCCACACCCGGCTTGCGGTCCAGCTTCTTCACGGCCGCCTTTTCCATGATCTTCATCCCTTGCTTGACGAAGGATTTCTTGGCAAAGGCCGAGATCTCGGCATCTTCCACCGGCAGGATACGGTCCATCACCTCAACCACCGTGGTGTCAGACCCCAGCGTGTTGAAGAAGCTGGCAAATTCAATGCCAATCGCGCCCGAGCCGATCACCAGCAGCTTTTTCGGCATCCGCTTGGCCACCAGCGCATGCTTGTAAGACCAGACCAGATCGCCATCCGCCTCCAGCCCCGGCAGTTCGCGGGCCCGCGCGCCGGTGGCGAGGATGATGTTCTTGGCGGTCAGCTCTTCGCTGCCCTTGTCGGTCTTCACCGACACCACCCCGGCTTTGGGCAGCGTCGCCGCGCCCATGAACACGGTCACCTTGTTCTTTTTCATCAGATGGCCGATGCCGCCCGAGAGCTGCTTGGCCACAGCGCGGGACCGCGCCACCACGGCGGGCAGGTCGTAACCAATGCCATCCGCTTTCAGGCCAAATTCCTTGGCACGCTCCATCAGGTGAAACACCTCAGCGCTGCGCAGCATGGCCTTGGTCGGGATACAGCCCCAGTTCAGACAGATACCGCCCAGATGCTCGCGTTCGACGATCGCGACCTTCTGGCCCAACTGGCTGGCACGGATCGCCGCCACATAGCCACCGGGGCCCGCGCCCACCACGATCACATCAAAGCTCTGAGCTGCCATTCGTCCCTCCCTGGAAAAAGTGGTTTACCCTTAAACTATTCCTGAAAACCAAGCAACGGACCTGACGCCTGGGGCCTATGCGTCTGGTGCATGGCTCACGCGCAGCTGATTGACGATGGCCATATAGCCACCCTCAACCAGAAACGCCGCCTCCTCCGGGGTGCTTTCGCGACCCAAAGCCGCGTTGCGGAACGGAAAACGGCCAAAGCGGGCGATGATTTCTCGATGGGCGCGGGCGTGCAGCAAAAGCTCGGCGTCGCCCTCCATCCGCGTGGCCATCAGCGACACCGCCAGATCCTGATCGGCCATATCCTCGGAGTGTTCCAAGGGCATGTAAAAGAACTGCCGTTCCGGCACCGGGGCCAGCAGATCCCAGCTTTCATCGAGCGCACGACGGGCGGCAGCGCGCGCCCGGATGTCATTTGCAAAGGCCTCCGGCTTGCCGCGATGGATGTTGCGCGAAAACTGATCGGCCACGATCAGATAGGCCAGCGTGCCGACCACGCCATCGACCCAATGCTCCAGCCCGCCCTCATGCAGCGCGTCCCACAACGCGCCAAAGCGCACGGCGCAGGCATCGTCGATTTCTTCGCCGCCAGCGTACCAGCCCTCAGGGCCGATCTCGCCCAGCCAGAAATCCAGAACCTCGATCGGATCAGACATGCAGCCCCCTTTGCCTTTGTCTCAGCCTGACAGGGCATGCCCCGAAAAGCAAATCAGTTCCGCCCGTTGCCTTGGCGCGCATCCTCGGCCTCGACCAGTGCCGCGGTCTCGACCGCGATGATCGACGCGGTCGGTGACACCGGCGTATAGCCCGAGGTCACCATCGGCGTTTCGCGACGCTGGGTCATCCGCCAGCCAGCATAGATCGCCAAAACAGCGAACAGAATGCCCATGAACAAAAAGAACCCGGAGGAGCCGATTTCCTCCATCATCCAGCCGGTGATGACCGGGCCGGAAATCGCCCCCAGCCCGTTGATGAACATCAGACCAGCCGAGGCAGCCGCCATATCGGTCTTGTCCAAATAATCGTTCACATAGGCCAGCAGCAGCGAATAAAGCGGGTTCGACACCCCGCCGCAGACCGCGCCGATGCCGACCAGAACCCAGAACGGCGGATCAAAGATCACCGGAATCATCAGCACCACCGCGCCAAACACCGCCAGCCACAGCACCACGATGCGCCGGTCAATCCGGTCCGACAGCCAGCCGATCGGATATTGCAGCACCAGCCCGCCGACATAGATCGCCGCGACAAAGATCGTCAGATCGGCAATGCTCAGGCCCGCCTGCGTGCCCCAGACTGCCGCCATCCCGAATTGCGCCGAGAACACGCCGCCCAGCAGGAACATGCCGACACAGCCCAGAGGCGAGGCCGCATACAGCCGCCGGAACGACAGCGGCTTGGTCGATTCAAATGCCGGGGCCTGACTGACCGACAGCAAAATCGGGGTAAAGGCCAGCGACACCAGCACCGACGGGATGACAAACAGGATATAGCCCGAGGCATCGCCGACATTCAGCAGCAGCTGCGCCGCAATGATGCCGATCATCTGCACGATCAGATACAGCGACAGCGCCTGCCCCCGGTTTTCATTGGTGGAGGCGTTGTTCAGCCAGCTTTCGGTGGCGATATACACGCCCGAGAACGAAAACCCGATCACCACCCGCAGCGCCGCCCAGACCATCCAGTCGGGGGCTGCCGCATACAGGATCAGAACCGCCGAGATCATCGACCCCAGCGCCGCAAACACCCGCACGTGGCCGACGCGGCGAATCATCGACGGCGCCAGACGGCTGCCGAACAGAAAGCCCACGAAATAGGCCGACATCACCAGTGACATCTGAAAGGTCGAGAAATTCTCGATCCCGCCCCGGATGCCCAGCAAGGTGCCCTGCATGCCGTTGCCCAGCATCAACAGGCCAAGTCCCAGCAGCAGCGCCCAGGTATTGCGCAGAACGGTCAGCATGGTGCAGGCATCCTTTGGTCAGTCCGGTCACTCTAGGCGCACGGCGTAAAAAAGTCATGTCGGAGTCGCCCACCCCGCCCGGAACGCGGCCTTTGCGACGCCAGCCGCCAGAAGGCAAGCGACTTTCCCGTGTGCCGCCCTTAGCCGCTACGGGATCAGCAGCGACGCATCGCCATAGCTGAAAAACCGATACTCCCGCGCGACGGCATGGGCATAGATCCGGTCCATCCGGTCCTTGCCCATCAGGGCCGAGACCAGCATCAGCAGCGTGGATTTTGGCAGATGAAAATTGGTCATCAGCGCATCGGTGGCGTGAAAGGTGAAGCCGGGATAGATGAAAATATCCGTCGGCCCCTCCCATGGCTCCACCCTCCCGGTGCGCGCCGCCGTCTCGATCAGGCGCAGCGCGGTGGTGCCGACCGGAATCACCCGCCCGCCCGCCGCCTTTGTCGCGTTGATCTGCGCCGCCGCCTCCGGCGTCACCTGGCCCCATTCGGCATGCATCTTGTGCGTTGCCACATCCTCGACCTTGACCGGCAGGAACGTGCCTGCGCCGACATGCAGCGTCACTTCGGTGAACTGCACGCCCTTGGCGCGCAACGCCTCCAGCAGTTCCGCATCGAAATGCAGGCTGGCTGTCGGGGCCGCCACCGCGCCCTTGTGACGGGCAAAGACGGTCTGGTAATCGTCGTCATCCTGCGCGTCGGGGGCGCGTTTGGCGGCGATATAGGGCGGCAGCGGCATTGCCCCGGCCTGCGCCAGAGCGGCGTCAAAATCCTCGCCCGCCAGATTGAACAGCAGCCGCAGGTCGGTGTCGGATTTCTCGGCCACCGTGGCCGACAGATCGGGGGAAAACACGATCTCCTCCCCCACCATCACCTTGCGCAGCGGCTTTGCCATCGCGCGCCAGCCGGTAGCCGCAGGCTCCATCAGCGTGATCTCGATCTTTGCCACCGCGTCACCGCGCCGGCGCTGCCCGGTCAGCCGGGCGGGAATGACGCGGGTGTTGTTCAGCACAAGCCGGTCGCCGGCCCGCAACAGCCCCAGCAGATCGCTCACCTGCAGATCAGAAATCGCCTCCCCCTCTGCCAGCAGCAGCCGCGCGGCGGTGCGGGGGCGCGCGGGACGGGTGGCGATCAGCGTCTCGGGCAGATCAAAATCGAAATCAGACAGTTTCATCACGGGCCTTATCGTCAGTTGGTCTGGCGCAGCACAGGCGCAGGGCGGCGGAAAATCTCGCGGAACATGCCCGGCGTCAGGATCGACAGCGGGTTGACGCTGACCTGCGGCGCATCCGCCGTGCCCTGCAAGGCGTAGTTAAAGCCGAACACCCCCTCGCCCCGCCGCGTCAGCAAGGCCCCGATGCCATTGACCAGATAGATCGGCGACACAACCCCCTGCAAGGCCAGCCGCTTGGTTTTGATGCCGTACAGCCCGGCCAGCGACACCCCCAGACTGGCCCCCATGGCAGAGCTGCGTGTGACCTCGATGGCATCGGGGGTGATGATGAAATCGGCCTCGGCCTCGCTGAAAAAGATGCCTTCGCCGTTCAGCTGCTCCAACAGCCCCACGACCGAGATTGCCGACAAGAGTTCGGCCAGCACATTGGCCCCGCGCACCCGCAGCCGCGTCATCTCGGCCCGGCCGTCATAGACCCCCTTTTGCGCGCGTGGCGTCAGCCGCAGATCCAGCGTGCCCCCCCGGGCCGAGGCAAAGATCCCCGCCGCCCGCAGCGCCGCCCCGGCATCCGCCGATTGCAACCGCACCGCAAGGCCATGCCGCGACGGAACGGCAGTGCCATTGACCGCCGCCGCACCGTTGATGCTGGCGCGAAAGCTGCCGTTCAGCCCGCCGCGCTGCGAAAAATCGCCGCGAAACCCGGTCAGCGCAATACCATCGCTGACAATCAGCCGGTCAAGGCTCAGCGACAAGGCGCCTTGGGTCTGGCCGCTGCCGTCCGCTCCGGCGGGCCGGTCAAAGCGGCGCAGGTCCACCGTACCGCCGGTCACCGCCACATCGGGCGCGCGCCCTGCGCCGCGCCCGGTCAGGGTTACGCCGCCGGTCAGCCAGCCGTTCAGACGGACCGAGCCAAAGCGCGCGGTCTGCAACCCGCCGCCCTGCGCCAGTGTGATCGCGCCCTCTGCCTCCAGCCCGCCACCACGCACTGCCAGCCGGGAGATTTGCGGCACCGGACCCAGCACCGCCTCCACCTCCAGCTGCCCGGCCGACCGAGCACCTTTGGTCCAGCCGACCGCCGGCAGGGTCAGCCCGATGCCGGCCAGATCCGAGGTCAGCCGCAACCGCCCCGGCGATCCCTGCTCCAGATCAATCGTGACCTCGGCCTGCCCCGCACCGCTGACCATGCCCGCAGGCAGGCCCAGACCGAACTCGGCCACCGTGTCCGGGGACAGGGTGACAGAGCCTGCCACCCGGCTTTTGCCCCGCTGATCCGCGCCAAAGCCTTGGGTAAAGGCCACATCAAACGGCACCTTGCCGATCCGCCCCGGCCCGCTGATCTGCAAGCCCGTCGGGTCGGCTGTCAGGATCAGTCCCTCGGCGGTGATGGTCTTGCCCGGCACCAGCGCGTCCGATGACAGGCCCAGGATCTGACCGCGCACCGCATAGGCCACGTCTTTCAGCTCCACCCGCCGCGCCAAGGGCAGCGACAGCTGCGTGTCCATCACCGCGCGGCCCTGCCCCAGATCCGGCGTGCGCCCGGCCTTTGTCATGAAGCCAAACGGCGGCAGATCCAGCAGCGACAGCGCAGCGGTCAGCGAGCTTTCGGTGCGCAACCGGATCTCGGCACGCGCAGGTTTGGCCAGCACGTCCGGCACCGAAAACACCGATCCCGCGACATCAATCTCACCGCCCAAGGGTGCCTCCACCGTGCCGCCATCCAGCACCACGGTATAGGCGGTGCCCTCAATCGATGAGCGCCCCCGCCCGTTGCGGATCGGCGGCAAGGTGCGCAGAAACCGCACCTCGGCCCCGTCGAATTCATAGCCAAGCGCCAGTCGCGGGTCTTGCCCCGGTGTCACCCGCAGCGCGGCTTTTACGTTGGTCAGCAGGCCCTGCGCCACATTCTGCCCCACCCAATTGCGGGTGCCCGGCACCGCACTTTTCGGCCAGATCTGCAACAGCCGGTCATGCGCGATCGCATCCAGCGTCAGATCCAGCGCCACCTGCCAGCCCGTGGCCAGCGCCTCTACCGCGCCCGACAGTGCCAGCCGCCGCCCGGTTTCCTCGATCAGCGCGACCTGCCCGATTTCCAACCGGAACGGGTCCAGCGTCAGCCGCGCATCCATCGCGCCGCCGGAAAAGCGCAACGGCTGGTCAAACAACCCCTCCGGGTCGATCTGCGCCTCGGAGATCTGCACCTGCCCCAGAAACCCGGCGGGCAGGCGACGGCCCAAAGGCCCGGTCAAAATCTTGCCCGCATCACCCAGCAGATAGGAGTGCCCCGCCGCCTTCAGCCGCAAGGTCGGCCCCTCGACCGACAGGTCGCCCAGCACCACCCGGCCCCGCGCCGGATCATAGCTCAGCGACACCGCAGCCCCGTCAAAGCCGATTGGCGGCGTGGCGGCATCAGGCTGCAGGGCCCCCGCCCCCAGCGACATCTGCGCGCTCAGCGCGGTCAGGCCGTCATTGTTCAGCTCGGCCGAAATCCGGCCCGAAATCGGGGCGTCCAGCACACCGAGCCAGCCCAGCACCGGGGTCTGCGCCGCGATGTCTGCCGCCGCCACCCCCTCGACCGCAGCCGTGACCCGCAGCAGCGTCTGCCCCTTGGGCCGGATCAGCGTGACCAGCGCCTGCGCCGGTTCGCCGCTATCAGAGGCCAGCGACAACCCGACTTCGGCGGCCAATACATCCGGGCGGTTCTGCAGCGTGATCCGGCCATCGCCCACTGTCCAGGTCCGCCGCAACCGTTGGTCAATCAGCGTCAGGCTAGCGGCTTCGGCCTCGATCCGGTCCAGCCGCGACAACAATGGCGCCTCCAGCGCCCGGTCGATCTGCGCAAACAGATCGCTCAACCCGTTGATCGGTGGAGCGGTGCCCGAGGCCCCGATGCTCAGATCAAAGCTGCCATCCTCGCGCCGGTTCAGCGTCACTGCGCCGCCGATGATGCGCAATGAGGCCGGGCGCAGACTGCGCTCCCGCACAAAGGCCCCCGCGTCAAAGCTCATCCGCAGATCAGGCAGCGCCAGCAAGGTGCTGCCCTGACCTTGCAGCAGGCGCAGATCCTCCAGCCGCAGACGCGGGGTCCAGTCCGGGTCCAGTGCGACCTCAATCGCGCCCACCGACACCGCGGCCCCCGGCAGCACATCCTGCAACGCGGCATTGGCGCGGGTCTCGACCTCGGCCACGCTCCATTCCGGCAGGCGGATCGGCTTGCCGGTCAACGCCAACACCCCCAGCACCGACACCGCCGCCAGCACCACCAGCACAATGAGCAGCACCAGACCGGCCTTGCCCGCGCGACGCAGACGCGGGCGGCGCGCAGCCGGTTGAGGGGGCCGGGGGCTATCGGCCCCCTGCTCCTCTGCCCTGTCCGGGTTGCCCTGCGCTGACAGGTCCGTCATCGCGCCTGTGCCCTTTTGACCAATCGCTGCCCCTTATGCCCATTTGTCACTTGGGCTTGCCTTTATCTTCGCGGATCGGCAACTAAAACGCAAAGGGTCGTGACCCCAAAGGCAAGGAGCCGCTGAAATGACCACCCAGATCCCCGAGACCGGAACCATCTCCCCCGATTTCACGCTGCCGCGCGATGGCGGCGAGACGGCTACGCTGTCCGCCTTCCGCCCCGGCAAGGTGGTGCTGTACTTCTACCCAAAGGATGACACCCCCGGCTGCACGCTGGAAGCGCAGGATTTCACCGCCCGCGCGGCAGAGTTTGCCGCCGCAGGCACCACGGTGATCGGCATCAGTAAAGACAGCGTGAAAGCGCATGATAAATTCTGCAAAAAGCACGGGCTGCAGATCATTCTGGCCAGCGACGAGGACGGCCAGACCTGCGAAGATTACGGCGTCTGGGCCGAGAAAAGCATGTATGGCAAGACCTATATGGGCATCACCCGCGCGACATTCCTGATCGACGCCGAGGGCAAGATCGCCCGCATCTGGCCCAAGGTCAGCGTAAAGGGCCATGCCGATGAGGTGCTGGCGGCAGCGCAGGCGCTGTGATGAAAAGCCTTGCCGAACGTGCGGTCGAGGTGCTGACCACCGCTGACGGGCGCGCCAAATGCGCGCTGTCGCGGGCACATGCCGCCGAGTGGATGGCCGCGCGTGCCGCAGGCACCCCGCTGCCGGTCGGCAAGGCCACCCCGCCCGATGCCCCCGCCCGCCCCGACCAGCCCGAGCTGCTGGACCCGCGCGACGTACCACGCCGACGCCCCGGCTCGCCCACCGGCCGAATCGCGCTGTTGCATGCGGTGGCGCATATCGAACTGAACGCGGTCGATCTGCACTGGGATATCATCGCCCGTTTTACCGATCACCCGATGCCGCTGGGGTTTTATGATGACTGGGTGAAAGCCGCCGATGAAGAATCCAAGCATTTCAACCTGATGTGCGACTGTCTTGAAGCCCTTGGCAGCCACTACGGCGCCATGCCCGCCCATGCCGGCATGTGGCGCGCGGCATCAGACACCGCCAGCGATCTGCATGGCCGTCTGGCCGTGGTGCCGATGGTGCTGGAGGCGCGCGGGCTCGATGTCACGCCCGGCATGATTGATCTGTTCCGCAAGGCCGGTGAGGCCGGGCCGGTGGCCGCGCTGGAGGTGATCTATGCCGAAGAGGTCGGCCATGTCGCCTATGGCTCGAAATGGTTCAACTGGCTCTGCGGGCGCGAAGGATCTGATCCGAAAGAGGTGTTTCACCGGCTGGTGCGGCACTATTTCCACGGCTCACTCAAGCCACCCTTCAACGAAGAAAAACGCGCCGACGCGGGTCTGCCGCCCGATTTCTACTGGCCACTGGCCGACAGCATCCCAAACCGAACCTGACGCACCCGTCAAAATAGGCGGGAACTCGCCGATTCCCCCAGTAAACCGGCAGGTTTGCGGCAGCCCACGGTCAAATTTGTTGCGATACAGTAAAGCGCTGGCTAATCAGAAGGCGCTTGCCCCCCGCACGGGAGGAGCGGGCACTCGCCCTTCCCGTAGGTCACGAACGGAAACGCCACCAGTGCTCACGCGACTAACCTATCGCATCAATCTTGGACTTGAGCGGTATTTTCCCGAACAACGTCTGTTTCTGAAATCCGACACCGAAACCCGGTTCATCCGTCTTCGCCCGACCACGCAGGCCGTGGCCGTCGCGGGTGGTGCTTTGGCGCTAGGCTGGACCATCCTGGCCACCGCGATCATCCTGATGGATTCGATCAGCGCCGGGTCAGGCCGCGATCAGGCTCTGCGCCAGCAAACCCTGTATGAACAACGCCTGAACGCGCTGAGCCAGGACCGCGACGCCCGCGCCGATGAGGCGGCTGGCGCGCAGGAACGCTTTAACCTCGCGCTGCAACAGGTGGCCGAGATGCAGGCCCGGCTGCTCGCCTCCGAAGACAGCCGCCGCGAGCTGGAAACCGGGATCGACGTGATCCAGAACACCCTGCGCCGCACCATCAAGGAACGCGACGCTGCCCGTGAACAGGCGCAGGCCGCCGGGGTCGCACAGGTTGCCGAAAACGGAGCCACCAAATCCGATGCCGGTCGCGCCAAGGATGCGATGGCCACGGTTGATATTCTGGCCGATGCGCTGTCCGCCACCGCACAGCAACGTGATCTGATGGAGGGTGCCGCCGCCAAATCCGCCGAGCGGGTCGAAACCGTGCTCGCCGAGAAAAAGGCGCTGCAAACCCGCAACAACGAGATTTTCGCCAAACTGGAAGAGGCGGTTTCTGTCTCGATGGAACCACTCGACAAGATGTTCCGCGCCGCCGGCATGTCGCCCGACGACATGCTCAGCCAGGTCCGGCGCGGCTACGCCGGTCAGGGCGGTCCGCTGACACCGCTGACGCTCTCGACCAAAAGCGCCGAGTCAAACGGCGACGAACGCCGCGCCAATGCCATCCTGCAAGGGCTGGACCGGATGAACCTGTACCGTCTGGCGGCGTTCAAGGCCCCGTTTGCGATGCCGGTCAAAGGCAACTTCCGCTGGACCAGCGGCTTTGGCACCCGCAACGACCCCAAAGGCATGGGCCGCCGGATGCACGAAGGCACCGATATGGCCGGTCCATATGGCATGCCGATTCTGTCCACCGGCGATGGCGTGGTCACCCATGCCGGCTGGTCTTCGGGCTATGGCCGTCTGGTCAAGATCAAGCACGAATTCGGAATCGAAACGCGCTACGCTCACATGTCAGCGATCAAGGTAAAGGTGGGCGATAGGGTATCGCGCGGCGAGCAGATCGGTGATATGGGCAACTCAGGTCGGTCCACCGGGACCCACCTGCATTACGAAATCCGCATCGGCGGCAGAGCCGTGAATCCGATGACCTTCATAAAGGCAGCGAACCATGTTTTCTAAGAGCCGAATCAATGAACCCGGGCCAAAGTCTGACGACAAGTCGAAGGCCCCCGAAACTCAGGCCTCGAAACCGAACATGGACTTCACGCCGTCGGCCCCCAAGGGCAAAGTTTCTGCATCTGTGCTGTCTTCTGACCTGACCATCGTGGGCAACCTGCGCACCACCGGCGACATCCAGGTCGAAGGCACTGTTGAGGGTGATATCCGCGCCCATCTGCTGACCGTGGGCGAAAGCGCCACGATCCGCGGCGAAATCGTCGCCGATGACATCGTGGTCAATGGCCGCGTCATCGGCCGCGTCCGCGGGCTCAAGGTCCGCCTCACCGCCACCGCGCGGGTCGAAGGCGACATCATCCACAAGACCATCGCGATCGAATCCGGCGCCCATTTCGAAGGCTCGGTTCAGCGTCAGGAAGACCCCCTTGCGCAGGGCCGCATCTCGGCCCCGGTGCCGCAGGCGCAACTGGCCCCGCCCATGGGCGCCACCGCCCCGGCACAAAAGCCCGGCGACGGCGTCTGACGCACACCCTTCCGGTTACAGACAAAAGCGCGCCCCGACCGGCGCGCTTTTTCTTTGGCACCATCGCCGGTCGGCGAAAGACCACAGCTCCGCAGCGCTTCCCTCCCCCCTTGTGGGGTCGGGGCATGCCCCCGACGGAGAGGGAGGGGGGCGGCGCTTCAGCCGCTCACATGCCGTCAAACACCAGTGCGCGGCGATACAGGTGCCAGGTCGCATGGCCCAGCACCGGCAGCACCACGAACAACCCCAGAAACCCCAGCGCCATGCCCGCAAACAACAGCACGGCAATGCCCAGCCCCCAGATCAGCATCGTGCCGGGGCTGGTGGTCACAACCGAAACGCTGGTGATCATCGCGGTGATGAAATCCACCTCGCGGTCCAGCAGATAGGGCAGGCTCACCACCGTCAGCGCAAACAGCGTGCCCGCAAACGCCGCCCCCACCACGGTGCCCACCACCAGCATCATCATCCCTTCGACGGTCTGGAACACGGCAAAACTGCTGGAGATATTGGTCATCGTGGCATTGCCCAGAAACACCGCAAAGATCATGTGGCCCAGAAAGTTCCAGAACAGGAAAAACACCACCACCACGGCCGCCATCGACGGGATCTGACGATCTTTCTGCGAAAAGATCACCCCCGCTACCCCGGCCAGGTTCAGCGCCTCGCCAGCCTCCAGCCGCCGCGACACTTCATAAAATCCGCAGGCGATGAACGGGCCCAGGATGGGGAAACCGGCCCCGGCGATGATTGTCCACCACACCTGCCCCTTGGCCAGCAGCGCATAGCTGATCAGCCAGCCCGCCGCGACATAGACTGATGAGAACAGCAGCCCATACAGCGGGGCTGCCAGAAAATCGCGCCAGCCCGCCGCCAATGCGGCGCGCAGGTCTGACAGATCCAGTTCCATGATGTCACTGGCCGGGTTTGCCCCTGCCCTTGCCTCGCTCACGTCCATAAGTCCTCCCGCTTTGCGGCAAGGGTATGCGGAAACGCCGTGCGGCTCAAAGATGTATCTCAGTGCCGCAATTGCAAAGCGCGGTCAGTCGGCATTCGCCTCGGCACGGCTTTTACCTGCCACGTCCAGTGCCAGCGTCGCCGCCATGAACTGATCCAGATCGCCATCCAGCACGCCGCCGGTGTCAGAGGTTTCCACCCCGGTCCGCAGGTCTTTCACCATCTGATAGGGCTGCAACACATAAGACCGGATCTGGTTGCCCCAGCCCGCCTCGCCCTTGTTGTCATAGGCGGCGTTGATCGCGGCGTTCCGCTTGTCCAGCTCCATCTGATACAGCCGCGATTTCAGCGCGTTCATCGCGATTTCGCGGTTCTGGTGCTGCGACTTCATGCTGGAGGTCACGACGATATTGGTCGGCAAGTGGGTGATCCGCACCGCCGAGTCGGTGGTGTTGACGTGCTGCCCCCCGGCCCCGGACGAGCGATAGGTGTCGATGCGGATTTCGTTGTCGGGCACGATGATCTCGATATTGTCGTCGATCACCGGGTAGACCCAGACCGAGGAAAACGAGGTGTGCCGCCGCGCCGCCGAGTCATAAGGGCTGATCCGCACCAGACGATGCACACCCGATTCCGATTTCAGCCAGCCATAGGCATTGTGCCCGGTGATCTTGTACGACACCGACCGGATGCCCGCCTCTTCGCCCGCGGTTTCCGACTGCAGCTCGACCTTGTAGCCCTTTTTCTCGGCCCAGCGGACATACATCCGCGCCAGCATGGACGCCCAGTCGCAGGACTCGGTGCCACCCGCGCCAGCGTTCACCTCCAGGAAGGTGTCGTTGCTGTCGGCCTCGCCATCCAGCAGCGCCTCCAGCTCTTTGGCGGCGGCCAGTTTGGTCAGGTCGCGCAAGGCATTTTCCGCCTCGGTCACGATCTCGGCGTCGCCTTCGGCTTCGCCCATCTCGATCAGCTCGACATTGTCGCGCAGGCCCGAGGAAATCAGGTCATAGGTCGAGATCGACTCCATCAGCCCCTGACGCTCTTTCATCAGCTTTTGCGCCTTGGCCGGATCGTTCCACAGGTTGGGGTCTTCAATCATCGCATTGAATTCTTCCAACCGGTGCGGAGCGGTTTCCCGGTCCATCCGCTGCGCCAGAAGCTTCAGCGATTTCTCGATGGCGGTCACATTGTTCTGCGTCTCGGCGCGCATGGGTCTTTATCCTTCGGGCTGATGCCCGGCACATAGCGAAAACGGCGGGACGCGGCAAGGGTGCGCCCCTGCCCCGTCCCGCCGCTGCGCAAGGGTTAATACAATCCGCCCGAACTGAGCGTGCCGAAATCGGCCTTGGCGGGCACAGATTTGCGCTCGCCCGTCGCCGTGGTCACCGTGGCAGAGCTGCCGCCGCGGTCAGTCTCGCCATAGGCGAACAGCGGCAGGTTGCCCCCCATCTGGAAGCCACCATCCACCATCGCGCCCAGACCAAAGATCGGCTCTTCGCCCTCGCGGAAGTATTCCGCCACCACATTGTCACCCGTCGCCCCATCAGCCAGCCGCGCGCCGCTGAAGCGGTCGATGTTGATGAAATAGCCCCCCGGCGGCACCTTGAACTTGGCCCCGCCATATTTCTTGATGGCGGTGCGCATGAACTGCTCGAACACCGGGCCACAAAAGCCGCCGCCTGAGGCTCCGTTCATCGTACGCGGCTG
Organism: Pseudotabrizicola alkalilacus; assembly: GCF_003443995.1. Taxonomy (GTDB): domain Bacteria; phylum Pseudomonadota; class Alphaproteobacteria; order Rhodobacterales; family Rhodobacteraceae; genus Pseudotabrizicola; species Pseudotabrizicola alkalilacus. Next base: position 109,334 of record NZ_QWEY01000010.1, read on the forward strand.
ATCGTAACCGATATAGCAACCGGCCACGATGTTTGACGTATAGCCCACGAACCACACGTCCTTGTTGTCGTTGGTGGTCCCGGTCTTGCCCGCCACCGGCACCGGCAGATTGATGCCGCGCGCCGTGCCGCGTTTGACCACGCCCTCCATCATGCTGGTCAGCTGATAGGCGGTGATCGCATCCATCACCCGCTCGCGCTTTGAGGTGATCTGCAACCCGGCACCGGGGTTCAGGCTGGCCAGCTGGCAATCTTCGCAAACCCGCTGGTCATGGCGATAGACGGTGCGGCCAAAGCGGTCCTGCACCCGGTCCACCAAGGTGGGTTCCACCCGCTCGCCACCATTGGCAAACATCGCATAGGCCGCCACCATCTTGAACAGCGTGGTTTCCTGTGACCCCAGCGAGTTTGCCAGGAACGTCGGCATCCGGTCATAGACGCCAAACCGCTCGGCATAACCGGCCACTGTGTCCATCCCGATCTCTTCGGCAATCCGCACCGTCATCAGGTTGCGCGACTGCTCGATCCCGGTGCGGATCGTTGTGGGGCCGTAAAACCGGTTCGACGCATTCTTGGGTCGCCACAGCCCCTGCGGCGTGTTCACCTCGATCGGCGCATCGACAACGATTGTTGCGGGGGTAAAGCCGGAATCCAGCGCCGCCGCATAGACGAAAGGCTTGAAGCTTGACCCCGGCTGCCGCGCGGCCTGCGTCGCACGGTTGAACACCGACTCCTGATAGGAAAACCCGCCCTGCATGGCCAGCACGCGCCCGGTGAACACGTCCATCGCCATGAACCCGCCCTGCACCTCAGGCACCTGCCGCAGGGACCAGCGCACAAAGCTGCCGTCATCATCCTTGGTCACCGCGCGCACCAGCACGACATCGCCGACCGCAACCAGATCGCTGGCGCGCTTGGCCTGCGGCCCCAACCGCCCGTTTTCCTGCCGTTTGCGCGCCCAGGTCACATCCTCGGCGGGGATGAAATGACCCTCGCCGTCTTCGGGCTGACCCTCGATCCCGATCCGGGCCGAGCGGTCGCCGGTCTCCAGCACCACCGCCGGGAACCAGCCGTCAATGTCGCGCGGCACGTCAACATCGGCCAAGGCCGCGCGCCAGCTGTCTTCCGAGGTGAGCTGCTCGGGCGCAATGGTTTTGCGGGTGCCGCGCCAGACGCCCTGGCTCCGGTCGTACCGCTCCAGCCCCCGGCGCAGCGCGCGGGCGGCCTCTTCCTGCAACTCCGGGTCGGCGGTGGCGCGGATCGACAGACCGCCGCCAAAGAATTCCTCTTCGCCAAACGTACCCGACAACTGTCGCCGGATCTCATCGGTGAAATAATCGCGTGGCGGCAAGGCATCGCGGAACGCGGTAAAATCCCCGTTCTGCACCGATTTCAGCGGCAATTGCCGCTCGGACTCATAGGTCGTCTTGTCGATATAGCCGTTCTGCCACATCTCGCGCAGCACGTAGTTGCGCCGCTCGGTCACCCGCTCTTTCGCCGTCACCGGATGATAGCGGCCCGGAGCCTGAGGCATTGCCGCCAGCATCGCCGCCTCATGCGGGGCCAGATCGGTGAGCGGCTTGTTGAAATAGGTCTGCGACGCGGCTGCCACGCCATAGCTGTTCTGCCCAAGGAAGATCTCGTTCATGTAGAGCTCAAGGATCTTGTCCTTGCTCAGCGTCTCTTCCAGCCGGCTGGCCAGGATCAGCTCCTTGATCTTGCGCTCGCCGGTCTTGTCGCTGGACAACAGAAAGTTCTTCATCACCTGCTGGGTGATGGTCGAGGCCCCGCGCAGGTTTTCGCCCCGGCTGACCACCGCATCGCGCAAGGCAGAAGCCATGCCGGTCACGTCATAGCCGCCGTGGGTGTAAAAGTTCTTGTCCTCGGCGCTGATAAACGCCTGCTTGACCAGATCGGGAATTTCCTCGACCGGCACAAACAGCCGCCGTTCCTTGGCAAATTCGTCGATGATCTGCCCTTCGCCCGAATAGATTCGGCTGATGGTGGGCGGTGTGTATTGTGCCAGACGCTCATGACTCGGTAAGTCACGGGAATACATATAGAAAATCGCCCCGACCGACAGGGCCGCAAACAGCACCCCCATGGTGATCAGGGTGAAAATTCCACCGAAAAATGAGCCTATGAAGCGGACCAACCGACAACTCCCGTATCTTGTCCGCGCCTTATACATACCTGCACGGTCCCGGTCAAAACGAACCCCCCGGCACAGGCGCCGCCTCGCGCAATCGTCACCCGCGCGTGGATGCGTGCAAACCGGGCTGCTGCTCCACGCGCCTCAGCGCTGCAGCGCCGACAGGGCCGCATCCTCGGCAGCCCAGGCCTTCAGCCCGTCGCGCAGCGCCAGGGCCATCTTTGCCCGCCACTCCGGGTCAATCAGCCGCGCCAGATCCCGGGCCGAAGACATGAACCCCAGTTCGACCAGCACCGACGGAATATCGGGCGATTTCAGCACCGAAAACCCCGCTGTCTGGCGCGGGTGGCGGTGCATCCGCAGCCCTTCCGCCTTGATCGCGCTCTCCAGCGCCAGCGCCAGCCGCTCGATCCGCGGCCCGGTCTCGGTGCGCGCCATATCCATCAGGATCGTCGCCACCAGATCATCCTGCGCCGTCAGATCGACGCCCGACAAAAGGTCGGCACGGTCATGCCGCTCCGCCAACGCCTGTGAGGCCGCATCAGAGGCGTCTTCCGACAGCGTGTAGATCGTCGCCCCCACCGCCTCACCCTCGGCAATCGCATCGGCATGCAGCGAGACAAACACATGCGCGCCCGCAGCCCGTGCGATGGAAATGCGCGACTCCAGCGGCACGAACTCATCTTCCTCCCGCGTCAGGATCACCAGAAACCCGCCGTCGCGCAGCAACAGATCCTTCAGCTCGCGGGCAAAGGTCAGCATCAGCCCGGCCTCGGAATAGCCGTCGCGCTCTGCCCCGGGATCAATGCCGCCGTGGCCGGGGTCCAGCACCACCACCACCGGCCCGGTGCCGCGCGGCACCGGCTTTGGCAGGTCGGCGATCTCTGGCAGCGCCCAGCCCTCGGGCTCCGGCTGCGCCGCCGCCGCCGCAAACGCCTCTGCCCCGGCAGGCGCAAGATGCAGCCGCACCTTTGCCGCCGCCTCGCCGGTCACCATATCGGCCCGCGCCACCAGATAGGGTCCGGTCAGCTCCAGCACCAGCCGCGACCAGCCCTGCCGCACCACCCCGGCGCGCAGACCCGCCACCGCGTCACTGTCCTGCTCGACCGAACCAAGCCCGCTCCAGTCCACCTCGCGCACATCCAGCACCAGACGCGGCGGCTGATCCAGCACCCGCACCCGCCAGGGTACCGGCTGGCTCAGCACCAGCTCCACATCAATGCCGCCGCTCTTGTCCGCCACCCGGGACTGTTCCGGCACCAGCCGCGCCAGCGCCGACAGCTCCTGCGCCACCGCAAGAGCCGGCATCAGCACCAGACCCAGAACCAGCACCCACAGCCTCATCACCACGCCCCACTCATTTTCTGTCTGAAAATATCCCCGCCGGAGGCGCACATCAGCCCCGCGCGATCCCGCCCGGACGCGAGGCCATGAAGCCCTGCAACCGCGCCAGCCCCTCAATAATATCCCCCGTCGCCCGCGCATAGGATAACCGCAGGCTTTGCCGCCCGCGCACCGGGTCAAAATCCAGCCCCGGTGTCACCGCCACCCCGGCCTCATGCAGGATCTCGCGGGCAAAGCCCAGCGAGTCCTCGGTCAGCGCTGAGACATCGGCATAGACGTAAAATGCCCCGTCCGGCGGCGCGATCCGGGTGAACCCGGCCAGCGGCAGCCCTTCCAGCATCAGCCGGCGGTTTGTCGCATAGGTGGCCCGGTTGACCTCCAGCTCGTCCACGCAGTCCAGCGCCGCCAGTGCCACGATCTGGCTGGCATGGGGCGGGCAGATGAACATGTTCTGCGCCAGCCGTTCGATGGTGCGCACGTGATCCGGCGGAACCACCATCCAGCCCACCCGCCAGCCGGTCATGCTGAAATACTTGGAGAACGAATTGATCACGTAAGCCTCATCGGTGATCTCCAGCGCCGACACCGCCCGCGCGCCGTAATGCAGCCCGTGGTAAATCTCGTCCGAGACAAAGGAGATCCCCCGCGCCGCGCTGTGGTCGATCAGGGCTTTCAGCGCCCCTTGGTCCAGCATCGTGCCGGTCGGGTTGCCGGGCGAGGCGACGATCAGCCCCGACATCTCCACGCCCTCCAGATCGGCGGGCACCGGCTGCAGCCGGTTCTCGGCCCGTGTCGGTATCCCCACCGGCTGCAAGGACAGCGCCCGCAGGATCTGACGATAGCTCGGATAGCCCGGCTCCCCCAGCCCGACCCGGTCCCCGGCGTCAAACAGCGCGGTGAAGGCCAAAAGGAACGCGGCGGAGGAGCCAGAGGTCACCACCACGCGCGCGGGGTCCAGATCCACCCCGTACCAGCGCTGATAAAGCTGCGCGATTCCCGCCCGCAGCTCAGGCAGCCCCAGCGCCACGGTATAGCCCAAAGACCCTGCCGCCATCGCCTGCGCCAAAGCCGCCCGCGCCGCCGCCGGGGCCGGGGTGCCGGGCTGACCCACTTCCATATGGATGATCCGGCGGCCCGCAGCCTCCAGTGTGCGTGCTTCTTCCATCACATCCATCACAATAAAGGGATGAACCGCGCCCCGACTTGAACTCTTCATGCCCGCCCCTCTATGGTTTGCCCGAAGTGTCCCGGTTCGCGGGGCAAGGTCAAGCCCGACCCCAAAGAAACGCCTGCGCCGCACCTTCGCCGCACCCTTATCAGAGACGATCCATGATCCTGAGAACCCTGATCGGCATCACCGCCATGATGATGACCTCCACCGTCGCCCTTGCCGAGATGACCGAAACCGAGCGCGAGGCGTTCCGGGCCGAGGTGCGCGAATTCCTGCTCGAAGAGCCAGAAGTGCTGGTCGAGGCGATGGAGGTGCTGCAAAGCCGTCAGGATCAAAGCGCGGCACAGCGCGATCTGGCGATGTTGCGCGACAATGCCGATCTGATCTACCGCGACCCGAACTCCTGGGCCGGTGGCAATCTGGAGGCCGATCTGACGATCGTGGAATTCGTCGATTACCGCTGCGGCTATTGCCGCAAGGCGCATGACGAGGTGGCAGAACTGGTGGAATCGGATGGCAATATCCGGTTGGTGCTCAAGGAATTCCCGATTCTGGGGGAACAATCGCTGCTGTCGTCGCAATTCGCCATCGCGGTACGCCAGCTGCACGGCGATGACGCCTACAAAGCTGCCCATGACGCGCTGATCACCCTGCGCGGCGATGCCAATGCCGAGACCTTTGTCCGTCTGGCCACCGATCTGGGCCACGACCCCGCCGCAATCACCGAACGGATGAAATCGCCCGAGGTGCAGGCGATCATCGACACCAATCACGCGCTTGGCACGATGATGGAAATCAACGGCACCCCGACCTTTGTGATCGACGAGACCATGGTGCGCGGCTACGTCCCGCTCGAAGGCATGCGCCAGATCGTCGCCGGTCAACGCGAAGGCTGACCGGCACGCGGCCCCCCCACCCCAGCCCTCCCCCACGAGGGGGGAGGGAGGATCTCTATTCTGACCCATCCGCACCTGTGACAGGCGCAGGATATGTGCCTCCCTCCCCCCTCGTGGGGGAGGGCTGGGGTGGGGGGGATCGCGCCTTAAATTACGGCTTTACGGTCCAGAAATCCCAGCACCGACTGCGCCGCCCGCAGGCCCGGCGGCAGGCCGCCCCGCCCCAGCCGCTCCATCGTCAGCCGCATTGCATCGCGCTGCGACGCGCCGCGCTCGTCCAGCAGCCGCAGCACCGCAGGCGCGATCCGCTCGGCCCGGCAGTCCGGCCCGATGAACTCCGGCACCACCCGCGTCTCTGACACAAGGTTCACCAGCGTCACCGTGTCGATCAGCGCCGCGCGCCGCATCAGCCACAGCGTCAGCGGGTTCATGTCATAGGCGATCACCATCGGGCAATCATTGGCCGCCAGCTCCAGACTGACCGTGCCCGAGGCCGCGATGGCCACATCCGCCGCCGCAAAGGCCGCGCGTTTGGTGGCCGCATCCTGAATGATCTGTGGCGGAATGGCCCAGTCAGCGGTCAGATCCTGCACCAGCCCGGCCACCCCTCGCACCGTGGGCAAGGCCACCCGCGCATCGGGATGCACCGACTTGATCCGCGCCACCACCTGCCCCAGCACCGGGGTCAGCCGCATCACCTCGCCCTTGCGCGACCCCGGCAGGGCGAGGATCAGCGGGCCATGCCCGCGCAGTGTCTCGGCCTCCAGCCCGGTGGCCAAAGGCTCTGCCACCACCGGATGCCCGACAAAATCACAGCTCATCCCGGCGGCGGTCATAAGGGGCGGCTCGAACGGCAACAGTGCCAGCACATGATCGACCACGCGGGCCATCTTTGCCGCCCGCCCCGGACGCCAGGCCCAGACCGAGGGCGCCACATAGTGGATCACCGGAACTTCAGGCCGCGCCGCTTTGACAATCGCCGCCACCCGCAGGCAAAAATCGGGGCTGTCTATCGTGACCAGCGCCTGCGCACCCGAGTCCAGCACCGCCTGCGCCGCCTGCGCAATCCGGCGTTTCAGCGCGAAATACTTTGGCAGCACCTCGACCAGCCCCATGACCGACAGCTCTTCCATCGGGAACAGGCTGTCCAGCCCTTCGGCCTGCATCAGCGGCCCGCCGATACCGCTGAACTGCACATTCGGCGACAGCGTTTTCAGCCCCGCCATCAGGGCCGCCCCTAGCCGGTCGCCCGAAGGCTCGCCCGCGATCAGGAACAGCGTCAGCGCGCCCACAGGAACAGGCCCGCATCATTGGCGGTAGCGATCATCTGATCAAGGTCCAGGCAGATCACCCCGCCCGCCTGCCAGACAATGCCGCCCAAACCCGCCTCGGCCACGCGCGCCACCGTCTCCGGGCCGAGCGTGGGCAGATCGACGCGCAGATCCTGCCCCGGTTTCGGCGCTTTGTAGAACAGCCCGCGCGTGCCCGTGGGCCGCAGAGACGTTGGCACCGCAGACAGCCCGCGCAGCATCGCATCGGTGCCCGGCAACGCCTCGACCGCGAGGCAAAGCCCCTGCGCCACCACGCAGCCCTGCCCGACATCCACCGCCCCCAGCGCCGCTACGATGGCCGCTGCACGCTGCGCATCCGCCTCATCCTGCGGGCCCACCGTGCCGCACAGCACCCCGGCCCCCGGCACCAGATCCGGCGCAATCTCGGCCGTGCCCGCGACCGTGAAGCCGAACTCCTCAAAAAGCCCGATCACCGCGCGCAAGGTGGCATCATCGCCTTGCGCCATCGCCGCCATCAGGCGCGGCACCAGCTGCGCTGTACCTGCATCAAACAGTGCCGGGTCCAGCCGGGGCCGGTGCACCGCACCGGCAAAGCTGACCCGGGTCACCCCCGCATCTTCCAGCGCGTGAAAGAACGGCACCAGCCGCTCCACCCGGAACACCAGATCCACCGCCAGCCCCTCGGGCACAAACCCGTCGAGCGCGCAGATCAAAGGTGCCTCCAGCGCCCCGGCCACAGCGGCGGGCAAGCGGCCTGCCCCGGCGATCACAGCGGTCCGGCTCATTTCGGAGTCAGGAAACTGCGGTCGCTGGCCGAGAGGATGAAATCCGTCATCTCGCGCACATGCCCGGACTCGGTCTCATCTGCCAGCCGCCGCGCGCGGTCGAGGAACGACCCCTCGCCCTGCGCCAGCATCTGATAGGCAGCGCGCAAGGCGGTGATCTCGGACCGCTCCACCCCGCGCCGTTTCAGGCCGACAAGGTTCAGCCCGTCCAGCACGCCGCGCGGACCCTGCACCAGACCATGCGGCAACACGTCATTGGTCACCATGGTCACCGCGCCGATGATCGCCCCGCGCCCGACCCGCACCCATTGGTGCACGCCCGACAGCCCGCCCACGATCACATCATCGCCGATCTGGCAATGCCCGGCAATCGCCGCCTGATTGGCCAGCACCACCCGGTTGCCCACGGTGGCATCATGGCCCACATGCGCGCCGGTCATCAACAGACAGTCATCGCCGATCCGCGTCACGCCACCACCGCCCTCGGTGCCGGTGTTCAGCGTAGCACCTTCGCGGATCTTGCAGCGCGCGCCGACGATCAGCCGGGTCCGTTCGCCCTTGAATTTCAGATCCTGCGGCACCTCGCCGACACAGGCAAAGGGGTAGATCACCGTATCCGCGCCCACCTCGGTCCAGCCCGTCACCACGGCATGGGATTTCACCACAACGCCCGCTGCCAGGCTCACCTCGGCCCCGATCACCGCAAACGGGCCCACCTCGGCCCCCGCGCCGATGGTGGCCCCGTCTTCGACCACGGCCATCGGGTGAATGCGGGCAGAGGGGTCAATGCGCATCCGTTACGCCTTTTTTGGCACGTCAAACATCGCGGTGAATTCCGCCTCGCAGGCCAGTTCGTCGCCGACCATGCCGCGCCCTTCGAACTTCCAGACCCGGCCGCCGCCGCGCAGCGCCTTCACATGCAGTTCCAGCACATCCCCCGGCACCACCTTGCGGCGGAATTTGACGCCATCGACGCCCATGAAAAACACATTCGCATTCTTGTCGACCAGATCCATCGACAGCCCGACCAGAATCCCACTGGTCTGCGCCATCGCCTCGATGATCATCACACCGGGGAAAATTGGCACGCCCGGAAAATGCCCGGTAAACTGCGGCTCGTTCATGGTCACGCATTTGATACCGACACAGCTTTTGTTGACGTGAATATCAACGACCTTATCGACCAGCAAAAACGGGTAGCGATGCGGCAGGATCCGCTGAATCAGCGCGATGTCGGCAGTCTGGCCCATATCTGTTGGTTGTTCGGTCATTCATGATCCCCGTCTGATCGTTGCGTGCTGGCTGCACGGCTGTTCTGGCTTTGCTAACAACTGAAACGCGCAGGAGCAAGGCACCCGCGCCATTCTCAGGGCTGAACGGGCACGGGCAGCGGCACATCTGCCTGCCCCGGCTCCGGTTCTGACTCTGGCGCGGGTGCCAGATCTGTGCCGTCGCCCAGTTCGGTATCCAGCCGGGCAATCGCCTGTGCGGTGATGTCGAACCGGTCAAAACTCAGCACCACGACCGAGCGGTCGATGATCGCCACCGCGCCCAGATCCTGCATCAGATCGGCCAGCACGGGGGCCGAAGCCTCCAGAAAGCGCTGCTGTTCGGTGTCGCGTTGCCGCGTCAGCGCCCGGCTTTTCGCTTCTTGCGTGACGCGCAATTCCTCGACCCGAGAGTCAAATTCCTGCGCAAGCTCACGGAACTGCGCTGTCGGCAAGGTGGCCCTGCGTTCGGTCAGCAGACGCTCTTCGGCTTCCAGCGCGGCCTCAAGCCGACGGTTCTCGGCAATCAGGTCATTCGACGCACTGTCAATCCGCGCCAGAATAGCCTGCCCCAAACGGGTTTCCTCAAACAGCCGGTTTCGGTCCAGCGTGACCACTGCCGATTGCAGACTGACCACCGGCGGCGCAGGCTCCGCCTCCTGCGCCGGAAGCGGCCCGGCCAGCACAGCTGCCAGCCCGGCCACCAGAGCGCCGCGCAAGCCTGCCCGCCGCATCAGAACTGGGTCGAGATCGTCAGGTCGAACGACCGTTCCTTGTCGTAGTCCTCTTTCTTCAGCGCCTTGGAGAAGTTGAACCGCAGCGGCCCGATCGGCGCATCCCAAAGCACCGAGACCCCGACAGCCGCCCGTGGGTTGAACCCGGTGTCAATCGGCGCGCCAAGCGCATCAACGATATTGCCCTTCAGACCCCAGACCGAACCCACATCCATGAACAGCCCGCCGCTCAGCCCGTATTCTTCGGGCAGGCCAATCGGGAAATCGGCCTCGAACCGGGCGACGGCGTAAAAGTTGCCGCCAAGCGCATCGCCGGTGACCTGATCGCGCGGGCCGATGCCGTTGCCTTCAAAACCACGGATCTTGCCATTGCCAAAGAACCGCTCGGTAACCCGCGTGCCGTAGCCGCCCAGCGGTGAAATCGTCCCGGCCTCGAAAATCGCGCGCAGAGTGACCTCTTCGCTCAGGATCTTGCGTTCGCCAAGCGCCTGAACCTCGCTGGAGATATACTTGGCATCCCCCCCCAGACCGGCGAAATCCTGACTGAAGCGGAACACCATGCCACGATCCGGGCTCAGCCCGCCGATCCGGGTGTCATAGCTGTAGGTATAGCCGATGGCCGACGTAAACTCGCCGTCGCGGGCAGATTCTGCCACCAGAGTCGGGTTGCGCTCGGTCGCGGGGTCGATCACGCCGTCCCCGTTCACATCCTTGCCCTGATAGTTCTTGATCGTGTTTTTCGACAGACCGTAGCGCAGCTCCAACCGGCTCACCTCCCCCACGGGGAAGGACAGCGCGGCGCGCGCACCGACATTGGCGGTGTCATAGATCGCGTTTTTCTGGTCGGTGATGTTGTAGAACGCGCCCAGAGACAGCGACAGGTCGCGCCCCAGAAACGCCGGCTCGGTGATCGAGAGCGAAGAACTGGTGCTGTCCGACCCGGTTGCGATGGCGACAGACAAAGCCTGCCCGCGCCCCAGAAAGTTGGATTCTGCAAAGCCGATGTTCACCCCGACACCGGCATCTGCCCCATAGCTCGCGCCAAAGGAGAGTGACCCGGTGGGTTGCTCTTCGACGTTCACATCAACGATCACCTGATCCGCCGCCGACCCCGGCCGCGCATCAACCTGTGCATCCGAGAAAAAGCCAAGGGCGCGGATGCGTTCCGCCGACTGGCGCACTTCGCGCGGGTTAAAGGGGTCGCCTTCGGCGCTGCGGAACTGACGGCGGATCACCTGATCCAGCGTCGTGGTGTTGCCTTCGATGTCGATGCGCTCAACGAACACCCGGTCGCCACGCACCAGCGCAAATTCCAGATCCAGCGTGCCGTCGCGGTCATTGCGGGTGATCCGCGGATCGACGCGGACAAAGTTCAGCCCCTTGCGCAGCGCCAGATTTTCCATTCGCGCGATGGTGTTTTCCACCACCAGCGGCGAATAGGGCACGCCCGAGCGCACCCGTGACAGCGCGCCATACTCGGCGGCATCCACGCCATTCACTTCGGATGTCGTGGTGATATTGCCGAACCGGTACTGCCGGCCTTCTCGGATGGAAAAGCTGACAAAGACCGCATCCCGCTCCCGCGCGACTTCGGCCGAGGCATCGGTCACCTGAATGTCGATATAGCCGCGCGCCAGATAGAAATCGCGCAGCATCTGCTTGTCCACCTCCAGCCGCTCGGCGACAAAGGTATCGCGCTGGATCAGGGTGCGCAGCAAACCGGCCTGCTTGGTCTGCAGCACCTGCCGCAACCGGCGGTCACTGAACGCCCGGTTGCCGACAAACGACAGCCGTTCAATCTCGGTCACGCGGCCTTCGGTGATCTCGAACGCCAGATCGACCCGGCCACCGCTGCGGCGGATCAGCTTTGGCGTCACCGTGGCGGCAATCCGGCCGCGGGCCTGATACGCCTCGGCAATGGCCGCCGCATCGGCTTCGGCCACGCTGGGCGAATAAACCCGGCGCTGCTTGGACTGGATGATTTTAGCCAGATCCTCATCTTTCAGGCGCTTGTTGCCCTCAAAATTGATGACGTTGACGATCGGGTATTCCTTGACCCGGATCACCAGCTGATTGCCCTGCGGCACAATCTCGACCGTCTCAAACAGGCCAGAGCGGACCAGCCCCTGATAGGCGTCGTTCAGCCCGCCCTGAGTCAATGTCTCTCCGCGCCTGATTCCGGCAAAGCCCAGAATGGTGGCATTGTCCACCAGCTGATTGCCCTCGATCACGACCTGATTGAACGCATATTGCTGGGCAAACGCGGGCATGAAGACCGTAGCCGAAGCCGTTGCCGTGGAAAGGAAAAGCACCGTCAGCAGACGCTTGCGAACGCTTGCCCCGTCGCGCGAGGCTTTCGCCGCGGCACCCGCTGTATCGTGCATGACAACGCCCCATTATCAACAAACTGTTGTGTCTTCACTAGCCCGAAGTGCCGGGCTTGTCAAAGCGTTGCGGGGGGATTTGTGGCCGAAATGCCGAGGCGTTGCGCTTGTGCAGCAGCGATCTTGTCAGCACTCAGAGTCCGACAATCGCCGTGCCCAGATAGGCCCCGGCCAGCAGACCCGCCACAACGGTGCCCAGCGTGAAGATCCGGTCAGCATTCAGCCAGACCAGAAACGACAATCCACGATACCCTTGCATGACCAGCTGCATGACAAAACCCTCTCAAGCACCCGTCCTGCATAGCCGTCGAATATGGCCCCTTTATGGCGTGAGGCCCAGCGGTTACGGGCAGAACAGGTCATTGGTCAGGGCAAAGACCATCAGCGACAGCAGCAGCGCCAGCCCGCCCATCATCATGACCTGCAACGCCCGGTCCGACGGCGGCTTACCGGTCACCGCCTCATAGGCGTGAAACACCAGATGGCCGCCATCCAGCACCGGAATCGGGAACAGGTTCATCAGCCCCACCGCCACCGACAGCATGGCGATGAACCAGACAAAGCTTTCCACGCCCTGACTCGCCGCCGCGCCAGAGCTTTCGGCAATGCCGATCGGCCCGCGCAGGTTGCAGCTGGAAATCGCGCCGGTGATCATGTGATACAGCCCCGACAGCGAGGTGGTCGCGATCATCCAGGTTTGCCGCGCGCCGATACCAATTGCCTCGACCGGGCCGGGGGTGCGCAGCACCGGTTCGAACCCGATGCCGCCGCTCAGCCCGATCAGCCAGCGGGTCTCGAACCCGCCCTCGGGCAGCGGCAGATCCATCCGGCGCGGCGTCAGCGTCGCGTCAAACACCTCGCCCGCGCGCCAGACCGTCAGCCGCAGATCGCGCCCACCCGACTCGCCCACCAGCGTGCGCAGTTCGGAAAACGCGGATATCGCCGCCCCGTCGACTGCCATAATCACATCACCAGCCTTCAGCCCGGCGGCAAAGGCCGCCGTCTGCGGCTGCACCCCGCCCGCCAGCGGCGGGAACGGATACGGCCCATCAAACGCCACCCGCACCCCTGCCCGCTCCACCACATAGGGCACCGAGGGGCTGGGTGGCAGCGCGTCGGCCACCGTGACCAGCGTGGCCAGATCCGGGGTCGGCTGGCCCGCCAGTTCCACAATCGTATCGCCGGGTTGCAGCGTCTGGCCCTCAAACGGCAGCGCGGGCACCTTGCCGACGGATGCCTCCTCGGTCGCAACCCCGGTCCACAGCACCATCACGGTAAAGATCAGCAGCGCGCTGACAAAGTTGAACGCAGGCCCCGCCGCCACCGTCAGCACCCGCGCCCACAGGGGGGCGCCGTGCATGGTGCGCCGCCGCTCGCGCTCAGACAGGCCAGACATGGCCGCGCCATCCTTGCCCGAGGCTGCATCGCTGTCGCCCAGAAACTTGACATAGCCGCCAAACGGCAGCGCTGCGATCTGCCAGCGGGTGCCCCGGCTGTCGATCCGCGAATAGATCACCGGCCCGAACCCAAGGCTGAACACCTCGGCATGAATCCCGGTCCAGCGGCCCACGATGTAATGGCCGTATTCGTGGATGGCGACGATGATCGACAGCGCCAGAACAAAGGCGATCACGGTCCAGACAAGACCGCCAAAGCTGGGAACAAGACCAATCAGATCCACCGGATTTCCTTTAATTCAGATGCCGCCATCGGGCTGCAATGTCAGATTCAGCGCGTTGCTGCCAGAGCCGATACCGCCTCTGCCGCCCGCACCCGCGCAAGATGGTCCGCGCCGAGGATGTCCTCAAGGGTCATCACGTCGGATTCAAGGCACATCTCCGGCATAACGCGGGCAAGCGTGCATTCAACCACCCCCGCCATATCCATGAATCCGATCTGCCCCGCCAGAAACTGGTCCAGCGCGATTTCCTTGGCGGCGTTGAACACCGCCCCCGCCAGCCCGCGCGTGGCCATCACATCGCGGCACAAGCGCAGCGCGGGGTATCGGTTCAGGTCAGGCGCGCGAAAGCTCAGCGTGGCGATCTGGGCCAGATCCAGCCGCGCGACGGGCAAGGGCGCGCGTCTGGGCCAGTTCAGCGCGTAGCCGATCGCATGGCGCATATCGGGCGCGCCCATATGCGCCATGATCGCGCCGTCCTGAAACCCGACCAGCGAATGGATCAGCGATTCCGGGTGGATGATCACCTCGATCTGATCGGGATTGATCCCGAAATATTCCCGCGTTTCAATGACTTCCAGAGCTTTGTTAAACATGGACGCCGAATCGATGGTGATCCGTTGCCCCATCGCCCAGTTCGGATGCGCCAAAGCCTCGGCCACCGTGGCCCGCGCGAGCGCCTCCATCGGCCAGTCGCGCAACGCACCCCCCGAGGCGGTCAGGATGATCCGCTCGACGCAAGCGATGTCTTCGCCGACCAGCCCCTGAAAGATCGCCGAATGCTCCGAATCTACCGGCAGAATCTGCGCCCCATGTGCCGCTGCGGTCGCCATCAGCAAGGGCCCGGCCGTCACCAGACTTTCCTTGTTGGCCAGCGCCAGAGTGCGGCCATGGCGCAGGGCGCGCAGGCCCGGCACCAGACCCGCCGCACCCACAATCGCGCTCATCACCCAATCGGCAGGCCGGTCTGCGGCCTCGGCAATCGCCGCATCCCCCGCTGCCGTCTCGATCCCGGTCCCGGCCAAAGCCGCGCGCAATGCGGGCAGGCAGGACACGTCGGAACAGACCGCCACCTCGGCCCGCAGCACGCGCGCCATCTCGGCCAGCCGCGCCACATTGCGCCCGCCGGTCAGGGCCACGGTGCGGAACGCCCCTGCCCCGCCCGCCCGGCAGATCAGGTCATAGGTGCTTTCCCCAACCGAGCCGGTTGCGCCAAAAATCGAAATGCTGCGCACCGCCCTCAGCCCCCCAACGGCGCGGGCATCGGCAAGGACGTGAACAGCCCCAGCAGCATGATCAGCACCACCGCGCCGATCAGCGCGTCAAAGCGGTCAAGAAACCCGCCATGACCGGGGATCAGCCCCGAGGAATCCTTGACCCCCGACCGCCGCTTGATCCAGCTTTCGGCAATATCGCCCAACTGCCCGGCAAAGGCGACGAACGGGGCCAACGCCACCGCCTGCCACGGCGCATAGCCGGTGGCGACAAAGATCAGCGACACCGCAAGCGCGCCAACCCAGCCCGCCACCGTACCCGACCAGGTCTTTTTCGGGCTGATCGCCGGCCAGAACTTTGGCCCGCCCATGATCCGCCCGACAAAATAGCCCATCACATCCGACACGATCACAATCGTTACCAGCCACAGAATTGCCGGCACGCCGGGGCTACGAAGCTCGATCAGGCCATAGCCTGCGACCATGATCGCGATGCCGTAAACCGTGGCAATCCGCCGGTCCCGGCGCGGTGTCAGTGCCAGTGCTAGCCCCGGCAGGATCAGCAAGGTCGATGCCAGATCATCGCGGAACAGCTCGGCCCCGGCCAGACAGGCAGCGGCCACCAGACCCATCGCGACTGGCGTATTCCGACGCCCCGGCGCGGTCATGTTGGCCAGTTCCCAGAACATCACCCCGGTCAACGCGATCACCAGCAGCGAAAACGGCGTGCCCCCCAGCCACAGCTCTCCTGCCCCGATCACCAGCATGAACAGCGCCGAAATCGCGCGCTTTCTCAGATCTCCCCAGCGGGCAATCGCCTCGGTCATCCGGCTGCGACCCCGCCAAATCTGCGCTCGCGGTTGCCAAAGCGCGACAGGATCTGCGCCAGCTCGGCCGGAGAAAAATCCGGCCACAGCGTCGGCGTGAACTCGTATTCGGCATAGGCCGTCTGCCAGATCAGATAGTTCGAGGTCCGGGTCTCGCCGCTGGTGCGGATCACCAGATCAGGGTCCGGCAGATCCGCCGTATCCAGTCGCGACCCGATCAGCGCATCGGTAACCGTATCCGGCGCCAGCCGCCCCTCGGCCACATCCGCCGCGATGCCGCGCATCGCCCGGGTCAGCTCGTCCCGCCCGCCGTAATTGATCGCCACGGTCAGGTTCAGCCGGGTAAACCCCGCCGTGCGCGCCTCTATCCCGTCCATCAGCTTGCGCAGCTTGGGGTTCAGCGGCGAGCGGTCGCCGATGAACCGCATCCGAACCCCTTCGGCGGCCAGCCGGTCGGCCTCGCGCTCGATGTAGCGGGCGAAAATCGACATCAGGCCCACCACCTCTTCGGTGGAGCGTTTCCAGTTCTCGGTGGAAAACGCATAAATCGTCAGCCAGCGGATGCCCAGATCCGGGGCGCAGCGCACGATTTCCTTGACCCGCTCTGCCCCTTTGCGATGCCCGACCAGACGTGGCCAGCCCCGGTTGGTGGCCCAGCGACCGTTGCCATCCATGATGATAGCCACGTGTTCCGCCGGGCGGACCTGCCTGTGATCTGCCGTGTCAGTGGAAGCCAAGCCCTGTCCCTTTTTCTCAAATACTCTCCGGGCAGAGCCGCCCGGAGCAGAAAAACAAATCATTCGTCACGCCGACAAAAAAACCGGTGTCCGTTACACAAGATCAGACCTGCATGATCTCGGCTTGCTTGCCCTCAAGCGTCTGGTCCACCAGCTTGATATACTTGTCCGTCATGTCCTGCACCTCTGATTCCCAGAACTTGACATCGTCTTCGGAAATCCCTTCGCTTTTGGCCTTCTTGATCTGGTCCATCCCGTCCCGGCGCAGGTTGCGCACCGCCACGCGGGCGTTTTCGGCATAAGACGCCGCCACCTTGGTCAGTTCCTTGCGGCGCTGTTCGTTCAGCTCGGGGATCGGCAGCATGATGATCGTGCCATTGGTCTGCGGGTTGATGCCAAGACCCGACTCGCGGATCGCCTTTTCCACCTTGTTGACCATGGCCTTGTCCCAGACGTTGATCGTCACCATCCGGGGTTCCGGCACGTTGACCGTACCCAGCTGGTTGACCGGCGTCATCTGGCCGTAGGCGTCAACCTGAATAGGCTCCAGCATCGAGCCCGAGGCGCGCCCGGTGCGCAGGCTCGCAAATTCGGTGCGCAGCGCGTTGATCGCGCCATCCATCCGGCGGGAAAGATCATCGGTATCCAGTTCGAAATCGTCAGCCATCGGTTCATTCCTTCGTCAGCGCCCGGCCGGTCCCTGCCCGGCGGGCGTTTTTCTCGTCTATAATCGAAGCCGGCGCATGGGTATAGCCCCGGCTCACACCGGGGCGCGCGCGCGGCAAGGATCAGTCATGCACGATTGTGTAGGTGCCACGTCCCGCCATGATCCCCTGAAACCCGCCCGGCTCGGACAGCGCAAACACCACCAGCGGCATCCGGTTGTCACGGCACAGCGCGATGGCCGAGGCGTCCATCACCTTGAGGTTGCGCTGCAGCACATCATCATAGCTGATGTCGTCATAGCGCTTGGCATCGGGGTTGATCTTGGGGTCGCTGTCGTAAATGCCATCGACGTTCTTGCCCATGAAGATCGCCTCACAGGCCATTTCCGACGCGCGCAGCGCCGCAGCGGTATCAGTGGTGAAATACGGGTTTCCGGTGCCTGCGGCAAAGATGCAGACCCGTTTTTTCTCAAGGTGGCGCACCGCGCGGCGGCGGATATAGGGCTCACACACCTGATCCATCGGGATCGCGCTGATAACGCGGGTGAAGACCCCCAACGATTCGAGAGCTGCCTGCATGGCCAGCGCGTTCATCACCGTGGCCAGCATTCCCATGTAATCGGCCGTCGTCCGCTCCATCCCCTGCGCCGAGCCTTGCAGGCCGCGAAAGATGTTGCCGCCGCCGATCACCATGCAGATCTCGACCCCAAGATCATGCACTGCCTTGATCTCGCGCGCGACACGCTCCACCGTGGGCGGATGCAGGCCGTAGCCCAGATCGCCCATCAGCGCCTCACCCGAGATTTTCAGCATCACGCGGTTGTATTTAACTGCGCCATCAAGGGTCGCTATGGTCATGGGCTTTCCCCGTGGTTCGTTTTGCAATTGGACTGCGGCGCAAACTGTCGCAAAACGACGCCGGGTTCAACCTGGGACTGCCGGTGCAGCCGGGGTTTCACACCCCGCACACCCGTGAAGTACTTTTGCCAGGATGAAAGCGCGCAGACAGATGAGCGGATTGGCTGACATATCGCGCGAAGCCCCGGTGCTGATCGCAGGCCCGACCGCCAGCGGCAAGTCTGCGCTGGCGATGGAGCTTGCTGCGCGCGATGGGCGGGTGATCGTGAATGCCGATGCCTTGCAGGTCTATGCCTGCTGGCGGCTGCTGACCGCGCGGCCCTCGGTCGCGGAAGAAGCCGCGTTGCCCCATGCGCTCTACGGCCATGTCGGGCGCGATGAGGCCTATTCGGTGGGGCACTGGCTGCGCGAGGTGCGGGCCTGTCTTGAGCAGCCGGTGGTGATCGTCGGCGGCACCGGCCTGTATTTTCTGGCGCTGACCGAAGGTCTGGCCGAGGTGCCCGAGATTCCGCCGCAGGTCCGCGCTGAGGGGGATGCGCTGCGGGTGGGCGATCTGGCGGCGATGGTGGCGGCGCTGGATGCAGACACCGCCGCCCGCATTGATCTGGCCAATCCGGCAAGGGTACAGCGCGCCTGGGAGGTGCTGCGCGCCACCGGGCGCGGCCTTGCCGCCTGGCAGGCCGACACCCCGGCCCCGCTGGTGCCGCGCGAAACGGCTGAGGCGCTGGTGCTGCGCCCCGATGTCGGCTGGCTCAACGACCGCATCGACCGGCGATTCGATCTGATGCTGGCGGCGGGCGCGCTGGAGGAGGCGCGGGCCGAGCTGCCACATTGGCAGGAAAACCGCCCGTCAGCCCGGGCCATCGGCGCGCCGGAGCTGATCGCGCATCTGCGGGGCGAGATGCCGCTTGATGCCGCGACGGCAGCGGCAAAGCTTGCCAGCCGCCAATATGCCAAGCGCCAGCGGACCTGGTTCCGCAACCGGATGCGCGACTGGACGCCGCGCCTTTTGCCCTGAACGCCCGTGCTTTGGCCGGGCCAGAGCGGTGCAAGTTATCCACAGGCAGGCATCGGATCTGTGGAGAAGGTCATAATTTTGCTTGGGTTACCCGGCAGGGACTGCTTATCTATCCCCAGCCCCAACCGAGCAGGACGCCATGAACGACCTCAGCGCCCTATCCCAACTGCGTGTGACAGCCATCCCCCGGCTCGCCTCTGGCGGGCGCTGGCGGGTGGAGGCGATGCGCGCCATCTCGGAACCGATGTTCCTGTGGTTCACCAAGGGACAGGGCCGCATCACCATCGCCGGTGCCACCCGAGGCTACACGGCACACAATGCGGTGTTCATTCCGGCAGGCGTGATGCACGGGTTCGAGGTCGGGCCGCAAGTCTTTGGCACGGCGGTGTTCTTTGGCCGCGACAGCACGGTAACCCTGCCCGAGACCGCGCAGCATCTGCGCATCCGCGAAGTGCATGCCCAGCAAGAGATCAATGTGATTCTCGATTCGCTGCAACGCGAGATGGACAGCGACATTCCCGCCCATGACCGCGCCACCCGGCACTACCTCGGGTTGCTGGGGGTCTGGCTGGAGCGTCAGGCGGTCAAGGCCGCGCCCGAGGCCCCCAAGCCCGATGCCGCCCGCCGTCTGGTCGAGCGTTACACCGCCCTGATGGAGCAGGAGTTCCGCAAGGGCACCGGAGTCGGCGAATTTGCCGCTGCCCTTGGCGTGACCCCCACCCACCTGACCCGCTGCTGCCGCATAACCTGCGGGCGCTCCGCGATCGAAGTGTTGCAGGACCGCCGTATTTTTGAGGCCCGCCGGATGCTTGCTGAAACCAGATTGCCGGTCGCCCGCATCGGCGAGGCGCTGGGATTTACCTCTCCGGCTTATTTCACACGCTCATTCCAGCACCTGACCGGACGCTCGCCCACCGCATTCCGCCGCGAAATCTGAGCCGCGCTGCGGGCCGGTTAGATCGGCCACAGTCAACCAGACCGTGTATTTAACCGTA
Source organism: Pseudotabrizicola alkalilacus (assembly GCF_003443995.1). GTDB lineage: Bacteria > Pseudomonadota > Alphaproteobacteria > Rhodobacterales > Rhodobacteraceae > Pseudotabrizicola > Pseudotabrizicola alkalilacus. Next base: position 129,351 of record NZ_QWEY01000010.1, read on the forward strand.
ATATCCGGTGCTTGCCCGGAGAAGTTTGACCAATCAGGTCGTTCTGTGGTCGACAACATGTCGTTTTTGCGCGACAAAAGGGCGACTTCGGGCGTTGACGCAAGGAGCAAAGTATTGCGCAATGGGGCCAATGCCCCGGCGCAATCCTGCCTGTGCCGGGTAAGAACAGACTGGTCATGTCCCTCCCCTTGGGGCTTAGCCCGGCGCAATCGTGAAAAACGAAAAGATGGCATCGCCATCAGGGAGACACAAGATGACCGACAAGACCGAGATGCTTCATCCGGCTGCAACGACGCTTGCCAGCGAAGTGCGCGCCGGCAAACTCAGCCGCCGCGAATTCCTCAGCCGTGCCACCGCTTTGGGCCTCACTGCGCCCGCCGCTTATGCCCTGCTGGGCCTTGAGGCCCCTGCACAGGCACAAGAGGCCAAGACCGGCGGCATCCTGCGTGTCGGCATGGAGGTGAAGGCGCAGAAAGACCCGCGCACCGCCGACTGGCCGCATATTGCCAACGTCTATCGCGGCTGGCTGGAATATCTGGTGCAATACAACCCCGATGGCAGCTTTGAAGGCCGCCTGCTGGAAAGCTGGGAGGCCAATGAGGACGCAACGCAATACACGCTCAAGGTTCGCCCCGGCGTGACCTGGAACAACGGCGAGGCCTTTACCGCCGATGACGTGGTGCGCATGTTCACCCGCTGGACCGATGGCTCGGTCGATGGCAATGCCATGGCCTCGCGCTTCATGGGTCTGGTCGATGAGGGCACCAAATCACTGCGCGATGGTGCTGTGGTCAAGGTTGATGACATGACCGTGCAACTGGTGATGTCGGTTTCCGACGTGGCCGTTATCGCCAACCTCGCCGACTACCCGGCTGCGGTGCTGCATTCGTCTTATGTCGATGGCTCCGACCCTTCGGCCAACCCGATCGGCACCGGCCCTTATCTGCCGCGCGAAGTGGCGGTCGGCCAGCGCGCCATTCTGGCCCGCAACGCAGACCACACCTGGTGGGGTGGCACCGTGCCGCTGGATGAAATCCACTACATCGACTTTGGCACCGATCCCGCCGCCATGGTGGCGCTTGCCGGTTCCGACGAGATCGACTGCAACTACGAAACCAATGGCGAATTCATCGACGTGCTGGATGGCCTTGGCTGGAACAAGCTGGAGGCGGTAACGGCCTCGACCATCGTGATGCGGATGAACTCGGCCAATGGCGATCTCTACAAGGACAAAGCCATCCGTCAGGCGATCCAGAAAGCCGTCGATCCGGCGGTCGTGCTGGAACTTGGCTACAACGGTCTGGGCACCACCGCCGAAAACCACCATGCCTGCCCGGTTCACCCGGAATATGCCGAAATCCCGAAACAAACCATCGACCCGGCCGGTCTGAAACCTGCGCTGGAAGCGGCCGGCATGCTTGACACCGAATTCGAGCTGATCTCGCTCGATGACGGCTGGGAAGCCGCCTCCACCGATGCCGTGGCCGCCCAGCTGCGCGACGCGGGCGCCAATATCAAGCGCACGGTGATGCCGGGGTCAACCTTCTGGAACGACTGGCAGAAATACCCGTTCTCCTCCACCACCTGGAACCACCGCCCGCTGGCGGTGCAGAACATGAGCCTTGCCTATACCTCCACCGGCTCGTGGAACGAAACCGGGATGGCCAATGCCGAGTTTGACGCGGCAATGACGCAGGCTCTGTCGCTGGCCGATGCCGATGCCCGGCGCGAAGTGATGGTGACGCTGCAAACCATCCTGCAGGACGAAGGCTACATCATCCAGCCGTTCTGGCGCTCGCTCTACCGCCACGCGCGCGACGGGGTGAACATCGACATGCACCCGTCGTTCGAACACCACCATTACAAGTGGTCGCTGGCCTGATCCCGCCCCTAAGGACTGCGGCATTCGTGCCGCAGTCCGCCTTTCCGAGCTGCTGCTCCCGCCGCCACCCTTTGCTGTCCCCTGCAAGGGAAGGATAAAGCCATGCTGCCGTTTCTGCTGCGCCGGGTCGGCGTGATGATACTGACTGCTCTGACACTCAGTTTCGTCGTGTTTTGCCTGACCAATCTTGCCCCAAATCTCGAAAAGCTCGCCCGGACCGAAGGGTCGGTCCGCATGAGTGATGATGCGGTGCTGTCCTGGATCGAAAACAACGGCCACGGCGGGTCGATGGTGATGCGCTATGGCCAATGGCTTGGCGTCGCCCCCGGCTGGGTGCGCACCGATGACAAGGGTGTCACGCGCGGCCGCTGCATTCAGGGCGCGGTAACGGCAGAATCCGCGCCCCGGTTCTGCGGCATCCTGCAAGGCGACTGGGGCACCTCCACCGTGTTCCGCGAGCCGGTGATCAAAACGGTCTCGGAAAAGCTGTCCTCCACCGCCTGGCTGATGCTTTGGGTGATGCTGGTGATGGTGCCGGTCTCACTGATCATCGGTGTCTTGTCTGGCATGCGCGAAGGCAGCCGCACCGACCGGGTGCTCTCAACCTTTGCCATCGCCACGACCGCCACGCCGGAATATGTCTCGGGCGTGATCCTCGTGGTGATCTTTGCCTCGGCCACCACTGGCATCTCGCCCATCCTTGCCGAATGGGGCTGGATCAGCGGGCGCACCTTGTTCCTTGGCACCGCCACCAGCGCAATCGACAAGATCACCTTCTGGAACTTCGCCCTGCCGGTCATGACCATCGCGCTTTATGGCATCGGCTATATCGCCCGGATGACACGGGCGAGCATGACCGAGGTGATGACCCAGCAATACATCCGCACCGCGCGGCTCAAAGGTGTGGCCTTTCATCAGGTGATCCTGAAACACGCCCTGCGCAACGCCCTGATTGCGCCCTTCACCGTCATCATGTTGCAGTTTCCCTGGCTCTTGAACGGCGTGGTGATCGTGGAAACCCTGTTCAATTACAAAGGCTTCGGCTGGACGCTGGTCCAGGCCGCCGGCAACAATGACATCCAGCTTCTGCTCGCCTGTTCCGTCGTCGCGGTCTTTGTCGTGCTGGTCACGCAGCTGATTTCCGATGTCGGCTATGTGTTCCTGAACCCCCGCATCCGGCTCAGCTGAGGAATGACAGATATGGAACCCCTCTCCTGGCCGATGATCTTTGCCAAGATGGCCGTGCAGTTCTGGCCGGTCTGGGCGGCGCTGATCGTGACGATCGTGCTGTCGCTGCAGTTCCGCCGCCGCCTTGGCCTCTATGGCAAGCTGTTTGACTCCAATGTCGGCATCACCGGCTTTGTGATCGTGATGTTCTGGGTGTTCACGGCGATTTTCGCCGACATGATCATCACCTTTAACCCGATTGCACAGCTGTCGGGGCTGAAGAACGCCCTGCCCGGCACGCCGCTGCCCGATACCGATCAATGGTATCTGCTGGGCGGCGATCATCTGGCCCGCGATGTCTTCAGCCGCGTGGTGATGGGCGCGCGCCGGGTGCTGACCATCGCCCCCGCCGCCACCGTCATCGCCTTCATGGTCGGCATCACCCTTGGCCTGCCCGCCGGATATTTTGGCGGCAAGCTCGATACCGGCCTCAGCTTCATCGCCAATCTGGTCCTCGCGTTTCCGGTCATCCTGCTGTTCTACCTGCTGGTCACGCCTGAAATCCGCTCCACCGGCGTGCCCATCGTGCTGGCGGCCGTGCTGTTCCTGTTCCCGGTGATCTTTGTCTCGGTTCTGCTGAACAGCCGCTACTTTACCACCCCCGCGCGCCGCAACCTCTATGTCGGGGTGGCGCTGGTGATTGGCCTCTGGGCCTATTCCGGGCTGGCCTTCAACATGGACCCCACCGGCATCTGGTCGATGGACCCGAACCTGCTCAATGTCTTTGTCTCGGTGGTCTTCGTCAACGCGCCCACCGTGTTCCGCATCGTGCGCGGCATCGTGATGGACCTCAAATCCCGCGATTACGTTGCCGCCGGGCAAACCCGGGGCGAAGGCCCATGGTACATCATGCTGTGGGAAATCCTGCCCAATGCGCGGGGGCCGCTGATCGTCGATTTCTGCCTGCGCATCGGCTATACCACCATCCTCTTGGGCACGCTGGGCTTCTTCGGCCTCGGCGTCAGCCCTGAATCCCCCGACTGGGGCAGCACCATCGACGACGGCCGCCGCCTGTTGTCGATCTACCCCCACCCCGCCGTGGTCCCTGCCCTCGCCCTGATGAGCCTCGTGCTGGGTCTCAACCTGCTCGCCGACGGTCTGCGTGAAGAATCGATGCGCGACTGACCCATTTTCTGTCCTCAAATATCCCGGGGGTCCGGGGGCTGGCCCCCGGTCCTGCACTCCGACGAAGGAACCGCCATATGACCGACTGGGACCCGTCCAAACCCATCCTTGAAATCGAGAACCTCTCGATCTCGTTCTTCACCCGGCTGCGCGAGATTCCGGCGGTGATGGACTTTTCCTGCACCGTGATGGCGGGCGAGGCGATGGGGCTGGTCGGCGAATCCGGCTGTGGCAAATCCACTGTTGCCCTTGCGGTAATGCGCGATCTTGGCAAGAACGGTCGCATCGTCTCGGGCTCGATCAAATTCAAGGGTCGCGATCTGACCCATATGAATGATGAAGATCTGCGCCAGATCCGCGGCTCGGAAATCGCGATGATCTATCAGGAGCCGATGGCCAGCTTGAACCCCGCCATGCGCGTCGGCGATCAGCTGGCCGAGGTGCCGATGATCCATCAGGGCATGACCCGCGCGGACGCGCTCAAACTCGCGCGCCAGATCATCGCCGATGTCCGCCTGCCCGACCCCGACCGCATCCTGCGCGCCTATCCGCACCAGTTGTCGGGCGGCCAGCAGCAGCGCATCGTGATCGCGATGGCGCTGATGGCAAAACCGGCGCTGTTGATCCTCGATGAGCCGACCACCGCGCTCGATGTGACGGTGGAGGCGGGAATCGTTGATCTGGTCAAGGATCTGGGCACCAAATACGGCACCTCGATGCTGTTCATCAGCCACAACCTCGGCCTGATCCTCGATGTCTGCGACCGTCTGTGCGTGATGTACTCCGGCGAGGCGGTCGAGACCGGCAATGTCATCGAAGTCTTTGACAAGATGCGCCACCCCTATACGCAGGCGTTGTTCCGCTCCATCCCGCTCCCCGGCGCGGACAAGAACACGCACCCGCTGATCGCCATTCCCGGCAATTTCCCCCTGCCACATGAGCGCCCCCCGGGCTGCAACTTCGGCCCGCGCTGCGACTATTTCCGCGACGGGTTGTGCAATGCGCAAGAGGTGCCGATGCTCGCGGTGCCCGGCCACGACCGTCACGCCACCCGCTGCCTGCGCTGGTCCGAAATCGACTGGGACGCGCCCGCCAAGATCGGCAAGGTTACCGAAAAGCTGCCCCCCGGCCGTTTGGTGCTGAAGATGGAGGATCTGAAGAAATACTATTCCGTCTCTGCCGGAGCCTTTGGCGGCGGCGCGGAAAAGGTGGTGAAGGCCAATGAATCGCTCAGCTTCGAGGCGCATGAGAATGAGACCCTCGCCATCGTCGGCGAATCGGGCTGCGGCAAATCCACCTTTGCCAAGGTGCTGATGGGGCTGGAAACCGCGACCTCTGGCCAGATCATGCTGTTTGACGAAAACGTGCAGGACACGCCGATCGAGGCCCGCCACACCGACACCGTGTCAAAACTGCAGATGGTGTTCCAGAACCCGTTTGACACGCTGAACCCCAGCATGACCGTCGGCCGCCAGATCATCCGCGCGCTGGAAATCTTCCAGAAGGGCAAGGATGATGCCGACCGGGTGGAGCGGATGCTGACCCTGCTCGACATGGTCAAACTGCCGCGCGCCTTTGCCGAGCGCATGCCACGCCAGCTGTCGGGCGGGCAGAAACAGCGCGTCGGCATCGCCCGCGCCTTTGCCGGAGGCGCCAAGGTGGTGGTGGCAGATGAACCCGTCTCTGCCCTCGACGTTTCGGTGCAGGCCGCCGTGACCGATCTGTTGATGGATATCCAGCGCGAGAACCACACGACGCTGTTGTTCATCAGCCATGACCTGAGCATTGTGCGCTACCTCAGCGACCGGGTGATGGTGATGTATCTGGGCCATGTGGTCGAACTCGGCACCACCGATCAGGTCTTTGCCCCACCCTATCATCCCTATACCGAGGCGCTGCTCTCGGCCGTGCCGATTGCCGACACCCGCGTGAAAAAGCGCCGCATCGTACTGGAGGGCGACATCCCGTCCGCCATGAACCCGCCCCCCGGCTGCCCGTTCCAGACCCGCTGCCGCTGGAAATCCCAGGTGCCGGGCAACCTGTGCGACACCGTGCTGCCCCCGGTGCAGGTGCTGGCGGGCGGGCATCAGATCAAGTGCCACCTGTCGGAAGAGCAATTGGCGGCGATGGAACCGGTGATCACCATTGCCGCCGAATAGGCGGGTGGCAAGGACAGGAGCCTCCGGCGGGAGTATTTTGAAAGCAGCAATCCGGCAGGGGGTCAGCCCTTGATGCTCAGCACCGGCAACAGGGCGGCGGCGATGCGGCGGCCCTCGGACAACAGGACGTTATAGGTGCGGCAGGCGGCGGGGGAGTTCATGACTTCAACCCCGATGCCCGACGCCTCCAGCAAGGTGCGAAAACCGGCGGGCGGGTGCGCGATTTCCGCCCCGGTGCCAACGAACAGCACGTCAATGCGCCCGGCCAGCGACAGCGGGGTTTCGGTATCGTCAAACCCGCCCCAGAGCCCGGCATCCCAAGGCGTGATCAGGCAGGCCCCGCGCAGAACATGGCCGCCGACCCGGAAAAAGCCGGGGCCATAACCGTCAATGGCTTTTGCGGTGCCATAGCTGATCTCGGTCAGACGCATGGCTCAGGCGTCAATGTCGGCGTATTCATCGGGCGCACCCTTTTTCGGCTTGTCGGTCCGGTCCAGCCCGATCATCAGCACCAGATTCTTGGCGATATAGACCGAGGAATAGGTGCCGATCACGATGCCGAAGGTGATGGCAAACACAAAGCCCCGGATCACGTCGCCGCCAAAGATCAGCATCGCGATCAGCGCGATCAGCGTGGTGCCGGTGGTCATCAAGGTGCGCGACAGGGTTTCGTTCGCCGACAGGTTCATCACATCGCGCAGCGGCATGGTCTTGTACTTGACCAGATTTTCGCGCAGCCGGTCAAAGATCACCACGGTGTCGTTGATCGAATAGCCCAGGATTGTCAGGAGTGCCGCCACGATGGCCAGATCGAACTTGATCTGGAACAGCGCAAACACCCCGATGGTGATGATGATGTCATGCACCAGTGCCGCTACCGCGCCGACCGCATACTGCCATTCGAACCGCAGCCAGATGTAGATCAGGATCGCCCCCGATGCGCCCACAACCGCCAGAATGGCGCTCCAGATCAGCTCGCCCGAGACCTTGGGTCCGACCGATTCCACCGAAGGAAAGGTGATCGACGGGTCGACGGTTTTCAGCGCATCCTCGACCAGCTGGATCGTCTCGGGTGTCACCGCCTCGGACCCGTCCTGCGCCGCGATACGGACCTGGGCCACGAACTGATCGGCATCAAAGGTGGGGTCAAACACCTCGGTGATGGCCACATCGCCCAGCTCCAGCCCGGTCATCGCCTGCCGGTAGGCCGCGACATCCACCGGCTGGTTGCTTTCGGTCCGGATCGTGGTGCCGCCCTGAAAGTCGATGCCGAAGTTCAGGCCCATCACGGCCCAAAGCGCAATCGAGGCCAGGATCATCACGCAGGAGGTAACGAGCATTGCCCATTGATAGGCAAAGAAGTTGATATTGGTGTGTTCGGGCGCAAGCCGCAGACGAAAAGCCATGATCTTTTCCCTTACACGATAATGGTCTTGGGGCGGCGCCAGCCGACCCAGATCTCGACCAGAACCCGCGTCACGAACAGCGCGGTAAAGACCGAAGTGATGATCCCGATGCCCAGCGTGATCGCAAAGCCGCGCACCGGACCGGAGCCGACCGCAAACAGCACGGTGGCGGTGATAAAGGTGGTGATGTTGGCGTCGATGATCGCCGACATCGCCTTTTCATAGCCAAGCTGGATCGCGCGGCCCGGGGTTCTGGCGTTGCGCAATTCCTCGCGGATCCGTTCGAACACCAGCACGTTGGCATCCACCGCCATGCCGATGGTCAGCACAATCCCGGCAATGCCCGGCAGGGTCAGGGTGCCGCCGATGGTCGACAGCGCGCCGAACAGCAGAGCCACGTTGATGCCAAGCGCGACCGTGGCAAAAACACCGAACAGGCCGTAGCAGGCGATCATGAAGAACACGACCGCCGCCATGGCGATCAGCGCCGCAGTCTGGCCTGCATCAATGCTGTCCTGCCCCAGTTCCGGGCCGACGGTGCGTTCTTCAAGGAATGTCAGCTCGGCCGGCAAGGCCCCTGCCCGCAACAGAACCGCCAGCTCGGTGCTTTCCTCGACCGAGAACGACCCGGTGATGATGCCCGATCCGCCGGGAATATGGCTCTGGATCACCGGGGCGGAAATCACCTCGGAATCGAGCACGATGGCAAAGGGCGCGCCGATATTGGCGGCGGTGTAATCGCCGAACTTGCGCGCGCCTTGCGGGTTGAAACGAAAATTGACGGCGGGGCGGTTGTTCTGGTCAAAGGCGGGCTGGGCATCGACCAGCTCTTCGCCGGTCACGACCGGGCTTTCCTCGACAATGTAATAGGTGCCGGATTCGTCCATCGACGGCAGCAACAGATTGCGCGGGCCGGGGCTGGCCCCCGCATCGGTGGTGCGCCCGATCACCGGGTTGAAGGTCAGCTTGGCCGTGGTGCCGATCAGCGCCTTGAGTTCCGCCGCCGACCCGATGCCCGGCACCTGAATCAGAATGCGGTCAGACCCCTGCCGCTGGATCGTCGGCTCGCGCGTGCCGACCTCGTCCACCCGACGGCGTACGATTTCAAGGCTTTGCTGGATGGTGCGGTCATCGGTCGCCGCCCGTTCGGCCTGTGACAGCTGGATCACAATCTCCAGCCCTTCGGCGCTGACGTCGATATCATTCTGCCCGACGCCGGTCAGGCTGACCACCGGGGTCGCCAGAGCCCGCACCGCCTCCAGCGCGGCAGCCATGCCAGCGGGTTCCGAAATCGCCACCCGCAGGGTGCCATCCGGGCTAGGCATACGGCGCACATTGCCGACCGCATTGCGCTGGTTGCGCAAGGCGTCACGCACCTCGGGCCACAGGGCATCCATCCGCGCCTTGTACACATCTTCGACCTTGACCTCGGCCAGCAGATGCGCGCCACCGCGCAGGTCAAGGCCGAGGTTCACCAGCGACGACGGCAGGAAATTCGGCCACAGGTCCAGATCGGCCTGCTGGTCCGCCGTGGCGGTGCCGCCTGCCGCTTCAACAGCGGCAAGCGCGTCATTATGACGCTCGATATTGGTGTAGTTCAGGTTGGGCGCAGCCGCGACAATACCCCATGCACAAATGACAAGGATCATCACACGCTTCCACAGCGGCATGGCGTTCATCGCAGGCTTCCCCTTCAGGCGGCGGCTGGTTCGGTCTTGTTCATGACCGAAACGATCGTCGCCTTGACGATCTTGACCTTCACGTTATCCGCGATTTCGACAACGATGGTGCCGTCTTCGTTCACATGGGTCACCTTGCCCACGATCCCGCCTTGGGTCAGCACCTGATCGCCGCGACGCAGCGCCTCGACCAACGCCTTGTGCTCTTTCAGTTTCTTCTGCTGCGGACGGATCAGCAGGAAATACATGATCCCGAAAATCAGGATCAGCGGCACAAAGCTGGTGAAAGCGGCAGCACCGCCACCGGCGGCTTGAGCAAAGGCGGGGGTTGCGAACATCGGCATCCTCATCACTGTCGGGCGGGGCAAACCCCCGGATTTCATTGCCGCGCACCCTATCTGCGGGGGATTGCGGCTGCAAGACGGGCCCGTTTGCGGCCCTTGGCCTGCCATATATGCGGGGTGTGCCCGGAATGGTAGGGCTTTTGCCCAGCTTTTCGCGCCACCTTTTCCCGCGCCCGCATTTGTTGCATAAGCCGGGACGACAACACCAAGAGGCCATCATGCACGACATCAAAGCCATCCGCGAAAACCCCGCAGCCTTCGACGCCGCACTGGCACGCCGGGGATTGTCCGCGATGTCGTCGCAAATTCTGGCGCTCGACAGCGACCGCCGGGCCAGGATCGTGGCCGCCGAAACCGCACAGGCCGAACAGAACCGCGCCTCCAAAGAGGTGGGTGCCGCCAAGGCACGCGGCGATGATGCGGAATTTGAGCGCCTCCGCGCGCTGGTGGCGCAAACCAAAGCCGACATCGCCCGCCTGACCGCCGAAGCCGGAGAGCAAGACACCGCCCTGCGCGACCTGCTGATGGGCATCGACAACCTGCCCTTGCCTGAAGTGCCCGATGGCAAGGACGAGGCGGATAACGTCGAGATCCACCGCTGGGGGACGCCCCGCACGTTCGACTTCACGCCCGTTGAGCATTTCGACATCGCAGGCGTCAAACCCGGCATGGATTTCGAGACCGCCGCCAAACTCTCCGGCAGCCGTTTTGTGGTGCTCAAGGGCGCGGTGATCCGCGTTCACCGCGCGCTGGCGCAGTTCATGCTCGACACCCATATCGACGAACACGGGCTGCAGGAAACCTGGACCCCGGTGCTGGTCAAGGACGAGGCGATGTATGGCACCAACCAGCTGCCGAAATTCGCCGAAGACAGCTACCAGACCACCAACGGCTGGTGGCTGATCCCGACGTCCGAGGTGACGCTGACCAACACCGTCGCCGGCGACATTCTGGACGAGGCGCAGCTTCCGATCCGCATGACCGCCCACACCCAGTGCTTCCGCTCCGAAGCGGGCAGCGCGGGCAAAGACACCTCCGGCATGTTGCGCCAGCACCAGTTTGAAAAGGTCGAGATGGTGACGATCTGCACCCCGGAGTCGCATCTGGAGGAACAGGAGCGCATGCGCCGTTGCGCCGAAGCCATTCTTGAAAAGCTGGAAATCCCCTACCGCACCATCATCCTGTGTACCGGCGACATGGGCTTTGGCGCGCAGCGCACCTTTGATCTGGAGGCGTGGTTGCCCGGCCAGAACCAGTTCCGCGAGATTTCCTCGGTCTCGACCTGCGGCCAGTTTCAGGCCCGCCGGATGAACGCGCGCTATCGTCCTGCCAAAACTGAAAATGGGGGGGTCAAGCCCGATTTCGTCGCCACCCTCAACGGCTCCGGCCTTGCCGTCGGCCGCTGCCTGATCGCGGTGCTGGAAAACGGGCAACAGGCCGATGGCTCGGTCGATCTGCCAGCGGTGCTGCACCCCTATCTGGGCGGCAAAACCCGGATTTCTGCCACGGGCGCGCTGGAGTGAAACCAAAGCGCGGCGGGCGCGTTTGCCCCATAACTTGTCTGCAAGGTGAACCATGACCCTCCGCGCGATTTTCCTGATCCTCGTCACGCTCACCTTTGCGGTAGCGCCCTTTGTCACGCCGCCCTTCACCGGCTATGATCCGGGCCGCTTTCCGGTGCAGATCCCGGAGCCCGCCGTGCAACCGGCGGGCTATGCGTTCTCGATCTGGTCGGTGATCTATGTCTGGCTGATCCTCCACGCCGCATACGGCTACTGGAAGCGCGCCCACAGCATGGATTGGGATGAGGTGCGGGTGCCGCTGATGGTCTCGCTGCTGATCGGCACGGTCTGGCTGGCCATCGCGGGCAGCTTCCCGCTGCTGGCCACCCTCGCCATCCTGTTCATGCTGGCCACCGCCATGGTCGCGTTCTTTCAGGCTGATGAGTTTTATGACCGCTGGATGCTCTCGGCTCCGCTGGCGATGTACGCAGGCTGGCTCTCCGCCGCCTCTGCCGTCTCCATAGGGGTGATGCTGGCAGGCTATGGTGTGCTGAGCGACAGCGAAAGCGCGATCGTGATGATGGCCATCGTGTTGGGTGTCGCTGGCATGGTGCAATGGCTGCGCCCCTATATGCCGATCTATGGTGCAACCGTGGTCTGGGCGCTGATCGGCATCATGGCCGCCAATGCCGACAGCAACCTCTTCGTTGCCCTGATCGCCGCCGCCGCCGCCGCCGCGATGGCCGCCCTGACCTTCTACACCTGGCACAAACGGCGCGTCACCGTCTGACGCCCGGTCCAAGCCCCCCCTCCCTCTCCCTCCCCCACAAAGGGGGGAGGGAAGCGATAGCCTTGCATTGGCACCAAGGCTGACAGCTGCCAGAAAAAGCGCCTCCCCTCCCCCTCGTGGGGAGGGGCTGGGGGTGGGGGGCGCACCGCCAGCCGCAAAATGCGCACCCATGCCGCGCAATCCCTCGCCGCCGCCCTCACCAGCGCTTGACCTTCCGATGGCGCTAGGGCAAGCCACGCCGCATGTTACGCATCGAAGATATCACCTATAATGTCGAAGGCCGCCCCCTGTTTGAGGGGGCCTCGGCCACCATTCCCACCGGCCACAAGGTCGGCCTTGTCGGGCGCAACGGCGCGGGCAAGACCACGCTGTTCCGGCTGATCCGGGGCGAGCTGGCGCTGGAGGGCGGCACGATCACCCTGCCGAACCGCGCCCGCATCGGCGGCGTCGCGCAAGAGGTGCCGTCGTCTTCGACCTCGCTGATCGACACCGTGTTGCAGGCCGATGAGGAACGCACCGCGCTTCTGGCCGAGGCCGATACCGCGCATGACCCGCACCGCATCGCTGAAATTCAGGCCCGTCTGGCCGACATCGACGCGTGGTCGGCCGAGGGCCGCGCTGCCAGCATCCTCAAGGGCCTTGGCTTTGACGCCGAGGCGCAAAAGCGCCCCTGTTCGGATTTCTCCGGCGGCTGGCGGATGCGCGTGGCGCTTGCAGGCGTTCTGTTCGCCCAGCCCGATTACCTGCTGCTGGATGAACCGACCAACTACCTCGATCTCGAAGGTGCCTTGTGGCTGGAAAGCTACCTGCAGAAATACCCGCATACTGTTCTGATCATCAGCCACGACCGGGGCCTTCTGAACCGCGCCGTCACTGGCATCCTGCATCTGGACCAGAAAAAACTCACCTACTGGTCCGGCCCCTATGACCAGTTCGCCCGGCAAGTGGCCGAACGCCGCGCCGTGCTGCAGGCCGAGGCGAAGAAGCAAGAGGCCCGCCGCGCCCATCTGCAATCTTTCGTGGACCGCTTCAAGGCCAAGGCCTCCAAGGCGGTGCAGGCCCAGTCCCGCGTGAAAATGCTGGAAAAGATGGAGACGATCACCGCCCCCGAGGATGCGAAAAAGGTGGTCTTCACCTTCCCCGCGCCAGAGGAGCTGTCGCCCCCCATCATCAATATGGAAAGCGCGGCCGTCGGCTATGGCGGCCCGGCGATCCTGAAAAACCTGTCTTTGCGCATTGATCAGGACGACCGCATCGCGCTTCTGGGCCGCAACGGCGAAGGCAAATCCACGCTGTCAAAACTCCTCGCGGGCAAGCTCGAGGCGATGGCAGGCAAGATCACCCGCTCGTCAAAACTGCGCATCGGCTATTTCGCCCAGCATCAGGTCGACGAGCTGTATATCGACGAGACCCCGCTGCAACACCTGCAACGCCAGCGCCCGGCCGAGGGGCAACCGCGACTGCGCGCGCGTCTGGCAGGCTTTGGCCTGATGGCCGATCAGGCCGAAACCGTGGTCGGCCGCCTGTCGGGCGGGCAAAAGGCGCGGCTGTCGCTGCTTTTGGCCACGCTCGACGCGCCGCACCTTCTGATCCTTGACGAACCGACCAACCACCTGGATATCGAATCCCGCGAAGCGCTGGTCGAGGCGCTGACCGAATACTCCGGCGCGGTGATCCTTGTCAGCCACGACATGCACCTCCTGAGCCTCGTGGCCGACCGGCTCTGGCTGGTCAAGGGCGGTGCTGTGACACCTTATACCGAAGATCTGGAAGCCTATCGCAAGATGCTTCTGGCCGGAGACGAGGTTGAAAAGCCAACCCCCAAAGCGGTGGAAAAAGTCAAGAAGGCCAGCCGCGATGAGGTTCTGGCGCTCAAGGCCGAGGTCCGCAAATGCGAGGAACGGCTGTCCAAGCTTAACGAGATGCGCGACAAGCTGGCGAAAAAGCTGGCCGACCCCGAGCTGTACGAGGCCGCCCGCATCGGCGAGCTGGAAACCTGGAACAAGAAATACGCCGAGGTGATGGGCGCGCTGGACCGGGCCGAAGCGATGTGGCTGGCGGCGCAGGAAAAGCTGGAAACGGCAGCCTAGTCCATGCCGATGCCCTGGACCTATCGCCACGCAAGCCGGGAATGGCAGGGGTTTCTGGCGGATGCGCGCGAAGAAATGGGGCTGATCAGCGACAACATGGCCTATACGGCCGTGGAGGGCGTGTTGCGCGCCTTCCGCGCCCGGCTGACCGTGCAACAGGCGCTGGATTTCGCGCAGATCCTGCCGTCGGTTCTGCGGGCGATCTTTGTGGCGCAGTGGCACATCGCCCCGCCGCTGCCGCCCGGCAGCCGGGCCGACTGGACGGCGCAGGCAAAGACGCTGCGCCCGCACCACAACCTGACGCCCGAAAACTGCGTGGCCGCCACCGCCATTGCCCTGCGCAAATGCGTGCCGCGCGCCGATCTTGACCGGGTGCTGGCCACCCTGCCCGCCTTTGCCGCCGAGTTCTGGTCCCCCCCCGGCATCGACCCCGCCACGCTCGGCCCGCGCATTCTGTGACCCCAACGATTTTTCTGCGAAAAATCACGTGCCCCGTTCCAAAGCCGGGCGCGCCGGTCTAGACTTTGCCGATGGAAACCGCCTTTCTCATCACCGCCTTTGCCACTCTGTTCGTGGTGATCGACCGACCGGGGCTGGTGCCGCTGTTCATCGCGCTGACCCGTGGGATGAGCGCCGAGCAACGCCGCGCGATGGCGCAGCGCGCCTGCCTGATCGCCACCGCGCTCCTGACGATGTTCGGGCTGGCGGGGGAGGCGATCCTTGGCTTCATCGGCATCTCGATGTCGGCCTTTCGCATCGCGGGCGGCATCCTGTTGTTTCTCACCGCGCTCGACATGCTGTTTGAACGCCGCACCACCCGGCGCGAGGGCCAGACTCCGGACGCCGATCATGACCCGTCGGTGTTTCCCCTCGCCACGCCGCTGATCGCGGGGCCCGGCGCGATTGCCTCGATCATCCTGCTGATCGGTCAGGGCGGCGGCGACTGGCCTGCCACCTTTGCTGTTCTGGGGCTGACCTGGGGGATGATCCTTGTAACGTTCCTGTTCCTGCTCGCCTCGCCGCCGCTGGAGCGGATGCTGGGCCGCACCGGCACCATTGTCATCACCCGCCTGTTGGGGATGCTGCTGGCGGCCCTGTCAGTGCAATTCGTGATCGACGGCATCCGCCAGACCGGGCTGATCTGACCGCACGCCGATTGCAGATCCGCGCCCGGCCCCCTACCTTTGCCTGAGCAAAAAGGAAGCGCGCATGGACGGCGACATGATCGCACGACTGGCCTATCTGGGCCTGCTGCTGGCGGCGGTCGGTGGCTATATCATCGTGGAATTCCGCGGCCGCATGGGTCAGGCCCTGCGCACCGCCGCCGCCTGGGGGCTGATCGTGATCGGGCTGATGGCGGGCTATGGCCTCTGGCACGACCTGCGCCCCGGCATGCTGCCCCGGCAAACGGTGGTCGAGGGCGGCGAGATCCGCCTGCCCCGCGCGCCCGACGGCCATTACCACCTGACCCTCACCATCAACGGCACACCCATCCCGTTCCTGGTCGACACCGGCGCGACCCAGATGGTGCTGAGCCTGCCCGACGCGCGGCGACTGGGCATTGACCCGGCAGCACTTGCCTTCATCGGCGAGGCGCGCACCGCCAATGGCATCGTGCGCACCGCCCGCGTGTCCCTGACGGATGTAGAGCTTGGCCCGTACCGCGATGCCAGCGTGACCGCCGTGGTCAATGAGGGCGATCTGGACACCTCGCTGCTCGGCATGTCCTATCTGGGCCGCTACAGCATCGAGATCACTGGCGGCGAGATGATCCTGCGGCGCTGACTGCCGGGTGGCGCGCAACGGAGCCGCAAGGACGCCTCCGGCGGGAGTATTTGGCAAGCAGCAATACACAGAACCGCACCTGCATTTGCTGCTTTTGAAATACTCCCGCCGGAGGCGTCCAACACCGGCCCGAAGCGCAGCAGCGGCAGGTCAGGCCTTTTCGGCCTTTTTCTCCCATTTGCCCGACTCTTCCGACCAGTATTGCGCGGGCAGGCCTGCGCTGGTCAGTTGTTTCCACTGGCTGCGGGCCTGTGACAGCCGGTCGGGGTTGTCGGCGTCGAACAGGATCCAGACCCGTTCCAGCGCTGCCGCCTCTTCTGGCTCCACTTCGGCCCCGTCGATCAGCAGCAGGCCCTTGGCGCCATTGGTCACCGGCCCGGTCCCGAGCAGCACCGGCTGGCGCGCATCATGCGGGCCGCCGGCAAGGCCATGCGGCACAAAGCTGTCCTCCGGCGTGGTCCAGAGCCGGGCATCCAGACGGTTGAGTTCAGCCGTTTCTGTCCCCCGGATCATCAGCCGCCAGCCCTGACCGCGCGCGCGAGTGATCAGCACTCGCGCGGTCTGTTCCGCCGTGGACCGGGTCAGATGGTAGAACATCACGATGCCCATCGGGCCTTATTTCCCCTCGAACCGGTCGCGGATCAGCCGGTCCAGCGCCATCACGCCCCAGCCGGTGGCCCCTTTGGGCGCAAGGGTGCTGTCGGCTTTCAGAAGCGCCGTCCCCGCGATGTCCAGATGGCACCACGGCACGTCCGGCTTTACAAACCGCGCGAGGAACTGCGCCGCCGTGATCGCGCCGCCGTCGCGCCCGCCCACGTTCATCATATCGGCGATGCGGGATTTCAGCTTGGCATCATAGGCCTCGCCCATCGGCAACCGCCAGGCGCCCTCGCCCTCGGCCTTTGCCGCCTTGAGGAAGGCGTCGCACAGCGCGTCATCATTGGAGAACACGCCGGTATTCTCATGCCCCAGCGCCACGATGATGGCCCCGGTCAGCGTGGCAAGGTCGATCATGGCCGAGGGCTTGAACCGCTCCTGCGCGTACCAGAGCACATCGGCCAGCACCAGACGGCCCTCGGCATCGGTGTTGATCACCTCGATCGTGTCGCCCTTCATGGATTTCACCACATCGCCGGGGCGCTGTGCGCGGCCATCGGGCATGTTTTCCACCAGCCCGACCAGCCCCACCACATTGGCCTTTGCCTTGCGCAGCGCCAGCGTGCGCATCACACCCGCCACCACACCGGCGCCGCCCATATCCATCGTCATGTCTTCCATGCCGCCTGCGGGCTTGATCGAGATGCCGCCGGTGTCGAACACCACGCCCTTGCCGACCAGCGCAAACGGGGCCTCCCCCTTTGGCCCGCCATTCCACTGCATCACCACGACTTTTGACGGCGTCTCCGACCCCATACCAACCCCAAGCAGAGCGCCCATGCCCAGCTTGAGAAGCTCGTCTTCCTCCAGGATCTCGACCTCCAGCCCCAGTTCCTGCATGGCGGCCAGACGGGCGGCGAAATCATAGGTGGTCAGCACATTGGCGGGCTCGTTCACCAGATCGCGGGTGAAAAACACGCCCTCGGCCACGGCTGCGCCGGCATTGGCCGCCGCCGCCACCTGCTCGGGGGCGCTGACCATCAGCGTGACCGGCCCGACGGCCTTCGGTGCTGCGGTCTTGTGCGGGGTGAAGTCATAGGCGCGCATTGCCAGACCAAAGGCGATATCGGCGGCCAGCGGATGGTTTTCCGCCAGCACCAGCGTCTCCTGCGGTGACAGCTTTGCCCCCACCGCAGCCCCGGCCTTGCGCGCCTGCGCCTGCGTCGCCTTGCGCGGCAGCCGCAGGATCTGCACCGTCTCTGCCGCCAGCCCGGCGGGAAAGCCCAGTTCCAGCCCGTCGCCCGGTTTCAACGCGGCAAAACTCTCCGATCCTGCCGCCCGCGTCACCGCGCCGCGGGTCAGCCTGTCCAGCTTGCGCGCAAGTGGCGTCAGGCTTGCCCCCGGTTCGGCCAACAGCACGATCCGCCCCGGCTGGGTGGCCAGAGCCTCGGCATCATTTTCACGAAACTGGATCGGCACAGGTTGGGTCATCATGGTCCTCGGATCATTGGTCAGGCGGTTTGATGGGGCGGGTGCGCCGCTGCGGCACGCTTTGGCGGCACAGTGCCCCGACCGGCAAAGGCTAGCCCGCGCCCCCGGCAATGACCAGATACCAGTTTCCAATCCCGCGCATTTCGCCTAGCGTGGCGGCAATTCGGGTGAGGGAGCGATCAAAGCCGTGCCAAGATTCGACAGATACCTGCTGTCGCAACTTCTTGCGCTGTTCGGGTTCTTTTCCCTATTGCTGGTGTCTGTTTACTGGGTCAACCGCGCGGTTGGCCTGTTTGACCAGTTGATCGGCGACGGGCAATCGGCGCTGGTTTTCGTTGAATTCTCGCTGTTGACCCTGCCCAATGTGATCCGGCTTGTATTGCCGGTGTCGGCCTTTGCCGCCGCCGTTTATGTCGCCAACCGGCTGATGAGCGATTCCGAACTGGTGGTGATGCAGGCGACCGGGTTTTCGTCGTTCCGGCTGGCGCGTCCGGTGATTGTCTTCGGGCTGGTGGTAATGCTGATGATGTCGGTGCTGACACATGTGCTGGTCCCGGCCAGCCGCGCCGCCCTGACCGCGCGCAGCGCCGAGATTGCCGATAATGTCACCGCGCGCTTTCTGCGCGACGGTCAGTTCATGCACCCCGGCGATGGCCTGACGCTGTACATCCGCGAGATTGCCGCCACCGGCGAATTGCGCGACGTGTTTCTGTCGGATGACCGCAATGCCAATGTGACCACCACCTATACCGCCCGCCGCGCTTTGCTGGCGCGCGGCGATCAGGGGCCGAAACTGCTGATGTTTGACGGGATGACGCAGGATCTGGACCACACCAGCCGCAGGCTTTCGGTCACCCGCTTTGCCGATGCCACCTATGATCTGGGTGGCATGCTGGGGGTTGCGGCCCCCGGCACCCGCACGCTGGATGAGGCCTCGACGCTGGAGCTGTTGCGCGCTGATGCGGCACTGGTGGCCGAGGTCGGCTCCAGCCGCGCCAATCTGCTGCAAGAGGGGCACAACCGCATCGCCCAGCCGTTTCTGGCGCTGGCGACGGCGCTGATCGGCTTCGGCGCGCTGCTGTTGGGGGCGTTCAGCCGCTTTGGGCTGTGGCGGCAGATCGGCATGGCGGTGGTTCTGCTGATCGTTGTGCAGATGATCAATACCCAAGGCACCGGCCTTGCCATCCGGTCCGAGCTGGCCTGGCCTGCCGTTTATGCCGCCCCTGTGTTCGGCATCTGCATCGGGGTGTTTCTGCTCTGGCTGTCGCAGCGTCCGCGCTGGCTCAGCCGGGAACAGCGCGCGGCAGCGGGGGCGCTGGCATGATCCTGTCCCGATATATCGCACGGCGGTTTCTCTGGGCCTATCTGCAGGTGCTGGGCACCTTCTGGGCGATCATGATGCTGATCGACATGGTCGAACAGCTGCGCCGCTTTTCCGGCCGGGGCATCGGCACCACCGGGGCTCTGCATCTGGCGGCCATGAATACCCCCGCCAACCTGTACCGTATCCTGCCGCTGATCACCATTCTGGCGGCGATCACGCTGTTTTTGTCGCTGGCGCGCTCGTCCGAGCTGGTGGTGATCCGGGCCGCCGGGCGCTCGGCGCTGCGGTTTCTGCTGGCCCCGGTGCTGATGGCGCTGATGATCGGCGGGCTGACGATTGCGGTGTTCAACCCTTTGGTCGCCGCCACGCAAAAGGAATATGACCGGCTCTGGGCCGCCGCTGCCGATGGCGCGGCAAGCACGTTGTCGCTGGCCGATTCCGGCCTCTGGCTGAGACAGGGCACCGAAGACGGGCAGACCGTGATCCATGCCTTGCGCGCAAACTCCGACGGGACCGAGCTGTTCGGGGTGACCTTCATGCTGTTCGGCCCCGATGGTCTGGCTGCCGAACGGGTCGAGGCGCAAAGCGCGCGGCTGATCCCCGGTGCATGGGCGTTGACGGGGGCCAAGCGTTGGGACATGACAAGCCAAAACCCCGAACGAGAGGCTTTGATCCTGCCTGCGGAGTCCACCCTTGCCTCAAACCTGACGCGTGAGCGGATTCGCGACAGCTTTGGCCAGCCCTCGGCGGTGCCATTCTGGGGCCTGCCCGCCTATATCTCCGGGCTGGAGCGGGCGGGCTTTTCGGCCCGCGCGCACCGGGTCTGGTATCAGATGGAACTGGCGCAACCGCTGCTGCTGGCCGCCATGGTGCTGATCGCCGCCGGGTTCACCATGCGCCACGCGCGCCTGGGCAAGACCGGGATTTATGTGCTGTTGGCCATCCTGGGCGGCTTCTTTATCTTCTTTCTCAGAAACTTCGCACAAGTTCTTGGGAATAATGGGCAAATCCCGATCCTGCTTTCCGCATGGGCCGCCCCTGTCGCTGCCATCCTGCTGGCGCTTGGCCTGCTGTTGCATCTGGAGGATGGCTGATGCGGTCCCCGATGTTACGCCGTCTGCTCACCACCCTTGCCACCGTAGCCCTGCTGACGCTGACCCCGGCGCAGACCACTTCTGCACAGGAAATGGCCGCACTTGTGGCCGATACCGTCCGCATCGACGCCGGGGGCAAGCTGATCGCCGATGGCGGGGTCGAGGTGTTTTATCAGGGCAGCACCCTGCGCGCGGCCAGCATCACCTATGACCGCGCCGCCGACCGGCTGACCATCACCGGGCCGATTGTTCTGGTCGATGGCGACAATACCATCCTTGTCGCCTCGCAGGCCGATTTGTCCGCCGACCTGACCGAAGGCGTTTTGACCAGCGCCCGGCTGGTCCTGAACCGTGAGTTGCAGCTGGCCGCGAACCAGATCCAGCGCGTCGGGGGCCGCTACACCCAGCTTGACAACGCGGTCGCCTCCTCGTGCAAAATCTGCAACGGGGCCGCGCCCTTGTGGGAAATCCGCGCCCGGCGGGTGCTGCACGACCAGCAGGAACGGCAGATCTATTTCGATCACGCCCAGTTCCGCGTCTCGGGCCTGCCGGTCGCCTATTTCCCGCGCCTGCGCATGCCCGATCCGACCCTGACCCGCACCAGCGGCTTTCTGCGGCCGCAGCTGCGCACCACCTCGGGCCTCGGCACCGGGATCAAGCTGCCGTATTTCCAGACCCTCGGGCCACACCGTGACCTGACCATCACGCCTTATCTCTCGACCAAATCCGGCCGCACGGTCGAATTGCGCTACCGTCAGGCCTTTGCCACCGGCCAGATCGAGCTGAACGGCGCCGTGTCGCGTGATGAGCTGATACCGGGCGACACCCGGTACTACATGACCGCCGTCGGCCAGTTTGCCCTGCCGCGCGATTTTGCCCTGACCTTTGACGGCATCCTCGTCAGCGACCCCGACTATCAGCAAGACTACGGCCTGCCCGGCTCTGACCGCCTGCTCAGCCGGGTCGAGATCAGCCGTACCCAGCGCAACGAGTTGATACAGGCCCGTCTGGTCGGCATCCGCTCGATCCGTCCGGGCGAGTCGAATGCCACCTTGCCGACCATTGTGACCGACATGACCTATCACCGCCGCTTTTCTGGCGGCCTGCTGGGCGGTGAGGCCGGGTTGCGGTTTCAGACCCATGGCCATTACCGCAGTTCCAGTGATCCGACCGATCCCGATGGCCGCTATGGCCCCTTGCCCGCCCTTGGCCGCGATGTCACCCGCGCCTCGTTGCGGCTGGACTGGCGGCGCAACTGGGATCTGCCCCTTGGCATCATCGCCGGCACGCTGGGCGAGGTCACCGCCGACGCCTACCGCATCACGCAAGACAACAGCTTTGGCGGCACCCCGTCACGCCTGCACGGCGGCGTGGCTGTTGAATTGCGCTGGCCCTGGGCCAAATCCGGGGCGGGTGGCACCGGCCATGTGATCGAACCTGTGGTGCAGTTCGTCTGGGCCCCCAAAGGCACCGAATCCCTGCCCAACGAAGATTCCCTTCTGGTGGAATTCGACGAAGGCAACCTTTTCTCGATGAACCGCTATCCCGGCTCTGACGCGACAGAGCGGGGCGGGCGGCTCAACGTCGGGGTGGGCTATACCCGCGTCGATCCGGCGGGGTGGACCCTGTCCACCGCCGTGGGCCGGGTGTTCCGCACCGAAGATCTGGGTCAGTTCTCTGCCGCCTCCGGCCTCGACGGGCGCAATTCCGACTGGCTTGCCGCCGCCCATCTGACCCTGCCCCAAGGCATGGGGATCAGTCAGCGGGTGCTGATCAACGACGGCTTCAAGCTGACCAAATCCGAAACCCGGCTCGATCTGGCCGGGGCGCGCTATGGCATTGCCGGGTCTTATGTGTTTCTGACCGCCGACCCCGCCGAGGAACGCCCCGCCGACATCGCCGAACTGGCGTTTGACGGCAGCTACAAGATCAACGACGTCTGGACCGCCCGCGCACAGGCCCGATATGATCTGGAGACCCGGCGTGCCAACCGCACCGGGCTGGGGATTCAGTTCCGCAACGAATGCGTGCTGGTCGATCTTTCTCTCTCGCGTCGCTACGCATCCTCGACTAGTGTGAAGCCGACAACAGATTTCGGCCTTTCGGTCGATCTGGTCGGCTTTGGTGCCGGCACCATCGCCGGGCCTGCGCGCAGTTGCAGACGCTAGGGGAACAGGGGCCGGGCAGACCAACGGGGCAGACCAATCGGGCGCAAGACGTGAAAGGCGCAAGTACAGTGACGGCAGAACGCATGACGACAGCTTTCTCTCAACTTTTCCGGGCGACCGCCCTGATGGCCACCCTCGCGGCCCCGTTCGCCACCCTGCCCCAGAGCGCTGCGGCACAGGACGGATCGCCGTTTCAGGTCGTGATGCGCATCAATGACTCCGTGATCACCCGCTACGAGATGGACCAGCGCAAGCTGTTTCTGAAATTGCTGCGCGTGCCCGGCGACCCCGAGGCAGAGGCGATGAAGGGTCTACTTCAGGACCGTCTGGCCGCAGCCCAGGCCAAACGCTTTGGCCTGCGCCTGACCAAAGAGCAACTGGCCGCAGGGATGGAGGAATTCGCCGCCCGCGCTGACCTGACCGCCGCCGAATTTGTCGAAGCGCTGGGTCAGGCCGGGGTGTCGATGGAAACCTTCCGCGATTTTGCCGGCAATGGCCTGCTGTGGCGCGAATTGGTACGCGGCCGCTACGCTGGCAGCTTTACCATCAGCGAGGCAGAGATTGACCGTGCCATCGTCGGCGGCACCGTCAACACCGGCATGCAGCTGTTGCTGTCCGAACTGATCCTGCCGGTCGAAGGCGACCCCGAAGAGCAACAGGCCCTTGCCCGCCAGCTGCGCGACGAAATCACCACCGAAGACGGCTTCGCCGCCGCCGCCCGGCGCTATTCCGCCTCGCCCTCTGCCGGGCGCGGGGGTCGGCTGGACTGGACCCCGACCTCGGAACTGCCGCCGCAGATTGTTGAACTCGTCCTCGCCCTCGGCCCCGGTCAGGTGTCAGAGCCGGTGACCCTGCCCAATGCGGTGGCCGTGTTCCAGCTGCGCGATGTGGCCGAAGACACATCCACCGCGCCCGAGGTACAGGTGGAATATGCCGAATTCCTGATGCCCAACACGCCGGACGTGCAGGCGCAGGCTGCTGCCATGCACACCCGTCTTGACAGCTGTAAGGATCTCTTTGCCGAAGCGCGCGGCCTGCCCGAAAGCCAGCTGAAGGTGGAAAACCGCACCGTGCGCGACCTGCCCGCCGATGTGGCGCTGCAGCTGGCGCAGCTGGACCCCGGCGAATACTCCACCGCCATCACCCGTGGCGGCGCCCGCGTGTTCCTGATGCTCTGCGGCCGTGGGCCAAAGATCGACGGCCCGATTGACCGCGAAGCGATCCGCGAACAGCTGATCTCGCGCCGCCTGACCCTGCTGGCCGAAGCCTATCTCGAAGAGTTGCGCTCGGAAGCCATCATCAGCACACCATGACCCGGCCGCCGCTGGTCATGACCTGTGGCGAACCGGCCGGGATCGGCCCGGAACTTGCCGTGCGGGCCCGTGCGATTCTGGGGGCCGCTGTGCCCTTTGTCTGGCTGGGCGACCCGCGCCACCTGCCGTCCGGCACGCGCTGGACCGAGGTGGCGGTGCCTGAGGCCGCACAGGGCGTGCCGCCCGATCATCTGCCGGTGCTGCCGCACCGCTTTGCCGCCCCCGTCACCCCCGGCCAGCCCGAGCCCGCCAATGCCATCGGCGTGATCGAGGTCATCGCCCGCGCGGTGGATCTGGTGCAATCGGGGGCTGCCTCGGCCATCGTCACCGCGCCGCTGCACAAGAAGGTGCTCAAGGACGGTGCGGGCTTTGCCTTTCCCGGCCATACCGAATACCTCGCGCATCTGGCGGGTGATGTGCCGGTGGTGATGATGCTGGCCTCGCCGCTGTTGCGCGTGGTGCCTGCCACCATCCACATCCCGCTGGCCGACGTGCCCGCCGCCCTGACCGCCGCCCTGCTGGAACAGGTGATCCGCCTGACCCATGCCGGGCTGATCCGTGATTTTGGAATTGCCGCACCGCGCATCGCCGTCGCTGGTCTGAACCCGCACGCCGGCGAAGGCGGTGCGATGGGTTGGGAAGACGCGGCGGTGATCGCGCCCGTCGTCGCCCGGCTGGCGGCGGAGGGCATGGCGGTGACCGGCCCCCTGCCCGCCGACACCATGTTTCACCCCCGCGCGCGCGCCCGCTATGACGCCGCCGTCTGCGCCTATCACGATCAGGCCCTGATCCCGATCAAGACGCTGGATTTCGACGGCGGGGTGAATGTGACGCTGGGCCTGCCCTTCGTGCGCACCTCGCCCGATCATGGCACCGCCTTTGACATCGCGGGCAAAGGGGTGGCCTTGCCCGATTCATTGGTTGCGGCCTGCCGGATGGCGTGGGACATGGCGGCGTCGCGCTTGCGGTAAGGTCGGACTGGGGCTCTGCCCCAGACCCCGGGATATTTTTCGACAGAAAATGAACAAGGGTGGTCAGGAATATGGCGACGATTGATGGGTTGCCGCCGCTGCGTGAGGTGATCCGGGCGCATGATCTGGTGGCGAAAAAGCAGCTGGGGCAGAACTTTCTGCTCGATCTGAACCTGACCGCCAAGATCGCGCGGATGGCGGGCGATCTGTCGGCCTGTGACGTGCTGGAGGTCGGCCCCGGTCCCGGCGGGCTGACGCGCGGGCTGTTGGCCGAGGGCGCGCGCCGGGTGCTGGTGGTGGAAAAAGACCCGCGCTGCATCCCCGCGCTGGAGGAGATTGCCGCCACCTATCCGGGGCGGCTGGAGATCGTGCAGGGCGACGCGCTGGAGCTGGATGCGGCGGCACGGCTGAACGGGCCGATCCGGGTGGTGTCGAACCTGCCCTATAATGTCGGCACCGAGCTGTTGATCCGCTGGCTCTCGCCCGCGGTCTGGCCGCCGTTCTGGACCTCGCTGACGCTGATGTTTCAGAAAGAAGTGGCCGAGCGCATCGTGGCCCGGCCGCGCACCGACCATTACGGGCGGCTGGCGCTGCTGGCGCAATGGCGGGCCGAGCCAAAGATCGTGATGCACCTGCCGCCAGAGGCCTTTACCCCCGCGCCCAAGGTGCATTCGGCGGTGGTGCATCTGACCCGGCTGGAGGCGCCGCGCTTTCCCGCCGATGCGGCAGTGCTGAGCCGCGTGACCGCCATGGCCTTCAACCAGCGCCGCAAGATGCTGCGCTCCAGTCTCAAGGGTTTGGGCGGCAATGTCGAGGCTTTGCTGGAGGGGGTGGGCATCGTGCCGACCCAGCGCGCCGAAGAGATCGGGCTGGAACAGTTCTGCGCACTGGCGCGGGCAGTGGCAGCGCGCTGAGCCGCGCTGCGGGCGGTCGTAAACTTGCGCTGCCCCGCATAAAGCAACGCCGCCCCGAAGGGCGGCGTGTCAGTCGGTTTACTCTGCGGCCTCGCGCGGGCCTTTGTCATCGGTTGGCTTGTCGCCAGCCTCTGCGCTGTCTTTCGGCTTTCTCGGCGCGCGCGGGCGGCGCACCTTTGGCTCGGCCGGTTGGTCAGCCCCTGCAGCCTCTGGCGTCACCGTCTCAGCCTTTGCAGGCTCAGTCTTTGACGGCTGCTGCGCCTTTGCACGCTCAGGCTTTGCAACGTCTGGCGTTGCCGCCTCGGGTGCTGCGGCGACGGGTTGCACTGCGGCCTCTGGCGCGGGCTGAGTCGCTGCCGGGCGATCCTCGGCGGTCCGCTCCGGGCGCGGCGGGCGCGGGCCACGGGTGTTGCGGTTTTCGTCGCGGTTGCGGTTGCGCTCGCCCTCCGGGCGGTCATTGCGGCGCGGGCGGTCTTCGCGGCGCGGGGCGTCACCTGCCGGGCGAGCCTCGGGCGTTTCAACCAGTCCGGTATCTTCGCCGCGCGGGTCGTCGATCAGGCTGGCGTCGGGCTGATCGCCCTGCCCCGGATCGACAACGCGGTCATCACGCCAGTTGCGTGTGTCACGGTTGCCATCCCGGTTGCCGTCGCGGTTGCCATACTGGCCGCCCTGCGCATGCCCTTGCTGGCCGTTGTTCTGACCACCCTGCTGGCCGCCACCGTGCTGGCCATTGTTCTGACCGCCATGCTGGCCGTTGTTTTGGCCATTCTGGCCGAACTGCTGCTGGCGCGCCTCTTGTTCGGCGGCCATTTCGCGCTGCGCTTCGCTCAGCATGCGGGTGTAATGTTCGGCGTGTTGCAGAAAATTCTCAGCCGCCACGCGATCATTCGACAGCTGGGCGTCACGCGCCAGCAGCTGATATTTCTCGATGATCTGCTGCGGCGTGCCACGCACCTTGCCCTCGGGGCCCGAGCTTTCGAACACCCGGTTGATGATATTGCCGAGCGTGCGCGGGCGGTTCTGCTTGGAACGCGAACGGGACTTGGAAGAGCGCATCTTGTCCTTTGATCCGAATGTCCGGCTTGCCCGGATATGAAGCACCGGCATGGTGCAACCCCTGTGACGGGAAATTGAGGCAAGGTCGGGTTTAAGCACAGTCTGAACGGGGGCCGAAATGCCCACCGCGCTAGGACAGCGCCTGCCTTTGAATAATCATGCAACGCAGCGTCTGACAAGTCGATTCTGCGTTATATTGCAAGGATCGGCGGTTCTGCGATGATTTTTCGCAGCTTTTGACCCGGCAACCGGCGTCAGCCCGCCTGTGCCGCCACCACCCGGTCGCGCCCGTCCATATCCGGCAGCACCCGGATCTGCCCCAGCCCCGCCTGCGCCAGCAGCTGCACCACAGCCGCCGCTTGCGTTGGGCCGATCTCCAGCAGCAACCGCCCTGTCGGGGCCAGATGTGCCGCCACCCCCGCCGCAATCGCGCGGTAGGCATCCAGCCCGTCACCGCCGGGGGTCAGCGCCAGATGCGGCTCATAGCGCTGCACCTCGGGCGACAGATCCGCCATCTCGGCTGCGGTGATATAGGGCGGGTTCGATACGATCAGATCAAACTGGCCGCTGACCGGCGCAAACCACGCGCCATGGGCAAAGCGGCAGCGACCGGTCAGCCCCAGAGCATCGGCATTGCGCTGCGCCACCTGCAGCGCAGGCCCGGACAGATCAACGCCAAGACCCTGCGCCCCCACCTGATCCGCCAGCAGCGACAGTACAATCGCGCCCGATCCGGTGCCCAGATCCAGCACCCGATCAAACGGCGTGCGCAAAGCCTCGGCCACCAGCGTTTCCGTCTCGGGGCGCGGGTCGAGCACGTCGGGCGTCACAATAAACCGCCGCCCCCAGAACAGCCGCCCGCCGGTCAGATGCGACACCGGCTCGCGCGCGGCGCGCCGAACGATCAACGTGGCAAAGCGCGCCAGCACATCCGCCGCCGCTGCATCGGGCAGATGCAGCGTCAGCCGGTCGGGTGCGATCCCCGCCGCATGGGCCAAGAGCACGCGCGCATCGCCTGCCGCATCGGGCACACCGCCCGCGCGCAAATCGCGCACCGCCTGCACCAGCGCCACAGAAAGCGTGGTCACAGCCCGGCCTCGGCCAGTTTCTGGGCCTGATCCTCGGCCTGCAGCGCGTCGATGATGCCGTCCAGATCACCCGCCATCACCTGCGCCAGCGAATAGAGCGTCAGGTTGATCCGGTGATCGGTCATCCGGCCTTGCGGGAAGTTATAGGTGCGGATCCGTTCCGACCGGTCCCCCGAGCCGACCTGCGCCTTGCGGTCGGCTGACCGCGCCTGGTCGATCCGCTCGCGTTCCAGATCGAACAGCCGGGCGCGCAGCACCTGCATCGCAATCTCGCGGTTGCGGTGCTGCGACTTTTCCGAACTGGTCACGATGATACCGGTGGGCAGGTGGGTGATCCGCACCGCCGAATCCGTGGTGTTCACATGCTGCCCGCCCGCCCCCGAGGCGCGCATGGTGTCGATGCGGATGTCGCTGGCCGGAATGTCCAGATCCACCTCTTCCGCCTCGGGCAGCACCGCCACCGTCGCGGCAGAGGTGTGGATCCGCCCCTGCGCCTCGGTCTCCGGCACACGCTGCACGCGGTGGGTGCCGGCCTCGTATTTCAGGCGGGCAAACACGCCTTCGCCCTGCACATGCGCAGTCACCGATTTGATGCCGCCAAGGTCCGACAGCTGCTGCTCCAGAATCTCGAACCGCCAGCCTTTGCCCTCGGCATGGCGCTGATACATCCGCAAAAGGTCGCCCGCGAACAGCGCCGCCTCATCGCCACCAGTGCCGGGCCGGATTTCAAGGATGGCAGGCCGCCCATCCGCCGCATCTTTCGGCAGCAGCGCCACCCGCAGCGCCTGTTCGATCTCGGGAATGCGCGCGCGCAAACGTGGCAGCTCTTCCTCGGCCAGAGCCTTCATCTCGGGGTCGGTCAGCCAGCCTTCGGCCTCGGCCATATCATCAAGGCCCCGGCGATAGGCGGCAATCTGATCGACCACCGGCTTCAGCTCGGAATATTCCCGGCTCAGGCTTGCAATCTCGCCTGGCGCCGCGCCGGCATTCATCTTCGCTTCGAGAAACTCAAAGCGCTGGGTGATCTGGGCAAGTCTGTCAAACGGAACCATCCGCGCGGTTTGGCGCGATTGCGCGGTCTGGTCAAGGCCCGCCACAAAGCCAGCAGAGATTGCCCGGAAATTCCCTGTAGCCAGTGGAACCGGAACCGCTAAGCTGCGTTTGCTTCGCTGTTGTCCCGTGTTCTGTGCCGGGATTTTGGGAAAACGGTCATCATGGCGCCTGTCACCTATACTGCGGTTCACAAATTTCCGATCGACCGCGACAGCCGTCCGAAACGGCCGCGCCCATCCTGGCCGGTTGTCGGCCTGTTCATTCTGGCCATGATCGCGGCCATCGCCTTTGCCCGCGACTTTCTGATGCCGATCACCTTTTCGATCCTGCTGTTCTTTGTCTTCGTCCCGGTCCGCCGCCGCCTGTCGCGGCTGGGCGTTGCCCCCGGTGTGACAGCGGCGGGCATCGTTTTTAGCTTGTTCTTCAGCATCATCGCGCTGATCTGGTCCGTCTCCGGCCCGGCGGGTCAGCTGATCGCCGATATGCCCGACATCCAGTCGGCTCTGACCGAAAAGCTGCAGCGTCTGCGCGGCACCTTCGAGACCATCGACACGGCCATGACCCAGATCGAGGCAGAAACCGGGGACGCGACAGCCACCGGCGAGGCAACCAATGCCGAAGCGGTAGCCAGCACCGCAGGGATAGATGTGGCCTCTGCCATCCTCAACGGTCTGGCGACCACCCCCGGAATCATGGGTCAGGTCGCGCTGACCCTGTTCCTGCTGTTCTTCCTGATTGCCTCGGGCGACATGCTCTATCTGAAAATCGTGCAAAGCTTTGATTCCCTGCGCGAAAAGCGCAACGCCTATTCCGCCCTGCGCGAGATCGAGGAAAGTCTGGGCAGCTATCTGGGGGCGATCACCCTGATCAACGCCTGTCTGGGCGTCGCCATAGGGCTTGCGATGTGGGCCTTTGGCATGCCCTCGCCGCTGTTGTTCGGCCTGCTGGCGTTTTCGCTCAACTTCATCCCCTATCTGGGCGCGATCACCGGCGTCGGCATCGCCCTGCTGGTGGGGTTGGTCACGTTTTCCGACATCTTCTGGCCGGTGATGGTCGCGGTGGTTTATCTGTCCTTCACCACGCTGGAGGGGCAGCTGATCACCCCCTACTTCGTCGCCCGCCGCCTGCAGATGAATGCGGTGGTGGTCTTCCTCACCGTCGCACTCTGGGCCTGGCTGTGGTCGGTGATCGGCATGATCATCGCCGTGCCGCTGCTGGTGGTGATCTCGGTGATCTGCGACCACGTGCCGGGGCTGGAGAAACTGGGCAACTTCCTGGCCGGAGACGACCCGGTGCCACTGGCCGAGGATGAACCTGCCCCTGCGGCGGTGCGAGAGCCGTCCGGCAGCTTACCCTGAGTACCGCCTCAGACCAGCCCCGCCGCCTGCCGGGCGACCTCTGCCACGTCGCGGCTCAGGACCACCGTCTGCTCCATCGCGTTCAGCGCCACCCATCTGGCGTCGAGCGCATCATCCGCCGCCTCCGGCTCCCCCGCCTGCCAGTGGCACAGCACCGCGACCAGCACAAAATGCTGGCGCAGCCGGCCATCCGCGCCGTGATCATAGGCATCCACCGCCGCAAAGGCGCGGTCCGCCACGGCCCTGACGCCGGTTTCTTCCCACAACTCCCGCTCCGCCGCCGCCAGCAGGCTTTCGCCGAAATCGACCTTGCCGCCGGGAAACCCCCACAGCCCCGCATCCGGCGGATTGGCGCGCTGCACCAGAAGCACCTGCCCCGCGCGCAAAACAACCGCCAGCACGGCAGGGATCGGGCGTGGCGGGGTCAATGGCAAAGGGGGCTGCATCTGGCTGCTTCCGATCTGTCACAAAGCGCGGTACCGGCGTTATTGCGGCGCCGCGCAACTCAGTTTGTAGCCGACATGCGACGCATCAAACCCAAGGCTTTCGTAAAACCGATGCGCCTCTGGCCGGGCCCGGTCTGTCGTCAGCTGCACAAGCGTACAGCCCCGGCTGCGGCACGTCGCAATCGCCCAGTCAAACATCGCCCGACCGATACCTTGATTTCTATGGCTGCGGGCCACACGGACCGCTTCTATCTGCCCGCGTTTTGCCCCCCGCCGCGACAACCCCGGAATGAACGTCAGCTGAAGCGTCCCGACGATCTGCCCGGCGCTTTCCACAACGCACAAGAGCTGATTGCCATCCGCCTCGATCTCGCGAAAGGCGCTGTAATAGTCCGAAAGATCACCCCTATCCGCTTCGCGCTGCCTCCCCAGCGCATCATCGGTCAGCATGCCGACGATTGCAGGAATGTCAGCCTCGCGGGCCTGTCGAAAACTCAGTGTCAAAGGGTCCTCGCCTGATTGCCTAACTCAAAGGGTCGCCATCTTCACAACGCCGCCAGCCAGCCCTCCAGCCGTTTGGCGTTCACGCCCATATCTTCGCGGCCAAAGCGCAGGCGGGCGTGGATATACAGCCCGTCGTCACGCGCCTCTGCCGTGGTGAAATCGGGGAATCCCCACAGGGCAGAGCGGGTGACCCACGTGATCCGCCCCTCGGCCACCGATCCTGCCAGCCGGGTGGTGCGCGGCGTGGCAAGCGCCACGCCGTCCAGCCGAACCAGCAGATCACCGGGCGCGCCCGCAGCCGCCGACAGCCGCAGCCGCGCGCCGCCGGTTTCAGACAGCACCGCATCCCACGGCGCCTTGGCCCAGCCCGTACCATCCTGCGCCACATGCCAGCGCGCCGCATCCGCAGGGGCCAGCCGCACAAAGGCCATCAGCCCCAGCACGGCCACGATCAGAACGGCAAAGATCAGCCCCATCATGCGCATGGCCTTTTCACCTGCGGAATTTTGCCCAATGGTACAGGCAAATCAGCTCATGCGCCACATGCGCCCCCGCAATCGCCGTGGCCCCGGTGGTGTCATAGGCGGGCGAGACCTCGACGATATCGCCGCCCACCATGTTGATCCCCGCCAGATCGCGCAGGCACGCCGCCGCCTGCCAGCTGTGCAAGCCCCCCCAGACCGGCGTGCCGGTCCCCGGTGCGCAGGACGGATCGAGGCAATCAATGTCAAAGGTCACATAGACCGGCCGGTCGCCGACAATCTGTTTCGCCCGCGCCACGGCATGGGCTGTGCCCTTCTCATGCACCGTACGGGCGTCGATATACTCGACCCCCAGATAATCGTCGCAGTGGGTGCGGATGCCGATCTGCACTGACGCGGAGGGATCAATCACCCCCGACTTCACCGCCTTGTAGAAAAACGTGCCATGGTCGATCCGGTCCATGTCATCATCCTGCCACAGGTCGGAATGCGCGTCGAAATGGATCACTGCCATCGGGCCATACTTTTCGGCATAGGCGCGCAGGATCGGCAGGGTGATGAAATGATCGCCCCCCAGCGTCACCGTGCCCGGCCCCGCCGCCAGTATCCCCCGGATATGATCGGTCAGCAGCCCCGGAAAGCTGGGCGTATGGGCATAGTCAAACGCGACATCGCCGTAATCCACCACGGCCATCTCTTCCAGCGGGTTGGTCGGCCAGCCATAGGGCGGGTCAAACGGCTGCAACGCGCTCGCCTCGCGGATCGCACGCGGTCCAAAGCGGGTGCCGGTGCGGTGCGTCACCGCCTGATCGAACGGAACCCCGGTGATCGCCAGATCAACTCCGGTCAGATCCTTGGTATAGGTGCGGCGCAGAAAACTGGTAGCCCCGGCAAAGGCATTTTCAAACGCCAGCCCCTTCAACCCCTTGCGGGTAAAGGCGGTATCCACCTGCGATTTCGCATCTTCCAGAGCCATGTCAAACACTCCCGTTGGCCAAACGGTCGTCATTCTGTCCCTCGGAGACGCGCCAGATCCGGTTGGCGCGAGATGACCCGAGCCACCCCGGCCTGTCAACCCTGCCCCGACCCCGCTGAGAACACCTCTTGCTTGCGTTTGGACAGCGAGAATCCGTGGCCGTTGTCATTGGCACAGCTCATACCAGTCGGTTCCGACCAGCAGGTGATGCCCTCGATGTAGATCTCTTCGCCGTATTCCAGCACCTCGGCCTCACCATCCAGCGCCGAATCCCCGGCACAGATCGCGCCCGCCCGGCCAAACTGGCCCACGGCAAAGGCATGGCCGAAATCCAGCTCGCATTCGCCGCTGTCGCGGAAACTGGGCGTGAACTCGGCCAGATCGCAGCGCGCCATCGTCTCTTCCTCGATCGTGATATAGCAGCCGATATTGCCGGTCGGCGACTGAAACGCGTAATATTCCTGCGCCATCGCCGGACCCGCGGCCAAAGCCGCCACAGCCAAAATCACTCTCATCGTTACACCCTGCTCCGGCGGCGGGCCGTGATGGCCAGACCCAAACCCGAGTGGCAGGCTAGCAGCCCCGATTTCCGTTTGATAGCGGGAACATCGGGGCGAGACCTCCACCAGCTTGGGCCCCCCGTTTCAAACCCGCGCGCGGCGCACCCGCCCGTCATAGGCCGGCCTATCACTGTCCGCCTGCGCGACCGGCAACGGCGCTTTCGGTCTTTTGTCCTGCAGATAGGTGATCGTGCCCGACGGCATCGTCCTGGTCAGTGCGGGCAGCTGCGCGCTCGGATCGGTCACGCAGCGCTGATACAGCTTTTGCGCCCAATCTTCGGTCAGAACCGTGTCAATCTCCTGCCGGTGATGCGCGCGGGCCTGTTCGGTCAACGCCGCCAGCTTGCCACCTGTCAGCTGATCCATCTGCTGCATCGCCGCCTTTAACCTTGGCGCCATTGCCGCCAGCCGGAGGTCTTCCGAACCATTCTTGTTGCGACCGCGCCAATAGCGGTGATCAATATTGCGGTTGGCCTGATGCGCGCTGCCCTTTGCGCTTTTCAGGATAAAACTCGATGCGTCCCGGACGATATAATGATTGACCTGCGCAAACCGTTGCAATCCGGGGTCCGAGCATTGAAAATTCCGGGTGATATACGCATCCGGTGACAGACCCGACCCGTTCACAACACGCAGATCATCACGCCCCGACTCCAGCGCCCGCGGATTATGCACACCCGGTCGTTCATAGGCCGTGCGCCGGAACAGCGCTTTGAAGGCCTCGACCCTCACCCCCATATCCGCCCCGGTCTCGCAGCGCGTGAATGTTTCGGTCAGCAGCCCGTCTTGCGGTGCGACATATCCCGAATTGCCGAATTTACGCCAGTTGATACAGGCGCAATCAAACTCCGGCATCGCCTTGAAAAGCGATGATAATGTGCCATCCCCGGCATGAATTACCAGAAACTCATCCAGATCCAGCGCCATGACCCAATCGGCGGCCAGATAACCGGGTTGCCGGGTCGCACGGGTATAGGCGCGGACCTGATGGCACCCGCGCGGGGCCCGGTTGTATTTGTATGTGATCAGATTATGACGCGCCATTTCAGCCAGTATCTGATGCGTCCCATCGGTCGAGTCATTCTGAAATATGATGATATTATCAAACCCGATCATCCGGTGATAGGCGACCCATTCCCACAAATAGGGGCCTTCATCCTTTACAGTCGCAACCAGCGCAAATGTGTTTTTACCGCCGGAGGGAGCCAATGCTCCACCACGCAATTCCGCCATATGACCCTCGCATCCTCAATGCAGCGCTCTGTTTTCCAATTCATGCGTGGCGCATTTCAAGGACCAGGACACCATTTTAAGAAAATGATAGGGATCGGACTCCCCCGGATCAATCAAAAAGGACCAGACCGCCCCGAAAGGCCGCCGCATTCCCCTTCGACCTGCGGCCCATAAGCCACAGATCAAAGGTTAAGAAACCCCTAACATTCACATGTTAAGGTGTTGATTTAAAAAGACATCATCAGCTGTAACACAGGGGGAAACCGCATCACCCCAGCGGCTGTGCCCGCTCTACCAGCCGGGCAAAGAAACTTGCCCCCACCGGGGCGGCCTCATCGTTGAAATCATAGGCCGCATGGTGCAGCCCCGCCCCCGGCCCGATCCCCATGAACAGATAGGCCCCCGGACGGGCCTCCAGCATATAGCTGAAATCCTCCGACCCCATCTCACGCGGCGCCCGCGCATTCACCGCCGCCTCGCCCGAAATCTCGGCGGCCACGGCGGCGGCAAAATCGGCCTCCTCGGGCGTGTTCACGGTGGCCGGATAGCCCCAGTCATACTCCACCTCAGCGCTCACATTGAACGCCGCCGCATGCCCCGCCACAATCTCCAGCACCCGCCGCTTCAGCAGATCGCGGACCTCTGGCTTGAACGACCGGATCGTGGCGCAAAACGTGGCCACCTCGGGGATGATGTTCGACGCGGTGCCCGCGTGGATCTGCGTGACCGAGATTACCGCCTCGTCCAGCGCATAGACGTTGCGCGGGATGATGGTCTGCACCGCCTGCACCATCGCCACCACCGCCACCACCGGATCGATACAGTCATGCGGCGTCGCCCCATGCCCGCCCTTGCCGGTCACCGTGACCCAGGCCGTATCGACCGAGGCCATCAGCGGCCCCGGCGTGGTCTGGAAATGCCCCAGCGGAATGTTGGGCGCATTGTGGATGCCAAAGATTCGCGCGATGTCAAAGCGGTCCATCACCCCTTCTTCCACCATCACGCCGCCACCGCCGCCCTCTTCCTCGGCGGGCTGGAACAGGATCGCCACGCGCCCCGCAAAATTCCGGGTCTCGGCCAGATACTTCGCCGCCCCCAGCGCCATGGTCACATGCCCGTCATGCCCGCAGGCGTGCATCTTGCCCGGCACGGTCGAGGCATAGTCCACCCCCGTCATCTCATGAATCGCCAGCGCATCCATATCGGCGCGCAAGCCGATGGTCGGCCCCGGACCCTGCCCGTTGATGATCGCCACCACCCCGGTTTTCGCGATCCCCTCATGAATCTCATCCACCCCCATCTCGCGCAGACGCGCGACGATAAAGGCCGCCGTGTTGTGGCAGTCGAATTCCAGCTCGGGATTCGCATGCAGGTGCCGACGCCAGCCCTTCATTTCTTCGGCAAAAGCCGCGATACGGTTCAGGACAGGCATGGGTCTTACTCCTTTGGACTTCGGCCTTTGATCAAATCGGAAAACCAAGGTGCCTGCAATGCCCCCTCAGCCCGATCCCCAAAGCTTGATCCACGACCCCGACGGCGGGTTGCCCCGCCTGCGCGCCATAATGGCCCGGCTGCGCGACCCCGAAACCGGCTGCCCCTGGGATCTGGAACAGGATTTCGCCAGCATCGCGCCCTATACGATTGAAGAGGCTTATGAGGTCGCCGATGCCATCGACCGGCAGGATTGGCGCGAGCTGCGCGGCGAGCTGGGCGATTTGCTCTTTCAGTCAGTGTTTCACGCGCAAATGGCCGAAGAAGCCGGGCATTTCGATCTGGATGACGTGATCCGCAGCATTTCCGACAAGATGATCGCCCGGCATCCGCATGTCTTTGGCACCGAGTCGCGCGACAAATCCGCGGCACAGCAGACCGCCGACTGGGAAGCGCTGAAGGCGGCGGAGCGTGGCCCGGCGCGCGTGCTCGACGGCGTGGCGCTTGGCCTGCCGGCGCTGATGCGGGCGGTCAAACTGCAAAAGCGCGCGGCGCGGGTCGGGTTCGACTGGCCCTCCACCGATCAGGTGGTGGCCAAGATCACCGAAGAAGCGGCGGAACTGGTCGAGGCCCGCGACACCCTGTCGCAAGCCGAAGTGACAGAGGAGTTCGGCGACCTTTTGTTCGTCATGGCCAACCTCGCCCGCCACCTGAACGTTGACCCCGAAGCCGCCCTGCGCGCTGCCAATGCCAAGTTCACCCGGCGGTTCCAGCGGATCGAGGATTGGCTGGCCGAGGCGGGCCGCACGCCAGCCGAATCCGATCTGACCGAAATGGATGTGCTGTGGGACCGGGCCAAGGCCGAAGAAAAAGCGTCGAGGACGCCAATAGAATAGCCAAAGTTTTTCACTCAACTATTGACCGAAGTAAATTTGTCAGGTTTATGGGCTGCATAATTTCTGACCAAAGGACTCAACCATGACCTTC
Source organism: Pseudotabrizicola alkalilacus (assembly GCF_003443995.1). GTDB lineage: Bacteria > Pseudomonadota > Alphaproteobacteria > Rhodobacterales > Rhodobacteraceae > Pseudotabrizicola > Pseudotabrizicola alkalilacus. The sequence continues at coordinate 166,386 of NZ_QWEY01000010.1, forward strand.
CGTCTTTCCCTTGCAGCCCTTGCCCTTGGCACCGTGGCGATGCCCGCCCTTGCCGATGAGATCAACATTTATTCCCACCGTCAGCCCGAACTGATCCAGCCGATCATCGACGCTTTTACCGCCGAGACCGGCATCACGGTGAACATCGCATTCGTTGACAAGGGCATGTCCGAGCGTCTGGTGGCCGAAGGCGACCGCTCGCCCGCCGATCTGGTGCTGACCGTCGATATCGCCCGTCTGACCCAGGTGGTTGACGCTGGCGTGACCCAACCCGTCGAATCCGAGGTGCTCGCTGCCAATATCCCGGCAGAGCTGCGCGACGAGGCCAATCACTGGTTCGGGGTCACCACCCGTGCCCGCATCGTCTACGCCAGCAAAGACCGCGTGGCCGAGGGCGAAGTGACCACCTACGAAGATCTGGCCGATCCGAAGTGGAAAGACCGTATCTGCATCCGTTCGGGCACCAATGATTACAACGTCGCCCTGACCGCCGCCGTCATCGCCCACCATGGCGAAGAAGCGGCCAAAACCTGGCTGGAAGGCGTCAAGGCCAACCTCGCCCGTAAACCCGATGGCGGCGACCGCGATCAGGTCAAGGCGATTGCGGCTGGCGAATGCGACATCGCCGTTGGCAACACCTATTACATCGGTCAGATGATGGCCGACCCGGAACAGCGCCCGGCAGCCGAAGCGGTCAACATCGTGTTCCCGACGTTTACCGATGCCGGCACCCATGTGAACGTCTCGGGCGTGGCGCTGACCAAAGCCGCGCCGAACAAGGACAACGCCATCAAGTTCATGGAATGGCTGACCGGCGACGCGGCGCAAAAGATCTATGCCGAAACCAACTACGAATTCCCGGTCAAGGCTGGCGTGGAAAAGTCGGAACTGGTGGCAAGCTGGGGTGAGTTCACCGCCGACACCAAGCCGCTGACCGAAGTGGCCAAGCTGCGCCCGGCAGCGCTGAAGCTCATCGAAGAAGTGAACTTCGACGGCTAATCTGCTGATCTGAAATGACAAAGGCCCCGGATCATTCCGGGGTCTTTTGCTATTCTACCGCCACTTCGACACACAGAATGGTCGGCAGATGGCGGGCGATCTCCTGCCAGCTGTCGCCTTCATCCTCACTGGCGAACACTGAACCGGAGTTGGTGCCGAAATACACCCCTGCAGGATCGTGCCGATCTACCGCCATGCCTTGCCGCAAAACCGTAAAGAAACAATCCTTTACCGGTAGTCCCTCACGCATGTCCTGCCAGCTTTCGCCGCCATCGCGTGACCGCCACACCGCCGCCGACGCCCCCGGCGGAAACCGCCCCTCGCTGTCGCCGTTCAGCGGAAAGGTCCAAATGGTGCCGGGGTCATGCGGATGCGCGCCAACCGGAAAGCCAAAGGTGGATGGCAGACCTGCCGTCACCTCTTCCCACGACTGCGCCCCATCCCGGCTGCGATAGACGCCCTGATGGTTCTGCATATAGATCAGCCCCTTTTCGGCCCCCCACATCATGTTGTGAACACAGTGGAAAATCTCATCCTCGCGCCGGAACTCCTCACCCTCCCAATGGCGTGCCAGCGCACCTGCCGGGCCGGGGCGATTGCTGCGGCGATTGCGCGACTCCCACGTCACGCCCCCATCTGCCGAATGAAACACCCCCGCCGCCGAAATCCCGACCCAGATCCCGCCTTTGCCATCGGTCAGAATGGTGTGCAACGTCAGCCCCGCCGCCCCCGGTTGCCAGTGATCCGCGCCCGGCACCGCATTCAGGCCGGGCAGCTTCCCCCATGTCGCGCCCTCATCACGCGACTCGTACAGGGCGGCGGGTTTGGTGCCCGCCAGCAGGCGGTCGCCATCGCGCGCCAGCGACCAGACCGATTGCACGCCGCCGTCAAAGCCCTCGCCTGACAGGCTCCACCCGCCATTCCGCCGCCGCCAGACTCCTGCGGGAAACCAGCCGCCACCCCCGGCAGCCCAGATCTGCGTCCCCTCAGCCAAGGCATGATTTATCCCCATGCCGTCGCAAAAAGGCCCCTCGACACGCCAACCGTCGCGACCATACAGTAAAAACAATCCCTTGGTTGTTCCGACCAACAGAGTCGCGCGTCCCATCGCAGCCTCCCACAACCGACTGTACTGAAGCTACCATCACACAGATTTTGAGACAATTATTTTACCATCTGGACAAATCATTCGTGCTGGCATTGGTTCGCGCGCTGACAGGAGACTCGTATGACCCGCAATCCGCGCAAAATCATCATCGACACCGATCCCGGACAGGATGACGCCGTTGCCATCATGCTGGCACTGGCCAGCCCCGAAGATGTCGAGGTGCTGGGGATCGTTGCCGTCGCCGGGAATGTGCCGCTGGCGCTGACCGCCCGCAATACGCTGATCATCTGCGAACTGGCCGGCAAACCGGAAACCCGCGTCTTTGCCGGGTGCGACCGCCCGCTGCTGCGCCCGCTGGTCACCGCCGAGGCTGTGCATGGCGTGACCGGGCTGGATGGCCCGGTGCTGCCAGAGCCGACCATCGCGTTGCAGGATCAGCATGGCGTCGATTTCATCATCGACACGCTGCGCAATGAGCCGTCACAGACCGTCACGCTCTGCGCGCTTGGTCCGCTGACCAATCTGGCGACCGCGATGCAGCGCGCGCCCGACATCATCCCGCGCCTTCAGCAGATCATCCTGATGGGCGGCGCTTATTTCGAGCAGGGCAATGTAACGCCGGTGGCCGAGTTCAACATTTACGTCGATCCGCAAGCTGCTGATATTGTGTTTAAATCCGGCGTTTCTATTGTTGTGATGCCGCTTGATGTGACTCACAAGGCGCTGACCACCCCGGCGCGGATCGCGGCGTTCCGGGCGCTAAACACCGAACCGGGCCGTCTGGTGGCGGAATGGACCGATTTCTTTGAGCGCTTCGACAAGCAGAAATACGGCAGCGAAGGCGCGCCGCTTCACGACCCTTGCGTGATCGCCTGGCTGATCCGGCCCGAGCTGTTCGAGGGTCGCCACATCAACGTCGAGATCGAAACCACGTCCGAGCTGACCATGGGCATGACCGTGGCCGACTGGTGGCGGGTGACCGACAGAAAGCCTAATGCGCTGTTTGTCGGGTCGCTGGATGCCGATGGTTTCTTTACCCTGCTGGCCGAGCGGATCGGCAGGCTCTGATCACTCTGACGGCAGGATAACCGCAAATGTGCTGCCCATGCCGCGCGTACTGTCAATTTTCAGCCGCCCGCGATGACGTTGAACGATATGCTTGACGATCGCCAGCCCCAGCCCGGTGCCGCCCTTTTCGCGCGAGCGGTGACCGTCAACGCGGTAAAACCGCTCGGTCAGGCGCGGCAGGTGCTGGGCGTCAATGCCCTCGCCCTGATCAATCACCTCGATCCGCAACGCGGCCGCTTTCGGCAAGCTGTCGGGCGTCAGTCGCACCACAACCTCCCCCCCGGCACCGCCGTATTTCACCGCGTTTTCCATCAGGTTCTGAAACACCTGCACCAGCTGATCGGCATCGCCGGGCACCTGGGTTTTCAGCCCGTCCGGCAGATCCAGCCGCACGGTCACCCCCGAGGATTCGGCCAGTGGCCGCAGCGTCGCCTTGGTCGAGCGCAGGATCTCGACCAGATCAACCATGGCGGTGGGGCGGACCCGCTCTTCGGCCTCCACCCGGCTCAGATGCAAAAGGTCGCGGATCAGCCGGTTCATCCGCCCGGCCTCGCGCTCCATGATCGCCAGAAAGCGTTCGCGCGCGGCGGGATCGTCCTTGGCCGCACCTTTCAGCGTTTCGATGAACCCGGTCAGCGCAGTCAGCGGCGAGCGCAGCTCGTGGCTGACATTGGCCACAAATTCGCGCCGCATCTGGCCCATCTGTTCGACTTCGGACAGATCCTCCAGCACACAAAGCACCCCCGCCTCTTGTGGCAGCGGCGTTACCGTCACCCGGTGCACCGCATCCTGCGACGGGCCCGGCACCACCTGCCGCGCGACACCGCCCTCGCTCTGGCGCAGGGCCCGCATCAGCGCCGCCTGCACCTCGGGGTGGCGCAACGCAATCGCGTGATGCCGCCCCAGCATCGCCGCCCCGAACATGGCGACAGCGGCGGGGTTCATCACGGTAATCCGCTCATCAGGGCCGACAATCAGCGCAGGCAAGGGAACGCCACTCAACAATGCCGCTTCAATCATCTTTCACCCCGAAACGTCTTTCCCCGATGCCATACCCGTTTTATCATCCGAATGCGAGACGTTGGCTTGAACTGGGACAATTCCGGGTTATAGCTCTTCAAGTGCCCCTTCCGTTACGTCACCTTGTACCAGTTGCGCCCATCCCGAGACCACCCACCAGCCCCTTAGCGACCTTCAGGAGCGTCTCCTTGGCCATTGTGAATGCCACGCCTGACGGCAATGCACCGCTCCCAAAGGGACCGGGCGATGCCCCCGGCCCGTTTGTCGGCATTGGTCTGCCCCAGGCGCTAGCGGTTGCGCTGGCAGGCAAACGCCGGATCATGGCGCTCGACCCCGAGGCGATTGCCACCGCCGGTCTGGACCAGATCGAAGATCCGATGGTCGGCTGTCTGTTGCTGGGCGGCAAGGTAGACGCGCTGGATATCATCGCCGATCTGATTGAAGCCGGCTATCGTGGCCCGGTTACGGTGGTGGCCCCGCCACTGCCCAACCCCAAGATGGTGGAACGTGAACTGAGCCGCGCCGCCAAGCCGATGACCGTCAAGCTGGTGGTGCGCTGACCGCGCCGCTGGAGGTCAGCCGATACCCCGCAACCCGGCCCGGAACCGCGCCGCATTGGCGCGGTAACTTTCGGCAGAGCGCAGCAGCTTTGCCTGTGCCTCGGCATCCAGCATACGCACCACCTTGCCGGGGCTGCCCATCACCAGGCTGAAATCCGGGATCTCTTTGCCCTCGGTGATCAGCGCACCTGCCCCGATCAGACAGCCGCGCCCGATCTTTGCGCCGTTCAGAACCGTCGCGCCCATCCCGATCAGCGTGCCCTCGCCGATGGTGCAGCCATGCAGCATCGCCTTGTGGCCAATGGTGCAATTGGCGCCGATGGTCAGCGGATAGCCCATGTCGGTGTGCAGCACGCAGTTTTCCTGCACATTCGAGCCGGCGCCCACATGGATCACCTCATTGTCACCCCGCAGGGTCACGCCGAACCAGACCGAGCTTCCGGCCTCCAGCACGATGCGCCCGATGACATTGGCATCGGGCGCAATCCAGGCGGTCGGGTCAATGACGGGGGCGATATCGCCAAGGGCATAGATCATCTTTGCTCAAACTCCCGGTTCAGGCCGCGCACGAAGTCGGACAAGGCAGGCTGGCGGTCGCGGCGCATCCGCTCTGCTTCAAGAATGGTCAGCAAGCTATTGAAAGATATATCAAGATCGTCATTGACCAGCACATAGTCATATTCGGCCCAATGGCTGATCTCATCGCGGCTTTTCGCCATCCGACCCGCGATCACCTCATCAGAGTCCTGCGCGCGCCCGCGCAACCGCCGGTCCAGCTCGGCAATCGACGGCGGCAGCACGAACACAGACACCACATCGCGGCCCAGTGCCGAATTGCGGATCTGCTGGCCGCCCTGCCAGTCGATATCAAACAGCGTATCGCGCCCCTCACGCATCGCAGCCTCGACTGGCGCACGGGGGGAGCCGTAGAAGTTGCCGAACACCTCGGCATGTTCCAGCATCTCGCCCTCGTCTATCATCGTCTCGAATGCGGCGCGGTCACGGAAGTAATAGTGTTGGCCATCAACCTCACCGGGGCGCGGCGGCCGGGTGGTGGCCGAAACCGAAAACCGGATCGTCGGATCCCAATCCATCAGCCGCCGCGCCAAAGTCGATTTGCCCGCCCCCGAGGGCGATGACAAGATAAGCAAAAGACCCCGGCGTTGCATGCTCACTCCACGTTCTGAACCTGTTCGCGCATCTGATCTATCACGGTTTTCAGGTCAAGCCCGATGCGGGTCAGCGCCAGAGACTGAGCCTTTGAACACAGCGTATTGGCCTCGCGCATGAATTCCTGCATCAGAAAATCAAACTTACGCCCCACCGGGCCGGTTTCGGCCAAAAGCGCGCGCGCCGCCGCGATATGGGCGTTCAGGCGGTCCAGCTCTTCGGTCACATCCTGCTTGACCGCAATCAGCGCCAGTTCCTGCGCCACCCGGCCCTCATCCGCGCCCTCGGCATGGTCCAGCACCCGCGCCAGCGCCTCGCGCAATGTGGCCCCGGCCACATCACGCCGCACCTCGGCCTCGGCCTTTGCGGCACGCGTCAGCGCGTCGATCTGGTCCAGCTGCGCCGCAATCACCCCTTGCATCGCAGCCCCCTCGCTGGCCCGCATCGCGGCAAACTCTGCCAGCAGTGCCGGCAGATCGGCCAGCAGGGCCGCGCGCAGCGGTGCTGTATCCTCTTCAACCGATGCCATCTCCAGCACGCCGCGCACCGCCAGCACATCCGCCGCCGTCGCCTGCGCCAGCGTCACACCCGCGTTCATCGCCGCGCCCTCGACCTGTTGCAGCGCCGCCAGCACCGCCGTCAACACCGGCACACTCACCTGAAGCCCCGTCTCGGCCTCATTGCCCTCCCGGCTGACTTTCAGCGACAGGCTGACATTGCCGCGCGACAGGGCCTTTTGCACCTCGGTCCGCACCGCCAGTTCCAGCCCGTCTACCCAATCGGGCAGCCGCAGCCGCAGATCCAGCCCCTTGCCATTGACCGACCGGATATCCCAGGCCCAGACAAAGCCCGCGCCCTGGCCTTTGCGGGCGGCAAATCCGGTCATGGATATGGTCATCAGCGCTCCTCCGCCTGCAAGGCGTTTACCATTTGTTAAGTTTCGCAGCCCCAAAACCCATCCTTTGGTGTAGGGTTTTAGGGAGAAAGCGGACGTGAGTCGGCCCATGAACCCCCTGTCCGCCGCGTGGCGGGCACAGTTCATACCGCATATCACGGCCGGAAAGGCCGCAGCAACCACCAGGTGCCCCGGTCCAAGCCAGACCCAGACCAGATTGAGGCCAGACTGCGGCCCCGACCGATCAATATGGAGTGAACGACATGATATCCGGATGGAACGGTCGCAATTCCGGCGACCCTGATCCTCTCAATTCAGGCATGATCGCCGGGTTGCGCGCCTATTGGGAAGCACTGCGCGAGGGCGATATGCTGCCCCGCCGCGACCGCGTTGATCCGCGCGGCATCGCCGGCGCGCTGGAGCACAGCTTTCTGATCGAGCGGATTGCGCCGGGAATCGCCCGGTTCCGCATCGCAGGAATGGTCTTCAACGATCTGATGTCTATGGATATTCGCGGAATGCCAGTGTCGTGCCTGTTTTTGGGCGATGCCCGCGACCGTCTGCAACTGGATCTGGAGCGGGTGTTCCGCGCGCCCTCGATCCTGACGCTGGATCTGCTGGCCGAACGCAGCTTGGGCCGGTCACCGCTGCGCGGACGGATGCAGATCCTGCCGATGCTTAACGCCCAGGGCGAAAGCAGCCTCGCCATCGGCTGTCTGGAGCTGGACGGCCCCACCGGCAACGCCCCGCGCCGGTTTTCGATCACCAGCACAAGGTTGGACCCGTTGCAAACCGCGACCGTCAGCGCCCCTGTCCCGCCCCACCCCGGACCCGCGCTGCTACGCCCGCCGCGTGCCAAACCCGGTGTGCCCTATCTGTGGCTGGTCAAATCCTGATGCAAGAACGGCGGCGCAGACCGCACCGCCGTTTTTGAGTTTTCGCAGAAAATTCGTGCCCTTACAGCGCGATCCTCTGGCCGGTATCGCGAAACGCCAGCAGCTCTTCGGCGACCAGAAACGCCAGTTCCAGCGATTGGCTGGCATTCAGGCGCGGGTCGCAGGCGGTGTGGTAGCGGTCCGACAGATCCTCATCCGTCACCGCGCGCAAGCCCCCGGTGCATTCGGTCACGTCCTTGCCGGTCATCTCGAAATGCACGCCGCCGGGGATCGTGCCCTCGGATTTGTGCACCGCAAAGAACTCACGCACTTCCGACAGCACCGCGTTGAACGGCCGGGTCTTATAGCCCGACGGCGATTTGACCGTGTTGCCGTGCATCGGGTCGCAGGACCAGACCACCGCTGCGCCCTCTTCCTTCACCGCCTTGATCAGGCGGGGCAGATGCTCGGCCACCTTGCCCGCGCCAAAGCGCGCGATCAGGGTCAGACGGCCCGCCTCGTTCTGCGGGTTCAGCTTTGCCATCAGCACCTTAAGGTCTTCTGCCGTGGTGGTCGGCCCGCATTTCAGCCCGATCGGATTCAGCACGCCGCGGCAGAACTCCACATGTGCGCCATCCGGCTGCCGGGTGCGGTCGCCGATCCAGATCATGTGACCCGACCCTGCCACGTTCTGCCCCGAAATGCTGTCAACCCGGCACAAAGCCTCTTCATATTCCAGCAGCAGCGCTTCGTGACTGGTGTAGAAGTCCACCGTGGTCAGCATATGCGCGGTGTCAGAGTTCACCCCCGCCGCATTCATGAAATCCAGCGCATCCGAGATCCGGTTTGACAGCTCGCGGTAGCGTTCGGCCTTGTCATGTTCGGCAAAGCCCAGAGTCCAGCTGTGGACCCGGTGAATATCGGCAAAACCACCCGTGGAAAACGCGCGCAAAAGGTTCAGGCTGGCCGCCGCCTGGGTATAGGCCTGCAGCATCCGGGACGGATCGGGCTGGCGCGCTTCGGGCGTCGCGTCAAAGCCGTTGATGATATCGCCGCGGTAGCTGGGGTATTCCACGCCGCCGATCATTTCGGTGGGCGCCGAACGTGGCTTGGCAAACTGCCCCGCCATCCGGCCAACCTTGATCACCGGCACTTTCGCGCCATAGGTCAGCACGATGGCCATCTGCAGCATCACGCGAAAGGTGTCGCGAATGTTGTCGGCGCTGAATTCGGCGAAGCTTTCGGCACAATCGCCGCCCTGCAGCAAAAACGCCTTGCCTTCGGAGGCCAGAGCCAGCTGCTTTTTCAGCCGCCGCGCTTCGCCCGCAAAAACCAGCGGCGGATACTTTGCCAGCTGCGCTTCAACAGCGTTCAGCGCGGCGCTATCCATATAATCAGGCATCTGCACCCGCGGTTTCGCGCGCCAGTCCGATTTCTGCCAGCCTTTGGTCATGGCCTTCTCCCTCCCACTCCGGGGTCGTTAGCGGTATCGGCCCGGTGTATACGGTCTGGACCGCCGCTTGCAAAGGCCCAAACGCCCAAACTGCCCCCTTGCGAAAGGCCGGATTTCCTGTCTCATGCGCACATATCCGACATGAACAGGTCGCAAGATGTCCACGCCTCCCGCCCGCGCCCAGAAAACCGATGCGACCCCGACCACAAGGCGTTTTGTCTTTGTGCTGCTGGACCGCTTTACGATGATGTCATTTTCCTGCGCGATCGAGCCGTTACGGCTGGCCAATTACGTGGCGGGCAAGCCGCTTTACAGCTGGATTCTGGCGGGTGAGGGCGGGGTGCAGGCCACCTGTTCCAACGGGGCCACGTTCAAGCTCGACATCGGGCTGGAGGATGTGGACCGTGACGACACCATCCTCGTTTGCGGCGGCATCGACATTCAGCGCGCCACGACAAAGCCGGTGCTGAACTGGCTGCGGCGCGAGGCGCGGCGCGGCAATGTCATCGGCGGCATGTGTACCGGAGCCTATGCACTGGCCAAGGCGGGTCTGCTGGATGGCAAACGGGCGACGATCCACTGGGAAAATCAGGACGGATTTCTGGAGGAATTCGAACAGGTCCGCCTGACCAAATCGGTGTTCGTGATGGATGGCAACCGGCTGACCACGGCGGGCGGCATCTCGTCGATTGATCTGGTGCTCAAACTGATCGCTGCCGATCACGGGCAGGATCTGGCCAATACCGTGGCCGACCTGTTGATCTATTCGACCATCCGCACCGATCAGGACACGCAGCGCCTGTCGATCCCGACCCGGATCGGCGTGCGCCACCCCAAATTGTCTCAGGTCATCCAGATGATGGAGGGCAATATCGAAGATCCGCTGTCGCCCGCCGATCTGGCCGATCAGGTCGATATGTCAACCCGCCAGCTGGAGCGTCTGTTCCGCCGCTACCTGAACCGCAGCCCCAAGCGTTATTACATGGAGCTTCGCTTAGGCAAGGCGCGCAACCTGTTGATGCAGACCGATATGAGCGTGATCAACGTGGCACTGGCCTGCGGCTTTGCCAGCCCGTCACATTTCTCCAAATGCTATCGCAGCCATTACAACACCACCCCCTACCGTGAGCGCGGCTCGCAGGGGCCGACACCCCCGACCCGCCTGTCGATCTGACCTGTCGATCTGACAGGCTTGCCGGATCAAGGGCTAAGCAATGGAATGGTGGCACTGCCACCATCCCCTCCCGCAAAGCGCAGGATTTTCCGGTCACCGGACACTTTAGTGAATCTCAGCCTGCCTCTGCCGGGGCCAACCGGTAGATTGCCCCTTCAATCACTGACACAAACCAGATCGACCCGTCTGGAGCCTCGCGCACATCGCGCACCCGCGCCGTTTCCGCCGCCTCGATGCGTTCTTCGGCAAAGCCGGTCTCGGCGGGGGTGTCGGGGTCCAGCCGCGACAGGAAGCTGGTGTTCAGCGAGCCGGTAAAGATATCGCCGGCCCAATCCGGCACCAGAGCGCCCGAATAAATGATCATCCCCGACGGCGCGATCGACGGGTCCCAATAGTGCAGCGGCTGCTCCATGCCGTCCTGCGCCTGCCCCTCACCGATGCTGTTACCGTTGTAATTCACGCCGTAGCTGATCACCGGCCAGCCATAATTCTTACCCGCCTCCACCCGGTTGAGCTCATCACCGCCCTGCGCGCCATGCTCGACCAGCCAGAGCGCGCCATCCGTACCCAGGGCAGCGCCTTGGGCATTGCGGTGACCGATGGAGTAGACGCCCCGCCGCCAGCCTTCGATGGTCGTCGCCGTCGCCCCGTCGCGGGTCAGGTGTATCACGCTGCCCTCGACCGTTTCGGGGTCTTGCGCCTGCATCCCGTCCGGCCCGGTGCCCCGGTCGCCGGTGGTGATGAATACCGATCCATCCTCGGCCTCGACCATCCGGCTGCCAAAATGCCGGCCGCCCGAGTGGCCTTCGCCGACAAACAGCATGTCGAACCCCTCCAGCGTGGTGCCATCGTCAGACAGCCGGCCCTTGCCGACCGCCGTGGCGGCCCCGCCATCCACCGCAGCGGCATAGGTCAGCCAGACCTCGCGGCTCTGCTCGAAATCACGCGGGATCATCACATCCAGCAAACCGCCCTGCCCTTGGGCGTAAACCTCTGGCACGCCGTCGATTTCCGCAGACTCGCCCTCGCGCAGCAGCAACAGCCGCCCCGCACGTTCGGTCACGATCACCGCGCCATCCGGCAAGAATCCGACCGCCCAAGGTTCATCGAGCCCGGTCGCGATGGGGCTGATCTGCATCGGCCCGGCAGAGGTGTCCACCTTGGTCTGAGCCTGCGCCAGCCCCGTCATCAGGGCGAAGACAGCAGCAGAGGCCGCAGGAATCGGAACGCGGCGGACGGTCAGACGGAAACGGGTCATGAAATCTCCTGTATTGGCTATACGTTATCAACGTTGGGGTTTTATCTGGGGTTCCAGCGAACCCACGCAACCGTGAGATGTTGTGACCACCGGCCCGGGCATCAGCAGCCCGGTTGACGGCACGTCACCCGCGATAATTCCCCGCGACAAGGCGCTTTTCTTTTGTGAAACGGCCCTCTAACCTCTCGCACAGGATAACAGTCCGACATGGGAGACTTTTAATGAAAAAACTGCTTCTTGCCACCGCCGCCACCGCGCTGTTTGCCGGGGCCTCTTCGGCTGAAGATGTCAAGATGGGCATCATTCTGGGCTTCACCGGCCCGCTGGAATCGATCACCCCGAACATGGCCACCGGGGCCGAACTGGCGATCACCGAAGTCAACGAGTCGGGTAAATTCACCCTTGGCACCGTGGTTCCGGTCCGCGCCGACTCCACCTGTATCGACGCCGCTGCCGCCACCGCCGCCGCCGACCGCCTGATCACCGCCGAAGGCATCAAGGCCATCATGGGCGCCGATTGCTCGGGTGTGACCGGCGCGATCCTGCAAAACGCCGCGCGCACCAATGGCGTGGCGATGATCTCGCCCTCGGCCACCTCGCCGGCACTGTCGACCGCCGAGGATGACGGGCTGTTCTTCCGCACCGCCCCGTCTGATGCGCGTCAGGGCGTGGTGATGACCGAAATCCTGATGGACAAGGGCATCAAGACCGTCGCTCTGACCTATACCAACAACGACTACGGTAAGGGTCTGGCCGACAGCTTTGCCGAAGCCTTCACCGCAGCGGGCGGCACCGTGACCATCAACGCCCCGCATGAAGATGACAAAGCCGACTATTCGGCCGAAGTCGCGTCCCTGGCCTCGGCTGGTGGCGAAGTGCTGGTGGTGGCGGGCTATACCGACAAGGGCGGCAAGTCGATCATCCAGGCCTCGCTCGATTCGGGCGCGTTTTCCACCTTCGTCCTGCCCGACGGCATGGTTGGCCAAAAGCTGGTCGATGACATCGGCGAAGGCCTGACCGGCTCGTTCGGCCAATACCCCGGCACCGACAGCCAGGGCGCTGAGGTGTTCCAGAGCCTTGCCACCGCCGCTGGCTTCGACGGCACCTCGGCCTTTGCGCCGGAATCCTATGATGCCGCCGCGCTGATCATGCTGGCCATGGCCGCTGCCGGATCGACAGACTCCAAGGATTGGGCTCCCAAAGTGATGGATCTGGCCAACGCCCCCGGCGAGCCGATCCTGCCGGGTGAGCTGGGCAAAGCGCTGGAGCTGATCGCCGCAGGCACCGACATCGACTATGTCGGCGCCACCGCCGTCGAGCTGATCGGACCGGGCGAAAGCGCCGGTAACTACCGCGAGATCGAGATCAAGGACGGCAAGATCGAAACCATCCGGTTCCGCTGATCGCGGCTGAAGACCACCAAGCACGGCCCGGAGAAATCCGGGCCGTTGCCATAAGACAAAGCCTCCGCGCCCGGAAAATCCGGACCACGCGACGGAAGGTTCAGGGGAAAATGCATGATCGAGGTTAAAAACCTGTCCCGCCATTTCGGCGGCTTTCGCGCGGTTGACGGCGCGTCGCTGTCGATTGCGTCGGGCTCTGTCACCGGGCTGATCGGCCCCAATGGCGCGGGCAAGACCACGCTGTTCAATGTGGTGGCCGGGCGGTTGAAGCCCACCAGCGGCACGGTCCAGATGGCGGGCGAGGATATCACCGGCCTGCCGCCGCATGAGCTGTTTCACAAGGGCCTGTTGCGCACCTTTCAGATCGCGCATGAATTCGGCTCGATGTCCTGTGTCGAGAACCTGATGATGGTGCCCGGCGCGCAACAGGGCGAAGTGCTGTGGAACGCATGGTTCCGCCGCGGTGCCGTGCGCGCCGAAGAAGAGCGGCTGCGCGTCAAGGCGCAGGACGTGCTGAAATTCCTGACCATCGACCATCTGGCCGATCAAAAGGCCAGCCAGATTTCGGGCGGGCAGAAAAAGCTGCTGGAACTGGGGCGCACGATGATGGTCGACGCCAAGATCGTGTTTCTGGACGAGGTCGGCGCCGGGGTGAACCGCACCCTGCTGAACACCATCGGCGACGCGATTTTGCGGCTGAATGCCGAGCGCGGCTATACCTTTTGTGTGATCGAACATGACATGGATTTCATCGGGCGGCTGTGCAACCCGGTGATCTGCATGGCCGAGGGCAAGGTGCTGGCGCAGGGCACGGTGGACGAGGTCAAGAACGATGAGCGGGTGATCGAGGCCTATCTGGGCACCGGATTGAAGAACAAGATCAAGGAGGCCGCCCATGGCTGACCAGACACGCCTGATGTTCTGCGAAAATCAGGTAAATCACCAATTTTCTGCGAAAATTGCAAAAGTGAATTTTCGCAGAAAATTCGTGGGAGTCGTGCACCATGGCTGAGCCCTTTCTGATCGGCGAGGCGATGACCGGCGGCTACGGCGGCGCGGATATTCTGCACGGCTGCACCATCGCGGTAGAACCGGGCGAAATCGCCGTCATCGTCGGCCCCAATGGCGCGGGCAAATCCACCGCCATGAAGGCTGTCTTCGGCATGTTGTCCTTGCGCGCGGGCGCGGTGCGCCTCAAGGGCGAGGACATCACCGCCCTGACCCCGCAGGCGCGGGTCGCCAAGGGCATGGCCTTTGTGCCGCAGACCAGCAACATCTTTACCACGATGACCGTCGAGGAAAATCTGGAGATGGGCGCGTTCCTGCGCCGCGACGACATCCGGGGCACGATGGATCAGGTCTATACCCTGTTCCCGATCCTCAAGGAAAAGCGCAATCAGGCGGCAGGCGAATTGTCGGGCGGTCAACGCCAGCAGGTCGCGGTGGGCCGAGCCCTGATGACGCAGCCTTCGGTGCTCATGCTCGACGAGCCGACCGCAGGCGTCAGCCCGATCGTGATGGACGAGTTGTTTGACCGCATCATCGAAGTGGCGCGCTCCGGCATCTCGATCCTGATGGTGGAACAGAACGCCCGCCAGGCGCTGGAGATCGCCGACAAGGGCTATGTTCTGGTGCAGGGCGGCAACCGCTTTACCGGCACCGGACAGGCCTTGCTGGCCGACCCCGATGTGCGCAAATCATTCCTGGGGGGCTGAGCCATGGATATCCTCAACGCCCTTGTGGCATTCCTCAATTTCGTCTTCATCCCCGGTCTGGCTTACGGTGCGCAACTCGCGCTGGGTGCCTTGGGGGCCACGCTGATCTATTCCATCCTGCGGTTTTCCAACTTTGCCCATGGTGACACCATGGCCATCGGCACGGTGTTTGTGATCCTGCTGACCTGGGGCCTGCAGTCGATGGGCATCAGCTTTGGCCCGCTGCCCACCGCCCTGCTGGCGCTGCCGGTCGGCATCGCGCTGACGGCAGTGCTGCTGCTGGCCACCGACCGCGTGGTTTACCGCTATTACCGCCGGGTCAAAGCCGCGCCGGTGATCCTCGTCATGGCCTCTCTGGGCGTCATGTTCATCCTGAACGGTGTCACCCGCTTCATCATCGGCACCAGCGACATCAGCTTTACCGATGGCGAGCGCTTCATCCTGACCGCAGGCGATTTCCGCAGCTGGTCCGGTCTGGCCGAGGGGCTGGCGATCCGCACCACCCAAGGGGTCACCGTCGTCATCGCGATGATCGCCGTGGCCCTGCTGTTCTGGTTCCTGCAAAAGACCCGTACAGGCAAGTCGATGCGGGCGTTTTCAGACAATGAGGATCTGGCGCTGCTGTCAGGTATCAACCCTGACAAAGTGGTGGCTGTGACATGGATCGTCGCCGCTGCCCTCGCCACCACCGCAGGCACGCTTTACGGACTGGACAAGGGCTTCAGCCCCTTCACCTATTTCCAGCTGTTGCTACCGATCTTTGCTGCCGCCATCGTCGGCGGTCTGGGCAGCCCGATCGGGGCGATTGCCGGGGGCTTTGTCATCGCCTTTTCCGAGGTGATGGTGACCTACGCCTGGAAAAAGGTGGTCACCTATCTGGTGCCCGAGGCGATGGCCCCCAGCGGCCTCGTGCAGCTGATGTCCACCGACTATAAATTCGCTGTCAGCTTTGTGATCCTGATCATCGTGTTGCTGGTGATGCCCACCGGCCTGTTCAAAGGAAAATCGGTATGAGCGGCGCACAAGGCACATCGCAGATGACCGCACAGGCCGCCGCAGGGCCCGGTCGCGGCCTGCTCCTCGCGGCGCTGGTGGCGGCGCTGTTCTTCGCCACCGGCATGTTGCAAAGCTGGACGCTGGCGCTCTTGATCGTCAACATGGCGCTGGTCTCGTCGATCATGGCGCTGGGGGTCAATATCCAATGGGGCTATGCCGGGCTGTTCTCGGTCGGCACCATGGGCTTTGTCGCGCTTGGCGGGCTGTCGGTGGTGCTGGTCTCGTCCTCCCCGGCCCCCGGTGGCTGGGCCGCTGGCGGCCCCGGCATCGTGCTTGGCCTGCTGATGGGGGCGGCCACCATTGCCGCCGCCGTGATGGCCGCCGCAAAACTGCCAAAGGGCCGCACCCGCACCCTTGGCGTGGCCGTGATCCTGATCGTCGGCTTCTTCATCTTCCGCGCCATCTTTGACCCCGCCGTACAGGCGGTGGAGGCGAACAATCCCGCCGCCCATGGCAACCTTGGCGGGCTGGGCCTGCCGGTGCTGATGGCCTGGCCGGTGGGCGGCCTCTTGGCCGCCGCCGTCGCCTGGGCCATCGGCAAGACCGCCCTTGGCCTGCGCTCGGACTATCTGGCCATCGCCACGCTGGGCATCGCCGAGATCATCCTCGCCGTGCTGAAAAACGAAGACTGGCTTGGGCGTGGCGTCAAGAACGTGATCTCCCTGCCCCGCCCGGTGCCCTATGAGGTCGACCTGCAGCGCAGCCAGGCCTTCCTTGATTGGGCCAGCAGCTGGGGCTTCGACCCGATCACCGCCTCGTCCATCGTGGTGCGGCTGATGTACACCGGCCTGTTCGCCGCGGTACTGCTGGCGCTGATCTGGCTGTCACAGGCCGCGCTCCACAGCCCCTGGGGCCGGATGATGCGCGCCATCCGCGACAACGAGGTGTCTGCCGAAGCGATGGGCAAGGACGTGACCCGCCGCCACCTGCAGGTCTTTATCCTCGGCAGCGCCGTCATCGGCATCGCGGGCGCAATGATGACCACGCTCGATGGCCAGCTCACCCCCGGCTCCTACTCGCCGTTGCGCTTTACCTTCCTGATCTGGGTGATGGTGATCGTGGGTGGGTCGGGCAACAACTGGGGCTCGGTGCTGGGCGGCTTCCTGATCTGGTGGCTCTGGGTGATGGTGGAACCCATCGGCAACGGGTTGATGACCGTGCTGACCTCCGGCATGTCCGACGGCTGGCTGAAAGCCCACCTGATCAACTCCGCCGCCCATATGCGGCTGTTGACGATGGGGGTGATCCTGCTGCTGGTGCTGAGGTTCGCGCCGAAGGGGTTGTTGCCGGAAAGGTGACAGTTACTCTGAGGGATACAAAGGGGCAGGCGCGGTCAAACCGGCCTGCCCCTTTCACATTTAAGAACTCCAACAGACGTTCCGGCACCCGGCGAAGCCGTGGGACCGAATTATTCCGTGGCCAATGCCCCGAATTCGATATTTGATCGGATGATCCCACTCGGGTTATGCAGATAAATATCCCCCGGACGTTCGGCGCGGGCCATGTCTTCCACAGCCTCCATCCCGACAACACGGCCTGCTTCGATCTCTGCCATCATGCGGGCGAAGGACTCGGTGTATTCCGTTGTGCCGAATGTCGGTCCGGACTGCTCAAGCTCCAGTACAACAGCCTGTTGAACGCAATACATCGTATTCGGACACGGTTTGCCTTTCATACGCGTAATCCACTTGCCCGAGCCGATCAAAACGCCCGCATAGAGCACCGAAGCCCGATCCACCGGCACGCCGGATTCAACAAGTGCCTCGTAAAACATACGCTGCGTTTCAAACCAGCCCCGGACCGGGCGCCCGGATTTGGAATAATGATCGTGCAGCACCGATGCCGGCACATATTCAGGGGTAAAGGGAACTCCGACAAAGCGCTGCGCCCATCGTGGGATAGACGCGCCATCGGTCACATTGCCCTTTGCTGCCTCCCACCCGACATTGCGACTATCATAAAAGCCAAACCCCTCGCTCAATGTGCAGGTGCCGGACTTCTCGCAGCCTGTCGGCTCAAGTACAAGCTTTCCGACAAATTGCGCGGCAACAGGGCTGGCAACGAACGAAAAAAGGATGGTTACGAGTGCTTTCAAACGCATCTGTTTCCTCCACAATGTTCAGGCATCTTGACCTGAATGATTAAAATACAAATCCGCCACGTTCTTATGCCACGACAGGCTGATTGATTTTTGGCATTTGGTCAACTTTACACCCAAAACTCTCGCTGGCAGAGATGCGAAAGCGGCCTCTGTACCACCCCCTGTTCCCATCCCTCGCCCCCCGCGCTATACCCGCCCCCTTGGGCAGCACCGTGCTGCACAGCAGCACTTGCGCTGCGGAAAGGGTGATCATCATGCTGTGGGATATCAGAACGCTCATGCGGCCTGCGCTGTCGGTCATTGACCTGATCCCCAACATCCACCGCACCCCGGCGCTTGCCAGCTTGCGCCGGGCGGTGCTGGAGGGGCGGCCTGCCACCCTGCGGCTGTCGGACGAAGACCGCGAATTTGCCTTTCATGATGCCCATGTGCAGCTGACCTCGCCCATCGGGGCGCGGGTGCTGCGCATTCTGTATGACACCGGCAATCTGAAACTGAAAAAGCCGCCCGCGAAATCGCTGCCCGCGCTGGAGGCCTATATCGCGTCTGAGCCCGCCTTCCGCGCCGAAGTGGCGCGGATCATCGCCGCCGATGATGCAAAGCGCACCCGACAGGCCGCCATCATCGCCGACCCCGGCATCGCCCGGCCCGAAGACCTCAGCCCCGACCTGATCGACAAGGTGATCTCGGCCCGTCTGGGCCATACCGCCACCGGATCGCTGGAGATTGCGGGCATCCTGTGCCACCGCAGCCTTGTCACCGCCGACGAAAACGGGCGCACCCGTGCAGAGTCCACCCTTGCCTGCTGGTGGACCGACAGCACCGGCCAGCATCACGGCGACCCGGTCTAAGACCACCCATCCGCGACATTTCCTGTCGCGCCCTGACATGCCCCCCGCGCCCCGCCCCGCCACTCTGACAGGCAAAGGCAACGGAGTGCTGCAATGAAAACCCATACCCGCGTCGTCGTGATCGGCGGCGGTGTCGTCGGCTGTTCGGTTCTGTATCACCTGACCAAACTCGGCTGGTCCGATGTCACCCTGATCGAGCGGTCAGAGCTGACCTCCGGCTCCACCTGGCACGCGGCGGGCGGGTTCCACACGCTCAACGGCGACACCAACATGGCCGCGCTGCAGGGCTATACCATCCGGCTCTACAAGGAACTGGAGCAGATCACCGGCATGTCCTGCGGCTTGCACCACGTCGGCGGCATCACACTGGCCGACAACGAGGCCCGGTTCGAGCAGCTCAAAGCCGAACGCGCCAAGCACCGCTATATGGGCCTCGACACCGAAATACTGGGGCCCGAGGAAATCCACAAGCTGACCGACGGCATGGTCAATCTCGAAGGCATCCTCGGCGCGCTTTATGATCCGCTGGATGGCCACCTCGACCCCTCCGGCACCACCCACGCCTATGCCAAAGCCGCGCGCATGGGCGGCGCGGAAATCATCCTGCACAACCGCGTGCTGGAGACGAACCCCACCAAAGACGGCTGGGAGGTCGTGACCGAAAAAGGCACCATCACCTGCGAACACCTCGTCAACGCCGGTGGCCTCTGGGCGCGCGAAATCGGGGCGATGGCCGGGGTCTACCTGCCGCTGTTGCCAATGGCACACCAATACCTCGTCACCGACGACATCCCCGAAATCATGGAGATCCTGAAATCAGGCCGCGAATTCCCGCATGTGATGGACCCCGGCGGCGAATCCTATCTGCGGCAAGAGGGGCGCGGCCTCTGCATCGGGTTCTATGAGAAACCGTGTGAACCATGGGCGGTCGACGGCACCCCGTGGACCTTCGGCCACGAACTGCTGAACGAGCAATTCGACAAGATCGAGGACTCGGTCAATTTCGCCTACCGCCGCTTCCCCGTGCTCGAACGCTCCGGCGTCAAACGGGTGATCCACGGCCCCTTCACCTTTGCCCCCGACGGCAACCCGCTGATCGGCCCTGTCCAAGGCCTGCGCAACTACTGGTCCGCCTGCGCCGTCATGGCAGGCTTATCCCAAGGCGGCGGCATGGGCCTAGCCCTCGCCCAATGGATGATCGAGGGCGAGGTCGAACGCGACCCACGCGGCTTTGACGTCTCGCGCTTTGGCACCTGGACCAGCCCCGGCTACACCGTGCCAAAGGTGATCGAAAACTACCAGATGCGGTTCAACGTCTCCTACCCGAACGAGGAACGCCCTGCCGCCCGCCCCTTCCGCACCACCCCGATGTACGAAGTATTCGACAAAATGAACGCGGTCTGGGGCCAGCAATACGGGCTGGAGGTGGTCAATTACCACGCCCTGCCCGGCGAGCCCCGGCATGAAACCCCCAGCTTCAAACGCTCCAACGCGTGGGAGGCGACCCGTCAGGAGGTCATGGCCGTCCGCGACGGCGCCGGCATCAACGAGCTGCAGAACTTCGGCAAATACCGCGTCACCGGCCCCAATGCCCGCGACTGGCTTGACCGGATCATGGCCGGCCGTATCCCGCAACCGGGCCGCCTGTCGCTGACGCCGATGCTCGCCCCGTCGGGCAAGATCATCGGCGATTTCACCGTGTCCTGCATTGGCCCCGAAAACTTCCGCCTCACCGCCAGCTATGGCGCGCAAGGCTGGCACATGCGCTGGTTTGATCAGCACGCCGAACCGGGCGTCCGGGTCGAAAACGTCTCCGACCTCAAATCCGGCTTCCAGATCGCGGGGCCAAAGGCGCGCGATCTGCTCGCCCGCGTCACCCGCGCCGATGTCTCCCCCGAGGCGTTCAAATTCATGGATGTCAAACGCCTGACCATCGGCATGGCCAATTGTCTGGTGCAGCGGGTCAGCTACACCGGCGATCTGGGCTACGAGATCTTCACCGATCAGATGTCGGTCCGCCACCTCTGGGATATCCTGACCGAGCACGGGGCAGACCTCAACCTGCGCCCCTTTGGCATGCGCGCGATGATGAGCTTGCGCCTCGACAAATGGTTCGGCAGCTGGGGCCGCGAGTTCAGCCCCGACTACACCCCGGCGGAAACCGGCCTCGACCGCTTCATCGCGTGGAACAAGCCCGCCGACTGGATCGGCAAAGCTGCCGCCACGGCGGAAAAGGCAACCGGCCCGAAACGCCGCCTCACCCAGTTCATCGTCGACGCCACCGACGCCGATGTGGTGGCGTGGGAGCCGATCTGGCTGAACGGCTCTGTGCAGGGCTACTGCACCTCCGGCGGCTATAGCCACACCACCGGCCAGTCGGTCGCGATGGGCTTTCTGCCCGAGGGCAGTATCACCGATGGCCTGCCGGTCGAGATCGAAATCCTCGGCCACCGCCGCCCCGCCCGCGTGACCCTCGCGCCGCTCTGGGATGATGGCGGCCGCATGCGCGGCTGACCCGGCCTCTGAACCATACTCTTTTCAGGCAAAGGGACACCCTCCCCTTTGCCCCCAAGCCCCGTCAGGGCGCAGCGCGCAAAGCCGTGCCGGGACGCCCAGCCATACCCCTCATTTTCTGTCGAAAAATATCCTCGGGGGGTCCGGGGGGGCGAGGCCCCCCGGTCGGCATCAGCCGCCGATGCCACGCCAGTCGACCCATTGCCCGTGAAACCCGGCGCGCCCCAGCTCAAGCCGCAGATCACCGGGCCAGAGCCGCAGGGTCACCCCGGCACCCTCACCCGCCGCATCCGCCTCCATTGCCAGCCAGGCCAAGGGCGCGTCAGCCGATGCCCGCGCCCCTGCCGCCGCCATCGCCGCCTCAATCCGCGCCTGCACGCTTTGCGGGAAATATTGATGCGCGATGGTGTGACAGACCAGATGCAGCTGCCCCGGATGCGGGGTTTGCAACCGCGCCTCCAGCCAGTCTGCCGCGTCACCGGCCTCGACCACGCCCGCCTCTGCAATCGCCAGAGCCGCCTGCAGCCGCGCCAGCCGTTCGGTCTGATCAGCCCAGACAAAGGCCAGAAGCCGCGCGCCATCGCGGCCGGGATCCAGCGGGTGCAGATCGACACCGCGCCGCGCCGCGACCTGCAAGGGCACCAACGGCGGAACCGCGCCGCGCCACTCCGGGCGCAGCGTCACGGCACTGCCTGCCGCACCGATCACCCCGCCCGGCACCTCCAGCGCATAGCGGTCAAACCACAGGTTCAGCCCGGCACTCGCCCCCAGTTCCGACAGCCGCAACGGCAGGCCAAAGCGGGCCACCACCTCTGCCGCCCCGGCCAGCAGCACGGCAGAGCGCCCGACCTCATTGGTCTGCGGCGCAGTCCGGGTCCAGTCGCACAAAAACGCATCTTCATGCTGCAAAACCCCGGCCAAAGCCTGCTCCAGCATCGCCTCATCGCATAGCCCCGGCGGATAGCAGGCCGCAAGTTCCGGCACCCGCCCCGCCCGCACCAGTGCGTGCAGCCCGCCCGCGATGCGCAGCGGCACCGAGGCGGCGCGCGGGCCCAGATCGCCCGGCCACTCCGCCACCTTTTGCGCAAGGTCCGTGTGCTGCGGCCAGACCTGCCCCAGCGCCTGTAACAGCCGCGCGGTAAAGGGCGACCCAAGCGCTTCGCAGGCACCGGCCTGATCGCGCAAGGCTTTGGCAAACGGATCTGACAGGTCAGACATCACGGCCTCCTCTGGCATCCCACCGCAGGGGTTTTGCAAAAGACTGCATCGGCGCTGAATAAAGGTCAATATATTTGACCCTTTATCTGCTTGTCTTGCAAAGCACCCGCCGTCATGATCGCTGCGTAAAGGTGGCCGAAACCTTTAACAAAGGGTAAAGATGCCTTGGTCAACACTTTGATATAAAACACTCTTCATGCCTGTAACACAGGGGGAACCCGTGGACACGCCCGCCCCCCCGCTTCATATCCTGATCCTCGCCGCAGGCAGCTCGACCCGGATGCGCGGGGCTGACAAGCTGACAGAGACGGTCAAAGGCCAGCCCCTGCTGCGCCAGCTGGCCGGTCGCGCCGTGGCCACCGGCCTGCCTGTCACCGTCGCCCTGCCGCCCGACCGCCCCGCCCGCCACGCGGCGCTGGACGGGCTGACCCTGACCCGGCTGTCCGTGGCCGGGGCAAGCCAAGGCATGGCCACCACCCTGCGCGCCGGTCTGGCCAGCCTGCCGCCACAGGCGGCGGTGGTGCTGCTGCTGGCCGACCTGCCGGAACTGACCACCGCAGACCTGAGCCTGATGGCCCAAAGCTACGCCAGCACCCCCGGCCAGATCCTGCGCGCCACCAACGTCACCGGCCAGCCCGGCCATCCGGTGATCTTTCCCCCATGGGCGCGGGCGGATCTGATGCAGCTGAGCGGTGATGACGGGGCGCGGCAGGTGTTGCAGGCCCATGCCAGCCGCCTGCGCCTGATCGCCCTGCCCGACCATCACGCCACCACCGACCTCGACACGCCCGAAGACTGGGCCAGCTGGCGCTCAGGCCGCGAGTAGGACGCGCGCCTCATGCGCCTTGAGCGTGGCCCGCGCCGCCGGATAAGCTGGCCCGCCCGCGCAAAGTTCGGGGAACAGCGCCAGCACCTCTTCGCGTTGCGCCCGGTCCATCCGGCCCAGCGTGCCGGAGCCCGGCTGAAAGCTCTCGGTCCAGGCGCCTTCGGCCTGCACAATCTCGTGCTGCGGGCACATCAGATGAATATAGCTGACCCCGCGCGGCATCACCTGTGTGATACCGGGGCGACCTACCAGATGCAGGGCGGCAACCAGCACCTCACGCTCACCAAACAGCAACTCGGCCCGCGAGTCCTCGATCAGCATGCGGTGCTGTGGCGAGACCAGCATATCACGCCGCGGCAGCCCGTCGCCAAGCGCGCCCTTTGCGATGCGGACCGGGCGCAACGCCGGGTTGACGACCAGTTCCGCCAACCCCAGATCGCGCCGTCCGGCCCAGCAAACCTCCTGAAAGCCGCTGTCGCGGGTCAGAACCTGATCGCCCGGCTGCAGCTCTTCCACCCGACGCAGCCCGGTCGGGGTGGTCAGCAGCGTGCCGGGGGTAAAGCAGGGCACGATCTTTTCGATGTCGGTAAAGTAAAGCGTGCCCGCAACCGTGCCATCGGGGTTGAGAAACTCGACATAGCCATTCTCGCGGTTGCCAGCCTCGAAGTGGATGTTCGTCGCATCCCGGCCCCAGTTGCGCAGATCCAGCGTGTCAAAGTCATCGCCGCCGTCGCCGCCAAAGATCGTATCGCCGGGACCGCCAAAGAACAGATCGCGGCCACTGTCGCCATAAAGCGCATCGGCCCCGTCACCGCCATACAGCGTGTCGTTGCCGTCACCGCCGTACAGCGTGTCATTGCCAGCACCGCCGTAGATCAGATCGTCGTCGCCCTCACCCCACAGCACGTCATCGCCAGCGTCACCAAAGAGCGTGTCATTGCCGCCGCCCGACCAGATCGTATCATTGCCGTCGCCGCCGTAGATCAGGTTGTCACCCGGCAGCTGGCCGCCGTTGATGTCATCTATGACATCATTGCCAGCCCCGCCATAAACCGTGTCATTGCCCGCGCCGAAGTAGATCGTGTCATTGCCCGCGCCGCCATAGCTGACATCGTCGCCTTCGCCGCTGTCCAGCAGGTCGTTGCCATCGCCGCCAAACAGAGTGTCATTGCCGATGCCGCCGTAAAGCTGATCTGCCCCGGCCCCGCCGTCCAGCGTGTCGTTTCCGGCGTCGCCATGCAGGGTGTCGTTGCCGCTGCCGCCCTGAATGGAATCGTTGCCGTCACCGCCATAGAGCAGATCGTTGTCCGCGGTGCCGACATAAGAGCTGTCCAGCCGCTGCGCGTACAGATTGGTATCTGCCGTGTTCACCGCTGTCAGCGTGACCGAGGTGATCGGCCCGCTGGTCAGCAGCGCCGAGTCGGCGTTGATCTCATACTCCGGGGCCAGATAGACCCGGCCATCGGTCAGCTGAATCACCACAGCGGTAAAGGTGCCGGTGGTGCCATCGGCAAAGGTGACGGTGGCGTCGTAAACCTGGGTGGAGTCCAGATAGGCCGGCACACCGTCGATCAGAAAATGCTCGGTATTTCCGGTATTGTTGTTGTCATTGTCCGACAGGATGCCGTCGCCGTTCAGATCAACTGCGGTTGCCCGCACGATGCTGCCCGACAGCGGCGCAGCCGCGCTGCCATAGGTGGCCAACAGATTTGCGGCGTTCTCCGAGCCGCCGTTGCTCTCGGTCGGGTCAATATCGGCGGCGGTGCCAAAGTAGATCAGATTATAGGTCAGCGCAGGCGCGTTGGTGCCATAAATCGCGCCGCTCTCGCTGCCGCCGATGATGGTGTCATCGCCCGCACCCCCAAACACCGTGTCGTTGCCCGCGCCTGCGTCGATGACGTCAGCCCCTGCGCCGCCCTCGATCAGGTTGGCATCATTGCTGCCGGTGAGGGTGTCGTTGAACCCGGTGCCGGTGATATTTTCAATCGAGTTCAGGCTGTCGGTGCCCGATGAGACCCCGGTAGCCGAGCCGGTATTGAGGTTGACGTTGACCCCTGCGGTTTCAGAGGCATAGGTGACCGTATCCGTGCCGCCGCCACCGCTGAGACTGTCATTACCTGCGCCGCCATCAAGGATGTCGTTGCCAGCCCCGCCATCAAGCGAGTCATCGCCTGCACCGCCCAGCAAGGTATCGGTGCCATCACCACCAAACAGCTGGTCGTTGCCCGCCCCGCCGTCGAGCAGGTCATCGCCCGCCCCGCCCAGCAGAGTGTCTAGCCCGTCACCGCCAAACAGCTGATCGTTGCCGATGCCGCCATCAAGCGAGTCGTTGCCAATGCCACCAAAAAGCGTATCATTGCCTGCACCCCCGAACAGCCGGTCGGCACCGTCTTCGCCATGCAGGATGTCATTGCCATCCTGTCCGTTCAGGGTGTCATTGCCCGTGCCGCCAAAAACCGTGTCATTACCGCCGCCAGCGTTGACCACATCATTGCCGCCATTGGCATTTATGAGGTCACCCGCATCGTTGGTGCCGGTAATCGTATTGTCCTGGTTGTTGCCAGAGATCGTGGCCATGTGGGGGTATCCAAAATCTTTTAGTTAATTTTTGGATACTTTCAGATCGCGGCGCGACTTGGGCAGATGGTGGCCAAAAGGTGTCTGCAAGCGGGTTTGTTTCTGGCAGCGAAACAGTAGCGGATGAAATGCGCTCAGAACGGACAAAGGGGCTCCTTTCGGAGCCCCTTTGCCGTCGAACCGGGATGCGACCGCGGACCCGATCCGCGCTGCATAACTGTTTTCAGCGCACCAGCAGGCTGGCTTCGTGCTTTTTCAGCGTCTTGCGGGCGGCCTGGAACGCCTCGACCCCGGCAGGTGCCTTGAGTTCGGGGAACAGCTCCATCAGCTCGCTGCGCTGTGCATTGCCCAGACCCTTGAGGCTGAAGTCGCCGGGCTGGAAGCTTTCGGTCCAGGCGCCGTTCGACAGCACCACTTCGTGCTGGTCGAACATGAAGTGGAAATAGGTGGTGCCCACCGAGTCCACCTGCTGAATGCCCTGACCGCCGATCAGATGCTTGGCCGCGACCAGAACCTCATGCTCGTCAAAGTACAACGCGGTACGGTCGTTGGCCACCAGCAGGCGGTGGTTCGGCGACAGCATCATGTCCCGCTCGGGCAAGCCGTTGCCAAGGCTGCCAGCCTTTATCATCACCGGGCGCAGGTGCGGGTTGCCGGCAAAGTCATGCCAGCCCATTTCCTTGGCGCCCATCCAGCGGATTTCCTGAATGCCATTGTCGCGGGTGATAACCTTGTCACCGACGCGCAGCTGTTCCACCAGAACCTCACCCTTCGGCGTCGCGATCAGCGTGCCGGGGGTAAAGCAGATGATGTTTTCAATGTTGGTGAACTCTGACCGGCCGGTGACGTTGCCATCGGAGTCGAGGTATTCGACATAACCGTCAAAGCCGTTGCCATCGCTGTCAACATTGGTGCGCACCACATTGCGCGGGCCAGTGCCACGCAGATCAAGCGTATCCCAGTCATCGCCTTCGGAACCGCCAAACACCGAGTCGCCTGCGCCCACACCGGTAAAGGTGTCACGGTCTGCCCCGCCAAACGCCTGATCGGCATAGGCATCAGGAACACCTGTCACCGGGTCGCCAAGGTGGATCAGGTCGTCACTGAAGCCGCCGAACAGCGTGTCAGAGCCGTCACCGCCGATCAGCGTATCTTCGCCCGCATCACCGACCAAGAGATCGTTGCCGGTGCCGCCGTCCATCAGGTCATTGTCAAAGCCGCCTTCGAGCGTGTCGTCTCCGGCCCCGCCGTACAGAGTGTCATCGCCGTCGCTGCCTTGCAGCACATCATTGCCGTCGCCGCCATCCAGCAGGTCATCACCCAGACCGCCCTCCAGCAGATCATTGCCGATGCCGCCGTACATGCTGTCGTTGTCACCGCCGCCATACAGCGTGTCATCGCCATGATCGCCATAAAGCGTGTCTTCGCCGGTGCCGCCAAAGATCAGGTCATTGTCAACGCCGCCGTAGATCAGATCATTGCCTTCATCACCCATGATGGTGTCGTCATCGTCCATCCCGTAGATGGTGTCATTGCCGAAACCACCGGTTATGTAATCGGCATTGTTCTGCGGGCGCAGATCGCCTGCGTCGTTGGGGATGTTGATCTGATCGGGGAAGGACAGGTCCAGACCGCCAAAGATCAGGTCATCGCCACGGCCGCCATCAATGCTGTCACGGCCTTCGCCACCGATAATGGTGTCGTTCCCCGCCCCGCCATAAAGCGAGTCGTTGTCCACGCCACCGTCGATGTAATCGTGGCCGTCGCGGCCAAACACCCGGTCGGCATCATCGCCCGAGAAAATCGTGTCGTTGCCGTTGCCACCATAAATGGTGTCACGGTTGTTTTCCGGGTCGGTGTCTGCCGGGTAAAGGCCGGGATAGTCGATATCGGGCAGCGGCAGTGGCACGCGCGTGTCGATCACATCATCGCCGTCGCCGCCATAAATCACATTGCGGCCACCACCTCCGGTGATGGTGTCATCCCCATCGTCACCATGAATCTCGTCATCGCCAGGCCCGCCAAAGATCTGGTCGTTGCCATTGCCGCCAAACACCGTGTTGTTGCCCTCACCGGCAAAAATGGTGTCATTGCCATCGCCCGCCACGATACGGTCATCATTCGGTCCATCACCAGGAATGATCGCATCTTCGCCGTCGACCACATCGCCATCAAACGGGTCAACATATGAGCCATCAATCAGATCATCGCCCGGTGTGCCACGCACGATACCATCGCGGCCATCCATGCCCACCTCGATCACGACCAGCGCATCATCGGTGCCGCCATTCCCGTCCGAGACAGTGTAATTGACCACAGCCGCGCCGGTAAAGCCGGTGTTGGGTGTAAAGGTGATGGTGCCGTCCGGGTTCACGACAACCGTACCATCCGACGTGGTGGGCGTGCCGAGAATGGTAAGCACATCACCGTCAGCATCGGTGTCATTGGCCAGCACATCGACCACAACCGGCGTATTCAGCGCGGTCGCGGCATAATCATCATTCGCCACCGGCACATCATTGACGTTGATGATGGTCACCGCAACGGTGGACGAGGCGGTGTTACCGTCCGGGTCGGTGATTGTGTAGGTGATGGTGTCATCCGGGCCGTTGTAATCACGCTCGGGCGAATAGGTGATGGTGCCATCGGGATTGATGGTCACATCGCCATGATTGGCGGTGGCCGAGGTCACAGTCAGCGGCTGGCCATCCGGGTCAGTGTCATTGGCCAGAACGTCGATCGTGACATCGGTAAACTGCTCTGTGGTCACGCTGTCGGGGTTGGCGACGGGTGCGCCACCGGTCGGGATATTGTCGATCGAGTCAGAGATCGAGAAATACTCAACCGAACCTTTGTAATGTTCGTCGATGTTCTGCAAACTCGCAGGCGGCGAGGTGTCCTGGCTGGCCCCGATCACCCAGTTCTGGTTGATCTCGCCCATATCCATCGTCAGCGTGTTCGGCACAGTGTCGTTAAAGCTGCCGCCTGTGGTCTGGTTGCTGATCTGGACATAGCCTCCGGTACCCGTCGCATCCCAGGAATACGTGACCTTGATCTCGTCGCCCGCGTTCTGAAAGCCGGGTTCGGTTTCATAAACCGTGGTGCCATCGGCACTTTCATGGCTGATCCGGATCGCACCATTCGGCAGGGATTCGATGCGGTAGCCGCCATCGGTTTCCCCGGCGCTGTCACGCGACAGAATGGTGCGCGGTTCGGTCAGCGTGGTGCCGGGTTCCAGGTTGAACTGAATTTCCAATGTACCGCGTGCCAGCTGAAAGGCCGGATCGTTCTGAATCTTGATGAGATCATCAACGCCATCCAGCACGGCACGACCGCCGACAGATGTTGCTCCGTTAAAATAGGTTCCGTCCTGAGCCCCGTTGTCGACAGCGCTGTCAATTGCGGTCGTCGACGGGTCATTCAGATTGTAGAGCGCGATAACCGGCATTGTCCAATTCCTTATAGCATCTGGGCGGCAACACGCCCGACCCGAAAACCCATATCGACCAGAAATCAGGCCGACATATCGGCGTTTCAGCAAAGGACATATGCCCCGCGCCGCTACGCCACGAGACCTGCCGTCTGAGACAACAAAAAGCTGTACTGTCAAAGGCTTGCGCCCGACAGCTCATGTACATACGGATACTGGACCCAACGTTTCCGTCGGACCGGATTCCGGCTTTCTGTTTAGGGTGCCTGGCAGCACACTGTCACAAGACGACCGCCCCCACGGCCATTTGTCTTACCCAGCAAGACGATGTGATGATTACCTGCCATTAAGGCTTACGGAAAGTAAAAAAAGGCAGGCCCTGCGCAGAGATGGCCGCCAATTCTGCTGCGCTCCCGTTAGAAAAACACGTTATGGATGAATTAAACAATCTTAGCGTGTGCAATCAGTCAGCCCTTGTTTCCGTTCCTGCAACTGCCAAAGACGCCAGAATGCCAAAAACCCGCTATTTCCCGCAATTTGCACCGTCACCCCTGCGCGGCCCTCGCCAAGTTTGCCAATCGACGGGAAACAATGGATGAAAAACGGACGGTTGATTAACCACAGCCACATTTCCGCCCGTATTTCAGACACGGTCAGGCAGTCGGGTTGCCGTTCTGGCATCAATTGCAGAGTTTATTCAAGTTTGAAGCGAATCGACGCCCAAACGCCGATGATCCGGCGCGAATCGCGCGCTCAGAAACATCAGGTCTGAAAGGATGGTGCCCGAGGTCGGACTCGAACCGACAAGCCTTGCGGCGGCGGATTTTGAATCCGCTGCGTCTACCAATTCCACCACTCGGGCAACGTGGGTGATCGTTTACCCGCCCCTTTGAGCGGCGTCAACAGGATCAACACACTCAGAGATCATTGGTGGAAAAGGTGTCGCAGGCGGCGATCTGACCGGACTGCAGGCCGGTCACAAACCAGCGCGACCGCTGCTCGGCACTGCCATGGGTAAAGGTGTGCGGCATCGGGCGCTGACCTGCGGCGCTTTGCAACGTGTCATCGCCGATCTGGCGCGCGGCATTCACCGCCTCTTCGAAATCGCTGCGGTCGATGGTGCCAAAGGTCTGCGCGGCGGTGCGGGCCCAGACGCCGGACAGGCAATCGGCCTGCAACTCGATGCGCACCGAAATGGCGTTGCTGTCTGCCGGGCTGGATTGCTGGCGCAACTGGTTCGCCTGCCCCAGAATGCCCAGCTCGTTCTGGACATGATGGGCGATTTCATGGGCCACCACATAGGCAGCGGCAAAATCACCGCGGGCACCAAGCCGGTCTTCCAGAACGGTAAAAAACGCAGTGTCCAGATAGGCTTTGCGATCCGCCGGGCAATAGAATGGCCCCGTCGCCCCGGACGCGCCGCCACAGGGGCTTTGGGTCACATCCTTGAACAGCACCAGGGTGGCCGGGCGATACTCCCGCCCCAGCTGGCTGCGAAACAGTTGCGCCCAGACCTCTTCGGTATCGGCCAGCGTGACCGAGACGAACTCGCCCGCCTCCTGATCGGCCTGCGTCAGTTCGGCAGGCGTGCCGGAAGGTTGAGCGGTGTCCTGCAACAGCGGGGTCACGTCGATGCCAAGGAAATAGCCGATCAGCAGAACCGCAATCACCCCGACCCCGCCGATGCTGCCCGCCTTTGCGCCAGAGCTGCTGCGACGGTCTTCGATGTTGCGGCTGCCCCGCCGTCCGCGCCATTTCATACCCGTCCCCCCATCCCTGATCCCGACCAACACACTAGCGTGATGTATGGTTCCCCGAAAGCGTCCTTGACGCGGCAAAGCCGGCATGGTGCAAGCGCAGCAACGGCAATGGGGGACCAGATGATCCGCGCCTTGTATGACTGGACAATCCGGCTGGCCGAGCACCCCCGTGCGCTTTGGGCTCTGGCCTTTGTGGCCTTTGTCGAAAGCTCGGTGTTTCCGATCCCGCCCGACATTCTGATGATCCCGATGATCCTGGCGGCCCCCCGCCGCGCTTTTGTGATTGCGGGCGTGGCCACGGTGGCTTCGGTGCTGGGGGGCATGTTCGGCTATTGGATCGGCGCGGTGCTTTATGAAAGTGTCGGCCTGCCGGTGCTGGAATTCTATGGCAAGACCGGGAATTTCGAGGTCTTCCGGGAAAGATACAATGAATGGGGCGCTTGGTCGGTCCTGATCGCCGGGGTCACACCATTTCCGTACAAGGTCGTCACCATCCTGTCCGGCACCACCGGGCTGGATCTGGTGGTGTTCACCGTGGCCTCGATTGTGGCACGCGGCTTGCGGTTCTTTGTGGTGGCGGCGCTGCTGTGGAAATTCGGCGCACCCATTCGTGATTTCATCGAGCGCCGGCTTGGGCTCATGTTCACGCTGTTCATTCTGCTGCTTGTGGGCGGCTTTGCTGTGCTGAAGGTGTTGTGATGTTGACCACCCTGCCCTCGCGCGTTCTGGTTGCCCTTGCAGGGGCTGGCTCTGCCGCCCTTTTGGCCGGAGCCTTTGCCTTTCAATACCTTGGCGGGCTGGCGCCCTGTGCGCTGTGCCTGTGGCAGCGTTGGCCGCATGCGGCGGCGGTGGGGATCATGGTGCTGGCGCTGTTGGTGCCGAACCGCTGGCTGATGGTGCTGGGCGCTTTGGCAGCACTGACCACGGCCGCGATCGGCGGCTTTCACATGGGCGTCGAATATGGCTGGTGGGAGGGGCTGCAATCCTGTTCCGGCGGCTCGATTGCCGGGGTCAGCATGGATGACCTGCTGAACCCCAACGCCGCCGTTGCCGCCCCGGTGCGCTGCGATCAGGTGCCATGGGCGCTGTTTGGCATCTCGATGGCCGGGTGGAACATGATCGCCTCGCTCGGGTTGGCCGGGATCTGGCTGCTCGCCGCGCGGCGCGCCTGAGGCTCAGGTCGGAAAGTTCGGGCCAAAGTCAGGGCCGGTGTGGGTCTGGATCAGCGCGCCGCCGCACAGGCGGGCATGTTCCTGAATGGCAAACCGGTCGGTCATGCCCGCGACGTAATCTGCCACGGTGCGCGCCAGTTCGGTCTGGTCGGTGCTGGCCTGCACCGCATGTTCCCATTCCTCGGGCAACAGGGCCGGGTCGGCCATGAAGGCCGAGAACAGATCCTGCACCACCTGCGTCACCTTGGCCCGCACCTCCATCACCGAGGGGGCGCGGTACATGCGGTGGAACAGAAAGCTGCGGATCGCCTTCAGCTCTTGATACAGCGGTTTGGAAAAGCGGATGATGGTGGTGCCCATCATGCGGATATCATCGACCGACTGCGGCTGCGCCGCCTCCAGCCGCCCTTGCGCCACCGCGATCACATCCTCCACCATGCGGCCAAACACCCGGCGCAGCGCCTCATGCCGGCGGCGCATCGGGTCGAGGCCGGGATACAGCGCATCCACCTCGGCAAAGGCGGGGCCAGTGACCGGCAGCTCCATCAGATCGGCCTCGTCAAACAGGCCGGAGCGCAAGCCGTCATGCAGGTCGTGGTGGGAATAGGCCACATCGTCGGCGATGGCCGCCACCTGCGCCTCGGCGGATGCGTGGGTGTGCAGGGCCAGATCCCACTGGGCGTTCACCTCGGCCAGGGCATAGGGCAAGGGGCCTGCATGCTTGGCATCGGCGTTTTCGCCGGTGACCGGGCCGTTATGCTTGGCAATGCCTTCCAGCGATTCCCAGGTCAGGTTCAGCCCGTCGAAATCGGCGTAATGCCGTTCCAGCCGGGTCACGATGCGCAGGGCCTGCGCGTTGTGGTCAAAGCCGCCATAGGGCTGCATCAGCACGGCCAAGGCATCCTCACCCGTATGCCCAAAGGGGGTGTGGCCAAGGTCATGCGCAAGGGCGATGCATTCGGCCAGATCGGTGTTGAGCCCCAAAACCCCCGAAATCGTGCGGGCAACCTGTGCCACCTCGATCGAGTGGGTCAGGCGGGTGCGGTAATAATCGCCCTCATGCTCGACAAACACCTGAGTCTTGTGTTTCAGGCGGCGAAAGGCCGAGGAATGGATGATCCGGTCGCGGTCGCGCTGATAGGGCGAGCGGAAGGACGACATGCGTTCTTCATGCAAGCGGCCGCGGGAGGCATCGGGTTGGCAGGCAAAAGGCGCAAGCATGGAACTGCCCGTTCTTGTTGAAGTCTTGTTCAGCCCTTATATTGCACGATGAACCTCAAGGATATGTGAAAAATCATGGACCTGACCCTGCCCCCCCGTGTCACTGACCGCGCCTTTGCCCGTCTGGCTGAAATTGCCGAAATGACCGGTGAGCAGAAATCGCTGCGCGTCGCGGTGGAGGGCGGCGGCTGTTCCGGCTTTCAGTATGAGATCAAGCTGGATGATCCGGTGCCAGATGATCTGGTGCTGGAGAAAAACGGCCAGCGGGTGCTGGTCGATTCCGTCTCGCTGCCGTTTTTGCAAAACGCGGTGATCGACTTCACCGAAGAGCTGATCGGCGCGCGGTTCGTGATTGAGAACCCCAATGCAAGCAGCAGCTGCGGTTGCGGCGTGTCATTCTCGATGTAAGCGATTGAAAGCCGCGCCATGGGGCGGCTTTTCTTGCGGTTCGCTTGTCCTTATTCGGCAGGCACAGCGCCAGCGGGCTGGCCCTCAACGTGTGACAGCCTTGCCAGCCGATCCACCCGTGCCTGATCCATCAGGGCAATGCCCCCGGCGCACATCACCAGCAACGCCCCGACCACCGTGCTGGCGGCGGGGATTTCGGCAAAGAACACAAAGCCGACCGCGACCATCCACACGAACTGAATGTTCATCAGCGGCAAGGCAACCGGTGCGCGCAGGCGTTGCATCACCAGCACCATGGTCCAGCGGGCCAGAAACAGCAGCACCGAATAGAGCAGGATCCGGCCCACATCGACCAGCGCCATCGGCTGCCATAGCGCGGGCAGCATCAGCGCAGCAACGGCGGCCAGGGCCAGATTGGGATAGAACACCTGCACCAGCGTATTCGCCTCCCGCCGTGCCATCAAGCGTGACAGCACCAGCGAGACTGTGCCCGCAAACGCGCCGCAGAACCCGGCGAGGTGGCCAAGGCTCAGGTCCGACAGGCCTTCGGGAAACAGCATCAGCACCCCGATCAGACCAAGCCCGAGACCGGCCCAAGCCGTCGGATCAACGCGTTCCCCCAGCAGGTGACGCGACATCAGCGCCGACATCAGCGGCATCAGCCCGACAAAGACAAAAATCTCGGCCAGCGGGATCAGCGCGATGGCATAGAAAAACCCCAGCGAGGCCACCACAGTCGCTACGGAACGCCAGATCAGCAGGCCGGGCACCGTGGTCTTCAGGCAACTGGTGGTGAACAGGCCGATCCGCGATCCGGCCCGCGCCGCCAACAGGCTCAGGCCTGCCATGATCAGACCGGAAAGGAAGAACACCTGCGGCGCCTCCAGCCGAGCAGACAGATCCTTGACCGTGCCATCCGCCAACGTCGCCGCCAGCGTCGAGGCGAGCAGAAACCCGACGCCCAGAACCCATGGTGTGCGCAAAGCCTGCATCATCACGCCTTTCCTTGCCGAGATCCTGCACGGGAGAACCCGGCAAAGAAACCATCGAACTCAGGCAGCGATTCGACGATTGCGAGGCGCTGCCGCGCCGGTTCGGACAATTTTGGCAACAACCGCCACCGCATCCGCGACCAATCAGACTGGCGCGCGTCGCCCATGTCGAGCAGTGCCAGGGACAGCTCGTGCAGGGCGGCCCCGTTGCGACGGGGCTGGCGGATCAGACGCGCATTGCCCGGCACACCGCCGCGAAACGCCAGCCCGCCCGACAGGCCAAGCGCCCAATTGAGCACAAGATACTGGTGATAATCATCGTCAAACGGCCCGGCGGCGCTGCACGGCTCGAACGTGACCACATTTGCTGCCTGTGCCACTTCGTTCGCCCAAGGTGCAGGCACGGCCTCGCCCGACAGGCGCAGGGCCAGTGTCACCTCGGCCAGCAGATCAAGATTGCCCTCCAGCCAGGCCACGATACCGGCATGGATCAGGCTAAGCCTGCGCGCCGGATCACGGGCAATGGTCTTGCGACCATAATCGGCGGCATGAAAGACGATGTGGGTCAGGTCATAGGCCGCACGGCGGTTGGGCAGGCAGAATGCGGCGGAATGGGTGGTAAAGCGCGCCAGACGCGCCTCCAGCGCGGTATCCTGTGTATCCACTCCAGCACGGCGCAGCAGCAAAAGCGCCTCCCCCCGGTGGGTATCGGACAGCTCGATCGCAGGCAGATCCTGTGCCTGAACAAAGGCCGCCATCTCTTCGACAGGCGCTTCTGACAGGCCCAGATCGCGCAGATCGACGGCTAGTGACAGATACATACGGTAATACTGCGGGAAAAACTGCAGCTCTTTCACCAAGGCCCCGGCGCGTAGGCGCAGTGGGTCAAGATCCGCCTGCGACCCCGCCCCCAACGCGGCCAGGATCTGCAGCAGTTCGGCATTTTCCTTGAGCCAGAACGCATCATGACTGCCCCGCCTGCGCGTGGCAAACAGGTCGATCAGCGCAGGAATGGCCGGATCACCGGCCAATGATCCCTGACGCAGCAACGAGACAACATTGGTCATGATGTACCCTATGGTTTCAGGGGAGCTGAGTTCGGAGGGGGCACAGAATCGTGGCAGCGACCCTGCCCCCCCTGAGCTGCCTCAGATCTCGGCAACGCTGGTCATCAGGCAGGTCTGGGTTCCGGCAACTTTTCCAGCCAGATCAAGCGATGCCTTGTCCTGGGCAACCGAGGTCATCGCGGCAGACGCCACCGAGGTCATCATGGAGGAGGCGACGGACGTCATCATTGACGAAGCCACTGAAGTCATCATCGACGAAGCTACGCTTGTCATCATCGACGAAGCTACGCTTGTCATCATGGATGACGCAACCGAGGTCATCATCGCAGTCGCGTCGCCCGAGAACATATCAGCACGGGAACAATTTTCTTCAACAACTTCAAGGCGTAGCGCGGTATTCGAGACCATTTTAACCTCCAGGTTTCAGCGATTCGATAGGTCTACGCTAACGGCTCAAATTTGATTCGGACGAGAAAAATTCAATCATAGGTTGTGTTATCCACAGAATTTTTCAGCCTGTGGGTAAGTCCTGCACGACGACCGCATCCGGACTTGCGTTGTGCAGGCCCTTGGCCGATAGCTGTCTGCAAAACAGGAAAGGCAGGGCCATGCTGATTGCGACCTTCAACATCAATGGTATCAAGGCACGGATCGACGCCCTGCCCCGCTGGCTGACAACGGCGAAACCGGATGTGGTCTGCCTGCAGGAAATCAAGTCGGTGGATGCGAGCTTTCCACGCGAAATGTTCGAAGACATGGGCTACCGCGTCGAGACCCACGGCCAGAAAGGGTTCAACGGCGTCGCGATCCTGTCGCGTCTGCCGCTGGAGGATGTGACACGCGGCCTGCCCGGCGATGAGACCGACGAGCAGTCGCGGTGGATCGAGGCCACGGTGATGGCACCGCGCCCGGTCCGGGTCTGCGGGCTGTATCTGCCGAACGGAAACCCGGCACCGGGACCAAAATACGATTACAAGCTGGCCTGGATGGCACGGATGGAAACCCGTCTCCGCGCGTTGCTGGCGTTGGAGGAGCCATTTCTCTGCGCCGGAGATTACAATGTCATCCCACAAGCACAGGACGCGGCAAAGCCCGAAGCCTGGGAAACCGATGCGCTCTACCTGCCGCAGACCCGGCAGGCATACCGCCGCATCCTGAACCTCGGCCTGCTCGACGCCTTTCGCGCACGCGTGCAAGGACCGGGTCACTACAGCTTCTGGGATTATCAGGCCAATGCGTGGGAGCGGAACAACGGCATCCGCATCGACCACCTGCTGCTGTCGCCGCAAGCCGCCGACCGGCTGACCGGCGCAGGCATCGACCGCGAGGTGCGCGCGGGCGACAAGCCGTCAGATCACGTGCCGGTCTGGGTCACGCTGGAAGACTGACCCCGCCGCCTGCGGGCGTGCAGCATCGACATCGTGTAGATCACCAGTGCCGCCCAGATCATCGGGAACGCGATCAGCCGGACCGCGCCAAAGGGCTCGCCAAACACAAAGACCGCGATCAGAAAAATCATGGTCGGGGCGATATATTGCATCATCGCAATGGTCGACAGCCGCAGACGCTTGGCCCCGTTGGCATAGATCATCAGGGGGATGGCGGTGACGATTCCGCTGCCGATCAGCAACAGATCATCGCGGCCCACGCCCTGCAGAAAATGCGCGTTCCCCTGAACTTGCGCCCAGATCACGTAGCCAAGCGCCAGCGGGGCCAGCAGCATGACTTCCAGCGTAAAGCCCTGATTGGGACCGATCGGCAGCGACTTTTTCAGATAGGCATAAAAGCCCCAGCTCACCGTCAGACTCAGCGCCACCACCGGCAGACGCCCGGCCTCGATGGTCAGCAGGATCACGGCAGCACCGGCCAAGGCGATTGCCGCCCATTGCGCGCCGGTCAGACGCTCCTTGAGCAGAACCCGGCCCAACAGCACAGAAAACAGCGGGTTGATGTAATAGCCAAGCGCGGCCTCCAGCGCAAAACCGGCGCCGATGGCCCAGACATAGATGCCCCAGTTGACCGAGATCAGCGTCGCGGTAGCAGCACCCATCATCAGGGTGCGCGGCGTGCGAAACGCCTGCCGCAGATCCTGCGTCCGTCCCAGCCAGATGATCACCCCAAGCGCAATCGGCAGCGACCACAGCACCCGATGCGCGATCACCTCGGCCGGCGGCACATGGGCCAAAGCCTTCATATACAGCGGCAAAAAGCCCCAGAACACATAAGCGGTCAGGGCGTAGAAAAAGCCGGACAGGCTGTCTTCGTTCTTTGGGGGGGATGCATCAGTCATGCTGCCCGCATAGCGCTTTGGCCGCCCTCCCACCAATGGCATTTTGTGACGGGCACAATCACGGGAAGCGATCCCGACGCCCTCAGCGCGGCAGATCAAACTCCGGCGCGGCCAGCACAAAACCGGCAAAATCAAATCCGGGGCTGACGGTGCAGGACACAAGACTGAAATCGCCGGTCGAACGTGCGGCCTGCCAGTGCCCGGTGGGCACCACGACCTGCGGCATTTGCCCGGCCAGCACCTCCGGCCCCAAGAGATGATCCACCGCCCGCGCCACGCCGACCGACAGCACCACCGGCGCGCCGGCATGCCAGAGCCAGATTTCATCAGCATCGACATGGTGCCAGTGACTGCGCTCGCCCGCTTTCAGCAAAAACAGGATCGCCGTGCCGCTGGCCCGACCCTCAATGACCGGCCCCACCCATGTCTGACGATACCAGCCGCCTTCGGGATGCGGGGCAAGGTTCAGCCGGGCAATGATCTCATCCGCCTGTTCCATATGCCCCGCCTTTGCATTGCTGCTTTCCAAATACTCCCGCCGGAGGCTCCCGGACGTGCCACAAGAGCCTCCGCCGAAAGTCTGTCTCACCCCTTCAGGATCGACCGTCCGGCATATTCCGCCGTCTCGCCCAGCATTTCCTCGATGCGGATCAGCTGGTTGTATTTTGCCAACCGGTCAGAGCGTGACAGAGAGCCGGTCTTGATCTGGCCGCAGTTGGTGGCGACCGACAGATCGGCAATGGTGCTGTCTTCGGTTTCGCCCGAACGGTGGCTCATCACATTGGTGTAGCGCGCGCGATGCGCCATATCGACGGCTTGCAGCGTCTCAGTCAGGGTGCCGATCTGGTTGACCTTGACCAGCATGGAGTTGGCAACGCCCTTCTTGATGCCTTCGGCCAGACGCTTGGGGTTGGTCACGAACAGATCGTCGCCCACCAGCTGGATCTTGTCGCCGATGGTGTCGGTCAGCAGTTTCCAACCTTCCCAATCGTCCTCCGAACAGCCGTCTTCGATGCTGATGATCGGATAGTCGGCAGCCAGTGAGGCCAGGAACGCGACATTTTCAGCGATGGTCAGCGATTTGCCTTCGCCCTTCATCTCATACTTGCCGCCCTTGAAGTATTCGGTCGCGGCGCAATCAAGGGCCAGATACATATCCACGCCCGGCTTGAACCCGGCCTTTTCGATGGATTTCAGAATGAAATCAAGCGCGTCGCGGGCGGAGTTCAGGTTGGGCGCAAAGCCGCCCTCGTCGCCGACATTGGTGTTATGGCCAGCCTGTTGCAGCTCTTTCTTGAGCGTGTGGAACACTTCCGACCCCATGCGGATCGCGTCACGGATGTTGTCCGCGCCGACCGGCATGATCATGAATTCCTGAATATCAATCGGATTATCCGCATGTTCGCCGCCGTTGATGATGTTCATCATCGGCACAGGCAGAACGCGGGCCGAGGTGCCGCCGATGTAGCGGAACAGCGGCTGCGCGGTGAATTCGGCGGCGGCTTTGGCGACGGCCAGCGACACGCCCAGAATGGCATTGGCCCCCAGACGGGATTTGTTCGGGGTGCCGTCCATCTCGATCATGGTGCGGTCGATGCCGACCTGTTCGGTCGCGTCATAGCCCACCAGCTCTTCGGCCAGCTCGCCGTTGACGGCTGCAACCGCCTCCAGCACGCCCTTGCCCTTGTAGCGGTTCTTGTCGCCGTCGCGCTTTTCATTGGCCTCATGCGCGCCGGTCGAGGCACCCGAGGGCACGGCGGCGCGTCCCATGGCGCCGCTTTCCAGCGTCACGTCCACTTCAACAGTGGGATTGCCGCGGCTGTCGAGGATTTCGCGGGCGTGGATGTCGATGATCGTGCTCATGGGGGCTCCGTTCTGCGGATGATGCTCTCGGCCCCGTCTTTACCTTGGGTCGGCCTTCATGGAAAGGGCGCGCTTGACCCTGGCTTCGCGGGCAAAGGTGTACAGCCCCGATCCGATGACCAGTGCGGCCCCGGTCAGCATCCAGACATCGGGGCGTTCGCCAAGGAAGATCATCGCCAGAATCATCGCAAACACCAGCCGCGCATAGCGGAACGGGGCCACGACCGAGACTTCGCCAAGGCGCATCGCGGCGGTGACGGCGTAATAGGCGAACAGCCCGGTGATCAGTGCGCCGGTCAGATCGACCCATTGCGACGGGTCAATGGCTTGCAGGGATTGGCCCTGCATCGCCATCAGGATCAGCCCCGCAGGCACCAGCCCCAGATAGGCCCATGTGGTCAACTGGAACGTGCCGATGCTGACATGCATCACCCGTGTTGACAGATCCCGCGACGCCATAAGGAACACACAGGCCACCGTCAGCAGGCCTGCCAGACGAAAGCCCTCGGTTCCCGGTTGCAGGATGATCAGAACGCCAAGGAAGCCGACCGCGATGGCGGTCCACCGCCGCCAGCCGACTTTTTCCCCCAGAAACAGGGCCGCCCCCATGGTCACAACCAGCGGCGAGGCTTGCAGCAGCGCCGAATTGACCGACAACGGGATCAGCGCCAGTGCGGTGATATAAAGCATGGCAGCCAGCGCCTCAGACAGTGTGCGCAGCGCCGCCGCCCCGGTCAGGGCACGGCGGGTCAGGATCGGCTGGCGCAGACGGGCGGCAAACAGCCAGAACACCACTGCGCCCCCCGCCCCCATCATCGCAATCACCTGTCCCGGCGGCATCGCAGTGGCGGCGCGTTTCAGGAACAGGTCTTCCAGCGCAAAGCCCGCCATGCTGGCCACCATCAACCCAGCGGCACGCGGATTATCGGCGCTGCTCACGGTTTTTGTGATTTGGCGACAGGGACACCCAGCAATTCCAGCCGATGGCCGATCAAACGATACCCCAGACGGGCGGCGATACGCTCTTGCAGCTCTTCGATTTCAGGATCGACAAATTCGATCACCTCGCCGGAATTCACGTCGATCAGGTGGTCATGGTGATCGCGCTCTGCATCTTCATAGCGGGCCCGGCCATCGCCGAATTCCAGCTTTTCCAGAATGCCCGCCTCTTCGAACAGTTTCACCGTACGGTAGACGGTTGCCAGCGAGATGCGCGGGTCGATCCGCGCGGCGCGGGCATACAGCTCTTCGACATCGGGATGGTCCTCAGACTCGCCCACCACGCGGGCGACGATGCGGCGCTGTTCGGTCATTCGGAGGCCTTTGGCCTCACAACGGGCGATGATGTCGGTCATTGGCGTGCTTTGCAGGCAAGGTGTCGTTCCGCTTTAGCCCAGAGGTGCCACGCGCGCCACCCCTTTGGTCGCGTGGTATCGGCAAAGAGGCCGCGAGCGGCGAACCATATCTTGCGGTTCGCTCCGCTGGCTGCACATCCCGTCGCGGCTAAACTGTGTCGCGGGGCGAAGGAAGGCCGGCCGGATGCCTCTTGTGATTCTTCTGGCGAGCCTGCCTATGGCCCCCCGGTCACAGTGACGCAGACCGGGGGGACCAATGCAGGGCCCTGCGGGAATCACCTTGTCAGTCAGGCGCACATAATCATCCCCAGGCCAGCCGATATTCAGACCGGATCTTAGCCCCTTGCGACAAACCTGCGGGTTCGCAGGGGAATTCTGTGATCCGGGCCGCGGCCTTGTCAAACTGTCCAGAGGTTTATCCGCAGATATGTCCACAAGCGCTGCGCCGGTATCCTGAGTTATGCAGCGGGATGCACAAAAAGGCGCAGGTCAGGGTCAAGCATTATTTCGCCCCGGCTTTGTAAAAAAGTGGTTGCCGAGACCTGATCCTTACGACAGTTTGACAAACGAACCCGGCGACACACTAAATATAGTGGTCCGCGGGACGGGGCAAAGACCCATCGAGCAGGTCCTCGCTGTGTGGCGAAACCGTCTTGTCTGCACAGCGCAGGCAAGACCCGACGCTGTTTGCCCCCTCTCTGCCGCCGGGTGATTTGGGGATCAACAGGCCGCGACCGGGCATCAACCGGGGCCATGCAACGAGGACGGGGCAGATGAAAATCGAGCGGAAGTTTACGACCGAGGCAACGGGCGCGTATGGGGCGATGGGGTTCACCACCACCCTTTCTGAAATCCGCAATCCCGATGGCAAGATCGTCTTTCGCAATGAGGCCGTCGAAGTTCCCGAAGGCTGGAGTCAGGTCGCCTCGGATGTGCTGGCCCAGAAGTATTTCCGCAAGGCGGGCGTGCCGGCGCGCCTGAAACGCGTCAAGGAAAAGGGTGTTCCCACGTTCCTCTGGCGCTCGGTTGCGGATGAGGCGGCGCTTGCCGATCTGCCGCAAGACCAGCGCATCGTGGGGGAGACCAGCGCCAAGCAGGTGTTTGACCGTCTGGCCGGGGCCTGGACCTATTGGGGCTGGAAAGGCGGCTATTTCACCACCGAAGCCGACGCACAGGCCTATTATGACGAGATGCGCTTCATGCTGGCGCGCCAGATGGCAGCTCCGAACAGCCCGCAATGGTTCAATACCGGCTTGCACTGGGCCTACGGCATCGACGGCCCGTCGCAGGGGCATTTCTATGTCGATCACCAGACCGGCAAGCTGACCCGATCCACCTCTGCCTATGAACATCCGCAGCCGCATGCCTGCTTTATCCAGTCGGTCAAGGATGATCTGGTCGGCGACGGCGGCATCATGGACCTGTGGGTGCGCGAGGCGCGGCTCTTCAAATACGGCTCGGGCACCGGCACCAACTTTTCCTCGCTGCGCGGCGAGGGCGAAAAGCTGTCGGGCGGCGGCAAATCGTCGGGGCTGATGGGATTTCTGAAGATCGGCGACCGGGCGGCGGGAGCGATCAAATCAGGCGGCACGACGCGGCGTGCGGCCAAGATGGTGATCTGCGATATGGATCACCCCGATATCGAGGCGTTCATCAACTGGAAGGTCATCGAAGAACAGAAAGTCGCCTCGCTGGTCGCCGGATCAAAGCTGCATGAGGTGCGGCTGAACGAAATCTTTACCGCGATCCGGCAGTGGGATGGCTCTGCCGAGGATTCGGTTGATCCGGCCAAGAACGCGGCGCTGAAGGCGGCGATCAGGTCGGCGAAAAAGTCGATGATCCCCGACACTTATACCAACCGCATTCTGCAATACGCGAAGCAGGGCTACACCAGCATCGAATTCCCCACCTATGACGTGGACTGGGATTCCGAGGCCTATGTCACCGTGTCGGGCCAGAATTCCAATAATTCGGTCCGCGTAACCGATGCCTTTTTGCAGGCCGTGAAAGCCGATGCCGACTGGGCCCTGATCCGCCGCACCGATGGCAAAGAGGCCAAGACCATCAAGGCGCGCGATCTGTGGGATCAGGTCGGCCATGCCGCATGGGCCTGCGCCGACCCCGGCATCCAGTTCCACGACACGGTTAACGCCTGGCACACCTGCCCCGAAGACGGCGCGATCCGTGGGTCGAACCCGTGCTCGGAATACATGTTCCTGGATGACACCGCCTGCAATCTGGCGTCGATGAACCTGCTGACGTTCTTTGGCAACGGAAAATTCGATGCCGAGGCCTATATCCATGCCTCGCGGCTGTGGACCATCACCTTGGAAATCTCGGTGATGATGGCGCAATTCCCGTCACCGGAAATTGCGCAGAAGTCGTATGATTTCCGCACGCTGGGGCTTGGTTATGCCAATATCGGCGGCTTGCTGATGAACATGGGCCTTGGCTATGACAGCAAGGAAGGCCGCGCCCTGTGCGGCGCGCTGACCGCGCTGATGACCGGCGTGGCCTATGCCACCAGTGCCGAGATGGCGGCCGAACTGGGCGCTTTCCCCGGCTACGCCCGCAACCGCGCGCATATGCTGCGGGTGATCCGCAACCACCGCGCTGCCGCCCATGCGACGGGAAAATATG
The DNA here is from genome assembly GCF_003443995.1 of Pseudotabrizicola alkalilacus. GTDB lineage: Bacteria > Pseudomonadota > Alphaproteobacteria > Rhodobacterales > Rhodobacteraceae > Pseudotabrizicola > Pseudotabrizicola alkalilacus. The sequence goes on from NZ_QWEY01000010.1 coordinate 210,425, forward strand.
AGGCGGTAAACGTCAACCCGGTGGCGCTGGATCACATCAACTGCCCCGACCAAGCGCTTGTTGCACTTGCAAAATCCGCCTGGGACGAGGCATTGGCTCTGGGCGAGGCGCATGGCTATCGCAATGCGCAAACCACGGTGATCGCCCCGACCGGGACCATCGGTCTGGTGATGGATTGCGACACCACCGGCATTGAGCCCGATTTCGCCCTGGTCAAATTCAAGAAACTGGCGGGCGGTGGCTATTTCAAGATCATCAACCAGTCGGTCCCTGCGGGGCTGGAGGCCTTGGGCTATCCCAGCCACCAGATTGCCGAGATCGTGGCCTATGCCGTCGGCCATGGCTCCATCGCACAGGCCCCGGCGATCAACCACACCTCACTTTTGGGTCACGGTTTTGGCCCGCGCGAGATCGAGAAGATCGAAAGCTCCCTGCCATCGGCCTTCGACATCCGCTTTGTGTTCAATCAATGGACGCTGGGGGAAGAGTTCTGCAAAGGCACGCTGGGCATTCCGGCCGAAAAACTGGCCGACCCGACCTTTGACCTGTTGCGCCACCTTGGGTTCACCAAGGCCCAGATCGACGCCTGCAACAACCATGTTTGCGGCACCATGACACTGGAAGGCGCGCCGTTCCTGAAAGAAAAGCACTATTCGGTCTTCGATTGTGCCAATGCCTGCGGCAAGACAGGCAAGCGCTATCTGTCGGTTGACAGCCATATCTACATGATGGCTGCCGCACAGTCGTTCATCTCGGGTGCAATTTCCAAGACCATCAACATGCCGAACGCGGCGTCGATCGAGGAAACGCTGGCGGCCTATGAGTTGTCGCATTCATTGGGGATCAAAGCCAATGCCCTGTACCGAGACGGATCGAAACTGAGCCAGCCGCTGGCATCGGCACTGATTGAGGATGATGAAGAGGCTGAGGAAGTCCTTGCCACCGGATCACTTCATGAAAAAGCGGCCGTGATTGCCGAAAAGATCGTTGAAAAGGTGATCGTAAAGGAAATTGTCCGAAGCCACCGCGAAAAACTGCCCGAACGGCGCAAGGGCTATACTCAAAAGGCCATCGTCGGCGGCCACAAGGTATATCTGCGCACCGGCGAGTATCAGGACGGCAGCTTGGGCGAAATCTTCATCGACATGCACAAAGAAGGTGCCGGCTTCCGCGCCATGATGAACAACTTCGCCATCGCAGTGTCGGTCGGCCTGCAATACGGGGTGCCGCTGGAAGAGTTTGTGGAGGCCTTCACCTTCACCCGCTTTGAACCGGCAGGCATGGTGCAGGGCAACGACAGTATCAAGAATGCGACGTCAATCCTCGACTATATATTCCGTGAACTGGCGATCTCCTACCTCGACCGTACCGATCTGGCGCATGTCAAACCTACTGGCGCGTCATTTGACGATCTTGGCCGCGGCGATGATGAAGGCAAGCCGAATCTGGCGCCGATGAATGACGCCGCTGCCTCGCGCGGCCTGGAAGTGCTGCGCCAGATCTCCTCGACAGGGTATCTCCGCAAGCGTTTGCCGCAGGAACTCGTGGTGCTGCAAGGTGGTATGGGGGCAACCGCGCTGGCCAATGGCACTGATCCGGTGTCTGTGCTCAACACGCTGATGCCTCAGGCGCGCACAACAGGATTATCGGAAAGCAGCTCAACATTTGCAATCGGCACAGCCACGTCCATGGACGCCCGTACTAAAGCCAAAATGCAAGGTTATGAGGGCGATCCCTGTGGGGAATGCGGAAACTATACGCTGGTTCGGAACGGAACCTGTATGAAGTGCAATACCTGTGGCGGTACGTCCGGATGTAGCTGAGCGCCTTTCGCGGCATTTGTCGTTTTGCACGTAACTCGCAACTTCGGGCGGATGTTAAAGGCTAAACTGTTGAAATGATTGCCACCGTCAAAACTAGCGGCGGCAGTTTCCATTTAGGCCCAACCATCGACATTCTGCCGAAGCGGGAAATTCAAAGCCTTTCCCCGCGTGACTCGACATTTTCAGAGGCCGACGGCATCGTTGGAAGCGTGGTTGCGAGGGCCGAATGAACACCGGATTGGACCCAAAAGACGAATGGCGACATCTGCCAAAGAGGCGTTTGGAGATCTTTCCACTCGAGAGCGCCACGTCCGTTGCGTCTCATCTTGCCCGGCAGAAAGGTGCCCCTTCGCTCGCAAGCTGGTGCACCGATGTCGGGATTGCCCTGTCTGATCTAACAGCGGGCCAGAGAGTCGCACTTGCGCGGTTGGCACAGCTCGGAGAAGTCGACATCGGCGTTTTGTCTCATCACGCGGTCATTGATAAAGGCCGCCACGGGGTGCTGCTGCTTGGGCATGACATGCGGGGTTGCGCACTCTCATGAGGGCGGGTCCGAGTATGCCCGGCCTGTTTGCGGGAAGACCTTCGGAAGAACCCGCAGCGGCCTCTTCAGATGTTTGGTCGCGCAATATGGCAGATGACAAAGGTGGCTGCGGAAATCTGAACAGCTGGGATGAGTGGATTTTCCGAGCAATGGCGGCATGATGCTGCAAGCGAGGAGAGGGCCATGGCAAGACGACCACGCCGGCACCACAGCCCGGCATTCAAGGCGAACGTGGCGGTAGCTGCGATCAAGGGCGAGAAGACGTTGATCGAGCTGGCGCAGGATTTCGACGTTCACCCGAATCAGATCAAGCAGTGGCGAGATCAGCTGCATGAGAGCGCGACAGGGGTGTTCGGGGCAGCCCCAACTGCCGAGCCTGAGCCGACCATCGATGTGAAGACCCTGCATGCGAAGATCGGAGGGCTGACGCTGGAGAACGGTTTTTTGTCCGGCGCCTTCGGCAAGGCGGGTCTGTTGCCGAGCGCAAGAAAATGATCGATCCCACCGCCAGGCTGAGCGTCAGTCGACAAGCCATCGTTCCCATCCGCTCTGAAAAAAGAGTGACGGAAATGCAGACCGGAGCCAACAAAATGATGGCGCGCGTCGATTGGGCAAAAGAGATCGTCGCAAAGTTGAAAAACAAGTTCTTTCCCAACAGCACCTATGACACGTTTGAACTACGAGCTTTCTAGGGTCAGGACTTCGGTAACGGGGTCGTCGCAGTCAAGCGTTTTTGCGCATGCGGGATTCACCGCCGGACCGCGGTTTTGTCCTTTGAACACTTGATCTGCTTCCCTTCTCGGCAGCCTTCGCCTGAGGTCGACCCGGGTGCATGCTTCGGTCCGTG
>NZ_QWEY01000100.1 GCF_003443995.1 Pseudotabrizicola alkalilacus
GTGTCAGAGACCAGCACCCGCGAGGCGCTGCGCTTCATCAACGCGGCGGTGGAACTGGGCGTGGACGGCTTCATGCTGATGCCCTCGCTGATCTACGTGGCCGATGCGCGCGAGGCGATGCAGAGCATCCGCACCATGGCCGAGGCCGCCGCCAAGCCCTGCATGATCTACAACAACCCGATCGCCTACAAAACCGATTTCAGTCCGGCGCAGATCGCCGAACTCGCACAGGCCTATCCGAACGTGCAAGCGGTGAAGGAATCCTCGGGCGATGTGCGCCGCTTCGCCGCGCTGCGCAGCCTGCTCGGCGACCGCCTCGAACTGCTCGTCGGCATGGACGACGCGATCGTCGAAGGCGTCGCGATGGGTGCGACCGGCTGGATCGCCGGCCTGGTCAACGCCTACCCGAAAGAGTCGGTGAAGCTGTTCGAACTCGCGCGCGACGGCGGCGGCAAGGCCGCTGCCGAACTCTACGCCTGGTTCCTGCCGCTGCTGCGCCTCGACACCGTGCCGAAGTTCGT
>NZ_QWEY01000101.1 GCF_003443995.1 Pseudotabrizicola alkalilacus
CGGCGGTCGGCCAGCAGCTTCTCGAAGCGTTGCAGCTGGATGCCGACGATGGAGTCCATCTGCTCGCGGCCGAGGCGCTTGAACAGGATGATCTCGTCGATCCGGTTGAGGAACTCGGGCCGGAAGTGCTTACGCACCACCTCCATGACCAGCGGTCGCACCGCCTCGACGCTGCCGCCCTCGCCGTCGTCGGCGACCGCCTGGCTGGCCAGGAACTCCGAACCCAGGTTCGAGGTCATGATGATCAGGGTGTTGCGGAAGTCGACCGTGCGGCCCTGGCCGTCGGTCAGGCGACCGTCGTCCAGCACCTGCAGCAGCACGTTGAACACGTCGGGGTGGGCCTTCTCGACCTCGTCGAGCAGCACCACGCTGTAGGGCCGGCGCCGCACGGCCTCGGTCAGCACCCCGCCTTCGCCGTAGCCGACGTAGCCGGGCGGCGAGCCCTTCAGCCCCGAGACGCTGTGGGCCTCCTGGTACTCGCTCATGTTGATGGTGACCAGCTTGCGCTCGCCGCCATAC
>NZ_QWEY01000102.1 GCF_003443995.1 Pseudotabrizicola alkalilacus
GCATGGAGATATGAGCTACCAGTCATGGAATATCTCTTTGTACCGGAACTATTGCTTTTGCTAGCGATCTCTATAGCAGGTTACTTAATGTTTGCTGCTATTTTCGTTGGTATTGGTGCAACGGTTGAAGATATGACAGCTACAAGCAATTTTCAAGGAATCGTCATGATGTTGCCGTTTCTTCCGCTCATATTTATAGGCCCAATATTGGCAAACCCGAGCGGCATCATCGCTCAAGTTGCCACATATTTCCCACTTACATCTCCAAGCATCCTTATCCTTCGTCTTTCCTTATTGGATGAATGGCCGTGGGTTGAGATCATTATTGCCTTGATTATCTTGTTAGCTAGTATATGGCTGTTGATGAAACTAGCTGGTAAGGTGTTTAAAACAGGGATTTTACTTTATGGAAAAAATGCAACTCCAAGTGAAATTTGGAAGTGGCTGCGTTACTAGATAAATAGTATAAAGAAAACTCCTCTTCTGATTGTTTTAGTAACAAGAAGGGGAGTTTATTAT
>NZ_QWEY01000103.1 GCF_003443995.1 Pseudotabrizicola alkalilacus
GACGAGGGTGTTTTGCTGGCCGGCCGCGGCGAGTCCCGGAACGATGACGTTGCCGTTCGCATCGACCTTGAAGCGCACGGCATTGCCGCTGCTGTCCTTGACCACGAAACCGCCGCCGGGCGGCGGAGTCACGCTGACATCCTGAGCATAGACAGTGACGGAAAGCGCGCAGGCAACCGCCAGCGCAAGCCTAGAACAAGGCAAAGCAGACATGAGTATCCCCTAATGAAAGATTAAGCCGCACGGGCGCCCGCAAGCGAAACTCCTGCGAAAAACGTCGATCCCGATGCACGGCGTACGCAACTACGAACCGTGCCACGACGGTGAACCGCGCTCCCCGCAAAGCGCATTCACATAGGCAACGTTTATGCTACGTAGCGGGCGCGCAAAATTTGTTGACCGAAATCACATTACGCTGCGACCTTTGCAAGCGCGATCGGCCCATGCCGGTCTCTCCTGTTCCCGGTTTCGAACTCTGAGACAATCCCCGGATGAAATTTCTGCGCCTCGGCCTCCTC
>NZ_QWEY01000104.1 GCF_003443995.1 Pseudotabrizicola alkalilacus
CCCCTAATTTAGGACACAAACTTTAACATTCTCGTTCTTTCGTAGTTATTCATTTTTTGTTTTTCACCACCACGACATGGTGGTGAAAAACACTTTATTATAAGTTAACTGCCATCTCCTCTGGATACCCTTTATCTTTATACAGCTGATGAAACTTCTTGGGTGGAAGATAATTTAGACTGCCGTGGAATCTTCGGTTATTGTAGAAATCCATATATTCATCGATTCGATAGTAAGCTTCTTCGAAGCATTCATAGGTGTATCTTTGATAACATTCTCTTTCAATAACACTGTGAAATGACTCAATATAAGCATTCAAATCAGGAGTCTTAGGTGGTATTCGTTCATGATAAACTTTGTAAAGTTTACAGAATTTTCCGAAGGGATCACTGACAAACTGCGGCCCATTATCGCTCCTTATGATAATGCTAGTCCCGTCTTCTTCATCTGGAACAGACACTTGCCTTCTCATTAACGCTTCTTGAAGCATTCCGATAATATCTTTCGCTTTACAA
>NZ_QWEY01000105.1 GCF_003443995.1 Pseudotabrizicola alkalilacus
AACTCGGGCAAAATACTCCTCGTAGTAAGTCACTTTTATCGATTTGAAATTTGCTACATACGTCGGGTTCTTCAGGTGTGTGTTGTTTGATTAGATACTTAATTAGTCTCTTCATTTCGTTTGGTTGCAGTATTGCCTTTGAATTCTTATTGTTTAACTCTTCGAATTTAGACATGAGACCTGAGCTTCTGATTACTTTTGAGCGAGCTTCCTTATAAGTAGGCGAAAATTCTGTTATTGCTTTCGGGTTAGTCATAACTACGAGTGATTCAATTGGGAGGGTTTCAGTTTTCAGCTTATGTAAAAGTGACATTAAGTGAAAAGACTGCCTTTTTACTTGTTCCACTGGATTATCGAATGCTTCTCGCTGATTATTTAGCGTTCGAATCATCCCATCGTATGAACTCTCAAAATATAAGTGTCCAGCAATATTCTTACTCTCAATTATAAGAAGGAAGTTTGGTGTAATAATAAGCGTGTCCATTTGAAAAAAATAATCTTGGTGAGAAAGCCTT
>NZ_QWEY01000106.1 GCF_003443995.1 Pseudotabrizicola alkalilacus
CACTGACCTGGGACTGGGGGAACCTCGAGACGAGGCTACTGCTGAGATGTGCCCCGAGCACATAGCGGAGGGGGCATCGAGTCGGTCAGCTTTGGGGCTCGACAGAGGTTTCCGCAGCGGATCACTCCAGAAACATCCGCCTGCGCCCGCCCCCGATCAACGCCAAATCGGAACCTATTCTCTTCTGTGCTCGACCGACTCCCCCGTTCAGCGGCACCGGATCGCGACTTCGTCTTTGGCCGCCAGCCATAACAGATCACACCCTCGGTCTCAGGACGGTATGACCGTCGCTATACCCTGCAAATATGCGGACCTTTTCCAGAACAAGGCCGCCTTTGAGCAATTTCGCAAGACGTGTGCAATGCGGGTGGTGTTTTGTCAGCGACTGTCACAGCCGCGCGGCTACAATCTTTCTGGCTGGCGCGGGGCAAACATGTGGATAACCAAAGAGGGTCACGTAGTTTTTTCTCAAGGGGATCCTATTCCAAGGGGACGACATGAAAAAAGGAGAAAC
>NZ_QWEY01000107.1 GCF_003443995.1 Pseudotabrizicola alkalilacus
GGTGGTCGTGCTGACCACCACCGACGACAGTCAGGAGATCAAGCGTTGCTACGAACTCGGTTGCAACGTCGACACCACCAAGCCGGTGAACTACGAAAGCTTCGCCAACGCCATCCGCCAGCTTGGCCTGTTCTTTTCCGTGATTCAGGTGCCGCCAGCCTCGATATGACCAGCGCAACGCCGACACTGCTCTATATCGACGACGACGCGGCGCTGGCGCGCCTGGTCGACCGCAGGCTGACGCGCGCGGGCTACAAGGTCGTGCATGCCGCGAGCGGTCAGGAAGGCCTCGACCGGCTCGCCCAGGGCGGCATCGACGTCGTCGCGCTCGACCAGTACATGCCCGGCCTCGACGGGCTGGAGACGCTGGAGCAGATCCTCAAGATCCCGGATACGCCGCCGGTGGTGTTCGTCACCGCCTCGCAGGATTCGGCGATCGCCGTCACCGCGCTGAAGGCCGGCGCGGCGGACTATCTGGTCAAGGATGTCCGCGGCGAATTCATCCCCCTGCT
>NZ_QWEY01000108.1 GCF_003443995.1 Pseudotabrizicola alkalilacus
CATTTGTATGTCATACCTTTTGACAGTCTCAGAACGTCCTCAAGTGCCTCATCCACCGATCCGTATGGTCTCATTCGGCATCCCCCGAGTGCTGGGCCTAATGTTGTGTTCTGTATAGCGATAATTTCTTTGAGACCTGTTGATGGATCGTTACAAAAAACAACTTGCTCATGCTGTGATATTTTTTCAAACATGTGTAAACCCCCTAGTGTGTCTCTTGTTACTCTATTTCTTTTTCGCTTTGCTGCTTTAAAGTGTAAGCGCTTTCATTATTGGATAAAAAATTTAAATCTTCATTTCTTTAATTTTTTGTGAGATTGCTTCTCGTGGCAGAATATATTGTGTTACTTCTCCTTCACCTGCTATTGCTTTACCGTTATAGACGGTCACATCACATATGACAGCTTTGCCTTTAACTTCTCTTAACGTGGCCGTTACAGTAAGCTCAGCGCCTTCTGGTGTCGGAGCCATATGCTTGGCTGCAACTCCACCGCCGATTCCTTCT
>NZ_QWEY01000109.1 GCF_003443995.1 Pseudotabrizicola alkalilacus
CTCGAACTCGCGCTTCCCGTACTACGATGTGTTCTTCTACAACGGGCTCGGCCGTTCGGTGATGCTTGAAATGAACGTCCACTTCGGCGGCGCCAAGAAGTAAGTCGGACAAACTTCGCTGAAAAAGCCAAGGGCTGGTCTTCGGACCAGCCCTTTTTTATTGCCCGCCACAACACTTGATTACATATTGCAAGTGCGAAAAGGGCGGTCCGACGGGGTGCAAAACGAAGATTTCGCCATGCATTCAGCAAATTGACAGGTACGTTAATCTTTTGTTATGGTCGCTTTACAGATGTGGAGCTGCCTCATGCCAGGCATGGGGTACGGATCAGCTGAGGGGCGATCCGGGGAGAGCGTTGCACTCTGAAGTTGCAGAGCGGCCTGTCTCGCGAAATTCCACATCCATGCAGTCGATCGGGCGGGTCCGATAACAGCCCGGTTTCCGTATCACTTCAGGTTGGGGAAAAACATGAAGCAACGTCTACTTGTCTCGTCCATTGT
>NZ_QWEY01000011.1 GCF_003443995.1 Pseudotabrizicola alkalilacus
ATGTTTGGAAAACTCAAGGACTGGAGGCGCATTCACACACGATACGACCGCTGCGCCCACACCTTCATGTCCGCAATCGCCATAGCCGCCATCGTCATCTTCTGGATATGATCAATGAGTCCTGAGCCTAGGAAGAATGTTTGGTTACCAGCGGGGTAGGCGGTTCACCATCTCATTCGTAATGCGGGGGTGGGGGTTCAAGTCCTTTCGGCGGCACCACTTCTCATAAACCAAATCTGCGACGCTCATGCCTAGGCTTTACGGTGCAAAGCCTAGTGGTAACATCGTCAAAGCAATATATCTCTCTAGGATTAGCAGCAACAAGCTTGTGGTCAGTATGAACAGCGCAGAGATCACTAGCCAGTAGGGTGCAGGATAGATCGAGCGGAATAGATCGAACCATATGCGTCGTCCAAAAATGCGACCACGGAAGATGAATGAAACGTTCGCCAAAACCACCATTAGCGCCAATGTGGCACCTACGCTGATAAAGTTATCGTTGACCCACTGAGCGAATCTTTCGACCAAAACCGCTTGGTTGGTAGATCCACTGGACGCGGATGGTCTGTATAGCGGAGTGAGAAACGCCAAAACTAATCCAAACAGTGGTACTACTCTGTTAAAAAACGCTGACGTCAGCCGCCCCTTGGATTCTTCCTCGATCTCAGCGCGTGCGAGCCCGGCGTCTATAGATTCCATTGTGGCTTCGCGAAGATACTGAGGGAGTCCACTTGATGCACTATTGTTACTGCAGTGCTTTTCCTCGAAGGCGCGCGCGTAGGCCAGTACACCCTTCGCGTCGATATAGGCTTCCGGGTTCTTGGTTCTCTTTTGCTGAATAACCCAACGGTACAAAGAGTATAATGTTTCTCGCTTCCACGCTCGATCGCTCTCGTCATAAGGAATGACGTCCAAGATAGTGTCGGAAGTAGGCGCATGGTGCTGGTGGACATGGCACACGTCCCGCAAGAAGAATAAAATCTGAGACGCAACATCTTGGGCTTCTCGATCACTCAATTGGCCTTCGAAGCTGATCTCTGCCTTTCCATTACGGTTAAGGACAACCGCAGATAGCCCGCAGCCTGGCCTATTGCTGAGATCGGTGAACTCCTCAGCGACTTTATCGAAAGTTTCGTCAAACTCTTGATCATTTTGGTCGGGCTGTAGAAGTGGCGTTAGTTTCTTCATGGCGGACTTGAACTCCCCAGGAGTCAATTCCACGCAGGGGCCGGACAAGGTCTCAAATTCTTCGTTCCGGACTGACTTGCCGAACAGGACGTAAACTGTATATCCCTCACGCCGCAGCGCTAGGTTTAGGAGATCGCCAAGAAAACCAAACGGAGTATCCGTAGTCCTGCGTTTCTGCGCAACTACTACGTGACGCAATCCATTACCTGCTCGGGAAACCTTAAATGCTCGCTTTGGCTGGGCTCCTTGCCCGATAATTGCGAACGATAGATTGCCTGTAATCGTAGGCACCCATCCACAAAAGGTTCTCAATTTTAGGCAACCATGTTCTTCACATACTCGTCTGACAGCTTTCCTTGACTACGCCAGTGTTTTGTAGCCTTGTCCCAGACCTTCCCCTTGCTCACGCGCGGGTCGCGCAGTCCGTCCCTGTCTGTCTCTACTTCGCCCTTAAGGACTGCGCTTGCGGATCCTGAGAGGTTCGCGGCCTCCTTCCACCGGTCTCGACCAATGTGGAGCACTGTGAAGAGAATACCGAGAGAGACGCTTGCGGCGACAACCAGCAACGCCAACAGTGCAACATCAAATATGACCGACACAGGCAGTTCTCCTTTTCCCCCAAAGAACTTTCAATAGGTTAGTTTGCAGTGATTCGAAAGTTCGCTGTATTGTCAAGATGTAGGTGCAGTCAAGCGATTTTATCTCAACATGTTGCTCATTCATCTACATGCTGTGAGCTGCAATGGGCGACAAGTTGCCGACGACGCCTTCATGAAGGCAACGGAAACCCGTTACATGTGGCGAGCACATGGTTCATGCCTCTGGGTCTTCGCGTTTCAAGCGTGGCTCCATGTCGTGGTCCTCAACTGGTTTCTGGGCCTTGTGCCAGACGACCTCGGCGACATTGTGGCGATTGGCATCATAAGCCGCGAAACCTGTGACATCCTTGTAAAATGGCTGCACAGACGCGAAAAATGTAACGAATTTAAGTGGTTTGGAGGCTGCTCGCCATCATTACGAATGACGTGGGCTGCGAACCAACCACATTGAAAACTAAGTGTTTTCCAGTTCGGCGTTGCAAGTATGTTGCAAGAGTGACGCAGAATGCGAACGCGTGCCCCAAGACGGACTCGAACCGCCGACCTCTTCATTACGAATGAAATACTCTACCAGCTGAGCTACTGCGGCACTTTCCTGCCGGATCTACTAGGCTGCTAGTGATTTCCCCGTCAAGCCCGGTTGCCAAGGCCGGGCTTGAGTTTTTGCAGATCGCGGCTGGCTTGTGTCAGTCTGGCCTTGGTTGGGTGGCGACTATGTCCGCATCTTCTGCGGTCAACGGCTCCGGGGCGGGATCTGGCGGCGGCGCGGGTTGTCCGACGATCAGCGGCAGCAGCTCCGTCCCCGTTGCGCTTGGGCCTGAGGTTTCAGGGGGTTCGCGCCAGCTGAGCGTATCAAAGCCACCGCAATTGTCGCAGATCGGGTGCCATTGCGCGTGGATTGCATGACACTTGTCGCAACACCATTGCGGGCCGCGCGGTGCCGTCAGCGCGCGCGTGAGCCAGCCACGCACGACCGAGTCATCCTCGCCTTCACCCCGCGCTATGGCGGCCATGATCGCCAGGGATCGTTGCGTCGGATGGGTGGTGACAATGTCGCCAAGGCTGCGCCGTGCGGCGGGAAAATCCTCAGCCGAGACGTAAAGCTCCGCCTGCAGCAACCGGGTCTGCTCATGGGCCGGATGCGCATCGGTCAACGCTTTGAACCGTTTGATACGGGCTGTCGGCGTCTCTTCTGGTTCGATCTCGGCAAAGGCCGCAGCCAGGTCCGGGTGGGGGTGAACGGTCCATGCCTTTTTGAGTACCCGCGTCGCGCCTTTGCGATCCCCCTTGCCGACCAGACTGCGGGCGGCCATGGCAGCGGCCGGGATCAGATCGGGTGACAGGCGGTTGGCCTCGATCGCAGCTTCGCGTGCCTCGATGCTGGCGCTGTCGTCGAAGACGGTTTTCGCCTCTTGCAGCGCCAGAACAGCATCGCGCCGACGGTAAACATCGCGCGGCAATTCCCCGGCCTTCAGCTTGGCACCCAGCGTCAGGCGGGCCCCTTTCCAGTCGGCATGGTCTGCCTGCAGCCGTAACAGAATATCCTGCGTTTCGGCGTGGCGCGGCTTCATGGCAAAGGCTTTTTCAGCCAACTTCAACGCGGTATCCGTATCGCCTTCAGCCAGCTTTTGCTTCATCAGCCCGCGCACCCCGACAAAGCGGGTTTTGTCGTCGGCCAGCAGGCGCTTGTAGGCGTCTGCCGCGCGTTTGGTGTCGCCCGCAGCCTCTGCCGATTGCGCCATCAGCAGGTTGGTCAGGTCTGGCTTGGCCAGATACCGTTCGGCCCGCTGCGCGCGCGCCATGGCGACCTGTCCCTCACCCGAAGCAAGTGCCAAAAGACCCTCGGTCAGCGCCTGATAGCCTTTGCGTTCGCGATTGCGGTCGAAATAGCGTGAAATCGCGGTCTCGTCGCCGGTCAGAAACCGCAGCACCGCCACCACAAAACTGACAATCTTGAACAATACCCACAACGATACCACCAGCACCAGGGACAGGATGACCGCCTGCAAGGGGCCGAGGGTCATCTCCCACCCGGCGACAGCAATGCGGATACCACCGCCGGTGTCCAGCAAGACACCCGCGCCATAGGTCAGCGCAGCGATGAAGAAAACAAACAGAATGACTTTCAGCAGGGTCCAGAGCATTTGTTCTTCCTACCCTTCCACTGCGACTGACAAGGCAGACGTCGCTGAAACCGCATCGAGACGCTGACGGGCCATCGTTGTCCAGCCCGACATTTCGGCCTGACCCCCGGGTGGCAGGCCCTCCAGTTCGGTCAAGGCCTTCGCCAGATCACCGGACCGCAGCGCCGCCTCGGCGCGGGACAGCACCGCGTCGGGATCGGTGCCTTCACGCGGGGTCAGCGAACGCGCGCCGGTTGTGGCTTGCAGGAAAGAGCCAAGCCTGTCCGACCAGCCCTCACCCATATCGGCGCGCAACGACGCCTCCAGAGCGGCCCGTGCCGCCGGGGGAAATGCCTCTTCCAGCGCGGCGCGGGTCGGGACACCCAAATCAGCGAGGCCGACCAAAGCATCAGGAATTTCGACATCAGGAATATCAGCCAGAGCCGCCGCGAACGGCGCTCCGCTATCCATAGCGGCCTGAACGCGGGCCAATGCAGCGGCGCTGACCGCCTTGCGGGCGGTTTCTTCGGCCTCCGCCCGAAGTGCGCTCGCCTGAGCCTCTGCCTCGGTCAGACGGGCCTGAGTTTCCGCGGCCAGTGCTTCAAGCCCGGCATTTGCATCGGCACCGCTGGCCTTCATTTCGGCAACCTCGGCACGCAGCGAGTCAAGCTGGGCGACCAGATCGGCGGAAGGCCCCTCCCCCGGTGCTGACTGTCCTTGCGATTCTATCGCGGAAACCCGGTCTTCCAGCGCGGCCAGCGCTTCGGTCGGGGGCGACAGATCAGGTTCGGCCGGAGCATCCTGCACCGGCCGCGCCTCCAGCGCTGCGATGCGATCAGCGAGCGTATCATCCGGGGGTGGGGCTGATTCCAGAGTGTTGATCCGGGCGGCAAGGGCCTGCACTTCGGCCTGCGTGGCCAGAGGCACATCTGAAGTACCCGATCCGGGAAACGGAACAAAGGTCGCAAGCGCATATCCCGCCGCTGCCGCAACGACACCGCCCAGAACGGTGCCAAAAAACGCGCCGCTGCCACCTTTTTTCTCTGCAATTGGTGTCGCTTTTTTCTCTGCAATTGGTGTCGGCGGGGGCGGAACAAAATCCGGCTCTGCCTCGGCCTTCTGCTCCACCGGCGCCGGTGCAGCGGGGTCGGCCTCAAAGCGCCGGGGCTCTTCCATGATCACAGGTTCAGACATGGCGGCGGGTTCTGTCACCGCTGAGGCAACGGCGTCATTTTCCGCTGCATCAACAGTCTGGGGATCAACCGTGTCGAGGGCTTTGACCACTTCCTCTTCGGCCGTTGGGGTGGAAGGGGGGCGTTTGGCCATGGCGACATTCCTGACTGTGACGTTGGGAGAGGGCGTTCATGCGCGACGCTCTCAAATCAATTCTAATCCCGCATCTCTTCGGGCATCAAGCAATGAAGATAAAACGATCCAGTGCAAGGAACAGTTCCCCCTGCGTCGGGGCAGCGGCAATTGATATATGTCCAGGCGGGAAATCGGCAAAGATTGCAGCAACAGCAGGGCTTAACGCTGCAATCCGAAGCCTGCCCGCCATACTGGCGCTATGCGGCAGATCGCGCAGGGCGCGGCGAAATAGCTCGGCAGTTCGGGGCGAGAACAGTGGGGCCAGAATGCCCCCCCCGCCTGTCAGCACGCTGATTGCCTCAGGCGAAAGGGGTTTTGGCTCTTGCGCGTAAATAATGGCCTCTTGCGCGTCGACTTCTTCAGCGTTCAACCGTGAGACCAGATCACCCCGCGCCTCACGTCCGCGCAAATGCAGAAACGGCGCGGCGTCGCGTTGCGCCAGCAACAGCGTGAAAAGGCTTTCCGCATCGCCTGCGGCAGATTGGGCATGAAACCCCAAGGCTGTGGCGACCTCTGCTGTCCGGTCGCCCACACAAAAGGCACGGTGCGGCAGACTATCGGCCAGTGCCGCCGCCGCCCTTGCGCCCGTCTCGGACGTAAGGACAATCGAAGTGAAAGGCCGGTCCGGCAGGTCAGGCCGCAAAAAGACCGGCGCAAGCAACGGCGTCAGGACCGGCGCAACCCGTTTTCCATAGCGATCCAGCAACGCACGGGCAAAGCGGCTTGCCTGTGGCTCGGGCCGGGTAATCAACACGGGAAGGGCGCGGGATTGCGGGACCATGCCCATGGTGTTACCTGCGGTTATCCCTTGGTGCAACGGCGGACCATGCAGACAAGCCCGACCCCCTCTGATCCAAAACGCGCTGTCCTGACGTTTTTGGGCATCGAAAGCAGCTGCGACGATTCTGCGGCTGCGGTGGTGCGGGCGGGGAACCGGACCGAGATCCTGTCCTCTGTCGTGGAGGGGCAGGTCAGCCTGCATGCCGCCTATGGCGGCGTGGTGCCCGAGATCGCCGCGCGCGCGCATGCCGAACGACTGGACGCCTGCGTTGAGCGCGCGATGGAGGAAGCCGGGGTCAGCTTTGCCGATCTGGATGGCATCGCCGTGACGGCAGGGCCGGGGTTGATCGGCGGCGTCCTGTCGGGGGTGATGCTGGCCAAGGGACTGTCGGCGGGCACCGGCTTGCCTTTGGTCGGCGTAAACCATCTGGCGGGCCATGCGCTGACACCGCGTCTGACAGATGGGTTGGATTTTCCGTATCTGATGCTGCTGGTTTCGGGCGGACATTGCCAGTTTCTGATCGCCGATGGCTCGGAGATGTTTCGCCGGATCGGCGGCACCATTGACGATGCCCCGGGCGAGGCGTTTGACAAGACCGCAAAGCTGCTTGGCCTGCCGCAGCCGGGCGGGCCGATGGTTGAGGCAGAGGCGGCATTGGGCGATGCCAAATGCTTCGCCTTTCCGCGCCCGCTGCTGGACCGGCCCGGATGTGACATGTCGTTTTCCGGTCTCAAGACAGCTTTGCTGCGGACACGTGACGCGGTGATTACGGCCAAAGGCGGTTTGACATTGGCAGACCGCCGCAACCTTTGCGCCGGGTTTCAGGCCGCAATGGTGGCAGTACTGGAGGAAAAGAGTCGGCGCGCTTTGACCCTGTATCTGGAGAGCGCCCCAACTGCGCCCGCTTTTGCTGTGGCGGGGGGTGTGGCCGCAAATACGGCCATTCGTGCTGCGTTAGAGACAGTTTGTGACCAGATGTCGGTCAGATTTCTGGCCCCACCGCTGCGGCTTTGTACCGACAACGCGGCGATGATTGCCTTTGCCGGAATCGAGCGGTTCAGGCTTGGCCATCGCGACGATGCAACTTTGTCAGCCCGTCCACGCTGGCCGCTGGATCAGACCGCCCCGGCGATGATCGGGTCGGGCAAAAAGGGGGCCAAAGCATGAACGGGGCTGTCGGCATTGTTGGCGCTGGGGCCTTTGGGGCGGCCCTTGCGATTGCTTTGGCGCGGCAGGGCAGAGATGTGTGGCTCTGGGCGCGCGACGCGGCGGTGGTCGATCACATGCGAACGACCCGCGAAATTCGTCGGTTGTCCGGCGCTGTGCTGCCAGAAAACGTCTCTGTTACGGCGGATATGTCAGATCTTGGCCTGTGCCCCGCCATCTTGCTTTCGGTGCCGATGCAAGCGCTTGGAGGGTTTTTATCGCTGCATGCTGGCAATCTGAAGGACCGGCATTTGGTGGCTTGCTGCAAGGGGATGGACCTTGCCACTCAACGCGGGCCGACTGGCCTGATTGCCAGCGCCTGCCCCAAAGCCACACCGATGATCCTGACGGGCCCGAGCTTCGCCGCCGATATCGCACAGGGTCAGGCCACTGCCCTGACGCTGGCCTGCACGGATGAGGCTGCGCTGAAACATGTGCAGCAAGACCTGTCCGGGCCGATCCTGCGGATTTACCGCAACAGCGATGTAATCGGGGCCGAACTGGGCGGCGCGTTGAAAAATGTGATCGCCATCGCCGCAGGGATCGTGATGGGCGCAGGTCTGGGGGAAAGCGCGCGGGCGGCGTTGATGACGCGCGGCTTTGCCGAAATGGTCCGCTTTGCCACGCAGCTTGGCGCACGGCCCGAAACCCTTATGGGCCTGTCCGGCTTTGGCGACCTTGTGCTGACCTGCACCTCGGATCAATCCCGCAATTTCCGGCACGGTCTGGCGCTTGGGCGCGGCGACAGCCCGGATGCCTCGCTGACCGTCGAAGGCGTGGCCACGGCGCAAGCCATTCTTGCTCAGGCTGCTCATCTTGGTGTGGCCGATCAGATCCCAGTGACGGCCATGGTTGCGCGGGTTACAACGGGAAAGACCACCATTCCTGATGCCATCCACGCCCTGATGTCCCGCCCGCTGAAAGAGGAATAGCCCATGCGCGCCGCCCTGATCTGCATCGACAAGCCCGACCACCTGCAAACCCGCATCGACAACCGCGCCGCCCATCTGGAGCATATCCAGTCCAGCGGTATCGTTGAAATGGCCGGTCCGTTTCTGGATGCTGCGGGCGGGATGATCGGCAGTCTGGTGATCCTGACCGTCGATTCGATGGATCAGGCGCAGGCCTGGGCCGAGGCCGACCCCTATGCCAAGGCCGGGCTGTTCGAAAGTGTGGCGATCCGCGAGTGGAAAAAGGTCGTGGGATGAACTATTGGCTGTTCAAATCCGAACCTGACGCCTGGAGCTGGAATCAGCAGGTCGCCCGTGGCGACACCGGCGAAGAATGGACAGGGGTCAGAAATTACCAGGCCCGCAACAACATGCGCAGCATGAAAGTTGGGGACCGGGGGTTTTTCTATCACTCAAACGTCGGCAAAGAAATTGTCGGCGTGGTCGAAGTGGTTCGCGAAAGCGCCCCGGACAGCACAGCCGATGATCCGCGATGGGATTGCGTGGTCATCAAGTCGATTGCGCCGGTCACACGCCCGGTGACGCTGGATGAGTGCAAGGTGACACCCGGATTGGAAAACATGGCGCTGGTCAAAAGCACTCGCCTATCTGTTCAGCCGGTGACCGAGGCGGAATGGTTGATCGTCTGCAAACTCGCAGGGATCGGCTCCTGACAAGCAGGTTGATCAAACCATGGAAACGGAGGGCCCCAATCAGCAAAGGACCCTCCATCCACCCCACGTGTCCCCTAGCACCACACGTGTTCTGAAAAAGGGTCAAGGCATGCTGCCCGTCCGATTGACATTAGGGCAAACCGGGCAAGGCCCGCAAGCGGCGCATCTCTAAAACTGTCTCGGCTTTCGCAAGGTGTTGAAAAGGCTCCACAATGCGGAGCCCTTCGTCCACGACGTAACGGTCAAGCGTACACGGCTTCCTTGCCGAAATGCTTGACCAGCATGTAGTAAACCACAGCACGATATTTGCTGCGGTTCGACCGGCCATACGTGTCGATCACAGCGTTGATCGCCTCCATCAACCGAGGGCTGTCGTCCAACCCCAGCTTCTTGATCAGAAAGTTGTTCTTGATCGTCTCAAGCTCGGCCGGGTCACTGCCAGCAACGGTAGAGGCGTCATCATTATAGATCGCCGGGCCACAGCCGATCGTCACTTTTGTCAACAGCGCCATATCGGGCGTCATGTTACACTTGCCGGAAAGCTCTTCCGCATACTTTGCAATCAGATCGTCACGTTTGCTCATGCTCACTGTCCTGTCAGGCTTGGGTTATAATCACCAAGTTTCCCGCTCCCTTGGCTGTGAAAAACTTTAGCCAGAAAATCGGTAAGGGACCAAGGGAAAAGTGGCTGCGTTCTCCCCCCACAGACCCGGCACTGAAAGATGGACTCCTGCACAGTCTGGCCCCCAAAATCATGAGGGCCAGTCGCATGTCTGGTCAGATCAATAGCGGTAGTGATCTGATTTGAACGGCCCCTCAACCGGAACACCGATGTAATCGGCCTGATCGCGGCGCAGTTCGGTCAGCTTTACGCCAATCTTTTTCAGATGCAGGCGGGCTACTTTTTCATCCAGCGCTTTGGGCAGAATGTAGACGCCCGGCTGATACTCATCGCCCTTGGTCCACAATTCGATCTGCGCGAGCACCTGGTTGGTAAAGGACGCCGACATCACGAACGACGGGTGGCCGGTCGCATTGCCAAGGTTCAGCAGACGCCCCTCGGACAGCAGGATGATGCGATTGCCGTTTGGCATCTCGATCATGTCGACCTGTTCCTTGATGTTGGTCCACTTGTGGTTCTTCAGCGCTGCGACCTGAATTTCATTGTCGAAGTGGCCGATGTTGCCGACGATCGCCATATCCTTCATCTCGCGGATATGCTCGATGCGGATCACATCCCTGTTGCCTGTGGTGGTGATAAAGATGTCAGCGCTTGCGACAACATCTTCCAGCAAAACCACTTCAAACCCGTCCATCGCGGCCTGCAAGGCACAGATCGGGTCCACTTCGGTGACCTTGACCCGCGCACCAGCCCCTTGCAACGAGGCAGCAGAACCCTTGCCGACATCACCATAGCCGCAGACCACGGCAACCTTGCCAGCCATCATAGTATCTGTGGCGCGGCGGATGCCATCGACCAGCGATTCCTTGCAGCCGTACTTGTTGTCGAATTTCGACTTGGTGACCGAGTCATTGACGTTGATCGCCGGGAAAGGCAGCTGGCCCTTCTTGTGCAGATCATACAGGCGGTGGACGCCGGTGGTGGTTTCTTCTGACACGCCCTTGATGGCAGCTTTGGTCTTGGTGAAGAAGCCGGGGGTTTCCTTCATCCGCTTGGCGATCTGGAGTTTGATGACCTCCTCTTCCTCGGATTGCGGGACGGGAATGATATCCTCCCCCGCTTCGGCCCGTGCGCCCAGAAGGACGTAGAGCGTGGCGTCACCGCCATCATCGAGGATCATGTTCGCGCCTTCGGGGAACAGGAACGAACGGTCCAGGTAATCCCAGTGTTCGGTCAGGGTCTGACCCTTGATGGCAAACACCGGCGTACCGCCAGCCGCGATGGCAGCGGCGGCGTGATCCTGGGTCGAGAATATGTTGCATGATGCCCAGCGCACATCGGCACCAAGCGCGGTCAGCGTTTCGATCAGCACAGCGGTCTGGATCGTCATGTGAAGCGAGCCGACTATCCGGGCACCCTTCAGAGGCTGGCTTGCGCCAAACTCTTCACGACATGCCATCAGCCCCGGCATTTCGGTTTCCGCGATGGTCAGTTCCTTGCGCCCAAAATCTGCGAGCCCGATATCCTTGACGATATAGTCAGCCATATCCAAAAATCTCCTGTCTGTTGGACGTGGCTTTACCATCGAAGAGAGGTTGGAACAACGCGGGAAAAGCGAACAAAATTAGCTGATCGGCCGGTTCCGGACGATGCTTTCCGCGCTCATTTCCTCGGTCCAGCCAAAACCTGACGACACAATGCAAGTCAGGCCATCATGATCCACATGAAGCAAAGTCCATGTGCCCATCAGGTCGGAGGTCCAAAGCTCCACGTTGACGCGTTGCTCCCGCACCCAGCTGCTTTCCAGTGTTTCTGCGAAATCATCGGTCAGGGAAACGGTGATCATCTCTTTGGTATCACACAACGGGTCCTGAACCGTCTCCGGCAATTTACCAACGAAATCATGAACCGACAACTCCGGTGCAGCGGTGTACGCCGCGACCGCAGGATCAGGTGCGAGGTCAAAGCTGCGATCCACGCGGTCAATTGCACCAGCATATCCGGCCGCAACGGCCCCCAGAGCCAATATAGGAAGCGGATTGAACATTTTGTCTCTTCCGTTCTACTTCAATCGCCGGGTCAACGAGGTTTGCGCGCTGAAAGTTCCCTTGCATTCCCTCATTTGAATTTGAACGCGTCGTGACGCTGCGTTACGACCACAGAGATTACAAAGGAGACCGGGCGTGGCAAAACCAAAGCGTGCGTGGCAACGGATGCTGTCGGGTCGGCGGCTGGATTTGCTTGATCCGACGCCGATGGATATCGAGATCGAGGATATCGCCCACGGTCTGGCGTTTGTCGCAAGGTGGAACGGTCAGACCCAAGGGGAATGGGCCTATTCGGTCGCCGAACATTCTTTGCTGGTTGAAGCAATTTTCAGCCGTCTGAACCGGGATATTGCGCCAAAATGGAAAATGGCAGCTTTGCTGCACGACGCGCCGGAATATGTGATCGGTGACATGATTTCACCGGTAAAAGCTGCCATTGGCCCCGGTTACAGCGCGCTGGATGAGCGTCTGACGGCGGCCGTGCATTTGCGGTTTGGTGTGCCTGCGGTATTGCCGGCTGTGATCAAATCCCAGATCAAAGCGGCAGATCGCATCTCCGCCTGGATGGAGGCGGTAAGCATTGCAGGTTTCTCTGAGGCGGAGGCAGACAAGCTGTTCGGACGACTGAATGAACCCCTGATCACCGGGCTGGCGATTCAGTTGCGCCCGCCCACAGTTGTGCGGGCAGATTTCGTCCGTCGTCACGCTGATCTGCTGGCAGAGCTTGGCTGAAAAAGCCATCCCGAAGGATGGCTTTTTGTTCAGATTGCGAGTTCTTCGGGCTTCTTGCCGTCTTTCAACGCAGCCTCAAACCAGCGTGGTTTCCGCCCACGCCCGGACCACGTGTCCGTCGGGTCGGTCGGGTTGGCATATTTTGCCGTCGCTGGCGAACGTTTGCGCACAGGAGCGATACCTGTCAGTTCCGCAAGCGAAAAGCCCCGAGCCCGCGCTGTTTCTTCAAGTTCTGCAAGAGCTTCTTTCTTGCGGCGATCTTCAAAACCGTTGATCGCTTTGGCAACTTGTGACTGCAGATCTTTCAACTCTTTAAGGGACAGTGCATTCAGATCGATGTCCACGTTTCATATCCTTATTGGAACTCTCTATTCTCCAATAATCCGAAATTTCTGAATGTACAACAAACAGGCGCGCAATCGCGTTACTTTGGGCTGCGTTTTGCAAGAATCCGCTGAAGCGTGCGGCGATGCATCGAAAGCCTGCGCGCTGTTTCAGACACATTGCGGTCGCACATTTCATAAACCCGCTGAATATGCTCCCACCGAACACGGTCGGCGGACATCGGGTTTTCCGGTGGTGCGGGCATTGACGCGCCCCTTGCCAGCAGAGCATTGGTGACGTCATTCGCATCGGCTGGCTTTGACAGATAGTCGGTTGCGCCAATTTTTACCGCCGCAACTGCCGTCGCAATCGCGCCATACCCGGTCAGCACCACAATGCGGCAATCTGGCCTGCGTTCGCGCAACGCTTCGACGACATCCAGCCCGTTTCCGTCTTCAAGCCGAAGATCAACGACGGCATAGGCGGGCGGGCGCGATTGCGCGATGGCCTTGCCTGCGGCGACGCTTTCGGCTGTCTCAGGAATGAATCCGCGCCGCTCCATCGCCCGCGCCAGTCGTTTGACAAAAGGCTCGTCGTCATCAACCAGCAAAAGCGAGCGGTCCGGGCCCAGATCTGCCGTCACGTCTTCTGCCATCGTTTTCCTCTTTGAAGTCTGCCACCCTGGAGGGAAGGTAGGGTGTATAGGGGGCGGGGTCAATTTTTCTGCATCAAGGTGTATTTGACGCGAAACACGCCACACGTTCTGCCATCTGCTCTGCCGTATCCTCACGTCGAAAAAAGTCGACAAAGCCAATTCCGGGCATGGTCAGATAGGTGAAAGTCGAATGGTCGACGAGATAGAAATCCGCGTCACCATCCTGTTTGCGATAAAAGGTCTTGTAGGCTTGTGAGGCCGCTTTGACCTGTTCGGGCGATCCGGTCAGACCAACCATTTTCGGATGCAGATTCTCGGTGAATTCGGCCATGACCTCGGGCGTATCCCGTTGCGGATCAATCGAGATGAAAACAGGCGTCACATCAACCCCAAACTCCTCCAGAATATCCACGGCCTCGGCGTTGCGGGCGGCATCCAGCGGGCAAACGTCCGGACAGAAGGTGTAGCCAAAATAGATCAGCGATGGTTTGGTCAGAACATCCGCATCGGTGACCGTCGCCCCGGTGTCATCAACCAGCGTAAATGGCCCGCCGATATCTCCGCCACCGACCTGCCCGCCGCGGCATTGGGCAAAGGCATCGTCGCCCTGCTGGAGAAAAATATAAAGTGCGGTTCCGCCCAAAAGCCCGGCAACAGCCGCGGCGGCCAGTGCTGCATACGTCCTGGTCATCTTCACCACCTTTTCCTGCCTGTTCCCCAGGTTGATCCCTGCATTGATCCCGGGACCATGCAGGCCTAACACTGGCTGTGATAATGCCTTTGGACGAGGGATGCCATGCTTTCCCCAACTGCCGGACTGCTTTCCCGTGACACGCGCAGCGACTGGGTTCGCCTGCGTACGCTCATTTTATTGCGGTGGATGGCCATTGCGGGACAATTGGCCGCAATCGCCGTGGCCGACCGCTACTACGAAATGCAGCTGCCGCTCGGGCTGTGTTACCTTGCGGTCGGCGCGTCGATCATTGCCAACCTGATCTCGGCTTTCGTCTTTCCTGAAAACAAGCGGCTGTCAGAGACCGAGGCGATGCTGACGCTGCTGTTCGACCTGTCGCAGCTGTCGTTCCTGTTGTATCTGACCGGCGGTCTGGCAAATCCGTTTGCACTGCTGATCCTGGCGCCCGTCACCATCTCTGCTTCGGCGCTGGAGCTGCGCACGACGCTGTTTCTGGGCAGCCTGTCGATCATCTTCATCACGCTGATCTCGTTTGTACACGTGCCGTTGCGCTACGCCGACGGATCTGTGCTGTCGGTTCCGGTTCTGTTCGAATTCGGGTTCTGGCTCTCGATCGTGATCGGCATTCTGTTTCTCGGCCTTTATTCGCGCCGGGTGGCCACCGAGATCCGGTCGATGTCCGACGCATTGCTTGCGACCCAGATGGCCCTCGCGCGGGAGCAGAAGCTGACCGATCTTGGCGGTGTGGTGGCTGCGGCAGCGCATGAGCTGGGCACGCCACTGGCCACGATAAAGCTGGTGTCGGCGGAGATGATGGACGAGCTGGAGGGGCAGCCGGAGCTGCAGGACGACGCGCGGCTGATCCGCGAACAGGCCGACAGATGCCGCGACATTCTGCATTCGATGGGGCGGGCTGGCAAAGATGATCTGCACATGCGCACCGTACCGCTTGCCATGCTGGTGACCGAAGCAGCCGAGCCGCATCAGGGGCGCGGCAAACATGTGGAGCTGACTTTTCTGCCCGGACCAGGGGGCAGCGAGCGTCAACCGACCGTCAGCCGCCGCCCCGAGGTGATCCACGGTCTGCGCAATCTGGTGCAGAACGCAGTTGATTTTGCAAAAACAACCGTTTGGGTTCATGGCGAATGGACTGACGAAACCATAACCATCCGCATTGTCGATGATGGAGAGGGGTTCCCGTCGCATGTCATTGGCAGGATTGGTGATCCGTTTGTCCGCAGCCGGAGATCTTCACAGGATCTTGCCAGGCGTCCTGAGTATGAGGGCATGGGGCTCGGGCTGTTCATTGCCAAGACCCTGCTGGAACGTACCGGGGCAGAGCTGACCTTTGCAAACGCCTCCGATCCATTCCTGACCCCCGAAGAACGGCCGGAGCGCAGCGGTGCCATTGTCGAGGTCGTATGGCCCGTGGACCGCCTCGCGCAGGTCGTCGAGCACGGACTGGGGCAGAATGAGCCTATTCAGGTCTGAATAGAAGCACAGCCGCACCAATCGGGGCATACACCATTTGACAGCCGCCTTTTAATTAACGTTGTGTTAACGAACTACACCCTAGGTTGACTTTAGGGCTGTTTGCAGCGGGACACATATGGATACGCATGTTGTTTTAGGTCTCGGTCTGGGGTTTACCGCGATACTGGCAGCGCTTGGCGGGCTGCTGTTGATGGTGGCGTTTCAGCTGAACCGGAAACCCGTGAGGGACAGCATTTTTGATGAGCGTCAGAAAGGCACGTTGTTCTTGTTCGACGGTGAAACTCTGGTCGATTGCACGCCGGGCGGTCAGGCGGTTCTTGGGGCTTCCAATGTTCCGGGCACGCCATGGGTCAAACTGCTCGCCTATCTTTCAGCGGCCTTTCCCCAGATTGATCAGCAACTGGCCAAGCTAGAAGAGGAAGGGGTGGTCACCCTCGCATCAGAAGATTCCTATGGTCAGCCGCTTTTGTTGATGGCCGAACAGCGCGGCGGCTTGTCCCGTATCACCCTGATTGACGCCGAGACCAAGGACCGGAGCCCTGGGAACGATCCGCTGGCCCACAGATCCATGACCGAAGATCTGGCGTTTCTGAGGTCAATGCTGTCACAGGCCCCGTTCCTTGCGTGGCGGGAAAAAGACAACGGCGATATCGTCTGGGCAAATACAGCCTATCTGCTGCGGGCGGGCGATCTTTTTCCGGGAAAGGAACTGACCTGGCCCCTGCCACGACTGTTCGAACGCACCGCAACGGTGCAAGGTGCCAGCGGCCAGCGGCAAAAACTGAAGTTTCCAGACGGGTCTGTATCATGGTTCGACCTGATCAGCATGCCTGATGGAGATGGCCGCCGTGTGTACGCCCTGCTTGCAGATTCTGCCGTGCAAGCAGAGGCAACCTTGCGCGACTTCATGCAGACCCTGACAAAGACCTTTGCGCACCTTCCCATCGGGCTGGCGATTTTTGACAGCCGACGTCAGCTGCAGCTGTTCAATCCCGCCTTGCTGGATCTCACAGGGTTGCCACCGGATTTTCTGTCGTTGCGTCCCTCGCTGCTGTCAGTGCTGGATGCGCTGCGCGATCATAACATGGTGCCCGAACCGAAGGATTATCGTGGCTGGCGCAGGCAAATCACCGATCTGGAACGCGCGGCGTCGTCCGGCGTCTATGAAGAAACCTGGAATCTGCCGGGTGGCCAGACCTACAAAGTGATCGGCAGGCCACACCCCAACGGTGCCCTGGCCCTGATGATCGAGGATATTTCGACCGAGATCACCCGCACCCGACGCTACCGCGCCGATCTGGAGCTTGGCCAATCCGTCATCGACTCGATGGATGAGGCCATGGCCGTGTTTTCAGAAACCGGAATTCTGGTGATGACAAACGCCGCCTATGTGCAGCTCTGGGGCCATGATCCGGCGGAAAGTCTGACCAGTGATGGCATTACCTCGCTGTCCCGCCATTGGCGCAGCCAGACTGCGCCGAGCAGGCTTTGGTCCGAGGCCGAGGAGTTTGTCGGCACCATCGGCGACAAAGAGGGTTGGAGCGATGAGGTGCGGATGCTCGACGGGCGGCTGATCATCTGCCGGTTTACACCGCTTTCCGGCGGTGCAACACTGATGGGGTTCCGGGTACAACAGGCGACAAAAGAGCCGTCGCCACTTTCTGCGGCCGAACGACGCTCTGCCTGACGGGTTCGGCTTGCGGCGGCAGCCTGCGACGGTAAAACTGCGCATATGGTGCAGCCGAAGTGTCACTCCTTGTTCCTGCCCTCGGAAGAGGCGACCGATGCGCTTGGCCAGATGATGGCCAGCCATCTGGTGCCGGGCGATACGGTCCTGCTGACCGGGCCGATCGGTGCCGGAAAATCCCATCTGTCGCGCGCCATCATCCGCGCCCGGCTGGGCCGGATGGAGGATGTGCCGTCGCCGACCTTTACCTTGGTCCAGACCTATGAGGATCCGGCGGGCGAGATCTGGCATGCCGACCTGTACCGCCTTTCCCACCCCGATGAGGTGCTGGAACTGGGGCTGGAGGATGCCTTTGCCACCGCAATTTGTCTGGTCGAATGGCCGGAAAGACTTGGGGCCTATGCGCCACAGAATGCCATCCGCCTGTCCCTGACCCCCGAGGATGAGGG
The DNA here is from genome assembly GCF_003443995.1 of Pseudotabrizicola alkalilacus. Taxonomy (GTDB): domain Bacteria; phylum Pseudomonadota; class Alphaproteobacteria; order Rhodobacterales; family Rhodobacteraceae; genus Pseudotabrizicola; species Pseudotabrizicola alkalilacus. The sequence goes on from NZ_QWEY01000011.1 coordinate 17,595, forward strand.
TCGCCGGGCAACGGTTTGCTTTTCCGGTCGCCCTGAACTGGCCGGAGCGCTGGATGCGTGATCGCAAGGCTGCCTCACACATCTTTCTTGCCGCCCATGGCTGGGGCGAGGCGGAGCGCTGCTTTCTGGCGGGCGATGCGTCGGACCGCAGCTATGACCGGCTGACGCTTGCGGGTGAAACCGCTGTCCTGATGGATGCCCCGCCCGGAACGGGTGATGATCCGGCGACATTTGTTGCGATTGCCCTGCATTTGCGCGGCATTGGCCTGTCCGCCCCCCGTCTGCTAGCGCAGGATCTGGAGCATGGGTTTCTGTTGATCGAAGACCTTGGCGATGCCCTGTTCGCACGCGTGCTCGAAACCGCGCCGGAGCGGGAGGTCCATCTTTACCACGCGGCTGCCGATGTTCTGGTGCATCTGCACGCCCACCCTGCCCCGGCTGGTCTGCCCGACCTGACGGCGGAAGACTGGGCCAAAGCAGCGGCCTTTGCGCTGGATTGGTATGCCTTTGGGGCGACGGGTCACAGACCGGATAGCGCAGCGTTCAGGGTCACCCTGACCGAGGCACTGCAGCGCCATGCCGATGGGCCGCGCGTGATGATCCTGCGCGATTATCATGCGGAAAACCTGCTGGACCTGCCCGGACGGCAGGGTGTGGCAGCGGTTGGCCTGCTGGATTTCCAGCTCGCCCAAATGGGGCAGCCGGGCTATGATCTGGTGTCGTTGCTACAGGATGCGCGGCGCAATGTCTCAGTCGATGTTGTAAGCCAGATCACCGCCCATTTTGCCGATACCACTGGCCGCGATCTTGCGGCGTTTCAGGCGTCTTGTGCGGTTCTGGGCGCGCAGCGGTCGTTGCGCATTCTGGGGATCTTTGCGCGGCTCTGTCTTGTTGGCGGCAAGCCCGGCTATCTGCGCCTGATCCCGAGGGTCTGGGCGCAGCTGCAAGACAATCTCGCGCACCCCGCCCTGTCCGGGTTGCGTGCGGTCTGTTCGCCTTTGCTGCCTGCACCAACGCCAGCCCTCCTGCAAACGATAGGGGACAAATGCGCCACCCTTTCCCCCTGATGCTGTTTGCGGCCGGTTTCGGAACCCGGATGGGCGCGTTGACCGCCAAGCAGCCCAAACCGCTGATAAAGGTGGCCGATCTGCCGCTGATCGACCATGCCCGCCGCATCGCAGCACAGGCGGGTGTGACGCATCAGGTCGTCAACCTGCACTACCTGGGCGAACAACTGGCCGATCATCTGGCAGGCAGCGGCGTGGCCCTGTCATGGGAGCGGGACGGTATTCTCGATACCGGCGGCGGCCTGAAAGCCGCCTTGCCGTTGCTCGGCAACGGGCCGGTGCTGACACTCAACACCGATGCGGTCTGGACCGGACCGAACCCGTTGACCCGGTTGATGGAGGCTTGGGACGGCGCGCGGATGGACCAGCTGTTCCTGCTGCTGCCCGCCGCGCAGGCGCGCAGTGCCACGGGCCGGTCGGATTTCGTGATGGACGATCAGGGCCGGGTGGATTGGGCCAAGGGGCGCGACGGCTATCTTTACCTTGGCGCGCAGATTATTCACCCTCGCCTGTTAACCGGCACGGATCAGGCATTTTCCTTGCATGGGCCATGGACGCAGGCCATGGCTGCGGGGCGCGCCTATGGCATCGTCCATCGCGGTGACTGGTGTGATGTGGGCCACCCCGGCGGCATCGCCGAGGCTGAAGCGCTATTGCGCGACGCAAAGGAATGGCCGGATGTTTGACGCCACTGAATCCCGGCTTTTTGCCCTGCCGCCGGGCGTCGATTTTCCTGCCGCGCTGGTCGCAGGCTTGCGCGCCCGGATGCAGGGCAAACCGCCCGAGGCGATGGCGCGGGTGACGCTGTATCTGAACACCACACGCATGCGTCGGCGGGTGGTGCAGATCTTTGGAACACACGGGGCAGGGTTTCTGCCGCGCATCCGGCTGGTCAGCGACCTTGCCGCCGATATGGTGGTGCCCGATCTGCCGCCCGCCATCCCTGCGCTGCGGCGCAAGCTGCAGCTGACCGTGCTGATCGGGCGGCTGCTCGACACCCTGCCTGATCTGGCGCCACGTTCCGCCCTCACCGATCTGGCCGAGAGTCTGGCAGCACTGATGTCCGAGATGCAGGGCGAAGGCGTGGGGCCCGACCGGGTCGCTGCGCTGGATGTGTCGGACCATTCCGAACATTGGGCCCGCACGCGGGAATTTCTGACCATCATCACCCCGTTCTTTACCGATGCAGAGGAACCGGACAGTGAGGGCCGCCAGCGGCGTCTGGCGCTGCTGTTGTCCGATCTGTGGGCCGCGTCGCCGCCGCGTGATCCGGTGATCGTAGCCGGGTCCACCGGATCACGCGGGACCACAGCATTGTTCATGCAGGCCGTTTCCCGTTTGCCGCAGGGCGCGATTGTGCTGCCCGGCTATGATTTCGACATGCCAGGTCTGGTCTGGGCCGGGCTGGATGATGCCCTGACCTCGGAGGATCATCCGCAATACAGGTTCCACCGGCTGATGGGGCTGATGGGGGCCACGCCGCATGATGTCCGTCTCTGGCACGATGCCGCACCGCCCAGCGCCGCGCGCAACCGGGTAGTGTCGCTGGCGCTGCGCCCTGCCCCGGTCACCGATCAATGGCTGGTCGAAGGACCGGATCTGCCGGAGCTGTCTGCTGCCATGCAGGACGTGACGCTGATGGAATCCGCCACTCCGCGACAAGAGGCGCTGTCGATCGCGCTGATCCTGCGCGAGGCGGCAGAACGGGGCACGCCCGCCGCCCTGATCTCGCCCGACCGGGTGCTGACCCGTCAGGTCGCGGCAGCGCTGGACCGCTGGAACATCCGCCCCGATGACAGCGCTGGCATTCCGCTGAACCAGACCGCGCCGGGCCGGTTCCTGCGCCATGTGGCGCGGCTGTTCGGTCACAAACTGACCTCTGACGCGCTGCTGACCGTGCTCAAGCATCCGCTGACCGCCTCGGCAATGGATCGCGGCCAGCATCTGCTCCTGACGCGCGATCTGGAGCTGAAGCTGCGGCGCGATGGGCCTGCCTTTCCCACCGGGCCGGACCTGATCGCCTGGGCGGGCGCGCATTCCAACGCGCATGCCGTTGGCTGGGCCACCGCTTTGGCCGGAGCGCTGGATGGGCTGGAAGATGCCGGTTCACTCCCGCTGACCGGTCACATCGCCCGCTTGCGCCGGCTGGCCGAACGCCTGTCGCGCGGGCCTGCGCCAGAGGGCACCGGGGAGTTGTGGAAGGAAGCGCCGGGCGAGAAGGCGCTGGAATTTGTGACCGGGCTGGAGGCCGAGGCGGTGCATGGCGGCGATCTGTCGCCGGGGGAGTTCCGCGATCTGCTTGACGGGCTGATCTCGGGCGAAGAGGTGCGCGCGCCGATGATCGCACATCCCGGCGTGATGATCTGGGGCACGTTGGAGGCGCGGGTCCAGGGGGCAGATCTGGTCATTCTGGCCGGGCTGAACGATGGCACATGGCCCGCGCTGCCCCCGCCCGACCCCTGGCTGAACCGCAGGATGCGGCTGGATGCCGGGCTGTTGCTGCCGGAACGGCGCATCGGCCTGTCGGCGCATGACTTTCAGCAGGCGGTGGCCGCGCCTCGGGTTGTGCTGTCGCGCGCGCTGCGCAATGCCGAGGCCGAAACGGTGCCGTCGCGCTGGATCAACCGGCTGACCAACCTGATGGATGGGCTGCCCGACCGCAACGGGCCAGAAGCCCTGAGCCAGATGCGGGCGCGTGGGAAAACATGGCTGGACCTTGCCGCCGCGATGGACCGGCCTCTGCCTGCACCAGACGCCGGGCTGATCCCGGCCACGCGCCCTGCCCCGCGCCCGCCGCTGGCGGCCCGACCGACAGCGCTGTCGCTGACCCGGATCGAGGTGCTGATCCGCGACCCTTACGCGATCTATGCCGACAAGGTGCTGAACCTGCGCCCGCTGGACCCGATCCGGCAGACCCCCGATGCCCGCGACCGGGGTACGGTGGTGCACACCATTCTGGAGCGGTTTGTGCGCGAGCGACCCCCGGAAGAAACCCGCGACACAGCCCGCGCCCGGCTGCTCGCGCTGACCGCCGACGTGCTCGAGGATCAGGTGCCATGGCCCGCCGCCCGCGCGCTGTGGGCGGCACGGATGGAACGCGCTGCCGATCATTTCCTGACCATTGACGCGGCCGAAGGCGGGCAAAGCGTGCTGGTCGAGGGGCGAGGCGAGCTGGCGTTACAGGGCCTGACCTTCACGCTGTTCGGCACCCCGGACCGGATCGACCTGCTGCCCGGCGGCAAGCTGCATCTGATCGACTACAAGACCGGCAGCCCGCCCTCTGACAAAGAGCAGAAATCCTTTGCCAAACAGCTGCATCTGGCCGCGCTGCTGGCGGAGGAAGGTGGGTTCAGGGGGCTGGGGCCGCAACAAGTGGCAAAGATCACCTATGTCGGCCTTGGCTCTGCCGGGAAGGTCACCGAAGATGAGATCACACCAGAAAAGCTGGAGGGCGTGCGCGACGGGCTTTACCACCTGATCGGCTCTTATGCGCGGCTGGGTCAGGGCTATACCTCGCGCCGGGCGGTGTTTACCGAACGGTTTCCGGGCGACTATGACCATCTGGCCCGGTTTGGCGAATGGGAGATGACCGACAAGCCTGACCCGCAGGATGTTGGGACGGGGGACACGCCATGACGCATGATGCCAGCCTTGCACAAATGGCGGCGGCGCAGCCCGGCCTGTCGACCTGGCTTTCGGCGAACGCCGGGTCAGGCAAGACCCGGGTGCTCACCGACCGGGTGGCGCGGCTGTTGCTGAACAAGGTGCAGCCGCAGCATATCTTGTGCCTGACCTATACCAAGGCCGCGGCGACCGAGATGCAGAACCGGTTGTTCCGTCGTCTGGGCGAATGGGCGATGAAACCCGATGCCGGCTTGCGCGCCGATCTGACCGATCTGGGCGAAGGTGAGCCACTGGATGCCGATCAGCTGGCGCTGGCGCGGCAGTTGTTCGCGCGCGCCATCGAGACGCCGGGCGGTTTGCGTATTCAGACCATCCACAGCTTTTGCGCGACCCTCCTGCGGCGCTATCCGCTGGAAGCAGGGGTCACCCCCGGTTTCAAGGAAATGGATGACCGCACTGCCCGCACCCTGCGCGAAGACATCGTGCAGGATATGGCCGACCGCCTGGCACCGGATGCGGTAGCCGATCTGGCACGGCATTACACCGCCGAAGATTTCGGCGCGCTGATGGGCGAGATTTGCAGCCGGGCCGATGATTTTGCGCGGCCGCTGTCACGCGCCGAAGCGCTCGCGCGCTTTGACCAGCCAGAGACGCTGACGCTGGATCGCCTGCTGAACGCGGTGTTCCTGGGGGACGAGGGCGACATTCTGGCCGAGCTGACAGCGCGGCTGGCGGGCAGTGGCGTCAACGACCAAAAGGCCGCCAACAAACTGTCGGCGCTGGACCCGTTCACCCCCGACCTGCGCAGCTTGCAGGTGTTGGAAGGCGTGTTCCTGTTTGCCACCGGGGCGCGGGCCAATCAGGCCAAGATCAACGATTTCCCCGCCAAAGACCTGCGCAACGCGCTTGGCCCGCTGGGCGAGCGGCTGCAAAAGCTGATGGGCCGGGTCGAGGGCGCACGGGCGGCGCGGGTGGCGCTGGAGGCGGCAGAAAAGACCCTCGCATTGCACCGCTTTGCCCGCGTCTTCCTGCAGCTTTACGTGGCAAGAAAGGCAGATCGCGGCTTTCTGGATTTCGACGACCTGATCCGCAAGGCCGGGCAGCTGCTGAATGATCCCGGCCTTGCCGCCTGGGTGTTGTTCCGGCTGGATGGCGGCATCGACCACATTCTGGTGGACGAGGCGCAGGATACCTCGCCCGCGCAATGGGCGGTGATCGAAAAGCTGACCGCCGAATTTACTGCAGGGCGGGGTGCCAGTGACAAGATCCGCACGCTGTTTGTCGTAGGGGACAAAAAACAATCGATCTATTCGTTTCAGGGTGCCGATCTGTCGGCCTTTGACACTAAACGGCAGGAGTTCAGCGCGAAGTTTGCCGCCGTCGCGCAGCCGATGCAGGATCGCACGCTGGACTACTCCTTTCGCTCATCACCAGCGGTGCTGGACGTGGTCGATGCCACCTTTGGCAGCGAATTTCCGGCGGCTCTCGGCGATCCGCCGCGCCATCTGGCGTTCTTTGATGGCTTGCCGGGGCGGGTGGATCTGTGGCCGTTGATCGACAAGGCCGACACCACCTCGGACGAAGATGGCTGGAACCCGGTCGATCTGATTTCCGACAGCCACCACACGGTAGAACTGGCGCGGATGATCGCCGCGGAAATCCGGACGATGATCGACTCCGGCGTGCATATCCCGACCGCAAAGGGGACAAGCCGGGCGGTGCAGGCCGGCGATGTGCTGATCCTGGTGCAGACCCGTGGCACCCTGTTTTCGCAGATCATCCGCGCCTGCAAACAGGCCGGGCTGCCGATTGCCGGGGCAGACCGGCTGAAACTGGGTGAAGAGCTGGCGGTCAAGGATCTGGTGGCGCTGCTGTCGTTTCTGGCCACACCCGAAGACAGCCTGTCGCTGGCTGCCACCCTGCGCTCGCCGTTGTTCGGCTGGTCCGAGGACCGGCTGTTCCGTCTGGCGCATGGCCGGGCGGAACGGCATCTTTGGGCAACCTTGCGCAACGCGGATGAGCCGGAAACGCTGGCCGTGCTGACCGACCTGCGCAATCAGGCCGATTTTCTGCGGCCCTATGAGATGCTGGAACGCATCCTCACGCGCCACAACGGCCGTCAGCGCCTGCTGACCCGGCTGGGGCCGGAGGCAGAGGACGGGATCGACGAACTGCTCAATCAGGCTTTGGCCTATGAGAACAACGATGTGCCCAGCCTGACCGGGTTCCTGATCTGGCTGGAAAGCGACGTGGTGGAGGTCAAGCGCCAGCTGGACAGCGAAGGGTCGAACATAAGGGTGATGACGGTGCACGGATCAAAGGGGCTGGAAGCGCCGATCGTGATCCTGCCCGACACCGCAGACCGCAATCCGCGCGACCATGCCGAGGTGATCAAGCTGTCAGATGGTCTGCCAGTCTGGAAAACCCCGGAAAAAGACAGCCCGCCGGATGTCGCCACCGCCCTTGGCCTGCGCAAGGCCAAGGTGGCCGAAGAGAACCTCCGCCTGCTGTATGTGGCGCTGACCCGCGCACGGTCCTGGCTGATCGTGGCCGGGGCGGGAGAGGCGAAAGTGACCAGCGGCAAAGAGGCAAAGCCGCGCGAGAAATGGGCCTGGTATCGGCAGGTCGAGGCCGGGTTGCAGACCCTTGGGGCGCGGCCCGATGCGGCAGGGCGGCTACGTCACGCCTACGGCGTGTGGCCCGCCAATGCCCCGGCGTTGCAGCAGACGGAGCAGGCCATCACCCTGCCCCCTTGGATCGCACACCCCACCCCCGAAGTGCCGCGCGCGCTTGGCCCCGTGTCGCCCTCAGACCTTGGTGGGCCAAAGGCGCTGCCCGGTGAGGGGGATATGGTGGAGGTGGCCAAGTCACGCGGCACGGTGCTGCATCACCTGCTGGAGCATCTGCCCGCCCATGCGCCCGACCTTTGGCCCGCCATCGCCCGCACGGTCACGCCAGCGGCGTTTGACCCAGAACTGATGCTGTCGGAGGCTGCCGGAGTGTTGTCGTCGCCAGAGCTGTCGCATCTGTTCGCCCCCGGATCACTGGCCGAGGTCTCCGTCACCGCCACCCTGAACGGACGGCAGATCGAAGGCACGCTGGACCGGGTTGTGATCACGGATGAAAGGGTGCTGGCAGTCGATTTCAAATCGAACCGTGTGGTGCCGGACCGGCCCGATCAGGTGCCCGATGGGATCTTGCGGCAGATGGGGGCCTATGCCCATGCCCTTGGTCAGATCTACCCCGACCGGCGGATCGAGACGGCGATCTTGTGGACGGCCACGCCAAAGCTCATGTATCTTGATCCCGAAACCGTGACTGCGGCGCTTGGGCGTGCCCCGGTCGCTTGACCTTTCTATCCGCAGTGCCTAGCTTTGATAGCTGACACATTCCATTCAGGAGATATGAAATGGGCGCTGCGACCATTGCCGTCACCGACGCCACCTTTGACGCCGAAGTCCGCAAGTCGGATATTCCTGTCGTGGTGGATTTCTGGGCCGAATGGTGCGGCCCGTGCCGCCAGATCGGCCCGGCTCTCGAAGAGCTTGCCACCGAATATGCCGGCAAGGTCAAGATCGTGAAGATCAACGTTGACGAAAACCCCGACAGCCCGGCGCAGTTGGGCGTGCGCGGCATTCCGGCGCTGTTCCTGTTCAAGAATGGCGAAGTTGTGTCGAACAAGGTCGGCGCGGCCCCCAAGGCGGCTTTGGCGACCTGGATTCAGTCGGCGATCTGATTGCTGCTGACAGACAACAAAGGGCGGTCCTGCGGGGCCGCCCTTTTGTTTTGCGTCGCGGTCGCCATATAAGGGGGCAAGTGACGGAGGCTCTGACATGGCAGACGAAAAATTCCCCGGCTGGCACGGGACAACCATTCTTGCGGTGCGCCGCGGGGGTGAGGTCGTGGTGGCGGGCGATGGTCAGGTCTCGCTTGGGCAGACCGTGATCAAGGGCACCGCGCGCAAGGTGCGCCGCCTGTCGCCGGGCGGGCATGATGTGGTCTGCGGCTTTGCCGGATCGACCGCCGACGCCTTTACCCTGCTGGAACGGCTGGAGAAAAAGCTGGAGGCGGCACCGGGCCAGCTGGCGCGCGCCTGTGTGGATCTGGCCAAAGACTGGCGCATGGACAAATACCTGCGCAATCTGGAGGCCATGCTGATCGTCACCGACGGCCGCGAGCTGTACGTGATCACCGGCGCAGGCGATGTGCTGGAACCAGAGCATGACGTGGCCGCCATCGGATCCGGCGGCAACTTCGCCCTGGCCGCCGCCCGCGGGCTGATGGAAAGCGATCTGACGGCAGAGGACGTGGCCCGCAAGGCAATGGCCATCGCCGCCAGTATTTGCGTCTATACGAACGGCAATCTGACAGTGGAACGGATCAGCGCAGCATGATCGACCCACAAGACCTTCGCGCTGCCGTGCAGCGTGGGCTGATTACCGAGGCGCAGGCGGCGGGGCTTGCGGCGATGGCCGAGGCGCGCAGGCAGGCGGTGGCGGGGGTGGAGCCGGGCGAAGAGCCGTTTGTGCTGTTCAAGGGCTTCAATGAGATTTTCATCGTCATTGGCCTGTCAATCCTGTTCATGGGCTGGATCGGCATTTCTGCCGCGCTCGGGGCCGAGGTCTTCAGCCCCGGCGGGTTGGATACGGTTCTGGTTTCGCTTGTCACCCTTGCGGGACTGGCAGCGGTGCAGCGGTATTTCACGCTGACGCGGCGGATGATTGCGCCATCTATCGCTTTGGCGGTCATGACAGCGCTTACCGGCTGGGTGCTTGGGTTGGCGGTCGCTGATCTGGTCGGCCTGCAAGAGCTTGCCGCCTCGGCCCTGTCGTCGGCGGTGATTGCCGGGGTGATGCTGCTGCATTACCGCACCTTCCGCGTGCCCTTTGATGCGGCGATCATTGCTACGGCGGTGTTTTCAACGGTCTGGGCGCTGCTGGCGGGCGGCGGCATTCTTCCTGCGGATGGTCTGGGGCTGCTGCATCTGTCGGGGACCGGGCCGCTGTCGGTGCTATCGCTGGTCTTTGGCCTGCTGACCTTTGCTTTGGCGATGCGGTTTGACATGTCGGACCCGTTGCGCGTGTCCACCCGCAGCACCACCGGCTTTTGGCTGCACGTTGTTGCCGCCCCCGCTATCGTGAACACCACCGCCCTGCAGCTTCTGGCAAACGGGCAGGCCGGGCAGCTTTTGCTGCTGGTGTTCCTGTTGGTCATCGCCTGTGTGGCCATGGTGATCGACCGGCGGTCGTTTCTGGTCTCTGGCGCGGGGTATGCGGTCTGGCTGATCGTGACGCTGTTTGACGGCTCGGCGCTGGTGATCCTGTTCCTCGGCTTTGGCCTGGTTTTCCTTGGAGCGCAGTGGGATCGCCTGCGCTCTGCACTGATGCGCGCCCTGCCGGAGTTTCCCGACAAGGACCGCCTTCCCCCTTACGCGAGCACAAAATGACTGACCTGACCCCCCGCGAAATCGTTTCTGAACTGGACCGCTTTATCATCGGACAAAATGACGCCAAACGGGCCGTGGCGGTTGCCCTGCGCAACCGCTGGCGGCGCAAGCTGTTGGGCGACGATCTGCGTGATGAGGTGTATCCCAAGAACATCCTGATGATCGGGCCGACCGGCGTGGGCAAGACCGAGATTTCGCGGCGGCTGGCCAAACTGGCGAAAGCGCCCTTCCTCAAGGTCGAGGCGACCAAGTTCACCGAGGTTGGCTATGTCGGCCGCGATGTGGACAGCATCATCCGTGATCTGGTGGATGCCGCCATGATCGACACCCGCGAGCGCATGCGTGAAGACGTAAAGGCCCGCGCGCAGGCCGCCGCCGAAGAGCGGGTGATCGAAGCCTTGGCCGGCAAGGACGCGCGCGAACAAACCCGTGAGATGTTTCGCGGCAAGCTGCGGCGGGGCGAGTTGGATGCGACGGTGATCGAGCTTGATATCGCCGACACCTCCAGCCCGCTGCCGATGATGGGCGCGCCTGGGATGGAAATGCAGATGCAGGGGTTGCAAGACCTGTTCAAGGCGTTTGGCAACCGGACCGTGCGCAAGAGGGTGACGGTTGCTGACAGCTATGATCTGCTGATCGGGCAAGAGGCTGACAAGCTGCTGGATGATGAGGCGGTCAAGACGGCGGCGCTGACATCGGTGCAGGAAAACGGCATCGTGTTTCTGGATGAGATCGACAAGATCTGCGCCCGCTCCGATGCCCGCGGCGCGGATGTGTCACGCGAAGGGGTGCAGCGCGACCTGCTGCCACTGATCGAAGGCACCACGGTTTCGACCAAATATGGCCCGGTCAAGACCGACCATATCCTGTTCATCGCCAGCGGCGCATTTCACATTGCCAAGCCGTCGGATCTGTTGCCCGAGCTGCAGGGCCGTCTGCCGATCCGGGTCGAGCTGAAGCCGCTGACCGAGGGCGATTTTGTGCGAATTCTCACGGAAACCGAGAACGCGTTAACCCGGCAGTATTCGGCCCTGATGGCGACGGAAGAGGTGACGGTGACCTTTACCACCGAGGGCATTTCGGCCTTGGCCCGCATTGCCGCCGAAGTGAACCAGTCGGTCGAAAACATCGGCGCGCGGCGGCTTTACACCATTCTGGAGCGTGTTTTCGAAGAGCTGAGCTTTTCGGCGCCGGACAGATCGGGCGAAGCGGTGAGCATTGACGCCGATTTTGTCGAAGCAAATGTCGGTGCTTTGGCGCGGTCGGCCGATCTGTCCCGTTACGTTCTGTAACACGGATCGGCAAGGATTCGTCGGCGCCGGAATCATCCCGCTTGACGCTTGACGGTTAAGCGTCAATTGGGGGAGCATGGCTTGGCGTGGGGTGGTATCGTGCTGCGATCGGTAAAGTTTTCACTGCTGATTTGCATGCTCGCCGCATGTGCGCCGCGCGGGCAGATGGCCTATGCCCCCGATGCCGCACAAATCGGTTCGGTGCGTGAGGTTTTTGTCGCCACAACACGCGGTCTGGATGAAAATGGCAATTACTCCGGCAAGCGGGTCGAAGCTGTCAGCTTTGGCCGCTATGGCGTTTCGGTTCCGCCCGTACGCGAAGCGGGGGAAATCAAATGGCCGCCACGGTCGGGAAAGATTGACGCCGAGACACAGTTTCTGACCACTTATGCCGGACGTTACCAATCCAGCGGTGACTTCCGCAGCGGTCTGAACAAAGAGCTGCGCGCCAATGGTGGAGAGGCGGTCATCTTTGTTCATGGCTTCAACAACACCTTTTCCGAAGGGGTCTACCGCATCGCCCAGATGGCGCATGACCTCGATCTGCCTGGAACGATCGTTCATTACTCCTGGCCCTCGGCAGCGCAGCCGCTGGGATATGTCTATGACCGCGATTCCGCGCTGTTTGCCCGTGATGGGCTGGAGCGTCTGTTGAACGAAGTCGAGGATGCTGGTGCCAAGCGTGTCGTGCTGGTGGCGCATTCGATGGGCAGCACACTGGTGATGGAAGCGCTGCGCCAGATCGCTATCCGGCAGAAAAGCGACGTGCTAGACCGCATTGGCGGCGTTATCCTGATTTCACCCGACATTGATGTGGACGTGTTCCGGGCGCAGGCGCTGGCCATACCCGAGTTGCCACAGCCGTTTATCGTGTTTTCGTCAGAGCGGGACCGGATTTTGCGGCTTTCGGCCACGCTGACAGGCCAGCGGGACCGGCTTGGCACCCTGAATGACATCACGCGCGTCGGCGATCTGCCGATCACTTTCCTCGATACGGCGGCTTTCAGCAGCGGGTCGGGTCATTTCAATCTGGGGAACTCGCCCAGCTTGCTGCGGTTGCTGGATGGTATCCTGTCGGTGGATGCCTCGCTGGATGCAGATCGTATTGCACGGACCGGCCTGTTGCCGGGTGCGGTTCTGACCGTGCAAAGCGCCACACAGATCATCCTGAGTCCGGTTGTCGCCATCGGGAACGAGCTGCAGCGCTAGCTTTGTCTGCCACGCCGGAGGTAGACATAGTATGCCCCCGCGCCACCATGCCGGACATGCGCCTCGGCCACCTGAAGCACCAGCGGGCCAAGCGGTGGCAGGCGCAGCCATTGCGGCACCTGATGACGCAACGCGCCAATGCGCAACGGGATGGGACCGTGATCGGGCTTGGCCTTGCCCTTGCCGGTGATCACCAGAACCAGACGGAACCCCTGTGCATGGGTGCCGAGAATAAAGCGGTTCAGCTCCGGGTGCGCCTCGGCCAGCGTCAGACCATGCAGGTCAATGCGCGCTTCGGGCAGCAGCTTGCCCCTTGTCATCCGACCATAGGCTTTTGCGTCCATCTGCACAGGCGCATCCGCCAAAGCCTGAGGCAGGCTGGGGGCAAGCTTGTGACCCGGATTGCCACGCGCCTTTTCACCCAGTCGAAAAACCGGCAGCGAAGGGGTAACGGGATCTTTTACAGGAAGGGTGGCCGTCAGCTTTGGCTCATCCTTGCCATGCAGGACCGCTTCGCCATTGGAATGCAGGGCGCGCGCCGTACGGGCGACTGCATGCCAAAGGTCTGCTTCATCCGGGCGAAGGGTACGACGACGCGCCATGGCTCATCCGTCTGACAAAAGCGCATAGGCGCGGTCGATGGGCAAAAGCTGGATCAACCGGCCGCCATCCTTGATCTTTCCGGCCTCTTCACCGGCGGCAAATCCGGTGCCGTAAAAGATATCAGCCCGCTGTGCCCCCTTGATCGCGCCGCCGGTATCTTGCGCAATCATCAGCCTGCGCAGGGGTTGGCGCCCCTCTTTCTCTACCCAGACCGGCGCGCCGAGCGGCACATGCGCCGGGTCAATGGCGACAGACCGCATGCCCGTAATCGGTCGCCCCATGGCCCCGATCGGGCCGCTTTCGGGGGGCAGATCATCAAGCTTCCGAAAGAACACAAAAGACGGGTTGGAATTCAGCAGCGCCCGACCGGGGCCAGGATTGGACCGGACCCAGGCCTTTATATCCTGGGCAGAGACATCCGCCATTGACGCGCCCCGGCGGATCAGTTCTTGCCCGATAGAACGATAGGGATGACCGTTCTTGCCGCCATAGGCCACACGCAGCACCCTGCCATCCGGCAGACGGATGCGGCCAGAGCCCTGAACCTGCAGGAAATACACCTCGACCGGATCATCCAGCCAGACCAGTTCCAGCCCACGGCCACGCAATGCGCCGGACTCGATGGCCTCACGCGAGTGATACATCTGTCCTTCGGTCAGTTCCGGCGGCTTGCGATACAACGGATAGGCGAACCGGGGGGTACGGAGCAGCGATCCGTTCAGCTCGGGTTCATAATAGCCGGTGAACAGGGCAGGCGGGGTGCCGACAATGACCGGACGAAACAGCAGCTCGAAAAACTGCCGCGCACTGGAGCCGGTGTCACCCGCATCCGCCGAAAGCTTGCACAACGGTGACCAGAGCGGATCGCGGAGCAGGGCACAGGTATTGCGGAACACCGCCAATGCCGCGCGGTGATCTTCCTGCGCCCAGCCGTCAAGATCCTGAAACTCCAGCACCTGCGCCGGGGCAGCGGGCGCGGCCATCAGGGCCGCGCCGAAAAACAGGGCGTGAACTGCATGGCTGACCCACCCCACCGGAAATCTTAATCGCCCGTGGCAACAAGTTGCCAGTTCGGATCAGACGAACCCATGACACGCCCATAGGTCCAGATGTCACGCTGACGCTTGATTTCCTTGGGGCTTCCCTCGACCACTTCGCCAGCTTTGTTGCGGATCACCGACGTCAGCTCGCCCACATAGCGCACCGAGATTTCCGCCCGTTTGGTATCGCGGTTAAATGTCGCATTATGCAGCGCCAGTTCGCGCAGGCCGACAAAAGTGGCCTCGATGGTCAGACCCTCAGCCTCACGCGCGTTGATCGCTTGTGCAAAAGCGGCCTCGATCTCATCGTCAAGGAACGGGCGGATCTGATCCAGCTCGCCCCGCTCAAACGACATCAGGATCATTTCGTAAGCACCACGCGCACCTTGCAAAAAGGTGTTCACCGAAAACCCCGGTTCTGCCAGCTTCATCGCCGCCAGTGCCTTGGCGGCATCGGAGCCGTCGGCAACATGATCGGTGATATCGCGGTCCGGTCCGCCGTCAATCACCTCGAAATCACGCTTGACCCGTGGCCGCACGTCTTCCAGCGGCACCGGTGGCTTTTCGAAACCATCGCGTGTGCCCAGGACCGAACGCAGCTTCAGGATCAGGAAAATCGCGATCCCGGCGAGAACGAGAAGCTGGATCAGGGAAGAGTTCATTCAAAACCTCGATCAGACGCCGTGAAAGGGCCGGCATGTATTGGGGGTTGGTAAGTTGCACTATCGGCTCTTATGTAGGGCTGGCAGGGGGCGGTGTCTACCATCCGTCCGCCCGCATTTACCGATGAAGGAGGCCAAGATGTGGCTTTTCGCCCTGTTCCTGATCGTTCCGCTGATTGAAATCGCGCTTTTCATCACCGTGGGCGGCTGGCTGACGCTTTGGCCCACGCTTGCGCTGGTGCTGCTGACCGGGATTGTCGGCACTGCCCTGATGCGATGGCAAGGGCTGAAAGTGCTGGCTGAATTGCGTGGTGACATGGGGCAGCTGAAAAACCCGCTGTCACCACTGGCCCATGGGGCACTGATCGTTCTGGCCGGGTTGCTGCTGCTGACGCCTGGGTTTTTCACCGATGCCATCGGCTTTCTGCTGATGGTGCCCAAACTGCGTGAGGGGGTGATCGCCTTTGTCGGGTCGCGGGTCCAGATCCAGACCTTTGGCGGGCCGCCGCCGCAATCACGTCGCGAGGGGCCGACTGTCATTGATGGTGAGTTCTTTGAGGTCGATGAAAACCCACCGCCAAAGGGCCCTTCGGGGTGGACCCGGCATTGAGAACGCTTCTGTGACCTGATAGGAACGCACCCGAACCGTTTCTCAGGGAGACAAGAGAGTATGGCCGAGGAAAATGGCGCAGACGCGCAGCCACAGGCCCAGCCGCAGGTCAAGATGCAGGTGCTGGCGCAATTCATCCGTGACATGTCCTTTGAAAATGCCGTCGCGCAAAAGGGACTGAACGGCGGCGAGGTTCAGCCGGACATTCAGGTTGCCGTCAGCCTTGACGCGCGCAAGCGTCCGCAAGACCACCAGTTTGAGGTGATCCAGAAGTTCCGGGTAACCTCGAAAAACCGTGCCAATAACGAAACGCTGTTCCTGCTGGAGATTGATTACGGCGGGGTATTTCATATCGAAGGCGTGCCGGACGAGCAGATGCACCCGTTCCTGCTGATCGAATGCCCGCGCCTGCTGTTTCCGTTCATTCGCCGCATCATCAGCGATGTGACCCGCGATGGCGGCTTCCCGGCGCTGAACATCGACACCGTGGATTATCTGGCGCTTTACCGTCAGGAACTGGCGCGCCGGGCTCAGACCCAGGCACCGCAGACGCAACCGAACTGAGCCGGCATTCCGGTGGTTCTGGCCGGTCCCCCCTGGGGCCGGCCTTTTGCGTTCAACCGCGTTTGAGCCAGATCGCTCCACCGCCCAGTTTCGCCACAAAGGCGGCATGGGCCGCGATCTCTTCTTCTGTCACACGCGACGGCAGGGGCACGACACGCGGGCGGGGCCGCCAGTCTGTGCTGGTGTCGGTGGTCTGGGATTTCTTGTTTTGCGCTGAATCCGCTGCCAGCATGAAATCCGGCTGCCTACCGCCGATCAGCTCCAGATAGACCTCGGCCAGAATTTCGGAGTCGAGCAACGCGCCGTGCTTTTCGCGCGCCGAATTATCCACGCCAAAGCGGCGGCATAACGCATCAAGCGACGCAGGAGAGCCGGGGAACTTTTGCCGGGCGATCATCAGGGTATCTGTGGCCTGAGTATTGGGCAGGGGGCGAAAGCCGGCGCGCTGAAGCTCGAAATTCAGGAACTTCATATCAAAGGCAGCGTTGTGGATGACAAGCTGCGCATCAGCGACAAAATCGAGAAAGGCCTGGCCGATGGCCTTGAACAGCGGTTTGTCTTTCAGAAAGTCATCGCCAAGCCCATGCACTTCGAACGCCTCTTTCGGCATGAGCCGTTCCGGGTTGATATACTGGTGGTAGGTCTTGCCGGTGGGAAGGTGGTTGAACAGTTCTACCGCGCCGATTTCGACGATCCGGTGGCCTTCTGACGGCTCGAAGCCAGTGGTTTCAGTGTCGAGAACGATTTCACGCATGTGCGCTCCGCAAATATGCGATCAGCGCCTGAACATAGGCGCGGGTCTGGTCGATGGACAGGGTTTCGACGATATGGGTGGCACGGGCGCGTTTTTCCGCATCCGGCATCTGGCGCGACAGCATCAGGGCAAACTGCGCCTCGGTCATGCCGGGGCGGGACAAGACCCGCTGACGTTGAAGCGCGGCAGGGGCAGTGACCAGAAGGGTGGCATCCATCCGGGCTTCAGTGCCCTTTTCGAACAGCAGGGGTATATCGAACACCACAATCCCATCGCTGACCTGTGCCGCAAAGGCATCGCGGTCTGCCGCGACCAGAGGGTGCACCACAGCTTCGAGCCGGGGCAGGGCGGTGGGGGCGGTGGCGATCCAGTCGCGCAGTGCGGTGCGGTCAATGCCAGCATCGCGCAAGGCGCTGGGGCAAAGAGTGGCCACGGGAGCCACCCCCATGCCGCCCGGCGCATACAGGCGATGAACGGCGGCATCGGCATCCCAGACCGGGATGCCTTCGGCCGCAAACAAAGCGGCGGTCGTGGATTTGCCCATGCCGATCGAGCCGGTCAGACCCAGACGAAACCTGCTCATGCCGACAGAACGGCGCGGCGGGTTTCCTCATCCACTTCGGGCCGCTGGCCGAACCAGCGCTCAAAACCGGGGGCTGCCTGATGCAACAGCATACCCAAACCGTCGACCACAGTGCAGCCCTTTTCCTGAGCTTCGATCAGAAACTGGGTCATCAAGGGGGTATAGACCAGATCGGTGACCACGGCATCTGACCGCAACCCGTCAAGCGGAACCCGGAAATCGGATTTTCCGGTCATGCCAAGTGAGGTGGTGTTGATTACAGTTGTGGCCCCATCCAGCATATTGGCCGCCTGAATCCATTCGCTGACCACCAGCTTGGCCCCGAAATCCGAGCGCAAGGCATCGGCGCGGGGCCGGGTGCGGTTGGCAATGCGGATTTCCGGCACGCCCACCTCGATCAGAGCGGCGACCACGGCACGGGCGGCACCACCGGCCCCAAACACCACGGCTGGCCCGGAGGCCGCGTTCCAGTGGGGTGCATTCTGACGCAGATTGGCGATGAAGCCGGAACCATCGGTGTTGTCAGCCTGAATCCGCCCATCCTTGCGGAAAATCAGGGTATTGGCCGCCCCGATCAGCGCTGCGCGATCGGTGATGACATCGGCGATGCGCAGAATCGCCTCTTTATGCGGGATGGTGATGTTTACGCCGACAAAGCCCATGCGAGGCAGGGCCTCCAGCATCTGGGGCAGATCGGACGGCGCAATATCCAGCGGAACATAATGCCCCCGGATGCCATAGCGCTTCAGCCAATAGCCATGCAGCGCAGGCGAACGGCTGTGCGCGATGGGGTGTCCGATAACGCCGGCGAGGGGGATGCGCGGATGATCTGTCATGTCGGAATGTGACCTCTGTCCCCCAGATAGCCCAAAACCGGCAAAAGCGGAAGGCCGAGCACGGTGAAGTAGTCGCCTTCGACTGCGGAAAACAGCCGGGAGCCCTCTTCTTCCAGCTTGTAGGCCCCGACACTGTGGCGGATGCTGTCCCAATTGCGCGACACATAGTCATCGAGATAGGCATCCGAGATCGGTCGCATCACAAGGCGCGCTTCTGCCACAAAGCGCCAGACGGGCTTTGCGTCCTGATAGATTACTGCAGCCGACCAGAGTTTATGCGACGTGCCCCGCAGCAGCCGCAGCTGAGCGCAGGCAACATCTGGGGTTTCGGGCTTTGCCAGCACCTTACCCTGAAAATCGAGGATCTGATCACAGCCGAGCACCATGCTTTCGGGGTGCCGCTCGGCGATTTTGCGGGCCTTCATCTCGGCCAAGGTATCGGCCATATCGCGGGGCCGGGCATTTTCTGCCTGCAACGCCCGGCGGATCATATCCTCATCTATCCGCGCTGGCTGAGCCGTAAAGGGCACGCCAGCGGCGGACAGCATCTGCTGACGGATCTGTGAGGTGGATGCCAGAATGAGGGTCATTTTGCCGGGGACAGCTCTGTGGATATGCTTGCTTTGTTCACGCGGTGCCAATTGTGTGCAGGAGGTCAGACCCGGCAAAGGGTGGCCAGCAGTGCGCTTTTGTCAAGATGACCACGGGAGATATCCCGCTGTGCATGAGGGGGATCAGGCGCTGAGGAAAGATGAAGATTTTGTGTAACCAAGAAAATGGGTGAACAAAAACCTGAATGGTCTTATATCTGTAAATTATTGAAAATAATACATTTTTGTGTTCTTTTCCACAGGATGTCCCAGTTTTCCCCCGTGTTATCCAAAGGCCGTTTCATGTGGATAGATTCCGGGAAAAGCCCGTGCATTCTGTTGTCCACAGGCCCTACAACTACATTCCTTTCTTATAATTCTTTATTTAAAGAAGAGGGCAGCAGGAGAACGAGATGAGTGAATTTCTGGTGGACTGGTATTTCTGGGTGAAGTCCCTGCATGTGGTGTCCGTCATCGCCTGGATGGCGGGCCTGTTCTATCTGCCACGGCTGTTTGTGTATCATGTCGAGGCTGTTGCCGCAGGAAGTGACACCGACACCCTGTTTCAGACCATGGAACGGCGGTTGCTGCGGGCCATTATGAACCCTGCAATGATTTCGACCTGGGTGATGGGGCTGGCGCTGGTTGCAACGCCGGGCATCGTGGACTGGTCGATGGCCTGGCCTTGGGTCAAGGCCGGGTCAGTTCTGGGAATGACATGGTTTCACATGTGGCTGGCGGGTCAGCGCAAGCATTTTGTGGCTGGAACGAATACTGTGAGCGGACGGCAGTACCGGATGATGAACGAGGTACCGACGCTGCTGATGCTGTTGATTGTGATCTCGGTCATCGTCAAATTCTGAATTCTTGACTTTTGACTGTTCTGGCCTTATGCGACGCGAGACGGGGCCGTCCGGCCTTTGTTTTTTCCCCCTGATGCTGTGACGCTGCTTGTCGATGAGACAGGTGGTCAAAGGACCATTCCATGACTGTAGAACGTTTGAATCTTGCTGATCTGAAAGCCAAGACACCCGCTGACCTGTTGGCGATGGCCGAGGAATGGGAGATCGAAAACGCGCCCAGCATGCGCAAGGGCGAAATGATGTTCCAGATCCTGAAGGAACATGCGGAAGAAGGGTTTGAGATCGGCGGCGACGGGGTTCTGGAGGTGTTGCAGGACGGGTTCGGCTTTTTGCGCAGCCCTTCGGCGAACTATCTGTCAGGGCCGGATGATATCTACGTCAGCCCCGAGATGATCCGTCAGTTCAGCCTGCGGACCGGGGATTCGATTGAGGGGGTCATTCAGGCCCCGCGTGAGAACGAGAAGTATTTCAGCCTGATCAAGGCGACCAAGATCAACTTTGATGATCCCGAGCGAGCGAAGCACAAGGTGCATTTCGACAACCTGACGCCGCTGTATCCGGATGAGCGGTTCAAGATGGAGGTTGAAGATCCGACGATCAAGGATCGCTCTGCCCGGATCATCGACCTGGTGGCGCCAATCGGCAAGGGCCAGCGAGCGTTGATCGTGGCACCCCCCCGGACGGGTAAGACGGTGCTGTTGCAGAATATCGCCCATTCGGTGGCGACCAATCATCCCGAGTGTTATCTGATCGTGTTGTTGATTGATGAGCGGCCCGAGGAAGTGACCGACATGCAGCGGTCTGTGAAGGGGGAGGTTGTGGCCTCTACCTTTGACGAGCCGGCAACGCGGCACGTGGCTGTGGCGGAAATGGTGATTGAAAAGGCCAAGCGGCTGGTTGAGCACAAGCGCGACGTGGTGATTTTGCTGGATTCGATCACCCGGCTCGGCCGTGCCTTCAACACGGTGGTTCCGTCGTCCGGCAAGGTTCTGACCGGTGGTGTGGATGCAAACGCGCTGCAACGGCCAAAGCGGTTTTTCGGCGCGGCGCGGAATATCGAAGAGGGTGGGTCGCTGACCATCATCGCAACGGCGCTGATTGACACCGGCAGCCGGATGGATGAGGTGATCTTTGAAGAGTTCAAAGGCACCGGCAACAGCGAGATCGTGCTGGATCGTAAGGTTGCAGACAAGCGTGTGTTCCCTGCCATCGACATTTTGAAGTCGGGCACGCGTAAGGAAGATCTGTTGGTTGAGAAGATTGATCTTCAGAAAACCTATGTCTTGCGCCGGATTCTGAACCCGATGGGAACCACGGATGCGGTTGAATTCCTGATTTCGAAGTTGAAGCAGACCAAGTCGAATGCCGAATTCTTCGAATCGATGAACACCTGACCGATATTAGGCAGAGCCATGACTGACACGATTTTCGCCCTTGCCACAGCGCGTGGCAAGGCTGGCATTGCTGTGGTGCGGGTCTCGGGGCCTTTGGCTTTGGAGGCTGCGGCTGCGCTGGGTATTTCTGGTTTGACAGCCCGACAGGCAGCGCTTCGTACATTGATTGCAGATGGCGAGATTCTTGACAGCGGTGTGATGCTCTATTTTGAAGATGGTGCAAGCTTCACTGGCGAAAAAATTATTGAATTTCAAATACATGGTGGAGAAGCCGTTGTAGCTGCTTTGCTAAGGTTTCTAGGGAGCGTTCCTGGGTTGCGCCTGGCTGAGCCAGGAGAATTTACGCGTCGGGCGCTGGAAAATGGTATGCTTGACCTTACGCAGGTTGAAGCGTTGGCCGATCTGATTGATGCTGAGACAGAGGCACAGAGACGACAGGCGCAGAAGGTGTTGTCGGGTGCTATCGGTCGGCGTGCGGCAGAATGGCGTAAGGATCTGATTCGCGCAGCGGCTTTGATTGAAGCAACGATTGACTTTGCAGATGAGGAAATTCCCGAAAACGTAATTCCTGAGGTGCGGGATATTGTAGCCCGCCTTTCCACGGAATTTAGGGCAGAGGTTGATGATAGTAGGTCGGCTGAGCGAGTCCGTGCAGGCTTTGAAGTTGCGATCATTGGCGCGCCAAATGTTGGAAAATCTAGCCTTCTGAATGCTTTGGTTGGACGCGATGCAGCGATCACATCTTCTGTCGCTGGTACTACGCGCGATGTGATTGAAGTCAGGATGGAGATTGCGGGTTTACCTGTTACGCTGATAGACACTGCAGGCTTGCGAGAAACAGAAGACGTAGTGGAACGAATAGGTGTCGCGCGCGCAAAAGAGCGTGCGGGTCTCGCAGACCTGCGTGTTTTGCTTCTGGAACCAGGCAGTACGCCTGATTCTTGGGAAATTGAGGATGATGATGTCGTTGCGTGGAGTAAGGCTGATCTCTTTCCGGTGGCAAACGGTGTCTCGGCGGTTTCGGGTTATGGCCTTCAGTGGCTTATAAATGAAATAAAAGTGCGCCTTGAACAACGTGTGTCAGGATCGGGATTGTTGATTCGTGACCGTCAACGGTCTGCACTGAGATTGGCAAGCGAATCCATGGCATCTGCGCGGGGATGGTTGTATACTGATGAGGTGTCATTAGAGCTAGTTGCTGCAGATCTTCGTGCTGCGAGCCATGCACTGGACCTTTTGGTCGGTAAGATCGGGGTTGAGAGATTGCTGGATGAAATATTCAGCAGTTTTTGTATCGGGAAGTAGGGGTTGTTTCACGTGAAACATTTTGATGTCATAGTCATTGGTGGCGGTCATGCAGGAACTGAAGCGGCGTCGGCAGCAGCACGTGCTGGCGCCAGCGTAGCTCTTGTTACCCAGAAGCTGAAATCAATTGGAATGATGTCTTGCAATCCTGCAATTGGAGGCCTTGGAAAAGGGCACCTTGTCCGCGAGATTGATGCCCTTGATGGAGTCATGGCGAGGGCTGCCGATGCAGCTGGAATTCAGTTTCGTTTGCTTAACAGAAGGAAGGGCCCCGCAGTACAAGGACCAAGAGCACAAACGGATCGTGAGCTTTATCGCACATTTGTGCAGTGCGAACTGGCGGGTCAGAACCGCTTGTTCCTGGTAGAAGGTGAAGTGATTGATCTGATAGTAGAGAAATCCCGCGTTAGTGGTGTGACGCTTGCTGATGGCCAGAAGCTCGCTGCCCGTGCCGTGATTCTTACGACAGGTACTTTTCTGAATGGTTTAATTCATATTGGTGAACAGCGGCACTCTGGCGGCAGAATGGGGGATGACCCCTCTAATAGACTAGCCCATCGTTTGCTCGATCTCGGGTTGAAGCGTGGGCGACTTAAGACCGGCACACCACCGCGGCTAGATGGGCGCACGATTAATTGGTCTGTTCTGGATGTTCAGGTGGGAGACGAGTCTCCCACCATGTTCTCCTTCTTGAACAACAAACCCGCCGTGAGGCAGATTGTCTGCGGAGTTACCCGCACCAATGAGCGGACGCATGACATTATCAGAGCGAATTTGTCGCGTTCAGCAATGTATGGCGGCCATATTGAGGGCGTGGGGCCACGTTACTGCCCTTCGATAGAAGATAAAATCGTGCGCTTTTCAGATAAGAGCAGTCATCAGATATTCTTGGAGCCGGAGGGACTTAACGATCATACCGTTTATCCCAACGGAATTTCTTCATCTCTTCCAATTGATGTGCAATCTGCATATGTTTCATCAATTGAGGGGTTGGAAAACGCAACGATTTTGCAACCAGCCTATGCCATAGAATACGATTATTTTGATCCGAAGGCGCTGTCTTCCGGTCTAGAACTGCCTGAACTCGGGGGACTGTTTCTTGCTGGCCAGATAAATGGCACAACCGGATATGAGGAGGCAGCGGCACAGGGCCTCGTGGCGGGATTGACAGCCGCGCTTCTTGCTCAGAACAGAGAACCGGTGGTTTTTCACAGATCAGAGAGCTATATTGGTGTCTTACTGGACGATCTTCGGTCGAGAGGCGTTACAGAGCCCTATAGAATGTTTACATCTCGCGCCGAGTACCGACTGTCTCTGCGAGCAGATAATGCTGATCAACGTCTGACGGAAAGGGCCATTGGTCTTGGTATCGTTTCTGAGACGCGAATAAATGAATTTCGAAAGAAGATGGAGTTGCTGTCTTCTGCGAAGGCTGTTCTTGGCTCTATGTCATTTACCTCACATGACCTATTGGAGAAGGGTATACAGGTAAGCTCTGATGGATCCCGCCGGTCTGGATTGGACGTTTTGGGTGCTTTTCCGATGGGGCCGAATGAGCAAGAGGCTTTGCTCCCTGACTTGCTTGTTATGGAGCCGGGCATTCGGGCGCAAGTAATCTGTGATGCCATGTACAGCCGTTATACTGATCGACAAGATCAACAGATTGCTCAATTAAAGCGTGAAGAAGACACTTTGATTCCGCGAGACTTTTTTTATGCTGGCCTGTCCGGCCTTTCGGGGGAGCTAAGGGTTAAACTGGAGAGATTCAAACCGACATCTCTTGCGATGGCACGAGAAATTGAAGGAATGACGCCTGCTGCATTGGTTCTTATTTTGGCAAATTTGCGCAAGTCAGCATCGTTACAGGATGCGATCTGATGCCTGGTAGTGAAATCTTTCAGCAAGTTTCGGGTGTTTCACGTGAAACATCTGATCGGTTAGATTTTCTTGAGCATCTGGTACGAAAATGGAATCCGAGCATAAATCTTGTGTCTAAGGATAGCTTGCCCTATCTCAGAAGCCGTCATGTCAACGATTCTATCCAGATTTTCAGCTTAGTAGACTTTACAAAGGGAAATTGGTGCGATCTGGGGAGCGGAGGCGGTTTCCCCGGCTTGGTCGTAGCTATACTAGCACACGAGACCAAAAAACAACTCCAGGTGAAACTTGTAGAATCTGATGGCCGTAAAGCGGCATTCCTTCGGGAGGCTATACGGCAACTTGAAATAGAGGCAACGGTCGTTAACAGTAGAATTGAAGATTTGCAGCCTCTCGGCGCAACTGTTATATCCGCACGCGCGTTAGCCAGTCTGTCGAGGTTATGCGGATATGCTGAGCGTCATTTGTCCGCCGAGGGAGTCGCGTTGTTTCCCAAAGGCGCAACCTACCAGTGTGAGGTAGATGAGGCTCGAAAAAATTGGGCTTTTGACATAACTTTGCATCCTAGCAAAACTCACATAACTGCCGCGATACTCGAATTCAGGAACATTCGCCATGTCTGATGCGCCACTGGGATCGCGTCCTAGAATTATATCTATTGCCAATCAGAAGGGGGGAGTCGGCAAAACGACAACAACGATCAATCTGGCTGCTGGGCTATCAGAGTTTGGGTATAAAGTCTTGGTTATAGATATTGATCCTCAAGGCAATGCATCTACCGGGTTGGGTGTATCCCCCGAGTCCCGCACACAAACAAGTTACGATCTTCTTTTAGAGCAGGCGATGTTGATGGATCTCATACGAGAATCGTCGGTTGCAGGAATATTTGTGTGCCCGGCAAATGCTGATCTTGCCTCTGCCGATATCGACCTTGTTACCAGCGAGAAACGCTCCTTTCTGTTATCTGATGCTGTTCAGGAAGCCAGTTTCCTGGCGGCAGGGTTTGATTTCGTTCTGATCGATTGTCCCCCTTCACTTTCCCTTTTGACGGTCAATGCCCTTGTTGCGGCAGAATCGGTCCTTATTCCTCTTCAGAGTGAATTTTTTGCACTAGAAGGGCTTTCCCAGTTAATGTTGACAATCAGAGATATCCGGAAGTCTGCCAATCCCCGACTGAGAATTGAGGGCGTCCTGGTAACAATGACGGACAGTAGGAACAGGCTTTCTCAGCAAGTCGAGGCTGACGCGCGTGCCAATCTGGGAGACATGGTGTTTTCTACGACTATTCCCCGAAATGTGAGAGTGTCAGAGGCACCGTCATATGCACTGCCTGTTTTGCAGTATGATCCCACATCAAAAGGTGCAGAAGCCTATCGACGCCTTTCGCTTGAGATCATTTCTCGCAGATCTAATGGTCAGGCCGCCTGAAGTAGAAAGAATAGTCATGGAAAAGAAGCAAGAGCGCAAGGGTTTGGGACGAGGGCTGTCCGCGCTGATGGCGGATGTGAACCTTATAAAAGGCGATGTTCATGAACAGGACGGTCGAGTGGCTCAGGCAGACACCATGCTGCCGATCGAGCGCGTTCTTCCTAATCCGAATCAACCGCGGCGTGACTTTGATCCTGCGCTTCTTGAGGAGCTTGCAGCTTCGATAAGAGCGAAAGGCATTATTCAACCTTTAGTGGTGCGCGCTATGAGCGGCGGCCGAACCTATCAGATCGTTGCGGGTGAGCGCCGATGGCGTGCGGCTCAGATGGCCCAGCTCCACAGTGTTCCAGTCGTCGTCAGAGATTTTTCTGATGAAGAAGTTCTTGAAATTGCAATTATTGAGAACATCCAGCGCGCCGACCTGAATGCTGTTGAAGAAGCATTGGGGTTCCGTCAATTGATGGATAATTTTGGTCACACGCAAGAGAAACTGGCAGAAGCCTTGTCGAAAAGCCGATCTCATGTTGCGAACACGATGCGGTTGCTGAGTTTGCCGGATGATGTTCTGTCGATGATCCGCTCAGGAAAATTGACTGCGGGTCATGCGCGAGCGCTGATCGGATCTGCAGACCCGATTAATCTTGCGCTGAAAGTCGTGGGCGCGGGACTTTCAGTGAGGGATACAGAAAAGCTCGCCCGGACTGTTGCGAATTCCTCGGGACGCCAAAGAAAGCCGTCCAGACCAGAGAAGGATGCTGACACTCGTGCCATCGAATCCGATATCAGCGCCAATCTTGGAATGATGATCAATATTGATCATGATCCATCGGGGGAGGGTGGCTCGCTTCGCATTCGCTACAAGGATTTGGATCAGCTCGATATGCTCTGTCAGGTGCTTTCCGTGGTGCCGAGAGATTTTACCAAGTAATTTAAATGCTTATGTCAGCAATAGCTGTTTAAGAACCCAGTTCAGAACAAGTCGACCTGCAGACGTTGTTCTGATTTTACCGCTTTTGACCTCAACCAGACCTTGATCAATCAGTTGGGAGACGCGCTCTGTGTCAAGGGTTTCTCCAGCTAACCTTTGATAATCTAAAAGATCAACACCAGAATTAACCCTCATCCCCATAATCAAAAGCTCTGTCGCTTGCTCCTCCGGTGATAGCGGGGTCACTTTTTCCTGCACGGCTGACTGCACCGCCGTCAGCCATGCAGCCGGCATGGCAGGGCGCATGGTCGCGATTCTTCGTCCACTGGAACTGGTCAGTCTGCCATGGGCACCGGGGCCGATCCCCACATAATCTCCGGAGCGCCAGTAAATCATGTTGTGACGCGATTCGTCGCCAGGCTTCGCGTGATTCGAAACCTCATAGGCTGGTCTGTCCCATGCATCGCAAAGGCTCTGAGTAAGCTCGTACATGTCCGCAGCCAAATCTTCGCTGGGCAATCCAAGCAAGAGGCCTCGATCAAAGCGAGCTCCAAATGCCGTACCTGGCTCAATTGTCAATTGATAGAGTGAGAGATGATCGCCAGCCATTGAAAGCGCTTGGCAAAGCTCCGCCTCCCAAGCCCTTACGCTTTGGTCTTGTCTTGCATATATCAGATCGAAGCTTGTCCGATCAAACACAGCCTGCGAAATGTTTATGGCCGCACGCGCTTCGCGAACGTCGTGAAGCCGTCCCAAACGCCGCAGGTCAACGTCATTCAAAGCCTGTATCCCGACAGATACCCGATTTACCCCGGCTGCCCGAAAGTCCCTGAAGCGTTCAATCTCTACAGAGCTTGGATTTGCCTCAAGTGTGATTTCGATGTCATTCGCGGGTGTCCAAAGACGAGTGGCCTCGTCAATAATAGCAGCAACTGTAGCTGGTGGCATGAGGGATGGGGTGCCGCCACCAAAGAAGATGCTGCTCAGAACTCGATTGGGCGTTTCCATGGCGCAACGCCTTAATTCAGTAAGATACGCCTCACGCCACACATCCTGATCAATCTGACCCGTAACATGGCTGTTGAAGTCGCAGTATGGGCATTTCGACTGACAAAACGGCCAATGGACGTAAAGACCAAATCCAGCAAACTGCCACCGTTCCAGTGCGCAATCTCCTTCAGTTGTGGGCCGGTTGGACGACTCAACGTGTTTCACGTGAAACACGCCGCGACAAACTTGCGGAAAGCATCGGCACGGTGACTTATGCGTCCCTTTTCTTGGATGTCCATCTCTGCAAAGGTCACGCGGTAACCATCCGGCTGAAACATCGGGTCATACCCGTGGCCATGGCCGCCCCGCATGGGCCAGACAAGGGTTCCCGAAACACTGCCCTCAAACACTATATCCCGCCCGTCCGGAAAGGCGAGAACCAACGTACAGCAAAACTGCGCCGAACGTGGATGCGGCGCCCGTATAGCCTCACACGCCTCCCATGTTCGAGCCATTGCCATATTGAAATCTCGCCCAGCCTCAGTTTCCGCCCAATCTGCGGTGTAAACCCCCGGCGCGCCCCCGAGGGCGTCGACGCAAATACCAGAATCATCTGAAAGCGCAGTCAGCCCCGTTGTCTTGGCCGCGGCATGTGCTTTGATCCGGGCATTTCCGACAAACGTGCTCTCAGTCTCTTCTGGTTCAGGCAATCCATATGCGGAGGCCGAGATCACTTCAACGCCATAGGGTCGCAACAGGCCAGAAATTTCTTCCAGTTTTCCCTTATTATGGGTCGCAATCACCAACCTAGAACCGATCTGACCCCTCATTCGACGGCTGCTTTTTGTGCCGAAACAAGCAGTCCAGATCCGATCTCAGCCAGATCCAGCAACTGCAGCATTTCCTCGCGCGAAAATGAGGCTCCCTCGGCCGACATCTGAACTTCAATCAGCCGACCCCGCCCGGTCATCACAAAGTTTCCATCCGTGCCAGCGACAGAATCTTCTGGATAGTCTAAATCCAGCAGGGGCTGCCCCGCATAAACGCCGCAAGACACGGCCGCTACATGATCAATGATCGGATCGCTGGTGATTGTGCCAGCTTTCAACAGCCGGTTAATTGCCAGACGCAGAGCCACCCATCCACCTGTAATCGACGCACAGCGCGTACCGCCATCCGCCTGTAGCACATCACAATCTACCACGATTTGCCGTTCTCCCAATGCACTCCGGTCAACACCAGCCCGCAAGGATCTTCCTATAAGTCTTTGAATTTCCTGCGTTCTTCCGCCCTGCTTTCCTACAGCTGCTTCACGTCGCGTCCGGCTGTTCGTGGCGCGCGGCAACATGCCATATTCTGCGGTCACCCACCCCAGACCTGTGTTCTTCAAAAACGAAGGGGCCTTATCCTCGATCGTTGCCGAGCACAATACATGCGTATCGCCCATCTTGATCAGGCAAGACCCCTCGGCGTGGCGCATCACACCCGTTTCAATCGAAATCGACCGCATTTGGTCAAGCTGACGGCCAGAAGGGCGCATGGATATTTCCTTTCAATGGATTTGAATCAGATATGCGTGGCAAAGGGGGCGATGCAACCCCGATTGACCATTGCGCTGATCGGAATACTCTGGCGAGATAAAAGGAGCCACAAATGACCGACGGCGCAAAACTGCTCACCGAGATGAATGACCGCTCTCGTGAAGTGTTCCGGCGTGTGGTCGAAGGCTATCTGAGTTCGGGCGACCCTGTCGGCTCGCGCAGCCTGTCGCGCAGCATGACAGAAAAGGTCTCCGCCGCCACCATCCGCAACGTCATGCAGGATCTGGAGTTTCTGGGCCTGCTTGACAGCCCGCATGTCTCTGCCGGTCGCATCCCGACGCAACGCGGTCTGCGGATGTTTGTTGATGGCCTCCTCGAAGTTGGGACGGTGGCACAAGAGGACCGCGAGAAAATTGACGCTACCTTGGGAGACTCCGACCGCGATGTGGCATCCTTGCTTGATCAGGTTGGCTCAGCCCTGTCCGGCATTACCCGTGGCGCAAGTCTGGTGTTGTCGCCAAAGCACGAAGCACCGATCAAGCACATCGAATTTGTCAGCCTTTCGCCGGAGCGCGCCCTTGTTGTGCTGGTGTTCGCTGATGGCCATGTGGAAAACCGTCTGTTTACACCTCCCGCTGGACAAACGCCGTCTTCCATGCGCGAGGCCGCGAACTTCCTGAACGCTTTAGCCGAGGGTCGTACACTTTCGGACCTTCGCCGCACCATGACTCAGGATATCGCCCGCCATCGTCAGGAAATCGACGTGCTCGCGCGCGAACTGGTCGAAAGCGGCATTGCGATCTGGGAAAATGGTGGCGAGCGGGGCGAGCGTCTTATTGTTCGCGGCCGCTCCAATCTGCTCGAAGCGGCGACAGAAGGGTTTGAGGTTGACCGCATTCGCAGCCTCTTCGATGACCTCGAACGCAAGCGTGACATCGTCGACTTTCTCGAACTGACCGAGGCAGGCGACGGTGTACGCATTTTTATCGGTTCCGAGAACAAGCTTTTCTCACTTTCGGGTTCCTCTCTGGTGGTCTCTCCCTATATGAACGCTGATCGTAAGATCATCGGTGCCGTTGGCGTCATTGGTCCGACACGGCTGAATTATGGCCGTATCGTTCCGATTGTAGACTACACGGCACAGCTTGTCGGGCGGATGGTGTCCGAACGCGGCAAGGGATGATCGTCAGAAGGTTTGTGTAAGGAAGACGAAAAATGGCGCAGGAAAACCCGAGCCCCGAGAATACAGAGGTCGACCAGATCGAGGAGTTCATCGAAGCAGAAGAGCTGGACGCTCTGCGCGCCGAGCGCGACGAACTGCGGGATCGTTTCATGCGCGCGCTTGCGGATGCCGAGAATTCGCGCAAGCGCGCCGACCGCGACCGTCGCGAGGCTGAGCAGTATGGCAGCACCCGGCTTGCCCGCGATCTTTTGCCGGTGTTTGACAATCTGAAACGGGCGCTGGACGCGACAACCGATGAAACCCGCAGCCAGGCCTCGGCGCTGATCGAAGGCGTAGAGCTCACCCTGCGGGAGTTGACACATGTGATGACAAAGCATGGCGTAACGCCGATTTCCCCCGCTCCGGGAGATGCCTTTGATCCGCAGCTGCATCAGGCCATGTTCGAGGCGCCGGTCCCTGGTACAAAGGCAGGGCACATCATTCAGGTGATGACCGAAGGCTTCATGCTGCATGACCGCCTGCTCCGTCCGGCGCAGGTTGGCGTGTCGTCCACGCCCTCAAACTGACCTGCTCCGGCATCGGGTGGCCGGCTCATTGGGCCACCCGCTTCGCCATGGCGATACGTGCCGCACTGCGGCTATAACCAGCGCCGCCATTTGAAGAACAGATATGTGCCGATAGCCGAGGCCAGCATCATGCCCAGTGCCATCGGATACCCCATCGCCCATTTCAGCTCAGGCATCACCTCAAAGTTCATGCCATAAGCACTCGCAATGACGGTGGGGGGCAGAAACACGACAGCCACAACCGACACGATCTTAATGGTCTGGTTCTGGCTCAGGTTGATCATACCCATCGTCGAATCGCTGGCCAGTGCTACCCGCGCTGACAGGTGGTCGGCATGAACTTCCAGTGCATGCAGGTCGCGCATCAGCCCTTTAACTGTGGTTTTCAGGGCCGTACCCCGATGTTCTGCGATGAGACTCTGACCAAAATAACTCACCGCCCGCTCGATGGTCAGCAAGGACAGCCGCACCCGAGCAATCTGCTCCCCCTCCCGTCCCGTCCGACGTAGGGCGGCCTGCAGTTGCGTGCTGTCGGTGGTGCCATTGTCGCTATAGACCTCACGTGCCAAGCCATCCAGTGCCCGCCCTGAGCCTTCCAGCAGATCAGCCAGCCGGCCCGTAATTTCCTCGATCAGGCTCAGGAACAGTTTTGCGCTGTCAGTGCAGCCGGGCCCAACCTTATTGGCCCGCTCTGGATAGGTCACAAAAGGGCGCGGCGCATGGTGGCGCACAGTAAACAGCCGCTCGGGCGTCATGATGAACGTCACGGGCCCCGAGACCGGCTCATTGCTTTCGGACATGCCGGGCAGCACCACTGTCATGTAGTCGACGCCGTCTTCGCGATACAGCCGGTTTGAGATCTCGATCTCTTCCATATCGGCCAGCGTCGGCACTTCTACGCCCAGAGTCTGCACGGCCTGAATCTGACTGTCCAATGGTCGGTAAAGATCAATCCAGACCGCTGTTTCCAACGGGCCACCATTTGGCAGCCTGTCCAGTTTCATATCAATCACACGATAGGCAAACAGCATGGATCGCACCTGCAAGAAAGAAGAGACACCGCACCTGTGTACAGGCATCCTGTGGATGGTCCAGCACTTGATCCGTCACGCTTGGCGCGCGCTACAGCAGCTGTTTCAAATCATAGACCAGCCGCAGCGCGTCAATCGGGGTCAGCTCGTCGGGGCGGATGTCCTGCAGCCGCGCCTCCACCGCCGAGGCTTTGGCGGCGGGTCTGGCCGGGGCGGTTTGTGCGGGCGCGGCGCGGAACAGAGGCAGGTCGTCGATCAGTGCCACCTGTTTGCCGCCGTCGCGGTCACCTTTTTCCAGCGCCTCCAGCACGGTCTTGGCGCGGTCCACCACCGATTGCGGCAGCCCGGCAAGGCGCGCGACCTGCACGCCATAGCTGCGGTCGGCAGCGCCTTTGCGCACCTCGTGCAGGAAAATCACGTCGCCTTCCCATTCCTTGACCGCGACAGTGGCATTCTCGACCCCCGCCAACTTGCCCGCAAGCGCGGTCATCTCATGGTAATGCGTGGCAAACAGGGCGCGGCAACGGTTGGTCTCGTGCAGGTGCTCCAGCGTGGCCCAGGCAATCGACAACCCGTCATAAGTCGCGGTGCCCCGCCCGATTTCATCCAGGATGACCAGCGCGCGCGCGTCAGCCTGATTGAGGATGGCGGCGGTTTCGACCATCTCCACCATAAAGGTGGATCGCCCGCGCGCCAGATCATCGGCGGCGCCGACGCGGCTGAACAGTTGGCTGACAAGACCGATATGGGCGGCGCGCGCGGGCACAAAGCTGCCCGCTTGCGCCAGAAGCGCAATCAGCGCGTTCTGGCGAAGGAAGGTCGATTTACCCGCCATGTTCGGGCCGGTCAGCAGCCAGATGGCGGGGGTAGAGGAATCGGTCAGCGCGCAGTCATTTGCTACAAACGGGCCTGAACCCTGTCGTTTCAATGCCCGCTCTACGACCGGATGCCGCCCACCGGTGATGCTAAAGGCGTGACTGTCATCGACGGTGGGTTCGGACCAGTCTTCGGCCATCGCCAGATCAGCGAAAGCACTAGCGAGGTCGATTTCGGCCAGCGCACGCGCGGTCGCCCCGATGGGGCCGGATTGGGCAAGAATGGCCTGTTTCAGGCTGTCATAGTGTCGTTTTTCAATCTCGAGCGCGTGGTTGCCCGCATTCAGAATGCGGGTTTCCAGCGCGTTCAGCGCCAGCGTGGTAAAGCGGACCTGTCCCGCCGTGGTCTGGCGATGGATGAACAGGTCAGGCTTGGCGCGCATCCGGTCTTCGTGTGTGGTGGTTACTTCAATAAAGTAGCCCAACACGTTGTTGTGCTTGATCTTAAGCCCAGATACGCCGGACGCCTCTGCATAATCCGCCTGCATCTTGCCAATGACCGACCGGCCCTCATCCCGCAGGGCGCGGGTCTCATCCAACTCGGTGTCGTAGCCGGTGGCAATAAAGCCGCCGTCGCGGGCCATCAGCGGCGGTTCGGCCACCAAGGCGGCATCGAGCAGATCGACCAGATCCTGATGACCGAGCAGCGCCGTCGCGGCTTCGGTCAGCAGATCCGGCGCGTTTTGCAGCAGATGGTGCATCGCGCTGGCCTGCGCCAGCCCCGCGCGGACTGATGCCAGATCGCGCGGGCCGCCCCGGTCGAGGGCAAGGCGCGACAGGGCGCGGTCAATGTCGGGCACACGGCGCAGATGGCAGCGCAGATCCTCGCGCAATCGACCCTGTTCCAGCAGAAAACGCACCGTTTCGTGCCGCGCGCGGATGGTGGGCAGATCACAGGACGGGGCGGAAATGCGGCGCTCCAGCAGACGCGCGCCTGCCGGTGTCACGGTGTGATCGACAGCGAGCAAAAGCGAACCTTCGCGCCCGCCTGACAGCGCTTGCGTCAGTTCAAGATTGCGGCGGGTGGCGAAATCGATCTGCATCGCGCCGCCTGCTGTTTCGCGGACGGGCGGGCGCAGCAGCGGGAGTTTGCCGCGCTGGGTCAGGTCAAGGTAATCGACCAGTGCGCCCATGGCCGAAACCTCGGCCCGGTCAAAGCTGCCGAACGCATCCAATGACGACACGGCAAACAGCGCACAAAGCCGCTTTTCCGCCGAAACAGAGTCGAAACTGCCGCGTGACAGGGGGGTCAGCGCCGCCCCCATATCCGCTGCAATCGGGGCAAGGTCGCGGTCGTGCTGATCGCTGACCAGCACCTCACGCGGGGCGAGGCGGGCGAGTTCGGGCGACAGTCGCGACAGCGGGCAGGGGATAACCCGCAGCTCACCCGTGGAAATATCGGCCCACGCCAACGCCGCCTGATCGCGCACTTCGGACCACGCACACAGATAATTGTGGCGGCGGGCATCCAGCAGCGCATCTTCGGTCAGCGTGCCGGGGGTGACCAAACGCACCACATCGCGTTTCACCACCGACTTCGACCCGCGCTTTTTCGCCTCGGCCGGGTCTTCGAGCTGTTCGGCGATGGCGACGCGAAAGCCTTTGCGGATCAGCGTCAGCAGATAGCCCTCGGCGGCATGCACCGGCACGCCACACATCGGGATCGACTCACCCTGATGAAAGCCGCGCTTGGTCAGCGCGATGTCGAGCGCCTGGGCTGCCGCGAGGGCGTCGTCGAAAAACATCTCGTAGAAATCGCCCATGCGATAGAACAGCAGGGCCCCGGGATTGGCCTGCCGGATCTCCAGATATTGCGCCATCATCGGCGTCACTTGATCGTCTTGCGACACGCACGGCCCCCCTGCTGCGGGCCTGACCCTACAAAACCGGGACGGTGGGGGAAAGGCCTATCCCGACTGGACCTGCCTCGCGCGCGTGCTAGGGTGCGACTGACGGTGGAGGGCAGGGTGCGCAATCAGGTGGATCACGCGACAGCGCCAGAGGCGCTGTTCCTGGACCCGGCGCGCGATGCCGGCGTGGGCTTTGTCACGGCCCCGGCGTACTGGTGGCGGCTGCGCCCGGCGGCGGTGATCGAGGGCTTTGCCGCCTCGGGCTCGGACGCGATGAGCACGCGGATCGAGGCGCATCTGCGGCAGGTGAAACGCCACCGGACCTTTGCGCAGGTGGCCGAATTCAACGTGGTGCCGGTGCTGCTGACCGGGGCGGCGTTCCGCAAGTCGTTCGCGATGGCCGGGGGCAAGTGCCTGCTGAACGGTGCGGCGGGAGCGCGGCTCCTGAACCGCTTTGGCTATGAAGAGCGGGCAGGGGAAGATGCCGAGGCGGTTCTGGCCCGGTATTTTGCCGGGTGCCGGGCGGCCAATGGTGCGGCACGCTTGCCTTTGGTGGCGGTGCCGCAGGGGGTGGATTTTGCGGTCGAGTGCCGCAACACCTTCAACTACTTCCACTTTCTGACCGAAACGCTGCCGCAGCTGACCGTGCTCGACCAGATGGATTTCCGGGGCAGGGTGTTTCTGCATTTCCCCAACCATCCCGACAAGACGCGCGCCTTTGTGCGCGGGTTCGTCGAGGCGGTGTTTCCCGAACTGGCCGCGCGGCTGGTGCTGGAGCGCGCGCCGAAAGACTACGCGTCGGTGCTGTCGGCCTACAGCTTTCAGTGGACCTATTTCCAGATGCCGCCCTCGGTGATTGGCTCGCTGGATGGGCTGGCCCCTTCGGATCTGTCCTGGCACGGGCACGGCGGGTCGCGGACAACGCGGGCGGTGCTGGCGATGAACTCGGTCGAAAGCAGCCTGCTGGCGCTGCGCACGCGGGCGCTGCGGGCGGTGGCGGGGGGTGACTTCAGCCATCTGCCCAAGCGGGTCTATATCGCCCGCGCGCCGGGGCAGGCCCGCGCAAGGGCGATGCAGGGTGAGGCGGCTCTGGTAGAGCTGCTGGAGGCGTTCGGCTTTGTGCGGCTGGCGTTTGAGGATCTGACACCGCTGGAGCAGATCGCGCTGATGGCGCAGGCCGAGGTGGTGGTGTCGGCGCATGGCGCGGGGTTTGCCAACATGCTGTTTGCCAACCCAAAGGCCACGGTGATCGAGATCGGCACGCTGCAGACGGCGCAGATCAGGGGCGGGGATTTCTGGCCGCTCGCCCATGCCTCTGGCTGTCGCTATGTCTCGTTCATCGCCGATCACCACAGCGATGCGCCCGAGGAGCTGCCGGAGTTTGTCACCGAGGGCATCGTACCGGTGCATCTGACCGAGCGGGGATTGGGCCGGATCATGGCTTTCGTCGCCGCGCTCTGTGGTCATGTGCCCCGGTTGAACCGGGCCGAAGACGTGGCGCGACTGGGCGGGCAACTGTTGCGCAGTGGCCATTTGACCCCGGCAGAGGCGGTCCTGGACCGGCACCGCGATCTGGTGTCGGGCAGTGCCGATCTGTGTCTGATGCAGGCCGATCTGCATAAGGCGCGCGAGGAGTGGGGGGCCGAGCTGATCGCGCTATATGCCGCCCGGCAGGCGGACCCGACCCGCTGGCAGACTTTGGCGCAGGTGTTGTGGTGCGCGCGCCGTCTGGGCAAGACCGAAGTGCAGGTCTGGGCGATCCGGCTGTTGCAGGCAGAGTTTCCCGACCGCATTGCGGAATTGGCCAAAGGTCGCGACTGGGTACAGCAGCTGTTGTAGCCGCGTTACGTGCGGATTGTGCGGTGCGCGGCACCTCGTTATGACGGATCAAACCCATCAAGGAACATATGGCCCATGTCCTCGAAAAATCGTGTTACGCCTGAAGAAGCGCTTGCCTATCATCTGGAGCCGCGTCCCGGCAAATATGAGGTGATCGCCTCGACCCCGATGGCGACGCAGCGCGATCTGAGCCTCGCTTATAGCCCCGGTGTGGCTGTGCCGGTGCAGGCGATCGCCGACAATCCGGCGCTGGCCTATGATTATACGGTCAAGGGCAACATGGTGGCGGTTATTTCCAACGGTACCGCCATTCTGGGCATGGGCAACCTTGGCGCGCTGGCGTCAAAGCCCGTGATGGAGGGCAAGGCAGTGCTGTTCAAGCGCTTTGCCGACGTGAATGCCATCGACATCGAGCTGGATACCGAAGACCCGGAGGAGATCATCAAGGCAGTTTCGCTGATGGGGCCGACATTCGGCGGCATCAACCTTGAAGATATCAAGGCGCCCGAGTGTTTCATCATCGAACAGCGGCTGAAAGAGATCATGGACATTCCGGTGTTTCATGACGACCAGCACGGCACTGCGGTGATCTGTGCGGCAGGGCTGATCAATGCGCTGGAAATTTCCGGTAAAAAGATCGGCGATGTGCGGATCGTGCTGAACGGCGCGGGTGCGGCGGGCATCGCCTGTCTGGAGCTGCTCAAGTCGATGGGCGCAAAGCATGACAACTGCATCATGTGCGACACCAAGGGCGTGATCTATCAGGGCCGCACCGAAGGTATGAACCAGTGGAAATCGGCCCATGCCGCCAACACCCCGCTGCGCACGCTGGAAGAGGCGATGCAGGGCGCCGATGTGTTCCTGGGCGTTTCGGCCAAGGGTGCTGTGACGCCGGAAATGGTGTCTGGCATGGCGGAAAACCCGGTTATTTTTGCCATGGCCAACCCTGACCCCGAGATCACGCCGGAAGAGGCGCATGCCGTGCGGCCCGATGCCATCGTGGCCACCGGGCGGTCGGACTACCCCAATCAGGTCAACAACGTCTTGGGCTTCCCCTACCTGTTCCGGGGCGCTTTGGATATTCATGCCCGCGCCATCAATGACGAAATGAAGATCGCCTGCGCCCGGGCGCTGGCCGCACTGGCCCGCGAAGATGTGCCGGATGAGGTGGCGATGGCCTACGGGCGCAAGCTGTCGTTTGGCCGCGATTACATCATCCCCACCCCGTTTGACCCGCGGCTGATCTATGTGATCCCGCCTGCGGTGGCCAAGGCAGGGATGGATACCGGCGTGGCGCGGCGGCCGATCATCGACCTGAAAGCCTATGAACAGAGCCTGAAATCGCGGATGGACCCGACCGCCAGCATCCTGCAGGGCATTCATGCCCGCGCCAAACAGGCGCAAGCCCGGATGATCTTTGCCGAGGGCGATGACCCGCGCGTGCTGCGCGCCGCCGTCGCCTATCAGCGCGCCGGTCTGGGCAAAGCCATCGTCGTCGGGCGTGAAACCGATGTGCGCGACAAGCTGGAGGCCGCAGGCCTTGGCGATGCGGTGCGCGAGCTGGAGGTGGTGAATGCCGCCAACACCCGCCATCTGGAGACCTACAAGGACTTTCTCTACAAACGCCTGCAGCGCAGCGGCCATGACGGTGAGGATATCCACCGCCTTGCCGCCCGTGACCGGCATGTATTTTCAGCCCTGATGCTGCAACATGGCCATGGTGACGGGCTGGTGACCGGGGTGACGCGGAAATCGGCGCATATCCTGTCGCTGATCAACCATGTGTTTGACGCGACCGCCGCCGATGGGGCGGTGGGCGTGACGGCGCTGCTGCACAAGGGCCGCATTCTGCTGATTGCCGATACGCTGGTGCAGGAATGGCCGGAGCCAGAGGATCTGGCGACGATCGCGATCCGCTCGGCAGGCGTGGCGCGGTCACTGGGGCTGGAGCCGCGGGTGGCTTTTGTTTCGTTCTCGACCTTTGGCTATCCGGTCTCGGAACGGGCGACAAAGATGCATGCAGCCCCTCGTGTGCTGGACGGTATGGGCGTCGATTTCGAATACGAAGGTGAAATGACCGTCGATGTCGCCCTGAACATGGAGCAGATGAAGCATTACCCGTTCTGCCGCCTGAGCGGCCCGGCCAATATTCTTGTGGTCCCGGCGCGTCATTCCGCCAGCATCTCGGTCAAGCTGATGCAGGAAATGGCAGGGGCGACGGTGATCGGGCCGATCCTGACCGGCGTGAAAAAGCCGATTCAGATCTGTTCGACCAATTCGACGGTGAACGATATCCTGAACATGGCGGTGATGACCGCCTGCAAGATCGGTCAGTAAAACAACAGGCCCGTCGGATCGGCGGGCCTTTGATCACTTGGCAAAAGCTGCCTGTTTGCCCCAGATCTGCTTGACCCGTGCATCGCGCCCACAGGCCTGACGGTAAAACGTATAGGCGTTTTTCTTCTGCTTCGGCCCGGCGCGGGTCAGGATGATATCAGAGCTTTTGTAGTAATCCTGATGATAGGCCTCGGCCTTCCAGAACGTGCTCGCGGGCAGAACCGGCGTGACGATCTTTTTGCCCAAAGCGCGCCCGGCCTCGGCCACCGCCGCCTCGGCAGCGGCCTTTTGCGCCGGGTTAGAGACGAAAATGGCGGTGCGATAGGCGGGGCCACGGTCACAGAACTGGCCGCCATTGTCGGTCACATCGACCGACCGCAGGAACATCGCGATCAATTGGTCATAACTGATCTTGCTGTTGTCAAAGGTGATCTCGACAGCCTCATAGTGCCCCTCATGGTTCGGATAGGTCGGGTTCTGCATCGTGCCGCCGGTGTAGCCCGACACCACAGACCGCACCCCCGGCACTTTTTCAAAATCCGACTCGACGCACCAGAAACAGCCCCCGGCCACAATCGCCTTTTCCGTCGCGGCATGGGCGGTGCCGGACGCCGCCAGCATCACCATCAGCCCCACGCCCGCCAGAATGGAAATCATCCGTTGCATCGCATTCTCCCTGATTTGTTGCCGACAGGATCACCCTTGCCACGGTTGCGTCTACTCACCCCCGCGTGATCTCACGCACAGGTGATCCTGCCCCTTTCCCTTGCCGCCCGCCCGCCGTAGCCTGAGCGAAAATCCGGAGAATTCGATGACCAATGATGTTTCCACCCATCAGGCCGAAGATGACGCTCGTAACGAAGACATTCTGATCTGGGTCAATGGCGCCCTGAAGCCAAAGGCACAGGCTTTGGTCTCAGTCTACGACTCCGGCTTCATGCTTGGCGATGGCGTGTGGGAGGGGATCAGGCTCTATAATGGCCGTTGGACCTTTCTTGACGAACACATGGACCGGCTGTTCGAGGCGGCAAAGGCGATTGACCTCGATATCGGCATGACCCGCGATCAGATCATCGCCGCCGTGCTGGAAACGCAAAACGCCAACGCGATGACCACCGATGCCCACGCCCGGCTGATGGTGACGCGGGGGGTCAAGACCCGGCCGTTCCAGCACCCGAAACTGTCACAGCGCGGCCCGACGGTGGTGATCATCATGGAGCACTCGCGCCCGAAACTGCCGCGCCCGATCCGGCTGGCGACGGTGCCGCATCTGCGCGGCTTGCCGATGACGCAAGACCCCAAGCTGAACTCGCATTCCAAGCTGAACTGCATCCTCGCCTGCATCGCCGCCGAAAAGGCCGGGGCGGATGAGGCGCTGATGCTGGATGTGCATGGCTTTGTGAACACGACCAACGCCTGCAACTTCTTTATCGTCAAAAAGGGCGCAGTCTGGACCAGCACCGGCTACTATTGCATGAACGGCATTACGCGACAAAAGGTCATCGACCTGTGCCGCGCCAATGACATTCCGGTCTTTGAGCGCAATTTCAGTCTGGTCGATACCTACAGCGCCGATGAGGCGTTTCTGACCGGCACCTTCGGCGCGCAGACCCCGGTCGGCGTGATTGATGGCCGCCAGATCGGCACCGGCCAGCTCGGACCGGTCACGGAGCGCATCCGGGCACTCTACAAAACGCTCGTGGGCGGCTGATTTCATCTGTTCACAAATATCCCACGGGGGTTTGGGGGTGTGAAACCCCCAATCCGCCGGTTCAAAAAGGAACCAGCCATGAAAATCGCGATGTGGTCCGGGCCGCGCAATTTATCGACCGCCCTGATGTATGCTTTCGCCGCGCGGGGCGATTGCGCGGTCTGGGATGAGCCGTTTTATGCGGCCTACCTGCGCGAGACCGGGATCGCGCATCCGATGCACGATCAGATCATCGCGGCGCATGAGGACGATCCGGAACGGGTCGCGGCGGGCTGCGTGGGCGAGATTCCGCAGGAACAGAGCCTGTTTTACCAAAAGCACATGACCCTGCACATGATCCCGGAGTTTGATCGGGGCTTCATGCGCGATCTGACCAATGTGTTCCTGATCCGGCATCCGGCGCGGGTGGTGGCGTCCTATGCGAAAAAGCGTGAAGGACTGACGCTGGCGGATATCGGTTTCGTTCAGCAGGCCGAGCTGTTCGATCAGGTCGCGGGCTGGATGGGTGAGGCGCCGCTGGTGATCGACAGCGCCGATATCCGCGCCGATCCGCGCGCGGCCCTGACGCAGCTGTGTGAGGCGTTGGGGATTCTGTTCACCGAAAACATGCTCCACTGGCCCGCCGGGCCAAAACCGTTTGATGGCGTCTGGGCCCCACACTGGTACGGCACCGTGCATCGCTCCACCGGCTTTGAAGAGCCGGAGGGGGCCTTGCCACAGCTGTCCGCCGATTATCAGGCGATTGTCGATCAGGCGTTGCCGTATTACGAAAAACTGGCGGCGTTTCGGATGTGAAAAAGGGCCGGAAGTCCGGCCCTTTTTGCAGGCATAGAGCCTGTTTTCAGCCCTTGTCCGCCACCCGTGCATTCCGGTTGGCGATCAGTTTCAGGCGCAGCGCGTTGAGGCGGATGAAGCCTGCGGCGTCTTTCTGGTCATAGGCACCGGCGTCGTCTTCGAAGGTCACGTGCGCTTCGGAATAGAGCGAATGATCCGACCAGCGGCCAACGCAGGTGGCGGCACCTTTATAGAGCTTCAGGCGGACAGTGCCGGTGACGTGCTCCTGGCTCTTGTCGATCAGGGCTTGCAGCATTTCCCGCTCGGGCGAGAACCAGAAGCCGTTGTAGATCAGCTCCGCATAGCGCGGCATGATCGAGTCTTTCAGGTGGCCCGCGCCTGCATCCAGGGTGATCTGCTCGATCCCCCGATGTGCCTCCAGCAATACGGTGCCGCCGGGGGTCTCATAGATGCCGCGCGACTTCATGCCAACGAACCGGTTTTCCACGAAGTCGAGCCGACCGATGCCATGCTTGCCGCCCAGCTCGTTGAGGCGGGTCAAGATGGTGGCGGGTGACAGCGCCTCGCCATTGATCGCGGTGGCATCACCACGCTCGAAGCTGACTTCGATGTATTCCGGGGTATCCGGGGCAGCCTCGGGAGACACCGTACGCTGATAAACATACTCCGGGGCCTGCTCGGCCGGGTTTTCCAGCGCCTTGCCCTCGGATGAGGTGTGCAGCAGGTTGGCATCGACCGAGAAGGGCGCTTCGCCGCGCTTGTCCTTGGCAATCGGGATCTGGTTCGCCTCGGCAAACTCGATCAGCTTGGTGCGGCTGGTCAGATCCCATTCGCGCCACGGCGCGATCACCCGGATCGACGGGTCAAGCGCATAGGCCGACAGCTCGAAGCGAACCTGATCATTGCCTTTGCCGGTCGCGCCATGTGCGACGGCATCGGCCCCATGTTTATGGGCCAGATCAACCAGATGCTTGGAGATCAGCGGGCGCGCAATAGAGGTGCCCAGCAGATACAGCCCCTCATATAGCGCATTGGCGCGGAACATCGGGAACACGTAATCGCGCACGAATTCTTCACGCACGTCAACGATGTGGATGTTCTCGGGTTTGATGCCCAGCAGCTCGGCCTTGGCGCGGGCAGGCTCCAGCTCTTCGCCCTGACCCAGATCGGCGGTGAAGGTGATGACCTCACAGCCATATTCGGTCTGCAGCCATTTCAGGATGATCGAGGTGTCCAGACCGCCGGAATAGGCGAGGACGACTTTCTTGGGCTTTGCGATGGGCTTGGTGGTCGACATGGATGCGCTCCCTTTGGGATTTGCGCGGGCATAAGGCGAAATGAAGGAAAGGGCAAGAAACATGACGGAGTTTGGCTTACGAGAGCGCGTGTTGCCTGTGCAACTTTTCGGCGACAAATCCGCGCCTGCCATCCTTGCTCCATGTCTCGCGTTGCTAAGCCAGGCGCCCATCTGCGCACCAGTCGCGGGCAGCGGGACTATGGCATATACCGCCGCCTGCCGTCTGGCCAAATGCTGGTGAGTAGGCACCAGAAAATCAACCAACCCATATTGCCTGAATACTGGTGTTTCTGCCGTTTGGTGGCTTTCCCCATCATGACACAATCAGAACTGTACTGCAGTTTCCTTCGGCCCATATTTCTCTAGACATCCATATGATGCACTTTAACACTCATCCTGCCCGCAGAGGGTGCCGGTACGGAGTCGAGAGAGATATGATAAGCCATTCGCGTAAGTTCATTTTCATACACATCCCCAAAACCGCTGGAACCAGCATAGAGAAATGTCTCACGGATGTTTGCGTTCCCGTCCTTGCTGGGGCGAACAATACTGAAAGCATTTATTTCAAACACACCGACATAATGGGCTTCAAGCGGATGTTAGGAGACTATTTTCTCGATCACCTTTCATTTACTTCCGTACGAAACCCATGGGATTGGTTGATATCGCTCTATGAATTCAACAGGGGGATGCAAAGGGTCTATCTCAAGAATACAGGTCATGTTGCGGTTGGCGCTGAAATTCCGGACGAGCTAAAAGACACCCCCTTTGATGAATGGCTGATCTGGTGGACCGAAACTTTCCGAG
Source organism: Pseudotabrizicola alkalilacus (assembly GCF_003443995.1). Classification (GTDB taxonomy): domain Bacteria; phylum Pseudomonadota; class Alphaproteobacteria; order Rhodobacterales; family Rhodobacteraceae; genus Pseudotabrizicola; species Pseudotabrizicola alkalilacus. The sequence continues at coordinate 61,093 of NZ_QWEY01000011.1, forward strand.
CCACCCAGTCAAAGCTGATCTGCGATCCTGATGGTCAGCTGTTGGTGCAGCGCATCCTGGCATATGAGTCGATTCGAGATGATTTCTCGTCGCTTATCAGTCAATTAAATCTGCCTCAGCGCAATTTGCCCTGGTTTCATAAGCGCGATAAAAAAGGGCCGAGGGGGCATTATTTTTCACCCCGTTTGCGCGGTTTTGTCGAGAAGAACTTCTCAGAAGACATCGAGCGGTTCGGCTATGCCTTTGACGATCCCCCCAACCATGTGCCAGAAACGTTGCGCAGGCTTGACGCCAGCTGGAGATCCCGTGCCAAGCAAGGTTGATGCCGCTCAGCACGTTGCCCATGCTGCCCCCCTCTTCGCCTCAATGGCAGCCAGCGGATGATAGTATCTGTTTTCGTGACGGGTGACGAAATATGGCTGTGCCGGATAATGACAGGCCATGACGGGGGCCATAGCCGCAGCCGGATTCAAGAGAGTTGCGCAGGTTCCGCGCCTGCCGTCTAAAGATGGCAATACCAGACTTGAAACGTCGTCCATAGCGACTTAATCGGGGTCAGCGTCCTTCCATCAATCCGGGCATGGGCACGAACCGCTGCAAGCGGTCGTGTCCTGACTTTGCCTCTTGGGAAGACCTTTGCCGGAACCTGTGATGAAAGGATGTTCTCGGGGGCATGATCGAAGAGAACCTGCTGCTTATATTGGTCGGATTGCCTTTTGCTGCGGCGGTTGCCGCCAGCACCGTCCGGGCGACGGCACATGGTGCGGCGGCATGGGTTTCTGGTATACTCCTGACGACAGGGCTGGCGATCCTCGCTCTGCTGCGCGCGCCGATCAGCGATGGTCAGGTTATTCGCGGAACTTTGCGTTGGGTGCCGTCGCTGGGGTTGAACCTTACCTTCCGGATGGATGGCTTTGTCTGGATGTTCGTGACGCTGGTGTTTGCGATCGGCATTCTGGTGCTGATCTACGCGCGGTACTATCTGTCCAAGGCTGATCCGGTTCCGCGTTTTTACGCTTTTCTGTTGGCTTTTACCGGCGCGATGACCGGCGTGCTGACGTCGGGCAACATCCTGATGCTGGTGGTGTTCTGGGAGCTGACTTCGATCCTGTCGTTCCTGTTGATCGGCTACTGGCATCAGGGACAGGCTGCACGCGACGGTGCGCGGATGTCACTGATCGTGACGGGGCTGGGCGGGTTGTGTCTGCTGGTCGCCATGCTGCTGATGGGCCAGATCGTCGGCAGCTATGACCTCGACCGTGTGTTGGCGGCGGGCGATCTTGTGCGTGTCGATCCGCTGTATCCGCTGGTTCTGGGCCTGTTCCTGCTGGGCTGTTTCACCAAATCGGCGCAAATGCCGTTTCATTTCTGGCTGCCGGGTGCGATGGCTGCGCCGACACCCGTATCGGCCTTTCTGCACTCGGCAACGATGGTAAAGGCCGGAGTGTTCCTGCTGGTGCGCTTTTCTCCGGTTCTGGGGCAGACCGAGCTTTGGTTTTTTGCCGTCACGGGCACAGGCATGCTGACGCTGGTGCTGGGGTCGGTAATTGCGCTGTTCCGTCATGATCTGAAGGGGCTGCTGGCTTATTCCACGATCAGCCATCTGGGCTTGATCACTGCGCTGGCCGGGATCGGGTCTAACGGCGCGATATTGGCTGCGATGTTTCATATTGTGAACCATGCGGTGTTCAAGGCCAGTCTTTTCATGGCGGCAGGTATCATTGACCATGAGACCGGCACGCGCGACATGCGCCGGCTGAGCGGGCTGATCCGGTTTATGCCGGTAACGGGTGCGCTTGCCATCGTCGCTTCGGCGGCTATGGCAGGGGTGCCACTGTTGAACGGCTTCATCTCGAAGGAGATGTTCTTTGCCGAAACGGCCGATTGGCACAACGGAACCTGGCTTGATAATTCGCTGCCATATCTGGCGACCATCGCTGGCATCTTTGCCGTTGCCTATTCGCTGCGCTTTATCGCCACCGTGTTTTTTGGGCCCGAGGCGACAGACCTGCCCAAGGTGCCGCACGAGCCACCTTCGTTGATGCGCCGTCCGGTAGAGCTTTTGGTGCTGGTTTGTCTGATTGTCGGCGTTCTGCCGGGGCTGACGCTGGGACCAACGCTGAATCTTGCCGCCCGATCGGTGCTGGGTGCTGATCTGCCCTATAAGGACATTGCCATCTGGCATGGCCTTAACCTGCCTCTGGCGATGAGCCTTGTTGCCCTTGGCGCAGGCGTTGCCCTCTATGCCCTTCTGGGACGACGCATTGCCGACGGGCCAGAAGGTCCGCCGCTGCTGCACCGGCTCCGGGCGCAGCGCGTGTTTGAAAAGCTTCTGCTGCTGCTGACATGGAAGCTGCCGCGCATCGTTCACCGGACTATCGGGACCGAGCGGCTTCAGCCGCAGCTGCGTTTGATCGTGCTGTTGAGCATTGCGGCTGGCCTGGCGACACTCTGGGGCAGTCTGCGGCTGGCCCCTGTGCCACTCGCCACCGATCTGAACCCTGCCTTTGCCCTGATGTGGGCGGTTGGGGCGGCCTGTGCTGTAGGTGCGGCGTGGCTGGCCAAGTATCATCGCTTTGCTTCGGTTGTGCTTCTGGGCGGGGCAGGGGCAGTCACCTGTCTGACCTTTGCCTGGGCATCGGCGCCGGATCTGGCCGTGACACAGCTTCTGGTCGAGATCGTAACCACCGTTCTTTTGCTTTTGGGACTGCGCTGGCTGCCCAAACGGCGCGAGGAAATCGCCGAGGACAAGCTTTTGCCTGCCCGTATGCGGCGGATACGGGATGTCGTGATTGCCGTTGCAGCTGGGTCCGGTCTTGCCGGAATTGCCTATGTGATGATGACCTGGCCACTTATCCCGAACGTCGGTGACTGGTTCCTGCGCAACGCCTATAGCGAGGGCGGCGGGACCAATGTTGTCAACGTGATCTTGGTCGATTTCCGCGCCTTTGATACGTTTGGCGAGATTACCGTGCTGGCGATTGTAGGGGTGACCGTTTTTGCGCTTCTGCGCAGATTCCGCCCCATGCCCGAAAGCATCATGCTGGATGAAGAACAGACCGGACTGGATGACCGCACTCTGGCCGATGCGCTGTTGGTGCCTTCGCTGCTGATGCGCTGGATGTTCCCGGTCATGATCATGCTGGCCGCCTATCTGTTCTTTCGCGGGCATGATCTGCCGGGCGGAGGGTTTGCCGCGGGGGTGACGGTGTCTATCGCCTTCCTTCTGCAATATCTGGCGCATGATGTGCGCTGGATCGAGGCGCGGCTGACCGTGCTGCCGATCCGCTGGATGGGCGTCGGGCTGCTGGTCGCCGGAGCGACCGGGCTGGGTGCGTTCCTGTTCGGCTATCCTTTCCTGACGATGCACGCCCGATATGTGGATATTCCGTTGATCGGTCAGGTTCCTGCCGCCACGGCGCTGATCTTTGATGCCGGTGTGTTCTCTCTGGTCGTCGGCGCTACAGTTCTGATGCTGATTGCCATCGCGCACCAGTCGCTGCGCACCACGCGAATGCGCGAACGCGACAGTGGCACAGCACCCGGAAAGGAGGCTGCGTGATGGAGATCGTCCTGTCGGCTGCCATCGGCACTCTTGCCGCTTCGGGCATCTGGCTTTTGCTGCGACCGCGGACCTTTCAGGTCATCGTGGGCCTGTGCCTGCTGTCCTATGCCGTCAATCTGTTCATCTTTGTGATGGGCCGGATCACACTGGGCGCGCCGCCGATCATGCCGCGCGGCGGGTTCATCAACCCGGCGGCCTATGCTGACCCGTTGCCGCAGGCGCTGGTGCTGACGGCCATTGTCATCAGCTTTGCCACCACGGCGCTGTTTCTGGTGGTGCTGATCGCCTCGCGCGGTCTGACCGGCACCGATCATGTCGACGGGCAGGAGCGTGAACCATGACGCCGGGCCCCGAACACCTGATCATTGCACCGATCCTGATCCCGTTCTTTGCGGGCGCGCTGATGCTGGTCTATGACGAGCGGCAGCGACGCGCAAAGCTGACCATCAGCCTTGTTGCAGTCGCGGCCACACTACTGGCCGCGATCGAACTGCTGGTCCGCTCAAAAGGCAGCGCGCTGACCGGGAACAACGATATCGGCTTTTATCTTCTGGGTGACTGGGCCGCGCCTTATGGGATCGTTCTGGTTGCTGACCGGCTTTCGGCGATGATGCTGGTGGTGACCGGGCTGCTGGCCTTGCCTGCCCTGCTTTATGCTGCGGCAGGATGGCACCGGCAGGGGCAGCATTTCCACAGCATGTTCCAGTTTTTGCTGATGGGCGTGAATGGCGCGTTTCTGACGGGCGATCTGTTCAACCTGTTCGTTTTCTTCGAGGTGCTTCTGGCGGCGTCCTATGGCCTGTTGCTGCACGGTGGCGGGCAGCTTCGTGTCCGTGGCGGGTTGCATTACATTGCCATCAACCTGACCGGTTCGCTTTTATTCCTGATCGGGGTCAGCCTTGTCTATGGCGCGACCGGGACGCTGAACATGGCGCATCTGTCGAACCTTGTCCCTGTTCTGCCCGAGGCGCAGCGGCCGTTGTTCCATGCCGGGGCTGCTGTCATGGGGCTTGCTTTCCTGATCAAGGCCGGCATCTGGCCAATGTCGTTCTGGCTTCCGACTGCCTACATGGCCGGGGCCGCACCAGTGGCGGCGATGTTTGCGATCATGACCAAGGTTGGTGTCTATATAATCCTGCGGTTGTCGTTTCTGGTGTTCGGCGCTGGTGCGGGCGCATCGGCCGGCTTTGGTGCGCCGGTGGTGATCGCGGGCGGTATGGCGACCGTTGCCTTTGGGCTTCTGGGCGTGCTGGCCTCGCAAGGTCTGGGCCGGATGGCGGCGCATCTGGTGTTGGTGTCGTCTGGCACCGTGCTGGCCGCTGGGGGCTTTGTGCTGGCCGGAGATAACCCGCAGATCATGGCCGCCGCGCTGTTCTACCTTGTCTCCTCGACCCTTGCGATCAGCGCGTTGTTCCTGCTGATTGAACCGATGAGCCGTGAAGAGGGCGGGATTGCCGTCCTTCTGGCGCTGACGGCAGATGCCTACGGTCTTGATGAACGCGAAGAGGACCGTCAGCCCGAGGTGGGCCTTGCCATTCCGGGTACGCTCGCCGTGCTTGGTCTGTCGTTCGGGGCCTGTGTGCTGGCGCTGGCCGGTCTGCCACCGCTGTCAGGGTTCATTGGCAAGATCGGTATTCTGCAGGGCTTGTTGGCCGAGGGCGCGGCCACGTCTGCCCTGTCCTGGAGCTTTGTTGCGCTGCTGATCCTGTCGGGCTTTGCCACGCTGGTTGGGCTGGTGCGCGTCGGCATTCAGACCTTCTGGGCCAGCGAGGGCGACTCTCCCCGCGTTCTGGCGCTGGAGATCGCACCGGTCGTCGCGCTGATCGGAATGCTGGTGATTCTGACGATCAAGGCCGATGTCACCTTTGGCTACATGCGGGATACATCCGAAGCGATGTTGCAGCCGTCGATCTATGCCCAGGGCGTGCTCGGCGCGCCCCGTGCCGCAGAGGGGCAGGCTGGCCAATGACACGCATACTTCCCCACCCCCTGCTTTCGGTGGCGCTGGTCCTGATGTGGCTCATGCTGACACGGTTCTCGCTTGGTCATCTGGTGCTTGGGTCGGTTATCTCAATCCTCGCCGGGCTGGCTCTGGCGCGGATTGAGCCTAAGGCACCGCGCATCCGGTCCTGGGCGCCGTTGCTCCGGTTGGTTGCGATTGTGTCGGTAGATATCGTGCGGTCAAACTGGGCGGTGGCGTGGCTGATGCTGACCAATGGCCGCCACGGCGGGCGCACCTCGGCCTTTGTTATCATCCCCTTGCGCCTGCATGATCCTGTGGCGCTTGCCTTGCTGGCGATCATCCTGACGGCTACGCCCGGTACTGCGTGGCTTGAATATGATCGCGAGGCCGGAACCCTTTTGCTCCACGTCTTCGACATGATCGACGAAGAGGACTGGCGCGTCCTGATCCGGGATCGTTACGAGGCCCTGTTGCTGGAGGCTTTCGCATGAATACTGTTCTTTGGCTGGCGCTGACCTGGGCGCAGATTGCCCTGGCCGTTGCAGCCTGTCTGAGCGCTTACCGTATTGCCGTTGGTCCGCGGGCACAGGACCGGGTTCTGGGCCTTGATGCGCTTTATGTCGCGACGATGCTGCTCTTTATCGTCACCGGCATGCGCCTGGACACGCCGTTTCTGTTCGAGGCAGCGCTGGTGATCGCCATCGGTGGCTTTGTCGGCACTGTGTCGCTGGCCAAATTCCTGTTGCGTGGTGAGGTGATTGAATGACCGCACTCGATAGCCTGCCACCGTGGCTTATGGCTTTGGTCGCATTCTTTCTTGTACTGGGCAGCACCCTGACGCTTCTGGGTGCCTTTGGTCTGTTTCATCTGAAAAGCTTTTACGACCGCATTCATGCACCGACATTGGGCACAAGTTGGGGGACTGCGGGCATTTTGCTTGCCTCGCTTTTGACCTGGTCCTGGGTGCAGGACAGGGTGTTTGTGCATGAGCTGGTCATCGGCCTTTGCGTCATGCTGACCACACCTGTCACGCTGATGTTCCTTGGTCGCGCTGCCTTGCATCGGGACCGCGCAGACGGTCGCGGTACGGTTCCGGCTTCGAACGCGAAAAAGCAGGCCGCCGACAGTACCGACTAACTTGGGCGTTGTTCGGATGAGACCCTATGTGTGTGTCTCGCAGCTTCCGCAGCAAGATGCGCTCAGAATGAGCGGGTCAGTCCGATGGATGCGGTCAGGTTCTGATAGCTGTTGATAACGATTGAAGATCGCCGTCGTTCAATCCCGATCTTGAAGACAGGCGAAAATCCACGATGGGACCAGTTCTGATTGTTGATCTGCACCATTGCCGCCGACTTGCGGTCCACACGGCGCACCCCGAACAGGGGATGAACCCCGGCAAAACTGTCGTGATCGTAGCTTAACATCAGACCCGCCCGCACTCCGCCCGAAAAGCTGTATTGCCCGCCAAGACTCAAGCCATAGGCCTGACCGACGGCAAGCTGGTTTGTGCTATGTCGCCGCTCGGCGCGGGCGGCGGCCAGAAGTTGCAGCTGCGGTGTTGCGGTGTGGCTGACCTGAAAGCTGATTGCGGTTCTGTTCACATCGTAGGTTGGCTGAACATAGCTCAGCCGTTCGTGAACAAACGAGGTTGTCAAATTGGTTTTGCCGCCAACCAGCCGTGAATGGCGTAGATCCACGCCCTGACTGCGGGAATAGATCGACTTGTCCAGCCAGCGGTGAGAGGTAAACACTTCTGCCGAAAACTGTCGTCCACGATCAGCGAAGTGCAAAAGGCCAGCCGAAATGCGAAAGGTCACATCCTCGGGCGCGCGGCCATCAAATGTACGCCCCAGCACGTCAAAGGCCAGACGTGCGCGCAGATTTTCAGACAGCTTTGGCAAAGCGGCAAGGCCAAAGCCCAGCTCAACCCCTACGGCAGATTGCGCCTGTGCGCCGGGCTGCAAGCGAAAGGTCAGGCCCCCCAGAGAGACCGTCTCTGCTGCCGTACGGCGCGCGGCGTTGCTTTCCGGCACGAGCGCAAAGCGAAGGTATCCCTGCCAGTCTTTGCTGTTGTCGATCTTGTCAATTTCAGCCTGAACACGCGCCTCAAGGGCCGGCTGCAACCCGGCCCCTCTGGCAAGCGTGAAATGATGACGGGCGCGATCTGACTGCCCGGCGCGAAGCAGCGCGAGCGCAAGCTCCAGCCGGAAATCTGCTTGTGCCGGCGCCAAGGCAACCAGTCTGTCCAGCGGCGCGATGGCTGCACGGGGACGGTTCAGGCGGTTGTAGGCAACACCCAGAACCCAGAGGTGACGGATTGACCCGGCCCGATCTGTTGGCTGGTAACCCTCGGCCAGCTCCAGCGCCTTTTCGGTCTGGCCAGACTGCATCGCCCGCTCGGCCGTATCAAGCGGCGAAGTCAGTGCAACGAATGGTAAAAGACAGAAGAAAAGAGCCAGGAGCGACTGTTTCATACACAGGCTTTCGGGAATAAGGGCGGGGCTGACCCGCCCCGCCCTGCAGGTCATTCTATTACTTGTTTAAATAAATGACTCCGCCAATTCCTGCATCGAAGATTGCCGGATTGGTGCTGCCTTCTTCCTTGAAGCCGCCAGAGACGACGCCGACCATGCTTTCGCCGCCAGGGCCGTGGAAGTTGCCGCCCACCAGAACCGTGGCTTCGATTTTGCCCTCCGAACCGGAAAGATCACCGGACATTCCGAACTGGAAAGAGCCGGTGTTGACTTCGGGAACAGTGACGCCTGCCACGACGGAAGATGGAATCGTCGTCCGTGCAATGGTCCCGCCGATGCCCGCATCAACACCCAGCGTTCCGTTCAGCGTTTCGCTGGCACCCGAAACCACGTCTGTCACAACGATATTGCTGGCCGTACCGGAGAACGGATTGGTGGTCTGGCCGTCGGCCCAGTCGACGGTGACCTTGACATCGCCAATCACCTCGACATTCTGGTTGATCTTGCCAATCGAGCCGCTGTTGACCCCGGCTTTGAATTGACCGTTGTACTCCGCCGCCAGACGCGTGGGCATGTCAGAGGTCGGTGCTTTGCTGCTTGCGGCGTCGTGTGCCGCTTCAAATCCCGTGGAGCCACCGCCGCCACCCCCCGTGCCACCTGCGCCAGCACCCCCGCTGTTGCCGAGACACCCAGACAGGGCTGTTACAACACCAAGGCACAATACCGATTTCAAAATGACATTTCTGTTCATTCGTAGCTCCAGATTACTTTCACTTTTACGGCGCTACTGTGTCCGACAGTCCTCAATACGTCTCCCCCCTGTTCAGGGGGGATCGCACACAAAAATATCGCCTATACATTTCAAGGAATGCGAACAAAGATCGTTCAGAGATCCAGCAAAAGCAGGCTCAGAATGCAAAGGAACTTTCCACCGGGCATTCTTCTCGTCGCGGCGTTGATCATCGCGTTTCTCTTTGCGGCGCTTTGTATCAAAGCTGCGGTCAACCGTCCTTGGCTTGGGCTTGATCTGGGGATTCAGGCGAACACCATTAAAATCAAAGGAGTGGAGGGTGGTAATTCACTGGCTGGGCATTCCGGTGCAAAGCTTCTGGCCATTGGCACGCCGGGCATTCCGGCAGTACTTCTGGAACCGGAGGATCTGGTAGAAGAACCGGACACGCTCGGAGACAGCACACGTCTGCGCCGGTTTTACGAACGACAGACCCAGCTTGATGCAATCCTGCGTGGTGAGCAGGTTCTGACTGCTATTGAAAGCAACGGGCGTCAAGAAACGATACCCGTCGTGCCGGCACCCTCCCGACCGGTTACGGATCTGCCCTGGCAATTCTGGACACAGCTGTTTGTGGGCGTGGTTGGCTGGACACTGGGAGCATGGGTCGTCGCCTTGCGTCCCAACGATATGTCGGCGTGGATGCTGCTTGCTTCGGGTCTTGGGTTGTCACTTGCTGCACAGGCGGCGGCGATTTACAGCACGCGGGAACTGGCGCTGGATTTTGAGACCTATGCAATTGTCAGCCGCATAAACGGATCTGGCACGTTGCTGTTTGGTATTGGCATGGTCACGCTGTTCCTGATCTATCCAAAGCGTCTGGTGCGGGGCGTTGCCATTGGCCTGCCGACCCTCGTGATCGGTGCCGGGGCATTTTACATCATCATTCCGGGCTGGCCGGATAATGTCCCATTATTGCAGCCGTTTGTTGCACTGATCATGGTCGTGCTTCTGGGTGCGATTGCCGCGCAGTTTCTGGCCAACCGCCGCGATCCAGCGGCCCGTGCCATGTTGGGCTGGCTTGGCCTCTCTGTTGTGCTGGGAGCTGGCGGTTTTGTGCTGACCGTTATTATCCCCCCGCTTCTGGGGCGGCCAACGGTCATAGAGCAAAGTACGGCGTTTTTGCTATTTCTGATCATCTATATCGGTGTTGCGCTGGGCGTTACGCGGTACAGGTTGTTTGATCTGGCCGACTGGTCAATTGGCGTTCTGTCCTATGCCATAGGTGTGGTGCTGCTGCTGGTCCTTGACGCGCTGCTGATTTATGGCCTCGCGCTGGACCAATTGCCCGCGCTGAGTGTCTCCCTTGCGCTGGTCTGTCTGATCTATCTGCCGCTGCGCAATCGCATCGCCGAATGGCCACAACGCGGCATGAAAATGCCGATGGAAGAACTGTACCGGCTTATTACGGAAATCTCTCATCTGCCCGAAAGTAAACAACAGGTGGCCAGCATAAAGGCGCTTTGGGATGATATCTTTCATCCGCTGGCGATCCGTCAGACCGCAAGCGACGAGATTGGCCATAATTCACCCGCCGCGCCGACGCTCGCAGATGATGGCCGTACGCTTTTCCTGCCTGCGGGCCTCAACTTCCCCGCGTTTCGCCTAGATTACGCGGGTCAGGGCGCACGGCTGTTTTCTTCGCGCGACGCAAAGCAGGCGGCGACGATTGTTCATCTGCTGGATGACACTTTGGGCCGCCACCGCGCCTACAGGCAGGCGGTGGAGGCCGAGCGAACGCGCATCAATCGGGACATGCATGATAACATCGGCATTCTGTTGCTGAGCGCGCTGCACAACCCGGATAATGACCGGAAAAACAGTCTCATCCGGCAAACCTTGTCCGATCTGAGAGAGATCGTATCAAACCCGATGCAGGAGCCTTTGCCACTGCGTCATCTGATTGCAGATCTTCGCGCTGAACTGGGCGAGGCGGTGGAGGCAGCGGGGGTGGCGTTGCGCTGGGAAAAGTCGGATTTGCCCGACATCGAGATCCCGACACAGACCATCCGGCTGCTTCAGGCCTTTCTGCGGGAAGGGGTCAGCAACATTCTGCGCCATTCAGGTGCGCAATGTGCCGTCGCCTCTGTCGACGTGGCAGAAGACAAGATTTCCGCAACGCTCTGGGACAATGGGCCAGGATTTGATGTTGAAAATGCGTCTCGGGGGAACGGCCTGAAAAACCTGCACAGCCGGGTGCTGCAATCCAACGGCACATTTGCGATTTCGTCGTCAGCAACGGGAACGCGGGTGTCGGCAACTGTGCCACTGGTGCTGTCTCGGGAAAGGGGGATGGCATGAAGCATGTTCTGATCGTCGAGGATGTCGCCGAGGCGCAGCGTTGGCTGTCGGAGATCGTGAGCACGGCCTTTCCATATGCCGAAATCCGAACGGCACATTCGGTATGGACGGCCAGTGCGCAGATCGACGCCCCGCTGGATCTGGCGCTGATTGATCTGGGTCTTCCGGATGGGTCCGGGCTGGATGTCTTGCGATCTGCCCGCAAGGCGCACCCACAGGCAACCTGCATTGTCACCACGGTGATGAGCGACGATGCCAGCATCGTGGGTGCATTGTCTGCCGGGGCCGATGGCTATCTTCTGAAAGAGGCCGCGCCGGCCGTTCTGATCCGGCAGCTTGAGCAATTGTCGATCGGCCTGCCTGCACTGTCGCCCGCAGTCGCTCGCCGTGTGATGGATCATTTTCGCCAGACCGGCCCGGTGGCAGAGCCCGAGGCGCAGCTGACCCAGCGGGAGGCGCAGGTGCTGGACCTTATCGCCAGAGGGCTGCGCAATTCTGAAGTCGCCGCCCAGATGGGCATCGCCAGCACGACGGTCGCTGGCTATATCAAGATCATCTACCGGAAGCTGGGCATCGGTTCGCGTGCAGAAGCTGCCTGGCATGCCGTACGGCTTATCTCAAAAACCGAACCCGTAGGCGAACAAGACCATTAGCCGCGCCCGCCATTCACGATCGGGACCCGACATGGTGCACTGCGGATCAGGTTTATCAGAAACCTGATCCGCAGCCTGCTGTCGTCACAATGGCAGACCCACCTCATCCAAAGGTGTTTCCCGCAGCATGTATCAGCTGTGCGTGATCTGGGTGCCCAGAACCTTCAGGCATTCGCGCATGAAGGCGGCCAGCCCGGTCCAGCCTTTGGCCGAAACCATCGTGCCATCCACATAGGCCTCATGCGGCTTGACGTCGATATAAGTGCCGCCCGCCAAGGTGACCTCGGGCTCACATGCCCCAAGGGCGGCGACTTTCTTGCCGCGCACCACGCCGTCAACGGCGATCAGGATCTGAACACCGTGGCAGATCGTGAAAATCGGCTTTTTGGCCTCGTGGAAGTGCCGGACCATGGCCTGAATACGCTTGTCGGTGCGGATGTATTCCGGGCCCCGCCCACCGGCGCAATAGACAGCGTCGTATTCGTCCAGCACCACCTCTGAAAACGTCTTGTTGATTTCGGCAAGGTGGCCGAAGCGTTCGATATAAGTCTGATGACCTTCGAAATCGTGCAGAGATGTCTGGATCATCTCGCCCTTTTTCTTATCGGGGCAGATGACGTGGACGGTATGGCCAACAGCCTCCATCCCTTGTTGGAAGACAAAGATTTCATATTCTTCGGTAAACTCACCGCAGAGCATGAGAATTTTCTTGCCGGGCATTTTTAATCTCCTGTTCGGGGGCAGACCGGGGCGCTCTTTTCAGAACGCCCCGGCAGGATCAGAATGGTGAATCGGGGAAGTAGAACTGATCGGCGTTTTCAGGCGTGATCAGTGGGGCGTCCAGCTTGAAGCTGCCGCGCATCGGGGCTTGACCCGTGAACTGGCCCGCAACCATGTAGATCGCGGTCTTGATCATTGATGGCGGATAGGGGGTCGAGATTGGCGTTACCGGATCATTCGCCATGACCATCTCGATCACGTCTTTCATGCCATTGCCGCCAAGCGCATACTTGATCTCTGTCCGGCCGGACTGTTTGACAGCCTCCAGCACCCCCAGCAGCATATCGTCGTCATTGGCCCAGACCGCATCAATCTGCGGATACTTGGCCAGATAATCCTGCATCAGGGTGAAAGCCTCGTCCTGGTTCCAGTTCGCATACTGGATGTCGAGGATTTCAATGTTGGTGCCCGACATGACATCGGTAAAACCCTGAATCCGCTCGTCGTCGATCACAGTCGGAATGCCGCGCAGCACAACGACCTTGCCTTCGTTGCCCAGCTTGTCCGCCAGCCATTTTGCGGTATTGGCACCCACGGCGATGTTGTCGCCTGCGACATACAGATCCTGAATCGACGGATCGGTCAGACCGCGATCAACGACGGCGATAAAGGTGCCATTGGCCTTGACCTGTTCAACCGGCCCGGTCAGCTCTTCCGAGGTGAAGGGCAGAATGACCAGCGCATCCAGCGTTTGGGCAGCAGCCAGATCTTCGAGCGCCGAAACCTGCGCAGTGGCAGAGGGTGATGTTTTCACGATCACGTCGATATTTGGAAACGCCGCTTCGATTTCTTTTTCGGCTTGCTCGGCATGGTAAACCACACCGCCGGTCCAGCCATGGGTCGCTGCCGGAATTGACACCGCGATGACCTTTTTATCCTGTGCCAGCGCTGTGTTTGCCGTCAGCGCCGCAAGACTGCTTGCCACAATCATGCCAAGCGCCCGTCTGTTGATGAACGTCATTGTCGTTTTCCTCCCTTTGAAAGACTCCGTCCCTCCCGGACGGCTATTTGATGAAGCGGTGGGCCAACATGGCCAGGATGATGATCACCCCCTGAACCGCCGCGACGAGATACTCGGACACCATATTTGACAGCACCATCAGGTTGGCGATGACCTCAAGGATGAGTGCCCCGGCGACGGTGCCCCAGACCCGCGCCTTGCCGCCGCGCAGGGCGGTACCGCCGATCACGACTGCGGTGATGACCTGTAGTTCCCAGAGTTGACCTGTTGTCGGTGTGGCCGCGCCAAGCCGTGGGATGTAGCAGATCGCGGCGATCGCAACGCAGATGCCCTGAATGACAAAAGCCATCGTGCGGACCCGCGCCACGGACACGCCCGAGAACCGTGCCACCTCGGCATTCGACCCGGCAGCCATGCAGCGGCGGCCATATTTCGTGCGGTACAGAATGAATGCCCCGATCAGAACCACGATCAGCGTCAGGATGACCGGCAAGGGAACGCCCAGAAAATTACCGAAATAGACGGGGCGGTAAGGTTCGCGCAGGGCCCGGTCAATGGGAATGGACCCGCCATCCGACATCCAGGTGATCAGTGCCCGAAAGATCCCCATTGTGCCCAAGGTTGCAATAAAGGGCTCGATCCTGCCAACGGTCACGATCAGCCCATTCAGCAGCCCGCACAGTGCCCCGACCACAAGCCCGATCCCGGCACCAAGCCAGATGGCATTTGCCCCCATCGACGGCTCAAGTCGGTTCATTGCCAGAATCATGATGCCAGTGACAAAGGCCATCATGGACCCAACGGACAGATCCAGTCCGCCGGAAGAGATGACAAAGGTCGCCCCCACGGCGATGATCGCCACAAAGGCCGACCGGGTGACCACATTGGCAATATTGGTGCCGCTCAGAAAGCTGGAGTTGAGCATGACGCCCACCAGAATCACGATGGCAAGCGCGATGAACGGCCCCATATCGGCCCAACGAATACGGCGCGGCACGGCTGTGCCTTCGGTCAGAACTGTTGCGGTCATGCTGTTCCTCCTCCGGCCTGCGCCGATCCGCTGGTGGCGGCATAGACCACGTTCTGTTCGGTGACCTGATCGCCCGAAAGCTCGGCCACGATGCGCCCTGCGCGCATCACCAGCACCCGGTCGGACAGGCCGACCAGCTCGGGCAGCTCAGACGAAATCACGATGCAGGCCTTGCCCGCACGCACCAGAAGATTGATGAATTCGTAGATCTGGTTCTTGTTGCCGATGTCGATGCCGCGCGTGGGCTCGTCGATGATCACCACCGACGGGTCCGTCAGCATGACCTTGGCCAGCAACAGCTTTTGCTGATTGCCACCCGACAGTTGCCCCGCATCCAGATGCAGGGACCGGACCCGGATGTCATAATTTGCCACGGCCTTTTCCAGGGCGGCGCTTTCTTTCCGGCGATCCAGCGTTGTGCGCGTGTGAATCGTATCGAGTGCCTGAAGCGTCAGGTTGGGGGCCAGCGGTTCGTCAAGCAACAGGCCCTTTCCCTTTCGGTCTTCGGTCAGCTAGACCAGCCCGGCCGCCTGCCATGTGCCAACCGATCTATGGGGCATCGCCGCGCCGTTCAGGCGGACGTGGCCCTGTGCTGGCCGAAGCCCCATCAAACCCTCGAACAGCTCTGTGCGGCCGGCACCGATCATGCCGCCGATACCCAGCACTTCGCCGGGGCGGGCTGAAAAGCTGCCCTGCACCGCGCCATGATCAACCGACAGATCGGTGACCTGCAACAGCGCGTCGCCCGTCGGAGCAGGGCGTTTGGGCGGGTAAAGCATGTCCAGCTTGCGCCCGACCATCTGTTCCGCCATTTCGCGTTGCGTCAGACTTGA
The DNA here is from genome assembly GCF_003443995.1 of Pseudotabrizicola alkalilacus. Classification (GTDB taxonomy): domain Bacteria; phylum Pseudomonadota; class Alphaproteobacteria; order Rhodobacterales; family Rhodobacteraceae; genus Pseudotabrizicola; species Pseudotabrizicola alkalilacus. The sequence goes on from NZ_QWEY01000011.1 coordinate 76,443, forward strand.
CGCGGGCCATGTCCCGATCATCCGTCCGTCACGCAGCACGGTGATGCGGTCGGCCAAAGCCTCGACCTCATCCAGCCGGTGCGAGATATACAGAACAGCCGTACCCTGTTGGCGCAGGCCACGCACCACCGTCAGAAGTGCGGCGACTTCGTCATTTGCCAGAACGGCGGTTGGTTCGTCAAACACAACAACCTTGCGCGGCTCCAGCAGCGCGCGGGCGATCTGTACCAGCTGCCGCTGTGCGAGCGGCAGGGTGCCAACCCGGTCACGTGGATGGCACCGCGCGCCGATCGATGACAGGATCTGCGCCGCCCGGTGGTTCATCGCGCGGTCATCGACCATCCAGCCGCGTGTCAGTTCTCGGCCCAGAAACAGGTTCTCGGCCACTGTCAGATCACTGGCGAGCAGGATTTCCTGATGCACCAGCACGACACCCGCCGCTTCGGCAGCAACGGCATCGGCAAAGGCGACCGGCGCACCCGCCATTTCCAGATGCCCGGTTGTGGGCAGGACATGGCCGGACAGCAGTTTCATCAGCGTGGATTTACCAGCGCCATTTTCACCAATGATGGCGTGAACCTCTCCTGCCCGGATATCCAGTGTCACATCGGACAGAACGGTGATCGGGCCATAGGCTTTGCCCAACCCCGTGGCGCGCATTGCCGGAACCGGGGTGGCAGCCTGGGTGCTTGTGGCACCGGGTATGGGCAACGCCTCACTCATCATTCGAAGGCAGACAAAAGGCGGTCGCGCGAGCGCAGAATATGCTCCCGCATTGCGGTTTCGGCGGCGACCGCATCACCCGCCCGGAACGCCGCGAGCAGATTTTCGTGCTCCTCCAAAGCTTCCTGCGTGACGCGGGTATGGAACATGAGACGAAAGATGTGCAGATGCACATGCTGATTGAACAGCGTGGACTGGATCACATCATTCCCGGCAACCTTCAGGATTGCGTCGTGAAAATACGCATCCGCCCGCGCAAAGCGCGAATAACGGCTCGTCCGGTCTACTGGCGGCGCGCCATGGCCCATATCGGCGGCGGCCTCTTCCAGCAGCTTCAGCGCGTCTGGGGTCATATTGACGGCGGCAAGCCGCGCGCCTTCCGGCTCCAGCAGCAGGCGAAAGGTGTAGAGGTCATCAAACTGTTTTCGGGTCAGTTGCGGGGCTGCCGAATAGCCGATCAGATGCTCCTTGAGCACAAGACCTTCACGCTCCAGACGCGACAATGCTTCCCGCACCGGGGTTTGCGATACGTTCAGATCCCGCGCGATGACATCAATGGGAATGCGCGCACGCGGTGCGATCTCCAGCGACATCAGGCGCTCGTAGATATTGTTGTAAACGCCATCCACCACGCTGACCGGCCGCACCGAAGCCACCTTTTCCGTCGTACGACTTGCCGCGATTCCCATCCGTCTCACCTTTGCATCTTCGACTTGACACGTGCCAATGACTGACAAATAGAATATCGAATGTCAAACACAATATCATATACGATCTGATATATGATCCTTATACGTAGTAAGGAGCAGGGCATCGCGTCACAGGACAAGAAGGGTTCGCACGACCGGCAGCACCGGTCTGTCTGACCTGTGCTGTACAAATACTCGGGCCTGCGGGCCGTCTGAGACGAAAGGGAGGAAGCAAGTCCATGGATTATTTTGGCACGATCAGGGGGCCGCGTGAGGTTATTTTCGGTTCCGGCCAACGCCGGGCGCTGGGCGCAGTCGCGGGGCGGCTGGGACAGCGCGCTTTGGTTGTCACCGATGAACGGCTGGCAAAAGATGCGGAATTTTTGTCGCTGATTGAGGAGATGCAGGCGGCCGGGCTGGTCGTGCGGATCGAAAGCGGTACGCTGCCAGATGTGCCGGTGCACTCTGTGAATGCCGCCACTCAGGCTGCCCGCAGCTTTGACCCCGATCTGATCATCGGCATCGGGGGCGGGTCTTGCCTTGATATGGCCAAATGTGTTGCCCTGCTGTTGTCGCACGGCGGCAAGCCACAGGATTATTACGGAGAGCTGAAAGTTCCCGGCCCGATCCTGCCGCTTATCGTCCTGCCAACAACGGCGGGAACCGGATCAGAGGTCACTCCGGTTGCCGTGCTGTCCGACGCCGAACGCAGTCTGAAGGTCGGCATTTCCAGTCCGCACCTCATCCCGACGGTTGCGATTTGTGACCCGGAGATGACCCTGACCTGCCCGCCCGGTCTGACGGCCATCGCCGGGGCCGATGCGCTGACACATGCGATCGAGGCATTCACCGCAACTCGCCGCCCCATGACGCATGGGTTGACGCAGGAACGGGTCTTTATTGGCAAGAATGCGATTTCCGATCAGTTCGCTTTGCTGGCGATAACGCTGTTGTGGCAGGGACTTGAAGCTGTTTGCGCCGATGGTGACAACGTGACGGCGCGGGCGCAGGTGATGATGGGCGCGACATATGCAGGTCTGGCTTTTGGTGTGGCCGGCACTGGCGCCGCCCATGCCGTTCAGTATCCGGTCGGGGCGCTGACCCATACAGCGCATGGGCAAGGCGTGGCCTGTCTGATGCCTTGGGTTATGGAATGGAACCGCCCTGTCATCGGCCAGGAACTGACGCAGATGGCCGTCGCCATGGATCTCGCGTCAGGGGATGAGGTCATTCCCGCCATCGCGGCGCTGTTTGCACGGATCGGCATTCCGCCGACTCTGGCCGCGCTTGGTCTGGCAGAGGATCAGATTGATTGGGTGGCCGGACAAGCCTGCGGCATTGAGCGGCTGATTCAGAACAACGCGCGGCCGATCACACGGGCCGAAATGGTCAGGCTTCTGACTGCTGCCTTTACCGGCGATCACGATCTGATCCAGTAACAAGGAAAGAACATGACACTCGATTCACGCCTCGCTGCTTCCTATGCCGACCCGTCCCTGCATGCGCATGGTCTCTTCATTGGCGGTGACTGGCATGCCGGTGACGGCATTCCTGTTCTGAACCCCGCAACGACAGAGCGTCTGGCCGAGGTGCCGGATGCCTCGGTCAGAGATGCCTTGCGCGCCGTTGATGCCGCCGAGGTCGCCGCCGCAGGCTGGCGCGCCACGCCGCCACGTCAGCGCGCCGAGATCCTGCGCCGTTGGTTCGGTCTGATGACTGACCATGCCGAGGAGCTTGCGGTGCTGATCTCTCTGGAAAATGGCAAGGCCCTGGCGGATGCACGGGGCGAGGTGGCTTATGCCGCCGAATTCTTTCGTTGGTATGCCGAAGAAGCTGTCCGCATCTCTGGCGAATTTCGCCATGCGCCGTCGGGCGCAAACCATATCCTTGTGGATCACGATCCGATTGGCATCTCGGTGCTGATCACCCCGTGGAATTTTCCTGCCGCCATGGCGACACGCAAGATTGGCCCCGCCCTTGCCGCAGGCTGTACGGTTATTCTGAAACCTGCGTCTGAAACCCCGTTGACCGCCTATGCCATGGCCCGTCTTGGTGCCGAGGCCGGGGTGCCGCCGGGGGTTGTCAACGTGCTGACCACCAGCCAGCCCGGACCCGTGGTCAACGCCATGCTGGCCGATCCACGGGTGCGCAAGCTGTCGTTCACTGGTTCGACCGGGGTTGGCCGCACCCTTCTGGCCGAAGCGGCGAAAACCGTTGTGTCCTGTTCCATGGAACTGGGGGGCAATGCGCCGTTTCTGGTCTTTGACGATGCCGATCTGAACGCGGCGCTGGATGGCGCAATGATCGCCAAGATGCGCAACGCGGGCGAGGCTTGTACCGCCGCCAACCGATTTTATGTTCAGGCGGGCATCCACGACGCCTTTGTCGCCGGGCTGACACAGCGCATGGCGGCACTGAAAGTGGGGCCCGGCACGCAAGCGGGCACACAGGTCGGGCCGATGATCACGGCAAAGGCGGTGACAAAGATTGACCGACTCGTCCGTCAGGCCGTCGCGGGCGGGGCGCATGTCACGACCGGCGGCGCCCCGTTGTCCGGGCCGGGGTATTACTACCCGCCCACGGTGATCGAAAACGTGCCGGAAGATGCCGAAATGGCGCATGAAGAAATTTTCGGCCCCGTGGCTCCGGTCTACCGTTTTGAGACCGATGCGCAGGCAATCCGCCTTGCCAATGCCACTGAGTACGGGCTTGCAGCCTATGTCTATTCGCGCGACCTTTCGCGTGCATTGCGGGTGGGCAAAGGAATTGAAGCTGGCATGATCGCAATCAACCGCGGCCTGATGTCTGACCCTGCCGCGCCATTCGGTGGCGTCAAGCAGAGCGGACTCGGCCGTGAGGGCGGCGTAACCGGCATCATGGAATTTCTGGAGCCGAAGTATTTCGCGGTAAACTTCTAAGGGGGCGCATGGAACAGGATCTGTACCGGAACCGCGATTTTATCGCGGATTTCGACGCGCTGATGGCCGAAACCGCGGCGAGGTCACGCGAACTTACCGCAAGGGTCCGGGTGCAGGCAGATGTTGCCTATGGTCCGGAACCTCGGGCGCGGATGGATATTCTGTTTCCGCCGAACATGCGCAAAGGGGCTCCGCTGCACATGTTCATCCACGGCGGCTATTGGCGGTCGGGGTCCAAAACCGATCACCACCTTGTCGCAGCCCCGGTTCATGCGGTGGGTGGCGTGGCAGTCATTGTAACCTATGATCTGATGCCATCGACCCGGCTGGGGCAGATCGTGGCACAAGTCCGTCGCGCGGCCCGGCATGTCTTGGCCATGGCCCCCGCACTTGGTGCCGATCCCGCGCGCTTTACCGTCAGCGGGCATTCGGCGGGGGCGCATCTTGCCAGCTACCTTGCCGCCTATGGTCCGCAAGAGTCGTCCGGGCCCGAGGCTCTGCCCCGGCTTCCGGCTGTCCGCTCTCTCCTGATGGTCAGCGGCATATATGATCTGTCAGGAATCCCTTCCAGCTTTCTGAAGGATGAAGCACAAATGACAGCAACCGAGGCCAGCGACTGGTCGCCGCTGACCGCCATGCAACTGCCGGTGCCATCCAGAATCATCACCCGCGGCGCGCTGGAAACCGCGCCGTTTCATGATCAGGCACGCGCCTTCGCTGCCCTTCTTGATCACAACGGTCAATCCTGCACCTTGCGTGAAGAGCAGGGATTGAACCACTTGAGCATCGTGCTGGCTCTTGCCGATCCGTCCTGCGGTCTTGGCGGTATTCTGTCAGATATGACGGCGGGGTAGTACTGGGCAAGACACTGGCAAAATGGTGGAAAGGCTCCGTCCCGCGCTTGTTTCAGCCAAACTGCCCCACCCGATAAGTTAAGGATAGATGGGGCAGTCTGGAGCACGGGTTACATCTTAACGGTCCAGTTTGAACAAGCGGCGGGCATTGGTGCGGCCGATCTTCAGCCGATCAGCCTCCGAGATGCTGGTGGCGTCGAACCAGTCGGCGGCATGATCCACATTCTCGAACGGCCAGTCGGTCGAGAACATGATCCGCTCGGACCCCACCTCAAGGATCGCGTCGATCAGCGTCTGGGTGCGGAAGTTGCCTGACGTGGTGATGTGGAAATTCTCGGTGAAATAGTCCACGAACTTGCGCTTGGCCGGATGTTTGGGCGGCAGCTTGACCCATGCGTTGCGATGGTCGATGCGCCACAGCATGTAAGGAATGCCTTCGCCCATGTGACCCAGCACGATCTGCAACGAGGGGTGTTCATCAAACAGGCCCGAGCCGATCAGCCGCAACGCATGAACCGCCGTTTCCTGTGCAAAGGCCCAGGTCGGGCCCATCAGCCAAGGGTGGCCGTCGTAGATGCGGCTGTCTTGCGGCAGCGGGTTGCGGGGGTGCAGGTAGAACGGAACGTCCAGCGCGGCAACTTCGGCCCAAAACGGGCGATACTGCGGCAGATCGTAATATAGCAGATCCTTGCCGTCGCCCTGCGTGGCATCCTGCGAAAAGCCGTTCACCAGCGCGCCGACGAAACCCAGATCCTTGACGCAGCGCGCCAGTTCCTGCGCCGCCGCGTCCGGGTCTTGCAGCGGCAGGGCGGCAAAGGCGCGGAAACGGTCGGGACGCTTGGCGCATTCTTCGGCCAGCACATCATTGGCGTGGCGGGCGATTTCGATGGCGCGCTTGCGGTCGGTTATTGCCTGCACGGCGGGGGCGTTCAGCGACAGGATCATTAGCTCGATGCCATGGGCATCCATCTGGCGCAGGCGGGTATCCTGAATGTCCAGCAGACGGTGCTGCAATTCATCCCAATAGGCGCCGGGGACAAAGCCTGCGGAATCCTGCAGCGTTTCAGGGATGGCGAAATGTTCTTCGAGGGCGATCTTGCCTTGCATGATAGTCTCCGTGTGTCAGCGGCGGCCAAGGGCGGCCAGAAGGGTGTTCAGAAGCGCGCGCAACGCGCTCGCGCTGGTGGCGGTGCCGTAGATGTGACTGTCAGGGCGGATGATGGCGGCCAGCGCGCCGGTCTCGTCAAACCAGCGGGTGTAGATGCCGCCGGTGTCCGAGATGTCCCCCGCGCCGACCATGCTGGACAGGCCGAACACCGCCTGCGTGCCACCAATGGCGGCCCAGTCTGCGCGGTCGGCATCGGTCAGCTCGGCCAGCGCCTCCGCGCCCTTGGCAACGATCAGCCAGTCGGAGCCTGTGATGTCGTCAAACAGCGCCGTGCGTGTGTGCGATGAGACGACGCCTTGCGGAAACAGGCTGCCGTCATTGGCGATCAGCCCACCTTTCAGCGCGGGATAGCGCAGCTTGTCGGGCTTTTGATACGCCTTGCGGGCTGCGATCATGCGGGCATCGCGGGCTTTGGCCGCTTCGGGGTCGCGCATGGTCTGCACTTTGCCCAGTTCGACCGCCTTTTCGATGATGAAGCGGACGTGAGGCTCCCGCTCCGGCTGGTACGTGTCCAGCAGCGTGTCTGGCGTGCCCGACAGCACCATGTCCAGCTTCCACGCCAGATTGCGCGCATCGCGGATGCCCGAAACCATGCCCTGCGCCAGAAACGGCGGCATCTGGTGCGCCGCATCACCTGCGAGCAGCACGCGGCCTTTGCGCCAGTGGTCCACCACGCAGGAGCGGAAGGTGTAATTCGCAACCCGGATCAGCTCGGCATCGTCCGGGCCAAAGTAGGCGGCCACCCGTGGCCAGACGGTTCCCGGCTTTACCAGCGCGTCCCGGTCTGCCCCTGCCTCCAGGCGGAAAGAGAAACGGTGATGGTTGGGGCCGATGTTGACGATAGAAATCGGCTGTTCCGGGTTACAGACCTGCTGGAAGGACGGCAGGCCGGGCACCGCATGGCGCATCTGAAAATCGCAGACCAGCCAGTTCTCGAAAAAGCCGTAGTCATCCAGCGCCCCATCCAGATGGTCGCGCACATAGCCGTTGCCGCCGTCACATCCCACCAGCCAGCGGGCCGTCACTTGGCTTTCGCTGCCATCCTCGGCACGGGCGGTCAGGGTGACGCCTGCATCTGCCTGTACGATGCCCACCACTTTGGCGCCTTGCTGCACCGTGACCGACGGGAGCCCACGCACCTTGCGGTCCATCACCTCTTCCAGATGGGGCTGATACATCATGTATTGCGCAGGCCATCCGCAGCGGCCGGGGTTGTCATATTCGATGTCCAGCAGCACCTCGTGCTGACCGTTTACCCAGACATAGCCTTTCTGGATGTTGGTGCCCGGCAGCATCGCCTCGGCCACGCCAAGACTTTGAAAGGTCCGCATCGTCTCGTCGTCAAAGGCGGCGGCACGGGGCAGATTATACAGGCCGGTATAGCGTTCGAGCACGATTACCTTGCGCCCGAGCTGTCCCAGCAGTGCCGCCAGCGCCATGCCGGTAGGGCCATAGCCCACGATAGCCACATCATAGTCCATCAGGTTCCTCCCTTGTCTTCAAAAGGCGAGATTGCGATGACAAGATTTGCATTTGCAAATATTAGACCGCCCGCAACCAGTGCCGGAGTGTTTCTTAGTTCCCGATCAGCAGCCTGACGCCTGAGAGCGAAATCGCCGGGATGTAGGTGATCAGCATCAGCGCCAACAGATAGATGCCGACGAAAGGCATGATGCCGCGATAGATGGTCTTCAGCGGAATCTTCGCCACCGATTGCAGCACAAAGATGTTGATGCCAAACGGTGGGGTAAACAGGCCGATGGCAAGGTTCACGGTCACGATGATGCCGAAATGAACCGGGTCCACGCCGACGGCGGTGGCCATGGGCAACAACAGTGGTGTCAGCAGCAGGATGGCCGACAAAGGGTCGATCAGGCAGCCCACGATCAGCAGCAGCAGGTTGATCGCCAGAAGCAGCACCCATGCAGGCAAGGCAAGATCCTGCATCACCTGTACCATCTGCGCCGAAATCTGGTTCACCGTGATCAGCCAGGAAAACACCCCGGCGCAGGCGATGACGATCATGATTTGCGCGGTGAAAGATACCGTGGTGCGGGTCGCGGCCATCAAATCGGTCCAGGTCAGTTCCTTCATGATCCAGGCCGAGACGACAAAGGCATAGAGGCAGGCCACCCCTGCGGCTTCAGTTGGCGAGAAAATCCCGCCGTAAATGCCGCCGATGATCACCGCAGGCACCCCGACCGCCCAGATGCCATGCCGCAAGGCGGAGGCAAAACGGCGCAGCGAAAACGCCTCCTCCAGCGGAATGGTACGGCCACGGCCCACCCATAGCGCATGCAGCCCCAAGAGCGCCACCAACAGCAGGCCGGGCACGATGCCTGCCGCATACAGGCGGGGAATGGATTCATCCGCCGCCGCCGCATAGACGATCATCGGGATCGACGGCGGAATGATAACGCCGACCGCTCCGATCGAGGCCAAAAGCCCAGCCGAGTATTCGTCGGCATAGCCTTCTTGCCGCAGCGAGGGCAGCATGATCTTGCTTTGCGTCGCAACCGAGGCTGCGCCGACCCCGGTGATAGCACCAAAGATTGCCCCGCCGGTAATGGCAGTCATCGGCACCTTTCCGGGCACCCGCCCCATGCTGGCCCGCATCAGATCGACCAGGCGGCGGGCGATGCCGCCCCGATCCATCAACTCGCCCGCAAGAATGAAGAACGGCAGCGCCAGCAGCGCATAGGCATTGACGGATGAGAACAGGTATTGTGGCAGCGCCAGCAGAGGCACGTTCATGGTAAAGACCATTGTGGCCGCTGCCCCTGCCAACAGGATAAGAAAGATAGGAAAGCCCATCAGCATCAGCACGACGGGAATGACAACCAGTGTCCAGATCATCGCTCAGTCACCTTTCCGGGCAAGGACATTGTAAAGGCGGGCCAATGCGACCAAGCCCATGCCAACCAGCCCGATCAGCACCGTTCCATGCGCCAGCCAGAGCGGAATTTCTGCCATGTTGCTGACCGTGCCGCGGCCTTGCAGCAGCACGGTAGAACGCAAGGCATACCATGCAGTGAACAGGCAGACGCCTGCGGTGGCCAGATGCTCCAGCCCGGCAATCACCCGCTTCGCCGTGTGCGGCAGGCTTTGTGTGATCAGCGTCATCCGCAGATGCTGATCCCGACGCGAGACGCCGATGCTGGCCAGAAACACCATGCCGACCATGGCGAACACCAAGGCTTCATCCGCCCAAAGTACCGAAGCACCGAAGATATAGCGCAGCACGACATTCAGACAGATCAAGGCAACCATGGCCAGCAACAGGGCCGAAAGCCCAGCCGTGCAGAGCCGCGCAAGCGCGTCAAAGGTTTGTTTCATGTTGGCTCCCATGGCGGGGATGCACCGGGCACCCCCGCCCCCAAAGGGTTACTTGGTGGCTTGCCGGTCGGCAACGCCTTGCAGAAAGGCCAGCTCACCTTCCAGAGTGGGGTTCTGTGCAAATGCTGTTGGCAGGGTGGCAAAGACCGCGTCAAGATAGGCCTTGCTGTCTTCGGGTGTAAGCTCAACGATTTTGCCGCCGTTTTCGGCCCAGATGGCTTGTACCTTTTCTACCGCACCCAGATTCCAGCCGTTTGCATCGGCGATCGCTTCTCGCGCGGCGGTGCGAACCTGTTCTGACAGATCGGGGCCGATCATGTCGAGAAAGGACTGGCTGGCCACGGCGGTTACCACCAGATAGCTTTCCGGCAACACTGTCAGATCCTTGGCCACATCGTAATAGCGGCCCGTAGTGAACACAGGCAGCCCGGCGATCAGACCATCGACCACGCCGTTTTGCATGGCAGGCAGCACCTCACCCAGCGGCATCGACACGGGTGAGGCGCCAAGCGCCGCAAACGGACCCGTGGCAAGCGCAGACGGCCCCGCTACGCGGATTTGCTGACCCTGCAGCGCGGCAACCTTGTCAACTGGAGTGGTGGACAACAGGCCAAGCGGCCCGTGCGGAAAAGCGGCAATCGGGCGCAAGCCCTGATCGGCACCAAAGGTTTCCAGCCGGTCCAACACTTCCGGGTCGGCCAGAACGCGCTGGGCATGAGCCAGATCGTCAAACAGGCCGGGCACGTCAAACGCTTCGAACCGGGGATCATATTTGACAAAAAAGCTGGAGGCGGGGGCAGTCACCTCGATGGTGCCCATGGCCACACCTTCCACAGTGGCGGGGATCTGGCCCAGCTGATTGGCCGGATACAGCTCCACGTCAATGGCGCCGGCTGTTGCAGCCTCCAGCCGGGTTTCAAAGGCCTGCATCCATTGCAGGATCGCATCGTTGTTGGTGGGTGACGACACTTTCAGCGTGTAATCGGCGGCAAAGGCCGTGGTCGCGGACAAGCCGAACCCGGCCGCAGCAAGCAGCAATTTCCTCATGCACTCCTCCCTGAGCGTCTGTATTCCTGAGAATCAGGCTAGCTCATCTTGTTTGCGTTTGCAAATATTTCATTTACATGTTTTGTGGTGGAAAGCTTTTGGCCCGCTTAGGTGCAAATTCCGTTTGCCTCGACGGGGGGCGATGGGCGATACAACTCTTGCAAGCGAAAGATTTGCGAACATGCAGAAACCGACGCGGCACATGCGTATTGTCCCCTTGGCCGAGGATGCCATGCCCTACAGGTTTACCGAGTCTGTCCCATATCTGCTCAACCGTGCGGGCGTGTCGGTGGCCGAACGCTTTACCCGCCGGCTTGAGGAGTATGAAGTCAGTCTGCCGATGTATCGTGTTCTGGCTGTCCTGCGCCAAACCGGCACGCATACCCTTGGCGAACTGTCTGCGATGGTTTCGGTCGAAATGTCCACACTGTCGCGGTTGATCGGCGCGATGGCCAAGCGCGATCTGGTCACGCGTGACAGGCCCCAGGACAATGCCCGGATCGTGCTGATCGACCTGACGGACGGGGGCAGGGCGATGGCCGACAAGCTGATGCCGATTGCCACACATTTCGAGGATACGCTGGTATCAAACCTTGATCCCGCCCAGGTCGAGACGCTGAAATCGCTGCTGCGGCAGGTGAATCAGCAAGTGGAAAAGCTGTAGCCCTCCGTCTGATCCGGTGCATCCGCTTTGCTGAGCACCCACCGGTGACGCCCGGACCTGTCCAGATTATGTGATAGATACCGCAACTCTGGCCAGGTTGCCTTGCGAATTTACCACAGCCCGCAACGGACACTCGATGAAACAGCACATGGAGTTCGTTGATGGCAATCATCCATTGGTTGATCCTTTCCAAGGTGCTATAAGCCTTAAAGAGGAGCAGTTTTTTATGGTGTCGAGCAGTATGAACAATGTGGATTCTTTTATCGGACGCCGAATGCGGCAGTTTCGATGGCTTCGTGGTATCAGTCAGGCTGATATTGCCCAAAGCTTGGGTGTCGAGCCCGAACAGATAAATGCCTTCGAAACCGGCACAGCACGGGTCGCGGCGGCACAGTTGTTTCAGATCGCCGAAGCTATGGATGTTCCGGTCACCGCATTTTTTGACGGTATGGACGTTTCAACCCAAGCTGGGCAAACCGACCCACGAAAGGGCCTGAGCCCGCGTGAGATCCAGATGCTGTCCCACTTCACGCGGATGTCGGACCGGCAGCAAGATACTGTGCTGAGCATGGCACAATCTTTGGCGGACCAACGGCACCGGACAGCGAAACCGATGCGCGCTTCCAATGTCTTTTGGCCAGAAGAGGCAAGAGAGGGCTAGGGTGAGTGCAGACCTGATCGATCTTGGCAGCGAATCCCGTCAGGCGGATAGCTTCGTCACGTTCCTTGATCAGATCTGCGAACGCTTTGAGCTTGATCATGCGGCCTATGCGGGCACCAACCCGGTTTCGGGCGCAGTCCATGGCTATGTAAACTATCCCGAGCCATGGAAGCGCCATTATGCCGAAAATGGCCTGCATCGGATTGACCCCACGCTGCTTGTCGCCAGCCGGTCGATCGCGCCGGTTGACTGGCAACGGCTGGAGCGCACTCCGGGTTTTGACAAGACCTTTCGTGATGCCTGTGATTTCGGCATCACGGACCGTGGGTTGACCATTCCCGTGCGTGGACCCTATGGCGATATTGGCATGCTCAGCGTGACGCGCGATTGCAGCATTGCAGAATGGAACAAGCTGTCGGCCCATATCCTGCCGGATCTGCAATCGGTGGCGGTGCATGTCCATGACACTGTGATGCGGTCAGATGCGCTGTCACGTGCCCTGCGGTATCCAACCCTGTCCACGCGCGAGCGTGAGATTTTGCAATGGATCGCGGCAGGCAAGTCGCAGCAGGATGTCGGTGACATTCTTGGCATTTCGCACCGCACGGTAGAGGTGCATCTGCGGTCAGGGCGTGAAAAGCTGTATGCTCTGACCACACCGCAAGCGGTGGGCCGTGCCATCATGCTGGGGCTGATCTACCCTCTTTAGGGTCAGATGGCGAAGATTTTACGGGATTCCCCTCATAGTCTTACCCATACCCCGCAGGCTAACCTGACATGTAGAAAAGACCACACATGTCAGGGAACAACGAAAATGATCATAGTGATTGATGCGCTGAACAAAGATCGTTTTGGCGATCTCCTGGACGAAATGTTTCAGCTGCGCGCAAGGGTATTCGGCGACCGTCTGGGATGGGAAGTCGAGATCGTGAACGGGCGCGAGATTGACCAGTTTGACAGGCTGGACCCGGCCTATGTCATCGGGCTGGATAATGAAGGCCATGTCGTCTCGTGCGTGCGTGCGCTTCAGACCACCGGCCCGCATATGCTGTCCGATGTGTTTCAGGTGTTGCTGGATGGTGAGCCGCCGCTGCGCAGCGCAACTTTGTGGGAATCAACCCGCTTTTGCGTCGATACCCAGCGGCTGTGCCGCGATGGCAATACGATGAAGGCGGTGTCGCTGGCGACCTGCGAGCTGATGATCGGTTCGCTGGAATATGCCCGCCGATCGGGGATTTCCGACATCATCACCGTGATCGACCCGGTGGTGAACCGTGTGCTGAAGCGGTCGGACAACGCGCCATATGACTACGTCGGCTCTACCAAGCAGATGGGCAAGGTTCCGGCGATGGCTGCGCTGCTGGATTGCACCGAAGAACGCATCAACCGTGTCCGCGCTTTTGCCGGGATCGACCACGATGTTTTTGCATCGGATGAGTCGGTGCGCGCATTGCTGGATGCCCGCAACGCGGCCATGGACACGGTGACCGCAGGTGGGGTGGAGTGGATGGCCATCCTGTCTGAAATGGAAGAGCCGGAACTGCCGGTTCTGCCCGAGGACATTCAGGATTACTGCCGCGCCCAGATCGAAAACGCTCCGAACGAGGCGGAACGCGCGGCTGCCTTGCGTCTGGTCGAAGTTCTGGTGCGCCAACGCATCCACCCGGCAATGCACCAGCTGGTGTCTTAACCCGATCGCTTGGGGCTGGTTGACGTGATTTGGCAATCGCTGTGATTGCCAGCATGTCTTTGGGTGCAGACTGATCCTGGCCGGTTTTCGGCAGGTTTAAGTGATGGGCTGCGTCTGCCGCGCACAGGCCAAGGATGGCGGGCGTGGCTGTTGCCAAGCCCGCCGCCGTTGTCGTGACCGTCACTCTGATGCTCACACGGAGCTAAGCCGTCGTGCAGCCAGCCAACTGGCCAGTGCCATGATGCCTGCGGTGGTAAGGCAAAGAGGAAGGCCACCGATCTGATAGCTGAGGCCGGAGAGGAGTGTGCCGATCAGTCGGCCCGCAGCATTCGCCATGTAGTAAAATCCCACGTCCCGCGTGATCCGTTCGGCCGAACCGAAGGCCAGAATCAAGTAGGAATGGACAGAGGAGTTTACCGCAAAGATAAAGCCGAACAGAAGCAGTCCGCCGATCAGCGTCGCTGTTAGCCAAGGAGCAGGTCCAGCCGCCACCCACGCAGCTGCTGCGAGAACGAAAGGGATCGGCACCAGAAGCCCCGCCCAGAAGATCGCTTTGCGGGTGGTTTCGGCTTCGGGTTGGCCCTTTGCACCCAAAAGCCGGGGGGCAAAGGCCTGCACCGCACCATAGGCGATAATCCAGAGCGCGAGGAAACTGCCGATCAGAAAGAATGCCTCGCGGCGCCCCTCGGCACTACCGTCCGACAGCACTGACTGGAAATAGACCGGGATGCCCACGACAAACCACACATCGCGTGCGCCGAACAGGAACATGCGGGCTAGGCTCAGCCGGTTCACCCGCGTATCTTTTGACCGCCAGCCTCCCCACGCCTCTTCTGATTTCAGGCGGCCGGGAAGTCCGGCAGGCAGGAACAGGACAACCGCAATCAGGATCACGGCGAGCACCCCGGCCATGCCCCAGACCGCTGACTCGAACCCGGCCAATGCCAGCAGGACTGCGCCTAGGAAAAATCCAAGTCCCTTGACCGCATTCTTTGAGCCTGTAAGCAGCGCAACCCAGCGGAAGAGGCCACCGTCTTCTTTCGGAGCCAGGAGCTTTACCGCGGATTTTGAGGACATCTTGGCCAGATCCTTGGCCACGCCCGACACCCCCTGAACCCCCATCACAAAGGCCACCGAGGCCGCGACACCCCAGGACGGATCAAGCTGCGCCAGTGCCACCAGCGCCCCGATCTGCAAGGCCAGCCCGCCGTATAGCGTGGCCGCCAGCCCAAAACGTGCGGCCAGCCACCCGGCAGCTAGGTTCGTGACGATCCCGGCCACTTCGTAAAGCAGAAACAGCCATGCCAGTTGCACGGGCGTAAAGCCCAGGCTGTTGAAATGCAGAAGCACCAGCATCCTGAGCGCGCCGTCTGACAGCATGAAAGCCCAATAGGCTGCGGTGACAGCCGCATAGGCCCGCAGCGGGTTGGGCGGCGGGCTGGTGTGTTGCGCGGCGATGGTCACAGCGCCTCCGCCACCATTCGCGTGATGTCAGCAAGGCGGCAGGAATAGCCCCATTCGTTATCATACCACGCGTAAATCTTTACCTGCGTTCCGTTGGTCACCATGGTGGACGGCCCATCGACGATGGCAGAGCGTGAATCGTTGATGAAATCGCAGGACACAAGCGGGCGGGTCTCGAACCCGAGAATACCCTGCAACGGACCATCGGCAGCGGCGGCAAAGAGCGCATTCACCTCACTGGCTGTGGTTGCCCGCTCCACCTCGAACACGCAATCGGTGAGGGAGGCGTTCAGCAGAGGCACACGTACCGCATGGCCATTCAACCGGCCTGCAAGTTCCGGGTAGATCAGGGTTATCGCCGTTGCGCTGCCGGTTGTGGTCGGGATCAGGTTCATCAGGGCAGAACGCGCGCGGCGCATGTCCTTGGCCGGGCGATCCACGATGGTCTGGGTGTTTGTGACATCATGGATCGTGGTGATGGACCCGTGGCGTATGCCAAGTGACTCATGGATCACCTTGACCACCGGGGCGAGGCAGTTGGTGGTACACGAAGCGGCGGTGACAAGGTTCTGCGAGCCGTCATAAAGGTGATGGTTCACCCCATAAACAAGGTTAAGCGCGCCGCCATCCTTCACCGGGGCAGAAACGACCACCTTTTGCACCCCGGCGGCATAGTAAGGCGCGACCTTTGCGGCGGTCTTGAAGACGCCGGTGCAGTCGATGACCAGATCCACGCCCAAGGATTTAAGCGGCAACGCATCGATGGTTTTCTCATGCGTCAGGCGGACGGACTGGCCGTTCAGAACCAGCGCCCCATCGTAATGGCTGACAGGCGTGCGCCAGCGACCGTGGACCGAGTCGAACTCCATCAGCAGCGCATGCTGTTCGGCATCGCCGACAGGATCGTTGATCAGGACGATTTCACCACCCGCGCCTGTGTCGATCAGGTCGCGCAGCACCAGTTTTCCGATCCGGCCAAGGCCGTTGAGGGCAATGCGAGGGCTCATGCGGATCAGGCCTTTGCTTGTGCGTCGGTGCCGATGGCATCCACGCTGGATTGGAGAGACATCCGGCTGAGGCCTTCGAAGGGAAGTGCAACAAATGCCGCGATCCGGCGGCGCAGCGTGGCATAGGTCTGGGCAAAGACCAGCGCCTTTTCAGCATCGGTGCCGGTGGCTTTCACCGGGTCTGGCAGGCCCCAATGGCCGGTGATCGGCTGGCCCGGCCATGGCGGGCATTCCTCTGCCGCCGCCGTGTCGCAGACGGTGAACACGAAATCCATGACGATGGAATCGGGCTGCTGAAATTCGGAGATGTGCTTTGAGCGCAGGCCGGACGTGTCGTGGCCATTGCGCTTGAGGACTTCCAGCGCAAAAGGGTTCAGCTCGGTGTTGGGGCGTGTTCCGGCGGAAAAGGCCTGAAACTTGCCCTTGCCCAGATCGCGCAAGAGCGCTTCGGCAAAGACCGAGCGGGCAGAGTTGCCCGAGCAGATGAACAGCACGTCAAAATCTGTGTCGCGATGGGGGGCGGTCATCGGTGCGGTATCCTTTTGAGGAGAGAGCAATGTGGCAAGGAGATCAGGCCGCGCGCGGCCCACGTCGAGGGCGAGATAGCCGATCAGCCCCTCGGTCGACTCGATATCGACCGAGTAGAAAAGCGACCGGCCCCGGCGCGTGACCGCGACAAGGCCCGAGGCCGTCAGATCAGACAGGTGGTGTGACAAAGTGTTTTGCTTCAGGCCAAGCGCGTCGGCGATCTCGGTCGGACGCACGCCTTGCGGGGCAAAGCGCATCAGCAGGCGAAAGACAGCGAGCCGGCCGGGATGACCGAGTGTGGCGAAAGCATGAGCAGCGCGATTTTGTTCCATTATTCCTGATTAAAGGAATTGTTTTCGCGCGTCCAATGAAGGTTTCATGACGGCTGAGATCAGGCCGTTCCTTGCATGGGTGCAGATCGGTGCGCCAATATCCAGCTGGACCCTTGGCCCAGGTGCCATATCGCGGCTGTGATCCTCAATGGCATCAGGGTCAGGTGTGGCCCCCCCAGATGAAATGCTAGGCAACTCAAGCGTGTATGGTTTTTCCTGTTGGACAGTTTGCAAAAGATACAATGATATCTTTTGCATTTGGAAAGCTTTCAGATGATAGTCCGCTCACCGAATGTTGATGTCAAAATTTGGGAGATATCCAATGGCTTCCTTGTGCTGCAAACTGGCCCTTAACACTTTAAAAGCTGGTGTTTTTTTGTCTATGGGCACGTTTGCTTTGCCCGCTCATGCCGATACGCCTTATATCGGCGAAATTCGTGTCTTTGGTTTTAACTTCTGTCCCTACGGGTGGTTGCCAGCCCAAGGTCAGGTCATTTCGATCAGCCAGAACACCGCGCTGTTTTCTCTGCTGGGCACAACTTATGGTGGCGACGGCGTAACAACTTTTGAACTCGTTGATACACAAGGCAGAAGCATTATGGGGCAGGGGGCTGGCAACGGCCTTACGCCAAGGTTCTGGGGCGATGAGGGGGGGCA
This sequence comes from Pseudotabrizicola alkalilacus, assembly GCF_003443995.1. GTDB lineage: Bacteria > Pseudomonadota > Alphaproteobacteria > Rhodobacterales > Rhodobacteraceae > Pseudotabrizicola > Pseudotabrizicola alkalilacus. The sequence goes on from NZ_QWEY01000011.1 coordinate 94,181, forward strand.
GGTTGCGGTCACTCTGACAACGAACAACCTGCCATCCCATACGCATTTGGTGAACGCGAATAACCTTGATGGTGATATGCATGACCCCGCAGGCAAGTTGTTGGCTGCGGCACCCAGTGGCGGCTCCGGATCAGAAACGATCTACTCTGTTCAGCCCGCGACCGTCAACATGGCATCGTCGATGATCAGCGGCGCGGGGGCAGGGCAGCCCATCAGTGTGAGTGATCCGTCTTTGGCCATCACAATTTGTATCGCGACCGAAGGGATCTACCCTTCCCGTCCCTGATATTGCTTTGCCGCAGTCCCTTGTGAATAGGCCGATGCGGGGTCGCACGGTCAGACACATTAGAAATTTACGGAGACAGTCATGAAACTTGTAAACACGATGGGAAAGGCTGGCCTTTGTGCGCTGACCCTGATCGGAGCGGCGGCATTGCCGCAAGTGGCCAAGGCGGCTGATGAGCCATTTGTCGGTGAAGTCATGTTGGTTGCCTTTGATTTTTGCCCGCGGGACTTCCTTCCGGCGGATGGCAGGCTTCTTAGCATCAGTCAGAATCAAGCGCTTTTCGCTTTGTACGGAACAACTTATGGCGGGAACGGTCAGACCACCTTTGGCATTCCCGACATGCGGGGGCGCATTTTGATTGGTCCGGGAACAGGGCCAGGTCTGCCCACTGTTGCCTTGGGCCAAGCCTCCGGAAGTGCGACGCAGACGATGACGGTAAACACTATGCCTGCGCACAGCCATATTGTGCGTGCCAACAATCTTGATGGTGACAAACCAGGACCGGGCGGCAAACTTCTGGCTGCCGCACCTGCTGGCGGCACCGGGAATGAAACAATCTATTCCACGGCGGCGCCAAACGTGACGATGAACCCGAGCATGATCGCACCAGCAGGGAGCGGGGTGGCATTCAGTACGCAAGACCCGACACTTGGCCTGACGCACTGCATTGCTCAGTTCGGCATCTTCCCAAGCCGGCCATAAGGGCCAGCAGTCTCAGATCTGGCCTTTCGGCCGAAACCCAGTTTGGATGTCGGAGAATTTTATGACACACTCACCCAAGGCAACTGTGCTTGCACTCAATGCGATTGCGCTTTCCCTTGTTATTTCGGCTGTTCCGCAACGTGCCGCAGCCGGGGATTTGCCATTCATTGGCGAGATCCTGCGCGTTCCCTATAACTTCTGCCCAACCGGAACGTTCGATGCGAACGGACAACTGGTTTCAATCAACAACTATATTGCTCTCTATGCTTTGATCGGAACAACTTACGGGGGCGACGGTCAGGTAAGCTTTGCCGTTCCTGATTTGCGGGGGCGCGCTCCGATCGGCACGAGTAATTCCGTCGTGTTTTTGGGGCAGAAGAGTGGGCAAGAGCAGGTGACGTTAAACGCCAGCCAGATGGCGGCGCACAGTCATACTGTAAACGCCACCAATGCGGACGGCAATTTGCCAGGTCCGGGCAACAAGCTGTTGGCCGCTGCCCCCCCTGGCGGTGTGGGGCAGGAAACGATCTATTCCGACCAGCCCGCCACCGTTACCATGTCGCCCACGATGATCAGCCCTACCGGTGGCGGTCAGGCATTTCCGACTCTCGACCCGTATGTTGTGATCCGGTATTGCATTGTTTATCAAGGACTTTTTCCGTCGCGCCCCTAAGTCTGTCTATGCCACGGCGCGGTTCTTGTCGCGCCGTGGCAGCTAAGTTCCCGGTTATACCGGGTTAAACCGAGCCCATCCCGTCACCTTGGTCTGGCGACAGCCGTTATGATCGTTGGCCGGGCTTGTGCTTGGGCATAGCACGTGCTTGGTCCGGCCAACGTTTTCGCGATGTTTTCAGCGTGGAACAATGGTGGGTGCATCCGGATAGCTGACGCATAGTCCATCGGTCCCCGCCGTTACGCAACTTGCGTTCAGAATGCCCCAGACGAAATCAATCTGGGTGGCTGAAACCGAGGGTCCGCCATTCTGATAGAACCAGGACATCAAGGGTGCGCCCATGACCACTTCGCCATAGCCAAGGACACTGGGCCGCCAGGATGCACCGACGCCTTGCATGCCCGCCGATCCATTGGCATCAACCGAGGCTTGGGCATGGCAGGTCAGGCACGACGCCGTATTGACAAAACCACCTTCGGTAACCGTAGCGCCCATGCCTGTCGGCACGCCACCGGCAGTGACGAAGCTCGATTGCGTCCCTTTCAGCCGGTAATTCATCCAGGCCGGATCATCGACCGTTATCACGCGCGGATCGCTGTCAACCGAAGCGCTGGCGATACCCAGTGCAGAGAACATCTCTGCAAGAGAGGGTGTGATCTGTTCACCCGTGATTGCCGGATCGTAGACTTGCCCGGTCAGGAACAATGGGTCATTGCCGGATGTCTTGTCATTGTTCAGTTCCATCATGGGCGGAACGAAGCTTGATCCGAAATCTGCACCTGGTTGAGCGGTGCCGTTCGCCTGATAGCCGAAACTGTCATTGCAACCGATGTAATCGCACCGCCCCCGGTTTGCGACATGTTCCATCGCATACCAGTGCCAGACCGGCAGATCTTTGGAAGCATTCGTCATCGCGACCATGTAGTAATAGCCCGGCACGCTGCCGGCACTGCCATCACCTTCGATCCAGACCGTCAGATAGGGAAACTCGGGATTGTTTGGTGGGTCTATTGTGGTTCCATCCGGCGCTGTGGCCGTAATCAGCTCCTGATCAAGCATGATGTCCTGATGCAGAAAGTCTGCTTTGACCATGACGGCATCAATCGGGAACCTGACTTCCAGCGCGTGGGCGTTTGCGATATCGCCTGCATTCAGAGCAGCGTTCTGCGCGCGATTGCGCGCACCAAAGCCTTCGCGGGTATAGAGGTCGTTGCGGTAGATGTAGTCGATCATGGGCTTGTTTCTGAACACCAGTTCCAGTTCCAGATCGCGCAGCAGGCGGCCGGGGTCGATTTGATCATCCAGCAGCATGCCGCGATGGTTGACGGCTGACCCGCCCGGCATTCCGTTTGGTATTGCTGGCAACGGGCTGGGCACCGTGTAATCAGCGCGATAGACCGGGCAACCCGGCGTCGGGGTCGCCGCGGGATCAATCGCCGCATTGGGATCACAGCATCCGGTTGTCACTGTCGCGGTACACAGTGGCAATGGGGATGCTGGCCAGATTGTCTGGTCGATTCCCCAATTCCACCATTCCTGCGTGATCGCTTCGCCAAACTGGACCCATGCAAATGCATCCGGGCAAGCCGAAGCCGCCGATCCGGCGTTTGCCCCTATGATCGAAGGCTGTCCGTCGGTCACGCCAACCTGACAGGCGCTGTCATCCTGCACAAAACTGCGAAAGAGCATCATTTTCTGCAGCCCGTTGGGGGCCGTTTGCTCGGTCTGAGCAAAAGCACCAAGCGGGGAAACAAAATTTGCGGCAAGGAAAGAAAGGCTGAAAGCGTGGAGCAGTATTTTCACTTTTTGTCCCTCATGTAATGCCAAGTCCGTATGGTACGAGAGCACGCGAATAAACTTTCGCGATACCAAAATTGATATCACACAACTATAAGTTTTGTCACGGAAACGTTATTTAAAAATGAAATGTCAATTCAACGCGTGTGACCATGAAGGGGGCTGTCTTTACGCTCCTGTTCCAGCGGTGAAGTCCAATCTGTCGGCGATCAAGGTGCGTTTTCCGACGCCGGTCTGATTGCAGGCATCGCATCCGGTTCCGCCACAGGTCGTGCAATTGACCAATCGCAGCTCCTGTGCCAGCACGCCCCGCAAGACATCGCGCAGAAGAAATTCGGAAACACCAAGATCGGTCAGCCGGTTTACAGCCCCGGCAGCGCTGTTGGTATGCAGAGTTGACAGCACAAGGCGGCCAACTTGTGCGGCACGGACTGCGATTTCGGCTGTCTCTGCGTCGCGGATCTCACCGACCATGATGATGTTCGGATCATGCCTCAACACACTGCGCAGCACCGTCGCAAAGGTCAGGCCAACCTCTTCCTGCACCTGAATCTGCTGCATTCCGGCCAGTTGGTATTCGACCGGATCTTCGACAGTAATAATCTTGCGGCCGGGCGTATTCAGATGTGACAACGCTGTGTAAAGCGTGGTGGTCTTACCCGATCCGGTCGGACCGGTAACCAAAAACAAGCCGCTGGGGCGGTTCAGAATGCCCTTGATCCACGCCACGATGTCTGGGTCAAATCCCAGTTGCGCCCAGCCAAGACGCAGCGCTTTTGGGTCGAGCACACGTGCGACGATGCTTTCTCCCGCATGGGTGGGCAAGGAAGAGAAGCGGAAATCGACACGGCGCCCTGCGATAATGGCTTGCAGTCGTCCATCTTGGGGCAGGCGCCGTTCGGCCACGTTCAGCCCCGCCATCACCTTGAGACGTGCAACCACCGAGCCGGGCGTCAGTTGCGGCGGTACGGGTTGCGGCACCAATACGCCATGCAGGCGATAGCGCAGACCGAGCACGCCATCGGTCGCCTCGACATGGATGTCAGACGCTTGTGCCAGTACCGCATCAGACAACATATCCTGCACAAAGCGGATCACCGGCCCGTCAAATTCGGCCCGCCGCAGGTCTTCGCTGTCGCGGTCTGTCTGCGCCACCCCTGTCTCATCATGACCGGACTTGTCGGTGGCGCGCGTCAGCAAAGCGCGCACTTCGGCACTGGTCGCGGCAACAACGCTGACACTTTTGTCCAACAGAAAGCCAATCTCTGCCGAAGTGCCCTGATCCAGCGGGTCGGCCATGGCCAGCAGAACGCCGGGCCCTTCGTGCTCCAGAGGCACCGCCATATGCGCCAATAGGTAATCGGGCGTCAGTGTGCTGATCGCGGCGGTCTCTGCGGTGTGTCGGTCGGGGGAAAGCATCGGTATGTCGTGCAGTTTCGACAGCGCCGTGAGCAACGCGTCTTCTTCGACCAACCCCAGCTTGAGCAGGATACGATCAATTCTGCCGCCTTCGCGGGCAGCCAAAGCCTGTGCGCGGGCCAAACCCTCGGCATTGGCGACATTCGCTGAAAGCAGGGCATCAACAAGACCCTGTTCGCTGTCAGATCTGGCAACCATTGCTATACTTCTCCGCTCTCGTCTGGCAGGCACTTTCGCAGCAGCTTGGGGTGTCATAGCATGACGGGTGGGGAAGTCATCGGGGCAACAGGGTGAGCGAGCGAGAGCAAAGGTCAATCGGCGTGGCGCGTCAGGGTGGTGTGCCGGTTCTGCAAGGGCTTTGGTCTGCCATGGCCGCGTTGTTTCAGCCTTGGGTGCCCGCCCGTGCGCCGCGCAAGGTCCATCTGACCTCTCTGCCGCTGACAGAAGAAGATCTTGGCAAGATGCGCATCCCCGCCGGGCGCGTCAGCCTTGTCCTGCCAGCAAGTGCCTGTCTGGAGCGTGACGTTACCCTGCCGCGGGCGGCAAGGGCAAAGGCGGCGCAAGCCATCTCCCTGAACCTGCGGGGATCACTGCCTTCGGGGGGAAAGGGGTTGATCTGGCGGCACAGGCCGGCGTCTGAACCTGGCGCGACGCTGGTCTATCGCTGTGCTCTTGTCAAAGAAGCTCATCTGACGCAGCTGCGCGAGGCGGCGGCTGGGGCAGGGGTAAAGGTGGCAGATATACGGTTGCCCGATTATCCGGGGGTGGGCTTTGACGCGCCTGTTCTGTGGCAAGCCATGCCAAACCTGCCCACAACAGCAAAGAACTGGGCGGCTGCGACGGGGCTTGTCTGCATTCTGCTGGCGCTTCTCGTGATTGTCCTGACCGAGGCGCAGGTGGCAAAGGTTTCGGAGCAGGTATCGGTCCGCAGTGCTCGCGTGACCCAGCTGGAGCAGCGGCTCGCCGAAGCCGAGGCGCAAGAGGCGCGCGGAACCGCCGATGCGGTGCTGACGGCGACGCAGATCGTAGATTTCCGGAACGGGCTTCGCCCTTTGTCCGGGCTTGGTCTTGTGGCCGCGGGGTTACCTCCGGATGTCTGGATTTCGGAACTGTCGGTTGCCGCTGGCGGCTGGCGTCTGTCCGGCTTTGCAAGCGGCGAGGTGACGGAAACCGTAACGGCGCTGCAAGCCCTGCCGGGAGCCGGAAATGTGCGCCTGTCTGGTCCGGTCATGTTTGACACCTATAGCCAGAAAAGCCGCTTCGATATCGAGATGACCCTGTTGCCGGAAAGCGTGCCGTGACCGAAACGATGAAAACAGGGTTGCGGGGCTTTGCTCTTCTTGTGCTGCTGTGTGCGGCGTCGGCTGTGCTTCTTTTTCAGATCACCAGCCAAAGCCGTGGACGGCTTGCCACTGAAATCGCAGCGCTGGAAACTCTTGGGCAGAGGGAAGCCCAGCTGATGCAGCGGCTGATGGTCCTGCAGCCCGGTGGCCGATCGGGGGCCACAACCCTGCCTGAAGATGCGATCTGGCCACAGGAAAGTCTTTCAGCAGTCGAGCGCGCGATTCAGGATGTTGTCTTGCTTGCGTCTCAACAGTCAGGTCTGACGGTCATTTCTTTCGGTGGGCTTGGCGGGGATGCGCGCTGTATCATCCCCTGTTCCACCTATGAACTCGAACTCACCGGAGGCCATTCCGAGGTGGTTGCGTTTCTTGGCGCAGTCGAGGCAATTCGTCCTGCGCTGTCAACACGGCAGGTCTGGATGCGCCAGCTGCCTCCCGATGGCAGTACGACCAGCGCGCCGATCAATCTTCGCCTTACCCTTTGGGCGCTTGCGCCCGAGATCGTGAATGGGCAGGCCGAATGATACGGCTTCCCCCCCTTGGCTTTGTGCTGCCGGTGCTGACCGCGCTTGGTGTCACGCTGGCGCTGATACCCGAAGGGTATGTGCCTGCGCCGATGGTGACCAATGCGGTGCTTGGCGCTGCGAGGGCCGCTTCTGTATCGGCCTTGCCCCCGCTTTCAGATGTAGCCGCAGTCGAAAGCGTCTTTGCCGAGCGGCCGCTTTTGGCCGAAGACCGCCGCCCACCGCAGGTCAGTGCAGTGCAAGCGTCAGAGCCAGCGCTGGCGGTGGAAATGCCCGTGGCAGTGCCTGATCTCCTGGCCCCGACTGCGCCACGGATTGCAGGTTTGATAACCGCTGACGGTCAAACCCGCGTTCTGCTTCGTGATGCGGTCAGCGGTAAGGAAAGCTGGACGCGACTGGGTGAGACCGTTGGCGGTTGGACATTGATAGAAATAACACAGATGACTGCGATACTGGAGGCACAAGGGGTGCAAGTCACTGTTCAGCTGTTTCAAGACAGGCTACCCTGATCACCGAGCAGATAAAAAAGACCTGAATACAGGCCATCTTGGTGAAACTCATGCGTTCTATGTGGTTACGTGCCATCGGCATGACCCTTGGCATTTGTGGCGTGGCGGTTCTTGCCGGCTGTGTTGAAAATGGTCCGGGGCGCAGTTCGGGCTTTTTCGGGGCAGACGGGCCTAATCGCGGCGGCGTTGCCTCACGCGGGATCACTCAGCACGGGCTGGTTGGGGGCGGCGTGGCACCCGGTGCCTTGCAACGCGGCTCTGACGTATTTCTTGATAGTACCGGAGGGGGCCTTGAAGACCGCCGTGCGATCGTGGTGCCAGAAGATGGTCAGCGCGTGCAGCTTTCGCTGGTCAATGCGTCGATTGATGCAGCGGCCAAGGCGGTGCTGTCTGATACGCTGGGTCTGAATTATGTGATCGATACCGGCGTGCAAGGCAGCATCACCATTCAAACCACGGGCGCGATACCGAAAGATGCCTTGCTTGATCTGTTTGAAACTTCGTTGCAGGCCAATAATGCCCAGCTTCGCAAAGAAGGTGCGGTGGTGCGGATCGTACCCGGTGCCAGTGGCAATTCAACCTTTCGGGTGGCGGGACGGGACGCGCTGACCGGATCGTCGATCATGGTGGCCCCACTCCGCTTTGTTTCTGCGACCGAAATGGTCAAGCTGCTGGAGCCTTTGTCAGAACAGGGGCTGAAAGTTGTGGCCGAACAGCGCCGCAATCTTTTGTTGTTTTCCGGCAGCCCGGCGCTGATGGAAAGCGCCCTTGATGCGCTGAATCTGTTTGATGTCGATGTTCTTCAGGGTAAATCCGTCGCGCTGGTCCGCCTGCGCTCCGCCGATCCCGAGGCGGTTGTCCCCGAGCTGCAACGGATTTTCGAGGCAGAGGAAGGCGGGATGCTGAACGGGGTGGTCGAGTTCATTCCCAATCCGCGCTTGTCATCCATCCTTGTGATTTCGTCACGCGCAACCTACGTGGCCAAGGCGCAACGCTGGATCCGGGAACTGGACCAGACGGCGGCAGGGTCTTCGACCTATCTTGCAACTTACGAACTGCAAAATCGCAGCGCCTCAGAGGTTGCGCCCATTCTGAATGAATTGCTGCAGGGCGGCAGCCCGGCACCGGCGGGCGGTGAAGCCCAGGTGCAGATGGCATCATTTGGGGATGAGGGCAGCTCGATGCGGGTCGCCGCCGATGACAGTCGCAACGCGTTGATTGTCATGGGCGACCGGAACGATCACGATCAGGTAACATCGTTGTTGCGCAGCCTCGACAGCTCTGCACGTCAGGTTTTGCTGGAAGCGACCATTGCCGAAGTGACCCTGAACGACGAGATCAAGATCGGCACGCGCTGGTTTTTTGAAAGCGGCAAGTGGGATTTCCGGTTTTCGGATCTGTCCAGCGGCGGCGTTTCCGGCAATTCGCCCGGCTTTACCGCCGTGTTTGGATCGGGCGATGCCAATGTCGCCCTGTCGGCTCTGGCCAGCGTGACCGATGTAAAGGTGATTTCTGCCCCAACGCTGATGGTGATGGACAACAAAGAAGGCATTTTGCAGATCGGCGATCAGGTGCCGATTGCACGGCAAAACAGCACTTCAAGCGACACGCCCAACGCGCCGGTGCTGACACAGGTGGAATACCGCGATACGGGGATCATCCTGCGGGTCAAGCCGCGGATCGGCGACGGCGGTCGCGTGATGCTGGACATCAGCCAAGAGGTCAGCGACGTGGCTGAAACCCGCACATCCGGAATTGACAGTCCCACGATCCGCCAGCGCAAGGTGCAGACCACTGTTGCTCTTGGCGATGGGCAGACGCTGGCTCTGGGCGGACTGGTTCAGGAGACGGATAATGCGACCAATTCGCAGGTGCCGGGTCTGGGCAAGGTGCCTGTGGTCGGCAACTTGTTCAGGTCAAAGAACAGCCGCAAAGGGCGTACCGAACTCCTGATCCTGATCCGCCCGCGCGTGGTGCGCAACGAGGGCGAAGCCGCAGATGCGACAGCCTATTGGCGGGGCAAAGTGTCGGGGTCGAATTCGCTGTTGAATGCGGGGCTTGGATCAGCGCGCCACACCGTGCGCGACTATTCGCACTAGCGCGCCATGCCGCGTTTTCGCTATGCCGCCTATGCTGCAGATGGCAGCGCCGAAAACGGCGCGCTGCAGGCCGCATCCGAGGCAGAGGCGCTCAAGCGGCTGGCGGCCCTTGGTCTGACGGTCACCGATCTGGGCCCAGACAGGGCCGGGCAGGGCGCGGCAGGCGGGCGCATCATTCCTTTGGCAGCGCAAGCCGATCTGGCCGAGCAGTTGAGCGTTTTGTTTGCCGCGCGCCTGCCTGCGCCAAAGGTGGCCGAAATAGTCGCCACATCAAACCGCACCCCCGCAATCCGGCGCCATTTTCAGCGCGTGGGCCAGCTGATGGCAGATGGCGCGGGCTTTGCCGATGCGATGGAACAGGCGTCGGACCGGCTGTCCCCGCTTTTCTCGGTCATGGCCAGCATCGGGCAGGCCACAGCGCGCCCCGGCCAGCAGATGCCGCAACTGGCCACCGCCCTGCGCCGCCAGCAAAAAATGCTGGGCCAGCTGAGCGGTGCCTTGGTCTACCCCGCGATCCTTTTGGTGGGGGGGGTGGGCATCATTCTTGTGATGTCGTTGTTTCTGGCGCCGCGCCTTGCCGTCATCTTTACCTCTGTCAATCAACCGCTGCCTTCGGCAATCGCGGGCTTTGTCGCGTTGGGAGAGGGCGTGGTGGTCTGGGGGCTGCCCGTCGCAATTGGCGTCGCGGCGGCTCTGCTCTGGGTTATCCGGGCGTTGCGTCGTCCTGGGTCTGACCTGCGCCGGATGATGCGCCGCTTTCCCGGCTTTGGCCCGGTGCTCCGGGATGTCAGTCTCGCCCGGATCGTGCGGGCGGTGCAGCTGATGCAAGAGGCCGGAATGCCACTCGCCGTGTCGCTTTCGGCGGCGGCGAGTGCCTTTTCCACCGATCCGGAGGCCGCCCTGTTTGCCCGCGCAGCCGAGGCGCTGGAGGGTGGCGCGCGCGCATCATCAGTCTTGTCGCAAGACCCCTCACTGCCCGCGATGTTGCGCGAAATGATCCGCATCGGCGAAGAAACCAACACGTTGCCGCAGGTCTTGTCTGTCGCAGCCACAGCGTTGGAGGACGAGGTCGAACGCCGTCTGCAACGCATGATGGCGCTTGCAACGCCATTGCTGACCCTGCTGATCGGTGCGGTGATTGCGTTGATTGTCGGTTCCGTGATGAGCGCAATTCTGTCGGTGAATGACCTTGCGCTCTAGGCGGAACCGACGTGGAGGCGTCATCTTGCTTGAGGCGCTGGTCGCCTTTGGGCTGGTTGCGTTTGTGCTGGGTTTCGCGCTGCCGATTGTCAGCGGTGCGGCAGCGCAGCAGGCGCGTCGACTGCAAGATCTGAACGCCGCAGAATTTGCGGTCTCATTGGCCGAGGCGTATCGCGCGACCTTTCCGCAGATGGAGGCCGAAGGTCAGGATCCGGCCGGTTGGGCCTGGCGCATCACCGAACGCAGCGTCGCACCCGACGGGCAGACCTCGCTTGATCCTGTCATGCGGCTTGTCGAGGTACAGATTACGGTTTGGCATATTGATCGCAGGGCAGAGCCGACCACCTTTTCCACGCTGATCGCCCGGCCCAGATCATGAACGGGCGCAACATCCGCGCGGGCGTGGCCCTGCTGGAGACCCTGATTGCTTTGCTGGTCATGGCGATGATTGCGGCGCTGGTGTCGGGGGTTACGGGCGGCAGTATCCGCGTTCTGGTGCGCAGCGCGGAACTTGGCGACGATCTGCAACAGGCTTTGAACCGGCGCGATCTGCGTCTGTGGCTGGAACATGCCATCATCGAGCCGGTCATTGGGGGCCCCTTTGCCGGGTTTGTCGGCACCGAAACCGGCCTTACCGCGCTGACATCACCGCCAGCCGGAGCGTTCTGGCCGGGCGCGCCCATGTCTCTGACACTGACCGAAAACGCGCAGTTTGTTGCGCAAGGGCAGGATGAAGATGGCCAGCCAGTTTTGCGTCAAGGTGCGCTGGCCCCCGAAGGCCAGCGGATCAGCCTGCTGTATTGGGGGCGGCTGGCAGAAAATCAGGGCGATACATGGTATTTCAACTGGCCGTCAGCGGCGCCATTGCCCGGTCTGGTGAAAATAACCTTTGCCGGCCCCGGTCGCCCGGTGCCGCCGCTGATCATCCGCCCGGCAAAGACTTTTCATCAAAGTGAGATGTCGCTGTCCTCGCTGGTGCCTCCGGCCCTGCCATCGGCACCATAGGTGGTGATCTCAAACGCTTTGTCCCCCGCAGGCGAGCGGTAGATATAAGGCCGGTTCCAGGGATCGTTCAGATCTTCTGGCCCATCCAGATAGGGGCCGCGCCAGTTTTGCACGCTCTGCGGGGCTGTCGTCAGCGCAGTCAATCCCTCTGCCTCCGACGGGTAGCGACCGGCATCAAGGTAGAAAAGCTGCACCGCAGAGCGCAGGTTTTCCATCTGGATTGTCGCACTGCGCGCCTTGGCCCGGCCAAAACTGTCCATTAGCCGTGGTGCGGCCAGTCCGGCGATCAGGGCAATGATGGCCAGCACGACCATCACCTCCAGCAGGGTCAAACCAGCCTTTGGATTGCGCGTTCTGGTTTTCGTCAGTGCCATCCGATTTCCCCGCCGTTTGCCGCTGCAACTGCAAAAATGGCATACGCGAGGAACGGTCCAAAGGGAATCCCCTTCTGGTGGTTGCGCCTGGCCAGCACTGCGGCAATGATGCCTCCGATTGCTGCCAGACCGATCACCAGCCACAGATTTTGTGCGCCGACCACCAATGTGCCTGCACCGATCAGCTTTACATCGCCCAGACCCAAGGCTTCTGTCTGATGCCGCCGCCAAAACATTTCGCTTGTACCGGCAAGGACAAGTGTGACGAGCAGCGCGACACCCAGAGTCACTGGCTCGGGGGTTGTCCCGATCAGAAAAGGGTATGCCAACCCCGTTACCGCCAACACAGCAGAGGCCGTGTCAGGGATGACATGCCGGGCGAGGTCTGTCACTGTTGCCCAGATCAATGGCACGGCCAAGACGGCCAACATGATGGGTACTGGCCAGTTTGGCCATATAACAACGGCGGTACAGCCATAGAGCAGCGCCAACAGGATGACGGGCACGTGTCGATTTACCGCCATAGATCCAATGCCAAACTGACGCCCCATCGGCGGCACAGTAAGAGTGGTTTTGTCCTCTTGGCAACCTTGGTGGCGGTTATGCTGCTCGCCACTATGGCTGGTTGGGTACAGGTGCGCAGTTTCGCAAACCAGCGCCTTTCGGCTGGCCTTGCCGCAGAGTTGCGGCGATCCCTGGCGCGGGATGCCCTGTTTGACAGGTTGCGTGGGCTGGTGGCCGATCAGATGGTGGCGGACCAGCCGCGCAGCGACCGGCCGCTGTTGGATGGCACAGCGTTTGATCTGCAACACGCCGGGCATGATTGGCAGGTTCGGGTGCAGGATTCGCAGGGGCTGATTGATCTTTATACGACCAATCCCGCCATCGTTGACGCTGCCCTGCCAGATGCCACACAGGTCCGGGCTGCCCGCGATGCGGCGTTGGCCGATCTGCCGCCGGGAGGGCGGTTTTTGCCATTGGCGATGTCGCTGGCCCGCTTTGGGCTGACACCTGCCGAGGAAGGTCTCTTTACGCAATCGAACACCGATAGCCTGATCCGGCTGGACACTGCACCGCCCGAGCTGCGCCTTCGGCTTGGCACGTTGTCGCCGCATCTGGTGGCGGAAGGGAAGGTTGCAAAAGTCAAGCTTGGGCTGGCGCAAAAGCCCAGAGATCCAGACTAGCGGGTCGGGCTTTGGCCCTTGGCATGTCCGAAACGGCACTAAGCTGGCACGGAAAGCATGACACTTTTCCTGTGGGTGAGCGGCGATCTCTGCTGCATGCTGTCAGCGGCAGCATCTGTGTCATTGGCAGAAAGATGCGCTCATCGTCGGGCAGTTTAGTCCCGACAGGCTTGGTATTTTTGCGCATTCCTGAACCGCGTGGCGGATTCCGGCCTGATCTGCACAATTTTCAACCGTTTTGGTCATTTCTTGTTTGATGTCTTCATGACAGCTTCGGCAGATCAAACACTGGAAGAGTAGTTCCGATGCGTCACAAAGATCACGATCACGCGCTTGATGAGCCAGCCTCGGCGACACGGATAGATTTCATCTATCTTTCAGAACCGGACATGATCCGTGCGGGCGTGACCGATATGGCGGCTTGCGTAGACACCATGGAAGAGATGTTTGCCCTGCTGTACCATGGCGATTATCGGATGGCGGGAGCCAACAACAATTCGCATGGCTCGGTGGTGATCTTCCCCGAAACCTCGGCCTTTCCCACCATGCCAAAACCGACCCCGGACCGCCGTTTCATGGCCATGCCTGCCTATCTGGGCGGTCGCTTTGGCACTGCTGGGATGAAGTGGTACGGTTCGAACATCGAGAACCGTGACAAGGGGCTGCCCCGGTCAATTCTGACATTCATTCTGAATGATGCCGATACAGGCGCCCCCCTTGCCTTTATGTCAGCCAACCTGTTGTCAGCCTATCGCACCGGGGCGGTTCCGGGTGTGGGCGCGCGCCATCTGGCGCGCAAATCATCAAAGGTGGTGGGGATTCTGGGGCCGGGCGTGATGGCAAAGACCTCGCTTTCCGCCTTTATGGCCGTCTGTCCGATGATTGATACGGTCAAGATCAAGGGACGGGGCCAGAAAAACCTTGACGCTTTTCTAAGCTGGATTGCCGAGACCTTTCCCCAGATTACCACAGTCACCGTTGTCGACGGTGTCGAAGCTGTGGTGCGCAATTCGGATATTGTCACATTTTGCGGTTCGGGGGCGACCGGTGACCCATCGACCTATCCGACGGTCAAACGGGAATGGGTCAGCCCCGGCACATTTCTGGCAATGCCCGCATTGTGCAACGTTGACGAAGCGATGGAGTCGCCCGCTATCCGCAAGGTTCTGGACAATCCGGGCCTGTATCACGCCTGGTTTGAAGAAAACCCCAAGCCGGTACACAAACACATTCCCGCGATCGGCATTCGCTTTCTGGATCTGGTCGACGAGGGCAGGATGGCGCTCGAACAGCTGGAAGACCTTGGCAAGATCGTCGCGGGAGAGGCCCCAGGACGGCAGGATGAAGACGAGATCATCATCATGTCTGTCGGCGGGATGCCGGTCGAGGATGTGGCATGGGGTACCGTGGTCTATCGCAACGCGGTTGAGATGGGCATCGGGGTCAAGCTGAACCTGTGGGATGTGCCGACCCTGCGCTGATCGTTGCGCGCTGTGTACGCGCGCTGTCCTATTTTCTAACAGAGTGAACACTATGACCGAGATTTTTAAACTGAAAACCGGCTCAAAATACGAGGAACACGGCAGCTATTCGCGGCTTGTTGCGGTGGACAACCTGATTTTCGTATCAAATACCGCCGGCCGCAATCCTGCGACCAAACTGATCCCGGAGGATCTGACCGAGCAGACCCTGCAGGTTCTGTCCAACATCGGGCGCGCGCTGGATGCGGTCGGGGCCTGTCTGGAGGACGTTGTCGCGGCGCGGGTCCATGTGCAGTTTGCCGAAGACATTGATACGATCATGGCGGCTTATGGCCAAAGGATGCGTGGGATCAATCCGACGTTGACCATGACCTGCCCCCCACTGGGGTCAGCGGAATACAAAGTCGAGATCGAAGTTACGGCCTATCGCGGGGCTTCCAGAGCCAATGTCAAAGAGATGTCGATCACACTCTGATCCGCTGCTTTGTGCGCAGACATGCCGAAGTGCTCTGCGCCGAGCCGCAGTATAATGATGCAATCATTCAAGGATAAAGGTCGTGGCCCCCGTTATCACGCCTGTAAAGACCGATCTTGATATTCCGGCATCGACCAGCGTTGTCGTGATCGGTGGCGGTATTGTCGGGCTAACCGCAGCGCTGAACCTTGCAGAGCGCGGTATTCCCGTCGTTGTGCTGGAGAAGGGGCGCATTGCCGGCGAGCAGTCCTCGCGCAATCTGGGTTGGATCCGCAAAACCGGGCGGAGCCTTTCTGATCTGCCGCTCTCGGTGGAATCAGACCGGCTTTGGGCCGGGATGGCGGAACGGGTCGGTGCCGATGTGGGCTATCGCCAAGCAGGCATCATGTATGTTGCGCGCACCGAAGCCGAGATGGAAAAGCACGCGACCTGGATCGGATCAGCCGGCGGGCAGTCGCTGGATTCGCGCCTGCTCAGCCCCGGCATGATCGACGCGCTGGTGCCGGGCGGAACAGGCGGCTGGATTGGCGGGATCTATACGCCCTCTGACGGGCGGGCAGAGCCGACATTGGCGAGCAGTGCCATTGCGGCGGCAGCCATTGTCAAAGGTGCGGTAATTGTTGAAAACTGTGCGGTGCGCACGCTTGTCACTGCTGCAGGGCGGGTGAGTGGCGTGATGACGGAACGTGGCGAAATCGCCTGTGAGCAGGTGCTGCTGGCCGGGGGACTCTGGTCGCGCCGGTTTCTGGGCAATCATGGTGTGGTGTTGCCCACTTTACCACTCGTCGCGTCGGTCTTTCGGACCGGCGTGATGGAGGGACCAACCGATATCGCCGTCGGTGCTGCGGACTTCTCGTTCCGCAAGCGGCACGACGGGGGGTATACCATCACCCAGCGTGGTGCACTTTTTGCGCCCTTGATGCTGGATCATCTGTTGATTGGACATCGTTACCTGCCAGTGCTGAAGGCGGAATGGAAGAATGTGCGACTGTCCTTTGGCAGGGATTTTCTGCGTGACCTTTCGATGGCGCGTCATTGGTCGGGCACGGCACGCTCGCCTCTGGAGCAGCTGCGCACGATGGATCCGGCGGTCAATCACGGCCTGAACGCCGAGGCGATGCAGAACCTTTGCAAGGCCTGGCCGGTTTTTAACGGTGCGGCGGTCAGGCAAAGCTGGGCAGGCATGATTGATGTCACGCCCGACTCCCTGCCGGTCATTTCGCCAGTGGCAAAGCTGCCGGGGCTGACGCTTGCATCGGGTTTTTCCGGGCATGGTTTTGGCACTGCCCCGGCAGCAGGGCAGCTTGCTGTCGACCTTTTGACCGGCAGCGCACCGATTGTCGACCCTACGCCGTATCGGCTGGAACGGCTCTGAGCACGGCAGAGCTGGCCTGCGCATGCGCCAAATCGCCCGACCGGGGCATCTGTAATCAGGGATCAAGCCGAAGCTGATCCGCAGCGGGAGTAGACAGACCATGGGTGCAATGATTGAGAGAGTGGGCGGGCCAGCCGTACGGATTCCCGCAGGCAAGCTGTTGATCAACGGGCAGTGGTGCGACGGGGCCGAGGGGCGGATGATCGCGGTCTATGATCCGGCGACCGAGGAAAAGATCGGCGATCTTGTCGCGGCGTCGGCGGCGGATGTTGATCGTGCAGTTCAGGCCGCGCATCGCACGTTTGAAAGCACGCATTGGCAGAAGATGCGGCCATTGGACCGGGGCCGCCTGCTGGAAAAGCTGGCGCTTCTGATCGAACGCGATGCCGAAGAGCTGGCGCGGCTGGAGACGCTGGACAATGGCAAGCCCTTTGGCGTCTCACGCAATGTCGATATGAAGTTCGCAATTGATGCCCTGCGCTATTATAGCGGCTGGAGTTCAAAGATGGCGGGGGAGTACATTCAACTCTCGCCATTTTTTGACGATGGCGGCACTTATCGTGCCTATACCGAGCGCAGGCCGGTGGGGGTTGTTGGCGGCATCACACCGTGGAATTTTCCACTGGGGCAGGCGGTTCAGAAACTCGCACCTGCCATTGCCTTTGGCTGTACCGTGGTGCTGAAACCTTCGGAAGACGCATCGTTGACCACGTTGCGGCTGGGGGAGCTTATTCTTGAAGCGGGGATCCCAGAGGGGGCGATCAATATCGTAACAGGATATGGGTACGAGGCGGGTCAGGCACTTGTCGATCACCCACTGGTGCGCAAAATCGCCTTTACGGGGTCAACCTTTACCGGGCAAAAGATCCTTGCCACCTCTGCCCGGCATATGAAGCGTGTGACGCTGGAGCTGGGTGGAAAATCGCCCACCATCATACTGGCAGATGCCGATCTGGATCGGGCCATTCCGGGGGCGGCCAATGCCATTTTTCCCAATTCAGGTCAGGTTTGCACCGCCGGATCCCGTCTTTTGATCGAGGCCTCGATCTTTGATGAGGTGACAAAGGGCGTCGCCCAGATCGCACGGGGTCTGAAGCTGGGCAGCGGGTTTGATCCTTTGGTGCAGCTTGGCCCGCTGATATCGTCGCGCCAGCTGAACCGGGTTTCGGAACTGGTATCGACCGGCATCAAGGATGGTGCCGAACCGCTGTGCGGCGGCGGTCAGGTCGTGGGCAAAGGGTATTTCTATCAGCCGACCGTATTGACGGGTGGCCGGTCTGATATGCAGATTGCGCGCGAAGAAGTGTTCGGGCCGGTGGTTCTGGCCATGCCGGTTCAGAATGCGGGCGATATCAAGGCGCTTGCCAATGATACCGAATATGGTCTGGGGGCCAGCATCTGGACCCGTGACATTAACAAGGCGCATCTGCTTGCCGCACAACTGGACTGCGGCACGGTCTGGATCAACACCCATAACGTGCTGGATCTTGCCATGCCCTTTGGTGGCACCAAAATGTCGGGCCTGGGTCGCGAGTTTGGAACCGAGGTGATACATGCCTACACAGAACCGCGTGCTGTCTGTATGCGGCTGGAAACATCGGCCTTTGACTGAGGCGCAATCTTACGGAGGATGAATCAGTCGGCGGGTTCGTCGTCTTCGTCCGTACCGACGGGGCGCCGTGCGCGGTGAAGGGCTGCGATGGGGGATTCCCCCGTCCATTCACGAAACGCGCGTGAGAATGCGGATTGATTGGTGTAGCCCAAGTGCGTTGCAAGCTGGCTAAGCTTGATGGTGCCGGTGCTTAGCAACATGTCCGCTTTTTTACGGCGTTCATGGTTGAGAACCTTGCTGAAGCTTGTCCCAAAAGTGCCAAGTTGTCGGCGCAGGGTGCGCGGGGCAACGCCGAGCATTTCGGCCAGTGACTCCAGATCGACGCTTTCACGGCCCAGACGCTGCTCGATCAGTTGCGAGAGGCGTTCGTGAATCGGGCGGAAGCTGTCTTCGGGTGGGCGCAGCAGATCGAAAAGATGTGTCTCGACAATCGCGCGCGCCGGAGCGTTGGAGTTGATCCAGGCATTCATCGGGCGGTCAATATCAACGTTCCGTAAAAGAATACTGTTCGCGGCTGCGTTGCCCCTGACCGGACAACGGAAGTACCGCTCCAACGGCGCTTCACGGCCCGTGACGTCATGTTCGAAGCAGATTTCGACAGGGCTCCAGCGTTCGGAGAACAGCTGCCGGATCAAAGCGCACAGGCCACCTATGGAGTTTTCGGAATCCTGGATGCGCGGCCAGATGGAAGTATCATTGATCGTGTAGCCATATCTTGTCTCTTCAAATTCGCGTTGGAGACTGCTGGTTGTGTGGGTTTGCCAGCTGGCTTGAAATCGTATGAAGACGCCAAGCGCCTCGCGCAGGGTCGGCGCGGTTGCCAAAAGCGGATAGACCGGACCGATCTCCCACAGTCGGAAATTTTGTCCGAGTTCGAGGCCAAGGAAGGGCCGGCGCAGTGCCTTTGCGGCCTCTTCAAAGAACGCAACATAGGATCGGAGAGGATAGGTCGAGTAGGGGTTCAGGGATTTTCCTGACCTGAGATTGAACCTGGCCATCACCCGATGGCAATCCGGCGAATCGCCGCGCATCTCGTTGATAATCAGGTCCAGAAAGAACTGCCGCAACGTTGCGTCCTGCGTGACAGAATGCTCACGCCGCTTTGGGCCGGGTGCTTTGCGGTCTGTGTCGATGTCACGCATCATAGGCCTCCTGCTACAGCTATTGCTTCATATATAAAACAATGCATTGACATGGTATTTGGTCATGGATGGAGCCGGAAATTTTGTGGAAAATGGCCTATTATGCAAAAATATCGGCCTTGGTTGATATGGACGCGACATTAGGTGCAACGTAATCTTGAGACAAGATGCAAACGGCAGGGTGCCTATGTCCGGTCTGTTGGCTTTGCCGGATTTGGCCCGGCGACTGCAAAAGACGGGTCATTGGGGTTTCCCGAAATTCTGGTGGTCGCCATGTGCTGAGCAACCGGGCCGGGCCGGCTTGCAGCCGCACTCTTTGCCTTGGTCTTTCAAGGGCAGGGCGAATGCCGGAACGGACTGCCGAAAGCAGAAAAATAGAAAAACGCATGAAGCAACAGGGGTTCTCAGATGAATACAGTCGATAGGCGTCTTTTCATGAAGCTCGCGGCGATGACGGGCGGTGCCTTGCTCGTGCGGCCAGATTTTGCCTTTGCAGGAGAAATCGACAATCTCGCCATTGCCTGGACCACGGATACCGCCACCTGGGACCCCAATCAGCGTCTGTCACCTGATCCGCAGACAATTCTCAAGATGGTCTTCGATCAGCCGATTGACCAGACGAGCGATCTGAAGCTTACGTCAGGCGTGTTGTCCGACTGGGCTTTGGCGGAAGACGCGATGAGCATGCGAGTCACGCTGCGCGATGACGTGACCTTTTCCGACGGCACAAAACTGACAACGGAAGACTTTCGCTATACCTTCTTTGAGCGGCTGAACAAAGGTGAGGAACTGGATCTTGCCGTAGGCTTCGGCACGGTGTCTGACATCGAGATTCTGTCGCCCACCGAAGCCGTGATGCATTTCGCCAAGCCTTTCCCGATTGTGGCGCAGTGGTTGAGCTTCAGCGCAAGCTATATCGTATCGAAAGCCTATGCGGAAAAAGTCGGTCCCGAGGGGATGAAAACCAGCCCCATGGGCTCTGGTCCCTATGTGCTGAAGGAGTACAAGCGCGACAGCCGCATCGTGCTGGTACGGCGCGATGATTACTGGGGCGAGCTTCCCTTGATCAAGCGGATCACCATAGAGATCATCCCAGATCCGACGGCGCGGTTGGCCGCGCTTGAATCCGGCACGGTTGATCTTGCAACCGAACTGTCGATCCGCGACATAAAACGCCTGCAGCAGGGTGATGCCTTTAACGCTGTCACCAACCCGATTGCGCGCATCATCTATGTCACGATCCGCGCCGATGGTGTTTTTGCCGACCGCAACATTCGCCTTGCTGCGCATCACGCGATTGACAAGTCTCTGCTGTCAAAAGCATTTTTTGGCGGTGATGCTGTCACGATTGATCAACCCACCATCCCCGGCATGCCAGGCTTTCTTCCTGACTTCCATTTTGACTTTGACGACGCAAAAGCCAAGGAACTACTGGCGGCTTCGGGCTTTGGCCCGGATAATCCTGTCAGCCTTGATTTCGCCACCACCAACGGTCAGTTCCCCGGTGACTATGATATTGCCCGCGCGATTGTGACCATGTGGGAAAAGGTTGGCATCAAGGCCAATCTGAAAGTGATCACCGAGTCGCAATGGTATGAGCTGAACGCCTCGGCCAAGTTGCCCCCGGCCTCGTTGTTTGTCTGGGAAAACGGCACCGGCGATCCCGAGCTTTTTGCCGGCAATATGTTTGACGCCGATCTGCCGTTTGCAACCTACCGCACACCCGAGGTGACGGCGATGATCAAACCGCTGCTGAGCGAGCCGGACAACGACAAGCGCATCAAGGGGTATGAGGCGTTCAACAAGTTCCTCATCGAAGAAGGGGCAATGATCCCGCTGTTGCAGGCAATTCAGACGATTGGCTATCGCAAGGGCATCGAGCTGAAGCCCTGGGCCAATGGTCTGATCCGGCCTCACGCCATTACGTCGTAACAAGCTGGGTCACAACAATCGCGCGCCATTGCCAGATCCGGCATTGGCACGCCCCTTTCGGTGCCAAGGAGGCGCGGTTTTGATCATTGCTATTCTTCGCATCCTGGCCCGAAGGCTTCTGGCGATCATTCCGGTCTTTGTGGTGGTGACGATTCTGGTCTTTGGCGCGTTGAGGATTCTGCCCGTTGATCCGGCCCAGATGTCGCTGCCACCGTCAGCCACCATCGAGCAGGTAGAAGCCAAGCGCGAGGCAATGGGGCTGAACCGGCCGATTTGGGAGCAATACACGATTTGGGCCAAGGGGGCCGTTGCGGGTGATCTGGGCGAGTCATCGCAATACCGCATGTCAACCGCAGCCGTTGTCTTGGATCGTCTGCCTGCGACGATAGAGCTGGTGATCTGCGCGCTGGTCTTTGCCGTTGGCGTCGGGGTTGGTGGCGGTTTGTTGGTCTTCTCTGCGCGCGACACAGTCCTTGAGACGGTTGGGCTGGTTGTGATCTCTGCGGTGATGGCTTTGCCGGATTTCCTGCTGGCGCTGCTGTTCATTCTTGTGCTCGGGGTGTTGATGCCGATTTTTCCGGTCAATGGCCGGTTGGAACCGGGCATGCAGGTTCCCACGCAAACCGGGTTCCTGCTGATTGATGCCCTCTTGACCGGGGATTTCAGAGCTTTCTTCAGTGCGCTGCATTACATTGCTCTTCCGGTCATGGCGCTGGGACTGGCGTTTTCTCCGACAATCATGCGTGTGCTGCATGCCAGTCTCGTCAACACGTATCAGCAAAGCTATATCCTGCAGGCACGGTTACGCGGGCTGAGCGGGCGTGAAATCCTGTTTGGTCAGGCCCTGAAGAACGCGATGCTGCCCGTGGTCATTCTGGTCGGAACCCAGTTCGGTGGCCTGTTCGGCGGGACGCTGCTGGTCGAGATGATCTTTTCCTTTCCGGGGCTGGGCAATCTGATGGTCAAGGCGATGCAGACGTCGGATCTGTCGGTGATCATGGCAATCTCGTTGATTTATTGCGCCACAACGCTGCTTTTTAATTCCTTGGCTGATGCCTTGGCCTATTTGCTGAACCCAAGGCTGAGGAACGGATGATGCGGAAAAAGTTTCGCCTGCCTGATCTGGGGCTTGTTATTGGCGGCAGCCTCGTGGGGCTGGTGCTGATCTGTGGAGTTTTTGCGCCCTGGATCGCGCCGTATCACCCGAATGATCAGGAACTGCTCTATATCCTTGCGCCGCCTGTCTGGGCAGATGGGGGATCGGCGGCTCATCTTTTTGGGACAGACAGTCTGGGTCGCGACACGCTTTCGCGGATGATTTACGGCGCGCGCACAGCAATGACTGTAGCAGCAGTGGCTTCGCTGGGGGCAATGTTGCTGGGGGCGTTTTTTGCCCACCTCGCGGGGTATTTCGGTGGTTGGGTTGACTGGATCATCAGCCGCACCGTGGAGGTCTGGCTGTCTTTCCCGCCGGTGGTGCTGTCAATGTTGTTGATTACCGGGCTTGGCATTGGCATCGACAAGGTCATTCTGGCCATCGTGCTGGTGGACTGGACGCGATTTTGCCGCGTTTTGCGCAGCGAAGTGCAGGTGGCGCGGGGGCAGGATTATGTCGCCTTTGCGCGACTGATCGGGTTTTCGCATCTGCGCGTCATCATGAAAGAAATCCTTCCGGCAACGCTGCCGATGCTGATCACCCTGTTGAGCCTGCAGATGGGAATCTCGGTCGTGGTGGAGGCGATCCTGTCTTTTGTCGCGATGGGTGTGCCATCGGATGTGCCGGCCTGGGGGCAGATGATCGCAGATGCGCGGATTGACATGTATGGGGCACCCTGGGGGCTTGCCCTGCCGATTGCGGCGATCTTTGTCACCGTTCTGAGCTTCAATCTTTTCGGGGATGGCTTGCGGCGCACATTGGACCCACGCCACGCCGCGAACAGGGGCACCTGAGTGATGAACGATCAGACCATACTTCACATTAAGAACCTCGAAATTTCGCTGAAGACCGGACATAAGATTCTGAACGGCGTCGATCTGGCGATCCGGCCCGGTCGGGTTCTTGGAGTGATTGGCGAATCCGGGGCTGGCAAGTCCATGCTTGGCAGCGCCATCGCTGCCACGCTGCCACGCGGGCTGGCCATTTCGCGCGGCTCGATCGACTTTGATGGACTGACTCTGACCGATATGAACGCCAAAACGCGCCGTGATCTGTTGGGTCGCGATATCGGCTTTATCCCGCAAGAACCGATGAGCGCGCTGAATCCCAGCCTCACCATCGGTCATCAGATCTGTCATCACCTGGCCAGAATTGGTCTTCGGACCGCGCAATCACGCGAAGATCGCGCGGTGGAGCTTTTCAGCGAGGTCGGGTTGGATCGGCCGCGCGATTTGTTGAAAAGCTATCCGCACCAGCTCTCTGGCGGAATGTTGCAGCGGGTACTGATTGCGATGGCCTTTGCCTCTCATCCGCGGCTTGTGATTGCCGATGAGCCGACCACGGCATTGGATGTCACGATCCAGCAAAAGGTAGTCGAACTGATTGCCCGCATGCGCGAGACGCATAATACTTCGGTGCTGTTCATCACTCATGATCTGCAACTTGCCGCCGAAGTCTGCGACGATGTTGCGGTTCTTTACGCAGGGCGGATTGTTGAGACGGGTGCTGCGCGACGCATTATCGAAGCGCCAATGCATCCCTATTCCAGATGCCTTAATCTGGCGACGCCAAATCTTTCGGGGCCAAAGGCTCGGTTGATGATCCTCCCCGGCACGATGCCAAGTCCTTTGGAGCGCACGGTGATGACGGGGTGCGAATTTGCGCCACGTTGTCCGTTGGCAGAAACCCGGTGCCACAGCTCGCGTCCTGCGCTGGAGGAAATCGTGGCCGGGCATCACAGTGCCTGTCACTGGCCCGAACGCAGCGGGATGATCGCACCCCCCGCAACCTCGGCAGAGCAGGTGGTGCCGACTTTGGGCAGCGCTATGATCCTCCAGGCAAAGGGGTTGGGCAAGGCCTATCGCCAGCACGACTGGCTTGGCCGGGTGCGGCGGGTCGAGGCGCTGCGCGAGCTCAATTTCGAGGTTCGGGAGGGCGAATTTGTCGGCATTGTCGGCGAGAGCGGCTCAGGCAAGAGCAGCCTGACCAAGATGATCGTCGGTCTGGAGGATGTGACCTCGGGCACGCTTGAGGTGGTGGGGATGGACCGGGCTACCACGCCGCGGGAGAGGTTTTTTGACAAGGTGCAGTTGGTCTTTCAAGACCCGCAATCGGCACTGAACCCGCGCCGGACAATTGGAAGTCTTGTCACTCAGGCTCTGGAAGCGCGGGACAGCCAGCCTTCGGCTGCGGAACGCAAGGATATGGTTGCTGCGTTGCTGGCCAAGGTTATGCTGCCGCCGGATGTCGCCGGGCGTTTTTCCGACCAGTTGTCGGGCGGCCAGAAACAGCGGGTAAACATTGCGCGGGCCTTGTGTTCAAACCCGCGCCTGCTGATCGCGGATGAGATCGTCTCGGGGCTTGATGTTTCGGTGCAGGCGCAGATCCTCGAACTGCTGCGCGAACTCCGCAATGAGGTCGGGTTTTCGCTGCTGCTGATCTCGCACGATCTGGCGGTGGTGCGCCATGTCTGTGACCGGACACTGGTTATGTGCAAAGGCGAGATTGTTGAACAGGGGCCTGTCGAAGAGGTCTTTGCCAATCCACAGCATCCCTACACCCGGCAGCTTGTCGCTGCGGCGCTTGGCCCGGTCGTTGTAGGGCGCTGACCTGCTTCCTTCCGTGGGGATAGTCTTTAGCATCTGATAGAAAAGATAAAATCATGACTTCCGAGTGCGGAGCTGTCGTCACTTATATGCGTTGACATTATCTTACATATAAAATAAATTGCTTTGAGCTTAAACTTCTTTTCGCACGTCAATGTCGTGAGGTTGGCCAGATGCAATGAGAAACATGATTGATCTGCGTCCAGTCGCACGGTAGGGCGGCAATGCCTTCGGTCTGAATTGATACCAGACCGCGTACCCGGTCCAAAATGATCCCAAGCGCAATTGGGGCAATCAGGACGACACTTTCAATCATACCAGGCCAGAAATGGGGCGCGTAAGCCCCATGAAGTGCCTTGCGAACTTCCAACACAGGGGAGCTAACATGAACTTTATGAGATCTATTCTGATTGGTGCCGCCACGCTTGCCGCGCCGATACTGACGGTCACCGCTGCCTATGCGGACGTGGCCGTGCTGCGCAGCGTGAGCTGCTTTCCGATCGGCAGTCCGCCCAGTGTTCCCTTTGAGGAAATGGTGGCGGAAATCAACAAACGAGGCGAAGGGGTTGTGCGCCTTGATTTGCTGGGTGGCGCGCCTGCCATTGGCAGCCCGTTCCAGGTCGCCGAGCGGCTTGCGCTGGGGGCCTACGACATCGCCGGTTGCCCCGAAGCCTTTTTCGGCAACCTGATCCCCGAGGCTCCGGCCTTGCGGTTGAACGAATACACCTTTGCAGAGTTGAGGGAAAACGGTGCACTTGATTACTTTCAAGAACTGATGAAAGCCAAGGGGGCGCTGTTTCTGGGCCGCCACCAGGACGATGGTGCCTTTCATGTCTATCTGGCCGATCCGATTGACAAACCGGATCTGAGCGGACTGAACCTACGGATTTCGCCGGTCTATACCGCGTTTTTCAAGGCAATGGGGGCCACTGTGCAACGGGCAAGCATGCCCGAGGTCTACACCCTTATGGAGAACAAGACGGTGGACGGCTATGGCTTTTCGCTGCGCGGGATTTCACCAGACTGGTACAAGGTGACCAAGTACCGTGTAGATCCGGGCTTTTACCATGGTGCCATTCATACCATCGCCAACCTGGCCCGCTGGGAAACGCTGAGCCCCGAGGCGCAAGAGATCGTCAGCTCGGTGATCCTTGAGTTCGAGGTGCGTATCGAGCCAAGCAGCGACTATGCGAAAGATCTGGATGCAAAAATGCGCGCCACTCAGGCCGAGAACGGCATCCAGACCATAACTTTTGAAGGTGCGGATGCCGAAAAATGGCTGAGCATGGCGAAGGACGCGGCATGGTCGGAATTCCTTGCCGAAAACCCGGTAACCGGGCCAAAGCTCAAAGACCTTTTTACCAAGAGCAACTGATCGCATTGCAACTTGATCAAAGGCGATTGGCCGCTTGTGGCCGGTCGTCGGTGTGCCGAGCTGAATTCCGGGGGAGCCATGGCCGATCTGCTCAAGACCTTTGAAGTATTCTTTGTAAAACTAAACACAGCCATTGCGGCCTGTGTCGCGCTTTCGATTGGTATGTTTACCCTGCTTGTGCCCCTCGATTTCGTTCTGCGCAAATTGCGGATGGGCGGTCTGGAATGGCTGAATGAGGGGGCGGAATATTTCCTGTTCTTTGGTGTTTTCCTTTCTGCGACATGGGTGCTGCAACAGGGCGCGCATGTGCGGGTCGATATCATCATATCTAATCTTCCCGCGCGGGCGGCGGCCTGGCTGGAAAGAGTCATGGATCTGATGGGCGCTGCTCTTTGCGGGATCATGGCCTACCTTGGCACCAGAAGCACGGTTTCTGCCTATATCCTGGGCACTTTGCCGGACAAGGATCTGCGCTTGCCGAACTGGGTCGTGCTGACGGTTTTCGCGGTTTCTTTCGTCCTGCTGACCATTGAGTTTCTTCTGCGATATTTCCGTGCCGGCCGGCATGGGTATGTCGCCGAAGCCAGTGCGGGGTTCTGA
The DNA here is from genome assembly GCF_003443995.1 of Pseudotabrizicola alkalilacus. Classification (GTDB taxonomy): domain Bacteria; phylum Pseudomonadota; class Alphaproteobacteria; order Rhodobacterales; family Rhodobacteraceae; genus Pseudotabrizicola; species Pseudotabrizicola alkalilacus. Next base: position 121,050 of record NZ_QWEY01000011.1, read on the forward strand.
TCAATGGAATGGTATTTCGCGCTGACACTGATGCTGGGAACGGTCTGTTTTTTCCTGTTTCTGGGACTGCCTGTCGCCTTTGCCTTTATGGCAGCCAACCTCTTTGGAACCGCAATGTTCATCGGGGCCTGGTATTCGGTCGGGGACTGGACGATCATGCGTCTGTCACTGGAAAGCATGCCGATGGAGTTCCACGAAGCTGTGGGATATCAGCTGACGACCATCGCACTCTTTTTGCTGATGGGGGAAATTCTCTTGCAGACGGGGGTTGCCTTCAAGGCCATTGGCGCCATCGAACAGATGATCTTGCGGGTGCCGGGGCGCCTTTCGGTCGTGGCGATTGTGGGGGGCACGGTATTTTCTTCGCTGTCAGGCTCGACCGTCGCCAATACAGCGATCCTGGGAAAAGTGCTGCTGCCTGACATGATCAACCGGGGCTACAAACCCGCCATTGCCATGGGGCCGATCATGGCGGTTGGTGGCATTGCGATGCTGATCCCGCCCTCCTCTTTGGCGGTGCTGTTGGCCAGTCTGGCGCAGCAATCCGTGGCAAAGCTGCTGGTCGCGGGGATTGTGCCAGGGCTGCTGATGGCACTGCTGTTCTTTGCGTATGTGGTTATACGCTGCATCATCAACCCGGATCTGGCGCCGGCCTATGATCCGGATACAGCGCAACTGGACAAGCCGATAACGCTTGCCTGGCATCGCAACGGCAGGGCGGCCTGGGTGCGCAGCTATGACGGGCCATACAAGTCAGTCCTGAACAGGGTGCTCCCATTCTTTGTTTATGTCACCCCTTTGATGTCGATTTTCGTGGTTGTTGTCGGCAGCATTTTCTTCAAGTTTGCTTCGCCTACCGAGGCTGCTGCGATGGGGTGTCTTGCAGCACTTGGATCGTGCTATTTCTTCCGGCTTTTCAACAAGCGGATCACAATCTCTGGGATTGAGGGGGTCGATTTTACTTGGCATGCGATTGCAGAAGCGTTGATGGGAACAGTCAAGATCAACACAATGATCATCTTCATCATCGCGGGATCGCTGGTTTTTACTCAGGCTCTTGCAGTGTCGGGGGCAACCACGGGTTTGCTGGAGGCCATGGTCTCGATGCAGATGAGCAAACTGGTTGTGGTCCTCATGATGATGGGCATCCTGCTTTTTCTGGGTGCCTTTATGGATCAGGTCAGCATGTTGCTTTTAACTCTGCCGTTCTTTCTGCTTGGGTCACATTCCTTGCAGGCAATTTATGACATCGATGCGATCTGGCTGATGGTCCTGATCCTGATTGCGATGGAGATCGGGTTGCTGACGCCGCCCTTTGGCCTGCTGCTCTATGTCATGAAGGGCGTTGCTCCCGAAGGGATCAGCATTGGTCAGATCATCGGTTCTGCGATGCCGTTCATTCTGATCGAGGTGCTGGTGCTGGTGCTGCTGATCCTGATACCCGGACTGGCCACTTGGCTGCCAGGTTTGTTGCAATGATGGCAACGCCGGGCACGCCGTGTCCGGCACAAACATCCCCCGCCGCCCTTGGCGGTGGGGGGGCTGAGGCACCTTTCGCATGGGCCGTCGGGTGGCCCGCAGCAGGTGCTATATCTTGTTGACGCAGATGTTTGCGGTCATCTTTTGCAGAACCCGAATGCAGGTTTCCAGCTCTTCTTCATCAATATCTTTGATCAGCTTTTCGTAAAGGTCGTTCACAACCGGCCCGATCTCGTTGAGCTTGGCAGTGCCCAGCTCGGTCAGACCAACGGTACGGACGCGCTGATCACTGTCGCTGATTTCGCGGCTGACCAGACCAGTGGTGACAAGGCTCTCTGTTGTCCGGCTGGTGGTCGACTGCTCCGTGACCGACAGGACGGCAAGTTCGTTGATGGTCAGTTCTTTATGCGCCGATAACGAGGCCAGAATCCGCATCATGGTGCTGTTCCAGCCCAGTTCAGCCAAGGCCACATTCTGATCGGCGGCCCAGCGATGTGCCAGTCGCGTGATCAGATGCGGCACATAGCGGCGCAGGCTTTCACGTGTCCTGAAGGGAAACTTGCTGTGCCGCCGGGGCTTTGGTGTGTCGGACTTTATCATGCGGGTTCTTCTTCAACGGGTCGTCTGGTCTTCGACGCCATCGCTTTTAAACCCGCCGTAACAGCATGAATATCGGTCAGAGAGACATTCTGCAGCTTTTGCGAAACCACTTCACGGTGCAGCGCATTGGCATCTTCAAACACCTTGCGCCCCTTGTCGGTCAGCGAGGCGAGAAAGGAGCGGCGGTCGGTTTTGGTCACCTGGCGATTCACCAGACCATCCTTGCGCAGCCGCGTGACCAGACCCGAGACATTGCCATTGCTGACTCGCAGATCCCTCGACAACTCACCCATCGAAACCCCTTCGGGGCGGCGGTACAGCTGGGCCAGCACATCGAACTTGGCCACAGACAGCCCGAGCTTTTCGCTGAGCGCCGCATTCAGATCGCCGTAGATCAGTTTGTTGATATTCAGAACCTGAAGCCAGAACCGGGTCTCAGCCATCTGACGTTCGGTCAGCGCCGCATTGTCGCTGGTTACTGGCTTTGCATCCTGAATGTCTGGGTTCAGCACTGGCTACTCCGTGTTCGTTCCTCAGTCTTTTGCTATATTGGTTCTTTCCCCGTATGCAACAAGCGCCTGCCGGATGTCATCCGGTATCTGGATCGACTGCCGGGTTTCAAGACTGGTGGTCACGGTCACGAAATGACCACGCAGCGCCTCGTCCTCGCCCTTCATGGCATGCAGGGTCAAAGCATAGGATTTGTTGCCAACCTTGGCGACGCGCAGAAAGACCTCAATCTTTTCGCCCATCATGCAGGGGATGAAAAAGTCGGCCGAGGCGGTGGCATATCCCAAACCAATACCGCGTGGTCCCAGCACAGTATAGTAGTCGATGTTAAGGCACTCACAGAACCATTTTTCGATGATCTGGTTGAAGACGTCAAAGAACTTGGGCGTGTAAACAATGCCAGCCGGGTCGCATTGGCCATGGCGGAACACGGTGAAAGCCGACCACAGGTTTGTCGGCCGACGGGTCAGGTTGGCTTTGCGTAGCGGTGAGTCAGAGGCGTCGGATGTCATAGGATTGTCCCGATGGTTCGGATTGTTCCGTCGAGGCCATCTTGCGAGGGATCCTTGACGGCAGAGGCGAGCAATAGACGCGCCCAATAGGCAGCATCCTCGCGCCCGGCGATCCTCAGGGTCGTGCCCATCACTTTGTCAAACTTGGAAAGTCCGCGCACATGGGTATCGGAATAGCCCTTGATCAGACGGCGGAAGCGCAAGACCTCGACCCCAAGCTCGTAGTTGATTGCCAACAGAGTCTTTGTATTTTCCAGCCAAGCGTTGCGATGGGCAACCTCTTGCTGGTGGCGCAGTGAGATGCGGCGGATGCGCTTGAGTGAGGCAATAAAGGAAAGGGCGAGAAACCAGTGCAGCGTATAGGTCTTCACCCGTCGCCCCTTGTCTGTCCGGCGGTCGAGCCAAGCGTACAGGCTTTTGCGGGCGATGACCCATCCTGCTAGGCGGACGGGCAGGACTGAAACCAGCTCTTCCATCCGCGGGTGCATGAATTCGATGGTTTGCAGGATGGACTTGTCTGACACCCCAAGCTCGGTTTCGATACGTGTGCGGCGCTGCAACCGTGTTTTCAGGCCGGCGACCCGCATGATGTCGTCATAGGTCATTGCATTGGCAAGATACTTGGCGGCCTGTCCGGTAAAGAGCCAGCCCCTTTCTGCGCCGCCGGCAGCACTGTCGCAAAGATGGAGCTGCCCAAGAAGCGTCAGGTATTCGTCGCCGTAAGCAACATCCTGAAAATCCACCACTTTGCGCAAGCCGAGATAGGCCATCTCTTGCGCTTCGGGCGGCAGTTCGTTGCGCAGGCGTTGCAGCAGACGGTCGGCTTTGGGGTCAGTCAGGCGCGTGGGAATCTGGACGGCGGAACCGGGCACGGTGGTCAGGTTTGGCGGGTCATCGCCCGCCACGGTGCGATCATAGGCGGCGGCAAAGGTGCGCAGACTGGCCTCGACCCCCTTGCCACCATTGCGGATCACCTCGCAATACGCCTCCCGCGCAAAGGGCAGTGCACCTGATGCCGCCAGACTGCCAAAAAGGGCAGCAGAGATCACACTTCCCTGTGCAACGGCCACGGCGTTCATGTCAAAGATGACCTCACGCTTTGCCGCGATGCCGATGGCGCTGGTGACAGCCCCGCTGTCTGCGATGCTCTCCCCCGGCGCCATTTTTTCCGAAATGGCAAGAGAGCGGTGGTTCGATGCGATCAGCGTGGTACGATCCGGGGTCACGATGCCACGCAGGATCGAGCGACCCGCTTCCATATATTCCGAGGCGATCACGACATCGACATCGCCCGGAGTGGGCATCTGTGCCAGAATGGGCAGCCTTCCTGCAGGATCGGGCGGCATCATCTCGACGTAATAGATCGTGGCACCGGTCCGCTGCGCCACGCCGGGAACAGAGGTTGATTGCGCGACCCAGCCTTGTCTTTCGGCAAGGCTGACAATCCATCCTGTCAGGACTCCGCCACCCTGACCGCCCATGGCGACGATTGCGATGGAAATCGGCCGCTCGGTGGCAGGGCCGACGGCAGCCAGATCGAGTTTGACGGTATCGTCCTTCATGGTCGCCTCAAGCATCGAAGTTAACCGCAAGACGATCCTGGCGGTTTTGCAGGAACTGGATCACCGGCAAGGTGAGCCTGCTTTTGAATCTGTCCCAGCCGCCGGGATTGTGCACAACGTCGGCTTGGTAAAACGAGGGACAGAGCACAGCCGCGTCCGCAACTTCGCCGCAATTCCCGCAGGCGACACAGGTATTGTCGATGCTCGCAACGGGATCGTCCCGCAGGGGGTCATCCAGCGTTTTTATCGAAAGCGAAGGGCACCCCGACAGGCGTATGCAGGCGTGATCTCCGGTGCAGACATCTTCATCAACACCAAAGCGGGCGATGACGGTGCGCTTGCCGCCCTTGAGCGCCTTGCTGACCCGCGGTTTCTCGCGGCGCTGCTTGTTCAGCATGCACTCCGAGGAGGCGACGATAATCTTTGGCCCTTCTGCTTCGGTCGTCAGGGCCTCTTTCAGGACCGCGCGCATCTGGGTGACATCGTAGGTGTGGTCAATCTGGCGCACCCATTTTGCGCCGATGCCTTTGACAGCATCAACGATCGAGTTGTTCGTCTTGCGCCGTTTGTTGAAGGCGCGCGACGACAGCACATCCTGTCCACCTGTTGCCGAAGAATAGAAATTGTCGACGATCAGAAATACGCCATCATGTTTGTTGAACACCGCGTTGCCAATGCCGCTGGTCAGCCCGTTGTGCCAGAAGCCGCCATCCCCCATGATGGCGATCGAACGTTTGTCCGCCTTGACATTGAAAGCCGAGGCAGAGGCTGCCCCAAGGCCATATCCCATGGTCGTTGCACCGATGTTGAACGGCGGCAAAATGGAAAACAGGTGGCAGCCGATATCAGCCGAAACGTGATGGCGGCCAAGCTCTTCTTCGACCAGCTTCAATGCCGCAAAGATTGGCCGCTCGGGGCAGCCGGTGCAAAGACCAGGTGGCCGCGAGGGCACGACACCTTTCAGCGTCAAGATTTCGGGCGCGGTCAGGATCGGTGGTGAATCCGGGATCGGCGCGCGGTTGCCCAATTGCAAGGGGTCGAAATCTTCGAGAAAGTGCGCGATGCCTTTGCTCAGAACCGCAGCCGTGTAATCACCGCCCATCGGCAGATAAGCCTTGCCGCGCACCTTGGTCGGGGCAGAGAGGCGCGAGAGCACGGTAGAGATCGACTGTTCAATGTATTCGGGCTGACCTTCCTCAACGACAAGGACAGCATCAAGACCAGCCGCGAATTCTTCCACCTCGGCGTTGATCGTGGGATAGCCCACATTCATCACATAGATCGGAATTCTGGTATTGCCGTAGGCATCACTCAGGCCAAGAAATTGCAACGCCCGGATCAGGCTGTTGTACATGCCGCCCTGGGTGATGATGCCGGTCTTGCCCGTCTTTTCCCCGAAAAACTCGTTGAGTTTATTCTTGCGGATGAAATCTATTGCCGCCGGCATCCGAAGGCGGATCTTTTCCTGCTCGTGTTCATAGGCGGCGGGGGGCAGCACGATGCGGTCAAGGTCGCGTTTCGGATTGTTCAGCGCATCCTTCAGGGTGAATTCGGCGCGCTTGTTGTCCTTGCAGACAAAACTGCCGGTCATATGACAGCTGCGCACGCGCACGGCCAGCATGACGGGCGTGTTCGACGCCTCGGAAAGCTCGTAACCTTTTTCGATCAGATTGACGATGCATTCATGCTCCGGTCTGGGGTCCAGCAGCCACATCTGCGACTTCATCGCAAAGGCATGGGTGCGTTCCTGCATGATCGAGGAGCCTTCGCCGTAATCTTCACCGATGATGACCATGGCCCCGCCGGTAACCCCGCCAGACGCAAGGTTGGCCAGTGCGTCCGATGCAACATTGGTGCCGACCGTTGACTTCCAGGCTACCGCTCCCCGCAGGGGGTACATGACCGAAGCCGAAAGCATGGCTGCCGCAGTTGCCTCACTGGCCGAACTTTGAAAGTTCACGCCCAGCTCGTCAAGAATGTCATTCGCATCGGCGAGAACATCCATCAGATGCGAGATGGGAGAACCTTGGTACCCGCCGACATATGATACACCGGCCTGAAGGAGCGCCTTGGTGATGGCCAGAATTCCTTCGCCGCGAAAGATCTCGCCCTCGCCAAGACGCAGATCTTCCACTTCTTTCGCAAATGATCGCTCGGCCATGACTACCTCTCTGAAATGTATGACAATGAATATATTTACATATAAAATATGTCAAGCCGCCTCGGCGGTATCCGGCACCCGTTGCATCGCCGCGTGTCTTGCGCTGCAACCCGGCCCACCAGAGGATAGGCTCAGGTAAATGGCGGGTTGGTGGGGCAGATGTGCTGTGGAGTTGTGTTCGGCTCGGCCTCATGCCGCCGGGGGACAAGCGCCTTGACTTCATACGTTTTACATATAAACCTATGCAAAATCATAAAGTGACCAGCGTGCGGAGACACAATACCCTGCCCCTGACATCTGGCTATGAAGGTATCGGGATCAAGCGGATGGATCCGTTCGATTCTGATGTGGGTCTCGGCAATACACAACGTTCTACCTAGGACAAAACATGTCTCAAAATACGGTTTTTCAAAGATTCTCTGAAACAGCGCAGCGTCGGGGCAAGGCGCCGTTCCTACAGGTGATGCAGGAAACCGCACAGATATATGGCATTCCGGCCGAAGAGATTTCGTATACCGAGATGGCGGCGCGTGTCGGTCTCCGGGCCCAAGGGTTTGCTCGCGCGGGCTATGGTGCGGGCCACAGGGTTGGTTTGCTGCTTCAAAACCGGCCCGTCTTTCTGGAGATCTGGCTGGCGCTGAATTCTCTGGGGGTTTCGGTCGTCCCGATCAATCCCGATCTGCGGTTGGCCGAACTGGAATATCTTGCCCAACATTCGGAAATGGTGCTGGCGATCGTTCTGCCCGAGCGGCTGGAAGAGATGCAGCAGGCGGCCGCAAATGCAGGACTGTCGCTGCCTGTCATCTGTGCCACCGATGCACTGCCAGTGGCGCGCTGCCCCGCCAGCGCCGGGTTAACGATCGACCGCGCCCATGAATGTGCCTTGCTATACACCTCTGGCACAACGGGACAGCCCAAGGGGTGCATCTTGAGCAATGAATACTTTCTGCATTGCGGCGATTGGTATGCCCGCACCGGTGGACACATCGGCCTGCGCCAGGATTGTGAGCGGATGCTGACGCCGCTGCCTGTTTTTCATATGAATGCCATGGCGGTTTCGGTCATGGCGATGATCTCGGTTGGCGGATGTCTGATCTTGCTTGACCGGTTTCACCCCAGCAGCTGGTGGCAATCTGTGCGCGAAAGTGGTGCTACGGTTGTGCACTATCTGGGCGTGATGCCGACCATGCTCAGCGGCGCCGTGCCGTCTGACGATGACCGCAGACATTCGGTGCGCTTTGGCTTTGGCGCGGGCGTCGACAAAAAGCTGCATGCCTCTTTTGAACAGCGCTTTGGCTTCCCGCTGATTGAGGCATGGGCGATGACCGAGACCGGCAGCGGCGGTGTGATTTGCGCCTATGATGAACCACGTAAAATCGGCACCTCTTGCTTTGGACGTGCTGCGCCCGAGGTCGAGGCGCGGGTCGTGGATGATGCGGGGCGCGATGTTTCCGCAGGACTGCCGGGAGAGCTTCTGGTGCGCCACGCAGGGCAGAACCCAAGGTACGGTTTCTTTTCCGGGTATCTGAAAAACCAGCAGGCCACAGATGAGGTCTGGGCGGGCGGTTGGTTTCACACCGGCGATATCGTCCAGCGCGATGCAGATGGGTCTTTCCATTTCGTTGACCGCAAAAAGAACGTCATCCGCCGTTCAGGCGAAAATATAGCCGCAGTCGAGGTCGAAACGATCCTGAACCGGCATCCTGATATCCGCATGGTTGCGGCAGCGGCAACACCGGACGAGATGCGGGGTGACGAGGTCGCGGCTGTGATCGTTCTGAAGGCGGGTACAGGTACGGCGGAAACGGCTGCAGAGATCGTGCGATGGGGGCTGGAGCAGATGGCCTATTACAAAGTGCCGGGGTGGATAAGCTTTGTCGAAGACTTACCCCTGACTGCAACCCAGAAAATTCTGCGCGGCAAAGTCAAGGATCTGGTCGAAACGCTGATGCAGCAAGGCCGCTTTCACGACACGCGCGCCCTCAAGAGGAGAAGGGCTTGAGCCGTCTGCCACAGTCTTATGAGGGCGTTGCGGTCTGTTGCCCGGTCACCGTGCCCTATGTGCGTTTCTCGCCAGAATCTGCCCATTGGTGGGCTGGGGCGGCGCTGCAGGCGTTGGCAGCGCACACCGGACTGAGACCAGCCGGCATTGACGGGTTTTGCTTTGCCAGCTTTTCGGCGGTCCCCGATACAGTGGTGGGGATGGTTCAGCATCTGGGCCTGTGCCCGCGTTGGATGGATCACATTCCGACCGGCGGGGCCAGCGGGGTGATGGCGCTGCGCCGCGCCGCGCGGGCGGTTCAGGCGGGCGATGCAGAACTCGTGGTCTGTCTGGCGGCGGATACCAATCACGTTGACAGTTTTCGCCAGACTCTCGCCGGCTTTTCACGCTTTTCCCAGGATGCGATGTATCCGTATGGGTTCGGCGGGCCGAATGCGACCTTTGCGTTGATGACGGATCATTTCATGCGTGCCTATGGCGTGGGACGCGAGAGCTTTGCCAAGATTTGCATGGCGCAGCGGGCAAATGCCCTGTCCAACCCACACGCCTTGATGAAGCGGCCCCTGAGCTTTGACGAGTACATGTCGTCGCGGGCGATCTGCGATCCGGTTCACCTTCTGGATTGCGTCATGCCCTGTGCCGGGGCCGAGGCCTTTATCGTGACCACCCCGGAAAAGGCAGAGGCCATGGGGTTAAAAGCCGTTTCGATCAAGGCGACGATTGAACGCCACAATGCCTTTGCGTCAGATCCGATCCAGACCCGCGGTGGCTGGGCTCAGGATGTTGACAGGCTTTGGGCTGCGGCCAGATGCGAGCCCGAGGATATGGATATGATCCAGTTTTATGACGATTATCCGGTGATCGTGGCAATGCAGATGGAAGATCTGGGATTCTGCCGCAAGGGAGAGGTTGCCGCTTTTATCGAGCGGCACGATTTCACCATTGCCGGAACATTGCCACTGAACACGAACGGCGGCCAGCTTTCGGCAGGGCAGGCGGGGGCTGCGGGCGGGTTTCAGAACATTACCGAAGCGCTTCGCCAGCTGCTGCATTGCCCGCTGGGTGCGCAGATTCCGCAAGCCAGACGGGCGCTGGTTTCCGGCTTTGGTCTGGTAAATTACGACCGCGGCGTTTGCACCGGAGCCGTGGTTCTGGAAGGGCCCGTGTCGCATGAGTGATCCACTTCTCCCGCCGCAGCGCAAAGATCCGCTGAAAATGCTGCACCTCGGGCACACGCCGCCCCGCCTTCGCAGCCGTGCGGCCAAGGCTATGGCCGTGCGCGCGGGTCAGGGGCGCTTTGTGTTGCAGGTTTGCGCGGATTGTCAGACAGCAACCTATCCACCGCGCGACCGCTGCCCGCAGTGCTGGGGAGAGTTGCGGTGGACCGATCAGCCGCAAGACGCTGTTTTGCTGGCCGAAACCGTGGTTCGGGCAACCACGGACAGCTTCTTTCGCGGCCATCTGCCGTGGCGGATCGGGACAGTGCAGTTTTGCTCTGGTCTTACTGCGATTGCCCATCTTCACGGCGATGTTGCCACGGGCGATGCGGTGAAAATGCGTCTGGTTCTGGATCGCGGCGGCAACCCCGCGTTCTTTGCCCTGCCTGCAAAGGAGACCCCGAATATGCAGGATGACCCACAGCTGCGTGTCTTTACGGCAGCCCCAAAGCATCGCCGCATTCTTGTCACCGACGGGCGCAGCCGGTTAGGGCAAGAGGTGGCACTGGCCTTGCTGAATGCCGGGGCAGGTACGGTTTTTCTGGGCAATGCGGACCGGCTCATGCGGTTCGACGGCATGGACCGCATGCTCGCAACGCCCCGCATCGACATGGTGCCGCTTGATATGACAGACAGCCGCAGCTGTCAGGAGCTGGCAGGGCTGATTGGCGGGCGCGTCGATGTTATCGTCAATACCGCGAGCCATGTGCGCCCCGGTGGGGTATCACAAGGCAGCAGGCTTTCTACCTTGCAGACCGCAATGGAGGTCAATGTTGCAGGGTTGATGCGTCTGGCGCAGAGTTTTGGCCCGGCGATGGCGGGCAGGTCGGATGACGGGGTGAACTCTGCTGCCGCCTTTGTCGATGTCAACTCTGTCTACGGGATGACAGGAAAGCAGGGCTTTGTCGGGTTTGCCGCCAGCGCGGCCGCGCGGCTGGCGCTCGTTGCAGGTCTGCGGGGCGAGATGGCGGCGGCAGGCATCCGCGTGACATCTGTGCTTTGTGGCCCTGTCGATGATGAATGGCACCAGACCGTGCCTTCCCCGAAAGTGGCTCCAGCGCGCATTGCCAAAGCCGTGGTGCAGGTTCTGGAGCAGGGCCTCGAAGAAATCTATGTCGGCGATGTCGCGGAAGATGTGGCGCAGCGCTGGCTGAAAGATCCGCTATTGGCCACAAGAGAGGAAAACCAGTGAGCACCAACTCTTCGCTTTGCGGACAAGTCGCGGCGGCGCTGATCAGTGGCAAGCTGAAAACTGTCGATCTGACCAATACACTGTCTGCCGATTTTCCGGTCATCGTTTTGCCGGCCGAATTTGGCCAGTGTGCGCCCTTCCGCATCGAAACCCTGTCGCGATATGACGAAAATGGTCCGGCCTGGTACTGGAACAACATTACTATGAATGAGCACACTGGCACCCATTTTGATGCTCCTGCGCATTGGGTGACGGGGCGGGATCTGCCGCACAATACGGTCGATGCGGTTCCGGTCAGCGATTTTGTGGCTCCAGCCGTAGTTGTCGACATCTCTGCTGAAGCTGCGGCTGATGCAGATTTCATCGTGACACGCAGCTTTCTTGAGGCATGGGAAGTCAGACACGGAAAAATCCCGCCGCGCCACTGGGTGGCTTTGCGCAGTGACTGGTACAAGCGTGTCGGTACACCTGAATATCTGAATCTGAAAGAAGACGGTGCGCATTCCCCCGGACCGGATGCAGCTGCCATGGAGTTTCTGGTGCATGAGCGCGATTGCATCGGGCTGGCGGTAGAGACAGTGGGCACGGATGCTGGGCAGGCCTCGCATTTCAATCCGCCGCTGCCCGCCCACTCGATCCTGCATGGGAATGGTCGCTATGGGCTGCAATGCCTCACCAACCTTGATAAATTGCCGGTCTTTGGTGCGATGATCGTCGCGGCGCCGCTGAAGATCAAAGGCGGCTCTGGCAGTCCGCTGCGGGTTTTCGCCTTTTTTGACGCAGAGTAACGGGACCGGTTGCCGATCCCGTCGAAAGGATCTTTTACGCAGCCACGGTGGCCATGCGGGCGCTGATTGTCATCGCGGTTCTGGTATAGTGCTCGGCAAGCAGTCGTACCGCTGTTTCTGCGTCGTGCGCCAAAACAGCGTCGGCAATTGCGCTGTGTTCGGCCTGAATATCCCGCCGGGATGGGCTGGGCGTTCCGGCGGCGATCAGGATCGGAATGCGGTAGCGTTCCGTTGTCGCATAAAGCCGTTCAAAAAACTCCAGCCGCCATGGCGACTGACAGGCGGCCAGCAACGCGCGGTGAAAGGCATAGTGCCGGGCCTCGATGTCCCACACGTTCACGATACTGCGTTCGACTTGCAGGTTGAGGGCATACAGTGCTGCAACAATTGCTGCTGACCAGTCATCATCGCCATGCTGAATGGACAGGCGCAAGGCATCGCTTTCTACCAGAATGCGGGTGTCGATCGCATCTTGCATTTCTTGCACCGACAGGGGGGCCACTTTGAACCCGCGCAGCGCCTCGGCCACGACAAGACGCTCGACCTGAAGCCTGCTCAGGGCCTCGCGCAGCGGCGAGAACCCCATGGCGTAACGCTCACTCAGATCGGCCATGCGCAGGGGTTGGCCTGCGGCAAGCTTGCCCTGGATGATGTCGCGACGGATGGCAAGATAGGCTTTCTCGGACAGTGTCATGGAATCCTCCTGACCTTATTATGGCCCATGGCATTTAGTGTGGCAATTTCATAATTTTCGAAAATATATATTGCTTTCGATTATGGCGAGGGACATAGTCGGGTAAGCATCAGAGGAGTTTTCCCATGTCCAAGATCCATGAAAACCACCGCGAAGATGTCGCGGGTCGGGCCAATGTCGAAGACACGCCGGAATTGCTGGCGTATTACGATGATCTTGCCAAGCTTCAGGCTGGTGCGCTGTGGACCGTCGCCAACAAGATCGAACCATGGCAGCCCAAGTCGCAATCGGTGCCGGTCGTCTGGCGCTACGACGATCTGCGCGCGCATGTGTTGCGGTCGGTTGAGCTGGTGACGCCTGAAAAGGCGGGGCGGCGGGTGATCTATCTGAACAATCCGGGTCGGCAGGATGTGTCGGCGGCGGTCGGCTGGCTTTATGCCGGGCTGCAGGTGATGAATCCCGGTGAAAAGGCTGGCGCACACCGGCATTCCGCCAGCGCCGTGCGGTTCATCATGGAGGGCAGCGGCGCCTATACCGTGGTCGATGGGCACAAGATGACGCTGGGGCGCAACGACTTCGTGCTGACGCCGAACGGCACCTGGCATGAACATGCGGTCGACCCCGATGGTACACCCTGCATCTGGCAGGACGGGCTGGACATCCCCTTTGTCAACGCGATGGAGGCGAACTTTTACGAGGTTCATCCGAACGGAACCGAGCCGGTTGCCTTTCCTGTCGATGACATGACCAAGACGTGGGGCAACCCCGGTCTGCGGCCATCGGCTGACTGGTCAAAACCCTATAGCCCGATGTTCAAATATGAATGGGGGCCGACCTATGCGGCTTTGCTGAAATATGCCGAAAGCAGCGAAGGGTCGGTGTTTGACGGCCATTTGCTGGAATATGTGAACCCGGCAACCAATGGCCCGGTCATGCCGACGATGGGGGCCTCGATGCAGCGGCTTGCGCCCGGCCTGCACACACGGGCGCACCGCCACACCGGCAGCTATCTGTATCATTGCGCCAAAGGCTCGGGGCATTCGATCATTGACGGCAAGCGCTTTGACTGGTCCGAGCGGGATATCTTCTGCGTGCCGTCCTGGGCCTGGCATGAGCATGTCAACGGTTCGGACTCTGAAGATGCGGTGTTGTTCTGCCTGTCGGATCTGCCGGTGATGCGTGCGCTGGGTCTGTACCGCGAACAAGCCTACGCGGAAAATGACGGCTATCAGCCGCTGGTTTAAGGATAACAACATGAAACTTGTGACTTATCGCGCCACGGTCGAGGCGGAGGCCCGTCTTGGGGTGATCGCCGGCGATCTGGTGGTTGATGCAGCCCTGCTGGGCGAGGCTTACGACGAGGCGATCCCTGACAGCATGCTTGGCCTGATCGACAGCGGGCGGCCGGGCCTTGCCGCCCTGTCCGCGCTGGTGGCAAAAGCGGGCGCGATGCCGCCCATCGGCACCGCGACGGCACTGGTCAATGTGACCTTGCTCGCCCCGATCCCGCGCCCGCGCAAGAACGTCTTTGGCATCGGTCTGAACTATCTGGACCATGTCGCCGAAAGTGCGGCGGCGCTGGATACCGATGCCGCCCTGCCCAAACAGCCGGTGATTTTCTCCAAACCGCCCACCTCGGTCATCGGTCCAAACGAGCCGATTGCGCATAACAAAAGCATCACCCGTCAGCTTGACTGGGAGGTGGAGTTGGGCGTGGTGATCGGCACCACCGCCCGGCGGGTCACGCGGTCTAACGCGCTGAACCATGTCTTTGGCTACACCGTGCTGATCGACGTGTCGGCGCGCGATTGCCGCAGGGCCGGGCAGTGGATCTACTCCAAAGGGCAGGATACGTTCTGTCCGATGGGCCCGTGCATCGTCACCGCGGATGATATTCCCGATCCGCAGGTGCTTGACCTTTGGCTGACGCTCAACGGGGTGGAAAAGCAGCGGTCGAACACCTCGCATATGCTGTTCAAGGTCGATGAGCTGATTGCCGATCTGAGTCAGGGTATCACGCTGGAACCGGGCGATATCATCGCCAGCGGCACCCCCGCCGGTGTGGGGGCGGGTCGCACCCCGCAGGAATGGATGTGGCCGGGCGATGTCGTGGTGGCGACGGTCGATGGCATCGGTACACTGCGCCATTCCATCGTTGATGCCACACCGGAGTAAGCCGATGATCAGTCCTGCCGTCGTCTTTACCGCTGCTGTCGTTCAGATGGCCTCTGATCCCGGCGATCCGCTGGCAACCGCCAGAACCGCGGCCGACAGATTGCGCGAGGCGGCGGCAAACGGCGCGCGATTGGTGGTCTTTCCCGAGGCGCTGATCGGTGGTTATCCCAAGGGGGCCAGCTTTGGTGCGCCGATCGGGATGCGCAAACCCGAAGGCCGCGCGGCATTTGCCCGCTATCATGCGGCGGCGATAGATCTGGACGGACCCGAGGTGGCAGTGCTGGCCGAAGCCTGCGCCGAAACCGGGGTCTTTGCCGTGGTCGGCGTGATCGAACGTGACGGGGCGACGGTCTATTGCACCGCGCTCTATTTCGACGGCGACAAGGGGCTGGTCGGCAAGCACCGCAAGCTGATGCCCACGGCGGCAGAGCGGTTGATCTGGGGGTTTGGCGACGGGTCTACCCTGCCGGTGTTCAAGACCGATATGGGCACCATCGGCGCAGTGATCTGCTGGGAAAACTACATGCCCGCGCTCAGGATGCACATGTATCATCAGGGCGTCAGCCTGTACTGCGCCCCGACCGCAGATGACCGCGACACCTGGTTGCCGACGATGCAGCACATCGCGATGGAAGGGCGGACATTCGTGTTGACGGCCTGTCAGTATATCACCCGCGCCGCTTACGGCCCGGATCACGAAAGCGCGCTTGGCGATGAACCGCAGACGGTGATGATGCGCGGCGGATCGGCGATCATCGGCCCCTTGGGCAAGGTGATGGCCGGGCCGGATTTCAGTGGTGAAACCATCCTCTACGCCAAGATCGACCCGTCCGAAGTTATGCGCGCGAAGTATGATTTCGACGTGACCGGCCATTATGCCCGCCCCGATGTGTTTCAGCTGGCGGTGGATACCGGCGCCAAGAAAGCCGTGCGGGAAATCTGATGCGCTGGGATCTGGACAAGGTTGCAACGTCGATTGCATATAAGCTGCTGGCGGCAACCGTCATGCCGCGCCCGATTGCCTGGGTCGTGACGCAGGACGCGCTGAATCAGGTTAACGCAGCCCCCTATTCGTTTTTCAACGTCATGGGCTCCGCTCCGCCGACCATTGCGCTGGGCATGCTCGCCGACCCCGCGCGCGGGCTCAAGGACAGTGCGCGCAATATCCTCGATACTGGCGAGTTCACCGTCTGCCTTGTGCCGGAGCGGCTGGCAGCCGCGGCGAACCTGACTTCGATCGACGCGCCGCGCGGGATGAATGAACTGGACCTTGCCAAACTTGCCACCCTGCCTTCGGCACATATAAAACCGCCCCGGATCGCCGACAGCCCTGTGGCCTTTGAATGCCGTACTCATACAACGGTTGAAACCGGGCCCGGACAGCTGGTGGTGATCGGACAGGTTATCGCGGTGCATATCGACGACCGCTACATTCTGGATCCCGACAAGGCGCATATTGATACCCCCGCGCTTGATCTTGTCGCGCGGTCTTATGGGTCTGATTATGTGCGCAGCCGGGATACGTTCCAGCTTCAGCGGCCAAGCTGGGCGGACCAGTCCCAAATCTGATACGGGGTTCCTTGTGTTTTCCGACAATGATGGGGACAGGCAGCTTTGCTGCAAGGCAGGCTTCTGTGCGCACGGGGTCAGCGTGGACAGGTCCGAAGATCTAATATCAGAATTTTGGTCAACCCTGATGGGCCAGCGCGGTCATGATGCCGCGCAGCTCCGCCAATCCCTTGAGCCGACCAATGGCCGGATACCCCGGCTGTGCCTTGCGGGTCAGGCCGTCCAGAATATCCTGACCGTGGTCAGGCCGCATCGGAATTTGCCAATCGGCCCGGTTCGCCGCCTTGCGGCGGTTCTGCTGCGGGAGCCGAGACGATAGCAGCGTGTGTTGAGTGTGTGGGCATCTGCCTCTTTTCCGGTTGGTCACGCCACCAGGACAGATGGGGCACCGCTGACGATTGCCACGAAGGCAGTAGGTTTGGCCAAATACGGTCGATACTCGGTGCAAGATGCTGAAATGGCGGCATAGTCAGTGGATACTGCGGGACAAGTCGCTGATACTGAAACCTCTCAGTGATTTCCGAGGCCCCTATGTCCCCTCTTATCCACCACATCAGCAGTGACGAAACGCTCCCGGCTTCGGCCGATGTTGTGGTAATCGGCGGCGGGATCGTGGGCACAAGCGCCGCCTATTTCCTGGCGCGGCGCGGCCTGTCGGTCGCGCTGCTTGAAAAGGGATATGTCGGCTGCGAACAGTCAAGCCGGAACTGGGGATGGTGCCGGCGGCAAAACCGCGATGCCCGCGAGATGCCGATTGCCAATCTGGCAATGCGGCTGTGGGAAGAGATGACGGCAGAGATCGGACAGGATCTTGGGTTCCGCCGCTGTGGGCTGACCTATGCCACCAATGATCCCCAGCAGCTTGCAGACTGGGATAAATGGCGCGATGTTGCCCGGCAGTTTGATGTCAGAACGCGAATCCTCACCGCGACCGAGGCTGCCGGGGCCGTACCCGCCGCCGATGGGCGCACATGGCTGGGGGGTGTTCATGCCGCCGAAGACGGCAAGGCCGAGCCTGCGCTTGCCGCACCGCGGATTGCCGAGGGTGCGCGCAAACATGGCGCGACCATTCACCAGAATTGTGCAGCACGCGGTCTGGACATCACGAATGGTCAGGTTAGCGGGGTTGTCACGGAAAAGGGCCTGATCCGCACCAGCGCTGTGATCTGTGCCGCCGGGGCTTGGGCTTCGGCATTTCTGCGCATGCATTCGGTGTCCATGCCGCAGGCGAGTGCGCGCCAAACCTCACTTCGGACCGGCCCGGCGCCCGATTTCGGCGAAGCGGTCTACACCCCGGATTTTGCCATGACGCGCCGGCTTGATGGCAGCTACACCATCGCCGTAAGTGGCCGGGCGACGCTGGAAATCACGCCACAAGGTCTCCGCTATCTGCGCCCGTTCCTGCCGATGTTCTTGAAACGTCTGAAGGCGGTGGAGATTGGCATCGGCCGGTCGTTCTTTGACGGCCCGGAGTCAATGCGCGGCTGGCGGCTTGATCAGCCCACCCCGTTCGAGCGTATCCGTGTTCTGGACCCGGCGCCGGACCAGCGGATGCTGACAAAGATCAAAACGCGGGTAGCTACGATGTTCCCCGGCGTTGCCGATGTCGGCGTCGTATCGACGTGGGGCAGCTATATCGATTCAACGCCTGACGCGGTGCCCGTGATCTCTCACGTGAACCGTGTCGGAGGTGTAGTCATTGCTGCGGGTTGCTCCGGGCACGGCTTTGGCGCGGGCCCCGGCTTTGGTCATCTGGCGGCTGATCTGGCCGCCGGTGGTGCGACCTGCGTTGATCCGACACCCTTCCGCCTGTCGCGCTTTGCGGATCGCTCCAAGATCGAGGTTGGCGATTTCTGAACAATTCAGTCTCCAGCACCTTGGGGGAAACCTTGCCTGAGCGATGATCTGATGTCGCGTTTCACGGCATCGAGGTCAGCCTGTGACCCAAAAAAAAGCTGGCGGCCTGCACAGATGGACTCCCCTCGACAGCCATTCGGTCCCGGTGGGTCGTGATCGGTTGTCCAGAGACATCACGGCACCTGCCATTGGTTTCATGTGTGGCCTACAGGCCGGATGTGCCTGACGTGTGCTCGCAACGCTTTATGCGGCGACTCGACGGTACGTGAGAGTGCAGAGTGACCTGCCGCGCTGCAAGCACGGACAAAACGCAAAAGCCCCTGCCGGTTTGCTGCCTGACTGGAGGGGCTTGTGCTGCAAGTTCCGGCATTGCGGCACATTCTGCCAGATGTCTGGCGCTATGTTTGGCAGACAGGTCAATCTGACAGGAAACACAGACATGGATCGCTTCCGCCCGAAATATGTGACGTTTGATACCCACGGCACGCTGATCAACTTTCAGATGGCGGACGCTGCCCGCGATCTGTACGGCCATCTTCTGGATGAGCCGCGCATGGAGGAATTCATCCGAAACTTTCAGGGTTATCGCTTTGACGAGGTGATGCAGGACTGGAAGCCATACGCCGATGTGGTTCACAATGCATTGGAACGCGCCTGTCGCCGCAATGGCATTGCCTTCCGGGCCGAAGATGCGGAAATGATCTACAACCGCATTCCAACCTGGGGTCCGCATCCTGACGTGCCGGCAGGGCTGGCTAAACTGGCCAAAGAGATTCCGCTGGTCACCATCACCAATTCGATGAAGGTGCAGATTCCGTCGAACATCGCCAAACTCGGCGCGCCGTTCCATGCTGTTTTGACCGCAGAAGAGGCGGGCGCATACAAACCGCATTTCAAGGCGTTCGAATACATGTTCGACACTCTGGGATGCGGGCCCGAGGATATTACCCACGTCTCGTCATCCTTCCGCCACGATCTGATTTCGGCTTATGATCTGGGGATCAAAAGCAAGGTCTGGGTCAACCGTGGCCATGAGCCTGCCAACCCCTTTTACGAATACACGGAAATCCGCGATATATCGTACCTGCCCGGCGTTTTTGGAATCTGATCCGGCACCGCTCTGAACAGGACTGTGGCGCTCCCTCACCGGAGCGCCGCATGCTTTTGTGAGGGAAGCCTCCCTTTCAGAGGTATGAGGGGTAGTCTGACGGGATCATTGGCGATTGTGTCTTCGGAGTTGAACGCGCTGTGGCGTTCGATCTGGCAGACGGTCGCCGCCTGATCCTGGCTGACAACCCCGCCCAGCTTTACCGAATTGCGCCGCGCTTTTCCCAATGGGAGGCGCGGCGCAGTCTTGTGAAAGTATCGGCCGGATTTGATAGAAACCTTCAGACCGAAGCAGGGGGTACGGTTATCAACCCCCGGTCCCGGATGTGGGTGGTGCTGCGTGACCCCCCCCGTTTCAGAGGGTATCGTTGCGCACATCCAGCGCGTCACGCAGACCGTCACCGATGAAGTTGAAGCTGGACACAGCAATGGTAATGGCGATCCCCGGAATGATGGCAAGCCATGGGGCGGTCGCAAGGTATTGCTGGGCGCCGTTCAACATGTTGCCCCAGCTTGGCAGCGGCGGTTGGATGCCAAAGCCCAGGAAGCTGACATAAGCCTCCAGCAGGATCGCACGGGCCACAGTCAGGGTCGCAGCCACGATGATCGGGCCGGTCACATTGGGCAGGATTTCACGGAACATGATGTGCATCCGGCTTAGCCCCAGCATGCGCCCGGCAAGAACGAACTCGCGCTCTTTCAAAGATCGCACCTCTGCCTCGACGATCCGCGCCACTTCCATCCAGCCGGTGATGGCGATGATCACGGTGATCATCATCGGGCTGGGCTTCAACGCTGCCGACAAGGCCAGAAGCAGAAAGATTGACGGGTAGGACAGAAAGCCATCGACGGTGCGCATCAGGACAGCGCTGATCCAGCCGCCACGATAGCCCGCGATCACGCCGACCAGCGTACCGACCAGCGTTGCCAGCACCATGGCAGTGAAGCCGACCAGCAGCGAGATCCGACCGGCCATGAACAACCGGGCCGCGATGTCACGACCCAGCGGGTCAGTGCCAAGATAATGCTGGCCGGTCATCGGTGGTGCAAACCGGGCGCGAAGGTCTATGTAGAGTGAGTCATACGGCAGCAGATAGGGGCCGATGATGCAGATCAGTGCCAATGCACTGATCATCACCAGCCCCAGCAGCGCCAGCCTGTGGCCGACAAAGCGCCGCATCACGCGGCTTTGCCACCAACGGACTGGCGCCTGAGTTGCAGTAAGTGTGGTCATGGCGGGTTTCTCCTGTTGCGGCTTTGGCGGTCAGGCCAGACGGATGCGCGGATCGACCAGCGCGACAACGATATCAGCGATCAGATTGCCAGCGATGGTCAGAATGGCCGAGAACATCAAAAGCCCCATCACGACCGGGTAATCACTGTAACCGAGGCTGTCGAGAAACAGTCGCCCCATGCCCGGCCAGGTGAAAACGGTTTCC
This sequence comes from Pseudotabrizicola alkalilacus, assembly GCF_003443995.1. Taxonomy (GTDB): domain Bacteria; phylum Pseudomonadota; class Alphaproteobacteria; order Rhodobacterales; family Rhodobacteraceae; genus Pseudotabrizicola; species Pseudotabrizicola alkalilacus. The sequence goes on from NZ_QWEY01000011.1 coordinate 141,914, forward strand.
GTCACCAGCGCTCCGGTCAGGATCGAGGGCAGCTGCACCCCGGCAAGCGTGATCATCGGCAGCAGCGCATTGCCAACCACATGCTTCATCAGCACCCGTCGTTCGGTAACCCCCTTGGCGCGGGCCGTCTTGACGAATTCCTGGCTGATCACATCCAGTGTCGCCGTGCGCATATAGCGGCTCCAGATGGCAATGTGGACAAGTGCCAGCACCACCGATGGCATGATCAGATGATGCAGGTAGTTCAAAACCGAACCGTCGCCGATCGTGTACATGTTGCCCGCGGGCAGCCATCCGAGCTTCAAGGAAAAGACATAGATGCCGACCAGGCCGAACCAGAAAGTCGGGATCGAAAGCGCAACCATGGCACCAATTGTCGCCACATAGTCGAACAACGAATAGCGATGCGTCGCACCACGGATGCCGATCCAGGTGCCGACCGCAATGGCGATCACCGTAGATGACCCCATCAGCAGCAAGGTCGCAAAAAGGTGTCGGCCGATCACCGACAACACCGGTGTACCATCGCGGAACGAAGTGCCCCAGTCACCCTGTACCAGCCGCCATGCCCAGTCAAAATACTGCACCCAGATCGGGCGGTTCAGTCCAAGTTGATCCTTGAGCCGCTCCATGTCATCCATGGTCATTCCCGGATCAAGCCCGTATTGTGCCAAGGGCCCGCCAGGCATGAGGTTCAGCACCGTGAAGCCGATGATCGACACGATCACCAGCAGAACGGCACTCTGCAAGAAACGACTGAGCAGAAATGCAGGCATCGTCTTCCCTTTCCGTATGGGACGGCATCAGTTGGGTGTCGCGGCCCGAACTATCACGCCAGGACCGCGACAGTTCAGATCAGGCCCAATACCAGCCGGCTGCATGCCAGGACTCAGTGCGCGTGTTGGAGTTCGACACAAAGCCCTGAAGACCTGCTTTGTGGCCAAAAACCGAGGTGTTTGCGAACAAGGGAAGGAACGGCAGATCGCGGCGAACGATCTCCTGCACCTTGAAATAGATCGCGCGGCGGGTTTCCGGATCAAAGGTGCGGCTGCCTTCTTCGAGCAGTGCGTCCACCTCGGGGTTGGAATATTGCGCGTTGTTCGAGCCCCGGCCACCTTGGGCAGCGATTGCCTTGGTATGGAAGCGGTTGGTCACGTCCGGGTCCGCGCCGATCAGGTAGGTGATCCCTGACATGGCGGTGTCGAACTGCGACAGCGCCCAGAAATCGCCGAACATCACGGCCGATGGCAGGTTTGCGATGGTCATTTCGATGCCGATTTCCGCCAGAGTCTGCTGGATGAACTGCTGCGCCTGTTCACGCAGATGGGCACCCGCAGTCGTCGAATTGGCAAAGGCCAGCCGCACGCCATCCTTGGCCCGGATTCCGTCTGCGCCCGGCAACCAGCCCGCCTCGTCCAGGACCTGGGCGGCGCGTTGCAGGTTGAATTCATGCTTTGGCAGCTCGGGGTTGAAGTAGAAGGATTGCTTGGGCATGAAGGTCTCGGTCACGGTCGGCACGCCGTAGTTAAGCGCGTCGATGATCGCTTCGCGGTCTATCGCGAGATAGATCGCTTCGCGCACAGCCAGTTCCTTGAACTGTGGGCGCTCCATATTCAGGTAGATGGTTTCCACCGATGCCTTTGGCACCAGCGTCACCACCCTGTCGGCCAGCGTGGCGGCCTCGGCATAGTTGTCGGGGGTGATATAGGCTTGGCCGACCAGATCAATGTCGCCGCTTCTGAACTGGGTATACAGGACCGTATTGTCAGGTATGTATTTGAAAATCAGCTGCTCGATATAAGGGCCTTCGCCAAAATAATCGAGGTTGGCCACCAGTTCGACATGATCGCCTGCAACCCGTTTACCCCATTTGAACGCGCCGGTTCCGATCGGCGCCTGGTTGAACGCGTTCTCGTTCAGATCGGCCATCGTCTCCAGCACATGCTTTGGCACGATAAAGGTCTCGGTGAGGAAAGACAGATAGGGCGCAAAGGCCACTTCCATCCGCCAGGTAATTTCGGTCGGTGAAACCACGGTGATATCATGAACCAACGCATGTCCGGTGGTGCGCCACGCGCGGAAATCCGGGTTTACGATCAGTTCGAGGGTGTATTTGACATCTTCGGCAGTAAATGGCGTTCCATCGTGCCAACGCACGTCATCACGCACCTTGATGCGCCATTGCAGCCCGTCCTCGGAAATTCCGCCATTGTCCTGTGAAGGCACCTCAACTGCCAGATTGGGGATGATGACGCCTTCCGGGTTGATGCGGAACAGCGCGTCGAAGATCGAGAAATCAACGCCATCATCGACTTCGAGATGCGGCATCAGCGGGTTGAATACGGTTGGTTCCTGCGACAGACCAACAACAACGCGCCCGGTCGGTGCAGGTGGTGGCGTCTGGGCAAAGGCCGGTTTGCCGAGCAGTTGCGGGCCAAGCAGGCCCACCGTTCCGCCTGCAGCCATCAACTGCAGGGCGTGGCGACGCGAATATCCCGCGCGGGTTCCGAAACTTTTGGTCATCTGATATCCTTCCGTTGGTGATCGTTTCTTGGATTGGTCGTTTGTTGGGGCATTCGTGTCCCGTCAAAGTTCCGCGGTCATGATCTCGGGTGTCATGTCCCTCGGACGCTCGCCCGGAATGGCCGCGACCAGCTCGCGGGTGTAGGCTGATTGCGGGTCAAGAAATATCTGCGAAGGCGGCCCGAGTTCGACGATCCGGCCGTATTGCATCACTGCAATGTCGTCGCAGATCTGGCTGGCAACCCGCAGATCGTGGGTGATGAAGACCATCGACACCCCTGTTTCACGTTGAATGCGGTCCAGAAGTTGCAGAATCTGCGCTTGGATCGACACATCCAGCGCCGAAACGGCTTCGTCTGCGACAAGCAGACGTGGCTTGAACATCAGGGCGCGGGCGATACCGATGCGCTGACGCTGGCCACCTGAGAATTCATGCGGAAAGCGACCAATTGCCCCGGCATCAAGGCCGACCAGATCAAGCATCGCCCGTGCTTCATCACGCGCCCGTGCCGGGTCCATGCCATGTGCGACCGGCCCGACGGTCAGAATCCGGCCAATGGTCGCGCGCGGATTGAGCGAGGCAAAGGGATCTTGAAAGATCATCTGGATGCGTTGGCGCATCGGGCGGAACTCGGCCTCGCTCAAGGTTGCAATGTCACGGTCCTCGAACAGGATGCGACCGCTATCGCTGACCATCAGCTTTGTGAGCAGCCGCCCGAGCGAAGATTTGCCCGAACCACTTTCGCCGACCACACCCAGAGTCCGGCCTGAGGCCAGCTCGAAAGATACTTCGCGCACCGCAGGCACAACCCGCAGCGTGCCAAACATCTTGCTGCCGCTGCGGTAAGTCTTGACAAGATTTTCGACCTTGAGCACCGGGCCGTTCGCCTCTGTCTGAAGCGGTACTCGGTTTGTACCGGTCAGATGCGGTACCGCCGCAATCAGCCGTTTCGTGTACGGATGCTTTGGAGTCTTCAGCACCTCGTGCGCAGTGCCATGTTCAACGACATGGCCCTTTTCCATCACAACCACGCTGTCGGCGACCTCGGCCACCACGCCGAAGTCATGGGTGATGAACATCACGCTCATGTTCTTGCGGCGTTGGATGTCACGGATCAGCTTCAGGATCTGTGCCTGTGTGGTCACATCAAGGGCGGTTGTCGGCTCGTCCGCGATCAGGATCGAGGGTTCCATCGCCAGCGCCATGGCGATCATCACCCGCTGCCGTTGCCCGCCCGAAAGTCGGAACGGATACTGAAGATACATCAGTTCGGGCTCGGGCAGTCCGACTTCGGTAAGCAGTTCAATGGCGCGTTCGCGGCGCGACGTGGCCGTGCCGATGCCATGCGCCTGCATGGTTTCGTCAATCTGGGCACCGACGGTCATCAGCGGGTTAAGGGCGGAAAGCGGATCCTGAAAAATCATCGACACCACCCGCCCACGCAGGCTGCGCAGCGCCTCGGGGCCCATGCCGACGATCTCGCGGCCATCGAGGGTGATCGAGCCGCCAGTGACCGTGATCATATCGGGCAAAAGTCCCATCACGGTGTTGGCGGTGACCGATTTGCCAGAGCCGGACTCGCCGATCACACACAGGATCTGACCGCGCTGCAGCTCAAAAGAGATATCTTTGACCGCGTGTGTGCGTTCCATTCCGGTTGGCAGGCTGACGGTCAGCCCACGCACCGAAAGCGCGACCATTCCATCCGTAACGGCGTGGCTTCCTGCATTCATGGACTTTCTCCCCTGCCGGTGGCTCTCAGGCCCTCGTTATCGTGGTTGTTACAAGTGTGACGTATCTGGCGGCGCAGAGTCGTCAAAACCTGCCTCCCCGGCGGCAGGATCAACTGATATCACGCGCTGGTCAGGCAGTTTATTCTATGGCTGCCTGCCAGCTGTGGGTTGCCTGCTTGCCTGTACCTGCGAGAGCACGGCTGCGATTTCGAAGGCTTGTTCTGGGCGTTTCACAGCTTGCCCGCATATCCGCATAAATTTCAGCACATAAACCGCATAAAGTTCTGCGACACGGCGAATTTTGTCGACTGTACGTGCGCCCGGTTGCTAGAATGACGGAGGATAGGGCGCATGGCCCGCGCTATGCTGTGGCGAGGTCAAAAGGACGGCCAATATGAAGCTGGACAAGATCGACGTCAGAATACTGTCTGAATTGCAGAAGAACGGACGCATCACCAATGTAGAGCTGGCCGATCTGGTGCACCTGTCGCCCAGCCCTTGCCTGATGCGGGTCAAGAAATTGCAGACCGAAGGTTATATTACGGGCTATTCCGCACAGATCAACATTGCCAAACTGGGGCAGAGCCTGACCGTCTTTACAGAAGTCACCCTGCGAAACCACAAACAAATCGACTTTGCCCGCTTTATCACCGCGGTCGAAAAGTTTGACGAAGTGATCGAATGTCATCTGGTCTCAGGGGGGTACGACTACCTGATGAAATTCATGACGGCCGGTATCGCCGAATATCAGGCGATCATGGAACGGCTGATCGAAATGGAAATCGGTATCGACAAGTACTTCAGCTTTGTCATTTTGAAATCGCCGATCGTGAAATCCCATCTGCCGCTGGAGTCCTTTGCCAAGGGCGACTGAGCAAAAGGCGAGGGCCCAAGAACTTTCAGCTTTGTGTCAGCCCGTCTTCGGCAGGATCTGCTTTCGCGCGCCTGACATCGGTGCGCGTGTCTTGTCTGCGGACGCTATTCTGGTGCCAGCAATGGAGACCAGCATGACCCTACTCAAAACCATCGACCATAACCCGACCTTTGCCCCCACCCACGCCCAGCCCACGCCCGAGAAGCTGATCGAAGGCGCGCCCGAATTCAGCACCTGGGCCATGGATGAGGCAAAGGACGGCACGGTCAAGTCCGGCGTCTGGCGGGCAACACCGGGCCTGACGCACTCGATCAAGGGCGAGACTTTCGAGTTCTGCCATATTCTCGAAGGCGTGATCGAGTTGACCGAAAACGGCAAACCCCCCGTGATCTACCGCGCTGGCGACAGCTTTGTCATGAAGCCGGGATATGTCGGAACATGGCGCACCATCGAGACGGTGCGCAAGATCTATGTCACGGTTTCCTGAACGCAGGGGATCAGCTGGCAGCCTCGCGCGCAAGACCGTGCAGCATGGCGCAGCAGCTTTCCAGTTCGGCCTCGGTGATGAATTCATCGGGTCGATGCGCCCGGAGTATCGAGCCGGGGCCGCAGATGATCGACGGAATTCCGGCGGCATGAAACAGCCCGGCTTCGGTACCATAGCTGACCGATTGAAGTGCCCGATGGCCGGTCAGGCGCTCCAGCAGATCGACCAGATCGCGGGTCTCGGGCGGCGGCAGCGCCGGATAGGAGCTTAGCTCCCGATGTGAAACCTCCACATCGGGCAGGGCCGCCAGCCGGGCAATCACCTGCGCTGTGATGGTCTGCGGCGATTGCCCCGGCACACTGCGCACCTCCATCCGGATCGTGCATTGGTCCGGTATGATGTTGACCGCCGCCCCGCCCTGCACCACCCCGGCTACAAGCGTTGAACAGGCGGGTTGGAAACGTGGGTCAAAGGGGCCGTCCACGGCCAGCTTTGCCGCGAGATTACGGATGAACAGCAGGATTTCCGCTGCTGGATAGATGGCATTGACCCCCAGATCCGGCTGAGAGCTGTGTGCTGCGCGGCCCTTGATCCGCAACTCCACCGCCTGCTTGCCCTTGTGCGACAGCACGGGTTGCAGATCGCTCGGCTCGCCAACAATACACCCAAGCGGCGGGGCACAAAGATCGCGCAGGCGGGCAATCATGTGACCAACCCCACGACACCCGATTTCTTCGTCATAAGAAAACGCCAGATGGATCGGCCGGCGCAGCGCTGCGGCCTGAAACGCAGGCACCATAGCCAACATGCAGGCCAGATATCCCTTCATGTCGCTGGCACCACGCCCGTAAAGCCGCCCGCCCTCGGCACGCAGGCGGAACGGGTCCGAGGCCCAGTTCTGCCCTTCGACAGGCACCACATCCATATGACCGGACAGAATATACCCCGGCACGTCGCGCGGGCCGATGGTGGCAAATAGATTGACCCGGTCGCCTTCCGGCCCCGGCAAGACGGCACAATCGACGCCCAGCCGGGCCAGATACGCCTGCACATAGCCAGCCATACGGGCATTGGAGGCGCCGGGCAGATCACCAATGGCGACGAGATCGGCAAGTACGGCTTGGGGGGTCATCTTGTGCTCCTGTAATTTGTCTCAGTGTCGCGCACCCCTTGGCGCAGATGCTGCCGAAGGGGGCTACAGTGGCAAAATTCCTTGCGGAAAGCATGGCGAGTCATGGCACCGCACCGAGGTTGCGGGGTCTTCCGAAATCAGGGCCACCACAGAGAATTCCGAGTCGGAGCGAACAATTGGAACAATCGTCTGCACTGCCCTGCGCCCCGGTGCAATCTGCGGATGGATCGCGGTTAGACTTTTGCTCAGCACGCAATACCGGAGAATGAAATGACTCATCGCATTGCCCTGATCCCCGGCGACGGCATCGGCACTTCGGTGACCCAAGCCGCCGTGGAAGTCAGCCGGCAGGCTCTGCCGGCGCTTGCCTTTACCAGCTTCCCCTGGTCTTGCGACTACTATTTGCAGGCCGGCCAAATGATGCCCGACGATGGCATCGAGACGTTGAGGGGTTATGACGCCATCTTTCTTGGCGCAGTTGGCTGGCCAGCCCAGGTGCCGGATTCGGTGTCGCTGCATGGGCTGCTGCTGCCGATCCGCAAGGCGTTCGTGCAATATGCCAACATCCGCCCGCATCGGTTGTTGCCGGGCGTGCAGGGGCCGTTGCGTCGTGAAGGTTTCGACATCCTCTGCATCCGGGAAAACACCGAAGGTGAGTATTCCGGGGCCGGAGGACGGGTACATGTCGGCACGCCTGACGAGGTCGCGGTCGAGACAGCGATCTTTACCCGCGTCGGGGTGGAGCGCATTTTGCGTTTTGGCTTCGAACAGGCGCGGCAGCGGCGCCGCAAGCTGGCCTCGGTCACCAAATCCAATGCGCAGAAGCATTCGATGGTGTTCTGGGACGAAATCACCGATCTGGTCGCGGCCGATTATCCTGATGTCGAGGTCAGCCATTACCACGTGGATGCGATCTGTGCGCGGATGGTGATGGCACCGGAAAGCCTCGATGTGATCGTGGCCTCGAACCTGTTCGGCGATATCCTCACCGATCTGGGCGCGGCCATTCAGGGCGGGCTGGGCTTTGCCGCATCCGCCAATATCACCCCGGATCGGAATGCACCGTCGATGTTTGAACCTGTGCATGGGTCTGCCCCTGACATCGCCCATTTGGGTATCGCCAATCCGATTGCCGCAATCTGGTCGGCGTCGATGATGCTGGACCATCTGGGCGAGCGCGATGCCGCCGCCCGGATCATGGCGGCGGTCGAGGCCACAACGGCGCAGGGCATCGGCACTGTGCCGGGCCAGGACCGCACAGAAACCATAACCAAGGCCGTGCTGGCCGCGCTGGAATAAGGAAATCATGATGGATGCCAAAGTGTATGCCGGTCCGACCGGGCTGAAGGATACGGGTCTGTTCCGGCAGGAGTCGCTGATTGGCGGCCATTGGATGCCTGCCGCCAGCGGTCGCGTGATCGAGGTCAGCGATCCGGCGACCGGTCAGGGTCTGGGCACGGTTCCGGATCTTTCAGGGTCAGAAACCGCTGACGCCATTGCCGCCGCCGAAGTGGCATTCCAGAGCTGGCGCAAAGTGCCCCATGCTGCCCGCGCCGCTGCATTGGAGCGCTGGTTTGCCCTAATGGAAGCAAATGCCGAAGATCTGGCACTGATTCTGACACAGGAACAGGGCAAGCCATTGGCCGAGGCGCGTGGCGAGATCGCTTATGGCGCAAGCTTCGTCAAATGGTTCGCCGAAGAGGCGCGGCGCATCGAAGGCTCGGTGATTCCTTCACCCGCCGGTGACCGGCAGATCGTGGTTCTGAAAGAGGCGGTCGGCGTTTCGGCCATCGTGACGCCCTGGAACTTTCCCAATGCTATGATCACCCGCAAGGTGGCACCGGCGCTGGCGGCGGGCTGTACTGTTGTGATCAAACCTTCGGAGTTCACGCCGTTTTCTGCACTGGCCCTTGGCGTTCTGGCTGAGCGTGCAGGCATCCCGGCCGGGGTGATTAATATCGTCACTGGCATGCCAACCGCCATCGGCGCGGAACTGACCGCCAATCCGCTGGTGCGCAAGCTTTCGTTCACCGGATCGACCCGCATCGGTTCACTTCTGATGGCACAATGCGCGCCTACGGTAAAGCGGCTGAGTCTGGAGCTGGGCGGCAATGCGCCGTTTCTGGTCTTTGAGGATGCAGACCTTGACGCAGCGGTAGAGGGGGCGATTGCCTCGAAGTTCCGCAACGGGGGGCAGACCTGCGTTTGCTCCAACCGGATTCTGGTGCAATCCGGGGTCTATGACGCCTTTGCTGAAAAGCTTGCGGCGCGGGTCCGTGCAATGAAGGTTGGTCCGGGGCTGGAAGCAGGTGTCGATATCGGGCCGATGATCAACACTCCGGCGCTGGACAAGATCGCCCGCCATGTCGCCGATGCAACCGCAAAAGGTGCCGTGATACTGGCACAGGCTACTGTACCGGCGGGCGGACGTTATGCGGCACCGATGGTGCTGACCGGAGCAACTGAGGCAATGGAACTGGCGCAGGAAGAGACCTTTGGTCCAGTGGCGCCTCTGTTCCGCTTTGAGACCGAGGAAGAGGCCATACGCATCGCCAATGGTACGCCGTTTGGTCTTGCCGCGTATTTCTACACTGAAAACCACGCCCGCGCCTGGCGGGTTGGCAAGGCGCTGGAATTTGGCATGGTCGGGCTGAACACCGGCATGATTTCGATGGCGGTCTCGCCTTTCGGCGGGGTCAAACAATCCGGTCTGGGCCGCGAAGGCGCGCGGGCCGGGATTGAGGAATACCTTGAAACCAAGGCCTTGCATATGGCCGGGCTCTGATCTTTCGATGCACACCCCTGCCCGGAAGACGGGCAGGGGCGTTTTGCCCCCCTTGGCACTTCCTGCCGCAGGCCGGGACATGCGTTTCGCTATCGCATAATTTCCAGGCAACTCCTTCAGCCAACAGGTTTCTGATGCCCGCCACGATCACCTTCGATACCTTGACGGATGCGCACCTAGACGGCGCATTGCGTTTGTCTCAAGCGGTGAGCTGGCCGCATCGTCGTGAGGATTGGCATCTTTTCCTGCGTCTTAGCCGTGGCGTGGTGGCACTGGCAGGCGGCAAAGTGGTTGGCACGGCACAGGCCACACCGTTTGGCGATGTCGCCATGGTGAACATGATCATCGTCGATGCGCAAATGCGCAGCCGTGGGCTGGGCCGACAGCTGATGACCCGTGCGATGGCCGGGGTCGATGTGCCGGAATGGCGTTTGACCGCAACGGTCGAGGGCTTGCCTCTTTACGAAAAGCTGGGGTTTGTCGCCACGGGCTCTGTTTTGCAGCATCAGGGCGTTCCCGTGCGGCAAGCGGTGCCGGACGGCGTAGATTGGGCCGGCGACACAGATCTGGCTGCCATTCAGGTTCTGGACCAGCAGGCCACCGGGGCAGACAGATCGTCGCTGATCGCACGCCTTATGCACGAGGCGCGTCTGGTGGTGATCCGCAAGGGCCCCGATCTTGCGGGCTATGCCTGCCTGCGTCGCTTTGGTCGCGGCGATCTGGTGGGGCCGGTGGTGGCCGAAGACAGTGCTATGGCTCAGCGGTTGATCAGCTTTCTCATGGCCAGGTCTACCGCCGGTTTCCTGCGTGTCGACACTACGGAGGAAGCAGGGTTGGCGCCGTGGCTGATGGGGCAGGGTCTGGCCGCGGCGGGCGGCGGGGTATCCATGCGACGCGGCGCAGCGACGGTGCCCGCCACCTCTGTCCAGTGCTTCGCCCTTGCGGCGCAGGCGCTTGGTTGACAATTTTCGTAGGAGAAAAACATGTCCAGCAATTCTCTGGTTGAACTCGACCGCGCGCATCTGATCCATCCCGTCGCGTCGTGGCGCGGGCATGAAAAGTCCGGGGTCCGGATCCTGACCTCGGCCAAGGGTGCCACAGTGACCGATGCCAGTGGCCAGACCCTGATCGACGGCTTTGCCGGTCTTTGGTGTGTAAATGCCGGCTATGGCCATGAATCGGTGGTCGAGGCTGCCACGCGACAGTTGCGCGATCTGCCCTATGCCACCGGCTATTTCGGTCTGGCCTCAGAGCCGCCGATCCGGCTGGCGTCGCGGCTGGCAGAGCATGCGCCGGGGGATCTGGATCATGTGTATTTCACGCTGGGCGGATCGGATGCGGTAGACACGACCGTACGCTTTGCCCGCTACTACTGGCAGGCACGGGGTCTGCCGCAGAAAGATCAGTTCATTTCGCTTGAGCAGGGGTATCATGGGTCTACCACGGTTGGCGCCGGGCTGACGGCGCTGCCGCTGTTTCACGCGGGCTTTGGGCTGCCGATGGATTGGCAGCACAAGATTCCTTCGCATTATGCCTATCGCAACCCGGTTGGCACTGATCCGTCGGCGATCATTGCAGCCTCTGTCGCACAATTGCGGGCAAAGGTGGTTCAGATCGGTGGGGCAGAGCGGGTCGCTGCCTTTTACGCGGAGCCGATTCAGGGCTCGGGTGGGGTGCTGGTGCCACCCGCCGGCTGGATGGCCGCAATGCGGGCGGTCTGTACCGAACTGGACATCCTGTTTGTCGCGGACGAGGTGATTACAGGCTTTGGCCGCACCGGGCCGTTGTTTGCCTGCAGCGACGAGGGCATCGTTCCGGACATGCTGACCACCGCCAAGGGCCTGACCTCGGGTTATGTACCGATGGGTGCGGTGTTCCTGTCAGACCGGATTTATCAGACCATCGCCGATCATGCCGGAGCGGCCGCAGTGGGGCATGGCTTCACCTATTCGGCGCATCCTGTCAGCGCGGCGGTGGGTCTGGCGGTGCTGGATCTGTACGAAGGTGGCCTTCTGGACAATGGCCGCATCATGGGCGCGCGTTTGCAGGCTGGGCTTGCAGCGCTGGCCGATCATCCGCTGGTGGGCGATGTGCGGGGGCGTGGGATGCTGGCGGCGGTGGAACTGGTCATCGACAAAGCGAAAAAGACCCCGCTTCCGGCAGCGGCTTTGCCCGCGACGCGCATTTTTGACCGGGCCTGGCAGAACGGGCTTGTGATCCGCGCCTTTGCCAGCGGCACCCTGGGATATGCCCCGCCGCTGTGCTGCACCGCAGACGAGATCGACGCGATTGTGGAGCGCACGCGCCTGACACTGGATCAGACTCTGGAAGACGCCGACGTGCGGGCGGAGTTACGCGGATGACGGTGCTCTATCTGTCTGATCCTGAGAGGGGGGCGGTGTTTCGTGCCGCCTTTGCCAAAGCGCTGCCAGATGTCGCCTTTCACATCGGGCAAGCCCCTGATCCGCTGGCGGTACGTTGGTTGATTACCTGGACGGTGCCGGCCGATCTGGCACGTTACCAGAATCTGCGGCTGATCATTTCAGTCGGGGCTGGCGTTGATCAGTTTGATCTGACTGCGCTGCCGCCCGGTGTTGGTGTGGTGCGGATGCTGGAGCCGGGTATTCCGCAGCAAATGCAGGAGTATATCACGCTCGCCACGCTGGCCCTGCACCGCGATCTGCCCGCCTATCTGGGCCAGCAGCGCACCGGACTGTGGAAGGCGGGGCGCAACCTGCCCGCAGAAGAGCGGCGTGTCGGGGTGATGGGACTTGGCCAGCTGGGTCAGGCGGCGCTGACGGCGCTGCGGGCCTTTGGCTTTCCGCTTGCCGGTTGGGCGCGCAGCCCGCGGCAGATCGAAGGGGTGGAATGCTTTACCGATCTGGATGCCTTTCTGGCGCGGACCGATCTGCTGATCTGCCTGCTGCCCCTGACCACCGAAACCGGGAATATCCTTGACGCAGGGCTGTTCGCGCGGCTGCCCCGTGGGGCACGGCTGGTGCATGCAGGGCGTGGGCGGCACTTGGACCATGCCGCCTTGATCGCTGCGCTGAACGAGGGGCAGCTGTCGGCGGCGGTGCTGGATGTGACCGCGCCCGAACCTTTGCCGCAAGAGCATCCGCTCTGGTCGCATCCACAGGTGATCCTGACGCCGCATATCGCCTGTCAGACCCGCCCTGGCGATGGCGCCCGCCATGTGATCAGCGCGATCAGCGCCGATCTGGCGGGGCAACCGATACCGGGGCTGGTCGACCGGATGCGTGGATACTGACCATCAGTAGGGCGAAGGGTGCGGATGCCCGACCGTTCAGGTCGGATCATATCCCAGGATGGACTTGGTTTCGAGGCATTCCTCCATGCCAAAGACGCCGTATTCGCGGCCATTGCCCGATTGCTTGTAACCGCCAAAAGCTGCGTAGGCGTCCCATGCGGGATGGTTGATATGGACCTGCCCGGCCCGGATCTGGCGCGCAACGCGACGTGCCCGATCCAGATCGGCGGATTGCACATGGCCGCCCAGTCCGAAAACCGTGTCATTGGCGATAGCGATTGCCTCTGCCTCGGTCGCATAGGGCAGGATGCAGAGCACCGGACCAAAGATCTCTTCCTGGGCAATGCGCATGCCTGTTGTGACGTCAGAAAAGATCGTCGGTCGTGCGTAAAGACCGTGGATGATCCCTTCGGGCAGCCCCGGTCCGCCGCAGATCAGCCTTGCCCCATCTTCGATGCCGACTTGGATCATCTTTTGCACACGATCAAATTGGGCGCGGTTGGCGATGGGCCCCAGCGTTGTCGTGGGGTCTTGCGGATCTCCGACAATGATGGTCTCGGCATGAGCGCGGGCGAGCGCCTCGACTTCGGTCAGGCGCTCGGCGGGCACGATCATGCGGGTAGGTGCGCTGCAGGACTGGCCGACATTGCGAAAGGCCGAAGCCACCCCAAGCGGCACCACCCGGTCAAAGTCGGCGTCGGGCAGCAGGATGTTGGGCGATTTGCCCCCCAGCTCCTGCACCACGCGCTTGACGGTCACGGCAGCGGCCTGCGCGACCAGCACCCCGGCGCGTACCGATCCGGTGATCGAGACCATGTCAATGTCAGGATGTGAGGCGATGGCTGAGCCGACCTCTGCGCCGGTGCCGTTGACCAGATTGAACACGCCGGGCGGAGTCCCGGCATCATGCATGATCTGGGCAAATAGCAGCGCGCTGAGCGGAGCCATTTCGCTGGGCTTCAGAACCACGGTACAACCGGCAGCGATAGCAGGGGCGACCTTGGCGGTGATCTGGTAAAGCGGCCAGTTCCAGGGCGTGATCAGACCACAGACACCAATCGGCTCACGAAGGATCGCGGTCGTGCCCTTTTGAACACGGAATTTGTAATCGGCAAGCACATCCATTGCAGCCCGGACATGGGCGATCCCAAAGGGTACCTGTGTGGTGCGGGAAAACGTAATGGCCGCGCCCATTTCCAGTGTTATCGCTTGTGCCAGATCTTCGGCCCGCGCTTCCATCAGCGTCAGGATCCGCCCGAGCAAGGCCTTCCGTTCGTCTGTCGTGCTGGCAGAGAATGCTGCAAAAGCGCGTCGCGCGGCCACAGCGGCGCGGTCAACGTCAGCGGCAGTTCCCACCGCGAGCATGCCGATCTGCGTTTCTGTCGCAGGATCGGTAAAGCCGGTCTGGCCCGCCGTCATCGGCGAAACCCAGGCGCCGTCGATATAGAACTGCCGGATTCTGGTCATATCCACGCCGGACCTCCTTTTATGCAGGGCTGTGGCTGTCATCAGTGCAAATAATCCTGAAGCTTGTAGTAGGCCCCGACAAAGGGCAGAAACCATGTCGGGCCGAAATGCCCCGGAATTGCCGGCCAATCAAAATCGCCCCAGGGATTTGCGCGCGTGTTGCCATCCATGACGTCAGACATGATCTGTCCCATGTGGGTGGCCATCTGCGTACCGTGGCCAGAGTAGCCCATGGAGTAGAACAGCCCCTCGCGTTCCCCCGCACGCGGCAGGCGGTCGGCGGTCATGTCGACCATACCGCCCCAGCAATAATCTATCCGGGTGTTGGTCAGGCTGGGGAATATCCCTATCATCGACCGTCGCAGAATGGTCCCACTCTTGACATCAGAGCTGGCACTGGAGCCAGCAAAACGGGCACGCCCGCCGAATAGCAGGCGGTTGTCCGGTGTCACTCTGAAATAGCTGACAAAGTTGCGGGTGTCGGTGGCGTTGCGGCGGCCGGGTGTCAGGCTGTCGAGCTGTTCCTTTGACAATGGCTCGGTGGCGATCAGGAAAGCCCCCACCGGGATGATGCGCCGGCGGAACCAGGACAACGGACCCACGGCCGAGGTGCCGGTCGCCAGAAGCACCTGTCTGGCGGCAACCGAACCGCGCGGTGTGGTCAGCTGATGGGCGTGACCGCTCAGCCGCCTGATGTTAATCACGGGGCTGTTGTCATACAGGCGTGCACCATGCCGGGTTGCGGCAGTGGCAAGCCCATGAACGTATTTTCCCATATGCATCTGGGCCGAACGCGGAAAGATCAGACCGCCGAAATAGCGGTCGGTTCCGACTTCCGACGGCATATTGGCGCGGGAGACCAACCGCGCATCTGGATCGGCCCCTTGCACCATCAGCGCATGTGAGCGGGCCAGTTTGTCGTAATGAGCGGGCTTTGCCGCCATTTTCAGCTTTCCGACGCGCTGGAAATTGCAGTCAATGTTTTCCTCTTGGATCAGCCGTTCGACCGTATCAACCGCAGCGTTAAAGCTTTGATACAACCGCAGGCTTGTTTCTGCCCCCAGCCTGCCCACCATGCCGGCATAGTCCTGCGCGAAACCATTGTTGCACATGCCGCCGTTGCGGCCCGACGCACAACCGCCAAGCCGGCCTGCTTCGAGCAGGATCACACTGGCCCCCTTGCGTGCGAGGGCGATGGCGGCGGACAGGCCGGTAAAGCCACCGCCGACCACCGCCACATCATAGTCGCCCTCTACCAGTCCCTTTTCCGTGCCAAGAAATTCGGGGGCGGTGTCGTGCCAATAGGGGATGAGTTTCATCGGATCTGCCTCAGCCGAAGGATTGACTGGCCAGAGCGAAAATCCGCTCTGGTCCGGAAACCGGGGGGCGTTCCCCGCGGATCATGGTGGTAACCTGGCCGACCTCGGGCAAGTCCTGCGCTATCAGCCAGGAGCCGAGTCCACTGTCGCCGTCAATGTCGATGCGCAGGTTCTGACCTTCATTGGCGGTCAGGAAATGCGTGATCAGGGTCTTGGCGTCCTCTGCCCCGGTCGCGACCACCGGCCCGATCACCTGACCTGATCCAAAGGGGCGGCAGATGGCATAGCCCTGCACATTCCCATTCCGCTCGATCACGGCAAGACTGCCGGATTTGAAAAGCGCTGCGATCATCCTGTGCCGCGTGGCCCCAACGGCGCGCTGATCCATTGCTGTCACGACCTGCAGATCCTCGGGTCCGGCCCTGCGGACTTGATGATCGGTCTCATGCTGGCCCGCAGCCACGCGCCCCCGACCCATATGCTGATGGACAGTGCCAACGGGTTTGAAGCCGAAGGCCTGATAAAGCCGCATCCCCTCTGCTGTAGAGTTCAGCAGAATGGCACGCTCACCGGTCAACTGAAGCAGCTGCGCCAACAGCGCCCGGCCCAGCCCCCGGCCCTGCATGGCGGGAGCCACGATGATACTACCGCAAGTGGCAAGAGCATCGCCATAGGGCCAGCAGAGCGCCGACCCGATAACCTGACCGCTCTCCTCGGCCAGGACCCCTTCGCCCAGCAATAGCGCAATGCGCCAGTCCTCCAGTCGATATGTCCAGCCCGCCCCGCGTGACAACTGGAGCGCACTCTCAAGATCATGCAGGGAGTCCGTCATCTGGCGCAGAGTCACCGGAAGCCGGGCTTTGGGGCTCAGGGTGGAGTTCATGGGCATGTCCGTTTCTGCAAGTGAAGTGTGTCGGGCTCAAACGAACCGACAGGTACGCGCGTCAGCGTTTGGCGCGCCACCAGGCGATACGATCCTGCAGGCCGTAACCTTTGATAACCGCTGGCATGAACCAGGGATTGCCACGGTAAAGCGGCACGGCGGCAGGGGGGCGAAAATCGAAAGCTGTGTCGGCCTGCTCTGTATGCCCCATCAGCTTGTGGGCTGCCCGTGTGCCGATCCATGGTGCCCAGACCACACCGGAGCCGCAGAAACCGGTTGCATAGACGACACCATCCTTTTCAAAGATACGGGGTAGCATGTCGCGGTTCATTGCAACATTGCCGAACCAGCTGTGCGTCAGGCGTGTTTTCTCCAATTCCGGGAAAAGCTCGACCAGACCATTGCGCAGACGCAGCGTCGGGGCGACCGGATCACCGACACGCGAACTGTCACGCCCGCCAAACAGGATACGACGACCATCGGGCGAGGGTCGATAATAGAACCCAAGCTGACGCCCTTCGCTCATCATCATCTGGCGTGGCATCAGTCGCGACATGGTGTCAGCCGACAGTTCCTCGGTTGCAATGATTCTGGACCGCACCGGAACCATGCGCCGCCGCAGATAGGGGGCAGCGCCATCGGTGTATCCGTTGGTGCAAACCAGAACCTGCCGGGCCTGAACCGTCCCCGCCGCAGTGGTCACCCGGAAGCCGCCGACATTCCGTTCGATAGCGGTGACGGGCGTGTGCGCGTGGACCGTCAGATCCGAGGCCAGTGCAACCCGCAACAACTCGGCATGGAACTTGCCGGGATGCAGCCCGCCAATATCCATGCGGACTGCGCCGCCCCGATAAAAATCCGTCCCGATAAAACCGCGCTGTTCACGATGTGGCACAGCGTAGCTTTCGATCTTCAGTTTTCGTGCCAAAGTCTCGGCTCCGCGCGCCATGGCGTCGTACTGCCTGAAACCGATCGCGCCCTTGAAAATGCCGACAGGTCTGAAATCGCAGGCGATACCTTCGGTCGCGAGGAAGTCATACAGGAATTCGCGCGCGACCTTGCCCTCGGCCTCGATCGCCAGCGCCTTGTCCTCGCCAAAGCGGCGGGTCAGGGTGGCCTGGTCGTGCCGGATCGTGCCACTGGTGATGCCGCCGTTGCGCGATGATGCGCCTTCGCCCGGAGACATCGCATCAAAGGCAGCGACCGAGCGTCCTGCACGCGCCAGTGTCAATCCCGCCGCAAGCCCGGCATAGCCAGCACCGACAATCGCAACGTCAAGTGTTCTGACAAGCGGCTGCTCGGGCAGCGGTTTGACGGGAGCTGCTTCCCACCAGTACGGAGTGTTCTTGTCTGCGACCTTGGTTTCTGGCACTTGCGCGGCTTCTCGTTCGGGTTTTCGGGGGGCTCGTGGCGGCCATTGTGGTGCCGGCCCCATCTAGGCCATAGAATGACGCTTTGCATGCAGCAGGATCATCCGCATCGGCACCAGACCGCGACATCTTCTTCTGAACATCTGCGAGAAACGGCAGGGAAACCCTGCATATGGGATGCAGCTCAGGTGGCCATCAGGCATGACATCAGGTCAGTGCCTGCGCCGAGCCGCCGAGGCCAAGGTCATTGTGTGGAATGCAGAAATTTGATGCGCATGATTCTAAGCAAGCACCTGAAAATGCGTCAGCTCAGAGCGTGCCCGGCAAGCCCATACACCCAAGGCTCTGCTGCAATCCGGTTCAGAAATCTGCGCCCCTTGGACATGGTCAGAGCAGTTTGCTCGACGCTCAAGCCGCATTGTGCCAGAAACTCTGTAAAGGGGCCGGTTGCCTCGCGGGTGTCTATCCGCGCAGCCTGGCCCTGCAGTGCCTGAAAATGCCATGAGGCAAGCTGGATCGCATCCTCATCGCTGTCGGCGACAATCGGCCCGATGACATGAAGCCCCCCGAACGGGCGGCGCATTGCATAGCCAACCACCTTGTCGTTGCGGCGCAGAACACAGGTCACGGCGATTTCTGAAAGCAGCGCCAGTACTCGTGATCGGTCGTAGCCAAAGGCACGCATATCGCACGCCATAACCTCTGCAAGCTGGTCTGCGGGCAATTCGCACAGGGCCGCGTCAGGGGATGGTGGGAACGGAAGCCCAGAGACGATACCACGGTGCAGGAAAGTCGTCGCTTCATGTGTGAAGCCCAGAGACAGGTAAAGCTGAAACGCAGCTTTTGTCGAATTCAGGCTGAGGTTGCGGCAGGCGCAACGCTCTATCACCTGATCCATCAGCCATCTGCCCGCACCTTGCGCCTGTGTCCGGGGACTGGTGATCACAAGCCCGATGGTGGCAAAGTCTTCGCCTTGGGGAAACCACATGGCACTGCCAAAGACGCGGCCGATGCCGTCGACCGCAACGATACCATGTCCGATGTTTCGCAAGAAATCCCAGTCTGCCAGCCGATGCGGCCAACCGACGGCTGTGGAAAGCCCGTGCAAGAGGTTAAGATCAACGTCTGAAATGTCTCGCGTGACCAGTTCAAATGATTTCACCCGAACAGATTTTCCCATCAGAACCCCCTCACCAGCGATCTGATCGCCAACGCTCGCTTTCGGTGACGGATGGCTTGGCACCAGCCCCTTTTGTCATAGTATTGCGCTGTATTGCCAGCAGGATTCACCGCACGCCTGCTGTTTCTCCAAATCTTCTGCCGAACTGATGCAACGATCCGCAGGAGCTTGACCTGTCTGCCTTTATTGCGGAACCGTGTCAGGGTGATCCGGCGGATCCTGTCTGACAGGTCAGGCCGCTTTGAAGCGGATATGCGTTTGGCACGGGATGGGGCCTGCGCAGACCTCTGCATTGACCCGGAACACATCGCGCAACAGGGTTTCGGTCAGCACAGCATCGGGTGTGCCGCAGTCCACCACGGCCCCGGCTTTCAGCACCACGATCCGGTCGCAAAACATCGCGGCAAGGTTTAAGTCATGCAGTGCGACGATGCTCGTCAGGTCAAGGTCACGCACCATGCGCAGGATTTCGATCTGGTGGTGAATGTCCAGATGGTTTGTCGGTTCATCCAGAAACATCACTTGCGGCGATTGTGCCAATGCGCGGGCGATGTGAACACGCTGCCGCTCGCCGCCTGACAGGGTCTGCCATGCCTGCGCGCGGTGACCGGTCATGTCCACCCGTTCCAGCGCGGCGGAAACGACAGCTTCATCCGCTGCCGACCAGCCGGACAGCGCCGAGCGATGCGGGGTGCGGCCCAGCCGGACAACATCGCGCACAGACACGTTGGTGTCGGTCGCGGCGTTCTGCTGGACAAAGGCCACCTGGCGCGCCAGCGTGCGGCGCGGGACGCGGGCAATGTCTTGTCCAAGGATTTCGACCCGCCCGGACAGCGGTTGTTTCAGCCCGGCAAGTAGCCGCAGCAGCGATGACTTGCCCGACCCGTTGGGTCCGATCAGTCCCAGCGTCTCGCCCGGTGCAACCGATAGCGACACGTCGGCAACGATGGTCTTGTGGCGCACACCCCAGACCAGATTATGTGCAGATATGCTCATTGTTGCGGCCTTGCGCGGTAAAGAATGATGGCAAAGAAGGGCACGCCAACCATTGCCGTGACGACCCCGATCGGAATGGTCTGCTGTTCTGCTACCACGCGTGAGGCGATGTCGGCCAACACCAGAAATATGGCCCCCACCGCCGCGCAGGCGGGCAAAAGGCGCAAGTGCATGGGCCCCACAACGTAGCGCGCGGCATGGGGGACCACCAGCCCGACAAAGCCGATCGTGCCCACCATGCTGACGATGGTGGCGGTTATCATTGCGGTCACGCCGAACAGGATCAACCGGATGCGGGCCACCGGCACACCAAGGGCCGCCGCGTCCTCATCGCCAAAGGTAAACGCATCCAGCGACCGCGACATCAGAAGACAGATCGCAAGGCCAACAAACACAACCACGACCAGCAACTGAAAATCAGGCCAGCGCACACCGCCGAAACTACCCAAAAGCCAGAACATCACGTCACGCGCCTGTTGGGCGTTGCCCGAGGTGGTCACGATGTATGAGGTCAGCGCGTTGAACAGCTGCGACGCCGCGACGCCCGCAAGGATGGTGTGGTTCGGCCCGCTTGTCGCGCCGTTTGACAGCAGCGCGACCATCGCAAAGGCGGCAAAAGCCCCGGCAAATGCACCCATGGACAGGGAAACGCTGCCCGCCCCGATGCCCAGCACGATCACCGCCACCGCCCCGGTCGAGGCCCCGGCCGATACCCCCAGCACAAAGGGCTCGGCCAGTGCATTGCGCAAGAGCGCCTGCAAAATCGCACCGCAGATTGCCAGCCCGGCTCCGGCCAGGGCAGCAACCAACGCACGGCTCAGCCGCAGATCCCAGACCACGCTTTGCTCGATCGGCGGGATGTCAGCGGCTGTCAGGCCAAGCCCGTTGGTCACGGCCAGAAACACCGTGCCAACCCCGATGCTGTAATCGCCAATCGCGGCCGCCAGAGCGACCGCGACGGCAAGAACGATCAGGGCAAGCCCAAGGAAGATGGCAAGCCATCCTGCCCCGGCTTCTTTGTCGTCCGCGATGCTCACTTCAGATCAAAGGTCTTGAGCTGTTCGGCCAGTTTCTCGGCACCATAGATCGTGTTGATCGAGGGGTTCATGGATGCCCCGCTGATCACCGCGATCCTGCCTGCTTTCACCGCCTCCATCTGGCTGACTGCCGGGTCATTGGTGAGAAAGTCGATCTTGTTCTGCGCCTCGTCCAGACCCCAACGTTTACGGTCAACCTGAGCCGCGACGATGACTGTCGGGTTGGTGGCCATGATGCCTTCCCACCCAAGGGCCGGCCACTCTGCCTCGGTCTTCAGGGCGTTCGAGCCGCCAAGAAGATCGGCGATATAAGCCGACGGACCGTTGCCGCCGGTCAGATAGGCGTCATCTGCGGGCGACGGGGAAGAGAACCAGAACAGAAAAGTCAGATCCTCACGCTTGGCAAATTCCGCCCGCAATTTGGCCTCGCGCTGCTTGAAGTCTGCAATCAGAGCCTGCCCGCGATCCTGCACGTCAAAGATGCGGGCAAGATCGTCGATTTCCTGATACATAAGGTCCATGGTCCAGAGATTTTCCCGGGTGCCATAGACACTGGTTGCCTTGCTGCCGGACGCATTCTTGGTGTCTGCGACCGTGGAGCATGCACTGGGCGACAGATAGGTCGGAATGCCAAGATTTGCAAAATCCTCGCGTTTGGCCACTTTGCTGTCGGGCCCCATCAGCGTCACGATCATCGCCGCGACGAAATCGGGTTGCTTGGACAGAACCGCTTCCAGCGTCGGAAACTCTACCGTCAGAACATCGACCTTGTCATAGGCGGCCTCCAGCTCTGGCAGCACCCGGTTCGGCCAGAAGGCGGTGCCTGCCATCCGGTCTTCCAGCCCCAGCAGGAACATGATCTCGGCGCTGTTATGGCCAAGGGCGACGGTACGCTCGGGGGCTTTGTCAAAGGTGACCTGCTGCCCGCAATTCTCGAGGGTCAGGGGATAGGTCGTCGGCTCTGCCACTGCGGCAAAGGAAAGAAGGGCGGCGGCGAGGCCACTGAGCGCCGCAAGGCTTTTGGTCCGCATGGGATCATTCCAATTCTGACAAAAACAGTTTGAACGCCCTAGACCGGAGGCAAGCGGATATCAAGAGTGTTTTTATCGGGAATCATTGTGGCGGTCGGCGCACCGACGGGACCGGAACAAACTACCGCATTCCGTGTTGTGTCACCGGAAGCGGAGAGGCACGAAAACCATGGCACCGCGCGCAAACTGGAAGGGCATATTGAAAGTTGCCGAGGTCTCTTGCCCGGTCGCGCTTTATACGGCGGCCTCTACCTCGGACCGGCTTGCCTTTCACACCATCAACCGCGCCACCGGCAACCGGGTGCGGCGTGAGTTTGTGGATGCGGAAACGGGTAAGCCGGTCGCGCGCGAAGATCAGGTCAAGGGTTACGAGGTTTCGGATGGCGGACATATTCTGCTTGATCCCGAAGATATCGCCGCGACCGTGCCGGAGAGCGACAAGGTGCTGGCCATTGAGGCCTTTCTCCCCTGCGGCGAGATCGACAGTGTCTATTTTGACAAGCCCTATTATCTGGCCCCCACAGATCGGTCCGGGCAAGAGGCCTTTGGCCTGATCCGGGATGGTATGTCTGCAAAGAATGTGGCTGCCATTGCGCGCACCGTGCTGTTCCGGCGCATGCGGACGGTGCTGATCCGCGCGCATGGGCCGGGGTTGGTCGCGACCACGCTGAATTTCGACTATGAGGTCCGGTCTGCCGAGGCGGCGTTCAAGGACATTCCCACGCCGAAAATCGCGACCGAGATGCTGGATCTGGCCCGGCACATCATTGAAACCAAGATGGGCAAATTCGATCCCGCCGCGTTCGATGACCGCTATGAGACAGCACTCGAAGAACTGGTCCGGGTCAAAATCGAAGGGGGCAAGATCAGGCCACGCGCTGCTGAAAAGCGCGAAAAGGTTGTCGATCTGATGGAGGCGCTGCGCGCGAGCGCGAAGCTGAATGCGCAAGACAAACCTGCCCGCAAATCCCGCGCGAAGCCTGCGCCAAAGCGCAAGGCGGGTTAAGACATGGCGTTGGAGCAGTATCGGCAGAAGCGCAACTTTGCCGCGACATCCGAGCCAAAGGGTCGCAAGAAAGGCAAACGTGGCCACAGATTTGTCATCCAGAAACATGATGCCCGCCGTCTGCATTACGATCTGCGGCTGGAGATGGACGGTGCGCTGCGCAGCTGGGCGGTGACGCGCGGTCCCAGTCTTGTAGCGGGTAACAAGCGGCTGGCGGTGCATGTCGAGGATCATCCTCTGGACTATGGCGACTTTGAAGGAACCATTCCAAAAGGCGAATATGGCGGGGGCACAGTGCTGCTGTGGGATCGGGGCACATGGTCGCCGATCGGGGACGCCGAAAAGGGGTATGCCAAGGGCCATCTGGAATTCGAGCTGGCGGGCGAGAAACTGCATGGGCGCTGGCACCTGATCCGCATGCAGGGAAAGCCGCGTGACAAGCGTGAGAACTGGCTGTTGATCAAGGCATCTGATGATGCCGCCCGGCCCGACGATGCGCCGGACATTCTGAAGGAACTGCCTCTGTCGGTGAAAACCGGGCGGGACATTCCCGAAATCGCAGGCGAGGCACAGGGTTCGCCATCGGCATCGGCACCGAAAAAACGCGCGAAATCCGTGGCGGCGGAAGAAACCGAAATGTCCCCGCCTGACCCGGCAAAGGTCAAAGGCACAAAGCGGGAAAGCCTGCCGGATTTCATCCCGCCGATGTTGGCGACCCTTGCGAAGGCCGCGCCAACCGGCGACCGCTGGCTGCATGAGATCAAGTTTGATGGCTACCGGCTTCAGGCGCGGATCGAGTCGGGGCGGGTCAAACTGCTGACCCGCAGCGGATTGGACTGGACCGACCGCTTTGGCAAGGATGTGCCTGCTGCCCTGCGGGATTTGCCGGTCAGGACGGCGCTGATCGACGGTGAAGTGGTGGTGGAAAGCGGCAACGGCGCATCGGATTTTTCAGCTTTGCAGGCTGATCTGAGCGAGGACCGCGCCGACCGGTTTGTGTTTTACGGCTTCGATCTTCTGCATCTGGATGGCTATGACCTGCGGCCGCTGCCGCTGATCGAACGCAAAGTGATGCTGGAACATATTCTGACCGATGCTGCCGGTCCCTTGCGCTACAGCGCGCATTTCGAGGAAACCGGGGCCACCGTTTTGCGCCATGCCTGTCGGCTGAGCCTTGAGGGAATCATCTCGAAAACGCGGAACAGTCCCTATCGCGAAGGCCGTGGCAAGGCGTGGATCAAGTCCAAATGCTCGGCCCGGCAGGAATTTGTGATCGGCGGCTATATGCCCTCTACCGCCGCACGCAATGCCATCGGCTCATTGGTGCTGGGGGTCTATGAGGGTGATACACTGATCCATGTCGGGCGGGTCGGCACCGGATTTTCGGCGCGCGTGGCGCAGGATTTGCTCCGGCGGCTGGACCGGATTGACAGCACACACAGCCCCTTTGTCAAACCGCTGACAGCCGAACAGGCGCGGGAGGTGTGCTATGTGAGGCCGGAGCTGGTGGCCGAGGTCGAGTTTCGCGCCTGGACGGCGGATGGCCACCTGCGCCATGCCGCCTTTCGCGGCTTGCGTGAAGACAAACCGGCAACCGAAATCCGCCGCGAGTCTGCGCCTGAAACGGTGAAGCCTGCAAAGGCGGTGCCGCGCTCCAAGGTGAAGCTGACCCATCCGGACCGGATCTATTGGCCCGATGCAGGGGTCACCAAAGAGGGGCTTGCGGATTACTACACACAGGTCTGGCGGCGGATCGCCCCTTTTGTGGTCAATCGCCCGCTGGCCTTGTTGCGCTGCCCTACGGGGATCACCGGGCAGACGTTCTTTCAGAAACATGCGTGGAAGGGGCTGAATAACAATATCCGGCTGGTGGACGACCCGAAGGAACCGGGTGATCCTCTGATCAGTATCGACAGCCTGGATGGTCTGATCGGGCTGGTGCAGTCGGCGGCGCTGGAAATTCACCCTTGGGGGAGTTCGCTGGAAGATTGGGAGCGTCCGGACATGATCACCATCGACCTTGACCCCGGCGTGGGCGTGGATTGGCCCCGGATTATCGAGGCGGCCAAAGAGGTGCGCCAGCGCCTGACGGATGCAGGGCTGGCCGCTTTCGTCAAGACATCGGGGGGAAAGGGGTTGCATGTCGTGGCCCCGCTGAAACCGCATGCAACATGGCCCGAGGTGAAGGCTTTCACCAAAGGCATGGCTGCGGCGATGGCCTCTGATACGCCTGCCAAGTATGTTGCGACGATGGCCAAAGCAAAGCGCAAGGGAAAGATCCTGATCGACTATCTGCGCAATCAGCGCGGGGCGACGGCGGTAGCGGCATATTCCTCACGGGCGCGCGCCGGGGCGGCGGTATCGACGCCGCTGTCGTGGGATGAACTGGGACCAGAAATTGGGCCGGCGCATTTCACCGTTTCCAATTTGCCTGCCCGGCTGGATGGACTTGCAGCCGATCCATGGGAGGATTTCCGCGCTGCCGCAGTCCCCTTGAAGCTGAAGTAGCGCTGATCTATTTGCCCTTTTTCTCGGCAGCGAGACTGCGTTTCAGCGCATCCATGATACTGACAACATTGTCCTTGGGGGCGGCATCGGCACTTGCCTTTGCTTTTGGTGCGCGCTTGCGGCCCTTTTTCTTTGCGGCAATCAGATCCAGCAACCGATCCTGCACCGGGTCTGTGGCCATGTCGGGTGACCACGGTTTTTTACGCTCGTCAATCAGCGCTTTGACCAGCTTCATCAACTGTGCGTTGGGCTTTTCCGTTCCGGCTTTGTCAAAATACTCCGCCTCATCGCGCACCTCATCGCCATAGCGCAGGGTCCATAGCACGATGCCATTGCCCCGCGGTTCCAACATGACCGCGCGCTCGCGGCGGTAGAGCACCAGCCGGGCAATGCCGACGGTTCCGGTTTCGGCCATGGCGGCACGGATTACGGCAAAAGCCTCTTCACCCACGCGGTCGGCGGGGTTGAGATAATGAGGAGTGTCGTACCAGATCCAGCCGATGCTGTCGGCGGGGACAAACATGTCAATATCAATGGTCCGGGTGCTTTCCAGCGCAACCGCATCGATTTCATCGTCTTCCAGCAGGACATAATCATCCTCGCCGCGCGCGTAGCCCTTTACCTCGTCCTCGTCGGACACGGGTTTGCCGGTAACACTGTCGATATAGCGGCTGATGACCCGGTTGCCGGTGTGGGCGTTCATGGTGTGGAAGCGGACCTTTTCGGCCTCGCTTGTGGCAGGGGTCATGGTGACAGGGCAATTGACCAGCGACAGCTTCAGGTAGCCTTTCCAGAATGGGCGGGGGGCCATCTGCGCCTCACCAACTGGTGTGCGTGATGATCCGGAGCGCATGATTGCGATCATCGGATTTTGGAGGTCTGGCCATGTCTCATCCTCTGGTATGCTGCCACAAACCCCAAAGCGGGCCATTTGTTCCAGACGCATCTGCCGGTCTGGCCAACGCGGTAATCCTGTGGGGCGCAACCAGACCTGATCAGCGCGGCGTTTGCAGGCGCTGACCGCGATGGGTCCAGCAAGCGGCTTGAGGCTTTTCAAGGGCGCCTTGGGAAGGATGACTTTGTGTGCCTGTCGCCGCAGCTCTCTGATCAATCCAGTCGCGCCTGCAGGGTGAACTGTACCCCCTCCGGCGCGAAGTCCAGTTTGGCCTCGCCGCGGAATTCATGGCTCAGGGATGTCTCGATCAGCTCACGCCCGAAGCCGCTGGTTTCGGGCGGGGTGACGGGCGGACCGCCTTCCTCGCTCCAGACCAGTTGAAACTGGCCTTTGGACTGGCGCCACTCAATCCAGACCCGTCCCGTGGCATTCGACCATGCCCCGTATTTCTGTGCGTTGGTGGCGAGTTCCCCCAAAGCCAGGCTCAGCGCAAAGACCTGCTCTGCCTCCAGTGTTACGGTCGGGCCCTGCATGACAAGCCGCTCGTCCTGCAGGTTCCCGGCCAGAGCATCGGCAATCAGAGTGCGGATCTCCAACGTGCCGCCAGTGTCTTCCAGCAGCGCGCGTTGGGCCTGATCCAGCTGTTGCAAACGGTTGATTGCAGCATCCAGCGCCTCTTTTGGCGAAGCCGCGCGTCGGAATGTCAGCCGCACGATGGCAATGGCCTTGGCATAGGCATTCTTGATACGGTGCCGCAATTCTCCGTTCAGCAGGTGAATGCGACGTTCGGCCAGCATCTCGCCGGTGGTTTCAATCACGGTATCCATGAAACCACAGATCCGGCCCGTCTCATCCGCGACCGGGCTGTAGCAGAACGTGAACCAGCCTTCGCGCAGGCCGTCACCCCGGTCAACCATCAGCGCAAAGTTCTTGATAAAGATCGATTGCCCCTCCAGCGCGCTTTGAGCAAAGGGGCCAATCTCGTCCCAGGCTTCGGCCCAGATACGACTGAACGGCTGACCCAGACAGAACGCTTTTTGTCCAAGGATCGGGATAAAGGCATCATTGTAAATGGTGATCATCTCAGGCCCCCAGCACAGGCACTTGGGAAACCTGGACCGGAGAATCAGATCGACCGTGATTTTCAGCGCAACGGGCCATTGGTCCTGCGCGCCAAGCGGTGTCCGGCTCCAGTCAAAGGTCCGGACTTGATCAGCCATTGACCAGTCATGTTCCGTATCCATGTCTCTGGCTTGACCTTTCCGACGCCTGATGAGGCAAAAGAACCAAATTTCAGCTGAAAAGATGCCAATGAAACCGTGGGTTGTGCAAGTGCAATTTGAGTGCCGGGCAGCCGATTGGCTGCATCGCAGCACTTGGCTTGGGTGTTTTGCACAGCAAGGGAGCATCGGCAGCACTCTGGCCGGAACCTGTCGGCTTGCCTGTGTGTTCTCTCCGGCGCACCGCATCGTCTTGGAGCCATCATGGCAAACAGCCTTGTCTACGTCTCGGACCAGGATCCCGGCATTCGCCGCAAAAGGGCAGGCCGGGGTTTCAGCTATGTCGGCCCCGATGGTCGCTGCCTGACCGGAGCCGCGCGGCGGCGGGTTGAAAAGCTGGGGGTGCCGCCAGCCTATAGCGATGTCTGGATCTGCCTGACTGAAGATGGCCATCTGCAGGCGACGGGGCGCGACGCACGGGGGCGCAAGCAGTACCGCTATCACCCGGACTGGCAGTCGGCGCAGGCAAGCACCAAATATGCCGGACTGATCACCTTTGCCATGGCTTTGCCAGCCTTGCGTGCGCGTCTGACCCGCGACCTGCGCCACGCCCCCGGCGGGCGTGATTTCACGGTGGCGGCGCTGGTTCTGCTGCTGGATCGCAGCTTTCTGCGGATCGGCAATCCTGAGTATGCAGTGCAGAACGCGTCGTTCGGCGCAACCACGCTGTTGCGGCGGCATGTGCGGATCGGCAAAGACAGGGTGCATCTGGACTTTACGGCGAAGGGCGGCAAAAGACTGCGGCAGGTGTTGCGCGACCAAAAGTTGCACAGGGTCTTGCAGACGGTGGGGGATCTGCCGGGACGCCAGCTTTTCACCTATGTCGATGCCGATGGTGCGCCGCGCCCGGTCACCTCGGGCGAAGTGAATGACTGGCTTGCCACAGTGATGGGCGAGGGAGTCACAGCCAAGGCCTTTCGGACATGGGGCGGCACGCTGGCCGCCTATACCTATGCCGAAACCCTGCCACCAGAGACCCGCCTGACGGTAAAGGCCATGGCACAGGCGGCCTCGGACGTTCTGCACAATACCCCGGCGATCTGCCGCAGTTCCTATGTTCATCCGGCGGTGCTGGAGCTTGCGGCGCTGGAGCCGGCAGAGCGTCAACGGACGCTTGCCACAGTGCTGCCGACCGGGTTACGGGGATTGCGCGCAGATGAACAACGGCTGCTGTCGTTTCTGCAATCAACCGAAAAGAACCGGTGATCTTCTGGCCCTGAGCGCTGTTGCGTCCGGGGCCGCCCGGGCGACTGCTTCCGATGCTTTCGTCACGGTCGCGCCACGGCTTTGATCTGGTTCCACCAATACGCCAGACCCAACCGCGTCACGGTTTGCGCGCGCAACGCCGGCGTGTCCTGATATGGCGCAAGCGCCTCGCGCCACGCAAGCAGCTTCTCGGTCGTCAGGCTTTTGCTCTGCCAGTCGTCGACAAACGCCACAGGCAGCTGAGAATAGGCTTTGTAGATTCCTGTCTTGCGGACAATCGGGATCGCGCCAGACAGGATTGCCTGCCAGGCTTTGGGAGAGGGATCAAGCCCACCGCCTTCGGCGCACAGCACAAACGCATGCGAGCGCATAAGGGCGAGAAATTCGGGCTCGGGCAATTCGCTGTCAGGCACGGTGCAGAACGATGTCCAGTCGCTCTGCGCCCGTTCTGTCACCTCGCGGCGCAATTTCCATTGTGCTCCGTTTCGAACCCGATGACCGCACAGAACTTTCAGCGGGCGGCTGTGCAAGGGCGGGTGGCTGACGGGGGGAAGGG
Source organism: Pseudotabrizicola alkalilacus (assembly GCF_003443995.1). Taxonomy (GTDB): domain Bacteria; phylum Pseudomonadota; class Alphaproteobacteria; order Rhodobacterales; family Rhodobacteraceae; genus Pseudotabrizicola; species Pseudotabrizicola alkalilacus. Next base: position 171,454 of record NZ_QWEY01000011.1, read on the forward strand.
CTGACGGCACGCCATCGGGATATACCATGCCGGTGGGCAGTGGCGAAAACTGAGGATTGCTGTCGTCTTCAAGGTTTTCGGCAAACCAGCGTATCAGCAGCGGATGTCCGAGGATCGTCGCGATCATCTGCTGTTCCGCGGCACTGTAAGCGCGCCAGCGCCGGTCGCATTGCCGTGGCAGAGTGCAGTCTTCGGAGCCCGAGACAAGCACAAATGGCATACGCAGGCCGGGGAGTACTTCGGTCGCAAAATGGGCCAGGGCAGCAAAAGGATTGCGGAGCGACAGAAAGATGTGGCGTGGCGTGTCCGTTAGGCGTGTCCGCTGAAGATCCGTCAACGGGGGCTGGGCATCGCTGAGCAGCACCCAGTCACATTGCGCGGCAATGCCGGTGATGGCATAGGCATTCGCGCCCTGACGCTTTGGGAACAGGCGCAGGGATTGGAATGCTGCCAAGTCGGTCATCCGACAGAAAACGCGGGGTCCACCCCGAGGTCTGCCAGCAGATCCCGGCTGCGCTGCAAGAGTTGCTGGTAAATGTCCTGCGCCGCTGCGGGCAAAGGCGCATCCGGCTGGCTTGTATTGCGCCGCAGATGCGTTTCAAAAAACGAGAACGGCGTTTCAGGTGGTGTCAGTCCGAGCCGAACCGCCAGCCCCCGCAAGACGGCGTTGTAGCATTCTGCAGTCCAGTCAAAGCATAGCAGCGGCACAGGATGGCTTTCCATGACCCGCAAAAGGCGCTGGTTATAGGCCGTCCAGAGGTTGATACCCTTTTCGATCTCAAACCCGTTGCGGGTCTGCAGCGACTGAGCAACCGCAAGCGGATGCCTGAAGGTGCCGACAAGCTGCGGTGCAGGAAGTCCTTGCAGCCAGCCCTCCAGAACCAGAAGCGTCCGCGGGTCTTTGAAGCCCCACAGCGGGTATTCCGCGTACTCGGCAATCAGCCGGTCCCGCCATTCCAACTGCTCTGTCGACCAGTCGCAAACGCCTGCGGGCGGCGTGTCCCAGGTGGCCCCGTTGGCGATCAGAACCGCGTTATTGAGATCCATGATGCTCAGGCTCTCGCGGTTTCCCTTTGGATTGGTATGGCGCTTGCGGTCCACATTCCCAAGGGCGAGGCCCGCTTCTTCCAGGCTGCCCGTCAGACAGCTCGTACCGCTGCGGTGCATACCAAGGACCACAACTGTCGAGAATGTCATTTATACTATCATTATTGCCAGAATTGCCTTGCTACATCATGCCCGCCTTCTGTCGGGCAGGCAAGGGCGTGCGTTTGAACGCGAACAAGGCGCAGGGCCTGCTTGCTCCCCCATTTGGAAAAGCGTCGTGCCCGTTGCCATTATTTTGCCGCACTACTTAACTATAAATTGAAATGACATCCACTATACCTTCCCTGATTGAGCGCCACTGCGAGGATCGTTGAAGAGATGATTGCTTTTGTTGCCATCGGCATTCTGGCCGGAACCCTTAGCTTTGCAATCGCCCTCATTCTGGGCGCATCCTTCTGGTTTGCGCTTTTGCTCTACAGTCTGGTTGGGGCGGCCTCGGTGCTGGGTGCAGCTGTGATCTACGTGTTCAGGGGCAAACGCGGGTCGCGCGGCGCAGACACCTGGCAAGATGTGCCGCTCGCTGAGAATGACGGGCCGTCCGTTCCCGAGCCGGAGCTGCCTGCGGCCTATCTGGCACAACGGGGGATGCGGATTCTGGCTGTTGATGATGACCCGATCATCCTTGGGCTGATTCCCAGAATCGCGGCAGAGATCGGGTGCTCGGACACAACGATTTCAAGTTCTGGTGCGCAGGCGCTGTCGTTTCTGGAACAGTCTTCCAGACCTTTTGATTGCCTGTTGCTGGATATCAACATGCCGGGGATGGACGGGATCGAACTTTGTGGCCGTATACGCCGCATCCCTGCCTATCGGGATACCCCGATCATCATGCTGACGGCGATGCAGGATTTTGACTTCCTTGACCGTGCATTCCGGGCCGGTGCGTCGGATTACATCACCAAACCATTTGATGTCATCGCCTTCGGCACCTGTCTGCGGAATGTTCAGGACAGGATCCTGCTCGATCAGGTCGATACACCGGTGAAAGACGCGGGTATCGGGGATGCGGGCTGGACTGTGCCGGCGCCGGGTTCGCTGCCGGGCGTTGAATCGCTGATCGAGCATGAGGCGCTGCAGAACTATCTGGTCCGCCTGTCGGGCGTGGCTCTGTCACAGGCCTATGTCATGGCTGTTGAAGTTCAGCATCCTGCCGGATTGATGGATGCCCCGGTCGCACTCGCGCCCGTGGTGGTTGCGATCAACAACCTCTTTACCAAACAGCCCTGTGTCATGTCTTACATCGGGGATGGACGGTTTGTTCTGGTGTCCAGCGGGGTAAATCTGCCTGACTCTGCTGGCCTTGAACGCGCTATCGAAGATGAACTGCACGGGATGGGTGGCTTTGGCGATGCGGTGGCCGACAGCGGGGTTACGGTTTCCGTGGGTCTTGCGGTGCGGCCCGGACGCGACCGGACGCATCGCGCAAAGCTTGCCATCGAAAACGCGCTCTTTGTTTCAGGTCACCATCCGTCTGTCAGCAAAGTGGCGCGGGGCTAAGGGCGTCTGGGCCCAAAGCGCGCAGAAAGCAGATCATTGGTTGGGGTTACCCTTGCCGTCAAGGATCATGAAACGCCAACACATCTGTCTGAACCGCACGGGCCGCCGCAAGCGCTTCAGCGGGAAAAAGGGACAGGTCATGATCCTGACTGCGGCCGATGTTTGTCGGGCGCAGCAGATCCGCAGGCGGGGCGCACAGCGTTCTGAGGCCAACGAAATCGTGCAGGCGCTGCCAGTACCGCTCAGGCTTTCTGCAATACTCTTCGTATGAGATAATCAGGAAACGGTCGCCCATATGCGCGGCTCCGTAATCAAGGGCGGCACGGTTGGCCGCTGTCCAGTAGCGCAGCTGGTGGAGTGGCAGGGGTGTGTCTGTGTCTTGTGAAAGCCCGTAAAGGTGGGCCCAGTGCCGGGCCTGCCAGGTGTTGTTGCTGAATGCCATGTCAAGCCCGTCGCGGACAACATGGATATAGCGAATCCGAGGAAACCGGGCGGCAAGTTGCGGCAGAAAGATATGTGTGTTCGGCTCTTTCCAGCCCCATAAGGAACTTGCTGCAAAGTCTGCCGGCCCGCTGTTCAACAGGCTGTCGGCGTCTTCAACTCTTGCCCCACATTGCCACGCCCCAAGTGGTGGCAATTCGGCGCGCAGCTGCTGTAAGAGCGCGCGTTCGTCCGGCGTCAGGGTATCTCGCAAACCGATGGTCATGGCCCGCACGAACAGATCAGCCGCCTGAGTCACCTCTCTGGCGTCAGGGGCTGTACAGCTCCATGCGGCACGTTTGAAAAGCACCGTGAACCAAAGATTGTCGAGCGAAGTATTTATACGTGCACCAAGCGCAATTCCAGCGGCCTGCAATGTGGCGGCAAAGACCCGTGTGCCCGACCCTCCCAATCCACCGATGGCCACCAGAGGGGACGAAACTGAGGCACTGGTCACTTTTTCAGACCACGGGATAGACATATTGCGTCAGCCGGGGCGCTGACCCCGGTGCGGCTTTGATGTCCAGCGTGCCGTTCTGCAATGCAAGGTCAAGCGCAGTCAGCAAGCTGGCCATGCCAGGATCATCGTTGGTTTGTGCCCTAGCCGCCATTGTGGTCAGCAGATTTCCGTCCTTGCCATAAACATCGGCGAAGCTTTGCTGTGGCGAATCCAGCGCCGTCATCGGCGACAAAAGGCCCTGAGCGTCGGGTGCGGCCCCCGACCCTGCAGCTTCGAGCAGGGTCATGAAGCGTTGCAGAAATTCGGCATGTTCAATCGGCGGCAAAGCGGGTTCTCCCGATTTTCTGGCGTACCCAATCGGGTTGCGCGGATCTGCGGACCAGAAATCCACCGATCGCGAGCAGATCCAGATGCGTGTTGAGAAAACAGTCAATGGCATCTTTCGGCGTGCATATGATCGGCTCGCCGCGCACGTTGAACGAGGTGTTCAGCACCATCGGGCAGCCGGTGATGGTATGAAAAGCATGCAAGATCCGCCCGGCGCGCGATCCGGTTGCAGGATCAATTGTCTGCAGCCTTGCGCTGAAATCCACGTGAGTTACCGCCGCGAATTGGCTGGTGACGGCGTTTTGCAACTGCATAGGCGCGTGATGCCCCTGTGCACGGGCTTCGCTTACCCCGACGGGCCCGCGAAATGCAGATTTCAGATCGGCGACAAGCAACATGTAGGGGCTGTCCGTCGGTTCTTCGAAATAGGTCGCGGCCTGATCGGCCAGCACGATCGGCGCAAAGGGGCGCCAGTCTTCGCGGAACTTGATCGAACGGTTCACGCGGCTCAGGGTGTCCTTGCCACGCGGATCAGCCAGAATGGAGCGATTGCCCAAGGCGCGCGGCCCGAACTCCATCCGCCCGTGAAAATGGCCGACGATCTGACCGGCGGCCAGCCCCTCTGCCACCAAAGCGGCGTAATCTGCGGGGTCAGGGATGCTTTCATAAACCAGACCGGCGCTGTCCAGGACACTCTGAATCTCGGCATCAAGGTATTCTGGCCCCAGAAACCCACCGGCCATGCTGTCACCAGTGGGCTGCGCCCTTGGCCCGGCCGTGGCCCGCGCCGCCTCCAGTGCGGCCCCCAATGCGCCACCCGCGTCGCCCGCAGCGGGTTGGATCCACAGCGCATCCAGCCCGGCAAGATCGCGGTGCAGTCGGCGGTTGGCGACACAATTCAACGCAACGCCGCCTGCGAGACAAAGATTGCGGCTGTTGCTCCGCTCCAACGCAGTTTTGGCGAGTGCCAGCACCGCCTCTTCCAGCACAGCCTGCGCCGAAGCGGCCATGTTCATGTGAAACGGTGTAATCGCAGCGGTTTCGTGACGATGTGGTTGATTGAACAGCATTTCAAACAAGGGCGAGGTGGTGCTGAGATCCCGGTCGAAACTGAAATAATCCATGTTCAGGGTGAAAGATCCGTCTTCGCTTATCTCGATCAGCTCATCCCGGATCGTCTTGTGAAACTCTGGCATACCGAACGGGGCCAGCCCCATGAGCTTGTATTCCCCCGAGTTCACCTTGAAACCGCAGTATTGTGTGAAGGCGCTGTAAAACAGACCCAGAGAATGCGGAAACCGGATCTCTCCAGTCGGGAAAAGACCGGTCGGCCCGCCTGACCACAGGGTTGTGGTGGAGTATTCGCCAACGCCGTCCAGCACCAGCACGGCCGCATTCTCAAACGGTGAGGGATAGAATGCCGAAGCGGCGTGAGAGCGGTGGTGCGGCACAAAAACGATGCGCCCGGCGTCGCCTGCCACCTTTTCCAACTGGCGCGGCAACTCCCGTGACAGGCATTTCAGGGTCTCGACGATCTGAGGCCAGAGCCGCGCGCCAGACGGCAGCGTTTCCCGTGCCGTTTCAAGAATGCGTCGCACCTTGAGGCCGGGGTCTTCGTAATAGGCCACTTTGTCCAGACTGACCCCATCTGGCAATTGCGAGAGACAATAGCGGATCGCCTGATCGGGAAAGCCCCAGTCAGCTTTTTTCCGGGTAAATCGTTCCTCCTGCGCAGCGGCAAGAATGTGGTCACCCTGTACCAAAGCCGCGGCTGAATCGTGGAAATGTGCGGAAATCCCAAGGATGTATTCTGTTTGGGTCATAGGCCGCGCCCGTTTGTAACCGTGTCGCAGAGCTGGGTGACAACCGGTGCCAGCCGCTGGGCATACAGTTGATTGGCCAGCATGTTGGGGTGAATGTCACGCGGCAGAAATCTATGCGCAGGGTCATGCGGAGTTGAAATATCGCGCGTTTCCGGAAACCTGTTGCAGATCGCCGTGTTGAAATCGGCATCAAGGGCATCCAGCAGCACAAAGGCCAAGGGCAGACCGGCAGCTTTCGCCGTGTTCTGTACAAGCTCCAGCACAACGAGTGTTGCCGTGGTGATCATGTATTCATCAGGTAAAAACGTGTCAAAATTGACGTTGCCAAGAGCGGGCTGCCAGATCGGCGGATAGATGATCTGAACCTGACCTCTTGCATCCAGCTTTGCGACCGGCACATGTTCCACCCCAAGAGTGTACCAGTCGCGGCTGAGATATTGCCGCATCCGCTGTGGATGGGCGATGTTGCGAAAGCGGTGGTCGCAGATGATGGCAAAAACGGCGGCATCAATTTCACCCGCCGCGATGTCGCGGCGCAATTGCAGCAGGTTCTGCACCGTGCCATGCCCGCCAATGCCACGATTCAGAATGCGCACTCCGGGCAGATCACGCTGTAGCAGGGCCGTATAGGTTTCGTCATCGGCAAGGCCGGTTCCATAGGTATACGAACAGCCATAAAACGCGAGGCGATGCCGCGACGGCTGATCAGAGCCCGGCACATGCCGCCAGCCTTCGGGATTGATTGTCTGAAGTATCCCGTTCCGGAATCCGACCCGCACGCCATGGTTGGGCGTCAGACGCCAGCCCAGCACAGCATCGGGGCGAAACAGCAGGCGTGGTTTGCTGACGATTTTTCGTGGCATATGGCTGGCGAGGGTCATCGCATTCACCTTTTGCGCCCGGAGCCTGGGCAAATAGCCGGTTACTCACTCAACTAAAGATTTCAACAGGAAGATGAAAGACCGGGGTGCTTTGCAGACTCAAATAATCTTGGCCCGGTATCAGTCGTTCGGATATTCGTGAAGCCATAAAGATGCCGATGTGCAAGAGTTTGCTGGTTTCCCCGGTGCTGGCGACAGTTCTGGCCCATCCAGATCCGTCTCTGTGGCGGTCAGAGCGTCCGGCGCATCAACGCCTGAAAAGCAACCATCAGCACCCAAACAAGGCATGTAACGCCGACCGACCAATTGTTGGGTTACTGCGGCGCGCGGCGCTTCTATAAGCGGAGCAATCATTCAAAGCGAGGTGTCCGGCGATGGAGTGCGTGACTGTAGAGATACACGGCGATCTGGCACGGGTCATCATTGACAACCCCCCTGTGAATGCTCTTGGGCAAGCCGTTC
>NZ_QWEY01000110.1 GCF_003443995.1 Pseudotabrizicola alkalilacus
TTGTTGCTTTTAAGTATTGTGTCTCCCTTGAAAGTTGTTTGAAGTGGAAGGTGCGAGATCCTCGAAAATTAAACGTCAAATTTTCTTCGTGCGATGTTTCGCTGCCGAAGCCTTCCTTGTCCTGCGGGACAGGTGGGCAGGTGAGACACTTAAGAGTGAAACGTACGAATGTGGCTCACCGCCTGCCCCGCGGAAAGCGAGTATCTGGAACGGAAGTCAACCACTTTCAACAGCAACAAGTACTGCTTTAATAAAGACTTACATCACATACAAAAAGAGCGCACCCGAAAGAAAACTCTTTCGAATACGCCCCCTCATCACTAGTTACTATGGGCACTATTTAAATATGATTGATTCCTAGACCGATCGCCTCATGCTCTAATCCTTTTACAGGAGCACCAATCGTTCCATAGAGAGCGACTGCGATCCAGTCACCTTCTTCTTTCTTCTCATACGGATTACCTCGGACAACTATGAATCGTAAACCTACAGTCCTAAGA
>NZ_QWEY01000012.1 GCF_003443995.1 Pseudotabrizicola alkalilacus
GAGTGATCCGCTGCGGAAACCTCTGTCGAGCCCCAAAGCTGACCGACTCGATGCCCCCTCCGCTATGTGCTCGGGGCACATCTCAGCAGTAGCCTCGTCTCGAGGTTCCCCCAGTCCCAGGTCAGTGAAAATTCGTTTGTCGCTAATCCTGACTGTTGCGCGACCCGCCTCATACCGCCGTCGCTCTTGGCCCGCCGGTGTGATCCGCCCGCCTCTCTCAGGACTGGACAAGTTCCCCGAATGTTCGCACCCTTGGGTCTTCCCGATTCCGGACCCCGCCGATGTGCAATTTGTATTCCCAGACCAAGAGCCAGGACGCGATGCGTCATGTGTTTGACGACATCGTGGAGGGTGGTGAAGGGTTTGACGACCTGACCGGCAACCTGCCACCGATGCCGGGGATTTACCCTGATTACCCGGCGCCGGTGTTTCGCCATGGGGTGCAGGGCGGCTGGCAGCTGTCGATGGCCCGCTGGGGGATGCCGACGCCACCGCAGTTTCTTGCGGGCAAGCGCACCGATCCCGGTGTCACCAACATCCGCAACCTTGCCTCGCCACATTGGCGGCGCTGGCTGGGAGTGGAACATCGCTGCCTCGTGCCCTTCACCAGCTTTGCCGAGCCGGACAACCGCCCCAGCCCCGGCGAGGGCAAACCGGTGTGGTTTGCGCTTGGGACGGATCAGCCGCTGGCGTTCTTTGCCGGCATCCGCACTGACTGGACCTCGGTGCGCAAGCTCAAGGAGGGCGAGGTGACGGTGGATGCCTTCGGGTTCCTCACCTGCGCGCCCAACCGCGAGGTGGAGCGCATTCACCCCAAGGCCATGCCGGTCATTCTGGTTCGGCCCGAGGAATGGCGCACCTGGCTGACCGCGCCGATCAAACAGGCGCTGCATTTGCAACGCCCCCTGCCGGATGGCGAGCTGGACATCGTGGTGGAGGATGTGCGTGACAACCCTGCATAACCTTGCTTCCCGCCCGGCACCTGCCGATCCGTTCACCCTGACCAAGACCCGGGTGCATGAGGCTGAGGGCCCGGGGCGGCGCAGCTTTGCGCTGTTCCAGACCCTGCGCCATCCCGGCGCGGTGCTTTGGGTGCTGCCCGCGCATGAGCCGCAACGCCCGATGCTGCGCGGCCTGCCTGTGGGACTGTCGGAGCGGTTGCTGCTGCTGACCCCCAGGAGCGAGACGGATCTGTTGTGGTGCGTCGAGGAAGCGTTGCGCGCGGCTCCGGTCGCACTGGTCATTGCCGAGCCGCAGCAGCTCTTGTCCCTGACCGCAGGCCGCCGGTTGCAACTGGCGGCAGAGACAGGGCGGACCACCGGGCTGATGCTGATCCGCGAGGATCACGGCAGCTCTGCCACCGAGACGCGCTGGCGCTGCGACCCTGTGTCCGCACACGTTCCCGTGTCCCGGGCTGCGACACATGCGGCAGCGGACTCGACTTTGCACCGCTGGGCCCTTAGTAAGAACAAAAAGGGAACAATTGGACATTGGGTTGTGAACTGGCATGGTGCGTCGGCTGCTTTCGATCTGGTTCCCGAGACTGGCGAGCGACGCCAGCCTGCGGAACCGGCCCGTTGAAGGGCCGTTTGCGCTGACCCATCGGTCGGGTAATTCCGATCATCTGCATTGTCTGAACTGTGCTGCGGAACAGCGTGGGCTGCATCGCGGCATGCCGCTCGCCGATGCCCGCGCGATCTGCCCCGATCTCTCCACTCGCCCCACCGATCTGGCACGTGAAGTGGCAGCACTGGCCAGCCTGCGCCGTTGGGCCAGCCGCTATGCCCCGATGGTCGCCAGTGACGGGGCTGATGGGCTGATGGCCGACATCACCGGCGTCGCGCATCTGTTCGGCGGTGAGGCGGAGCTCCGCTCTGACCTGCACGCCCGGCTGGAGCGCGCCGGGCTGTCGGTCAGCAGCGCCATCGCAGGCACGCGCGGGGCTGCCTATGCGCTGGCACGCCATGGCGGTGGGATCATTGCCGATGGCGATCTGGCGCAGGGTGTCGGGCGACTGCCGGTCTCGGCTCTGCGCATTGACCATGCCACCGCGGAGGCACTGGCCCGTGTCGGCCTGTCGCAGATGCGCGACCTGATCGCCCAACCCCGCGCGCCTCTGGCCCGCCGCTTTGGTCAAGCGCTGGTGCTGCGGCTCGATCAGCTGCTTGGTCACCAGCCTGAGCCGGTTGCCGCCGGAGCGGAGCCACCGCATTTCGGGGTGCGGATGACCCTGCCGGAACCGATCGGCCTGCAGTCCGATGTGATGGCGGGCCTCTCGCGCCTGCTCGACCGGCTCTGCGCCACGCTGGCGTTGCATCACCACGGCGCGCGCCGTCTGCGGCTGGAGCTGCGCCGGGTCGATCATGGCACGGTGCAGGTCGAGATCGGTCTGGCGCGCGCCATGCGCGATCCGGTCCGCATGGCAGCCTTGTTCGCCAAAGGCGTGGATGAGGTCGACGCAGGCTTTGGCATCGACGCGATGCGCCTGTCTGCCCCGATCACTGAACCGCTGCCGCCCGAGCAGATCGGCAGCGGCCCCGTCCTGCGGCATGAGGATGCGCTGGCCGATCTGATCTCACGCCTTGGCAACCGGATCGGCTTTGACCGCGTGCTCCGGATGCAGCCTGCCGACAGTAAGATCCCCGAGCGCAGTTTTCAGCTGGTCGCTGCGGCGTGGTCCGAGCCCGTCGCTGCCCCGCCTCGGCACGGCCCGGCGCGGCCCCTCACGCTGTTTCCCCCCGAGCCCGTCAGCCATGCTTCCGGACACCCGCCGGCGCAGTTCCGATGGCGGAGGATGCGTTTCACCACCCTGCGCGCGCATGGCCCGGAACGGATTGCACCGGAGTGGTGGTTCGATGATCCGGCATGGCGCAGCGGTATGCGCGACTACTGGCGGATCGAGACCCGCGAGGGTCCGCGCCTGTGGCTATTCCATACCCCGCAAGCCCCGGACTGGCCTGTGCCCGCAGGAGCGCAAAACTGGTGCGTGCAGGGGGAGTTCATATGACCCCCTACGCCGAGCTGTGCGTGACGTCGAACTTCACCTTCCTGACCGGAGCCTCGCACCCCGAGGAGTTGATGACGCGGGCGGCGGAGCTGGGTCTCAGCGCCATCGCCATCACCGACCGCAACTCTGTGGCGGGCGTGGTGCGGGCGTTTTCGGCACTTAAAGAGCTGACCCGGCAGCGCGAAGAGGCATTGGCCACCGATCAGGCCGCGCAGGACGGGCCGAGCATCCGGTCGCAGCACGTCACCGACCATTCCAGCCGTCAGACCGTGCCGCATTTCAGCGGGGCAACCGCCGCCCCTGTCCTGCCCGACACGCCGCTGCCCCGGTTGATCCCCGGTGCGCGGCTGGTGCTCACCGACTCTGCCGTCGAATGGCTGGCCCTGCCGACCGATGTCGCGGCATGGTCGCGGCTGACGCGGCTGCTCTCCTTGGGCAAGCGCCGTGCGCCCAAGGGTGACTGTCATCTAACCTGCGCCGATCTCTTGGACTGGGGCACAGGACTGATCCTGATCGCCTTGCCACCCGATCTGATGGAGGCCGATGCCCGGCAGCTTGCCGCCGCCCGCGCCGATATGGCCCGCATATCAGCGGCCTTTCCCGGCCAGTGCTTTCTGGGCGCTGCCCCGCATTACGATGGCCGCGATCAGCCGCGTCTTGACCGGTTTGCCACGCTTGCCCAAGGCGTGGCCCTACCACTGGTCGCGGTCGGCAATGTGCTGATGCACCGCGCCGCCCGCCGCCCGCTGGCCGATGTGCTGACTTGCCTGCGCCTTGGCTGCACCATCGACAATATCGGCCAGCACCGCCTGACCAATGGCGAGCACCGGCTGAAGTCCGGAGCCGAGATGGCGCGGCTGTTCCACCGCTATCCCGCCGCGATCCGGCGCACGGTCGAGATCGCAAATGCCTGCGGCTTCCGGCTGGATGAGCTGCGCTATCAATACCCTGATGAGGCACAGGATGGCGAACCCGCACAGGCAAGGCTGGAGCGGTTGACGCGCAACGGGCTGATCTGGCGCTATCCCGACGGCGCCTCGCCCAAGATCATCGCCCGCGTCGAGAAGGAACTCGCCCTGATCCGCGATGTCGACTATGCGCCCTATTTCCTGACCGTGCATGATATCGTGGCCTTCGCCAGATCGCGCGGCATCCTGTGTCAGGGGCGCGGATCGGCGGCCAATTCGGTGGTGTGTTATCTTCTGGGCATCACCGAGGTGCCGCCCGAATCCATCACCCTGATCTTTGAGCGCTTCATCAGCAAGGAACGCGGCGAGCCGCCGGATATCGACGTGGATTTCGAACATGAACGCCGGGAAGAGGTGATCCAGTGGATCTATGAGCGCTATGGCCGCGAGCGTGCCGGCTTGACCGCCACCGTGATCCATTTCCGCTCCCGCGCCGCCATCCGCGAGGTCGGCAAGGTCATGGGGTTATCACAGGATGTAGTAGCCCGCCTCTCAGGCCAGATCTGGGGCTGGTCCTCCTCTGCACCCGGCCAGGACCGGATGCGCGACGCAGGCCTTGATCCGACCGACCGGCGCATGATGCTGACCACCCGGCTGATCGGCGAGATCATTGGTTTTCCGCGCCATCTGAGCCAGCATGTCGGCGGCTTTGTCATCACCCAAGGCCGCCTCGATGAACTCTGCCCGATCGAAAATGCCGCGATGGAAGATCGCACCGTGATCGAATGGGACAAGGATGACATCGACGCGCTGGGGTTGCTGAAGGTCGATATCCTCGGCCTCGGCATGCTGACCTGTATCCGCAAGGCGTTCAAACTGCTGGCCGATCATCGCGGGCTTGGCCTGACGCTGGCCAACACCCCGGCCGAAGACCCAGCAATCTATGACATGCTGTGCCGGGCCGATGCGATCGGGGTGTTTCAGGTCGAAAGCCGGGCGCAGCTGAATTTCCTGCCCCGGATGCGGCCACGCGAGTTCTACGATCTGGTCTGCGAGGTCGCCATCATCCGCCCCGGCCCCATTCAGGGCGGCATGGTGCATCCCTTCATCAACCGCCGACAGGGGAAGGAGGCCGTCGAAGATCTCGGCCCCGCCATGATGGAGGTGCTCGGCCGCACCTACGGCGTGCCGCTGTTCCAGGAGCAGGCGATGCAGATCGCTGTCGTGGCGGCGGGCTTTACCCCGGCAGAGGCTGACCGCCTGCGCCGGTCCCTCGCCACCTTCAAACGCATGGGCACCATCGGCTCCTTCCGTGACCGCTTTGTCTCCGGCATGCTGGAACGCGGCTATGACGCTGATTTCGCGGCCCGCTGCTTTGCGCAGATCGAGGGCTTTGGCAGCTATGGCTTTCCTGAAAGCCATGCCGCCAGCTTTGCCCGGCTGGTCTATATCTCCGCCTGGCTCAAGTGCCATCATCAGGCGGTGTTCACCTGCGCCCTCCTGAACAGTCAGCCCTTGGGTTTCTACGCCCCGGCGCAGCTGGTGCGCGATGCCCGCGACTGCGGGGTCGAGGTGCGGCAGGTTTCGGTCAACCATTCGCTGTGGGATTGCACGCTGGAGCCTCGCGCCGATGGCGTGCTCGCCCTGCGGCTGGGGTTCCGCCAGATCAAAGGGCTGCGTGAGGAGGATGCAAACTGGATCGCCGCTGCACGTGGCAACGGCTATCCCGATGTCGAAAGCCTGTGGCGCCGCGCCGGGGTGCAGCCCGATACGCTGGAGCGGCTGGCCGAAGGCGACGCCTTTGCCGCCCTCGGCCTTACGCGCCGCGATGCGCTCTGGGCGGCCAAGGCGCTGCGCGCCCCTGCGCCATTGCCGCTGTTTGGGCCGGATGGTGAAGGGGGCGTCGAGCCTACAGTCACCCTGCCGCGCATGACCCTGGGCCAGGAGGTGATCGAGGATTACCTGTCGCTCCGCCTGTCCTTGCGCGCCCATCCGATGGAACTGCTGCGCCCGCGGCTACCCGAAAGCCTGCCGCATGATCGGCTGCCAGAGGCCAAAGGCCGCGTCACCGTTACCGGCCTTGTTATCACCCGCCAGCGCCCCGGCACCGCCTCCGGCGTGATCTTCCTGACGCTGGAGGATGAGACCGGCACCGCAAATATCGTGGTCTGGAAAAAGGTCTACGAGACCTTCCGCAAGGCGGTGATTGCCGGCCGCCTCATCCGCGTGCGCGGCCGGATCGAACGGGACGGTCCGGTGATACATCTGATCGCAGAACAGGTCGAAGACGTCTCGCCGCTGCTGACCACCCTCGGACGTCCGGTGATGATCCCGTCCAACGACGGGCGGGCGGATGAGACGAAACGGCCTGTCGGTGGCAGGGAGCAGTCCAGCGCCCGCCACCCGCGCGAACAGGCAAGGAAGCTGTTCCCAAGCCGGGATTTTCATTAGAGGGAAAAGGCAATCGAATGACGCGAAGGGCGGAGGCTGTGTAGAAACCCTGATTTATGCTATGCTTACGCATGGTTGGGAGGCTTTGCATGGCAGGTTTCATCGAGGGTGTCAGCCGCGATCAGACGACGCTTTTCCCTGATCGGTTGGATGACTGGATCGGGGAAGATCAACTAGTGCGCGTGGTCGATCTGTTTGTTGACCAGCTGGATCTGACCGCACTCGGATTTCAACGTCATACCGCCGCGCGCACGGGGCGGCCTGGGTATCACCCGGCTGTGCTGCTCAAGCTTTTCATCTACGGCTATCTGAACCGCATCCCCTCCAGCCGCCGCCTGGAAAGCGAAGCCGGTCGCAATGTCGAGGTGATGTGGCTGATCGGTCGACTGGTTCCTGATCACAAGACCATTGCGGATTTCCTGCGCCAGAATGGCCCGGCGATCCGTAAGGCATGCGCGAAGTTCGTCGAACTCTGCCGCCGGATTGGCGTGCTGAAGGGCGAGGTCGTGGCCGTGGATGGCAGCAAGTTCAAAGCGGTGAACAATCGGGACCGGAATTTTACCAAAGGCAAGATCGCCAGTCGCCTTGCGCATCTGGAAGTCGAGGCCGGCCGCTATATTGAGGAAGCCGACCGGATCGACCGTCAGGAAGCTGGCGCAGCACGGGCTGAGCGGTCGGCGCATTTGACCGGCCGATATCACCGTATCCGACAGGAGATAGAACGCTTGCTGGCCATGGACAAAGCACTGGCCGATGCACCAGACGGGCAGATCTCGCTCACAGATCCCGATGCCCGGGCAATGGCGACACGCGCACAACATAGCGGGCATGTCGGCTATAATGTTCAAAGTGTTGTTGATGCGGAGACGCATCTGATCGTGACGCACGAGGTCACCAATCAGGGGCATGACCGGGATCTTCTGACCAAGATGGCCACACAGGCGAAGGCTGTTCTGCAGCGCGAGGAACTGCACATCCTTGCCGACAAGGGCTACTTCAGCGCCCTCGAAATCCTCGCTTGCCACAAGGCGGGTATCACCGCGACTGTGCCGCGATCGGACACGTCCGGTGCTCGGTCAAAGGGGCACTTTGTGAAGGCTGACTTTGCCTATGAACACGATGCCGACATCTATCGCTGCCCGGCGGGGCAGGTGCTGACACACCGCGCCACCACCGAGCAGCAGGGTCTTCAAATGCGGCGGTATTGGACCAACGCGTGCAAGGATTGCGCCCTCAAGAACCGCTGCACCACGGGGCACGAAAGGCGGGTCTCCAGATGGGAACACGAACACCTGGTCGAAGCCTCGAATGCCCGCCGCCGCAGCCCGGCCGCCCCAATGAGCGTCCGCCGCTCTACAGTCGAGCACCCGTTTGGCACGATCAAGTCCTGGACGGGACCCTGCCATTTCCTGACCCGACAGCTTTGGGGCGTGCGCACGGAAATGGCGCTGAATGTGCTGGCCTACAACATCAAACGCATGGTTGCCTTGGTTGGGATCAAGGGACTGAGGGCGGCAATCCCAGGGTAGATCGGGCCAGGATGGGCTTCCATCAACGGTTTGGCGTGCGTCAAGGCGTCTTTTCGAGCCCCCAGGCACGTCCACAACCAAGTTTGCGGCCGATCCGAGCCAAAATCCACGCGCAGGACAAAACCGCGACCCGCGCCCCCCTCGTCATCGAGTTTTCACACAGCCTCGGCGGAAAGCCGACCGATGCATATGCAGCAAACCTATAAGCGCTCTGCCAGAGGTCGCTATTCGATCTCGATGCAAGCAGCGGACGATGTTACTGGTTCGGATAAGCGCAGAGAGCCTTTAGCGGACGGTGGCGGCCACCCATAGCAGAGCCTTCACGCCAAAGTTTTTCCACGGTTACGAACTAGATAAAAAGCCGCACTGTGTCGCCGCTGGACGGTTCCGTCCGATCATGCCGCCCCTCACTTCCCGGTCCTAGGCATGAGCTTTCTTGCCAAAAAATCGTTGGCCACGGCTAGCTCTCCGATCTTGGCATGCGGGTCACGGACCGTGTCTTGGCGACCTCGGCTGCCACAGCGACCTTGCCGCCTCGCTCAAAGATGCCTCCACCCCCGTCAAGAAGCGATCGTTTCGATTGGTGGATTATCGTCGGGTGCACCCCGTATTCGGCGGGCAGTTCCGACACCGTGCGCTCTCCTCCGTTACGGCCCCCAGCGTAACCCGACCATTGAAAACCGCAACGTGGTTCCTGCGTTTTGACCTACTTTTATTTCCTCGCGCTTTGAGATCAGCAGACTTCAGATTGCAGATTCCGTCACATTCCGTTTTCGGGGTAGCTCAGACGCGCAGCTTCAAGGTGCAGCACATCAAAGCCGCATACTGCTCCGCTAGTCGGCTCAAAAGATATTCTTCGACACGGAACCAATATGATCGCGTGAGCGTTCGTAGCCAGACCTTCGGAGAAATCGACCATGCAATCTGCAAAACGTATTGCGATCGTTGGAGCTGGGCCGATGGCTATCTATACCATCAAGGAATTGATCAAGAGCGATTTTCCACTCAATATCACAGCATTTGAAAGCTCCGATACCCCCGGTTGCGGCATGCCATACCGCCGGAGGATGAACGCAGACTACATGTTCTGCAACGCATACAGCAAAGAGATACCCCCTGTTACCCGCAGACTGGTCACATGGCTGCACGATCAGGACGATGATACTCTCGCGCATTTCGGCCTAGATCGCGATGGGATCGACAGCCGATCTTTCTACCCTCGTGTATTGATCGGTAACTTCTTAGCAGATGAATTGCGCGCGCTCTGCGACCAGGGGAGGGCGCAGGGTCATCAAGTTGCGATATTGCCCCTACACACCGTCGTGAATATCGCACCCGATGAGGGCGGGGTTTTCGTCGACGGCACCACACTGGATGGGGAATTCCGCCAGGTATTTGACGATGTCGTTCTCGCTACCGGACACAGCTGGCCCAAGTCGCCCCGGATTGGGTCGGCGGACTTGATTTCTCCTTGGCCCTACACCGCAGTCACAGAGCTTGAACCAGGAAACATCGGAATACTTGGTTCATCGCTGTCCGCCATCGATGTGATCGTAGCCTTGGGCACAGAACACGGTACATTTCACGAAGCAGAGGACGCAGTTACTTGGTTTCCGAAGAAGGGTCGTGAGTCAGTTTCAGTCACCATGGTGTCGCATCTCGGGATCATGCCTGAGCCTGATTTCTTTTATGCCTATCCTTACGAACCTCTGACTCACATCCACCCTGACGCTGTGCAGGCCGAGATAAACGTGGGTGCCGATGGCCTGCTCGCGCGGGTTTTCGGCTTGCTGATCGCCGAGCTTGATCATGTCGCACCTGATTACATGTCTCGTTTAGGGTCGGGCGTGCGGACGCTGAACGGTTTTGCGGATGCTTACTTTGCAGATCGGGTCAACACCGGAGGGATGCGAGCGTTGCGAGAGACACTGGCTTCCTCCGTCGAATCTATGCGGCAAAAGCGAACGCAGTCGCACCGTTACGCACTACTGCGCGCGCACGAGAATTTTGAAGCCCTCTTCGCGCATTTTAACTCTGAGGATTGGGACAGTTTCCGGGCTAACCTTTTGAACGTCTTCAGCGACTGCTATGCCGCAATCCCACATCTGTCCGTCCGGCGAGTGCTGGCAATGCATGACGCAGGTGTCCTTCGCATCATTCCTACTGGCGAAGATAGCGATTTTCGCAATGGCGAAAATGGCACGGTGATTTCGACAACGGTGGATGGCGATATTGCGTTCGACGCATTGATAGATGCCCGCGGACAAGCTGCTGCGCCCCTCAGCGCTCTGCCATTCCCGTCACTAATTGCTGGTTTGTCTCAAAATAATGCGCCTTTACATGCACCGTTCAGACTAGAACTTCTCAACAATTGTAGTGGACGCGTCTATTGCCTGTCGATGCCGCAGCTACTTCAGACCAATCCTTTTTCCCAAGGCCTGGCCAATTGTCACGAGCTGGGGAAGACCGTCGCCAATGACATAGTCACGGTGCTCGAGACGACGAGGAGTGATCCTCAACCCGCTAGCCGGTTCGAAAAGTCCACCTGTTGACCATCCCAACCGAACATCCAACCAATGGAGGCCCACAATGAAGACAATGGCAGAAGCGTTCCACCACACGCTGAGAGACATCTACTATGCTGAAAACGCTTTGACGAAAGCGATCCCGAAAATGATTGACGCGATCGGCGAGGGCGATATCAAGACAGCTTTCAAAGACCATCTGAAAGAAACCAAGGCGCAGGTTGAGATATTGAAGGAGGTTTTTTCGACCATCGACAAACCGGAGGAGGGCGAAAAGTGCGACGCAATAGACGGCCTCATCAAGGAAGCAGAAGGTATCATTAAAGACGCCAGCGGAAAGGCTCTGGCTGCATGCCTGATCGCTGCTGCCCAAGCAGTCGAGCATTATGAGATCGCGCGGTATGGCACGCTTCGTCAATGGGCCAAGGAACTGAATAACACCGAGGCACATGCACTTTTGACTAAGATTCTCGACATGGAAAAAGCAGCCAACGCAAAGCTGACCGGGATCGCTGTGGCAGCCTCCCGATCGTAAAGGAAGAACAATCGGCCGATCACATAGGTCGGCCCAGGTTTTGGTGCAACTTCATCGGGTCAAAGCCGAACAAGTTTGGACGTTCAGCGTGATTCAGGCTGATCAAAGTCGATCCTTGTCACCTCGGCCCCCCGGCAGATCGAAATGCTCATGCACAGCTATCTTGGCTGAACGCACGAGCATTCTGGGAAACTCTGCAAAAGAAAGTCCAGCGCGATCGACTTGGCGGCATCGGAGTTGCTCCACTTTCTACTCGGTCAGTAAAACTTCTAACAGAAAGGATCGGAACGATGGCCCGCAAACAAGCCACGGCCTCCACACTTCCCCAAGGCGAAGGTGGCGAAACTCAACAGCGCGCTGACTCCACGCTGACCACCAATCACGGGATGCCAGTCTCGGACAACCAGAATTCGCTTAAAGCCGGGGCGCGCGGGCCGACTCTGCTGGAAGATTTCGTGCTGCGCGAGAAAATCTTTCACTTTGATCACGAACGTATTCCGGAACGCATCGTCCATGCCCGGGGAACCGGAGCGCATGGCTATTTCGAATGCACCGAAGCTATTCCAGAGCTTAGCCGGGCATCGCTGTTCCAGAAAAAGGGCGCGCAATTCCCCGTCTTCGTAAGGTTTTCGACCGTTGCCGGCTCAAAAGGGTCGAAGGATACACCCCGCGACGTGCGCGGCTTTGCCGTCAAATTCTATACCGACGAAGGCAACTGGGACCTGGTCGGCAATAACATCCCGGTCTTTTTCATCCAGGACGCCATCAAGTTCCCAGACCTGATCCACGCCGTAAAGCCAGAGGCGGATCGCGGTTTTCCGCAGGCGGCCTCGGCGCATGATACGTTCTGGGATTTTATCTCGCTGATGCCGGAATCGATGCACATGGTGATGTGGGCGATGTCGGATCGCGCGCTCCCCCGCAGTCTGCGGATGATGGAAGGCTTTGGCGTCCACACCTTCCGTCTGGTGAATGCCAAGGGCGAGGCGACCTTTGTCAAGTTTCACTGGCGCCCGCGCCTCGGCGTGCAGTCAACTCTGTGGGATGAGGCGGTAAAGATTTCCGGCGCCGATCCCGACTATCACCGCCGCGACCTGTATGACGCGATCAAGGAAGGTAACTTCCCAGAATGGGATCTTGGCATCCAAGTCTTTGACGAGGCATTCGCCGATGCACAGCCCTATGACGTGCTGGATGCAACGAAACTGATCCCCGAAGAAGACGTGCCGTTGCGCATCATCGGGCGGATGGCTCTGGACCGCTGGCCGGACAACTTCTTTGCGGAGACCGAACAGGTCGCTTTCCTGCCCACCAATATCGTGCCGGGGATCGACTTTTCGAATGACCCGCTGCTGCAGGGTCGGCTTTTCTCTTACCTCGACACCCAAAAGTCGCGGCTTGGGACAACGAACTTTCACCAGATCCCCGTTAATGCCCCGAAATGCCCGATGCACAACTTCCAGCGCGACGGCATGATGCAGACCGTGGTTCCCAAGGGCCGCGCGAACTACGAGCCGAATAGTCTTGATGAAGCGGGAGAGGATGGCGGGCCTCGGGCTTCGGATCAGGGCTTCGTGTCGGTCGCGCGTTTCGAAGAACCTGCGACGGAAAAGCGTCGGGTGCGGGCCGAAAGCTTTGCCGATCACTTCAGTCAGGCCCGGATGTTTTTCGCCTCTCAGACCGAGGTCGAGCAGGGGCACATCATTGCGGCCCTCGTGTTCGAACTGTCCAAGGTCCAGCTTCCGCATGTCCGCGACCGGGTGCTGGCGCAGTTGCGCAACATCGGTGAGGATGTGGCAAACAGAGTGGCGGACGGCCTCGGAGCAGAGCTTCCGCCCGCGATAGCGCCGGCAAAGCCGGTGCTTGATCTGCCGGTTTCGGACGCCCTGTCGATCCTGAAGAAAGAGCCCGTTCTGGCGGGCCGGTGCCTTGGGATTCTCGTCACCGATGGCGCGGACGGCAAATTGGTCGAGATGCTGCAAGGGGCAGCAAAAGAGGTGGGGGCTTCCGTCAAGATCATCGCACCGAAGGTCGGTGGGGTCGTCCTAAAAGGCGGTAAGCACTTGGCCGCAGACGAAAAGATCGATGGTGCTCCGTCGGTTCTGTTCGATGCGGTGGCACTGGTGATCTCGGCCGAAGGGGCACAGCTTCTTATGGGCGAGAAGGCCGCGCTCGACTTTGTCTCCGACGCCTTTGCGCATTGTAAGGCAATCGGGCACTCCACCGGTGCAAAGGCGCTGTTGGACAAGGCCGGGGTGGCTGCAGATAAAGCCGTCATCGCGTTGCCGGATGGCGTGGACACACTGGTTGAGCACCTGTCGTCCCGGGAATGGTCTCGCGAGAAGGCGGTAAAGCTGCCGGTGTGACCCGGATACGAGAAGGGACGATCAAGGCTTTTTCCGGCTGCCCTGCAGGGCAGCCGGATCCTCTGATCGCTTCCGGTTCGGCATCGCGATCGGTCAGAGCATGGTATCTGAACGGTTTGCCTTTTGACGCCATATCCTACGTCGGGCGGGGCAGGAACCGAAGGCTTGCAACCACGCCCGTCTCGCCGTTGCGCAAGACAAGGTTGCTGCGTAACCGGCCGATTGCTACCGCGGTGACTGGGCCTTGATGCGTGCGACGAGTTCTGCGTCATCGACGAAGTCGTCGAGGAAGGCGTGCCAGGTTTCGGTGTTGAAGGCCAATAAATGTCGCAGAGATGGAGGAGCTTCTGCGCAGCGAAGGGCGCCTGCTCTATGGATAAGCTAGTCGCCATAAAGATCGGCTCAGGTGACGCTGGCACGCGGAACGTTTGAACCCAGTTAATCGTGCTAACTTCTCGATTGCGAACAGCATGTAGCGCGTCAACCAGTTTGTCCGAGCGCGACAACCACCTTGGCCGGTTTGAGGCGGATGGGGTTGGCGTAGATTGAGGTGTCTGGTTCAGATTTCTCCTTCGGTATGGTTGTCGTTGGTGGTTGTCGGTGGCGCTTGATCCTGGACCAGTTTGCTGGCGGCAGCGGTGCGCTGACGGAAGCTTTCGGCGTTCATTTCCAGTATTGTCGCGTGATGAACTAGCCGGTCGATCGCGGCGACGGTCATGGCTTTGTCCGGGAAGATCTGATCCCAGCCGCTAAAGGGTTGGTTGGCGGCGATGGCAATGCTGCGGTATTCGTAGCGCCGGGCGATCAGTTCGAAGAGGACGCCAGTCTCGGCCTGATCCTTGTGGGCGTAGGTGATGTCATCGAGGATGATCAGGTCGAAGCGGTCCAGTTTGGCCAGGGCGGCTTCAAGGACAAGATCACGGCGGGCGACCTGCAGCTTTTGCACCAGATCGCTGGTTCGGGTGTAAAAGACGCGGTGCCCGGCTTCGACCAGAGCGTGGCCTATGGCGCACAGAACATGGGTTTTACCAGTGCCGGAATTGCCAATCGCGATGAGGTTGCCGCCACCGTCTAGCCAATCGCCGGCAGCGAGGGCTTCGATCCGGGCGCGCGGGAGCGATGGCAGGGCTTTGAAGTCGAAGGTGGCCAGCGTCTTACCGGCCGGCAGCTGCGCCTCGGTCAGATGGCGGCGGATGCGGCGCATGTCGCGCTCGGCCAGTTCGTATTCTGCCAGAACGGCAAGGAACCGGGCTGCGGGCCAGCCTTCAGTGTCGGCCCGAGAGGCGATCTCCGGCCATAGCTTGTGGAAACTGGGCAGGCGCAGCGCGGTCAACATGCTGGGCAAAGTGTGGATGTCGATCTCGCGGGCGGTCATGCGGCGCCCCCCAGAAGAGCATCGAAGCTGGCGAGGGATGGGTGGGCCACCGGGACATCTGTGGGCAATGTCATGTGCCTTGGCATCAGCCGCAATGTCAGGGTCTCGGGATCTGGCAGGGTCCCGCAGGCAAGGTCAGCGGCGAGCAGATGCGCCAGTTCCGCCTCGCAGGCCCGTTCGTGGGCGATGAACAGCAGATCGACCATGCGGCGGCAGGCATCCCGGCGCGGCAGGTCGCGCTGCAGGACCTTCCAGGCTTCTGCGTATTCTGTGCGGGGGAACAGGTTGTCGCGGTAGACCGAGTTGCACAGGGCCTGCGGTTTGCGGCGCAGAGCATGGATGACATGGTGGTAATTGACGACATGGACCCGGTGCCCGTCATCCCGCCCACGCGCCCGGGGATGGTGGACGACGAGGGTAGCGCCGAGGTATGCTTCGATGCGGTCATCATAAACATGCACCCGCAGACGTTGGCCGATGAGTTGTGACGGCGCGCTGTAGAAGACGCTTTTGACCAAGAAGCCGCCAGTCCGGGTGACGGGAACAACGGTCTCGATGAAGTCGGTGGTGCGACGTGCCGGCAGAGGTTTGAGATGCGCCTGCTCTGCCAGAACGGCGTCGGCCCGCTGCCGGTTGCGCCGGGCCACCAAGAGATCCACGAAGCGCCGGTAATCGGTGATGGACACGAAGTCGCGGTTGCCGCGCAGGATCAGCGCCTGTGCAATGGCGGTCTTGAGATGCCGGTTTTGCGATTCCACCGCGCCGTTCTCGTGGGCCTCACCCCGGTTGTTGCGGCTCGTCTCCATGCCGTAGTGCCCGACAAAGGCCTCATAACGCTGGTTAATGTCCTGACGCTGGTCAGAGGTCAGGTTGCGGAAAGCGGCCGACAGGCTGTCGGTGCGGTGGTTGTGTGGCACGCCGCCCAGCGACCAAAGGGCCTGTTGTAGGTTCTCGGCCAAAGCCGTGAAGCTCTCCCCGCCCAGAACCACACCGACATGTTCCCAGCGGCTGTAGACCATCACGAAGTGATAAAGCAGATGCGGGAACGGCTGCCCCGCGATCATCACGCCGAGATCGTCCGCATGGGTGAAGTCGGACTGCGCCATATAGCCGGGCTCAGGCGATTGACGGAAGATGATGTCACGCTCTGGCCCGTTCAGCGCCCGCCACTGCCGGACCCGCCGTTCAAGGGTGCGTCGGATGCGGTCATCAGGGAAAGCCAGCGGATGCAGACTTTGCAGATGGCGCAGCAGGGTGACGGCCTGAAGGGCGCTGTCCTTGGCCAGCAAAGGAAGCAGGTCGGCTTCCCAATATCCTTCAAGAGGGTCCGCGACGGTGCGGCCATGCGCGATCTTGCGGTTGGATGGCAGCGTCGGATCGGCGTCAATGCGGCGGGCCGTGCGTTCGCTGAACCCGGCGCGGGCGGCCGCGGTTCGCTGACTGTGGGTCTGGAGGTCTGACATATAAAGTCTCCTTGCTGGTCGGTGATGGGTTTGTAGGCCAACCCGGATCCTCCGCTGGACGACAGAAGAACCCGGCTTACCAACCCGCAGCGACCAGCACCTAACCCGAAAAACTATGAGGCCGGTGAGACTGCCCTCCAGACGGGCATGCCCGTCTTCCGTTCAGCCCCACCGGCCAAGATGGTTGACGCAACCGGCCATGGTGGTTGTCGCTCAACACAGCAGCCGACACATACATTTGGGCTGACCGGCGCATGAAACAGCGATCGGCAGGTGTGGTTACAGATCTATCCCTTCTGACAAGGACAGCGCGTTGTCCAGGTCGACCCCAAGACAGCGAACAGTGCTGTCCATCTTGGTATGCCCGAGCAAAAGTTGAACAGCGCGCAGGTTACCAGTCTTCTTGTAAATCTGGGCAACCTTCGTCCGTCGCATCGAATGGGTGCCATAGGCGCTCGGTTCAAGGCCGGTCGAGAGAACCCAGTCGCGCATGATCCGCGCATACTGGCGTGTCGCTAAGTGCGGGCTGGCATGGACACGGCTGGGCCAAAGATATTAGCAACCGATAATCTCTGGATCTTTAATCCAACGCTCCACCGTCAGTCGCGTGGTTTCGGTGATCTCGAAGCGGACAGGTTTGCGTGTCTTGCTTTGCATCACGGAGGCGCGTTCCTTAACGCGGCCGACGGCGTAAACATCGTTCACCCTCAGGCAGACCAGATCGCAACCCCGGAGCTTGCAATTAATGGCCATGTTGAACAGCGCCAGATCGCGCTTACTATCGGCCATTTCCAGCCGGACACGGATGGACCAGAGATGCTTGGGCAGCAGGGGGCGTTTCTGGCCAACGATGCGGCCCTTGTTCCATGGCGCACGTGCGGGGCGAAGGGCAGGAAATGTTTCGATGGGCATACCAGTCCCTTCAGCTGGGCTAGCTTGCAAATGAGAATACCGCTAAGTTAGGCACATTAACCAAAGCTTGGTCAGGCGGTGGCGATCTGACTATTATGTCTCTTCGGTTTGGACGCCAAGAATACGTTCAATGTCGGCTTGGCTGTAAGGCTTTTCCAGCCAGGTCACACTGTTCCCAAGCCCGTATCGCTCAACCGCTTCGGTCACGGACAGACCTGAAGCAACGATGATCCTGATTGCTGGCCAGCGGGCCTGAACCTCGGCGATCAGCGACGCCCCTGAAACATCAGGCAAACCAATGTCGCTGATGAGAACATCAATCTGATTGCCCTCAAGGATTTGAAGTGCCTCCCTCGCCGTCCCAGCCTCGAACGTTGTGTGGCCAAGGTCCTCGACCATATCCACGGTCGACATGCGAATGAGAACCTCATCTTCGACCAGCAGGACTTTGTAACACGTTGGCTGGGAGTGCGTTTCGCTCTCTTTCGCGGTCGGCTGCCGTTTCGCAGGACCACGGCCATCAAGACAATAGCGCAGCCGATGCGCCAATTCTTCTTGTGTGTAAGGTTTGCTGATCAACTCGACGTTCTCATCCAGTCGCCCCCCATGGACGATTGAATTCTCTGTGTAGCCCGACGTAAAAAGCACCGCCAGTTCGGGCAGCCGTTCTTGTGCAAGGCGCGCCATCTCGCGGCTTTGCATGGAACCCGGCATCACCACATCGGTGAACAGCAGATCAACCGCAACACCACTTTCGATGATGGCAAGACCGCTTGCGGCGTCCCTTGCCCGGAGAACCCGGTAACCAAGTTCCGACAGTATTTCGACCACCGTTGCGCGGACATCATCGTCGTCTTCCACCACCAAGACAGTTTCGCTTCCGCCACGCACAGGTCCCAGATCTACGACAGGACGATCAGCTTCAGCCTGCTTGGTGCGGGGCAGGTAGATGCGGATCGTCGTGCCCTCGCCCGTTTCGCTATAGACCTTGATATGACCGTTCGATTGTTTAACCAGGCCGTAAACCATGCTCAATCCGAGTCCGGTGCCCTGACCCGGCGGCTTTGTTGTGAAAAACGGCTCGAACACTTGTTCAAGCATTTCGGCAGGGATGCCGCAGCCTGTGTCCGTCACTGCGATCATGACATATTGCCCAGCCTCCACTTCGGGGTGTTGGCGGGTATAGCGGTCATCAAGCTGCGCGTTTCCAGCCTCGATGGTCAGCTTTCCATGCCCGTTCATTGCGTCACGGGCATTGATGGCAAGGTTAAGGATGGCGTTTTCAACTCGGGTTTCGTCGACGAACGTGTTCCACAATCCACCGGAAATAATCGTCTCGACCTCGACACTCTCGCCTAGAGCGCGACGGAGCATATCGTCCATCCCTCGCACGAGGCGACCAAGGTTCACAGCCTTGGGAGCGAGGGGCTGCCTGCGCCCGAACGCCAGAAGCTGTGACGCGAGCTTTCCTCCGCGAGACACGCCCGATATTGCGTTTTGCACGCGCTGCTCGGCGCGATTGTTGCCAGCCACATCTTTCTGCAACAGTTGAAGATTGCCACCGATGACCTGAAGCAGGTTGTTGAAATCATGAGCAACCCCGCCGGTCAATTTGCCGATTGCTTCCAGCTTCTGAGATTGGCGCAGTTGTGCCTCGACAGTCTCCCGTTCCGCCATGACCTCTGCGACCCGAGATTGAAGCGATGCATTGAAGTTCGCCATCGCCTCGCGGGCTTGCAATTCGGCAGCAATGTTGCGGACTTCTATGACCGTGCCAACCGCCTTTCCCTTTTCATCCCGAATGGGACTGGCGGTAAAGGCCACAGGGTAGAAACTGCCATCCTTGTGGATAAACATGTCCTCGCCCTGAACTTGGTTTTCTTCCGGAAAGGCACGATCAATTGTGCATTCGTGCAATGGAAAAGGCCGTCCGTCCGGGTAGGTATGATGAATGACATCATGGAGCGGTCGCCCCAGTGTTTCCTCAAACCGATAGCCGGTCAGCCGCTCGGCTGCGGCGTTCATGTAGACGCACTGTTGCCGATCATCCATCAGGAAAACCGACATGGTCGTATTGCTCAAGACCGTATCCAGACGCTGGGACACCTGCCTGAGGGCACGCGCGGCCGCATCGCGCTCGGTGGTATCTTCTATTGCAGCAAAGTAGACAGCGCCGGCATCATCGTTCAGCAGTTGAAGTCTTACGGCGACGTTGTAGTCGGTTCCGTTCTTTCGGCGATGCATGGTTTCAAAATGCAGGACAGTTTTCTTCCCCGACCGAAGCGGTTCAATGATGTCCATAAACGCTTCGGTCGTCAGTGAGGGCTTGATGTCGACGGGCGTCAGTTCGACAAGCTCTTCCATGGAGTAGCCGAGGTTTTCCCTTGCGCCGCGGTTCACCAAAATGAACTTGAGCGTATGCGCATCAAAAACAAATGTTTCGCTTGCAGCATCCTCGACGATCCGTCCCAATCGCTCGTTTGCTGATGCGGCCGCAAGCCGTTGCAGTTCTGCTGCCGCTCGGCCTGCAAACAGCTCGAGCGTTTCCAAGGGCTGAAGCGACGGGTCTATTGGTTTGTCGTTGAGAACGGCAAGAAGGCCGATGCTCCCTCCCTTCGATCCCCGCAGCGGCACACCCATATAGCTCTCGACACCCATCTCCGTAAGAAGGGCGTCATCGGGAAAGAGATTGGCAACGTTGGCAGGATAAATGCAGGCTTCATCCACAAGCACATTCGCGCAGGGCGTGCCCTTCAGGTCATACTCGAAATTCTCCTGCCGACCTCCGTCGCTCCAGGCGGAAAGCACGCGCGCGCGGTTCGGATTGCAGGGGTGAAGATCACACAAAAGCACCCACCGCACTTGCAGTGCCTCGGCCAGCGCTTCCACGACCGCATCGAGGAACGGGCGGCCGACCAGTCGGGAACAATCGATCAATTTCTGTCGCGCGCCTTCGGCACGCTTTCGCGGCGTGATATCCCGGGCAACCTTTGAAGCCCCAATGACCCTCCCGCCCTGATCCTTGATGGGTGACACCGTCAAAGAAATATCGAGCGCGACCCCATCCTTTCGAACACGCAGGGTTTCGAAATGGCTTACAATCTCACCCTTGCTGATCTGCGTCAGAATCGCATCTTCTTCGCTATGGCGGCCCTCGGGAATAATGCGGGTAATCGAATTGCCGATCAACTCATGGGCCTGGTAGCCGAAAAGCTTGGTCGCTCCGTAATTCCAGCTGGTCACAGAACCATCGAGTGAAATGCTAATTATGGCATCTTCACAGTGCTCGACAATCGCCGCAAAACGGTCACCCTCGGACGCATCTGCGGGCCGTGGCATGTCGTTCATCCTTCACTCCATCTCAACCGTCAGCGGAAACATCTGCTTCGAACATGCCCTGCACCAGCGTTCCTGGCGGGGTCGCAAGCCGTTCGACTTTAGGCGCATCAGAAATGGTTTTCAACGAGATTGGGGTTTCCGCATATCGCAACGTGGCCCAGCGTTGGGGGTGAGCGGCAAAGTTCATCTATGATTGGAAAAAGCTGCCTTGCGGCCAGCGACGTTGCCTCAAGAGGTCGATACCCAAGCTGCAGACCCAGGCGTTCACGGCTATGACGATGCCGTCGCTGTCCCTGCAGTTCAGTATAGCTTGCCGGGCAGATCTAGGCATGGTTCCCGAAGATCAGGCGACTGGTAACAGTGTGGGCAATTTGAATGCAAATGTTGTGGTGCCATCTTTGCACGTCACGTCGATCCGACCGCTGTGAGCTTTGGCGATGGAAAAAGCAATAAAGAGGCCAAGACCCAGCCCTTCTCCGGCCGCATGTGTGCCGCGCCGAAAAGGTTGGAACAAATCACGCAGCAAATCGTCAGGTATGGCCTGACCATGGTTGGCGACGTTTATCTCAAGCTCGCTTGCGGTCAACAGCCCATATACATGAATTGGCGCACCACGTGTTCCGTGGCGGACGGCGTTCGACAAAAGGTTCCCAACCGCCTGCGCGATACGTAGCGCATCGCACCTGATGGGCCGGTCGAACGACAGATCAAGTGTGATTTCATGGTCCGGCCACGCAGCGCGGACTTCTTGAACGACTTGCGTCAAGGCCTCGGTTAATGGCGCGTCCCTCACTGCAGAAATGCGGATGCCGCCGCCTAACCGAGCCTTTGCATGCAGCATCATGTTTTCTATCATATCGGTCATGCGGTAGAGCGAGGACCGCATCAATGGCAGGATTATCTGCGCCCTGTCAGTCATAGACTCTTTGCCCAACTGCCGGAAGCCAGCATCAAGCGCCGCCACAGGATTGCGCAGGTCATGCGCAAGAACAGCGACAAACTCTTCCTGGATGCGAGCCAGTTCACGCTCGTGCGCGACCATAAGCTCCTGTGCATTCAGCCGCTCTTCTGTCTCGAGACCCTGGCCGATGATGTCGGCAAACATCTCCAGCATCGCTATCGCGCGTGGATGCTTTACGTCGCGCGGCTCGGTGTCGATGACGCAGAGCGTGCCAAAAAAGCTGCCATCGCGTCGACGGATGGGGATCGAGGCGTAGCTTCCGATGCCGAACTTTACCGCAATAGGATGCCCGCCGTAATCTTCATCGGTGGCCGAGTCGTTAAATATGACGTTGTTTGAGGTCTCTCGAACGGACTGGCAGAATGTTGATTGAATCTCGATCTCATCGCCCGCTGCCAAGCCAAAATTGACTTCGTCTATCGTGCGGCAGGCTACCCAGCGATCCTTTGTCACCCGCGCGACTGCTGCAAAGCGCATGTCTGTGGCAAGCATAATTGTTTCGAGGATCGTGCCGATAAGACTGCTCTCTGCAAGCAAGGTGATATCAGCTTGGAAGTCGTGTGTTCCCTGCAAAAACGCAGCGTGGTCCTGAATGAGGCCTTCCTGCGCTGCCATATGGCCCAACCACCTTTCGCGGTCTGTGGGTTCACAAAAACGTGAGCCGAACAGTATCTTAACCCCAACGAATGGGCAAGATTTTAGATATTGGATCCAACGCTACCACGACTGCGAACTGTTGGACGGACGTGAACTGACTGAAGGCTAGTATCCGCTCTCGAAGAATTTTTGATCGGCCACGGGCTGGTAGGCGGGATCGTGATGCTGTCCTCGGCAGTGCAAGCCTTTGCCGAAGAGCAGCGGGTCATCGCCGGCGTGATCACCCCCTCAATGTGGTCAAACGCCTGCCAATCTGAACGCTGTTCGCCGGACGGAGCGGGCACGAAGCACGGCTGGAAGCCACTGGGTGGCTGGAAGTTCAGCAAAACCATCAATGGTGCAAAAGCCGAATATATTCTGGTTTAGGACGCGATAGCCAACCTTGCGCCGGTGCGGATGCCCTGAGCGACGAACAGGTGTTGATGTGTCCCGACGTCATGTCCGCCAGCTTCGGCGGTGCCGAGATTGGCAAGATTCGCATCGGCGGCATGGTGGCGGTGTTCGGGCGGGGCCCATTGGTTCCTCAACACTATTCCGTGCGGCGTCGCAAGTGCAGCGACAATCGGGCGTTCAAAGCGAAGGTCTGAAAGGTCCCGCACTGCAGACACTACGCGGTCAATCTCGCCGCGGAGAGAACCAGCGACCGGTTTGGCAAAGCCGCAATGCGGCGTCGAGATTGCCCCTAATGGCCGTTTTGGGCCGTCTTTAGCCTTTCAACCGGCCGAAGACGTCAGTATTCCTTAGCAAACCTGATCTCAAAATAGCAAGAAATCCTTACATGTCTGCGTTGCCCTTGATTGCTCAAACCCGGCGCTCACGAGGGATGACACAGGCTGATCTTGCTCAGATCATTCAGGTTAGTATTCCAACAGTCAGGGCTCTTGAGCGTGGCGAAGGAAGCTTGCGGTTGATGGGCCGCGCGATGCAGGCGCTGGACCTTGGTTGGGGGTGGGTTCGGCAGGGTGAAGACGCAGCTGCCTTGCTGGCGGCGCGGCGGCGCGAAAAGGGTCTCACTCAGGCTGCGCTGGCCCAGAGGGCAGGGTGCTCCCGCCCGACAATTATAGCGCTGGAGAGAAATCTTTCGGGCAGTGTGTCTATCTTGCTTTCCGTCCTGGCAGCTCTCGAGCTGCGTCGGGCGCTTAGGACGCTGGACATACGGGGAAAGGGTGGCCTCATTCCTGCAACCAATGCGCCGATGCGGGATCTGGTCATGACGCCAGCGCCCTTGGCCGGCGCTATAATTGCCCATTACACCGATCGATTTGACGGCAGGATACTTGACCCTGCCCGTGGACAGGCCAGCCCCTACTGTAAATGTTGATCCCACCCGCGCAGCGACGCGGGTGGGCATTACGGCTCGGGCTGACCGCGCCGATTAATACGATTGGATATTGATTCACACCTTTGTATGACTTCGTCAAATTCAGGAGGTGTCCCGAAGATCATGCCCCCACTGATCATCTTGTCGTAGTCGGACTTCAAGTCCTTGAGGGCTTCACCTTCAGGAACAAGACGCATAGCCCCATTGATTGCGGCGTTGTAGTCCACGCCTGCGCTCCGAAAGAACACCGACTTGTGCATGGCTACCTGGTTGGCAAGCCAATCATCTTGAATTGCGGCATTCGCGATTCCGCTGTCATCGAGCATCATCAAATCATACCAATGCCGCGATTGTCGAGCTGCATCCAAGCGGTCTCTAACGACAAATGCATATATTGCCGTCGCTTTTTCCCAAAAAGTCCTTTCAGCATCCATAACTGATGCCTTGGCGACCGGGAATGAAATGTCCTTGAAATGTTCCGCGATGTCGCATGAGATGGTGTGGTGATTGTGGGGTTCCGCCGTTGATCGCCCCCCAAACTCAAGAAGGACCTCTGGCTTCACATATCCAGATTCTTGCGACCGGGACGGATAGACAATGCGAAGGTCCGATCCGCCTTCATATATCAGACCTCCACCGATCCCAAACTCGTCGAGTCGGGCCTGCAAGTGCGGCATACACTGCCCCTCAACCCACGACGCCAGTGCCTCATCAGAGCGACGTCTGAGCTTATCGCTTGCCGATCGGCTTGCGGGGGTGTCCGATTCATCGTCTTCCAGATTGAGAAGCTTTCGAATATTGTAAGTAATATCCAAATCTTCTGAGAACCTGTTGATGGCATGAAATGCTTTTGAAAGGGACGTTCCGCCCTTGAATACGAGAGAGTCGGAAAAGCTTGAGGAAAAGATCGCGTTCAGGCTCCATACAACCCAGATGTCCTTCTCTATAAGAAAGTCTGGCCTTTTTACCTGAAGTGCAGCGGCACCCAGGAGATCACGGGCATCCTTATCCGTCAGCTTGAAATAGTCCTCAGGCATGCGCAGCCTCCACTATCGTCTTTGCCAGCCAAGCCGGTAGAAGCCTGGCAAACCTAGCAGCTTCCATTACAATACCAGGTTCCCTTTCCGAAAAAGACCGGACAGCCTCATCTGCATGCTCTGGGCCGATCCACTCAAGTGCCCGAACCAGTTCACCTGAAGGTTTTCCTGCGTTCACGAGCTGCCACCTGGGAGCGTTCCGAAGCTCCACCTTGATCCCACTGAAATCAAGTTTACGGCTTGTTCCTGATGTTACATAGATCATTCTGACCGGGACTTGTGTGGTCATCCCGAGGACGTTGGCCGCAGCGGCTCCGCCCCTTGCAAACACCTCCCCTTCCTGCTCAGTGATCGAGGCGACAACGCGTTCAATTGGTGGGAGGTGGCGTCCAAATCGGGTTTCGGACGGGACTACATAGTAGCCTCGTGTTACCCTGAACAGGCTTCGTTCGCGGCAAAGTCTGGAGAGGGCTTGATCAATAGCGGCGCGTTCCCCGAGATGCTGTAAGCTCTTGGCGGAGAAGGCGTAACCTTCTGGCTGCCTTTTGGCTTCGACAAGGATTTTTTCAGAGATTGACTGCATGTCACCACCTTTGTCAGAAGTATAACATTTTATCTGACGATATTCAAGCATTGGGGAATAGCTCGATCAAAATCCGAACAGATCCCTCGGGTAGATGAGCCCCTTGGCCAACCCAATCCGCATCGCGGGCGTGGCGGCATCCTGTCCGCGCAACAACCAGTTGTGATAAAACCGCAGGATGGTGACTATCTTCGGAACCATGTCCGGATCGTAGAACCCGTAGGCGTGCCAGATCCTTTGCTGGTTCGATGCGGTGGGAAGGCCCCGTTCAAAGCCGGTCACACGACGCCGGGCCAGGTTGAACCAGGCATCCACCGGATGGATCGATGCCTCGCAGATCAGCCTGGCCAAACCGTCGAATCCAAGATGGCCCATCCACATGATCGTCCCCGGCGGCGGCCTGTCACCCGACGGCACAAGATGGCTGCCCTGCCGCCCGGGCTTCTTCCTGCATGTGCGGGTTTTGTCGCGGTTGTTCCGGCGCCTGTTTCTTGAGGGGCTTCTCGCGTTGCACCGCGCCGGGGAACTCGCCTTCTTCGGCGACCTGGTGAACCTTGCGGACGCCCGAACTGCGTTATGCCGATGCTCTGTCCTCGCGGCTTGATCCGGCTGCCATGCAGGAGGTCTGCCGGGCCATGCTTGGCTGAGGCGCGAGGATCATATGCAGGCGGCACAAAAGGGAATAAGATGATCACATTTTGGCATCAAGGAAGCATAATTTGGGCATGAAAATTTTTTCGCTTCGTTGTGTTTGGCAAAGCGTGAAGTCAAATTTTTTGGGCATGTTCAAGATGTTATGTCGCGAGCGCTTAAGGGCTCTAGGATCGATTTGGACATTCCGAAACAGTTCGCAGATCGCGTCCCCGCAACCAGAAATACCTCGATAGATCAAAAGCTTAAGAGCCGCCCCCAAGGGCGGCTTTTTGCGTTCCCAACGGCGGGTCAACAATAGGTCAACAAACGGACGGAAACGGCGTGCAAGATCAGCGGGATAGTGCGCGGGCAGGACGCCAGCCGCGCGAAAACCGCAGAAGAACGCGATCAATCGGGACGACGGCTGATCAGGGACGCCACTAGGGGCAAACTAGGACCGGAAATGCACGTTCTCGCGGATGTCCAGGGGCCGTAGTGAAGACAACTTTGGACCCAACCTTAGCCTGCCTCGGTCCGTAAACGCTGTCTTCGTGAAACATGACTTCCCTTCCACCACTCAAGATGAAGCCGAAGGTCTTTCCTGCAAGATTGTGGACCGTCCCATTCTTCCACGCACCCCTGAAGTAGACCAGCTCATCAGTGGCCGCAGCCAGATCTGATGCTGTCGGTCGAAGGGCTGGGTCAACGTTAAGGCAGCTTTCGACTATGCCTTGAAGGTCCCGCGATAGCTCTGAGAAAGCCGGCTTCGATGTCATGAATGCTGGCCAAGCCTCTCTATTATTCATTTTGACATTGGCTGGAACGATCAAGCCCTCCCCGAAGGGTAAAACACCGGAAAGCAGATGAAACATCATTGCGCCCAAGGACCAAACATCCGCTTCGACACCGACGGACTCACCTTTTTTTCGGAACATCATTTCTGGGGACATATAGGGGAGAGCCCCTTTCACCGTTCCTGATGTTGTTTTGGAAATGTCCCCCCGCTTTGCAATCTCCTCTTCGAACACTTGGTCTGTGAGGGTTGCAATGCCAAAGTCAGTAATCTTGACTGAAGTGAGAAGATAGCCGCCCGACACGACAACGTTCGAAGGCTTCAAGTCTCGATGCACGACTCCCTTCTGATGCGATGCAGCGAGCCCTTTCGCCAACATACGGAACAACCGCGCGGCAGTATGCGGGTCAAAGAAACCGTAGTTGGCAATGCAACTATCTAAAGTGCCCTCACCTGCGTACTCTTCTATCAAGTGCGGCGTATTTGAAACCTCAAAGTAGTCAAGGGTCTTTGCGACATGGTGATGGTTGACCCTTGCAGCGATTACAGCACTGTTCTTGAATTTCTTGTGGGCCTGCCCCTCTTGGGGAAACTTCAGAGCAACTTCGGCGTCACGCAAGATGTCATGAGCAGAGAAAACATGTTGCATGCCGCCGCTACCAATTGCTTTCGTGATCTTGTACCGCTCCGCCAGCACAGTTCCGATCATGGCAGATACTCCGGATTTGAAACGTCAAATGTCGCATAGTAAAAGCGACCAGGCTGTGCTTGAAATGCAAGTACACAACTCATCGGAAGCTTGGCTCCTGGCGCGGCTGTTGTATTGTTGATATTCACGACCCCGGTAACGCTGTCTACAATGAACCCGTTTCCGTCGTAGCGAATCTCGATCTGCGCAAAGATCGTCTTTCCATTGCTGACATTTGGCTTTGCAATTCTTTTGCTCTTTGATATCTCGCTGATGTTCCCGCCAATAACTATTCTAGCGCGATGCCGATCGCGGAGAAGTACCCGCTCAAAAGCTTGAACTACATCTGAGATGGCTGGACGATTTTCCGGGTTGCCGTCGAGGCAGCGCTGTAGGATCGGCATCAGCACGGCATCTAAACCGACCAGATGGGAAGACACGACTGTTGGAGCGGGAGCAGGTGGGACGCATTTCAAAGATGGTGGGAGCCCCGCCTTTACGATGGATAATGCAAGCACAGCAAACGAATAAACGTCGGTAGCTGTCGTAAACAGAACAGGCGGCTTTTGAAGGAGCTCAGGTGCCATATAGGGGAGAAAGCCGTAGGCACCCTTTGTGGAGTTGTCTACGCCCACCTCTCGCGAAAGTCCGAAATCGATTATTTTGACTAGGCCATCTTTCGTTACTCTTATGTTGTTTGGCTTAATGTCTCGATGCACTATTCCCGCTGAATGAATTTCCTCAAGCCCCTTTGCGATTTGCCAAAGTGTTGAGTAGTAGCGCTGGTCTATGTCGAATTCGCCTTCTTTAAGGTCCTCTCCCTCGATGTGTTCGAGCACTAAGCAATCATAAACTTTGCCGTGACTTTCAAAACTAAGTATGTCGAGCAATTGAACGACGTGATTAGATCGAACTTTAAGAAGTGCCTTTTGCTTGTCCTTAAGTCGCTTAGGGTCAGATTTGTCCTGCAGAGTTTTTATTACGACTGATCTATCTAGTCGTGTGTCTGTGCAGGTATAGGTTACGCTCATGCCCCCGGGTTTCATTGCTCCGGTTGCTTCGTATCGACCACAAATCAGCATGCTCACTTCTCACCGTCTTCGCCAAAGCCCATGATGATTTGGCTTTCCTTCTTTCGTCGCGTGCTTCCCGTCCTGGACTTGCGTGGCTTTGTCTTGTCCGCTTCTCGTGTGTTTGCCGGGGACTTAGTCGATTGTGCTGCTTGGTCCGGTGGTTTGGCAGTCGAAGGGATATCTGAACGAACTGATTGTGGCGCGGCAGGTGGAGCTTGGGCATGACTTGGTCCGGCCGAGCCGAACCATGAGATCTTCAGTTGGCCGGAACTGGACCAGATCGAGACGTCCGCATTGTTTTGCCCTCTGAGGGATGCCTGAGTCTCCGCTACGTCGAGGAAGATTGCTGTCGCGTTGTCGACACCACCTATCCAGTTCGATACATCAACAATCCTAGAAACAAGTTCGTCCTTGCCTTTGGCGCCTCGATGGAGCTGTTCAATCAAATTGTCGCCGATCATGTGGGCCCCATCACTAGTGATAAGAAGCCCACCGACCTCCATGTCTTCAACAGTTTTGATATGCGGTACGATTGGTCCCTGCATGCCCAAGTACTGCAGAAGGCCTCGACCTTCTGATCCGAATGCCTCTTCCATGGTGTCATCTACGGTCAGGCGTTTTAACCGCTTGGCATTAGTTTGTGACGAAAAGGCATAAATGCGTGAGTCGCCGACATTCAGACTGACTATTCGATTCGCCTCAAGCAAGCATGCGGAAATGGTTGCCCCGCTTTGAGGATACTGCTTTCGGATCGCTGCGCTTGCAGCCTGCACGGATCGTTCGAGGCGCCGCTCAGGAAATTCCTTTCTCTCTTGAACCATCGTAAAGAAAAAGTTGGCCAACCCTATAGATGCGGCCTGCGCTCCATGCGCATGACCACCCATGCCGTCACACAATGCAGCGCAAATAAATCCATGACCGTTAGTTGACGACACAACGCGAAGTATGCCTGCGCGATCTTGGTTCTCGTTTCTTTGCTTTCCTACGTCAGTAACGATGGAGCCGAATGGGCCAACGGAAAGGCTCGATCGGGGGCCGCCGATCCCATCAATCCATTCGTGAATGCTCTCCAAGATCAAAGTGAGATTGTCCTTTTACTAGCTTTTCGACACCGGTTAAGCGTCGGAAAGGCCGATCGTTCCTGACGTTAGCCGACTATCGCCCGGTTCCGCAAGTTGCCAGGGTGGCGTCTGCGTGTCTGTACTGGTTGATCTAAGCCCTATTACCCTGTTCTTTAACCACATACCCAGCCGCGAAGTTCACCGCCCCCTGCGCAAGCGCAAGTCCACCCGCCACAAGGGACGCCCCCACCTCCCCACCGCAGGCTTCGGACAGCCCCGGCAGCCAGGGCGCGATGATCGCGGCCACGATCGGGCCGAGGAGGCTCGTCCAGCCGACAGCTGCCATCTTGCGGGTGGGGCGAAGAGTGGGTTGGTTGATCAGGTTCATGTTGGTCTCTCCTTTGATGGGTTTCAGGCCCGGTTGATCCAGTTGCGCACGACGAAGCCCGGGCAGGCTTTGGCGGCGTGGTCGTTGTGACCGGTGATGCGGGTAATGGCGGTCTCGGCGCGGATCGCGTCGATCTGGGCCCGCGTGGCTCGATCTTGGGCGACTGTGAAGTTCCGCTCGAAGGGATCAGTGGCGGCCGAACCGGCCCCGCCGATCAGACAGATATGGATCACGCCGCGGTTGTGGCCTTCGAGCCCGGCGCCGATTTCGGTCTCGGCGCGGCCGGGCAGGATCGCACCGTCGCGATCGATCAGGTGGTGGTAGCCGATCTTGCGCCAGCCGCGCTCTTCGCGGTGCCAGCGGTCGATCTCTTTGCGCTTGGCCGTGAGGGGCTGCCCCCGCATCCAGTCGGGTGCGGTTGCGGCACAATGGATGGTGGCGGTGACGTTCTTGCGCGCCTCCACCGACCGGACGCCGGGCGGGGTGATGATGTAGCGCGGCAGGACGCTGATCTGGCGGCCTCAAGGCCCCGCTGGTTGCCAAAGAGGCGATAGGCCTCGGCGAGGGTGGTTTCAGAAATCGTGCCCGCCGTGCCGAGGTTGGCGTGGGAGGCGTGAAAGAGCGGGTTGCCGTCGGCCATGTTCGGGTTGGTCGAGAAGATCGAATAGACCAGATCGCTTTCCAGATCGGCCGCGGCGGCGCCGAAGGCTGAAGGGATACGGGTGAAGGCGTCGAGATCGTCGTTGATCAGGGTTTGACGGGTGATGCCCACGATCCGGCCATAGGTCACCAGCGCATAGACCTCTCGGCTTTCGCCGATCGTGCCATAGGTGAACTCGCCCGATTCCGGCACGCGCAGCAGGTCTGGCGCGCCGCCGAGCTGATTGCGGGCCACGGGCTTGAAGTCGGTGATGACGGCTTGCCGCGCCCAGGCGGTGAAGGTGCGGGGCGTGGTGTCATAGGCGGCGCGCAGCGTCTTGTTGGCGACATTCGCCAGGATCAAGGGAAAGTCACTGGTCGAGTGCAGACCCGAACGGCCGATCAGGGCCTCGGTGGCGAGTTCCATCTTCGACATGCCGCGGGTGGCGATGCCGCGCCGGTCAAGCGCGTGGCGGGCCAGTTCGAGAAGGGTCAGGCCGCGGAATTCCCGGGCGCGGTCTGTCAACTGCGCCCGGCCGGGGTTGTGGCGGTGCAGCAGGGCCTCGGACATGGCGTCGCGATAGGCGGCGTCGGTCGCGCCGGTGCGGCGTGCCGTCGCCGCCACAGGTTCCGATCCCCGGGCCGCCGGGGCATCGGCGTCGGCCAGCTTGTCGAGGATCGCAGCCCGGGCGGCGTCGAGCGAGAGGCCGCGGCGGATCAGGTCGGCGGCAAAGCCTGCGCCCAGCGCGTGGCGTTCGCAAAGTGCCAGCACCTCGGCCGCGGCGCGGTTTGCCTCCGTGCGAATGGCATCAGGGCTGGGGTCTGCCGCAGGCGGCGTGACGGGCGCGGCGCGGGTTTCGGCGGACGCGTCGACTTCGGGGATCTGGGTCTCGGGCATGGTGGTCCTCGTCTGGTTCGGGGAAAGGGCGGGCGCATCGGCCCGGGTCAGGAGGCAGGGGGTCAGAGTTTCAGGTCGCGCATCGGTGCTGCGGATATGCGCCCCGGGATCGGCGGGCATGGCGACGGCGGAGATTTCCATCGGCTCCCAGTCGATGGCCCGCCACAACTCGCGCTGGCCTTGGGCTTTCGTGATGTCGTAGCGGTGGACCCTGTAGCCGACGGAGACGGCCGAGACCGTGCCATCCATGATCCGCTGGACGATCGGGGCGGCATCCGGCGCCGAGGTCAACCGCACCCGGGCAGAGCCCTGGCCGCCCTCGATCCGCGCTGTGCCGGGCAGGACGGCGCCCACGACGGATTCCAGCCCCCAGGATCGGTGCGAGTCGAGGAACGGCGCGCCTGCATTCAGGCGTTCCATCCGCACCGCGCCGGGGGTGACGACCAGTTCTTCGTCATATTCGACGACATCGTCCCAGCCCTCATAGCGCCGCCGCTGGACGGTGGCGCCGGTGGTCCAGATCACGTCGATCGTCATGTCGTCGCCCTCGCCGCGGACAAGCCGCAGCGAGGCCTCCCGCGTGATCAGCGGGAGGTTCAGGGTTTCCGGGGGCATGGTGGTTACCTTTCGCCGGGGGGCGGGCTGCTGCCGCCTGCGTCCACGGCTTGCGCCAGACCCGCGCGGCTGACGCGGCGGGGATCGGCGTCGAAGATCAGGCCCAGCTGATCGAAGAGAGCGGCATATTTCTGCCATTCCTCGACAACCTCGCGGGGGTCATAGCCGCGGCGTGCGATCTGCTGGGCGGGGGTGGAGAACCCGGCGCGGACCTCCAACAGATCGGCAGTCACGTCCTGCAGCGGGTTCACGCTTTCGAACCGGGGCGGGGCCCATTCGACCGCGATCTCCGGTTGCGGCAGGCTACCGGCTGTCCAAGCGGCCTCCATCACCCAGTCCCAGATGCGCTGGCAGAACATCGGGATCACCACCTGCCACTGGACTGCCTCCACCATCCGGCGGAACTCGTGCAGGCCCACGCGGGAGGAGGCGAAGTTCACTTGGCTCAAGTCGCCGGTCATCAGCTCATAGGGCACCCGGAACCCGGCCGAGATGATGTGCTGCTGCACCCGGTTCCATTCATAGATGCCCGAGGTCGAGGCGGGCGTGTTGAACTTGATGTCCTTGCCGTTCCGGACATAGCCGATCAAGCCGGGCTCGAACTGTTCGA
This sequence comes from Pseudotabrizicola alkalilacus, assembly GCF_003443995.1. Lineage (GTDB taxonomy): Bacteria > Pseudomonadota > Alphaproteobacteria > Rhodobacterales > Rhodobacteraceae > Pseudotabrizicola > Pseudotabrizicola alkalilacus. Next base: position 32,368 of record NZ_QWEY01000012.1, read on the forward strand.
TCCGGTTGCCATCGGCATCCTGGACCACCGGCGCCATGGATTGCTGATCCTCGTCGGCACCAAAGACGAAGCCCACCATCGAGGCCTCGATCTTCTTCCGCACCAGTTCGGCCGTCTGCCAGTCGCCCAACTCGCGCAGGGCCCTCATTGCAGGCACGCCCCAAGGCACGCCGCGGTTCTGCACCCGCTGGCGTTCGAAGAGATGGGCGACGCCTTCCGCTCCGACCCGCAAAGATTCAAACCGGCGGCCAAAGACCGGCATCGCATCGCCCGGATGGTCGGGGAACACCCAGTAGCCCCGGCGACGGCCCAGCGCGTCGTATTCGATCCCCTGAACGATCCGCCCACCATCCGGCCGGTTGTCAAACTTGGCCCCGTCGAGGTGATCGGCCTCGTTGAGCTGGATCTGCACCGGGGAGGCGAGGCGATCACTGGCGCGGCGGCGACGGCGCAGGGCGAACACTTCGCCGCCTTCGATCATTTCGCGCACGGCAAGGGCGGTCAGGCCGTGGAAATCGGTATGCCCATCGGCATCAGCCCGCGGCGCCCAGCGCTTCCAAAGATCATCGGCAAGCTTGTTCAGCGCCGGATCGGCCGCCGCGGCCCGGGGACGAATGCCTGTGCCGACGATGTTTGACACCAAAACCTGCACGGCTTTGGCGGCGAGCGGGTCGTTGCGAACGAGATCGCGCATCCGGTCGCGCAGCGCTCCGCCTGCGACGGCAATTTCCGCGTCGGCGGCCGTGCTGCCCGCGCGCCAGCCATCCGTGCCACGGCCACGGGCGGCGGCATCATGGCCGCGGCGCAGATTGGCGATCGCCACCCGGGCGGCATAGCGCCGCGCGGCCGTGCGGGGCGCAACCGTGGCGACTATCCGATCGATCACGCCCCAAGGCACATCGGGTGGGGTGGGTTTCATGTGCGGCCCCGACTGAAGCTGGCCTTGCCCGCGACAGGGCGCGACCCGCCGGAACTGGCGGCCATCTGGCCTTCGATGAAGCGGATGCGGGCTAGAAGATCGGCGGCATTGCCATAGGTCAGCCGCCGCCCGTCATATTCCACCACCAAGGCCCCGGCAGCGTAGGCGCGGCGTAGCGCATCAAGTTCGGCTTGCGAGAAGGACATCAGAGCCATTTTCCACGTCGGGGCCCAAGCCAGCCGGTTGGCCGCTTCGGGGCAGATTGCGGTTGCGGTCGGTCAGGTTGACCGGCGGGGGTGGTGGCAGGCCTTGCTGGCCCGATCTGTTCTTCCAGCGCTTCCCAGCGGGCGTTGTCCCAGCGATCGATGCCCATCAGCCAGGCGGCGGCGCGGGCATAAACCCGGCAGTCGAGGGCCTCGTTGCGCTCCCGGGTCTGTTCCCATTCGAGCTTCTGATAGCCGGTGCGGGTCTTGCGGGTGACCAGCTGCTCGGAGGTCAGCTGCTTCACCCATTCGGCCGTGGTGCCTTTCGGGATATGGACAAAGCCCGCGGGCCAATCGGCCCCGGCCGCCCGTTCCTCGTCCGTCGGCGCGGCCAGGCGCAGGAAACGGTAGGTCTCGGCCTTGAACACGGCGCCTGCCACTTTCCAAAGCCGGACACCACGCCGGAGTTTGCGGCCGCCTTCGGTGGTTTCGACGTAGGTGGGACCATCGACCGGGGTGGATCGGTCAAATCCGGCCACGCCCTTGACGGCGATCACCTGCCCGTGCCCGGCCTGGCGCACCCAGGCATAGACCGCGTCGGTCGTGGCCCCGTCGCCGGAGTCGATCGCCACCCGTGCCAGTGCCATTCGGGCGCCGGAGGCGTGTTCCCATGTCATGCCGAGGAACTCGTTCAGATCGGCCCAGACCTCGGCCCGGGCGGTGTCGCCTTCCAGAACCACATGATCGACGAGCCAAGAGCGCAAGTTTCGCCCCCAACCCCAGACGTCGATCTCGATCCGGTCGCGCTGGACATCGATCCCGGCGGTCAGGATCAGCACACCGGCAGGGGCACGGCCCAATTGCCAATCTTCGCGCCGCTCATAAAGCCGCTGCCAGTCCGGCGCTTCGCCCCGTTCCGCCCAGGTTTCCCCGAGGACGGTGTTCTTCACGGTTTTCAGGGCGGAGTCGTTGCCCTGTGCCTGATCCCAGCGCCGCGCGATCTCCTCCCAGGAGAGCCACCCCAACGGTGAATAGAGCCCCGAGATATGAAACCCGATCACGCCCGCGGTTTCGGCCGAGGCTTGCACGTCCGGAGCGGCGGTCGGCAGCCAGTCGGCCCCGTTCTCCTCATCCATCATCCATGTCTTGTGCCGTTCGGCGATCGGCGCCTCGCAATGTTCACACAGGTAAGCCGCGGTCTCTGGCCGCCCCTTCTCCCAGCGCAGCCGTTCGAACTTCAGCCATTGCAGCCCGCCGCAATGGGGGCAGGGGACGTGGTAGCGGCGCTGGTCGGTCAATTCGAACTCCCGCTCGATCCGGCTGAGGCCCTTGATCGTGGGCGTCGAGGCCAGGAAGATTTTCTTGCGGTGGCCAAAGCTGTCGGTGCGGGCCTCGGCCAGCGCCACCGGGTCACCTTCGCCCTCGAGATCGCCCGGATAGGCGTCGACCTCGTCCAGAAACAGCCAGCGGGCGGGCATCGACCGCAGGCCGACGGCCGAGTTTGCCCCGGTCAGCACCAACTGGCCGCCGGGGAAACGTTTGGCCAGCACCGTGTTTCCGGCGTCACGCGACCGCGCGGGCAGAACGAGGGCCCGCAGATCGGGGCTTTCCTCAATCAGGGGTTCGATCCGCTGCTGGCTGAGGCGCTTGGCCAGATCGGTCGTTGGCTGCACCGCCAGGATCGGTCCCGGCGCACGGTGGATGCAGAAGCCGATCCAGTTATTCCCGGCCTCGGTCGCCCCAACCTGCGTCGACTTCATGAACACCACCCGCTGCGCCGGGTTGTTCGGCGACAGGGCCTCCATGATCGCCTTGAGGTAAGGCGTCCGGCTGGTCCGATAGGGCCCGGTCTCGGACGCAGCCCGCGACGACAGGATGCGGTGTCGGTCGGCCCATTCGGCCACGGTCTGGGCCGGATCGGGCGCCAATCCCCGCGCCCAGGCGATGGCGATATCCTCGGCCCCCTCAAAACTAGCGAAGTTCAACTTTGACCTCCGACATTTCGGCCAGATGGCGGCGCAGGTAGCGCATCAGCACTTGTTCAACGGCATGCGGCTCGGCCCCGAGTTCGGCGGCGATGTCGGCTGCGACACGCGGCGGCCACTGTCGCCTCGATCCCGGCGCCTGCGTTGTTGATCAGCACCGCCGGGGTGTTCATCGACAGACGGTTGTAGCTGTCGGCCGTCGCGCCACCGAGGCCGAGAAGCTGCGCGGTCAGGTTGGCCTGGGGCATGCCGACCTGTGTCACCGCATTGGCGAAGGTGACGGTCGGCGTGTTCACGACCGTCGTGCCTGCGGCCCCCGCCGTGGTCGAGCCGATGTTGACGACGGTGGTCGATCCGGATGCGCCGCCGGTGCCGAGGTTCACGGTCTTGGTGACGCCGGTGGTCGTCGCCCCAGTGCCCATGCCGTAGGTAGCGGTCGTCGTCGTCGTGCCAATCGCTGCCGCGGCCGCCGAAACCGTGACGGTGCCTGACGCGGTCAGCGTACCCGAGAAAGTTTTGTTGCCGGTGCGCAAGCTGAATGAACAGATCGCCTCAGACGACGGGGGCGGGTTCAGACCTTGATCTTTTCGACCAGCGTCACGCCCGGCAGGTCTTTGAAATGCGTATCGCAGGTCAGCAGCGCCGCGCGACGCGAACGGGCGGTTGCCCAGACAATGGCATCTGCCGTGGCCAGCTTGTGGGCCCGGCAGGCTTCGGCGGCGGCCAGAGCGATCTCGGTGTCGAGCGGCACGACCTGACAGACCTGCGTGAAGGCGATCACCTGATCCGCCTTGTCCTCGCCAACTTCGCGCGCCAGCCACTTCGCCAGTTCCAGTTGCACCATGGTTGGCACCAGCCAGTCGGCCTGTTCGGGCAGATGTTCAGCCAGCTTCTCGCCGGTTAGGGATCCGATCAGCCATTCGATCCAGGCCGAGGTATCGACGAGGATCATCAGACTCGGTCTGCGCGGTCACGGTACTCCGTGGCAGACGCTCCGTGCGCGAAACCTTTCAGCGCCTCCCGCTTCGGGACCGGCACCAGAAGAACGCCCGTGCCCTTGGGAATGAAGGCAAAGGTCAGCCCCGCTTCCCAGTGTTGCGCGGCCCGGATCGCCTTGGGGATCGAGATCTGGAACTTCGAGGACAGGGTCGCAGTCTCGGACATGATCATACGTCTCCTTGATCGATGCAGATAACGTAAGACAAACACCCCCGAATATCAAGGCTGCTGACCTATGGCCGAAAAGCGTGTCTCAGTCCGACTGGTCGCGGAAGGCGGCCGTCAGGTCCGGGCCGAGCTGGAAGGGATCGGTGAGGCGGGCACGCGGGGTTTCGGTCGTCTGTCCTCCGAGATGGAACTGGCCAACGCCCGCCTCGGGAGCTTCGCCCGCAAAGCCGGGATTGCGCTGGCGGCGGTTACCGCCGCTGCTGCCGCTGCGGGTGTGGCGATGGTCCGCTTGGGGCTCGACGTCATCGGCGCGCAGGCGGACATGGCCGCCTCGCTCCGCACCACTGTGGAAAGCCTGCAAGTGCTGACATGGGCCGGGGAACTGGCCGGTGTCTCAATGGGCGAGATCGAACAGGCCACCAAGAAGCTGACCACGCGGCTTTCCGAAGCTGCTGCCGGATCAGGCTCGGCGGTGGGGGCACTGCAGAGGCTGAACCTGACAGCCGCCGAACTACAGGCCTTGCCGCTCGACCAGCGCATCGTCGCCATTCAGGAGGCACTGAACCAGTTCGTTCCGGAAGCAGAACGCGCTGCCGTGGCTTCGGACTTGTTCGGCGATCGCGCCGCACTGGCGTTCCTGCGCATCGACTCCGCTACGCTGCGCGAGGCCGCACAGGACGTGCAGGACTTCGGGGTGGCGGTCAGCGCGGCCGACGCGACGCAGATCGAACGCACCGGCGATGCCGTCGCCAAGCTGAGCCTGATCTGGCTGGGCCTGACCAACCGCCTGACCGCCGCCGTCGTCCCGGCGCTGGAGAAGGTGGCGAACGCTCTGGCCGACATGGCGCGCGGCACCGGGCCCATCGGCGGCGCAATCACCATGGTCTTCGACAACCTCGCCCGGCTTGCTACCTATGCCGCGACCTTCGCTGCCTTCATGGCGGGTCGCTGGGTGGCCGGGTTGGCCGTCGTTGCCCTGTCGGTGCGCGGCCTCGCCACGGCGCTGATCGTCGGCGCGGGGGAACTGGTCTCGATGCCATTCGTCAGGTAGGGCTCTCGGAAGCGCACGATGCGGACGCGGGGGTATTCGATCTTCGGCGCCCAGTCCTTGGCGCCGATTGCGATCCACATGCGCTGCGCTCCCCCACATACGGATTGGCCCAAAAGGAACCGCCCGGCTGCTCCCAAAGGTGCTGATAATTCCACGGACCGTCCCGAGCTTTGCCGCCCGTTGACGATCTGTCTGGTTAGGGTGGGTGGGTTGGGTGAGGTGATCCCGGCCCATCCCCGCAAGTGTCACGTCACATGCGATGGGCGTGGTGTCATGTCGGCACGGTGGCTCTGCCACGTCGCTGACAGTTTTCGGGACAAACATTGTTAGTGGCTGGAAGCACCTAACCAAACCCACCCACCTGAGCCGACATCGAGGTATCAACCTGTGGGTCCAGGGGACGTTCTGACAGGCCAAAGCCCAGAAGATCGAAGACATGGGTGCGGAATCCCTGCTGCACGACGCGCGGTGCAATGTTGCGCCAGATCAGGGATGAGGATGGCGTGCCTTGAAGAAAGACAACAGACGCGCCTTCTCTGTGGCTTCTGCTGGCCGTTCACGATGACCTGTTCCGTGATGAGCTGGTTCATGGGGGCTCTACATACTTGCATTCAGCCCTCAGGATAGTTCGCCCTTTGCTTGCGGTAAAACGAGGTTTTTGACGAGAGTGATCGAAATGTGTCATGTCGGTGATCATGACACGGCTGGAAATCGGGGCACTTCAGGCCCTTTGTGCGATTTAGAATCAAGGCGGCGTATCCCGCGCCGCCGCTGCGCTTGCGCTGTCGCTATCGGCGGTTTCTCACAAGATCAAGAGGTTGGAGGACGTACTTGGCTGCGACCTGGTGGACCGTCGGACGGGCCAGCCCCGTTTCACGCGGGAGGGTGAGAAGCTGCTTTGCTATGCACGCCGGATCCTCGCCCTGCAGGACGAGGCGCTTCATGCCCTGAGCACCGAGCCTCTGAGCGGCCGGATAAGATTGGGTGTAACCGAGGACATGACGAGCAGCGGGGTGTCCTGCGTCCTCGGGCGGTTCACCCGTCTCTACCCCGCAATCTCGGTGCAGATCAGCGTCGCGCAGAGCGGGGTGAGCGCGGGTCGGCTGGACCGGGGTGCGCTGGATGCAGGAGTCTTTCAGGTGTTTGCTGACGATCGTCGGCCAGACGACGTGACGCTGTTCGAAGACAGCCTGAACTGGGTCAAATCGCCTGAACTGGCACTGGACATGGGGCGCCCGATGCCACTGCTGGCCTTCGATGTCGACTGTTTCTACCGCGACTGGGCACTGCACCGTGCACCGCTACCGGGGGCAGGGTTCCGCATCATGATGGAATGCGCGAGCATTGCTGGCATGACTTCAGCCATCCGTGCCGGACTGGGTGTCATTCTTCTGAACGGTCGGCATATTGAACCCGGTTTCGACATCGTGACGGACCACTTCCCGCCGCCGCCAACCTCGCCTGTATCGTTCGCACCGGTCCGAAAGCGCGCAATGCGACCATCGTGGCCCTGATCAGGATCGTGTCGATCAGGCTGCCGAGCGCACGATCCTGGGCGGCGATGAAGTTCCGCTCGAAGGGATCGGTGATGGCCGAACCCGCGCTGCCCGATCAGGCAGATGTGGATTATGCCGCGATTGTGGCCTTCGACCCCGGTGCCGATTTCGGTCTCCGCGCGGCCGGGAAGGGTGCCAGCGCCCGCACCTCGACCGTGAAGGCATGCGGCCCACACCTGATCTCGCCGATGCTGCTGCGGCGCATCAGGATGCGCTGGCAGACCGCCTGCCAGTTCACCAGTCAAATCTCGACCGCGGCATTGTGCCAGACCTCATCGCGGCGGCGTAAGTTCGCCCAGCAGGCATTGCGTTCTTCCTCCCCCGTGACCAGTTCGACAATCTGGGATGCGCCGTTCCGGTCCTTTCGGTTGGGCCAGAGTCTACCTCAACTGGATGAGGTGGAGGGGCAACGTCAGGGTGAAAGCTGCGACCGGGTCGTCATTTGGTGCCTTCTCGTGCCAAATGACATTCACGTTCCGACCAGCCTCATCGTCGTTGAGCAGGTGCTGCAGCAAGTTGTAACGGCCGAGCGCTGATCACAGACGGAGTCCACCGTCGCGACCGATGTGAAGCGCCAACGCCGGGAACTGTTCAGAAACGATCAGCAGTCAGGCGGTATGGCTGCCTGATGCACTTAGGGGCTGCCAAGCCAGCCTGCAGTGATCGCCATCAAGCGGGCGAGATCGGAGGCCGGGTCTCAGCCATCGGCAAGCGGGTGCAAGAGGGACAATCCGTGTCTGCGACAGCCAACTCCTTTGGCCGTGACTGTTAAGACCCGAAGATTTCACACAAGCGTTTGGTGTCGAGCGCCTGGCAGACGTGCCCCGGTGGTTTGACGGTCTCAGCCGCCTCGCCGGCGACGAGGGCGTTTACCACGGCTTCCTCGATGGCCTCTACGCTGGCGAGGTAAAGCGGATCAATGCGTTCGATGTTCAGTTCTTGTTTCGTCAGGACGGGTGGTGCATGTTGTGGCATCGGGCCTTCGTTGGCGGTCGAAAATGCCAGAAAGATGTCGCCCGAGTTGTTGCCACCGGGCGTGCCGCCGCGACCGATCCCGATGGCGGCGCGCTTGGCAAGCTGGCGCAGCGACAGACCGGAGAGCGGTGCATCCGTGGCGAGGATCACGATGATCGACCCCATTTCAGCCGTGTGGAGCGCGCCCTCTGGCATCAACCGGCCAACCGGGCGGCCAAGGATGGTCAGCCAGGGGCGCAGACCGTGGTTCGCCTGCACGAACGCCGCCACGGTATAATCCTGTCCACCGATCAGGATGCGGCGGGACGAGGTTCCGGTGCCACCCTTGAACTCATAGGCGATCATGCCGTTGCCGCCGCCGGTCGAGCCTTCGGCAACCGGCCCGGAGGCGCTGGCATTCAGGGCAGCAAGAGCATGTTCCGGCGTGATATGCAGCGCGTTGATGTCGTTCAGCACGCCGTCATAGGTTTCAGCCACCACTGGCATTGCCCATGCGTGTTCCTTGCGGAAATATTCGGCATAGTGATCAATCATCCAGCGCGTCGCCCCATGATGCGCAGCGCCGACACCGTGGGTGTTGGTGATCAGGATCGGCCCCAGGAAATAGCCGGCATCATTGATCCAGTGTGAGCCCGTCATTTCACCATTGCCGTTCAGGGCATATTGTCCGGCCCAGACCGGCTGCGCTGTCGTGCCAGGGCGGGGCAGGATGGCGGTTACGCCGGTGCGCATCTTGCGTGCCGGGTCGGTCAAGGTGCAAAATCCGACCTCTACTCCCGGTACGTCCGTGATGGCGTTGAACTGACCCGGTGTGCCGGGGAATGGCAGGCCAAGATCGCGGGCACGAGGCTTTGGGGTGGCAGTCATGTCAGTCAGTCTTTCTGGAACGAAGCCACAGGCCAAGAGCGGCGATGATCACCGAGGCAAGAATGATCAGTGTGGCGATGGCGTTGATCTCTGGCTTCACGCCTCGTCGGATCATCCCGAAGATGAAGACCGGCAGCGTCGTATCACCGACACCAGAGATGAAATAGGTGATCACAAGATCATCCATCGAGATGACAAAGGCCAGAAGCGCACCGCCCATGATACCGGGGGCAAGCTGGGGCAACAGCACCTTGCGCAGCGTGGTCCATTCACTGGCTCCCAGATCGGCTGAAGCCTCTTCCAGCGCGGGGTCAAGCCCAGCGATGCGGGCCTGCACGATGATGAAGACATAGGATGTCAGGAAAGTGCAGTGGCCGATGATGATGGTCACAAGCGACAACTGCATTCCCAATGTCACGAAAAAGATCAGCAGGCCGATGCCCAGCACGATGTCTGGCATCATCATGGGTAGCATCAGGAACCCGTTGTAAAATCCCCGCCCCCGGAACCGGTAGCGGGCCAGTGCGATCGCTGTGGCGGTGCCGATCACCGTCGAGATTGTGGTGGTGAACACCGCCACGGTCAGCGAGGTGCGTAGCGCGGCCAGCATCTGGTCGGTGCTTTCGATATATGCAGCCCGGTTGCCCACGCCGGTCGCGCGGTCTGACAGGCCGAAAAGCCCAGCATACCAGTCTAGCGTGAAGCCTTCCCAGATCATCATGTTGACGGGGTTTGCATTGAAGGAATAGCCGATGATCACCAACAGCGGCGCATAGATAAAGGCGAAGAAAAGCAGTGAAAAGCCGGTCAGGGCGATCCATCCCCAAGGGTTACGCATTGCCGCTGCCTTTCCTTGCCCGCGCGACGGCTATCAGCAGAACCGTCAGGACGACCGCCATGATGATCATCGACAGCGCCGATCCAAAGGGCCAGTTGCGTGATGACAGGAACTGTTGTTCGACCAGATTGCCAACCATCAGCCCTTTCGCTCCGCCCAGCACATCCGGTACGATGAAATTGCCGACCGAGGGGATGAAGACGATCACCGCGCCGCCCAATATGCCGGGCAGGGTCTGCGGCACCACAACCTTGACAAAGGTCTGCACCCGGTTGGCGCCAAGATCCAGCGACGCTTCGACCTGCGCGCGGTCCAGATTGTCGACCGAGGCGTAAAGCGGCAGGAACATGAAGGGGATCATGACGTAAACCATCCCCAGCACCACCGCTGTTGGTGTGTAGAGAATTTCGAGGGGTTGTCCGATCAGCCCAAGCTTTAGCAGAACCGAATTGAACAGACCGGTCGGCTTCAGAATCAAAAGCCACGCGTAAAGCCGCACGATCAGGCTGGAAAAGAACGGCAGCGTAATCAGGAACAGAAACGCCAGCCGCCAGCGATCCGGCAGGCGGCTGACCCAGAAGGCCACCGGATAGCACAGGATCAGCGTTACGATCACCGTCAGCGCAGCAAAGGTCAGCGACCGCAGCAGGATGCGCAGGTAGATCGGCTCGTAAAGCTCTATGATCCCGTCGGCCCAGCCGAAGATACGGCCGTAGTTCCAGTGATAGAAAGCCCATTCAACCCCGCCATAAAGGCCCGGCGTCAGAAAGGAGAAGACTGCAATGATCAACAGCGGCAGCACGAAGAACACGCCGAGGAACAGCGTGACTGGCGCAAGCAAGGCGCCAAGGATCACCGATTGGCGGCGCAGAGCCATCAGCCGCCCTCCAGCACATGCACGCGGGCAGGATCATGGGCGAGGTGCAGGCGCGTGCCTTCGCCGACCCCCAGACCGTCGCGGACGATAACGCTGATATCTGGCCCCCCGCAGTCTGGCGTGACGCTGAGATGCAGGTCCGGGCCAAGGTAGACCGCCCGCGCGACAGTGCCAAGAATACCCTGCGCGGCAATTGTAAAGTCGGCGGGTCGCAGGATCGCGGTCAGCCGTTCGCCTGTCTTGCGTCCGTCGGCAGGCAGCAGCACTTGCACCCCTTCGGCCGTGCGGGTCAGGGCGGTGCCGCCCTCTACCCGGTCCACTGTCACGGAAAAGAGGTTTGTCTCGCCGATAAACTCGGCCACAAAGCGATTGCGGGGATGGCGATAGATGTCGCGCGGGGTTCCAATCTGCTGGATTCCACCCGCGCGCATGACCACAATACGGTCGGACATGGTCAATGCCTCTTCCTGATCGTGGGTCACAAAGATGAACGCGATGCCAAGCCGGTGTTGCAGGCTTTTGAGCTCGATCTGCATCTGCTGACGCAAATTGCGATCGAGGGCAGAGAGCGGTTCGTCCAGAAGCAACAGCCGGGGTTTGGCGATGATGGCCCGCGCCAATGCCACGCGCTGGCGTTGGCCACCCGAAAGCTGGCCGGGCTTGCGTGCTCCCATGCCGCCAAGACCGACCTTTTCCAGCGTTTCGGCCACCTCGGCCTCCCGCTGGGCCTTTGCCACGCCTGCCACTTCCAGCGCATAACCCACGTTGCGCGCCACGGTCATATGCCCGAACAGCGCATAACTCTGGAAGACGGTGTTTACTGGGCGTCGGAAAGGGGGCAGCCCTGTCAGATCGGTGCCCCCCAGCCGTATCGTGCCACTGTCCAACATCTCGAACCCCGAGATTGCGCGCAAAAGCGTGGTCTTGCCGCAGCCGGATGGCCCCAGAAGCGTTACGAACTCGTTTGCATCCACGTCAAGATCGACGCCATCGAGTGCGCAGATCTTGCCGCCTTCCGGCGTTGCGAAGTCACGGCGCGCCGCCCGGATTTCCAGAAGCGGAGCCATTTATTGCGCGGTACGGATCGTGTTCCACGCGCGGTCGTAAACCCGCAGCGCGGCGCCGATGTCTTCAAAGATCTGCAGCCGGGCCATGGTTTCGGCGGGCACGTTGATATTTGGATTGGCCTTTATGAATTCCGGCGTCAACGCGTTTGCGGGCAGGTTCGGCGTGCCATTGAACTGTTGGGCCACGTTCAGGGCCGCGATCTCGGGGCGCAGATAGAACTCCATGAACTTCTGTGCGTTTTGCTTGTTCGGCGCGCTGGCCAGAACGCAGATATTTTCCTGATACATCGTGCCGCCTTCGGCTGGGATGATGTATTTGATGTTCGGCGTTTCGGTAAAGAACACGTTGCCGCCGACAAAGAACTGCCCGGCTGCGATATCACCCGAGGACAGCAGTGGCGGCACTTCGTAGGTAAAAGCCGAGATCGCGGCCTTGTGCGACAACACATAGTCGGTCGCCGCTTTTACCGCCTCCGGATCGGCGCTGTTGACCGGCGTGCCGGTCATGATGCTGCCGATGGCGATGACTTCGCGCATGTCATCCAGCAGCGTGATCTTGGCGCCGGTCTTTTCCGGGACGGCAAAGAAATCGGCCCAGCTGGTGATAGGGCCGGTCACGTCTTCGTTGTAGAAAATGCCCACCGTGCCCCAGGCGTAGGGCAGGCAGTATTCCGAAGCGGGATCTTCCTTGGCACGCAGGAATGCGGGGTCAATGCGCGCAAAATCCGGATGGGCGTTGATCCCGGTCTTTTCCAGCAGGTTCAGCTTGATCATGATGTCGTTCATGTGGACGGACGGGAACACAATATCATAACCCGTCGCCCCCGCCTGGATCTTGGCCAGCATTTCCTCGTTCGAAGAATATGTGTCGAGGGTTACGGCTATGCCGGTTTCTTCGGTGAATTTGGTCAGAACGTCGGGGTTGATGTAGTCCCCCCAGTTGTATAGCGCCAATGATCCTTCTGCAGCCGCTGCACCCGCCATCAGTGAAAGCGTAAACGCAAGGCCTGTTGCTTTGGTATTCATTACATCTCTCCCGGTTGCTGCCTCTTTGCGTCGGCGCGTTTGATGTGATTGCGTCGGCGACTCGGGCGTGGTATTTGTGACAGAAGGCTAACATTCACAAATAATGCTGTAAACATTGTCATGCGCGAAGCTACCCGAGAGCCCGATGAAACCGCTCTTGCTGCAAGATTGCGCAGCATGCAGGCCGATTTGACCAAATCCGAGGCAATGATCGCTCAGTGGTTTTTGCTGAACGAGGCGACATTGGCACTGGAAACGGGGACATCCATCGCGGCCAAGACCGGTGTGAGTGAGATCACGGTCAGCCGTTTCCTGCGCCGGATCGGCTTTCGCGGGATGGCCGAACTGAAAGCTGAAATCGGGTCGCCAGCCGCCAAGCTGCATATCCACGCGGCGGATCGCTACATTCGGTTGCTGGAGGGAGAGCTTGGCACTCTTTTGCGTCGCGACGCCGATGCTATCCTGAGCCTTGGCACCCAGATCTCACGGAGCGAATGGGAAGCTGCGGTCACGGTCATAGACGAGGCCGATGAGGTTTTTGTCACCGGTTTCCAGACGGTCCGGGGGCTGGCCGAAGATTTCGCGCGGCGGCTGGGTATCGTGCGTGGGTCGGTCCGGTTTTTGTCGGCACATGATGGCGGGCTGGTCGAATGGGTGCCATCGCGACGGCGGGTTGACGAGAAAAGGACGCTGGTTCTGGTGGATATGGTTCCCTACGCGCGCGAGGCAGAGACCGTCGTTCGCACCGCGCGGGGACTTGGGATCGAGGTCGTGGTGATCACCGACGAGCTAAACACCTGGGCGCAGGTACACACGCCCTTTGTCTTTCATGCCTCGACCAAGGCGGGGGCTTTTCTGGAAAGCACCGGGCCTTTGGCAACGCTCCTCAATCTGGTTACTCACGCGGTGGCAGGGCGAGACCCCGACAAAGCCCGGCAGCGGATCTCTGCATGGCCTGCGGTTCTGCGCGATCTGGGTCTATATTGAACAGGGGATGTTCTCGCAAAGCGGTGCCTTGATGCCGCTTCGCGCCTTTTATCATTCGGACCAGGAAAATCGATCAATGCATCGCCTGCGCAAGTGGCGGAAAGTCGGCTGGTGGTGCCGACGCCATCGCTTGCAGCTCAAGGCAGGTGTGGTGCAAACGCGGCTCAGCCAATACACCATTGCCCAGCCAGCCCAGACCTCGTTCACTCCGGATAGCGCAGCTGGCGGCAACGTCAGCTTTTTTGCAATTGCCGTTGAATTAGTGCGTCGGGCTGTTCCACAACAGAAATCCCGTAGTCGCGCAGCGTATCAGTGCGCCATGTCAATGGCCCTTGCTGGGGGTTGGTCTGGAACAGCTGAAGTGTCCAACTGCCCGCGATGGCAGGCGCGCTGAGGTCGAGGATCTGGCCGCCCGCCGATGCTTCACTAATGGGGACCACCTCCAGATGTGGCAGCACAGTTGACTCACATTCCCATATTGCCAGAATGTCATCGCCAGCTTGCAGTTTGCCGGTTTCGATGGAAACAGTGAACTGTCGTCCAGCAGAAACACTATCCGGTATGTTTTTGGGCAAAAAGACTGGTCGATGAGAGACAGGCAAATCCTCTGGCATGGAAACCGCGTTTCGGATCTCGTTTGCCAGCGCAACAATGGTTTTGGGAAGGAAATAGGTGCCGTGCGTGCCGGGCAATATCCGACAGTCGGCGTGAGTGAAAAGCCGGTTCCAGGCTGGCCATGGATCAAAGTTTCTCAGAAAGGGATTGTAATCCTTGCTTTCGGCACCAAACAGCAAGGTCGCCCGTAAAGGCAACGGCGGAAGTTCCATCCATTCCATCGCAATGAATCCACGAACATCCATGGCGTCAAGGATCAGGTTGCGCGCCATTTCAGCGGCGATTGGCGCACCTTGGCAATTCCCGCCCAAGCTGCATGGCCTGTTGCCGAGATAGGACGCGATTGCGATGGAATAAGACGTTGCAAGGAGACGGCTGTGTCGGGTTGTAAGTGTGTCTCGACGAACAACACCATTCAGGGACCGCATGCCGACCAGGGGCTGATCAGGGCCCAGGGCCTCGGCCAATGCCGGAAACTCATTGGCACTGTTAAAGACCCACAAGAGGGGCGGCTTGCTGCCGCCTTCATTCATGATGGAGATGTGATTGAAGGCTCCGATCTTTCGTCCCGGCCATGGTGCCACGAAATTGGCAATGACTTTCAGCCAGTGTTCACAACTTTGGGCGTCAGGCATCGCGTTTCTCGATCAGATGATCATCTATCAAGACGGAATCGAGCCCGGAAGTCGCAAAAACGGCAAGGGCATCTTCTACCGAGTGAACGATTGGCTTTCCCATCACATTGAAACTGGTGTTCAGGATAATGGGCACGCCCGTCATGCTGCCAAAGGCTTTTGTCAGGTCATGCAGCCATGGCGCGCTTGTTTGAGACACGGTTTGCAAACGTCCGGTTCCATCCTCATGAACGACGGCAGGAACGCGCGCCCTGGCCGCCACGCGCCACGGCAACGTCACCGACATATAGGGAGAAGGTTGCGGACGTTCGAACCATTCCGAGACCTTGTCGTCGGCGATCACTGGTGCAAAAGGCCGATAGGGCTCGCGTCCTTTGACATCGCGATTGATCCGGTCTTTCATATCCTGGCCTCGCGGGTCAGCAAGGATGGATCGGTTGCCCAAAGCGCGCGGACCAAACTCGGCCCGCCCACGCATTACGCCTATGATCTTGCCCGCCGCCAATTGCCTGGCGATCTGCCCCGCGCTGTCACCCGAAATATCGCGGACACGGCCCAATCCGCGCAGATGAGACAAGCGCGCCACTGCTTTTGGTGCCGGGGAACTGCCCAGATAGGCTGAACCATCCGATACCGGGATACGCAGTTCGCCTGTGGATTGCATCCAGCTTAGGACGGCCGCACCAATAGCGTTGCCATCGTCTGCAGGTGCGGGTGGAACAAAGACACGATCAAAGCCGGTGCGCCCGACAATGGTTCCGTTATAAGATGAGTTCAACGCGCACCCGCCGCTGAGGATCAGGGTTCCGCCCGCCCCCTCAAAGCAGGATGTCAGGATTTGGTCGGTCAGATCTGCGAACACAGCCTGGCCACTGGCGGCCAGATCAGCTGCCTGCAAGACGGGCGCACCCTCGGCACGGGCAAACCGGCGCAGCGTTTCATGCGCTGTCGTAAGCACACTTTCGTCGGCAAATCGCAAACGTCCGTTTTCGACACGCAGGACGGAGGCCAGGGTCTGCTGCAGCTCAGCCTTGGGGTGACCAAAAGCTGCGAGGCCCATGACCTTCCATTCTTCTCCCAAACGCCAGTCAAATCCGCACAAGGTGGTCAACCAGGCATAAAACGTTCCAAGACTGCCTGGCCCCCAAGACCGCCACCGGCGCTTGATCCTTCGGTCGCGCAGATCAAACAGCGATACCGCCCCTACCTCACCTTCGCCGTCTATCACCAGACAAGCGGCATCGCTGGCGGGTGCGAACACAGTGGCCGATACGGCGTGACACAAATGATGATCAAAGCGGCGTATGTCAGGCATCACGGAGGCAAGGCCCAGCCGCAAAAGCGTTGCACCAGCCCCGGACTGGGCCGCTGATTGCAGTTCCCGCAGCCACAGTCCGTCAGAGCTCGGGAGCAGCACGTTGGATAGCTGCAAGGGTACATCGGCCTTGACGTGCTTCCAGCTCGTTGCAACCTGTAAACTGTCCTTTTCAGGATCAAAGCCGATGGCCGCCAGGGCCGACTCCAGATGCGTTACATGATCAGGCGCAATACCCCAGGCGCGCTTGTCCTGAACAAACCGCTCTGTCGACTCGGCAAAAACAACGCGGCCCGTTTCATCTACTATGGCGAGAGCCGGGTCATGGCCCGAAGTTGAAAGGCCAAGGTGGTACTGTCCCATCAGGCTTTCAGACGCTCTGAAATCTCCCGCACGAACGAACCCAGCGTGTCATGTGCAAAAATGTCTGCAGGATCAATTTCCACTTGAAATTTATCCTCAATTTCACCGCTCAGCAAAACAGCCTCGATGGATTGCAGGCCAAGATCCGTCAGCACGGATTCTGCCGTGATCTCCATATCGGCCGCCTTTGTCCGGATCTTGATTTGTTCAATCGCGAACGCAAGAACCTGTTCTTCAATCGACTGTGACATTCTTCTTTCTTTCATGAGGCGAGCGCGCAGGGCAGGGCCGAGAGTGCAACGGTTTGTGACATCGGAAAGTAGCGCTGGCCTTGGTTTTCAAGGGATACGTCGGGAAAGCGTGCAAAAAACGCCGGAACCGCGCGGCGGATTACAAACCGGGACAATGCTGCCCCTACACAACGATGGATGCCCTGTCCAAATGACAGGTGCAAGGCACCGGGGCTGCGATCATGGTGGATTGCCTGAAGGGTCAGGCGCGCCGTATCGCCAGCCTTCATCGCCATTCCGGCCAGTTCCAGATCATCACGGGCCATGCGGTAGATATACTTTGGGCTTGCGCACAGGACGATCAATTCCTCAAGCCGGGTGGCAATCCAGCCGGGTGTTTCGATTCCGGCACGCTCTTCGACCGGACCCGACAGAATCAGATGCAGTATATTTGCAAGGGTGTGTGACAGATTAAAGCTGGCCCCGTACAGCACCAGGATAACCGCTTTAAGATCATCGGACGAAAATCCTTCGGGCGGTTGTGCCAAGAGATTGCTCAGAAGCGAGCCCTCTGCGGTTTCCGGCACTGTCAGGAGTGCTATGGCATCGGCAAATGTCTCCTGAACGGCCAAAAGGTCTCGCATTGACAGCCACGGCTCCAGAACGGCCTGAAGCTGTGGCGCCAAAATCTCAAACTGCTCCTGATCTCGCGGGACAACCCCAAGGAGCGGCGCAATCACGGTGCGACGCAACACATCGGTAAAGCCGGTTACCAAGTCGGGCTTGGGCATACGCTTCAGGTCGTCCAGCGCGCCCTCGATGGCACGGTCTGTCAGATCTGCCCAGTCTTGCAACCGTGCGCCACCTAGGTGGCCACCAATCGCTGAGCGCAAGGCGTCATGACGCGGACCATCCATGAAAAACAAGGCATTCTGCGCGATGCTCACGGCTACTGTCAGGTCGTGCCCACTTTTTTGGGACAAAGCTGAGAGGTATTTGGTCATCGACGGCGGTGAGAATCTGTCATTGTCACGCACGATCTCATGGGCAAGTAATTGATTGCGGATGTCGCACAGGCGTGCGTTTGCCCGGTACGATCCTTGGATCGTTTCGCAAGGCAACGCCGTCGGGGCCTGCATCATGTGTGTCTGGACAAAGCTGCATCGTTCTTTGCTCAACACAATGTTCGGGTAACGTCGTGCCAGCGCCGGAATCGCTTGGGCAAAGACCATTTCACTTAGAAACGAGCCGGGGCATTTATGTGCTCCGCTGCCAAAGCTCATATGCCGGACGCCTGATTTGGTATCACTGCGCAGGCAGTTATTGGTTTTGACGACGTCAACGACCGCCGCCTGTCCCTGTTGAAACGTGCAGCCGGCGACTTCGGTCGCTTCGGTCGCCACGCGCACAAGGGTGCGTGTCGATTGATAAAGGCTGAGCAGGCGCGGCAACTCACGTTCGGCCCAACCAGGGCGCGCCGCATCGTGCCAGGCGTAGTGCGGCCCTGTGAGCAAACCATAAAGCGCAAAAGCAACAGACTGCGTGGCCGAGTTCGATCCCACCAGAATTCCCAGAACCAGATATCGCGCGTCAATCCCGGCAGGCAAATCGGACTTCCGACGATAAAGGTATTCGAACAGCGTTTCTGGGCGGTCGGGGGCCTGATGCTCTGTGGGGGGCGGAAAGGCGCTGATCAACAGTCCCACCGCGTGGTCAAGTTTGCGCAGGGTGGGCACCGAAAGATAGGGTTCTGTCAGTCGCTGAACCGTCTCTATAGCACGGAAATGCGTCTCGCTTTCGTCGATCTTCAGGCCAAATATCTGCGGCATGGCCCGCAAGAACAACGGAATCGTGAAATTGGCGACCAGATCAGGTTTTGGTGCAGCGGCAAGCTGTTCAAGGGCATGGTCAACCCCGGCGGCGATCGTGCCTGTCCATTCCTTGAGCCCTTCTTTGCTGAAAAAAGGCGCAATGACGCGCCGTGCCTTCAGGTGATCATCGCCGGTCATCGCAACCAGCGTATTCGCTGACAGTCGGCTAAGATTCTCCAGCTTTATATTGCTGCTTTGGGTCAGTGCTGCAAGATATTGGTCGATCCTCGGCAGGTCCAGCTCTCGCAATACCGCCGCGGCCTCTGACGGGGTGCTGAAAAAAGACTGCGGATCTGCCCAGATGTTGCCGTTCATTGCAGTTCTTTCCGTCTGAAAAGATCGTTGGGGTTGGAGGCATAAGAGGTGGCCAACACCTGACGGCGTATCTTTCCGCTGCTTGTCCGGGGCAGGGTGCCCCGCGCAAGAATGCGGATATCGTCAAGCACTATGCTGTAGGTGCCAGCGACCGCGCGACGAATGGCCGAGACAAGCTGATCAGGGGAACGCTGAGGCGTCATGCCTTGCCGCACCTCGATAAACAGCGCTGCATGGCCATTTATCGCATCCGGCGGCACAAAAACGGCGGCAGCCATCGGATTCAGTGCAGCATCTTCTTTTGCGGCAAGCCACTCTATTTCGGCGGCGGCGACATTCTGACCGTTGACGATGACAGTGTCTTTTAAGCGTCCGCTGATCACAAGAAACCGGCTTTCGATTCTCCCCAGGTCTCCCGTTCGCAGCCATGATCCGCCATCCGCCGTCTGGACAAAGGTTTGAGCGGAGTCCTCTGGTTGCCCAAGGTATGCGGTACCTGCGGACGCCCCGTGCAACCACAACTCTCCAGTCGCCCCGTCGGGCAGCGCATCACCAGTCTGTGGATCGGAAATCCGGATATTCGCGCGCGTTTCCGCAGACAAAAGGCATGGCGCAACGGTGGTGTCGGAAAGCGTGGCTTCGGCCGCCGCAATGCCCGGCTCTCCGGCGATGAACAGCGTGTATTCCGCCATACCATAGCAGGCAAACGCAGCCTTTGGATCAAGCCCTTGCCTTGCGAACCGTTCACTAAAGCGTCCCAATAGATCTGACGGAATCGGCTCTGCCCCACAAAACGCGCGCCGCCAGCTCGACAGATCCAGGGCATCGCAGGCGCTTTCCGGAACACGGGTCAAACATTCCTGAAATGCGAAGGCAGGCCCGCCACTGAATGTTGCGCGGTAAGTTGAAATTGCCTGCAGCCACGACAACGGGCTGCGGATCATCTCAAAAGGGCTCATCTGCAAGGATTGCCCCCCGCTGAGAAGGGTGTAGAGGATTCCCCCCATCAGCCCCATGTCGTGATAATGGGGCAGCCAGTTGACGGTGACCGTTTCGGCGTTGACGCCCCACAGCCGCTGCACCAGCGCGCAATTCGCCCGGAGTTGCTGGGCGGTGATCGGAACGGCCTTTGGAAAACGGGTGGACCCCGATGTGTGCTGAATGATCGGAGCAACCACCCTAGGTGTGAATACGGACGAGGTCAGCGTCACATTGGGGCCGTCTACCAGATAGACCGGGCACAACTGTTTGCCCTCTTCATCACAAAGCTGGGCCATGATGGCTGCCTGATGGGCACTGGTGCATAAAACTGCAGTCGCACCACATGTTTGCGCAATATGGCGCATCCGGCCCGGTGGGTCGGTCGGTCGCGGCGGTGCGATCGGCACCAGACAGCCTTCACCGATAAGCGAAGCAAGCAGGGGGAACAAAAACGCCTCGCCAAACGGGAGTGCCGCGATCAGCACATGCGGCCCATCTCCAAGGCAAGACGCCCAATCTTTCAAGCAACGCTCTGCGCCTTCGAGCAGCTGGCTGCCCGTGTAATGGGTCGCGCGGTCGCCCCGCCCCAGCACAGAGATCTGGCGCGTCCCGGCGCGCGCCTCCAGAACGTCCAGAACATCCTCCCGCAGACTGGAGCGCTTTTCAAGCCTGCTCTCCCATCCCTTGAGATGGCTGTTCCGAGTATCGCTTTCCATGTCAGGACACGCGTTCAATCTGTGAAGATCTGAGCATGGAGGACCGTTTGATGGCGAAATAGGTATTTAGATACTTGACCAGAATCGGCGAAAGATCCCATGCGATTTCAGGGCGCGCGCGTGTCAATTCGTTCACGGCATCAATCACGCGTCTGGCACTCGGGTCTTTCGCCCCGGACCGCATGAGCTTGAGCATGACACCCGACCCGGCAATTTTTGCCTTCGAATGACGGCGCAAGTGTTCGGGCGCAGGTTTCAGAAGTGAAGCGACATGCTCAAACCGCTTTATCACATTGTCCGGCTCAAAAAGCGCGTCCACAAGCCAGATTGCGCCTTCAGCCAATTGTTTGCGGGTCATGTTCTTTGGTATGATATTTGTCCAGCAATCCGTGCCAGCAAAACTTACCTCATTGCTGTCCTCAACAAGGCGCCCCTCTGCCTTCATTGTCGCGTATAGCGGTGTGGCGACAGGTGCAACCAGAACAGTAACCCTGATCGTTACAACCGGAAGCGCCATACCAAATTCAAACTGGCGCTCAAAGCAGTTAAGCGTGTCACTGTCAAAACCGATCATCATTCCAGAGGAAACCACGATGCCTGATTTCACAACAGCCTGGGTTTGCTTGACAAGATCCTGCTTCAGATTCTGGCGTTTTTTGGATTCTTGAAGAGCTTCGTCGCTATTGGTTTCAATGCCAATAAAAATATCGCGTACGCCTGCTTGGTTGCACAGATCCATGACACCTTGGTCACGGGCAATATCTATGGATGCCTGAGTTGAGAATTGGACAGGTTCGCGATTATTGCGGCCATTCCATGTTTCCAATACTTCCAGCAATTCACGAGTTCTTTTGCGGTATACCGTAAAGTTGTCGTCCGACAGGCTGATATTCCGATAGCCGTGATCATACAGCAACTGGCATTCTTCAATGACCCTTTCAGGCGGCTTGTGCCGCTGGGTACGCCCCAGATACTGGATGACATCACAAAAATGGCATTCAAACGGGCAACCGCGGCTGGTTTGAATTACCCCAGAGACGACTCGCTCATTCCGATAAAGATCCCAGCGTGGCAACGGGGACAGGGCCATATCGGCCTTGCCGCCCACATATCGTGGTTTAAGCGTTCCAGTCCGCAGGTCGCGCATGAATTCTTCTGCTGTGGTTTCGAATTCCCCGATAACCAGACAATCGGCTTCGCCTTCAAAAACCTCTGGCGCCAATGAAACATGCGCACCTCCCATCACGACTGTTCGTCCCAGTGCTTTGAACGCCTGTGCGATTTCTATGCCGCGCCTTGCCTGTGAAACATTCATGCTGATGCAAACGACCTGGGCAGGATTGGCAAAATCCACGTCTTCGATCAATTCATCACACAGTGTTAAATTTACATCCGCATCAAAGAACGCTGCAACCGTTACAATTCCTGCGGCGGCCATGAGCGTGAACCGGTCATCCAGATTGAGGGACGCGTCGGAAATAAGGGTGTCGCGCCCGAATTCAGGGACCGGAGCAATAAGATAAACGTCCATTGTGGCAAAGCCTTATTTCTGCAGTCCACCTTCTACAAGGTGGCATGTCGCCCTCTCGGGCGTTGTTTCTAATTGGCGCTTATTGATGGGCTTGTGGGCAGATTTCCGTGTGTTCTTCAAGCAATGGTGCCTCAAATGATAAGCTCTGCGCCGCAGAAACAGGACAGGCAAAGATCTTGCTGTGCCACCGGCTACAGTCACCAGATTTTAGGTCTCACATCTCCGCGATACAGTGCACACACGCTATTTCCCCACCCTCAAGAACAACGGAGTTCACTTCAACACAAGACTTTGAGATTGTATTCGGAACGGTAGACGCAATCAACCCCTGCGCCATGGCACGTACAGAGTACAGTCAGTTCAGCGGCAAGTTTCACATGGTCTCCGGTAACGAACGCGACATACGCCAGATCAGCGCTCAAAACTGTCAAGGCAAGCGCGATGACGCCTGTGTGCACCAACATGACGGCAAGGTGGTGCAGATACAGGTTCGGAGACAATCGGGCTGGCCGCGCTGAATGACGTCTGGCATGTTTCGAAGACGGCGGGCTGGAGTGCCCGCTGAGTCTGTCTGTGGGGGCACATGCCGTTTGATTTGGAGACGCACCGGTTGGGCTCGCGATCTGCACCGTCAGGCGTAGCCGTGGGATTGGATGGCAATGCGTTTGTGTCCCCATCGCGCAGCAAGGCGGCAGCTCTGGCAGGGCGTCTTACCTGCCGTGTTGTGCAAGAGGCCGGTCGGAGCCCTATGGGTTTGAGGCGGACATCAGGGCAGGATCGGTCACGCCGGATTGTCAGTGCCCGCACTCTGCCTGAGACCCTTAGCGTGCCAGACTTTGCGTGGCCCAGGCCAGCACCAGATAGCGCCCGCCTTTGGCGAGGGTGACAATCAACACGAACCGCCAGAGGGGTTCGCGCAGAACGCCGGCCACAAAGGTGAGCGGATCGCCGATCACCGGAACCCAGGCTGCCAGCAGACTCCAGCGCCCCCAGCGCGCATACCAGCGGGTGGCGTTGTCCATTTGCGTTTGCGAAAACGGAAACCAGCGGCGGTTGGAATAGCGGATCAGAAACCGCCCCATCACCCAGTTCACAACCGATCCGAGCACATTACCTGCCGTTGCCACACTCACAAGCAACCAGATCGGGTGACTAGCAGACAGGATCAACGCGACCAGCACCGCCTCGGATTGCGCCGGGATCAGCGTGGCGGCGGCAAAGGCAGCCAGAAACAAGCCGACAAGCCCGGTCATGCTCAGGCCGCACGCGGCCAGCGTCGGTGCAGATCGTCGATCACATAGGCATGGGCGTGCACGGCAGCGTGTTGGGCCAGATGAGGGTGATCGGGCGGAAGATCGGGGTGGTCATGGGTCAGCGCGCTGGCATCCTGTGACGGCCAGATCCACAGCACGGCCAGAAGACCAATCGTACCTACCCCGGCGAGGACAATCGCCGCAGCGGATAATCCCGCGCCCGCCCCGATCCAGCCCGCCAGCGGATAGGTGACCAGCCAGCAGGCGTGGGACAGCGCGAACTGCGCGGCAAAAACTGCCCCCCGATCCGCCTCGCGCGCAGAGCGGTTGATGATGCGGCCTATCGGGGTCTGGGTCAGCGAAAAGCCAAAGCCGATCACCGCCCAAAGGGCGATCAGTGCTGCAAGGCCGCCCACCAGCGGCACCAGTGCCACACCCGCGACCATCAGGACAGCCCCGCCGATCATCACCGGGCGGTCCTCTGACCGGGCAAGGAGGCGCGGCAAAAGAATGGCGGCCAGCATTGATCCGGCCCCAAATCCTGCAAAGGCCAGTGCGACCGCTTCGCCGCCCAGTCCCAACCGCGCCTGCACCAGCACAACCGTGTTGACATAGACCATCGCCCCCGCTGCGGCCACGGCGGCCTCCATCACCATCAGCCCGCGCAAGCGGGGCGTCCGGGTGTAAATGCGGATGCCTTTCGTCACATCGGTCCAGAAATGACCGGGCGCACCCCGCGTCTGATCCGGCAAGCGGGTCGTCACGACCAGCAGAGCAGAAACAGCGAACCCCACAACGGTGCCCGCAAACAGCACCGGAAAGCTCACAACAGTCAGCAGCAGCGCCGCGATCATGGGCGAGGCCAGCTGCTCCAGGTCTTCGGCCAGACGCAACAGTGACAGCGCGTTGGTATAGTCACCCTCGTCCTTCAGTACATCGGGGATCACCGCTTGAAACGCGGGGGTAAAGCCTGCCGAGGCAGCCTGCAGAAAGAAGATCAGCACATAAATCTGCCAGACCTGATCGACAAATGGCAGGCAGGCAATCACCCCTGCGCGGATCAGGTCCAGTGTCACAAGAAAAGCCCGGCGTGGCAGACGCTCGGCGATGGCGGCGGCAACAGGGGCCAGCGTGACATAGGCGATCATCTTGATCGCCAGTGCGGCGCCCAGCACCGCCCCCGCATTGTCGCCCGCAAGGTGCCAGGCCAGCAGGCCAAGCGCGACCGTAGCAAGGCCTGTGCCCAAAAGTGCCACCATCTGCGCGGCAAAGAGGTGACGGAATGTCGGATTGCGCAGGGTGTGCAGCATCACAACAACTTTGTCAGGGATTTGATCTCGGCCAGATCATGTGCGCCGCCGCTTGTCACACAATGGTCGATGTGATCGTGGATCAGCGCCCGCTTTGCCTCGGCCACCGCGCGTTCGACAGCGTGCAGCTGCGTGGCCAGATCGACGCAGGGCCGCCCCTCGCCGATCATTCCGATAACCCGCCGCAAATGCCCTTCGGCGCGTTTCAGCCGGGTGGCAATGGCAGGATGGCTTGCATGGATATGCGGTTCTGACATCCGCCATGGATATCCCCCCTGGGGGGATATGGCAAGGCCCAAGCAAGGACCGGTCGCCAATAAGGCGAAAGGGCCTCTTGATCCATTCCATTTCAAAATTTGCCAACAGATTAAAATTTAATCTTCAGTCTCAATGTGTTGTCGCGAATTGATGGGTATCTCAATAAAGTCTTTCGCTAAAAACCTATAAGTCAGCCATACGAATGTCTGCTAACATTTTAGCATAAATGTTTACCGCCATGCCAGTGGACACACCATTCTCACGCAGATTTGACCTGTGTGAGCCGCAGGCAGCGCTGCATCAAAAAGACAAAAACACCTTCAACCGGGAGTCACACTACAATGGCAATCAAAGGAACCTCTACCGAACTTGTCGGCGACGCGGACGCTTTGCGACCGGTTGAACCGCACGAGAAAACCTGGGGATGGTTCGCCATCTTCAACGTCTGGGCAAATGATGTGCAGTCGCTCTTTGGCTACACCCTCGTCGCGTCACTGTTCATCGGTTACGGCGTCAGCGGCTGGACCGCCTTTGCCGCCCTGATCGCCGCCGGGCTTTTCGTCATGTTTCTGGTCAACCTGTCGGGGGCGGCGGGCGAGAAGTACGGCATTCCTTACCCGGTCTTCGCCCGCGCCAGCATGGGCACTGCGGGGGCCAAACTGCCTGCCATTTTACGCGCAACAGTCGCGGTGTTCTGGTATGGCGTGCAGGTCTATTTCGCCTCGACCGCGCTTGCCTTGCTGATCCGGCTGGTAACCGGCACTTCCGACGGCGGCCTGTTCCTTGGCATGACGGGCGTGGACTGGGTCTCGTTCCTGATCGTCTGGGCCTTTCATATTGTGATCTTCTGGCGTGGCATGAGCTGGGTCGCAACCTTTCTGAACATCGCGGGGCCGTTTGTTTACGCGGTGATGATCGGGCTGGTCATTGTCTTGTGGTTCAAATCCGATGGCCAGCTTTTGCACCATGCCGCCACGATTTTCGCCAATCCCGAAGGCACATGGAGCACCGAAATCGCCGGTTTCATTGCCATCGTCGGCACCATGATCGCGTATTTTGCCGCCGTTATGATCAACTTCAGTGATTTTTCGCGCTATGCGAAGAACAAGGAGGCGATGATCAAGGGCAACCTTGCAGGCCTTCCACTCAACATGATCCTGTTCTCTGCGCTGGCGTTGCTGACCACCGCGGGAGCTGCGGCGGTTTACGGAGAGCAGATCATCAACCCGACCGAAATCGTTGAGCGGACCGACAGCGTGCTTCTGGGTGTCATTGCCGCCATCACCTTCTTTGCGGCGACGGTTGGCATCAACCTTGTGGCCAACTTCATTCCGGCTGTGAACGGCATCGCCAACCTCGCGCCCGGCAAGATCAGCTTTCGCAAGGCGGGCATCGTCACCTCGGTCTTTGCCCTGATCATCGGCGGGCTTTGGACAGCGGTGATCAGTTCCATCGGGATCAGCGGCTTTGTGAACACGCTGGGGGCTACGCTTGCGCCGCTTTATGGCATTCTGGTGGTGGACTATTACCTGATCCGCAAACAGGAACTCAGCCGTGCCGATCTTTATGATCTGGAGGGTGGGATCTACCATTACGGCAATGGCTGGAACCAGAACGCGGTCTTTGCTTTCGGTATCGCCGCGCTCTTTTCGGTGGCAACGGTCTGGGTTCCGGCTCTGGAACAGCTTCAGGGCTATGCCTGGGTCATCGGTGCGCTGCTGGGTGGGGTGATCTACTATCAGCGGTGCAAGGCGGATCTGGCAGTATCGCCGCAGGTCTGATCAGGCACCATTGATCGAAAAGACAGGCGGGCAGATCTTCTGCCCGCCTGTCTTGTCTGAAACAGACATCGTGCCGGGACGGATCAGGCCGCCGCCCTCGGATTGTCACGAAAAGATTACGCAAGTGATACCCGTGTGTAACATGGAGTTGCTAGCCGACCTCCTGACCGAAAAGGAGATCGCCATGACCATCCGCACCCTGTTGACCGCGACCGCATTGACCTGTGCCGTCGCTTTGCCTGCCGCAGCTGAATTTGCCCTTGATGCCCGCTACATCGACGCCGACGGCGACATGATCGCCGACATCCCGACTGATCCGGCGCAGCTGGTCGATCCCGACACGCTGATCTTTGCCTATACCCCGGTCGAAGATCCGGCCGTTTATGCCGAAGCTTGGGCTGATTTCATCACCCATATGGAATCCGTGACCGGCAAAAAGGTGCAGTTCTTCCCGATCAACAGCAACGCCGCCCAGATCGAGGCGATGCGTGCAGGCCGTCTGCACATCTCGGGCTTCAATACCGGATCAAACCCGCTGGCCGTGGCCTGCGCCGGGTTCCGCCCGTTTGCGATGATGGCCGCTGCCGATGGCAGCTTTGGCTATGAGATGGAGTTCATCACCTACCCCGGTTCGGGGATTGAAAAGGTCGAAGACATCAAGGGCCGCACCATGGCCTTTACCGCCGAAACCTCGAACTCCGGCTTCAAGGCGCCTTCGGCCCTGCTGGCATCGACCTATAACATGGTTGCCGGCACCGATTTCACCCCGGCGTTTTCGGGCGCGCATGACAACTCCATCCTTGGCGTGGCCAACAAGGATTATGACGCAGCCGCGATCGCGAACTCGGTCATGTCCCGGATGATCGAGCGTGATGTGATCAAGCCCGAACAGGTCGTCAGCATCTACAAATCCGACACCTTCCCCACCACCGGCTACGGCGTTGCTCATAACCTGACGCCAGAGCTGCAGGATAAGATCCGCGACGGCTTTTTCAGCTTTGACTGGGCCGGATCCAGCCTTGAGGCCGAGTTCAGCAAGTCGGGTGAGTCGCAGTTCATCCCGATCACCTTCAAGGACAACTGGACCGTGGTGCGCGACATCGACGCTGCGATGGGCGTTTCCTACACCTGCCAGTGACCGACTGAGATACCCGGATGCGGGCGGAGCACTCCGTCCGCATTCCGCTTTTGTGCCAAGGATAACCGATGCTGACCGTGACCGACCTGACCAAAACCTATAAGACCGGAGACAAGGCGCTGGCCGAGGTCAGCCTGACCGTTCCCAAAGGGCAGGTTGTCGGGTTGATCGGGCCATCGGGGGCGGGCAAATCCACCCTGATCCGCTGCATCAACCGGTTGGTGGAGCCGACCAGCGGCAAGATCGCGCTGTCGGGGGCAGAACTCACCGGCCTAGGCCCGCGCGCGTTGCGGCGCGAGCGGCGGCGGATCGGCATGATCTTTCAGGAATATGCGTTGGTGGAACGGCTGACGGTGATGGAAAACGTGCTGTCCGGCCGTCTGGGCTATGTCTCGTTCTGGCAAAGTTTTACGCGGCGCTTTCCGTCCGCCGACATCGAACGCGCCTACCGCCTGTTGGACCGGGTGGGCCTGATGGAACATGCCGACAAGCGCGCCGATGCGCTGTCGGGCGGTCAGCGTCAGCGGGTGGGCATTGCGCGGGCGCTCAGCCAGGAACCCGAGCTGCTGTTGGTCGATGAACCCACCGCCAGCCTTGATCCCAAAACCAGCCGCCAGATCATGCGCCTGTTGATCGAGATCTGCGCCGAACGCGGCCTGCCCGCAATTGTGAACATCCATGACGTGCCACTGGCGCAGCAATTCATGCAGCGCATCATCGGCTTGCGTGCAGGTCGCGTCGTCTTTGATGGCCCGCCCGAGCAGCTGACCGAAAGCGTACTGACCACAATTTACGGTGCCGAAGACTGGACCGCCATGCGCAAGGATGGCGAGGCCGACCGGGTGGCCGAGGCCGAGGCTGTGGCCCGTCTGGCGATGATCAGCGCATGACCGGGTATCCCACCACATGGCGGCGTCCGCCGCAGATTGTGACCGACCGCCGTTGGCGCATCGTGCTGACCGTGGCCATCATCGCCTATCTGCTGATCGGCATGGGCAGCGTCGAGGTGAACTGGGCCCGGATGATGGAAGGCGGCGAACGTGGCCTGCGCTTTGTCTACGGCTTTCTGCAACCCGACTTCACCTCGCGCTGGAAAGACATCTCCAACGGGCTGATCGAAAGCCTGACCATGACGTTGACCTCTACCGTTGTCGGCGTCGCCATTTCGATCCCCATCGGCATTGGTGCTGCACGCAATCTGGCCCCGCCATGGGTCTATTACATCTGCCGCAGCATCATCGCCGTCAGCCGGTCGTTGCAGGAAATCATCATTGCAATCTTTCTGGTGGCCATGTTCGGCTTTGGTCCCTTTGCCGGGTTCCTCACGCTCAGCTTTGCGACCATCGGTTTTATCTCCAAACTGCTGGCCGAAGACATTGAGGATATCGACGAGGCGCAGGCCGAGGCGATCCGGGCGACGGGGGCAAGCTGGCTGCAGCTGGTGCATTACGCGATCCAGCCGCAGGTGATGCCGCGGCTGATCGGGCTGTCGCTGTACCGGCTCGACATCAACTTTCGCGAAAGTGCGGTGATCGGGATCGTGGGGGCGGGTGGCATCGGGGCCACACTGAACACCGCCATCGACCGCTATGA
Source organism: Pseudotabrizicola alkalilacus (assembly GCF_003443995.1). Classification (GTDB taxonomy): domain Bacteria; phylum Pseudomonadota; class Alphaproteobacteria; order Rhodobacterales; family Rhodobacteraceae; genus Pseudotabrizicola; species Pseudotabrizicola alkalilacus. Next base: position 61,791 of record NZ_QWEY01000012.1, read on the forward strand.
ATATGACAGTGCGGGCGCGATCCTGCTGGTCATCATCGCCATCGTGATGGTGGCAGAATACTCCTCCTCCTATCTGCGGAAGTTCCTGCAATGACCGAGTTTCCCCAGACATGGGCGTTCCGCACCCCGCGCGCCCGGCTCGCGCTTTGGTTTGGCTGGCTCTGCCTTGTGGCGCTGTTTGTCTATTGCTGGCAGGTGATGACATCGACCACGATCTGGATGTTCATCTGGGATGCCCCGCGTCAGGCCGCCGACATCGGCAGCCGCATGTTCCCGCCGCGGCTGTCCTATCTGCCAGAGCTGATGATACCGCTGTGGGATACGCTCAACATGGCCACGCTGGGCACCATGCTGGGTGTGATCCTTGCCGTGCCCGTCGCTTTTTTGGCAGCGCGCAACACCACGCCCTCGGCGCTGATCCTGCGCCCGGTGGCGCTGTTCATCATCGTGGCCTCGCGTTCGATCAACTCGCTGATCTGGGCATTGCTGCTGGTCGCAATCCTTGGTCCCGGCCTTCTCGCCGGGATCATCGCCATCGGCCTGCGCTCGATCGGGTTTATCGGCAAGCTGATGTATGAGGCGATCGAGGAAACCGACATCCGCCAGATCGAGGCCGTCACTGCCACCGGGGCCAGCCCGGCGCAGGTGCTGAACTACGCCATCGTGCCGCAGATCATGCCCGCCTTCTGGGGAATCACCGTGTTTCGCTGGGATATCAACATCCGCGAAAGCGCAATCCTTGGTTTGGTTGGCGCGGGCGGATTGGGTCTGAAACTGCAAGCCTCTCTCAATACGCTCGCCTGGCCGCAGGTTACGACGATTCTGCTTGTTATTTTGGCAACTGTGATAGTGTCGGAATGGGTTTCGGCACGGGTGCGCAGTGCGATCATCTGAACAACCGCCATGCAACAGCATGGCCCAACGGGAGACTGACCACATGACCAGACGTTTTACGCTGATCGGGGCCACGGCACTTGCGCTGCTGCCCATGGGCGCTTTTGCTCAGGACAAGGAGCTGGTGCTCTATTGCTCGGTGGATGAGGAATGGTGCCGCGCGCAGTCCGAAGCCTTTGTCCGCGAAACCGGCATCAACGTGCTGATGACCCGCAAATCGTCGGGCGAGACCTTTGCCCAGATCAAGGCCGAAGAAGGTCAGCCGCGCGGTGACGTGTGGTGGGGCGGCACCGGCGACCCGCATCTGCAGGCCGCCCAAGAGGGGCTGACCGAAGAATACCGCTCGGCCATGCTGTCAGAGCTGCAGCCATGGGCTGTCGCACAGGCCGAAACCTCGGGCTACAAGACCGTGGGCATTTATGCCGGGGCGCTGGGGTTTGGCTACAACTCCACCATGGTCACCGAAAACCCGCCTGCCTGCTGGAATGACCTGCTGGACGCGCGCTTTGCCGATGACATTCAGGTTGCAAACCCGAACTCCTCGGGCACCTCCTATACCATGCTGGCCACGATGGTTCAGCTGATGGGCGAGGATGAGGCGTTTGCCTATCTGGCCAAACTGCATGCGAATATCAACCAGTACACCAAATCCGGCTCTGCCCCGATCCGGGCGGCGGCGACCGGCGAAAGCGCTGTCGGCATCGTCTTCATGCATGATGCGGTCACCCAGGCCACCACGGGCGCGCCGATTGTGACCGTGGCCCCGTGTGAAGGCACCGGCTATGAGGTCGGCTCGATGTCGCTGATCAAGGGCGGCCCGAACCCCGAGGCGGCAAAGATCTGGTATGACTGGGCGCTTTCGGCATCGGCACAGGAAATCGGCGCCACTGCGAAAAGCTTTCAGGTGCCGTCGAACGGGTCTGCCGCCACCCCGCCTGAGGCCCCGAAACTGGCCGATATCAAGCTGATCGACTATGATTTCGCCAAATACGGCTCGTCCGAGGTCCGTGCAGCGTTGCTTGCACGCTGGGATGCTGAAATCGGCGCGCTGCCGAAGTGATGCGTGCAGTGAAAGGCCGGATTGGCCTCGTTTGGTCCGGCCTTTTGTTGACCGCAATTCTGGCCCTGCCCTGGTTCAAGGGCGGGGCACTGCTTGACTCGGCGCTGGCCGAGGGCGTGGCGGGCCGGGTCTGGCTGCTGCCGCTGGTGGCGGTGGCGCTGGGTCTGTCGGGTCTGTCGGTGCTGTCGCGCGACTGGCGGATACACCCCGCCGGGGCGGCACTGGTCGGGGCCGGTCTGATCTGGCTGCTGCTGCAGGGCTTTGGCATCGGCCTGCGCGGGCCAGCCCTGCCTGGCATCGGCGTCTTGTTCCCCACCGCGCTTGCCGGGCAGCCCGGCTTTGGCTGGGGGGCGTGGATCGCAGGCATTGCTCTGGTCGGCGCACTGGCCGAGGTTCTGGCCGCGCGCGGCTTTTGCCGGGGCGAGCGGTTTGCCGCGTTCTCGATCATCGGCATCGTGGCGGCGCTGTCGCTTTTTGTCTTTTTCCCCATTCTGAAACTGATGTCGGCGGCGTTTGTCGCCCCTGATGGCACACTCTCGCTTTTGCCGTTCGTGACCCGTATCACCGCCTCTGACCTGTGGTCTGTCGGTTGCCTGACCGGCGCCGGGCGCTGCGGCGTGGTGATCAACAGCGTGGTGCTGGGCGTTCTGTCGGCGGTTTTTGCCACGGCGTTGGGCCTGGCACTTGCCTTGCTGGTCGCCCGCACCGATTTCCGCATGAAGCGTCTTTTGCGGGCGATTTCCATCCTGCCGATCATCACGCCGCCCTTTGTTGTCGGCGTTGCCATCATCGTTCTGTTCGGCCGGACCGGCGTGGTCACGGTCGAGGTGGCTGACTGGTTCGGGGTGCGCCCCACCCGTTGGGTCTACGGCCTGCCCGGCATTCTGCTGGCGCAGGTTCTGGCTTTTGCCCCAGTAACCTTTCTGGTGCTGCTGTCGGCGCTGGAGGCAATCAACCCCACGCTGGAAGAGGCATCGACCACGCTGGGCGCAAAGCCTGTCACCACCTTCCGCACCGTGACATGGCCGCTGCTGCGGCCCGCACTGGCGGCGGCGTTCCTGCTCGCCTTTATTGAAAGCCTGGCCGATTTCGGCAACCCGATCGTGCTGGGCGGCAGCTATGATGTGCTGTCCACCAAGATTTTCTTCGCCGTCGTCGGGGCGCAATATGACCTGGGACAGGCGGCCACGCTGTCAGTGCTGCTGCTGACGCTGACCGTCGCGGCGTTCTGGGTGCAGACGCGCTGGCTGGGCCGCGCCAGCTATGTGACGGTCACCGGCAAGTCTGATGCCGGGCTGGTCGCCCCGGTGCCGCCGCTGATCAAATGGGCGGCGGTGGCGGCGGTGGTGCCTTTCGTGGTCTTCACCGTCGGCATCTATGCCATTGTCCTGATCGGCGGCTTCGTCAAAGACATCGCCCGGCTGGAAATGGCCCCGACCTTTGGCCACCTGTGGACCGCATTTTCCTTTGAGATCAGTGAACGCGGCGTGCAGCTGTTCGGCTCTGCGTGGAACAGCATGATCACCACGCTCTGGGTCTCGGCGCTGTCGGCCCCGCTGACCATGGGCATCGGCATTCTAACCGCATGGCTGATCGCGCGGCAGGATTTCACCGGCAAGCGCGCGTTTGAATTCGGCACGCTGCTGTCTTTCGCGATTCCGGGCACGGTGGTCGGCGTCAGCTACATCGCCGCTTTCAACGTGCCGCCAATCGACATGACCGGCACGATGGCGATTCTGGTGATCTGCTTTGTGTTCCGCAATCTGCCGGTGGGCATGCGCGCGGGCATTGCCGCACTGGCACAGATCGACCGCAGCATGGAAGAGGCCAGCCAGACCATGGGCGCGGGCGGGGGCCGGGTGCTGCGCGATGTGGTGCTGCCGCTGATCCGGCCCGCGATTTTTACCGCGCTGATCTATTCGTTCGTGACGGCGATGACGGCGGTTTCGGCGGTGATCTTTCTGGTCTCGGCCCGGCACAACATGGCCACGGCCTATATCATGGGCCGGGTCGAGAATGGCGAATATGCGCTGGCGATTGCCTATTCATCGGTGCTGATGCTGGTGATGGTGGCTTGTGTCGCGGCAATGAACTGGGCCGTCGGCACGCGACGGCTGGGGCGGCGGACAGCGGTTGCCAACCCCGCGCAACCGGCGGAATGAGGGATATATGACCGAGACAGCCATCGAATTCCGCAGCGTGGTCAAGCGCTACGGCGACGCCACCGCCGTCGCCGGGATCGATCTTTCCATCGCCAAGGGCGAGCTGGTCACCTTCCTCGGCCCGTCAGGCTGTGGCAAGACCACATCCTTGCGCCTGATCGCCGGGCTGGAACTGCCCAGCGAAGGGCAGGTGTTCATCGCCGGGCGCGATGTCAGCCGTGACCCGGCCTCGGCCCGCAATGTCGGCATGGTGTTCCAGTCTTATGCGCTGTTCCCGCATATGTCTGTCCTTGACAATGTGGCTTACGGGCCGGTGATCCGCGGCACGGCCAAGGCGCAGGCACAGGAAAAGGCACGCGAAATTCTGGATCAGGTTGGGCTTGGCGGGTTGCATCAGCGTCTGCCCGCCGAACTCTCGGGCGGCCAGCAGCAGCGCGTGGCCGTGGCCCGCGCCATCGTGCAGCAACCCGATGTGATCCTGTTTGACGAGCCGCTGTCGAATGTCGATGCCAAGCTGCGCCGCAAGGTGCGCGAGGAAATCCGCAGCCTGCAGCGCCGCTTTGGCCTGACGGCGGTGTATGTGACCCATGATCAGGAAGAGGCGCTGGCGGTGTCGGATCGGATTGTGGTGATGGACCGGGGTCGCATCGCCCAGGTTGGCACCCCCGCCGATCTGTATGAACGCCCCTCTACCCCGTTCATCGCCGATTTCATCGGTGACGCGAACCTGATCCGGGGTGAGGTGGCGCAGGGCTATTTCACCGCGCCCGGCCTGTCGCTGCCGGTCACCGGCCCTGACGGCCCTGCCACCCTTTCGATCCGCCCCGAGCGGATCACGCTGGCCCCCGGTGGCCCAGACCGGGTGGTGACAGCCACCTATCTGGGCAGCCGGATGGAGTATATGGTGGCGGCGCAGGTCGGTGAAATGCTGGTCTCGCGCCCGATTTTCGAACCGCGTCTTGCCGCCGGGCAGGACGTGTCGCTGCACATCACCCATACCGACGTTTCCCGCGTCGCCTGAGGACAGACCATGACCGATGCGATCCAAAGCCGCTTTGACCTTGCTCGCCAGCTTGCCACCGAGGGCGGGGCGCTGGCGCTGAGCCATTTCCAGAACCGCGACCGACTGGTGATCGAGGCCAAGGCCAGCCCGCAGGACATTGTCAGCCGCGCGGATCGTGAGGTTGAAGACCTGATCCGCGCCGGGATTCTGGCCGCGTTCCCGCAGGATGCCATTCTGGGCGAAGAGGGCGGCGCGCAGACGGGTGACAGCGGTTTCCTGTGGGTGATCGACCCGATTGACGGCACCTCGCCGTTTCTGGCCGGGCTGCCGCATTGGTGCGTGATCATCGCATTGGTGCAAGGCGATGAAACCGTGGCCGCCGTCACCGCGCATCCGCTGTCGGGCGAGGTGTTTACGGCGATCAGGGGGCAGGGCGCATGGCTGAACGACACCCCCATGCGCTGCGACCCGGCACACCGGATCACCAACAGCCTTGTCGCCATCGGCGCCAGCCATCGCACCGACCCGGATCATGTCTCGGGCGTGATTTCCGGGCTGATGCAGGCGGGCGGCATCTTTTACCGCAACGGTTCGGGCGGGCTGATGCTGGCGTCAGTCGCGGCGGGGCGCTTAGGTGGCTATTACGAGCCGCACATGAACCCGTGGGATTGTCTGGCCGGTGCGCTGATGATCACCGAGGCGGGGGGCCGCGCGCTGCCCATCGGCATTGATCCGGAAGGCGATCTGGTTCTGGCCACAGCGCCCGGCGTGTTCGATGACCTGTGTGCCGTCGTGGCCAAGGCACCGCCGGACCAGAACAACCCGGATCAGAACTATCAGGCGCGGATGCGCACCCCCTCCGGGTCATAAAGCGGCCGCAGGCTCAGCGTGGCGGGCAGCGCCTCGCCCGCGACCACCAGCGCATAGCGCCCCGCGTTCAGCCAGGCATCGGCCACGCCCTCTGCATGGCGGACATAGCCATACCCGATGCTCTGGCCGATGGTATAGCCATAACCGCCCGAGGTCAGATAGCCGACCGCCACCCCGTCACGCAGAATGGTCTCGCGCCCGACCAGCACCGCGTCAGGGTCCGCCACGGTGAACCCCACCAGCCGCTTTTTCAGCGGCTGCCCGGCGACAGCCTCCAGTGCGGCGCGGCCAAGGAACGGCGCATTGCCCTTCATTTTCACCGCCCAACCCAGACCCGCTTCGAACGGGGTGTCGTTGGGGGTGATGTCAGACGACCAGGCGCGATAGCCTTTCTCCAGCCGCAGCGATTCCAGCGCGCGGTATCCCACCGGGCGCAGGCCCGGGTCCGCCGCCATCAGCGCATCAAACACCGCGCCCATCCGGGCCAGCGGAATGTGCAGCTCCCACCCCAGCTCGCCCACATAGGTCACCCGCAGCGCCCGCACCTGTGCCCCGGCGATGCTGATCTCGCGCGCATGGCCAAAGGGGAACGCGGCGTTGCTCACATCCTCCGCCGTTACGCGCGCCAGAATGTCCCGTGCGCGCGGCCCCATCAGCGACAGGGTGCCCCAATCTTCGGTCACATCGGCAAAGCTGAGCCCCTCGGCGGGCAGGTGGTCGGCGATCCAGGCGAAATCATGGGTGCGAAAGCCGGTGCCGGTGACGATATAGAACATATCTTCCGCCAGCCGCGCCACGGTCAGATCGGCCTCGATCCCGCCGCGTGTGTTCAGGAGTTGCGTATAGGTCAGCCGCCCCACATCCCGCGCCACCCGGTTGGCGCAGATCGCTTCCAGCGCCTCAGCGGCCTTGGGGCCGGACAGTTCGTACTTGGCAAAGCTGGACTGGTCGAACAGCCCGGCATGGGTGCGCACATGGGCATGCTCCTCCCCCACCGGGCCGAACCAGTTCTGCCGCCCCATCGAGTAGACGTCTTTCGCCTCCATCTCCACTGGCGCGAACCAGTTCGGCCGCTCCCACCCGAGTTTCGAGCCGAACACGGCGCGCCGCACCTTTAGCCGGTCATACAGCGGCGACACGATCAGCGGGCGGCCGGAGTCGTATTCCTCATGCGGGAAAGCTACGGTGTAATGCTTGCCATAAGCCTCCAGCGTGCGCGTTGCCACCCAGTCGCGGTCGCGGTGCATTGCGGAAAAGCGCCGGATATCAACGGCCCACAGGTCCAGCGGTGCCTCGCCCCGCATCACCCATTCCGCCAAAACCCAACCGGCCCCGCCGCCCGACGCAATGCCAAAGGCATTAAAACCTGCACCAACAAACATGTTCGGGCATTCGGGTGCTGCGCCAAGGATGAAATTCCCATCCGGCGTAAAGCTCTCCGCGCCGTTGATCATCTGCTTGACCCCGGTGGTCTCCAGCGCCGGAATGCGGGCCATCGCCTGTTCCAGATGCTGGCCGAAATGCTCGAAATCATCGTCAAACAGCCGGAATTCCCAGTTCGGCGGAATGTCCCCGGTGACCCAGCCCTGCGGATTCGGCTCATAGCCGCCCATCACCAGCCCGCCGACCTCTTCCTTGAAATAGGTGCGGCGGTCAGGGTCGCGCAGCGTGGGCGCATCGGGTGACAGCCCGTCAATCCGTTCAGTGATGATATACTGATGCTTGACCGGGTGCAGCGGCACAGCCACCCCCGCCATCGCCCCGATCTGCCGTGCCCACATGCCGCCGCAGTTCACCACGGTATCACAGGCGATCACGCCCCGATCCGTCTCCACATGGGTGATGCGGCCCCGGTCCATGGTAAAGCCGGTCACCGTCACGCCTTCGACAATCCGCGCGCCATGCATCCGCGCGCCTTTGGCAAGGCTCTGGGTGATGTCCGACGGGCTGGCCTGCCCGTCGGTCGGCAACCAGCTGGCGCCGATCAGGTCGGATGTCTCCATCAGCGGCCACATCCGCTTCACCTCTTCGGGCGAGATCAGGTGCATCTCCATCCCGAAGCTGCCTGCCGTGGTGGCAAGGCGGCGATACTCGGTCCAGCGGTCGGGGGTAGTGGCCAGCCGCAGACAGCCGGTCATCTTCCAGCCGGTATCCAGCCCGGTTTCCGCCGCCAGGCCCTTATAGAGATCCACCGAGTATTTCAGCACCTTTGTAATGCTGGCCGAAGACCTGAGCTGCCCGACCAGACCCGCTGCATGCCAGGTCGAGCCGGAAGTGATCTTGCCCTGTTCCAGCAGCAGCACATCGGCCTTGTGGTCGCGCGCCAGATGATAGGCGGTGGAACAGCCGATGATGCCGCCACCGATAACGATGATCTGGGCCTGCGCAGGAAGGGTCATGTCAAAGCGTCCCGTGTGTCTGGATGAACTGGTCGAGTGCTGCATCAAGGCGGCTCAGGTTTTCGCGCGCGTAATCGCGGTAATCTGAGCCGTGGGCAGCAAGGTGAATATCCGACACCATGGCCCACATCGCCTCACGCAAAAGGCTGGCGCATTGCATGGCGGCAAAGGCGCGCTGAAAACCGGCATCGGGGGTATGACCCAGATAACTGTGCAGCAGGGTGGCGGTTTCGTCAGGGGTCATGCCCGCATTCGACGACACCCCGGCAAGGTCAAACATCGCTGTGCCAAATCCCGCATATTCATAGTCGATCAGCCAAAGGCGCGTGCCGTCCTCCAGAATATTGGCGGGCAACAGGTCATGGTGGCCAAAGATGATCGGCAGTGCGATCTGTGCTGCCTCCAGCCGGTCAGACAGCGTCAGAAACCGCGGCAGTTCCGGCGCAAACGGACTGCCCCCCGCTGCAATCGTCCGGGCATAATCGCGGATCACATGGAACGGCCAGAAGATATAGGGCGTGCCGTGGATGTGCCGCGCCATGCCATCATGAAACCGGCGCAGCAGCATGCCGATCCGGTCGGGGGCGGCGCGCACATCATCCGCCGCCCATGTCCGCGAGGGGATGAACTGCACCACGCTGACACCGGGCGCGGCATATTCCACCGCCGGGCCAAAGCCTGCGGCATGGGCGGCGCGCGCGGTCGCCACTTCGCGCGCACGGTCCACATGATGAAACGGAAAGTCGCGGCCAAAGCGGGCAACATGCTGGCCCGTCGCATCGGTCACAAGCCAGCTTTCATTCGACAATCCCCCCTCCAGAAGCACCGCCGAAGGCGTGCCGGACCAGCAGGGCAATGCGGTGATCTGTGAGGGTGCGGTCATGCCTGTCCCCCCAGCCCCAACCGGGCGCGGGCATTGCGGGCCGCCGCAGACAGCAGCCGGTCGGCAATGATGGCGATAAAGGCAATCGCCAGCCCCGCCACCAACCCGTTGCCGGGGTTGGCCTTGGTCAGCGCGATATAGACATCCTGCCCCAGATCACGTGTGCCGACCAAAGCGGTGATCACCAGCATCGACAGCGCGAACATGATGGTCTGGTTCAGCCCCAGCAAGATCTCGGGCAGCGCCAACCGCAGGCGGATGCGGGTCAGGATCTGCCACGGCGTGCAGCCCATGGCGCGCCCCGCCTCGATCAGACGGGGGTCCACCGATTGCAGGCCCAGAACGGTGTAGCGAATGGCGGGCGCGATGGCATAGGCGACCACCGCGATCATCGCGGTGAAATCGCCGACCCGGAACAACATGACAATCGGCATCAGATACACAAAACTCGGCAGCGTCTGCGCGGTGTCGATCACAGCGCGCGTCACCGCCCACAGCCGGTCGCGCATGGCCACGGCGATGCCGACCGGCACCCCGATGGCCATGGCAATCAGGGTCGAGATGCCGCAGAGATAGACCGTGATCATCGCCTTTTCCCACTGCCCGGTCGCGGCAATCAGGAACGACAGGCCCGCCGTCAGCAGCGCCAGCCGCCACCCGCCCAAGCGCCAGCCCGCGACGCCCAGCAGCAGCACCACCGCCAGCCAGGGCAGCCCCAGCATGAACCGTTTCACCGGCACCAACAGCCAGACGAGGAAGAACGTCTTTACCGCCTCCAGCGTGTCGAAAAAGGTCACGTTGATCCATTGCACCGCCGACGCCCAGAACGGGCTGGTCGAAAGCCGGGCGGCATCGGGATAGGTCTGCACCGCCGGGATCAGCAGGCCGAAGACAAAGCCTGCTGCAATCATCGCCAGCGCCGCCGCCAGATACGGATGCCGCCGGATCACCCCGCCCGGCACCGCCGGAGCCGTGCCACGATGCGCCACCGCCTGACTGAAGCGGTCCAGCGCAATGGCCAGCGCCACGATCGCCAGTCCCGCCTCCAGTCCCGCGCCGAAATCGAGCCGGCGCAAGGCGTTCAGCACATCAAACCCCAGCCCCCCCGCGCCGATCATCGAGGCGATGATCACCATGTTCAGCGACAGCATGATCACCTGATTGACCCCCACCATCAACGGCTCGCGCGCCGAGGGGATCAGCACCCGCCACAGGGTCTGACGCGGGGTGCAGCCCACCATGCGGGCCAGATCATGCGCCTCGTCCGGCACCCGCGACAGCGCCAGCGTGGTGATCCGGGTCATCGGCGGTGTGGCATAGATCAGCGTGGCAATCACCGCCGCCGTCGGGCCAAAGCCGAACAGGATCAGGATCGGCACCAGATAGGCAAACACCGGCATGGTCTGCATCAGGTCCAGCAACGGGCGCAAAGCACGTTCGAACCACGGATGCCGCCACGCCAGAATGCCGAACACCAGCCCCCCCGCAACCCCCAAGGGCACCGCCACGAGGATCGAAGCCAGCGTGACCATGGCGCTGTGCCACTGGCCAAACACCGCGATAAAGCCAAAGCAGGCCGCCATCAGCAGCGCCAGCCGCAGGCCCCCGGCCCAATGCCCCAGCACAGCCACCATGCCGATGACCGCCACCCAAGACACCGGCGGCACATGCTGCACCATCACGCCGCCGGTCTGTTGCTGTACCCCGTTCGCCAGCAGCCCAAGCGCCAGCTGATACGGCTGATCGACCAAGGCCGCGATGGCCCGCGTCAGATCGGAAAACGCGACAGGGCCAAGGCTGGCATCCTTCACCAGCCAGGTGATCGCCGCCCCGATCCAGCGCGCAGCAGGGATCTGCCAGGCCTTCGGATAGTCAAAGGCCATTGGCAACAACGCCTGCCCCCAGACCCACAACGCCAGCGTCAGGGCCAGGGCCACAGCCCAAACCGCCCGGCCGCTCAACGGGTAGCCATGGGGCAACGCCAATGCCGTCATGCCTCACCCCCCAGCAACAGGCGGATGACATCCTCCCGTCGCACTGTGCCGATGGCGCGACCGTCTTCGGTCACGCCCACCTGTGCCGCGCCCGACAGAAACGACGGCCCGGCATCCGCCACGGTGGCTCGGGCGGGCAGGCGTGGCATGTCGCCCGGCACCGGGCCGGGGGTCATCAGCGAGGCCAGCCGCACCACCTTGGCCTTTGGCACCGCGCGGGTGAATTCGCGCACGTAATCGGTGGCCGGATTCAGCACCAGATCTTCGGGCGTGCCGATCTGCACCACCGCGCCATCCTTCATGATGGCGATGCGGTCGGCCAGCCGGATCGCTTCGTCAAAGTCATGGGTGATGAAGACAATGGTTTTGTGCAGCCGCGACTGCAGCCGCATGAACTCGCCCTGCAACTCGCGCCGGATCAGCGGGTCCAGCGCCGAAAACGGCTCGTCCAGAAACCACAGTTCCGGCTCTGCCGCGAGCGACCGCGCAATGCCCACGCGCTGCTGCTGGCCGCCCGACAGCTGCCGGGGATAAGACGCCTCGCGTCCGGTCAGCCCGACCAGCGTGATCATCTCCAGCGCCCGCGCCTCCCGCGCGGATTGGGCCATCCCCTGCACCTCCAGCGGAAACGCCACGTTGTCGAGCACGGTCATATGCGGCAGCAGCGCGAAATGCTGAAACACCATCCCCATCTTGTGCCGCCGGATCCGGGTCATCTCGGCCTCGGTCGCGGTCAGCAGGTTCTGGCCGTTGAACAGGATCTCGCCCGCCGTCGGCTCGATCAGCCGCGACAGGCAGCGTACCAGCGTCGATTTGCCAGACCCCGACAGCCCCATGATCACAAAGATCTCGCCCCGCCGCACCGACAGATCAACCGCCCGCACCGCAGGTATCAGCCCGAGTGCGGCCAGCCGCTCCGGGTCGTTGCGTGCCGCTGTCAGGTGGTCGGCGGCACGCGCGCCAAACACCTTCCAGACATTGCGACAGATCAGGGTATCGGGGCCGGTTGACATGGGGGCAAGGCTACTTGGCGATCCAACCGCTCCACGTCGGCTCATTGGCGGTGATCCAGTCGGCGACCACGGCCTCAACCGTCTTGCCGTTCAGATCAACCTCGGTGATCATCGCGCCCATCTGGTCGTTGTCGATGGAAAAGGCGGAAATCGCCTTGTGCGCGCCCGGCCATTTGTCCTTGACCCCCGACCAGCCGACTTTCCAGATATCGCCAAACGGCTTGCCGCAGTCATAGGCCGCGTCGGGGTTGCCGCCCCAGGCCGGGTCCGTATAGCAGGCGGCGTCATAGGTTGGAAATTCCACCCATTCCCCCTCATACTTGGCCGGAGCCCAGTGCGGGGCGTAGATCCACAACAAGACCGGAGCCTGCCGCTGATAAGCCGACTCCAGCTCGGCAAACAGCGCGGCATCGGTGCCGGCGTGGATCACCTCGAACGGCAGGTCCAGCGCCTCGATCCGCTCTTCGTCAAAGCCACCCCATGTCACCGGCCCGCCCAGATAGCGGCCTTTGGGGGCAGTTTCCGGGGTCGAAAACGCCTCTGCACAGGCGGGGTCTTTCAGGGCATTCCAGTCCGGCAGGCCGGGGCACTTTTCCTTCATATAGATCGGATACCACCACTCCTCCTTCGCCTGCATCCCGGTCGGGCCCAGCACCTCGACGCCGCCGGTGGCCGTGGCGGCATCCATCGCCTCGCGCCCGGTGGTTTCCCAGATTTCCATCGCCACATGCAGATCGCCGGTTTCCAGCCCGGCAAACTGGGCCAGATAGTCGGCCTGCACATATTCGACGTTGTAGCCACCCTTGCGCAGCACCTCGCCCATCAGCTGGGTGGTGATCAGCTGGCCGGTCCAGTCGTGCAGGGTCAATTTGATCGGGTCGGTTGAATCCTGCGCCATGGCGGTGGTGGCGCAGAGCATGGCGGCAAGGCTGAAGGTCAGGCGCATCGGTCACTCCCTGGTGTGGAACGGGGCCGCGTCGGGCGCGGCCTGTGGGTCTGGTTCCGGGCGCTTGGGGCGCGAAAGCGGGCCTGCGCCTTCTGATCGTCTCCCGATTACCGCGCGTCACATAGGCAGCTGTCAACGAAAACTTGGGAAATATGTGGTTTCGATGACCGTTTGTTTGTCTTGTGGCAAAGAAGCGGGCAAGATACTTGGTATCTTTACACGCCTCGACAGGACATCGCCCTATGCTGACCCCACGACACGGCGCGATTCTCAAGTTGCTGGAGGATCGCGGCCCGCTTTCGGTGACCGCCCTTGCCGACACGCTGGAGGTGTCCGCCGAGACCCTGCGGCGTGACGTGCGGGCGCTGGCCGATGCCGGGGCGGTGGTGCGGGTGCATGGCGCAGTCGGTCTGGCGGGCCAGATGGGCGAGGCGCCGTTTCACCGCCGCATGCGCGAAAATGCCGGACCAAAGCAGGCCATCGCGCGGGCGATGGCGGCGCAGATTGCCGATGGTGACTCGCTGATGCTGGACACCGGCACCACCACCAGCTTTCTCGCACGCGAACTGTTGGGCCATCGCCGCCTGACGGTGGTGACCAATTCATCCGACATCGCCCGCACGCTGGCCACGGTCAACGGCAACAGGGTGTTCATGGCAGGCGGCGAGTTGCGGGGCGATTCCGGGGCGTCGCTGGGCGCCTCGGCGCTGGAGTTCATCCGCGACTTTGCGGTTCAGCACGCGATCATCTCGGCGGGTGCTGTCGATGCCAGCGGCGTGATGGATTTCGACCTGCAAGAGGCGGAATTTGCCCGCGCCGTGCTGGCCTGTGGCGCGCGGCGGGTGGTGGTGACCGATGCCACGAAATTCGGACGGCGCGGCTTTATCCGCGTCTCGGGCTTTGATCTGGTGGATGAGATCGTCACCGACTCCGCCCCGCCGCCGGATGTGGCAGCGGCCCTCGCCCGCTCTGAGACGCGGGTGCAGCTAGCAGCGGCGGATCACAACGGCCAGTGACGGAATGGTGCCCGCCTCGCCGGGCATCGAGACGTAAGGCGCTGTGGTCTCCACCACGCGCACCCCCGCCATGCTGTGCAGGGCTGTGGCAAACCCATCCTCCCACAGCGTCGTTTTCACGGTCAGCACCAGCGGCCCGCCGCTGCGGGTGATGCGGATCAGCTCCGGCAGCGCCTCGGCCCCGACATGGCCGGTGGTGAACACGCCGGTCGAGATCACCGCCGCAAACGCCCCATCGGCAAAGGGCAGCGGCTGACCCAGCGCCAGCTGATGCAGCCGGGCATAGCTGCCCTTGGCGCGGGCGACGGCGAGCATCCCCGTCGACAGATCCAGCCCTTCGACCGGGGCAAAGCCCAGAATACCCAGCCAGTCGCCCAACAGCCCGGTCCCGCACCCGGCATCCAGCACCGGCCCCGCGCCGCGAGGGGCTTGGCGGGCGAGCAGGGCGCAGCCGATCGACGGGTGGCGATAGCCTGCCGCCGCCATCTCGGCATCATAGCTGGCCGCCCATGCGTCATAGGCCGCGGCCACCTGTTCCGGGGCTTGCGCCTCGTAGACCTTGCCCAGATGGCCGTCGTGATGACCCGTGCTCATGGTGGACTCTCCTGTCTTCCGGCGGCTAGCTTGGTCCAGACCGCAGGGCAAGGCAACGGGGGAACAGGATGCCGGATGACATCGCAGGCTTGATCGCGGAAATCCCGATGCTGGCCGGATGGAGCGGCCCGGCGCAGCGGCTGGGCGGGCTGACCAACCGGGTGTACCGCTTGGGCGAGGCGATCCTGCGGGTGCCGGGGGAGGGCACGGCAGATTACATCGACCGCACCGCCGAAGCCGTGGCGGCCGAGGCGGCAGCGCAGGCCGGGGTCAGCCCTGCCGTGCTGTATAACGATCCGGCCAGCGGCCTCATGGTCACTCGCTATGTCGCAGATACGGTCACGATGACGCCCAACGCCTTTCGTGCCCGCCCCGGCGCCCCCGCCCGTGCTGCGCTGGCCTTGCGGCAGTTGCACCAGTCGGGACAGGTCTTTGCCACCCGGTTCGAGCTGTTTGCCATGATCGACGACTATCTGCGCCTGCTGTCGGGGAAGGATGTGGCCCTGCCAGACGGCTACCATGCCGTGGTGCGCGAGGCCGAGGCGGTGCGCGCAGCCCTTGCCCGCACCCCGGTGCCGCTGGCGCCCTGCCATTGCGACCCCTTGTGCGAGAACTTTCTGGATACCGGGTCGCGGATGTGGATCGTCGATTGGGAATACGCCGGCATGAACGATCCGATGTGGGATCTGGGCGATCTGTCGGTCGAGGCGGGTTTTGACGAAGGCCAGGATGAGGCCCTGCTGGCCGCCTATTTCAATGGCCCCGCCCCACCACAGGACCAGGCGCGAATGGTGATCTACAAGGCGATGTGTGATCTGTTGTGGACCCTCTGGGGCCTGATTCAGCTGGCCAATCACAACCCCGCCGATGATTTTCAGGCCTATGCAGATGGCCGCTTTGCCCGCTGCCGGGCCTTGATGGCCACGCCCGGTTTTGCCCGCCATCTGGCCGTGTTGCAGGCATCCTGAGGGGGTGTGGACTAAAAGTTTACTCAAATTATAAACTTTACGGGAAGTGTTTTAGTCAGGTATATCCTCTGCATCAGCCCGCCGCGTCGACGGGGCAGCCCTGATCAAAGGATTTACAGATGAAACATATTCTTGCGGCCACAGCGCTGGGCACCGCCCTTGCCACCTCGTTCACAGCAACCTCTGCGCTTGCCGCCGACCCATCCGCCGTTGTGACGCATTATGCCGATCTGGCCGCTGCCAAATATGCCGACAGCCTGACAGCCGCCCAAAGCCTGCGCGCCGCCGTCGATGCGCTGATCGCCGCACCCTCGCCCGAGACTCTGGCCGCCGCGCGATCCGCCTGGATCGACGCCCGCGTGCCCTATCAGCAGACCGAAGTGTTCCGCTTTGGCAATGCGATTGTCGATGACTGGGAGGGCAAGGTGAACGCCTGGCCGCTGGATGAGGGCCTGATCGACTATGTTGATGCCGGTTCAGCGCAGAATGAGGAAAACAGCCTCGCCGTGCTCAACATCATCGCGACGCCGAAATTCACCCTCTCGGGCACCGAGATCGACGCGACCGCGATCACGCCAGCGCTGATTTCAGAAACCCTGCACGAGGCAGACGGGATCGAGGCCAATGTCGCCTCGGGCTATCACGCGATCGAATTCCTGCTCTGGGGGCAGGATCTGAACGGCACCGGCCCCGGCGCAGGCGACCGCCCCTATACCGATTTCGTGCAGGGCGATGCCTGCACCGGCGGCAATTGTGACCGCCGCGTTGCGTATCTGAAGGCCGCGACCGATCTGCTGATCTCGGACCTGGAATTCATGGCCGCCGCCTGGGCTGAGGGCGGAGAGGGGCGGGCAACCGTGACCGCCGATCCGCAGGCCGGTCTTCTGGCGATGCTGACCGGCATGGGCAGCCTGTCCTATGGCGAGCAGGCGGGCGAGCGGATGAAGCTGGGCCTGATGCTGAACGACCCCGAAGAAGAGCATGACTGCTTTTCCGACAACACCCACAACAGCCACTATTACGACGGTCTGGGCATCCGCAACGTCTACCTTGGCAGTTACACCCGGCTGGACGGCACCGAACTGACCGGCCCGTCACTGTCCGATCTGGTGGCGGCACAGGATGCGGCAGTCGATACCCAGCTCAAGGCCGAACTCGACGCCTCGGTTGCGGCTTTGATGGCAATCAAGCAAGCTGCCGAATCCGGTTTCGCCTATGACCAGATGCTTGAAGCTGGCAACAAAGAGGGCGAGGCGCTGATCATGGGTGCGGTTGATGCGTTGGTGACGCAAACCGCGTCGATTGAGCGGGCGGTCACGACGCTGGGGCTGACAGAGATTGATTTCGAAGGCTCGGACAGTCTCGACAACCCATCCGCCGTCTTTCAGTGAGACAGGGTGTCGCAGAGACAATAACTGATTGAAACAGTCGGATTATGAAGCGTAAAAGGGGACAAGAGGTATTGACCATGCTGCGCCCCCTTTTTCTGTTGTCGTTCCTTGCTGTCCCCTGCGCTGCCCAGACACTGGATGACCGCCATCTGCCGGTCATTCCCAGAACCGCCGAAGACGCGGCAAAGGTCGCCGCGATCCTGCGCCCGGTGCAGGATTTTTCACAACCAGAGGCGTTCGAGGCCAAGCCTGCGGGCGCGGCAACGGTGCGCGCGCGCGATACCGCTGATGCGTTCAGCCAGTTTTCCGGCAACATGCCCTTTGCGCATGAGATGGATTTCAAACTGGGCAATGCGCTGTTTCGCAAGACCTGGGTGGCCTCGCCAGCATCGACCCTCGCGTCGGACGGGCTGGGGCCGCTGTACAACGCCCGCGCCTGTCAGGACTGCCACCTGAAAGACGGTCGCGGCCATACCCCCGCCAACCCCGACGATGCGCGCGTGTCGATGTTCCTGCGCCTGTCGGTGCCCGGTGGGGTCACACCGGACGCGATCAGTGAATGGCTCGCCACCAGCCCCGACCCGGTCTATGGCGGCCAGTTGCAAGACTTCGCCGCCCCCGGTCACGCCGCCGAAGGCCGGATGGAGATTTCCTATACAGAGATCCCCGTCACGCTGGCCGATGGCAAAGTGGTGTCGCTGCGCGATCCGGCCTATGCCATTTCAAACGCCGGCTACGGACCATTGCACCCCGAGCTGATGATCTCGCCCCGCGTTGCGCCGCAGATGATCGGCCTTGGCCTGCTGGAGGCCATTCCCGCCGCCGACATCCTGTCCCGCGCCGACCCGGAGGATGCCGACGGGGATGGCATTTCGGGCCGCGCGCAGATTGTGATGTCGATTGAGCATGGCGTGCCGATGCTGGGGCGGTTTGGCCTCAAGGCGGGCAAGCCCACGGTGAAGGAACAATCCGCCGGGGCTTTTGCGGGCGATATGGGGCTGTCCAACCCGCTGCACCCGCAGCCCTTTGGCGATTGCACCCCCGGGCAACCGGCCTGTGTGACGGCGGTGCATGGTCAGGAACAGGGCATCCGTGACGGGCTGGAGGTTGACGCGCAAAGCCTCGATCTGGTGACGTTCTACGCGCAAAACCTTGGCGTGCCAGAGCGGCGTGGGGTCAGCGACCCGCAGGTGCTGCGCGGCAAGGAAATGTTTCACAACCTGCAATGCGCGGCCTGCCACACCCCCAAACATGTGACCCACCGGCTGAAAGGGCAACCCGAACAAAGCTTTCAACTGATCTGGCCCTACACTGACCTCTTGTTGCATGACATGGGCGAGGGGCTGGCCGACAACCGGCCCGAAGGCCGCGCCACCGGGCGCGAATGGAAAACCCCGCCGCTCTGGGGCATCGGTCTGACACAGGCGGTCAGCGGTCACACCGAATTCCTGCACGACGGCCGCGCCCGCAGCCTGCTGGAGGCGATCCTGTGGCATGGCGGCGAGGCACAGACCGCCCGCGATGGTGTGGCTGCCCTGCCCACCGCCGACCGCGATGCGCTGATCACCTTTCTGGAAAGCCTGTGATGGTCAAACATCTTGCCTTTGTGTTCGCCCTGCTGGCGGCCCCGGTTCATGCCGATGTGGCCGATGTCGTGGCAGACCATATCCTGCCCGGCTACGCAGCTTTTGCGCAGGCGACGGCAGATCTTGACCGGCAGGCCGCGGCGTCTTGCACCGCAGACACCCTGCGGCCGGCCTTTCAGACCGCTTTTGATGCCTGGATGGCGGTGCAGCACCTTCACCTTGGCCCGGTGGAAGAGGCGGGGCGTGGACTGGCGATTGCCTTCTGGCCCGACCCCAAGGGCCTTGGCCGCAAGGCGCAGCTTGGGCTGATGCAGGGCGATCCGGCAAAGCTGACGCCAGAGGCCTTTGCCGATCAGTCCGTCGCCGCGCGCGGCCTGACCGGGCTGGAGCGGCTGCTCTATCCGACCACCCCGTGGCCCGCCGATCCCTGCCCCCTGATCCGCGCCACGACGGCCGATCTGGCCCGGCTGGCGGATGAGGTGCAGGGCGGCTGGACCAGCGGCTTTGCCGATCAGCTGCTGACCGCTGGCGCGCAAGGCAACACCCGCTATCTGTCAAAAGCCGAGGCCCGGCAGGCGCTGTTCACCGTGCTGGTCACCGGGCTGGCGCAACTGCACGATCAGCGGCTGGGCCGCCCGATGGGCACATTTGACCGCCCGACGCCGGAACGCGCCGAGGCGCGCGCCTCGGGCCGCAGTCTGCGCAACGTGCTTTTGTCATTGCAGGCGCTTCGCGCGCTGGCCACCAGCCTGACAGAACCGGCACCGCAAACCCAGGCGGCGCTGGGCCATGCCATCGCTCTGGCGCAAAACCTTGATGATCCGGTGTTTGCCGGGATCGCCACCCCCACGGGGCGGCTCAAGGTCGAGGTGCTGCAGCAAGCAGTGGAACAGGCGCGGCAGGCGGCACTGGCCGAGATCGGCCCGGCGCTGGGTGTCGGCATTGGTTTCAATGCTCTGGACGGTGACTGATGGCCACCAGGCGCGCCTTTCTGTCCGGCCTTGCGGCGCTGGCGCTGCCAAAACCGGGTTGGGCCGCTGTCGGCAGCCCGCATTGTCTGGCGGCCGGCAAGACCGCAGAGCGCTATGTGCTGCATGGCCTGTCGGCTGACGGGCACAGCCTGTTTGCGATTGACCTGCCCGGTCGCGGCCACGCTGCCGCGGCACATCCCCACCGCCCGCTGGCTGTGGCCTTTGCCCGCCGCCCCGGCACCTTTGCGATTGTGCTCGATTGCATGACCGGCGCGGAACAGTACCAGCTGACCCCGCCCGCTGGCCGCCAGTTCAACGGCCACGGCGTGTTTTCCGCTGATGGCCGCGTGCTTTATACCTCTGAGGTGATCGCCGAAACTTCTCAAGGCCGCATCGGGATTTGGGAGGCCGAGGACTTTCAACGGGTCGGCGAATGGTCATCTGGTGGCATCGGGCCGCATGATCTGAAACGGCAGGCCGATGGCGGGCTGATCGTCGCCAATGGCGGCATCGCCACCGACCCTGCGGATCGCAGCAAGCTCAACATTGCCACGATGCGCCCCAACCTGACCCGCCTGTCGCCCGCAGGCGAGATCACGGCGCAGGCGGAACTGCCGCCCGCGCTGTGGCAGAACTCCATCCGCCACCTGGCACTTGCGCCGGATGGCACCGTCGCCTTTGCCATGCAATGGGAGGGCGATCCGGCAGAGCCGGTGCCGCTGCTGGGTCTGTGGCAGATCGGCACCCCGCCGCAGCTGTGCCCGCCACCGGAGGCCGAGGCGTTTCGCATGCAGGGCTATGCCGGGTCTGTTGCCATCAGCGGCTCTGGCCAGATCGCGCTGACCTCGCCGCGTGGCGGCGTCGTGATGATCCACGCGCAGAACGGGGCCCATCTGGCAACCCATGCCCGCGCCGATGTCTGTGGCGTCACGGCGCTTGGGTCTGGTTTTCTGCTCAGCGATGGGTCCGGCGCGCTGTGGTCTTTGGAGGATCAGCAGCTGAGTCCGCTGACTGTGGGCGATACCCACTGGGACAATCATATCGTGCCGCTGGCCTGATCGACTGCCTGATCTGTCAGCACATTTTAACAATACCGTCCCCCTGACAAAGGTTTTGCTTGCCCGATGGCAAAAGCCTCGCCCAATATGATCAAAATATATGGGAGCGAGTCACTTGACCCAAAAGGTGGCCATCACCGCGCAGAATGTCGTCAAAGCCTTTGGCCAGGGTGCCGCCGCCGTCCGCGCGCTGGATGATGTGTCGGTCGATATTGCAACGGGGGAATTCTTTACCCTGCTAGGCCCCTCTGGCTGTGGCAAAACCACGCTTTTGCGGCTGATCGCGGGGTTCGAGATGCCGACGGCAGGCAAGATCCTGATCGACGGCGCCGATGTGACCGAAATGCCGCCGAACCGCCGCCCGGTGAACACCGTGTTCCAGTCCTACGCGCTGTTCCCGCATCTGACCGTGGCCGAAAACATCGGCTTTGGCCTCAAAATGCAGGGCAGACCCAAGGCCGAGGTTGCGGCGACCACGACCGAGATGCTGGCCTTGGTCAAGCTGGACGCGATGGCCGACCGCAAAATCAGCCAGCTTTCCGGCGGGCAACAGCAGCGCGTGGCTTTGGCACGCGCGCTGGCCCCGCGGCCAAAGGTGCTGCTGCTGGACGAGCCGCTGTCGGCGCTGGACCTCAAGCTGCGCAAGAAAATGCAGGTCGAACTCAAACGCTTGCAGACCGAGACCGGCATCACCTTTGTCTTTGTCACCCATGATCAGGAAGAAGCCCTGACCATGAGCGACCGCATCGCGGTGATGAGCGCAGGCAAGATACAGCAGATTGGCGCGCCGCGCGAGATCTACACCCGCCCGGTCAACCGCTTTGTCGCCAGCTTTGTCGGTGAGACGAACTTTCTGCCGGTCACCGCCACGCCACAGGGCGCACGTCTGAGCACCGGCGATGTGATCGCCGCCGAGGGCGAGGGCAGCGTGCTGATCGTCCGGCCCGAACAGTTGCGCCTTGGCCCTGCCGGGGTTGGCGCGGGGCTGGCTGCCAAAGTGACCGGCGTGGTCTATTTCGGCACCGATATTCACGTGAACCTGTCGCTGGCCGATGGCACGGCCCTGACCGCACGGGTGCCCAGCCCGGTTGATGGCGGCGCGGATTTTGCCACCGGGCAGGATGTCGCCGTGACGTTCCAGCCGGGCGCCGCCCGCCTGATCCGGGAATAGCGCCATGAGCCCCGCCGAACAAAGCCAGCGCAGCAGATCAACCCGCAACGGCTGGCTGCTCTCGGCCCCCGCCTTGACCCTGCTGTTCCTCGCTGCCTCTGGCCCGCTTTTGATCGTGCTGGTCTATTCTTTCCTGACCCCCGGCCAATATGGCAATGTGGTGTGGGATTTCAGTCTGGATGGCTGGATCGGCATTCTGTTCACCCGTGACATCTTTGACGGCACGATGAACCTTGCCGACGCGCATCTGACGATCTTCTGGCGCTCGGTCAAACTGTCGCTGATGACCACGGCGCTGACCTTTGCGCTGGGGTTTCCGACGGCCTGGTTCATCGCCACCCGCCCGCCGGCGCAGCGCGCGATGTGGCTGTTTTTGATCACCATTCCGTTCTGGACCAACCTGTTGATCCGCACCTTTGCGATCAACGAGGTGATCCGGAATGAAGGCTTGATGAACACCGTTCTGACCGGCCTCGGCCTGATTTCCGAACCGATCCGGCTGATCAACACCGACACCGCCGTCTTCATCGGCATGGCCTATGTTTACCTGCCGCTGATGGTGCTGCCGCTGTTTGCCGCCATCGACCGTTTCGACATGAAACTGCTGGAGGCAGGCTATGACCTGTACGCCAGCCGGATGCAGGTCTTGCGCCATGTGATCGTGCCGATCGTGAAACCGGGCATCGTGGCGGGGTCGATCCTCGTCTTCGTGCCTTCGCTCGGGGCCTATGTCACCCCGCGCGTGCTGGGCGGCGGCAAGAACATGATGATCGGCAATTTCATCGAGCTGCAGTTCGGTCAGGGCCGCAACTGGCCACTGGGCGCGGCGCTGTCGATGGCTTTGCTGCTGATCGTGATGGCGGCGCTGCTGGTCTATGTCCGCGCCAGCACAAAGGGGAGCAATCCACATGGCTGAACGCAGCTTTGAAGTCTCGCGCCTGCCCGGATTTGCCACCGTCGCCATCGCCGTGTTCGTGCTCCTGTATCTGCCGATCCTGACGCTGGTGGTGTTCTCCTTCAACTCCGGCCCCTCCATCGCGGTGTGGCAGGGCTGGTCACTGCATTGGTATACCGATGCCTGGAACAATGAAGCGGTGAAAGGCGCGACCATCCGGTCGCTGATCATCGCCACCGCAGCCAGTGCGGTTGCCACCAGCGTGGCCACCATGGCCGCGCTTGGCACCACCCGGCGCGCGGCGTTTGGCGGGCAGACCTTTATCTATGTGGTGATCAACCAGCCGCTGATGGTGCCGGAAATCGTCACCGCAGTTGCGCTGCTGATCCTGTTCGGCGTGGTCAAACAGGCCACCGGCTATCAGGGTCTGGGCTATCTGATCCTGGCCCATGCCGCATTCTGCACACCCTTTGCCTATCTGCCGATCCGCGCCCGGCTGGAGGGGATGGACCTGTCCCTCGAAACTGCCGCCTGCGATCTGTACGCCAACCCGTGGCAGACGTTCCGCCATGTCACCTTGCCGCTGCTGGCCCCCGGCATTGCGGCCGGGGCGATGCTGGCCTTTGTCATCTCTCTGGATGACGTGGTGATCACCGAATTCGTGAAGTCGGGCGGGCAGGATACCTTGCCCACCTATATGCTGGGCCAGATGCGACGCGCCATCACGCCCGAGGTCAACGCCATCTCGACCGCCCTTCTGGGGCTGACAGTGGTGCTGCTGACCTTGTTCTTTATCCTGACGCGCAAAAAAAACTGACCAACCGGGAGACGACATATGAAAACCACGCTGAGTGCTCTGGCCATTCTGGCCGCAACCACCTCACTGGCGCAGGCCGAAGGGGTGCTGAACCTGTACAACTGGGGCAATTACACCGGGCCTGATCTGCTGGCCAAGTTCGAGGCGGAAACCGGCATCAAGGTCACCGTTACCGATTATGACAGCAACGACACCGCACTGGCCAAGATCGAGGCTGGCGGTCATGGGTTTGATCTGGTGGTGCCGTCGGCCAACTATGTGCCGATTTTCATCGAAAAGGGCCTGACGGTCGAACTGGACCTGTCAAAGCTGTCAAACCACGGCAACATCGCGCCCGAGTGGATGGATGTGGATTGGGATACAGGCCGCAAATACTCGATCCCGTGGCAATGGGGTTCGACCGGAGTTGCGGTCAACACTTCGGTATATGGCGGCGATATCAATACGTCGGCAATCTTTCTTGAGGTGCCCGATGAGCTGAAAGGCAAGATCAACGTCGTACCGGAAATGAATGATATCGTGAACCTTGCCATAATGTATGTCGGTGGCGAACCCTGTTCGGAAGACACAGAAGTGTTGAAAAAGGCCCGCGATGTGCTGCTTGCCGCCAAACCCGACTGGATCAGCATGGATTATGGTGCAACCGAAAAGCTGTCGAACAACGACTGGGCGGCAAGCGTGAACTGGAACGGCTCCAGCATGCGCGCACGTGTCAACAACGGGTCGGTAGCCTATGGCTATCCCAAAGAGGGATATCCGGTCTTCATGGATTCCGCGATGCTTCTGCACGACGCGCGGAACGTGGAAGAGGCTTACAAATTTCTTGATTTCATCATGGTTCCGGAAAACGCAGCCATGATCTCGGCCTTTGCACGCTATGCCAATGGCATTGCCGGGTCCGAGGAATTTATGCCCGAAGACATGAAGTCCGCCCCCGAAGTGGTGACACCCGAAGAGCACAAGGCGGCGGGCGTGTTCCTGCCCACCTGCTCCCCCACGGCGCAGCAGTACATGACGGCGATCTGGACCGAGCTTATGAAATAAGCTCTGCCGCAAACCGTGGGGGGCTGTCTGCCCCTCTCCAGCTCAGCGGTTTCTAGAACTGATCGTGAAACCGCTGAGCGACCCCGAGAGTATTTCCAAAGGTGCAAGCGGCATGGAGCTGTGGGAGCATTCGGCCAGTGATCTGGCCCGGATGATTGCGGCGCGGGGCGTGGCCCCGTCCGAGGTGATGGCGGCGTCTCTGGCGCGGATTGCGGCGGTCAATCCGGTTGTGAATGCAGTGGTCTCGCTGCGCGATGCCGATGCGCTGATGGCCGAGGCAAAGGCGGCGGATGATGCCCCGCATCAGGGCTGGCTGCATGGCCTGCCGCTGGCGGTCAAGGATCTGTGCGCCACCAAGGGGTTGCGCACCACCTGGGGCAGCCCGCTGTTTGCCGGTCACGTGCCGCAGGCCGATGACCTGCTGGCGGCGCGGATGCGGGCGGCCGGGGCGATCTTTATCGGCAAGACCAACACGCCGGAATGGGGCCATGGCAGCCATTCGTTCAACCCGGTGTTCGGCGCGACCAGCACCCCCTATGACCTGACCCGCACCGCAGGCGGCTCGTCCGGCGGGGCGGCGGCGGCGCTGGCCGCGCGCATGGTGCCGGTGGCCGATGGCAGCGACATGATGGGGTCACTGCGCAACCCCGCCGCATTCTGCAACGTCTATGGCTTCCGCCCCAGCTGGGGGCTGGTGCCCGCCGATGCCGAGGGTGAAACCTTCCTCGCCACGCTGGCGACCGAAGGGCCGATGGGCCGCACCGTCGAGGATGTGGCCCGGCTTTTGCAAGTGCAGGCGGGGCCGAACCCCGAGGTGCCGTTTGCCGTGCCGGTGCAGGACTATGTGACAGGGCTGGAGCGTGCCAGCCTGCGCGGCAAGCGCATCGCATGGCTGGCCGATTGGGGCGGGGCCTATGCGATGGAGCCCGGTATTCTGCCACTGTGCGAAACGGCATTGCAGGTCTTCACCGACCAAGGTGCCGAGGTCGAGGCGATTGCCCCGCCGTTTCCCGCCGAAAAGCTGTGGCAAGCGTGGATCACCCTGCGCGCCATGCTGAACGCGGGCCGGATGAAAGCGCTCTACGACGACCCCGCCAAACGCGCCCAGCTCAAACCGGAAACGGTGTGGGAGATCGAGCAGGGCCAAACCCTCACCGCGCAGGCGGTCTATGAGGCCTCCACCCTCCGCAGTCGCTATTACGCCCATATGGCGCGGCTGTTCACCCGCTTTGATGCCGTGGTGCTGCCCACCGCGCAGGTCTGGCCGTTCCCGGTCGGCTGGCGCTGGCCACAACAGATCAACGGCCACGCGATGGACACCTATCACCGCTGGATGGAGGTGGTGATCCCCGTCAGCCTGATCGGCCTGCCCGCGCTGTCCGTTCCCGTCGGCTTTGGCGCAAACGGCCTGCCGATGGGGATGCAGATTGCCGGGCCGGTGGGGGCCGATGCCGCCATTCTGGCCATGGGACACGCCTATCACCTTGCCACCGACTGGCCGGGCCGCCGCCCGCCACAAACCGAGGACTGAGATGACCGCCGATCTGATCCTGACCAACGCCCGCGTGCTGACCATGGACGCCTCCAACCCCCGCGCCGAAGCCGTGGCCATCGCCGCAGGCCGCATCCTCGCCGTCGGCTCTGCCGCGCAGATCGAGGCGCTGGCGGGACCGCAGACGCAGGTGATTGACGCGAACCGCCGCACCGTCCTGCCCGGCTTTGTCGAAAGCCACCTGCATCTGGTGTTGGGTGGCGCGGAACTCGGCCATCTGCATGTCTCGGGCCTGCACGGGATCGACGCTTTGCGCGACGCCTTCCGCCGCTTTGGCGACCAACACCCCGACCGCCCGCTGCTGATGGCACAGGGCGCGGATTACGCCATGCTCGATCACCCCGTCACCCGGCAGGATCTGGATGCGATAATGCCCGACCGCCCCATCGCCATGACCTCGCATGATCATCACACCGTCTGGGCCAACACCGCAGCGTTGCAGGCCGCAGGCATCCTGCACGGCATGAACACCCCGCACGGGCATGAGGTGGTGATGGCCCCGGATGGCACCGCCACCGGCGAATTGCGCGAGTTCGAGGCGTTTGCCCCGGTGATCGCGCTGGGCGGTGAGGCGCGGCTGAACCTTGGCATCGCCACCGGCGAAGAACCGTCATCACCCCCCAATGCGGCAGAACGGGCGCTGGACAAGACCAAGATCGAGGCTGGCCTGAAACACTGCGCAGCGCATGGTATCACCAGCATGGTGAACATGGATGGCAACCGCTACACGCTGGACCTGCTGCGCGAGATGCAGGCCGAGGGGCGATTGACCGCAAGGGTCAAGGTGCCGTTCCACTTCAAGCCGCATATGGACCTGTCCGACCTCGACCGGGCCGAGGCGATGACCCGCGATTTCAACGATGACTGGCTGCAATCGGGCTTCGTCAAGATGTTCATGGATGGCGTCGTCGACAGCCGCACCGCCTTTATGGTCAACGATTACCCTGATCAGCCGGGGCATCGCTCTGACCCCTTGTTCGCCCCCGACCGGTTCAACGAAATAGCGACCGAGATCGACCGCAGGGGCTTGCAGATCGCGGTGCATGCCATCGGCGATGGCGCGGTGCGCACCACGATTGACGGGTATGAGGCGGCGCAAAATGCCAATGGCCGCCGCGACAGCCGCCACCGGATCGAACATATCGAGCTGATCGACCCGTCAGATATTCCCCGCCTTGGCGCGCTGGGCATCACCGCCAGCCTGCAACCGCCGCACCCGCCCGGCGCGATGGATTTCCCGCTGATGCCGACGCTGGAGCGGATCGGTCGGGCGCGCTGGAAAGACGCCTATCTGTGCAAGACGCTTGCCGATCAGGGTGCTGCGCTGGCCTTTGCCAGCGACTGGCCTGTGACCGATGTATCGGTCATGCGCGGGATGCAGGCGGCGCTGACCCGTACCCCGTTTGACGGCTGCGCCGATGAGCGGGTCGGGCTGATGGCAACGCTGCACGCCTATACCGCAGGCGGCGCATGGGCTGCGCATTGCGACCACCTGACCGGGCGGCTGATTCCCGGCATGGCGGCAGATGTTGTGATGATCGACGGCGATCTGGAGACGTTACCCGCTGATGCCTTCGGCAGCACCGCCATCGCCCTCACCATCTGCGGCGGGCGCATCACGCATCAGGCGCTGTGACCCGGCTCCGCCCGGTCTTTCAGCAACGGCAGCATCAGCGCAAACAGCTCGGCCTGTGACGAGATCCGGCAGCGGGCATAAAGCTGTTTGCGGAACACCTTGACGGTCTGCGGCGACAGGCTCAGCCGCAGCCCGATGGACACCGTGGAATGCCCGCGCAGGATCAGCAGCGCCACCTCGGCCTGACGCGGCGACAGGTGAATGCCGCGCCCGGCCCGTGCCGCATCGGCCAGCAGGGCAGGGGTATCCTCGGCGGGGCCAGTGGAGCGTGCGATATTGGCCCAATGCGCCTCGACCAGCGCCAGCACGACGGGCGCAATCCGGCTGCACGTCTCGACCTCGCGCATCGCAAACACCCGCCCCGATGACGCATCGCGCCCGACACAGATGTTCAGCGTGACCCAGGGCGAGGGATAGGCGACAAAGGTAATCTCGTCGATCAGCGTGGTCTGGTCGTAATACTCGATGAAATAGCGGCTGCGCTGAAACGCATCCGGCGCAATATCGGCAATCCGGTACGCCCCGGCAGGCGCACGGCGCAGATGCAGGTCATAAAACGGGTCCAGCCGGTAGGCCCCGGCCAGATAGGTGCGGTCCAGTGCGGCAAACACCTGCGGATGGTCGGTCTGCCGGTACAGCACCAGCGGCGGCCCGGCGCTGCGATAGGCCAGAATGATCAGGTTATCCGGCGCACAGACCGCGCGAAAGAACGAGGCCAGAGCCTGCTCAAACCCCGGCAACCCGCGCAGGCGGATCGCCTCGGCCAGTTGCGCCTCGGCCAGATTGGGCAACGCCTTCATGGCGGTGTCATACCTCGTTGGGGGTATATACCCCGGAAAATCCCGTGATTAGCCTTTGATGGCATATTCCGGGGGTATGGACCAGCTGCATGCAGACCGCCATCGACATCCGCACCGTGACCAAGACCTATGGCACCTTTACCGCGCTGCATGGCGTGTCGCTGTCGATCATGGACAACGAGTTCTTTACACTGCTCGGCCCCTCCGGCTGTGGCAAAACCACGCTTCTGCGCATGATCGCGGGGTTCGAGGATGTGACAAAGGGTGACATCCTGTTGTTTGGCCAGAACATTGCCGCGCTTGACCCCAACCTGCGCCCGGTCAACACGGTGTTTCAGCAATACGCGCTGTTTCCGCATATGTCGGTGATCGACAACGTGGCCTTTGGCCTGAAGATGAAGGGCTTTGACCTGCCCACCCGGCGCAAGCGCGCGGGCGAGATGCTCGACATGGTGCATCTGTCCAGCTTTGCCGACCGTCTGCCTGCCCAGCTGTCCGGCGGTCAGCAACAGCGCGTGGCGCTTGCCCGCGCACTTGCCCCGCAGCCAAAGGTGCTGCTGCTGGACGAGCCGCTGTCAGCGCTCGACCTCAAGCTGCGGCAGGCAATGCGGATGGAGCTGAAACAACTGCAACAGGACACCGGCATCACCTTTATCTTCGTGACCCACGATCAGGAAGAGGCGCTGACCATGTCCAACCGCATTGCGGTGATGAGCGCGGGCCATGTGCAGCAGATCGGCACCCCGCGTGACATCTACGAGTCGCCGGTCAACCGCTTCGTTGCCGATTTCATCGGTGAGACCAACCTGCTGGAGGTCGAGGTCGCCAGCATCACCGGCGATCTGGCACAGGTGATCCTGCCCGGTGGCCATAGCATCACCTGCTCCACCGCCACCCACGATCCCGGCCGCCATCACCTGTCGATCCGGCCCGAACGGCTGACGCTTGGCCCTGTGGGCACGGGGCTGGAGGCCACGGTGGATCAGGTGATCTATCTGGGCACCGATCTGCAGGTTCTGGTCCGGCTTGATGGCGGCACGCCGCTGCAGATCCGCATCCAGAACGCCGCCCGGATCGAAGTCCCCGAACCCGGCACCCGCATCGGCCTGCAGCTGGAGGAAGGTGCCGCGCGCCTTCTGGCCGACTGATGGCCGCGCCAACCCCAACTACGGCCCCCGACAGCGGCGCCAGCAGCGATGCCACCTATCGCAGCGCCCGCGTGCCGCTGTTGTTGCCGACATGGCTGGTGATCGGATTTTTCCTGATCCTGCCCGTTGCTTTGATGGCGGTCTACTCATTCCTGACCAAGGAAATGCGCGGCGGGGTGATCTGGGAGTTTTCCCTCGCCGCCTATGACCAGTTCTTCATCAACCGGGGCCTGTTCGGCGACGAACCCGCATCGCTGGAATGGACCTACATCAGCGTCTTTGGCCGCTCCATCGCGCAGGCCGCCACCGCCACCACCCTGTGTCTGCTGATCGGTTTTCCCACCGCATGGTTCATCGCCACCCGCGCGCCCGCCACCCGCGGCGTCTGGCTGTTCCTGATCACCGTGCCCTATTGGGTAAACCTGCTGATCCGCACCGTCTCCTTGCGCTTTCTGATCCGTGAAAATGGCCCCCTGAACGACGCATTGCTCGGCTCCGGCCTGATCGCCGAACCCCTCGCATTGATCAACACCAATTTCGCGGTGCAGCTCGGCCTGTTCTACAGCTACCTGCCCTTCATGGTGCTGCCGATCTATGCGGCGGTAGAGCGCTACAACTTCACCCTCTCCGAAGCCGCCGCCGATCTTTATGCCAGCCGATGGGTCACCTTGCGCGACATCGTGCTGCCCATCGTCAAACCCGGCATCATCGCCGGCTGCCTGCTGGTCTTCATCCCATCGCTGGGCGCGTTTCTGGCCCCCAACCTGCTGGGCGGGGCCAAGAATTTCATGATCGGATCGCTGATCGAGGAACAGTTCAAACGCTCGCTCGGCAACTGGCCGTTTGGCGCAGCAGTGTCGATGATCCTGATGAGCCTCGTGCTGGTCCTGCTCCTGCTCTACGCGCGCAGCATGGCACGGGCGGAGGCGCGCTGATGGCCCTGCGTTCGGTCCGCCATTACCCCGGCTTTTTCAGCATCGCCATGCTGTGCCTGATCATCCTGTATGCGCCTCTGATCGTGGTCATGGTCTATTCGTTCAACGACAGCCCCTCGATCACCAACTGGGGCGGGCTGTCGTTGCGCTGGTACTTTGACGTGTTCACCGGGCCAGAGGCACCGCGCTTTCGCGCCGCTGCGTGGAACTCGCTGACCATCGCCGTGCTGGCGGCAACGATTGCGACGGCAATTGCCACCGCCGCCGCGCTGGCCATGCTGCGCGCGGGCAAGTTCAAGGGCCGGTCGCTGACATTCGCCCTGATCAACCTGCCGCTGATGGTGCCCGAAATCGTGATCGCCGTCGCCACTCTGATCTTTTTCACCATGATCGGCTTTACCACCGGCTATCTGACCATCCTGATCGCGCACATCACCTTCTGCATCCCGTTCGCTTACCTGCCCATCGCCGCCCGGCTGCAAGGCATCGACGGCAGTTATGAGGCCGCGGCCCGCGACCTCTACGCCACCCGCGCGCAGTCATTCTTTCTGGTGTTGCTGCCGCTGATGGCCCCCGGTGTGATCTCGGGCTACCTGCTGGCCTTCATCATCAGTCTGGATGATTTCATCATCACCAATTTCGTCAAAGGGGCCGGCATGGAAACCCTGCCGACCGCGATCTTCGGCTCGGTCAAACAAGGCATCAAACCCAACATCATGGCGATTTCCACGTTGATGCTGGGTGTCTCCATCCTTTTCGTCACCCTGTCCTACCTGATCAACCGCAAGGGCCGCCAGAGCCCGTAAACCAAGCCCGTCCAACAAGGAGCCCGCCAATGAACCGCCTGATCTCCACCACCTCCGCCCTGTGCCTGATGGCCGGGGCCGCCTCGGCCGAAGGCACGCTGTCGGTCTATCACTGGTTTGAATACATCCCGCAGGAGCTGGTCGACAAGTTCACCGCCGAGACCGGCATCACCGTGACCATCGACACCTATGACAGCAACGAATCCATGCTTGCCAGCCTCAAGGCCGGCAAGCTGGGCCAGTATGACGTGGCCGTGCCCGCCGATTTCATGGTCGAGATCATGGCTGAGACCGGTATGCTCGACACCTTCACGGCCGAAGAGATGCCAAACCTGCCCAACATCGCGCCGCAATGGCTGGATGTGCCGTTCGATCCAGGCCGCAAATCCTCGATCCCCTATCAATGGGGTTCCACCTCTTTCGCGGTCAACCGTGGGGTCTACACCGGCGATATCTCCAGCCTCGGCATCATCTTTGACCCGCCAGAGGAATTGCGTGGCAAGATCAACGTGCTCGACAGCCAGAACGAAGTGCTGATCCTTGGCTCGCTCTACCTCGGCGTTCCGCAATGCTCCACCGACCGCACCCAGCTCAAGGCGCTGTCCGACATGCTGGTGGCCGCCAAACAGCACTGGGCCAGCTTCGGCTCCGACACCGCCAAGGATGTGATGGTCTCCGGCGATGCGGCGGCGGGCATGATCTACAACGGTTTCTCCGCCAAGGCCCGCGCCGAAGGCGCGAACGTCGAATACAGCTACCCCAAAGAGGGGCATGTGCTGTGGATGGACAATGTGGTGCTGCTGAAAGACGCGCCGAACCGCGCCAATGCGATCACTTTCATGAATTTCCTGCTGGAGCCTGAAAACGCCGCCGCCGTGACGAATTACGCGGCCTACACCTCGGGCGTGTCCGGGGTAGAGCCGTTTCTGGATGAGGCGATCCGCACCAGCCCGGAAAACAACCCGCCCGCAGGCGCGGCCCCTGGCGTCTTTGCCCAAGTCTGCGATGAGGACACCCAGAAACTCTACGACGCCATCTGGATCAACCTGAAAAAATGAACCCGCCGGGGGCCGCTCACCCCGGCCCCCATTTTCTGTCCACAAATATCCCGGGGGTCCGGGGGCAGCGCCCCCGGGGTTTGCACCATGCGCATCGCTGTCTGGCAGGGCCCGTCCCCCGCCGCCGATCTGGAAAACGGCCTGTCACAGGCCGAAGCCGCGCTCTCCGCAGCGGGCAACATGTCGGCCTCGGTGCTCGTCCTGCCCGAGATCTGGCTTCCGGGCTATAACCAGCCGGATATTCCGTCCCGCAGCCTCGCCGCCGACTCCGCCGAACTGGCACGCCTTAGCGCTGCGGCCCGCGCCGCGCGCTGTGCTCTGGTCATCGGCTACGCCGAACAGGCCGAAGGCCGCCTTTACAACGCCGCCCTGTGTCTCGGCCCCGACGGCACCCCCCTCGCCAACTACCGCAAGATCCAGCTCTACGGCCCGCGCGAACAGGCGCTTTACAGCCCCGGCACCGGATATGTGACCTTTGATCTGGCAGGCCAGACACTTGCGCTGCTGATCTGCTATGACATCGAATTCGCCCCGCATATCAAGGCTCTGGCTGCGCAGGGCGTCAGCCTGATCCTGTGCCCCACCGCCAATATGCACCCCTTCATCCATGTCCCGCGTGTCACCGTGCCCGCCATGGCTGCCAGCCACGGCCTCGCCATCGCCTACGCCAATTACTGCGGCACCGAGGGTAATCTGACCTATACCGGCGGCAGCCAGATCATCGGTCCGCATGGCGAGATTCTCGCGCTGGCGGGCGAACACCCCGCCCTGCTGATCGCCGATCTGCCCGCCCGCGATCCGGCGCGCCTCTCCACCCAATCCGCTGATTTCAGGACGGTCTGACCATGCCGAAAGACGCCCGCGACAGCCGCTATGACATCTTGTTCGAACCGCTGCAGATCGGCCCGAAGCTGGCCAGGAACCGCTTCTATCAGGTGCCGCATTGCAACGGCGGCGGTTACCGCGACCCCTCTGCCGTGGCCGAGATGCGCCGCACCAAGGCCGAGGGCGGCTGGGGCGTGATCTTTACCGAACAGACCGAGATTCACCCCACGTCCGAAATCACCCCCTTCATCGAACAGCATCTGTGGGAGGACAAGGATATCCCCGCCCTCGCCGCGATGGCCGACGCGATGAAGTCGCATGGCGCGCTGGCGGGCATCCAGCTGGCCTATTCCGGCATCAACGGCCCCAACCTCTACTCGCGCGAGGTGCCGTTGGCGGTCTCTGGCGGGCCGATCCTCACCTTCACCTCCGATCCGGTGCAGGCCCGCACCATGGACCGCGGAGACATTCGCGATCTGCGCCGCTGGTTCCGCAATGCCTTCCGCCGTTCCCAATCCGCAGGCTTCGACCTGATCTGCCTCTATGGCGCGCATGGCTTTGGCATCCTGCAACATTTCCTGTCCCGCGCCACCAATCACCGTACCGACGAATACGGCGGTTCCTTGGAAAACCGCGCTCGCTTCCTGCGCGAGATCGTGGACGAGGCCCGCGAGGAAACCAAAGGCGAACTGGCAATCTCCCTGCGCCTGTCGCTGCACGAGGCGGGCGCCTTTGGCTTTTCCAACGCCGAGCTGCGCGATTTCATCGAAATGCACGGCGATCTGCCCGACATCTGGGATCTGGCCCATGGCACATGGGAGGCGTGCTCCGGCACCTCCCGCTTCAAACCCGAGGGCGCACAGGAAGATCTGGTGCGCGGCATCAAATCACTCACAAGCAAACCCGTGGTCGGTGTCGGCCGCTTCACCTCTGCCGATGCCATGGTGCGCCAGATCCGCTCCGGCATCCTCGATTTCATCGGCGCGGCGCGGCCCTCGATCGCCGACCCGTTCCTGCCGAAAAAGATCGCCGAGGGCCGGTTCGACGACATCCGCGAATGTATCGGCTGCAACATCTGCGTGTCGGGCGACATGACCGGGGGCATTTCCCGCTGCACCCAGAACACCGCGTTCATGGAGGAATGGCGCAAAGGCTGGCACCCTGAACGCGCCCGGCCAAAGGGTCGCTCTGACACGGTCCTGATCGTCGGTGCCGGGCCCACCGGGCTGGAGGCGGCGTTGCAGGCGGCAAAACGCGGCTACCACGTCACGCTGGCCGAGGCGACGACCACCCTTGGCGGTCGCGTCGCCCGCGAACGCACGCTGCCCGGTCTGTCGGCATGGGGCCGGGTGGCCGACTTCCGCACCGGGCAACTCGCGCCCCTGACCAATGCCGAGATCTACCGCGACAGCCGGCTGACCGCTGATGACGTGCTGGCCATGGGCGCGCAACATGTGGCCATCGCCACCGGGTCCAGTTGGCGGCGCGACGCGGTGGCCCGCCTGCACCTGCACCCCATCCCCACCGATCCCGCCATGCCGGTGTTTTCCCCGGATGACATCATGGCGGGCGACGGCCCCGCCGGCGGGCGCGTCACGCTTTATGATGACGATCACTTCTACATGGGGTCGGTCATCGCCGAGGTGCTGGTGGCGCGTGGCTGTACGGTGGATTTCGTGACACCGGCCACCAAGGTTGCCGAATGGTCCGAAAACACGCTGGAGCAGGCGATCATCATGCGCCGCCTGTTGGAACTGGGCGTGACCGTCCACACCAGCAAAGCCCCCGAGGCGATTGCCGCGCATGAGGTCACGCTGGGCTGCACATGGACCGGCGCACAGACCACCCTGCCAGCCGATGCCGTGGTCATGGTCACCGCGCGCATCCCGCATGACAGCCTGTATCACGACCTGCGCGCCCGTCAGCCAGAGTGGGCCGAGGCCGGTATTCTCTCGGTCAAGCTGATCGGCGATGCCGCCGCCCCCGGCCCGATTGCCTGGGCCACCTATGCCGGTCGCCGCTTTGCCGAAGACCTCGACGAACCCGACGACCGGGGCGACACCCCCGCCTTCCGGCGTGAGGTGGCGCGGCTGGAGCCATTGCCCTCGCGCCTGCCTTCGTGAAGACTGGCGCAAAAGGGGGCATCACATGACACCGACCGAAACATGGCTCAGCCGCCTCATCGCCCACCCCACCGTCAGCAGCGACACCAACCTGCCGCTGATGGATGAGGTGGAACAGGCGCTGACCGCCCTTGGCGCGGTCTGCACCCGCTTTCCCGATGCCACCGGGCAAAAAGCCGCCTTGCTGGCCCGGCTTGGCCCCGATGGCCCCGGCGGGCTGATGCTGTCGGGGCATGTCGATGTGGTCCCGGTCACGGGTCAGGACTGGACCGTGCCGCCGTTTCAGATGACCCGTGAGGGCGACCGTCTGTATGGGCGCGGCAGCACGGATATGAAGGGCTTTATCGCCGCCATGCTGGCCTTGGCCGGGCGCGCGCCAACTCTGAGGCACCCGCTCTGGCTGGCGATTTCCTACGATGAGGAAGTCGGCTGCATCGGCGTCCGCCCGATGCTGGCCGCGCTCAAAGCCCGCAATATCCGCCCCGATCTGGTGGTGGTGGGGGAGCCCACGTCGATGCGCCTTGGCCTTGGCCACAAGGGCAAGCTGGCCTTTACCGTCACCGCCAAAGGCATCGCCCGCCACTCGTCCGAGGCACCGCTGGCGCTCAACGCGCTGCATCTGGCGGCGGATTTCATGACCGCCATGCGCGCCTTGCAGGATGAGATCGCAGCACATGGCCCGGCCGAGGATGGCTATTCCGTCCCGCATGCCACCGTGCATGTCGGTCGCCTGACTGGCGGCACCGTCGTCAACCTTGTGCCCGACAGTGCAGAGCTGCTGATGGAACTGCGCCTGCTGGCCGCCGATGATCCCGCCGCCCTGACCGCTCGCCTGCATGACCTCGCGGCGCAGATCGTGGGCCCCCATCGCAGCGCTTTCCCCGCCGCCGCGCTGACCGTCGTTGAGACTGGCAGCTACCCCGGCCTGTCCACCCCGCTGTCCGCCGCCGTCCACGCCTTCGCCACCTGCCTGCCCCCCGGCACCAGACCCTGCAAGCTCAGCTACGGCACCGAAGGCGGCCTGTTCGCCCAAGCGCTCGGCGTGCCGGTGGTGGTCTGCGGCCCCGGCGACATGGCCCAGGGCCACCGCCCGGATGAGTATATCGAAGCCGCACAACTCGCCGCCTGTGACGCCGCGCTCGATGCGGCGCTGGTACGGTTCTGTCTGTCATCGGAAGCCTGCTTTGATTAGTCTGTGCCTAAGCAAAGCCAAGGCAAGCCATGCTTTTACTTTAGCCACAATCCCCGCATCCTGCCGCAGAAATCCGGCATGACAGACTTACCGCCGCCCAGAGGAAACCCCATGGCCCACACCCGCCACCGCAAGTTCAATACCAAGGACACTTACCCTGAACAAAAGCTTGATAACGATCTGGCGCAGGCCGTCGTGGCGCGTGGCCGCATGGTGTTCCTGCGCGGACAGTGCCCGCAAGACCTTGATACCGCACAGAATATCAACAGCCACGACCCGGTGGAGCAGACCCATAAGGTGATGCAGAACATCCGGCAGCTGTTGGAAGAGGTCGGCGGCAGTATGGAGCATCTGTGCAAGGTCGTGGTTTACCTGACCGACGTGCGCCACCGCGAAGCCGTTTACCGCACCATGGGTGAATACATCAAAGACGTGCACCCGGTTTCGACCGGCGTTGTCGTCACCGCCCTTGCCCGCCCCGACTGGCTGGTGGAAATCGATGGAACCGCCGTGATACCGGATTGATTCCATGACATTTTCCCTGATCGCCCGTTGCGCGCGCACTGGCCAGTTCGGCATGGTGATCGCCTCCTCCTCGCCCGCCGTTGCGGCCCGCTGCGCGCATGTTCGCGCGGGCGTGGGGGCGGTGGCCAGCCAGAATGTCACCGACCCCGCCCTCGGCCCCCTGTTGCTCGATCAGATGCAGGCCGGGTTGTCTGCGCCCGATGCGATGGCGCAGATCACCACGGGCCGCGCGCATATCGACTATCGCCAGCTGCTGGCCATCGACGCGCAAGGCCGCACCGCCATCCACTCCGGCACACAGGTGCTCGGTCTTTGGGGGGAAGCGATGGGCACAGATTGCGCCGCAGGCGGCAATCTGCTGGCGAATGACACTGTCCCCAGCGCCATGATCACCGCCTTCGAGACCACCCAAGGCCCCTTGGGCGAGCGCCTCATGACCGCGCTGGAGGCTGGTCTTGCCGCAGGGGGCGAGGCGGGCCCGGTGCATTCCGCCGGGCTGAAACTGGCCGACCGTCTGAGCTGGCCGCTGGCCGATCTGCGCATCGACTGGGCCGATGACCCCATCGAGATGCTGCGCAGCGCGTGGGAGGTCTATCGCCCGCAGATGCAGGCCTATGTCCAACGCGCTACCGATCCGACACAGGCCCCCAGCTACGGCGTGCCCGGCGATGAATGACCGCCTCAGATACTGAAAGGCGACGATGCCCCTGCGCTTTACCCTCCGCCAGTTGGAATACCTCGTCGCGGTAGGCGATGCCGGGTCGATTGCGGTCGCGGCCGAGCGGGTCAACGTGTCATCCCCGTCGATCTCTGCCGCCATCGCGCATCTGGAGCATGAATTCGGCCTGCAACTCTTTGTCCGTCGCCATGCGCAGGGCCTGTCGCTGACCAGCGCGGGGCGTCAGGTCTGTGATCACGCCCGGCAGATTCTGGCGCAGGCCGGGCAGCTGAATGATCTGGCGGGCAGCATCACCCAGACCGTGCAGGGGCGGCTGCATGTCGGCGGGCTGATCACCTTTGCGCAGGTGATCCTGCCGCAACTGCGCCGCAGCTTTACCGATCTGCACCCGCAGGTCGAGTTTCACCAGTCCGAAGGCGACCAGCCCGATCTGTATGACGGCCTGCGTCAGGCCAGGCTGGACGCGGCCCTTGGCTACGACCTCGACATCCCCGCCGATCTGGATTTTGCGCCCCTGGCCAGCCTGACGCCTTATGCCGTGCTGGCCGTCACCCATCCGCTTGCCGGGAATGAAACGGTGACACCGCAGGATCTGGCCCCATATCCGATGGTGCTGCTCGACCTGCCGCTTTCGGCGGATTACTTTCTGTCCTGCTTTCACGCCGCCGGGCTGAAACCGCGCATCGTGGAGCGCACCCGTGACATGGGGGTGATGCAAAGCCTTGTGGGGCAGGGCTTTGGCTATTCCATCGCCAATATCCGCCCGTGGTCAGACCGCTCGCCCGATGGCCAGCCTTTGCGCTTTGTGCCGCTGACCGGCGGGGTGCGCCCCATGCAGCTGGGCCTGATCCTGACCATGGGCGCGCAATCGTCGCTGACCATGCGCGCCTTTGTCGCCCATTGCCATCAGGAGCTGACCCCGGAAAAGGTACGCAGCCTGCGCCCGGCGATAGACCCCGGCGCAGCTTAGCCGCAGCCTGATCCGGGCTGAGCCAGATCATCGTTTTCCTGAACCAAGGGTCGGATTACACTTTTCCCATCCCCTCCGCCGAAAGGACGCCTGACATGATGCCTGAGAAAATCAACACGCTGGTCATCGGTGGCGGTCAGGCCGGGGTGGCCACCAGCGCGCATCTGGCACAGCACGGTGTGCCGCATCTGGTGCTGGAGCGCGCCCGCATCGCCGAGCGCTGGCGGTCCGAGCGCTGGGATTCACTGGTCGCCAACGGCCCCGCCTGGCATGACCGTTTCCCCGACATGACCTTTGACGACATCGCCCCCGACAGC
The DNA here is from genome assembly GCF_003443995.1 of Pseudotabrizicola alkalilacus. GTDB lineage: Bacteria > Pseudomonadota > Alphaproteobacteria > Rhodobacterales > Rhodobacteraceae > Pseudotabrizicola > Pseudotabrizicola alkalilacus. The sequence continues at coordinate 101,092 of NZ_QWEY01000012.1, forward strand.
TTTGCCGGCAAAGACCGCGTGGCCGACTATTTCGAGGCGTTCGCTGCGAAGATCAATGCCCCGATCCGCTGCGGGGTCGAGGTGACGGCGCTGCACCGCACCCCCACCGGGACTTTCCGCGCCGAAACCAGCGATGGCGTGATCGAGGCCGATCAGGTGGTGGTCGCCACCGGCCCGTTTCAGAAACCGCTGATCCCGGCCATGGTGCCTGCGCAAGCCGGGCTGACCCAGATCCACTCCAACGCCTACAAGAACCCCGCCCAACTCTCCGAAGGCGCGGTTCTGGTGGTCGGCGCAGGCTCGTCCGGCGCGCAGATTGCCGAGGAATTGCAGCGCGCGGGGCGTCAGGTCTATCTGTCGGTCGGCCCGCATGACCGCCCGCCGCGCCGCTATCGCGGGCAGGATTTTGTCTGGTGGCTGGGCAAACTGGGCAAATGGGACGCCAAGGCCAAGGAGCCGGGCACCGAGCATATCACTATTGCGGTCAGCGGCGCGTATGGCGGCCACACGATGGATTTCCGCCGCCTTGCCGCGCAAGGCGTGGTGCTCTTGGCCCGCGCCAATGGCTTTGCGAATGGCGCGCTTATGGTCAACGATGACCTCGCCCGGAACATCGCCCAAGGCGACGCCAACTATCTGTCGGTGCTGGACGAGGCCGACGCCTATACCGCCGCTCACGCCCTCGACCTGCCCGAAGACCCCGAAGCGCGCGTCTTTGCCCCGCTGCCCGCTTGTGTGACGCAACCGCTCCTGTCGTTTGATCTGGCGGCACATCGCATCACCACGATCATCTGGGCCACCGGCTTTGCGCTCGATTACAGCTGGATCAAGCTGGACGCCTTCGACGCCCAAGGCCGCCCGCTCCACACTGAAGGCGTGTCGCAGGTGCCCGGTCTGTATTTCGTCGGCCTGCCCTGGCTGTCCTGTCGCGGCTCGGCGTTTATCTGGGGCGCATGGCGCGACGCTGAACGGCTGGCTGCCCATATCGCCGCACGGGTGCCTGCCGATGCCTGACCCTCGGGCAGAACGCCCGATCCGGCTGCAAAACCTTGCCGCCGGGCCACAGCGCGCTTGCCCGGCCCCCGATCCCCGCGCATGCTTGCAGAGAAACCCAACGGCAGACGGAGGTGTCAGATGACCCGCCACGACCCCGGCCTCACCCCGCTGGCCGAACTGCGCGCCAATGTTGCGCAGCCGTTCGAGCGCGCCACCGCCATGCCGAAATCGGTCTATACCTCGCCCGACTTTGCCGCGCTGGAACAGCAGCACATCTTTGCCCGCGAATGGCTCTGTGCCGGTCGCGCCGATGCGCTGCCCAATCCCGGCGATTACCTGACGATGGAAATCTCGGGCGAGCCAATCATCATCCTGCGCGACCGCGAAGGCACCCTGCGCGGCCTGTCCAACGTCTGCCGTCACCGGATGAGCACCCTGCTCGAGGGGCGCGGCAACACCCGCGCCATCGTCTGCCCCTACCACGCCTGGACCTATAACCTTGATGGCACCTTGCGCGGCGCGCCCGCGATGACCCTGAACGAGGGGTTCTGCAAAGACCAGATCGCGCTGCCGAAAGTCCGGGTCGAAAACTGGCTCGGCTGGATCATGGTCACCCTGAACCCCGACGCCCCCGCCCCGTCCGAGGCCCTGAGCGATGTCGAAAACCTCGTCGGCTATCTTGGCATGGAACACTATGTCGAGGCGTTCCGCGAAGAGTTCCACTGGAACACCAACTGGAAGGTGCTGGCCGAGAATTTCATGGAAAGCTACCACCTGCCGGTCTGCCACGAGGGCACCATCGGCGGCACGGTGGACCTGCTGAAAATGACCTGCCCGGAGGGATTCCCCTCGTTCAACTACCATTACATCGTCAAGAACGACTCGCTGCCGCTGACCCTCGCTCACCCGTCCAACACCACGCTAACCGGCGATGAACGGCGGATCACCTGGCTGGTGTCGGTCTACCCCGCCCTGCTGATCACGCTGACGCCGGGGTATTTCTGGTATCTCTGCCTCACCCCAGACGGCCCTGGAAAGGTGAATGTCCTGTTCGGTGGCGGTCTTGCGCCGGACTGGGCCGCCGACCCGCAGGCGCCCGCACATTTTGCGGCGCTCAAGGCGCTGCTTGATGATGTGAATATCGAAGACAAAGGCTGTGTCGAACGGGTCTATCGGGGCCTGTGCGCCGACATGTCCTCGCCCGGTGCGCTCAGCCATCTGGAACGCCCCAATTTCGAATTTGCCACCTATATCGCCAGCAAGATGCCCTGACCCTTCCCCTGCGCTTGTTCCGCCCGGCCCGGTTGTCTAGGCTGCGGGCGGAGCAGAACAGGGGCCCTTGTGGACAGCCGCACCACCCATCACGACCGCATCCTTGCCGATCTGCGTGACAAGATCACCGGCGGCGACTGGCCCCCCGGCTTTCAACTGCCGTTTGAAACCGTGCTTGCCGAACAGCATGGCGTGTCGCGCATGACGATGAACAAGGTGCTGGGCCAGCTCACGCGCGAAGGTTTCCTTGTGCGTCGCAAGAAGCTGGGCACCTTTGTTGCCCAACCAATGGCACAGGCAGCGGTGATGGCGATCACCGATATCGAGGCCGAGGTGCGCGCGCTTGGCCTGGAGTGGCGCTTTGACCTCACCTTGCGCGATCTGCGCCCGCCGCGTCCCGATGAAATCCAGACCGCCCGCATCGACGGGGTCGCCCCGGTTCTGGCGCTGCAAGGCCTGCACTATGCAGGTGAGCAGCCGTTCTGCCACGAATCCCGCATCATCAACCCCGCCAGCGCGCCTGCGGCCCTCGTACAGGATTTCCGCACCATCGCGCCCGGCCAATGGCTTTTGCGCGAAATCCCGTGGACATCGGCCGACCACCGCATCCGTGCCATCAACGCCCCCGCCGCGATGGCCCGCGCGCTGGCGCTGGCCACGGGAGAGGCCTGTCTGGAAGTTACCCGCCGCACCGAAAGCGCCGGGCACTGGGTCACGCTGGTCACCCAGACCTACCCCGGATCACGGCACCAGCTGGTCAGCCGCTTCACCCCGGACGAGCGGTGAAGGTGAGTATTTTTTCCAAGATGAAATCCCTGCCGTGTCATCTTGGCCCAAATACTCACCGATGGCGCAAGGGTCAGGCGCGCGGCAGATGAATCGCGATGACAGGCGTACCGATCAGGTGCGCCACAAGGTCAGTCTCTGCCAAATCCAGATCCACCAGATCCAGCCGCGCCAGACCGGCGGCGGGCGCCAGCAGCATGGCAAAGCGCGCATCGGCTGTGAGCGGCCCGACAGTGACCTGTGCCTGTAGCGGGCGGCGGGTCATCACGTTGAAATCAAGGAGGGGCGAGCCGTCCAGCCGCGCCGTGCAAGGCGCATCGCCGGCAAAGGCAAGAGCGCTGCCGGGGGCAAGGGGATGGTCTGTGCCGTCAAAGGTCAGCACCATCGCCCCGCCCTCGATCACCGTCAGCACCCGGTCCACCCCTGGGAACAGCGAGAACGGGCCGGAGCGATCCACCCGCGCCGTGCTCAGGCGCAGGGTGAAATCGTCAAATCCGGCCCCTTCGGGCCAGCACAGAATCTCCGCCGTCTCACCGCCGCCGTTCTTCCACGGGCGAAAGACGCGGGCGGCGGCGGGGTAGATCCCGCTCATCCGAGGCCCGGCAGGCGCAGCCCGTGGTCGGCAGCACACTCGCGGGCGATGTCATAGCCTGCATCGGCATGGCGCATCACGCCCGTGGCCGGGTCGTTCCACAACACCCGATCCAGCCGCTTCGCGGCCTCATCGGTGCCATCGGCGACGATCACCACCCCGGCGTGCTGGCTGAACCCCATGCCCACGCCGCCGCCATGGTGCAGCGACACCCAGGTCGCCCCGCCCGCCACGTTGAGCATCGCGTTCAGCAAGGGCCAATCCGACACCGCATCCGACCCGTCCTTCATGGCTTCCGTCTCGCGGTTGGGGCTGGCCACCGAGCCGGAGTCCAGATGATCCCGCCCGATCACCACCGGCGCTTTCAGCTCGCCCGAACGCACCATTTCGTTCAGCATCAGACCGGCGCGATGGCGGTCGCCAAGCCCGATCCAGCAGATCCGCGCGGGCAGGCCCTGAAATGCGATCCGGTCTGCGGCCATATCCAGCCAGCGGTGCAGATGGGCATTGTCGGGGAACAGTTTTTTCATAGCAGCGTCGGTTTTGTAGATATCCTCCGGATCGCCCGACAGCGCCACCCAGCGGAACGGCCCGATGCCCCGGCAGAACAGTGGGCGGATATAGGCGGGCACGAAACCGGGGAAGGCGAAGGCGTTTTCCAGCCCCTCTTCCTTTGCCACCTGCCGGATGTTGTTGCCATAATCCAGTGTCGGCACCCCCGCGTTCCAGAACCCCACCATCGCCGCCACATGGTCGCGCATCGAGGCCCGCGCCGCCGCCTCCACCGCCGCCGGGTCGCTCTCGCGCTTTGCCTGCCATTCGGCAACGGTCCAGCCCTTGGGCAGATAGCCGTTCAACGGATCATGGGCCGAGGTCTGGTCGGTCACGATATCGGGCCGCCCGTTCGGCATCGGCTCCCCTGCCTGCATACGCCGGTAGATCTCGGGGAACACATCTGCCGCATTCCCGATCAGCGCGACCGACTTCGCCTCTCCGGCCTTGGTCCACTGATCAATCAGCGCCAAAGCCTCGTCCAGCGTATGCGCCTTGGCGTCGCAGTACCGGGTGCGGATGCGGAAATCGGCGCGGGTTTCGTCACACTCCACCGCCAGACAGCAAGCCCCCGCCATCACCGCCGCAAGGGGCTGCGCGCCCCCCATGCCGCCAAGGCCAGCGGTCAGGATCCAGCGCCCCTTGAGGCTGCCATCATAATGCTGCCGCCCGGCTTCGGCAAAGGTCTCATAGGTGCCCTGCACGATCCCTTGGGTGCCGATATAGATCCATGATCCGGCGGTCATCTGGCCGTACATCATCAGCCCCTTGCGGTCCAACTCGTGGAAATGCGCCCAGGTCGCCCAATGCGGCACGAGGTTGGAGTTCGCAATCAGCACCCGTGGCGCATCGGCATGGGTGCGAAAAATCCCCACCGGCTTGCCCGATTGCACCAGCAGAGTCTCGTCCGCCTCCAGATCGCGCAGCGCGGCGCAGATGCGGTCAAAATCCTCCCATGTCCGCGCGGCCCGGCCGATGCCGCCATACACCACCAGCTCATGCGGGTTTTCGGCCACATCGGGGTGCAGGTTGTTCATCAGCATGCGCAAGGCCGCTTCGGTCAGCCAGCTTTTGCAGCTGATCTCGGTGCCGGTGGCGGGGTAGATGTCGCGGGTGTTGTGGCGGGTCATGGTGGCCTCCCTCAGCTGTGTGCCAGACGCGGGGCCAGATCGGCCAGCGTGGCAAGGATTTCTGTCAATGTCTTGCGCAGATGGGTCGCGCGCGCGGGGTCCAGCGCAAACGGCGGCTCCTCTGCGCCCAGATGGCTGATCTGCGACAGTTCCATCTGGATCGCATGCACCCCGGTCTCTGGCCGGCCATAGTGCCGCGTGGTCCAGCCGCCCTTGAACCGCCCGTTCAGCACCCATGAATGGCCGGAGGTGGCGGCAATTTGCGTAACCGCCTGTTCCAATGCGGGCGCGCATGTGGTGCCGTTGTTGGTGCCGATGTTCAGCTCGGGCAGGGTGCCCGGAAACAGCCACGGGATTTCCGACCGGATCGAGTGGCAGTCATACAGCACCGCCACCCCATGCCGCGCCCGCACCCTTGCCACTTCAGCCGCAAGGGCCGCGTGATAGGGTCGGTGCACCGCCTCCAGCCAATGCGCCACATCCGCGGCCCCCGGCGGCTGGCTCCAGATCGGCACATTGTCAAAGGTCGTCTCCGGGATCAGCCCGGTTGTGGTCTGGCCGGGGTACAGGCTGACCCCGCTGGGGTCGCGGTTCAGGTCGATCACATAGCGCGACTGTGTGGCCGTCACTGTGGTCAGCCCGGGGATCAGCCCGGCGTAGAGTTCATGGATATGCCAGTCGGTGTCGCGCAGCACCCGGCCCTCGTCGTTCAGCCGCGCCCAGACTTCGGACGGCACTTCGGTGCCAACATGCGGAAACGCCAGAATGACCGGGCCGTCGCCCTCATGCACCTGCACCACCTGCATCACGCCACCCATGGCAGCAGATCTGCCCCCGCCGCCTCCAGCGCGCCCGATGCCACCAGATCGCCCGCTGCTTCCATATCCGAGCCCATGAACCGGTCCGCCTCCAGCGCCGGTATCCGCGCGCGGATCGCCGCAATCGCCGCCTGCAGGCTGGGCGAGGTGGTCAGCGGCCCGCGCAGGCCCACGCCCTGCGCCGCCACCATCGCCTCGACCCCGATGATCCAGTACAGGTTCTGCGTCATTGCCAGCAGCCGCCGCGCGCCATGGCAGGCCATCGAGACATGATCCTCCTGATTGGCCGAGGTGGGCGTGGAATCCACCGAGGCCGGATGTGCCAGCATCTTGTTTTCGCTCATCAACGCCGCCGACGTGACCTCCGCGATCATCAGCCCCGAGTTCAGGCCCGGTGTCGGAGTCAGAAACCCCGGCAGGCCAAAGTTCAGCGCGGGGTCCACCAGCAGCGCGATCCGCCGCTGCGCAATCGCGCCAATCTCGGCCACGGCCAGCGCGGTGATATCGGCGGCAAAGGCCACCGGTTCGGCATGGAAATTGCCGCCCGACACCACCGATCCATCCGACAGCACCAACGGATTGTCGGTCGCGGCATTCGCCTCGATCTCCAGCGTGCGGGCAACGCCCCGCATGATGTCCAGCGCCGCCCCCGCCACCTGCGGATGGCAGCGGATGCAATACGGGTCCTGCACCCGCTCATCGCCCTCCACATGGCTGTCGCGGATCTGACTGCCCGCCAGCAACGCGCGCAAAGACGCCGCCACGTCGATCTGCCCCTGATGCCCGCGCAAGCTGTGGATTTCCGCCGCAAACGGCGCGGTCGATCCCATCGCCGCATCGGTCGACAGGGCCCCGGTGACAATCGCCGCCCGCAAGGCCCGCTCCGCCCGGAACAGCCCCGCGAGCGCCAACGCGGTCGACACCTGCGTGCCGTTGATCAGCGCCAGCCCCTCCTTGGCGGCCAGCACCACCGGGGCCAGCCCGGCACGGGCCAGCGCCTCCGCCCCCGGCAGACGCGCCTCGCCCAGAAACGCCTCACCCTCGCCGATCATCACCGCTGCCATGTGCGCGAGCGGCGCCAGATCACCCGACGCCCCGACCGAGCCCTTTTCCGGGATCACCGGCATCACCCCATGCGCCAGCATTCCCTCCAGCAGGGCGATCACCTCTGGCCTTGTGCCCGAGGCCCCGCGCCCCAGTGACATCAGCTTCAGCGTCAGGATCATCCGCACCACGGCGGTATCCAGCGGCGCACCCACGCCGCAGCAATGCGACAGGATCAGGTTGCGCTGCAACTGCGCCACATCGCCCGCCGCGATGCGGATCGAGGCCAGCTTGCCGAACCCGGTGTTCACTCCGTAGACCGCCGCATCCCCGGCCGCGACCTCGGCAATCCGCGCCGCCGCCCGCGCGACGGCAGGCGCGCAATCGGGCGTCAGCCGGGGCGCGCCGCCCTGCCAGTACAGATCGCGCAACGTCGCCAGCGGCACCGCGCCGGGGGTCAGGATCATTTCGGTCATGCGACCACCTCTCCTTGAAAAATCCGGGCGTGCAGGGGGTTGAACCCGATCCGCGCCACCAGTTGCGCCGGGGTTTCGGCGTCCCAAAGCACCATATCTGCGGCGAGGCCCGGCGCGATCCGCCCGACTTCATCCTGCAATCCCAGTGCCCGCGCCGCATGCGCCGTGATCGCCAGCAAGCATTCCGCTACGGTCAGGCGAAACAGCGTCGCCCCCATGTTCATCGCAAGCAAAATCGAGGTCAGGGGCGAGGTGCCGGGGTTGCAATCTGTCGCCAGCGCCATCGGCACGCCCGCCGCCCGAAACGCCGCGACCGGCGGCAGCACGGTTTCGCGCAGCGCATAAAACGCCCCCGGCAGCAGCACCGCCACCGTGCCCGACGCCGCCATCGCCTGCGCATCACCTGTCGTCGCATGTTCCAGATGATCCGCCGACAGCGCGCCATAACGCGCGGCAAACGCCGTACCGCCCAGATGCGACAACTGCTCGGCATGGATCTTCACCGGCAGGCCTAGCGCCCGCGCCCGGTCATACAGCGGGGCCAGTTGCGCGGGGGTAAAGGCGATCCCCTCGCAAAAACTGTCGACCGCATCGACCAGCCCCTCGGCATGTGCCGCCTCCAGCCCCGCAATCGCCACTTCGGCGATATAGGCCTCGGGCCGCGCGTCATACTCCGGCGGCAGGGCATGGGCGGCCAGCCATGTGGTGCAGACCCGCACCTGCCGCGCGTGGCCCAGGGCCCGCGCCGCGCGCAGCATGGTCAGTTCCGCCGCGACCGACAGGCCATAGCCCGACTTTACCTCAATGGTACACACGCCTTCGGCCAGCAGATGATCCAGCCGGGGCAGGCTGGCTGCAACCAACGCCTCGACGCTCATCGCCCGCGTGGCGCGCATGCTGGCCTTGATGCCGCCACCCGCCTGCGCAATCTGCGTATAGGGCACGCCGACGAGCCGCATCTCGAACTCGTTGGCCCGGTCGCCGCCAAAGATGATATGGCTATGGCAATCCACCGGGGCAGGGGTCAGCAACCGCCCGCCACAATCGACGATCCTGTGACCGTCGCGCGCCAGCCCCGGCCCCACCGCCACAATCCGCCCGCCTTGCGTCAGCACCTCCAGCGCCCCCGCTTCGGGCGCGCGGTCAATGCTGCCGTCAGCGGTGACAATCCGTGCATTGGTCCATAGCGTGGCGATCATCGCGGCCCCCCCCTGATGCGGCACAGGAATCTGCTTCCTTTGCGCTTTGATTAAGTATATACATATTATGGATCGCCTGCATAGCCCCCTTGCCAAAGGAACGCCTGCCATGACCCTGCATGCAAAAACCGCCCTGCTCCCCGATGGCTGGGCGCGCGATGTGCGGCTGGTGCTGCGGGCGGGCCGGATTGACAGCGTTGCCACCGGCACGCCGCCCCAGCCCGGCGACCACCGCGCCGGCATCCTGATTCCCGGTCTGCCCAACCTGCACAGCCACGCGTTTCAGCGCGGCTTTTCCGGCCTGACCGAACAGCGCGGCCCGACCTGCGACAGCTTCTGGACCTGGCGCGAGATGATGTACCGCTTCGCGCTTTCCCTGACGCCCGAGGCGATGCAGGCCATCGCAGCCCTCGCCTATGCCGAAATGCTGGAGGCTGGCTTTACCCGTGTCGGTGAATTCCACTACCTGCACCACGCCCCAGATGGCCGCGCCTATGACAACCCGGCCGAAATGTCGGCCCGGATCTTTGCTGCGGCGGAAGACACCGGCATCAGCCTGACCCATCTGCCGGTGTTCTACGCCCATGGCGGTTTCGGCCCCAAACCGGCGGGCGAGGGTCAGCGCCGGTTTCTCCACACGCCCGACCGCTTTGCGGATCTGGTGCAGGCCTGCGACGCCATGGCCCGCCCGCAAGACCGCATCGGCCTCGCCCCGCATTCGCTGCGCGCGGCAACGATGGACCAGATCACCGCGCTGGCACAGGCCTTCCCGAACCGACCCTTCCACATCCACATCGCAGAGCAATTGCAAGAGGTGGAGGATTGCGTTGCCTTCACGGGCCAGCGCCCGGTCGAATACCTGCTGACCCATGCCCCCGTCTCCGCCGACTGGTGCCTGATCCACGCCACCCACCTGACCGATGCCGAAGTACAGGGCATCGCCGCGACACAGGCCGTCGCCGGCCTGTGCCCGATCACCGAGGCCAATCTGGGCGACGGCATTTTCCCGGCAGAACCGTTTCTGGCTGCAGGTGGGCGCTTTGGGCTTGGCACCGACAGCAATGTGCAGATCACGGCGGCGGGTGAGGCGCGGATGCTGGAGTATTCCCAACGCCTGCACCACCGCGCCCGCAACGTCTGCGCCGATACCGGCTCCACCGGCGCGCGGCTGTTTCACGGCGCGGCCAGCGGCGGCGCGCACGCCCTCGCCGCCCCCGCCCCGCAGATCACCCCCGGCGCGCCCGCCGATCTGGTCGCGCTGCACGACCTGATGGCGCTGGATATGGCCGATGACCGCCTGCTCGACCGCTGGATCTTTGGCACCGACCTGACCGTGGCCGACGTCTGGGCGCATGGCGCGCATCTGGTGCAAGGCGGCCGCCACATTCACCGCGACCGCATCCGCGATCTGGCCGCTGCCGCCTGCCGCGCGCTGATCTGACCGCAACAGAAAACGCCCGCAGCCAAACGGCTCCGGGCGTCTTTTACAGCACAGCACCCCCGCAAAGGGGCAGGCGTCAGGCTTTGTCAGCCGGTTCCGCGTCGGGCGCAGCGGCCTCGGCTTCAACTTCAACCTCCGCTTCCGGTTCAACCGCTTCCGGCTCGGCGGCGGGACGCGCGCCAAGGGCAAAACGCTTCCACTTGCGCGATTTCGGGCTGCCGGGCTTGCTCAGAAAATCGGTCAGGTCAAACGGCGTCTTTTGCGGGGAATATCCCATGTTCAGGCTCCTGTCAGGCTGGATTCGGTTGGAAACCGGCCGGGACAGAGCCTGCCATGACGCGGCACAAAGACCTTGTGCAGCTTATTCCAAGATGGGGGTCCGGCACCCGTTAAACCAGTGCCACACCACAACAATCGCAGAACCCAAGGGGATCACCCGAAACTTTCCGCGCCGCCCCGCCGCAAAGCACGGCGGCACAGATCAGAAATCCAGATTTTCCACATTCAGCGCGTTTTGCTGAATGAATTCGCGGCGTGGCTCCACCACATCGCCCATCAGCTTGGTGAAAATGTCATCGGCCTCGGCCAGATCGTCCACCTTGACCTGCAACAGGGTGCGCGCCTCGGGGTCCAGCGTGGTTTCCCACAGCTGTTCCGGGTTCATCTCGCCCAGCCCCTTGTAGCGTTGCAGGGTCAGGCCCTTTTCACCCTCGGCCAGAATCGACTTCAAAAGATCGGTGGGCCCGTAAACCAGCTGCTCACGGTCCTTGCGCACCAGCTTGGCCGGGTCGCGGAAGGCGTCGCGGCTGTCGCGCGACACCGTTGACAGCCGCCGCGCCTCGCCCGAGCGCAGAACGGCACCATCCAGCGTCCGCAATTCCTCGACCCCGCGCAGGATGCGCGACAGGCGGATGCCGTGATCCTGGGTGATCCGGCCCGCCCAGCCCTTTTCATACTCCGCTGCGATCAGGTTCAGACGGATGGCCACAGTATCGGCCACCGCCTGCAGATCGGCATCGGCCTGACCGGGGTCAAACGCCCCCGCCAAAGCTGCCTGTTCCAGCAGATTGCGCGGATAGTTGGTCGGGAACGACTCCAGCACCCGGCGGAACTGCCGTGCGCCGTTGATCACACGGCGCAGGTCTTCGCCCGCCAGTTCCTCGCCATTGCCGAGCCGCAGAATCGCGCCATCCAGCCCCATGTCGATCAGGTAATCTTCCAGACCCGCCTGATCCTTGATGTAGACTTCGGACTTGCCGCGCGCCACTTTGTACAGCGGTGGCTGCGCGATATAGAGGTATCCGCCTTCGATCAGCTCCGGCATCTGCCGGAAAAAGAACGTCAGAATCAGGGTCCGGATATGCGCGCCATCCACATCGGCGTCGGTCATGATCACGACCTTGTGGTAGCGCAGCTTCTTGATGTCAAACTCGTCGCGGCCAATCCCGGTGCCCAGTGCGGTGATCAGCGTGCCGATCTCCTGGCTGGCCAGCATCCGGTCAAACCGCGCGCGCTCCACGTTCAGGATCTTGCCCTTCAGCGGCAACACCGCCTGATTGGAGCGTGAGCGTCCCTGTTTTGCCGAACCGCCAGCCGAATCCCCCTCGACGAGAAAGATTTCAGATTTCGCCGGGTCACGTTCCTGACAATCGGCCAGCTTGCCGGGCAGCGATGCCACATCCAGCGCCGTCTTGCGCCGCGTCAGCTCGCGCGCCTTGCGCGCTGCTTCCCGTGCGAGGGCCGCCTCGATGATCTTGCCGACAATGATCTTTGCCTGCGCCGGGTTTTCCTCAAACCACTCCGCCAGCTTTTCGTTCACCAGATTCTCGACCGCAGGCCGCACCTCGGAACTGACCAGCTTGTCCTTGGTCTGGCTGGAGAATTTCGGGTCCGGCACCTTGACCGACAACACACAGGTCAGCCCCTCGCGGGCGTCATCGCCGGTGAAATCAATCTTTTCCTTCTTCGCAATCCCCTTGGCCTGCGCATAGCCGTTGATGGTCCGCGTCAGCGCGCCCCGGAACCCGGCAAGGTGGGTGCCGCCATCGCGCTGCGGGATGTTGTTGGTAAACGGCAGCACCATCTCGTTGTAACTGTCATTCCACCACATCGCGACTTCAACGGTCATGCCATTGCGCTCGCCAATCATATAGATCGGCTCGGCCATGATCGACGATTTGGAGCGGTCGAGGTATTTCACATACTCCCGCACCCCGCCTTCATAGAACAGCTCGGTGTGCAGCGGCTCTGCCGGGCGGTCATCCTCGACAATGATCCGCACGCCCGAGTTCAGAAACGCCAGCTCCCGCAGCCGGTTTTCCAGCGTCTTGAAGCTGTACTCCAGGTTCGAGAACGTCCCCTCCGGAATGTTGGTCTTGGCGCTGGCCAGAAACCGCACCTCGGTCCCCCGCATTCCGGGTGCCGGACCAATGGCGCGCACATGTTCCACGCATTCGCCATGCTCAAACCGCGCCCGATACTCGGTCTCATCGCGCCAGACGGTCAGCTCCAGCCATTCCGACAGCGCGTTGACCACCGAAACGCCCACGCCATGCAACCCGCCGGAAACCTTATAGGCGTTGCCCGAGTCGTCGGTGTTGTTGAACTTGCCGCCCGCATGCAGCTGGGTCATGATGACCTCTGCCGCCGACACGCCTTCTTCCTGATGGATATCCACCGGAATCCCGCGCCCGTTGTCACGTACCGATACGCTGGAATCCGCGTGGATCTTGACCGTTACCGCCGTTGCATGCCCGGCCAGCGCCTCGTCGATGCCGTTGTCCACCACCTCATAAACCATGTGGTGCAGACCCGACCCGTCATCGGTGTCACCAATGTACATGCCAGGGCGTTTGCGAACCGCCTCTAACCCCTTGAGAACCTTGATAGAATCGGCGCCGTATTCGGCGGGTTTGCGGGCAGCTTCGGCCATGCGTCATGAACCCCAAATAATGTGTGCGACTTATACCGCCGGGGGCGGGGAATGTCACCCCTGCGACACAAGATTTGGGGGTCAGCTAAAGGGAATCACACATCCCACCGCAATCAGCAAAACCCCCGAGACCACATTCAGCCGCCGAAGCGCCGCCGGGCTGCGCAGCAACTGCCGTGCGCGGTCCAGAAACAGCGCCAACCCCAGATTGCCCAGCATCGGGATCAGCGCCGAAACCAGCAGAATCGCGGCAATATCCCAGGCGTTCACACGCGAAAGATCAAAGAACCCCGGCAGAAACCCCATGTAGAACAGAATGGCCTTGGGGTTGCCGATCACCGCCGCCACGCCGACCGAAAACCCGGCCCAGACGCCGGGCCGCGTCATCCGGCTGTCCGCCCCCGGCACCGCCGCCGGTTTGCGCAGCAGCAGCACCCCCATCACCACAAACACCGCCGCCGCGATCCAGCGCAGCACCTCCAGCAGATCGCCATAGAGCGACAGCACCCAGGCCAGCCCCAGAATCGCGCAGAGCGGCCAGATCAGATCCCCCAGCGCCACGCCCACTGCCAGCGGCCAGGCCCCCGCCATGCCGCCCGACAGCGCCCGCGCGGTCAGCGCCACCCAGACCGGGCCGGGGATCACCCACAGCCCGACCATGGCCAGCGCGTATAGCGCCAGCTGATGCAATGTCACCGTCATCCCGTCACCTCTGATACGCCGCCCGCTTCGGTCACGGCCACGCTTTGCGCTCGCGCGCCCAGACTGTCAAACAGCCCCGGCTCTGTTCCCGTCATCAGTGCCTGCGCCCCCAGCGCACAAATCTCGTCGTACAGGGCCGCACGCCGGGCCGCATCCAGATGCGCTGCCACCTCGTCCAGCAGCACCACCGGCGCGCGGCCCAGATCGGCACGCAGCGCCCGCGCATTCGCGAGGATCAGGCTGATCAGCAAGGCCTTCTGCTCCCCGGTCGAACATTGCCCCGCCGCCACTCCCTTGGCCGCGTAAACCGCCGCCAGATCCACCCGGTGCGGCCCCTGCAAGGTCCGCCCCGCCGCCATGTCGCGCGCCCGCCCCCCGGCCAGAACCAGCGCCAGATCGTCATAGCTGCCCTCAGGGTGCACCAGTGCCAGATCGGCGCGCGGAAACGCCGTCTCTGCCCCGTCCTGCGCCAGCGCCAGCCGGTCCAGCGCCGCCGCGCGGCCCGCGTCGATCAGCCCCGCCGCCTCGGCCATCCGCGCCTCAACCACGCCGTACCAGTGCGCATCGCGCACCTGATCCTTCAGCAGCCGGTTGCGCTCGCGCATCGCCTTGTCATAGGCCAGCACCGCCTCGCCATGGTCGGGGGTAAAGCTCAGGGTGATCCGGTCCAGAAACCGCCGTCGCCCCTCGGCGGCCTCGATCCACAGCCGGTCCATCGCGGGCACCAGCCACAAAATGCGCAGCACCCGGCCCAGCATGGCCTGGGTGGCCGCCTTGCCGTCGATCCGCACCACCCGCGCATCGGTGCCTTCGGCAAAGGTCACCACATCATGCGGCGCGTCCAGCCCATCGACTTCAGCCGAGATTTTCCAGCCAATCGCTTCGGGACGCCGCGCCAACTCCTCCGCTCCCGCCCGCCGCAATCCGCGACCGGGCGACAACAGCGACACCGCCTCCAGAATATTGGTCTTGCCTGCCCCGTTCGGGCCATGAATGGCCACAGGCCGCCCGTCAAAGGCAAGCCGCGTCAGGCCATGGCTGCGGAACTGCGACAGCACCAGCGATGTTATGGCCAAGCCGCCCAACCGCCGCCCTCATTTTCTGTCTGGAAATATCCCGGGGGTCCGGGGGCTGGCCCCCGGATCGACCGATGTTACACGCGCATCGGCATCACGACATAGATCGCGCTGGTATCATTCCCCTCGCGCATCAAGGTCGGGTCGCCGGAAGAGTTGAACAGGAACACCGCATTTTCCCGGTCCACCTGCGACGCAATCTCCAGCAGATACTTGGCGTTAAAGCCAATCTCCAGCCGCTCATCGCTATAGGCCACGGCCAGTTCTTCCTCGGCCGCGCCCGAATCCGGGGCGTTGACCGACAGGATCAGGCGGTCCTCGTCCAGCGACAGCTTGACCGCGCGGCTGCGCTCGCTCGACACGGTGGCCACGCGGTCCACCGCCTTGGCAAATTCGCTGGCGTCCACTTCCAGCCGCCGTGTGTTCCCGGTCGGAATCACGCGGGTATAATCGGGGAAGGTGCCGTCGATGACCTTCGATGTCAGGGTAATGGCGGGCGTGGCAAAGCGGATTTTGGTCTCCGATACCGAAACCGCAATCGTGGCCTCGTCATCATCCAGCAGTTTGCGCAACTCGTTCACGGTTTTGCGCGGCACGATCACGCCGGGCATTCCGGTCGCGCCTTCGGGCAGGGGCGTATCAATCCGCGCCAGCCGGTGACCGTCGGTTGCCACAGCGCGCAGCACCTGACCCTCTTCGCCGGTCGAGACATGCAGATACACGCCATTCAGATAATAGCGGGTTTCCTCGGTCGAGATTGCAAATTTCGCCTTGTCGAACAGCCGCCGCAGATCAGACGCCTTGGCCGAGAAATTCGACGAATACTCAGACGTTGCCATCACCGGAAAATCTTCTTTCGGCAGCGTGGCAAGGCTGAACGACGACCGCCCCGCCATGATCGACAACCGGCCCGAGGCCGGATCTTCGGTCAGGTTGACCAGCGCGCCATCGGGCAGTTTGCGCACGATCTCGTGCAGCATCACCGCCGAAACCGTGGTCGCACCGGGGCGTTCCACCATGGCCGGGGCCCGGTCCACCACCTCGATGTCCAGATCGGTGGCGCGGAAAGACACCTGCGCGCCTTCGGCCTCGATCAGCACATTGGCCAGGATCGGAATGGTGTTGCGCCGCTCCACCACAGACTGCGCCTGAGCCAGGGCCTTGAGCAATGTGCCGCGTTCAATCGAAAGCTTCATCTTCCATCCCCCTGTCGGGCCGTCTAAGGGACGCCGACAATACCCGTTTTTCGCGGGTTCACAAGTGTTTGAACCGACATTGTGTGGCTTTGCGGGCAAGGTCAAGGCCCAGAGGCTGCCTTACTGCCAAGCCGTTAAGTTTCCCTTAAAGTCAAAATGCAAGTCTTTGAAAACAAAGGGGCTGCCCTGATGTAACACAGTGGGCAGCCCTTGCCCTCAGCTTTGCAGCAACCGCTTCAACAGCTGCACATCATCGGCCAGCTGCCCGTCAGCCGCCATCAGCTCCTCGATCTTGCGGACCCCGTGCATGATCGTTGTGTGGTCCCGCCCGCCAAAGCGGCGGCCAATTTCCGGCAAGCTCCGGCTGGTCATCTGCTTGGACAGATACATCGCCACCTGCCGCGGCCGCGCGATCGTCCGCAGCCGTTTGGGCCCGATCATGTCCGACAGCCGGACATTGTAATGCTCGGCCACCTTGCGCTGGATTTCCTCAATCGTCAGCCGCTTTTCCGAAGACCGCAGGATATCGGACAGGCATTCCTGAACCAGATCCAGATTGATCTCCCGCCCGACAAGGCTGGCAAAGGCAAAGAGCCGCATCAAAGCGCCTTCCAGCACCCGGACGTTGGTGGTGATCCGGTGCGCCAGAAACTCCAGCACCCCCGGCGCCATCGTCAGGCCACGGTACTGGTTGGAATAATGCTCCAGCTTGGCCTGAAGGATCCCCAGCCGCAGCTCGTAATCGGTCGGGTGCAGGTCCACCACCAGCCCGCATTGCAGGCGCGAGCGGATGCGTTCCTCCAGATCCTTGATCTCACCCGGCGCGCGGTCAGCCGAAATCACGATCTGCTTGTTCTGATCGACCAGCGCGTTGAAGGTATGAAAAAACTCCTCCTGCGTGCTGTCCTTGCCGGCGATGAACTGCACGTCATCGACCATCAGCACGTCAACCGAACGGAACAATTCCTTGAAGTCCATGATCTGCCGGTCGCGCAGCGCCTGAACAAAGCGGTACATGAACTGCTCGGCCGACAGGTACAGCACATGCAGGTCAGGACGGCTGAACTTCAACTCATGGGCAATGGCGTGCATCAGGTGGGTTTTCCCCAAGCCAACGCCGCCATACAGAAACAGCGGGTTAAAAGTGACCGGCCCGCCCTCGGCCACCCGGCGGGCGGCGGCGTGGGCCAGTTCGTTCGGCTTGCCGACCACGAAATTGTCAAAGGTAAAGCGCTGCTCCAGCTGCGCGCCGGTGACTTCATCTACCCCGTCCAGCCGCGCCCGCGCTGTCTTGGCAGCCCGCGCCGCAGGACGCGCTGCCGGTGCCCGGTCAGACACCGCGCCAACAGTGAACTCCACCCGTTCGACCGGCGATCCGGCAACGGCAAGCTCACCACGGATATGGTCGGCAAAATTGCGCGACACCCAGTCGCCGAAAAATGTCGTAGGCACTTCAAAACTGGCGACGCCGTTTTTCAGGTGCGACAGGCGAAGCGGCTCGATCCATGTTGTGTAGTTGTTCTTCCCGACCCTCTTGATCAGTTCTTCCCGAACCTGTCCCCACGTCTCGTTCGTCATTCGCTTTGACCTGTTATTTTTATGCCCGTCCCCTCCGGTTTCCCGGTCGGGCTTGTTTCTCACGCACACCCCGTACACCCGATTTCCCGGCCAGCCTTGCCTGCACCTCATGCAGGAAGGGCTGACCCGAAACCGGATCAGGTAAGGACACATTACAGAACGACAGCGCTGGCCCCGAAAAGCCAACCCTGTAGAACCACCTGAGTGCGGAAAAGACCGCAGACAGCATAACACATTGATCTTTAACAAAAACTGACGGCAAAGCTGGCAGCAAGGCCCTTCAGTTTGTTGCGCAAGACCGCGTCATGTCCCCCAAGACGAAGTGAATCGCCTGTGGAAGCTAGCAAGCCGACAGGTGCTTTCGCAACCGAACTATTAAGTTGACAGACGAATGAACTCTGCGAATCCGGGGGCTCTGGCAAATCGGCAACGTGCAGGCGGAAAAGCGCCTGAAAACCCGTGAGAGGCATGAAAAAAGGGCGCCCTCTGAAGAGGACGCCCTTGACACAAAATTGATAAGAACGACTCAGGCAGCCGGGGTCGACAGGGCTTTGACGCGCGACGACAGGCGCGAGATTTTGCGCGAGACGGTGTTCTTGTGCAGCACGCCTTTGGTCACGCCGCGGGCCAGTTCTGGCTGTGCGTTTTTCAGCGCTTCGACAGCAGCTTCGGAGTTGCCCGAAGCGATTGCCTCTTCGACTTTACGGACAAAGGTACGGATGCGCGAACGGCGGGCTTTGTTCACGGCATAGCGCGCCTCGGACTGGCGGGCGCGTTTTTTGGACTGTTCACTATTTGCCATTTGGTGGCCTTTCCTGGGTCTGATTCAATGCGATCGCACGAAAGCCCCAAGGCCCCACCTTATAGGAGGGGATGATTCTTGCCTAAGCGGGCCCACGCGCATGTGGGGCGGCATATAGGATGGTTTGCCCCGAAAGAAAATAGGAAAAACCGCTTACTTGTCGCGGAACTGCGGCTGACGCTTTTCCAGAAACGCGGCCATGCCCTCTTTCTGGTCTTCGGTGGCGAACATCGCGTGGAATACCCGGCGCTCGAACAGCAAACCTTCGGCCAGCGTGGTTTCCTGCGCCCGGTTGACGCATTCCTTGACCGCCATCGACGACAGCAGCGATTTTTCCACGATCTTGTCGGCGATCTTCATCACTTCGGTCATCAGATCCTTGGCCGGAAACACCCGGCTGACCAGACCGCAGCGCTCGGCCTCGGCCGATTCCATGAAGCGGCCGGTCAGATGCATGTCCATCGACTTGGACTTGCCGACAAAGCGGGTCAGACGCTGGGTGCCGCCCATGCCTGCCACGATGCCAAGGTTGATCTCGGGCTGACCGAATTTTGCGGTGTCAGAGGCGATGATGAAATCGCTCAGCATCGCCAGCTCACATCCGCCGCCCAGACAATAGCCGGAAACAGCAGCAATGATGGGCTTGCGTACCTGACCGATGATCTCGGCCTCGACGCCGAAGAGGTTGTCGAAATACACCTCGGTAAAGGTCTTTTCGGCCATTTCCTTGACATCAGCACCCGCGGCAAAAGCCTTTTCCGACCCGGTCAGCACGATGACGCGGACGTTGTCATCGCGGTCAGCCGCTTGCACTGCACTGGCCAGTTCCTTCATCAGCTTGGAATTCAGCGCGTTCAGCGCGTCGGGGCGGTTCAGCCGGATCAGGGAAACATAGTCCTCGACCTCGACGATCAGGGTATCATAGGCCATGCGCGGGCTCCACGGTTGGGCGATGCGGTGACTCCTAGCAGTATCTTGCCTGATGGCAAGTCAACGCTGGCATATCGGGCAATAGAACGAGGACCGCCCGGACTGCACCATCCGCTCGATTTTTGCGCTGCAGCCGGGGGTTACGCAGGGCTGGCCTTCGCGGTCATAGACCTGAAAGCTGTGCTGGAAATATCCCAGCTCACCATCGGCCTGACGAAAATCGCGCAGGCTGCTGCCGCCAGCCTCGATCGCCTCGGCCAGCACCTCGCGGATGATGGGAACAAGAGCGGCGACCTGTTTGGCCGTAAGCGCGCCTGCTTTGGTCGCGGGCGCGATGCGGGCGCGGTACAGCGTTTCACATACATAGATATTTCCCAGACCAGCCACGATATGCTGATCCAGCAGGGCGGATTTTATCGGCGTGTTCCGCCCTTTGAGCCGGGCGACCAGATAGGATTCGTCAAACGCATTCCCCATCGGTTCCGGCCCCAGCGCGGCAAGCAACGGGTGCGTCTCTGCCGTGGCAGTCGGCATCAGATCCATCGCCCCGAACCGGCGGGCGTCGTTAAACGTGATGCGCGCGCCGCCCGCCATATCCAGCACCACATGGTCATGCTTTTGCGGGGCGGGGTGATCGTGATGAAAACTGCCAAGCATCTGACCGGAAATCAGCATCCGCCCCGACATGCCAAGGTGAATCAGCAAGGTTTCATCGGTGGACAGATCGGCCAGAATATACTTCGACCGCCGCCGCAGGGTATTCACCCGCGCGCCTGTCAGTCGGGCCGCCATGCCCTCGGGAAACGGCCAGCGCAGCCCGTCCCGGTTGACGGTGGCCTGCGCGATGACCTGTCCCTCCATCACCGGCAACAGACCGCGGCGCACGGTTTCAACCTCGGGCAATTCAGGCATGATCGGAAGCTCCTGCTGTTTTGCGCGGTCCACCCCGGACAGGGTGGCGCATTGCAGCCGCGCAGATGCGCCCTATAAGAAGACGGACAGGCAATAAAGGGCAAGGCCCATGACCGACGACGACAAAAGCACTACGCATTTCGGCTATCAGACCGTACCAGAGGCCGACAAGGCCGGGATGGTGCATGGCGTCTTTACGCGGGTGGCCAGCAAATACGACATCATGAACGACCTGATGTCGGTTGGGGTTCACCGTCTGTGGAAAGATGCGATGATGGATTGGCTCGCCCCGCGGCCCGGTCAGCGGCTGCTGGACGTGGCGGGGGGTACGGGTGACGTTGCGTTCCGTTTCCTGAACCGCGCGCCGGGCGCAAGTGCCGTGGTCTGCGACATGACCGAATCGATGCTGATCGCCGGGCGGCAGCGGGCCGAGGCGGACAGTATGGCCGACCGGCTGGGCTGGGTGGTGGGCGATGCGATGGCCTTGCCGTTCGAGAGCAACAGCTTTGACGTATACACAATCAGTTTCGGCATCCGGAACGTGACCCGGATCGCGGATGCACTGTCCGAAGCTTACCGCGTGCTGCGCCCCGGCGGGCGGCTGATGGTGCTGGAGTTCAGTCAGATTCCGAATGAGCTGATGCAAAAGGCCTATGATCTGTATTCGTTCAACGTCATTCCGCTGATGGGGCAGATCGTGGCGGGCGATCGCGACAGCTATCAGTATCTGGTCGAAAGCATCCGCAAATTCCCTGACCAGGAGGCATTTGCCACGATGATCCGTCAGGCGGGTTTTGAGCAGGTAAAATACCGCAATCAGACCATGGGCATCGCCGCCCTTCATTCCGGATGGAAGCTGTAAGTGCGGGGCCCCCACAACATCTGGCGGCTGATCCGCACCCTTGCCACGCTGGAGCGGACCGGGGCCATCGGTGTGGTGCTGGAGGCGTTCCGCGCACCACCACGCCTGCGCTTTGTCGCCCGGATCTTAGGTTGGCCGTTCAAGCCGCTGGGGTTGCGCGGTGATCCTGCGTTGCCACCCGCCACCCGCGCGCTGACCGCCCTTGGCCCGGCCTATATCAAGTTTGGCCAGATTCTGTCGACCCGCCCGGATGTGGTCGGAGATGAACTGTCGCTGCAGCTGAAATATCTGCAGGACAAGTTGCCGCCCTTTCCGATCGAAGTCGCCAAAAAGATGATCCAGGCCGAGCTGGATGTGCCGGTGGATCAGGTATTTCGCGAGTTTTCCGAACCTGTCGCCGCCGCCTCTATCGCGCAGGTCCACAAGGCCTGGCTGATCGAAGACGGGCGCGAGGTTGCCGTCAAAGTGCTGCGGCCGGGGATTGAGCGGGCGTTCCGCAAGGATATCGACGCCTTTTACTTTGCTGCACAAGCCATTGAATTCATTTCCCCCTCGTCGCGCCGTCTGCGCCCGCTCGAGGTGATCCGCCACTTTGAGGGTGTGGTCATGGGAGAGCTGGATTTCCGGCTTGAATCGAGTGCCGCCGCCGAGTTTGCCGCCAATACCGAGGGCGACGCCGGGTTTCAGGTGCCAAGACCGATCTGGTTTCTGTCGGGCCGCAGCGTGATGACTCTGGACTGGGCCGAAGGCATCAGTCTGAATGACAACGACCTGATTGACGCAGCCGGGCATGACCGCAAGGTGCTGGGCGCGCGCGTTTTGCAGCTGTTCCTGAACCATGCATTGCGCGACGGCTATTTTCACGCCGACATGCATCAGGGCAACCTGAAGGTCGCGGCCAATGGCAATATCATTGCCTATGATTTTGGCATCATGGGGCGGATTGATGAGTATACGCGGCGTGTCTATGCGGAAATTCTGTTCGGCTTCATCCGCAAAGATTATCGCCGTGTCGCCGAGGTGCATTTCGAGGCGGGGTATGTGCCTGCTGACCGGGACATTGACGAATTCGCCCGCGCCTTGCGCGCGGTGGGGGAACCGATTTTCGGCATGGATGCCAGCCGGATCTCGATGGCGCGGCTTCTGGCCTATCTGTTCGAAGTCACAGAACGATTTGGTATGGAAACCCGGACTGAACTGATCTTGCTGCAACGCACGATGGTTGTGGTCGAAGGTGTCGCACGCGGTCTGGACCCGCATATCAACATCTGGGAAGTCGCCAAGCCAATCGTTGAAGGCTACATCACCAAGAACATCGGGCCGCGCGCCCTGTTGCGTGATCTGGGCAAGACGGCCCGTGTGCTGGCGCGATTTGGCCCGCGGCTGCCGCAACTGGTGGAGGCGGCGTTGATCGCGCAGGCCGATACGCCAAAGACCGTTCAGGCCAAGCGCAACTGGTGGCCGGTCTGGACCGGCCTGACGGGGGCAGCGATGTTGGCAGCCGGGCTTTGGCTGGGGCAGTTTTTATAGACCTTTTTGCGCACGTTCCGGGCAGGGGCCAAGGCGTTTCATAAAGATTGAAACATTACGGAACCCGCAAGGCTGTAACATCGGTGGCCAGAACCTCAATTCCACCTCGCAGGATGAGTTTGGTTCCACCCGGTCCGCCCCGCGCCTCCAGGATCGGAGCGTAATGCTCCACTGGGGTCGTGGTAAGAAGATCGTCAGAATAATAGCTTTCGAGGGACAGGTTATATATGCCGACCGGAAGCGCCGCGCCGGTCGCGCTGGTGCCGGTCCATTCGTAAGGCTCTGCCGAGACAGGGATATCATCACGCGAGACAACGCGGCTCTGCGAGTCAGTCACCACAAGAACGGCTCGGTTTGCCGCCGCTGCCGGGTTGGGCGACAGGGTGACCGGCCTGCCGTCCATATAGACGGGTGCAGCGGCCCGCGCCTCTTGCCCGACCCAGCCTGCAAGTTGCGCCATGCCCAGCAGCCCAAACTGTGATTGCAGGTTTTCCAGCAGCTGATTGGTGCGCACGGCCTGTTCCACACCGGAAAACGTCGCAAGCTGAACGGCATAATCCGCCGAATCGATCGGGTTCATCGGATCTTGGTTCTGCATCTGCACCGTCAGCATTTTGAGGAATGTCTCAAAGTCGGAACTGGCGAAGGCGGATCGGGGTTGCGATGCGGAGGGTGCAGGTGAGCCGAATTGTGTGCTCAGAGCGTCCATGAAATTTTCCTTTCAGAGCCGGATGTCCAGCCGCCCGGTGGCGGTGAAATGTTGAGGGGGAGCGATGATCGAAGGGGAATCGCCCTCGGCGATGGGGGCGGTCGAGGCCGGGGGCGGGCCGGATGGTGTGCCAGTGCGACCATCCCGCTGCGCCCAGTCGCCAAAGCTGAGCGTGGGTTGGTTAAACCCGGAAAGCCGAAGATCGCTCAGCAATTGATCACCATGACGGCGGATCAGTTCCATCGCTTCGGGTCGCTCCACAAACAGAATGACCGCGAGTCTGTCACCTGTCGTCGAGATTTCAAATCGCAGCTGTCCCAACTCTTCTGGGCGCAACGTCAGGGCCATGGGGCCATCGCCGCCCATTTTCAGCGATTGGATGATGGATTGGGCAACCTGTTGGGTGACGTGTGGTGGGCCCGTGCCTGCAGTCGGGGTGGAACTGGTGAAGGGCGCGGACAGGCTTTGCACCGCGCCCTCCCGGTTCAGCGAAAGCATGTCAGTGTTGGCCAGGGACGCGTCGCTTGCTGCGGCGTACCGGGCCGGGATGGGGGGGGTAGTTCTGATATCGGTTGCGCCGGCGGGGCCTGTTTTCGACGGCGATCTGGTGTCACGGCGGGGCAGTTCCGTTGTCGCAGGTGGCGGAGCAGTGTGGCCGACCGCCGGCTGAGAATCGGGTTCGGCAACCGGCATAAGCCCTTGGCCGTGCAGGGGGGCGGTTGGTGCCTGAGCCGATTTGTGATCAGGGGGAGGCGGGGCAGATCCAGCGGACATCAGGGCGTAGGGGATCGTCGTGGCCTGCACCTGCGGAGCATTCATTACGGCAGTCGATGTTTCCTGCGAGATGCGGTGTGGTCTTGATCCCTGATCTTGCCGCGGCAGGACGGCCGGGGTTGCATAAAAATGCGCCTGTTGCCCGGTATGTGTGGGAACCGGAGCGTTTTGCAGCGGAGGCGCTTGCCAGACGGCTGCAGGCTCCGACCGGATGCTGGCGTTCTTGTCTGCGGGGGGAGTCGTGGTCAGGGACTGCGCAGACTTTTCGACGGGTGCTACAGAGCCCGCCTTGACGGGTTCCCGCTTCGTACCTGAGTCCGGCGCGATGGTTCTGTCGACCGCGAATGGCGTCATGTCGATTCCGCGCATTTCGGGCGCGGCACGTGAGGATGCGTCAAGAAATTGTGGTGGAGGGCTGGCACGTTGGAGGGGGGGGATGGCCGGGTTTGTCCGGTGTTGCGCAGATGTAACTGGCATGTCAGCTGTGCGGGTTTGACCCAGTGGCACGGCAACTGGCTGTGGCGAAGCCGGTTTTTGTCCGCCCTCCTGAACTGTTGCAGCTGTGGTTTGCACCGGTGCCGATGTGCTGGTGGGCGCAGGCATGCCGTTAGCATTTGCCTTCAGCATAGCCGGTGCTGAGATTTGGTTTGATTTGGCCGGAATATCATTGAACTGAGCAGACTGCGCGAAAGGCGCAGCCTTATGCCTATCACTGCCTGCTTTCGGAAGAGCTTCGGCATCAGAGTCCCGCAGCGGCGTACCGGGCACATGGGCAGTGGATGTCGGAGTTGCGTTCGCCTGCACCACAGCTGAAGGCAAGGTGTGCAGAATGCGGCTGATCAGAGCGATTTCCGGCAGTGGAGACGACGGAGGAGGAGAAGCCGTTGAGTGCCGCGGCGAGGCGAACAGGGCGGTGGCTGTGTACCTTGGCCCCTCAACTGTCACCCTGGCGGATAACAGATCGGGCTGAGCGGCATTTTGTGCAGAGACATTCCGCTCCGGGACGAAACGTGGCGCTGCCGGATGCGCACCATCGCGTTCGACCTGATCAAGCGGCGTGGTGTGAGTGTGCGGCAGGGGATGCCGGGGTGTATCTGCCTGCGGTGGAACGCTGCCAGCCGTGGCCGTCGGTGCGGTGCTGGCAGGTGCCACGCTGCCTGGCTGACTTGCCGCTGGTTTGATGGCGGTTGCGAGATGGGCCGGTGTCGTGCGCGGGGTTGTTTGGTGGGGCGTCTCAAGCTGAGCCTTCGGCAAGGGCTGCCGGGACGCGATTGCCTGTGGGGGAGTGCTCTCAGCCGGTGCCGCAGGTCCGGGACCGGCAGCTGCCACCGGGGTTTGTGGCCGTGTTACAGGTTGAGGGCCGGTTGCGTGGGGGCTTGGCTGCGCGGGCGTGCGCGGGCTTGGCTGGGTCGGTTCAACCGAAGCCGTCTCATGCGACGGCATGGGCTGAGCCTGTGGCAATGGCTGCCGGGACGCGATTGCCTGTGGGGGAATGCTCTCAGCCGGTGCCGCAGGTCCGGGACCGGCAGCTGCCACCGGGTTTTGTGGCCGTGTTACAGGTTGAGGGCCGGTTGCGTGGGGGCTTGGCTGCGCGGTTGGCGTGCGCGGGCTTGTCTGGGTCGGTTCAACCGAGGCCGTCTCATGCGACGGCATGGGCTGAGCCTGTGGCAAGGGCTTCTGGGGTGCGCTTTCCGGCTTTAGGACGTTCACAGCCGGTGCCGCAGGTCCGGGACCGGCAGCTGCCACCGGGGTTTGTGGCCGTGTTACAGGTTGAGGGCCGGTTGCGTGGGGGCTTGGCTGCGCGGTTGGCGTGCGCGGGCTTGGCTGGGTCGGTTCAACCGAAGCCGTGTCATGCGACGGCATGGGCTGAGCCTGTGGCAATGGCTGCCGGGGCACGATTGCCTGTGGGGGAGTGCTCTCAGCCGGTGCCGCAGGTCCGGGACCGGCAGCTGCCACCGGGGTTTGTGGCCGTGTTACAGGTTGAGGGCCGGTTGCGTGTGGGCTTGGCTGCGCGGTTGGCGTGCGCGGGCTTGGCTGGGTCGGTTCAACCGAAGCCGTGTCATGCGACGGCATGGGCTGAGCCTGTGGCAGGATCGGCAGAGGCGTTTTAGCCTGTGAAGGGGGGGGGGCAGCCGCAGGGGCGGCGGATGTAACCGTCGCCAGTGGGACTTCCTGTCCTCTCTGAGATTGGCCAAGAGTGATTTGTGGCAGGTCCGACCGCGCTGGTGAATACCGGGCATCAGGACGGACGGCTGCATCAAGCTCAGTTTGCTCGCGGGGCGAGGCCGGTTGCCTTGGGTGGCGAAACGCGTCTGTCTGTGGAGGAAGGCTGTCTGTCGGGCTGAAGGGCACGGGGGCAGCCGTCAGCTCCGACCTTGGCAGGGGTTGGATGGTCGCAGCTTTCAGCAGGCCTGCTTGTGTGGGTGAGACCGGCAAGCCGGGCAGCACAAGTGGATCGCCGGAAACCTGTTGGCGCGGTGATGCGGGTTGATCCTGCAGGGCGGGAAGTTCCGGCGCGTTTGCCGGTGGTGAGAGATGCTCAAGAGCGGCGGTTGTGTCGGCATGTGTTTCAACCGTCGGCGCGACATTCTGCAGTGGGGGAGCCTTGCCAGCAATGTGCGGGGTGTCGGTTTGCCCCGTTTCAAGCGGCGGTTCCGTGCGCGACGCCTCAGCCAAATTCAGGTCGGGCGGGGGTGCAACCAACCCTGTCGGTGGCGCTTGCAACGGCATCTCAGAAAGGGAGGCAACGGCGTGCCCTTGATAGGATCTGAGGCTAGCCGGTGGCAGCCCCTGATTCTGATCTGGAAGCTTCGGCGCCGCTCCAAAAGCCACCTTGTTTCCGAGGAGCGGGTCACCACCCGATGTATCCGCTATGAGAAAAGCAGCTGTTTCATCCCCCGGCGACTGGGGCTGCGCCGGTGTTTCGCGCGGTGCCGTCTGGCGTGACGACAAGACCGAGGGCGGGGGGGGCTGCAAGGTGCCGAGAGACTGGACCACTGCAGCAAAGGTGCCTGAATTATCCTCCGCCTGCTTTGACGGCGACGGCGGGGATAACTGAAGCTGGGTCGCATTCGTGATCTGCATTCTGCATTCCGGGATCAAATGATGACTGCCCAAGAAATGCGCGAAATTGCTTACCGACTGTTTACTCAGATCGCAGATATTGAGGACAATTCAAGTAAAACGGAGCGATGGGATGTACTTAGAGTCTGCCTTGCCGACACCTCTTTCTAAAAAGCACGATCATGGTCAACTGTATGAAAAAGCTAAAGAACTGGAAGTGGCGTTTCTGACAGAGATGCTGGCCCACGCGGGCTTGGGCGAATCGCCGGATGCGTTTGGCGGCGGGATCGGTGAAGAGCAGTTCTCATCTTTCCTGCGCACGGAACAGGCGCGCGGGATTGTTGAAAAAGGGGGCCTCGGTCTCGCCCAGAGCATATTTGAGTCTCTGGTCAAGGCACAGGAGTCAAAACATGACCAAAAAAATTGACACAATTCTGGCAGATGTCCGGAATAGTTTGATGGCAGGGAATTATGGTCAGCTTGCCACGTTGATTCCGGCGCTGGAAACTGCCGAGGCGCAGGTTCCCTCCAATGATCTGGCCCGGCTGAAGGCCTTGAAAGCCGAGGCCGAGCGCACTGCGCACTGTCTTCAGGCGGCATTGTCGGGTGTGCGTGCCGCCCGCCGCCGGGTTGCCGAGATTTCAGAAGCTGCCAAGGGGCTTACCACCTATGACCGTGAGGGGCACAAGGCAACGGTCCCGAATGGTGCGCCTGCGTCGAGGCGCGTCTGAATTGTTTCAAATCATCGGTGATTGGCGAATGGCAATTCACTTATGATTAGGAGTTGGAGGTTTGTATCGGTCTTGCGCCCCGGGGTCGGGGTGGCGCTGCGGGGTTGTTCCCAAAGCAACGGCAAGAATGCCCTTCCAGCCGTCGGCTGACGGTAATTTTAGCCGCGAAAAGCGCGGCAGTGTGAAGGAAACGAACATGTCTTCCATTCTGACGAACAATGGCGCGATGGTTGCCCTGCAAACCATGAAGTCCATCAACAAGAATATGGGCCAGGTCCAGGCCGAGATTTCCACCGGCAAGGCTGTCGGGAGTGCCAAGGACAATGCCGCCGTCTGGGCCATCTCCAAAACGATGGAATCGGATGTCAGTGGCTTCAAGGCGATTTCTGACAGCTTGTCGCTGGGATCTTCGACCATCGCCGTGGCACGCTCGGCCTCGGAACAGATCACCAACCTGCTGAAGGAAGTGAAAGGCAAGGTTGTCAACTCGCAGGAAGAGAACGTTGACCGCACCAAGATTCAGGCTGATATCGGCGCGTTGCGTGATCAGATCAGCTCGATTGTCGGTGCCGCCCAATTCAACGGCCTGAACCTTCTGTCGAACAAGTCCAAAACTGCGGGCAGCGGCACGGTCAACGTTCTTTCGTCGCTGGACCGTGCATCTGACGGCAGCGTGTCGGCGTCGAATATCAGCGTCGGAAAAGCGGATCTGAGCACCACGACCTCGGTTGTCGGCGGTACCGCTCTGGCCGCCGGTGCTGCGCTCACGGCGAAGGCAACCGGTGCTGCTACCACTGCGGCAACGGCCTTGACGGGTGCTGCAACCGCACCGACCACTGCGGTGACCATCGTCACTGGTTCGGTTGCTGCGGGTGATGGCTATAACATCACCCTTACGGCGGGTGCAGCGGGCCTTTCGACCGCGAATACGGCGAACATCCAGGAAATCCGCTACGTCGCCCGCGATGGCGACACTGCGGCGGATGTCGCAAAAGGGCTGGCTTCGGCATTCAACGACTATGCAAAGTCAAAAGGTCTGGAGACCCAGATGTCGGCAGCTGTTGGCTCCGGTGCCACTGCCAACCAACTTACCCTCACCGGCTCCACCACCGTGGGTAACAACGTTACAGCACAGCTGAATGTTTACGCGCCCGCTGGCAACACCATCGGCGGCGGTCTGGAAAAGCTGAGCAGCATTGATGTATCCTCAAGCGAAGGCGCTGCATCGGCGTTGGGGGTGATCGAAGGGTTGACGCAGACCGCAATTCAGGCGGCTTCTGATTTTGGTACCGCGCAGAAGCGGATCGAGATTCAGAACACCTTTGTCGGAAATCTGGTCGACTCGCTCCGCTCCGGTATCGGATCGATGGTTGATGCGAACATGGAAGAGGCATCGGCGCGCTTGCAAGCCCTGCAGGTGCAGCAGCAGCTGGCAACCCAGTCGCTGTCGATCGCAAACCAGGCGCCACAGAGCATCCTCGCGCTGTTCCGCTGATGGTCCGGGCCGGGGGAAACTCCGGCCCACTTCCCTGACACATGATGGTGCAACGCGAAGGATTCGCCGTGAACGTGCTCATTCACCCCAAAGCGGGCTATACGCGCCCGGATGCTACGCTGCGCCCGATGCGCAGTATCGAATACGACGCTTTTGCACGCGTGACGCAAAAGCTATCTGCAACCTGGCAAAACAGGAAATCCGATTTTCCGGCATTGGTGCAGGCTTTGACAGACAACCTGGGTCTTTGGTCCACTCTGGCCGCAGATGTTGCGTCATCCGGAAATACACTGCCCTCCACTTTGCGGGCGCAACTCTTTTATCTATATGAGTTTTCTGAAATTCATACCCGGCGGGTTCTGGAGGGGAGTGCTACGGTTGATGTCCTGATTGATGTCAATACTGCGATCATGCGAGGGTTGCGGGGCCAAGGGGGCGCGACATGAGCGGTCTTGTTCTGAAGCTGGGTCCGCATGAACGCGTGTTGATCAACGGAGCCGTGATCGAGAACGGTGACCGGCGCTCACGTCTGGCCATTATGACTCCAAATGCCCACATCCTGCGCCTGCGCGACGCGATCCACCCGGAGGAGGCAAATACGCCGGTTCGCCGCATTTGCTACATTGCGCAACTGGTGCTTTCTGGGGATGTGACCGCCAAAGATGCACAGCTGCAACTGCTGCGCGGGATTGAGCAACTGAGCCAGGTTCTAACTGATCCGGACAGTCGGCTTCAACTGACGCTCGCAAGTAAGGCGGTTCTGGAAGATCAGCATTATCAGGCATTGAAATGTCTGCGTAGCCTGTTGGCCCGCGAAGAACGCCTGATGGCAGTTGGTCCGACGTGACCTATACACCTATCATCCCCATTGGTGGTTATGCTGGCTGGGCCTTTCTGAAACGCACGATGGCGCAGCAGACCAACGCATTCAATGCTCAACCGTCCATAAAACGAGACGAAGCCTATTTTCGTGAAAAGATTGGCAGCATCACCACAGCCGAGCAGTTGGTGAACGATCCCAGGTTGCTGAGGGTGGCTCTGGGCGCTTTTGGGCTTGAGGGGGATGTAGGGAACAAGTTCTTTATCAGAAAGGTTCTTGAAGATGGCACCTTGAAAACCGGGGCGCTTGCCAACAAACTGGCAAACAAGCAGTATCAGAAACTTTCGATTGCATTTGGATTTGGCGACTTCAGCACGCCACGTACAAAGCTTTCGGATTTTGCCGACAAGATTCTTGGTCCTTATAAAACCCAGCAATTTGCCGTGGCTGTGGGAACCCAGAATGAAGATATGCGGCTTGCCCTGAATATTGAACATGAACTGCCTGTACTCGCCCAAACGGAGGCAAGTTCTTTGTCCAAATGGTTCACTGTCCTGGGCAACCCGCCCTTGCGGACGGTATTTGAACGTGCCTTTGGACTGCCGGTATCTTTTGGGGCGATCGATATCGACAAGCAGGCAGAAACGCTGCAGAATCGAAGCAAAGCAATGTTCGGCTCAGGTGATCTGTCGCAGTTTTCGGATGGTGACAAAGTCGATAAACTTGTCAGACAGTTTCTTGTACGATCCGAGCTTGCAGCGAATTCTGCAAATCTGAGTTCGGGGCAAGTGGCTTTGGCACTCTTGCAACAAACGGTGTCCCGGTCCCGCTGGAATTGATGCTAGGCTCTGGACCCATTAATTTTCTTGCGGGTCGGACAACTCACTGATTCACTTGCGGCACCACAGGGGGTGCTGCCATGAGCGAGATGATCCTGCTTTCCGAAGCCCAGATGGCGCGGATATCGCC
>NZ_QWEY01000013.1 GCF_003443995.1 Pseudotabrizicola alkalilacus
GGCGATATCCGCGCCATCTGGGCTTCGGAAAGCAGGATCATCTCGCTCATGGCAGCACCCCCTGTGGTGCCGCAAGTGAATCAGTGAGTTGTCCGACCCGCAAGAAAATTAATGGGTCCAGAGCCTAGGTGGCGGAAGCGGTGGGATTCGAACCCACGGTACGGTTCCCCGCACGCTAGTTTTCAAGACTAGAGCCTTAAACCACTCGGCCACACTTCCAGCTGGCACCGATTATCCGGGCTTGGCGGCGAATTCAAGCGGTGTGGTGCGGATTGGTCAACTGTGCGTGTCGATCTGTGCCGATCGTTGCGCGCGCCCTTTCCACGCGGGGCGCACAACGGTATGATGCAGCCACAAATCACGCTATGCATCGGGCAAAGGCCGCACCGGCAAGGGGCGGACACGGGAAAAAAGCGCAGGATGAACCTGCGCCCATCGGGGGCAAGGAATGGCACAGGCACGGATCAGGTCGCTTATCCTGATGACAGTCGCAAGCACGGCTCTGGCCGCTTGTGTGGATGGCGGGAACCCGTTCAAACGCGGTGACACCGCCGATGGCGCGCAGACGCGACCTTCGGCTTCTACCTCGACCCGGCTGGTCGACCGCGATGTCGAAGCGCCCGAGGTGTTTCAGACCCTCGACAAGGCGCTGTGGGATGGCCGTCCGTCGCTGGGAGGTGTCTGGGTCGCCTCGCCCGATGCCAAAGACCCCGAGCGGGTGATCATCCGCAACACCGGCAATGGGAAATTCGTGATTGGCGCGCTGTTCCGGCGCGAGATCGAAAATCCGGGGCCCAAGCTACAGATCTCGTCCGATGCGGCGGCGGCACTGGGCATTCTGGCCGGCGCGCCTGCCGATGTCAGCGTGATCGCGCTGCGTCGCGAGGAAGAGCAGATCACCACCGACGCGACAAAGCCGATCCTTGATTCGTCGGAAACGGTGGAAACCCAGTCGCTTGATCCGATTGCGGGTGCCGCGGCGGCGCTGGACCGGGCCGATGGCAAGCCGGTATCACCGACAGCCTTGGCCCCTGTGGTCAGTGGCGCCGCCGCGGCCCCTGCCCCGGCAGCGGTGCCAAAACCTGCAGTCCCAGCAGCCGCAGCTGGCGGACGCACCATTCAGATCGGGATCTTCTCGGTTGAGGCGAATGCCACCCGTGCGGCGGAAACGCTGAAAAAGGCTGGGCTGACCGGCACCGTGCGGCGTGAGGAAAGCCAGGGCAAGGCGCTGTGGTCAGTGACCACGCGCGGCGATGCGGCGACGATGACAAAGGTCAAGGGACTTGGCTTTCCCGATGCCTATTTCCTGAAACGATAAGCTGCCGGAGATCCGATGCGCCCCCAGTTTCGAACCCTGTTCCGCCCGGTCTTGACCGTGATTCTGTTGCTCGCAGCGCCGATGGCGCAGGCGTTCGAGACACGGGCCACGGCCGCCTGGGTTTATGACGTGAGCACGGAAACGGTGCTGATGGACAAGAACGCCGATCTGGCCCTGCCGCCCGCCAGCATGTCCAAGCTGATGACCATCAACATGCTGTTCGAGGCACTGCGCGATGGCCGCGTCACGATGGACACCGCCTTTCCGGTGTCGTCCCGCGCGGCGGCGATGGGCGGCTCGACCATGTTCTTGCAGGAATCGGACCGCCCCACAGTCAGCGATCTGATCCACGGCATGATCGTCAACTCGGGAAATGACGCCTGTGTGGCTGTGGCCGAAGGGCTGGCGGGGACTGAGGAGGCGTTTGCCGATCAGATGACTGCGCGCGCGCGCGCCTTGGGGATGCAGCATTCGGTGTTCCGCAACGCCTCCGGCTGGCCTGCGGTGGGGCATGTGATGTCGATGCGCGATCTGGGCATTCTGTCCAAGCGGCTGATCGTCGATTTCCCCGAATTCTACCCGATCTTTGCCGAGACGACCTTTGATTACAAGGACCGCGCCCCGGCCAATGCCAACAACCGCAACCCGCTGTTGGCGCTGGGGGTCGGCGCTGACGGGCTGAAGACCGGCCACACGTCCGAGGCGGGTTTTGGCCTTGCCGGATCGGCGGCGCAGGGCAACCGGCGGGTGATCTTTGTGATCACCGGGCTGGCCACAGAACGCGAACGCGCCGAAGAGGCAGAGCGGATCGTGTCCTGGGCCTTCCGCCAGTTTGCCGAGAAAACGCTGGTCAAGGCCGGGCAGCGTGTGGCTGAGGCGCCGGTCTGGATGGGAGCGGCAAATACGGTCGGCCTGGTGCCAGCGGCAGATGTGCGGCTGCTGGTGCCCGCACTGGTGCAGGAAAACGCCACCGCCGAAGTCGTCTACACCGGCCCGCTCAGGGCACCGCTGACGGCCGGAACACAGGTGGGCGAGATGATCATCCATATCCCCGACCTGCCCGATGCCCGCGTGCCGCTGGTGGTCGAGGCCGATGTCGCCAAGGGCGGCTTTGGCAAGCGGTTGCTGACGGCGGTGGATGTGTTGCGCGCGCGCTACCTCGACGAGCAGCCCGCCTCCTGATAGGCGGGGCCATGACCGGGATTTTCATCAGTTTTGAAGGCATTGACGGCTCTGGCAAGTCAACGCAGGCGCGCCTTTTGGCCGATGCCTTGCGCGCATCCGGCCACGGCGTGACCCTGACCCGCGAGCCGGGCGGCAGCGCCGGGGCCGAGGAAATCCGCCGTCTGGTGCTGGAGGGAGCGACCGACCGCTGGTCGGCCGAGACCGAGATCCTGCTGTTCACCGCCGCCCGCCGCGACCATGTGGAGAAAACCATCCGCCCGGCATTGGCGCGGGGCGATGTCGTGATTACCGACCGGTTTGCCGACTCCACCCGGATTTTTCAGGGCATCACGCGGGGCGATCTGTCGGCTACGGTCGATACGCTGCATGATCTGATGATCGGCGTCGAACCTGACCTGACCCTGCTGGTTGATCTGGACCCGGTGCAGGGACTGGCCCGCGCCACCGCCCGCGCCGGAGCCGAGATGCGGTTCGAAGATATGGGGCTGGCGTTTCAGACCCGCGCGCGGGCCGGGTTTCTGGCATTGGCCGCCCGCCACGCCCGTTTTCGCGTGATCGACGGCGCGCGCAGCCCGGATGCGGTGGCCGCCGATGTGTTGACGCAGGCGCTGACCGTGATCGGGGCGCGCTGATGGCCGCCGCCGACCTGCCCGAACCTGACCGGATCGAAGGCGCGCCGCATCCGCGCGAAACCCGGCGACTGTTTGGCCATGACGCGGCGGAGAGTGCGTTTCTCAATGCCTTTACCTCGGGCCGCTTGCATCATGGCTGGCTGATCACCGGGCCAAAGGGCGTGGGCAAGGCGACGCTTGCCTGGCGCATCGCGCGGTTCCTGCTGGCGACGCCCCCCGATGATGGCGGCATGTTTGCCGCCCCGCCGCCCGAGTCGATGGACATTCCCACCGATGCCCCCGTGGCGCGCCGGATGCTGCAACTGGCCGAACCGCGCTTGTTCCTGCTGCGACGCGGGGCCAATGACAAGGAAACCGCGCTCTCTGCCGATATCCGGGTGGATGAGGTGCGCAAGATGAAATCGTTCTTTGCGCTGTCGGCAGCGGATGGCGGCCGCCGGGTGGCGATCATCGACGCGGCGGATGATCTGAACACCGGGGCGGCGAATGCGCTGCTGAAACTGCTCGAAGAACCGCCCGCCGATGTGACTTTCCTTGTCGTCGCGCACCAGCCGCACCGGCTGTTGCCCACGATCCGGTCACGTTGCCGCGAGCTTCGGCTGACCGCGCTGCCGCCCGAACCCCTTGCGCGGGCGCTGGAACAGGCGGGCGGCGCGGTCGACCCGGATGATGTGCAGGCGCTTGGCGAGCTGGCCGGTGGCTCGGTCGGCGAGGCATTCCGGCTGACCAATCTGGACGGCTTGAAAACCTATGCCGGTCTGATCCAGCTGTTCACCACCCTGCCCCGGCTGGACCGCTCGCGTGCGCTGACACTGGCCGAAACCGGCGCGGGCAAGGGGTCGGAAGAGCGTTTTGACCTGATCGTGACGCTGCTCGATCTGTTTCTGGCGCGGCTGGCCCGCGCTGGCACCCTGCGCCAGTTGCCGCCCGAGGCGGCGCGCGGTGAGGGCGATCTGTTTGCCCGGCTGGTGCCCACGGAACAGGCCGCGCGGGGCTGGGCCGACCTTGCGCAAACCTTGTCGCTGCGGGCGCGCCGGGGCAAGGCGGTCAACCTTGACCCTGCCGCGCTTCTGATGGATAGCTTGCTCAAAATTGACGAGACGGCGGGACAGCTCGCCCAGAAATGAGCGTTGCATGCCCCTCCGACAGCCCCCTGACATCGTTGACAGCCACTGCCACCTTGATTTTCCGGATTTCGCGGGCGAACTGGATCAGATCATCGCCCGCGCCCATGCCGCAGGGGTGCGGCGGATGGTGACAATCTGCACCCGTCTGCGCAACGAACCGGTCGTGCGCGCAATTGCCGAGGCGCATGCTTCGGTGTTCTACGCCGCAGGCACCCATCCGATGAGCGCGGCGGAAGAGCCGATGGCGACGGTCGATCAGCTGGTGGCGCTGGCGCAGCACCCGAAATTCGTCGGCATCGGCGAGACGGGGCTGGATTACCACTACACCGCCGAGACCAAGGACGTGCAGCAGCAAAGCCTGCGCCTGCACATCACCGCCGCACAGGAAACCGGCCTGCCACTGATCATCCATGCGCGCGGGGCCGATGAGGATATGGCGGCGATCCTGACCGAAGGCTATCGCGACCGGCCCTATTCCTGCGTGATGCACTGCTTTTCCAGTGGCGAGGGGTTGGCAAAAGCGGCGCTGGAGCTGGGGTTTTACCTGTCGATGTCGGGCATCGCGGCGTTTCCGCGCTCGCAAGAGCTGCGCGACATCTTTGCCGCCTGCCCGGTGGACCGCATTCTGCTGGAAACCGACAGCCCCTATCTGGCCCCGCCGCCCTATCGCGGGCGGCGCAACGAACCGGCCTATACCACCTATACCGGCAAGGCCGGGGCGGCTTTGTTCGGCATTTCGGAAGCAGCCTTTGCGGCACAGACCACCGCGAATTTTGACCGGCTGTTCACCCGTGCCCGCCTGCCGGACAGTGCAGCATGACCGACCGGCTGCGCTTTACCATCCTTGGCTGCGGTTCCTCTGGCGGGGTGCCACGGCTTGGGATGAAAGCGCCGGACTGGGGCGATTGCGACCCTGCCAACCCAAAGAACCGCCGCACCCGCTGTTCGCTGCTGGCAGAGCGGATCGGCGCTGGCGGCACAACCCGGGTGCTGATCGAC
This sequence comes from Pseudotabrizicola alkalilacus, assembly GCF_003443995.1. Taxonomy (GTDB): domain Bacteria; phylum Pseudomonadota; class Alphaproteobacteria; order Rhodobacterales; family Rhodobacteraceae; genus Pseudotabrizicola; species Pseudotabrizicola alkalilacus. The sequence goes on from NZ_QWEY01000013.1 coordinate 5,262, forward strand.
ACCTCGCCCGACATGCATGCGCAACTGCTGGCGGCTCAGGTGGGGGTGCTGGATGCAGTGGCCTTTACCCATGCCCATGCCGATCATACCCATGGCATCGACGACCTGCGGCAGGTGGTGTTCAACATCCGCCGCCGTCTGCCGGTCTGGGCCGACGGCCCGACACAGGATGCGCTGATCTCGCGCTTTGGCTATGCCTTTGTGCAGCCTGCGGGCAGCCCCTACCCGCCGATCCTGGATCTGAACACCATCACCGATGACACGCCGTTTTCGGTGACCGGGGCTGGCGGCGATCTGACGCTGACCCCGTTTCTGTGCGAACATGGCAGCATGGATGCCCTGGGCTTTCGCATCGGCGGGCTGGCCTATCTGCCCGACGCGGTGGCGATCCCCGAGACGCACTGGCCGCTGCTGACCGGGCTGGAGGTCTGGGTGGTCGATGCGCTGCGCCGCAAGCCGCACCCGACCCATGCCCATCTGGACATGACTTTGGGCTGGATTGACCGTGCGCAACCCGCCCGTGCGGTGCTGACCAACATGCACAATGATCTGGATTATGCCGTGCTGCTGACCGAGCTGCCCGCCCATGTCCGCCCCGCGTTTGATGGCATGGTGATCGAGATTGCGGCATGACTGCCCTGCTGGACGTGATCCTGCCGGTCTTCATGGTCATCGCCTTTGGCTACGCGGCCGCCCGCTTCGGGTTGTTTTCTGACACTGCCGTCGACGGGCTGATGCGGTTTGCGCAGAATTTCGCGGTGCCCTGCCTGTTGTTCCGCTCTATCGCCACGCTGGACCTGTCGGGGGCCTATGAGACCGGGCTGCTGGTGTCGTTCTATGCCGGGGCGTTCAGCGGCTTTGCTGTCTGCTTTGCCGGGGCGCGCTGGTTGTTCAACCGGCCGCTGACCGATTCCGTCGCCATCGGCTTTGCCGGCCTGTTTTCCAACTCGCTGCTGCTGGGCCTGCCGATCACCGAGCGGGCTTACGGGGTTGATGCGCTGCAGGGCAATTTTGCCATCATCTCGATCCACTCCCCCATGCTGTACGGCTTTGGCATCGGGCTGATGGAATGGGCGCGTACGCGCGGACAGGGGTTGTCGGCGGCAGCCTTGTCGCGCCAGATCGGGCGGGCGGTGTTTTCGCAGCCCTTGGTCATCGGCATCACGCTGGGCTTTGCCGTCAACCTGTCAGGACTGCCGTTGCCGGGGGCGTTCTGGTCAGGGGTGGATCTGATGACCCGCGCCGCGATTCCTGCGGCGCTGTTCGGCCTTGGCGGCGTGCTGCTGCGCTATAAGCCAGAGGGCGACCGCGCCACCATCGCCATGGTCTGCGCCGCATCGCTGATCGTGCATCCGGGGGTGACATGGTTGCTGGCCACGCAAGTGTTTGCGCTTGAGACTGCCGCGCTGCGCTCGGCGGTGGTGACGGCGGCAATGGCCCCCGGCGTCAACGCCTATCTGTTCGCGCATATGTATGGCGTGGGCAAGCGGGTGAACGCCTCGGCCGTGCTGATCGCCACGGCGCTGTCGATCGGCTCGGTCTGGATGTGGCTGGCGATCCTGCCCTGACCCGCGCGCAAAACTGCGGCTTTGGTGCCTTGGTCCCCACGCCCCCCACCCCAGCCCTCCCCCACAAGGGGGGAGGGAGGCACCTGTGCCGGGCAGGTTCACGCATCCGGCGGGCGCGGACGCAACGCCGGAAAGCCTGCGCCTCCCCTCCCCCTTTGTGGGGAGGGGATGGGGGTGGGGGCTACGCCACGCTGACGATCAGCCCGCGCAGGCCGGGGGGCTGACCCCGTCGGGCCGCAACCCGCCCTCGGGGAAAAACCGCGGAAAGGTGGTTTTCAGCGCCAGGTCCAGATCGTCCATCGTGACCGGCAGACCCAGATCGACCAGCGATGTCACGCCATGATCACGGATGCCGCAGGGCACGATGCCCGAGAAATGTGACAGATCCGGCTCCACATTGATGGAAATGCCGTGAAAGCTGACCCAGCGCCGCAGCTTGACGCCAATCGCCGCGATCTTGTCCTCAGCGGGCTGTCCCTCCGGCCCGGCCCGTTCAGGGCGCGGCACCCAGACGCCGACCCGGCCCGGGCGCACCTCGCCGGTCACGTTGAATTCGGCCAGCGCCGCGATCACCCAGTTTTCCATTGCCCGCACAAAGCAGCGCACATCGCGGCCCCGCGCGCCGACATCCAGCATCACATAGACCACCCGCTGCCCCGGCCCGTGATAGGTGTATTGCCCGCCCCGCCCCACGGCATGCACCGGGAAACGGTCCGGGTCGGTCAGATCGGCGTCGCGTGCGCTGGTGCCAGCGGTATAGAGCGGTGGATGTTCCAGCAGCCAGATCGCCTCGGGCGCCTCGCCGCGCGCGATGGCCTCGGCCCGCGACTCCATCGCGGCCAGCGTTTCGGCATAGGGGGAAAGACCGGGAAGGTTCAGCCATTCGGGCATGGGGGGCCTGTGGGTAAGGAAAAGAGGACTAGGCAGCTCGCGGGATCGTGATAGCCTTTTCGCCAATTGAAAGTGAGTCTGCCATTTGGGGAGAGATGTGATGAAGTTCAAAGCAATTGCAACCGTCGGGATTATCGCAGGGCTGGGCCTGACCCCGGCAGAGCCGGTTCACGCCGATGCGGGCGATGCGATTGCGGGCGCGCTGATCGGCGGCATTCTCGGCCATGCCATCGCCCGCGACCAGCAAAAGCGCCAGGCCACCACGCAGCGTCGGTCAACCAAATCGACCCAGCCGGGAATTTCCAGCGCGCAGCGCGAGGCCAACCGCGAGGTGCAGACCGCGCTCAATCACTTTGGCTACCCGGTCGGCACGCCCGACGGCTCCATCGGTCCCAAAAGCCGCGCGGCGATCTCCAGCTATCAGGCCACGCTGGGCTATCCGCCCAGCGGGCAGCTGACCGATTACGAACGCACGGTGCTGGTCACCGCCTATCACCGCGCGATTGCGGGCGGGCCGGTGGTGGCGCAGGCGGCAGCGACGCATCCGATGGGGATGAAAGGCTTGCTGCTGATGCAGCGCGACGAGATGGCGGGCATTCCACCCGCAATGGCGGCTGTCCCCGCCGCACCCGTCGCCCCTTCGGCTGGCGTGATGGCAGCGGCCCCGGCCCTGCCCGCGCTGATGCCCGAGGCCCCACCGGTGGCGATGGCCGCAGCACCCGCCCTGCCCAGTTTCATGGGCGCAGGCAACACGCAGGTCTCGCTGGCCAGCCATTGCAACAAGATCAGCCTGATGACCAACACCAACGGCGGCTATGTGACCGAGGCCAGCATGACCGACCCCGGCTTTGCGCTGGGGGAACAGTTCTGTCTGGCGCGGACCTATGCCATGGCCACAGGGGAAGAACTGGCAGGCAAGGTTGCAGGATTCACCCCCACCCAGATCGCCGAGCAATGCGCGGGCTTTGGCCCGGTGCTGGCCGAGCATGTGGCCGGGCTGTCGCTGAAACCCCGCGATGCGGTGCTCAGCGGGGTGCAGGGCTTTATCCTTGGCTCGGGCATGTCACCGGCACAATTGTCGGGCACGGCCAAGGTCTGCCTTGGCGTCGGCTATACCACCGATGCGATGGATGTGGCGGTGGGATCAGCGCTGCTGCTGACCGCGTTGGGCGAGCAGGGCTATGCCGAACTGCTGGGCCATCACCTGAGCCAGGGTTACGGTGCCACCGTCCGGCCCGAGCTGGCGCTGGACTGGTATGACATGGGGCTGACCGCCATCGGCCAGGGTCAGGCGGTGTTTGCGCCCGGTCTGGGTGACCGGGGCGCAGTGATCCGCAAGGCGGCTTATACCGCAGCAGGCCGCGCCGATGCGCTGGTGCCGGTGGTGCCTGCAACCCTGCCGCAGTTTGCGGTGGTGCCCGAGGCGGCCCCGGCTGCCGCACCCGTCGCACCACAATCTGTGGCACAGGCCGACGCAACCCCGACCGCCCCGGCAGCAGACTCGGCCGGTGCGCGGGTGGTGATGTCGGCGGCAAAGCTGCCGTTTCTGCTGCTGGGCAACTGAGACTGGCGGCGGTTTTCACACGGTGGACCGGGCGCATCAGAGAAAGCATCGGGGGGCGTAGAATCCCCCTTTCCTTCGCCGCGCGGCTTCGCTAAAAGCCCGCCATCCAGGTCGTGTCTGCGGATGTGGCGGAATTGGTAGACGCGCAGCGTTGAGGTCGCTGTTCCTTAACCGGAGTGAAAGTTCGAGTCTTTTCATCCGCACCACGACCTGGAATTCCATCAGAAGGCGCCCCTGAACCGGGCGCCTTCTGGCGTTTTGCCCCCTTGCGCGCCGCGCCGTCGCCTTCCGCGGCCCCGAACGGCCAAAGTGCAGGCAATTCGCCCGGCTTCCGCCCGCCAACTGCCGCAACAGACGGCGAAAGCGGCGCAATATGACTGATTTTCCCGCATTCGCCATGCCATGCCTTAAATTGTGACAAGCCAGTTGCAATGCAGGGCCGCATTGGCTTTAGTCATCCTAACGAGTGCAGAAAATCTGCCGGACCACATGGGGAGACCAGCGCGGTGAGCGAAAGCCACAACGACGCCTTTGTTGCCTTTGACCGGGTACAGAAAAGCTATGACGGCGTGAGCCTTGTCGTCAAAGATCTTAACCTTAACATCGCCAAGGGGGAGTTTCTGACCATGCTCGGGCCTTCGGGGTCGGGCAAGACCACCTGCCTGATGATGCTGGCCGGGTTCGAGACCGCCACCAATGGCGAGATCCGGCTTGATGGCACCAACATCAACATGGTGCCGCCGCACAAGCGCGGCATCGGCATGGTGTTCCAGAATTACGCGCTGTTTCCGCATATGACGGTGGGCGAAAACCTGTCCTTTCCGCTCGAAGTGCGCGGCATGGGCAAATCCGACCGCGAGGCCAAGGTGGCGCGCGCGCTGGACATGGTGCAGATGGGGGCTTTTGCCAACCGGCGCCCGGCCCAGCTGTCCGGTGGCCAGCAACAGCGGATCGCCCTTGCGCGCGCGCTGGTGTTTGACCCGAAGCTGGTCTTGATGGATGAACCACTTGGCGCGCTGGACAAACAGCTGCGCGAACATATGCAGTTTGAAATCAAGCACCTGCACGAAAGCCTTGGCATCACCGTGGTCTATGTCACCCATGATCAGGGCGAAGCGCTGACCATGTCGGACCGCATTGCCGTGTTCAACGATGGCCGCATCCAGCAGCTTGCCCCGCCCGCCGATCTGTATGAACGCCCCGACAACAGCTTTGTGGCGGGCTTTATCGGCGAGAACAACAAGCTGCCCGGCACACTCGAAGAGCTGTCGGGTGACAAGGCACTGGTGCGGCTGGCCACCGGCGAGCTGATCGACGCAACCCCCGTCAACGTCACCCAGAAAGGGCAGCAGACGCTGGTTTCGATCCGGCCAGAACGGGTGGAATTCAAGACCGGAATGATGCCGCCCGGCGCGCACATGATCGGGGCCGAAGTGCTGGAGGTCATCTATATGGGCGACATCCTGCGCACCCGGCTGCGGGTCGCGGGGTCGGATGACTTCGTGATGAAATGCCGCAATACGCAGGGGCAGACCCGTCTGAGCCCCGGCGAGCAGATAAAGGTCGGCTGGCATCCGCAGGATGCCCGTGCGCTCGACCCGATCTGACCAATTCCCCGGCCACAAGGGGAGTGCCGCACACAGCGGACAAAAGAACCACCGATAACCAATATGGGAGCTTGCCAATGAAGAAACTTCTTGTCCTGTCCACCGCCCTTTCGGGCCTTGGCTTTGCCGCTTCGGCGCAGGAAATCGCCGTCATGTCCTGGGGTGGCGCTTATGCCACCAGCCAGATCGAAGCCTACCACAAACCCTTTACCGCCGAGACCGGGATCACCGTCGTCAACGTCGATGCCGACAACCCGGCCGCTCCGATCAAGGCACAGGTCGAAGCGGGTAACGTCACCGTAGACGTGGTCGATCTGGAATATGCCGATGCCGTGCGCCTGTGTGATGAAGGTCTGCTGGAAGTGCTGGACCCTGCCATCCTGGCCCCCGGTGCCGACGGGACGCCCGCAATGGATGATTTCCTGCCCGGCGCCGTGACCGACTGCTATGTCGCCACCATCGTGTTCTCGACGCTTTACGCCTTTGACGAAAGCAAGTTCCCCACGGACCCGCCGACCACCATCGCGGATTTCTTTGACACCGCGAAATATCCGGGCAAGCGCGGCATGCGCAAAGGCGCAAAGGTCAATCTCGAGATGGCCCTTATGGCCGATGGCGTGCCCGCAGACGAGGTTTACGGCATTCTGGAAACGCCGGAGGGTGTGGACCGCGCCTTTGCCAAGCTGAGCACCATCAAGAACGACATGATCTGGTGGGAAGCGGGCGCCCAGCCTCCGCAACTGCTGGCCGATGGCGAGGTCGCGATGACCACCGGGTACAACGGTCGCTTCTTTGCGGCGGCAGTGACCGAGGGCAAGCCGTTCAAGCAGGTGTTTGACGGTCAGGTCTATGAATATGACGGCTATGCGATCCCCAAGGGTGCGCCCAACATGGAAGCGGCCAAGCAGTTCCTGACCTATGCCACCACCACCCAGGCGCTGGCCGATCAGGCCAAGTGGATCGCCTATGGCCCGGCGCGCCATTCCTCGGGCCCGCTGGTCGGCCTGTTCATGGATGGCAAGACCGAGATGGGCCCCTTCATGCCCACCGCCGCCGAAAACCTGACCAATGCGCTGCCCTCCTCGTATGAGTTCTGGGTCGACCGCGACACCGAGCTGAACGAACGTTTCAACGCCTGGCTGGCGTCGAACTGATCTGATCAGGCGCGGGGCGGCGGCACAACCGCCGCCCCGATCCGTTGCAAAGGGGGTTTTCTGATGGCTGACATGTCTGCACCTGCCGGGGGTCTGTTGACCACCAGCGACGGCCGCCCGCTGAAATCGGCGCTGGCCACCGCGCAAAAGCGCGCCAAGCGGCGGGCGTTCCTGCTGGTTCTGCCGCTGCTGGCCTTTATCGTCATCACCTTTATCGTGCCCATCGGGCAGCTGATGCATCAGGCGATCTACAACGACGGGTTTTCTGCCAACATGCCGCGCATGACGGCATGGTTTGCCGAAACCCCGCCCGGCACCGAACCGGACGACGCCGCATGGGAGGCGCTGGCGCTGGATCTGAAAGACGCCGCCGCCGCGCGCAGCGTCGGCGTGGTCGGCACCCGCGTCAATTACGAGATGTCTGGCACCCGGTCGCTGTTCACCTCGACCGCGCGCGGAGCGGCGCGGTTCGAGCCGCCCTATCGCGATGCGCTGCTGGCGGCAGATGAAAAATGGGCCGACCCCAACCTGTGGGGCACCATGCGGCAAGTGTCTGATGCCTATAGCGCCAACTTTTTCCTCGCCGCGATCGACATGACGCGCGATGTGAACGGCAAGATCGTGCCCATGCCCGAGGAACGGCAGATCTATGTCAGCCTGTTCGTCAAGACTTTCCTGCTGGCCGGGCTGATCACCTTCACCTGCTTTCTGCTGGGCTTTCCGATTGCGCATCTGCTGGCCACCCTGCCGATGAAATGGTCCAACCTGCTGATGATTCTGGTGCTGCTGCCGTTCTGGACCTCGCTTCTGGTGCGCACCACCAGCTGGATGGTCTTGCTGCAACAACAGGGCGTGGTGAACAACACCATGGTGGCCCTGGGGATCATCAGCGAGGATGGGCGGATTCAGATGATCTACAACCAGATGGGCACGATCATTGCGATGACGCATATCCTGCTGCCCTTCATGATCCTGCCGCTGTATTCGGTGATGCGCCCGATCCCGCCCTCTTATGTGCGCGCCGCGCGCTCGCTGGGCGCCACCAGCTGGACCGCGTTCCGCCGCGTCTACCTGCCGCAAACCCTGCCGGGGGTAGGTGCCGGGTCGCTCTTGGTCTTCATTCTGGCGGTCGGCTATTACATCACGCCCGCTCTGGTCGGCGGGGCAAGCGGTCAGCTGATCTCCAACCTCATCGCCTTCCACATGCAAAGCAGCCTGAACTGGTCCCTCGCGTCGGCCCTTGCCGCCCTGTTGCTGGGCGCGGTTCTGGTGCTCTACTGGATCTACGACCGGCTGGTCGGCATCGACAACCTCAAGCTCGGGTGACCTGAATGTCCCTTCCCGTCTACGCATCCCCGTTGGAGCGGGTCTGGTATTACACCAGACTGGTGATCTGCGCGCTGATCTTTCTGTTCCTGATCGCGCCGATCCTGATCGTCATACCACTGTCGTTCAACGCCGAGCCCTACTTTACCTTTACCGAAAAGATGCTGGCCTTTGATCCGACCGGCTATTCCTTGCGCTGGTACGACCTGTTGCTGACGCAACCTTCGGTTCCCACCGATGTGCCGCGCGATGCGGCGTGGTGGTCGCTGGTCTGGCAGAACAGCGCCTGGGTCAATGCGGCCAAGAATTCGGTGATCATCGGGTTTTTCTCGACCATCGTGGCCACGGTGCTGGGCACCATCGCCGCTTTGGGCCTGTCGCGGCCCGAGATGCCCAATCGCCGCCTGATCATGGCGATCCTGATCTCACCGATGATCGTTCCGATCATCATCACCGCGACGGGGCTGTTCTTTTTCTACTCCAGCCCCTGCGCGCTGCTGAACTGGACCGGCCTTGCGCAGCACTGCGGGCGGCTGACCGGCAGCTATCTGGGCGTTGTACTGGCCCATGCCACGCTTGGCATTCCCTTTGTCATCATCACCGTCACCGCCACGCTGATCGGCTTTGACCAGTCGCTGAACCGGGCGGCGGCCAGCCTTGGCGCGCCGCCGACCACCACGTTTTTCAAGGTCACCATGCCGCTGATCCTGCCGGGCGTGATCTCGGGCGCGCTGTTTGCCTTTGTCACCTCGTTTGACGAGGTGGTGGTGGTGCTGTTCGTCGCCGCGCATGACCAGCAGACCATCCCGCGCCAGATGTGGAACGGCATCCGCGAACAGATCAGCCCAGCGATCCTGTCGGTGGCGACGATTCTGGTGGTGATCTCGATTGGGATGCTGGCCACGCTGGAAATTCTGCGCCGCCGGTCCGAACGCCTGCGCGGCGTGACGCCACACTGACGCCACGCCTCCTGCCCCGCCCCCCTGCCCCGCCAAAGGGCAGCGGTCAGCCCTTGTGCAGGGCCAGTGCCGCGCGCAGCTCTGCCGACAGGCTCACCCGCTCGTCCTCTGACAGAAAAGACCCGATCTCGACCGGGCGCGGGCCGCCGTGCAGGGTCAGGTACTGTGGCACCGGCCCGCCGACCTTATGCATCTCGACCCGCACCCAATGCGGATTGGCCTGCCATTCGGCATGGGCCTTGCGCGGACCCTGCCGGGTCAGCGTAACAAGCCCCGGCGTCAGGGTCAGGTCTTCGACAATCTCGGCGTCACGGTAACTCCGCTGCAACGCCCACCAGACCCCGGCCACCGCCAGCACCAGAAACGGCAACAGCCCCCACAGCACCGGCGAGCCCAGCACCGCCAGCAGCGGCAGGGTGATCAGCGCCGAAGTGCCGCCGATGAACCAGACAAACCCCTGACGCGGCAGCGACCGATAAGGCCAAAGCCGCAGATGCCGGGTATCGCTGTCGGTCAGGTCGGGGGGAAGCCACTGATAGGGCATGGCGCGGTGCGGTCCTTTTGCTCAGGCCCGGACAATAGAGCGGCGCGGGGCAATGTCCATGCCCGGCCGTTTGTGATCAACGGTCACAGGTGATCTGCACCTCATGCTGACGATAAAGGAAATCCTCCCGCACCACCTCCACCCCCACGGGACGCGAGGAATACAGGCTATACTCACCCAAGCCACACAGCTGCCGCGCCTCCGCGGCGATCTGATCCCGGAACGCCAGCTCGCGGGTATCGGTCAGCGTATACGCCCGGTCGATGGTAAAGCTGTGCAGCGTCGATCCCGGCGCTGACTCTACGGTCGGCATATACAGCTCATCCGGCGCAGGTGGCTGGACGCAGGCAGCAAGCGTGGCAATCAGCAACAGTGGCAGGCGGTGGATCATTGCGGGGGGCATCCTTTGGCGGCGTCAGTCTGGCCACACTATCCCGCAGATCGGGCGCGGGGTCAAAGTCGGGCGATCCTGACCTTTGCCGGATCGCCTGAATGCAAAAAGGCCCCGGATCGCTCCGGGGCCTTTTGCTGTGGTATCCGCCTTAGTGGGCGGGGTGTTTGTCCCAGTCTTCGCGCTTGGGCAGCTGCTCGAACGTGTGTTCAGGCGGCGGCGAGGTCAGGGTCCATTCCAGCGTGTCGGCGTATTCGTTCCAGTAGTTGTTCTGGGTCACGCGGCGGCCGAATTTCAGCGCATAGAACATCATGACGATGAAGAACACGAAGGACGCAAACGACAGGAACGCACCGAGCGACGAGACATAGTTCCAGTAGGCAAACGCCTCCGGGTAGTCGATGTAACGGCGCGGCATGCCCTGACGGCCCAGGAAGTGCTGCGGGAAGAAGGTCAGGTTAGCGCCGATGAACATCGTCCAGAAGTGCAGCTTGCCTGCCCATTCCGGGAATTCCCGGCCCGACATCTTGCCGAACCAGTAATAGATGCCCGCAAAGATCCCGAACACGGCGCCGAGGCTCATCACATAGTGGAAGTGGGCCACGACGTAATAGGTGTCATGATAGGCCCGGTCCACACCAGCCTGAGACAGCACGATGCCGGTCACACCACCGACGGTGAACAGGAACAAAAAGCCGAACGCCCAGAGCATCGGCGTCTTGAACTCGATCGAGCCGCCCCACATGGTCGCGATCCACGAGAAGATCTTGATGCCGGTCGGCACCGCGATCACCATGGTCGCCAGCATGAAGTACGACTGCTGCGTCAGCGACATGCCGACGGTGTACATGTGGTGCGCCCAGACGACAAAGCCCAGCACCCCGATGGCAACCATCGCATAGACCATCGGCAGATAGCCAAAGATCGGCTTGCGCGAGAAGGTGGCGATGACCTGAGAGATGATGCCAAAGGCTGGCAGCACGATGATATACACCTCCGGGTGGCCAAAGAACCACAGGATGTGCTGATACAGGATCGGGTCGCCGCCGCCTTCGGGCTGGAAGAAGGTGGTGCCAAAGTTGCGGTCGGTCAGCAGCATGGTGATCGCACCCGCCAGAACCGGCAGCGCCAGCAGGATCAGCCAGGCGGTGACAAAGATCGACCAGGCGAACAGCGGCACCTTGTGCATGGTCATGCCCGGGGCACGCATGTTCAGAAAGGTGGTGATGATGTTGATCGCACCCAGAATCGACGAGGCCCCCGACAGGTGAACCGCGAAGATCGCGAGATCCATCGAATAGCCGCCCTCATTGGTCGAGAGCGGCGGGTACAGCACCCAGCCCACGCCCGACCCAAGTTGGCCATTGCCGCCAGGTGTCAGCACCGAAGCCACAGCCAGAGCCGTACCTGCGATGTAAAGCCAGTAACTGAGGTTGTTCAGGCGCGGAAACGCCATATCCGGCGCGCCGATCTGCAGCGGCATGAAGTAGTTGCCAAATCCCCCGAACAGCGCCGGGATCACCACAAAGAACATCATCAGGATGCCATGCGCGGTGATCAGCACGTTCCAGAGGTGGCCGTTGGGCGTACACTGGTCGGTGGTGGTGGCAATCAGCCGCGCGCCTTCGGCACACATGTATTGCACGCCCGGCTCCATCAGCTCCATCCGCATGTAGACGGTGAAGATGACCGAGATCAGGCCGACGATACCGCCGGAGAACAGGTAAAGAATCCCGATGTCTTTGTGGTTGGTCGACATGAACCAGCGGGTAAAGAACCCTCGCTGATCATGGTCGTGGCCATGGATGGCTGCGTCCGCCATTGGCGTCTCCCGTTTTTGTTATGTGCGATCGTCCGACCAGCGGAGTCGGATATTCAGCTTTGGTAATAGCTTTCAGAACGGGTGGCGGCAACGGGGGAATTTGATCTGGATCAAGTGCAGATGTCGCAGGGGGTTGAAAAATGCCCCGGATTTTCCGGTCTGGCCCCCGCCAGCACCCTCAGCCCGGCCAAAGCGGCCGCCAGGGGCGGGCGCGCAAGACAAAGGGCGCGACGTTGTGGCGCGCCCCTGATCTGCGGCAAATCAACCCGCGCTCAGTTGTGGGTGGCCAGATAGGCCGCCACATCTTCGGCCTTGGCGCGCAGCTTGAAGGTCATCTTGCTCTTCGCTGCCGCGTCGCCGGTCACTTCTTTCAGCCACACGGCAGGATCGGTCATATAGGCGGCAAGGCTCGCCTCATCCCAGACCGCGCCAGTGGCGCCTGCAGCCAGAATGCCGTCGCCATATTTGAAATCCGCGACCGAGGCGACAGGGTTGCCCACAATGCCGAACAGGTCCGGCCCGGTTTTGCCGCCCTTGACGATAGTGGTGCCGTCAGCGGCGGTGATGCCATGGCAGGATTTGCATTTGGCAAATTCCTTTTCGCCCACGGCGGCGTCACCGGCAAACACCGGGGCGGCGCAGAGGGCAAGGGCGGCGGCGTACAGGGATTTCATCGAAGGCTCCTTTGCGAAGGTCAAGCGTGACTGTAGCTGTGACCTTAGGCATGCATTTAATGCTGTTACAGAGCAAGCGGCACGAATGTCGCAGTCATGGGTCAGTATTATTGACTTGCTTGCACCGGCGCGGCAGGGTGCGCATCAAACGGGCCGCTGACAGCGCCCCGCACAGGAATGACCGGGAGGAAACGGCAATGCAATGGGAACAGGTTCTGGCGCCACGCATGGGGCGGATGAAGGCATCGGAAATCCGCGAACTGCTCAAGCTCTTGGATCAGCCCGACATCATCTCCTTTGCCGGCGGCATTCCCGACCCGGCGCTGTTTCCGGTCGCCGCGTTTCAGGGCGCGCTGACCGCCGCCCTTGCCCCCGGCAAAGCGGACGCGGCGCTGCAATATTCGGTGAGCGAGGGCTATCTGCCGCTGCGCCAATGGCTGGCCGCGCATATGACCGGGCTTGGCATCCCCTGCGGCGTCGACAACATCCTGATCACCTCGGGCTCGCAGCAGGCGCTGGATTATCTGGGCAAGCTGATGATCGGCACTGGTGATACCGTGCTGGTCAACTGGCCGACCTATATGGGGGCCTTGGGGGCCTTCAACGCCTATGAGCCGGTCTATGACCGGCTGGACCCGCGCGACAACCGGGGAGCGGCGGAATACACCGCCAAGGCCGCCGAGGCCGGGGGCCGGGTGAAATTCGCCTATCTCTCGGTCGATTTTGCCAACCCGACCGGCGAGACGATCCCCCGCGCCGACCGCGAACGGGTGCTGGATCTGGCCGACGATCTGGGGGCCGCCATCGTCGAGGATGCCGCCTATCAGGCCCTGCGCTTTGACGGCGAGGCTGTGCCGCCGATTCTGGCGCTGGAAATCGCGCGCAAGGCCAAGACCGGGGGCAGCATCGAAGACTGCCGCACCATCTATTGCGGCTCGTTCTCCAAAACCCTGGCCCCCGGATTGCGGGTGGGCTGGGTCTGTGCCGCCAGCCCGGTGATCGGGCGGCTGGTGCTGATGAAACAGGCCGCCGATCTGCATTCCAGCACCCTGAACCAGATGGCGATTGCCGATGTCGCCGCCAATCTGTTCGAGAGCCATGTGGCGGGGTTGCGTGAGGTCTACAAGGCACGGCGCGACCACATGCTGGCGGCCTTGTCGCGCGAGATGCCAAAGGGCGTCAGCTGGACCCGGCCCGAAGGCGGCATGTTCGTCTGGATCACCCTGCCCGAAACCATGGACGGTGCGGCGCTGCTGGCCCGGTCGCTGGAGACCGAGCGGGTGGCCTTTGTGCCGGGGCGCGCGTTCTTTGCCGATGGCTCGGGCGGCAACACCATCCGCCTGAGCTTTTCGCGCGCCGACGAGGCGGCGATTGACGAAGGCATCCGGCGGCTGGGCCGGTTGATCGCGGCGGACTGAGCGGGAGGATTGCCCCTGACGTCATGACTTTTGGTGCGCCCGCGCGGTGGTGCCCGGAGGCCGGGGCGGGGACAGGCAAGATCACCGCCCCCTCCTCTGGGGCGCTTTGGCCAGCACGCCCCCCCACCCCGGCCCTCCCCCACGAGGGGGGAGGGAGGCATGGGCTGCACCGGCGCGCGCGGGCCGGATCAGGGGCGGTCGCACAAACCACACAGCCAGAACCTGCGCCTCCCCTCCCCCTCTGTGGGGAGGGGCTGGGGGTGGGGGCGCTTTGGCCAGCACGCCCCCCGCCCCGGCCCTCCCCCACAAGGGGGGAGGGAGGCTGGCGTCAGCTCAGGACAACCGCGCCTTGACCATCGGCCCGACCGCGCCGAAATCCATCTGGCCGGTATATTTGCCCTTGAGCACCGCCATCACCTTACCCATGTCACGGATGCTGTCTGCACCCACCTCGGCCACGGCGGCCACGATAGCGGCCTCGACCTCGGCGGCGGTCAGTTGGCGCGGCAGGAATTCCTCGATCACCTTGACCTCGGCCAGTTCCTTTTCCGCCAGTTCCAGCCGCCCGCCCTCTTCATAGGCGCGGGCCGATTCCTGGCGTTGCTTCACCATCTTGCCCAGAATGGCCAGAATATCGCTCTCGCCCACCTCGACCTCGCCGCCTTCGCCCCGCACCGCGATCTCGCGGTCCTTGATGGCGGCGTTGATCAACCGCAGGGTGGACAGCCTGTCCACCTCCTTCGCCTTCATCGCTTCTTTCAGAGAAATCTGCAGACGTTCGCGCAGCGACATGAGGATGCCTTCCATCAGGGACCAAGGCGCGCATAATACAGGGGTTCGCGCCAGAGGACAACTGGCCATGCTTTTGCCAAGCCATTGTAATCCTGACATATTCCATTTGTGACAAAGCCTTGACCCCGCCCGCTATCCCCCGTAGGTTCCGCCCAATTTACTGATAGGAGTCGCCGCCATGCCTGCTCAGCAGAAAGCTACCGCCTGCCTTGCTCTGGCCGATGGCACGGTGTTTTACGGCAATGGCTTCGGCGCGGTCGGGGAAACGGTCGCTGAACTCGTGTTCAACACCGCGATGACCGGCTATCAGGAAATCATGACCGACCCCAGCTATGCGGGTCAGGTTGTCACCTTCACCTTCCCCCATATCGGCAATACCGGCGTGACCGATGAAGATGACGAAACCGCCGAACCCGTCGCCGCCGGGATGGTGGTGAAATGGGATGTGACCGAGCCGTCAAACTGGCGCGCCACCGGTGAGTTGACCGCGTGGCTGCTCAAGAAAGGCCGCATCGGCATCGGCGGCATCGACACCCGCCGCCTGACCCGCGCCATCCGCCAGCAGGGCGCGCCGCATGTGGCGCTGGCCCATGACCCCGACGGCAATTTCGACATCGAGGCACTGGTCGCCCGCGCCCGCGCGTGGAAGGGTCTGGTCGGCCTTGATCTGGCCAAAGACGTGTCCTGCACCCAATCCTACGCTTGGGATGAACAACGCTGGGCCTGGCCCGAGGGCTATACGCGGCGTGAGGGGGCGGGCCTGCGCGTCGTCGCCATCGACTATGGCGCAAAGCGCAATATCCTGCGCTGCCTCGCCTCGGCGGGCTGCGAAGTCACCGTCCTGCCCGCCTCTGCCACCGCCGAGGATGTGCTGGCGCTGAACCCCGAAGGCGTGTTCCTGTCCAACGGCCCCGGCGATCCGGCGGCCACCGGGGCCTATGCGGTGCCGATGATTCAGGGCGTGCTGGCAAAAGAGATTCCAGTGTTCGGCATCTGCCTTGGCCACCAGATGCTGGCCCTCGCCCTTGGGGCAAAGACCGTCAAGATGAACCACGGCCATCACGGCGCCAACCACCCGGTCAAGGATCTGACCACCGGCAAGGTGGAAATCACCTCGATGAACCACGGCTTTACCGTGGACAGCCAGACCCTGCCAAAAGGCGTGGATGAAACCCATGTCTCGTTGTTTGACGGCTCGAACTGCGGCATTGCGGTGACCGGCAAGCCGGTGTTCTCGGTGCAATACCACCCCGAGGCCAGCCCCGGCCCGCAAGACAGCTATTAC
Organism: Pseudotabrizicola alkalilacus; assembly: GCF_003443995.1. GTDB lineage: Bacteria > Pseudomonadota > Alphaproteobacteria > Rhodobacterales > Rhodobacteraceae > Pseudotabrizicola > Pseudotabrizicola alkalilacus. The sequence goes on from NZ_QWEY01000013.1 coordinate 21,257, forward strand.
CTGTTCGAGCGATTTGCCCGCGAGATGCAGGCCCGCCGCCCCGCCTGACCTGCGGGCGTGACCTGCCGCGCTGCCCGGCGCGGGTGATCCCGCGCCGCAGCACGAGGCTGCATCGGCTTTAACACCACATTAACCAGTTTCATGCCACCCTCGGCCGGTAACAGCCGAGGCTCCATGTCCGCCGCTCAACCGCTCCCCCGTTCTGCGCCGGTTGTCGTGCCCTTGGCAGGCGCGCTGCCCGCTGCGCCGCTGCTCAGCCGGGCCGATACGCTGGGTGTGGCGCTGCTGCGTGACGGGCTGGTCAAGGGCGACGAGATTGTGCAGGCGCTGGCCTTGCAGACCCAGCGCCGGGGCCGGATCACCGATATCCTGCTCGCCCGCGCCGCGCTGCCACCAGATGAGATGTACGCCGCACTGGCCGCGCATTGGGATACCTGTGTCATCGACCCGGAGAAAACCCCGCCCGACACTCAGCTGCTGGACCGGCTCGGCGCCAGCGGCTGCCTGCGCAAGTCGATGCTGCCGTGGCGCGATGTAGGCGGCGCGACCGTGATCGCCACGGCAGAACCCGAAGATTTTCTGCACCACCGCGACCACCTGACCCGGCTGTTTGGCCCCGTGGCCATGGCCATCACCTCACGGCAGGCGGTGCAGGACACCGTGCTGGCCCTGCGCGGCAGGCAGTTGGCACAGGCGGCAGAAACACGGGTGCCCGATGCCGAAAGCTGCCGCACGCTGGGCGGTGCCGGCCTGACAGGCCCGGCGCTGCTGCTGGGTGGTCTTGTCGCCCTTCTGGTGCTGGTCTGGCCGCTGGGCCTGCTGTGGCTGCTGACCGGCTGGACCTTTCTGACCCTGCTGTTGACCACCCTGCTCAAGGCCGCCGCCGGGCTGGCCGCCGCGTTGCGTCGCCCGCCCGACCCAGCCCCGCCGATCATCGTGCGGATGCCGGTCGTCTCAGTCATCGTCGCCCTTTACGGCGAAAGCGACATCGCCCCGCGCCTTGTGCGCCGTCTGGGCAAACTGGACTACCCGCGCGAATTGCTCGACATCGTGCTGGTGGTCGAGGCCGAGGATCATCTGACCCGCGACGCGCTTGCCGGGGCCGATCTGCCGCCCTGGATGCGCATCGTCGTGGTCCCCGATGGCCAGATCAAGACCAAGCCGCGGGCGCTGAACTTTGCCATCGACCATTGCCGGGGCTCGATCATCGGGGTCTATGACGCCGAAGACGCGCCGGAGCCGGATCAGATCACCCGTGTGGTGGAGCGGTTTTATCAGCGCGGGCCCGATGTGGCCTGCCTGCAAGGCATGCTCGATTTCTACAACCCCACCACCAACTGGCTGTCGCGCTGTTTCACCATCGAATACGCGACATGGTTCCGCATCGTCCTGCCGGGGCTGCAACGGCTGGGCCTGCCGATCCCGCTGGGCGGCACCACGCTGTTTTTCCGCGGTGTTATGTAGCAAACGCACCAAGCGCGTGGATGTGAAAGAAATGACTCCCAGAATCGCGCGTATCGCTTCAACGTTTAACGCATGTGGAAGCCAGAAATCAAAACTTGGGCCGATAAGTTCTTCGTGGGCACAGTCGGCCTCGCCGGGGTTCTTCTTCTCTCAATTGTCGGTCGGACGATTTGGATCGTCACAAGTCTCAACGTTGAGAAATGGGCTGAGGCACAAGGCATTGATGATACGCTCGTCAAAGCGTGGCCTTCTATGATGGCCTGGGTTGTCGATAACAGTCTTTGGCTCTGGCTGGCTTCCATGTTCGTCCTTGGCGCAGCGTCTTCGCTTCTTGTTTACCGCCAACTCGCCCCTTTAGATCGTCCAAATCTTAAAGACCCAAGCCGAATAAAGAAAACCGGAACTGAATGCTCTGATTTGGCGCAGGAGATGCTTCGGTTCTTGGAGAGGCGAGCGATAGATAATTCCCATAGGCGTCAACAGGTACGCGCCGGGGGTGCAGAAACAACCTCCATGCACTCTTGGGAGGCAGATAGAGATTTTGAAGCGGTTACTTGCGCACAGTTTTTCTCACAATATGGAGCGCGCGCGTTGACGTGCTTGGCGTTGCTTGACCAGATTGGAATTTCCTTGCCGCCGCACATAGTTACCCTCGCGCAGCACTCGCGTCCACAAGGGTTGGTTCAGGTTCTTGCCGTTTTTGGTGAGTATTTGAAAAGGGGAGAACTTGAAGAAGCTATATCCCTATCTCACGACAAGAACTTCATGTGGCGAATCCAGCATTAGAACCTTAGTTCATGCGTCCCGATAGCACTGAAGCACTGCAGCAGGAACGCCGCCGGAAACTTCCCGCGCGCTAACTTATTGCGAATATTCACTTCCTTATCCCCGATCAAGTCCGCAAGCTGCGCATAGGTCACGCCTTTACGCTTGAGTTCGGCTTTGAGCATGTTTGCGGCGAAGACTTCCCAGTCTGTTTTTTCGATCATACATCACCCTTGGCAATAAAAGCACTGTATACGTTACTTATGCCCTTGCGCGCGATACGTCAACGCACTATATACGTTACATACGTAACGCAGGCGATGACAAATGGCACAGCACTTCCTCCTTTCTGCAGCGGCCCGCACCCTGAGCCTCAAAGGGATCTACAAAGCTGGTGAAGCTGCGGCCCATGACACGTTCTGCAAAATGCGCTGGCCGGAAACTGATGGCGAAGCCGTTTGCCCAGAGTGCGGTTGCTTTGAAACCTACAAGATCACCACCCGCCGCAAGTTCAAGTGCAAGGCTTGCCTGCGCCAGTTCTCGGTGACTTCCGGCACGATCTTTGCCAGCCGCAAGATGGCTTTCGTTGACCTGCTGGCCGCGATCATCATCACCGTGAACGCCGCCAAGGGCGTTTCCATGGTGCAGCTTTCGCGCGATCTGGACTGCCAATACAAGACCGCTTTCGTGCTGGCTCACAAGCTGCGCGAGGCAATGGCGCTGGAGGTCCACACGGGCGAAATCCTGACGGGGCACGTCGAAGTTGATGGCGCTTACTTCGGCGGTCATATCCGTCCCGCCAACGTAAAGGCTGACCGCGTGGACCGCCGCAAGAAAGAACATCAGAACGGACGCCGCCGCGTTGTCGTTGTGATGCGTGAGCGTCTTGGCCGCACCTTGCCTATCGTGACCATGGCAGAAGCCGAAGGCGTGGCGCTGGTGAACGAGAACGTTGACCGCATGGCTACCCTGTCGGCTGATGAAGCCTCGCACTGGGACATGCTGCATGCCGGTTGGGAAGTTGACCGAGTCAACCACAGCGAAGTTTACAGCGACCACGGCAAGCACACCAACTGGGCTGAAAGCTACTTCTCGCGCCTGCGTCGCATGGTGCAGGGCCAGCACCACCACGTCAGCCCGCGCTACCTGCACCAGTACGCAACGCAAGCCGCGTGGCTGGAAGACAAGCGCCGCGAAAGCAACGGCGTTCTGGCGCACGGTCTGGTGGCGAATGCGATGGGTTGCCCTGTCAGCCGCGCGTGGAAAGGGTACTGGCAGCGGGCGGCTTGACGTGCGGCGACGTAAGCTCGACGCAGCGTCTCAACGTTTCTGTTAGTCGTGCTGCGACTTTTTAACCGTTGCTTCGAATGGGCTTTCGCAGTAACGCTTGCGAAAGAGAATGCAGCGTACGATGGCACAGCCGCAAGAAAACGAGATATGTGCCACCGCAAGGGAACACAAAGCCGACAGAATCGTTGTCTAAGGTGGTAACCCATACCAGATCGCACTGTATGAATGAAGTTGGAGAAATTTATGGCGCAGAAGAAACATGACCAAGCCGCTAAGTTCGGCAAGTCGGTTAAGAACTGCCTGCCAGACGAAGATGGCGTGAATGATACTGTATCCCCAGAGGGGATGGCGCTTGTGAAAGAGCGTATGGCCAAGGCTTTGGCCGGACGGACATTGAGGTCCGTGAACGATACTGGCCGCGTCGTCCAGTTCGGATAAGATAAATGCCGCCATGGACCAAAGTTCCTCCGGTCCGGATGGACATCGTGGCGGCAATATACCCAGAAACTACTCCTCCCCATGAGTGGAAGCTCCGGCGCTGCATTGTGACCGATGTGTTCTTGGATGACGCAGATGGGTCTATTTCGTGTGAAATATCATACGGCACCAGCCAGCCAACAAGTTATGGCTGGCCCCACCTCCACATCCATAATTCTTCCGATTTGAGCGCCATGTGCCTTAGCAAGGACACCCGCTTTGTCATGGGGCAAAGGGCTATCTGGCCTTGGACTCCAGAGTACTTTAATTGCATGTATGGCAGGCCGACTCCGAAGTTGGGGCACCTCCTGCCTGACTACCATCGTGAGTTTGAATACTGCATGATGCAGTATGAGGCCGCGCAGCAAGATAAGGCGGAGCAGAAGGATATCGCTGGTTAGCGCTGCTGGCATCGGGTTTGCGTGGGCTGGCCTTCACCCGGCCAGCCGCCACACATACCGTCGCATCCTGTCCTTTTCGCCCCTCACCGCCTTCTGGTCCAGCAACAGCCGCATAGCCTTGCTCACGCGCCGCGTAACGTCCAGCACCATCCGCACGTCGCGTATGTCTTTGCCTTCCTCCCCGCATATCCGCTCTGCCAGATCCCGGCTTGAAAGCGGTTCGCCCTTGCGCAACTCACGCAAGAGGAATTGCCGCAGCTCGTTGCGGTGGAATATCACCAAGCGGCTTTGCCTGATCTGTCGCCCCTCAAGTTCACCCTCAAAGCCCATGGCGCACAGGATGCGGTCAATGGCTTCCAGATCGTTGTGGAGTTCGGCGGAACGCTCACGCAGGGCGACAAGTTCGCCCATGGTGTCGTCGCGCATCTTGAGAAGGCCGGAAACTGTGTTTTGCATGCGGAAAGACTAGCAGAGTCAGGCGTTTAGGTGTAGTTTTCAGTTGGTGCGTTTGATACATAAGGCCGTTTTTCCGCCGCGCCGCACTGGAGGAGTTGGGCGGATGGGACGCGCATAACGTCACCGAAGACGCCGATCTGGGCATGCGGCTGTATCGTCACGGCTACCGGACCGAGCTGATTCACACCATCACCGGAGAAGAGGCCAACTGCCGCACCCTGCCCTGGATCAAGCAGCGCTCGCGCTGGCTCAAGGGCTATATGATGACCTGGGCCACCCATATGCGCGACCCGGTGCTGCTGTGGCGGCAGCTGGGGCCGTGGAAATTCGCAGGGTTTCAGGTGCTGCTGCTCTGCACCCTGTCGCAATTCGTACTGGTGCCGGTGCTGTGGTCGTTCTGGCTGCCATGGTTCGGCCTGCCCCACCCGATTGCCGACGCCCTGCCGCCGCTGATCACCATCGGGCTGATCGGTGTGCTGTTGCTGACCGAAGTGGTGAACCTGTCGCTTCATCTGTCGGCGCTGCACCTGTCAGGCCACCGGTTCAGCCGCTGGTGGGTGCTGATCATGCACCTTTATTTCCCGCTGGGTGCCCTTGCCTCGTACAAGGCGGGGTGGGAGCTGGTGCGCAAACCGTTCTACTGGGACAAGACCGCGCACGGCCATTTCGACCCGCTCGACGGCTGAGGCTAAATCTTTGAGAGGCTCAGTCCTTAGAAAGCTCAGTCCTTCAGCCGCAATTCCCCGGCATCGACCCGCAGCCGCGTCTCGAATGCCCGGCTGATATGCACGCGCAGCGCCTGATAGGCCGCCTCACCATCATGCGCCTCGATCGCGGCCACGATCCGGTCATGCTCGGCAAGCGCCACCTCGCTGCGCCCCTCGGCTGCCAGCGAGGTGTTCGCCATCAGCGCCATCGACCGATGCACAAGATCCAGCTGCTGCACCAGAAACCGGTTGTGGCTGGCCAGATGGATCTGCCGGTGAAACCGCTTGTTGGCCCGGCTCAGGGCGCGCGGATCACCGGAAAGCAACCGGCTGTCATCCTCGACCATGCCGCGCAGCACCCGGATTTCCTCATCCGTGGCGTGCCGCGCCGCCAGCCTTGCGGCCAGCCCCTCCAGCTCGCTGCGCACCGCATAAAGCTCGGCCAGCTGGTTGTGGTCCAGACTGGCCACGATCAGACTGCGCCCGTCGCGCGTCAGCATCGCCTGTGTCTCCAGCCGCTGCAACGCCTCGCGCACCGGGGTGCGGCTGACACCCAGCCGCTCGGCCAGTTCCGATTCGACCAGACGATCCCCCGGCTTGTAGAGTCCCGCCTCGATCGCTTCGAGGATCAGCGTATAGGCATCCTTCTGCACCGGCACGTCCTTGTTATGTCTATGTGACAGGCAAGCTATAGCCCGGTGCCAGCCTTTGGCAAGCAGCCATGGCCGCGCACCCGGATCAGGCGGCGGATGCCTCCGGCGGGAGTATTTCAAAAGCAGCAATGCAAGGGATGCGAAGACTTGCCCGCGGCGGACTGTGGGGCTAAATCTCAACCATGGACCGATGCAGCTTTTCCCATGTCGAGACCTGGGTGTTTGATCTCGACAACACCCTGTATCCGCCGCACATGCGGCTGTTCGACCAGATCGAGCAGCGCATGACGACTTGGGTGATGCGCGCGCTTGGCGTGGATCAGGCCCGCGCCAACCATCTGCGCGGGCATTACTGGCAGCTCTACGGCACCACCCTGGCGGGGTTGATGCGCGAGCATGCCATTGATCCCGTGGGATATCTCGCCGATGTGCATGACATCGACTTTTCGGTGCTGGAGGCCGATCCGCAACTGGCCCGCCGGATCGCCGCCCTGCCGGGCCGGCGGATCGTCTATACCAATGGCGATGCGCCTTATGCGCAAAAGGTGCTGGCGGCGCGCGGATTGGCCGGGTTATTTGATGCCGTCTACGGGGTCGAGCACGCGGGCTACCTGCCCAAACCCGAGGCGGCGGCGTTCGAGACGGTGTTTGCCCTTGACGGTTTGACCCCGGCGCGGGCCGCGATGTTCGAGGATGATCCACGCAATCTGGCGGTGCCGCATGCGATGGGGCTGCGCACGATCCACATCGCGCCACAGCCGGAACCCGCGCCGCATATCCACCATCACGCAGCCGATCTGTCGGGCTTTCTGGCACTGCTGACCGAAAGCTGAGTCGCGGATGCGTCATTTTGCGCGTGGCGTGATCCGTGCGCGATGCCTATCTCTGGACCAATACACCGGAGATGCGCAGATGACCCAGACCACCCCCTCTTTCACGCGCCCATCCTTTGGCCAGCGTCTGTTGTACGGCACGCCGGTGATTGGCCGCATCGCGCGCGAGATCGCGCAGGATGTGAACAACGTGTTCTACCTGCTGGTGGTGGTGCTCACTCTGGAGATCCTGGGCTTTCTGCTCTGGGGCCCGGTGGTGTTTACCCTGACCGCGCTTGTGCTGGTGCCGCTGATGTTTGTGTTCTTTGTGGTGATCAGCTGGCCCGGCATGTCGCGGCCAAAAGTCTGACACGGCGGATCGCGGCCAAAGAGCGGAAACTGCCGCGCGCAGCCAAAGCACTGATCGGGGCATTTTGTCCCTTCGACTTCGCCGCCGCCGGGGCTATCTTGTGCCCGGACAGGAGAGCCCGATGACACGCACCAGCACCGATATTCTGATCTCTGGCGGCGGGGTCGCCGGGCTGAGCGCCGCCGCCGCCTTTGGCGCAGCCGGGTTCAGCGTGATCTGCGTTGATCCCACGCCCCCGGTTACATCAGATACCGAAGACGGCGCTGACCTGCGCACCACCGCCTTTCTGCACCCGTCGATCCCGGTGCTGCAGGCCGCAGGCCTCTGGGCGCGGCTGGAGCCCCATGCCGCCGCCCTGCAGGTGATGCGGATCATCGACGCCGGGGGCGAAGTGGCCGAACCGCGTCTGACCAAGGATTTCGACGCCGCCGATCTCAGTGATCTGCCCTTTGGCTGGAACCTGCCGAACTGGCTGCTGCGCCGCGAGATGGTGGCGCGTCTGGCCGAACTGCCAAACGTCGATTTCCGCCCCGGCACCGGCACTGCCCGGCTGCTGACCCGCACCGGCGAGGCGCTGGTCACGCTGACGGGTGGCGCGCAGATCCGCGCGCGCATGGTGATCGCGGCAGACGGGCGCAATTCTGTGGTGCGTCAGGCGCTTGGCATCCCGGTGAAAACCATGCGCTACGGGCAAAAGGCGCTGGCCTTTGCCGTCTCGCATCCGGTGCCGCATCAGAATGTCTCGACCGAGATTCACCGCTCTGGTGGTCCGTTTACGCTGGTGCCGCTGCCCGACCGTGACGGATTGCCCCGCTCGGCCGTGGTCTGGATGGAAACCGGGCCAGAGATTGCCCGGTTGCAGGCGCTGCCGGTGGCGGATTTCGAGGCCGAGATCAACACACGGTCGTGCCAGATCCTCGGGCCGCTGACACTGGCCAGCCGGTTGACGGTCTGGCCGATCATCTCCCAGATTGCCGAACGGATGGCGGGCGAGCGTTGCGCGCTGATGGCCGAGGCCGCGCATGTGGTGCCGCCGATCGGTGCGCAGGGGCTGAACATGAGCCTCGCCGATCTCACCGTGCTCCTTGATCTGGCCCGGGCCGCGCCCGACGATATCGGTTCGGCAAAGATGCTCGACGCCTATCACCGCAAACGCCACCTTGAGGTACAGGCCCGGGTGACCGGCATCGACGCGCTCAACCGCGCCTCGATGATGAGCGCGCAGCCCTTGCGCGATCTGCGGGCAACAGCGCTCAATGCGCTTTACTCCGCCGCCCCGGTGCGCAAGACGCTGATGAAGGCCGGCCTCGGCCTGCGCTGACCCGAATTTTCTGCGAAAATTCCACGCCTCAACCGGCGCACAGCTGATTTTTCGCAGAAAAATCGTGCCCCCGGCGCTACAGAACCGCCGCCACCGCCCGCTCCAGCCGCGCCACCGTGCCCGGCACGTCCTTCAGCTTGTCCAGACCGAACAGCCCGATGCGGAAGGTCTTGAACGCCTCACCCTCCCCCACCTGCAACGGCACGCCCGCCGCAATCTGCAGACCCTGCGCGCGGAACTTCGCCCCGTTCTGCACCTGCGGGTCATCGGTATAGCTCACCACCACACCGGGGGCCTGAAACCCCTCTGCCGCGACAGACCGCACACCCTTGTCCGCCAGCAGCGCCCGCACCGCACCGCCCAGCGCCCATTGCGCCGCTTTCGCCACCTCAAAGCCCATCTCGCGGGTTTCGACCATCGCATCGCGGAACCCGAGGATGGCATCGGTCGGCATGGTGGCATGATAGGCATGGCCGCCGCCCTCATAGGCCGCCATCATCGCCCGCCACTTTTTCAGATCCAGCGCAAAGCTGTTCGACGTGGTTTCCGCCAGCCGCGCCTCGGCGCGCGCAGACATCACCACCACCCCGGCAGAAGGCGAGGCTGACCAGCCCTTTTGCGGGGCCGAGATCAGCACATCCACCCCGACAGCTTCCATATCCACCCAGATACAGCCCGACGCGATGCAATCGAGCACCATCAGCGCGCCCACCTCATGCGCGGCCTCTGCCACCGCGCGGATGTAGTCGTCTGGCAGGATGATCCCGGCGCTGGTTTCGACATGCGGCGCAAACACCGCCTCGGGCCGGGTCTCGCGGATCTTCGCGCACACTTCCTCGACAGGCGGCGGGGCATAGGGCGCGCGGGCATCGTTGCCGGTCTGGCGCGCCATCACCACGCTCACCTCCTGCGCAAAGCCACCGGCGTCAAAAATCTGGCTCCAGCGATAGGAAAACCAACCGTTGCGCACCACCAGCACGCGGCCCTGCCCGAACTGCCGCGCCACCGCCTCCATCGCATAGGTGCCGCCGCCCGGCACCAGCGCCACGGCGCTGCCGTGGTAAACCTCACGCAGCATCTCTGACACATCGCGCATCACGGCCTGAAACCGCGCCGACATGTGGTTCAGACTGCGATCGGTGAACACCACCGAAAATTCTTCCAACCCCTCCGGGTCCACCGTAGCAAGCAATCCAGCCATAATCTCTCTCCCATTTGCCCCAAGCATAGGCCCCCCCGATCAAAAAGCACTCCCCCCACCACCATTTTCTGTCCAGAAATATCCCGGGGTCCGGGGCAGAGCCCCGGCGGCCAGCCGCTAGCCGAGCGGCCCCGGCCTGCGCTCTTCGGTCAACAGCACATTGGCCTCCACCGTGCCCACGCCGGGCAGGGTCATGATCCGCCGCCGCAGCACCCGTTCAAAATCGGCGATGTCGCGGGCCACCACCCGCAGGCGATAGTCGAACAAGCCCAGCACATGCTGCACCACCTGCACCTCAGGGATCGCGCTGACCACGCGCTCGAAATCTTCCAGCGGCACCCGGCCGCGCGTCGCCAGCTTCACCCCCAGAAACACCGTGACACCAAAGCCCAGTGCCGCGCGGTCCACCTCCACCCGCCGCCCGGCCAGCACGCCCGCCTCTTCCAGCCGCTTCACCCGCCGCCACGCCGCAGGCTGGCTCAAACCCAACAGCCGCCCCAGCTCTCCCGCACCCACCATACCATCGCGCGACAGAATCCGCAGAATGCCCCGGTCCAGATCATCCAGATCCATCATATCGGCAATCCTTCGGCATCCTTGATCGTGGCAATCAGCATCAGCGCCTCCAGCTCGGCAATATGCGGCAGGGTCAGGATGCGGCGGCGGTAGATCTCCTGATACTGCCCCATGTCGCGGGCGATCACCGTCAGGCGCACATCGACGCGACCCAGAAAGGTCTCGATCGTCACCACTTCCGGCACCTCACGCGCCGCCGCGATGAATTCGTCAAAGGCGCGGGGGTTGGTCTTGTCGAGGGTGAAGCGCAACGACACCTCCACCCCATACCCCAGCGCGCGCCAGTCGATCACCGCCGCTTCCGCCTTGATCACCCCGCCCTCCCGCATCCGCTCCAGCCGCCGCCACAGCGTGGCCGGCGTCACTCCGGCGCGCTCGGCCAGCACCGCCCGCTCCAGCGCAGGTTCCGCCAGATAGTGGCGCAGGATGCGGCGGTCGGCCTCGTCCAAAAGCATGATTAATTCACCATATCCAAGATCAGCGCATGAATTTTCGCAGAAAATTCGTCTGGCGTCAAACAATGCACGGCCTCACGCCAGAAACCCGCTATTGTCGCCCCATCAATCAAAGGAGAGACGCCATGCGCGTGTATTATGACCGTGACTGCGACATCAATCTGATCAAAGACAAAAAAGTCGCGATCCTCGGCTACGGCAGCCAGGGCCATGCCCACGCGCTGAACCTGCGCGACTCGGGTGCGAAAAACCTCGTCGTCGCGCTCCGCGAAGGCTCGCCCTCCGCCAAGAAAGCCGAAGGCGAAGGCCTGAAAGTCATGGGCATCGCCGAAGCCGCCGCCTGGGCCGACCTAATCATGTTCACCATGCCCGACGAGCTGCAGGCCGAAACCTACAAGAAATACGTCCACGACAACATCCGCGAAGGCGCCGCCATTGCCTTTGCCCACGGTCTGAACATCCATTTCGGCCTGATCGAGCCGAAACCCGGCGTTGACATCATCATGATGGCCCCCAAAGGCCCCGGCCACACCGTGCGTGGCGAATACACCAAAGGCGGCGGCGTGCCCTGCCTCGTGGCGGTCCACAATGACGCGACCGGCAAGGCGATGGAAATCGGCCTGTCCTATTGCTCCGGCATCGGCGGCGGCCGCTCGGGCATCATCGAGACCAACTTCCGTCAGGAATGCGAAACCGACCTGTTCGGCGAACAGGCCGTGCTGTGTGGCGGTCTGGTCGAACTGATCCGCATGGGCTTCGAGACGCTGGTCGAAGCCGGATACGAGCCGGAAATGGCTTATTTCGAGTGCCTGCACGAGGTCAAACTGATCGTCGACCTGATCTATGAAGGCGGCATCGCCAACATGAACTACTCGATCTCGAACACGGCAGAGTATGGCGAATACGTCTCCGGCCCGCGCATCCTGCCGTATGATGAGACCAAGAAGCGCATGAAAGAGGTTCTGACCGACATCCAGACCGGCAAATTCGTGCGGGACTTCATGCAGGAAAACGCTGTCGGCCAGCCGTCGTTCAAGGCAACCCGCCGCATCAACGACGAACACCAGATCGAAAAAGTCGGCGAAAAGCTGCGCGCCATGATGCCTTGGATCTCCAAAGGCAAAATGGTCGACAAGGCCCGCAACTGATCCCGATCAGCGACAGGTGCGTGCCAGCGCGCACCCTACACACCACAAAGGCCGGGGATTTTCCCCGGCCTTTTCCATCGCGTCAGGTCAAAGCGTGCGCCAACACGGCTCAGCGCAGCATCGTCCGGCGACGCTCACGCTCGGCCAGCGGCAGCAAAAACGCCACGCCGCCATATTTGCCATCCTTGGCAAGTGTCGATTTCGGCGCGTTGGGGTCGTGGCGGCGTTCTTCCACACGCGCCTTGCTGATCATGGCAAACACCAGAACGGCAAGCATGGTCAGCAGCGATAGAAACGGGATCAGGGCTCCAGTCATCGGGGTCATCCTTTCAATGTAGACCACAACCACGGGCAAGACAGCGGGCAGCGCCGCGGCGTGGCATGGGGTCAAGGCAAGGCAATCAAGGCTCTGCCCCGTCAACGCGGCCCACCCGTTTTGGTTCCCCTGACAGCCCCACTGGCGTCGGCCCGAGCCGCAGGCTACACCGCTGCCCATGACCACACCCAATCCGCCCTCGCCCACCCCCGCCGACTGGCTGTCGATCTTTGCGCTTGGCCTGATCTGGGGCGGCACATTCATGGTCATCGCCTTTGCCCTGCGTGGCTATGGTCCGGTCACGGTTGCCTGCGCCCGCACCACCTTTGGCGCGCTGACGGTGCTTGCCCTGTTGCGGCTGACCGGCCGGCACTTGCCGACATCCGCCGCCGTCTGGCGCAGCGCGGTGCCGATTGGCCTGCTCTCCACTGCGCTGCCGTTTTTCCTGCTGTCCTGGGGGCAGCAGTCGGTACCCTCGGCCTTTGCTGGGCTGTCGATGGCTGCGGTGCCGCTGTTCGTGCTGCCCCTCGCCCATCGCTATTCTGACGAACCGCTGACCCGGCGCCGCACCATCGGCTTTGCCCTCGGCTTTGCCGGGGTGCTGGCGCTGCTTGGCCCTGCTGCGGTTCAGGGCGACGCCGCAACCCTTGCGCGGCTGGCCTGCCTTGCCGCTGCGCTTTCTTATGCGGTGTCGTCGATCCTGACCCGCCGCTGCCCGCCGGTCGATCCGATGGCCCTCGCCGCCGCCACGCTGCTGGTCGGCGCGGTCGTGCTGATCCCCGCCATGCTGCTGACCGAAGGCCTGCCCGCATGGCAAGGCTTGGTGCCGGGTGTCGCGATCATCTTCCTCGGGCTGGTGCCCACGGCCTTTGCCGCCCTGCTGCGTGTAAATGTGATCCGCAGCGCGGGGTCGGGCTTCATGACGCTGACAAACTATCAGGTGCCGCTGTGGTCAATGGGTTTTGGCGTGGTGTTTCTGGGTGAAAGCCTGCCCGGCACCTTTTTCGCTGCCCTCGCGCTGATCCTTGCGGGGCTGGCGGTCAGCCAGACCGGCCGCGCGCAAAAATCCTGAAGCACCAGTCCCTTAACGTTCGGTCGCGCCCTTGCCCGCCAGAACCTTGTCGCGGAACTTTGCCACCCGTGCCACCCGCGTGGCTTCGGTCTTGGCCGAAGACAGCGCAATCGCATAGCTGCGCTGCCGCCCCGGCGTCAGGCGATGAAACGCCTCGGCATAGTCGGGGTCCGCGTCCAGCGCGGTGACCAGCGCCTCCGGCAGGTCAAGCCCGGCCTGTTCTTTCGGCGGCACGATACCCGCCTCAGCATAGCCCATCGCCTCGGCCACATAGGAACTGATCACCGGGGCCAGCGCCGCCACCTGTGCCGCATCGGTAAACCGGATCATATCGGCATGTCTGGTGTTTTCCCCCTGCCGCTCCAGCACCCCCTCGGGGTCTTTCATCAGCGCGGCGTGAAAGAAGGTCAGCCGGAAATCCTGCCGGAATGCGCCGATAATCGCCAGATTGCGCCCGGCATGCAGATAACACGGGTGGCCCCATTTCACCGTCTCGACCAGACCAGCGCCGCGCAGCAGGGCGCGCAACTGCTCCAGCCCCGCGCGCCACAGCAGCGCCGAACAATCGGTAGTGCCAAACCGCGCACAGCGCCCGCAGCCCTTGGTGAAAAAATCCTCAATTTCGGTGATCATGGCCATGGCCACCCCTCCCGCTTTGTCACTGGCCGCTGTGGGAAATCGTTAAGAATATCCTAAAAGGTGACGGTCAACCCATTGATAATATTGCACTCTGCCAAGTGTAACACAGGGGGAAGCCCCCTATACCACCGCCTCGACCGCGCCGACAATCTCATCCACCACCTGCACCAGCATCCCCTCGTCCTCGCATTCGGCCATGACCCGGATCAGCGGCTCGGTCCCGGATTTGCGGATCAGAATCCGGCCCTTGCCCGCAATCCGGGCGGTATTGGCCGCGATCACCGCCTGAACCGAGGCCTGCTCCAGCGGCGTCTTGCCCGCCGCAAAGCGCACGTTTTTCAGCATCTGCGGCACGGTGTCGAACTGCCGCACCAGCGCGCTCGCCTTGTGGCCAGTGCGGGCCATCTCGGCCAGAAACTGCAGGCCCGCGATCAGCCCGTCGCCGGTGGTGGCATAGTCGGTCATCACGATATGCCCCGACTGCTCGCCGCCCAGATTGAAGCCGCCGGCCCGCATCCGCTCGACCACATAGCGGTCGCCCACCGCCGTCCGCTCCAGCCCGATGCCCTGCCCGGTCAGAAACCGCTCCAGCCCAAGGTTCGACATCACCGTGGCCACCAGCGCCCCGCCGCGCAGCTTGCCATCCATCGCCCAGCGGGAGGCCATCATGGCCATGATCTGATCACCATCGGCAACCCGGCCCGCTTCGTCCAGGATCATCACCCGGTCGGCGTCGCCATCCAGACAGATCCCCACATCCGCCCCATGCGCCACCACCGCCTCGGCGGCGGTCTGGGTGTGGGTGGAGCCGCAGCGGTCGTTGATATTGGTGCCGTTCGGGCTGACACCCACCGGCACCACCGTCGCCCCCAACTCCCACAGCACCTCTGGCGCGGCGCGGTAGGCCGCCCCGTTGGCGCAGTCGATCACCACTTTCAGCCCATCCAGCCGCAGCCCGGCGGGAAAGGTGGTCTTGACGAATTCCTGATAGCGCCCGCGCCCATCCTCGATCCGCCGGGCGCGGCCGATGTTGGCGGCCTGCGCCAGCTGAATCTCGCCCTCCAGCAGCGCCTCGATCTCGGCCTCCGCCTCATCCGACAGTTTGAACCCGTCCGGGCCAAAGAACTTGATGCCATTGTCCTGATGCGGGTTGTGGCTGGCGGAAATCATCACCCCCAGATCGGCGCGCATGCTGCGGGTCAGAAAACCGACCGCCGGGGTCGGCACGGGACCGAGCAGCAGCACATTCATGCCGGTGCTGGTCAGCCCCGCCGTCAGCGCGTTTTCCAGCATGTAGCCCGACAGCCGGGTGTCCTTGCCAATGACCACCCGGTGCGCCGAGCCGCCATCGCGGCGAAAGAACCGGCCCGCCGCAGCACCCAGCCTCAAGGCCATTTCGGCGGTCATCGGATAGGTATTGGCGCGGCCCCGCACGCCGTCGGTTCCGAAAAGCTTGCGCGTCATGGGTTTTCCCCCTGTTTTGCGTCTGGTGTTGTCTGGGTGACGGCCTGCCACAGCGTCAGCGCCGCCCGCGTCTCGGCCACGTCATGCACGCGGATCATCTGCACCCCCTGCGCCACGCCCGCCAGCGCGACGGCGATGCTGCCCGGCATCCGCTTTGCCGCGTCGTCTTCGCCGCTCAGCGTGCCGATGAACCGCTTGCGGCTGGCCCCCAGCAGGACCGGCAGGCCAAGACTGTGAAACAGGCTCAGCCGCGCCAGCAGCGCAAGGTTATGAGGAAGCGTCTTGCCAAAGCCGATGCCGGGGTCAATCGCGATCCGGTCGCGGGCAATGCCCGCCGCCTCGGCCTCGGCCACGCGGGCGGCCAGCGCGTCATACACATCGAGCAGCACATCGTCATATTCGGGCGCATCCTGCATCCGGTCGGGAGTCAGGATCGAATGCATCAGGATCACCGGCACCCCAGCATTTGCCACCAGCCCCGCCATATCCGCATCAAACTGCAGCGCGGTCACGTCATTGACGATCCCCGCCCCGGCTTTCAACGCGGCGCGTGCCACCGCCGCCTTGCGCGTGTCAATCGACACCGCCCGCTCGATCCCCGCCGCGCGCAGCGCCGCAATCACCGGAGCCGTGCGCGCGGTTTCCTCCTCGACCGAGACCTCAACCGCGCCGGGCCGGGTGCTCTCGCCGCCGACATCCAGAATATCGGCCTGTGCCGCCATCGCGCGGGCCTGCATCATCGCGGCCTCGGGCTTCAGAAACAGACCGCCATCCGAAAAACTGTCGGGCGTGACGTTCAGAATGCCCATGAGCCGAGGCCGATCAAGGCTGAGCCCGGCAAAATCGGCGCGCGGAGAAAGCAGCGGCGACAGCAGGCTGGGCGGCGCCTCCGCTGCGGGCAGCACCACGGGCGCGCGGCCCCGCTCCAGAATTTCCACATGGGTAAAGCGGCACCAGCCCCCGGCAAGGGTCAGGGCATCACTCGGGCGGGCGGCATCCTGCAGCGGGATCGGGCGAAGGTATGTCATGCGCCCGGATTAGGCCCCAAACTGCCGGTTTGGCAAGCACATCGGTCAGCCCTGCTCGACCGGAACGCGGCTTCCCGCCGGAAGTGCAACATTCCCGTGAACGACCAGCGCCCGTGCCGCCATCTCTTCGGCAAGCCACAGCGCCAGCGCCACGGCGTCTGCCGATTTCGGGCCGTCCACCGCATCCAGCACCATCTTTGACGGGGCCCAGACCACGGTCTGCCCCCGCTTGATGGCCCAGTCGATCTCGGTCCGCGTCGCCACCACCACACAGCGCGGGTCGCGCGCGGCAAGGGTCCAGGCGTTTTGCTCGATCGCCAGCAGGTCAATCCGGCGCTGCGTCGGGCGGTGCCCGGTCTGCGGGCGTGGGCCATCGGGCAGGCCCACGGTCACGATCAGCGGCGCACCGCGCGCGAGCAATCCGTCCAGCCGCGCTGACAGATCGCCCGTCGCCAGTGTGGCATTGTCCAGATGCACCACCAGCGGATGCACCGCTGATTCCAGCCCGTCCTGTCCCACCACCCGCAGCGGCACCTCGGCGCGGCTGCGCACAATCTCGACCCCCAGCTTGTAGGGGCCAATATCCAGCTTTTCGATCCGCACAAACGCCCGCATCGCCTGCGGCTCGGCCAGAATCCGCTCTGCCACCCGTTCGGCAAGCGTTTCCAGCAGGTTCAGCCGTTCGGCCGCCAGTTCATGCGCGATGGCCCAGGTGATCCGGTCATAGGACAGGATCCGGTCCACATCATCATTCAGCGGTGCGCTGACCGGGGCCACCTCAACCACCACGTTGAACATGACGCGCTGTTTGTGGCCGCGTTCCTGCTGGAACGCGCCGATATCCACCTCGACCACATGATCGCGCAGCGAAATCCGGTCACGCGGGTCGGCACTGGCCGAGGCCTGGCTGCGCTCTTCCGGATGGGCAAAGGCGAGGCGGATGTCGCTGGTCATATGGCCCCCCAATGGCCCAAAAGGATCGGGGGCAGGTTACACCCTACCCCCGCATCCGATAGCCCTATGCCGACATCAGGCGCAAGGCCCGCGACATGGTGTCAGCTCAGGCACCGGGCTGGCGGTAGAACAGATGGGCCCCGATGGCCGCCGTGCGCGGAAAGCGGTGCGCCCAACGCGGGTTCACCGCGCGGGTGTGAAAATGCGTGGCCCCGGCGGTCAGCCCGCGCGGTGCGCCGTTCAGCATGATCGCCGCAATCCGGCCGGCTTTGTCGGCGGCCTGACGGTCGCGCATCACATCGCTGTTGCCGTCGCAGACATAGCTGAACTGGCATCCGCCGCCGCCGCCTTGCTGCACCACACCACAGACCGAACTGGGATATTCGCGGCTTTCGACCCGGTTCAGGATCACCTCGGCCACGGCGAACTGGCCTTTCAGGCTTTCGCCGCGCGCCTCGAAATACAGCGCCTGCTGCAGGCATTGCCATTGCGCATCGCCTTTGGGGGCCGGCTGCGCGGCAAGGAAAGAGTCTTCATAGCGGATCAGCACGGGCTGCGCGGGTTCGACCGACTTGGCCGCAGCGCCCGTCTGCTTCACCGGCTTTGCCGGTCCGGTCGCCAGCGCCGCCAGACGATCCTGCGGCACCGCGCCCACCGTCGCATGTTCTGCCCCCATGAGAGAGGCGATCTGTTCAGCCATGCCCAGATCCGGGCTGTTGGACTGGCTCACCGTCACATCGGCGAAGGCCGCTCCACCCGTGGCACTGACTGCCACCGCAGCCGAGGCCAAGATTTGTCGCAAGCGCATTGTCTTGTGTTCCGTTCTGTTGCCTGAAGCTGCACGCCCCCGTGAACATCACGGAACCGTGCAACAGCCGCCGGGCATAAAGCAGAGAACGGGGTTGAGTCTACCTATGTATCAAAAATGCAACGCTTTCGCGTCACTTATCGGCGGAATTTCGCGCACAACTTAAGAGATCAGATGAGGAAAGCCGCGCAGCCACATGATATTGTGTCTTTTTTCCGTTTATCCACAACGATCCTTGAGTGCCAGATGGGCCGCCGCCAACCGTGCCAGGGGAACACGATACGGTGAACAGGACACATAATCGAACCCGGCCTTGCGGCAAAAGGCGATTGATTCGGGGTTGCCGCCATGTTCACCACAGATCGAAACCGTCAGATCTGCCCGCGTCTTGCGCCCGCGCTCTGCCCCGATAAGCAGCAATTCCCCCACGCCATCCACATCCAGAATGTGGAACGGATCTTCGGGGAACACGCCCTGCTGCACATAGGTGTTCATGAACCGCCCGGCATCGTCGCGCGACAGGCCATAGGTCATCTGGGTCAGGTCATTGGTGCCGAAGGACAAGAATGCCGCATGTTGTGCGATCTCGCCCGCACGCAGCGCGGCGCGCGGGGTTTCCACCATCACCCCCAGTTTATAGGCAAAATCCCGCCCCGCCTTGACCCGCACCGCCGCCGCGACAGCATCAACGCGGGTTTTCACCAGCTCCACCTCGCGCCGGGCGCTGACCAGCGGGATCATGATCTCCGGCACCACAGCCGCGCCACGCCGCGCCACCTCGACCGTGGCCTCAAAGATCGCCTGCGCCTGCATGTCGTAGATCTCGGGCAGGACCACCCCCAGCCGCACGCCGCGCATGCCCAGCATCGGGTTGAACTCGGTCAGCGCCTCGGCCCGCCGCGTCACCTCTGACAGCGGCTTGTCCAGCGCCTCGGCCAGCTCGCGCAGACCCTCCCGGCTGTGCGGCAGGAATTCATGCAAGGGCGGGTCGAACAGACGGATGCAGACCGGCAACCCGGCCATGATTTCAAACAGTTGCACAAAATCGGCACGCTGCATCGGGAGCAGACGCGCCAGCGAGGCCGCGCGGTCCTCCGATGTATCGGCAAAGATCATCTCGCGCATCGCGACCAGACGATCCTCCTCGAAAAACATGTGCTCGGTCCGGCACAGCCCGATGCCCTGCGCCGCAAACTGCCGCGCGGTGGCGGCATCGGCAGGGGTGTCGGCATTGGCGCGCACGCCAATATCGCGGAACTCATCGGCCCAGCCCAACAGGGTCTGGAAATGGCTGTCCAGCGCCGGGGCCAGCATATCGACCGCACCGGCCAGCACCTGCCCGGTGGTGCCATCGACCGTGATCACATCGCCTTCGCCAAAGCTGCGGCCATTGGCCTGAACGCGCTTGTTCTTGGCATCTAAGCGAAGATCGGCCCCGACCACGCAAGGCAGCCCCAACCCGCGTGCAATCACCGCCGCATGGCTGGTCACGCCGCCGCGTTCGGTCAGCACGCCCGCCGCCGAATGCATGCCGCGGATGTCTTCGGGCGCGGTCTCGCGCCGCACCAGAATGCAAGGCTCGCCCCGCGCCGCACTGGCCTGTGCCGCATGGCTGGAAAACACGATCCGCCCCACCGCCGCCCCCGGACTGGCGGCAATGCCGCGCGCAATCACATCGCGGGTGCCGCGCGGATCGACCTGCGGGTGCAGCAGTTCCGTCAAGGCGCGCGGTTCCACCCGCAGCACCGCCTCTTCACGCGGAATCACCCCGTCGGTCGCCAGCGCCACCGCAATGCGCAGCCCCGCGCGGGCCGAGCGTTGAACCCGCACCGCATCCAGCACCGCCAGACGGCCATCCTCGATGGTGAACTCGATCTGCATTTCCTCACGCAGGCGCGCCCGGCAAGCGGTGCCGTGGCGGATCAGATCGGCGACCAGACCGGGCGCGATATCCTCCAGCGAGGGGCCGCGCGCATCATGGGTCAGAAACATCGCCTGGGGCGCTTTCAGCGCATCACGGCCCTGCCCTTGGCCCAGATAGCGGCCGGTCACCTGCGGCTCACCCGTCACCGGATCGACAAACTGCACCACGCCCGAGCCGGAAATCCCCTGCCCCAGCCCCTGCGCCATCGCCTGCACCACCAGCCCCAGCGGCGCATCCACCGGCGCGCCCTTGGCCTGCCGCAAGAGCCGCGCCGTCGTGCCCTCCCAGGCGCGGGCCATCGAGCGCAGCACTTCCGAGAGCTGCCGCGCCGGGTCTTGCGGAAATTCCTCATCCATTTCCGTGGCATAGACCTGCAACGCCGCCGTCACCGCCTCGGGCGAGGGCGCAGTTGCGGCAAACATATCCGGGTCCAGCCGCGCGACATGGGTGGCATAGGATTGCACAAAGCGCAGATAGATCGCATCCGCCGCCTGCTGGCCATGCCGGGCCGCCAGCTCGCGATGCCGCTCCGCGTTCAGCCCGATGTTGAGCACGGTCGCAGGCCCGCCCCAATCGGGATTTTCAGGCGAAGGCCGGACCGAGATCAGCGGGGCCGCGCCGAAATGCGCAAGGATCGCCGCACAATCCACCGGCGTACCTGCCGCAATCGCCCGCACCGTCAGCGCCGGCAGCGCCACGGTCTGCGGCACCGGCAGCTCCAGCCGCACCAGCCGTTGCAGACACTTTGCCCGCCAGCCATGCGCCGCCCGGTCAATGCGGGCGGTCGGCGTGACTTCGGCAAAGGCGACCATGGGGTCGCTGGCAATCGTGGCGGCATCAAGTTTCTGCACTGCGGCATTCCTTCTTCTGCGCCGACACTACACCGATTCCGGGGTCAGGCAAGCGCCTCTCGGATCAAGGGTGCGCGGCGTGCCGATGTGGAAAAGGGGGGCTTCCGCCCCCCTCGTCGCTTCGCTCCTCACCCCCTGAGGATATTTGTCGACAGAAAATGTCAGCCGTCGAGTTTGGTCAGGTCGGCCACCGACAGGCAGATGGTGCGGATCCGGTGCAACAGGTTCAAGCGGTTACGGCGCACGATCTGGTTGTCAGAGTTGATCTGGGTCGCGGTGAAAAAGGCGTCGATCGGCGCGCGCAAGGTGGCCATCGCCTGCATGGCCTGCGCAAAGTCCTCGGCCTTCATCGCCGGGGAGATGGTCTGTTCCGCTGCGTCGAGGGCCGCGAACAGCGCGCGTTCCTCATCGGTCTCGGCGAATTTCGGGTCAGCGCCGAAGGAGTATTCCACGCCGTCCTTTTGCTCCGCCTGGGTCAGAATGTTGCTGGCGCGCTTATAGCCCTGCACGAGGTTGGCCCCGTCTTCGGTCTGCAGCGTGGCCTGCAATGCGGTGGCGCGCTTGACCAGCAGGGTCAGGTCATCATTGCCGGGCATGGCGAGGCATGCGTCGATCACATCGTGACGGATGCCCTGGTCTTTGAGGAAGACTTTGAGGCGGTCGTGGAAGAAGGCGAGGAGGTCCATTGCGATCGCGCCACTTTCACTTTCGAAAGATGCGCGCGTGGCATTCATGTCGATGGGGCTGTCCGGATCAAAGGTACTATCAAGCGCTCCACTTCGGAATTTATCCCAAAGATTACGCTGTATTTGAGCACCCAAGATGTTGGCGAGTCCACCCCGTACCCCATTCCCCAACACCAACCTCAACACCCCCAACGCCGCGCGACGCAGCGCAAACGGGTCTTTTGACCCTGTGGGTTTCTCGTCAATCGCCCAGAAGCCGGTCAGCGTGTCGATCTTGTCGGCCAGTGCGACCGCGACCGAGACCGGGTCGGTCGGCACAGCGTCTGACGGCCCCAGCGGCGAATAGTGGTCGCGGGCGGCGTTCGCCACCGCGTCCACTTCGCCGGCCTCGCGGGCGTAGTACATGCCCATCAGCCCCTGCAATTCGGGGAACTCGCCGACCATCGCCGAGCGCAGGTCGAGCTTTGCCAGCTTGGCCGCGCGTTCCGCCACATCGGCATCGGCCCCGACCATCGGCGCGATTTCGCGCGCCAGTGCCGCGATGCGGGCAATCCGGTCGGCCTGTGAACCAAGTTTGTTGTGGAAGGTGACCGCTTTCAGCCCCTCTTCCCACTCACCCATCCCCGCCTTCGCAACGCGCAGGTCATTCTCCCAGAAGAATTTCGCATCCGACAGCCGGGCGGCCAGAACCTTCTGGTTGCCCTTCAGGATCGTCTCGCCATGGTCGGCGGTGACGGTGTTGGCGACGGTCACAAACCCCTCGATCCGGCCCGTCTTCGGGTTGCGGACGGAAAAGAACTTCTGATGCTCCTTCATCGAGGTCTGCAGGACTTCCGCAGGCAGGCCAAGGAAAT
The DNA here is from genome assembly GCF_003443995.1 of Pseudotabrizicola alkalilacus. Taxonomy (GTDB): domain Bacteria; phylum Pseudomonadota; class Alphaproteobacteria; order Rhodobacterales; family Rhodobacteraceae; genus Pseudotabrizicola; species Pseudotabrizicola alkalilacus. The sequence continues at coordinate 43,949 of NZ_QWEY01000013.1, forward strand.
CATCGGCAATGCGGCCCATCAGCGGCACCGGCCATTCGACCAGCCCCGCCACTTCCGTGAGCAAGCCCTTGTCCTCGACCAGCTCCATCCCGGCGGCAAAGGCCAGGGTCTGCGCCTCGGCCCAGATCGCCGCTTCGCGTTCGGCAGAGTCCAGAATGACATGGGCGCGCTTGAGCTTTGCCGCGTAATCCTCGAAAGACGTTACAGAAAACGCCCCCGGCGACAGGAAGCGGTGGCCGCGTGTGGTGTTGCCCGACACGATGCCGTCAACGGTCAATGGCACCACCTCGGCGCCACCCTCATCGGACATGAGGCACAGGATGGAATGCAGCGGCCGCACCCAGCGCAAAGACCCGTTGCCCCAGCGCATCGACTTTGGCCACGGGAAAGTGCGGATCGTGGCTTCCAGCACTTCGGCGATAATCTCCGGCGCTTTGCGGCCCGGTTTCTCGATCACCGCAAAGTAGACCTCGCCCTTTTTGTCGGCGCGCTTTTCTAAGCGATCCAGCGTGAGGCCGGTGGAGCGCAAAAACCCCTCCACCGCCGCCGGAGGAGCGGAGACATTCGGCCCCTTGCGTTCCTCGCGCACGGCGCGGCTTTCCGCACTCAGCCCTTCTACCGCAAGGGTCAACCGGCGCGGGGTCGAAAACGCCCCGGCAGAGGCATAGGTCAGCCCCGCCTCGACCAGACCATCGGTCACCAGTTTTTGCAGGTCAACGCGAGCGCGGGCCTGCATGCGGGCGGGGATTTCCTCGGAAAACAGCTCGATCAGCAGATCAGACATCGGATCAATCCTCGGCAGCGGGGTTCAACTGATGCCAGGCAAAGGCCCGGCCATCGGGAAAGACGGCGACCACACGGTCGATATCGGCGGCAACGCCCGCTTGCGACAGAAAGGCAAGCGCCTCGCCCCGCTCCAGCGCGGTGCCGATTTCCACAGCGTCAAAGCAGTCAAACCAGCCGGGCGCGACCAACGGTGTAGCGCCGTCATAGGCGACATAGGTTTCCGACAACATCGCCTGCGTCATCGGCGTGGTGAAACAGGCGCGGAACCGCAGCGGGCTGCTGTCGGCGTCAATGCCGGTGACGCCTTCGGCCAGGATCGGCTCGGGCTGACCGGATTCAATCGTGGTCAGGGTGATTTCCTGCCCCGGGGTGAAGCTGACCGGCGCGTAGAACGCGTATTCCTGCTGATACCAGACCCCTACTCCGGCCAAAATTGCTGATATCACGATCGCCCCCGCTGCTATCTTGCCGTTCATGCCACCGCCTCGGCCGCATCCGCGCCCGCTTCGGTCTGGCGGAAGGCATCGGCGCATTTCTTCGCCAGCGCCCGCACCCGCCCGATATAGGCCTGCCGCTCGGTGACAGAGATCACGCCGCGCGCGTCAAGCAGGTTGAACAGATGGCTGGCCTTGATGCACTGGTCATAGGCCGGATGCGCCATGATGATGCGCTTGCCGGTTTTCGGGTCGTCGGGGGCAAAGGCCAGCAGACGGTCACATTCCGCCTCGGCATCCTCGAAATGGCGCAAGAGCTGCGCGGTGTCGGCGCCGTCGAAGTTGTGGCGCGAGTATTCCTCTTCGGTCTGGCGGAAGATGTCGCCATAGCTCAGCGGGATCGGCGCTGCGGGGTCGTTGAACGGCATCGTCATCACATGGTCGATGCCCAGCACATACATCGCCAGACGTTCCAGCCCGTAAGTCAGCTCTCCGCTGACCGGGCGGCAGTCATGGCCGCCGACCTGCTGGAAATAGGTGAACTGGCTCACCTCCATGCCATCGCACCACACTTCCCAGCCCAGACCCCAGGCACCCAGCGTGGGGGATTCCCAGTCATCCTCGACAAAGCGGATGTCATGCAGGGCGGGGTCAAGGCCGATGGCGCGCAACGAGCCCAGATACAGCTCCTGCAGGTCCGGCGGCGAGGGTTTGATGATCACCTGATACTGGTAATAATGCTGCAACCGGTTCGGGTTTTCGCCATAGCGCCCGTCGGTCGGCCGGCGTGAGGGCTGAACGTAAGCCGCAGCCCAGGGCTTTGTGCCCAGCGACCGCAGCGTGGTGGCCGGGTGAAAGGTGCCCGCCCCCACCTCCATGTCATAGGGTTGCAGGATCGCGCAGCCTTTGGCCGCCCAATAGGACTGCAACCGCAGGATAATCTCCTGAAAGGAGCGTGGTGCCGTGATCGTCGCCGGTTCCGCGCCTGCGCGCTGACTGTCTGACATGATGGTGACCCCTTTGGGCACGTAAAACCCTTGAAATGCCCGGCTGTCATAGGCAAGAGGCTCGGCAGGGTCAATGCGCCGCCGCGTGCCTGTTTGGCGCAGGCGGTGGTGCGGGGGCCGGTGCTGTGGGGAAACCCCGTGCCAGAGTCAAAGGTGTGCCGTCCGGGTGGCGGAGTGTGGGAAGCGGAAGGAACGGAATGCTGCGCGCAGGATTTGGGCTTTGGACGGTGGCGGTGATGCTTTGGGCCGGGATGGCTGCCGCACAACAACAATCCTGGGTGCAGGTCGAAGCCCAGCCGACCCTGGCCGAGGCCGAGGTCCGCGCCAGCGCCTATGCCTCTGCCTTTCCCGATGTCGAGGGCTATGAGCTGGGCTCGCGCTGGTATGGCATCGCCCTTGGCCCCTATACCCCGGAACAGGCCGCGCAGCGGCTGGCCGACCTGCGTCGCGAAAACCTGATCCCGCGCGACAGCTATGTGACCGATGGCACCAACTTCCGCGCCCGGTTCTGGCCTGTGGGCGCGCAGCCAGCCGCCCCGCTTGCGCCGCTGGCCACCCCGCTTGCCCCGGATGCGCCGGTCGAGGTGACACCGCTTGCCCCCGAGGCAACGGTTGAGGTCGCACCCGAACCCATGCCCGAAGTCATTGCCGAACCGGCTGAGGAAACCCCGGCCGAAGCCCGCCGCTCCGAAGCAGAGCTGACCCGCCCAGAACGCGAAGACCTGCAACGCGCCCTGCAATGGGAGGGCTTTTACACCGCAGGCATCGACGGTGCGTTCGGCCCCGGCACCCGCACGTCGATGGCCGCCTGGCAGAGCGCGATGGGGGCAGAGCCGACCGGCATCCTGACCAGCCGCCAGCGCGCCACTCTGTTCGCCAACTGGCAGGCCGATATCGCCGAGTATGGCTTTGAAACCGTGTCCGAAACCGAATCCGGGATCGAGATCACCCTGCCGCTTGGTCTGGTGCAGTTTGACCATTACGAGCCGCCCTTTGTGCATTTCGCGCCCAAGGCAGAGGGCGGGCTGAAGGTGATCCTGATCTCACAACCGGGCGACAAGGCCGCGCTTTATGGCCTGTATGACATCCTGCAAAGCCTGACCCTCATCCCCACCGATGGTGAGCGCAGCCGGGGCGAGCGGTCGTTCGAGATCAACGGCAGCTCTGCCACCCGCCAAAGCTATGCCTTTGCCGAAACCCGCGCCGGGCTGGTCAAAGGCTATATTCTGGTCTGGTCGCCGGATCAGGTCGATCAGGCGGGACGGGTGCTGGGGATGATGCAATCCAGCTTCCGCGCGGTCGGCAACCGCGCCCTTGATCCCGGCATGGTGCCGATGAGTGACGCCACCCGCCGCGGCCTGCTGGCGGGGCTGGAACTGCGCCGCCCGATCCTGTCGCGCTCGGGGTTCTATGTTGACCCCACCGGGCGCGTGCTGACCGCTGCCGCCGCTGTGGCGCAATGTGGCCGCATCACGCTGGATGGCGTGACCGAGGCGACGGTCAGCTTTACCGACGCGGCCACCGGCCTTGCCCTGCTGACCCCGAAAACCCCGCTCGCCCCGCCCGCCTTTGCCGGGTTCCAGACCCAGACCGACCGTATCGGGTCAGAAGTGGCCGTTGCGGGCTATTCCTATGAAGATGCGCTGCCCGCCCCAGTCATCACCTTTGGCCTGCTGGAGGATGTGCAGGGGCTGAACGGCGAGCAAGGCGTGAAACGGCTGGGCATCACCACCCTGCCCGGCGATGTCGGCGGGCCGGTGCTGGATGGCACCGGGGCGGTGCTGGGCATGCTGTTGCCCCGCGCCACCGATCCGGCCCGGGTGCTGCCCGAAGGCGTGGAATTCGCGGCCTCTGGTGCCGTGCTGCGGCAGATGCTGGACGGTCAGGGCATTGCCACCACCGAGTCCAAGGCCAATGGTGCGATGGCCCCCGAAGACCTGACCCGCAAGGCGACCGGCATGACCGTGCTGGTCAGCTGCTGGGAATAAGGCGCATACCGGCAGGGGGAGCGCACCGGTCAGGCGCTGCAGGGGGGCCAGCCCCCCGTCGCTTCGCTCCTCCCCCCGGGATATTTGTCGACAGAAAATAGCCGGGGGTGGTGACGCGCGGGGTCAGTTCTGCCAGAACCGGCGCATGAACAGCACATAGACCGACAACAGCTCCAGCCGGCCCACCAGCATACCGGCCATCATCATCCACTTGGCCGAGTCGGGAAAGCCATGCACCGCGCCGGTGGGGCCCACTTCACGCCCGAACACCGGGCCCACATTGGCGATGCTGGTCCAGGCGGCGGTCACCGCCGTCTTGAACTCCAGCCCGGTCAGCGACAGCCCCACCGCCAGCAGGCCAAAGGTCAGCATGAACAGCGTAAAGAACACGATCACCGAATCCAGCACATCTGCGCCCACCGTGCGCCCGTCGTAACGCAGCGGATTGACCGAGGACGGGTTGTGCAGCCGCTTGATCTGCACCTTGATCGCCTCGAACAGGATCAGATAGCGGAACACCTTGACCGAACAGCCGGTCGATGAGGTGCAGCCGCCGATCAGACCGACCACGATCAGGATGACAAAGGGAAACGGACCCCAGCCCGACAGGTCGACCGAAGAATAGCCGGTGCCGGAAAAGGTCGAGACGATGTTGAACGCCGATTCGCGCAGCGCCACACCGACAGACATGCCATGGGTCGCGACCTCATAAAGTACCACCACCAGAATTGCATAGAGGTTCCAGCGCAGATAGGCGCGCACCTGCGGGTCGCGCCAGATCGGCACGAACATCCCCTGCGCCAGCTGCACAAAGCGGATGAACGGCAGGCTGCCCAGAATCATGAAGGCCACCGCCGCATATTCCAGCGGTCCCTGAAACATGCCAAAAGACGCGTCATAACTGGACATGCCGCCGGTCGACACCGTGGTCAGCGCATGCATCACCGCGTCAAACCCGCTCATCCCCAGCGCGAAATAGGTCATCGCACAAGCCACCGTCAGCCAGACATAGATCTGGATCAGCGCCGACGAGATATCCAGCGCGCGCGGCAGCACCTTGCCCAGCGTGTCAAACCCTTCGGAGCGGAAGAACTGCATCCCCCCCACCTTCATCACCGGCAGGAACAGCAGCGCCACGATGACGATGCCAAGGCCGCCCAGCCATTGCAGAATGCCGCGCCACAGGTTGGCCCCCATCGGCAGCGCGTCGATGCCGACAATCACCGTGGTGCCGGTGGTGGTCATGCCCGACACCGCCTCGAACAGCGCATCGGTGACCGACAGGCCCGGCACACCCAGAATCAGCGGCAGTGCGCCAAAGGCCGGCATCGCCACCCAGACCCCGGTGGTCAGCAAAAAGATCTGTTGCAGGCTCATCGACCCGCCCGCGCCATTGGCCGAGGCCAGCGCCATCGCACCACCCGCCACCAGACACAGGATCGACGCCTGCAGAAACGCGCCCCAGTTCGGATCTCCCGCCGCATGGTCCAGCGCCAGCGGGAACAGCATGAATACCCCCATGGTTGCCACCAGAAGGCCGATCACATAGGTCACGGGTCGCACGTCTATCATGGCCCGAGCCTTGGCGAAGGCCCGCGCCCAAGTCAATCAGGCAGCGGCCATTACGCCCGCCAGAACGACGGCAAAGCCACAACCAGCACCGCCAGCAACCCCAGCCGCCCCAGCAGCATCGTCAGCGTCATCAGCCATTTCGCCGCATCCGGGAAATCCCGGAAGGTGCCGGTATCGCCCAGCATCGGCCCATAGCCATAGCCAATATTGCCGATCGAGGTCCAGATACCGAACAGCGCCGAGATCATGTCGACCCCCACCAGCGACATCGCCACCGTCAGCACCCCGAGGATCAGGATATAGCCGGTCACGTAGAGCATCAGCGCATTGATCACCTCATCCTCGACGCGCCGCCCGGCATAGCGGACCGGCGCGATACGCTCTGGCGACTGGATGCGGGCGATCTGGCTTTGCACCGCCGCCCAGGCCACCTGCACCCGGAACACCGACAGCGCGCCTGAGGATGACCCAGAACAGCCGCCGATCAGCCCGACGATCAACGCCACCGCCATCGAATAGCCGCCCCAGGCCGCGAAAGACCCGCTGAAAAACCCGGTGCCGGTGATGATCGACACCAGATTGAACAGCGTCTCGCGAAACACCTGCTCGGCGGCCATGTCCGATGTCAGCAGCCGCCACAGCGTCACGCTGGCCACGGCATACCCGGTCCAGCGCAGCAGCGCCCAGACCTGCGCATCCCAGACCATCGCGCCGCGCTGCCCCACCGCCATGCGGGCGTAAAGGATATAGGGAAAGCTGCCCAGCAGCATGAAGGCCGCCCCCGCATATTCCGCCGCGCCCGGATACTTGCCCAGCGACGCATCCGACGGCGAAAACCCGCCCGTTGCAATCGTCGCCGCCCCGTTCACCACCGCGTCCAGCGCGGTCATGCCCAGACCCAGATAGACCAGAATGCACAGCGCCGTCAGCCCGGCATAGACCCCCAGCAGCGCCCGCGCGATATCGGTCGCACGCGGCAGCGCCTTGCCCAGCGTGTCAAAGCCTTCGGTGCGGAAAAACTGCATCCCACCCACCCGCATCACCGGCAGAAAGATCATCGCGACAAAGGCGATGCCAAGACCGCCGATCCAGTTCAGCATGCCGCGCCACAGGTTCATCCCCGGCGGCAGCGCATCCAGCCCGACGATCACGGTCGATCCGGTGGTGGTCAGCCCCGAGGCCGCCTCGAAATATCCATCGGTGAACCCCAGCCCCGGCGCGCCCAGCATAAACGGCAGGCAGGCAAACAACGGCAGACCGGCCCAGACCATCACCGTCAGCAGATAGGCCTGCCGGGTGTTCAGCCGGGCGAGGTCGGCATTCTGGGTCGAGATCTTCATCGCCAGCCCGACGCCGCCGGTGATCAGTGCCGATTCCAGAAAATCCCTGTAGTTCGGCAGACCTGCCAGATAGTCGACCACAGCCGGAGCCAACATCATGGTGGCCAGAAAGATCAGCAGCGCGCCGATCACATTCGCAATGGGCCGTGCATCGACCATGATGCACGGCTTCTACGCCTGCCCCACAGGGCCGTCAATTGCCAGCGATCAGGGCTCAGCCAACATGGAACAGCGACTGAAACAGCCGCGGGTCAAGGCTATCCTGTGCGAATGTCGGCCCCTCGGTCAGAAGGCTGACCGCGTCATGGCTGTGCAGGCTTTCCTGATGGCTGGCCAGCACCCGGAAATCGCCGATGCGCGGATCGCGTTTCAGCACCGCGCAGAACAGCCGCGCCGCATCCTCGACGAAAATCGGGTTGGCCGCGTTCAGCTCGGCAAAGGCCTGCTCATCCTCGCGCTTGACCATCACCTGCGTTTCCGTGACCACCCCGGCCCGCGCGATCTCGACCAGATCCTCGACCGTCAGCGTGTCATCCAGCACCTCGACCGAAATCCGCGCGACCGAACGTTGTGAATGCGGTGTGGCCAGCTGCCCGCGCGTGTTGCGGGCGTGTTCCGACAGCTCAAGCGAGCACGGGCAAGTGCTGGAATAGACATAATCCAGATGCACCAGCTTCTTGCGCACGCCTGCCGCCTCGACCAGCTCGAACGCCACCTCGTAATATTGCCAGCCGGTCAGACCCGAGCGCAGCGACGACACCTGCATCGGATAGGAAAACCGCATCTGGATGCGCGCATCAAAGCTGCCCAGATCGGCCTTGTAATCCTCCAGCGCCGCCTCGATCACCGCAAAGCCAAAGGTGCGCCCGGCATGGGCATAGAAGGACCGCATGATGCGGCTCATGTTGATGCCCTTTTTCCCGGCCTCCAGACTGACCGTCCCGGTCACGCTGGTTTCCAGCAGCACGGGCGCCGCATCGCGGGTCTGATAGCGGATCGGCAGGCGGAAGTTCGAAATCCCCACATGCTGAATCCGCTGCCGCTCGCCCCGGATCAGGCTCGCCGGGCCGTTCTGCAGGTCGGGCAGGCTGTCCTTATAGGCCGCACTCACGCTGAAATCCTGCGGATAGGTGCGGCTCAGCGCAGGGGCGGCCTGCCCCGGCAGCAGATAGCCCACCGATGGCTCCAGCGTCGCAATCTCGTCATCCGAAGAGCTGCGCGCCCATTGGCGCAGCAGCGCCAGCGCCGCCTCGGCCTCATCCCGGCTCGGCTTGCGGTCGATATCGGGGGTATGAATGTTCATGGGGATCGGTCCTTCCGGTTCAGGCCGGGCGCGTGCGCCAGACCGTCAATGTCAACAGGTATACGCAGGCAGGCCGGCGTCGGATCAGTCTCCCGGCGCGGCGGGGTGCGACATTTGCACCCCATGGGGGACCGGACCCCGAATATAATCACCGCGCCCCGCCGCACAAGGCTCGGGGCGCAGAAGGTTCAGGCGCGCTCCAGCGCGCCCATCAGATCGGCAATCAGATCGCCCGCATCCTCCAGCCCGACCGACAGCCGGATCAGCCCCGGCGTGATGCCCAGACTGTCCTTCTGATCCTGCGGCAGGCGCTGGTGGGTGGTGGTGGCGGGATGGGTCGCAATGGTCTTGGCATCGCCCAGATTGTTGGAAATCTTGGCAATTTCCAGCGCGTTCAGAAAGCGGAACGCCGCCTCCTTGCCCTCCGCAATGTCAAACGTCACCAAAGTCCCGCCCGACCCCATCTGCTCCATGCACAGCGCGTGTTGCGGGTGGCTGTCCAGCCCCGGATAAATCACCCGCCCCAGCTTGTCATGCCCCTGCAACGCCTGCGCAATGCTCTTGGCCGACTCCGCCATCGCCCGGCAGCGCAGATCCAGCGTCGCCATGCCGTTCAGCATGATCCAGCTGGTGAACGGCGACATGCTGCCGCCGGTGTGCTTCATGTAGGGTTCCAGAACCTTGCGGACAAACGCCTGCGTGCCGCAGACTACCCCGCCCAAAGCCCGGCCCTGCCCGTCAATATGCTTGGTGGTGGAATAGACGATCACATCCGCGCCCTGATCAACTGCGCGCGAAAAGATCGGCGTGGCAAACACATTGTCCACCACCACCAGCGCCCCCGCAGCATGGGCAATCTCTGACACGGCACGGATATCGACCAGCTCCAGCGTCGGGTTCGACATCGACTCGAAAAACACCGCCTTGGTCCCCGGCGTCACCGCCGCGCGCCATTGCTCCAGATCGGCGCCGTCAACGAAAGTGACCTTGACCCCGAACCGCGCCAGAACCTCTTCCAGCACATAGAGACACGAGCCAAACAGCGCCCGCGCGCTCACCACATGATCCCCCGCCCGCAGCATCGACGTCAGCGCGCCCGACACCGCTGCCATGCCGCTGGCGGTGGCAAAGGCATCCTCGGTGCCTTCCAGCGCCGCAATCCGCTCTTCGAACATCCGCGTGGTCGGGTTGCCGTAGCGGGCGTAGATGAACTCATCCGCCCCCGCCTGCACAAAGCGCGCCTCCGCCGCCTCGGCGGTCGGATAGACAAACCCCTGGGTCAGGAAAATCGCCTCGGCCATCTCGCCATACTGGCTGCGGCGGCTGCCCTCATGCACCAGTTTTGTGCGCGTGTTCCAAGTCTCAGACATGCCGTCACCTCTCGGCAAAAAGAAAACCCCGAAACCGGCAAAGGTTTCGGGGCCTGACCCCAAGACCTTTTAGCGGAATGTTTAACGTGGCCCGCAATCCGGTAACAAAGCACCACAAAACGCGGCATACGCCTTTGACAGCAAGCGGTCAACGCCCTTGCGCGCGCTGTCACAAAGCCCGCACGCCTGCGGATTGCTGCTTTGGAAATACTCCCGCGCGGAGCGCTCCCGCACCCCCCACCCGCGCAACCATGCAGACAAAAGCGCTACTCGCCCTTTTCGCCCGCCTCCTCCGGTTCGATCAGGAACCGCTGCAGCGCAAAGATCTGCCACCACAGGAACAGCATCAGTGCCGCCGGCATCGCAAAGGTCTCCAGCTTGACCCAGGTATCGGTCGACATCGTGCGCCAGATGAATTCATTCGCCAAGGCCAGTGCCACGAACATCGCACACAGCCGCCGGGTCAGGATCATCCAACCCTCGCGCCGCATCGGCAAGACCTCGCCCATGACATATTCCAGCCAGCTTTGGCCGCGCAGCAACCCGATGCCCAGCAAGGCCGCCAGACAGCCGTAAACGATGCTGGTCTTCATCTTGAAAAACCGCTCGTCATTGAACCATGCGGTCAGCCCGCCAAAGAAGATCACCATGAAGGCGGTAAACACCTGCATCCGGCTGATCGCCCCGGTCAGCCACCACAAGATCGCCATCGCCGCCAGCAGGATCGGCACAAACACCAGCGCCGAGATGATGAAGCCGGAATATTCGGTGCCCGCGATGGTAAAGGTGTCTTCCTTGATCCGCAGATAGATCAGGAAAAACGCGACCGTCGGCCCCAGCTCCAGCACCTGTTTCACCACACCGTTGATCTTGCGCTCTGCCATTTATCCTGCCTGCACCATGATTGCTCCGCCCGCCACGCCCGCCATCAACAGCGCCCGCATCACGCCGACCTTTTCGCCCAGAATCGCCCAGCCGATCAGCCCGGCAAAGACCGTAGAGGTTTCGCGCAAAGCTGCAACCTCGCCGACCTTGCCCAGCCGTGTCGCCAGCATGACCCCGCCAAAACTGACAAATGCCACCAAGGCCCCGATCATCCCGCGCAGCACCAAGGGCCCGGCGGGCGGCAGGGGTGCGCCGATCCCGCGCCACTGGCGGTACGCGACCAGCACCGGAAAGTCGATGGCGGTGATCAGGAAAAACCACGCCAGAAAGGTGAACGGATCCGGCGTCAGCCGGATGCCCCAGGCATCATAGGTGGTGTAGACCGCCACCAACAGCCCGCCCGCAAAGGCCCAGGCGAGGCCCGCGCGCAGCGCCGCCTGCGCCACCACCCCGCCGCGCAGGTTCAGCGCCGCCAGTGCTAGGATCGACCCCGACAGGATCGCCACCCCCAGCCATTGCAACGCGCCATAGCCTTCGCCAAGAAAGATCGCCGCAAAGGCAAGGGTCGCCAGCGGCCCGGTGCCCCGCACCACCGGATAGACCACGGTAAACGCCGCCCGCTCATACGCGAGGGCCATGGTCAGCTTGTAGGCAAAATGGATGCCCAGCGCGCCCAGCAGCACCAGCCACTCCACCCCCTGCGGCCAGGGCACCACAAACAACGCCACCGGGGCCGAGAACACCACGATCCACAGGTCAATCGAGCCGCGCGTGACCCAAGGATCATGCCGCCCCTTTTGCAACGCGCCGAACACCGCATGCGCAAAGGCCGAGGTCAGCGCAAGGACCAGCGCCAGCCGCACACCTTCGGGCGTGCCTTCGAGAGAGATAAGCCATTGGGACATATATGTGCCGTAAGTTCTTGTGGCAGGCCGCCGGGGGTTTCACACCCGTCGCCGATTGGGCTTGAACCAATGGCGCACAATCGGCAACCCCCGTGGGATATTTAGGGACAGAAAATAAGCCGGGTCAGACATCGAGCCCGACAAGGGCGCGGGCGAAGTCGTCGGGGTCAAAGGGGGCGAGATCGTCGATCTGCTCCCCCACGCCAATGGCATGGATCGGCAGTCCGAACTTGTCGGCGAGGCTGACCAGCACGCCGCCCTTGGCGGTGCCGTCGAGTTTGGTCATCACCAGACCCGAAACATCTGCGATCTTGCGGAAAATCTCGACCTGCGTGATGGCGTTCTGGCCGGTGGTGGCATCCAGCACCAGAAGCGTGTTGTGCGGCGCGGTCGGATCGACCTTGCGCAGCACCCGCACGATCTTGGCCAGTTCTTCCATCAGATCGGCGCGGTTCTGCAACCGGCCTGCGGTGTCGATCATCAACAGGTCCGCACCATCGGCCCGCGCGCGTGTAAAGGCGTCAAAGGCAAGGCTGGCCGGGTCCGAGCCTTCGGGCGCGGTCAGCACCGGCACCCCGGCGCGCGTGCCCCAGACCTGCAACTGCTCCACCGCCGCCGCGCGGAAGGTATCGCCCGCCGCGATCACCACCGATTTGCCCGCCGCCTTGAACTGGCTGGCCAGCTTGCCGATCGTCGTGGTCTTGCCCGAGCCGTTGACGCCCACCACCAGCATCACCTGCGGTTTGGTGGGATAGAGGGGCAAGGGCCGCGCCACGGGGGTCATGATCCGGGCGACTTCGCTGGCCAGCGCGCGGCGCAGCTCGCTGGCGGAAATCTTCTTGCCAAAGCGGCCCTCGGCGATATTGGCGCTGACCCGCTGTGCGGTATCGACCCCCATATCGGCCTGGATCAGCACATCCTCCAGGCTTTCCAGCATGGCGTCATCCAGCTCGCGCCGGGGCTCATCGGCCTCGGCACTGGGGAACAGGCGGCCAAGCAGACCCGGCTTTGCTGCGCTGGTCTCCGGTGGTGTGACCGGCGCGGCCTCACCCGCCGCGAGCGGCGGCGCGTCCGAGACCAGCGCCTCCAGCCCTTCGCCGATCTTGTCCGACGAGCGGAACATCTTGTCGCGCAGCTTTTTGAAGAATGACATCGGGGCCCCGGTCCTGTGGCACTTTCCCCTCAACTAAGCGTAAACCGCCGCTGAGGGAAGGCTACGCGGGCCAGCCATGCCGGGAAACCCGGCAAAACCAGCCCATGGGGCGGCAATTAGCCCCCCTGCGCGCCTGTGTCGCCCCCGAGTGGCCCCCGAGTCGCCATGCAAAGGCCCAAATCCCGTGCTAAAGGCCACGGCATGACTAACCGTCCGCTTCCGATGTCTGCCTTTGCCCTTGCCGCACTGTCGCCGGTGGCGTTGATTGCCATTGGCGTCTGGGCCGGGGGCGCGTGGCTCTGGGCCGGGTTCCTGTATATGGTGGTGTTGGTCATCCTACTGGATCAGATGATTCCCCATGTCGCTGGCAACGCGCCCGAGGAGGCCGAGTTTCCCGCCGCCGATGCGGTTCTGGTCGCGGTCGGGCTGGCAGCGGTTGGCCTGATGCCGCTGGCGGTCTGGGGCATCACGGCATACCATCTGCGAACCGGCGAGAAAGTGCTGCTGTTCTTTGGCACCAGTACCTTTCTGGGCCACGTCGCCCACCCTGCCGCGCATGAGCTGATCCATCGCTCTGGTCGTGGGCTCTACCGGCTGGGAGTGCTGGTCTATGCGATGATGCTGTTCGGCCACCACGCTTCGGCGCACCGGCTGGTGCATCACACGGCAGTCGCCACGCCGGGCGACCCCAATTCGGCGCGGGCGGGGGAGAGCTTCTGGCGCTTTGCGCCGCGCGCCTGGATTGGCGGCTTCCGCGCCGGTTGGGCGGCAGAAGATGCGCTGCGGGCCCGGCGCACCGGGTCTGCGGGCGTGCATCCCTACCTGTGGTATCTGGCCATTGCGCTTGCCAGCCTCAGCCTTGCCGCCCTGATCGGCGGAGCGCTTGGGGTGCTGATCTGGCTGGCGCTCTCGGCCCATGCTCAGATGCAGCAACTGCTGGGCGATTATGTCCAGCACTATGGCCTGACCCGCCAGCGCCTGCCCGATGGTCGCTACGAGCCGGTCGGTCCGCGCCATTCGTGGAACACGCAACAGTGGTTTTCCTCGGCGCTGATGCTGAATGCGCCGCGCCATTCCGACCACCACGCTCACCCCTCGCGCCCCTATCCAGCGCTGCGGCTGACCGAAGACACGCCGATCCTGCCTTGGCCACTGCCGCTGGCCTGTGCGCTGGCCATGGTGCCGCGCCTGTGGCGCCGCCGGATGCGCCCGCATCTGGCGCGCTGGCAAAAGCGGCACGGGCAAAGCGGGAACGGGCAAGATCCCGCCCAGTAACGGCCCTGGTCACTGGCGTTCACATCTGCGGCATGCGACGCTCTGCGCGATCCTGACCGGAGATGCCCGCCATGCGCCGCCTTGCCCGCCAACTTGCCCTTTGCCTGATGCTGCTGCCCACCGCCCTTGCCGCCGCGGAACCCCCGGTGCCGATGACCGGGGCCGAGTTCGAGGCCTATACCCGTGGCAAGACCCTGACTTTCAGCCAGCGCGGCGAGGTGTACGGGGCCGAACAATACCTGCCGGGCCGCAAGGTCCGCTGGGCCTTCAAGGGCGATACCTGCCGCGATGGCACCTGGTACGAAGAGGCAGGGCTGATCTGTTTCACATATACCTATGATCCGACCCCGCAATGCTGGAATTTCTGGCGGCAGGACGGGCGGCTGACCGGACTTTTCATTGGCGACGGGTCCGGCTCGGAACTCTCCGAAGTCGCCCAATCCCCCGACCCGCTGGCCTGCGCCGGACCGGATGTCGGGGTGTAAGCGCCTCATCTGACACCCCGCACGGTCGGCGCGGACAGGAGCCTCCGGCGGGAGTATTTTGAAAGCAGCAATTCAAAGGGCTGCTGTGCATTGCTGCTTTCAAAATACTCCCCGCGGAGCGTCCGCCCTGTGGCCGAGGCGAAAACCGTTCAGATCCTGCGCAGAGCAAGCGATCCGGACTTTTCTTTTTCGAACATTTTTATGGCGAACTTTGACAAAACATAGCGTCAGGCTTGCCTTTTCAGAACAACGAGCCCTGTGCCGGTGGCTTTGTCGCCCCCCCTTTGCGCGGGGTCGCGCGCCCCGGTTGACCGCCCAGCGCCAGCCGCCCGTCGTGGAATTCCACCTCCAGCGCGCTGGCTTTTTCAGCGGCGGCCTTGCTGGTGACCACCGCGCCATCGCCACGCACCACGGCATAGCCGCGCCGCAGGGTCTGGGCATAGCCCAGCGTCTGCCGCGTGCGGTCCAGCGCCTCCAGCCGCCGCGACAGATCGCTCAGGCGTTGCGCCGGGGCCTTGTCCAGTCGGGCGGAAAGGCCTTTCAGCCCATGGCGTTGCTCGGCGATCTTCACACCGGCTTGCATCACCAGCCGCGCCAGCGACGGGGCCAGCCTCGACGCCCATTTGTCAAAGCTGCCGTGCCACAGGTCGCGCTTGCGCGCGATGCGCGCCTCCAGCGCCTCGCCGCGCCGCGCCAACGCCTCGCGCCGCCGCAGCACCAGCCCCGCCAGCGACGAAGGCGACAGCCGCCCCGCCTGCCGCTCATAGCTGCCGCGCTTGCGGCTGACCGCCAGCGACAACCCACCCGACAGCCGCCCGGTCGCCGTGTCCAGCCGCTGCGCCGGGGTGGCCAAGAGCGACTCGAGTCTGGGCAGCGCGCGCGCCAGATCGCGCAGCCGCTGCCCGCGCAAGGCGACGCCCTGCGCCAGTGCCCGGCTCAGCCGCGCGCCCAAGCCGTCCACCGCCGCCAAGAGCTCCAGCCGCACCGGCACCGCCATCTCTGCTGCCGCCGTCGGCGTCGGCGCGCGCCGGTCAGAGGCATGGTCGATCAGCGTCGTATCCGTCTCATGCCCCACGGCCGAGATCAGCGGAATCCGCGACTCCGCCGCCGCGCGCACCACGATTTCCTCGTTGAAGCCCCAGAGATCCTCCAAAGATCCGCCCCCTCGCGCCACGATCAGCACATCGGGGCGCGGCACCGGGCCACCCGGCTCAATCGCGTTAAAGCCGCGAATCGCCGCCGCCACCTGCGGGGCGCAGTCCTTGCCCTGCACCGCCACCGGCCAGATCAGCACCTGGCAGGGAAAGCGGTCGCGCAGCCGGTGCAGGATATCGCGGATCACCGCGCCCGAAGGCGAGGTCACCACCCCGATCACCCGCGGCAGATAGGGCAGCGCCTGTTTGCGCGCGGCGTCAAACAGGCCTTCGGCCTGCAAGGCCGCGCGGCGCTTTTCCAGCATCGCCATCAGCGCGCCCGCGCCTGCCGGGGCCACATCCTCGACGATCAGCTGATATTTCGACTGGCCCGGAAAGGTGGTCATCCGCCCGGTCGCGATCACCTCCATGCCCTCTTCGGGGCGGACCTGCATCTTGGCCACCTGCCCCTTCCACGAGATTGCGGCGATCACCGAGCGATCGTCCTTGAGGTCGAAGTACAGGTGCCCCGAGGCCGGGCGCGACACCCGCCCCACCTCGCCGCGCACGCGGACCAGGCCGAATTCGCCCTCGATCACCCGTTTGACCGCGCCCGACAGCTCGGACACGGTGTATTCCGGGCTGTTGCCGGGCGGCGCGGGGGTGTCGTCAAAAAGCTCCATGCCGCCTTTGTGCCAGCGCGCGATCCGGCGCGCAACCGGCCTTACATGTCGTTCTCATCGCCCTCGCCATACAGCCACTTCGCCAGCCTGCCGCTGGCCAGATCCCGCACAAACGCCTGCGCCCCGGCGGCTGTGCCGGTCTGTGGCGTGACCTTGCCATCGGATGAATAGGCAACAAATTCCGCCGTCTTGCGCAGGCCGGTCGCGGTGCCGCGACCATAGGCCCCGTCAATCGCGCTGTTGTAGAATCCGGCATAGGCCATCTCTTGCTGGGCCTGTTTGCGCGCTGCCTGCGGCAGCGCCGCAAAGGCGGCCTCCAGCGGATCACTCTGCGCCTGCGCCCCGGTGGCCAGCAGCGCAAACCCCGCGCCGAGGCCGATCATCACATCACGACGGTTCATCAGTCACTCCTTACAAAACATTATTGGGCACAAACTGGTCACGAATCCGGGCACAATCATGGCATGTCGGGTGCAATGGCACGGCATTTGCCGGGCATGTGCTCTTGTCCGCCCCCGGCCTGCGCGCTAAGGGCGATGGGACACAGACCGGCAAAGGGGGGCGCGGCCCATGAACATCCTGATCCTCGGTTCCGGCGGGCGCGAACATGCCCTCGCCTGGGCGGTGAAGCAAAACCCGAAAACCGACCGGCTGATCGTGGCGCCCGGCAATGCGGGCATCGCACAACTGGCGGAATGTGCCGATATCGACATCCTTGACGGCAGCGCGGTGGTGGCGTTCTGCGCGGCCAATGCGGTCGACTTCGTGATCATCGGCCCCGAGGCCCCGCTGGCCGCCGGTGTCGCCGATGCCACACGCGCGGCGGGGTTGCTGACCTTTGGCCCCTCTGCCGAAGCCGCAAAGCTGGAGGCCTCGAAAGCCTTTACCAAGGAAATCTGCGACGCCTGCGCCGCCCCGACCGCCGCCTGGGCCCGCTTTACGCAAAGCGCCCCGGCCCGCGCCTATGTGCAGGCACAGGGCGCGCCGATTGTGGTCAAGGCCGATGGTCTGGCCGCCGGCAAGGGCGTGATCGTGGCGATGACGGTCACTGAGGCGCTTGCCGCCATCGACGACATGTTCGGCGGCGAATTCGGCACGGCCGGGGCCGAGGTGGTGATCGAAGAGTTCATGACCGGAGAAGAGGCGTCGTTCTTCATCCTGACCGATGGCGTCAACGCGCTGCCCATCGGCACCGCGCAGGATCACAAGCGCGCAGGCGAGGGCGACAGCGGCCCCAACACCGGCGGCATGGGCGCCTATTCCCCCGCCCCGGTGCTGACCCCCGCCCTGCAATCCCAGGCGATGGAGCAGATCGTGCTGCCCACCATCGCCGAGATGGCGCGGCGCGGCACACCCTATAGCGGCGTGCTCTATGCCGGGCTGATGATCGAGAATGGCCAGTGCCGGCTGGTCGAATACAACGCCCGCTTCGGCGATCCGGAAACCCAGGTGCTGATGATGCGGCTTGGCGCGCAGGCGCTTGACCTGCTGCTCGCCTGCGCCGAGGGGCGGCTGGATCAGACCCGCGCGCACTGGGCCGATGACCACGCCCTGACCGTGGTGATGGCGGCACAAGGCTATCCCGGTGCCTATGCGAGGGGCAGCGCCATCCGCGGCCTTGAGGCCCTGCCCGAATCTTCGTCGCAAATGGTGTTCCACGCCGGAACCACACTGACCGACGGTCAGATCACCGCCTCAGGCGGCCGGGTGCTGAACGTCACCGCGCGGGGGGCGACATTGGCCGAGGCCCAGGCCCGCGCCTATGCCATGGTCGATGCCATCGACTGGCCCGAAGGCTTCTGCCGCCGCGACATCGGCTGGCGCGCCCTCTGATCCGGCCCCTGCCCCCGGTACGGGCGGCGGAGCCTCCGGCGGGGATATTTGAAGACAGAAAATGGGCAGGAGTGCCCTCTTCTTTCATTTTCTGTCTTCAAATATCCTCGGGGGGAGCGCGCCCTTCGCGCGCCGGGGGGCAGACAGCCCCCCGTCGACGTTGAAGCCGGGCACCGCGCGGCAGGGCTTGCGCCGCCCCCCGCCGCAGCCTATGACACGCCCGATTGTTTTGGGGGCCGTGGGGAGGACTATCCATGCCGCTTCTGGTGATGAAATTCGGCGGGACATCCGTGGCAGATCTGTCACGGATCGAGAATGCCGCGAAAAAGGTGCAGGCCGAAGTGGCCCGGGGCTATGACGTCATCGTCATCGTCAGCGCCATGTCGGGCGAGACCAACCGCATGGTCGGCTATGTCGAGGGCACGTCAAAGCTGTATGATGCCCGCGAATATGATGCCGTGGTGTCGAGCGGGGAAAATGTCACCGCCGGGCTGATGGCGCTGCGCCTGCAGGAAATGGATATTCCCGCCCGCAGCTGGCAGGGCTGGCAGGTGCCGATCAACACCACTTCGGCGCATGGCTCGGCCCGGTTCATCGACATTCCGCGCGCCAATATCGACGCCAAGTTTGCCGAAGGTTTCAAGGTCGCCGTGGTCGCGGGCTTTCAGGGCATTTCTGCCGAAGGCCGCATCACCACGCTGGGCCGGGGCGGATCGGACACCACCGCCGTCGCCTTTGCCGCCGCCTTCGGCGCCGAGCGCTGCGACATCTACACGGATGTTGACGGCATCTACACCACCGACCCGCGGATCTCTTCCAAAGCGCGCAAGCTGGAAAAGATCGCGTTCGAGGAAATGCTGGAACTGGCCTCGCTCGGGGCCAAGGTGCTGCAAACCCGCTCGGTCGAACTGGCGATGCGCTACAAGGTGCGGCTGCGCGTCCTGTCCTCGTTCGAGGACACCGATGAGAACTCTGGAACCCTGGTCTGCGACGAGGATGAAATCATGGAATCGAAAGTCGTCTCTGGCGTGGCCTATAGCCGCGATGAAGCGAAAATGACGCTGGTGACGGTCGAGGACCGCCCCGGCGTCGCCTCGGCGATCTTTGGCCCGCTCGCCGATGCGGGGGTGAACGTCGATATGATCGTTCAGAACATCTCCGAGAAAAACTACGGCAACCACAGTGGCGCGGTGACCGACATGACCTTTTCGGTCCCGGTCAATCAGGTCGCCCGCGCGCAAAAAGCGATGGAAGAGGCCCGCGCCGCCGGGAGCATCATGTATGACGAGCTGATTTCCGATACCGATGTGGCCAAGGTCTCGGTCGTCGGCATCGGCATGCGCAGCCAGGTCGGCGTTGCCGCCAAGATGTTCAAGGCCCTCGCTGCCGAGAACATCAACATCAAGGTCATCGCCACCTCCGAGATCAAGATCTCGGTCCTGATCGACCGCCGCTACATGGAACTGGCCGTGCAGGCGCTGCACGATTGCTTCGAGCTCGACAAGGCCTGAGGCGCATCCACGCCCCCGCCGCCGGAACGCCGCGCTTTCCGGCGGTTGCATGTCGCACCCGCCTGCAACTGCCAGCTTTTCAGGCATTCGCCCGCCGCAGCCGCGCCATGCCGCGATGCGGCGAGTTTCTCCCCTCCCCTTTCACCTGTGCCTCGCCTATAGAGGGCACAAGTCAGAGGATGCCCCACAATGCCCGAACGGTCGGAAAGTGACAGCCGCAAACTCTTGCGCCGCCTGCGCGATGTGCTGGGCGCGCAATCCAAAGGGCAGGAGCGGCTGGACCAGATCACCCATCTGATCGCCGATTCGATGCACACCGAAGTCTGCTCGATCTATCTGTTCCGCGACCCTGAAACGCTGGAACTCTGCGCCACCGAAGGGCTCAAGGCGGAATCGGTCCACCAGACCCGGATGAAGCTGGGCGAAGGTCTGGTCGGGCGCGTGGCGCGCACCAACACGCCTGTCAACACCGCCGATGCCCCCGCCGAAAAGGGCTTTCGCTACATGCCCGAAACCGGGGAGGAGATTTACTCCAGCTTCCTTGGCGTGCCGATCCAGCGGGTCGGCGAAAAACTGGGCGTGCTGGTGGTGCAATCCAAAACCGCGCGGCAGTTTTCCGATGACGAGATCTATGCGCTCGAAGTCGTCGCCATGGTGCTGGCCGAAATGACCGAACTCGGGGCGTTCACCAGCGATGAAGACGGCATGCGCGCCCTACACCGCCAGCCGGTGATGTTCCACGGTGCCACCGGGCAGGAAGGCGCGGCCGAGGGCAATGTCTGGCTGCACGAGCCGCGCGTGGTGGTGACCAATCCGGTCGCGGATGACCCGCTGACCGAGATTGACCGCATCCGCGAAGCGGTGGGTCAGCTGCGCGTGTCGGTCGATGACCTGTTGTCCGCCGAAAGCCTTGATAAAGACCAGAAACAGGTGCTCGAAGCCTACCGGATGTTTGCCAATTCGCGCGGCTGGCTGCGCCGGATGGAAGAAGACATTCAGAACGGCCTGTCCGCCGAAGCCGCCGTGGAAAAAGAACAATCCGCCGCCCGCGCACGGCTGGAACAGGTGCCCGACGCTTACCTGCGCGAACGCCTGCATGATCTGGACGACCTGTCGAACCGGCTCTTGCGCATCCTGACCGGACAGGGCGCCGATACCGGGGCCGAGATGCCGGAAAACCCGGTGCTGGTGGCGCGCAACATCGGCCCGGCAGAGCTGCTGGAATATGGCCGCAAGCTGCGCGGCGTGGTACTGGAGGAAGGCTCGGTCGGCAGCCACGCTGCCATCGTCGCCCGCGCGCTCGCGATTCCGCTGGTGATCCACGCCCGCCGGGTGACGACCGAGGCGCTGAACGGCGACCATATCCTTGTCGATGGCGATCAGGGCATCGCCCATCTGCGGCCCGAGGAAACCGTGGCCCGCGCCTTCCGTGACAAGATCGCCATGCAGACAGAGGCACAGGCGCGCTATGCCTCGCTGCGCGATCTGCCCGCCACCACAAAATGCGGCACCACCATCGGTCTGCACATGAATGCCGGGCTGATGGCGGATCTGCCCAGCCTGGCCGGTTCAGGCGCCGATGGCGTCGGCCTGTTCCGCACCGAACTGCAGTTTCTGGTGCGCAACAAGATGCCGCGGCGCGCCGAACTGGCCGGGCTGTACGCACGGGTGATGGATGCGGCGCAGGGCAGGCGCGTGGCCTTCCGCACTCTTGACATCGGGTCCGACAAGGTGCTGCCCTATATGAAGCCCAATGACGAACCCAACCCCGCCATGGGCTGGCGTGCGATCCGGGTCGGCCTCGACAAACCCGGCGTGTTGCGCATGCAGATTCAGGCGCTGCTGCGCGCCAGCGATGGCCGCCCGCTGACGGTGATGTTCCCCTTCATCTCGGAGTTTTCCGAATTTCAGCAGGCCCGCGCCCATGTCCTGCGCGAGGTGCACCGCGAACGCTCGCTTGGGCATGTGGTGCCGGATCAGCTGGAAATCGGCGCGATGCTGGAAACCCCCAGCCTGGCCTTTGCGCCACAGGCGTTTTTCGAGCTGACCGATTTCATCTCGATCGGCGGCAATGACCTCAAGCAGTTCTTTTTCGCCGCCGACCGCGAAAACGAACGGGTCCGCCGCCGCTATGACATGCTCAACCTGTCGTTTCTCGGCTTTCTCGAACAGATCATCGCCCGCTGTGCCAGCTATGGCACCCCGCTGTCGTTCTGCGGCGAAGATGCGGGCCGCCCGGTCGAGGCGCTGGCACTGGCAGCACTCGGCTTGAAAACCCTGTCGATGCGCCCTGCCTCGATTGGGCCGGTCAAATCGCTTTTGCGCCGGATCGACCTGGCGCAGGTGCGCGCCGTGATTGAGCAGGCCCGCGCCGATGGGGACGACAGCGCCCGCCCCGCCCTGATGGAGTTTCTGTCCACCCGGATCGACTGAACCTGACCGGCACGGCCCGGCTCGCTCATTTTCTGTCTTCAAGTATCCCCGCCGGAGGCATCCGCTTGCCGGTTGGCCGCAGGCCAGAGGCGAGCTAAAAAACAACGCGGCGCAGCCGCTCCTTCAGATCCCCGCCCGCAGGCGCGGTGCCGCCACGGCGGTGCGGAAATCGGCCAGCACCTGCTCTGCCCCATGGGTCTGCGACAGCCGCAGCAGCGCAAACCGCACCCGCGCGATCTCGGAGTAATAGGTCAGAAACGCCGCATTCAGCGCCGCCCCGGTCACCGCGCCGATCACCGGAATCGCCTGCGCCGCCAGCTTTTGCCCCAAGGCCGTTGCCAGCTTGGGCGCCACGCTGGCGATCACCTTCTGCACCGCAGGCCCGGTCAGCGTCAGCCGGGCGGAAAAGAAGCTGGTGTTGATCCCGTCATCCTCGGCCAGCGGGCTGCCCGCGCCGAACACCCGGATGCACTCCGCCCGGATTGCCGGGTCATCGGGGTCAAACCCCTCGGCCCGCGCCGCCTGCCGGATCGCATGCAGGATCACCGTCACCGTCACCGGCAGTTCGGCCAGCGCGGTGGCCAGCCCCCCGGCCCCGCCCGCCGCCCCGGTCGCCATCGCGGCAAACAGCGGCCCGCGCGTGCCGGTGTCGGGCAAGCGGTCGCCCTGCCCCGCCACGGTCATCGCCGCCGACAGCGCCTGCGCCACCACCCGCTCGATCTGGGTGCGATAGACCTGCGGCACCAGCGCCATCTGCTTTTCCAGCGTGCCGCCCAGCCGGTTGACCATGGCCATCACCGGCCCGTTGGCGCGCTTGTGCCGCGCCGCAAGCGCGCGGATCTCCGGCGACAGATCACCGGGCGGCACAATGGAGGACAGATCAGCGGGCAAGGGTTCCATACCGCATGATATGGGGGGAAACCGGCGCGGCGCAATGGCCCGCCCACCCCGCTCAGGTGGCTTTCGTGACCGCGCCCGCCACCGTCAGGTGGCTTTCGTCACTGCGCCCGTCACCCGGTCCCATGCCCCGGCCTTCAGCGCCAGCCCCAGCACCCGGTCCGGGTTGGTCGGCGGCGGCATCACCACGCCCTCCAGCTTGCGAAAGCCAAAGCGCCCGTAATAGGGCGCATCCCCCACCAGCAACACCCGCTCCCACCCCAGCCGCCGGGCCTGCGCCAGACTTTCGTTGATCAAAAGCCCGCCAAGACCCTCGCCCTGCCGGGTCGGGTGTACCGCAATCGGCCCCAGCAGCAGCACATCCTGCCCGCCAACCAGGGCCGGCCAATAGCGGATCACCGCCGCCAGCGTGCCATCGGCATCGCGCAAGGTCAGGCACAGCGCCGCCACCGTCGGCACCCCGTCGCGCAGACGGTAAGATGACAGCGCAGTGCGACCGGGCGCAAAGCACAGGTCATACAGCGCCTCCACCTCCCACCAATCGGCTTCGGTCTCTTCCTCCAGCTTGTACACCCGGACAAACCCTCGCGCTAAATCCCCGGAACCACGGGCGATTCCCCGCAAACCCTCGTGACATGCGCCCGTAACATGCGTTTATGTCAGGTTCAAATCACTGTTCCCAAAGGACCGCCGCATGTTCTACCGCCCCGAAGATGGCCACGGCCTGCCGCACAACCCGTTCAACGCCATCGTCACCCCGCGCCCGATCGGCTGGATCTCCACCACCGGAAGTCAGGGCGACAACCTCGCCCCCTATTCCTTTTTCAACGCCGTGGCCTATGTCCCGCCGCAGGTGATGTTTGCCAGCACCGGGGCCAAGGACAGCCTGAACAATCTGCGCGAAACCGGGGTGTTTGCGGTCAATATCGTCGGGGCCGACATGCTGGACGCGATGAGCGCAACCTCTGCCAACCTGCCGCGTGACCGTGATGAATTTACCGCCGCCGGGGTGGCAAAAGCTGCCTGCACCACCATAACCTGCCCCCGCGTCGCCGATGCCCCCGCCACGCTGGAATGTGTGGTCAGCCAGATCATCGAGCTGAAAGGCCGCGACAATTTCCTGATTCTGGGCGAGGTGACCGGCATTCACCTGCGCGATGACTGCGTGGTGGACGGCCGCTTTGACCCGTCCCGCTACCAACCGCTCGCCCGGATGGGCTACCGCGATTATGCCATCGTCACCGAGGTTTTCGAGCACCTGCGTCCTGGCGACAGCTGAAGCGGGGGGCAACGGCCCAGCGCCGCACCGGCACTCTGACGCGCAACCCACAGATGAGTCTTGCGCGCAAAGCTGTTACATTGGCAGGATAGATGACAGCGAAACTCCCCGAACCGATGAGGTTACCCCATGATCGCCCTGTCCCGCCGTCAGTTCCTGCTGACCTCCACCGCTGGCAGCCTCGTGGCGCTGCACCCCTTTGCCGCGCGCGCCCAGGCGGGTCAGGCGCATCTGCGGATTCTGGCGACCACCGACCTGCACTGCCACGTGCAACCCTATGATTATTATGCCGACAAGCCGAATGACACCATGGGTCTGGCCCGCACCGCCAGCCTGATCGCCGCCGTCCGGGCCGAGGCTGGCAACAGTATCACCGTCGACAATGGCGATTACATGCAGGGCAACCCGATGGCCGATTTCATCGCCTATTCGCGCGGCATGAAAGAGGGCGATCTGCATCCGGTGATTGCGGGCATGAACGCGCTCGGCTTTGATGCGGGCACGCTGGGCAACCATGAATTCAACTACGGCCTGCCCTTCCTCGATCTGGTCAACGCCCGCGCCGATTTCCCCGTGCTCTGCGCCAACGTCGCCAAAACCCTTGGCGCCACCCCGCGCGAAGATGACCTTTATGCCCCGCCCTACGCCATCCTCGACCGCGAGCTGACCGACGGCAGCGGCGCGAAACTGCCGATCCGCATCGGCCTGATCGGCTTTGTCCCGCCGCAGATCCTGCAATGGGACCGCAGCCATCTGGACGGCAAGGTGCAGGTGCGTGACATCGTGCAGGCGGCGCAAGCCTGGGTGCCGCAGATCCGCGAAGAGGGTGCCGATATCGTCATCGCGCTCTGCCACTCCGGCATCGACGCAGGCCCCTATGCCGAGGGCATGGAAAACGCCGCCCTCCACCTTGCCGGGGTCGAAGGCATCGACGCGCTGGTCACCGGCCACCACCACCGCCAGTTCCCCGGCACCGATTTTGAGGGCGAGGGCATCGACAACACCGCAGGCACCCTGCGCGGCAAACCCGCCGTGATGCCCGGTTTCTGGGGCAGCCACATGGGGCTGATCGACCTGATGCTGACCCATGACAGCGGCACCTGGACCGTCGCCGCCCACGAATCCACCCTGCGCCCGATTTATGAGCGGCTCGAAGACCGCTCCATCAAACCTCTGGCCGAGGACTTCGCCCCGGCGATCGAGGCCACCGCCCAGACCCACGCCGACACCCTCGCCTATGTAAGGGCCGAGGTCGGCCAGACCTCCGCCCCCCTGCACAGCTATTTCGCGCTGGTCGCCGATGACCCTTCGGTGCAGATCGTCAGCCTTGCCCAAACCTGGTACGTGGCCCAACTCCTGCAAGGCACCGAACACGCAGACCTGCCCATCCTCTCCGCCGCCGCCCCGTTCAAGGCGGGCGGGCGCGGCGGGCCGGAGTATTACACCGATGTCGCCGTGGGGCCTGTGGCCATCAAGAACGTGGCCGACCTCTACCTCTACCCCAACACCCTGCAAGCCGTGCGCATCACCGGCGCGCAGCTGAAAGACTGGCTGGAGCGCAGCGCCGGGATCTTCAACCAGATCACCCCCGGCGCAGCCGATCAGCCGCTGATCAACCCCGCCTTCCCCAGCTACAATTTCGACGTGATCGACGGCGTCACCTATCAGATCGACCTGACCCAGCCCTCGAAATACGACAGCGACGGCGTGCTGGTGGACGACACAGCCAACCGCATTACCAACCTGCTGCACAATGGCCAGCCC
Source organism: Pseudotabrizicola alkalilacus (assembly GCF_003443995.1). Classification (GTDB taxonomy): domain Bacteria; phylum Pseudomonadota; class Alphaproteobacteria; order Rhodobacterales; family Rhodobacteraceae; genus Pseudotabrizicola; species Pseudotabrizicola alkalilacus. The sequence goes on from NZ_QWEY01000013.1 coordinate 69,985, forward strand.
GTTGATCCGGCAGCAGAATTCATCGTCGCCACCAACAACTACCGCGCAGGCGGCGGCGGCAGCTTCCCCGGCACGGGTGCCAGCACCACCATCCTGCAAGCGCCCGACACCAACCGCGACGTGATCGTGCGCTACATCGTCGATCAGGGCACCATCAGCCCGGCAGCAGACGCCAACTGGAGCTTCGCCCCCGCAGGCGGCGCCACCGTCACCTTCGACACCGGCCCCAAAGCCACCGCCTATCTGGCCGAGGTGCAAGAGCGTGGCCTGAACGTCGAACCCGCAGGCGACGGCACCGACGGCTTCGCCCGCTTCCGCATCACGCTGTAACCGCACCCCAAGCCCACCCGGCGCGGTGCGTGCAAGCACACACCCTACCCCCGCCCCCATCGCCTCCCCTCCCCCTCGTGGGGAGGGGCCGGGGGTGGGGGGCACCGGCCCCCGGCGTAGGGCGGGGGTCTCCCCGCCATCGGGCAGAAACTGCCTACAGGTCCAGCGCGCCTTGCGCCTTGCTGTCCACCTCACGCGCGGCACGCTTGAAGCTGTCTTGCCGCAACGCGGGCAGTTTTACCGCCCGGTCCCGCAGCGCAAGCGCCTGCTCGATTGTCACGATCTGAATCCTTGGCACCGACCCGGCCAGCCCCGGCACCTCGTACTGGCCTGCGCCAGCCGCCTCGGTGATCATTGGCCGTGACGGTTCGGTGAGTGTCAGAAACACCCCGATCTGCGCGCCTTCGCGTTCGATCACACCGCGCAAGTCGCGGATCATCGCGACGCCCACATTGTCGCCAGCCTTGACGCTGACAATCGCCCGCCCCTCATGCCTGGCCCCAAAGAACAGGTTGCCGTCGATCCCCTTGTCGGCCCCTTTTTTCGACAGGTTGCCGGGCTGCGCATTGATCAACGACAGCGCCCATTTCTCGAACTCGAAATAATAATTCTTGTCGTCACGCCCGCGCGCGGCAAGGTTGCGCGCGCCTTCAAGGTCTTGCGGCACGCCATGGGTGATGAACTGCACCCCCTCGAACGCATCCCGCAGCCGCTTTTCAATCAAGCCCACGGCCAGATGCGTCACGTCAATGCCAATCCAGTCCCGCCCCAGCTTTTGCGCCGCATGAACCGTGGTGCCACAGCCGCAAAACGGATCGAGCACCACATCACCGGGGTTGCTGGAGGCATTCAAAATACGCTCCAGAAGCGCCACGGGTTTCTGGGTGGGGTAGCCGAGACGTTCCGGGCTAGTGCCACCCAGAAGACCGATATCGGTCCAGACATCCTGTGCAGGTGGACCTTGGAGCTCATCAAAATAGCTTTTGAGGCGGAGCCGACCATCCTTCTTGGCCGGGTAGTGAAGTCGGTTCTGATTGTCGAGTTCCTGCATACGCTCTCGAGTATACTTCCACCCATTTCCCGGGCATTCGTAGACAATTCCGTTTTTAGCCTTGAACGCGTATTGAAGATTGGGACGCACCGCTGGATTTCCGAGGTTCTGCTCTGCCCACCGCCGACCGTCAGAGTCTTTGAAACGGAAACGCTCTTCGACGTAGCTATCGTCGTATGTTCCATACTGTGTGTTGAACAGAAAGCGATCTGATTTTGTGTAGAAGAAGATTACATCATGAACTCGACCGAAGACCTTTGAGTTTCCGTGCGATCCGTATCGCTTCCAAATGATCTCGTTTGTGTAACTCTTCGCCCCAAACACCGCATCCAGCAAGATCTTCAGGTAATGGCTCGCCGTGGGGTCACAGTGCAGATACAGGCTGCCCGTCGGCTTCAGCACGCGGTGCAGTTCCAGCAATCGCACCGCCATCATGGCGAGGTAAGCCATCATGTCATTGTCGCCCAGAAATGACCGCATCGCGCGCAGCATGGTGGCCGCCGCTGCATTGCCGCTGCGCACCACATCGCCAAAGGCGGCCTCGGCGCTGTCATTCCAGTGCCAGGTATCGTCAAACGCCTCTATCTGCGCGGCGCTGTCAGATCCTGATGGTCCCTTGAACAGCACATTATAGCTGGCATTGGAATTGAACGGCGGGTCCAGATAGATCAGATCCACCGTCTCATCGCGGATGGAGTCGCGCAGCACGCTCAGGTTATCGCCGTAATACAGATGGTTCATAGTGCCCGCCCCCCGGATGAGCGATGCGCCATCCCGTTTTTCACCCCGTCTGTGCCCAGAGTGCAGGCAGCGGGTTAACCACAGGTTAGCCCCGGCCCAAGCCCCCCGCAAGCCTTTCCGCTGCCACTTCGGAATCCCCCAAACTCTTAACAACCGCTTAATTTCACACCACCAACCCCTTGATTTCACACCACCAACCCCTTGATTTCCCTCACACTCCCCTATTGTAACACAGCGGGAACCCACCCCCTTCCCCCGTCCTGCTCCAACGCTTAAGATCGGGCCAAACCGCAAGGGGCGGGCACGGGAGCATCCATATGGACAGCATGATCGGCATCATCGGCGGCTCGGGTCTCTATCAGATCGACGGGCTGGAGGGGGCCTCCTGGGTCAAGGTCAGCACGCCCTGGGGCAAGCCCTCGGATGAGGTGCTGGTGGGGCGGCTGGGCGGTGTTGCCATGGCCTTTCTGCCGCGCCATGGCCGGGGCCATGTCCACGCGCCCAGCAGCGTGAACCACCGGGCCAATATCGACGCGCTCAAGCGGCTGGGCTGTACCGATGTGGTGGCGCTGTCAGCGGTCGGCTCGCTGCGCGAAGACTACGTGCCGGGCGATTTTGTGGTGGTGGACCAGTATATCGACCGGACCTTTGCCCGCGAAAAGTCGTTCTTTGGCAGCGGCTGTGTGGCCCATGTCGGCTTTTCCCACCCGACCTGCGCCCGCCTGTCGGGCCATGTCGCCACCGCCGCCCGTGCCGCCGGGGCGCGGGTGCATGAGGGGGCCACTTATGTCGCGATGGAGGGGCCGCAGTTTTCCACCCTCGCCGAGTCGCGCCTCTATCGCCAGTGGGGCGCCGATCTGATCGGCATGACCGGGATGCCCGAGGCCAAACTCGCCCGCGAGGCCGAGCTGTGCTATGCCTGCCTTGCGATGGTCACCGATTTCGACTGCTGGCACCCGTCGCATGGCGCGGTCGATGTGGCGCAGGTGCTGGCAACCATGGGGCGCAACGCCGGGCTGGCGCGCGATCTGGTGACCCGCCTGCCCGCGCTGCTGGGCCCCACCCGCGCGCTGTGCCCGCAGGGCTGCGACCGGGCGCTGGACCATGCGATCATGACCGCCCCGGCGATGCGCGACCCTGAGCTGCTGGCAAAGCTGGATGCGGTTGCCGGGCGGGTGCTGTGACCTGGCGATCTACCATTAGGGCCGCCTTTGCCGTCGCGCTGCTCTGCCTCGCCGCCCCAGCGCTCGCAGAGGATGGGGTCAGGGTTGATAGCCTGCTGCCTGACGCCGATTTCTTTCGGGCCGCCACCTGTGGCGCCCCTCCCGGCGGCGACTGTCAGCAAGATCCGATGCTCTGGCAAAAGACCGATCTGACCCTGACTGTGCTGCCGTCAGACGTGAAGACCGGGCGCTTCATGCCAATGCTGCTGTCGGTCAGCGTCGATTATGCGCTGATGCAGATCAACCGCGCCGGATCGGGCCTGACCATCACCCGGGTGGAGGGGCCCGAGGCCGATATCCGCCTGACCCTGACCGATGCGGTTGAGGGTGATGTGATGGACGAGGTGCCCGGCCTGACCGCCCCCGGCGTGATGGGGGTGGGTTATGCCTCGGTCTGGTGGACGGAGGAGACCGGGATCACCGAAGCCTCGATCCTGATTTCGGCCGCGATCAAGCCCACGGAAATCGTCTCGGTGGTGCTGGAAGAGATTTTTCAGGCCACCGGCCCGCTGTTCGACATCGACAGCCCGGCCTATGAGGGCGTGTCGATCCTGTCGCAGAATTCCAACGCCACCGTCACCATCGCGGATCAGGACGCACGGCTGCTGCGCCATCTGTATCCGCCCGAACCGTGAAAGCCCGAGCATGACCGCGCGCAAGACCGTCAAAGACTACATCCGGACCATCGTGGATTTCCCGCATGAGGGCATCCTGTTCCGCGATGTCACCACGCTGTTTGCCGATCCGCGCGGGTTCCGGATGTGTGTCGACCAGCTGCTGGCCCCCTATGCCGGAATGCGGATCGACAAGGTGGTGGGGCTGGAGGCGCGCGGCTTTATTCTGGGCGGTGCGGTTGCGCATCAGCTGTCAACCGGGTTCGTGCCGATCCGCAAAAAGGGCAAGCTGCCGGGACAGACGATTTCGCAGGCCTATACGCTGGAATATGGCGAGGCGGTGGTCGAGGTGCATGAAGACGCGATGCAGCCCGGCGAGACGGTGCTGGTTGTCGATGATCTGCTGGCCACCGGCGGCACGGCCGAGGCCGGGATCCGGTTGATCGAACGGCTGGGAGCAAAGGTGATCGGCTGCGCCTTTGTGGTCGATCTGCCAGATCTGGGGGGGCGCGACCGGCTGGAGGCGATGGGAATGGATGTGCACGCCCTGTGTGCTTTTGACGGGCTGTAAAACCGCACACGACATAGTGTCATTAACCTCGATTTAGGGAATCGCCCCTAGACAGATCAAGCGCGGCCTTGGCCACGCTGTTGCTTGCAAGGGGTGGCGAATGCCCCCTGTTTGACGTGCTGCTTGCAATCACACGTCAAAACTCTCCCCCGCCGGGTTTCATACCCGGCGGGGTTCTCCAGCGGGATGCTTGTCTTGCGGGCGTCACCCGGCACCGATACCCTCTGCCAATGACACCCACACGCACCGACCTGTTCCATACCTTTGCCCGTATCGGCGTGCTGTCCTTTGGCGGCCCTGCGGCGCAGATTGCGCTGATGCACCGGATTCTGGTGGATGAGCGCAAATGGCTGACCGAAAAGGATTATCTGTCGGCCCTGTCGTTCTGCATGCTGCTGCCGGGGCCAGAGGCGATGCAGCTTGCCACCTGGGCCGGCTGGCGGCTGCACGGCACGGTGGGCGGGCTGATCGCGGGCGGGCTGTTTGTGCTGCCCGGTGCGCTGGTCGTGCTGGCGCTGTCGATGGCCTATGCGGCCTGGGGCGAGCTGCCGCTGATGCAGGCGCTGTTTCTGGGGGTGCAGGCGGCGGTGATTGCCATCGTGATCGAAGCGCTGATCCGGGTGGCCCGCCGCGCGCTGCGCGGGCGCGCGGCCTATGTGATTGCGGTGCTGGCCTTTCTGGGCCTGTTCATGCTGAATCTGCCGTTTCCGGTCATCATCCTCGCCGCAGGGCTCTGGGGGCTGATGACCGCGCGCGGCAACCGCGCCGCCCTGCCCGAGATTACGGCGCCGCGCACGTTGCAAACGCTGGTCCTGTGGCTGGCGGTCTGGCTGCTGCCGCTGGCGCTGCTCTGGGCGCAGGGCGGGATCTTGTTTGATGTCGGCTGGTTCTTTTCCAAGCTCGCGGTGCTGACCTTTGGCGGTGCCTATGCGGTGCTGGCCTGGATGACGCAAGAGGTGGTGGCGATACAGGGCTGGCTGACCACACCGCAGATGATGGCAGGGCTGGGGCTGGCAGAAACCACGCCCGGCCCGCTGATTCTGGTCAATGAATTCGTCGGCTTCATGGCCGGATACGGCGCAGGCGGCTGGGCCATGGGCCTTGCCGCCGCAACTGTTGCACTGTGGATGACCTTTGTGCCGTGCTTTTTGTGGATCTTTGTCGCCGCGCCCTATCTTGCGCGCATCACCGCCGATCCCCGGCTTTCGGGCGCGCTGACTGCAATCATGGCAGCGGTGGTCGGGGTCATTGCGAATCTGTCGCTGTGGTTTGCGCTGCACCTATTGTTCGGCTCTATCACGCCACGCAGCTTTGGCCCTGTGCAGTTGATCATCCCTGATCCGGCCAGTCTTAATCTGACCGCCCTTGGCCTTGCCGCGCTGTCGGCGCTGCTGCTGTTGTACTTTCACCGCCCGCTGTGGCAGGTGCTGGCCGCCTCGGCGCTGCTGTCGGTTGCAATCAGTGCCGCCTGACCCCTTTCATTCGGGGGCAAAACCCCTATGCTGGCATTACGGAAAGCTGAGGGTTCAAGATGGCGCGGTCGATTGATTACGGAAATCTGATGCATCGCGCGATGCGCAGCCTGATCCAGTCGGTGCTGGAAGATGTCGGCCAGAACGGCCTGCCCGGCGCGCATCATTTCTTTATCACCTTTGACACCACCCACCCCGAGGTGGAGATGGCCGATTGGCTGAAAGCCCGCTATCCGGCGGAAATGACCATCGTGATCCAGCACTGGTTTGAAAACCTGGTGGTGACCGACGACGGATTCACCATCACGCTGAATTTCGGCAACCAGCCCGAGCCGATGGTGATCCCGTTCGATGCGGTGCGCACCTTTGTTGACCCGTCGGTGGAATTCGGCCTGCGCTTTGAAAGCCATGCCGAAGACGAGGAGGACGACGAAGGCGATGATGACGGCGACGATGATCCGCCGCCCCAGCATGACGCCGAAGTTGTCAGCCTTGACAAGTTCCGCAAGCAATAACGCCACCTGAACGGACAAAAGCAATGCGCTTTCGCCGTGGTATGCGACGGTATGCCAATTGATTTTTCTGCGCCCGCACCGTAAGGACGGGGCAGCAAAATCAGGAGGCTTGCCGATGTCCGCCACCCGTACCGAAACCGACAGCTTTGGCCCGCTTGAGGTTCCCGCTGACAAATACTGGGGCGCGCAGACCCAGCGCTCGATCATCAACTTTCCGATCGGCTGGGAAAAGCAGCCCGTCGCGATCATCCGCGCTTTGGGCGTGATCAAAAAGGCCTGTGCGCTGGTCAATGTCGATCAGGGCGACATGACGCCCGAACTGGGGCAGGCGATTGCCGCCGCCGCGACCGAGGTGATTGAAGGAAAGTTCGACGACAACTTCCCGCTGGTGGTGTGGCAGACCGGGTCGGGCACGCAAAGCAACATGAACGCGAACGAGGTGATCTCGAACCGCGCGATTGAAATGCTGGGCGGGGAAAAGGGCTCGAAAAAGCCGGTCCACCCGAATGACCACGTGAACATGGGGCAGTCGTCAAACGACACCTTCCCCACTGCGATGCACGTGGCGACGGGTATGATGGCGCGCGATGTGCTGCTGCCGGGTCTGGAAAAGCTGCATGCGGCGCTGGTGGCGAAATCCGAAGAGTTCAAGGATATCATCAAGATCGGCCGCACCCATACCCAGGATGCGACGCCCCTGACGCTGGGTCAGGAATTCGGCGGCTATGCTGCGCAGGTCGCCAAGGGCATTGCGCGGGTGAAAATGTGCCTGCCCGACATTTATGAGCTGGCACAGGGCGGCACCGCTGTCGGCACCGGGCTGAACACCCGCGTCGGCTGGGATACCCGTGTGGCGGCGCGTATTGCCGAGATCACCGATCTGCCCTTCGTAACCGCCCCCAACAAGTTCGAAGCCTTGGCCGCGCATGACGCCATGGTGATGTTCTCGGGCGCGTTGAAAACCGTGGCCGCCAGCCTGTTCAAGATCGCCAATGACCTGCGCCTCCTGGGCTCCGGCCCGCGGTCGGGTCTGGGCGAGCTGATCCTGCCGGAGAATGAGCCGGGGTCGTCGATCATGCCGGGCAAGGTGAACCCGACCCAGGCCGAAGCGCTGACCATGGTCTGCGCGCATGTGATGGGCAATGACGCCGCCATCGGCTTTGCCGGCTCGCAGGGGCATTTCGAGCTGAACGTCTACAACCCGATGATGTCGTACAACCTGCTGCAATCCATGCAACTTCTGGGCGACGCGGCGGGATCGTTCACCGACAATATGGTGGTGGGCACCCAAGCCAATGTGGCGCGGATCGACAAGCTGATGAAGGAATCGCTGATGCTGGTCACGGCACTGGCCCCGACCATCGGCTATGACAACGCGACCAAGGTGGCCAAGACCGCGCACAAGAACGGCACCACCCTGAAGGAAGAGGCGATTGCGCTTGGCTTTGTCGACGCCGAAACCTTTGACCGCGTGGTGCGGCCCGAGGATATGATCGGCCCCAAAGGCTGATATGGCCGAGGTCGTCAACCTGCGCATGGTGAAAAAGCATGCCGCCCGCAAGGCGGCCCGCGCGCAGGCGGATGAAAACGCGGTAAAGTTTGGCCTGACCCGAACCGAGCGCGACCGGCAAAAGGCCGAAGCAGACAAAGCCGCCCGCGATCTTGCGGCACATAAACGCGAGCCGTAGGGCGGGGTTCACCCCGCCTTGCGACGCCAAACCCCGCCCTGCCCTTGCGGGGCAGGCCGCCGCCTGCTACGGCAATGAGATGCTGTCATATCAACACCTGTATCACGCCGGAAATCTTGCCGATGTCCACAAGCACGCGCTTTTGGCCACCACGCTCGATTACCTGACCCGCAAGGACAAACCGCTGACCTATGTGGAAACCCACGCCGGGCGCGGGCTGTATGATCTGACCGCCCCCGAAGCGATGAAAACCGGCGAGGCGGCCAAGGGCATTGCCATCGCCGCCAACTGGTTTCCCGCGACGCACCCCTATAGCCGCGCTCTGGCCGCCACCCGCGACCAGCGCGGGCCAGCCGCCTACCCCGGCAGCCCGCTGATCGCCGGGCATCTGCTGCGCGAGACTGACAGCATCCATCTGTGCGAGCTGCACCCGCAGGAACATGCGGCGCTGGAATATGCCTCTGCCCCGTTCGGGGCCAAGGTCTATCACGAGGATGGGCTGGCCAAGGCGCTGTCGATCTGCCCGCCCACGCCCCGGCGCGGCATGGCGCTGATTGACCCTTCTTATGAGGTGAAGACCGATTACGAGACGATACCGCGCGTGGTTGGCCAGTTGCACCGCAAGTGGAATGTCGGGATCATTTACCTGTGGTATCCGATCCTGCGCGAAGGCTATCACAAGCCGATGCTGGCCGAGCTCCGCGCGATCCAGCCCGAGGCGCTGGTGCATGAGGTGCGCTTCCCCCCGGTGCGCGATGGGCACCGGATGGAAGGCTCGGGCATGGTGATGATCAACCCGCCCTTTGGCATTGAAACCGAGACCAAGCGGCTGACCGGGTTGTTCCGTAAGCTCGGCTGACGGATCACTCCCCCGGCCGCAGACGAATTTTCGGCGAAAATTCGGGCCCGGCCTGCTGCGCGCGCTTAGTCCCCCAGCATGCGCCCGGCCATCTCGGACAGATCCCGGCTCAATCCCTTGGTTGCCAGCATCCGGCGCAGCACGTCGCGTAGCATGCCCTGCCGGTCGGCATCATAGCGCGGCCAGGTCTCGAACGCAGTCGACATCCGCGCCGCCGTTTGCGGGTTCAGCGGGTCGAGCCGCAGCAACCAATCCGCCACCAGCGCATAGGCAGCACCGCTGATGTGGTGGAACCCGGCATGATGGCCCGACAGCGCCCCGATCACCGAGCGGAAGCGGTTGGGGTTCTTCCAGTCGAAATCCGGGTGTTCGGTCAGGGCGCGGGTCACCTCTGCCGCCCGCTCCGGGCTGGCAAAGCCGATCTGCAGCGCAAACCACTTGTCCATCACATTGCGGTCGGCCCGCCAGCGGGATTCAAACCGCGCCAGCTCCTCCTGCCCCGCGCCGATGTCGAGCAGGCAGGACAGCGCGCCGACCTCTTCGGTCATGTTGTCCGCCGCCGCAAAGGCGGCGCGCGCGGCGGTGCCGCCATCGACCCGGGACAGCAGCGACAGCGCGGCCAGCCGCAACGCGCGGCGGCCCGCAGCGCGGGCATCGGGCGTGAACGGGCCGGGTTCGGCAAGCCCCGCCATCAACCCCGGCAACACCCCGGCCAGCCGCTGTGCCAGCGCATCCCCCATCCGCCTGCGGGCCGCATAAATGCCCGCCGGATCGGGCACATGGCCCGAGGCGTGCAGCGTTTGCGCCATGTCGTCATCCGACGGCAGCCGCAGGCACAGCGCGCGAAACGCCGGGTCAAGGCTGTCGTCCTGCGCCACCCGCGCCAGTGCATCCAGCCAGTCCGGCCCCGGTGCCGCGCCTGTCGTCACCATCCGCGCCAGCAGATCCTTGGCCAGTGCCCGACCCGCCTCCCACTTGTTGAACGGGTCGGTGTCATGCGCCAGCAGAAAGGCGCGTTCTTCGGCACTCACCGCGCGCTCCAGCAGTACCGGCGCGGAAAATCCGCGCAGGATCGAGGGCACGGGCCGCGCCGCCAGCCCGTCAAAGCGAAAGGATTGGCGGGTCTCGGTCATCTCCAGCACGGTGGTCGGCACCACCTCGGCGCCATTGGGGTTCAAAAGCCCGACCGCAATCGGCAGCACCTTGGCGCCCTTGACCGTCTGGCCGGGGGTGACCGGGTTTTCCTGTTCGAAATGAAGCGTATAGGTGCCGTCGTTAAAGTCATCTGTTACCCGTAGCCGGGGTGTGCCCGCTTCGGAATACCAGCGTTTGAACTGGGTCAGATCGCGCCCCGTGGCGTCCTGAAACACCGCCAGCCAATCCTCGATCGTCGCCGCCTGCCCGTCGTGGCGCTCAAAGTACAGATCGAGCGCGCGGGCGTAGCCGTCATCGCCCACCAGACGTTTCAGCATGCCGATCACCTCGGCACCCTTTTCGTAGATCGTGGCGGTGTAGAAATTGTTGATCTCGACATAGGACTCGGGCCGCACCGCATGGGCCAGCGGCCCCTGATCCTCGCGGAACTGGCGGGCGCGGAGCATCAGAACGTCTTCGATCCGCTTCACCGCGTGGCTGCGCATATCGCCGGAGAACTGCTGGTCGCGGTAGACGGTCAGCCCCTCCTTCAGGCACAGCTGAAACCAGTCGCGACAGGTGATGCGGTTGCCGGTCCAGTTGTGGAAATACTCATGCGCGATGATCGCCTCGATCCGGGCAAAGTCATCGTCGGTGGCGGTCTCGGGACTGGCCAGCACGAATTTGGAGTTGAAGATGTTCAGCCCCTTGTTCTCCATCGCGCCCATGTTGAAATCATCGACCGCGACGATGTTGAAAACATCCAGATCATATTCGCGGCCATAGACCTGTTCATCCCATTTCATCGAGCGGATCAGACTGTCCATCGCATAGGCGCAGCGCCCTTCATCCCCCGGCCGCACCCAGATGTTGAGCGCGACATCGCGGCCCGACATCGTGACGAACCGGGCGGAATGGGCGCGCAGATCGCCCGCGACCAGGGCGAACAGATAGGCGGGTTTGGGCCAGGGATCATCCCATTCCGCCCAACCCGGCCCCTCGGCCACCAGATTGCCGTTGGACAAGAGCACCGGCAGATCGCCCACGACCTGCACCCGGAACCGCGCCATCACGTCGGGGCGGTCGGGGTAAAAGGTGATCTTGCGAAAGCCTTCGGCCTCGCATTGGGTGCAGTACAGGCCGCGCGACATATACAGGCCCTCCAGCGCGGTATTGCCCTCGGGCGCGATCTCGACCTCGGTTTCCAGCACAAACGGCGCATCGGGCAACTCCGCCGCCGGAATGGTCAGCCCGGTGTCATCGGGCTGCACCGACAGCGCCCGCCCGTCTATTGACAACGACATGAGCCGCAGCCCCTCACCATCCAGCCGCAGGTCATGGCCCGCACCCCGCGCCGGGTTTGGCCGCATCTCCAGCCGCGCCTGTACCTTTGTGGCCTGTGGCGACAGATGGAATTTCAGCGCGACCTGATCCACAAGGTGCGAAAACGGCTGGTAATCGGCAAGGTGTATGGCGCGGGCGTCGGTCATGGGTCTGGTCCTCCTGCCCACCCAAGCTATGCGCTGTGCCGCCACGTGCAAGCCCGAAGGCATTGGCGCGGGGGAAAAATCCTGCGCACGGCGGATCAGGTCTTTACGAATCTGGCCCAGCCGCTATCTGATATGTTCCATGAATGTTCTCATCTGGTTCAAGCGCGATCTGCGGGTCCATGACCACCCTGCCCTGACGCTGGCGGCAAGCCTCGGGCCGGTTCTGCCGCTGTATATTGTTGAGCCGGAGTATTGGGCGCTGCCCGATACCTCGGCCCGGCAATGGGAGTTTACCGCCGAAACCTTGGCCGATCTACGGCAGGATCTGGGGACAGCGGGGGCGCGTCTGGTCGTCCGGGTCGGCGACGCGGTCGAGGTGATGGAACGGCTGCGCCGTCAGCACAAGATCAGCCATATCGTCAGCAATGAAGAAACCGGCAACCTGTGGACCTTTGCCCGCGACAAACGGGTGGCGGCATGGGCCAAAGCGGCGGGGGTGGAATGGACCGAGCTGCCGCAATCTGGCGTGGTGCGGCGGCTCAAGGGGCGCGATGGCTGGGCGCGCAAGCGCGACAGCTTTACTGCGCAGCCGCAACTTCCCGCGCCCACAGGGCTGACCCCGGTCTCCGGGGTCGAGCCGGGGGTGATCCCCTCAGCCCGCGCCCTGCGGCTGGCAGAGGATCGTTGCGCCCACCGGCAGGCGGGCGGGCGGCAGCATGGGCTGCTGGCGCTCGACTCCTTCCTGACCCTGCGCGGCGAGCCGTACCGTACCGCCATGTCCTCGCCCCTGACCGGCGAGCGCGCTTGTTCACGGCTGTCGCCCTATCTGGCGCTGGGGGCGCTGTCGGGGCGCGAGGTGGCGCAAGCCACCACGGCCCGGCTGGCAGAGAGGCCCGGCGGGCGCTGGCCGGGGTCGCTGACCAGCTTCCAGAGCCGTCTGGCCTGGCGCGACCACTTCATGCAAAAGCTGGAGGATGAGCCGCAGATCGAGGTGCGTTGCCTGCACCGCGCCGCCGAACACCTGCGCCCGCGCGATCCCGACGCCAGCCGTCTGGCGGCATGGAGCGCGGGGGAAACCGGCTTGCCCTTTGTCGATGCCTGCATGCGCTATCTGGCGGCGACCGGCTGGCTGAATTTCCGGATGCGGGCGATGGTGACATCGGTCGCGTCCTATCACCTGTGGCTGGACTGGCGCGCCACAGGGCCTGTGCTGGCGCGGCGGTTTACCGATTACGAGCCGGGGATTCACTGGCCGCAGGTGCAGATGCAGTCGGGCACGACGGGCATCAACACGCCGCGCATCTACAACCCGGTGAAACAGGGCTCGGATCAGGATCCGACCGGCGCCTTCACCCGCCGCTGGCTGCCGGAACTGGCCGATGTGCCGGATGCCTTCCTGCAAAGCCCGTGGCGGTGGGAGGGCGCGCGCGGGCTGCTGGGGCGGCGCTACCCCGAGCCGGTGGTGGATGTGATGGCCGCCCAGCGGGCCGCGCGCGATGCGGTGTTTGGCCTGCGCAAAACCGCACCACGCGCCGAAATTGTCGAGATCATCGAGCGCCACGCCAGCCGCGCCGATCCGCGTTTTGTCAACGACCGTGCGCCGCGCAGGCGGGTTCCGGTGTCATCGGCGCAGTTGAGCCTTGGGCTGTAAGCCATGGCAAAGATGGTGAAAAAGGGCGATCTGCCCGGCAAGATCTGCGCCACCTGCGGCAGGCCGTTCGTCTGGCGCAAGAAATGGGAAAAGGTCTGGGACGAGGTGCGCTTTTGCTCTGACCGGTGCCGGGGCGAGGCAAAGCGCAAGCCGGGTTAATCGCCCTGCGCCATCGCCGCGAGCTTGGCCAGGGTCTGGTGCCCCAGTTCCACCGCACCGAACCCGACCGCCATCGCCCGCGCAGCGAGGCTGGGAAAGGTCATCTCATAGCGGATGCGGGTGGCATCGCCCTCGGCGGTCAGGGTCATCACCACTTCATTTGCCGCCTCGGCGTCCAAGCCTGCGTCCAGCAGAAACTCCAGCCGGTGCGGCGCCTCCATCCGGGTGTAGCGGTGGCGGTTGGGCCAGACCTTGCCATCCGGCCCGGTCATGTCGAACAGCCACTGCCCGCCCTCGCGCAGGTCGATGTCATGGGTGCGGCAGGTGAACCCCTCCGGCCCGAACCATTGCGGCAACAGCGCCGGATCGGTCCAGCAGCGCCAGACCTTTGGCACCGGTGCTGCGATCAGGCGCGTCAGGGTGATCTGCCGCCCACTCATAACGTCGCCGCCACAGCGTCGAGCTGCGCCGCCGCCGTGCCCCAGCCGTCGTGAAAGCCCATATCCTCATGCGATTTGCGCTGATCTGGGGTGCGGTGCAGGGCGATGGCGCGGTAGAGTGTGCCAGTGCCTTCGGGTTCCAGCAGGATAAAGGCGGTCATGCCAAAGCTGTCCGCAGCCGGGTGATAGCCAGGGCCCAGCAGATCGGTCCAGACCAGCCGCCGCTCTGGCACGACCTCCAGAATGCAGCCCGCGCCGGTCTGGCTGTCCATGCCGGGAATATCCATCGTGGTCGCAAAGATGCCGCCGGGGCGCAGGTCGATTTTGACATCTCGCGTGACCACGGGTTTGGGCGCAAACCACTGTTCCAGCAGCGCGGGTTCCGTCCAGCAACGCCAGACTTTGGCCGGCGGGGCCTTCAGATGGCGCACCAGTTCAAGATCAGTCTCGGGGTTCAGGATCATCGTCATCCTCCAGCGTTGCAAGAAACTCTTCCAGACGGTCGGTCCGCGCCTCCCACTCGGCGCGGACGGTCGCCAGCCAGTCGGTCGCCACGGTCAGCGTGACCGGAACCGCGCGGCACAGCCGGGTGCGGCCCTGCTTTTCGGTCTGGATCAGGCCCGCCTGCTCCAGCACCTCCAGATGGCGCAGCACGGTGGGCAGCGCAAAGCCGGTGGGCGCGGCAAGCACCGAGACCGGCAAGGCCCCCTGCCCCAGCCGCTGCAACAGCGCCCGGCGGGTCGGGTCGCCAAGCGCGTGAAAGATGCGCGACAGATTTGCGTCATGCTGAGCCATATGGCTTGGTATCACATCCCGGCGCTTCGCAAAAGAGAAAGTTAGCCAGACAGCTAAATGTCTCACTCTCTTCCAAACGCGAAAGCTGTGATCGGATTTTTGGTAAAATAAGATGACCGCTTTTGTTGCCTCTGCCCGGGTTTTTCAGTATCCCTGCCCGCATCGCATACCATGGTATCCCACCGGGCACCGGAACGGGCACTGCACCCAGAAACAAGGACACCCCATGACCGACCGTATCGCCATCACTGGGCTGAAGGTTGACGCCCGCCTTGTGGATTTCGTCGAACAGCACGCGCTGCCCGGCACCGGGATCGATTCCCACAGCTTCTGGGACGGCTTTGCCGCCGCCATCGCCGATCTGATGCCAAAGAACCGCGCGCTGCTGGCCCGGCGCGAGGCGTTGCAGACGCAGATTGACGGTTGGCACAAGGCCCGTCGCGGGCAGGCGTTTGATGCCGCCAGCTACCGCGCCTTTCTGACCGAGATCGGCTATCTGGTGCCCGAAGGCCCGGATTTTTCAATTGAAACCACCCAGACCGACCCCGAAATCGCGTTGGTCCCCGGCCCGCAGCTGGTGGTTCCGGTCATGAACGCGCGCTATGCGCTGAACGCGGCCAATGCGCGCTGGGGCAGCCTGTATGACGCGCTTTATGGCACCGACGCCTTGGGCGACCTGCCCGCAGGCAAGGGCTATGATGCGGCGCGCGGCGCGCGGGTTGTCGCCTGGGGCCGCAGCTTTCTGGATGAGGCGGTGCCGCTGACCGCAGGCTCGTGGTCCGAAGCGCGGGGGTTTCGTGTGGAGGGGGGCCAGCTTTGGGTGACCGGGGCCGCCGATGCGGTCGGCCTTGCCGATCCGGCACGCTTTGCCGGATACAGCGGCGAGGCGACCGCGCCCACGACGATCATGTTGAAGAACAACGGTTTGCACATCGCAGTGCATGTCGATGCCTCGACCCCGACCGGGCGGGACGATCTGGCGCATGTCTCTGACATCCGGCTGGAATCGGCGATGTCGGCGATCATGGATTGCGAAGACTCGGTTGCCGCCGTCGATGCCGCCGACAAGGTGCTGGCCTATGGCAACTGGCTGGGGCTGATGAAGGGCGATCTGTCCGAGGTGATCGTCAAGGGCGGCAAGGAGTCGGTGCGCCGTCTGACCCCGGATCTGACCCTGACCGCCCCGGATGGCAGCGCGATTTCGCTGAAATCGCGCGCGCTCTTGTTGGTGCGCAATGTCGGCCATCTGATGACCAACCCCGCGATCCTGACCGAAGACGACCGCGAAATCGGCGAAGGTATCATGGATGCGTTCCTGACCACGCTGTGCGCAATGCACGATCTGAAAAAGACCGAAGGCACCCGGAATTCGACCATGGGTTCGGTCTATGTGGTCAAGCCAAAGATGCACGGCCCCGAAGAGGTGGCCTTTGCCTGCGAGATCTTTGACCGGGTAGAGACCGTGCTGGGCCTGCCCCGCTTTACCGTCAAACTGGGCATCATGGATGAAGAGCGCCGCACCAGCGCCAACCTGAAAGAGTGCATCCGCGCCGCCAAGGACCGGGTGGCCTTCATCAACACCGGTTTCCTGGACCGGACCGGCGATGAGATCCACACCAGCATGGAAGCGGGGCCGATGGTCCGCAAGGGCGACATGAAGGCATCAAGCTGGATCAAGGCCTATGAGGATCGCAATGTCGATATTGGCCTCGCCTGCGGCTTGCAGGGCCGGGCGCAGATCGGCAAGGGCATGTGGGCCGCGCCTGATCTGATGGGCGACATGCTGGCGCAAAAGATCGGCCATCCGCAGGCCGGGGCGAATTGCGCCTGGGTGCCCTCGCCCACCGCCGCCACGTTGCATGCCACCCATTACCACCGCGTCGATGTGCTGGCCCGACAGGCCGAACTTGCCCGCGGCGGCCCGCGTGGCACGCTGGACGCGCTGCTGACCATTCCGCTGGCGCAGGGTGCAAACTGGTCAGAGGAGGATATCCGGCAAGAGGTGGAAAACAACGCACAGGGCATTCTGGGCTATGTGGTGCGCTGGATTGATCAGGGGGTAGGCTGCTCCAAGGTGCCAGACATTCACGATGTCGGGCTGATGGAAGACCGGGCCACCTGCCGCATCTCGTCGCAAGCGCTGGCGAACTGGCTGCACCATGGGGTGATCACCGAGGATCAGGTGATGGCGGCGCTGCGCAAGATGGCGGCGGTGGTGGACCGGCAGAATGCGGAAGATCCGCTCTATCAGCCGATGGCACCGGGTTATGACGGGGTGGCATTCCGCGCCGCCTGTGATCTGGTTCTCAAGGGGCGCCTGCAGCCTTCGGGCTACACCGAACCCGTCCTGCACGCGCGGCGGCTGGAAAAGAAAGCAGAAGCAGCATGACCATCAGCATCAGAAAAGCCCGCACGATCATCAAGGCGGCCCTGGCAAAGGGCCGCGAGGCGGGGATGAAACCACTGTCGGTGGTAGTGTTGGATGCAGGGGCGCACACCATCGCCTTTGAACGCGAGGATGGCGCCTCGCCGGGCCGCTTTGCGATTGCCCATGGCAAGGCCAATGGCTGCATCATGCTGGGCCTGCCCGGCAGCGCCATTCAGACCCGCGCCGATGCCCAAGCCTATTTCGTGCAGGCGATGAACGGCTTGTATGCCGGTGATTTCGTGCCGGTCAAAGGCGGGGTTCTGGTGCGCGATGCCAAGGGCAACATCCTGGGCGCAGTCGGTGTCACCGGCGACTCGTCCGACAATGACGCCGTAGCGGCATGTGCCGGGATCGAAGCGGCCGGGCTGGTGGCGGAAAGCTGAGGCGCAGAGCGCCTCAACCCAGATCCAGCGCGATGGCATGAACCCGCGTGTTCAGGTCGCCCAAGGCGGCATGAACCGCGCGGTGCCGGGCGACCCGGCCCATCGGGGCCAGAACCTCAGACCGCAGCACGATCCGGAAATGGCTTTCGCCCGATCCGTCGTCGCCGGAATGCCCGGCGTGTTTGTGGCTTTCGTTCACGATCTCAATCTGTTGCGGCGCGAAAGCCGCTGTCAGCCGCTGGTGCATTTCGTCCTTCACGGTCATTTTTGACTTCTCCCTCTTCAATCTGCCGCTCAAACCCCTAAACTGTGCCGCCCGAGTCGGAAAGACAAAGGGCCGCAGGAAAGGCAGACCATGGTCACGAAACCCCCGTTTGAATTCGACATCCGCGTCTCGGCGGACAAGAAGCGCAAGAAAACCACACGCCGGGGGATGTCCGGGGCCTTCGACACCTCGAACAAGCCGTGCGACTTTCCGGGGTGCAAAGAACCGGGGGCCTATCGCGCGCCCAAAAGCCCTGACCTGCTGGATGAATTTTTCTGGTTCTGCAAAGAGCACATCCGCGAATATAACCTGAAGTGGAACTTCTTTCAGGGCACATCGGATGATGATTTCCAGAAGTTCCTCGACAAGGACCGGGTGTGGGAGCGTGAGACCAAGCCGTTCAGCCGCAAGGATGACGGCCGGGCCTGGGCGCGGCTGGGGGTTGATGACCCGCTGTCGCTCTTGGGCGAGAAAGCCACGCAGAACCCGGGCAGCCGGCCCGCAGGCACCTCGACCCGCAAGCTGCCGCCGACCGAGCGCAAGGCGATCGAAATTCTGGACGCGCGCGACACCTGGACCAAGACCGAGATCCGCAAACAGTACAAATCGCTGGTCAAGGATCTGCACCCCGACATGAACGGCGGCGACCGATCGGACGAAGAACGGCTGCAAGAGGTGGTCTGGGCCTGGGACCAGATCAAGGACAGCCGCTATTTCCGCGAGTGAGTAGCAGGGCGATTTTTCTGCGAAAAATCAGAACAGCGGGCGATGCCCGCTGTTTTCGTGCGCCGTGGTGATTTTTCGCAGAAAAATCGTGGGGCGAAACCGCTGTCAGGCCGTACGGAACGTCAGCGCTGCCCCGTTCATGCAATAGCGCTTGCCCGTCGGTTGCGGGCCGTCGCTGAACACATGGCCGAAATGCCCGCCGCAGCGGCGGCAATGCACCTCAGTCCTTGTGCCGAACAGGCTGCGGTCGTCCTTGGTGCGGATCGCATCGGGCAGCGGTTGCCAGAAGCTGGGCCAGCCGGTGCCGCTGTCGTACTTATGCTGCGACGAAAACGCGGGCAGATCACAACCGGCGCAATGATAGGTTCCGGCCCGGGTCTCCTTGTCCAGCGGGCTGGTAAAGGCGCGCTCGGTCGCCTCTTCGCGCAGCACGCGGTAGGCCAAATCGCTCAGCTTTGCCCGCCATTCGGCATCGGTCAGCTGAACCTCAAAATTCCCCTCGGCGGCCCAGGCCGAGCGGCCCGCAATCTGGCCAAGACCCATCAGGGCCACGCCGCCCAGAATGACTGCACGTCTGTTCATCATCGCCTCCATTTGCATAAACCTTACCGCCTTGTTACGGATCTGGCGCGGCAAAGGTTTCCGGCTCACGCAAATGGGAACGCCAGTCGGAATGGCGCAGAATCCCGCCCTTCCCCTTGAACCCCCCCGCGTTATGTTCCACAACTCCACAGGAACGGGCCGGACGGCCAGACAGGAATAGCAGGATACTGGATCACGCGATGAAACCGACTGAAGAAATTTCCGTGCGTGAGGTGTTCGGCATCGACACCGACATGAAGGTCAAGGGTTTTGCCGAAGCGACCGACCGCGTGCCGGCGATCGACCCGACCTACAAGTTCGATCCCGACACCACACTCGCGATTCTGGCGGGGTTTGCCTATAACCGCCGGGTGATGATCCAGGGCTATCACGGCACGGGAAAATCGACCCACATCGAACAGGTGGCCGCCCGGCTGAACTGGCCTTGCGTGCGCGTCAACCTGGACAGCCACATCAGCCGGATCGACCTGATCGGCAAGGATGCGATCAAGCTGCGCGACGGCAAGCAGGTGACCGAGTTCCACGAGGGCATTCTGCCCTGGGCGTTGCGCAACCCGGTCGCGATCGTGTTTGACGAATATGACGCTGGCCGCGCCGATGTGATGTTCGTGATCCAGCGTGTGCTGGAAACCGATGGCAAGCTGACCCTGCTGGACCAGAACGAGATCATCACCCCGCACCCGTCGTTCCGGCTGTTTGCCACCGCAAACACCGTGGGTCTGGGCGATACCACCGGCCTCTATCACGGCACCCAGCAGATCAACCAGGCGCAGATGGACCGCTGGAGCCTTGTGGCAACGCTGAACTACCTCAGCCACGATGCCGAAGCCGCCATCGTTCTGGCCAAGAGCCCGCATTACAACACCGAAAAGGGCCGCAAGGTGATCAACCAGATGGTCACCGTGGCGGATCTGACGCGGACGGCGTTCATGAATGGCGATCTGTCCACCGTGATGAGCCCGCGCACCGTGCTGAACTGGGCGCAGAACGCCGAGATCTTCCGCAATGTGGGCTATGCCTTCCGGCTGACCTTCCTTAACAAATGCGACGAGTTGGAGCGGCAGACGGTGGCCGAGTTCTACCAGCGCTGCTTTGCCGAGGAACTGCCGGAATCGGCAGCCTCGATGGCAATGAAATAACCCGGCAGGGCGGGGTCACCCTCGCCTGTGCCACATCGGCGGGGTGACCCCCGCCCTGACCGGGGCGTGAGATGAGCAAACCCACCGACAACCCAGCCGATCCGTTCAAGAAAGCCCTGGCCGAGGCGACCAAGGTCATGGCCGATGATCCGGAGATGACCGTAACCTATTCGGTCGATCCGCCCGGCATGAACCGTGATGGCGTGCGTCTGCCGCAGGTCAGCCGCCGGATGACGCGCGATGAGGTGTTGCTCGCGCGCGGCACCGCCGATGCCTTTGCGCTGCGCCGCAAGTTCCATGACGAGGCGGTGTCCAACCGCTATGCCCCCAGCGGCCAACTGGCGCGCGACATCTATGACGCGATGGAAACTGCCCGCTGCGAGGCAGTGGGCGCGCGGGCAATGCCGGGCACCGCTGGCAATATCGACGCCAAGATCGGGCATGAGGCCGACCGCAAGGGCTATGCCCAGATCACCAACTCTCAGGATGCCCCCCTGTCGGTGGCGGCGGGCTATCTGGTGCGGCATCTGGCCACCGGGCGCGATCTGCCGGCCGGGGCGGCCAATGTGATGAACCTGTGGCGCGGCTTTATCGAAGAGCAGGCCAGCGGCACGCTTGAAAACATCGACCATGTGCTTGCCGATCAGGCGGCCTTTGCCCGGCTGGCCCGCAAGGTGATTTCCGACCTCGGCTATGGCGATCAACTGGGCGACGACCCGGACGCGCCCGATGATGATCAGGCCGATGACGAGGCGCAGGAAGACGAGGACAGCCCCGAAAGCCAGGGCGACGAGCAGTCCGAACAGGACGAGTCCGAAGCCAGCCCCGAGCGCAGTCAGGAAGAGCAGCAGGATCAGACGCAGGCGCAGGTCTCGATGGAGGACAGCGCCGATATGGAGCAGGGCGAAGAAGCCGAACTGCCCGAAGGCGAAGCCCCGCTGGAGCCGCCGCCCCCTGCCCCGCATTCCTCGGCTGATCCGAACTATATCGTTTATACCACCGATTTTGACGAAGAAATCCGCGCCGAAGATCTGGCCGAACCCGCCGAGCTGGAACGGTTGCGCGCCTATCTCGACCAACAGCTGGAGCCGCTGAAGGGCGCTGTCAGCCGTCTGGCCAACAAGCTGCAGCGCCGCTTGCAGGCGCAGCAGAACCGCTCCTGGGATTTCGATCTGGAAGAGGGCACGCTGGATGCGGGGCGTCTGGCCCGCGTGGTGGCCAACCCGACCACACCGCTGTCGTTCAAGCAGGAAAAAGACACCGAGTTCCGCGATACCTGCGTGACGCTCTTGCTCGACAACTCCGGCTCGATGCGTGGCCGCCCGATCAGCATCGCCGCAATCTGCGCCGATGTGCTGGCCCGCACGCTGGAGCGCTGCTCGGTCAAGGTGGAAATCCTGGGCTTTACCACCCGCGCCTGGAAAGGCGGCCAGAGCCGCGAGCGGTGGCTGGCGCAAGGCCGCCCGCAGCAACCGGGGCGGCTGAATGATCTGCGCCACATCATCTACAAGGGCGCGGATGCCCCTTGGCGCCGCGCGCGGCCCAATCTGGGGCTGATGATGAAAGAGGGGCTGCTCAAGGAAAACATCGACGGTGAGGCGCTGGAATGGGCGCACCGCCGTGCCGCGTCGCGACCCGAGGCACGCAAGATCCTGATGGTGATTTCTGACGGCGCGCCGGTAGATGACAGCACCCTGTCGGTCAACCCGGCGAATTTTCTGGAAAAACATCTGCGCGATGTCATCGCCATGGTGGAGCGCAAAAAGGCGGTGGAGCTGATCGCCATCGGCATCGGCCATGACGTGACCCGCTATTATCAACGCGCGGTGACGATCACCGATGTCGAGCAGCTGGCGGGCGCGATGACCGAACAGCTGGCCGGGTTGTTTGACACCGATCCGCGCAAGCGAGCCCGTGTTTTGGGACTGCGCAAGACCGGATAGGGTCGTGCAGGTCGGTGCGGGCGGAAGGGGGCGCCGACCCCCGCGCTGTCGCGCGCGCCCGAAGTATTTTTAGCAAGGTGAATGCCATGTTCCAGAGCTTTGACAGCCACGCCACGCCGGATCAGGGGCCGCCCCGTCTGGCCGCGCTGCGTGGGGTGGTGCAGCGCGACGGTCTGGCCGGGTTCATCGTGCCGCGCGCCGATGCACATCAGGGCGAATATGTCGCCGCGCGGGATGAGCGGCTGCAATGGCTGACCGGCTTTACCGGGTCTGCGGGGTTTGCGGTGATTTTGCGCAATGTGGCGGGCGTGTTCATCGACGGGCGCTACCGGGTGCAGGTCAAGGCGCAGGTCGATCTGGGGCAGTTCACGCCGGTGCCATGGCCCGAGGTGAAAGCCGGAGACTGGATCAAGGCGCATCTGGGCGCGGGCGAGGTCGGCTTTGACCCCTGGCTGCACAGCGCCGATGAGATTGCCACGTTGCGGGCGGTGCTGGAGCCTGCGGGGATCGGGCTGCGCGCCACGCGCAATCTGGTTGATACGATCTGGCCCGACCAGCCGCCTGCGCCCTGCGGGCTGGCCTTTGCCCACCCGGATGCGTTGGCGGGGTTCAGCAGCGCCGACAAACGCGCGCGGCTGGCCGAGGGGTTGCGTGGGGCGGGGCAGCGCGCGGCGGTCCTTACCCTTCCCGACTCGATCTGCTGGCTTTTGAACATCCGGGGCGCGGATGTGCCGAAAAACCCGGTGCTGCAGGGCTTTGCCATTCTGCATGATGATGGCCGCGTCACGTTGTTCACTGACCCCGCCAAGCTGGACGATCAGGTGCGCGCGCATCTGGGGCCTGAGGTCAGCCTGCGCCCGCCTGCGGCCTTTGTCCCTGCCCTGCGCACCTTGTCTGGCCCGGTGCGGGTGGACCGTGCCTCTGCCCCGCTGGCGGTGAGTGACGAGCTGACCGATGCGGGCATCGCGGTGGTCTGGGGTGACGACCCCTGCCGTCTGCCAAAGGCGCGCAAGACCGCAGCCGAGATCGAGGGCATGCGCGCCGCCCATCTGCGCGATGGGGCGGCGATGGTGGAGTTTCTGGCCTGGCTGGACCGCCAGCCACCGGACACCCTGACCGAGATTGATGTGGTGACCGCGCTGGAAGGGTTCCGCCGCGCCACCAATGCGCTGCATGACATCAGCTTTGACACCATCTGCGGCGCCGGGCCGAATGGCGCGATCATGCATTACCGCGTCACGCGCGAGACCAACCGGGCGGTGCAGAACAACGAGCTCTTGCTGGTGGATTCCGGCGCGCAATATCGCGACGGCACCACCGACATCACCCGCACGGTGGCAGTGGGTGATCCGGGGGATGAGGCGCGCATGTGTTATACCCGCGTGTTGCAGGGCATGATCGCAATCTCGCGCGCGCGTTTTCCCAAAGGGCTGGCCGGGCGCGATCTGGACCCGCTGGCGCGGTTCCCGCTTTGGGTGGCGGGGCAGGATTTCGACCATGGCACCGGGCATGGTGTGGGGGCGTTCCTGTCGGTGCATGAGGGGCCGCAGCGGCTGAGCCGGTTGTCAGAGGTGCCGCTGGACCCCGGCATGATCCTGTCGAACGAGCCGGGGTATTACCGCGAAGGGGCGTTCGGCATCCGGCTGGAAAACCTGATCGTTGTGCAGGTGGCGGAAAGTCTGGGCGACAATCGCGCGCAATACAGCTTCGAGACGCTGACCTTTGTGCCGTTGGACCGTCGGCTGATCGTCATGGCGATGCTGTCCGCTGATGAGCGGATCTGGCTGGATGGCTATCACGCCGAGGTGCTGGCAAAGATCGGGCCGCGTGTGTCTGGCACGGTGCTGGACTGGCTGACAGCGGCCTGCGCGCCGCTTTAAGCCTGCGCTGCGACCGAACGGATGCGGTCAACCATGGCCCGCACGCCATTGGACCGCTGCGCTGACAGGTGATCGTTCAGGCCCAACCGGCCCAGTTCGGCGGGGGCATCCACCGCCGCCACCTGATCCACCGGCACACCTGAATACAGCGCATGCAGAATGGCGATCAGCCCGCGCACGATCATCGCATCGCTGTCGCCCTGAAAGTCGAACGTGCCATCTGCCACCACCGGGCGCAGCCAGACCTGACTGGCGCAGCCGTCCACCTTCAGCGCGGGCACCTTGAATTCATCGGGCAGGGGCGGCATCGCTTTGCCCAATTCGATGACATGACGATAGCGGTCTTCCCAATCGTCCAGAAAATCAAAGGTCTCGGCGATGTCTTCAAATGCGGCGGTGGCCATGGGCGGGGCTCCTTTGCCCCTGAGGTAATGCCCACCCCGGCCCGCGTCCAGCCCCCTTTGCCGCCAAATCAAACCCCGCCCTTTTCAAAAGCAGGCTGATCGGCTACCCAATGGCAAAGCGAAGATGGATGGACCAATGAAACGCCCCCCGATGAAGAGTCCTGTGACCGCTGCCCTTGTTGCCGTTCTGGTTCTTACCTCTTGCGGGTCGGTGCGCGAGTCGCGGCTGAACCCGTTCAACTGGTTTGGCCGGTCAGAGCGGGTGGAAACCATCGCACCGCTTGTGGCAAAGGTTGATCCACGGCCGCTGGTGGCGGATGTGGTCACGCTGAGCATTGAGCCCTACAGCGGCGGCGCGATCGTGCGGGCCACCGGCGTCATGGAAAGCCAGGGCTGGTGGCAGGCTGAACTGGTCGAGGCGGAAAGCGACGATCCGACCCATCTGATGCTGGAATTCCGCGCCCTGCCCCCGGTCACCCAGACCGCAGCAGGCACTGTGCGGTCGCGCGAAGTGACAGCCGCAGTGACCCTCGGCCCCCGTCGGCTGGAAGAAATCTCGCGCGTGACGGTACAGGGCGCGCGCTCGGCGCGCACCACCCGCCGGTAAGGCTAAAGCCGCACCACCCGCACCTCGTTGCCCTTGGCGGACAGGGCGATTTCGCCCCGGCACAGCCGCAGGGCATCATCGCCGAACGCTTCTTTGCGCCAGCCGCCAAGCGCCTCGACCGCGCGGCCACCGGCGGCAATGGCGTCAAGGTCAGAGGACGAGGCGATCAGTTTTGGCGCCACGCCCAGACTTTCCGATTTGGCCTTTAGCAAGACCCGCAAAAGATCGGCCAGCGCCGGGTTGACCTGAATCTGCTCGCGCTCATCCGCGACCTTTGGCATGTCTTCCGGCTTCATCGCCAGACCGGCCTTGACCGCCGCCAGAATGCCATCGGCAATCTCGGGCTTGCGGCCTTCGCGCATCAGCAGGCGTGACCGGCCCAGCTCTTCAACCGACGTGGGACGGGTCGAGGCCAACTCCAGCAGGGCGTCATCCTTCATCACCCGGCTGCGCGGCACGTTGTGCTTTTGCGCGTAATCTTCGCGGAACCGCGCCAGTTCCTTGACCACCGCCAGAAACCGGCCCGAGGTGGTACGGGTCTTGATCCGCAGCCAGGCCTCATCGGGGGTGGTGGTGTAGGTCTCGGGATTGGTCAGCACCGCCAGCTCTTCGCCGACCCAGTGCGCGCGACCGTTTTTGGCCAGCTGTGCCGCCAGCCATTCGTAGATCACCCGCAGATGGGTGACATCAGCCAGCGCATATTCCTTTTGCGCATCGGTCAGCGGGCGGCGGGACCAGTCGGTAAAGCGGCTGGTCTTGTCCAGATTTTCCTTGGCAATCTTGCGTACCAGCGTCTCGTAGCCGACCTGCTCGCCAAAGCCGCAGACCATGGCCGCGATCTGGGTGTCGAACAGCGGCTCGGGAAAGACATTGCCCTCGACAAAGAAGATCTCCAGATCCTGCCGGGCGGCGTGGAACACCTTGACCGTCGCCTTGTGGCGGAACAGGTCATAGAGCGGCTCCATGCTCATCGCCTCGCCCTCGATCGGGTCGACCAGAACCGCATCGCCGTTTTTGCCGGGCAGCGCCATCTGGATCAGGCACAGCTTTGACCAATAGGTCCGCTCGCGCAGAAACTCGGTGTCGATCGTCACGTAAGGTTGGGATTTGGCAGCCTCGCAGAATGCAGCAAGGTCTTCGGTCGTGGTGATAGTGCGCATCGGTCGCGTCTTTCAAGGGGCCGCGGGGGCATCCCGCAACAGGTGTCTTTCCGCTATAGGCGGCAGCTTTCACCTTGAAAAGCCCCGCAACTGTGTTTCTGACGGATTTCATTAAGACAACCGCCACCAAAGCTGCTAAATTCTTAACAAGTGGACGCAGAAAATCGGACAGAATGTCACAAGTCGAACTTTATCTGCGTGGCGATCAGATTGGCAGCTACCAGTCTGTTTCGTCGACAGGCAATGGCGACGGGATGAAAGTAACGTTGTCCGGGGTCAAGCCACTGGGCGGTGCTGACACCACTTACCGCGTTGTGGTGCGGCAGGTGAACACCGGTCAGAGCGTTTTCAGCAACGGTCAGTTTGTCGATATCTACGTCTGGCCCGACGATGACCCGCCTGATCCGCCGATTTATTCCAGCCTGAACCCGCAGCACGACCAGTTCCAGGGCCGGGCCTCATCCTCCGGGCATCAGATCTTTACCAACCCGGCAAAGATCGTGTTCCAGACGGACCCGATCACGCCCGGCACGCTGCAATTCGGGCCGGGAGCAAAGCCCGCGCGCGAAGAAAAGCTGCCGTTTGACAAGTATCCGCCCACCCCGCCCGCCATTCCCTGCTTTGTCGCGGGCACGCTGATCCGCACCAATCGCGGCGAGGTTCCAGTGGAACAGATCCGCCCCGGCGACCGGCTGCAAACCATGGATAACGGCTATAGCCCCGTGGTCTGGGCCGGTCAGCGCAAGGTGTGCGGGTTAGGCAATATGGCACCCGTAAGGTTCGAAGCAGGGGTTGCAGGCAACCGGCGCAAGCTGCTGGTCTCGCCGCAGCACCGGATGCTGGTCACCGGCTGGCCGTCAGAACTGACCATGGGGGAGCGGGAAACCCTCGCCGCTGCGGTGCATCTGGTCAATGGGCGCCACATCCGTCGGGTGCGCAGGCCGATGGTCACCTATTGCCATCTGCTGTGCGAAGAGCATCAGGTGATCTTTGCCGAAGGCGCGCCGTCTGAGAGCCTGTTCGCCGGGGGCAAATCGCTGTCGGCCTTTGACCACGCCGCGCGGGCGGAAATCCGGCGGCTGTTCCCCTCGCTCTGCCCGCTCAGTGGCACCGGAACCGGCATCGCCCGCCCGGTCCTGAGCCGTGTCGCGGCCCGGCTGGCGCTGGCTTAACCGGCCTGCCGCGCAGACAGCCCCGCCACAAACTGCCGCAGCACCTGCGGATACAACCTGTGCTCTTCGACCAGCACCCGCGCCGCCAGCGTCCCGGCGGTATCGCCGGGCAGGACCGGCACCGCCGCCTGCCCCAGCACCGGCCCGGCATCCAGCTCCGCCGTCACCTGATGCACCGTGCATCCAGCCTCAACATCGCCCGCGTCCAGCGCGCGCTGATGCGTGTGCAGGCCGGGATACTTTGGCAACAGCGACGGGTGGATGTTCAGCATCCGCCCGTCAAACCGGCGCACGAAATCGGGGGTCAGCACCCGCATGAACCCGGCAAGGCACAGCACATCCGGTTTGGCCGCAAGGAGGGGACGCAACAGCTCGGCCTCAAACGCCGCCCGGTCGCGGCCAAAGGCGCTATGATCCACCGCAGCCGTCGCCACTCCCAAGGCCGCGGCGCGGGCCAGACCGCCCGCCTCGGGGTCGTTCGACGCCACCAGCACCGGCTGTGCAAACCCGTCGGCCTGCATCGCCTGCACCAGCCGCAGCATGTTGGAGCCACCCCCGGAAATCAGGATGGCAACCCGTGTCACAGCAGGCGGCCCTTGTAGATCACGCCCTCACCCGGCACCACCTGCCCCATGCGGATCACGGTCTCGCCCTCGGCGCGCAGCAGATCGACCAAGGCCTCGGCCCGGTCTTCGGCGACCACCAGCATCATGCCGATGCCGCAGTTAAAGGTCTTGAGCAGTTCCGGTTCCGACATGTTCGCGGTCCGCGCCAGCCAGTCGAACACCGGCGGCAAGGTCCAGGCATCCAGATCAATCTCACACGCCAAGCCTTCGGGGATCACGCGCGGCGGATTTTCGGTCAGCCCGCCGCCGGTGATATGGGCCAGCGCATGCACGCCACCTGCCCGCACCGCCGCCAGTGCCTGCTTCACATAAAGCCGCGTCGGCGCCAGCAGGGCAGCCCCCAGAGTGCCGTCACTGAACGGCGAGTCTGCATCCCAGCCCAGCCCCGACAGCTCCACCACCTTGCGCACAAAGGAATAGCCGTTGGAATGCACGCCGTTGGACCCAAGGCCCAGCAGCACATCGCCCGCGCCCACGCCCGAGGGCAGATCCGCCCCGCGCTCCATTGCCCCCACGGCAAAGCCCGCAAGGTCGAAATCGCCACCATGATACATGCCCGGCATTTCCGCCGTCTCGCCGCCGATCAGCGCGCAGCCGCTCGCCTCACAGCCGGCTGCGATACCAGTGATAATGCGGGTTGCCTGATCCAGCTCCAACTTGCCGGTCGCAAAATAGTCGAGGAAGAACAGCGGCTCCGCCCCCTGGCACACCAGATCGTTGACGCACATCGCAACCAGATCGACGCCGATGGTATCAACATTGCCGGTGTCAATCGCGATCCGCAGCTTGGTGCCCACGCCATCGGTCGCAGCCACCAGGATCGGGTCGTTATAGCCCGCGCCCTTGAGGTCGAACAGCGCGCCAAAGCCGCCAAGCCCGCCCATGGTGCCCGACCGCATCGTGCGTTTGGCCGCAGGCTTGATCCGCTCGATCAGCGCGTTGCCTGCGTCAATATCCACGCCCGCATCGGCATAGGTCAACCCGTTGTGGCCTTTGGTCATCGCCCGTCTCCGTTCAGGGAATCCGCTATCGGGTCTCCCTTACGCGTTTCCCGATTTGGGCGCAACAAACCAACCCCGTCCCCACCCACACAACCTTGACCCGCGCGTCTGATCTGCTAGGCAAGGCAGCGGTAAGGGGCTGTAGCTCAATGGTTAGAGCCGGGCGCTCATAACGCCTTGGTTGGGGGTTCGAGTCCCTCCGGCCCTACCAAGAATACGTTTCCATTGTGGATTAGGCATAAGTGTGCAGGTTTTGGGGGTTTTTCGTGCACCCCCCTGTCAAGTGACAGATGGGTGATCGGGCTCAGACCAACGAGAAGGTCCCGCAACCTATTGCAGAGCAAGGGAATCTTTCTTTGGATTTAGTGCCAGCGTTCATGCAATCGTTTCCTGAGGGCCGCACCAGCAATCCCGAGAACTAGGGTTAGGACCCATTGATTTCAGCTGCGCGGCATGATTCAGGCTCCGCAAGGAGACTGGATCATGAGCAACCTTTTCTGGCTGACGGATGCGCAGATGGCTCGCCTTCGGCCGTTTTTCCCCAAG
>NZ_QWEY01000014.1 GCF_003443995.1 Pseudotabrizicola alkalilacus
GAGTGATCCGCTGCGGAAACCTCTGTCGAGCCCCAAAGCTGACCGACTCGATGCCCCCTCCGCTATGTGCTCGGGGCACATCTCAGCAGTAGCCTCGTCTCGAGGTTCCCCCAGTCCCAGGTCAGTGCAAATTCGTTTGTCGCTAATCCTGACTGTTGCGCGACCCGCCTCATACCGCCGTCGCTCCTGGCCCGCCGGTGTGATCCTCCTGCCTCTCTCAGGACTGGACAAGTTCCCCGAATGTTCGCACCCTTGGGGCTTCCCGATTCCGGACCCCGCCGATGTGCAATTTGTATTCCCAGACCAAGAGCCAGGACGCGATGCGTCATGTGTTTGACGCGATCATCGAGGGGGGTGAGGGGTTTGACGACCTGACCGGCAACCTGCCGCCGATGCCGGGGATCTGGCCGGATTACCCGGCGCCGGTGTTTCGCCATGGGGCTCAGGGCGGCTGGCAGCTGTCGATGGCCCGTTGGGGCATGCCGACGCCACCGCAGTTTCTGACAGGCAAGCGCACTGATCCCGGCGTGACCAATATCCGCAACCTGGACTCGCCACATTGGCGGCGCTGGCTGGGAGTGGAGCATCGCTGCCTTGTGCCGTTCACCAGTTTTGCCGAGCCGGACAGCCGCCCCGGCCCCGGCAAGGGCAAACCGGTGTGGTTCGCCCTTGGCGAGGACCAGCCGCTGGCGTTCTTTGCGGGCATCCGCACCGACTGGACCTCGGTGCGCAAGCTCAAAGAGGGCGAGGTGACGGTGGACGCCTTCGGGTTTCTGACCTGCGCGCCCAACCGCGAGGTGGAGCGCATTCACCCCAAGGCCATGCCCGTTATTCTGGTCCGCCCCGAGGAATGGCGCATCTGGCTGACCGCGCCGATCGAACAGGCGCTGCATTTGCAACGCCCCCTGCCGGATGGCGAGTTGGACATCGTGGTGGAGGATGCGCGTGACGACCCTGCATGACCTTGCTCCCCGCCCGCCTTCCACCGATCCGTTCACCCTGACCAAGACCCGGGTGCATGAGGCCGAGGGCCCGGGGCGGCGCAGCTTTGCGCTGTTCCAGACCCTGCGCCATCCCGGCGCAGTGCTTTGGGTGCTGCCCGCGCATGAAGCGCAACGGCCGATGCTGCGCGGCCTGCCTGCGGGCCTGTCCGAGCGGTTGCTGCTGCTGACCCCCAAGAGCGAGACGGATCTCTTGTGGTGCGTCGAAGAAGCCTTGCGCGCGGCGCCCGTCGCACTGGTCATCGCCGAGCCGCAACAGCTCTTGTCCCTGACCGCAGGGCGCCGATTGCAACTCGCGGCAGAGGCCGGGCGGACCACCGGGCTGATGCTGATCCGCGAGGATCACGGCAGCTCTGCCACCGAGACGCGCTGGCACTGCGACCCTGTATCTGCACACGTTCCCGTGTCCCGGCCTGCGGCACATACGGCAGCGGACTCGACTTTGCACCGCTGGGCCCTTAGTAAGAACAAAAAGGGAACAATTGGACATTGGGTATTGAACTGGCATGGCGCGTCGGCTGCTTTCGATCTGGTTTCCGAGACTGGCGAGCGACGCCAGCCTGCGGAACCGGCCCGTTGAAGGGCCGTTTGCGCTGACCCATCAGTCGGGCAATGCCGATCATCTGCACTGTCTGAACCCTGCCGCGGAACAGCGCGGGCTGCATCGCGGCATGCCGCTGGCAGATGCCCGCGCGATCTGCCCGGATCTGTCCACCCGCCCCGCCGATCTGGCACGTGAAGCGGCAGCATTGGCCAGTCTGCGGCGGTGGGCCAGCCGCTATGCCCCGATGGTCGCCAGTGACGGGACTGATGGGCTGATGGCCGACATCACCGGCGTCGCGCATCTGTTTGGCGGCGAAGGGGAGATGCGCGCGGATCTGCACGCCCGGCTGGACCGCGCCGGGCTGTCGGTCAGCAGCGCGATTGCGAGCACGCGTGGTGCGGCTTATGCGCTGGCCCGCCATGGCGGCGGGATCATTGCCGATGGTGCGCTAACGCAAGGCGTTGGCCGCTTGCCGGTCTCCGCGCTGCGCATCGACCATGCCACCGCGGAGGCACTGGCCCGTGTCGGCTTGTCGCAGATGCGCGACCTGATCGCACAGCCCCGAGCGCCGCTGGCCCGCCGCTTCGGCGCAGGCTTGGTGCTGCGTCTCGACCAGCTTCTGGGCCATCAACCTGAGCCGGTTGCCGCAGGGGCGGAGCCGCCGCATTTCGGGGTGCGGATGACCCTGCCGGAACCGATCGGCCTGCAGTCCGATGTGATGGCAGGCCTGTCGCGCCTGCTCGACCGGCTCTGCGCCACGCTGACGCTGCATCACCACGGCGCGCGCCGCCTGCGGCTGGAGTTGCGCCGGGTCGATCACGGCACGGTGCAGGTCGAGATCGGTCTGGCACGCGCCATGCGCGATCCGGTCCGCATGGCAGCTTTGTTCGCCAAAGGCGTGGATGAGGTCGACGCAGGCTTTGGCATCGACGCGATGCGCCTGTCCGCCCCCATCACCGAACCGCTGCCACCCGAGCAGGTCGGCAGTGGCCCGGTCCTGCGGCATGAGGATGCCCTGGCCGATCTGATCTCGCGTCTTGGCAACCGGATCGGCTTTGACCGCGTGCTTAGAATGCAGCCCGCCGACAGCAAGATCCCCGAGCGCAGCTTTCAGCTGGTCGCTGCGGCTTGGTCCGAACCGGTCGCCGCCCCGCCCCGGCATGGCCCGGCGCGGCCCCTTACGCTGTTCCCCCCCGAACCCGTCAGCCATGCCTCCGGTCATCCGCCGGCGCAGTTCCGCTGGCGGCGGATGCGCTTCACCACCCTGCGCGCACAGGGACCGGAGCGGATTGCACCGGAGTGGTGGTTCGATGATCCAGCCTGGCGCAGCGGTATGCGCGACTACTGGCGGATCGAGACACGCGAAGGCCCGCGCCTGTGGCTGTTCCACACCCCACAAGCCCCGGATTGGCCCGCGCCCGCAGGGGCGCAAAATTGGTGCGTGCAGGGGGAGTTCATATGACCCATTATGCCGAGCTGTGCGTGACCTCGAACTTCACCTTCCTGACCGGAGCCTCCCACCCGGAGGAGTTGGTAACGCGGGCGGCAGAGCTGGGTCTTAGCGCCATCGCCATCACCGACCGCAACTCGGTGGCGGGCGTGGTGCGGGCGTTTTCGGCACTTAAAGAGCTGGCGCGGCTGCGTGATGAGGCATTGGCCACCGATCAGGCCGCGCAGGGCGGGCCGAGCATCCGGTCGCAGCACGTCACCGACCATTCCAGCCGCCAGACCGTGCCGCATTTCAGCGGGGCCACCGCCGCCCCGGTCCTGCCCGATACGCCTTTGCCCCGGCTGATCCCCGGCGCGCGGCTGGTGTTCACCGACTCAAGCGTCGAATGGCTGGCCCTGCCAACCGATGTCGCGGCGTGGTCACGGCTGACGCGGCTGCTCTCCCTGGGCAAACGCCGCGCGCCCAAGGGCGACTGCCACCTGCAACGTGCCGATCTCTTGGACTGGGGCACAGGATTGATCCTGATCGCCCTGCCGCCCGACCTGATGGAAGCTGATGCCCGACAGGTTGCCGCCACCCGTGCCGACATGGCCCGCATTGCAAAGGCCTTTCCCGGCCAGTGCTTTCTGGGCGCCGCCCCGCATTATGATGGCCGAGACCAGCCCCGGCTGGACCGGCTGGCGACCCTTGCCCAAGGCGTCGCCCTGCCGCTCGTCGCGGTCGGCAACGTGCTGATGCACCGCGCCGCACGCCGCCCGCTCGCCGATGTGCTGACCTGCCTGCGCATCGGCTGCACCATCGACAACATCGGCCAGCACCGTCTGACCAATGGCGAGCACCGGCTGAAGCCCGGAGCCGAGATGGCGCGGCTGTTTCACCGCTATCCCGCCGCGATCCGGCGCACGGTCGAGATCGCCAATGCCTGCGCGTTCCGGCTGGATGAGTTGCGCTATCAAAACCCCGACGAGGCTCTGGATGGCGAACCCGCGCAGGCGCGGCTCGAGCGGTTGACCCGCAACGGGCTGAGCTGGCGCTATCCCGACGGCGCCTCGCCCAAGATCATCGCCCGCGTCGACAAGGAACTCGCCCTGATCCGCGACGTGGACTATGCGCCGTATTTCCTGACCGTGCATGACATCGTGGCCTTCGCCCGCGCGCAGGGCATCCTCTGCCAAGGACGCGGATCGGCGGCCAATTCGGTGGTCTGCTACCTTCTGGGCATCACCGAAGTGCCGCCTGAATCCATCACCCTGATTTTCGAGCGGTTCATCAGCAAAGAACGCGGCGAGCCGCCGGATATCGACGTGGATTTCGAACATGAACGCCGCGAAGAGGTGATCCAGTGGATCTATGAACGCTATGGCCGTGAATGCGCGGGCCTGACCGCCACCGTGATCCATTTCCGCTCCCGCGCCGCCATCCGCGAGGTTGGCAAAGTCATGGGGCTGAGCCAGGACGTTGTCGCCCGCCTCTCAGGCCAGATCTGGGGCTGGTCCTCCTCCGCCCCCGGACAGGACAGGATGCGCGACGCAGGGCTGGACCCAACCGACCGGCGCATGATGCTGACCACGCGGCTGATCGGCGAGATCATCGGCTTCCCACGCCATCTGTCGCAGCATGTCGGCGGTTTTGTCATCACCCAAGGCCGCCTCGATGAGCTCTGCCCGATCGAGAACGCCGCGATGGAAGATCGCACCATCATCGAATGGGACAAAGATGACATCGACGCGTTGGGGCTACTGAAGGTGGATATCCTCGGCCTTGGCATGCTGACCTGCATCCGCAAGTCTTTCAAACTGCTGGAGGATCATCGCGCGATTAGGATGGATCTGGCCACGCTGAAGCCTGATCGTGGACAAGAACCCCGCACCAGCCCCGACAGTGTTCAGCGTGAACAGGTCTATGACATGCTGTGCCGCGCCGATGCCATCGGGGTGTTTCAGGTGGAAAGCCGGGCGCAGATGAACTTCCTGCCCAAGATGCGGCCCCGGCAGTCTTACGATCTCGTCTGCGAGGTTGCCATCGTCCGCCCTGGCCCGATTCAGGGCGGCATGGTGAACCCGTTCATCCGCCGCCGCATGGGGCTGGAACCTGTCGAAGACCTTGGCCCTGCCATGATGGAGGTGCTGGGCCGCACCTACGGCGTGCCGCTGTTTCAGGAGCAGGCGATGCAGATCGCAGTCGTAGCCGCGGGCTTCACCCCGTCCGAGGCCGATCGCCTGCGCCGCAGCCTCGCCACCTTCAAACGTATGGGCACCATCGGCTCCTTCCGCGACCGCTTTGTCTCCGGCATGCTGGAACGCGGCTATGACGCCGATTTCGCAGCCCGCTGTTTTGCGCAGATCGAGGGCTTTGGCAGTTATGGCTTTCCCGAAAGCCATGCCGCCAGTTTTGCCCGGCTGGTCTATATCTCCGCCTGGCTCAAATGCCATCATCAGGCGGTGTTCACCTGCGCTTTACTGAACTCCCAGCCGATGGGCTTTTACGCCCCCGCCCAACTGGTGCGCGACGCTCGCGATTGCGGGGTCGAGGTGCGGCCGGTGTCGGTGGATCATTCCCAGTGGGATTGCACACTGGAACACCGTGCTGACGGGGCACTGGCCCTGCGGCTGGGGTTCCGCCAGATCAAGGGACTGCGGGAGGAAGATGCCAACTGGATCACCGCCGCGCGCGGTAACGGCTACCCAGATGTCGAAAGCCTGTGGCGCCGCGCCGGGGTGCCGCCGGACACGCTGGAGCGGCTGGCCGAAGGCGACGCCTTTGCTGCCCTCGGCCTGACCCGTCGAGACGCGCTCTGGGCCGCCAAGGCTTTGCGCGCGCCTGCCCCGCTGCCACTGTTCGGCCCGGATGGGGAAGGGGGCGTCGAGCCTTCGGTCACTCTGCCGCGCATGACCCTCGGGCAAGAGGTGATCGAGGATTACCTGGCGCTGCGCCTGTCCTTACGCGCCCATCCGATGGAACTCTTGCGCCCGCGTCTGGCCGAAAGCCTGCCGCACAACCGGCTGCCGGAGGCCAAGGGCCGTGTCACCGTCACCGGCCTCGTCATCACCCGCCAACGCCCCGGCACCGCCTCCGGCGTGATCTTCCTGACGCTGGAGGATGAGACCGGCACCGCCAATATCGTGGTCTGGAAAAAGGTCTACGAGACCTTCCGCAAAGCAGTGATCTCCGGTCGCCTCGTCCGCGTGCGCGGCCGGATCGAACGCGACGGTCCGGTCATTCACCTGATCGCGGAGCATGTCGAAGACGTCTCGCGGCTGCTGACCACCCTCGGCCGCCCGGTGATCATCCCGTCCAACGACGGGCGGGCGGATGAGACGAAACGTCCGGTCATGGGCCGCGGGCAGTCGAGTGCCCGCCATCCGCGCGAACAGGCCAAAAAGCTGTTCCCAAGCCGGGATTTTCATTGAGGGGGAAGGCACCAGAAAGACGTGAAGGGCGGGAAGTTGACTCAGTGCTGCGCAGCATCGCAAGCGCAGCATCCCTCTAAAGCAGTCGTTCGCCGGCTGTGTCGCTCCGCTCTCCAGCGTCGTGCGTTCGAACGAACAGGCCCCAAAATTGCGGCTCCTACCAAGTCAGCCAAATGCAGACGCAACAGAAATATCCCGCAGCTTGACGGCATTGCCATACGGCGCTAGTGAGCGAACAAGGTGCCGGGCACCTGCCGCCTGCGGACGCAAGTCACGGTGAAGCCCGGATCGCGACGACATCTCACCCTCGAAGCATTTCGCGTGGTGGGCAATGCAGGCTCCCATCTCTTTTGAAATGCCTCATGAGAGGAGTGGGCGATGTCTGTCCGGCACGCTGTTCTACAGGATAATCCGTTTCTGACCGCCCCCATCGGGCGGCTGTTCTGGTCAAATGCCTTGCCGATGGCCGTGGTCATGTCGATGGGCGGCATTCTGAATGTGGTCGACGGGATCTTCGTCGGCCGCTTTATCGGCCCCGAGGCGCTGGCGGCGGTCAGCCTTGCCTTTCCGGTGGCCATGGTGCTGACGGCGCTTGCCACGCTTGTCGGTGGCGGCATGTCCAGCTTGATGGCCCGGCATCTGGGCGCGGGCCATCGCGCGGCGGCCGGTCGCATCTTTGCGGGTGCGCATGGGCTAGTGCTGGCGATCTCGGCTGGGGCAATCGCATTCTGGGCGCTGATCGGGGGAACCTTCGTTGAGGTCATGGCGGGCGAGCCTCGGGTTGAAGGCTTGGCGCAGGATTATCTGCGGATATTGATCCTCGGCGTGCCAGTGCAGTTGTTGCTGGGTCTGCATGCCGATGCCCTACGCAATGAGGGGCGGGGCAATGTGATCGCGGGCCTATCAGTGCTGGTGAACCTGATCAATATCGGCGCGAATTGGCTGGGGATCGTGGTTTTGGGCCTTGGCATCGCGGGGTCGGCGCTTGGCACCGTGGCGGCGCAGGGGATCGGGCTGACCTTGCTGATCGCAATCCGGCTACGCAGCGGTGGGTTGCTGCCCTTGTCGGTGCTGCGCCAAAGCTGGCGGGCAGGCTGGTCGCAGATCCTGCGGCTGGGTCTGCCCCTTTGCCTCAGCTTCATCGGCATCGCCGTTTCGGCCAGTGTGGTGATGCTGGCCCTGCGGCTGCACGCCGGGGCAGAGCATGCCCGGCTGGTCGCGGGATACGGAGTGGTGACGCGCCTTCTTGGCTTTGCCTTTCTGCCGCAGATGGCGATTGCACTGGCCACCCAAAGCATCAGCGGCAACAACGCAGGCGCCGGTCGGCCAGATCGCGCGCAGGCGGCGCTGCGGCTGGCGATGGCTGCGGCCTTCCTGTGGTGCTTGCTGGTGGCGATGATCGGGTTGGCCGGAGGCCATACGCTGGCCGGATGGTTCAGCGATGATCCTGCGGTGACCGCCGCCGTCGCGCAGTTCCTGCGGCCGATGATGCTTGTCTACGCAGCCTCGGGGCCGGTGCTTGTGATGGCCTTGCATTTTCAGGCGATTGGCCAACCGGGACGAACGGCGGCGCTGACCCTAGTGAAGCCTTGGCTCTTGTCGCCCGCGCTGGTTCTGTCGCTGTCGGCAATCCTTGGCGTGCCGGGCATCTGGCTGGCCTTTCCGCTGGCGGATGTAGCTATTCTGCTGCTTGCCATCGGGATTGGCCGACAAACGTTCGCACTGGCAGGGGGGCAGGCATGACGATCGACGAAGCAAAGGCTCAGGCCAAAGCCCTGCGCGCAGGCTTGCTTACCCAGGGCACCCCGATCAGCCACGCGCAGGCGTTGGAACTGGTCGCCAAGCAGCAGGGTGCCAAGGATTGGAACACCCTGCACGCCCGGCTGGCGCTACGGAATACGCCGCCAGAGCTCGCTTTGGGCGACCGCGTGAGGGGCCGCTATCTTGGGCAACCGTTTGCGGGAAAGGTGGTCGGGCTGTCTGGCCCAGCCGGCCATCGCCAAGTCGAAATCCGCTTCGACGCTCCGGTCGATGTCGTCAAATTCGAGAGTTTCTCGAACCTACGGCATCAGGTCCGAGCCACGATTGACGAGAATGGCCGCTCGCATCGCCACACATCAGACGGCGTGCCGCAATTGATCGTGCAAAGGGAAGGCGGATGATGGGAATTTGCACCGAAAGCGAGATTATGGACAGATGTTGCCTTGCGGCAAATGATCGGTTGGTCCCATTCGTGGTTTAGACCAAAGGGTTTTCGTTCGGCAATCGCCAATGTCTGGTTTAGGTAAACGGCTCGGCGGCCTGAAGGCGACCTGTCCGGCAGCTATGGGCCGACTTCGGCCTTTCAACCGGCCGAAGATGTCAGTATTCTTTTGCAAATCTGATCTCAAAATAGCAAGAAATCCTTACATGTCTGCGTTGCCCTTAATTGCTCAAACCCGGCGTTCTCGAGGGATTACACAGGCTTATCTTGCTCTCGAAATCGGGGTCAGCATCCCAACGGTCCGGGCTCTCGAGCTGGGTGAGGGCAATTTGCGGACTATGGGCCGAGTTTTAAAGGCACTCGATCTTGGGTGGGGGTGGGCCCGGCAAGGTGGGGATGCGGCTGCCTTGCTTAAGGTGCGGCGGCGCAAGAAAGGTTTCAGTCAGGCGGCCTTGGCTGAAAGGGTAGGGTGCTCGCGTCCGACCGTAATTGCCCTTGAGAGAGATCTTTCGGGCAGTATATCGATTTTGCTTTCCGTCCTGACGGCCCTTGGTCTTCGTGATCCGCTTCGCAAGCTTGACGGGCCTCGGTCGGGCGGCCTTGTCCCCGCGCCAAATGTGCCAACACGGGATTTGGTCATGACGCCCGCACCCCTTGCCGCTGCCGTCATTGCTCATTTCTCTGGGCGACTTGAGGGGAGCATTCTGGATCCTGCCCGTGGTCAGGGGGCCTTCTTTGACCAGTTTCCAGCGCATCTGGACGCGCACTGGTGTGAACTGGCCGATGGGCGTGATTTTCTTGAATGGAGTGCGCCGGTCGACTGGATCATCACCAACCCGCCCTGGTCGCGCCTTCGAGACTTTACTCGGCATGCGATGGCCGTAGCTGAGAACATTGTTTGGCTTGCGCCAATTGTGAATATGACAACGAAGGCGAGGCTGCGTGACCTCGACGAGTTTGGCTTTGGTGTTGCCGAACTGCTGCTGATCGACACGCCGAAGTCTTGGCCGCAAAGTGGATTTCAGCTTGCTGCGGTGCATTTGAAGAAGCGACATCATGGAGACTGGCGGGTTTTACGATTGGCATCGCCAGCTGGATGACAGTAGAAAAGGTCGCAGGGGGCTGTGCCTCATTCGGCGTAGTTTGCAGTGATATACTCGCAGCGACCACCAGGGATAGAAAGCACTCATGAACAGCAACTGTCATGATGCACCGTGGGCGTTCGACATGGCTGAGAACATGGGCCGCACAGGTTGCCCGCCGCCGTGGCGCAAAGCGCGCCATGGTCGCCTTGGCAAGACGCATCGGAGTGATCCTTCACCGGATGTGGCTTGATGACACCGACTTCCGGTCCGATATCGCAGTGCTCTATGCGGCCTGACGACCTTAGTTCCCAACGGTTGCCTGCCTGAACGGAGGTCTTCGAGGGGCTTTGTTGCGCAAATACGGTGAAGGATTCACTCAGTGAATCCAGCGTTGTAGCTGTGATGCATGAGCAGACCTAAGCCCCCGACCTACCGCTCCACGAACTGGCATGACTACAACGCTGCGCTGGCGAGGCGCAGGTCGTTGTCGATCTGGTTCGATCCTGAGACGCAATGGCTGGCCGCGCCGACCGGCAGGCGTGGCCGTCAGCCGGTGTTCACCGACGCCGCGATCCAAACGTGTCTGACGCTGAAGGCGCTCTTCGGCTTGCCGCTTCGGCAAACCACCGGGAAGGTGGCAAGCCTGCTGGAACTGGCCGGGCTCGACTGGCCGGTGGCGGATTTCAGCACCCTCTGCCGTCGCCAGAAGACGCTGACCGTCCACATCCCCTACCGGCCCAGCACGGGCGCGCTGCATCTCCTGATCGACAGCACAGGCGGGAAAGCCGAAGGCGATGGCGAGTGGCTGGCCAGGAAACATGGGCCGTCCAAGCCACGGGACTGGCGCAAGGTCCACCTCGGGATCGATGCGGAGACGCTGGAAATCCGGGCCATTGAGATCACCGGCAGCCGGGTCGGCGATGCGCCCATGCAGCCCGACCTGCTGGACCAGATCCCGGGCGATCAGTCCATCGGCATCGTCACCGCAGATGGCGCCTATGACACCCGCGCCTGCCACACTGCTATCGCGGAACGCGGAGCAGCCGCCGTCATTACGCCTCGCAGGAGCGGCAAGCCCTGGAAGGAACACACGGCAGGAGCGACCGCGCGCAATGAGGCGCTCCGCAGTTGCCGCCGCCTCGGCCGAGCGATCTGGAAGGGCTGGACCGGCTACCACCGACGAAGTC
Organism: Pseudotabrizicola alkalilacus; assembly: GCF_003443995.1. Lineage (GTDB taxonomy): Bacteria > Pseudomonadota > Alphaproteobacteria > Rhodobacterales > Rhodobacteraceae > Pseudotabrizicola > Pseudotabrizicola alkalilacus. Next base: position 10,881 of record NZ_QWEY01000014.1, read on the forward strand.
TGGTCGAGGCCAAGATGCGCTGCCTCAAGCTCCTGGGCGAGCGCGTCCTGTCTCGGGACTTCGACCGACAGGTTGCCGAGCTTCAGATCAGGGCAGCCATTCTGAACCGCTTCACTGCCCTCGGAACCCCGATCACGCAGCGCGCAGGATAGGTCTGTCCAGCGAAAGGGAAGGTGCGGCCGTCACGGGATTTGCGCAACAAAGCCCCCAAGGTCGACAACTGCTCGACATATTAACCCGCAAACGTCCAATCGTCGTCTTTCTTGAAAGACATCCTGCAAAGCGGAGGCACGCAGTACTGTTACCACCTTGTGATTAGTTCGAAATGACTGCTCGCTTCCAGTCGCCGCGCAAGAGGCGCCGATGGAAGGGGACGAATTTGATCAGCTCTTCCCACAAAAGAAAGGACAAGACCCAGACGGCAGAGAGGTCGAAGTAAAAGACCGCCAAGGCGGTTACCGGCACCCTGAACAGCCACTGGGCCCAGATGAAGATGTGCATTACATAGATCGTGTCACCACTGGCCCGAAGGGTATTGCCACAGATCGCATTGGATCCTTTCGGAAATGGCAGAACCAACAAGACGGGCAAAAACGCCAGCATGAGCATCCGTGTCTCGACGTTCAGGTCCGGATACAGGGCGTTTGCTGAAAGACAGACAGTAAGCAGCAGCGCGGCCACCAGACCGGATGCAACGTTCGCGCCGCGCCATGCGCTTTTCAGAAAGCGGTCGAGCACGGCTTCCTTTTTTTTCTGCCCCAGCAGTTGCGCCACGATGATCCCCGTTGCCTGAGCCCACTGCATGCCGACAGTGCCGGTCACCATGATCCACGGCGCGATAAGCGTCATCGCGGCAAATTCGTTCACGGTAAGTTTGGCATAGATCAGGGTGCAGATATGTGTCGCAATCGTCGCGCTTAGAAACGTTGCGGCAATGGGCAGCGAAAAGCCGATATGCCGTTTGAGAGAGCCTGCGAAACTTGCCTGCCGCCATCCGGGGACACGCATCAGATGGCCGTTGATCCGCAAGAACCGCACGGCGAGAAACCCCACCTGAACCACGATTGCAATCACGCTGCCCATGGCCGCGCCGACGACACCAAAGGCGGGCAGCCCCCAATATCCATTGATCAGCATAATGCTGGTGATGACGTTTATCGGCAGTGACAGACAAAAACTGTAAAGCGGTGTTCGGGTTTCACCGCAGCCGTTGAAATAGCTGGAAAGGCATTGCCCGATGGCTTCGCCAAGGATCACCAGCGAGAACACGGCCAGATAATCCTGCGCCAGCTGCACAATTTCAAGCGTCGGTGCCAACCAACCGATCAACGCGCCCCCGAAAACCTGAATAGCGAGCAGCCCGAGAACGCCGACGGCCAGACTGACTGTCATTCCAGAGGCCAGCGCAGATTTTAGAAAGACCGGATCGCCAGTGCCAAAGGCCTGCGCGGTACGGATCTGCATCGCATTGGCAAAGGCCAGAATCGCACCCAGCACGAACCCTGCGATGGCCGCAGCCAGACCCATTGCGGCCAGCGCAGTCTCGCCCAGCGATGCCACCAGATAGGCGTCGATCACGACGGTCCCATGCAGAATGACTGCCTTTAACGTCATCGGCCATGCCAGAGAAAACACATGGCGGGCTGTTGGCCCGGTTGGGAGGTCTGAGCGGTTCGGGGAAAGCGGAGAAGGCATCGGGAAAATGTTCCAAAGGGCGTCGCGGCGGCGACACCAATGCGCGGCAGGCTCTTATGCTGCGATCAGCCGGTTTGAGCGGGCTGGTATCGGCCAGCCGGGTCAGCTGTCCGGCGGCTCAAAGTAATTGGCGTTGGTCACCGAGATACGCTCGATGGTTTTGTCCAGACGGGACAGGTGCAGCATCCCGATCTCGACTGCGCGGACTGGATCGTTTGCTTTCACCGCTTCGGCAATTGCCCGGTGATCTTGGACCAGTTCCGGCATGCGATCTTCTTTCGACAGGCCCAGCATGCACAGGCGATCAACCTTGGCCTTTTCAGCCAGAATAACATCAAAGGCGAATTCTGCCTTTCCGATATGGCAAAGCGTTTCGTGAAAGGCGTAATCAAGAGCGCCGAACCCATCAACGTTACGGTCGACGATTGCCTTTTGCTGCGCGGCAATCGCCGCGTCCAAGCGCGCCGCCCCGTCTGCATCGCAATATCGGGCAGCGTGCCGCAAGACTTCGCCTTCGATTGCGGCGCGCACGAACCGGGCCTTTTCGATTTCCCGCATCGAAAAGCGCCGGACTTCGGTGGCCCGTTGCGGACGGATCACCAACAGATCCAGATTGGCAAGACGGTTGAAAGCATCCCGGACAGGCTGGCGAGATACACCAAACCGGGCGGCCATGTCGGCCTCGGAAATCTTGTCGCCGGGCCTTAAACGCAGAGACAGGATTTCCCCGTGGAGATAATTGTAGATATCATCCATGCACGGCCGACGCTCGTTGGATTGAGGTGCTTGTGCCATCGCGTCATCTCCGTCCGGGGTTAGGGGCGTGCGGGACAATTCCCTGATCCACTGCTGTGATCACCAACGCGGCACCTTGCGTACATAATCCGGTTTGTATTTCAGCATTTCATCCGTGTCGTCCCGGTCTTTGACCATCGCCCGATTATAAAGGTCGTGCAGTTCGGCCACCGCTTCATGATCAAGCTCCACGCCCAGTCCTGGCCCTTCGGGCACCTGCAGGGCACCGTCCTTGAAGACAGGGCGTCCGGAGCTCACAATCTCCTTGCTGGACCACGGATAATGGGTGTCGCAGTCATAGGTCAGACCCGGCGTTGCGGCTGCCACATGGCACATTGCGGCAAGGGAGATTCCCAGATGGGAATTTGAATGCATCGACACGCCCAGACCTGCCGCCCGACAGATTTCACCCAAATGGATGCAGCCCCTTGGCCCGCGCCAGTAGTGGTGATCTGACAGGATGATCTGAACAGCATCTTTCTTGACCGCTTCGATGATCTGTTCGAACTCCACCACCACCAGATTGGTCGCCAGCGGAACGTTGATCTGGGCCGACAGCTCTGCCATCGCATCCATGCCGCGGCAGGGGTCTTCCAGATACTCCAGAATTCCGTCGAGCTGGTCTACGACACGCTTTGCAGTCGGCACCGTCCATGCGCCCATCGGGTCAATGCGCAAAGGGTGTTGCGGAAACGCCTCGCGCAGCTTGAGCATGGTTTCGACTTCGAGATCCGGCTCCAGTACACCGCCCTTGAGCTTGAGCGATCGGAACCCGTACTGGCCGACAAAGTCGCGGGCCTGCGCGACCAAAGCATCGGGCGTCATGACTTCGCCCATGATGTCAGGGCCAAAGGACAGATCCTGCTTGGCGAACTTGAAGAACAAATAGCCCCCAAAGGGAATGGTCTTGCGCACCGCACCGCCCAAGAGGTCATATAGCGGGCGCCCGACGTGCTTGCCCTGAAGGTCAAGGCAGGCCAGTTCGAAGGCGCTATAGACGACATCGACCAGCTTGTGATCCGCCAGCGCAGTCGGGGCATTCACCCCCCCCGCATCCGGCAGAGCCGCTTCGATACGACGGCGCAATTCGCGCAGATTGTAGACATCCAGCCCTTCAAGGGCCAGGGCGGCTGTGTTCAGACCTGCCAGCGTTCGTTTTGCGCCATAGGTTTCGGCCAAACCGACAAGGCCGGTATCCGTCCGCACCTGAATGACAGAGCGCAGGAAAACAGAGGAATGCACCCCCTTTGTGTTCGCAATCGGAACGTCCGGAATCGCAATGGGTGTGACGATGACTTCAAGAATTTTCATTGGTTTCTTCCGTTGCTCGCTCAGACGGTCTACGACTCTCCCTAAACCATTCTAGACTAGTATACCAGAAAAATTACTAGTATACCAGATTAACGGGTCAGGCGAATCGCTTGCCCGGAGTGCTGGCGCGGCGGCGGCAGCATCCACAGGGGAGGTAGTATGGCGGGCGTCAGTCTCACAGGAATCGTGAAAGCCTACGGGGCGCATCGGGTCGTCCATGGAATCGACCTGGAAGTGCAGGAAAAGGAATTTGTTGTCCTTGTCGGCCCCTCGGGCTGTGGCAAATCGACGACCCTGCGCATGATCGCAGGACTGGAGGAAATCTCTGACGGCGATCTGAAGATCGACGGCAGACATGTAAACCGCGTCGCACCGAAAGACCGCGATGTGGCGATGGTGTTCCAGAACTACGCGCTTTACCCGCATCTGAATGTTGCCGACAACATCGCCTTTGGCCTGCGCATCCGCAAGGAAAGCAAGGAAAAGATTGCCGCCTCGGTCAAGGAAGTCAGCGGCATTCTGGGGTTGACCGATCATCTTGATCGGCGCCCGGCCGATCTGTCCGGGGGGCAGCGCCAGCGGGTCGCCATGGGACGCGCGATCGTGCGGCAGCCCAAGGTCTTTCTGTTTGACGAACCACTGTCGAACCTTGATGCCAAATTGCGCACCCAGATGCGGGCCGAGATCAAGCGGCTGCACAAGCGGCTGGGCGCGACGTCGATCTATGTCACGCATGATCAGGTCGAGGCCATGACTCTGGCTGACCGGATTGTCGTCATGCATGACGGTCGGATCGAGCAGATCGGCACGCCGATGGATCTGTTCCTCAACCCCGCCAATACGTTTGTCGCCAGTTTCCTTGGCTCGCCGCCGATGAACATGGTCCGCGCGCGGATCGAGGCGGGCGAGACTTCCCCCGTCGCAGAGTTCGGCGGCCAGCGGGTCACGTTACAACCCCTGCCATCGTTGCGCGATGCCGTTGGGCAAGAGGTGACGCTTGGCATCCGGCCGGAATTCGTGACCTTGGCCGACGAAGGCGTGACAGATCGGGTCCGGCTTGAGGTGGACATCGTGGAAACGCTGGGGTCGGAAGCGTTGATCCATGCCCTGCTGCAAGGTGAACCTTTTGTCATCCGTACCGAGACCGTGGGGCAGAAAACCGTTCTCGACTCCGTCTCGGGCTTTACCATCGCCCCCCGTCTGATCCGCGTGTTCGACGCCAAGACCGGGCAGGCACTGCCCGGGCAGGTGATGACCCAATGAGCAGCGATCCCAATGTCACAGGTCCGCGCACCGAAACGCTGGTCGCAGATGCGAGCGAAGCGCTGCGGCGGCGCAAGGGCAGCCGGGTCCAGCGTGTGGGCGACCACCTGAAGCGGGAATGGCAGCTGTATGTCATGTTGATCCCCACGATCCTCTGGCTGCTGATCTTTCTGTACAAGCCGATGTACGGACTTCAGATCGCGTTCAAGGATTACTCGATCTTTCGTGGCGTGGCGGGCAGCCCTTGGGTGGGGCTGGAGCATTTCCAGACGCTTTTCGGCAATGAACAGTTTCTGCGCGCGCTGAAGAACACGGTGATTATCAGCTTTTACAGTCTGATATTCGGCTTTCCGATGCCGATCCTGCTGGCGCTGATGTTCAACGAGATCCTGCACCAGACCTTCAAGAAAACAGCGCAGACGATTGTGTATCTGCCGCATTTCATTTCGTCCGTGATCATCGCCGGCATTGTGATCACCGCGTTTTCGCCCTCGGCGGGGATCGTCAATACCGTGATGGGGTGGTTCGGGGTCGACCCGGTCTACTTCCTGACCCGACCAGAGTGGTTCCGCCCGATCTTTGTCGGCACCAGCATCTGGCAGGAGGCGGGGTTCCAGTCGATCGTCTATCTGGCGGCCATCGCCGGGGTCTCTCCCACGCTGTACGAAAGTGCGGTCGTCGACGGGGCCAGCCGCTGGCAGATGATGTGGAAAATCACCATCCCCTCGATCCTGCCGACGATCATCATCATGCTGATCATCCGGATCGGCAACATGCTCGAAGTCTCGTTCGAGATGATCATCCTGCTGTATCAGCCCGCCACCTACCAGACCGCCGATGTGGTCAACACCTTCATCTACCGTCAGGGCATTCAGGGCGGCCAATACGATCTCGCCGCTGCTGCAGGTCTGTTCAACGCGGGTGTGGCCTTTGTTCTGGTGATGACCGCCAACACCATCGCGAAACGCTATTCGCGCACGTCACTGTGGTGAGGGGGAATACGCCATGACCAACATGAACCTTTATTCCCGCGGCGACAGAGCTTTTGTCTTCCTCAACATGGTGCTGATCGCCCTTTTCACGATCTCTACCCTGTACCCATTTATCTACATCGCGTCGCTGTCGCTGAGCAGCGGGTTCGAGGCGCGGGCCGGGAATGTCATCCTGACCCCGGTCGGCTTTACGCTGGAGGCCTATAAGCGGGTGCTGGCCGAGCCGCTGTTCTGGGCGTCTTACAAGAACACCTTTATCTACACCATCGGCGGCACGTTGATGAGCCTCGCGTTCATCATTCCGGGGGCCTATGCCCTGTCGCGCCCGCAGCTTTACGGGCGGCGGTTCTGGAACCTGATGGTTGCCTTTACCATGTGGTTCCACGCCGGAATGATCCCGTTCTTTCTGAACATGCGCGATCTGGGCCTGCTGGACAGTTACTTTGGCATCATCATCGGCTTTGCCGTCAACGGTTTCAACATCATCCTGTTGCGCAACTTCTTTGAAGGCATCCCGCAAAGCTTTGAAGAGGCGGCGCGGATGGACGGAGCCAGCGAATTCCAGGTGCTCTGGAAAGTCTACATGCCGCTGTCAAAGCCTGCCATCGCCACGGTCGCGCTGTTTTGCATCGTCTCGCGCTGGAACGGGTTTTTCTGGGCGATGGTTCTGCTGCAGGACGAAAGCAAGATCCCGCTGCAAGTCTATCTGCGCAAGGTCATTGCCGAACTGAGCGATGACGAAGAGTTCGCCAACTCGCTCATGACTGCCGCGTATTCCTTCGAGACGGTCAGTGCGGCCATCATGGTCTGCTCGATCATCCCGATCCTGCTCATCTACCCGTTCCTGCAGAAGTATTTCTCAAAGGGCATCCTGCTGGGCGGGGTGAAGGAATGACGCGGAAATTCGTATCAAGGGAGGAAACCAACATGCGAAACCTAAAGGTGGCACTTGCCATCCTCGGCTCTACCGCCATGACCACGCCGGTCTTTGCCGACAATCATCTGAGGGTCGTCGACACACCGCTGGAGCTGACCATCCACATGCATTGGCCCCGTGCCCAAGGCTATGGCGTGGGGGGCGACACCAGCAAGATCTATCCGGTGGAACAGGCGGCCCGCGAAATGACGGGCATCCATCTGATCGACCGGACATCGGGTCGCAACACGACAAACAACAGCGAGGCGATGAACCTGTTGCTTGCCACCGGCAATCTGCCGGACATCGTGGGCGGCAATGCGATTCAGCAGCCGGTGAACCAGTATGGGCCGGAAGGCGCCTTTGTGCCGCTGAACGATCTGGTCAGGGAACATGCCCCGAACATTCAGGCGTTCTGGGACAACAACCCCGGTCTGATGGAGGCGATTTCCGCCGCGGATGGCAACTACTATTACATTCCCTATCTGCCGGACGGAAAATTTGGCCGGGCGTGGTACATCCGTCAGGACTGGCTGGACAAGCTGGGTCTGGAGCAGCCACAGAACGTTGACGAATACTACGAGGTGCTGAAGGCATTTCGGGAACAGGATCCGAACGGCAATGGCCGCAAGGATGAGATTCCCTATTTCGCCCGCCAGTGGGAAGAGGTGCTGCGCCTGCTGAACCTGTGGGACGCGCGGTCATCCGGGTCGGACACCTATCATGATTTCTATGTGAACGACGATGGCCAAGTGGTGCATCCCTATGCGCAGGAGGCTTATCGCGTCGGCCTGTCCAACATCGCCAAGTGGTATGCCGAAGGGCTGATCGACCCCGAAATCTTTACCCGGGGCGCATCGTCGCGCGATTATCTGCTGTCTGAGAACCTTGGCGGATCGACCCATGACTGGTTCGCCTCGACCTCGGGATACAATATCCCGCTGGCCGAAAAGGTGCCGGGAATGAACTTCATTCCGTTTCTGCCACCCGCTTCTGCCAATGGCGTGCGAATGGAAGAACATCGTCGCATCCCGATCAAGCCAGACGGCTGGGCCATCAGCTATGCCAACCAGCATCCCGTCGAAACGGTCAAATATTTCGACTTCTTCTTTACCCCCGAGGGCCGCAACCTTGCCAACTTCGGGGTCGAGGGCAAGACCTGGGACATGGTGGATGGGGAGCCGGTCTACAAGCCAGAGGTGTTGAACAGCGATCAGGCCGTGAACAGCCAGATGTATCTGGAAGGCGCGCAGATCTTCCGCGGCTTTCCGCAGGATTACCGCTACGAATGGCAATGGACGTCTGAAGCCGCCCGCGAAGGCATCGAACTTTACGAGGCGAATGACCTGCTTATCGACCAGTTTCTCGGCGTCGCGTTCAACGCAGAGGAACAGGCGTTCTATGACAAGTTCTGGCCCTCGCTGCTGACCTACATGCTAGAGCGTCAGCAAGCCTGGATCCTTGGCAGCGGCAATGTCGAAGCGGACTGGGATGCCTATCTCTCCACGCTGGACAGAATGGGCTATGCGCAGGTCATCGAAGTGATGAACTCGGCCCACAAGCGGCAATACGGCGGCTGAGCCGGACCGCTTCGCCGCCTGCCGGACACCGGCGGGTGGCCCCCTTCCCACGCATGACTGCAAGACAGGGCACGAGGAACCACTTTGATGCCGATCGCTTCCCACGACTCAAAAGCCTATCTCGACGAACCCGCTGCCGGGCGTCTCAACATCCAATATGCGCCCGGCCCGGAGGACAGGCTGGCCGAGAACCCGCCCCGGTTCACCTGGCTGCCGGTGGTCGAAGACGAGGCGGCTTATGTGCTGCGCCTGTCGACCGATCCGGAATATCCGGCAAGGGCCACGCGGCTTTTCACCGGTATCTCCCTCAATTTCTTCACCCCCGACACGGTGCTGGAGCCGGGAACCTATCATTGGTCCTATGCGGTCTGGGACCTAAAGACAGCGGCCCCCGCGACCGCATGGAGCGCCAGCCGCAGCTTTGTTCTGGCGGCCGACCTGCCCGCAACACCGCTGCCCGATCGCAAGGCACGCTACGGCGGCGTTGACATGGCCCATCCGCGTCTCTGGCTTGGTCCGAAAAAGCTGGAGGCGTTCCGCGCTGCCGTGGCGGCCGATCCGGCGCATTGCAGCTGGTCCAGTTTTTACGAAAAATCGGTCCTGCCGTGGATGGACCGCGAGGTGATGCGGGAGCCGCAAGGCTATCCGAACCACCAGCGCGTCGCCGCGATCTGGCGTCAGACCTATATCGATCTGCAAGAGCATTGGTATGCCATCCGTCATCTCGCCATCGGGGGCACGGTGACGGACAGCCCGGAAATGCTGGCCCGCGCCAAGGACTGGCTGCTCGAAGCCGCATCCTGGGATCCGCTCCGCACGACCTCGCGGGCCTATACAGACGAATGGGCCTACCGCGTCACCAACGGTCTGGCCTGGGGCTATGATTGGCTTTACGATCAACTGAACGCAGAGGAACGCGCAAAAGTGCGCGCCGCCCTGTTGGAGCGCACTCGCGACATCGCCCATCACGCGATCAAAAGCGCCAATATCCAGCTGTTCCCCTATGACAGCCACGCCGTCAGATCGGTTTCACTGACTCTGATCCCCGCTTGCATCGCGCTTCTGGGTGACGACGAAGAGGGCGGGGACGAGGTTCGGGAATGGCTCGATTACTGCATCGAATTCCTGTTCACCGTTTATTCCCCCTGGGGAGACAGCGATGGCGGCTGGGCCGAGGGCACGCATTACTGGATGATGGGTATGGCTTATCTGATCGATGCCGCAAATCAGCTCAAATCCTTCACCGGTCTTGATCTTTATCAACGCCCCTTCTTTCAGAACACCGCCGACTTCGCACTGTATTGCAAAGCCCCGAACACGCGCCGCGCCTCTTTTGGCGACGACAGCACCATGGGCGATCTGCCGGGCATCAAGACGGCGCTGAACATGCGCCAGTTTGCCGGCGTGACCGGCAACGGCGAATACCAGTGGTATTGCGACGAACTTCTGGGTCTGAACCCCGGCACCGAAATGGCCTTTTACAACTACGGCTGGTGGGACACCAATTTCGATGAAATGACCTACCGGACCGACTACCCGTTTGTCGCCCCCGTGCCGCCCAAAGGTGGATTGCGGTGGTTCAAGGGGATCGGCTGGGCGGGCGTGCAGCATCAGATGGCCAACCCGGACCAGCACATCCAGTTTGTGTTCAAATCGTCGCCCTTCGGCTCGATCAGCCACAGCCACGGGGATCAGAACGCCTTTTGTCTGTCCGCCTTTGGTGAGGATCTGGCGATCCAGTCGGGCCATTATGTGGCGTTCAACAGCACCATGCATCAGGCGTGGCGCCGCCAGACGCGTTCGAAAAATGCGATCCTGATCAATGGCAAAGGCCAGTATGCGGATCGCAACAAGGCCCAGCAGATGCAGTCGACCGGCAAGATTCTGGCGGCAGAACAGCGCGAGGACCACATCTATATCAAGGGCGATGCCACTGCTGCCTATGCGTCGCTGTCGCCCGAAGTCACCTTGGTCGAGCGGGAAATCTACTTCTTCAACAACAGCTTCTTTGTCTTCGTCGATTCGATCGACGCCAGCGAACCTGTTGCCGTCGACTGGCGTTTGCATGCCAATCAACCCTTTCAGCTAGGCCGGACGTCATTTCGCAATGCCGGTGAAAAGGCGGGGTTCTATGGCGAGATCCTGTGGTCCGAAGGCGGGGCCCCGACGCTTGAGCAAGACACCGGGTTTCCCGGGGTCGATCCGGCCGAGTTCGAGGGGCTGCCCGTCAGCACCTGCCTGACCGCCCGGTTCCCAAAAACCGCGCGTCAACGGATCGTGACCTTGCTGGTGCCCTATCCCAAAGACGCGCCGCGCCGGATTTTTCACTTCATCGACGATCAGGGCTACGACGCCGACTTCTACTTCACCGATGCAGAAGAGAACACGTTCAAGGTCGTTCTGAAAAAGCTGGCCGGCACGACCATTTGACCCGCCCTGACCCGAACAGACACCAAGGAGAATCCCGATGGGAGTCATGAATTATTTCGCCGGGACCGAGAGCACGCTCGTCGACCTGGGCGGCGGCATCAAGCGAAAGGTCACCGCCCACAATGACAACCTGATGTGCGTGGAGGTCCACTTTGACACTGCCGCTGTCGGTGCCCTGCACAGCCATCCGCATGAGCAGATCACCTACATCCTGTCAGGCCGCTTCGAGTTCACGATCGGCGACACCACACAGGTGCTGACCGCCGGGGACTCGACCTACAAGCAGCCGCACATCGAACACGGGGCCGTCTGCCTGGAGGCGGGGGTGCTGCTGGATATCTTCACCCCCTGCCGCACAGACTTCCTCGGCTAACCAAGGCCGCGCGGCAAGACGGCACACACAATCATCCTCGGCGGGATTCTCCTGATTCCCGCCGGGCAGAGCTTACTTTGATCGCGCGACGCGCGGTCACCAACCACAAGGACAGATCATGAAACTTCGGGGAAAAACGGCGATCGTCACCGGCGGGGGCCGCGACATCGGGCAGGCCTGCGCGCTCAAACTGGCGTCCGAAGGGGCGAACGTGGCGATCAATTATTTCGCCAGCAGTGCCGGAGCCGAGGATACCATCGCGCGCATCAAGGCGGCGGGCGGCAATGCCATTGCGGTTCAGGGCGATCTGAACAAGCCTGAGGATGTGGCGCAACTGGTCGCCAGAACGGTCGAAGCCTTCGGCTCGATTGATGTGCTGGTCAACAACGCAGGCGGCCTGATCGCCCGCAAGACCATTGCCGAGATGTCGCTGGAGCATTGGCAGGCGGTGATGGACCTGAACCTGACCAGCACATTCCTGACCATCAAGGCCTGCCTGCCACACATGACCTCGGGTGCCATCGTCAACATTGCCAGTCAGGCCGCACGTGACGGTGGCGGCGCCGGGGCCATCGCTTATGCCACCTCAAAGGGGGCGGTCATGACCATGACCCGTGGCCTTGCCAAGGAACTGGGGCCTGAGATCCGGGTAAACGGCCTTTGCCCCGGCATGATTGATACCGATTTTCACAACATCCATACTCCGGATGCCGCCCGCCGCGGGTTCGAGGCTGCAGCCCCGGTGAAACGACAGGGCGTGCCCGAAGATGCCGCCAATCTGGTTCTGTTTCTGGCCTGCGACGACTCGGCCTTTATCACCGGGGCCAACATCGACATCAACGGCGGCATGCTGTTTTCTTGAACATGCGGTTTTCCTGAAGCCGTGGCCAAAGGGGCAGGCCGGACTCATCCGGCCTGCGCATCTCCGACAATAATCGCGCGGCCTGCCCGTCATCGCCCTTCCATCAGAGGATCTGAAAATGCCCAATCCGCAGCCTGCCGAAAGCATTCCTCTGCGCCCGGAATCCCTTTTACTGCTGTCGCGGGCCAGCACGGCAACGGTTGCCACGCTGTTGTTCAAGCGCGGGTATCACAATGCCTATGTTCAAGGGGTCGCACCATTGGCCGCTGGCAAGCCCACCATGGTTGGACCGGCCTATACTCTGCGGTATATTCCGACCCGACCCGACACCGACCCGCTGGATGCCTTTCGAGAACCGGATCATCCACAGCGCGTGGCCGTAGAAGAATGCCCCGTGGGTGCGGTTCTGGTCATGGATTGCCGTCAGGATGCATCTGCTGCGTCTGCCGGGTCCATCCTTCTGACGCGCATGCAGGTGCGCGGAGCGGCGGGCGTTGTAACCGATGGCGGAATACGTGATGCCACAGGTGCTGGCGCGCTCTGTATGCCGGTCTTTGCCGCCAAACCATCAGCGCCGACGAACCTGACGAAACATCATGCCGTGGATATCGGACTGCCGGTCGCCTGCGGCGGTGTTGCGGTCTATCCTGGTGATATAGTGATGGGCGACGGAGACGGCGTGATGATTATCCCCCGTCATCTGGCCGACACCATCGCCGCTGAAAGTGTCGAGATGGAATTGTTCGAAGCCTTTGTTTTGGACGAAGTTAACAGGGGCATTCCAATAATTGGTCTTTACCCACCGACAGATCCCGAGACACTTGAGCGCTTCGGCAAATGGCACACGCAGAATTGCGGCTAGGCGCCCAAAACTGCCGCACTCCTGACTCGGCAATGTATAGTAGAAGAGCGTGGAGTTCTCGGCGTCGATTCAGGACCCAGTCGGCAGTAGGCAGCGCTCACGCGCTGCCCGTCTCCATACGATAGACCGGGATGCCAATCTTGCGAGCTTTGTCGGCCTGACCTGCCACTGAACTTTCATCCAGCCGCGACCGGAGCCAGTAGCTGATTTACGCCCTTCGGCGTGGGTTTAGCAATCGCTCGGCGGGCGGAACTTTCATCGCGTGCAGCAGGACGGGCGATTGCGGTGGTCAGGTGCAGGGCGAAGCCTGCGGGGGTCTGGTAGCCGAGGGCCGAATGGGGCCTTTCGGTATTGTAGTCGGTGACCCAAGCCGCGATCAGGTCGCGGGCATGGGCGAGGTTGCGGAACAGCGTCTCATTCAGAAACTCGTCCCGCATCCTGCCGTTGAAGCTTTCGACAAAGCCGTTCTGCATCGGCTTGCCTGGCGCGATGTAGTGCCATTCGACCTTGTGCTCGGCGCACCACTTCAGGATTGCGTTCGAAGTGAACTCGGTTCCATAGCATGTTGGGAATAGCTCGCTGTTGAAGGTTATGGCCGCCTGCGCAGCCTCCAAAATTGCGCAGCAGGCGGCCATAACCGGGTCTCGGATCTCTATGGTGGTTTTGCGAACCACACCACAGAGGAGACCGGCCATGGCCAAGGTTGAGCATGCTTCGGATGCCCGTGTTCTGGTAGGCATCCGCTGTCCGGCAGCGCATGCGTGCATGCGCGAGAGGGGACATTTCCAAACATCGGCATGAGGTGCTGATCGCCGTTCCCGGCAAGACACGCCGGCGGCGCCTGACGATCACCAACAGCACCGAAGATTACATGCGGCTCATCGCGATCTTGCGAGAATACGGCCTGCCCGTCCGGATCGGCTTTGAAGGCCAAACCATGGGCTTGGCGGCAACTATCATCGCGTGCTGATGTATCATCTGGGTGTCGCCGGGTTCGACCTGAAGCTCGTGTCTTCGGTCGCTTTGGCCAGGACGCGGGAAGCCCTGCACAACAGCTGGGACAAGAACGATCCGAAGGATGCTCAGGTCATCCTGCACATGCTGCAGATCGGCGCGGTGCAGATCTTCCAAGACCCGATGGTGGCCGGCACGAACGACATTCAGGAATTGTCAAAGACACATGATGCCGTGTCGCGGTCCAAGACCGAGCTGTGGCCCGGCATCCTGACCCACTACCTGCCGCTCTACTTTCCCGAAGCCGACCGGTTCCATCGCAGCTCGCGCACCGATTGGTTGCCGTTCTCGTCCTCGAGCGCCTTCAGCCGCTTGGCCTCAGACACCGTCATCCCGGAATACTTCGCCTTCCAGGCATAGAACGTGCCCTCCGACATCCCGTGTTTGCGGCAGAGATCGGCACACTTCGCGCCCGCCTGGTGCTCCTGCAGGATGCCAATGATCTGCTCTTCCGTCAGTCGTGCCTTCTTCATCGTCCGTCCTCTCCATGGGCCGGACTCTAGTCACAGATGGAGGAAAAATCCCGTGGCAGGTCAGCGCAACTGTTGGTCTTGCGGTTCGATGATCACTCATTCCCCTAGGTATTCTGCGTATTTTACATAGGCATCCGGATAGCATGCCTGTGCCTCTTGCAGCACTTCGGTGGCCTTGGCTTTGCTGTCATAGGCGCCCAGAACAAAGACGTTGAAGCCCGGCTTGAAGCCTTGAAATTTTCCAGACAGATCGTTGAATGGGACAAGATTGCAGCGGGCGCCAAGGGATTGGATACTGACAAAGTCAGCCGTTTGCCGTTGGCTTGGTTCGGCGGGGAAGGTTCCCACCACAACCCACCATCCGATATTCAGAGATACGGGGTCTTGCTGCGCAGAAGTTAGGGCGTTCTCGGATGGTAACCCGGAGGTCATGTCTGAACCGGGACCAAAGCTGTCGGCCATATAGGCGACAACTTTGTCAAAGTCGGCTTTTTTGGCAAGGGGATAGGTGATTTCAAACACCTGAATCAGACCGTTCATATCCTCGATCACGCGGCGGTAATAGATGTCGTCCCCGGTGATGCCCGATAGCACATACCAACCTGCCCCGACGCGTTCGTAGCTGGCATGGCCACGCGCGGGATCGGCTTTGTCTTGGGCGATCTGCTCGGCTTGACTTTGCCCCAGCGCGTTGTATTGCGCAAAGACATAAAACCGCGCTGTGCCGTCGACTGAAGCAAAGCGGCGTCCATCTCCGCTGTCTGGTGCGGGTTCGGACTGGAAATATGTGGAAGGGTAGGAAATGAATGTGCCGTAGCGGTCATTTTGATAGGTGGAATAGCCACCATCCAGCGGCGTAAAGCGATCGCGATCAACAGCCGGGTTTGCGGATGCCGGAGGCGCTGGCGGCAAGTCTGTCGCAACTGGCGCGCCCGGCATTTCGGGCTGGGTGGCATCAAGCGGTTCCGCCGCACTGTTTCCCATCGGGGCAATCGTCTGGGGTGGCTCTTGCCAACGGCCTGCCAAAGATTCCGTCGCGGGCGAAGGCAAGGCGGCAGATGGCACTTTACCAAGCCAGTCATCGGCGGCTTCTGGCTCTGCCAGTGCGGCAGCGGCGTCAATCGAGTCTTCAACCGGTGCAGAAGCCTCGGCGGATGGGGCTTCGGGCTGGTCTGAGGTGGCTAAACTGGCAGCTTCGACGACCGGATCGCAGGCTATCATGCCATCGGGCCAGTTGAAGGTGAACGCATTGCGGGCCTGCAACAGAGTTTCGCCGCCAGTGAACCGTGATGTTCCGCCCCAGACAAAGGCAATCGGTTCGCCGTTCGCCAGGCATTCGCGCAGGATGTTCAGGAAATACCAGCCCTTGTCCGGCGCTCCATCATCCTTGAAATCGGGCGTGGTCCCTTTCCAGCCGTATTCGGACCAATCGCGCATATTGCCTGCGGCATAGGATCCATGCTGGCCTTCCGGGATATGAATGATCCAACCTTCGGGCGGCAGCAGATCGGCGCCACGGGCCAGCGCGAGAAAGCCACGGCCATCCTGCGCTGTCAGGGTTGCGCTGTTCTCTGTCACCGTCAGATCAAAGCCTTGCGGTACGACGACCGTCGCAAGATCCTCCAAGACGGTTTGTGGCCCGGACTGGGCAGTAGCCGGGGTGATGGCTGGCAGCCGGATCGTGCCAAGAACATCGACAACGCCGACACCGTCCATCTGGCTGCCCGTGACCTCGATCACCAAATAGCCTTCGGCGTCGATGGGGGCAGCGGACACAGCCCTTGTGCCGTCCGGGATCGTGCTAAGGAAGAACCGCGTGCCATCGGGCAGGCGCAACTCGGCCGGTTCTGTCAAAGGCACCGGGGCGTCGTGGGTTTGAAAGAGGGTGAGTTGGTATTCGCCCCGCGAGGACATCCACACCCCGTCTGCTCCGGTCCAGCTTTCTGGCAGATTGAGGCTGACATTGCCCATGACCTCATTGCGCCAGCTGTCCTCTGCGGTGTGGGGGGCAATCCACAAGGTAAAGCCGCTTGCGTTTGGGCGACCTTTGAGGGGGGCTGCCAAGGGCGCACCGTCGGGCAGATCATTGGCACGGCAAGGCGCGCCCAAGGCCCCGTCCGGCGCAAAGACCATTTGATCCAGCAAGCGCATTACTGGGCCGTTGGTGTGAAAATCGGGCATTCCTGTCACTTCGACCGCCCCGGTATCGCCGTTCGCAAGGCAGGTTTCAAAGACGAACAACCGCCGCAGCTCCAAGCTGTCGCGACCGTCACTGTAGTGTTTGGACGTCACCTTCCACTCATAAGACAGAGCAGGATGGCCCAGAAACATCACCGGAACCGCTGTGATGTCGTCGGGATGATAAAGCCCGCTGCGATAACTTCCAGCACCGTCCACCGCAAAACGCATCAGGGTCACTTTGCCTTGACCGCCGTCTTGGTCAAGGATCAGAGCCTCGGCATCGTCATAGCTTCCGGTTTCCCAGCCCTCGGGCATTACATAGTCAAAGGCACCGTTCAAAGCGGTTTGCAGGACTGCAACCCCCGGTGCAGGTATGCCAAGAGCCGCGAAAGTCATATCAAAGACCGCGCGAGACTCCTCAAGGCTGACGTTATAGCCAAGTGCCCCGGCCATCAGAAACTTGCCGTTCACCAAAGGCACCGACGACACCAGAAATTCACCCGCAATGGTCAGGCCCGCTTCGGGGGTCACGCTGACGCCATAGCGATGGAACAGCGCACCATTGTCGAAGGTGACGACACCCAGATCCTGAAAGTCATCCCCCTTAAGCATTTGCATCGGATCGATTTCCAGCCGAAGCGTAAATCCGGGGCCGGAGCGTGTGGCCACGTCACCGCCAAAGAATGTAACGACATCGTCGCGGCGTTCTACCTCCTTCCATCCGGGGGGCGTGAAAACCTGTATGCCCGACAAGTCGGTCTGCCCCCAATTGGCCGGAGCGGGGGTTTGCGCAATATGGCTTTGCGCCAGAGCTGCTGAAAACGGGGCGGCGGCGAACGACAGCAAAAAAGCAAGAGAAAGCAAAAGGCGGTTCATCAGGGTTCCTCCAAGGTCTTGTTGCTGCGCGAAGGGCCGGTCGGAAGCTCGATCGGCCGAAGGCCCGTTCTCTGCCGCGTTAGTCTTGTTGCTGACGCGCTTTTACGGCTTGGTTGATAGCCGCGGGAACATCCTGGCCCGCGCTTTTGCCGCAGTTGGTCCAGATGTCTTTGTCCGACGGCAAAGGATAGCGGCTACAGCCAAACCCTGCGACGATACAGGGCGGGCCGGGCTGCTGACAGGAATAGCGCTTGTCATAAGTGCCAATGGTGTCGGGGTGGTAGTATTGTGATGTGCCCGAACTGCCGTATCCCGCGCTGCGGCAGACGCAATTCATCAAATCCGCCGAAGGGGTCAGGCCGATACTTTTCAGAAATATCATCAGCTTGTCATCGGGCAGCTTGAGAACTTCGCTTACGGCGTCGGGCTTGGTGGTCGGTTTGGCAATCGGACCGTCACGGCGGATCTTACTGCACTCACCCCGCGCCAAAGGCGCTGAATAGCGCGCCAGCGCCTCTACTTGCGCCAGCGCCTTTTCGGTAGCGAACTGGGCTTCGCGCATTCTCTGATAAGACCGCTCAACGACTTCTTGATGCTCTTGCGCCCTCACAGCTCCGGCCGCGTCGATCTTGTTATCGTAAGCCCGTGTCGCCGCCGGATAGTCATTCAGATTCAGCAGGCTGTTCATCGGACTGTCGGGATTGTTCCCACTTAGCCGGGCGACTTCCCGCTCTAGTTCATATTTTGCTATCTGCACGGCTTCTTCATAGCGTGTGTCGACCTCTTTCAGGCCGTCGCTGATGCGGGTCTGCAAGGCCAGCATCTCCTCGGCCTTGGATTGTGCAGAGACCAGCAGGGCTTGCCGTTCCCGCGTAAGATCTGCCTCGGTCCAGTTGCCCCGTGCGGCTTGTTGAACGATCTCGTTGGTGGCCACTCCGTCCCGGATCAGCTGGGTTTCAGCATAGTGTTTATTGGCGTTCTTATAGGCATCATAGCCGTTCAACACTTTGCTGACGACATTGAGGCTATTGCTTAGGGCGCGCACACTGCTTGTGACATCAGACAATTGGCCTGGAACGTCCGGCGTCACGAAAATCAGGACAGTTTCAAGCGCCAAGGTCACCGGGCGATCAAGATAGCCTTTCCCGACTTCTGTCCAATCGGCTTCGGCCAGATGTCCATCCAGATAGACCGCCGCACGAACGGCCTGCGTGCATGGATCGTCGCTCTCGCTCAAGATTGCGCTGAGGCCCATAACAGTGTCATTTGAATAAGACGAGATATCGTTGATCCGCGCCGTCATCAGGTTTTGCTCTGCCAAGGATTTCAGTTTGGCGTCGATCAGAAGCCGCTCTTTGTCGATCGGCAGCATGTCCAACTGCGCCGTGCCATCGCCGGTCTGGGGCTGGTCGGGGGTGGTGGGGAAGGACCAGATACTGCCCGGATCTGCGGTTTGTGCCAAAAGCGGGGCGGCACATGCCAGCGCCATGACAACCGAAACGGCCTTTGATGCCTTAAGGAATTGAACGCGGCGTGTCATTGGTCGGATACTCCGGTTTCGGTCGTGAGAAGATCAAGAAAGCGGTCGGGATCAAAGTCCTCTGTCTCGGAAAGCCGCATGCGTTCAACGCCGGTCATGCCGTCCGGGGTCACCCAGCCACCGGAAACCGAATGCAGCGTGACGCTGCCGCCATCGGTATTGCCGGAACCGCCGGGGACGATTGCCATCATCATCTCTGTGGCCAATCTTGGCCCCCCCCGCATTAACCAGTGGTCGCCGAGGCCCAGAGCAATCCAGTTCGGCCCTATGCGCAAACGCAGCGAGCCATCCCAGCCGGTGCGCCATTGATCTGCGGGCAAAACACGGCGCCATCGGTCATATGAAAAATGGCCGGTGTGCAGTTGCACCTCTAGCCCGCCCCTCTGAGGGCCGCTGCGCAACTCTCGCAGCGTTACGACAGTCTCAGCGCCGGCCTCATGGTCCGCTGCATTTGAATGCAGGTAAATCCGGGTGCCAAGGCCCGCCGCCGGGTCCAGTTTGACCAGCACCTCATATGGGGTGGTGTCAATGCGGTAGTCCAGATTTGCCACCAATTCTGACCCGACCAGAGCGATACGGCTCCAATCGGGAACCGGGTCGCGCCGCCGAAGCGTTAGCCCATCGGAGTTTTGCACTGCCAGATCAGCAAACACCGCATTTCCAACCGATTTCCCCTCCCAGTTTTGCGTGATCTGCCCATCGAAAAAGACGCGCATGGGCAAAGGTTCGACGCCATCGGCGGGCTTGCCAAAGCCGAGGGGTTCACCGGGATGCAACGATGTCCGCACACCACGCAGAACCAAGGCCGCATCGCCGGAGATCGAGGCCATGGCGTGAATGGCAATCCGAAACCCGGCCCCTTCCTGAATTTCCGGAAATGCAAGCACGCTCTCGGGCAAGCCTGCGCCCTCCAGCCGAACACCATCAGGTGTCAGGATCAACGCAAGCCGATCTGGTATCACGGCCAGGCCGGTGGCCGAAATCCCGTCTTTTTCCTGTGATCGCAGCGCACTGAGAACCGTGTATGTGCCGTCTTCCTGCCCAGTAAACCGAAGCACATAAGAGTTGTTGCCGCTGAGATTGCCGGGCAGGCTGTAGGCGCTTTGCAGGGCGATCTCAAAATCCTTGGACGCAGCGCCATCCAGCGCAACATCAATGCGCGCTTCGGCAACGCCGGTGAACCGGTCAAGCCACAGCGCCGCTTCGGGCGTTGCAATTCCGGTCCATAACCCGTTGTCGTCGGCGGCCCAGCCAACCCGCAAGGCGCCGTCAGACAGGCGCAGAAATTTGGCAACTTCACCATTTCGGCGCGAGACTGGCACCCAAATCTCGCCAAAGGCTCTGCCATCAAAAATCACGACAGAACGCGGGCCTTCGGCGATCTCATCAACCTTGGGGGCGACGTCAAAAGGAATGGTGTCAAACGACAGCCGCTTTAGAACCAACGAGGCGGCGCGGTTCTTGGTCGGGACCTGCAAGAAGGTTTGCAGCGCCCATTGGCGGCCTGCGAAATCGGCGTCCAACGCTACCTCGCCCAACTGGGTTCCGGTGCCGTCGCGAACATCAATCACCTGATCTGGCCGCAACAAGACATGCAGAACGGCTTCCCCCTTGGGCCAGGAAAAACTCATATTGACGGTTTGAGCAGGCTCTTGGGTGGACACCTCCAGTTTGCCAATCCCGTCCCCTGCTGTGCTGAGGTGCAGCTTCAGATCAGCAACTTCATCGGGGTCATTGCCTGCCTCTGCCAGCGGTGAAAAAGCTAGCGAAATGCCGGTGCTTTTGTCAGCATCAATGATGGCGGTGATGCGCTGGGTCATGACGCTGTCGCGCGCAGGCATTGCGACCACAGCGCTGGGGGTGGCAAGACCCAGCTTGGCCCAGCCCTGATTATCCGGAAAATCAAAAACTATCTCATTACCGGTCAGCCGGGCATTTTGCTCGAAGATGACAGAGGCGAAGGCAATCGGCAAAAGTCCCGAGATGGCTTTCCCGTCAAACAGTAAACCTTTTGCCGCAGGGGCAGTTCCCACGATGTCAGCGGCTTGGGCCTGCGTGGCGCCTGCCTCAACCGCAGCTGCCGCATCATTGATTGTGTCCTGCCCTGCGCTGACATCAAAGCTGAAACCTGCCGCCATCTGTGCCAGGCTGTCGATGATATCCTGCGCGGCCGTTTCGGCGCGGATCGTGACGATCAAAAAGGGTGCACGCCCACCGGTTTCGTCGGTGGACTGGCAAATCCAGACCCGCCCGCGCGCATAGCCTAATTCGACGCCGTTGATCGGAAAGACCTTGGCTATGGTGTCGACCGCATGGACCGTCGATCCGTCGACTGTGGGGTAAGCTTCGTTCTCGATGGACTTCACGATCAGCGAGTCACGGTAAAGGATGCCCAGATATTCATCCAGAACCTGCGCCGCAGTCATACCACGATCAGGGTTGGCCGCTGCGGCCAACAGCAAGGCATCCCCTGCCGGGCTGACCGCAACTGCTTGCTGCACCCCGGCTGAAGTCGTAGATTGCACCGTCCAGCCCTGAGGCACGGGCAAACTAAAGGCCCCTTGCGGATCACGAAACATCTCGCCCTGCACCCGCAGAGTCGGAGCGGCCGCCTCAAGCCCATTGGCCGTTTGGATTGGCAGACCGTCGATGGTCAAGCCCGCCAAAAGTGAGTTGAACATGGCCTCATGTTCCACCAAAGGCGTGCTTTTGGAGTGAAGCTGCCAAAGAAATATCTCGCCCTCTGCGTCCTTTTTAAGGAAGGCGAGTTCCAGACTGCGAGAGTCGCCGCCTTCGATATGGCGAAACAGGGCTTCTTGGCCCGCCAGAACGCGCGTTTCATGGCGAATAATATCGTCAAAACCCAACAGTGGTTCATCCGGGAACCACCAACGCGCCCAAAGCTCGTATCGGCCATCCGGGCTTACGAAATCAAACTGCTGATCCCGGCGACTGTAGATGACTTGCCAATCTGCGGAAAGTTTGAACTCTGCCGTGCGCAGATTGTATGCTGAGGACTCATCGGCGTTTATCATTGAAATCGAAGCCAGCAAGACCATCAGTGCTCGAAGTACTACGAGGAATAGTCGTCGCATAACGCCCCCTTGAACTCTCATGCGCAAGTTCCGGATTCTATCGCCGTCCCACCAGGTTGTCGTTGATCCAAGTCAGGACAGAAGACTGCTTCGGGGCTATCCATGGCGGATTGGTTCATCAGCCATTTCAAGATTGAACGCCGAGGAGAGATTTTGGATCCGTCTCGCTGGGGCTGTTCCAAGAGCAAAGCAGCAAAGATCCGCGTTGCTTGTCGGCGTCTTCAACATCCCATTGACGTGGTGCATTGGTTCAGACTGACAACCGACCGTCTGCTTGAACAATCTGAAACAATTTTGGCGACCGTCGGCAATGGGCCGACTACGCCATCGCCGCCTGCATATATGCCAGGCACATTTCCAGAAGTTGCTGCTTCAGCGCGTGGCTGACGGCGTCACTCACACCCCGCTCGAACGCATTGCGGACCGTGCCGAAGATCACCGTGACCAGGGTCAGGTTGACGATGTGCAGATCCGTAAAGGTCGCATCGGTCGCGCTGGCCAGCATTTCTGTGGTGGCGGCATCGACGCGTTGGGCAAAACTCTCGATCAACGCGGTATTGTCCATCTCGGCGACCGAACGATAGAGCGCCCGTGTCACCTCAGGCCGTTCGGTCTTGGCGCGCCAGTAGGTCTCGATCAGGGCCTCGACCATCCGGTTGACCGGCGCTGCGTGACAGGCACGGCAGGTGGCCTCGATCCTGTCCGCCAGCGTTTCCAGAGACCGTTCGTTGAGCGCATAGACCAGCGCCTGCTTGTTCGGGAAATACTGATACATCGTGCCGACCGATACACCCGCCCGTTCCGCGACGCGGGTGGTGGTCAGGTGGCGCATCCCCTCGGCGAGCAAAACCTGAAGGGTCGCCTCGAAGATTGCGTCAACGGTCACCACGGCCCGGGCCTGACGCGGTCTTTTCCGGGGGGACAGCGGAGGGGGAGTGCGAGCAGCCAAATGCGAATCCATGATCTGAAGGATCCTTCATATATTAAGTGCCGGAAGCATTTAAAGGAAGAAGACCATGAACCACAATCGCATCGCGCTGATCACCGGCGGCAACAAGGGGATCGGGCTGGAGATCGCCCGCCAGCTCGGGCAGGCCGGAGTCCATGTCATTATAGGATCTCGCGACGAGACCCGCGCGCAGGCGGCAATCGCAGATCTGGCCGCCGGGGGACTGACAGCAGAAGCCGTTCCTCTCGACCTCAACGATTGGGACAGCGCCGAGGCCGCCGCTGCGCAGATCGACGGCAAACACGGCAGGCTGGATATCCTTGTCAACAATGCCGGGAACTTCGATTTTGGCGATGGCGTGCCGGGCAAGGCATCGCTCGCGGCGGTGCGCAGGGTGATGGAGACCAATTTCATCGGCACTCTGGCGGTCACCCAAGCCATGCTGCCGCTGCTGCGTAAATCACCGGCGGGCCGGATCGTGAACCTGTCCAGTTCGCTCGGCTCTCTGGCGCAGAATGGCGATCCCTCCGCGCCCTATTATTCGCAGCAGTATATCGGCTACAACGCCTCCAAAGCGGCACTGAACATGCTGACGATCCAGCTGCATCAGGCGCTGCAGGGCACTGGAATCGTGGTCAACTCCGTTTCCCCCGGTTTCGTGAAGACTGACCTGACCGGATGTGGCACCATGACCCCGGAGGAAGGCGCGAGGCTTCCGGTGCAATATGCGCTCGGCGGTGATGCCTCTGGCCAATTCGTCGAACCGGGTGGCGTGACTTCTTGGTGACGGGAACGCGCATGCAGAAGCGCTGCTGCATGGCATGGTATCGGGGTTGATCAGAGCTCAAGGGCCGTTGCAATGCCGCCTGACGCGCTGCGGCACCTGATCTGTGCCGGACAGGAGGATACCGGAGCAAGCGCTCAGCTTGGTGGTCCTACGGCGCCTTACTATCGATCCGTCCCGGTTCATCCGCTCAGGTCTGGACCAGCCATCGGAACGCACGCTTGAGAAAGGCCTGCCCGTCTTCGGTGACGGGTTTGCCGTGCGCGATCAGGACCTTCCCGGTGGGCCATTCCAGAATCTGACGCAGCCCCTCGCGCGCCGCCGCTCGGTCGGTAAAGGCCAGACGGAATTTACGGGGAACGGTGGGCTCGGTCCGCACCATCAGGTCAAGCCGGGCGACAAGGGCCCGCCAGCCGGTAAACCAGCCGGGCGGGAACTGCTGCAGCAGGTCGGTGAACAGGGCGGTCCGGCTGGCGCGATGGAAGAACACAGCCTCTGTCGTGATCCGGTTGCCGCGCACCACCACCACGTCAATTTCCCCTGCCCAGCCGGGGAGCGCGGTGGACCCGAACTCGCCTGTAAAGGGGATATCCGGGCGCTTTTCGCGCAGGCCAGGAGGCGCGAAGACACCGGCCTCCGGGAAGGCGTGGTGCCAGTCGGCAAGGAAGGTGTGGTGCAGGCTGTTGGGCGCGATCAGATAGCGGATCCTGCCCAGAGCCTCAATCTCCGCGCGCAGTTCATTGGTCAGCGCCACAGGAGACCATAGCACCAGATCGCCGTTTGTCAGGCGGATCACGGCCATGCGGGTGGGGTAGTGAAAGCCGGCGGCTGCGGTCACCACCGGCCCGTCAGAGATCCAGATACCGGAGCCGAATTTGGTCAGCACAGCACCCTCCAGAATATTTACAGCCGTATAAAATTATACTAGAGTGTATTTATGGCAAGCCTGAAACGCAAAGACCGCTCACGCGCCCAGATCCTTGACGCTGCGGATGCGGCCTTCCGGCACTCGGGGTTCGACGGCACGTCTGTCGAGGAAATCGCCACCTGCGCCGGTCTGACCCGCAAGACCGTCTACAATCTCTTTCGCTCGAAAGAAGACATCGCCCTCGGCCTGATCGCGCGTGCCGAAGCGGCGGATTCCGGCTACCGCGCTCGCATTGCCGCGAATGACGATGCCCTGCCGCTGATCGAGATGGTGCTCATCGACAGCGCGCGCTGGTGCCTTGCCAACCCCGCCCTCGCCCGGCTTGCACTGGCGCCCCGCGAGCGGCCGTCACCCGAGCCGCCGCCTGACCGCCCGACGTTTCAGGGCCTGATGCGTGACCTTGTCGCGCTGGGTCAGCAGCAGGGGCGGATCCGACAGGATGAACCGGCCGGGTTCATGGCGCTGATCCTTCTGGGGATCTATGGGCAGGCAATGCTGAGCGCGCTTCCGCAGGGTGAGGTCAAGGAGGCCGATATCCGGAAGATCGTCCGGCTTGTCGTAGAGGGTATCGGCGAGAGGCCCATTGACGAACGTGGGGGTCGGGACTGACCCGACGGGTAATCTTTCCGGAACATGACCCGTCAGGCGCGTGCGACAAGCATGAGTGGCCGGTTTGGGGTCGCTACACTGCGGCGCTCCAAGCTGTGCGACTAACCGCTTTGGGTCGACCACGTCTGTGCTGCCATTGCCTTCACACAGGGCGGAGTGCTGCCTGACGGCACTTCAGCAAAGCGATCGCGGCGAAACCGGGAGAACGGTCACTCGTTCAACGCACGGTGAACTGAGTGCCTCTGCCTGTGCCACTGCGATCGTGCCGATAAGGCCGTTGGTGTCGGCCCCTATGATCAGGGGCAGGTCCAGTCGACATTTATTGCCTTTCACGCACTTGACGTTGATCCGATCGAACTTCGAGGTAGGTTGCTGATTGGCCGCCTCTTCTCACCTTTGGCCATCAAGTAGCAAATTCAGGTAGCCAAATCGCTGGCGCTCAAAGGCACGGACCAAGGGAGCCAAGCTCATCGTTGCGGCAGCTCTTTCAGGATTGCCGACACTATCGTCCCATCAAGTGGCGTCCGGCACCGCTGACATTTTCTGTGCGGCTTGCAGCAACCGTTGCTCGTCCCACGTGGCAAGGCCAGCACGCAATCTTGTGCGATATGTGCGGCTGACAGGAAGTTCCACGCCAGTTTTCAGCCGACAAAGAACCCGATCTCCGTCGCTATCCAG
Organism: Pseudotabrizicola alkalilacus; assembly: GCF_003443995.1. Lineage (GTDB taxonomy): Bacteria > Pseudomonadota > Alphaproteobacteria > Rhodobacterales > Rhodobacteraceae > Pseudotabrizicola > Pseudotabrizicola alkalilacus. Next base: position 37,087 of record NZ_QWEY01000014.1, read on the forward strand.
CGACAGGACATGCGCCAGCGCAACCCAGTGTGAGCGGTGAACCCTTTGGCCCGGGATGACGCTGAGCGCTTCGACAGCGCGGCCAAAGGACATCAGGATCAAGGCCTCACCAGCCGTTGTGTAGACCCGCAGGTAGTGCAGGTCGGCCGAGATTGCGACGATGTCAGTGCCGATACGCCGCGGGAGCCGGGAGAGCAGGTCAAGCAAGGGCCCTCCCGCGTTGACCGATTGATTGGCTGCATCTTCAGGAACTTGCTCGGCATCAGGAGTTGGCCGCTGGTCTATGACATCGGTGTCCGTTTGCTGGGCGATGATGATCAGACGGGGGCTGTTCAAAAGCACCCAGAACAAAACGGATTTCGTCCCGCTGTCGCGCAATTCCTCTAGCAGTCCGTAAAACGAAAGCGGCTCGGGATCCATCAATCCGCCCGTTAGGAAGACAACCCTGTCCAGCACCAAAAGATTGAAGATCGCAAAGAGAAGTGCCCCCATCACCCCGACGAGCACGATCAGCGCAAGCGGAGGCAAACGCTCAAACAAGGCGATCCGCCCAAGGTAGATTTGTGCCAGCTCGAACAGGACCAATGCCGAAGACACGTGGGCCAGCCAAAAGACAAGCCGTGCTGGCAGATCAAACCCGTCCGACGCCGAAGGCTCGGTAAGCGCAAGCCCGATGGACAGAAGCGCACCCGCAGCAATCAGGTAGCCGGTCCAGGAACTGCGGGGATCAATCTGCGCCGCAAGGTGGTCGAGCGTCGGAAAGGGTGATCTGTCGGACAAAGTGAACCTGCTCGCATGCTGCTTTTTCGAAAAGCTAGCGGGTCAAGCGCCCGAAGCAAACTTCTGCTTTGGTCGTTCGTGCAGACGCGCTGTCAGTTCGTGCAGATCGACTGGCCTCGACCAAAGGTTACAGGCAGCACCAGTCCAGCCGGTCGGTTGACCGCGCAAGGATTTTGCAAAGGTGCCCGACCAATGATGTCACCTGACCTTCGAAAATCGGCCGTCCAGAACGGCGCTGCACTGCATCGGCGCTTTGCCCGACGAACCGATGCTCTGATCGCTGTCATTCTGCTTCTAACGGTTTTGGTGACAGTCCCAGACAACCGGCGCATGGGAAGCACCTTGCAGGTTGTCCTGCCCCTCATCGCCTTGGGTTGCGCTGCGACACGCGGTGAAACTGTCGAGAGTCTGGGGCGGTTTATCGTGCTTCAGATCGGGATCAAGGGGCCCAAGTATCTGATCGGCGAAAGGCCGATGAGCCTGCGCCCAGACGGTGGCCAGAACGGCTTTCCATCCGGACACACTGCGGTTGCAACTTTCGGAGCGGTGCAAATGATCAAGCATTGTTCCACGCTCCATCCGGTGACAAAGGCCGCCGCGATTGCGGCAGCAGCCTTTACCGGCGGCTCGCGGATCGAATCCGGTCGCCACAGCTTGTGGCAAACCATGGCCGGGGCTCTCTGGGGCTGGGCCATCGCATGCCTGCCCCTGGCCGGGCTGAGGCACGCAGTCCGCCGGATGCAAAATGTCCGGGGCCGCAATGTCTGACCTGCACCGCATCGAGACCCGCGAACTCAGTAGCCTCTCTGCCACTACCCATGATGACCGGCTGGCAGCACTCATCCTTGCCTGCATTCTTACCGCTTTCGCCGTCTTCGCGATTTGGCCAGAAATCGACCTTCGCGTTTCACAGGCCTTCTACGATCACTCAAAAGGGTTCGTGATTGACGGCAATCCACTGACCGAGGCGCTGCGCATGGCCGTCTGGAACGTGTCCATTCTGCTTTGCCTCGTCGCCGTTTTCGGCACGTTTCTCGGGGCAGCCGGTCGCGAGGTGATTTTGCCGGCACGCGTCTGGGGCTTTGTGGTGGCTCTTTACACCCTTGGTCCGGGCGTGATGGTCGAGATGCTGACAAAACCGCTCTGGGGCCGGGTCAGGCCCACGCAAGTTACCGAATTCGGCGGATCTTTGCATTTCAGCCCCCCAAACGAACTGGCCGACTTCTGCGCGCGCAACTGCTCGTTCGTCTCCGGAGAAGTGTCGGGCGCGACCGTGACGGCGCTGGCGATCCTGCTCATCCGCTTTCACCTAGGGAAGCGGATGAGCAAAATGGTGTCGATCCTTTTGCTGGTTGTCACCCTGTGTCTGCCGCTGGCAGTCGCCTCGCAGCGTATCGCAGCCGGTCGCCACTTTCTGTCTGACACCCTCTTTGCCGTGCTCTTTACACTGCTTTTGGCCTTGGCGCTGTCCGCACTGTTTCGCCCCCTTTCGCGCAGGGTGCCCTCTGCGCGGCCAAGGCAATCAGCAGTGCCGACAGATCACTGATTCAAAGTGGCGTGAAGTGACCTCGACCGGCCAACATCTCAACCCACGATGACATCGTGCTTTCGACAAAATTATGCGTCACCAGGTTTGATTTCTGACATGGCACGGGAGCCTGTGGTCAAAGCGACCCCGGCGGTGTTGAGCGCATAAACGCCTCTGCAACGATGCAGCATCACACCTTGGCACAGCGATTACGTCGGGGGGGCGGTCACATCATCAGAGCGCTGTCAGCCGAAAAAGAGGTCCTTTCGCGACCCGATGGTGTTGACTCACGCGGCGGTCGGGCAAAACCTACGGTTTTGCGAAGTGTTGTTTACTGGCAGGTCGCAAGCAGATCGTTGCGCTTCTGCCCACTTTCATTTGCAGTTTCGGGAGAGGGCATGAAAGTCCTCTTGGCGTCCTTGTCATTGGAGTTTCCTCTGGCGGCCTATTGTCTGGCGGCGGCTCTGCGGGCCGACCCGGGCTTGGCCGATTGCGACACAGCCCTGCATGACATCGACTGGCCGCGGATGTCGCATTACGAGTCCAAGAATGCTGAAATCTGGCGCTTTCTGGCCCGGCTCGAGGCAGAGCGACTGCAGGTCCTTGGCCTGTCGCTCTACCTGTGGAGCCACATCGCCCTGCGCGAGCTGGCGGGCATCGTGCGGCGGGTGTTCTCGCACCTGACCATCGTGGTGGGCGGGCCAGAGGTGGCCACCCCTGCCGCAGCGGAGACCTGGCTGGCAGCAGGTGAGGCCGACATTGTCGTGCGGGGCGAAGGCGAGCGGGTGCTGGCCGCGGTGATCCGCCGGATGCGCGACGGGGCGCCTCTTGCCGGGTTGCCGGGGACTAGCATGCGGATCGACGGGGACATGCGCCACGGGCCGCCGATGGCGCTGCGCAGGCTTGATGACCTGCCTTCGCCCTTTCTGACGGGGCTGGTGCCGGCCTACTGGCAAAGCTGGTTCGCGATGATCCGCCAGCGGTTGGCCGACCCCGCGACGGCCGAGGGAAGGGCATGGCTCGATGCCCGCTCGCCGTTGGCGCACGTCGCGGCGATCCACTGCCCCGTTCTCATGATACATGGTCGACAGGACGTGCGGGTGCCGCTCTTGCAGGCCCGGGCGATGGCGGCGGCGGGCCGCCCGGTCACGCTGGCGGTGTTGCCCGACGAGGGGCATTTTATCAGCGAACAGGCGAACCGGGTGGCTCTTGCAGCGCTGGTGGAGGCGTTCCTGCAGGATCAGGCGGGCGGGCCGGTCGAGGATGTGGCCGAAGACCTTGTCGCATCGCGGATGGCAATCCTGCTGGGCGGGGATTTCCTGCCCGGCCCGGTTCTGGCCCGGCTGCGCGAGCGGAATGCCTCGCCGGCGTGATCAGGCCGGGTGGCCGACGATGCAGGCATAAAGCGCCGCTTCCTCCACGCCATCGATGCCGATCAGGTCGTGCAACCGGTCGTCGATGAAGCCGCCGACGGGACAGCTGCCCATGCCTCGGTCGGTGGCGGCAAGAAGCAAGTTCTGCATGGCGTGTCCCGCCTCCATCAAGGCAAAGCGGTAGGCGCGTTCACCATATTTGATCTTGGACCGCCCGAAGACAGCGGTGATCAGGAAGACCGCTGCCGCGCCGTCGAGTGCCTCGGGGATGAAGACGGCGTCGCGGATGGCGCGCAGCGGATCGGTTTCGGTGAGCCGGGATAGGGTGTGCTCGAGCGGGTCGTAATGCAAAAGCCCCGGTGCCAGCCCGTCGACTGCCCCAACGGCGACATAGAGGTCGAGCGGATAGAGCCCGCCGGCAGAGGGAAGGCAACGCCGCCCTTCGCCCTGCGCGCCCATCGCGAGGTAGGCGAGGCTTGACAGGTCCGAAAGGGCAATCGGCGCGCCGTTGAAGGTCCGGCATGACCGCCGGGCGGTGATGATGTCTGCCAGCTGATCATGATCCGCCCGGGGCAGCGGTTCGCGCAACGCGTGCTGGAACCGCTTGAACCCCCGTGCCGCGACGGTAAGCGCGCCGGCACTCATGGTGAAATGCGCGGCGGAGGCAGTGATCTTGCTGTTCTCGTGAAAGAGTTCAGACGGCGCGAAGAGATCGCGCGCACCCAGCAACTGGCGGCGGGCGTCGGTCAGATCTGTATCCAGCGGATGTCCCATGGGCACGACTCTTATGGATAGGGGTGCGGGTGCAGGTTGATCACGCCGGTCGCCCGGTCGGGGTAGGCCAGATCGCGGGCGCGGGCGCTGATCCGATGCAGGTGGCGGCCAAAGAACAAGGGCTGTGCCCAAGGGATGACGACCCGCGCGACGTGCAGCCCAGCCTCGGCGATATCGGGCGAAGTGACATCGACGGCTACGACCTGCAAACCGGCGGCCCGCACCCGTTCGACCATCTGATCGAGGGTCACCAGCACATCGCGGATCGGGCTTTCGGCATCGGGACCGAACCCAGTTCGCCGGTCGGAACCGACGGCGAAGGCCCAAGCAGACCGGGTGTCGGCGCGCAGCGGCCACAGGACATGCCGTTCGATCTTGTCGAAGGGGTCCGTCATGGGGTCGGGCAGCAGGGTGTCGCCGTCCGTCAGGCTCGCGGCCCACATCAGGCATTGGGCAAGTTCGGTGATCGCACCGACGGCGGCCGCATCCGCGAAAGGCTTCGCACAAGAGGCGAAGACCGCCCCAGAAAGCGCGCCCAACGGCCCGTCCCAGACGGCGACGTAGGTGGGCAGGGCCAGGTCGCTGGTCGCATCGAGCAGCGTGACATGCCGGGCATTGGGACCGAACCGCGCCAGCGCCTCTGTGACGCCATAGGGCAGGTCGGCAGACAGCGACACGCGCGGAGGCCGCCGCGATTGCAACCACATCAGCATCGCCGCGTCCCGCTCGATCACCTCGCACAGTCCAGCGAGGATCGCCTCTTCGAGCGAGGCGCCGCAGGCCAGCCCGGTGGTGACCATCTGGACCACGGGCGCCTCGTCCCAAGGGCTGGTATAGGGTTGGTAGACGCAGAAGGCGGGGACGAGCACGGCGCGCTCCTCGGTCAACGACCAGCCTTCGACCCAGCCGATGGGCGTGTCGGGGCCAGGGCTGTGGTAACCCTGCGCTGCTCCCGCCCGTTGGTGTTCATCGTAAAGCGTGAGGGACCACGGCGGGATGGCATCCCCCGCCACAGCGGCATAGGTGGCCCGCAGAATGCGCTCGTCGGGCGTGAAGGCAGCGGAATACCGCTCCACCGCTTCGCCGACGGCCCCCACGATCGCGCCGTCGCGGCCCAGCGAGGTCGACCCGCTGATCTCGCTTTCGGATGGAAACCCGATCGCCCGCTGATCGCTGCAAAGCGCCGCACAGCCGAAGATGCGGGCGGCGTCCGGAGCGAGCGGCGCTTCGTAGAGCATCTTGATGATGCCGGTTTCGGCATCGACCAGACGGGTGGCTCGCAGGATCGTTTCGGCGGCGGGGGTTGGCGGATGATGGGTTAGGTGCATGGCCGACCCGTCATGCGCCCTGACGGGCCGACGATGCGGCTCCGGCTTTTGGGATGTCCCATATGCGGGTCAGCGGCAGCGCGATTTGCCGCGAACAGGCCGGGCATCGCGGCAGACGCAGGATGTCCCGTGTCGTCGAACCGAGGGTCTTCAGGTCGAGGGCGATGATCCGCCCGGCGGTGACCGGGGCGCGGCCGCCGACAAACGCCCGCATCACGTCAAGCGCGACCCAGCTGCCGACGATCTGGCCGTATTCGGGCGGAGTCGGGAAATCGGCGGATGTCTCGGGTGCCGCGCGCCAGCTGCGGAAAAGGGCCTGATGTTCGTCCGGGCGTTCGGCGTTGGCACGGGCGCGCAACTCGTAACAGGCGAAACAGGCAGTGTCGCCGGGCACGACGTAGGGTCCGATCAGGGCATTGGACCTGTCGATCCGCAGCAGGAGCCATGGGGTCTTGTTGCGCTGGGTCAGTTCGTTGACCGCGTCCACACCCGCAAGCGACATGGCGTCCGAGGCGAGGATGATCAGGCTTGCGTCCCGTGTCGCGGCAGCGGCCGAACCCGAGTCGGCCAAAGCTGCGCGGGGCAGATGGGTGCAGCGCCCGACACCGCCCGCTGTGAGCGCCCGATGCACGGCGGTTCCGACGGCTCCGTGACCCGCCACGACGATCCAAGCCGCCGCCAGACTGGCCGCCGCCGCGTCGTTGCCCCGGGCATCCTGCGCCCAGAAAGCGGCGCGCCCGGATTCGCTGTCGTCTGGTTCCGGCCCATCCGCCAAGAAGCCCCGGGCTTGCATCACCTGCAGGAATTCATGGCACTCGGGGCGGAAGTCCTCGTTGACCGCGCCGATCAGGACATCGATACCGGTCTGGCCGTCGAGTCGCGGCAGCAGCTGGGGCAAGGCGTCGCTGACGAACGGCCCTGACAGCGACACCGAACCGCCATGTCCGCGCACCAGCACGGAACCATCCGCCACGAAGGCGATGTTGACGTTGCGTCGCAAGCGCGGATAATCGGGCAGTTGAGTTGCGTCGTCCTTCATCCCGGTCACCTCAGAAGCTTGAAAGAAAAGGTCACAGTCATGGCCGGGCAGACAGTGCCCGGCCACGCGCTGTCGCTGGCATTACCGCGAAACTGTCCCGAGCAGCGCGTTCTTGGACGAACTCGAGCAATTCCCGATGATGTTGCACCCGGAATCGGCGGCTGCGTTCACCCGCTGCAATTCGCGGTAGACCTGGACGGCAATCAGATCGCCGGCGAGGTCCGCCACCATCTCGCGCTGGTCAACGCTGAGCTTGAGGCTTGAAAGGCTCATCATGTTTTCGGCCATGGTTTCTGTCCTTCTGTGAATGATTTCGATTGATGGTCGTCTTGGTTCGTTCGGGGGTTTGACGGTCTCCTCTTCTGTTGGTGCCGGTGAGAGAATCACTTGGCGAACTTGGCAGACCTCGCGCGTCTGGCGCCGCCGGTAACGGTCTGGTCCGCGTCGTCAGTGGGGCTGTCATCGGGGTCTTCTGCTGCGTCAGGGGCGGGCGGGCTCCGCCGTTTCATCAGATCGCGCACTGCATCGTCGGCCGCAGCACCGATCACCCGCGTCACGACATCCACGACTTCGTCATGGTTATCGGTCTTAAGCTTGAGGCGGGACAGATTCCGTTCGACCAAATCGCGGATCATGATGTCGCCCCTCCCTTGAAGGCGCGCACCAGCACGTCCTTAGACGAGGACGAGCAATTTCCGATGATGTCGCAACTGCCGTTGGAGCAGTTGCCGATGATGTTGCATCCGGCGACCTCTGCCAGTTTGTTCTTGATCTGCAATTCGCGGTAGACGTGGACGGCGACCAACTCGCCGACGTGGTCGACAACCTTTTCACGCTCTTCCACCGACAGGCCGATGATGGCTGCGGTGATCTGTGTTGACTGATCCGACATGGCGTCCCCTTCGGTTGTGGAGCCTTGGCGTGAGTTTAGACGGGCGCGGGCTCCTGCGTTGCGGCAATGGTGGCGATACGTCCGACAGGCCGTTCCGGTGCGGCCAACTGGCTGACCTCCCCTGCCAGTTGCCGACAGGCGGCCGCGACCACCGACGCCGCGCGGGGGTCTGACAGCATGGCGTGGCAGAGATGACATTGATCGGCAAAGCGATCAGGGAAGGTGTCCGCAAGGCCTGCGCCCCGTAGGAAGGGCAGGAAGAAGGCCGGACCGACGGCGTCGAGCACCGCAACCAGCGGATTGTCAGCCGCCCGGGCGACGATCCGGTCGATCGGTGTCCGGTTGGCGTTGCCAAGCTGCAGCGCCGGGGTGAACCCGCCGGGCGAGCAGCAGGGCCAGACATCGCCCGCAAGGTCCACCGCCAGTTTCTGGAAGTGGTGCCGGCAGTTGCCCAGCGGCTGCGCCGTAAGACCCGGCCATTCCCGGGCATCCACCTTTGCCGCGGCCCGTCCGGTCGGCAGGCAGGGCATCACGACGATGCAGACATCACCGGCCAGATCGCCCAAGGCATCCCGGATGGTGTCCGGTTGCAACCCGGCGCTGGCCACGACGTTGATGGTGGTCGCCAGCCCGGCACGGCGGGACGCGGCGGCGGCGGCGACGACGGTGTCCAATCGGATGAACTCCTGATGAAACTGGCTGGTACTAATGCAGAGCGCGGTCAGCCCGTCGGCTCGCAGGTCATCCAGCATCCGGTCGGCGCGGGCGGACCGCCCCCAGAACCCGTTGGTGGTGACCGACGCCCCCAGCCCGTGCCCCCTTGCGTGGCGCAGGGTCGCACCGACCAGATCGAGAAACAGAAAGGGCTCGCCACCGCTGAGCCCGACCTCGCGGATCGAGCCGATCCGCACAGCGTCGTCGATCAGACCAGTGATGAAATCGAGTTTCAGCGCTCCCTCTGCCTCCGGCCCGGAGCAGTTGCAGCAATGCCGACAAGAAATATTGCACCGTGCGGTAAGCAGGATTCCTAGGACGTCAGGAGAATAATCAATTGAGTCATTAGCAGACATCACGAAAGAACCTTTCAGTCGCGCAGCCAAAATGTTGGTTGCGGCAATACCCAAAGCGATCTTTTCAGTTGTTAGATTTAGGCACACCGCTCCGGTTGAGTCAAGGTTCAGATTTACAACCTGACTAATAGCCGCCGGATCGCGATATTCAGCCCATGCCAGTCGCGCCCCGCCTGGGTTTCGCGTCCGGACAGAACCGACCGAAGCAGAAACTTGCGGGGATTACAGAAATCCGTCGGGATTACTATGTTGGGGGGAACACCAGCCGTTCTACTTGATTCGGCGGGCATGTCAGAGACTCGTCTCACGCGCAGATTGGCCATAACCGGCGCGGCCCGATCCCTGAATCCGCTCATTCCGTGCCGTCATGCCATCGACGGCTGCCCGGGTCATGAACTTGGCCCATTTGCGCGCGAGGCACAACCGTTTGTCGCTGACAGGGAGCGGTCCTCGGCGCAAAGGCGACGAACGGGCGGTTTGTCCACACCGGGGTCAGCAGGCCTGCAAGAATGCCGCGCGGCACGAAAGGGCCGGTTCTACGAAACGGAGCTGCGGGGCAAACCTCCGCCTGGAATAGCAGCTCAGGGCAGACGTCAGCCTTTCAACCGGCCGAAGATGTCAGTATTCCTTTGCAAACCGGATGTCAAAATAGCAAGAAATCCTGACATGTCTGCGTTGCCCTTGATTGCTCAAACCCGGCGCTCTCTACGGATGACACAGTCAAATCTTGCAAACGGCATCAGGGTCAGCATCCCATCAGTAAGGGGCCTTGAGCGGGGTGTGGGTAACTTGCGGACAATGGACTGCGCCATGAAAGTGCTGGGTCTTGGTTGAGAATGGGCCCGGCAAGGTGAAGACGCGGCAGTATTGCTGGCGGCGCGGCGGCGAGAGAAGGGCTTCAGTCAGGGGGCTCTGGCCAAAAGGGCCTTGTGCTCGCGTCCGGTGATTATTGCACTTGATAGAGGCCGCTCGGGTATCCGTTGCGTCAGGTGTCGATCTTGCCCGTCAACCGCCTGGCACAGAGCGACCAGACTGCCGACAATGATCCACCTGTTTCGCCCGGCCCGATGTGTATAGCCTGCAAGCGAAACGGAACGGACCGGGGGCTGCAACATGGACAGGCGGGAGGCTCTTGCTGGGCTTGCGCTGACAGCGCTGGGGCTCAGAAGCGCGCAGGCGCAACCTGCGCAAAGCGAGCTGCGGCTGCTGACCTCTTACGATGCCGAGGTGATTGCGCCCTTTGTCGAAGAATTCTCGCGTCGAAATCCCGGCATTACAATCCGTCACCTGAACAAGAATACCAATGCCGCCGTCACTGAACTCCAGACCGGGAACGCCCGTCGGTTCGATCTGTTCTGGGCCTCTGCGCCCGAAGCGTTTTCGGTGCTCGAGGCAGCAGACAGGCTGGACGACCGGGATTTCGGTCCGCATGTCGATTTCGCCTATTCTGCTGTCGGTTGGGCGTGGCAAGGCCACTTTGCCGGCAGCCCGCCGCAGACATGGAACGATCTGCTGGACCCAGCATTCGCCGGTCAGGTCGTGATGTCGCATCCGATGCGGTCTGGCACCACCCACAGCCTGATCGAAACCATCCTGCAGGATCGCGGCTGGGCTGCAGGCTGGGCATGGCTTCTTGAATTGGCGGGCCAGCTTGGAACCATTTCGGCCCGAAGTTTCGGTGTGCTGGAGGCGGTCGAGCAGGGGGACCACCGGATCGGCCTGACCATTGATTTTCTTGCGCTCAAGCGCGCTTCCAGCGGGATGGTGTTTCGCTATGGACGTCCGATCATCATCATTCCGGCCCGCATCGCCATTCTGAAAGGGGCGGAGAACCAGTCTGCGGCGCGCGCCTTTGTCGAATTTCTGCTATCCGCCCATGGCCAGCGTCTGCTGCTGCGGCCCGATATCAGGCGTATTCCGGTCAACCCGGATTTGCGAGCCGAGCTGTCTGAAACCCTGCTGCCGGAAGTGCGGTCAGCCTTGCATTTCAGTTGGTCCCGATATGACCCCGAAGTGGCAAGCCAGCGCTACTGGCAGGTGAATGAGCTCTTTGAGGCATTTATCGGACGCAATTTCCTGCGCCGACGCGATCTCTGGACGCGCTGGCGCGCACTGGCTATCGCTGACCCTGCGCAGCGGCAGGGCATCCACCGCATGTTGACCCATATGCCTGTGACAGAGGCCGACACCCGCACTGCAATGTCCGGTCGCGCAACTTTGCTTGACTGGCAGGCACAGTCACAGCGTCTGCTGGATGCAGCGGAGGTGCGGCTGGAGGCATACGAGGCACAAAGGTGATGCACGGTTGGTCCATTTGGTCGCGTCTTTTGCTGGCGGTTGGCATTATCGTCTGCATTGCAGGGGCACTGCTGGCAACCGGCATGGCACTGGTGCTGCGGGCTGAACGCGATTTTGCCAATCTTGCGCAGGACCGGATTCCGCGCGTTGCTCTGGCGGGCGAGTTGGCGGAGTTTACCGGAGAACTGGCGGCCTTGTCTGCCCGAGTCATGGCGGGCAGTCTTGATCCCTCTACGGCCCCGGACCTGCCCGGCACAAGGGTCGCCGCTGCTGCACGCGGTATTTCTGAAGTGCTTGCCGCACCGGGGTTGCGCGATGCACCGCAGGCCGCTGCCCTTGCAAGTGCAGAGGCCGATCTGCGGGATAGCCTTGATCGCTTCACCAGCCTGACCGAGGACTCGGCAGACCTGCGTCGCAAATTGCAGATGGCCGACGAACAATTGCGTTGGACCCAGGTCGACGTTCAGGATCAGGCCGGTGCCCTGCTTGAAGACCTGTCCTTCAACATGGACGGTGACATGCGTGAGTTGATCGCGCCACTGACCCCGGATATCCAGACTGCACAACGGTTAGAGCTTGAACGCAGTCTGACAGCAGACCGCCAACTCCGAGACGACCTTCAACGTCTTGCAGCAGAAGCATCGACACTTTCTGCCGTGTTATTGCAGGCCCGGTCGGTGGCGGATCTGGCGGCACTGGAACAGGTCGAACGGCTGGGTCGGGACACGCTGGATGCGATTGCACTTGCGCGTGTCGATCCGGCTGGCCGGAGTGATGTGCGCCTGATGCTGCAAGCATTGGACCGTCTGGTTGACCTGACCCAAGGTAACAACAGTATCTTTGACTTGATGCGCGCGCAGATCGAACTGCGGGACACCACCCTCGTGCAGTTGGCGCGGTCGCAGCTGGCTCTCGGGAGGATGCAGGCGCAGCTGACTGATCTTGGTCGCAGCGAAAGACGCGCGGCCCAGTCAGATGCCGATGCGGCTGCCCAGAGAATTTTGACAGGTGCGGGCACGCTGACCATCCTGACGATGGGTGGTGCGCTGCTTTCAACCGCAATTCTGTTGCTGTTTGTGCGTAACCGGATCGTGCGTCCGATCGGTCGTCTGACCGAAGACCTGATGCATATTGCCGATGCGGAAAAAACCGCCCCCGCCACAGAATGGCGCGGGTTGAATGAAATGACACGGATGGAACAGGCGGTCGGGACATTCCGCCATACGGTGACCGACCTGAAACGCGCGCACCGCGACCTTTCTGTAGAGGTCGCAACCCGCCAACAAGCCGTGGAGCGGCTGGAGAAGACGCAGCGCGAACTGGTGCAGGCGGGCAAGATGGCAGCACTGGGTCAGATGTCAGCCGCCATCAGCCACGAGATCAACCAGCCGTTGGCCGCGATACAGCATCGGTTGCATGCCCTGCGCGGTGCCCACCCCGAAGTTACCCCGGCGGTCGAAAGGCTCGAAGCTTTGACACGTCGGATCACCGGCACCATCAGCCACCTGCGCCGCATCGCCCGACGGTCGGACCACCGGCGCGAACGCGTGATCATCAGCGAGCCCATGGATGCCGTGCTGGATCTGCTGGACCATCGCTTGCGCGAGACATGCACCGAAGTCAGCATCGAACCTGCCGCCCGCCAACTTGTGGTTGCGGGGGATGAAATCCTGATTGAGCAGGTGCTGCTCAATATTCTGGGCAACGCGCTGGATGCAATAGAGGAGGCGGGCACGGAACCGGGGCGGATCACCATTATGGCCTGCGGGGGGAAAGCGCCGCAACTGATCATCACCGACAGCGGCGTAGGTTTGCGCGGCCACAGTGGGGCGGAAGTTGTGGACCCTTTTTTCACCACGAAAGAGGTGGGCAAAGGCCTTGGGCTGGGGTTGTCCATAGTGTTCAATGTGATGCAGGATATGGGCGGACAGCTGGACATCGGCCCCGCAACACAGGGTGGCGCGCAGGTGCGGCTTCGATTTTGTGCTTGGCCGGAATAGGGGAATGAACATGGGCCAGAGCGGTCGGGTCATGCTTGTGGAAGATGATGATGACGTGCGCCTTGCCACCATGGAAACGCTGGAAATGGCTGGCTTCACGGTCGATGGCTTTGATCGTGCCGCGCCAGCCTTGGATCAGCTGGAGGCAGATTGGCCCGGCGTCGTGCTAACTGATCTGCGGATGCCCGGTCTGTCAGGACTCGGGTTTCTGGACAGCGGTCGGCAAAAAGCACCAGAGGTGCCTTTCGTCGTCATCACCGGGCACGGCGACGTGGCGAGTGCCATCCATGCCATGCGCTCGGGCGCGCATGATTTTCTGGAAAAGCCCTGCCCACCCGAATTGCTCATAGATGTGCTGCATCGTGCCATGGCGATGCGGCAGCTGGCGCTGGAGAATGCTGCCCTGCGTGACCGGCTGTCGCGCGCGGTGGCGTTGGAAGATCAACTGATAGGCCCTTCGGCGGTAATGGTCGATCTGCGCCGGCGCGTGGTCGGCCTCGCAGCGCTTCGGGTGGACCTCTTGATCGCGGGCGAAACCGGCACCGGCAAGGAGTTGGTGGCCCGGATCCTGCACGGCCTTTCGCATCGCAAGGATGAACCCTTTGTCGCCATCAACTGTGGCGCATTGAACGAGGCTGACGTGGACCGCGAACTTTTCGGCGACAGCGGCAATCTCGGTCGCATAGCCAGGGCAAACCGCGGGACGCTGTATCTTGATGCGCTGGAAACAATGCCCGATGCGCTGCAGGTGCGCCTCTTGCGGGTTCTTGAAACTCGCGAAATCGTGCCATTGGGCGAAGCTGCGCGCCAGCTTGACCTGCGCATCCTTGGCAGCGTCAAACAGGAACCGGTGCAGCTTGTGGCGAACGGGCTGTTACGGGCTGACCTCTACCACCGGTTCAATGCGGGCGCGCTGCGCCTTCCACCGCTTCGCGACCGTCCCGGCGATGCCGAGTGGTTGCTGGATCACTTCGCTGCAGAGGCCGCGCTGCGTCATGATCTTTCAAAGCCGGTGGTGCCGCCCGATCTGCGACGCCAACTGGATTGGCACCGTTGGCCCGGCAATGTCCGCGAGGTGCGCACCCTTGCCGAACGGCTGGTGATCGGGCTGGAGGTGTCGCTGACTGAAAATGCCGCAGGCACGGTCCCGCTTACCGAAGACTATGATGCCGCCATGGCCGCATTCGAATCTCGCCTGCTGCAAGCCGCTCTTATGCAGACCGGCGGGCGCAAGGCCGAGGCTGCCGACCTGTTGCGCATTCCCCGCAAGCGGCTTTATCTGCGCTTACGGCAGCACGGCCTTGGCTAGAATGTGTCAGTTCTGACCCATTTCACGTGTCATCATTGACCCGTATTTTCTATAAAAATCAATGCCTTGATTGAATTGTCGGCTTGTCGCACATTTATGCAGCGCCGCGAGGAGGCGGTGCTGCTTGTAGACAAGCCAGGGAGGCACTCGTGAGAAAAATTCTTCTGACAACTGCGCTTACGTTGATCGCAGGGGCCGCATCCGCCGCTGACAAGGTGGTCGTCGTCACCTCTTTCCCGAAGGACCTGACAGATCCGTTCAAGGCTGCCTTTGAGGCCGCCAACCCGGCGTATGAACTGGAGGTCGTGAGCCGTAACACCAATGCGTCAGTTTCCTATCTTCAGGAAACTCGTGGTGCGAATACAACCGATCTGTTCTGGGCCTCGGCCCCCGATGCGTTCGAAGTGCTGAAAGCCGAAGGCTTGTTGGCCGCGGTCGATGTCGCTGCCGAAGGCATTCCTGACTCGGTTGGTGGCTATCCGATCAATGACCCGGCTGGAATGTATTTCGGCTTTGCCGCATCTGGCTATGGGATCATGTATAACACCCGCTATGTCGAGGCGAACAATCTGCCCATCGCAAAGGAATGGGAAGATCTTATGCGCCCGGAATACAACGGGCATGTGGCGATGTCCTCTCCGTCCCGTTCCGGCACCACTCACCTGACGGTCGAAACCGTTCTGCAAGGCGATGGCTGGGATGCTGGCTGGGCAAAGTGGAAATGGATCTCCGGCAACATGAGCACAGTGACGGAGCGCAGCTTTGGCGTGCCGGATGCGGTCAATTCCGGCTCGACTGGCTTTGGCATTGTGATCGACTTTTTTGGCCTCGCGTCCAAGGCATCCGGCTTTCCAGTCGAACTGGTCTACCCCAGCCTGACTGCAATCGTACCGGCCAACATTGGCGTGATCGAGAATGCACCCAATGCCGAGGGGGCAAAGGCGTTTGTTGAATACGTACTGTCTCCTGAAGGTCAGCAGGTTCTGCTGAACCCAGCAATCATGCGCCTTCCGGTGAATCCGGCAGCGTATGAAACTGCGCCAGAGGGGTTCCCGAACCCATTCACACCTGAATTCGCACCTGGAGCGATTGCGTTTGATGTGGATCTCTCCGGGTCGCGCTACACGCTCGTCAACGCGCTCTTCGACGTGATGATCACCTACCGCATGGACGACCTGCGCGCCGCCGTGGCCGCGGTCCAGCAGGCCGAAGCCGCCCAGGAAGGCAAGGACAATGCCGAGGCCAAGGCGCTGATCGCCGAGGCCCGCGCTCTTGTCGAAGCCCTTCCGATCACCGAAGCCGAAGCAAGTGATCCCTCCTTTGCCGGTGTGTTCCAGATCTCGCGTGACAAGCCCGATGTCGAAGTGGTCGGTCGTCAGGCCGAGGTTGAACAGGCTTGGGATGCCTTTGCTGTGGCCAATTACGCCAAAGCAAAGGAGTTGGCTGACCAAGCTGCTGCGATGAACTGATCGCGGCGCAATGCGCGACCTGCCCGCCCCGCAATGGGGCGGGCAGCCCTTGCACGAAGCCCCCAAGCACAAGGATCGGCACGATGTCCGACAGTTTCCAGCCGACCCGGCCGTCCGGGCGTTTCACGCTGTTTCCCCGCCTGTCGGGGGTGGCCCTGACGGGCCTTCTGATCGCAATCTTCCTGATGGCCTTCTTGATCCTGCCGGTGATGCAGGTGATCTATGTGGCTTTTCTGGATGCCCGCACTGGCGCTTTGACGCTTCAGAATTTTCAGGACTTCTTTAACACCAACCTGTTCCGTGAGAGCTTTGTAAATTCGTTCTACGTCTCCGCGATGTCGGTGGTCTTTGCCACGATTATTGCGTTGCCGCTGGCCTATATCACCACCCGATTTACCTTTGCCGGTGCTGCTGTCATCCAGAGCCTTGGTTTCATCCCGCTGATCATGCCGCCTTTTGTGGGCGCGGTCGCGATGACCCTGCTCTTCGGCCGCAACGGCAGCCTGAATCTGCTGCTGGACCAGTATTTCGGTTTTAAGATACCTTTCATGGAAGGGCTGAACGGAGTGATCTTCGTGCAGTCGCTGCATTATTTCCCTTTCATCCTGATCAACCTTTCTGCCTCATTGCGCAACATCGACCGATCCATGGAAGAGGCTGCCCAGAACCTTGGTTCTTCAGGCCTTCGCATGTTCCGGCGTATCGTCTTTCCGCTGGCAATGCCCGGGTATCTGGCGGGCGCTGCGCTGGTGTTCATCAAGGTGTTCGACGATCTGGGCACCCCGCTGCTGCTGAACGTCAACAACATGCTCGCCCCGCAGGCCTATCTGCGGATTACAGGCGTCGGAATCAACGATCCGATGGGCTACGTCATCTCGTTCATCCTGGTGGCATTTTCAGTCTTTGCGCTGTGGGTCTCTCTTCTGTTCATGCGCGGCAAGGATTACGCCACGGTGCAGAAGGGCGGCGGCGGTCTTGCCAAACGCGATCTGTCGCAGCGCGAGAAAGTCCTTGCGTGGGGTGTAATCCTCTTCATCCTGGCACTGGTGCTATCTCCGCACTTTGGCCTGCTGCTGCTGGCTTTCGGCACGATCTGGTCTTTCTCACCCCTGCCTGATGGCTTTACCCTGCAGCATTTCGGCACAGTTTTTACCCAATCATCGCAATACATCTGGAACACCATCATCTACGCGGGAAGTGCCGCGGTGATCGATGTCATTCTTGGCACTGCGATTGCCTATATCGTGCTGCGCTCGGGTCTGATCGGCCGCAAATGGCTGGACTACATGGCAACGGCGGCACTGGCCGTTCCGGGTGTGGTGCTGGGGATCGGCTACTTGCGGATGTTCCACGGTGTGGAGTTGCCCTTCGGCCTCGGTCAGATGTCCAGCTTCTGGGGCCTGATCATTGTCGCGCTTGCGGTTCGTCGACTGCCATATGCATTGCGTGCCTGCATGGCCGCACTGCAACAAGTTGCCCTGTCTCTGGAAGAAGCCGCCGAGAGCCTTGGGGCCACCAAATCCAGCACCATCCGCCGCATTGTCGTGCCGTTGATGACAGGGGGTATTCTGGCAGGCTTTGTAACATCTTTTGCGACCGCAGCGGTCGAGTTGTCAGCGACCATCATGCTGGTTGGCAGATCATCCGATGCTCCCTTGGCCTATGGCATCTATCTCTTCATGCAATCGCCTTCCGGGCGCGGGGCAGGGGCCGCTTTGGGGATCCTGGCTGTCGTTATCGTCGCCCTTGGCACCTACCTGTCGCAACGCATCATCGAAAAAGACCGCAACCGCCGTGCCGCCGCGCCGGGCACAGATCACTGAGGGGACACAGTCATGGAAAAATCCGGAATCCGCATCGAAGACCTGCACCTGTCCTTTGGCGAGACCACGGTTCTTGCCGGGATCAACATGGAAATCCTGCCCGGTGAGTTCTTCGCCTTCCTTGGCCCGTCAGGATCGGGCAAGTCCACGCTCTTGCGTGCCATCGCAGGTTTTGGTCCGGCGCCACGCGGCCGTATCCTGATCGGCGACCGAGATATTGCCGACCTGCCGCCTTGGAAGCGCAACGTTGGCATGGTGTTCCAGTCCTATGCACTTTGGCCGCATCTGTCGGTCCGGCAGAATGTGGCCTTCGGGCTGGAGGAGCGACGCTTGCCCAAACGCGAGATCGACTCAAAGGTCGATGCAGCACTTGAACTTGTCGGACTTTTGCAACTGGCTGACCGGATGCCAGCACAGCTTTCTGGCGGCCAACAACAGCGTGTCGCACTGGCGCGGACCATTGCCATCGAGCCGCAGGTCCTCCTTCTTGATGAACCGCTTTCCAACCTCGATGCGGCATTGCGCGTCCAGATGCGGCGCGAACTGCTGGCGCTACAGCGCAAACTGGGACTGACCACGATTTTCGTGACACATGATCAGGAAGAGGCAAACACCACCTCCGACCGTATGGCGGTTCTGGATGGTGGGGTGATTCAGCAGATCGGCACGCCGCAAGAGCTGTATGACACCCCCGCCAACGGTTTTGTTGCGGGCTTCCTTGGCACGGCCAATGTGCTCAAGGGTCAGGTCAGTGACGGGCACTTCCTGACGATCGGCGGGAATCGGCTGCCACTGGCGTGTCCGCGCACTGGTGCTGACCGCATCGTCTTGCGCCCGCAGAACGTGACGCTTGGCCCTGCGGGTGGGGAAGGCATCGTCGGCACCGTCAGTCATCGGGAGTTTCTGGGCAGCTCCATTCGCTATCTGGTGGATACGGCGGATGGTCAGATCATCGTTGATACATTGCATAGCGCCGGTCAGACCGGGCAAGAAACAGGTGCAACGGTGTCGCTTCGGGTCGACAGCCTGAATGCGCCTTTGCTGGTCTGATCAGTGGCGTCTCTTGTGTTCATCCGGCACTTCCGCACGCCGTGGAATGCCGAAGGCCGCCTGCAGGGCCGACGCGATCTGGCGGTGGACGATCCGCTCGGGCCGGAGGATCTGGCTGCCTTGTCACGCAATCGCACGATCTTGGCCGGGATGAGCTTTGGCGCAGTCTGGAGCTCTCCTTTGATGCGAGCTCGGCAAACCGCAGAGTTGCACGGGTTTGCCAAGGTTGACCTGCAGGACGATCTGGCCGAACTGGCATTTGGTGATTGGGAAGGTCGGACATGGGCCGACCTGCACGCCGCCCATCCCGGCAAGTGGGACAGTGCCCCGCAGGACCTTCCTCTTGGCGAAGAGTTTTCGGGTTTTGCCGCTCGTGTTCATACGGTTCTGACACGCGCCCGCGCCATGGATGGCCCGCCGGTGCTGGCCTTTGGTCACGGAGCCTGGGCAAATTGCGCGCAGGCGCTTTGTGGCGGTCATGCCGCCATCGCGATGCCCGCTTTCGCCACTGCAAATGGGGCCTTGCTTCACCTCAATCTTCCATTTTGACAGGAACGTTCATGGCCGCGATCATATTTGATCTTGATGGCACGCTGGTTGACAGTGTGCCCGACATTCATGCAGCAGTGACTCTGATGTTGGCTGATCATCAGGCTTCGCCAATGGATATGTCACAGGTGCGTAGCTTCATTGGCAACGGCGTGCCTGCCCTGATCAGCAAAGTCATGGAGGCGCGCGACGAAGATCCAGCAGACGCTAAGCGCCACGCGCAGCTTGAGGCCACCTTTATGCGTCACTACACCGCCGCACCGGCAAAGCTTAGCCAGCTGTTCCCGGGTGTCCGCAAGGCGCTGCTCAAGTTGCAGGGGGCCGGTCATGCGATGGCGCTTTGCACCAACAAGCCGATCATTCCTGCACGCGCGATGCTTGCCAGTTTCGAACTGGAGAACCTTCTGCCCTTGGTCATCGGTGGAGACAGCCTACCGGTCCGCAAGCCAGACCCGGCCCCGCTGCATGCAGCTGCTCGGGCCATGGGGGCGGATCCCGTGCTCTACATCGGCGACAGCGAGGTCGATGCTGAAGCCGCGGAGCGAGCAGCAATTCCTTTGATGCTATTCACCCAAGGCTATCGCAAATCACCGATCGCCGCGCTGACACATTCAGCGACTTTTGATCATTTTGACGAACTGCCTAGGCTGATTTCCCGTTTTGCTGACCGATAAGGCTGACGCACTGCTGCATCACTCAGACCAGGGATCGCAATACACCAGTGAGCAGTTCCAGCGCCTGCTGGCAGACAACGGCATCACCTGTTCCATGAGGGGTGACGTCGACCCGGCCGCGTCAGGTGGCGCGGGTCAGATAGGCTAGCACGACATCGGTGGCATGCGCCTTCCGGTCATTCAGGAAACTGTCCGATCCGAGGTCCACATCGAATGTGGCCTGCAAGGTGTGGCGATTCGAGATGTGAATGAAACTCAGCGAGAGAATTGTAAGATAGAGGTGCAGCCCGGAGGGGCGGTGTGTAAATTCGCCCTCCGCATGGCCCCGCGACAGCAAAGTTTCGATACTGTTCAGAAACGGGCGTGCGGTTGAAAAAATGGTTTCCCGGACTTGCGCTGCAGCACGGCCAAGATTGAGGTTTTCGTTCAGGATCATCTTAGGGAAGCTGGGGTTTTGCAGCATGTAGTCAAAGGTGAAGTGGGTCAGTGCTACGACGCCGTCGCGGGGTGACATGTCCCAAAAGCTGGTCTCGCGCTCGCTTCGGCGCAACTCTTCGTAAACCCTTGTCAGTGCAGTCAGATACAGCCCATCCTTGTTCTCGAAATAATGATACAGCATGCGGATATTGCAACCCGCCATCTGCACAATGCGGGTCATGTTCGCACCCGCATAACCTTGCTCGCAGAATTCTTCGATTGCAGCAGTGAGGATCTGCTCGCGCGTGACCTGGCTGTTCCGGGTTTGCCGTGTCGCTGGCTTCTGCGCTGACCCGCTGTTTGCTGACATGCCCTGCTCCTTTTGTGTGCGGCAATCTAGTCACATCTGGATGCAAGCCGCAAGTAAGTAAGGATTGACATACTTAATTTGTCGTGCTTTTTCGAACTCAGAACGGTCGGATCAGGGCCGGGATCGCAAGACAGGGAGCAAACATGACGATGATGGCTGGATTCCACGGCCTGATGGCGGCTGCGCTAATGACGGGAGCAAGCTCCGCAGCGCTGCTGGCGCAGGACATGACCGACAAGCGAATTTCGGTGGCGATCACCGAGACCATTGCTGGTTACAATCCCTATGGAGATGCCGTTGTTCTGGTCGGCAGCATCTGGTGCCAAGTCTATGGCTGCCTGATGCGTTATGATTTTGACACAGGTCGCCCGATCCCCTATTTGGCCGAAAGTGTCGAGCCGGAGACCGACCTGACCTGGATCGTCAAGCTGCGGCCCGATTGGACACGCCACAACGGCGAACCCGTTTTGGCTGAGGATGTCGTCCATTCTATTGACCGGGTGAAAAACGATCCCGCCTCAGCGCAGGGGTTCATCGTGCAACCGATCCAGTCGATTGAAGTGGTCGATGATCTGACTTTGCGGATCACCACCGATGAGCCGATCGCCACACTCCGCGATAACCTCACACTGATCCACATCACGTCGAAGAAGCAGTTCGACGAACTTGGCGAGCAAAGCTATCGCGAGCCAGTGGGCGCTGGGCCCTACCGGCTGGCGGATCTGTCCATTGGCAGTCACATGGTGCTGGAACGGATCGACGATCACCCGATGATCTCGCCGACCAACCCCAAACAGATAGTGTTCCGCATCATGGCCGAGCCCGAAGCCCGAGTGACTGCGCTGGCCAATGGCGAAGTTCAGATTGCTCAGGGCATCCCGCCGCAACTGGTCGACCGGGTTGAGCAGTTGCCCAATGCATACGCCGCTTTTGCCAATTCGGTCGAGATGATGTTTCTGGCAATGAACCCTTCGACCGCCCCTTGGGATGTGCCCGAGGCGCGGCAGGCCGTCGCCCACGCCATCAACCGCGAGGCCATCGTGCGGGTTCTGCTGGGGGGGCGTGCGACCTTGCTGGACGGGCCGGTGGGCCCCGGCCAGTTCGGCTATGACGCTGCGTTCCGCACCCCTTACGACTATGATCCCGTCAAAGCCCGCGCACTGCTGGAAAGCAAGGGACTGTTGGGTGTTGAGGTCGAGTTCTTTACCCCCGTGGGCCGCTATACCTTGGACCGACAGATTGCTGAGGCCATGGTTCCGATGCTGGAAGAGGCCGGTTTCAAGGTGCAGTTGCAGACGCCGGAGTGGGCCTCGTTGTGGTCAAACGTGCAGGCCGGGGGCGTGCCGTTTTATTACATGGGGCGCGGCCAGATGCTCGACCCGTCACGTGCGCTGCGGCAGTATTTCGAAACGGACGGTTCGCCCCGGTTGGACTATTCGAACCCAGAGCTCGATGCGCTGCTGCGCGCCGAACGTGGCGAGTTCGATACGGAAAAACGGTATGACCTGATGCGTCAGGCGATTGCAGAAGTGACACAGGATGCCCCGGCCGCCTTCTTGTGGCTGCACCAGATGGCTTGGGGCGTGGCCGATGGCGTGGACTATACGCCCCGTCAGGCCGACCGGGTGGATGGCTGGGACATCCACATCCGTTGATCCGCTGCCGGGGGCATTACGCCCCCGGCCTTGACCCCTCCAACCCAACAGGTCTGCCAATGCTGGGCTACACGGTCAGGCGCCTTTTCGGCGTCATCCCGGTTCTGTTTCTGGTCTCATTGCTGGTCTTTGCATTAATGCAGGCAGCGCCGGGCGATCCGGTTTCGATGCTGATTTCCGACGAAGCCAGTGCCGAGGACCGCGCTCGCGCGGCCGAAGCTTGGGGGCTGGATCAGCCTGCGCCAGTGCAATACCTCAACTTTGTCCGCAATGCGCTGAATGGCGATTTCGGCACCTCATTCCGTTACCGTGAGCCAGTGATGGCACTGGTGCTGGACCGGCTGCCGGCCACGCTGGAACTGGCGCTGTTCGCCACCCTGTTGGCGGTGCTGGTTGGAATTCCGCTAGGGGTGCTGTCGGCGGCGCGGCCCAATTCGGTTCTTGACTCCATTGGCTCCGTTGTCGGGTTCTTCGGGATTTCCATGCCGAATTTCTGGCTGGGCATAATGATGATCCTGGTTTTTTCAGGTTACATGAACCTGTTGCCTTCAAGCGGGCGGGAGCCTTGGGGCATGGGGCTGGACCGCGTCACAGGATTTTTGACGCTGGATGCCGTGTTGCAGGGCCGCTGGGATGCGCTGGCCCAAGCGCTGCGCCATTTGGCGATGCCAGCCATCGTGCTGGGCACCTCAATGATGGGGATAATCATGCAGGTCACGCGTGCTTCGATGCTAGAAAATCTGGGCGAGGACTACATCATGACGGCCCGCGCCAAAGGCCTGTCGGGCCGCACTGTGCTATGGCGCCATGCCTTTCGCAATGCGCTGGTGTCGGTCATCACCATCACCGGTCTCGAATTCGGCGCGCTTATCAGCGGGGCGATCATTGTGGAGACGGTGTTCTCTTGGCCCGGTATCGGTCTCTTGCTGATCCAGGGAATCACATTCCGCGACTTTCCTCTGATTGTCGGGCTGGTGCTGATCTACACCTCCCTGTTTGTTCTCATGAACCTGCTGATCGACCTGGCCTATTCGCTGGTCGATCCCCGGATACGGATGCGTTGAGCCATGGCCAGCCTTACCCTTTCCTCATCTTCGGCCCGTGCGCGGTTCGGCTTTTTGTTGACACCCAAGGCGCTGTTCGGCCTGACCGTGCTGAGCGCTCTGGTCATCTGCGGGCTGTTTGCGCCGCTGCTGGCCCCGTTCGATCCGGCTAAACAAGATTTGATGCGGGCCATGATTGCACCTCAGCCGGGCGGGCCGCATGTTCTGGGCACCGACCATGTCGGGCGCGATCTGCTGTCGCGGTTGATCTATGGGGCACGCGTGTCCTTGCTGATCGCGGCGGCGGTGGTGCTGTTCTCGGGCGCCTTCGGCGTGGCGTTGGGGGTGGTGTCGGGCTATTTCGGTGGTCGCACCGACAGTGTGATTCAGAAATTTCTCGAGGTGTTCTGGGCCTTTCCGCCGCTATTGCTGGCCATCGCCATTGTCGCCTTTTTGGGGCAGGGGCTGGGTATCGTAATCCTGGCACTGGCCTCGCAACGCTGGATCCCCTATTGCCGCATGTCGCGGGCCGAGGCGATGGCTCTGCGTGACCGTGAATTCGTGGTGGCGGCCCGGTCGCTTGGTGCAGGGCATCTGAGGGTGCTTTGGCATCATATCCTGCCCAATATCCTGCCCTCGACCCTTGTGGTCGGGACGTTTGCCATGGCCACAGCCATCATTTCTGAGGCCGCGCTGTCCTTTCTGGGCTTGGGCGTGCCGCCAACCATTCCCACCTGGGGCGGGATGCTGGCCGATGCGCGGTCCTACATCAGCACGTCATGGTGGATGGCGCTGTTTCCGGGCCTGTGCATCTTTGTCACGCTCTTAGGCATCAACCTGCTGGGCGACGTGCTGCGCGCCCGACTGGATCCAAAAATCCGTAACCTTTGAAGGGACCTCCTATGCTGGAACGCCGCAACATTTCTTCGACCGATGGTGCACGCAAGGCGCAGATCGTAGCCAGCGATGACCTGATCTTTCTATCTGGCATCCATCCCGACACGCTGGACGGTGACATAAAGGCGCAGATGAAAAGCGCTCTGAACAACGTCGATGCCGCCTTGGCCGAAATGGGCGAAGATCAGGCCTCGATCTTCATGATCCACATCTGGCTCAAAGACATGCGCTATTTCAGCGCGATGAACGCCGCCTGGAACGACTGGGCCGATGCCGAAAACCCGCCCGCCCGCACGTGTGTTTCCGGTGAACTGTATCGCCCAGATCTGCTGGTGGAATTGGTCGTTACTGCCTGCCGCACCAAGGGAGGCAAGGCATGATCCGCAAACTAGGCCGCGTCAGCGGACCGAAATCTCCCTCAATCCATCTGGCAGCTGGCTGTCCCAGCATGGTGTCCAGCTGCATGACCGCCCATAACAAGGCCGGTGACATTGCCGAACAGACGCTCGAAATCCTCAATCGGATTGAGGCGCATGTCGTTGAGTTTGGCGCGTCGAGGGATAAGCTGATGATGGTGCAGGTCTGGCTGGCTGATATTCGCGACTACGACGCGTTCTGTGCTGTCTGGAACGACTGGTGCCCCGTGGACAATCCTCCAGCGCTGTCGGTGGTGCAGGCCGCGGCCTCGCGCCGCGACTTGCTGGTGGAAATCCGCGCCTATGCGGCGCCCTGATCCACCATGCCCCGTGACCTTTCCTTGCCAGAGGCTCCTGTGATGACTGAACCCCTGCTGGACATCGACGGGCTAACCGTCAGCTTTCCCGGCACACCCCGGCCTGTGGTGAACGATTTCTCTTTGCGTTTCGCGAAGGGTCAGGTGGTGGCGCTGGTAGGCGAAAGCGGCTCTGGCAAGTCGGTCACCGTCAAGGCCATCTTGCGGTTGATCGAGTTTCAGGGCGGCAGGATCACGGCCGGGCACGGTTGGCTGCATGATGGCAAGGGCGGGCGGATCGACCTGTTTGCCTGTTCTGAACAGCAGATGCAGAGCATCCGTGGCAACCGGATTGCCATGATCTTTCAGGAGCCGATGACCTCGCTGAATCCGGTGCTGACCGTGGGGTTCCAGCTGCGGGAGGCGGTGCTGCGCCATCAGGACGTGACCCGGGCCCAGGCGGACGAAATCTGCCTAGAGGCTCTGCGCCAAGTGCGTCTGTCTGAACCCGAACGGCGCTTGGTTCAATACCCACACGAACTGTCGGGCGGGATGCGGCAGCGCGTGATGATCGCCATGGCTCTGGCCTGCAAGCCTGATCTGCTGATCGCGGATGAGCCGACAACGGCGCTTGATGTGACGGTGCAGGCCGAAATCTTGGCGTTGCTGCGCACGATTCAGGCCGAAACCGGGATGGCGGTGCTGATCATCACCCATGACATGGGCGTGGTGGCCGAAATTGCCGCCCATGTGCACGTGATGCTGCATGGTGCCAAGATCGAGCATGGGCCTGTGCATCAGGTGTTCGACCGACCGCAACAAGCCTATACCCGAAGCTTGTTGGATGCGGCTCCGCGTTTGGGCAGCGCCCCGCCCTCGCCGCCAATCGCGCCGGTGGCGACCGCGGCGATCGAGGTGCGCAACCTTGTGCTGCGCTATCCAGTCCGACGTGGGCTGTTTGGCGCGCACCGCGCCAATGTCCATGCGGTCGAGGACGTCAGCTTTGCGGTGGCGCCGGGCGAAACGCTGGCGCTCGTGGGCGAAAGCGGTTGCGGCAAATCCAGCTTGGCGCGCACCATCCTGCGGCTGCAGACCCCACAGTCGGGCGAGATCCGGTTGAATGGCGAGAACATCCTTGGCTTTGACCACAGCCAGATGAAGGCTGCCCGACGCGGCATCCAGATGGTGTTTCAGGATCCCTATGCCAGTCTCAACCCCCGCAAGCGGGTGGCCGAGATCATTGCAGAGCCTTTGCAGATCCACGGCGTGGGCAGCCCGGCCGAGATCCGCGACCGGGTCGCCGCTCTGATCGCGCGCGTTGGCCTGCCGCCAGAGGCGGCGGGGCGGTTCCCGCATGAATTTTCTGGTGGCCAACGCCAGCGTATCTGTATTGCTCGGGCGGTAGCGCTGAACCCGTCGGTGATCATCGCGGATGAACCGGTCTCGGCGCTGGACGTATCGATCCAGGCGTCGATCCTGGAGCTGATCGAGGAAATCCAGGTCGAATTCAACGTGGCCATTCTGTTCATCAGCCATGATATGGCTGTGGTGGAAAAGGTCGCCGACCGGGTCGCGGTGATGTATCAGGGCGAGTTGATCGAGATCGGCCCCCGCGATGCCGTGCTGCGCGCGCCGGCGCACCCCTATACCCGCCAGCTGCTGGATGCTGTGCCCGTGCCACACCCCAGTCTGCGCCGCGACCGCCCCGCCGCGCCGCGGCTGATTGCCAGTCCCATCCATCCCGTCGATGCGCCGCCATCGGTCTTCGTGATGGACGAGGTGGGGCCAGGACATTTCTTGCGCCGCGACAGGGACAATTGACATGCAAGCGCCCGCACTTTCTCGCACCGCCGCCCCGGCGGTGGTGGCCCTTGGATTATTGTCGCTGATATGGGGCTACAACTTTGTGGTGATGAAAGAGGTTCTGGCCTATGCTGATCCGCTGGATTTCACCGCCGCGCGGACATTGCTTGGGGCGCTTGCATTGTTCGCCTATGCTGCGATCACGCGCCGTGCCATGCCCCTGCCGCCCTGGCGGCTGATGGTGCCGGTTGGGCTTTTGCAGACCGCACTGTTCAGCCTGCTGATCCAATGGGCCCTGATCGGCGCAGATGCTGGCCGCACGGTTGTGGTAGTCTACTCCATGCCGTTCTGGCTGGCGGGACTTGCTGCACTGCTGCTGGGCGAGACGCTGGGGCGGGCGCGACTGTTGGCGATGGCCCTTGCGGGCGCAGGGCTGCTGGCAATCCTACGACCTTGGGAGCCAGGGGCGATTTCGCCAAGCGGACTGACGCTTGCGCTGCTGGCCGGACTTGTCTGGGCGCTGGCGGCAGTGATCTTGCGCCGTGCACCGCGCGGGCGGGGGCAGACGCTGCTGTCGCTGACCGCTTGGCAGCTACTACTGGGCGCGGTCGTTCTGTGCGTGGCCGCCCTGCTGCGTCCATCGGCTCCGCCGCGTCCTGATCCCTATCTGGCATGGGCGCTTTTTTATGGGTCTGTGCTGGCCACGGGCCTGGCATGGGCGTTGTGGCTTTATATCCTTGATAGCCTCACTGCGGCAGGGGCCGGGTTTTCGACGCTACTGGTGCCGGTCGTTGGTCTGCTGGCCAGTTGGTTTCAACTGGGGGAGAGGCCCGACGCTTTTGCATCACTTGGCATTGGGCTGATCCTGGCGGGGCTGCTGGCCTTTGGCGTCGTCGGCTGGCAGCGCAGCCGATAACAGCGTGACGCGGCACTTCGTGTCGGCTAGCGCCGCCTTTGGCTATTGTGGCAGTGCCGTAGACGCAGCGCCTCATTCCCTCAAAATGAGCTTGTCCGGGGTTTCCCAACATGTTCGTCGCGCGTAGTCAGAGCATTAATTCCGCATGTCGCAACCGCAAAATCAATGGGAAGGAAACGGTATATACAGTAATTCTGCCAAAGCGGCAGCACCTTGCCCGTTACAGGTTACACCATGTTCAGGCCGATATGCACATGCACATGGTGCCGGTCACAGGACCGAGATCACCATTTGATACGACGCGGCACCGAAATTGATTACTGCAAGCCGTGCGGCAGGAACTACCGCTGTCCTGTTTGGTTTAGCGCAAGCCCAGGAGGCCATAGATCCGGTCGACGTAATCTGCGAAGGGCTGGGTCAGTTTGATGTTAAGCCCGCGCTCGCCTGGCAATGTGATCGCAAAGTAATCGGCCATCCGCGCGGGGCCAGAGGTGAGCACGGCCACTGCGCTTCCCAAAAACACGGCTTCCTGAATGTCATGCGTGACGAAGACAAAGGTTTTGCCCGTGTCTTTGCGGATACGCAGTATCTCAAGATTCATTTTCTCGCGCGTGATTGCATCCAATGCGCCGAAGGGCTCGTCCATCACGACCAGTTTCGGATCATGCAGCAAGGCACGGGCGATAGCCGCCCGCTGCTGCATGCCGCCTGACAGTTCATAGGGATAGCGGTCAGCGGCATGGCCGAGACCGACCATGTCCAGAAGATCATCGGCGCGGGCCTGTGCCTTGGTCCTGTCGAGGCCAAGGATCTGAGCGGGCAGCAGAACATTCTCGCGGATCGTGCGCCATTTCAGCAAAAGTGGCTGCTGGAACACCATGCCGACATCGCGGCCCTCGGTCAGCCCATTGAAGGCAATCGTGCCGCCCGTCGCCTGCTGCAGGCCGGCAAGGATCTTCAGAACGGTGGTCTTGCCGCAGCCGGATGCGCCGACGATGGAGAGCAGATCACCTTCGTTCACATCGAAGGTGACATCCTGCACCGCGAGCGTTTCCAGCCCCGCCCTGCGGTAGGTTTTTGAGACATTTTCGAGCCGGATCAGAGGTTGTTTCTGCGCTGCCCGGTCGATCATGCCAGCCACCGTTCCAGATTGGCGCGGACGAAGGCATCATCCGCCAGATCGGCATGATCTTGGCTGACGCGGGTCAGTTCTTCGGCCTGACCGGGAGAAAGGCCCTCGGCCGGATCAAGGCACCAGATGCCTTGCAACAGGCCCTGACGCCGCAAGATTTCATGGCATCCGGCAATGCAGCCGTGAAAGTTGTTGGCCACGTCGAAGAAGGCGGCGTTGCAATCGGTGACGCGGGCATCAAGGGCGAGCAGATCCTGTGGCACCGGCCCGCCATCGGCTATGGCGGCATGAATGCGGTCCAGCAGATCAACCGCAGCCTTTGTCCAGACCGACCAATGGCCCAGCAAGCCGCCGCGGAAGCGAAGCGTCACCTCGCGCCCCTGGTGACGGATGGCAAAGGGCAGGGTCAGGTCTGCGACGATGTGATCATCATTGCCGGTGTAGAGCGTGATGCGGTCTTCGGCGCCGGCGGCCACGATGCCGTGCATCACATCGAGCGAGCGATAGCGGTGGAAGGGCGCGACCTTGATCGCCACCGCGTTCTCGATCCGGGCAAATTCCTCCCAGAACGCGGCATCCAGCACGATGCCACCCACAGCCGTCTGCATGTAGAAGCCGATGATCGGCATCACCTCGGCCACTGCGCGGCAATGCGCGATCATCTGAGCGCTCGACATGCCCTTCAGCGCGCCCATGCTGACGAGTGCCGCGTGATAGCCGATATCGCGCGCGATTGTCGCTTCTGCCACGGCCTGCTGTGTCAGGCCAGCGACCCCGGCGACCATCACCAGCGGACGGTCGGTCCAGGCGCGTGCGTCTTCCATCGCGGCGGTCAGGACGGGGCGATAGAGGCCGGTGTCGCGGATGGCAAACTGGGTCGTGTGAACGCCCACTGCCAAGCCGCCGACACCGGCATCGACGTAGTAGCGGGTCAGCGCGCGCTGGCGCTTTCTGTTAAATTGGCGATCTTCTGTCAGTGCCAGCGGGTGCGCGGGGATGACGGTGCCAGCGCGCAGGCTGGCAAGAACGTCGGCAGGCAGGTCTTGGATGCGAAGCGTCATGGCTTTTGTCCCGGGGTCAGAGGCTTAATAGGCGCCGTCGCGCACTTCGAACTTTGTGGGTTTGTTCAGCGACGTGCCGCCAGAGGCAACCCAATCGGCCGTCCAGTCCAGCATCCGGCCCAAAGGGATCGCCGGGTAGCCGAACAGGCGGAAGCATTCGCTGGCGTTTGAGAGCCAGGCCTTTGAGGCCTCTTCACCGGTGAATACCGCCTTCAGGCCCATGCGGCGCGCCAGTTCCTGCGCCAGCCAGCGCACTGGCAGCGTTTCTGGCCCGGTCACGTTCAGAGGCGTTGTCGGCGTGGTTGCTTCGGCAAGGCACCGCAGGGCGATGGCGTTCGCGTCGCCTTGCCAGATGATGTTCACATGCCCCATCGTCACGTCGATGGGAGTGCCGTCGCGCAGTTTCACCGCGATGTCGTGCAGCACGCCATAGCGAAGGTCGATCGCGTAGTTCAGCCGGTAGATGCGGCCCGCTGTGCCGTGCTTTTCCGAGAAGTATTCGACGATGCGTTCACGCCCGATGCAGGATTGCGCATATTCGCCGGGTGGATCGAGCAGGCTGCTTTCGTCTGAGCCAAGGCCAGAGACATTTGCGAAGGCATAGACGCAGCCGGTGGAAAAGACGACCAGACGCGCATCGCTGAAGGCTTCGGCCACAAGGCCCGGCATCCATGTGTTTGCCGCCCAGGTTGCGGGTTGCTGCCCGGAGGACGAGCCGAATTTGGTGCCCGCCATATAGATCACGTTGCGGACCTTGGGGAGTTGCGCAAGGGCGGTAGCATCGCCCAGATCGCAGGTGATCGTTTCGACGCCTGCCTGTTCCAGCTCGGCTTTTGCCGCGGGATCGGTGAAGCGGGCGACGCCGATGACCCGGCGTCCTGCGGGTAGGGCGTTGCGCGCCAGACGCGCCAAGGATGGCCCCATTTTGCCGCTGGCGCCCAGAACCATGATATCGCCATCGATCCGCGCAAGATCGTCGATCAAGGCCTGGCTGGGCCGCGCAAGCAGATCATCCAGTTCCTCGGCCGAACCGATACGCTGTGGCAGGCGCGATGGGTCCAGAACCGGGTGTTGGGGGGCGATTTGGGTCATTGCAGCCTCGCATCTTTCGGAAGGGCAAACCGTTCAGCCAGCAGCACAAGCAGGTAAAGAACGATGCCGAGAAGGGTGATCAGGACGACAGCCATGAACATGGCGGGGGTATTCAGCGCGGCCTGAACCTGGATCATCAGGTAGCCAAGCCCCCGGTCTGAGGCGATGAACTCGCCAACGATTGCACCGGCCACGGCCATCACAACGGCGACCTTCATTCCCGAAAAGATATAGGGAAGCGCGCCGGGCAGCTGGATATAGGTGAACATCTGCCAGCGGTTGCCCCGCAGAGAATGCACCAGATCCAGCAGATCGGGATCAACCTCTTTCAGGCCGCGGACCGTTGTCAGCAGGATGGGGAAGTAGCACATCGCAAAGGTGATCAGGATGTTGGTATCAATGCCGTAGCTGAACCAGACGATCACCAGCGGGCCCAAGGCAACCTTGGGTATCATGTTCAGGGTGACCAGCAGGGGGAAGACCACCACGCTGACGGTGCGCGACCAGGTGAACAGCAGCGCGGTCAAGACCCCCAGAACGGTTGCAAGCGCGTAGCCACCATAAATCTCGGCCGCAGTGGCCCAGGTGTTCCCGATCCAATCGTATCGCGGCAGAGGCAGTGTTGCGATGATGGCGGAGGGGGCGGGCAGCACGAAACTGGGCAGTGCAAAGAGGCGTACCATGGCTTCCCAAATCGCAATCAGCGCAAGGTGGGACAGAACGGCAATGAGCCGGATTTTGCGCCGTTCAAGCGCCTCTGCCCGGGCCACCGGATCGAATGGTTTGGTCGCTGAAACCGGAGCAGCGGTCTGATCACGCATCGGAGTCTCCATCTGTCTGACGCAAGGATGAAGAATGTGTGATCAGTTGTCAACTAACCAGTTGGTTACTTATTAGGTCGAAGTGACAGCAGCACCATATCGACCATATGCTGGCGGCGCAGCGCGACCTGTGCAGGTGAGGTCATGTCCCGGTCGAAGATGATCGCCAAGGTTGAACGGTTCGCAAAATAGAAGAATCCCAAACCGGCGATGGAGAGATACAGGTTCACCGGATCAAAGCGATCATGAAACACGCCCTTTGCGATCCCCCGGTCGAGGGTGTCGCGGATCATGGCGATCAGCGGTGAGTGCATTTCGGCGACCTTGTCCGAGCCTTTCAGATGGCGCGCGCCCATGCGGTTTTCATCACTGATCAGGCTGAGGAATGCCGGATGCCTTTCCAGGTAATCAAAGGAAAAACTGACAAGAATCCGCATCGCTTCTGTCGGGGGCAGGTCGCCCAGATGCAGTTCCTGCTCGGCCGCCCGGATCTCGGCATACACATGTTCCAGGGCCGCGCGATACAGGTCGGATTTGCTGCCATAATAGTAGTAGACCAACTGCTTGTTGACCCCGGCCGCATTGGCGATACGGTCCACCCGGCCCCCTTCAAACCCATGCTCGGCAAACTCGCTGATTGCCGCTTGCAGCAGGTCTGATTGGGTTGCGACCGGATCGCGCCGCGCCATTCGGGACGGCTCCGTATCGGGGGTGAGGTCCTTGGTCATCGCATCGGGCTCCGTAAAATTTGTAACCAACCAGTTGACTGATCACCTTGCCTGTCTGATCATCCTTTTACGAAGGAATACAGAACTGCGCGACAACTTTGTTTTTCCAATTCGGGAAACGGCGCAGCAACAGGGAGTTACACGATGAAAACCACGATCACCAAAGCTGCCGTCGCCGTTGCCATGACCTTGGGGGCAGGCAGCGCTCATGCGGAAGAGGGAATCACCCTCGTGCTGAACTGGGTGCCGACCGCTGATCATATGCCCTATTTTTACGCAAAATCCCAAGGCTGGTATGCCGAAGCCGGTATCGATCTTAACATCGAGGTCGGCCGTGGTTCGTCGGCTGCTGCGCAGAAAGTGGGGGTCGGCATGGCGCCCTTTGGCATCGCCGACATGTCGACCTTGATGTTGGCAAAAGGGCAGGGGGCCGATGTAAAGGCGGTGATGGCAGTTTATGCCAATTCACCTCAGGGTTTCTACTGGCTCAAATCGAGCGGTATCAACTCTCCTGAAGACTTTCCTGGTCACTCCATCGGCAATCCACCGGCTGACGCCTCGCGCGTGTTGTGGCCTTTGTTCGCCGAAACGGTGAAGATTGACCCGGACACCGTGAAATTCGTGAACATTGCGCCCCAAGCCAAAATGGCTTCGCTGAAAAGCGGCGCGATCGACATCACGTCGGATTTCTACAACGAGCATGACGTCAAATTGCAGGAATTCGGCGATGATCTGGGCTTCGTGGCTTGGCGCGACATCGGCCTGAATTCCTATGGCAACTCCCTCTTCGTCAACAGTGCTTATGAAACGGCGAACCCCGAAGTCGTCAGCGCCTTTGTGGCGGTAACGCAAAGGGCTTTTGCTGCCTGTGTTGCTTCGGCGGATCCCTGCATTGATGCCATTATGGCCGATGTGTCGGGCCTGAGTAGGGAAAACCAGAACGATCAATGGACTCGCATCAAGGAACTGATGACAGACCCCACCACCACGACAGAGGGGCTGGGTTTCTTCGATCCAGCGCGGGTTGCCTCGGATTATCAGCTGGTTTCGACCTATCTCGAGCTTGCCGAGCCCTTTGAGCCGGAAACACTGTTCTCGAATGCCGGTCTGGATCCGTCGGTCAAGATGCCTGAGTGACGGCGCGGCGCGTATCTATCCTGGCGAGGTTGTAGCTCTACCCAGATGTCGAAAGCCTGTGGCACCTCGCCGGGGTGCCGCCCGACACGCTGGATCGGCTGGCCGAAGGCGATGCCTTCGCCGCCCTCGGCCTCACGCGCCGTGATGCACTTTGGGCCGCCAAGGCCTTGAGTGCGCCCGCTCCACTGCCGCTGTTCGGCCCGGATGGGGAGGGGGTGTTGAGCCAGCAGTCACCCAGCCGCCCATGACCCTTGGGCAGGAGGTGATCGAGGGTTACCGCCTGTCTTTGCGCGACCATCCGATGGAACTGCTGCACCCCCGTCTGCCGGAAAGCCTGCCCAATGACCGGATGACGCAGGCCAAAAGCCGCGTCACCGTCACCGGCTTTTTGATCACCCGCCAACGCCCCGGCACCGCCTCGGGCGTGATCTTCCTGACGCTGGAGGATGAGACCGGCACCGCCAATATCGTGGTCTGGAAAAAGGTCTACGAAACCTTCCGCAAAGCGGTGATCGCAGGCCGCCTCCTTCGCGTGCACGGCCGGATCGAACGCGACGGTCCGGTCGTCCACCTGATCGCCGAGCATGTCGAAGACGTCTCGCCCCTCCTGGCCACCCTCGGCCGTTCGGTGATGATCGCGTCAAACGACGAGCGGGCGGATGAGACGAAACGGCCTGTCGGTGGCACTATCAGATCAAGCGCCTGACACGCGCGAACAGGCCAGGAAGTCGTTCCCAAGACGGGATTTTCATTAGTGGGAAAAGACAATCGAATGACGCGAAGGGCGGAAAGCTGACCATCGCTGCAGGCACAGATTCACTTTGAGACAACGCCGAAGCGGTCATTCAGGTATAACCACGGATAGGTTTGCCTCTTGG
Organism: Pseudotabrizicola alkalilacus; assembly: GCF_003443995.1. Taxonomy (GTDB): domain Bacteria; phylum Pseudomonadota; class Alphaproteobacteria; order Rhodobacterales; family Rhodobacteraceae; genus Pseudotabrizicola; species Pseudotabrizicola alkalilacus. The sequence continues at coordinate 71,705 of NZ_QWEY01000014.1, forward strand.
GCGCTTAACTCAATAATGCCGCGAAGATCGCTCAGTTTACATTCGCTTTCGTAACCACCCCTGACGCAAGGCACTCGAATGCTGCGATGGCCTTGCCCAATGTTGCCACCGGATCGTCGCTTGCCGCAACCCAAAGCGCGGCGTTCAGGGCGACGCCGTTCAATAGCCGGGCCAAAGCCTCAATATCGACCGGCTTGATCGCGCCCTTTGCGGCGAGATCATTCAGGGTGGCAATGGTTGCCTGTAGGCATCTGTTCTGGCTGGGCCATTGCGACGGATCACCCAGCACCGAAGGGCCATCCAGCAGCACGATCCGCTGCACCTCGGGCCTAAGTGCCATTTCGATATAGGCAGCACCTTCGGCAATCAACCCACGCCAGCCGCCGCCCGCACTTTGCCCTGCCTTTTGTGCCTGTGCCGCCATCGCGGAATCGATCTCATCGACCACGGCCGCGAACAATCCGCGCTTGTCACCGAAATTGTGGTACAGCGCGCCGCGCGTCAGACCCGCCTCGGCTGTAAAATCGTCCATATAGGCGCCAGCGAAACCTTTTTCTGCAAAGGCTTTGCGCCCGGCGGTCAGCAGCTTGGCGCGGGTTTCCTGCATCATTGCGGCGCGTGTTTTGGCAGCCATTGGCACTCCTTTTGAAATACGCAACGTATCTAAATTGACATGCATGGTGTATGTGAGTAGTCCATATACACGACGTATATGAAATAGTGCCCCTTCCCCAGAGCACAACAGAAAGCACATCCATGTCCCTGCACAATAAAACCATCTTCCCTGCAGAACGCCACGCTCTTTATGAAGCGCACGGCTATTCCGCTGCCGTTCAGGCCGGCGAGCTGGTGTTCATCTCTGGTCAGGTTGGCAGCCGTGACGATGGCACGCCAGAGCCAGATTTCCGCGTTCAGGTGCAGCGCGCCTTTGACAATCTGCGTGCCGTTCTTGAGGCGGCAGGCTGCACACTGGATGATATTGTCGATGTCACAACCTTCCACACCGATCCGGAAGAGCAGTTTGCAACGATCATGGAAGTGAAGGCAGAGGTCTTTCCCGCAGCACCCTATCCGAACTGGACTGCGGTCGGAGTGACGTGGCTGGCCGGGTTCGATTTTGAGATCAAGGTGATTGCCCAGATCCCGACAGTGGCCAACTAGGCCGCGGCAGGTCCGGGTGTCCAACGACCCAAGCGCTGATAGATTGGCGCGAAAGTGGCCGCGCAAGTTAAGGTGCGGCCATCTACCGTTTAGCGGTTTGTCACGACATCCATGACAGCTTGCGACAGCTCGATAACCGCACCATTACGCGTTTCAAAATCAGCATCGGCATCGGACAGAAAAACGGAGATAAAGTAGGGTGCCTGATCCGGCGGCGTCACCATGGCGATGATGTTGCGGTTGAAGTTCCCGCTACCCGAACGGTCGGCGACCTGCCAGTCCGCCGGTGTGCTGGCCCGGATCAAGGGTCCGGTGACGCCGCCATGGCTCATCCATTCGGTCAGCTGCTCACGCGACTGTTGTGTCAGCGCGGTACCGGTCAGCATTACCTCCAGCGTCGCAGCCATCGCTTCAGGCGTTGTCGTGTCACGTGGGTTCCCCGGTGCGAATGTGTTCAGCTCAGGCTCGCGCCGATCCAATCGGCTGACCGGGTCGCCAATGTCGCGCAGGAACGAAGTTACTTCCTCTGGTCCGCCGATGCGGTCGATCAGCAGATTGGTCGCTGTGTTGTCGCTCATGTCGAGGGCGGCAAAACACAGGTCGTCAATCGTCATCGTATCGCCGACCATGGTCTTTGTGACCGGGGCATAATCAAGGATGTCCTTCGCTGCGATCCAGACCGATTCATCCAGATCAAGCTTGCCGACCTCCGCCTGCTTCAGAACGGCGCCACAGAGCATCGGCTTGAACGTGCTGGTCATCAGAAACCTTTCATTGGAGCGGTGGCTGATCGACCAGTCCGAACCGCTATCGCGAACGAGTATCCCGACGCGGGCATTCAGCCGTTGTTCAATCTCTGCAATTGTTTCAAATAGCCGCTGCTCTGGCTCTTGGGCAAGTGCGGCTGTGGTATTCAGCAGACCAAAGACAAGCCCGGCAGCGATCAGCAGGCGGAAAGGGAAGTATTTAAACATCTATTCATCCTCTAGGGGGCGGACATGCCATATCTGGTTCACACCGGTAAGCCGGGGCAAATGCAGGTATCTGAAAGGTCCGGCTTTACAGGGGCGGACATCATTTGATGTCATGTTGCATTACCTAGTGATGGGCTTTACTGACCTCAAACGACAAAGTATCAAGTTAGTCATTAGCGGGAGTAATGGCCTTGGATCGGCCCGACCTTCCCCTGAACGGTTTGCGCGTGTTTGAGGCGGCCCTGCGGCAGGGAAGCTTCACCCGCGCCGCCATCGAGTTGCGCGTCACGCAAGCGGCGGTCAGCCATCAGATTGCAAGACTGGAAGACCGGCTTGGCGTCACGCTATTCCTGCGCACATCCGGGGGGTTGGTGCCCACTGAGGAAGGGCGCGCATTGTATCCAGTTGTAGAACACGGCTTTGACGCCATCGCCCGTGTGCTGGACCGGATCACCGGGCAGCGCCATATCGAAATCCTGAATGTCGGCGTTGTCACTACCTTTGCCGTCGGCTGGCTTTTGCCGCGCCTCGCCGCTTTTCAACACAGCCATCCGGCAATTGATCTTCGGATATCGACGAACAACAACCGTGTAGAAATTCTACGTGAAGGTCTGGATATGGCGATACGCTACGGTGCTGGCAACTGGACCGGGTTGAAGGCCGAATTGCTGGTCGATGCGCCGCTGTCACCGCTTTGCGCGCCCTCTGTCGCGGATCGTCTCGCAACACCGGATGACCTGGGCCGGGAAGTGCTGCTGCGCAGCTATCGTGGCGATGAATGGCCGCGCTGGTTTGCTCGGGTCGACGGTGCCTGTCCGCCACTGACGGGCCCGATCTTTGATTCATCCGTCGCAATCGCAAATATCGCAGTGGATGGTGGCGGCGTAGCGCTGCTACCTGTGGCGATGTTTATCCGCCACATTGATGAGGGGCGACTGGTGCAACCCTTTGCCGCTCAGGTCTCGGCGGGCAGCTACTACCTGACATGGCCCGCCGATCGGCCAGCCACACCGGAAATGGCGGATTTTGCGAAATGGCTTCACGCAGAGCTTCTTGACGAGAACGACACGGGCTATGCGGAGTATCGTGATAAAGGTGTCTCAGAAATCAGCTAAATGATGCTTCACCCCAGTGCTCGGCCATGAAGCGAACGGCGGGTTAGGGCGGTCCATTACGGTCAGGACAGGCTTTCCATCCCAACTCCAACTTCAGTCCTCCTTGGCAAAAGCACCCGGCGAAAGCCCCTCGTGCCGAACAAACGCCAGACCGAATGCGCTGGCGGACCCGTAACCGACCTTCAGGGCGATCTCTGTATTTGTCAGCCCCCCCTGCCGCAGCAAAGTCTTGGCTACGGCCATGCGCCAGCCGGTCACGTAGTCCATTGGTGCGCGGCCAACTTCCTTGCGGAACCTCTCGAAAAAGCCAGAGCGGGACATGCCCGCGTCCTTCGCCAGTTCCGATACGGAAAGGGCACCCGACGCCTCGCCGTGGATACGCTGCAATGCAATGGCGAGTTGCGGATCTGACAGGCCGCGCAGCAGCCCCGGCGACAGGGGCGTCGCCGGACCCGAGCGCAGGGCCTCGATCAGCAAGACTTCCAGCAAGCGCCCAAGTATCATGCCGCGTCCCGGCCTGTCGGCACGGGTCTCCTCGTGCAGCATCGGCACCAGGTCCATCAGGCGGCTGTGCCCGGAAACATGAATCATGTCAGGCAGCAGCGATACGAGCAGGTTGCTGGCCGGCGAGTCAAAGCGGCAATGACCAACCAGAGCACGCACATCTACCGGAGCCTGTGGCAGACCAAGCCGGAAACGCCCGGGACTGGTTTCAAGCGGCAGGCGTGGCACATGCGCGGGCGGAGTGTCCTCGCTGGACATGGTAAAGCCTTGCAGGTGCGGGATCAGGACGAAATCGCCGGACGTCAGCGTGACCGGGTCACGCCCGGTGACGTGCAACCGGCACCGCCCTTCGACCATCGCGCAGTAGAAGGGGCTGTCCATGTCGCGCCGCTCTACCAGCCATTGGCCTCCCGCCTCGACCATCTTTGAGATCGAGACCGACGGCTTCAGCAATGTAACGACGTTGGAAAGCGGATCTGACGGATTGTCGAGCATAATCTGGACTATTGAGCAATCATTATGGATCTTCGTGTATATTATGTTCAGGCTCTGCCGTCTATCTCTCTGTCACACAAGGCAAGGAGATTTCATATGCCCCGCATTCTTATCACCGGTTGTTCTTCGGGTTTCGGTCAGGCCATCGCCAGGCTCTTCCTCGACCAGGGGTGGGATGTCATCGCAACGATGCGCAGCCCCTCTGGGGAAGGCCTGCCAGAATCCGGCCGCCTGCAGCTGCTGCCCCTGAACGTGACTGACCCCGAAAGCATCGCCGCGGCGATTGGAGCAGCAGGACAGATCGACGCGTTGGTGAACAACGCCGGTGTCGGCATGCTCAATGTGCTGGAAGGTGCTGACATCGCCCGGGCCCGCGAACTGTTTGAAACCAACGTGCTGGGGGCCATGGCCATGACGCGCGCGGTGATGCCTGCCATGCGCGAGCGGCGCAGCGGTATCATCGTCAACGTCAGTTCCAGCGTGACGCTGCGCCCGCTGCCCGCCCTGTCGATCTACAGCGCCAGCAAGGCCGCGCTGAACGCCTTTACCGAAAGCTTCGCTCTCGAGGCAGCCGAATTTGGCATACGTGCCCGGCTCGTCCTGCCCGGAAGCGCGCCATCGACATCCTTTGGGCGCAATGCCGTGGCGCGGATGGGTATGGATGTGCCAGAGGCTTACCGGCCCTTCGTGCAGGCTTATTTCCAGAGCCTCCAATCATCGACCGAGAAGACCGGGGCGCACGATGTCGCTCAGGCCGTCTGGCGGGCCGTCACTGACGAGACCGCGCCGATGAAGCTACCCGCAGGCGCGGACGCCAAAACCTGGTTCTCCGACGCAGGTCTTGCCACGGCCTGACCCATGCGCTCCTGCCAGCCCTTTCGAAAGGAAAAGCACAATGAACAGATTGATCGCACTGTCCCGCGCCCTGCCGACGCCAGAGCCCGAGATCACCGTAGCCTATACGCCGATCCGGCTGCCCATGCCGGGCCGCCAACCGCTTGAGCTGCGCCTGACGGCACCTGCTGCCGGGGTGGACCTGCCCATCGTGATCCTGTCGCATGGCTTCGGTCCCTCCAACTACATCCCCTCCAAAGACGGCTATGCCCCGCTTGCGCAATTCTGGGCCGAACGGGGGATGGTCGTGATTCAGCCGACCCACGCCAGTTCCCGGGTCGGCGGGCTGGACCCCGACTTGCCCGATGGGCCGTTCTTCTGGCGCGAGCGGGTGGCGGAAATGCGCGCCATCCTCGACCAGCTGGTCGAGGTTGAGCGGCAGGCACCTGCCGTGGCCGGGCGATTGCACCATGACCGGATTGCGGTGGCCGGTCATTCCTTTGGCGGGTTCACCTGCAGCCTGCTCCTCGGTGCGCAGCTGCAAGACGAGGACTTTTCCGACCTGCGCATCCGTGCTGGTATCCTGCTGGCCTCTCCGGGCCGTGGTGGCGCGGACCTGACACCCGAGAACGCGGCGCGCTTTCCGTTCTTCGACGTTGACTTCAGCGGTATCAGCACCCCGACGCTCGTGGTTTGCGGTGCCGACGACGACCCCCATTTCACGCCTCGCGGCCCCGACTGGCATGCGGACGCTTTTCATGACGCACCCGGTGCCGATTCCTTACTGACGATCAACGGCGTCGGCCATGGTCTGGGCGGTATCGCGGGATGGGACGCGCGCGAAACCGAAGCAGAAGACCCCGACGCGCTGGAGGCCACGCGGCGGCTGACTCTGGCTTGGTTGAGGACCACGTTTGCCATCGAGCCCCCTGCTTGGATCCAAAGCCAGTCCGCACTCCAAGAAGTCGCGGCGTCCATTGCAGAAATCAGGTTGAGATAGAGATAAAATTCAGCGGCAGATTTGTCCTGCTCATCGGACACTCGTCCCCTGAAAATACTGCAAGATGCACGAATGGTCGCTTCAACGGGCCGCAACGCAGTATCTCGATTGACTGGCGAACGGCAGCAAAGGGCCGTGTGTGTCGAAGGCGGCACCGAGGGAGCGTGAATACCCGACGCTGCCACACCGCGATCATCGACCGCCATGCCACTGCGATCATTCTCATCCGCAAGAACGGGCGACCGTGGAAAGAAGACTGCCCGGCAGCTATAGCTCGGAACGAAACCCTGCGCGCTACCCGACACTACGGCAGGGCGTTCAGGGAGCGCTGGACTGGATCCCACATCCGAAGCCGGATCGAGGCGAAGATGCGCTGCCTCAAGGTCTTCGAAGAACGAATTTCTGCAAGAGAGCCTGGCTGCCAAACCACCGTAATCCCGATCCATATCGCCCCAATGAACCGCTTCTTGGCCCTCGGAACGGCCGGGATCGTTCGTGTCGGCTGATGCTTGCCGGGAAAGGGGGCATCATGCCTCAGGCATGAGCTGCGCAACAACGCCCAATTAGATAACTGATTTTCGCTTCGGGAGTTACATGAGAAGCAGTTCAACGTCGGCCATCATCGAGGTCATTGAAGGTCAGGTTCACGGTGCAACAGAAATTGGGCAGCGTGAGGGCCGCCTTCGCCCCTTCCCTCTGCCCATGCCATTCTGCAAGCGTGGTACGAATATTTGGCTCAGATGTCTGCCAGTGGTCGGCGCGGTCGTCCCGCACTCTTCATCGGACGGCCATTGCAACAATTGTGAGCCATGGCTCGCCACAAGACAAGATTTTAGACTTCCGAAAGTTCCTTCTTGCGCGGAAAGTCGTATGAGCCAATCTTCGATGTGCGATAGCCACCGCCGACCAGACCCTCGGCCAACTTGATGGCGGCGCTCACTCCGTCGATCACGGGCATCCCTGTCCGGGCTTCGAGCCTTGCACACAAATCGGACATTCCGGCGCAGCCAAGCAATACGGCCTCGGCACCGTCCTGTTCGCGGGCGGCGCGGATTTCGTGTATGAGGCGGGCTTCACTGGTTTCGGGATCTTGCTCCAGCGCCAGAACTGGCATGTTGACCGAGCGGACGTTGCGGCAGCGGGCCGAGGCACCGTAGGCGGCGACCAGATTCTCAATGATCGGGACGGAGCGGGGTAGGGTGGTGACGATAGAGAACCGATTGGCAATGGTGGAGGCGACTTGGACCCCGGCTTGACAGATGCCGACGACCGGGCCGTGCGCCACCTCGCGTGCGGCGGCCAGGCCCGGGTCGTCGAAGCAAGCAATAACATAGGCGTCGATGCCTCGTGTTTCTCCCGCACGTATCAGGTCGAGCATGGCGGGGACGGCCAGTGCTTCGTCTGCATGACCTTCGATGCTTGCGGGGGTGCCCTCGGTGTTGACCGCTTCGATCACAGTGCCGGCAAAGGCGACGCGGCGCGCGTTGGCGCCGATCTGTGCGGTCATCGAGCTTGTGGAGTTGGGATTAATGAGAAGGATGCGCATCAGTCCACCTGTTCGGAAGCGTGAACGGTTGCAGGCATCGGCGGGGTGGGCATGACGAACTGCCGGTCCGAGGCAATGTAATTGTCGGCATGCAGCCGGGCGATGGGCTGGTAGACATCCGGGTTCACATAACGTCCGGCCGCATCCAGACAGTTGCGGTGGATATGCATCTGCAACACCTCGCCGATCACGATCAGCCGTCGCCCATATTCCAGCAACCGGTCCACCCGGCATTCCATCGCGCAGGGACTTTCGACGATACGGCGGGCGCGGATGTGCTGGCAAGGGGCGGAGGTAAGGCCTGCCAGCGCCACCTCATCTACATCGGCGGCCACGGGCAGGCCGCAGACCAGCATACCGTCGGCCAGCGCCATATCGACCATGTTGACGACGAACTCGCCATCGCGGCGGATATTGCGCACAGTATCCTTATCCTGACCGTCGGGGCGGGTCTGGATGCCGAGGATCACCAGCGCCGGGTCATGCGAGAAAACGTTGAAAAAGCTCATCGGGGCCGCGTTGTCATGTCCGGTTTCGGACAGTGTGGAAACCAGCGCTATGGGGCGGGGCCCGATGAAGTTGGTCAGCAGCCGGTAACGGTCGTTCGCTTCCATCCGAGTGAAGTCGAAGGCCATGTTCTGTTGATTCATTCTGTTGCCCTCTGGATCGCGGATGGCATAGCGCCTATAGTGTCCAACATGATTGTCGACATTTTTGTTGTCAATAGAAACATGAGGCCGATTGACTTCCGTGTCTCGTCGGCAAGAATGTGGTGAGGAACGAGGAAGCACATGTATCAGCGCAAGGAAGTCAACGCCGGACCGGCCGCCGAAATCTGCGAAAGGGTCTGGCTTTCCATCGCGGAACGCAAGCTGCGCCCAGGTACCCGACTGAAAGAAGAACAACTGGCCGAGGTGTTCGAGGTCAGCCGCGCCCGTGTGCGGCAAGCACTTGCGATGCTGGAAAGCGACGGGCTGGTGACTATTTTGCCGAATCGCGGCGCATTCGTAGCCGAACCGGGCGTGGATGAGGCGCGCGACGTGTTCCATTTCCGCCGTCAGGTCGAGGCGCGGGTGATGGAGCGGCTTATCGCCACCATCGACGCCAAGGATATTCCCCGGCTTGAGGCGCACCTGACGATGGAACGCGACGCCGATCTGCGGGGCGACACAACTGCGACCATCCGGCTGTCCGGCGGGTTTCACCTGCTGCTGGCCGAACTGTCCGGATCTGCCTTTCTGTCCAGCATGTTGCGCGACCTGATTTCCCGCTCGACTCTCATCACCACGATGTATCGGCGGCATGTCCACCACAACTGTGGCCCCGACGAACATGCGGCGCTGATCGAAAGCATCCGGGCCCGCGATCTGAACGGTGCGCTTCGATTGATGGAGGCTCATCTGCGCCACGTCGAGGAAGAACTGGACCTGACCGAAGGCGTTCCCGTGTTGCGCGATCTCCGCGAGGCGCTGACCTGAACTGATCCTTTACCCCTTTTTCCCGACGCTGACCGCCAGCAAGCGGGTGAAATCCTGCTGCCCGATATTTGGCGATCTGATGAAAGATTTTGCATCATCTGAATGCTAGACAAAATTGTCGACAAAATGATTGACACAAAAGTCGTCAGGCTCGAAGGTCAGAGGGTCGCCGGATGGAATCGCTCCGGCAGACCTTTGCAACCGCCGGATACCCTCGCCGCAGTTGAGGGAACCCGGCCCCTGACAGGGACTGACCATGACCAAAACCAGAGCCTCGCTTTTGTCCTGCGTCGCAATTGCCTGCCTTGCGGGCGATGTGTCGGCCGAGACGCTGCGCTGGGGGGCGGCGCGCGACATCAACTCGCTTGATCCGTACTCCTATGGGTCAACCTTCACGATCAGCTTTCTGAACCACGTTTACGAAGGGCTGGTCCGCTACAACGAGAACCTTGAGATCGAGCCTGCTCTGGCCACCGAATGGGAAGTGCTGGAGGGCAATGTCTGGCGGTTCAAGTTGCGTGAGGGGGTCAAATTCCACGATGGCGCCGAGTTCACGGCGGACGACGTGGTGGCGTCGCTCACCAGGGTCAGCCACCCGGATTCGCCGCTGCGGGGCAACCTGCCAGCCTATGTGTCTTCGGCCAAGGTGGATGACTACACAGTCGATATCACTGTGAACGGCACCTATCCGCTGCTCCTGAACGATCTGACCAACATCCATATTTTCGATGGCGGCTGGCTGGCAGAACACAAGGCCGAAGTGCCGACGGATGTGGCGAAAAAGGTCGAAGGCTATCCCACATTCAACGCCAATGGCACCGGGCCGTTCATCGTGGAAAGCCGTGTGCCGGACAGCAAGACCGTGCTGGTGGTGAACGAAGGATGGTGGGATGCGCCAAAGCACAATCTCACCAAGATCGAGTTCATGCCCATTGCTTCGGACGCGACCCGCGTGGCGGCCCTGTTGTCGGGCGAGATCGACTTTACCGAAAAGGCACCGATACAGGATATTCCGCGGCTGGAGGCGACCCCAGCGGTGAAGGTGCTGGAGGGCAGCGAGCTGCGCACCATCATGTTCGGCTTTTCCTTTGCCGACACGCTGAGGGACGGCAAGCCAAACCTCTTCAAGGACAAAAAGATGCGTGAGGCGTTGGCGGCGGCGCTCGACCTGCCGCTGATTCAGCAACGGGTGATGCGCGGCAAATCGCGGCTGGCGGGCACTGTGATTGCCCCCGCGATTCCGGGCTATGACGAAGCGCTGGACACGCCATCGGCCTATGATCCGGACAAAGCGGCGGCGCTGATCAAGGAACTGGGCGCAGAGGGCTATGAGTTCGAGATCGTCTGTGCCAACGACATGTGGCTGAACGAGGAAGAAATCTGTAACGCCATGGTGTCTATGCTGACCAGAGCCGGGCTGAAACCTGTTCTGTCGATCGGGCCAAACGCGGTGCAGCAGGTCAAGCAGACCAACGGCGAGTCCGATATGTTCAGCTTTGGCTGGGCAAACGAACCGATGCTGGACAGCTATTCCATCCTGCTGCAGGTCTTCCATTCCAGAACCGACAACGCCGGCGTGTTCAACTGGGGTGGCTGGGTCTATCCTGAGCTGGACAAGCTGGTTGACGCTGCCGCAACCGAGCTGGACCGCACCAAGCGTCTGGGGATGCAATCCGAGGCGCTGAAGATAGTGAAGGACGAATTGATCATGCTTCCCTTCCATCAGCAGCCGATGGCCTGGGCCACGTCTGACAAGGTGGACGCCGTCGTGCAGCTGTCGGACAACAAGGGTCGCCACTGGCTGACCCGCATGGCCGAATGATCCTTGCAGCCCGGTCCCCACAACGGGGACCGGGCTGCCGCAGATGATCCGCAACCGGGGGGCAATGCCTTGATCGTCTTTCTTGTGAAACGTCTGGCCAATGCGGCGCTGGTCATGCTGGTCGTGGCGCTGATGGCCTTTCTGATCTTTCGCTTCGTCGGGGACCCGGTGCAGCTGATGGTCAATGAGCAGACCACGCAGGCCGAAAGGGATGCGCTGCGCGAAGGTCTGGGCCTGAATGACCCGGTCGCGGTGCAGTTCCTGCGCTTTGTCGGCAATGCCGTTCAGGGTGATTTCGGTGTCTCTTACCGCAATCAGCAAGAGGTGATGAGTCTGATCGCCGAACGCTTCCCCGCCACCATTGAGCTGGTGCTGCTGGCCACGGTCATCTCTCTGGTTGTGGGTGTCCCGCTCGGGGTGATCACCGCCATCCATCGCGGCACATGGTTTTCCGAAGGGCTGCAATTTCTGTCGATCATCGGCGTCTCGCTGCCAAGTTTCGTGATCGGCATTCTGTTGATCCTGATTTTCTCGGTGATCCTGAACGTCCTGCCGGCCTTTGGCCGGGGCGAGGTGGTCAGCATCGGGTGGTGGACGACCGGCCTCCTTACACAATCCGGGCGGGCGGCGCTGATCCTTCCGGCGGTGGCGCTGTCGCTGTATCAGATCACCTTGGTCATGCGGCTGGTGCGGGCCGAGATGATGGAAGTTCTGCGATCCGACTTTATCAAATTTGCCCGCGCTCGCGGTGTGCCGCGCTCGCGGGTGCATTATGTCCATGCCTTGCGCAACTGCCTGATGCCGGTGGTGACAATGACGGCGATGAATATCGGCTCGCTGATCGCTTTTGCCCTGATTACCGAGACGGTGTTCCAATGGCCGGGCATGGGGATGCTGTTCATTCAGGCCGTCACCTTTGTCGATATCCCCGTGATGGCGGCCTATCTCTGCATCGTTTCCTTTATCTTCGTGGCGCTGAACACGCTGGTCGACATTGCCTATGCGCTGATCGATCCGCGGCTGCGCGCAGCAAGGGGCTGAGAATATGACTGCGCTTCCCCAACCCGTCACCCGACTGACCCGCTGGCGGCAGAGCGATCTGTGGTGGTCTTTCACCCAGAGCAAGGCGGCGATGTTTGCCGCCGGTCTGCTGGCCTTTCTGGTAATAACGGCCTTTGCCGCGCCGCTCTATGTGCCGCAGAACCCGTTTGACCCTGCGCAACTGACTCTGTTGAACGCCGAATACCCGCCGATCTGGGTGGAGGGTGGACAGTGGCCGTTTCTTCTGGGCACCGATACGCAGGGCCGCGACATTCTGTCGGCCATTCTTTATGGCTCGCGTGTGTCGATCCTGATCGGGCTGGCGTCGGTGTTCTTCGCGCTGGTGGTGGGCCTCGGCACCGGGTTGGTGGCGGGATATTATGGCGGGCTGATCGAGGATGCGCTGATGCGCATCGGCGATGTGCTCTTGTCGATCCCGACCATTCTGATTGCCATCCTTGTCAGCGCCATTGTCCGCGAGCTGCTGCCGACCCATCTGCGCGAGGTCGGCGCTGCGGGTGTGCTGGTGCTGGCCATCGTGCTGTCGGGCTGGGTGCAATATGCGCGGACCGTGCGGGCGCAGACCTCGGTGGAACGTGGCAAGGAATATGTGCAGGCGGCGCAACTGCTGAAAGTGCCCGCGCGGCGGATCATGTTCCGCCACATCCTGCCCAACACGCTGACGCCGATCTTTGTCGCGGCAACGCTGAATTTCGGCATGGCGATCCTGACCGAGGCGACGCTGTCCTTTCTTGGCATCGGGATGCCGGCGAGCCAGCCGAGCCTTGGCACGCTGATCCGTCTGGGCAACCAGTTCCTGTTCTCCGGCATGTGGTGGATCACCGTCTTCCCCGTGTTGCAACTTTGCCTGCTGGTCGTGGCGGTCAACCTTTTGGGCGACTGGTTGCGCGATGCGCTGAACCCGAAACTGAGGTAATCATGACTGACTTGTTGATACGCAATACCCGCCCGATGGGTGGCGCGCCGCAGGACATCCTGATCCGTGATGGTCGCATTGCCACCATTGGCACCGGACTTGCCGCCGAGGATGTCAGGGTCGAGGACGCGGCAGGCGCCATCGCCATCCCGACGCTGGTTGATGCCCATACCCATCTCGACAAGACCACCTGGGGAATGCCCTGGTACACCGGCCGCAAGGGAGGTGCATTGCAGGATCTGATCGACAATGAGCGCAACAGCCGTATCCCCTTGGGCCTTGATGTGCACCGCCAGTCGATGCGCCATGCCATCCAGCTGATCGAAAATGGAACTGGTCATATCCGTAGCCATGTCGACATCGACACCGATCACGGGTTGTCGCTGCTGGAAGGCAAACTGCAGACCCGCGACGCGCTGAAACACGGGGTCGAGATCCAGATCGTCGCCTTTCCGCAATCCGGGCTGATGGTGCGCCCCGGCACATATGAGCTGCTGGACGAAGCCTTGGCGATGGGCGCCGATGTGGTCGGCGGACTGGATCCCTCTTCGATGGATCGTGACCCCAAAGCCTCGCTTGATGCGATCTTCCGGCTGGCGCAGAAACACGGCAAACCAATCGACATTCATCTGCATGAATATGGCGAGCTGGGGGCCTTCACGCTGGAGGAGATCATCGCGCGGACGCTGGCGCATGGGATGCAGGGTCTGGTCGGCGTCTCGCATTGCTTCTGCCTCGGCATGCCTGATCCGCATCGCGTGGGGCCGTTGATGGATGCAGTCGCCAAGGCCGATATCCGCATCTTCACCACCGGCCACCCATCAGCCGAAGTGCCCAGTCCGCAGGACATGCGGGCGGCGGGGATCAAGGTCGGGATGGGCTGCGATGGCATCCGCGATACCTGGGGGCCTTGGGGCCAGCCCGACATGCTGCACCGCGCCCGCATTGTCGGTATGAAAAACCGGATGCGCCGGGATGACGAGCTGGAGCTCTTGCTGGATGTCGCCTCGCGCGGCGGGGCCGAGGCAATGGGGCTGGAGGCGCCGGGTCTGGTGGTGGGCGGACCGGGCGATCTGACGCTGGTGGCGGGTGAGACGCTGGCGCATGCGGTGGTCGAAGAGGCACCGCGCCCGCTGGTCGTCAAGCGTGGCCGGGTGGTGGCGCGTTCCGGCAAGCTGGTGCTGCCGGGCGTGGTGATGCCATGACGGCGCTTGCCGATCTGCCTCTGGGCGCTGCTCCGCCGGGCCGCACGGCGCTGAGAGCGCAATGGGTGCTGGGCCATGTCCATGGAGGGCATTGCCTGATTCCGGGTGGCGAGGTCGTCTTTGAGGCTGGTCGTATTCTGTACGTCGGCACCAGATTTGAGGGTGAGGTGGCGCGGCGGATTGATCTTGGTCACGCCCTGATCTCACCAGGGCTGATTGACCTTGATGCACTGTCCGATCTGGATACCACCCTTCTGGCCGTTGATCATAGTCCCGGTTGGGCCAAGGGCCGGGTCTGGCCGCGCAGCTATGTCGATCGTGGCCCCTATGAGATGTATTCCCTCGAAGAACTGGCCTTTCAGAAGCGTTTTGCCTTTGCGCAACTGCTGCTGAACGGGATCACCACCGCCGCGCCGATTGCCTCGCTGTTCTACCGCGAATGGGGCGAGACGGTGGAGGAATTCACCGCCGCAGCCGATGCGGCGGGGGAGATGGGGCTGCGGGTGTATCTGTCGCCCGCCTATCGCTCGGGCGGGATGGTGCTGGAACAGCCGGGGCAGCTGGAGCCGGTGTTCGATGAGGCGCGCGGCATGGCCGGGCTACAGGCAGCGGTGGATTTCATCACCGCGCAGGATGGCCGCCATGGCGGATTGGTGCGCGGCATGCTGGCCCCCGACCGGGTAGAAACCTGCACCCTGCCGCTACTCCGCCGCACGGTGGAGGCCGCCGCCGATCTTAACTGCAAGGTCCGTCTGCACATGGCACAGGGCGAGATGGAGGTGCGGACGGTCCAACGTCTGCACGGCACCACCGCGCCTGACTGGCTGGCGCGTGCGGGACTGCTGAGCGATCAGCTGATCGCGCCGCATGCCACCAATGCCACCGAAACCGATCTGGCGCATTACGCCGCTCATGGTGTCAGCGTGGTGCATTGCCCGCTGGTCTCGGCCCGGTTCGGCTCTGCCCTGCGCAGTTTTGGGCGGCTGAAGGCGGCGGGGATCAATCTGTGCATGGGCACCGATACCGCGCCCGCCGACATGCTGATGAATCTGATGACCGGGATGCTGGCAGCGCGGATTGCCGATCCGCAGGCCCCGCATCAAAGTAGTGCCGATTTCTGGGATGCCGCCACCTTGGGCGGCGCGCGGGCACTGGGGCGCGACGATCTGGGGCGTCTGGTGCCCGGTGCCCGCGCAGATATTGCCGTGTTCCGGCTGGATGATACGGTGATGACCCCGGCTATCGATCCGATCACCACGCTGGTCGCGGGCGGTTCTGGCCGTGTCACGCTGGCCACCTTTGTCGATGGGTGGTTGTCGATGCGTCAGGGCCGGGTGGCGGGGATCGACCTTGGCACGGCACAGCCCCGCGCGCAGGCGCAATTTGATCGCCTTGTCGCCAAGTATCCCGAACGCAGTTGGCAACATCCGCCGGTGTCAGAGCTTTTTCCCCCCAGCTATCCCATCCGCCAAGAGGCCATCGCATGACCGATCAGCCCACACTTGATGTCCGCAATCTGCGGGTCGAATTCCCCGGTCGACATGGAACGGTGACTGCGCTGGATGATATCAGCCTGTCGATCCGGCCCGGCGAAATTCTTGGCGTCGTCGGCGAATCCGGGGCGGGCAAGTCGATGACCGGGCTGGCTGTTCAGCGGCTGCTGGAACCTCCGGGGCATATTGCCGGGGGCGAAGTCTGGCTGGGTGGCCGCCGGATCGACAATGTCACAGAGCGCGAGATGGAAAAGATCCGGGGGCGTGAGATCGGGGCGATCTTTCAGGACCCGCTGACCTCGCTGAACCCGCTGTTCTCGGTCGGGCGGCAACTGATCGAGACGATTTGCCTGCACAGCGATCTGTCGAAGTCGGCAGCGAAGCTGCGGGCGGTGGAACTGCTGGCCGAGGTTGGCATTCCGGCACCTGCGGAACGGGTGGCGCATTACCCGCACCAGTTTTCCGGCGGGATGCGGCAGCGCGTGGTGATTGCGCTGGCGCTGGCGGCCCGGCCAAAGCTGGTGATCGCGGATGAGCCGACGACGGCGCTGGATGTGTCGATACAGGCGCAGATCACCGCGCTGCTCAGGCGGCTGTGCAAGGAGAATGGCACAGCCGTCATGTTGGTGACGCATGACATGGGTGTCATTGCGGAAACCGCTGACCGGGTGGCTGTGATGTATGCTGGCCGACTGGTCGAGATCGGCCCCGTCGCCGAAGTGGTGGCGCGGCCGTCGCATCCCTATACGCGCGGGCTGATGGGCTCGATCCCCACGCTGGGCGCACGGGTGCCGCGGTTGCAGCAGATTGACGGGGCAATGCCGCGGCTTGATGCCATTCCGCCCGGCTGTGCCTTTAATCCGCGTTGCCCACAGGTGCATGACCGTTGCCGTCTGGAACGTCCCGACCTTCGCCCTGCCACTGCCAGCCTTGCCGCGTGCTGGCTGGCCTCTGACGCCAAGGAGAGCGCCGCATGAGCCCCGCCAGTGCTTTGACCGTGACTGACATGTCGCGCCGCTTTGACGTTTCGGCCCCTTGGCTGAACCGGGTGCTGGAGCGCAAGCCCCGCGTCTGGGTGCGGGCGGTCGATGATGTCAGCTTTGAGGTGCCGCAGGGCGGATGCCTGTCGCTCGTGGGCGAATCCGGTTGCGGCAAATCCACCGTCGCGCGGCTGGTGACGGGGCTTTATCGTCCGTCAGAAGGAAAGATCGCCTTTGCGCCGGGCGCGGGTGGCAAGCCCTTGTCGGTGCAGATGATCTTTCAGGATCCCTATGCCAGCCTAAATCCACGTTGGCGCGTGTTCGACATCATTGCCGAGCCGCTGCGCGAGTTGCGCCTGCGCGAGACAGAGGTGGAAATTGCCGCGCGGGTGGCGGAGTTGCTGAGAACGGTGGGGCTCGCCGCCAGCGACGGGCGCAAGTTTCCGCATGAATTCTCCGGCGGTCAGCGGCAAAGGATTTCCATTGCTCGGGCGTTGGCATCGGAGCCGGATTTTCTGGTCTGTGACGAGCCAACCTCGGCGCTGGACGTGTCGGTGCAAGCGCAGATTTTGAACCTGATGCGGCGGTTGCAGGACGAGATGGGGCTGACCTATCTGTTCATCAGCCACGACATGAGCGTGGTGCGCCATATGTCCGACCAGATCGCCGTGATGTATCTGGGGCGGATTGTGGAGCAGGCCCCGACCGAGGTGCTTTTTTCCGGGCCAAAGCATCCCTACACGCAGCTGTTGTTGGAGACGATTCCCAATGTCACCGATCCGCATCGGGACCGTGTGCCACAATCGGGTGAAGTGCCTAGTCCATTGACACCTCCGTCGGGGTGTACGTTTCACCCACGCTGCCCTTTGGCCGACGCCCGCTGCTCTGCAGAGCGACCCGAGATGCTGGCAATGCCGAATGGTGGTCGCGTTGCTTGCCACCGGGTGGCCGAGATGACCGGCACAATGGCGCGGCGACCGGGTTAAGCCATCAGCAGATTGCACGAGAGGATCAAACCCAGCTACCTTGACCGAATGTATTGTCTTTGCACTGGCGAGGAAGCACATGAACGAACAGCCGTTGGTGGCTGAGTGCCCCTGATTTCGCCGCGCTGTGGGATTACAAACGGGGCCGCCAGGTGAAAGAAGCTTATGATCTGACCCGCGCCATCACCCATGCCGCGCGCGAATTTGCGCCCGACCTGTTCGTCATCTTCGGCTCCGGCACCACGCAGGGCCGGGCTGTTGCCCAAAGCCTGATCCTCGCCGAATGGTGCGGGTTGAAATCAGAAGCCGATTTTCAGACATCGCAGACGGCTGCCCCTTCTTTGTCTCGATGGGCATGGAAGAGCAACGGCGCCTTGTCACCAAGGGAGACTGCGACCATCCCCGGCACAAGCGCCCTGTCCAGCCGCACGGCGGGCAGCCTTGTAGTTCAGTTTTGCCTGCCCTTCCGCCTCGCCCAAGGCCGCTGCTTGGAGCGGAGGAACCGCCGAGCATGTGGACGATGATGTCCACGCTGCCAAGTCGGCCCCCCACGGCCTCTGCCACAGTCTCGCAGCCCTGAAGAGTTGTCAGGTCGGCAGTGATGAACATGGCTTCATTCATCTCTGCGGGGTGGCGGCGCACGGTGGTCAGCACCTGTGCCCCAAGCTCGCCGAACAGGGTCGCCGTGGCCGTGCTGGCACCTTAGGTGCCCCCGGTGATCAGGGCGCGCTTAAGCGTCAAGATCGGCAAGCTCATCAAGACGGTGCACTGCGGTCCAGACCATCGCGTCGACGCGACGGCCAACAGTCCCCGCCTCCAGACAGCGAAACAGCGATGGATGCGCCAGAAGGCCACGCGCCCGCTGGAAATCATCCGGGTCCGCTGATCGGATCAGTGCATCTGCCAAGATCGCCAGACGCAACAGCGGCACATCAGCCGCACGCGTGACTTGAGTATCCCGGATTTGAGAGCGGAAACCGGTGACAACTGTCAGGCTTTCCTCCGCCTCGCGCAGCCAGCCGGTGAAAGCGGCGTCCCGTGTGGCGGCCACCCCGACCGCGCTGGCGTCGGCAAGGTCCGCCCGCGCCGCGCCTGGTCCGCCTCCGCTCGGTCCATGCCCGCGATAGCCGACGCGAGCTCGGCAAGCTCGGTGCCCCGCGCGGCGGGGTGGGCCGCCTCGGTCTCGGCGATCCGGGTCGCTAGGGCGGCACCGTGCCGGACGAGATCTGCCTCTGTGGCACGGTCCAATTCGGTGCGGCTTGCGACATCAGCAAGGTCCCGATTCAGCCGGTCGGCCTCGGCCCCATGGGTGGCGGCCTCGGTCTCTGCCTTGTCAAAGGCGCGGCGGGCTTCGGCGTGGTCCGCGATACGCTGTGCGATCTGCCGCCAGTCATCGGACACGGTGGCGGCCTCCTGGTCCTTGCCGGAGATGTGCCACAGCGTCGTCTGCTTGCGGTCGCCAGCCCAGTGACCCTTGCCGGTCTTCTTGACCGCATACCAGCAGGGTTCATGCTGCCAGTGGTAATCGCCGCGGCTGAGAACCAGCCGGTCCTTCGCCCAGATGATCTGTGACCGGACAGCGAAACCCGCTGCCACCAGGCTCTCGGCCACGGTCGTGGCGTGCAGCGCTCCATGCCAGACATAGGCAACGTCGCCGGGGAAGAGCGACCAGACCTCACGCCAATCGGCCCTATCATCGTTCAGCACCTTGCCGGTACGTTTGGTTTTGGCCGCACCCGCCTGGTTGCGCCAGGACGGATCGTACTCCACCCCATAGGGCGGGTCGGTGACCATCAGCAAGGGGCGCCGATGCGTCGCCCGACGGAAGAAGAGCTACGACTTGCTTGGCGCACTATCACTTCAGTGTACGATTTCATCTTCTGAGATTTGCAATGGCGGCGATTTCAGAGCCATTGTTTACCTCATCCACGCCGACCTGATCGCTCCCCGCACCTCGCCGAAATGTGGCGATGCCCGCCCCCCCCCTCCCTTCCGCCTCCTCGTTCAGCCGCATCCCCATGCTGATCAGGCCGTGCAGGGCGGCGTGGGCGTAGACGAAAGTGTCCAGCGCCTCATTGCGTTCGCCGTCGCGCTTGGGTTGCCAGGAGCGGATGGGGCGGCCCTTCTCGAAGCGGGTGACGACGCGTTCGGCGGTCAGTTGGCGGAAATAGTCGGCGTCGAGGCGGCGGGGGAAGTGGATGGCGCCGGGGCCGGGTTCGGTCAGTTTCAGGCGAGCATACCCGGGTCAGTTCTGGGTGAAAATCATCAACCTTCCGATACGCAGCGATTTCCGGACGCCGCGTTTTCTACGCCGCCAGTCTTGGCACCACCAGTTCTATCAATCGCAGGAATCGTGGTTTGCGCCCTCCCGCAGCCAAAATATATAACCTTTCCAAATGGTTAGAATCCGGCAAACACTTGTGTATAGGCACTCGCGTTTTACCTCAACGCCACCTCAACGTTTGACGAGTCCCCCCTGTGACCCAGGGGGCTTTTTGCGTTTCAGACCTTCAGCAGATCAAGCAGGGGATCGAAGGCGTACATCGCGGCGCGACGGCCCGAGGCTCCTTCGATCGTGCGCAGAAGTCCAGCCTCGACCAAGCGTCGCGAAAGTGCACGAGCGGACGATGGCGGAATTCCTGATCGTTCGACGAAGCGGTCGTTACGGAACACTGGACTAGCAAAGACGAAGTCCAATGCCTGATCGTGGAACTGCGAGTTCAGCACCTCGCGGAATCGTTCCCGCATCTCGCCGTGCAGGCGGAAGATCGCGTCGGCAGTCTGGATGTTGACCGTTGCCTGGGCGTGCATCGCTTGGAGAAAGAACACCACCCAGCCGGTCCAATCGCCTGTGGCGGAAACGGCCCGCATCCGCTCGATGTACTCGTCCTTGTTCGCCTCGAAGTAACCCGACACGAAAAAGTTCGGCTGATGCAGGACGCCAAGCTTCCACAGCATCAGGGTGGTCAGCATGCGGCCGATCCTGCCATTGCCGTCTTCGAAAGGGTGCAGGGCCTCGAACTCGACATGCGCAATGGCGGTGCGGATGAGGGGCCGCATCGAACTTTCGTTGATGTAGCGGACCAGTTCGGTCATCGCCGGTCCCAGTTGCTCGGGGGCGATTGGAACGTAGTAGATCTTTCCTCGGCGTTCGTCCCCGATGTAGTTCTGTTCAACTTTGTAGCTTCCCGGGCGCTTGCGGGCTCCCCGGCCAAAGGACAGCAGCTGCTGGTGCGCGGTGCGGATCAGATGCTCGCCAAGCGGTGCGCCTTCGGCCAGCGCCTGCTGGGCATTGCGCAGTGCACGGGAGTAGAGGTAGGTCTCGACGTCGTCGTTGCGCGCCTCCCGGTATGGGTCGGCGCTGCCTGCATCCTCTTCGGCTTCAAGTCGGTACAGCTCCTCGATGGTCGAGATCGTCCCTTCCATCCGGGACGAGGTGACCGCGTCCTGGCGGCGCAGGGGGGCGAGGAAAAGTTCACTGTTCACCATGCCCGACATCTTCGTATCGTACCGCGCAAGGGAGGCCGCAGCCTCTTCTAGCGGCCCAAGCAGCACTTCATAGTCGAGGGCAGATGGTGGAAAGGTGCCGATGTGATAGGTAACGGCATCTGTAAGATCGCAAGGTTTGGTGACCATATTTGTGCCGATTCTGTCATCAACGTAGTTTGACGCTAACCTAGTCACACCAAAACCGCTTGGCAACAGAATTAGGGCCAATTCTGACATCAACGTGTGTTGCCGCCAGTGAACTGCCAACAAGCACGATTGATGACAGACACGCCAACAGAACCGCCATCAACGCCTGATCTGTTGTCACCTGCCGTGCCCCCTGCGGAGAATGGTTGATCCATCCTCCGCACGAACGGTGTGGCGACCTGTTAACTTAATGACCGGACGGAACAGCATCAGACCGTTCTGAGCATGTCATGAACCCCCGGACAACTTCGGTTCCTGTCCGAGGTTTTGCAACACAATCTCAAGCGCCGGACAACCGGCACATCTGTGCCGCTGCTCCGACAGCCGCTCGGCCATGGTCAGGATCGTCAGCAGCACCGCGTCGGAATGTTGCGCCAGCAGGATGAGATGTTCTCCACTCGGCCCTCGTTCTCCTGAAAGCCAGTACTTTACGGTGCGTTCGCTCGCCCCTGTCCAGCGCATCGCCGTCTTGATGGCCTGGTGCGTCGGACCCAGTTCAGCCCGCAACGCGGCGGCCACGGCCTCGCGATAACGGGCCTGATCCGCCGCCAGGTGCACAGTTGTGCCCATTTTCGGCACAGATGTGCCCATCTTGATCCGCATTACGGCGTCCTCCTCCGGTAAACCTGTGGAGAAGACAACACAGCGGCAGATTCCATTTTGCGCCCCAGCCGATACCCCGGGTCCGACCAGACGGAGACGCCTGCATGAACTGATCGGGAAACGGGAATGGCAGGCAAAGAGCTGCCCTCAAGAAGAGATCCGGCGAACTCCCCGCCACGGCGTCGTGCCGCTGAATATGTCCGCATGTCGACAGACCATCAGAAATACTCGACCGAAAACCAGTCGGACGCGATCCGGAAATATGCCGCCGAACGTGGTTTGGAATTGGTCCGCTCCTATGCCGATGCAGGCAAGAGTGGTTTGAGGATCGAGGGTCGCGAGGCGCTGCAACAGTTGATCCAGGATGTGCAGGACGGAAGCGCGGATTTCGAGGTAATCCTTGTCTATGACGTCAGTCGATGGGGCCGGTTTCAGGATGCCGATGAATCCGCCTATTACGAATACATCTGCCGTCGCGCCAACAAGCAGGTCGAATACTGCGCCGAGCAATTCGAAAATGACGGCGGCCCGGTTGCAACCATCGTCAAGAGCGTCAAGCGCGCCATGGCAGGCGAGTACAGTCGTGAGCTGTCCCACAAGGTCTTCACCGGGCAGTGCCGCCTGATCGAACTCGGCTATCGACAGGGCGGCCCGGCGGGCTTTGGCCTTCGCCGTGTCCTGCTGGACGAACGCGGTGACGTGAAGGCCGAGCTGAAGCGTGGCGAACACAAGAGCTTGCAGACTGATCGGGTGATACTGGTTCCCGGCCCGGACGCCGAGGTCCGGACCGTTCGCTGGATCTACAGCCGGTTCCTCAAGCACGGCCGTTCGGAAAGCGAAATCGCCGCCGAACTGAATGAGCGCGGGATCCTGACCGATCTCGGCCGGGCCTGGACCCGCGCCACCGTCCATCAGATACTGACCAACGAGAAATACATCGGCAACAACGTCTACAACCGCCGCTCTTTCAAGCTGAAGCACAAGCGGGTCGCCAATGGCCCGGAGATGTGGATCCGGTCAGAAGGGGCCTTCGAGGCCATCGTCGAGCCGAAACAGTTTCGACAGGTGCAGGCGATCATCGCCGCCCGGAACCGCCGGTTTTCGGACGAGGAGATGCTGGATCGGCTGACCCGGCTGCTCCAGCGCCATGGCTATATTTCTGGCCTCGTGATCGACGAAGCAGACGGCATGCCATCCAGCGGCGCCTATGCCCATCGCTTCGGCAGCCTGATCCGGGCTTACTCCCTCGTCGGCTTTACCCCGGACCGGGACTACCACTACATCGAAGTGAACCGGTTGCTGCGGCTGTTCCACGGGGACGAGGTGGAGCGTGTGATCCGCGAGATTAGCCAGATCGGCGGTACGGTGGCACGCAATCCGGCGACGGATCTGCTGACGATCAATGGCGAATTCACCGCCTCCGTCGTCGTCGCCCGCTGCCGTAAAACCACCACGGGCGGGTTGCGCTGGAAAGTCCGCTTCGATACGGGGCTCACCCCCGACATCACCATCGCCATCCGGATGGACAGAACGAACACTGCCGCGCTCGACTATTACCTGCTGCCCCAATTCGAGATGCGACGCAAACCCTTGGGGCTTGCAGAGGAGAATGGCCTGATGCTGGACGCTTTCCGATTTCAAGCACTGGATTTCTTCTTCGACATGGCCCGGCGTGTTCCGGTTACGGAGGTCGCCCCATGGTGACCGAGGTCGAAACGCCGGGCGAAGTGCAGACCATCCCGATTTCCGCCATCACCGTGGAAAACCCACGTGAACGCTCGGAAAAGACCTTCCGCGCACTCGTGGACAGTATCGGCAAGGTCGGGCTGAAAAAGCCGATCACCGTTGCCCGGATCGATGATGAGGCAGGGGTCTCGTATCGGCTGGTCTGCGGTCAGGGACGGATGGAGGCATATGTCGCCCTTGGGGAAACCCACATTCCGGCCATCGTCGTGGATGCGAACGAAGGTGAACGGCTTCTGCGCAGCGTGATCGAAAACATTGCACGGCGCCAGCAGCGGCCGCTCGAGCTTTTGCAGGACATCACCATCCTGCGCGAGCGGGGATATTCGGACCATCAGATCGCCGACAAGACGGGGCTTTCCCTCGCCTATGTTCATGAAATCGGTGAGTTGATTGCCAACGGTGAAGAACGCCTGTTGATCGCGGTCGAAACCGGGCAGATGCCGCTCAGCGTCGCGCTCTACATCACGCGTGCCGAGGAGAAGGACGTGCAGAAGGCGCTTGAAGCCGCCTATGCCTCGGGCGAACTACGCGGGAAGAAGCTTCTGGAAGCGCGGCGGCTGGTTGAGTTGCGCCAGCGCCATGGCAAGCAGCGGGGTGGCGCGCGTAACAAACAGCCACGCGCGCGAATGACATCTGCAGCGCTGGTCAAGGCCTATCGCGTGGAGGCGGAGCGTCAGCAGGACATGGTTCGGAGGGCACAAGCGACGCGCAGCAGCCTTCTGTTTCTGGACGCGGCCTTTCAATCGCTTTTGAAGGACGAGACCTTTCTGACCCTGCTTCGCGCGGAAGGGCTGGGTAGCCTTCCGAGCATCATCGTTGAAGGGCTGCAGGAGCCAAGAGCATGACACTCGTAGGGAAAATGCCGTCGCCAAAGAGTCCCGGGTTCGAGGCAAGCCTACGACTGATCCCGATTGCCGCAATCCTGCCGGTGAAGCAGCTGTCGACCGCCGTGCCCAAAAGTCAGAAGTATGGGCAAATCGCCGCGTCGATCCGCGAGGTCGGCCTGATCGAACCACCGGTGGTCGCCCGCGCAGCGGGGCAGGACGGATCCTTCATCCTTCTCGACGGGCATGTTCGTCTGCATGTGTTGAAGGAAATGGGCGAGACGTCTGTCATCTGCCTGGTGGCCACCGATGACGAGTCCTTCACCTACAACAAGCGCATCAGCCGTCTCGCCACCATCCAGGAGCACAAGATGATCCTGCGCGCGGTCGAACGAGGCGTGTCGGAAGCCCGCATCGCTGCCGCGTTGAATGTGAACATCGCGCTGATCCGGCAAAAGCGGACCTTGCTGAACGGCATTTGTCCGGAGGCGGCCGAACTGCTGAAGGCCCGACATTGTCCGATCAACAGTTTCCGCTTCTTGCGCAAGATGAAACCTTTGCGGCAGATTCAGGCAGCAGAACTGATGATCGCCGCAAACAATTACACGGTGCCCTATGTGGAGGCCATTCTTGCGGCGACCGACTCCGCTGACCTGGTTGACCCTACGGCAAAGAAGGCACCCGCGGGGGTGACTCGCGAACAGGCTGAGCTGATGCGCTCGGAGATGGTCAATCTCCAGAAGAACATAAAGCTGGTCGAGGGCGCGCTTGGACCGGATCACCTCCGCCTTGTTGTGGCAGGCCGGTTTGTCGAGCGGCTTCTTCAGAATGACCGCCTCGCACGTTACCTCGACAGGGGCCATGGCGAAATCCTGAGAGAGTTTCGGCAGATCGTCGCCCAGCTGACACAGCATGTGCCCGTGGCGGAGGTAGAAAACGGCGAGAGCGCATAGCTCGCCCATTGCTTTGCAAGTGGACGAAGGGGACCCGGACCCAAAAGCGCGGGGACCGCGGGAGACGCCGGACGGTGGGTCGGATCAAGCGCGGCGGCGGGGATGGCGGCGAACCTGCTCGGAGCCCGCCAGGCTGGTTTGAGTTTTCACCGGCCCAATGGTCGGTGTCCGGCCATTGAAACAAACGGGCGCATTCGCCGCCGAAGGTGAATGCGCCCGTTTATCATGGCGAAGCCCTGAAGTTTCTCGTTCCACCGGCGGTCGAATCCTCTGAGGCAGACGGAGTTGCATTCGCCCAACTGCCTGGAACAGCTTTCACCGGCACGCGCGCGCTTGATTACGCAAGACAGCGTAGCCGCTCAGCATCCGAACGATGACCGCGCCTTCCAGGCCGGGCGGCCTCAAGCAGATCAATGGGTTCTGACCCTAGAGTGATGCGACCGGATCAGGCCCAATGGGCCGTACTGCGCAACCTAACCATTTGTTGGGTCACCTGAATACGTGACCCTCCTATAAGCGGAGCAATCATTCAAAGCGAGGTGTCCGGCGATGGAGTGCGTGACTGTAGAGATACACGGCGATCTGGCACGGGTCATCATTGACAACCCCCCTGTGAATGCTCTTGGGCAAGCCGTTC
>NZ_QWEY01000015.1 GCF_003443995.1 Pseudotabrizicola alkalilacus
ATGTTTGGAAAACTCAAGGACTGGAGGCGCATTCACACACGATACGACCGCTGCGCCCACACCTTCATGTCCGCAATCGCCATAGCCGCCATCGTCATCTTCTGGATATGATCAATGAGTCCTGAGCCTAGTGAAGTAAACCTGATTAATCCTGAAGATAGTGCGTCAACCGGGCAAAGCTTGCCTGCACTCCTCCTGCAGGAGAATCTTCTGCAAGAAAACTGTCTAACCCCGGCCACAGGCGGATTGCCTGATCGACCATAGGGTCGCTGCCTTTTTCATATAACCCTGCCTGAACCATCATTTCGGCGCGATCCCATGCCGAAAGCAAGGCTCTGGCGCGGGAAATCAGGCCGTTCTCGGCGTCACTTGCTACGGCAGGCAGGCTACGGGAGACCGAGCGCAGCAGATCAACTGCGGGAAATCGCCCCCGCTCTGCGATCCTGCGATCCAGAATGACGTGACCGTCGAGCACGCCGCGCAGAATATCTGCAACTGGCTCTTCCATATCCGACCCCGCAACCAGAACGGTAAAGACCGCTGTAATATCTCCTTGCCCATCAACACCCGGTCCCGCACGTTCTGCCAGGGCCATGATCGCGTGCTGGAGCGAGGGGGGATAGCCCCGCAAACTTGGCGGCTCGCCTGCTGACAACGCAATCTCACGATGGGCTTCGGCAAAGCGCGTGATGCTGTCGGCAAGGAGCAACACATTCAGCCCCTTGTCGCGGAAATGCTCCGCCACGGTGATCGCT
This sequence comes from Pseudotabrizicola alkalilacus, assembly GCF_003443995.1. GTDB lineage: Bacteria > Pseudomonadota > Alphaproteobacteria > Rhodobacterales > Rhodobacteraceae > Pseudotabrizicola > Pseudotabrizicola alkalilacus. The sequence continues at coordinate 756 of NZ_QWEY01000015.1, forward strand.
GTCAGGGCGCAACGGCGACGCAGCAACGGTGACCGGTCAGAAGTGGCGGCGATCACGATGCTGCGCTTCATGCCCTCTGGCCCCAGAACGCTTTCGGTAAATTCTCGCAGCTCACGACCGCGCTCCCCGATGAGCGCAATCACCACGATATCGGCAGAGAGCGCCCGCGCAAAGCTGCCCAGCAAGCTAGATTTTCCGACACCCGACCCCGAAAAAAGCCCGATTCGCTGCCCTCGTGCAATCGGCAAAAGCGTGTCGAAGGCCGCTTTACCGGTACTGAGCCGCTCGCCCAGCCGCCTGCGGCGCGCTGGTGGTGGCGGGGCTGAGGAAAGACTGCGCAATTCGGTTCCCGAAAAGAGCGGGCGCCCATCCAGAGGTTGACCGAGCGGATCAATCACCCGGCCGATCCAGCTTTCATCCGGCGCAATCCGGGCAGGGCCATGCAACGCGATTTCCGCGCCAATGGCCAGGCCATCCAACCCGTCATCGGGCAGGACGGTCAGGGAATCAGGGCCGATCCCGATAACTTCCCCCCCGCTCTGATTTTTTGCACCAATAGCGATTCGGTCCCCCAAAGCGGCCGCATGTTGCAGGCCCCGAACAGAAATTGTTCCGCCCCCGGCGGTGCGGATCCGTCCGATCGGATGCGAAAGACTGATCCGGGCGATCTGATGGCTTAGCGGGGTAAAAATATCGGTCATGGGATTCTCCCTTTGTTCGGTGATTACGTTTTTTAAAGGAATCACCCCTAAGAACTGATGAAGCGGATCGAGGGAGAAGCCCCGGTGTTTGAAAAACTTGGATTGACCAGAATGGCACAGGCACTTGCAGCCCACGCGGGCTCTCGGGTTGAAGTGGTGGCGCGCAATGTGGCTAATGCTGATACCCCCGGCTTTCGGGCGATGGACATGCCGGCATTTGCCAGCATGTATGAGGATGACGGGTTTTCACTTCGCGGCACCCGTGTCGGTCACATTGTGAATGAAAGATCACTTTCCTCCTCACCCGTGATGTCCGGCTCCGGGATGACCCCCAATGGCAATGATGTTTCCTTGGATCAGCAGATGATGAAGGCGATCGAGGCGCGCCAAAGCCACGAGATGGCATTGGCAGTCTATCGCAGCACCTCTGCCATTATCCGCACATCACTTGGCCGGAACAATTGAGGGGGATGACATGACAGATCTTTTGAAGGCATTGTCGCTCTCGGCCTCTGGAATGGAGGCTCAGGCAAAGCGGCTGCGGCATGTGTCCGAGAATATCGCCAACGCTGACACGCCCGGATACCAGCGCAAACTGGTTTCCTTTCAGTCAGAGATGAATACTGGAGCGGTTTCCGCCGCACGTGTCCGATTGGATAAAACGCCGCTGCCAAAACTCTTCGACCCCAGCCATCCTTTGGCTGATACGACCGGTCACTATGATGGATCGAATGTCGATCTGGTGATCGAAATCGCTGACGCGCGCGAAGCGCAGCGCAGCTATGAGGCTAACCTCAGACTCTTCGATCAGGCGCGGCAGATGACGCAGAGCCTGTTCGATCTCATCCGTCGATAGGAGATCCAGAATGGATATCAAGAAGTCTCTGGCCGCGCAGGCCTATGCGCAAACCCGTTCAGCGGTGGCGCTTGAGCCACCCCCGAATTCAGCCGAGGATGGCGCGGCGCGGTTTCTGGGCAGTTTTGCCGAAACGCTGTCGCGTGGCGAGGAAACGGCCCGCGCCGCAATGACTGGCGGAGCCGACCCACATGCTTTGGTCGAAGCCCTGGCCTCGTCTCAGACTGCAGTGGAAACGGTGGTTACCGTGCGTGACCGTGTGGTTGAGGCATATCAGGAAATCCTGAGGATGCCGGTATGAACAGCCCGACGACCGAGGGTGTCATCTTTGACATCCTACGGCAGGGCCTCTGGATTGCCGTTACCATTTCTGCCCCGCTTCTGATTGTGGCGCTGGTTGCGGGTGTGGTTGTGGGCCTGTTTCAGGCCCTGACCTCTATCCAGGAGATGACGCTGACTTTTGTTCCAAAGGTGGGCGCGATGCTGATCGTTTTCTGGGTATCGATGAGCTTTATGACCGCAACGCTTGTGACGTTTTTTACCGATGCAATCATTCCTTTGATTGAGGGAAATTGACATGGATACCCCCGGTTACACCGCTTTGACCCGGCAGTCGGGCCTGATGCGTGAAATGCAGGTGATTGCCAACAACATTGCGAATATTTCTACCAACGGGTTCCGGCGTGAGGGGGTGGTTTTTTCCGAATACGTCACCCGGCTGGAGGGGGAGCCTTCGCTTTCGATGGCCCACGGGAATGCCCGCCATGTCGATCTTGGTCAGGCTGGTTTGTCACAGACGGGCGGCATCTTTGATCTGGGTCTTCAGGGCGAAGGGTTCTTTCTGATCGCCGCTCCAGAAGGCGAACGGCTGACCCGTGCCGGGAGCTTTTCGCCGAATGCCGAGGGTGTGCTGGTCAATTCAGATGGGTTTGCTTTGCTGGATGCTGGCGGAGCCTCCGTTCCGGCGCCGCTTGGTGCTGGTGCGGTCTCTATTGCGTCGGATGGCACCATGTCTGCCGACGGCCAGCCGATTGCCCAGATCGGCGTCTGGCGCCCGGTTGATCCGCTGTCGCTGCGTCATCAGGCGGGAACACTGTTTGCAGCAGATGACATCGAGCCGGCCGAAGGCGCCGTGATCCGGCAGGGGTTTCTTGAGGACAGCAATGTCGAACCCGTTTCGGAAATTGCCCGCATGATCACGGTTCAGCGGGCCTATGAGCTGGGCCAGAAGTTCCTGGATGCCGAGGATCAGCGCCAGCGCAACGTTATCCAAACACTTGGCCGATAGGAGAAACCTATGAAAGCGCTGCAAATTGCCGCAACCGGCATGGCCGCACAACAAATGCGGGTCGATGTTGTGGCGCACAACCTCGCGAACATGTCGACCACGGGATATAATGCCCGACGGGCCGATTTTGCCGATCTTCACTATCAGCAGCTGGCGCGCCCCGGCTCTGTATCTGCCAGCGATGGCACCTTGTTGCCGACCGGGGTGCAACTGGGGCTGGGTGTCAGGCCTGCCGCCGTCTCGGTCATCCTTGCGCAAGGGCCGCTGACCCAGACCGGTGGCGATCTTGATGTCGCGATCGAGGGGTTGGGCTATCTTGAGGTCACGCTGCCCGGCGGTAATGCCGCCTATACCCGCGACGGCGCGCTGAAGCGCACCGGAGAGGGGTTGATCGTCGACTCCGAGGGGAATCAGGTTGCGCCGGGCATTACGATTCCCGCAGATGCGCGGTCCCTTGCCATCAATGCGGACGGCGAAGTTTACGCCTATTTCGGGGATCGGGCAGAGCCCGAACTGCTGGGAGCCTTGTCGCTGGCGGGCTTTACCAACGAAAAAGGACTAGAAGCCATCGGGTCAAACCTTTTTCTGGAAACCGAGGCCTCTGGCCCTCCGCTTCAGGCCGCACCGGGTGAGAATGGTCTGGGCACATTGCGCCAGGGCTATCTTGAAGAAAGCTCGGTTGACGCGGTCCGTGAGGTGACCGAACTGATCAAGGCGCAGCGTGGGTATGAGTTGAATGCAAAGGTGATCACCGCTGCGGATCAGATGCTGTCAGCCACCACACAGGTCCGCTGATGCGCTGGATGGTTCTTTGCCTTTTTCCCCTGCCGGCTTTTGCCGATGCGTTGATTCCGAACCGTATCATAAAGGCGGGTCAGGTGATTGAAGCGGCTGATATTTCCGTTGTCGATGCCGACATTCCGGGCACGGCAACTGACCCCGCCCTTGTGGCTGGCCAAGAGGCGCGTGTGGCGCTGTATCCGGGGCGCCCCATTCGTAACGGTCAATTCGGCCCGCCTGCAATCGTCCTTAGAAACCAAGTTGTCTCACTCTCTTATGTCATGGGAACACTTGCCATTTTTACCGAAGGCCGCGCACTTGATCGTGGCGGTGTTGGCGATGTGATCCCCGTAGTAAATCTCTCTTCACGCAACACGGTGCAAGGGCGGATCATGCCCGATGGCACCGTGAGCGTCGTCCGGACAGAAGGATAGCCCATGCGCACTGCTCTTTGTTTCATGCTTTTTCTGGCGGGGTGCGGCTCACTTGACCAGGTGGGAAAAGCCCCGGATTTTTCGCCATTGGAAGGCAGCTATCAGCATCATGCGATGTATTCCAATGCGCTGCCAGATCAGGCAGATCCGGATGGCCCGACCGACGCCTCGTCGCTCTGGACGGCGAGCCGGGCATCGCTCCTCGGCGACAGGCGTGCCGGAAAACGCGGCGATATTCTGACCGTTGTGATCGAGATCGACGACAGGGCAGAGATTTCCAACTCTTCAGGCCGGTCCCGTACCGGGAATCAGACGATGGGAATGCCCCAGCTTCTAGGGATTCCACAACGCCTCAACAAGGCCCTGCCGGAAGGGGCAACGATGGCGGAGGCGGTGAATACAAACTCGTCGTCGACCTTTTCGGGGAACGGTTCGGTGTCACGCAACGAAAAGATGACTTTGCGGGTCGCAGCTACCGTGGTCGAAGAACTGGCCAACGGTGTTTTGCGGATCGAAGGGCAGCAGGAGGTCAGGGTAAATTTTGAATTACGCGAGCTGATCGTGACCGGATATGTGCGCCCGGCGGATATCTCCAGAGCGAATGAAGTGACCTACGATAAAATTGCGGGGGCGCGGATTGCCTATGGCGGCCGGGGGCAGATAACTGATGTTCAGCAGCCCCGCTATGGTCAGCAGATTACCGACATCCTTCTGCCGTTCTGAGGACATAATGCGCAAACTCCTTCCTCTGTTGCTGATTTTGCTTGGTGCGGGTGCCGGAGTTGGGGCGGGGTTTTTCCTGCGTCCACCGCCTGCGGCTGCGGTGGGGGATGAACATGGTGCAGATCCCGCTCCGCAAACTGCAAATGAAGCGGCAAAGAGCGATCAACTGCCTGAGTTTGTGAAACTGACCAATCAGTTCATTGTGCCGGTCGTCGAAAAGAACCGGATTGTCTCGCTTGTGATCCTTTCCCTGAGCCTTGAGGTGAAGCCGGGGGGGACCGAACGGGTTTTTGCGCAGGAACCCAAGCTGAGGGATGGGATTCTTCAGCTCTTGTTTGATCATGCGAATACGGGCGGGTTCCGGGGCTCATTTACCGATGCGGACAATCTGGTCATCCTGCGCAGGGGGCTGAAGGAGGTCGCACAGCGTGTGCTGGGTGACATGGTAAAGGATGTTCTGATCACCGATATGATCCGCCAGGACAGCTGACCACCAGTTTCAGGTGACCGATCTGGCAAACGGGTTGGTGAAAACCCGTTCGGTCTGATCCGGCGGAAAGATTCTTGCTTGCATATTGTTGTGGCGCCAAGCCTACAAGTTGCTGTGCCCCCCGAGCAGCGCAAGCGGCCCGGTGACCGTTTCCCGTGCCATACCATACAGGCCCGCAGAATCACCGGCGTTTTGTCAGTTTGCCAAGCACTTCGGCGCGTCCGAAGGATTTTTGCGCATCGGCCTTTGCAGCAAGCCATTTGACAGTGTCCCGGGCCAGCTGCTGATTGAGCAAGATACGACGGTTCATGGTCCACAGACCGAAACGGTCAACGACTTGTGCCGCGATCACAGGGTCCAGTCCAGTGGTTGGTTGTGTTTTGTCGAGGCCCGAAAGCAGCGACTGAGTTCCGGCCTTTTGAGCCGAGGCGAGTGTCAGCCGGGACAGATCCCGGTCCCGCATCAGCTGCGCGATCTTTTCCAGCTTGCGCAGGTTTTCCAGGGTGTTCATCGGGTGCGCGCCTTTGCCCGTTTGCGCATCGCTTCGGCAAAGCGGATGGCGGCCGCGACAGCGCGGTAGTGATCCCGCGCGATGGGCTTTCCGATCTCGACCATGGCAAACAGGGATCGTGCCGTCGGGGGATCGGAATGGATCGGCACGCCATGCTCTGCCGCGGCCTCGCGAATGCGGCGGGCGATTTCATCAACGCCCTTGGCCACGACAATGGGGGCAGTCGGTGCGCCTTTTGTCCAGCGAAGGGCAACCGCATAGTGGCTTGGATTGACGATCACCACACTGGCTGTCGCCACTTCGGCCAGCATCTGATTCATCGCGATATCCTGCCCCCGTTGCCGCCGTTGCGACTTAGTATGCGGGTCGCCTTCGCTTTCTTTCATTTCATCCATCATGTCTTTGCGTGACATACGGTTGCGCTGCAAAAGAGAGTGGTTCTGCCAAAGCAGATCAAGACCACCGATGGCGGCGGTCACCAGAATGACAATCATCAGAAACTGGCCAAGCAGAGCGATCAGTTGTACGAGCCCTTGGCGTGGATCGAGGGACGCGGAAGCCAGGATGTTGTCAGCATGGCTGATGAGGAACCAGCCCAGAGCGACAGACACGATCATCAGCTTTGAGAAGTTCTTTGCAAACTCCACCAGACCTTCGGCGCCGAATTTTTTCTTTGCGGTCGCCAAGGGTGAAATGCGGGAGAGCTTCGGTGCCAGCTTGTCCGGGGCAAAGACGATTGCCTGTTGCGCAAACAGGGCAAGCCAAACAGCCGCCGCAGGAACCAGCAGCAGCAGCACAAAGGGCAGAACCGACGCCTGAAGCACGCCAGCGATGACAGCACGCGCGGACTCCGTAGCCAGTCGGGCAATGTCGGGCGCTTGGCCGATCAGGATGCTGGCGGCAAGAGCTGCCTTTTCCACCGCGGGCGCACCGGCCAGCCCGGCAACAAGCAGCCCGGCATAAGAGGCTGCTGCCAGCAGTTCGGTTGATTTGGCGATGTCGCCCTTACGGCGTGCATCTGCCAGCTTTTTCTCGCTGGGCGCGTGTTCCTTTTCGCTCGGGCTCTGATCGTCAGATTTTGACATCTGCGATCACCGTATCGGGCCGGAAGGGGCGACAAGAAAGCTGTTCAAGGACTGAAGCCAGATCGCCAAGGCAAGGGGGGCGACCAGTGCAAGCAGGATCAGCCCACCGAAGCTGAGCGCAGGGGCGCCTATAAAGGTCACCATCAACTGTGGCATGGCGCGGTTGATGACTCCGAGCGCCACGTTGTAAATCAGGGATGCAATGACAAAGGGCATCGCAATCATGAATGCCATGGCAAAGGCGCGCCCGGTCTGGGCGACACCCCACTCGGCCATAAGACCCGCAGACGGCCATTGACCGGCGGGAAGCATTTCATAGCCAAGCAGCAGGTAATCGAGCACCCGCAAATGCAGCTCTGCGGTGACGGCGAGCGCCAGCCCGGTCGTCACCAGAAGTTTGGAAATTGCGGGCTGTGCCTCTGCTCCGGCGGGAAACAGCTGCGACAGCGAGGTGGCATTTGCGGCGATTGAGCCCGCAGTCATCAGAGATAGGACGAACAGGCGTACCATCAGTCCAAGCGCCAGACCGATCGCCACTTCGGGCGCAAAGCCGGTACTGAACGAAATACCGTCCAGCATGGGCTCGACGCCGGGGAACAGCGCGGCAGAGAGCATCACTGCCAGGACCAGCCTGATCCGGGCAGGAATTGTGGTCTCGCCAAAGGCCGGAAGTGTGGCCATCACCGCCCCGACACGCAGAAAAACCAGCGCCGCCGCCTCTGCCTGATCTGCGACGAGCGCATGAGAGGTCATCAGCAGGGTGAGGATCTCGTTCATTGCGGGACCAGACCAACAATGGCGGGCCGCGCTTCCAGCCCGATTTCCTCATACGACAACACAGGTGCGCTCAGGCCCTTTGCAGCCAGAACGGTGCGGACAAACCGTCGCCTCAACGTGGTGGTCACAACGGCGGCGGTGATGCCGCTTTCGGCGGCTCGGTTCAGCTTTTCTGCCAGCAGTCCAGAGAGACGGGCAAACTGATCGGGCGGCAGGGCGATGTCGCGATGGCCACGCTCCCCGTCGATCTGATAGGTGGCAAAGGTCTTTTCCCACTCAGGTGCGATCTGGATCAGGGGTATCGTGCCATCATTGCGCTTCAGTTCCGAGACAAGCTGAAATCCGATCCTTTGCCGCACATGTTCGCAGATTGCTTCGGCGGACGGCAGGCCCCGGCCTTCGGCAATGGCTTCGAGGATCAGGGGCAGATTGCGGATCGACACCCGCTCATCCAGCAAAAGACGCAGGACCGACAGCAGCAGGTCGACCGGCACCTTTTCCGGGATCATGTCATCCAGCAGTTTGCGGTTCGACTCGGCGCGGCTGGGTTCGGACACGTTGATGAACTCATCCAGCAGCCGTCGCAACCCACGCAAAGACAGCAAACGGGCCAGGTTGGCGCGGATCACTTCCATCAGATGGGTGGCGAGCACTTCGGGAGGGGAAACGACGGTCATACCGGCAATCACTGCATCTTCCTGCTGCTCCGGAAGAATCCAGCGCGCGGGTGTGCCGTAGACGGGCTCGCTGACATCAATGCCATCGGGGGCTGGCATCCCCTCATTCAGCAGGACAAGGCAGCGCTCGGGCATCAGCCGGTTGGTCACGCGCTCTACCCCCTGAATGCGGATACGGTAGGTGCCATGCGGCAAGGCGGGTTCGTCGGTCAGGCGAATTTCGGGCAGGATCAGGCCAAAGCTGGCCGCAATATGGTTGCGCATGTTCCCGATACGGCCATCAAGACCGGTTGCCGGATCCAGCACCATGGCAACGAGGTCGGGAGAGAATTCCAGATGAAGCTCATCAAAATCAAGCACATCTCCCAAAGCCCGTTTGCGCTCTGGCTCGACAGCGGGCAGCAGGGGCATTGCGGTCTGGACAGAGCGTCGATGGACCAATAGCGCTGTGCCGGCCAGTACCCCGGCCCCCAGGATAAACGGCAGAAAGGGCATGCCCGGCACCAGCGCAAAAAGCGCCATCAGAACGGCCACAGTGCCGAGCGCACCGGGGTAACGCCCAAGTTGGGCAAAGAATGAAACATCTGCCGCGCCTTTGGCGCCGCCACGGGCAAGCAACAGAGCTGCGGCGACCGAGATGATGACGGCGGGGATCTGGCTGACAAGACCATCGCCGACGGTGAGGATTGCATAGGTTTTGAAGGCTTGCGCGACCTGCATATCATGCAGGAACACGCCCATCACCAGACCCATGATGATGTTTAGCATGGTGATCAGCAGGCCGGCAACCGCATCACCCTTTACAAATTTCGAGGCCCCGTCGAGAGAGCCGAAAAAGTTGGTCTCAGCCAGTTCGCGTTCGCGGCGTTCCTTGGCTTCGGTATGGTCGATTGCGCCTGCGGCCATATCGGCGTCAATCGCCAGCTGGCGGCCCGGCATCCCATCAAGCGCAAAGCGCGCCCCGACCTCTGCCATGCGGCCTGCGCCTTTGGTGATAACCATGAAGTTCACGATCAGCAAAACGCAAAAAATGACCAGACCGAGCAGAACATTGCCGCCCATGATGAAATTGGCGAACCCTTCGATCACCGCCCCCGCAGCGTCGGTACCGGTGTGACCTTCGCCGATGATCAGTTTGGTGGACGAGACGTTGAGCGACAGGCGCAGCATCAGCGAAGACAGAAGGATGGTCGGGAACGCCGAGAAATCCAGCGGACGTTCGATAAAAAGCGTCACCGTCAGCATCAGGATCGCAAGCGCAAAGGACAGCGCCAGCCCGATGTCGAGCATCCAGGCAGGAACCGGCAGGATCATCATGACGATGACCGACATCAGGGCCAGCGCCAGAAGAATGGTGGGGCGGAACAGCAGGGCGAGTCGGGCTTGGGCGGTCATTCTGGCTACCGGAACAAAGGGACGGCAGCGCGGTCGGACAGTGTTGTCACCAACGACCCATGCGCACCTGCCACGCCGGGCATCAGCAGGGGATAAAGGTTTTCACGTGACGCCGTCTGCAAAGGGCCTGAGGGGGCCGCCACCTGCATTTTGGTATCCATCAAGGCAGAAACTCTTGCCAGATAGGCCGTTGCCGCACCGCTTTGCCGCGAATGATAGGCCCCGATTGCATCGTCCCACGACCCGAATTCCTGATACAGCTGCAACAGAAAACGCGCCGCATAGAGGGCATTTTCCGCAGGGTCAAACATCGCCTCCAATGAGGTGAACTGAGTGCCGTGCCAGCGCATGTTGATCTGAAAGCACCCGATATCAATGTTGGTTTCACCATTGCCCATGGCAAGCGAGACGTGATCCATCGCGTCAGACTTTGACTTAAAGAACGACCCGGACCCGGCTTGATTGACGGCCCAAGGCCAGGGTGAAAGCACCCCGCCAATGGTGCGCCCGGTTTCGACACGCGAAATTGCCAGAAGCACGGTTGCTGGAACGCCGGTGATCTCGGCGGCCCTGCCACCTGCCGCGTCACACAGGTTCTGGCTGTCGTGCGATGTGCTGGCCTGAGCGCTGGCAATCCCCATTGCCAAAAAGCCCGCCACCAGCGAAAGACCCCAGATAAACAAAGACGCAGTCTGTCGCATAGGTTTCACCTGCCCGGATGACGCGCACCATTCTGATGCTGTGATGACCATACGAAGCGAATCTTTCGAAATCGGAAACACCATGCGGTAGGATGCGGGCTTGACCCTGCCTTTGGCCTCGTTACCCTTGCGCCCAAGGGTGGAGGCAACCCACAGAAGACGGAGCAGATGAATGACCCAACGGCTACACTTGGTGTTTGGGGGGGAACTTGTGGACCCTGCCAAATCGACGTTTGCAGATGTGAACGACATCCATATCGTGGGCATGTTTCCCGACTATGCCTCGGCGCACAAAGCGTGGAAGGCAGAGGCACAGCGTACAGTCGACAATGCGCATATGCGGTATTTCATCGCACATATTCACCGTCTGCGTGATGAAGAGCAGGCCGGATCGGTGACGGAAGAACTGGGCCGGTAATGTGCCGGGCAAATGGTGCATTCGCTTGGTCTGACACTTTATAATCTGCGGCCCCGGCGCGATCCTGCGTCCGGGGGGGGCTGGCCCGAGCGCCCCTCAGGCCGGTTGATCTGGATGCATGCGCCTTCTGCCGAAGCCGCCCGCGGATTGCTGGAGCTGGCGGCCCGTCTGATCGAGGAAGACGGTTTGACGGTCCTGTTAACATGTCCCGAGGGTTTGCCGGCCCGGAAGGGGCTGGTCAGGGTGTTGCCACCCGATGACCGTCCGGCCGAGGCCCGCGCCTTTCTTGATCACTGGCGGCCAGAGATTGCGATCTTTTCAGATGGTGAGTTGCGCCCGGCCGTGCTGCACGAAGCGGCGGAGCGTGGGGTGCAGCTGATGATGGTTGACGGGCGCGCGCCCTATGTGCTCAAGGACCGCAACGGGTGGTATCCGGGTCTGATGCGGTCAGCCTTGCAAGGTTTTGCCCATGTCCTGACACTGGACGAGGCATCGGCCCGCGCCTTTCGCAAGGGCGGCGCGGCCCTGTCCGCCGTTGGTGTGACCGGACGGATGGAAGAAAACAGTGCTGCCTTGCCCTGTCTGGAAGCGGAACGCGCAGCGCTTGCAAAGCTGTTGGCCACGCGCCCAGTATGGCTGGCAGTCGGGCTGCCCGAGCCGGAAGAAGCGGCTGTGATCGCGGCACATCGTGCGGCACAAAGCCTTGCGCACCGGCTGCTGCTGATCATTGCCCCCGAAGATCCGGCACGGGCCGCCGCTCTGGCCAGACGGTTGGCCGATGACGAAGGCTGGATCGTTGCAGAGCGGTCCGAAGATCAGGAACCTGAGGCGGATGTCGAGGTTTTCGTCGCCGACGGAATGGCCGAGCTGGGGCTGTGGTATCGGTTGGCGCCGATCACTTTCATGGGGGGAAGCCTGGCGGGGCAGGGCTGTGTGCGCAACCCGATGGAGCCTGCAGCGCTTGGCTCTGCGATCCTGTATGGCCCGCGTCCGGGCGTGTTTGGCGGCACTTTCGGCAGGCTTGGTGCTGCCCGAGCAGCCCGCCCTGTGGGCAGTGCTACGGATCTGGGCGAAGCCTTGTCTGATCTGCTGTCGCCGGACCGTGCCGCGCGGTTGGCTCAATCGGCGTGGATGGTGGCGTCAGACGGGGCGGATGTGACCGAGCGTATTATCGCGCTGGTCCGCAACGCCGTGAAAGATAACGCATGATGCGCCCGCCTGCGTTCTGGCACAATCCGCCTTATGCACCGGGTCTGATGGCCCGTTTGTTGCAGCCCTTGGGCTTTGCCTATGGCGCTGCAACCGCCCGCCGGGTGGCACAAGGCGGTTATCGCGCTTCGGTTCCGGTGATTTGCATTGGCAATCTGAATGTGGGCGGCACCGGCAAGACCCCTGCCACAATCGCCCTGCTGGCACGGGTGCAAGGCGCGCATGTGGTGTCCCGGGGCTATGGCGGGGCGCTGGAGGGCCCGATTCTGGTGGAGCCGCAGCTCCATACGGCGGCGCAGGTCGGGGATGAACCGCTGCTGCTGGCCGCCTTTGCGCCAACCTGGGTGGCCAAGGGCCGCGCCGCAGGCGTCCGGGCGGCAGAGGCCGCGGGCGCAAGGATCATCCTGATGGATGACGGCTTTCAGAACCCGTCGGTTCACAAGGATCTGTCGCTGGTGGTGGTCGATGCCGAGCGCGGCTTTGGCAATGGGCTGTGCCTGCCTGCCGGGCCTTTGCGGGAGCCTGTCGTGGCGGGTTTGGCCCGCGCTCAGGTGCTGCTCTCGATCGGCGGGGCTGAGGCTCAGGAAAAATTCGCCCGGCAATGGGGGCCGGCGATTTCCATCCCGCAAGTGCAGGGGGAACTGAAGCCCTTGCAGATGGGCATGGACTGGCGTGGTCAGCGCGTGCTGGCCTTTGCCGGGATCGGCCACCCGGACAAGTTTTTCGCCACCTTGCGCAGTCAGGGTGCAGAGATCGTGCGCGCAGTTTCGCTGGATGATCACCAGCCGCTGTCGGACACCCTGCTGCGTCGGCTGGAGGCCGAGGCCGCTGGATTGGGGGCCCAGCTTGTGACGACGGAAAAGGATCAGGTGCGCCTGCCGCCAGCGTTCCGGCCAAAGGTTCTGACCCTCGTTGTCCGGCTGGAGGTCGCGGATTGGTCGGTTCTGGATGCGGCGCTCGCGGGGCTGCGCTAAACCCCGCCTGCGCCTTTGTCAGCCGACTTCGGCCTGATGCTCGCCCAGCTTCGGTGCCGGGCGGTCCAGCGCAAGGTTGGCTCCGGAAAAGCGGAACGGGGACCGAACGCCCGGCACGCCATCGGGAGAGATCTGCATGCCGCGTGCCACCATCTGCGGGTCGGCAAACACTTCCCCCAGATCATTGATCGGCCCGGCAGGCACCCCTGCCGCTTCGCAGGCGGCCAGCAGATCGGCCTTGGTCCATGTCTGGGTGGCTGCGGTCAGCCTGATGGTCAGTGCCTCCCGGTTCTGCACCCGGTCGGCGTTGGTGAGGAAGTCCGGCGCAGTTGCAATATCGCCGAGCCCGAGGATCGTGCACAGACGCTGATACTGGCCATCGTTCCCCGTGGCCAGGATCAGCCAGCCATCGGCGCAGTCAAAGACCGCATAGGGCGCCAGATTGGGGTGGGCATTGCCCATCTTTTTCGGCGCGATGCCGGTCGTCAGATAGTTCATCGACTGGTTGGCCATGGTTGCCGCTGCCACATCCATCAACGCCATATCGACATGCTGACCGATGCCGGAGCTGTGCCGCTGGTGCAGGGCCGCCAGAATGGCCGTCGCCGCATAGATCCCGGTGAAAATGTCGGTGACGGCCACGCCGACCTTTTGCGGCTGGCCATCCGGTTCGCCGGTCACGCTCATCAACCCGGCCATGCCCTGAATGATGAAATCGTACCCTGCCCGATGGGCATAGGGGCCATCCTGACCAAAGCCGGTGATGGAGCAATAGATCAGGCGCGGGTTTACTTTTTGCAGGCTGGCGTAATCCAGCCCATACTTGGCCAGCCCCCCCACCTTGAAATTCTCGATCACCACATCTGCATCGGCCACCATGCGGCGCACCATATCCTGCCCCTCGGGCGTGCGGAAATCGCAGATGACAGACCGCTTGCCCCGGTTGGTGGCATGGAAATAGGCGGCAGACCGGTCGCCGTCCCGTTCGATGAACGGCGGCCCCCAGCGACGGGTATCGTCACCTTCGGGGGCCTCGACCTTTATCACATCCGCGCCCAGATCGGCCAGGGTCTGACCGGCCCACGGGCCCGCAAGAATGCGGGCCAGTTCAATGACCTTCACTCCAGCAAGCGGCGTGGTCATTCCTTGGCAAGCTCTGCGTCAAGGATGGCTTTCAGATCGGCATAAGACATGTTTGCATGTTTGGTGCCGTTGATGATCAGCGTCGGGGTGCCTTGCACCTCATACTCTTTCATCATGGTTTCATAGTGATCGACCATTGCCTGTGCCGTAGCACCGTCCTGCATGCAGGCATCAAGCTGTGCATCGTCCATCCCAGCCGTCCGGCCAATCTTCTTCAGATTGCCGACCACCACATTCGGATCATCCGAAGCGGTCCAGGCCTGCATGTCCTTGTACAGCATCTCCTGCACGCCGAAGTATTTCATGTCTCCGCCACAGCGGGCCACCATGGCTGCCCATAGGCCGTAGCGATCAAAATACACCTCGCGGTAGACAAAGTGGATCTTGCCGGTGTCGATGTATTCTTTCTTGAGATCTTTGAAGACATTGGCGTGGAAATTCGCACAATGCGGGCAGGTGTAGGACGCATATTCGATCAGCGTCACCTTGGCATCGACCGGACCCAGTGTCATGTCCTTGATTTCAACCGTTTGTGCCTCAGCCGCCGGGGCCGTTTCCTGCGCCTGTGCGCTGGAAACCGGCAACAGTGTCTGGCTGACATTTCCGGATGTCATCGACCACAGGCCAAAGCCGCCTGCAATGACAAGGGCCGATGCGGCCAGAATGGTTTTCTTTGACATTATTTCTCGCCTTCTGTCGTCTTGCGACGGTTTAGGATGTTTTCGGCCAGCGCTTCAAGCGCCGCGCGCAGGCCGGGGTCATGAATCGGGGCCACAGTTTCACTCGCCTCGGCCTTTATGGCCGGGTCGGTTGCAGGCGGGGCCTTTGGGGCGGGTATGAATTCGGCCTGACCTTCGGCAAATCCGATGGGGGCGGTCTGTGTCAGCAGAATGCGCGAAATGGCGTTGTAGCCATAGATCGCGTTCACCTTGGTCCGGATCACTTCTTTCTGCATCTCGATCATCGGCGCCATCGGCCCGGTGGTCAGAAGCGTCAGCGTTCCGCCAAAGCCGTCGCGGCCATAACCAACCTTGACCGGGCGGGTGCATTTGGCCAGATCTTCGCCCACAACCTCTGTCCAATGGGTCAAAAGCCGTGCAATGGCAAAGCCGCGCGATTCCCCTGCCGTGCGCACAGGGTCTTTCATCAGCCCGAAGGCCGGTTCAAACCCGCGCATCCGGCGCGATTGGCTCTGGTAAGGGGTCGTGTTGCGGGCCATCTGGTATCCTGTGACTCTGTTGCTATCTTATCCCGTCAGGACAGCGCCGCCAGAGGCAAGACAGGACAAAGGGTATAAAGATTGCGTGACGCCGAGTTGAGCGACCTGCTGCTACGCTGGTATGACCGTCATGCCAGGGTCATGCCGTGGCGGGTCTCACCGCAGGACCGCAAGGCCGGCGCAGTGCCAGACCCGTACCGGATCTGGCTGTCCGAGGTGATGTTGCAACAGACCACGGTTGCGGCGGTCAAGGACTACTTCCACCGCTTTACCGCCCGCTGGCCCACCGTTTCCGACCTCGCGGCCGCGCGGGATGAGGATGTGATGGCCGAATGGGCGGGCCTTGGCTATTACGCCCGCGCCCGCAACCTGCTGAAAGCCGCGCGCGCGGTGGTCGCGGATCATGGCGGCGTGTTTCCCGGAACGCGCGATGGTTTGCTTAGCCTGCCCGGCATCGGACCCTACACCGCAGGGGCGGTGGCCGCGATTGCCTATGACGAGGCGGCGACGGTGGTGGATGGCAATGTCGAGCGGGTGATGGCGAGGCTGTTTGCAGTGAACACACCGCTTCCTGTCGCCAAGGGCGAACTCACCGCGCTGGCTGCCTCGCTGACCCCTGAAACGCGATCTGGTGACTATGCGCAGGCCGTGATGGATCTTGGCGCCACCATCTGTACCCCTCGCAACCCTGCTTGCGGGATTTGCCCCTGGAGCCACGCTTGTGCTGCACGGGATGCGGGTATTCAGGCCGAACTGCCCCGCAAGCTGCCAAAGGTGGAAAAGCCGGTGCGTCGCGGCACGCTCTGGCTTGCGACGCAAAGTGACATGATCCTCCTGCAACGCCGTCCCGACACAGGTTTGTTGGGCGGGATGCTGGGATTTCCCGGCGACGGGTGGGATGGGGCCGGAGGTGAGGCCCCTGCCGCCGCCGACTGGAGCGAGATTGGCGAAATTCGCCACACATTTACCCATTTTCACCTGTACCTGACGCTGCAAGCCGCTGAACTGCCAGCCGGGTCGGTCGTATCGCGCGGGCATTTTGTCTCGCGCCGTGATTTCAGCCCCGCCGACCTGCCAACAGTGATGCGCAAAGCCTATGATCGCTGGCGGGACAGTTTGTCCCCTTGAGATATTCCCCCCGCTGGCAGATCGTCTGCCTGAAAACAAACGGCTAATCATGTCAGACCACCCGCGCCAGAAGATCGGATTTGTGCAGGCCATGCCATTCTGGCTGACGCTGGGCATCGTGCCGCTGGCGCTGATCGGGGCGACATTCGGCGGATGGTACACCGCTTTGGTTCCGGCCTATTCGCTGGTGATCTATTCGTCGCTCGATGCGCTGACCGGGCGGAACGAGGGCAACGCCGACCCGGAAACCCCCGATGCCATGCTGTTCTGGTATCAGCTGCTGACGCTGATCTGGCCGCCGATCCAGCTGGTCATTCTGTTTGGCACCATCTGGTATGCGACCCATACCAGCCATCTGTCCGGGCTGGAGCTGGGGGTGCTGTTCTTTGGCATCGGCATTGTCACCGGCACGGTGGGGATCAACTACAGCCACGAACTGATGCACCAGAAAAGCAAGCTGGAGCGTTGGCTGGCCGATATTCTGTTGGCGTCAGTGTTGTACTCGCATTTCCGGTCCGAGCATCTGCGCGTGCACCATATCTATGTCGGCACCTGCCGCGACCCGGTGACCGCGCGCTATAACGAGGGGTTCCACCGCTTTTTCCCGCGTGTGCTGCGCCAAAGCCCGGCCTCCGCCTGGCGGGCCGAAGTGGCGATGCTGGCGCGGCGCGGACTGCCGTGGTGGCATCGCAGCAACCCGTTCTGGCGCTATGCCGCTTTGCAGGCGGGCATGCTGGCGCTTGCCATGGCCCTTGGCGGTTGGGCCGGTCTTGGGCTGTTTGTCTATCAGGCCGCCGTCGCGATCTGGCAGCTGGAGGCGGTGAATTACGTCGAACATTACGGCCTGACCCGGCGGCATCTGGGCGAGGGCAAGTACGAACATGTCAAACCGCATCACAGCTGGAACGCATCACACACCGCGTCAAACTGGTTGCTGATCAACCTGCAGCGCCATTCGGACCACCATTTCAAGCCCGACCGGCGCTTTCCGTTGTTGCAGACCTATGACGAAGATCAGGCTCCGCAGCTGCCGCTCGGTTATCCGCTGATGGTGTTTATTGCGATGAACCCGCTGTGGTGGCGGCGGATGATGAACCCCCGTGTGCGGGCGTGGCGCAAGTTTCATTATCCGGATATCACGGACTGGAAGCCCTATAACAAGGCGCTGAATCCGCCGCCCCGGTGATGGTCCTGCCTTAGGAAAATCTGCGACAAGCGATTGGCTTTGTTACTGATCTCCAGAGTGGAGATATTCTGACAGAAATGCAAAACCATATATTGCGCTGCGCAATACGGCTTGCGGGCCGATCGTTCCCCATTTATCAGGCGCGTTATTGTATAACATAACGGAGAGCGCCATGCGTCGCCCCCTATCCCTGCTTGTCCTGTCCGCTCTGTTGCCCGTTGCAGCTCTGGCTGATCCGGCAGCGCTGGACGTTGCTGCCCCGTTCGAGATCAAGGCGGCTGATCCGGTTCTGTCAGGTGATATCTTTCTCAAGATGGATGTGATGGAAACGCTGGTGAATGCCGATGAAAACGGTGCCTTGCTGCCCGGTCTTTCTGACAGCTGGAGCGTGTCTGACGACAAGCTGTCCTGGCGCTTTCACATCCGGCCGGGTGTGACCTTCCACGATGGCACCGCCCTGACATCAGATGCAGCCGCGACCGCGCTGAACTGGTCAAAATCAAAAGAGAGTATTCTGACACGCGCGCCCATTTCTTCGATCAGGGCAGAAGGCGACGAGGTGGAGATCACCCTCACCGAGGCTTTTGCTGCTCTGCCCGCCTTTCTGGCCGAGTACCGTACCGGCATTCTGGCCCCCGCAGCCTATGCTGCCGATGGCAGTGTCGTCGGTCTGATCGGAACCGGGGCATTCAAGGTGACAAGACTGGAACCGCCACTGACACTGGAGGCCGAGCGTTACGATGCCTATTGGGGCGGCGCCGCCAAGGTTCCAGCCGTGCACTACACCGCCGTTACGCGGGCGGAAACACGGGCACTGATGGCTGAATCCGGCGATGCCGAGCTGGTGGTCAACCTTGATCCGGCGTCGTTTGCCCGGCTTGGGTCGGTCGATAGCGTGACAGTGCAATCGGTTTCGCTGCCCCGCGTTTTGCTGCTCAAACTCAATGCCGCCTCACCCTTCTTTGATACAGTCGAAGAGCGGCGCGCCTTGTCGCTTGCGATTGACCGCGACGGGTTGGCGCAGGCTGTGCTGCGCTATCCGGCGGCGGCAGGTCAGATGTTCCCGCCCGCGATGGGTGGGTGGCATGACGAGGCGCTGGAGCCGCTGGCCTATGACGCCGAGGCGGCCAGGGCTGCGTTTGCGGCCGCAGGCTGGTTGCCCGGTGCGGATGGCATTTTGGAACAGGACGGTCAGCGCTTTGAGGTCGAGTTGCTGACCTATCCCGACCGACCAGAACTGCCACTGACCGCCGCCGTGCTGGAGCAGTTCTTCCGGGATGTCGGCATCGCGGTCACGATCAATTCGACCAACTCATCTGAAATTCCGGCAAAGCATACCGACGGAACATTGCAACTGGCCCTGTTTGCCCGCAACTTTGCGCTGGTTCCCGATCCTGTCGGCACACTGATGCAGGATTATGCCCCGACTGGCGACTGGGGCGCGATGGGCTGGGACAATGCCGGCTTTACGGCTGCGGTCAAGAAGATGGCGGCCGAGGGTGGTGCCGATGAAGAAAAGTCAGCGTTGGCGGCGACACTTCATGCCGAACTGCCGGTGCTGCCGATCGCCTGGTATCAGCAGACCGCAGCCATTTCGAAAACCGTGAAAGGCATCGTGATTGACCCCTATGAGCGCAGCTTTGGCCTGAAATCGGCGGAGTTTGTCGAGTGAACACCGCGCTGAATACAATCGCCTTCCGCCTGATGCAGGCGGCGGGCGTGGCGCTGGTTGTCGGCGTGATGTCCTTTCTGATGATGCAGGCCATGCCCGGCGACATGGCATTCCGCATCGCTGCGGCGCGCTATGGCTATGATCTGGTGAATGCCGATCTGGCCAATGCCGTGCGTGCCGAACTTGGCCTTGATGCCGGACCCGTCACCCAGTTTCTGCACTGGATGGGCGGGCTGGCAAGGCTGGACCTTGGGCAGTCGCTTGTCTCGGGGCAACCGGTGTGGGACGAAATCACGCATCAGCTGGGGGCCAGTCTGCAACTGGCGCTGGCGGCGATTGTCCTGTCGCTGCTGATTGGGCCGCCGTTGGGGATCTGCGCCGGTTTGCATGCCGGGGGACGGTTTGACCGGGCGTTGCTGGTGGTGGCCGCCAGTTTCCGGGCCGTGCCGCAGTTCTTGCTGGGGCTTCTGCTGATCATTCTGCTTGCGGTGCAAATGCGGCTGTTGCCCGCCGCCGGGCATGGCAGCCTTGCGCATTTTGTCCTTCCTGCGCTGACGCTGGCGCTGGGTCTGGCCGCCGCATCCGCCCGGATCACGCGCGACGCGATGGCGGGCGTTGCGGCCAGCCCGCTCTACGCCTTTGCCCGCGCCAAGGGGCTGAGCGACGGGGAGGTGCTGCGCCGTCACGGGTTGCGCAATATCGGCGCGCCGGTGGTGACCTATCTGGGCCTGCAATTCGTGTTGCTGGTCGAAGGTGTGGTGGTGGTGGAAACGATTTTCGGATGGCCGGGGATCGGGCATGCCTTGATCCATGCCGTGTTTCACCGCGATGTTCCGATGGTGCAGGGGACGGCGCTGGTGATGGGCCTGGGCTTTGTCCTGCTCAACGCCATCATTGATCTGATCGTGCGTCGCATTGACCCGCGCGGGGTGCAGTCATGACCGCGGCCCATATCGGCTGGTCCGTTCTGGCCGCCCTGATCCTGTTCGCCCTGATGGGCCCGCTGTTTGACCCGGTCGGTCCGTTCAAGCAGTCGTTGATGAAAGCGCTGTCAGGGGCGGATGCTGCTGCGCCGTTTGGCTATGACCATCTGGGCCGGTCGATGTTTTCACGCCTTGCACATGCGCTGCGCCTGTCGCTTCTGCTGGCCTTTGCGGCGACGGCAACGGCGGCGGTCATCGGCATCGGGCTGGGGGCGTTGGCAAGCTGGCGCGGGGGCTGGCTGGACCGGGGGCTGGCGCTTGTGGCCGACTCTGTGCTCGCCTTGCCCGCGCTTTTGATGGTGCTGATGATGGGGGTGATCCTGCCCTCTACCGCGCTTGCGTTCTGGGCCGGGCTGGCCGCCGTGCAATGGGTCGAGTTCTTTCGCCTGACCCGCAATGCCGCGCGCAGCCATCTCGCCAGCCCCGCTGTCGAGGCCGCCACCTTGCAAGGCTTTGGCCCGGTCTGGATTTTCCGCCGGATCCTCTGGCCAGAAATCGGCCCGATGCTGCGCACCGCTTCGGCCTTTGGGGTGGGCAATGCCATCGCAGCCATTGCCGCTCTTGGCTTTGTCAGTGTCGGCATGCGCGCGCCGACACCAGAGCTTGGCCTGATGATGGTCGAGCTGTTACCCAGCTGGCGCGAGGCCCCCTTTGCCCTGATGCAGCCGGTTCTGGCTTGCTTTGCGCTGCTGCTGGCGCTGAACCTGATTGCCGGAGATCGCAGATGACATTGCTTGTTGCCAAAGACATCAGCGTTCATGCCGGGTCTGATCGTCTGGTTGATCCGGTCTCGCTGACCCTTGAAATGGGAAAGGCGGTGACCGTTCTGGGCGAGAGCGGATCGGGCAAAAGCCTGCTGGCGCAAGCGATACTTGGCACACTGCCAAAAGGGCTCGACGGCTCTGGCACGCTGACGGTGGGGGGCGACACGTTTGATCCTGCCCGCCCGCAAGGCAACCGGGTGCTGTGGGGCCGTCGTATCGCGGTATTGCCGCAGGAACCGTGGCTTGCCCTCGACCCGTTGATGCGCGGTCAGCAGCAGGTGGCAGAGGTGCATGATCTGGTGGCTGCCGCGTCAGAGCCTGCTGTCAGGGCAAAGGCCGATCTGACCGCACTGGGGCTGGAAGCGGCGGGTGACAAATTCCCCTGGCAACTGTCGGGTGGCATGGCGCAGCGTCTGGCCTTTGCCGCCGCACGTGCCGGCGGCGCTGCGATCACCGTGGCGGATGAGCCGACCAAGGGCCTGGATGCTGACAGGCGCGATGATGTGCTGGCCCTGTTAAGAAAGGGGCTGGAAGGCGGCGGCCTGCTGACGATCACCCACGATCTGACCCTTGCAAAAGGGCTGGGGGGTGAAATTCTGGTGATGCAGGGCGGCACAGTGGTAGAGCGTGGCCCCGCTGCGCGCATTCTGACCGCGCCGCAACACCCCTATACCCGCGCCCTGATTGCCGCAGATCCTGCCAATTGGCCCCGCCGCGTTCCGCCATCCGTGCAGCCTGTTCTGGTCCGGGCCACCGACGTGACGGTATCGCGGGCAGGCCGCACATTGTTCCGCCCGGTTGGTTTCAGCCTGTCTCGCGGCCAGACCTTGGGCATCTTTGGTCCCTCGGGCTGCGGCAAATCCAGTTTGGGGAATGCAATTCTGGGTCTGCTGCCGTATGAAGGAACGCTCTGGCGCGATCCGGGCGCACCAAAGCTGGGCTTTCAGAAACTGTGGCAAGATCCGCCAGCCGCCTTTCCGGCGCGGATCACGCTGGGGCAGGGGCTGGATGACCTGATCGCCCTGCACCGCATTGACCGCAAGCGCGTTGCCCCGTTGCTGGACCGGCTGAAGCTTTCGCCCAGCCTGTTGACGCGCCTGCCCTCTGGTGTGTCAGGGGGAGAGTTGCAGCGGATCGCCCTGCTGCGCGCTTTGCTGCTTGATCCGGTGTTCCTGTTTGCGGACGAGCCGACCTCGCGGCTTGATCCGGTGACGCAGGCAGAAACCGTGCGTCTGATGACAGAGATTGCCGCCGAACGTGACATGGCGATTGTTTTCGTCAGCCATGACCGGGCCTTGCTGCACAGTGTCAGCGATCAGATGCTCGAGCTGTCAGCGCAATAGAAATGGCCCCGGCAGTTCTGCCGGGGATACAAGGTCAGCTCAGACCCGCTCCAGCGCGATCGCAATACCTTGGCCGACACCGATGCACATCGTGGCAAGCGCGCGACGCCCGCCGGTCTGCGCAAGTTGCAGCGCTGCGGTTCCGGTGATGCGCGCGCCCGACATGCCCAGCGGATGGCCAAGGGCGATGGCACCGCCATTCGGGTTCACACGCGGATCGTCATCGGCAACGCCAAGCGCGCGCAACGTTGCCAGACCCTGCGCGGCAAACGCCTCGTTCAGCTCGATCACATCCAGATCGGCGGGGGTCAACCCCAGCCGCGCCAGCAGCTTTTGCGAGGCGGGTGCGGGGCCGATGCCCATGATCCGGGGCGGCACACCTGTCGTGGCCCCGCCCAGAATGCGCGCAATTGGTGTCAGCCCGTATTTGGCTGCCGCCTCTGCATTCGCAAGGATCAGGGCCGCCGCCCCATCATTCACACCGCTGGCATTGCCCGCGGTCACCGAGCCATTGGCAAACAACGGCTTGAGCTTGGCCAAAGCTTCGGGGGTGGTGGCGCGGGGGTGTTCGTCGCTGTCCACCACCAACGCATCGCCCTTGCGCTGCGGAATGGTGACCGGCGTGATCTCGGCGGCAAGTCGCCCGTTGGCCTGCGCGGCCGCCGCCTTGGTTTGTGACGCAAGCGCCATGGCATCCTGCGCCTCGCGGCTGATGCCATAATCATCGGCTACATTTTGCCCGGTCTGCGGCATCGAATCCGTGCCATAGGCGCTGTGCATGGCAGGGTTGATAAATCGCCAGCCGATGGTGGTGTCATAAACCGCATTATCGCGGCTGAACGCGCTGCCCGCCTTTGGCATGACAAAAGGCGCACGGCTCATGCTCTCGACCCCGCCTGCAATCATCAGGTCAGATTCGCCCGCTGCGATGGTCCGCGCGGCCATAAGAACCGCATCCATGCCCGAGCCGCACAGCCGATTGATGGTGGTGCCACTGACCCCGACCGGAAGGCCCGCCAGCAGCAGCGACATGCGCGCGACGTTGCGGTTGTCTTCGCCCGCCTGATTGGCGCAGCCAAAGATCACGTCATCGACCGCCTCCCAATCCACGCCAGCATTGCGCGCCATCAGCGCGCGCAACGGCACGGCCCCCAGATCATCGGGGCGCACGGTGGCAAGGCTGCCCGCATAGCGCCCGATCGGGGTGCGGATGTAGTCGCAGATGAAAACCTCGGTCATGATCGGATCAGCCTTTTACAGTGCAGGAACATCAAGATCGGTCACCGTGCCGTCGCGGTGCAGGGTGGCGCCGGTCAGCGCCTGCAAGTCCTCGACCGACAGTGATGCCAGCTTTTCACGCAGGACGAAGTGGCCGTCAACAATGTCGATCACGGCAAGGCTGGAGTAGATGCGGGTGACGCATCCCACCCCGGTCAGCGGCAGGGAACAGCGTTGCACCAGTTTCGGCTTGCCATCCTTGGTCACGTGATCGGTGATCACGGCAACCGTCTTGGCACCATGCACCAGATCCATCGCGCCGCCAACGGCAGGCACCCCGCGCGGTCCGGTGGACCAGTTCGCCAGATCGCCGGTTTCCGCCACTTCATAAGCGCCCAGAATTGCCACATCCAGATGCCCACCGCGCACCATGGCAAAGCTGTCGGCGTGGTGAAAGAACGCGGTGCCCGGCTTGATCGTCACGGCTTTCTTACCGGCGTTGATCAGATCCCAGTCCTCTGACCCCGCGGCAGGGGCCTCGCCAAAGCCGAGGATGCCGTTTTCGGTGTGAAAGATCGCCTCGCGCCCCGGCGGCTGGAATTTTGCCACCATTTCGGGAAAGCCGATGCCAAGATTGACATAAGCGCCATCGGCAATGTCCTGCGCCGCGCGCCATGCCATCTGGGTCGGGGTGAGTTTTAGGGTCATGCTGTGGGCTCCGGATAGACCGCTTTGGCGCGGTTCAGGTCTTCTTCCTGCTGCGGGTGAGGCACTTCGACCACGCCCTGCACAAAGATGCCTGGGGTGATGACTGACTCGGGGTCGATCGCACCTGGGGCGACGATCTGCGACACCTGCACGATGGTTGTTGCGGCGGCCATGCACATCAGCGGATTGAAATTGCGCGCCGCCATCCGGTAGGTCAGGTTGCCCAGGCGGTCGCCATGATGCGCCTTGACCAAGGCGACATCGGCCTTGAGCCAGCGTTCCTGTACATACGACCGACCCTCGAACACCTCCACCGGCTTGCCCTTGGCCAGATCGGTGCCAAAGCTGGTTGGGGTATAGAATGCGGGAATGCCCGCGCCACCGGCGCGGATGCGTTCGGCCAGCGTGCCCTGCGGCACCAGCTCCAGCTCGATCTTGCCCGCCAGATAGCGTTCGGTGAACACCACCGGATCGGCCGAGCGCGGGAAAGAACAGATCAGCTTGGCGACCATCCCCACCTCGATCAGCGCTGCCAGACCCACATGGCCATTGCCCGCATTGTTGTTGACGACCACCAAATCCTTCGGGTGGCCGGTTTCGCGGAAGCGGTCGATCAGGGCGTGAATCAGTTCGATCGGGGCGCCTGAGCCGCCAAAGCCGCCGATCATCACGGTCATGCCGTCGTCAATGCCAGCCACTGCGGCGGCGAGGCTGGGAAGGGTTTTGTCCATCAGGAATCTCCATCGGGGCAGGTCATATCCCGCATTCGGGGACTTGTTGTGGGTGTGGGGTAGCGGAGAGACCGACTTGCCGTCCACTCAATTTGTGCGATATGATGCATTTGTTTACATATCGCACAGCGGATGCAGCCATGACCATTGCAGAGCGGGATATCATGGGCGGGCTCGCCAAGGGTCTGGCGGTAATCGAAACCTTTACCGCCGAGCGCCCGCGCCAATCTATTGCCGGGGTTTCGGCGGCGTCGGGGTTGGACCGGGCCACCGCGCGCCGCTGTCTGCTGACGCTGGCGCATCACGGCTATGCCGACTGGGATGGCAAGTTTTTCACCCTGACCCCGCGCGTTTTGCGGTTGGGCACCGCCTGTCTGGCCACCATGCCCTTGCCACAGATTGTGCAGCCGGTGCTGGATGATCTGTCGGACCGGATCGGCCAAAGCAGCTCGGTGTCGATCCTTGACGGGGCCGAGATTGTCTATGTCGCACGCGCGGCCCAGAAAAAGGTGATGTCGGTCGGGTTGATGCCGGGCTCACGCCTGCCTGCGCATTGCACCAGTATGGGCCGCGTGCTGCTGGCCGCCCGGCCCGAGCGGGAGGTTTGGGATCTGCTGGCCGCGCATCCTCCGACGGCCCGCACGGCCCGCACGCGCACCGAACCAGAGACGATCATAGCGGAACTGGCGCAGGTGAGGGCGCAGGGCTATGCGATCATTGATCAGGAAGTAGAGGTGGGGTTGCGGTCTTTGGCTGTCCCGCTGCTTGATGCACATGGCCGGGTGATTGCCGCGCTGAATGTTGGCGTCGCCGCCATTCATGCCGAACCGGAGCAGCTTGTCGCGCTGTATCTGGGGCCGTTGCAACGGGTTCAGATGGACCTGCGCCCGATGTTGCGCTGACCAGAGGCAAAACCGAACGCTGACTGCATCAATTGCGATCCGTCAGCTTGGATCGTTGATGTCCTTGCGGAAGCAGGATCACTACGGAACGCAGCACGGTTGCCAGAGTGGGGTATCTGCCTCAGATCGCGCGCGCATTAATGAATGATTCATAATTGGCTGAAAGAATACGGCAAACGTAATCGTGTCCGGTTCACAGTAAACACCTTTGCCACAGGCACAGCAGGACTCGGGTGATGTAGCAGATGAGTCCCCGACTTTCCGGCCAGAGTGGAGATGAGCGGGCGCACTGTAAGTGCGTACCGGCCCTTGGCACGGCATTTGTCGCGGACAAAGCCCGAAAGGGTGCCGGAGGCGCTTGACTTCAGGGTCAAAGCACATTCATTATGATGTAAGATGTCAACATAAGTATGTATTTTTGACTGGCAGGCTTCATCGCGTGACAAGGCCGGTGCAAGGCGACCCGCCACAGCCTTGACGGAGATCCCACAGCTGAGGGCTGCAGGCTACACGTGAGGCGAGGTTGAGGTCCTGGACGGAACATCAGATCGGCTGCGACGTTTTGTGCCGCCGTTCACGTAAAAAGATGAAAGGGAGAGCGGTCATGATTGCTGCATATGTGTTGATCGCCGCAATCGGGGGGCTGCTGGGCTTTTGCGCAGGGCTTCTTCTCGGGGTGCCGTTCTGGGCCTCACTGCTGTTCTATCCCGCAGGCGGCACGACGCTGGTTGCACTTTCAGTCATGTGGCAGCAGGTCAAAATATGGAAAAATACCAACACATATCAGTCTATTAATGGCGCGAGCATGCGCGGCGTTAAAGACTGAAAGAACCCGCGCTTGGCTTTGTCCCTTTGTAGAAACAGGCCTTGATTTCGCGGCGGTTCATCAGATTTGTCAGATTTCAATCTGGTTGGCTGGTCAGATCCAGCACGCGTCGGTCATCCCTTCAAACGCGCGGGGCGGTCTGAAGCCTTCGCCACTTCACGTGTCTTTTCGGACAACTCCGGCACCCCTTCTGAACTGCTGGTTTGTCAGAATCTCACCGGCGGCTGCGTGTTGCGGGGCGCGGTCTTCACCGCATTTGGCGCTCCAACCCGCGCAAGGGTCGGCGCGACTCAGTTGACATATCCAATAGTATGCATTTAGCTTACATACTATTGTATGAGTTCGCGGAGCGTGACCCATACTTCCTCATGATACCCCTGCGGGGCCTAAGACTGGAGCAAGCGATGGCACAAAGTGTAATTCAGGCTAGTACGATAAAGGATGTGTCCATTCATGCCCTGCCGGGGGAGGTCCAGCAATATATGAAATCGGGCAATGACCTTGTCGTGCAGATGAACAGCGGCGACTCGATCCTCGTCCAGGGCTTTTATACCCCCACAGCCAACGGAGAGTCACATCTTCTGGTGCTGGGTGACGGCAAAGTTGTAAACCCGGTCCCGGATGAGGACGAAGCTGCGGCAGGGCTCGGCGCGGGCATGCTCGATACCGACGAGCTGGTGGCTCTTGGCGTGGCTGGTC
The DNA here is from genome assembly GCF_003443995.1 of Pseudotabrizicola alkalilacus. Classification (GTDB taxonomy): domain Bacteria; phylum Pseudomonadota; class Alphaproteobacteria; order Rhodobacterales; family Rhodobacteraceae; genus Pseudotabrizicola; species Pseudotabrizicola alkalilacus. The sequence goes on from NZ_QWEY01000015.1 coordinate 28,297, forward strand.
TTGGGGCAGGGCTGATTGCGACCAGTGGCGGCGGCGGCGCCGATCTGACTGACCCGACCGACGGCACCGACCCGACCGACGGCACCGACCCGACCGATGGCACTGACCCGACGGATGGTACCGACCCGACCGATGGCACCGACCCGACCGATGGCACCGATCCGACGGATGGTACCGACCCGACGGATGGCACTGACCCGACGGATGGCACCGATCCGACGGATGGCACTGACCCGACGGACGGCACTGACCCGACGGATGGCACCGATCCGACGGATGGCACTGACCCGACAGACGGCACTGACCCGACGGACGGCACTGACCCGACGGACGGTACTGACCCGACAGATGGCACCGATCCCACCGATGGCACTGACCCGACGGATGGCACCGATCCGACCGATGGCACCGATCCGACGGACGGCACTGACCCGACGGACGGCACTGACCCGACCGACGGCACTGACCCGACGGATGGCACTGATCCGACGGATGGCACTGATCCGACGGATGGCACGGATGGGACGGATGGGACGGATGGCACGGCCGGGTTGCTTGATCCGGTGCTGGCGGATGAGGGTTTGCTGGGGATTGTGACCGGCAATGACGGTCTTTTGGGCGACATCACCGGCTCGGATGGCCTGTTGGGCGATCTTGCGGGCGCGGATGGCCTGCTGGGCGGAATTGCCGGCGATCTGCTGGGCGTTCCTGTGCTGGGCGACGGTCCTGATTCCGAACAGGGGCTGCTTGATCCGGTGCTGGGTGATGACGGGTTGCTGGGCGACGTGACCGGCAATGACGGGGTGCTGGGCGACCTTACCGGCTCGGATGGCTTGCTGGGGGGGCTGACCGGCAATGACGGCCTGCTCGGGGCTGTGACCGGATCAGAGGGCCTGTTGGGCGAGTTGACCGGCACCGGCCTTCTGGGCGGCGGCGAGGGCGCGGGCTCCGGGGGTGGCCTGCTGGATGGTCTGCTCGGCGGCGATGACGGGTTGCTGGGCGGCTTGCTCGGTGGCGACAACGGCCCGCTGGATGGCGTGACTGACACGGTTGGCGGCCTGCTCGGCGGTGACGACGGGCTGCTGGGCGGCTTGCTCGGGGGCGACGGCGGCCCGCTGGATGGCGTGACCGACACGGTCGGCGGTCTGCTCGGCGGGGATGACGGGTTGCTGGGCGGTCTGCTCGGTGGCGACGGCGGCCCGCTGGATGGCGTGACTGACACGGTCGGTGGTCTGCTCGGCGGCGATGACGGGCTGCTGGGCGGTCTGCTCGGCGGTGGTGATGGCGTGCTGGATCCGGTGGTGGCAGATGGGGGTCTGCTGGGCGATATCACCGGCAACAGCGGGCTGTTGGGCGACGTGACCGGCTCCGACGGCGTGCTGGGCGATGTGATCGGCGATGATGGGCTGCTGGGGGATCTCACCGGATCTGACGGGCTGATCGGCGAGCTGACCGGCGCGGGCCTGCTGGGCGACGGTGGTGAGCCATCCGGAGGGCTGCTGGGGGGGCTTCTGGGCGGCGCAACCGGCGGATTGCTGGGCGGCGGCCTGCTGGGAGGCGGTCTGCTGGGAGGCGACGGCGGATTGCTGGGATCGGACGGCCTGCTGGGGGGGCTGGACGACACCACCGCCTGAACCACCCGGTCACACCACCGGGGCTCCCGCCGCTGCGGGAGCCCCACCGCGCGGCCCCCACCAGGGGACCGCGCGTCTTGTATTGAGGGCGCGTGCCAAAAGGCGGTGTTCCTTGCAGGCAATCACACTTGAGCGAAGCACCTATCCTTTATGGATGAGGCCACGCAGGCATTGTCATTTGGCGGTGATGAATACATACTGTAGTATGTGATACTGAGTCCCTCTCGACTCCGTTGTACGATTCTTGCGCAAGCACCGCGCGCATAGTGTTAGGGAAGCCGACATGACGGCACAGAAGTCCAGCCCAGCCAATCTCCCCGGAAAACATGGGGATGCTGCGGATATTCTTCCGCCGCGACGGCTTGCGGATGCCGAAGGTCAGGCGCGTTCAACCGGTGGCGGCTTCAGTGCGGCGGCCGCGATGAGCGCGGTTGGTGCCGGTTTGGCCATGCAAAGCGCTACCCATGCCGGCGAAGTTGCGCTGCGCACGGATCCTGAAGGTGATCTGTCCGTCGGGTCCGAGGGCAGTTTTTCGACGGTCGCTTCTGCGGCCATGCCTGCAGAGATCGCGCCGATAGCGGACACTGATCCGGGGCACGTGATCATTGCGGGCGGGGCCGTTGATCTGCCCGGTTCTGCTGCGATCACAATGGATGCCGCCCTAGATAAGGCCGGGCCTTCTGGGCCATCTCTGGCTTTCGCGCCACCGCTTGGCTCGGATGCGTTTGAAGGGGCAGGTGAAGGGCCGGTCCGTATTGCGGCAAACATGACGCTGCCGCTTTCCGTTCCCTCGACTGTGATACAAGGCGGTGCTTTGGCACCTGCCCCAGTCGCTGTCCACACTGCGGTCGAAGCGGGTATCAGCCCTGCGCCTGCTGTCGTGCCGGTGATTGGCACGGGCGTTGGTGCGGATGGCCCGACGGAAAACAGCGATCTGGTGGAGACGGTGGTTTCACCGGTTCTCGGGGATGGCAGGCTGGTTGATGGCATCCTGAGTCCGGTGCTTGGCGACGGCGGGATCGTCGACACGGTCCTGGACCCGATTCTTGGCAGCGATGGTTTGGTATCTGATGTCGTAGAGACGGTAATGGAAGGGGTTCTTGACCCGTTGCTGGGCGAAGACGGTTTGCTGGACACTGTGCTTGACCCTCTGCTGGGCGAGGGTGGCGTGGTTGAGACGGTACTCGACCCGTTGCTGGGTGAGGGCGGCGTTGTGGACACCGTTCTTGACCCTCTGCTAGGCGAGGGTGGCGTGGTTGAGACCGTGCTCGACCCGTTGCTCGGTGAGGGCGGCGTTGTGGACACCGTTCTTGACCCTCTGCTAGGCGAGGGTGGCGTGGTTGAGACCGTGCTCGACCCGTTGCTCGGTGAGGGCGGCGTTGTGGACACCGTTCTTGACCCTCTGCTAGGCGAGGGTGGCGTGGTTGAGACGGTACTCGACCCGTTGCTCGGTGAGGGCGGAGTTGTTGATACCGTTCTAGACCCGCTTCTCGGCGAAGGTGGTGTGGTTGAGACGGTACTCGACCCGTTGCTGGGTGAGGGCGGAGTTGTTGATACCGTTCTAGACCCGCTTCTCGGCGAAGGTGGTGTGGCTGAGACGGTACTCGACCCGTTGCTGGGTGAGGGCGGCGTTGTGGACACCGTTCTAGACCCGCTTCTCGGCGAAGGTGGTGTGGTTGAGACGGTACTCGACCCGTTGCTGGGTGAGGGCGGCGTTGTGGACACCGTTCTTGACCCTCTGCTAGGCGAGGGTGGCGTGGTTGAGACGGTACTCGACCCGTTGCTCGGTGAGGGCGGAGTTGTTGATACCGTTCTAGACCCGCTTCTCGGCGAAGGTGGTGTGGTTGAGACGGTACTCGACCCGTTGCTGGGTGAAGACGGTTTGCTGGACACTGTGCTTGACCCTCTGCTGGGCGAGGGTGGCGTGGTTGAGACCGTGCTCGACCCGTTGCTCGGTGAGGGCGGCGTTGTTGATAGCGTACTCGATCCTCTGCTGGGCGAAGGCGGGGCGCTTGAACCCGCCCTTGATCCTATCCTTGGCGAAGAGGGTATTGTTGACAGCATTCTCGACCCGATTATCGGCGATGACGGGATTCTGAGCGGGGCGCTGGACCCGGTTCTTGGTGAAGACGGTGCGCTTGGTGGCGTGTTGGCCCCCGTCGTTGGCGAGGGCGGGGTTGTGGACACAGTGCTGAACCCCGTGCTCGATCATCTTGGCCCGGTTGGTGGGCTCGTTGACACGGTCCTTGGTGGTATTTTGGGGGGACGTGGCGGCCGCTCTGCACCGGTTCAGAACGCGCCGGTGACGGCTGCCAGTGATGTATCGGCCCCTGTAATCATTACGGATGATCCGGTCGTGGTCGATGAGACGACGGATGACGACGGCGATGACGGTTTCGTGGAAGGCCTGATCGGCGAGAGCACACTTATGGCCGGGGCGGACAGTCATGAAGACATGGCAGATCTGCTGAGTACATCGACGGATGACGTTCTGGATGAGCTTTTGTCAGATGACTACCTAGCAGACCTTGATCATGACGCGGTTGTTTCCGGCGAAGACGCGCTTCTGAGTGAAATGCTTGAAGTGGGGTTGAGCGGTGCGCTGGCACAAGAGGCTGTGTTGGGCCTGACTTCTGAAAGCGATGACTCAGACCCTGAACTGGATGCCTTGCTGAGCGAGATTCTGGACAGTGGCGAAAGACCACTTGGCGGCGTCACTGATCCTCTGGCCGCCCTTTTGGAAAGTGCCACAGATGGTGAGGGGGTAGAAGGCGATCTGTCTGGTCTGGACATCGGACCGGCCGTCGAAGATGCGCTTGAAACGCTGTTTGGCGCACCGCCTGTCGAGGCTGATATTTTGGGTTCAACCTTGGGTAGTGGGGGTCTTTTGGGTGGGCTTGGCTTGCCTGGGTCTGAAGATGAGCAGCGCTGATGCCCTCCAGAAGGGGGAGTTAATCTTGCAACTCGCGCACAGATGGTGTTGTTTCAATGTTAACGCCAGTGGGTTTGGGAGATATTTTGCAGGTTTCAACGATCATTGTGTGGGAATTCAGGTGTTCAAAATGATGTTTCTACGCCGCATCTTTGTTCCGATTGCAACCGACGTGAGGTACTTGACGTGACCTGTGGCGCTTTGGTGATCAAGGACATGGCGACCCGCCTTGTCGCAGCGACCAGCGGGAGCATGTCCTTTCTGAAATGTCCGGCGCGGGTATTTGTCGTCAGCTTGTCGATGGCAGTGGCGGCCCCGGCCCTTGCCCAAACCCCGTTGCAGCAAGCGGTTCTGATCGCGTCTGAACGTGATCCTGGTATCACCGCTTTGCGCCATGAAATTGCCCGCCGCTCTGTCGATATTCAGGCGGTGAACGATCAGAAATATCCCCAACTCAGTCTTTCGGCGGATACCGCCACCACCAGCTCTGACGGGCCGGGTGTGACGCTGACTGTGTCGCAGGTTCTGTATGACTGGGGCCGGGTACGCAGCATGGTGGCCAGTGCGTCGCAGGATCGCGTGGTTGCGGTGGCTGATCTGAAGATGGGGATCGAAGAGCTCACGCTTGATGTGTCGAATTACTACATCGACGTTGACGTGCTGGACCAGAAAATTGCCCGGACGCAAGGCTATCTGGAATTCGCGCGCCGTATCGCCGACCATGCCGAAGCGCGCCTGGCAGCTGGCCGGGGCGATAACGGTGAGGTTGCGCGGGCCCGGCTGGAAGTTGGCCGAACCGAACAGCGGATGGATCAGCTGAGCAGCGACCGTATGCTTGCACTGGCGCAGCTGGAATTTCTGATGGGGCGCAATCCCGGCACGCTTTCCAGGCCTGCCGATCTGGATTTTGTGGGCCGCTACCGCAAACCGGATGCGGTCACATCGGCGATCCGGCTGTCTCCGACCTATATTTCCGCGAATGCCCGGCTGGGACGTGCCGAGTCAGAGATCGGCCTGGCGCGCGCCTCCCGGCTGCCCACCATCCGGTTGCAGGCGCAGGTGCGGGCAGATCTTGACCGGGGGCGCACACGGTCTTCGGTCGGGCTTTCAACGGGCGTGGATATTGGTGCCGGCGCCATCACCGGACGACAGATCGAGTCGGCACGGCTTCAGGCCGAAGCGGCCCGGTCAAATCTGGATGCTGTGGGTCGCAATCTGGGCAACGGGGTCCGCAGTGCGCTTGAGCGGATCCGTGTGCTGCGCGCAAGCGAGATATCGCAGCGCAATCAGCTGTCTCAGGCGCAGCAGGTTCTCGACAACTATGAACAGCAATTCGTCGGCGGTCAGCGCGAACTGATCGACCTTCTGACAACGGGGCGTGATCTTTACGATGCCCAGGTTGATCAGATTGACACTTACGACGAACGCAAACGGACAGAATACAGTGCGGCTTTTGATCTTGGTGTGCTCGGCACTCTGATCCTCGCAAGCTCCAATCAAGGCTGACAGGGATGACAATCGCGCGGGAACAGACCTCTGCCAGATCAACCCGAGCGGACCCGCTGGTGACCGGTCTGGTAGAGTTGTGCCGCGTCCATGGTATTGCGGCATCAGCGGAACGGCTGACCGATGGCCTGCCGCGCGGCAAGGACAACGCCCTGCCGATGTCCCATGCGGCATCGGCCCTGCGCCGGGCCAACATGAGCTGCCGCCTCAGTTCAGAGCCGTTGCTTTCTATCCCCGAACACAGCCTGCCCGTGCTGTTGTTCCTGCGCGACGGGACAACGGTTATTCTTGAATCGCTACATGGCGATCAGGCCAATCTGCTGCTTCCCGAGACAGGCGGCGGCCGCGCCGCGTGGAGCCTGAAAGACCTGAACGCACGTCATGACGGGCGCATTCTGGTTTCAAAACCCATCGACATCGTATCGGGGCGGCTGGACAAAGCGCCCGAGTCCCGGCGGCACTGGATCATCGGGCCGGTGCTCGACAACTGGTCTGTCTATCGCGATGTGATCATCGCATCGTTTGCGGCGAACCTGCTGGCGATTGTCTCGGCGCTGTTTGCCATGCAGGTCTATGACCGCGTGGTGCCGAACCAGGCCTTTGATACGCTTTGGATTCTGGCCAGCGGTGTCGCTATCGCCATCGTGCTTGAAATCATGCTGCGCATCATGCGCGCGTCCTTGATCGACGTGTCGGGGCGCGATCTGGATCTGCGGCTTTCGACCCAGCTGTTCGACCGCGTGTCGAACATCCGTCTGGCCCATCAACCCAAATCGACGGGCGTGTTTGCCAGTCAGGTGCGCGATTTTGCTACCGTGCGCGAGTTCTTTACCTCGGGCACCGTGACCGCGTTGTGTGACATTCCCTTTGTGATCATCTTCGTCGGCGTTCTGACCTATCTTGGTGGCCCGATGCTGGGGCTTGTCACTGTGGCGGCGGTTGTGCTGACCGTGCTGCCGGGGCTGCTGATGCAGCGCCGTCTGGCGCGGGCCTCGCGTGAAAACACGCGCGAGGCGGCGGCCTTGAACGGGCTGCTGCTGGAAACGGTGTCCAACCTTGAAACCGTCAAGGCAGCGCGGGCCGAAGGGCGCCTGCAACGCGCCTATGCGCAGCTGACGGCGACAATGGCGACAACGGCGATCCAGACCCGCAACCTGACCAACATCATGTCGCAGATCGTGGCTGCGGTGCAGAAATTTGCCTATGCTGCGGTGATCATCGTGGGTGTCTACCTGATCAGCTCCGGTGATCTGACCGTGGGCGGGCTGATCGCCTGTACCTTGCTGTCCAGCCGCACCCTGTCACCCATGGGGCAGGTCGCCGGGCTGCTGGCGCGCTGGCAGCATGTCCGTGCCGCGATGGAGGGGTTGGACGGGATCATGAAACTGCCGGTCGAACGTCCGGCTGACCGCGATTATGTCCGCGCGCCGAACATCTCGGGCGATTACCGGCTTGAGGATGTGACGTACCGCCATGATCCCGAAGCGGCCCCCTGCGTCATTATCCCGGATCTCAAATTCTCCAAGGGTGAGAAAATTGCGCTGCTGGGTGGCAACGGCGCGGGCAAATCCACGCTGCTGCGCCTGTTGGCCGGGCTGACCGACCCGCAGGACGGGGCGGTGCTGGTCGACAATCTGGCATTGAGCCAGATCGACCCGATCGACCGCCGCCGCCAGATCGGCTATCTGCCGCAAAGTGTTGCGCTGTTTCAGGGCACCTTGCGCGACAACCTTTTGCTGGATCACGGCCTGCACAGCGACGATGATCTGCTGGAGGCGCTGGATGCTGTTGGTCTGGGTACCTATGTCCGCCGCCATTCGCGCGGGCTCGATCTGCAGATCCATAGCAATGCCAACGTCTCTGGCGGGCAAAAGCAGGCCATCGGTCTGGCCCGCGTCATTCTGCAAGACCCGCGCATCGTTCTGCTGGATGAGCCGACGGCAGCCTTTGACCATATCACCGAAGACAAGGTCATTTCCTTTCTGCGGGTCTGGCTCGAAGGTCGGACCGCGATCATTTCCACCCACAAACGCGAACTTCTGGGTTTGACGCGCCGCGCCATCGTGATGAAAGACGGCCGTGTTGCCCGTGACGGTGATCTGTTGCAGATCCTCAATGCCGCACGGGCCAGCAAGGTTCAGCAATCCTCCGTTCAGATCGTGACATGAGCGGGGCGGACGCCTACGACACCAGCCATCTGGACGGAAGCTACCGGCGCGACGTGCTCCGGCGGTCCCGATGGATGATCCGGCTGGTCTGTCTGTCGGTGCTGATTGCCGTGGTCTGGGCCGGGTTTGCCGAGATTGACAAGATCACACGTGGCGACGGGCGTGTGGTGCCGCTGCGCCGGATGCAGACGATCCAGAGCCTTGAGGGCGGCATCCTGTCTGAACTTCTGGTCAAGGAAGGCGATATCGTCACCAAAGGTCAGATCATCGCGACCCTTGACCCCACCCGGTCGCGCGCCGCTTTCATGGGCGCGCGGTCGGAAATTGATGCGCTCGAGGCCGAAGTCACCCGGCTGGAGGCCGAGGTGCTGGAGCAGCCAGACCTCGATTTCGGGGCGGAGCCGACCGAGACGCAGCAAACCGAACTGCGCCTGTTCACGGCACGCCGGACCCGGCTGGAGGCGTCACTGGTTGCGCTGGAGGCGGAACGGTCGGCCATTCAGGAGCAGCTGGATATCACCACCTCTCTTGCTGCCAGCGGATCGGTCAGCCGGTTGGACATGCTGCAACTGCGTCAGAAACTGGCAGAACTCGATGGCCGCATCAATGAGGCCCGCAACGGCTATGTGCAGGATGCCTACCGCGATCTGGCCGAGCGCCGGGCCAAGCTGACAGGTCTGCAACAAGAGGTGGTGCGCAAGGAAGACGAATTTCTGCGGACCGTCGTGCGCTCGCCGGTCGAGGGGCGGATCAACAACATCTCGATCACGACGCTGGGCGGTGTCGTGCAGTCGGGCGAATCGATCATGGAGATCACGCCGATTGATGATCAGCTGATGATCGAGACCAAGATCCTGCCGCGCGATGTGGCCTTTATTGCGCCGGACATGCCAGCCAGTGTAAAGATCACCGCCTATGATTTCGCCGTCTACGGCGATCTGCGCGGAACCGTCGTGCAGATCTCGGAAGACACGGTCGAAGAAGATACCCCCTCGGGCAAACAGGACTTTTACCGAGTCATGGTCCAGACCGACCGAAGCTATCTGGAACGGTTTGGCGAGCAGTTCCCGATCCGTCCGGGGATGGTGGCACAGGTCGACATTGAAAGCGGCCAGCAAACCATCCTCAGCTATCTGACCCGGCCACTGCTCCGCGCCAAGTTGCGCTGACCCTGCCCGCCAATCATCGGTATCAAATGACCCAGCCTTTCCTCTCTTTCCGTGCAGCCTTTCCGTTTGCCTTGCTTGCGGGCCTGACCACAATTGCGCAGCCCGTGATGGGGCGGGTGTATCAGTCCGTCGAGGTGCGGGGGGCCGAGTTCATCCCCGAAGACGATATCCGCCTGACCTGTGGCGACCTGCAAGGCATTGATCTTGATGCGCTGCAACTGCGCTCGGTCGAGGAGTGCCTGATGTCGACCGGCGTGTTTGAACGCGTGTCGGTGGCAGGGCAGGGCGAGGCGCTGGTCATTGACGTGACCGAAGTTGAAACCCGGCCGGGGCGGATTGATGTCGGGGTGGCCTGGGTCAGTGACCATGGCCTGACCGGAACGCTGGCCTATGAACAGTTCAACCTGATTCCAGACGCGTTTCTGGGGATCAAAAGCAGCTACAACCGCGAGCATCGCAGCTACGCGGTGAACCTGTATCACAAGGAAACCTTTGGGCCTGCGCTGCATTTTGGTCTCGACATTGCGGGGGAACGCACCAGCTTTGACGACCAGTCCTTTTCGACCCGCCGCGATCTGGTCGAAGCCTATCTTGCCTGGACCCCGCAAGAGGACCTCCGGCTGGAATTTGGCTTGGGTTACAGGGATCACCGGCTGTTTGACGTGGCCGCCATCGCCAGCCCGCTGCTGCGGGCAGAACGTGGCACGATCAGCGCACCATTCCTGCACTTCGCGGCCGATTACACGCATGGCACGGAAGAGGACAAACAAAGCTATTCGGTGCGGCTTGACCAGTATGTGTGGAACATCGGCACCGGATCGGGTGTCGCCGAGACGCGGCTTGATGCGCGTTCGCGTTTTGCGCTCGGGGAAAAATCTGCCCTGCTTGTCGGCCTTCAGGGCGGGCTTGTTGCCGGTCGCAGCGACTATGAGACAACCGTTCTGGATCGTGCCTTTGTCGGGGGCGAGGGGTTCCGTGGCTTTGCGCCGCGCGGCTTGGGCCCTGCCGATGCGGGCGACAGGCTGGGCGGCAACCGCTACGTTGTCGGCTCGGTCGAGGTGCGACGTGCGCTTGGTGTGCAGTCGGACAACCCGTTCTACGGCGGCGTCTTCATGGATTTCGGATCGGTCTGGTCGCTGGACAATACCCTCGGCGGGACGATTGATGATGCGGCCTATTTCCGCAACAGCATCGGGCTTTCCCTGACCTTCGAGGTGGCAAAAGTGCCGGTCTCGCTTTACGTGGCCACGCCGGTCAAGCAACGCGCCGGCGACAAGCGCCAGGTTTTTGGGCTTTCCGCCGCCGCCCGGTTCTGACCCCGGCGGCCTGCCTCAGGTCACACGCCGTGCTCTATTGTCCATCGCCTGCCGGAACAGGGTCATATAGCGCGGCGCGACCACCTGCAGGCTCTGGTTCTGACCCAGAATGCGGGCGGCCTGACCAAGACGTTGCCGGCGCGCAGGGTCGTCTTTCAACGCGAGCACCGTATTCACCCAGACATCAGGATCATCGGGCAGCAAAGTGCCATTCACGCCGTCACAGATCAGTTCTGTCGGATAGCCCCGGTCCGGCGCAATCACACAACCGCCCCGGCCCAGAATCTCCATCAGCCCCCAGTTCGCCACGCCATAGCGCAGGGGGTAGAGAAACAGGTCTATGTCTGACAACTGCTGAACATAGTCGTCATAGGGCAGCTTTCCGGGCAGGTCGATGACCTGTGCAACGGCGGGATATTCGCGCATCAGATGGGCGCAGAAATCGGCGACCTCGCCCTTGTACTTGCGCTGCACCCATTGCTGTTCATAGCCATAGGTCGCCCCGGACGATTCCCCCAAGGCCACAAACCGGGCCTCGATGCCCTGCCGGATCAGGCGATCCGCGATCTGGACAAAGGTATCAAATCCTTTGGCATTCGACAGATCGCGCGCGGTAAACCCGATGGTAAAGGGCGTGCCGGGCGTTTTCACCAGCGGGGGGCCGAAATCCAGCCCTTCCAGCTGCACCTCGATATTGCCTTGCAGCGCGGGGGGGAACATGCGTTTGGCATGCTGACTGGGGCAGATGACCAGATCGCTGCGCAGCGCCTGATAGTAGTGCATCATCTCGATGTTCTTGTCGCTCATCCGCTGGGCCTGATCGGGCGGATAGGCCGGGTCCCAGCCATGGGAGCGGTAGCTGGGGAACTCGACATAGCTGACGATCGCTGCGGCGGTTTCGTCATACAGAAAGTGCGGCGTGCCCCAAAGCGAATGCGTCACCAGAACGTCAATCTTGCGCTGCTGCTCAAACGCCTGCACCGCCGCCAGCAGACCCCGGCCGATCCGTGCCGACCGTTCCAGCTTGGCCGTATAGTAATACTGCGTCTTGCCGACGATGCTGCCATCCGGGGTGAACCCAAGGATATGGTCCCCCCGGTGCTTGTTCCGCTCACGGTGACCGGGGGTGGTCAGAAAATAGGTCTCGGCCATTCCGACCTTGCGCAAGTAATCGCACAAGTGCCCGAACTGACCGGGATAGACGGCTCCGGCAAAGACGATGACGGGTCTGGTCATGGGTTCAGATCAGTTTCCTGTCGCGTGCGGCGATAACAGCCTGCGTGCGGTTGCTGACGCCCAGCTTTTTACAGATCGACTTCACATGCATTTTCACCGTTGGCTCTGCCAAGGTCAGGGCCGCGCCGATGTCCCGGTTCGGCATGCCTTCGGCCAACAACTCCAACACCCCGAACTCCCGCTTTGACAGGCCGGTCCCGGACTCATCGCTGGTCGATTGGCGTTTTTCCACCAGTTCAATCGGCAGATAGCGCCCACCCCCCGCCATGAACCTGATCTCATTCGCCAGGTTCTTGAGTGACGCGGTCTTGAGCACGATCCCGGCCCCGCCCAGGGCCATCACCTCTTCCACGACACGTGGGCTGGGGCTGCTGGTCAGGATGCCGACAGGTTTGCCACCATTGTGCTCCAGAGCCTTGGACAGACCCGACAGACCGTCCATGCCCGGCATGTCCAGATCGACCAGCACCAGATCGAACGGCCCGCTTTTGTCAAGCTCGCGGACGGCACTCGGCAGATCCGGGACAGTCTCCACCGTGATGTCAGAGACACCGTTCAGATACAGCTGCAGCATCTCCAGGATCATCGCATGGTCATCGGCGATCAGAAGCCTGATCGTATCGGTCTGTTGTTCATTCATTTTTATGACCTTCGGCGCTTCGTGGTGTCTTTATCCGTTTGGGCAGGTATGTATCTTGCTCCGCTTGGGCATCAATGACCCTTGGCAGCTTTCGCATCAATATACAGCCTGACATTGCCATTAGGGAGAGGGTCATTCTGACAACGCCTCTATCATCTGATGCGTCTCATTCAGCGCCGCGGCCAGAGCATCACACAGCACCTCGGGAACGGCATGCGTGCTGTTCACACTCAGCTCGATGTCCCGCAATCGCTTTTCCACCAGTTGCAGGCCGGTCAGCCCGCTGGCCCCTGTGGCGGCATGCAGCCTGCGTCCGGTATCCGGCCCGACGCCTTCGGCCAAAAGGTCATCCAGCACCGACCGGGCCTCGGACAGGGCGCGTTGCATGAAGGTCCGGGTGCGATCCACGCCGATCTGTTCGAATAGATCGGCCGCCACTGTGGGATTGAGCGCAACTTTGGCCGCGGGCGGCGCGGCTGGCGCTGCCACCTTGAGCGGTGTGCCGTCCAGGATGCTGGCAAGCGTGCGGCTGAGTGTGTTCGGCTGGATCGGCTTTTCCAGAACACAGACCATGCCCGCCTGCAGACAGGCCGTGCGGATACGATCATCTGCATGGGCGGTCAGCCCAACCACCTTGCCGCTCCATGTCACGGCAGAGGCCGGATCACCGGCGCGCAGCCGTGTCGCCAGCTCAATCCCGTTCATCCGGGGCAGCGTCACATCCGTCAGAACCAGATCGACGCGGGCGGCAATGTCGTGGCGCGACAGCAGTGCGAGGGCTTCCGGCCCGCTGCCGACGGGCAGGGCCTCGGCCCCTGCGACCTGCAGCACGTGGGTCAGCCAGTCGCGGCTTGACGGGCTGTCTTCGACCAACAGGATCGTCCGCCCGGCCAGCGGGGACTGACCGGGGCTGCGGTCGGGAACCGCCGCCACGCTGGACCGCGTTTCGGCACGTGGCAGGCTGAAGGTCACAGTAAAGAGTGTGCCAATCACCCGGCCATCGCTGCCCGGCTCCAGTGCCGCGCCATCACGGCCACGATCCGCAATCTCGATCCGCCCGCCCAACTGGCGCAACGCGTGCGCCAGTACATTCAGCCCGGCCGAAGGGCGCTTGTCCGTCGTTGCAATTTGCGGGCCGGGGTCGTCCACCGGCAGACCAAGCGCCTCGGCCAGACGGGCGCGTTGTGCCGGTGGCAGGCCGCCGCCTTCATCCATCAACTCCAGCCGGATCCGCCAGATCTCGTCCCCCGTCTCATCGGCGACAAGGGCAGAACCAAGCGGCGTGCAGGACAGGTGCAGATCCACCCGCCCGCCGCCGTGGTTCACCGAATTGTCGATCAGGTTCTGGCACAGCGCGCGCACAAAGCGGATCGGCCCGTGCAGGGTCAGATCCTTGGGCGCATCGACGGTCAGAGAGACTTCGGTGGCACGGGCATTGGCGATGGGTTGCACCATCGCAATCAGGCTGGTCACTTCCTCGGCGATGCGGAAATCTTCGTCCGGCTGCCCGCCTTTCAGGTTCTGTTCGCCCCGGATCACGGCAAGAACATTGCTGATATGGTCAAGCGCAAGCTCGGCCGCCCGTCTTATTCCGCCGTCACCGCGATCAACCTGCCTGTCACCCTGTTGCCGCATCAGCGAATCGGAGGCGGCCAATAGCGATTGGATCGGCGTGCGCAAATCATGGGCGACCCGCATCAGCGTGGCCGACCGGGCGCGATTGCGCAGCCATGTGGATTCCTGATCGCTTTCGGAAAGGCGCAGCATGAACCCTTCGGCGCGGCCAAGCGGCACATGCACGACCTCGCCATCAAAGGTCTGATCGCCCTCTTGCCAGGTCGCAGCGATGCTGCCCGCCCGCCGCGCCCGCCCACACAGATCGGGCCAGTTGAACCGCGACAGCACTTCGGACTGCGCAATGTTCAGCCGCTGCGCCGACACATTCGCCAGAAGGATTTCGCCCTTCTGGTTGGCAAGCGCGACGGCACGCCTGTCGGTCACGATCACCCGCGCCAGTGCCTGCAGAATGGGGCGCACGGAATCGGCCAGATCCTTGCGGTTGCCTTGTGGCAAGGCCGGTCCGGTTTCTGTCTCCTGACTGTCTCTGTCGCGTCGGTGCGGCACCGTCGGATCTCCTTCTTTTCGCCTCGGGGCAGCGGATGATCGGCGTTCGAGCTCAGTATCCCCTCCAATTTGCGCGAATACCACCTTGATGGGCGGCACAGATGAAATCGTCTGTTTGGGCTCAGCCGGGGCCGCTGTGGGGCCTCTGGAAGATACATGTCTTATAACTTTAGTATGTATTCAATTTACATACTATTGGCTATAGTGTATCGCTTGACCCATACTTCCCGATGCCCCCCCTCCCCTTGGGCCCCAGACTGGAGCAAGCAATGTCGCAAAGCACTCTTCAAGCCGGCACAATCAATAATATCTCGATCCAAGCCCTGCCGGCGGACATCAAGCAATATGTAAAAACCGGCAATGATCTGATCGTGCAGATGAACAACGGCGAGTCGATCCGCATTCAAGGGTTCTACAACCCCGCCGCCAATGGCGAAGAGCATCTGGTCGTCCTTGCTGACGGTACGCTGGTGCGGCCCGTGCCGGATGCGGATCAGGCAGGCCTTGGCGCCGGTATGCTGGCGACAGACGAAATGATTGCGCTCGGCGCTGCGGGTCTGGGCGCGGGACTGATCGCAACAGGCGGCGGCGGTGGCACCGATCCGACCGACGGCACTGATCCGACGGATGGCACCGATCCGACCGACGGCACTGACCCAACCGACGGCACCGATCCGACCGACGGCACTGACCCGACGGATGGCACCGACCCGACCGATGGCACTGACCCGACGGACGGCACTGACCCGACGGACGGAACCGATCCAACCGATGGCACTGACCCGACGGATGGCACTGACCTGACGGACGGCACCGACCCGACCGACGGCACTGATCCGACGGATGGCACCGATCCGACGGATGGCACTGACCCGACGGATGGCACTGACCCGACCGACGGCACTGACCCGACCGACGGCACCGACCCGACCGATGGCACTGATCCGACGGATGGCACTGATCCGACGGATGGCACCGATCCGACCGACGGCACCGACCCGACCGATGGCACTGACCCGACCGACGGCACTGACCCGACGGATGGCACCGATCCGACGGATGGCACTGACCCGACCGACGGCACTGACCCGACGGATGGCACCGATCCGACCGACGGCACTGACCCGACGGATGGCACCGATCCGACCGACGGCACTGACCCGACGGATGGCACCGATCCGACCGACGGCACTGACCCGACGGATGGCACCGACCCGACCGACGGCACTGACCCGACCGACGGCACTGACCCGACGGACGGCACCGACCCGACGGATGGCACTGATCCGACGGATGGCACGGATGGGACGGATGGCACGGCCGGGTTGCTTGATCCGGTGCTGGCGGATGAGGGTTTGCTGGGGATTGTGACCGGCAATGACGGTCTTTTGGGTGACATCACCGGCTCGGATGGCCTGTTGGGCGATCTTGTCGGCGCGGATGGCCTGCTGGGCGGAATTGCCGGCGATCTGCTGGGCGTTCCTGTGCTGGGCGACGGTCCTGATTCCGAACAGGGGCTGCTTGATCCGGTGCTGGGTGATGACGGGTTGCTGGGCGACGTGACCGGCAATGACGGGGTGCTGGGCGACCTTACCGGCTCGGATGGCCTTGTGGGAGAGTTGACCGGCAATGACGGCCTGCTCGGGGCTGTGACCGGATCAGAGGGCCTGTTGGGCGAGTTGACCGGCACCGGCCTTCTGGGCAGCGGCGAGGGCGCGGGCTCCGGGGGCGGCCTGCTGGATGGTCTGCTCGGCGGCGATGACGGGCTGCTGGGCGGCTTGCTCGGGGGCGACGGCGGCCCGCTGGATGGCGTGACCGACACGGTCGGTGGTCTGCTCGGCGGGGATGACGGGTTGCTGGGCGGTCTGCTCGGTGGCGACGGCGGCCCGCTGGATGGCGTGACCGACACGGTCGGCGGTCTGCTCGGCGGGGATGACGGGTTGCTGGGCGGTCTGCTCGGGGGCGACGGCGGCCCGCTGGATGGCGTGACCGACACGCTCGGTGGTCTGCTCGGCGGCGATGACGGGCTGCTGGGCGGTCTGCTCGGCGGTGGTGATGGCGTGCTGGATCCGGTGGTGGCAGATGGGGGTCTGCTGGGTGATGTCACCGGCAACAGCGGGCTGTTGGGCGACGTGACCGGCTCCGACGGCGTGCTGGGCGATGTGATCGGCGATGACGGTCTGCTGGGGGATCTCACCGGATCTGACGGGCTGATCGGCGAGCTGACCGGCGCGGGCCTGCTGGGTGACGGTGGTGAGCCATCCGGAGGGCTGCTGGGGGGGCTTCTGGGCGGCGCAACCGGCGGATTGCTGGGCGGCGGCCTGCTGGGAGGCGGTCTGCTGGGAGGCGACGGCGGATTGCTGGGATCGGACGGCCTGCTGGGGGGGCTGGACGACACCACCGCCTGAACCACCCGGTCACACCACCGGGGCTCCCGCCGCTGCGGGAGCCCCACACCGCGCGGCCCCCACCAGGGGACCGCGCGTCTTGTATTGAAAAGGCACTCTGCTGCCCCGCAAAGCCATCTTGGCAGATCGGGAGTTAGCCTTTTTCTCTCGTTGGCTGTGAATCCGGAAGCCGGAGATCGTCCCGCAAGGCCACTTCGGCGACGGTCTGGTGGTCGATGATGATCTCGGACTCACAATGTGTTTCTGCGACCCCCCATTCCATGAAAGGGCAGCAGATGCTTTTGTTCGCCATACGAAATCCGGGGGGCGTGCGTGCAACAGGCTCGGCGTTGCAACGGATCAGCCCAGCCCTGAAAAAAAACTTGCACACTAGAAACTTTTGACTCGGAATATGTATAAAAAGTATGTAGTAGTACATACTAATGGCAGAGGTCATTATTTCCACTCCGAGGAGCCGGGATGTACAAACAACAGCACGATGCCCCGCTGCACAAATCCAGGGTCACCCGACATGTCCGACCCTTTGATGTGATCTTCGAAAAGGTCGACCATCAGCTGTCGCTCACTCCGCAGGAGCTGCTTTGCCCTAAAGGTCTTTGTGTCCTTTTGGGGGAGTTCGGGGCCTCTTCGCGGGTGATCTCGGAATGGGCGCGCAAGGTCGGCACCACGGTGATGATCATTGGCGACCATCCCCTTCCGATGGACTGGCTGCGGCGCTATGCGCCCCATCTCGACTTCATGCTGGTGGATGGCGACTATATGGATGACACCGAAGATACGGTGGATTTCTGCATGCAGGTGAGACGGGCGACGCCCGCTCTGCCGTTGATCCTGTTGTCGAGTGAAGTGCGCGGCCACGATTTGACCTGCGAGCGTATGACCGCCTGTGATGTGACCCTGAAAAACCCGGTGCAAAGTGCCGCGCTGACCCAGGGTGTGCAGGCCGCCTATCAGAACAACGCCTATTTCCTCTCCAGCCGATGCTGAACGGCGAGACGCGGCCCACTCCGCTCAGACACTGACGTGTTTGCCGTTCAGGCAACTGGCCGCAGGAGGAATCCTGCGGCCCTTTTTTGGTGGGGCGTGGCGGTCCGTAGGGCTGCGCTGTGTCGGAATTGATTAAATAGCAGGCGCTCGGCTGAGCTTTGCGTAAAATGCAGACGAAAGCTGCGATCAGAAGGCATTTGCCCAAGTCTTGCATTGCACAGATGCTGGCTCCGACTGCTTTTCGCTGTGACGGAGTTGAGACATGGCACGGCTTTCCATCATCGTTGTCGAGCGCGACCGGGAGCGCGCTTTGCGCATTGTCGATGGCCTCATGGCATCGGGTGATCATGCCATCACGGTCATTTCCGAAGAAACCGGCCTGGCGCGACGGATTGCCGAGCAAAAGCCGGATATCGTGCTGATCGACGTGGCCGACCCGTCACGCGATGTGCTGGAAGAGCTGGCGCTGGTCTCCGGCCCGATGGAACGGCCCGTTGCGATGTTTGTTGACCGGTCGGATGAACAACTGACCCGTGCCGCGATCGAGGCGGGTGTATCGGCCTATGTGGTGGACGGGTTGCAGCCGGAACGGATCAAGCCGGTGCTGGATGCCGCCATCGCGCGGTTTCACATGTTTCAGAAGATGCGCGCCGAACTGGCCGCCACCAAAGCCGCGCTGGAGGATCGCAAGATCATCGACCGCGCCAAGGCCATTCTGATGAAGGCGCGCGGGATTGACGAAGAGGCCGCCTATGCGCTGCTGCGCAAGACGGCGATGGATCAGAAACGCCGCGTGGCCGACATTGCGCAGCAACTGGTGATGGCGGCGGGGCTGCTGACATGAGCCTGACGACGCTGCGCCTTGGCTATGTGCCGCTGACCGATGCCGCGCCGCTGATCGTGGCGCAGGAGCTTGGCTTTGCGGCAGAGGAGGGGCTGGCCCTTGACCTGATCCGGGTGCAAAGCTGGGCGCAAAGCCGGGATTTGCTGGGCATGGGCACAATTGATGCGGCCCATATGCTGGTGCCGCTGCCGATTGCGCAAACGCTTGGGCTTGGCCCTGATTATCCCCGGTTTGATCTGGTGATGATGCTGTCTGTGGGCGGGCAGGCGATTGCGGTCAGCGCGGCGCTAGCCGATGCGATGCGCGGGCAGGGGCACGGGTTTGGCTTTGATGATCCTGTCGCCGCGCGGGATGCGCTGATGGCCGTGACCAAAGGCCAGTTGCGGGTGGGGGTGCCGTTTCCGTTCTCGACGCAGGCCGAACTGGTGCGGCGTTGGCTGGACGGCACCGATCTGGCCGCCGGGGTTACGATCCATACCGTACCGCCACCCTTGATGGCCGACGCGCTGGCAGCGGGTGAAGTGGATGCGTTCTGTGTCGGCGAGCCCTGGGCCTCTTATGCGGTGGAAACCGGGGTGGGAGCGCTTTTGCTGGCCGGGCGGGCGATCTGGGCCTCGCCGCCGGAAAAGGGGCTGGTGCTGACGCGCAACTTTACCGAGGCTCGGCCCGAAGAAACCGGGCGTTTGATGCGCGCGGTCTGGCGGGCTTGCCGCTGGCTCGACCGGCCTGACAATCGCGGGACAGCGGCGGAGATCCTGTCGCGGCCCGAGTATCTGAACCTGCCACCGGAACTGACGGAGCGCGGCCTGCTGGGCCGATTGCATGTCAGCGCGTCGGGGGAGGTCCGGCAATTTCCGGGCTTCATCCGGTTTCACGACGGGGCGGTGAACTTTCCCTGGCGCAGTCTGGCCGCCCTTTTGGCGCGGCGGATTGCAGGGGTGCACGGGCTGGACGTTGCCCGCGCGATGGAGCAGGCGACCGAGTGTTTCCGCACTGACCTGTACCGTCAGCACCTGCGCAGCGCCGGGGCAGATCTGCCCGGCGCTTCGGCCCGGATCGAGGGGGCAATGGCACATCCGACCGCGGTGGCTTCGGAAAAGGGACAGATGATTCTGGCCCCTGACGCCTTTTTTGACGGCGAAACCTTTGATCTGGCCTTTGCGCCGCGCTGAAGTTTTGAGCAAGGCTTGCGGGTCTTGCGCAAATGATATGCTGCAACCGCGATACTGCGATGCAGCACTTGACCAGCGCCCGCGCGACGGCACATCCTGAGATCAGGACGAAAGCAATGGCGCTTTTGACCTGCACGTTTTCCGCAAAGATGCGGTCCCCCCAAATGGCAACGCCGCCACCCATCCTGTCCTCTCGTCCGAGGCAGTGATCGAGGTGGCTTTTTGCCGTTCAGCCCAAGCCCGCCGCGCAGCCGCCGGCCCGGCCTTTGCCAGAGGACACGCCATATGACCCTGATCCAGCCCAATCGCCGCAGCTTTCTGAAATCCGCCGTCAGCGTTGCTGCCACCGCAGCCGCTGTGCGCCTTGCCTTGCCCGGTGGCGCATGGGCCGCGACGCCCACGCCCGAAGTGACCGGCTGCACGCTGGGCTATATCGCGCTGACCGATTCCGCGCCGCTGATCATCGCGTTTGAAAAGGGCTTTTACGCCAAACATGGCATGCCGGATGTGAAGGTGGAAAAGCAGGCCAGCTGGGGGGCCACGCGCGACAACATGGCGCTTGGCTCGGCATCGGGCGGAATTGACGGCGGCCATATCCTGCGCCCCAAGGTGCATCTGTATGCGACCGGCAAGGTGATGCAGAACAACCAGCCGCTGCCGATGTATACGCTGCTGAACCTGAACGAGGATTGTCAGGGCCTGTCCGTCGCACAGCCCTATGCCGAGACCGGTGTCGGACTGGACAGCGCCCCCTTGCGCGAGGTCTTTGCCGCCAAGCGCGCCGCCGGTCAGGAAATTCCGGTCGCCATGACCTTCCCCGGTGGCACCCATGATCTGTGGATGCGCTACTGGCTGGCGGCGGGCGGGATTGATCCGACCAAGGATGTTGACCTGATCGTGGTGCCGCCGCCGCAGATGGTGGCGAACATGAAGGTTGGCAACATGGAGGCCTTTTGTGTGGGCGAGCCGTGGAATGAACAGCTGGTTAATCAGGGCATCGGCTTTACCGCCGCCACCACCGGCGAGGTCTGGGCCAACCACCCCGAAAAGGTGCTGGGCATGCGCGCCGAATGGGTCGATGCGAACCCCAACGCCACCCTTGCCCTGATGATGGCGGTGATGGAGGCGCAGATCTGGTGCGAAGACGCCGCCAACAAGGATGAGATGGCCGAAATCATCGGCCGCCGACAATGGTACAACGTGCCGGTGGGCGACATCATCGGCCGCATCAAGGGAGAGGTAAATTATGGCAACGGCCGCACCGCATCGGACCCCGCCCTCGCCATGAAATTCTGGCGGGGTGGGGCCACCTCGTTCCCGTGGAAATCGCTGGATGCGTGGTTCATCACCGAAAACAAGCGGTGGGGCTATTTCCCCGGCGATCTGGACACCAAGGCCACCGTGGATGCCACCAACCGCAGCGACCTGTGGCTGCAGGCGGCAAAGGGCCTGGAGATCGACACCAGCAGCTTTGGCGACAGCCGTGGGGTAGAGACGTTCTTTGACGGCAAGACCTTCGATCCGGCTAACCCGGAGTCCTATCTCGACAGCCAGTCGATCAAGGCCATGGTGTAAGGGGGTGGGCATGTCTGTCGTCGCGTTGAAAAAAGCCCCGCCACCGGTCAAGCAAGCCCCGGCACAGGTGGTGCCGCTGCCGGTTGCCGCCAGATCGGGGCAATGGCTGCAGAAGTCCGTGGCATGGGTGGTCTCATCGGTGCTGCCGCCACTGGTGGTGCTGCTCGTGCTGCTGGCGATCTGGCAGATCGCCTTTTCCGGCCCCACTGCCGGGTTGCCGACCCCCACCAAGGTCTGGGCCGAAAGCAGCGAGCTGATCCTCGACCCGTTCTTTGTCTACGGCTCGCAGGACATCGGTCTTGGCTGGCGCGTGCTTACCTCGCTGGAGCGTGTGGCTTACGGCTTTGGCCTTGCAGCGATTGCCGGGGTGCTGATGGGGGCAGTCATCGGTCAATCAGCGCTGATGATGCGCGGGTTTGATCCGATCTTTCAGGTGCTGCGCACAGTGCCGCCCCTGGCCTGGCTGCCGATTTCGCTGGCGGCTTTCATGGACAGCCGCCCGAGCGCGATCTTTGTGATCTTCATCACCGCGATCTGGCCGATCATCATCAACACCGCCGCCGGGGTCCGGGCCATTCCGCAGGATTACCGCAATGTGGCCGCTGTCTTGCGGCTCAATCAGGTGGAGTTCTTCTGGAAGATCATGGTGCCCTCTGCTGCACCCTACATCTTTTCCGGCCTGCGCATCGGGGTTGGCCTGTCCTGGCTGGCCATCGTTGCCGCCGAGATGCTGACCGGCGGGGTGGGCATCGGGTTCTTCATCTGGGATGCGTGGAATTCGTCACGCCTGACCGACATCATCGTGGCGCTGATCTACATCGGAGTGACCGGCTTTGTGCTGGACCGTATGGTGGGCTGGCTTGGCGCCGTCATCTCACGGGGGACAGCGACATGACCATGGCACCCGCAAAATACCTGCACATCGACCGGGTCTGCAAATCCTTTACCAACGGGTCCAAGGTCACCGAGGTTCTGTCTGATATCCGCCTGACCATCGACAAGGGCGAATTTGTCTCGATCATTGGCCATTCCGGCTGCGGAAAGTCCACTTTGCTGAACCTGATCGCCGGGCTGACCGACGTGACCACCGGAGCGCTGAAGCTGGAAGGGCGCGAGGTCAACGCGCCGGGGCCGGAACGCGCCGTGGTGTTCCAGAACCACAGCCTGCTGCCCTGGCTGAGCGTGTATGACAACGTGAAGCTGGCGGTGAACAAGGTGTTTTCCGGCACCAAGTCGCGGGCCCAACGGCATGACTGGATCATGCAGAACCTTGATCTGGTGCAGATGACCCATGCCGCCGACAAGCGGCCGGGCGAGATCTCGGGTGGGATGCGGCAGCGCGTCGGCATCGCGCGGGCGCTGTCGATGGAGCCAAAAGTGCTGCTCTTGGATGAACCCTTTGGCGCGCTGGACGCGCTGACTCGGGCGCATCTGCAGGATGCGGTGATGGATATCCACGCCCGCCTTGGCAACACCATGATCATGATCACCCATGATGTGGATGAGGCCGTGCTGCTGGCCGACCGCATCGTGATGATGACCAACGGCCCGGCGGCAACGATCGGTGAGGTGCTGGAGGTTGGCATCCCCCGCCCGCGCGACCGCATCGCGCTGGCCAGCCAACCCGACTACGTCCGCGCCCGCGAAGCGGTGCTGCGGTTCCTGTATGAACGTCACCGCTTCGTCGAAGCGGCGGAGTAACCGATATGAAACAACGACTTGTGGTGATCGGCGCAGGCATGGCCTCGGGCCGGATGCTGGAGACGATCTTTGAGGCGGGCGGCGATTTCGATGTCACCCTGTTCAACGCTGAGGCGCGCGGCAACTACAACCGGCTGATGCTGTCGCCGGTGCTGTCTGGGGAGAAGACCTACGCGCAAATCGTGACCCACGATGCGGAATGGTATGAGGCACACGGTGTCGATTGCCGCTTTGGCGAGGTGGTGGTCAAGATCGACCGCGCCAACCGGATCGTTTATTCCAACGCAGGCGGCGTGCCCTATGACGCGCTGGTGATTGCGACCGGATCCTCCCCGTTCATCATTCCGGTGCCGGGCAAAGATCTGCCGGGCGTCTGCACCTATCGCGATCTGGAAGACACCAACGCGATGATCGCCGCCAGCAAACCGGGGGCACGCGCCGTGGTGATCGGCGGCGGTCTTCTGGGGCTGGAGGCGGCAGCCGGCATGGCCGCGCGCGGGGCCGAGGTGGTGGTCATTCACCTGATGGGCCATCTGATGGAGCGTCAGCTGGACCCCGCTGCCGGATACCTGCTGCAAAAGGATCTCGAAAGCCGGGGTATCCGGGTGCATTGCAAAGGGGCCACCAAGGCCATTCTGGGCTCAGCCCGGGTGGAGGCGGTGCTGCTGGAAGATGGCACCGTCTATCCCGCCGATCTGGTCTGCATGGCCGTCGGCATCCGGCCCGAGGTGCGTCTGGCCAATGACGCGCATCTGGAGGTCGCGCGCGGCATCACGGTCGATGACCAGATGCGCACCTCTGACCCGGCAATCTTCGCGCTGGGCGAATGTGTGGAGCATGAAAAGCAGCTCTTTGGCCTTGTCGCGCCGCTCTATGATCAGGCCAAGGTGTTGGCGGCGACGCTGCTGGGGCAGGACGCGGCCTTCAAACCCGTGCAGACAGCGACCAAGCTGAAGGTCACCGGCGTTGACCTGTTCAGCGCGGGCGACTTTGCCGATGCGCCGGGGCGCGAGGATATCGTGTTTCGCGATCCGGGGCGCGGAGTCTACAAGCGCTTGATCCTCGAAGGGGATCAGCTGATCGGGGCGGTGATGTATGGTGATACCGCCGATGCGGCGTGGTTCTTTGACCTGATCAAGCAGGGCAAGTCCGTGACCGATCTTCGCGACACGCTGATTTTTGGCCCGGCGTTTCAGGGAGGTGCCCAAACGGACCCTCTGGCAGCCGTTGCAGCCTTGCCGCCTGAGGCGGAGATTTGTGGCTGCAACGGCGTCTGCAAAGGAAAAATCGTGACCGCGATTCAAGGCGGGGCCAACACGCTGGACATGGTGCGGATGGCCACCAAAGCCAGTGCCAGCTGCGGCACCTGCACCGGCCTCGTGGAACAGGTGATGGCGCTGACGCTGGGCGACAGTTTCAGTGCCAACGCCAACCCACCGATGTGCAAATGCACCGATCACACGCATGAGGATGTGCGCAGACTGATCAAGTCGATAGGGCTGAAATCCATTCCCGCCGTGATGCAGGAGTTGGGCTGGAAAACCGTCGGCGGCTGCGCGTCCTGCCGTCCGGCGCTGAACTACTACCTGATCGCCGACTGGCCGCTTGAGTATACCGATGACCGCCAGTCGCGCTTTGTAAACGAGCGCAACCATGGCAACATCCAGAAGGATGGCACCTATTCGGTGGTGCCGCGCATGTGGGGCGGGGTGACCACCCCGGCTGAGTTGCGCGCCATTGCCGACGCCGCCGACCGCTACGCCGTGCCGATGGTCAAGGTGACCGGCGGCCAGCGGATCGACCTGCTGGGCGTCAAAAAGGCAGACCTTCCGGCAATCTGGTCGGACCTGAACGCCGCCGGGATGGTGTCTGGCCATGCCTATGCCAAGGGTCTGCGCACGGTGAAAACCTGTGTCGGGACAGACTTCTGCCGCTTTGGCACCCAGGACAGCACTGGGCTGGGGATCAAGCTGGAGAAACTGCTCTGGGGCTCTTGGACTCCCGCCAAGGTGAAACTTGGCGTCTCGGGCTGCCCGCGCAACTGCGCGGAAGCCACCTGCAAGGATATCGGCGTGGTCTGCGTGGACTCGGGCTATGAGATCAGCGTGGCGGGGGCGGCGGGCATGGATGTGCGCGAGACCGAGTTCCTGTGCAAGGTCACCACCGAGGCCGAGGTGATGGAGGTGATCGCCGCCTTCACCCAGCTCTACCGCGAGAATGCCCGCTATCTGCACCGCATCTACAAATGGGTGGCACGGGTGGGCCTCGACTGGTGCCGCGCGCAAGTTGAAGACCCGGCCAACCGCCGCGCGCTGTATGACCGCTTCATGCTGTCGCAGTCGATATATCAGACCGATCCATGGGCAGAACTTGCCGCAACGCCGGCAGACTGGGCCCCGATTGCAGACCTGACCCTGAGGGCCGCAGAATGACAGCGTTTCTGGACATCGCCGCCTTGGATGACATTCCGCGTCAGGGCGCGCGGGTGGTGAAAACCATGATCGGCTGTATTGCGGTCTTCCGCACCGCCGAAGATCAGCTGTTCGCGCTGGAGGATCGCTGCCCCCACAAGGGCGGGCCGCTGTCCGAAGGGATCGTGCATGGCACATCGGTGACCTGCCCGCTGCACGCCTGGGTGTTCGACATGAACACCGGGCAGGCGCAGGGCGCGGATGAGGGCGCGGTGCAAACCTATCCGGTACGGCTGGAAGCGGGGCGCGTGCTGCTGGACGTAACCCGCCTTGCCCGGCGCAGTGCCGCATGACCGGGGTGCGCAGCACCTGCCCCTATTGCGGTGTCGGCTGCGGCGTGATCGCCACGCCGGATGGCAAGGGCAGCGTCCAGATCAAGGGCGACCCGGATCACCCAGCCAACCGGGGCCGGTTGTGCGTCAAAGGGGCGGCCTTGGGCGAAACCCTGTCGACCGGGGGGCGCCTGCTGTCACCGACAATCCGGGGGCAGGAAGCCACATGGAACAGCGCGCTGGACGAAGTGGCAGCGCGGTTTTCGCAAACCATCGCAGCACACGGGCCGGATTCAGTGGCACTCTATGTCTCGGGCCAGTTGCTGACCGAAGATTACTATGTCGCCAACAAGCTGATGAAAGGCTTCATCGGCAGCGCCAATATCGACACCAACAGCCGGTTGTGCATGGCGTCATCCGTGGCGGGACATCGCCGCGCATTCGGGTCGGATACCGTACCGGGGCAGTACGAAGATCTGGAACTGGCCGATCTGGTGGTGCTGGTCGGCAGCAATCTGGCCTGGTGCCACCCGGTGTTGCACCAGCGCCTGATGGCGGCAAAGGCGGCGCGGCCTGCGCTGAAGATCGTCGTGATCGACCCGCGCCGCACGGCCACTTGCGAAGGGGCAGACCTGCACCTTGCACTGGCACCGGGGGCGGATGCGCATCTGTTCAACCTGCTTTTGTGCCACCTTGCCGATCAGGGTCAGATGTCGGCGGATTTCCTCGCTCATGTCTCCGGGCTGGAGGCAACCCTCGCCGCCGCCCGCAGCGCCACCGCCGCCGAGACCGGGCTGGCAGCGGCCGATCTGGCCGCGTTTCTGGCGCTCTGGGCCGGGACAGAGCGTGTCGTCACGGTCTATTCCCAAGGGGTCAATCAATCTGACAGCGGCACCGACAAGGTGAACGCCATCCTCAATTGCCACCTTGCCACCGGGCGCATCGGTCGCTCCGGCATGGGGCCGTTTTCGGTGACTGGTCAGCCCAATGCCATGGGCGGGCGGGAGGTCGGGGGGCTGGCCAATATGCTGGCCTGCCATCTGGATCTTGAGAATCCCATCCACCGCGATGCGGTACAGAGCTTCTGGTCGTCGCCCACCATGGCCGATAAACCCGGCCTGAAAGCGGTGGACATGTTCCGCGCGGTGGAAGACGGGCGGATCAAGGCGCTGTGGATTCTGCACACCAACCCCGCCGTCACCATGCCCGACGCCGACCGCGTGGCCCGTGCCATTGCGGGCTGCGATTTCGTGGTGGTCAGTGACATCTGGCCCACAACGGATACCGCACGACTGGCACATGTGCTGTTGCCCACTGCGGGCTGGGGCGAAAAGGATGGCACCGTCACCAATTCCGAACGCATGATCAGCCGTCAACGCGCCTTTGCCGCGCCGCCGGGGCAGGCGCGGGCAGACTGGTGGCAGCTGGCACAGGTGGCGCAGCGCATGGGGTTTGCCGGCTTTGACTGGGATGGCCCCAGTGCGCTCTTTGACGAATACGCCGCCCTGTCCGGCGTGGCCGGGGGGCTGGGCAGCGATTTTGACATCTCGGTTCTGGTCGGGGCGGATTACGCCACCCTTGCCCCGACCATGTGGCCGCAAGCGCGCAAGCGGGGCGGCAGGTTCTTTGGCGATGGACGCTTTCACACCCCCGATGGCCGCGCCCGGATGGTGCCGGTCACTGCCCGGCTGCCAGAGGTCACCCCCGCCGCGCAGCCGTTCCGGCTCAACACCGGGCGGGTGCGCGACCAGTGGCACACGATGACCCGCACCGGCACCGTCCCGCGCCTGTCACAGCATCTGGGAGAGCCGTATCTGGAAGTTCATCCGACAGATGCCGCGCGTCTGGGTCTCGCCCCGGCCTCGCTCGCCGAGGTCAGCAACGATCTTGGCCGCTCTGTGCTGCGGGTGATGATCAGCGACCGGGTGCAGCCCGGCCACCCCTTTGCGCCGATGCACTGGACGGGCGAGACGGCACCAACGGGCCGCATTGATGCGCTGGTGCCGGGGCGGACAGACCCTGTCTCCGGCCAGCCCGCCAGTAAATCCGCGGCCGTCGCCATCCGGCCCTTTGCCGCCCGGTGGTATGGCTTTGCTCTGTCGCGCAAAGACCTGCGGCCCACCTGTGACTATTGGGCCAAAGGCCCGGTGGCAGGCGGGGTGCAGCTGGAACTGGCAGGGCAGGAGGAGCCCGAGGATTGGGCGGCATGGGGGGCCACCCTGTTCGGGCTGCCCGCGCCTTCGGCCATGGTGTCTGACCCGGCGCAGGGGCTGCACCGCATGGCCTTTGTCGAGCAGGGCCGCCTCATCGCAGCGCTCTTCATCTCGCGCACGCCAGTGCTGTTGTCGCGCGCGCATCTGGCCTCTGCCCTTGGCGGCACCGACACCGCAGTTCTGGCGGGCCGTCCGGCAGCAGACCGTCCCGACCCGGGGCCAACGGTCTGTGCCTGTCTGAATGTCGGGCTCAACACCATTCTGCGCGCCATGAGCAGCGACGGGCTGATGACCGTTGACGCCATCGGCGCCGCAATTGGCGCTGGCACCAATTGCGGCTCCTGCCGCCCCGAACTTGCCGCCCTTGTCGCCCGTCACAGCCACCGCGAGGCCGCCGAATGAGCTATCTTCAGAACCCAGCAACCATTCTGCCCTGCCCTGAAGCCGGGCAGCGCGGTCGCATCACACTGGTCGGGGCCGGTCCCGGCGCGGCAGACCATCTGACGCTGCGGGCGGTCCGCTGCCTTCAGCAGGCCGATGTCATCTACTATGACCGGCTGGTGGAGCCGGAGGTGCTGGCCTTTGCCCGTCCCGGTGCCGCCTGCGTCTTTGTCGGCAAAGAGGTGGGCGCGCACAGCTGGCCGCAAGCACGGATCGACGCGACCATCGTGGCGGCCGCCTTGCAGGGCAAGCAGGTGGTGCGGCTGAAATCCGGCGATCCGTCGGTTTTTGGCCGGGCTGCCGAAGAAATCGCCGCCGCCCGCGCGCATGGAATCGAGATCGAGATCATTCCGGGGGTGACCGCCGCCTCTGCTGCCGCCGCCAGCCTGTGCCAACCGCTGACCCAGCGCGGGGTGACGGATCGTGTGGTGCTGGCGACCGCCACCTGCTGCACCGGCGAAATGACGTCGCAGATCGGCGAAATCGCCCGGCCCGGCACCTCGCTGGTGTTTTACATGGCGATGACTCAGCTTCGGGCGCTGTCTGATCAGCTGATCGCCGCCGGAGTCGCGCCGGATCAGCCGGTGACCGTCGCCACCAATGTTTCGCGCGCGAATGAACGCAGCCTGGCCACCACAGTCGCGCAGCTTTGGCAGGATTGTGAGGCGGCAAACGTCCGCAATCCGGCGGTGATCCTGATCGAACTGGCGAAACCGCCAGAACCGCAACCGGGCGGGATCAGCTTTGCCGCCCGGTCCGTCTCCGCCACCGCGTTACCCGCGCCATAGCAAGGAACTGGCCGCGATCCACCGCATCCCTAGCTGAACACTCGCGGGTCTGGTCCGCTGCGCAGGCCCGCGTCCAGTGTCGCCATGGCTGCCATTTCGTCTTCGGTCAGGCTGAAATCGCAGACATCCAGATTTTGCGCCAGCCGCCCCGCATTGGTGCTGCGCGGGATCACCGAACAGCCCAGCTGGATATGCCAACGCAAGATCACCTGCGCCGGCGTCTTGCCACTGCGGGTCGCCACCGCCTGCACCGGGGCGGCGTCAAACGCCTGCCCCTTGCCCAGCGGCGTCCAGCTCTGGGTGACAATCCCCAGCCGGTCATGCAAAGCGCGCAATTCGACCTGCTGCAAACCCGGATGCAGCTCGATCTGGTTCAGCACCGGCGTTACGCCGGTCTCACCGATCAGCCGTTCCAGATGGTCGCCCATGAAATTCGACACGCCGATGGATTTCACCCGCCCCTCTTCGCGCAGCCGGATCATCGCGCGCCAGGTGTCCAGATACAGACCCTTTTGCGGGCAGGGCCAATGGATCAGCAGCAAATCCGGCTCCAGCCCCAGCCGCGCCACTGACTCGCCAAAGGCGCGCAGGGTCTCGTCATGGCCCTGACGGTCATTCCAGATCTTCGTGGTGACAAACACCTGATCCCGCGCCAGGCCGGACTGGCGCAGCCCTTCGCCCAAGCCCGCCTCATTGCCATAGACCGCGGCACCGTCCACCAGAGCATAGCCCATGCGCAAGGCCGAAGACACGATGCCGCCGGTCTTGTCCGCCGGAATCTGCCAGATTCCCAACCCCAGCGCCGGAATCCGGTTGCCATCATTCAGCTTTACCACCGCCATCGTCGTCTCCCGCAGGTCTGGGCCGCAGGGAACAGATTTCGGGGGGGGGATGCAAGCAAGAACTGGCCGACCG
This sequence comes from Pseudotabrizicola alkalilacus, assembly GCF_003443995.1. Lineage (GTDB taxonomy): Bacteria > Pseudomonadota > Alphaproteobacteria > Rhodobacterales > Rhodobacteraceae > Pseudotabrizicola > Pseudotabrizicola alkalilacus. The sequence continues at coordinate 58,809 of NZ_QWEY01000015.1, forward strand.
CCATGCTTTGCAGCTTTCCCAAATACTCCGGGGGAGTCGCGCGTGCGTGCGGGCGGTCCGCCACAGGCGCTGTCGCCGCGCGACGGGGGCGGAGCCCCCCGCAGCAAACGGCTTGCCCCCGCCCTTCGCGGGGGCGCAATCAGATCACCTTTGGCCGATCCCGGCAGGTGGCGCATAGGGCGCGCGGGTCAGGTCTACGACCTGCCCGGTCGCGGCACTTTCCTGCGCCGCCATGCCGATGGCGACGGCCCACCAGCCATCCAGCAGGCTGACCTCCACCGCCTGCGCGCCGCGCACCACGCGGGCAAAGCCCTGATGCTGATAAAAGGTGCTGCCGTTGTGATCGCCCGCCGCCAGCAGCGCCGGGTCCACCGGAACCTCCAGCACCTGCGGACCCTTCGGGTCGCGCGGGCTGACGATCACCTGCGGCACCGGGGCCGCGCCCAGATGCGCGGGCCAGAACCGGCCCGGTCCGGGCACCAGACATTCGATCTTGCCCAGCGGGCCCACTGCCGAGATTTCCTCCTGATAGCGCGCCCCTTCGGCGAACATGCACAGCTCCAGCATCGCGCGCAGGCCGTTCGCGAACTCCACAATCACATAGGCATTGTCCCAGATATCCGGGGTCTGGCCGTCATAGCGCTCTTCCAGATGGTTCACCGCCTGCCCTGCGCTCGCCATCACCCGCACCGGGTCGCAGCCGGCGATCAGGCGCATCAGGTCAAAGAAATGACAGCATTTCTCCACCAGCGTCCCGCCCGTGTTGTGGTTAAAGCGGTTCCAGTCGCCGACTTTCGCCAGAAACGGAAAGCGATGCTCGCGGATGGTCAGCATCTTGATGCCGCCGGTCGCCGTCTGCGCTTGCGCAATCAGATGCGCGACGGGCGGCATATAGCGATACTCCATCGCCACCCAGATCGGCGCGGGGTAGGCCGCACGCAGCGCCGCCAGACGCGGGGCCTCGGCTGGGTCGGTGAACAGCGGCTTTTCGCACAGGATCGGCAGCGGGCGGATCGCGGCGATCTGTTCCAGTTGCGCCAGATGCATGTGGTTGGGCGACACGATCAGCAGGCAGTTCACCGCACCATGCGCCACCACCTCGGCCACGCTGTCCAGCATCACCGCGCCCGGTGCCAGCTCTGCCGCCCGCGCCCGCATCGCAGGGTCCGGCTCAAAGATCGCCGCCACGCTTGCGCCAGGGGTCAGGGCGATGTTGCGCAGATGCTCTTGCCCCATCATGCCACAGCCGATGATGCCGTATCTCAGGTCCATACTGATCTCATTTCAAACTGGCCTCATTTCAGGCGGGCCACATAGGCCACGCGGTCAGGGTCATACCAGGTGAAGGACGCTTCGGCCGACTGGCCGTCCTGTCCCCGTGCGATGCGGGTGATCATCGGCAGTGGCGTGCCGGGCGCGTGCGGAAACTCTGACGGAGCCCAGTTGGGCAGGGGGCCAAGACCGACCCGGTCTTCGGCCCGGGTGATCCACAGGTTCAGGCGCTGGCGGTAGTAGAAATACAGCGATTCCGACAGGTCTTCGGGGGCGATCCGCTCGGCCAGCGCGCCATCCAGCCAGATCTCCTCGACCGCGGCCATCACGCCCGACAGAAAACGCAGGCGGCGGATGCGGTGACCCTCGGCACTGGTGCCAAAGGCGGGCAGTTTAGGGTCTTTTGCCAGCCGGTCCACGGACAGCACCTGCGCCGTCGGCAAACCACCCCCCGATAACAGTTCGATCCGCAGCAGCGCATAAACCGATGACGGATCGGCCTTGGCGCGGATGTAATTGCCAGATCCCTGCTTGCGCTCCACCAGCCCCTTGGCAGCCAGCGCCTGCAGTGCCTGCCGCAAGGTGCCCACCGCAATCCCCAGCCCCGCCGCCATCTCGCGCTCGGGCGGCAGGCGTTCGCCGTCGATCAGCCGCCCTGCCGCGATGTCGCGGATCAACAGCTCGCTGATCTGAAGATACAAGGGCAGGGCGCCGGGGGAAGACATAAGCTGTGCCGTGAATTGATACAGGATTGATCTATAGAATTTCTGATGCTACGCAAGGGAAAAGTTGAGTCTCTTGCACGGGATTTCAGGGAGGAAACGTCATGACAGTGGTGCCCGTCACCTCGGCCGATCTTGATGCCAGCGAGGTCAGCTGGTTCGCGGCCCTGTGCTCGGATGACTATGAGTATCTTGGTGTGCCCGATCCGGCCCTGCGCTCCAGCTGGGCGCATTGTTCGGGCATCGTCAAGCGCGCCGAAGCCCATGGCTTTCGCAACATCCTGTGCCCGTCGTCGTATCAGGTCGGGCAGGATACGCTGTCCTTTGTCGCGGGCTGCGCGCCGATCACCGACAAGATCAACTTCCTTGCCGCGATCCGCTGCGGCGAGATGCAGCCGGTGATGCTGGCCCGCACCGTGGCCACGCTGGACCATATGCTGCAAGGGCGGCTGACGCTGAATGTCATCAGCTCGGATTTCCCCGGCGAAGTCGCCCCCAGCGCCTATCGCTACAAGCGCAGTCATGAGGTGGTGGAAATTCTGCGGCAGGCCTGGACGCAGGACCATATCGACTACGCGGGCGAGATCTATCAGATCAGCAAGATCAGCGCCGACCCGGCCCGGCCCTGGCAGCAGAATGGCGGGCCCTTGCTGTATTTCGGCGGCTATTCCCCTGATGCGCTGGAACTTTGTGGTGCGCAGTGCGATGTCTATCTGATGTGGCCCGAAACCAAAGATCAGCTGGCGCAGCGGATGCGCGATGTACATGCCCGCGCCGCCGCCCATGGCCGGACGCTGGATTACGGCTTGCGCGTGCACATGATCGTACGCGACACCGAGGCCGAGGCGCGGGACTATGCCGAGCATATCGCCAGCAAGCTGAATGACGAATACGGCAAGCTGATCCGCGACCGGGCGCATGATTCCATCAGCCTGGGCGTCGCGCATCAGGCGCGGGCGCGCGAACTGGCCGATCAGTTCGGCTATACCGAACGCCATCTGTGGACCGGCATCGGCCGGGCGCGGTCGGGCTGTGGGGCGGCGCTGGTCGGTTCTACCGATCAGGTGCTGAGCCAGATCGAGGAATACCGAAACATGGGCATCCGCGCCTTTATCTTTTCGGGCTATCCTCATCTTGAGGAATGTGACCATTTCGGCACAAAGGTACTGCCAGAACTGAAAACCTGTTCTTTGCCGCATGAATATGGCCGCGTGCCCGCCAGCACCCCGGCCACCCCTTTAGGAAACGGACCCCGCCGCTGATGGAAAAGATCACCCTTTCGCCCGAAGTCTCTCTCTCGCGTCTGGTCTATGGCATGTGGCGTCTGGGCGATGATGCCGACACCTCGCCCGCCCATGTGCAGGCCAAGGTCGAGGCGTGCCTTGCCCAAGGCATCACCACCATGGATCAGGCCGATATTTACGGCGGCTATACCGCCGAGGCGATCTTTGGCATGGCTTTGCGGGCTGCCCCGGCGCTGCGCGACCAGATCGAGATTGTCACCAAATGCGATATCGTGGCCCCTGCGGGTCGGCATGCGGCGGCGCGGGTCAAGTATTACGACACCTCCGCCGCCCATATCACCGCCAGCGTCGAAGCCTCGTTGCGCGACATGGCGACCGACCGGATTGATCTGTTGCTCATCCACCGTCCCGATCCGCTGATCGACGCGCAGGAAACCGGGGCGGCGCTGGATGGGCTGGTGGCGAGTGGCAAGGTGCTGTCGGTCGGCGTCTCGAATTTCCGCCCGTGGGACTTTGAGTTGCTGCAATCCGCGATGAAAAGCCCGCTGGTCACCAACCAGATCGAGGTCAGCCTGAGCGCGCATACCGCCTTTACCAACGGCGACATCGCCTTTCACCAGCGCCACGGCCAGCCGCTGATGGCCTGGAGCCCGCTGGCCGGGGGCAGCCTGCTGTCTGGCGCCGATCTGCGCCTGCGCGATGCGCTGCACCGGGTCGGGGCCGAGCAGGGCGCCGACTGGTCGGCGGTGGCGGTGGCCTGGTTGTTGCGGCACCCGGCGCGGATCATTCCGGTGATGGGGACCAACAGCCTTGACCGGATTAAAAAACTTTCCGATGCCTGTCGTGTCGAAATGGATCGTCAGACCTGGTTCGAGCTCTATACCCATGCCATGGGACATGAGGTGCCTTAGTGGCCGATGGAGCTTTGATGACGGAAATGCAGTTCACGCCAGAGGACAACCCGCGCGCGTTTCGCGATGCGCTGGGGCGGTTCGCCACGGGCGTTACGGTGGTGACCTGCGCCACCCCGGATGGGCCGATGGGGTTCACCGCCAACAGCTTTGCCGCCGTGTCGCTGGATCCGGCGCTGGTGTTGTGGTCGCCGGCAAAAGCCTCCAGCCGTTTCGCGCACTTCGCGCAGGCGCAGCAGTATGCGATTCACGTGCTGGATGCCGCTCATACCGGCTGGCTACCCCGTTTCGGGCGTGGCGGAGAGGGCTTTCACGGGCTGAGCCATGAGGTGACTGCCGAAGGTGTGCCGGTGATCCATGGCGCGCTGGCCCGGTTCGATTGCGCGCAACACGCCACCCATGACGGCGGAGATCACCTGATCGTGGTGGGGCGCGTTCTGCGCGCCGCCTACCGCGACGGCGCGCCGCTGGTGTTTTCGCAAGGGGCCTACGGTCGTTTCACCGACGGGGTGTGAGCGCGCAGGTTTTTGCCGGTGCGCGTCGGTGTTGGTCAGACCGGGATATTGTCGATCAGCCGCACGCCATCCAGCCAGACCGCTGCCAGCATCCGGCGCGGGCTGGCGGGATCGTCTGATGGCATCAGCGTGGCGGCATCGCGCAGCTCGATGTATTCCACCCGCTCGAACCCCGCGGCACGGATCGCCTCGGCTGCCTCACGGATCGCCATCCGGTCGGATTGCCCGGCGCGGATATCCTCGGCCGCTGCGGTGATCGCGGCGTAAAGCACCCCGGCTTTCGCCCGCCCCGCAGCGGTCAGCCGCACATTGCGCGACGACATCGCCAGCCCGTCCGCCTCACGGATGGTTTCACAGCCGACGATCTGCACCGCCATGTTCAGGTCGCGCACCAGCCGCAGCACCACCTGCAACTGCTGCCAGTCCTTTTGGCCAAAATAGCCCCGGTCGGCCAGGGTCATGCCAAACAGCTTGGTCACCACCGTCGCCACGCCATCGAAATGGCCGGGGCGCATCCGCCCCTCCAGCGGTTCCGAGACGCCCGCGACGGATACCACGGTCTTGAACCCCTCGGGGTAGACCTCTTCGGGGGCGGGGGCAAAGATCAGATCAACGGGGACCGTCGCGAGCAAAGCGGCGTCGGCCTCTTCCGTGCGGGGGTATTTCAGCAGATCGTCGGGGTTGTTGAACTGCATCGGGTTGACGAAAATCGTGGTGATCACCCGGTCGCAGTCGCGCCTCGCGGCGCGCGCAAGGCTCAGGTGGCCGTCATGCAAAGCGCCCATGGTGGGCACGACGCCGATCACCTCGCCCGCCGCCCGCCAGGCACGGGTATGAGCGCGCAGATCGGCAACGGTGCGGACAATGACCGGCAGGGTCACGATTTGGCTTTCACGGGCAGCACATCGGCAAAGGCATGTTCCGGCCCCGGAAACGCCCGCGCGCGCACTTCGCCGGCATAGGTGGCGATGGCGGCATCGGCCAGCTTGCCCAGTTCGGCATAGCGCTTGACAAACTTGGGGCGGAAATCGGTGAACAGGCCCAGCATGTCGTCGATCACCAGAACCTGTCCGTCACAGTCCGCCCCTGCCCCGATGCCGATCGTGGGGATGCTCAGCGCCGCCGTGATCTGCCCGGTCAGGCCCTGCGGCACCTTTTCCAGCACGATGGCAAAGGCCCCTGCAGCCTCGCACGCCTTGGCATCGGCCATCACTTTGGCCGCCTCATCGTCGCGGCCCACCACCTTGTAGCCGCCAAGGGTGTTCACCGATTGCGGCGTCAGCCCGATATGGGCCATCACCGGCACCCCGCGCGCGGTCAGAAAGGCGATGGTCTCGGCCATATGCGCGCCACCCTCCAGCTTGACGCTTGGCGCGCCAGTCTCGGCCATCAGCCGGGCGGCATTGCGGAACGCCTGCTGCGGGCTTTCCTCATAGCTGCCAAATGGCATGTCGATGACCGCCATCGCCTTGGACAGCCCGCGCACGACCGAGCGGCCGTGCAGGATCATCATTTCCATCGTCACGCCCACGGTCGAGGGCAAGCCATGCAGCACCATGCCCAGCGAGTCGCCCACCAGCGCCATATCGCAATGCGGGTCCACCAATCGCGCCATCGGCGTGGTATAGGCCGTCAGCATCACCATTGGCTGGCCGCCCTTGCGGGCCTTGATATCGGGCGGCAGAACCGGGCGGACGGGGGTGGTGGCGCTCATGATCGTCTCCTGCCTGTGACGGCCCAGTCTCCGGGCGTCCATAAACTGCCCGACATAAGTGCATGACCCCGCCGGGATGCGCAAGAATATTGCGCCGCACTGCGGCACATCTGGCGGGCCGGATCTGTCGCGGACTTGACGGGGCCGGGGCGGCTGTGCCCCATGGCGGCAGCAAAAGCCCGGAGGCCGCTATGTCGCTGATCCAACCCGTCACCCGTGATGCCACCCCAGCTGAAGAGGAACGGCCCGACCCCGCCAAGGTGGTCTCGGGCGATCCGGTCCATACCACCTGGAACATCGAGGATGTCGATGGCCTCTATTGCGGCATGTGGCAATCCACCCCCGGCGCATGGCGGGTGTCCTATGCCGAGTGGGAATATGTGCATATCCTGTCCGGCCATTCGATCCTGACCGGCGACGACGGGTCGGTGACGCATCTGCGCGCGGGGGACAGTGTCATCATCCGCCCCGGCTTTGCCGGAGTCTGGGAAGTGGTGGAAACCACGCTGAAGGATTATGTCATCCGGGCCTGACCGCTGTGTTCAGGCAGGCTTGGCCTTGCGGCTAACCATGGCCACGCCCGCGCCCGCAAGGCCCATCCCCAGCCAGGCCATCAACGGCATCGCCTCGCCCAGCAGCGGCCAGGCGAACAGCGCCGACATGGCGGGCACCAGATAGAACAGCGCAGACACCCGGCTGACCTCGCCCACCCGGATCATCGCCAGCAGCAGCGACATCGCCAGCAGCGAATTGCCGATCACCAGATAGGCCATCACCGCAATGAACTCGGCATCCCAGGAAATGTTCTGGCTTTCTGTCAGCAGCGCGATCGGCAAGGTAAACGCTGCGCCCACCGCATATTGGATCATGTTCGAGGTGACAGGATGCTGGCTGACGCCGAACCGCTTTTCATACAGCGTGCCAGCGGTGATGCCGAACAAGCCGCCGACCGCCAGCAGCAGGCCCCACGGGTTTTCGGCCTGCACCTGCGCGCGGGCAAGGATCACGACCAAAGCCCCCGCCAACCCCAGTCCCAGACCAGCCCAGGCGCGTCGGCTGACCACTTCGCCAACAAAGCGCGGGGCGATCAGCGCGACCAGAATGGGCTGCAGGCAAACCACAATCGCCACGCCCGCCGCCGACACCCCGGATTTGAACGCCAGATAGCACAGGCCGAAATAGCCCACCTGAATCAGAAAGCCGACCACCGCCACATCCAGCCAGCCGCGCAGGGTGGCGGGCATTGGCGGACGCAGGGCGATGACAAAGGGCAGCAGCACCACCAGCACAAGGCAGTAGCGCAGGGCCAGAATGGTCATCGGTTCGGCATGGTTCAGCCCCAGCTTTGCCACGGCAAAGCCCGCTGACCACAGGATCAGAAACACGGCAGGTGCGGCGATCAGCCAGAGGGGGCGGGAAGATGTCATGCGGCGGACTATTGCCGGGGCCGCAGGGAAAGGGAAGAGGCCGCCTTTGATCAGATGTCAAAGGCGGCGCAGGATCTTAGAGGGGAACGTTATCGCCGCCGGTGGCCGCCATGCCGTCACGCGGGTCGTCAAACACCGGCTCTTGCGTATTGGCGTCGGGGCCGTAGATCAGTTCAGGGTCCACGGTCCGCGACGGCAGATCAGTGCCACGGCCAAAATTCTCGGGGTCTACCCGCAACGCCTCGGCCTCGGTGCGGACATGGACCGGAGCGCCGATCGGCACCAGTTCGAACAGGTCGATAATGTCCTGATTGAACATGCGGATACAACCCGCAGACCCGGAATTGCCGATGGATTCCATGTCATTGGTGCCGTGGATGCGGAAATAGGTGTCGCGCCCACCCTTGTACAGATACAGCGCCCGCGCCCCCAACGGGCTGCGCAAGCCGCCCGGAATGCCCTTGGCAAACGGGCCGTACACTTCGGGCTCGCGGCGGATCATGTTCTGCGTCGGCGTCCAGCCCGGCCATTTCCGCTTCAGCTGGATCGTGCCATTGCCGGCAAAGGCCAGCCCGGCCCGGCCCACGCCGACGGGGTAGCGCACCGAATTGCTGCCTTCGCGCACAAAGTACAGAAACTTTGAATAGGGATCGACATCAATCGTGCCCACTGCCTGCTCGCCCAGATACTGCCCGGTGATCCGGCGATTCGGGCTTTGGGTGTAGTGGCCGGGAATGCCGGGCAAGGTATAGCCGCTGTCAAAGATCGGGCCATAGCCGGGCAAAAAACCGGCCGAGGGGGCGGGCTGAACCGATCCGGGTGCAGCGGGCGCACAGGCGGAAAGGGCGGCAAAGCCGGACATGGCAAGAAAGCTGCGGCGGCTGAGAGGATCAAAAGACATTGGAAGCCTTGATAATGCGAGTCGTTTGTTACCTAACATGCCAATTTGCAAAACGGAAAGACCCGGACAGGTTTTCCTGTCCGGATCGGTGTTTCGTTGCGCAATTGTGATCGTCACGTCCAAGGCAACGCCGGGGCAGCTGCCTTTTCGGTCAGTTCACAGCGCCGATCGACCAGAACAGCGTCTCGCCCGACGAGTCGTCCACGCCGTCATTGTCGGTCACCACCCAGCCGGTCCCGGCAGCGTCGATGGCAAAACCTTCGACCTTGTCCATGGTATAGCCGTTCAGCACCGCCAGGTCGGGCAGGAAGTCGCGGACCAGTTCCTTGGTCACCACCGGCAGGGTGCCGCCCAGTTCGGCGGGCTGCATTTCGGCTGCGGGAACGCGGTACAGCTTTTTGGTCTGCGCCTTGCCCGCGATCTGGTTGTCACGTTCGACAATGTAGACCCAGTCGCCGTGCAGGGTGATTTCCGACAGACCCATCCACGCGCCTTCGGCCGGGGTGTCGAGCGGATAGTGCACCGCGCCCCAAGCTTTTTCGGCGGTGTTATAGGCCAGCAGTTTGACCATGCCCTTCGGGTCGTCTTTCCATTCGCGCTGCACGGCCATCCACAGCCAGTCACCGGCCACCGTGATGCCTTCGAACCCAAAGCGGATTTCATGCGCCAGCAGCTCGGCAGGCAGGGCGATTTCCTGTTTGATCTCGCCCTTGTCGTTCACATTATAGATCGCATGCGGGATCAGCCGGTCGCTGCGCCCTTCCGAGGCCAGCCAGAACCCGCCCTTGCCATCCGGCGCGATGCCTTCGAGGTCCAGCTTCTGCGCCGCGTCACCACCACGGGTGATGTCGAGGGCTGCGGTGATCCGTGCCGGCGTTTGCGTGGCATCAATGGTGTAGATGCGCGGCATCGCGCCATACACGCTGTCCGACACGGCATAAAGCTGACCGGGTTCGGTGCCTGCGGTCAGACCGGACAGCGCGCCCCAGCCGATCAGCGGATCAGAACCTGCGCTAGTCAGCATCGGATAGGCGGCAGGGGCCTCGGTCAGCTCGTAAAGCATGACATGGGCGGGGGCGAGGCCGTCTTCGCGCAGGTCCACCTCATTGGCGGTGATCAGCAGGTTGCGCGCCGGAATGGTCGCGATGCCTTCGGGCGACACGCCCGAGGGCAGCAGCTGTTTCAGCACCGGGCTGGTCGGATCGGTCAGGTCATAGACCGCGATGATCGACCCACGCTCCGAGGCGACAAAGGCCATCGGCACGCCGCCGAATGTGTCAAACTTGACCGATTCCAGCTCCACGCCCTTGGTATGGCTGCGGTGTTCGGGGTAATGGCCGATTTCGGCAATCGCGCGCTCCAGCGTGTTGCCCGAGTCCCAGACCAGCGTGCCATCCTTGTGAAAGATCGACCAGGTGCGCGTGCCGCCCTTCCAGTCGCCCTCGTTTGCGGTGGCAAAATGGTCGCCGTCGATCCAGGCAATCGCATCGGGTTCACGCGGGACAGCGCCCTTGGTGGCGGTGAAATCCAGCCGGCCATCGCGCTTGGTGTCGATGCCGGAAACCTCGACCTCACCCGCGTTGAAGTGGTTGGTCACGGTGCCATCGGCCCCGATCACCACCAGATGGTTGTTTTCCTGCAGCGTGACGACAATCTCGCCCGCTGCGTTCACATCAACATATTCCGGCTCGGGGTCTTCGGCACCGATTTCGGCCATGCCGGTCATCTCGATGCGCAGCTGTGCGTCACAATCGGCGACGCCGTCCACCACCGGCAGTTTCACCACATAGCCCGCAGGCATCTGCGGCAAGCCGCCGTCTCCCAGATCTTCGTCACGCTCATTCTCGATGGCAATCGCCAGGAACGACCCGTCCGGGGCCTTGGCCACCGAATCTGGCTGGCCGCCTATGTCGCATTCGGCGGTGATCGACCGGGTGGCGGGATCAATCGTCACCAGCTTGCCCGATGGATTGGTATAGCTCTCGCTGGTGTTCACACCGCTGAAAATCTTGTCGCCGATGAAAACGGCGGTGGTGGGCTCGCCGCCCACGTCGATGTTGCCCATGGCTTTCGGGGCGCGAGGGTCGGTGATGTCAACCAGACCGACCACACCCAGCGGGCTGTCGGTGTACACCAGCGTCATGCCATCTTCAGAGGCAGAGATGATCTCGGCGCTCGTTTCGCGGGCAAGATCCTCGCCCTCCGCCATGTTCAGCGGCGTGGCAAAGCTGGCAATGCGGTTGAAATTCGTCTCGGCCAGCGCCGGAAAGGCGGCAAAGATAGCCAGAGCAGAGGTAAGGCCAAGAGTTTTGATCGGCATCGGATCGGTCCTCGTTCGCGTGGGAATTCCGAGCGAGGCTTGGGCCGGTTTGGTCACGGCAGGATGACATTGAGATGGCAGCTGTGCGAATTCTTGCATCGGCAGGATTTTGCCGGGAACCTTTTGGCGTGAACAAGAGTTTGTGACCATAGCCCCCGCAAGCGGGGCATCAGAAAGGGACTATGATGGCTATTGAAGCACTTCTTATCATTCTGCTCGTCGGTGCAATCGCAGGCTGGCTCGCTGGTCAGATTGTCAAAGGATATGGCTTCGGCCTTCTGGGCAATATCGTTGTCGGCATCGTCGGCGCGCTGTTTGCCGGTTTTCTGTTTCCCCGCATCGGCCTTGGCCTTGGCGGCGGCATCCTCGGCTCGATCGTTGCGGCCACGTTGGGCGCAGTCATTCTGCTGTTCCTGATCCGTTTGGTCAAACGCGCCTGAGCGCGGCCTGAGGCAAGACCATCAGACAAAGCAAAGGCCGGGGAAATCTCCCCGGCCTTTTCCGTTTATCCGACCACGTTGAACTCCGGCCCATAAGGGTAATGCGTGATATTTTCGGGCGCATCTTCGGTGACGACAAAAATATCATGCTCACGATACCCGCCCGCACCGGGTGCCCCATGCGGAATGGTCAGCATTGGCTCCATGCTGATCACCATGCCGGGTTCCAGCACGGTGTCGATATCCTCGCGCAGTTCCAGCGCCGCCTCGCGCCCGTAGTAATGCGACAGCAGGCCGAAACTGTGGCCATAGCCAAAGGTGCGGTATTGCAGCATGTCGCGTTCTGCCAGAAACGCGTTGATCTTGCCCGTGATTTCGGCGCAGGAGGCACCGGGGCGCAGCAGGGTCATGCCGTATTCATGCGCCGCAATATTGTGCTGCCACACGGTCAGGCTGGCATCATCCACTTCACCCACAAACAGAGTACGTTCCAATGCGGTGTAATAGCCGCTGATCATCGGAAAGCAGTTCAACGACAGGATATCGCCATGCCGCAGCTTGCGGCTGGTCACCGGGTTGTGCGCGCCATCGGTGTTCAGCCCTGACTGGAACCAGACCCAAGTGTCGCGGTATTCGGCATCGGGAAAGCGCTTTGCAATCTCGCGTTCCATCGCACCGCGCCCGGCGATGCTGATCTCCAGCTCGGTCGCCCCCACCGCAATCGCCTCGCGGATGGCATAGCCGCCGACATCGGCCACGTTCGACCCGTGCTTGATCAGCGCAATCTCGGCCGGGGATTTCATCATCCGCTGCTGCATCGTGGCGGGCGCGATATCCATCCCGCGCTTGGGTTTCAGGAAGGTGTTCAGCTTTTCCGCCCGCTCCATCGTCAGGTGATCCGCCTCGCAGCCGATGGCCTTGCCGGTGCCGGTTATGCTGGCCACGACGCGCCAGAAGTTATCCCGCGTCCAGTCGGTATAGGTGATGTTGTCGCCCACCGACCGCCGCCACGGCTGGCCCGCATCAATCCCGGCGCTGACCGTGATGCAATCGGTCTTGGTCACCACACAGGCATAGGGTCGGCCAAAACTGCAATACAGAAAGCCGGAGTAATAGGCGACGTTGTGCATGGAGGTCAGCACCACAGCGTCAAGGCTGTGCAGCTCCATGATGTCGCGCAGACCGGCCAGCCGGTCTTCGTATTCCTCTGCCGCAAAGGGCAGCGCATCTTTGGCGTCGCCGTTGTGCAGACGGTACTGTTCAGGGCGGATCAGTTCCATATCAGACCTCGATCATGGGGCCGGACATGGCGCCCGGAACCCCGAAAGATCCCGGCGTACAGGACGAAAGCGGTGCAAACCGCGGGCGGCGGGGAACCCCTGTGGCGACGCCATCGCCACGGCCCGGCGTCACCATGCCGTGCCGCAGCCTTGACCGCAAGGGGTAGGGTGGGTGCTTTGCACCCACCATCCGGCTCACAACGCGTCGAAATCCGCCGCCGAATGGCGCTCTGGCAGTTGCTCATGCGGCTCGCCCCAGTCGCGGTTGACCTTGCGGCCCCGCACCACCGCCGGGCGGGCGTCAATCTTTTCGGCCCAGGCCAGGACATGCGTGTAAGATGTCACATCCAGAAACTCGGCCGCATTGTAGGCGCGCCCCAGCACCATCCCGCCATACCATGGCCAGATCGCCATATCGGCGATGCTGTAGTCATCCCCCGCGACAAAGGCATGCTCTGCCAGCTGCCGGTCCAGAACATCCAGCTGACGCTTGGTTTCCATCGCATAGCGGTTGATCGGATACTCGAACTTCTCCGGCGCATAGGCGTAGAAATGGCCAAAGCCACCGCCGACAAACGGGGCCGACCCCATCTGCCACATCAGCCAGTTCATCACCTCGGTCCGCACCGGCCCGGAAGCCGGCAGGAACGCCCCGAATTTTTCCGCCAGATGCAGCAGGATCGACCCGGATTCAAACACCCGCAGCGGCGTGTCGCCGGAATAATCCATCAGGGCCGGGATCTTGGAGTTCGGGTTCACCCCTGTAAATCCCGAGCCGAACTGATCGCCATTGCCGATCTTGATGATCCAGGCGTCGTATTCGGCGGCATGCCCTGCCTCCAGCAACTCCTCGAACATCACCGTGACCTTCACCCCGTTCGGCGTGGCCAGCGAATACAGCTGAAACGGATGCTCCCCGCGCGGCAGATCCTTGTCATGCGTCGGCCCGGCAATGGGGCGGTTGGTGCTGGCAAACTGCCCGCCGTTTTCCTTGTCCCAGGTCCAGACCTTTGGCGGCACGTAAGCGGTATCAGTCATGTCGGTTCCCATCTGATGAGGCCATGCGTCGAGCAAAAAGGTATGACCTCTGCCGGGCATCGGCAATACTTGTGAAATGCGGGGCACCTGTGCGCCAGCGCGCTCAGCGCCAGAGCACAAACCGCCCCGGCCCCGCAGCGGCAAGGATCAGCAGGCCCCCGGCAACCGACCAGTTCTTGACCATGATCGTCACCTGCCAGGGGTCTGCCCGCAGCTGCCAATGGAAAAAGCTGGTCATCACGCAATAGCCCGCCAATGCCAAAGCCCATGCCGCCACCCGTGGCCCGGTCAGCAGCCCCAGCGCCGCGATCAGGTTCAACGCGGCCACCGGCCAGACCAACCCTTCCGCCAGTCCCACCCCGGCCAGCATCGCCTGCACCGGCGCGGGGTCGGCCAGTTTCTGCACCGCGCCGCCCGCGAACAGGATCGCAAGCAACACCCGCCCGGCCAGATTGAGCCAGTCACGTATCACATTACCCATCAGCTACACCGACCGGGTGATCCCGCCATCCACCCGCAGATTCTGCCCGGTGATATACCCCGCCCCATCCGACGCCAGAAACGCCACCGTCGCCGCGATCTCTTCGGTCCGGCCATAGCGGCCCATCGGAATGCGGGCGCGGAACGCTTCTTTCTCCGGCAGACTGTCGATGAATCCCGGCAGCACATTGTTGATGCGGATGCCCTTGGCCGCATATTGATCGGCGTAAAGCTTGGTAAAAGCCGCCAGCCCGGCCCGCGCCACCCCACTGGTGGGAAAGGCGGGGTCCGGCTCAAAGGTGGCAAAGGTCGTGATATTGATGATCGCGCCCTTGCCTTGCGCCTCCATGATCGGCGTCACCGCGCGGATCGGGCGCACGGCGGACAGGAAATAGATCTCGAACCCCTGATGCCACGCCTCGTCGGTGATCTCGACCAAGGGCGCGCGCGGCCCGTGGCCCGCGCTGTTCACCAGCACGTCGATCCGGCCAAATCGGTCCATCGTGGCGGCAATCAGCCGGTCAACATCGGCCTGCGATTGGTTCGACCCGGTCACCCCTACGCCGCCCAGCTCTGCCGCCAAAGCCTCACCCTTGCCTGAGGACGACAGGATGCACACGGCATAACCCTCGGCCGCCAACTTGCGCGCCGCCGCTGCCCCCATGCCCGACCCGCCCGCCGTCACAACCGCCACTTTCTGCATCGTCATTCCCTCCACGCTGTGCCGCACCGTTGCACAGCCCCGCGCCGGGATGAAGCCCCGCGCGCGGTCGGGCAGATTTATCTTGCCATTTGCAGCACTTTGTCGCCCCCTTACCCTATGCGACCCGGACCAAAGAACCTGATCACCGATGTCCCCGGCCTGCTGGTCGGGCAGGCCCATGACACCGCTTTGCGCTCCGGCGTCACCGTACTGACAGCCGACCGCCCTTTCACCGCTGCCGTGCATGTGATGGGTGGCGCACCCGGCACCCGCGAGACTGACCTCTTGTCCCCCGACCGGCTGGTGCAGGAGGTGGATGCGCTGGTACTGTCCGGCGGCTCGGCCTTTGGCCTCGATGCCTGCTCCGGCGTGGCCGATGCGCTGCGCGTAATGGGGCGCGGCTTTGCGGTGGGCGATCAGCGGGTGCCGATCGTGCCGGGGGCGATCCTGTTCGACCTGCTGAACGGCGGCGACAAGACATGGGCCCGCAACCCCTACGCCGCGCTGGGCGCGACAGCCCTGCACGCAGCCGCCACTGACTTTGCCCTCGGCACCGCAGGCGCGGGCTATGGCGCGGCCACGCAAAACTGGAAGGGCGGTATCGGCTCCGCCTCCGCTGTGCTCCCCTCGGGCCTGACCGTCGGCGCATTGGTCGCGGTCAATGCGCTTGGTGCCACCACAGTCGGCGACAGCCGCCACTTCTGGGCCGCGCCGTGGGAAGAGGGCGACGAGTTCGGCGGCCTTGGCCCCGCCCCGCGCCACCCATCCCAAAACGCGCCCCTGCCGCACAAGCGCATGGGGGAATCCACCACCATCGCCATTGTCGCCACCGATGCGGCGCTCACTCAGGCGCAGGCGCAGCGTATGGCCATTGCTGCGCATGACGGTATGGCCCGCGCGATTGTGCCGTCCCACACGCCGCTTGACGGCGATCTGGTGTTTGCCGCCGCCACAGGCGCGCGCACCCTGACCGATCCGCTCACCGACAGCTTCCAGCTCGGCCATGCCGCCGCCACCTGCCTCGCCCGCGCCATCGCCCGCGCGGTGTTCAACGCCACCGCGCAGCCCGGCGACCGGCAACCCGTCTGGTCATCGCGCCCGTGAATTGCTGCTTTTCAAATACTCCCGCCGGAGGCTTCCCCGGCCAGGCGTCAGCGCAGCGCTTGCAGAACTTCCACACTGGCATAGCCATCCGGCACCCGCCCGTTCACCCGCTGAAACGCCTTGACCGCCGCAATGGTGTTCGGCCCGATCCGGCCATCCACGCCCTTTGGGTCAAACCCCGCCGCGCCCAGCCGCTCCTGCAGCTCCTTCCGCTCCGCCAGTGACAGCGCCCGCAGTTCACGCGGCCATGTCGCCTGTATCGCAGGCCCGCCGCGCAGCCGGTCGGCCAGATGGCCCACGGCGATGACATAGGCATCGGCGGTGTTGTAGCGCTCGATCACCTGAAAATTGGAAAAGATCAGAAACGCGGCCCCCCGCGCCCCACCGGGCAACAGCACCGAGGCCAACCCATGATCGGGCAGCGCGGCGCCGCCCGTCACCGGCACAACCCCCATCGCCGCCCAGTCGGCGACCGGCTTTTTCACCCGCTCGGTGGTCTGGTCATAGTCGAACCCCTCGGGCAACCGCACCTCCAGCCCCCATAGCGCACCGCTGGTCCAGCCCCAGTGCCGCAGATAGGCGGCGGCAGAGGCGAGCGCGTCGGTGGGATCATCCGACCAGACATCGCGCCGCCCGTCGCCGTCATGGTCAACCGCATGCGCCCACCAGCTGGTCGGCATGAACTGGGTGTGCCCCATCGCCCCGGCCCAGCTGCCGCGCATCGCCTGCGCCGACACATCGCCATTGCCGATGATCTTCAGCGCAGCGATCAGCTCGGCCTCAAAAAACGCCGCCCGTCGCGCATCATCGGCCAGCGTGGCTAGCGCCTCGATGGTGGGAATGTCACCGCGAAAGCTGCCATAGGCCGATTCCAGCCCCCAGATTGCCGCGATCACATGGCGGTCAACGCCATACTCCGCCTCGATCTGCGCCAGAATCGCGCCATGCTGCGCCAGCGCCCGTTTGCCATGCGCCACCCGGTCGTCGGACACGGCCGTATCCAGATAGTCCCAGATCGTCTTGCTGAATTCATTCTGGTTGCGGTCACGCTCGATGATCTTCGGGTTATACCGGGCCACAGCCAACGCGCTTTCCAGCACTCCGGGCGCGATCCCCGCTTCCAGTGCGCGCGGGCGGAACCCGGTCAGCCAGTCCGCAAAGCCCTGTTCGGTTCCCACCGCTGTCATCTCGACCCTCTCCACCGGGCTGTCTGATTCCGACGTGTTCAGCGATTGCGCCGCCCCCGGTTGCGCCATCCCCAGCATCACAAAGATCAGACCTGCCCGCATATCCTGTGCCCCGTTTTCCGTCAGCCTAGTGCCCGGCGCGGCAAAGGGCAAACCCAAGGCGGGGCGCTTGCGTACAAAGGGGCGGAGACCGACCGATAAGCGTGCCCTCTGGCCGATCCGCGACCGCAAATGTCGCATCGGGGGCTGATCTTTGGGCGCACATGGCCTAGCTGACAGGCAAAGCAATGGGGACCGCAGGCGATGGGTTACTTTCTGGGCGTGGATACGGGCGGCACCTACACCGATGCGGTGATCGTCGATCAGGCCGCAACCCGTGTGATCGGCAAGGCCAAGGCCCTGACCACCCGCAACGATCTGGCGATTGGCATCGGCGGCGCGGTTGATGCCGCTCTGGCACTGGCAGGCGTTGCCGCCAGCGAGATCGCTCTGGTCTCGCTCTCCACCACCCTCGCCACCAATGCGCTGGTCGAAGGGCAGGGCGGGCGCGTGGCGCTGGTCTTCATCGGCTTTGATGCCGGCGACGAGGCCCGCGCCGGGCTGGACGATGCGCTGCGTGGCGACCCGATCCTGCGGCTGTCCGGCGGCCATGGTCATGCCGGGCAGGAACTCGCCCCGCTGGACACGGCCACCCTGGAACAGGCCCTGCGCGACAGTGGGGATCAGGTGATGGGCTATGCCGTCGCCGCCCGCTTTGCCACCCGCAACCCCGCACATGAAATCGCCGCGCGCGATCTGATCCGGCGTATCACCGGGCGGCCGGTCACGTGCAGTCACGAGCTTTCCGCCAACCTCAACGGCCCCAAACGTGCGCTGACCGCCGTGCTCAACGCCCGGCTGATCGGCATGATCGACCGTCTGGTGGCGGCCTGTGAACGCCACCTTGCGACCATCGGCATCGACGCGCCCCTTATGGTGGTGCGGGGCGATGGTGCGCTGATCTCTGCCGCCATGGTCCGCGAGCGCCCGATTGAAACCATCCTCTCCGGCCCCGCCGCCAGCATCGTCGGCGCGCGCTGGCTGACCGGGGCCACGGATGCACTGGTCTCTGACATCGGCGGCACCACCACCGATGTGGCACTTTTGCGCGACGGCCTGCCCGAGATTGACCCGCAGGGCGCGCGGGTCGGCGGGTTCCGCACCATGGTCGAGGCGGTGGCGATGCGCACCACCGGACTTGGCGGCGACAGCGAGGTGCATCTGATCACCGAAGGGCTGACCGGCGGCCTCCGCCTCGGACCGCGGCGGTTGATCCCGGTCTCGCTGCTGGCGCAGGATCATGGGCCGATGGTGCATGCAGCACTCGACCGCGCGCTGTCCAGCGATGTGGCGGGCGAGCATGACGGGCGCTTTGCGATCCCGATGCAGGGGGTCCAAGGCGGGCTCAGCCCGCGCGAATCCACGCTTATGACCCGCATTGCACAACCGATGCCGCTGGCGCAGGCCCTGACCACGCGGCTGGAGGTGGCAGCACTCGACCGGCTGGTGGCGCGCGGGCTGGTGATGATCGCAGGCGTCACGCCCTCTGATGCCAGCCATGCGCTTGGGCGGCTGGACGCATGGGACGCGCTGGCATCGGAAAAGGCGCTGCGCCTGCTGGGCCGTCGCCGCACCGGCGCGGGCGAGCGGTTTGCGACCGATCCGCTGAAACTCGCAGAGGCCATCATCGACCAGCTGACCACCCAGACCGCCGACTGCCTGCTGGAGGCCGCCTTTGCCGAAGACCCCGCCTTTGCCGCTGAATCGCCCGAAACCCTCGCCCGCCACAGCCTGACCCGCGCGGGCTTGCGCGGCCATCAGGGCGTGATGCAGATCACCGCCCGGCTGGCGGTCCCGGTGATCGGCCTGGGTGCATCCGCCCCCGCCTATTACGGCGCGGTGGGGCAGCGTCTGGGCTGTCAGATGATCCTGCCAGACCATGCCGGGGTGGCCAATGCCATCGGCGCGGTGGTGGGGCAGGTCAGCCAGCGCGCCACCGGCACCGTCACCAGCCCGTCCGAGGGCCGCTTTGCTGCCCACCTGCCGGGCGGGATCGAAACCTTCAGCGACCGCGACTCTGCGCTGGCCGCGATGCAGGCGGCGCTGACCGCCGATGCCACCGCCCGCGCGCTGCGCGCCGGGGCCGTTGATCTGCACCTGACCACCACGCGTGACATCCGCGAGGCCGACGTCGAGGGCCGCAGCATGTTTATCGAAGCCATCCTCAGCGTCACCGCCTCGGGCCGCCCCCGCGTGGCGCGCGCCAGTGATGCAGCAGAATGACGAATAGCCCTTGACGTGCGCAGGCGGGCACAATACCACGCCCGCCAATGGCTAGGTAGCTCAGCTGGTTAGAGCACGTGACTCATAATCACGGGGTCGGGGGTTCGAGTCCCCCCCTCGCCACCACTTTTCTTATGCAATCTGCCCACCAATCGGGCAATCCTCCGGTTCGCCGCCTGTTGCTATGACCCGTCCGCAAAGCCGGTCGACAGCGGGGGCGGAGCGCGCTAAGCAATTGGCAACGATCAGCTCACCGCAGGCGGGCGCTGCTGTCCGCCCCTGTTGCCGCGTCTCACAGCCCCGTTCTGTCTAACCTGCAGGCAAGACCCACATGCGACCACCTTTGTCCCTGATCGTCTTTCTCCTCGCGATTGCGCTGGCTTCCTGCGGATTCAGCCCGGTGTATCAGAGCGGAAACAGCATCGGTGAGGGAGTCCGGGGCATCCGGCTGGACGACCCCAAGAATGCAATCGAGTTCTCGTTCCTGCACAAACTGCAACGGAAAATCCCGCAAGGCGGCGACTCCGGGGCGCTTCTCACCTACAACCTGACCCTGACCGAAGCCTCGCTGGTCGACCGCCGTGTCGAGATCAGGGGCGCCGCGGTCTATTCCATCGTCGATACCGCCAGCCAGCAGGTGACCCTGACCGGGCGCGTCACCTCGACCGCCGGATATTCCACCTCCACCACCTTTTCGGGCATCATGGCCAATGAACCCAGCCGCGATGACGCGATTGACCGCCTGACAGAATCGCTGGCACAGGCGGTTTATCTGCAGATCCTGGCAAAGCTGGCTGCGACGCAGCCCTGATCCGCCCCGCAGGCGGGACGCTGCGGCGCGATCCCCGGCCATCTTGCTCTTGGCAGGGTCAGCGCATAGTTAGGTGCCAAGGCGCGTATGGGGTATGTAGCGGCGCACCATGTGCGGGACTCGTCACTCTGTCATTCCTGCGGGCGCGCGCGCATCGGTTCTGGTGACTGGAGTCTTCAGTTCCAAACCCATCAAGGCTGGACGACATGACGACAAAGACCATACGACTTCCCGTTCTGGACCGCGTTGCCGGTGACAGTCTGCTGTGGCGTCTGCTGCGCGAAAGCCTGCCCGAGCATAAGGGGAAATATGCCGCCGCCATCGTGGCGATGGTTCTGGTCGCAGGCACCACTGCCTTGTCGGCCTGGGTGATGGGCGAAATTGTCGATGCCATGACCGATCCCGCCAATACCCAGCGGATCTACTGGGTGGCGGGCAGCGTCTTTCTGATCTTCTTTGCCAAGGGCGTCGCCAGCTTTGCGCAGACCGTGCTGATGGCGCGGGCTGGCAACCGGATCGTCGCGCAAAAGCAGACATCCCTGTTCAAGCGCCTGCTGGGCCATGGCATCGCGTTTTTCAACACCACCGAATCCTCTGATCTGCTGATGCGGGTGACTCAAAGCGCGCAAATGGCGCGCAACGTGATTGATGTGGTGGTGACCGGCTTTGTCCGCGATCTGCTGACCCTGATCGGGCTGGTGTCGGTGATGTTTTACCAGCAACCCTATCTGTCGCTGATCAGCCTGATCGTCGGCCCGGCAGCGGTGCTGGGGGTGCGCATGATCCTGAACAAGGTGCGCGCCGTGATGGCGCAGGAAATGGCCGGTCTGGCCGAGATCATCAAGGTCGTGCAGGAGACCTCGACCGGCGCCCGCGTGATCAAGGCGTTTGCGCTGGAAACCGTGATGCAGGACCGGATGCAATCTGCCGTGCGTCAGGTGGAAAAACGCTCGAACAAGATGGTGCGGCTGGAATCGGCCACAGCGCCGCTGATGGACACGCTGACGGGTATGGCCATTGCCGCCATCGTCATCCTCAGCAGTACCAGTATCGGCGGGCAGGCTGCGGGTACGCCGGGGCAACTGATGTCGTTTGTGACCGCGTTTCTGATGGCCTATGAGCCGGCCAAGCGCCTGTCGCGGATGCGGGTCAGCATCGAGGCGGGCATGGTCGGTGTCCGCATGATGTACGAGCTTCTGGACCTGCCCTCGAACCTGAACGAAGCCCCCGACGCCAAAGAGCTGACCGTCGGGCCGGGTCAGGTGGTGCTGGACAATGTGTCGTTCGGCTACAACGCCGAAAACCAGGTGATCAGAAATCTCTCCGTCACCTTCGAGGCCGGAAAGACCACGGCGCTGGTCGGCCCCTCGGGCGGGGGGAAATCGTCGATCCTCAACCTGATCCTGCGGCTGTATGATCCGCAGGATGGCGTGGTGTGGATTGATGACAATGACATCAGCAAGGTCACCTTTGCCTCATTGCGCAAGAAAATCGCCTTTGTCGGGCAGGATACCTTTCTGTTTTCAAACACGGTGATGAATAACCTGCGCATTGCCCGCCCCGACGCCACCGATGAAGAGGTGTATGAGGCCGCGCGCATCGCCTATGCGCATGACTTTATCGAAAGCCTGCCACAGGGCTATCAGACCCAGATCGGCGAAAACGGCTCGTTCCTGTCGGGCGGCCAGCGCCAGCGTCTGTCGATCACACGGGCGGTTCTGCGCGGTGCACCGATCCTGTTGCTGGACGAGGCGACCAGCGCGCTGGACAGCCAGTCCGAGGCCTATGTCCGCGACGCGCTGCAAGCCATCAATACCGGCGTCACCACGATCGTCATTGCGCACCGGCTGGCAACGATCATGAATGCCGACCGGATCTTGTATATCGAGGCCGGACAGGTGGTCGAGCAAGGCTCGATGCAGGAGCTGTTGGCGCAGAACGGGGCCTTCAAACGGCTATATGAGGCCCAGTTCCATAACGGTTGAGCAGCGGCGGCTGAGCGTCAGGGCGCGTCCTGCCCTTCGGCCAGCGCCCGGCGCAGCTCGGTCACGTCCAGCGGCAACCCGGTAAAGATGCGCCAGGCGTCCACCCCTTGCCCGATGAACAGTTCATAGCCGGAAATCACCTGCAGCCCGATTGATGCCGCGTCTTGCAGGAACTGCGTCTCCACCGGGGTATAGACCGCGTCAAACACCCAGTCCGCCGCCGCCAGATCGGCGCGGGGCAGGGGGGTGCCGTCATAGCCCACCATGCCGACCGGCGTGCAGTTGATCACGCCCGCCACCCCGGCGGCCAGGTCTGTCGCTGCCCTGCCGGTCCGGGTGATCAGACCGGGCCGCGCTGCCTTTAACGCGGCGGCCAGCGCCTGCGCTTTGGGCAGGTCGTGGTCAGCGATGCGCAGCTCACGCACCCCCAGCGCGATCAGGCCAAAGGCCACCGCCTTGCCCACCCCGCCCGCGCCGATCAGCAGCACCGTTCCGGGGGCCGCCGCCCCGCGCGCCTGACGGTAGGCCGCGATAAAGCCGGTATGGTCGGTGTTGAACCCCTGCGGCCCGTCCGGCGCGAACACCACCGTGTTCACCGCCCCCATCGCCCGCACCAGCGGATCCGCAACCACCACCCGGCCCGCCGCCTGTTCCTTGTACGGATAGGTCACGTTGACCCCGCGATAGCCGCTTGCCGCAACCTGCGCGAACAGATCGTCAAAGCTCAGCCCAAGCGCGGGCGGCACCAGACGGTCATAAACCACCCGCTGCCCATTCTGCGCGCCCGCCAGCCGGTGCAGCCGTGGCGCTTGCGAGGCGGCGATGTTGTCGCCAATCAGGCCAAGGCGGATAGGTCCGGTCATCGCATCGCTCCTGCGGCAGTCACCCGTTCAACGCAGCGGCAGATAGCGGATCGGCTGTCGCGCCACCAGAGCCTTTGGCACGGCCCAAAAGCCGGACATACCGCGCTATCCGTTCGTCATCTCCCGCAGCACAATCATCCCGACATAGGCCAGATTGGCAAAAATCATCAGCGCCACCGCCAGCGATCCCAGATCCTTGGCCTGTTTCGCCGCCTCAGACCAGCCGGGCGAGATGTGGTTGACCAGCACCTCGATCGCAGTGTTCAGCGCCTCGACCGCCAGCAGCGCGGCAAACAACACCACAAATCCCAGCCACTGCCACGCCCCCGCCTGCGCCCAGACCAGCACCAGGGCCCCCAGACCCCCGCCCGCAATCTCTTGCCGGGCCGAGGTTTCGGCCAGCAGCCGCCGCAGCCCTGCCAGCGAATAGCCGGTGGCATCCACCATATGCCACAGCCCCCGGCGCGGCGGTTTCACGGTCATTCTGTGCCCTTTCTGGCCAGCCCCCTCAGGCCAGCCCCCTCAGGCCAGCCTTGCGCGCCCGTGCCCCGATGTCCAGCAGGCCCATCACAGGCAGACCCGCGTGCCAATGGCGCAAACGCCGCCACATCGGGCATCAGCGCAGGTCTACCCCCACCCCGCGTGGTCAATTTCCAGTCAGCACGCTTCCCCTTTGGCACAGGGGGCCTATCATCGACAGACAAAATCATATGTCATGGCCAAGCCGTCACCAAAAAAAGGGACCGGACCCCGTATGAAACTCGTGCCGCAACTTGTGGCAATCGTCGTGATTGTCGCAATAGCCACACCGCTCGCCGCGCGGTTTGTGCCTGGAACCCGGCCATGGCTGGACAGTGCCGGTCTGCTCGCCCCGCTGACCGCGCTGGGCGTTGTGCCCGCCGACGCGGCAGAGGCCGCTGCAAATGCCCCACCCGGCGGCGGGCAGCGCGGCGCTGGCGTGCAGGTGATCGCCACCGAACCGGAACGCCGGGTGCTCAGCAATGTGATCGACGCCATCGGGTCGGCGCGCGGCGCGCAGTCGGTGGATCTGTCCTTTGGCGTCACAGGCCGGATCACCGCGCTGCGCGCGGCCCCCGGCAACCGGGTCGAGGCCGGGGCGGTGTTGGCCGAACTCGATGCCCGCACCGCGCAGCTCTTGGTCGAACGCGCGCGTCTGGTGCTGGCCGATGCGCAGCGCACCATCGACCGGCTGGCACAGCTGGCGCAGTCGGGCACCACCACCAGCCTGCAACGGCAGGATGCCGAACTGGCACTGCGCACCGCCGAACTGGGGCTGCAATCGGCAGAACAGGATCTTGAAGACCATATCCTGACCGCGCCGGTCTCTGGCTATGTCGGGCTGATTGAACCGCAGATCGGCGATCTGGTCACCTCCACCACCACCATCACCCGGATCGAAGACCGCTCGAACCTGATCGTCGATTTTCGCGTGCCCGAGCGGGTCGCGGCGCAGGTCGCGCCCGGTGCCACCGTCTCTGCCACACCCATCTCCACCCCCGGTGCCGCGATCCCCGGACAGGTGATCGCCGTTGACAACCGGGTGGATGAGGCCAGCCGCACCCTGCGGGTTCAGGCCAGCATCGCCAACACCGATGACCGCTTGCGCGCCGGAATGGCCTTCCGCATCTCGATGGAATTTACCGGGGCCGAAGTGCCCGCCGTCAGTCCGCTGGCGATTCAATGGGGGGATGGCGGTGCCTTTGTCTGGGTGGTCCGCGCGGCCAAGGCCACGCGCCTGCCGATCCGCATCCTGCAACGCAACGCCGATGCCGTCCTGATCGAAGCCGATCTGCAACCCGGTGATCTGGTGGTGACCGAAGGCGTGCAGGCCCTGCGCCCGGGAGTCGAAGTGTCGATCGCGGCCCCGAGGAGCTGACCGATGGAAAACCGTCCCACCCCCGCTGCCGCCATGGGCCAGAGCACCGCGCTGTTTGTCCGCCGCCCGATCCTCGCCTTTGTGCTCAATGCGCTGATCGTCATCGCCGGATTTGCCGGGCTGATGGGCGCGGATGTGCGCGAATTGCCAGCGGTGGACCGGCCCGTGGTTTCGGTCAGCACCAACTATTCCGGGGCCGCTCCCGAAACCATCGACCGCGAGGTGACGGCGGTGATCGAAGGCGCGGCGGGCCGGGTCGCAGGGGTCAAATCCATCTCGTCGTCTTCCCGTTTTGGCTCCAGCCGGGTGACGGTGGAATTCAACGACAGCGTTGATCTGGATGTCGCCGCCACCGATCTGCGCGACGCGGTGGCGCGGCAGGTCAACAACCTGCCCGACGGGGCAGATGCCCCGCGCGTGGTCAAATCCGATGCCGACGCCGATGCCATCCTGCGCGTCGCTGTCACCTCTTCCAACCGCAGCGCCGATGAGCTGACCACGCTGGTCTCTGATCTGGCCGAATCGCGGCTGCTGGCTGCCCCCGGCGTGGCCGACCTGCAGATCTTTGGTGCGCGGGAGCTGTCGTTCCGTGTCGATGTCGATCTGATGCAACTCGCCGCGCGCGGCCTGACCCTCGCCGATTTGCGCGCCGTGCTGGGCAATGCCGCGTTCGATTCCCCTGCCGGGGCGCTCAGTTCCGAAAACCAGAGCCTGCTGGTCCGCACCACCGCCGCCATCCGCACCGCCGAGCAGATCGAGGCGCTGACGGTTGCGGGCAATATCCGTCTGGGCGACGTGGCGCAGGTCACGCTGGGCCCCGATCCGGGCGCGTCCATCCTGCGCACCAATGGCGAAACCGGCATCGGTATCGGTATCATCCGGCAGGCCAACGGCAACTCGCTGGCCATATCCGAGGCTGTCAGGCAGGTCGTCGATGACCTGCAACCGCTGCTGCCCGCAGATGTACGGATGTTCGTCACCTCGGACAGTGCTGATTTCATCGAAGGTGCGATCCACGAGGTCCAGCTGGCGCTTGGCCTGTCAGTGTTGATCGTAACAGCGGTAATCTTCATCTTTCTGCGCGATCCCCGCGCCACGCTGATCCCCATCATCGCGATGCCGGTCGCGCTGATCGGCACGCTGGCCGCGATCTGGATCGTCGGGTTCTCTGTCAACATCATCACCCTGCTGGCACTGGTGCTGGCCACCGGGCTGGTCGTGGATGATGCCATTGTGGTGCTGGAAAACATCGTGCGCCGCCGGTCCGAAGGCATGGGTGCGCGCGCCGCCGCCGTGCTGGGCACGCAGCAGGTGTTCTTTGCGGTGCTGGCCACCACCACCACGCTGGCCGCCGTCTTCATCCCGCTGTCGTTTTTGCCGGGCCAGACCGGCGGCCTGTTCCGCGAGTTCGGCTTTACCCTTGCCATCGCGGTGCTGCTGTCGTCGGTCACAGCCCTCAGCCTCTGCCCCGTGCTGGCCGCCAAACTGCTGCGCCCGCATCAGGAGCAGACCGGGTTCATGACCCGGCTGGGCGACGGGCTGTCCCGCCTCTATGACCGTACCTTGCACTTGTGCCTTTCTGCACCGCTGATCGCCGTCACATTCGCCGTGCTGTTTGCAGCCCTCGCCGTAGCGATCTTTCCCAACCTGCGGCAGGAACTGACCCCGCCCGAAGACCGCGCCGTGATCCTCTTGTCGGTTCAGGCCCCGCAAGGCGTCTCGCTTGACTACACCGACGCCCGCATGCGCGAGATCGAGGCGCTGGTCGATCCGCTGCGCGACAGCGGCGAAGTCACCAGCGTCTTTGCCATCGCCGGCATGGGCGGGCAGGAAAGCCGTGGCTTCATCGTGATCACGCTGGCCGGCTGGGCCGACCGCGCCCGCAGCCAGCAAGAGATTGCCGCCGAAATCAGTGGCAACCTGCGCGGCGTCATTGGGGTGCGCGCCTTTGCGCTGCAGCCCAATTCGCTGGGTATCCGCGGCGCGGGGCAGGGCCTGTCGTTTGCGCTGGTGGGGGACAATTACGACGATCTGGCCGACACCGCCCGCGCGCTGGTGGAAAAGATGGAGGCCGACCCCCGCTTTGGTCAGGTCCGCCTTGGCTATGACACCACCCAGCCGCAGCTGTTCGTCGAAATCGACCGCGCTCGGGCCGAAGATCTGGGCATCCAGATCGCCGGCATGGGCGAGGCGTTGCAGGCCGTGCTGGATGGCCGCACCGTCGGCACCTTGTTTCTGGATGACAACAGCTTTGACATCCGCCTTGTCTCCAACGCCGACCCGGTGAATGACCCCGGCGATCTGGAGCGGATCTTTGTGCCCACCCGCGACGGCCAGATGGTGCCGATCTCGACCTTTGTCACCCTGACCGAACGCGCCGTCGCCCCGCAGCTGGAGCGTGAGTCGCAGATGCGCGCCATACCGATCACGGCGGGGCTGACGCCGGATCTGGCGCTTGGCGATGCGCTGACGCAGGTGCAGGCGATGGCCAGCGATCTGCTCACCGACAACACGCGGATTCTGCCACTGGCCGAAGCGGCGACCTTGGGCGAAACCTCATCCGGCCTTGCCATCACCTTTGGTATCGCGCTGATCGTGGTGTTTCTGGTGCTGTCGGCGCAGTTCGAAAGCTTTGTCTCTGCGATCATCGTCATGGCCACCGTGCCGCTGGGTCTGGCCTGCGCGGTGTTTGCGCTGCTTCTGACCGGGGGTAGCCTGAACGTCTATTCCCAGATCGGTCTGGTGCTGCTGGTCGGGATTATGGCCAAGAACGGGATTTTGATCGTCGAATTTGCCGATCAATTGCGGGAAAAGGGCGCATCCGTGCGTGAGGCGATCGAACAGGCCTCTGTTGCCCGCCTGCGCCCGGTGATGATGACAATGGTGGCCACCGTTCTGGGCGGCCTGCCGCTGCTGCTGGCCCAAGGCGCGGGGG
This sequence comes from Pseudotabrizicola alkalilacus, assembly GCF_003443995.1. Taxonomy (GTDB): domain Bacteria; phylum Pseudomonadota; class Alphaproteobacteria; order Rhodobacterales; family Rhodobacteraceae; genus Pseudotabrizicola; species Pseudotabrizicola alkalilacus. The sequence goes on from NZ_QWEY01000015.1 coordinate 86,880, forward strand.
CCGAGGCGCGCTCGGTTCTGGGCTTGATCATCGTCGGCGGGTTGGGTCTGGCCACGCTGGCCACGCTCTACATCACCCCCGTCGCCTATCTGTTGCTGGCGGGCCTGTCCCGGTCGCGCGCGGCCGAAGGGGCCTTGCTGGCGTCAGAGCTGGAAAAAGCCGGGCAGCCAAAGCCCATACCGCACCCCGCCGAATAGTCACGCCAAGATGCGGATATGACAGGCGGACAGTTTTCAGAACCAGCGCTTCCCCTCCCCCTCGTGGGGAGGGGAGAGGGGTGGGGGCACCGCCGCGCAACCGGGTGAAACCTACTCCGCCACCACCACCTGCGTGCCCCAGCCCTCACAAGCCGCCATCAGATTGTCGGGCAGCGCCTGATCGGTGAACACCGCATCCAGTTCTGACAGGCTGGCAATCCGCGCCGGGGCGGACCGGCCCAGCTTGGTGTGATCGGTCACCAGAAACGACTGCCGCGCCTGCCGGATGATCGCACGGCTCACCCGCACCTCGGCCAGATCGAAATCCAGAAGGTCGCCGTCGCGGTCCAGCGCCGAGGTGCCGATGATCGCGAAATCCACCTTGAACTGTTCGATGAACTGGGTGGTCAGCTCGCCCACCAGCCCGCCATCGCTGCGCCGCAACGCCCCGCCCGCCACCATGATCTCACAGCCCGGATTGGCCACCAGAGAGTTGGCGACATTCATGTTGTTGGTGACCACGGTGATATTGCGATGGTTCACCAGCTCGCGCGCGACCGCCTCGGTCGTGGTGCCAAGGTTCAGGATCATCGACGAATTGTCGGGGATCATCGCCGCACAGGCCCGCGCGATGGCGGTCTTGGCCGCTTCGTTCATCTTGCGCCGCGCCTCATAGCCGATGTTGGCCACGCCGGTGCGCGGCACCGCGCCGCCATGCACCCGGTCCAGATGCCCGGCCTCGGACAGTTCGGTCAGGTCACGGCGGATGGTCTGCAGCGTCACCTCGAACCGGTGCGCCAGATCCTCGACCACCACCCGGCCTTCCTGCCGCGCGATCTCCAATATGCCGGTCTGCCGGAAATTCAACGCCACTCGGTTCGTCCCCTCTGATCCCGCCTTTTGCCACAAGCTGGCGCGCTTTGCCACCTGTCGCCCCAATGCTGCACTTGCATTCGTTTTTGCGCGTTTGCAGCATTTCCTTAGGGATCGAGTGTCAGTTCTTGATCATAGCGCGCCATAATGTTCGTTTCAAATAAAAGCGCGCATAAACGAAAAAAAGTCGTTGACCGATGCCGGAGTCGTGAGGCAGGGTCTGCCCGGGGAGGCTGACCTTTCCAAAAGGGGGATTCAACCGTGACAGATGCCCAGCGGCCCGACATGGCCGACCTGTTCATCATCGGCGGCGGCATCAATGGATGCGGCATTGCACGTGACGCGTCAGGGCGTGGCCTGTCGGTCATTCTTGCCGAACAAGGCGACCTGGCGCAGGCGACCTCGTCGTCCTCCACCAAGCTGTTTCACGGTGGCTTGCGCTATCTGGAGTATTTTGAATTCCGTCTGGTGCGCGAAGCACTGGAGGAACGCGAAACCCTGCTCACCGCCATGCCCCACATTTCCTGGCCGATGCGGTTCGTGCTGCCCTATCACCGCGACATGCGGTTCGAGGGGGCAACGCCGACCAGCCGTCTGTTGGGTCTGGTGATGCCCTGGATGAAGGGCCGTCGTCCGGCCTGGCTGATCCGGCTGGGTCTGTTCCTGTACGATACTCTCGGCGGTCGCAAGATCCTGCCCGCCACCCGCACGCTGGACCTGTCCCGCGATCCGGCAGGCGCAGTTCTGAACCCGAAATTTGCCCATGCCTATGAATACTCCGACTGCTGGGTCGAAGACTCCCGCCTCGTCGTGCTCAACGCCCGCGACGCCGAAGCACGCGGCGCGCGGATCATGGTCGAAACCCCGGTGATCAGCGCCACCCGCACCGGCGACCACTGGGAAATCGTCACCAACGGCCCCGAGGGCCGCACCACCCACCGCGCCCGCGCGCTGGTTAATGCCGGCGGCCCCTGGGTCGAGGATATCATCCGCAACGTCGCCCGCATCAATTCGACCGAAGGCGTGCGTCTGGTGCGCGGCAGCCATATCGTCACCCGCAAGCTCTATGACCACGACCGCTGCTATTTCTTTCAGGGTGAGGATGGCCGCATCATCTTTGCGATTCCCTATGAGCAGGATTTCACCCTGATCGGCACCACCGACAAGGATCATCACGGCGCGCCCAAGGATGCCGTCTGCACCGATGAGGAACGCGATTATCTGCTGGAGTTTGCCTCAAAATACTTCGCTAAACCCGTCACCCGCGATGATGTGGTCTGGACCTATTCCGGCGTTCGGCCCCTGTATAACGACGGCGCGAAATCGGCTACGGCGGCGACGCGCGATTATGTTCTGAGCCTTGATCAGACCGGCGCGCCGCTCTTGAACGTGTTCGGCGGCAAGATCACCACCTACCGCCGTCTGGCCGAATCCGCACTGGAAAAGCTCGGCCCGTTCTTTCCGGGTGCAAAAGGCAAATGGACCGCGCGCCAGCCGCTGCCCGGTGGGGATTTCCCGGTCGATGGCGTGCCAGCCCTGACCGCCAGCCTGAAAGCCGCCCACCCCTACCTCAGCGACTATCACGCCGCCCGCCTGATCCGCGCCTATGGCACCGAGGCCGTCACGATCCTTGGCACGGCAAAGTCCCTCACCGATCTGGGCCGCGACTTCGGCGCGACCCTGACCGAGGCGGAGCTGCGCTGGCTGATGACCCACGAATACGCCCGCCACGCCGCCGATGTGGTCTGGCGGCGCACCAAACTTGGCCTGCGCCTGACCCCGGATCAGGTCGCAGCAATTGACGACTTCATGACCACGCACCGGGCACCCCGCCCGGCTGCGGAATACCCGGCTGCGGAATAAAGGAACGCGCATGGCTTTGGACCTGCAGAATGTATCACGGTCGGTTGAGGGGCGGATGCATATTCATCCGACCAGTCTGACGCTGCGAAAGGGGACGATGAATGTTCTGCTTGGTCCGACGTTGTCGGGCAAGACGTCTTTGATGC
>NZ_QWEY01000016.1 GCF_003443995.1 Pseudotabrizicola alkalilacus
CCGCCCAAGCTCGCGCTCGCTCATCATGACCCATCCCATGTGCATCCTCCAAAGCGCCAAGCTGGCAACACAGGGAGGGTGACACTTTAACTTTGCTCACATGGGACATTTCTACTTTGCGCCTACACGCAAGAATCCGATAATGGTAGTTATGTAACTGTTCTTCGAAGGATGACATTCCGCGCGGAAATAGAAAGTGACGGAACCTGCGATCTGTCCTGGACCGGCAAGCAAGACGCGGGATCATCGAGAAGAAACACCCAAGCCTGTTGGTCGGAGCGCAATACCGCCTGCTGCCCATCTCGCGGTTTTCTCCTGTGAGCCGCAGGACGAGACGGCGATGAACCCCACCTTCTGCAACGACCGCCGCCCACACATGACCCAAGACTGACATCTGGCCGTCTTGCTCCACTTCAGAGCGATCAAAACCGATCAGCACGTCCAGGCCGTAGTATAGCGCAGCCGGAATGCTGTCCAAAGATCGGAGAGGAGCTCATTGGTCAGTTTTTCTCTTCCGTCACAAATTGTCCGGCCTGAGCCGCAATATCGCCCGCAAGGCTAAGGCTACCGTTGTCGCGCATCTCGGCGACGTTGTCGGCGCTGACGGCGCCCGCGGTGTTCGACCAGGCACTGCGGACAAAGGTGGCGAGTTCTGCCACTTCTTCGTCGCTCAGGCGATGAGCGAAGCCGGGCATTTGCAGACGCATGGGCCGCATTCCGGTTGAAGGAAGCGTATCTCCGAACATAATCATGTGAATCAAACCTGTCGGTTGATCCGCGTTGACAAGATGGTTGCCGTCGAGTTCGGGAAAGACCTCGCTTGCGCCAAGACCGTCCACAAAATGGCACGCGTTGCAGTTATCAAGATAAAGCCGCGCGCCAAGTGCCATTTCCGGGTTGGCAGAGGTCAGCATTGCAGAGGTTTCGCTCGCGACAAGCATGTCGAACTTGGTTGCGCCTGGGTCTTCGGCGACGGCCTTGCCATCTTCGCTCGCGTCGTCAGCAGGGCCGTCATTTCCAATATGGCGCAGGTAGGCGACAACGGCGGCCAGATCATCAGGGGTGAGATATTGCAGTGAATCCTCGACAACCAGTGCCATCTCGCCCACGATGCTGGCATGTGCGTTGCGTCCTGTGGCAAGGATACGCGCCAGTTGCTCGCCATCCCAGCGCTGCGGCGGGCTATCGGGCCCGCGCAGATCCGGCGCTGTCCAGCCTGCAATTTCACCGCCGGTAAGAAACGGAGCGTCGTGCGCGGTAAAGCCGTTTTGGCCGAAGACCGCATTTCGCGGCGAATGGCAGGCACCACAATGTCCCGGCCCTTCCACGATATAGGCACCGCGATTGAGTTGTTCGTCATCGAACATCGGCTGGAACCCTGGATCGGGCAGATTGATCCAGTTCCATGCCCGCAGCCCCCAGCGCTGATCGAACGGAAACGGGAGGTCGTTGTCTGGGACGATGTTTTGGACGGGTGCCACCTCCTCCTTGAAATACGAATAAAGCGCCCGTACGTCCGTTTCTGAAATCAGCCTGTAATTGTCATAGGGCATCGCAGGATAAAGATGCGCGCCATCCTGACGGATGCCATCGTAAAGGGCCGCACGGAATTCATCGAGTGTGTAATTGCCGATCCCGGTTTCTGGATCGGGTGTGATATTAGAGGAATAGACCGTGCCGACCGGGCTTTCGATGGGGCGGCCACCCGCAAATTGCACGCCATCCTCTGCCGTATGACAGGCCGCGCAATCGGCCAGCCGCATCGCGTAATAGCCCTCGCCTTCGGCAGGCTCCCAGTCACCTGCAACAGCCTGTTGGGGGCCAGTCGTCTGGACCGGCACCAAAATGAACAATGCGAGCCCGATAACGGCAAACACAGCTACGACAATAATGACACGTAGAAAAGCTTTCATCGCAAGGCTCCTCTATACCAACGGGCGCGGGTTCGGCAGATAGTCGCGCCGGATTGCATCGGCAGACCAATAGGTCAGGCCACCCACCATCCCTGTGGGGTTGTACTGAAGGTTTTGCGGGAACGCGCCAGCCCCCATGACGAACACGTTGTGAACGTCCCACGACTGCAAATAGCGGTTGAGCGCAGACGTTGCCGGGTCGTTCCCCATCACCGTACCGCCGACATTGTGCGTGGTCTGATAACTGGTGGTGTCGTAGCTTGCCCCATCTTCGCGATAGCTTGAGGTCCAGCTTGTAGGATTCATCGACTCCACCAGCGGTTCGATCCGTTGGCGCATGAATTGCGTCATCGCGATCTCGTTCGGTTTCCAGTCAAAGGTCAGCCGCAGCAGCGGCCTGCCGTGCCGGTCTGTATAGGTCGGATCAAGGTCCATATAAGTGTCGCGATAGGCCATGTTGGACCCATGCGTGCCGACCCCCATCGACCGCCCGTACCATTCGCCGATGCCTCGTTTCCATTCGGCACCCCATGTTTTTGTGCCTTCGGGCAAGGACAAGGACCGGATAGGCTGGCCGTTGGTCTGGCTGTTGCTGATATAGCTGCCGCCGATGAAACCCTCGGCGGCAAAGTCGATCTGGTTGATGGCAAAATCGTCAATTGCGATGCCGTTTGCGCCTGCGCCGACGAACGGGTTGAAATCAATGTCGCGAAAATATGCCGCCGTGCTGCCCATCATCTGATAGGAGTAGTTCCGCCCCGTCACGCCTTCGCCGGTCGCAGGGTCATAGGGCTGTCCGATGCCCGACAGCAGCATGAGATGGACGTTGTGCATCTGATAGGCGGCAAGGATCACGATGTCGGCTGGTTGAAACACCTCTTCCTGTGCGGTCTCGTCGAAATAGGTGACACCCGTTGCGGTTTCCCCGTCCTCTGCCAGTTCGACCCGCAACACCTCGGCACCTGTGCGATACTGAAAGTTGGGCTTGCGCTTGAGCGCGTCCAGAATGCAGGTCTGTGGCGACGATTTCGAGTAATTCAGGCAACCATATCTCTCACAAAATCCGCAAAAGTTACAGGGGCCTAGCTGCATGCCATAAGGATTGACATAGGCTTGGCTGGCATTGGCTGCTGCCTTTATGAAGGGGTGATACCCTGCTGCCTGTGCCGCTTCGGCAAACATCCGGTTGGAAAGCGTCGTCGGCAGAGGCGGCATCGGAAACGGATTCGCGCGCGGTGCCTCAAAAGGGTTTCCTCCGGGCTGGATTTCACCGTTCAGGTTGCCAGCAACCCCGGCAATCCCCGCTACCTGTTCGAACCGATAGAGAAAGGGTTCCATCTCTTCATAGGTTACTCCCCAGTCCTGCAGCTGCATGTCTTCGGGAATAATGTTGGCACCAAAGGTTTCTTCGACATAGCTGCGCAGGCGCAATTCTTCCGCCATTGGGCGCCAGTGAACGCCATTCCAATGGATGCCCGCACCACCCACCCCGTCACCCAGCAAAAACGACCCGAACCGGCGGTAGGGCAGCGCGGTCTGGTTTGTGTTATGCCGTATCGTCAATGTCGACTGACGCGCGCGTTGCATGAAATCAAACCGGACACCAAAGCGCAGTTCGTCCGCAACCTCGGGATACCGGAAGTTCGGCACCGTTTCGCGGTCAGGGCCGCGTTCCAGTGCCAGAACTTCCAGCCCTTCTTCGCACATCTCCATCCCCATGATCGCGCCGGTCCAGCCCAGCCCCACGATCACGACATCTTTTCTTGGATCTTGCCGTGCCATGCTTATGCCCTCTCGCCGTTTATGGATACCGGTCCGAGCGGGTAGGGGATGTTGTCCTTGTCTACCCATTCGAGAAAGCTGGCGCGGGCACCGGGAAAGCCGATATAGACCCAGGACGCCATCTGATGGTTGCCGCCGTATTTCGGGTCCGAAAAGTACCCTTCCTTGGTGTTCTGAACGAGCAAGGCAAAGAAATCGCGCAATTCATCAGGCATGATGCGCACTGTCGTTTGCGTTTGCGCGCCGTTCTCATTGCCCCCTGCCCCGCCTTGACCGCCTTGCCCTGCGGGCGACGCTGCCGTTTCATTGGTCGCTTGTTCACCTTCGCCTGCAGCCGGGCCAAGTGCTTCTTCGGCGCGCTCGGCATCAGTCTCCAATGCGTTCAGTGCAGCATCCTGACTTTCTGTTGAAAGATCGGCAAAGGCGGCACCATATTCCGCAACGCACCATTCATCGAACCGCGCGATCCCGCCACGGTAGATTTCGGCGGGGGTCAGGGGCGTCTGATAGCCGAAGTCAGGATTTGCGCCGGGCTCGTGCGGGCCTTCCATGTACCAGTCTGCGGCCTGCCCGAATGGCCCCGCCAGGTCGCGATCAATGAAAACTGGCACACGGGCTTCGATCGCGCCGGGTCCATCACCGTCGGACGGGATAAGGCGCGCTGTCGCGGCCATGATGAAGGACCATTCCGCGCCGCTCAGAAACTCCGGTTGGTATTGATCCAGAGGGACGACCGGCTCCTGAGCCCACAATGGCTGAAAGCCGGATGCAGCAACGCCCGCTGCGCCCGCCTGCAGGAATGCCCGGCGCGTCGGAATGAGAATGTTTTTCATGAGTTTCTCCCGGTAGCGAGCGGTAAAGGCCTTGACGAATCCGGAGGCGGGTCGGGTGACCTGAGCGCCTTCAGAAATCCCGCATGCAAGCAGACAACAAGGCCGATGGTCCTATGCGAACCTGCGGCTCGCCTTTATGTTCCTGACGGTTTCTGAAAATACCTCCGCAGACGTGCCTGCGGGTTCTTTCTGAAGTTCACGCTGTGGATCTTGGTCGGCCTATCGGGCAAGAGGCCCAAGGCCCCCATCTGTCGAGGCAGTTCGTCTGCACGAGGTTTGCAGCGGTGTAAGCCTGGGTTCAATCCGTTCACACAGGATTTGACCGAGTTCCTGGGTCTGGGCGTCATTCATCCGCCAACCGCGCCAGCACAGAAGGAAATGCCTGGCCCGTTCCTGTGGTACATGACTTTTGCGGATGCCGCCGAACTGGTCGCTGAGGTCTATGACAGCGACTTCGGCCTTTCAGCCGGAGTCTGGGTTGTAAATGGTTTGCGGGGGATGCATGCCCATCTAGCAGGCAAAAGCCTTTACCGGGCGCTCAAGGTCTTCGACTATGGTATCCATGCTGACAGCACGGATACCACCAAATTTAGCGATGATGCGCCGCAGATCAGGCTCCGTAGGGAATCCAGATCGTCTTGCCTTGGGTGGCCTTGCGCAACAGGTCCGGGTCTGGGGTCTGCCAATCCCGCACACCAGTCTCGGCCCAGACCGGTTTGAGGTTCCCCACCGAAGCAGTCTCAACCATCGCTGCGCCGCTGGCGCTGCCACAGTACCAGAGTGCCGCAACCTCATCATGTTCGGCCAGAGTCTTTGCCAACACATCGCGTTCGCCGGTGACAAGGTTGATCACACCCGCTGGTACGTCCGAGGTTTCCAACACCTGATACAGGCGTGCTCCGACCAAAGGATGGCTTTGACTGGCCACGGCCACCACGCGGTTGCCCATCGCAACGGCCGGAAGGATCAATGCCAAAAGACCCAGCAGCGGCGCCTCATCCGGTGCCACAATGCCCATCACGCCAAAGGGTTCGTTCACCGTCATCGTCACATGGCGAGATTTTGTCGCCGTGACAGACCCGTCGAATTTGTCTGCCTGCGCAGCGGCCCAAAACGCGCGGCGGATTGCGGCCTCAACTTCGTCGCCCGGCTTGGGTGTGCCAGCGGCTGTCAAAGCCGCGACGAACTCTGCCCGACGCTGCTCAAGGTTTTCGGCAAGGAAATAAAGTACCTGCGCGCGATTGTGGGCCGTAACCCCGCCCCAGCCCCCTGCTTTGGCGGCAGCTTCGACGGCATTGCGGATGTCTTTCCGGTTGGCCATGGCCGCTTGCCCGATGGCACCGTTCTTGCCCATGACTGTATAGCTTTGCCCACCATCAGCACGGACCTGCTTGCCACCGATGTAAAGTTTTGCCGTGATGTCGATAGCAGGACGATCCGCTTTGCCGGTGAACGGCGCAATGTCCGGCGCGGAAGGCTCCAGGCGCGGTTTGCGGGCGATCTGCGGGCGGGTCAGATATTCCAGCATCCCCAGACGGCCACCCTCACGCCCGAACCCGCTTTCACGCATGCCACCGAACGGCGCACCCGCATCAAAGATGTTGGTCGCGTTGATCCATACGACACCCGCCTTAACCGCCGCCGCCGTTTCGATCGCGCGGTTGATGTTCTCGCTCCACACGCTTGCCGACAAGCCGTAACGCGTGTCATTGGCAAGTGTCACTGCCTCATCGGGGGTGCGGAAGGTCAGCGTCGTGGCCACCGGGCCAAAAATCTCGGTCTGGCTGACTGTATGGGCCGGAGCCGTGCCGGAAAAATAACCCGGCGCGCAAAACGCTCCGGTTTCAGGCAGGATCACCGGCGCACGACGCAGCGTCGCCCCCTCTGCCTCACCTTGAGCCAAAAGCGCTGTGATCCTTGCCAGTTGCTTGCGTGAGACGACGGCGCCCATGTCCATCGTCTTGTCCAGAGGGTCGCCCACCCGCAGGGTTTGCAACCGTGCATCAAGTTTCGCAAAGAACCGTTCGGCGACGCCCTCCTGTACCAGGATGCGCGAGCCGGCACAGCAAACCTCACCCTGATTGAACCAGATCGCATCGACCACGCCTTCCACTGCGGCATCCAGATCGGCGTCCTCGAACACAATGAAGGGCGATTTTCCACCCAGTTCCAAAGACAGCCTTTTTCCTGAACCCGCCAATTGGCGGCGCAACACACGTCCGACGTCGGTCGAACCAGTGAACGCCAGCTTGTTCACATCCGAGTGCCCCGCAAGCGCGGCTCCGGTCGCGCCATCCCCCTGAACAATATTGACCACGCCCGCAGGCAGGCCGATTTCAACACAAATCTCTGCAAAAGCCATGGCCGTCAGCGGTGTCAGGTCCGCTGGCTTCAGAACCACTGTATTGCCGGCCGCCAATGCAGGGGCGACTTTCCAGGCCAGCATCAACAGCGGAAAGTTCCACGGAATAATCTGACCGCAGACCCCGACAGGGGAAAGGCCGGGAAAGTCGCTTTCGATCATCTCAGCCCAACCAGCGTGGTGATAGAAATGGCGGGCCACAAGGGGGATGTCGATGTCACGTGTCTCGCGGATGGTTTTGCCGTTGTCCAGTGTCTCCAGCACAGCCAGAAAACGCTCGCGCTTTTGCACATGACGGGCCAGCGCATAAAGGTAGGTCGCGCGCTCATGGCCGGCCAGCGCTGTCCATTTTGGCAGCGCTGCACGGGCCGCCTTAACTGCTGCGTCGACTTCTGCTTCGGTGCCTAGGGCAACACGGGTCAGCACCTCATCTGTGGCCGGGTTGTAAACCTCTGTGGTTTCCCCCTCGGGCGCAGGGAATTTTCCACCAATGAAATGGGGGATCACTGAGCGGGTCTTGATCCAATCCCGGGCTTCGGCACTGGATTCCGGCGCGGGTCCGTAAGCCATGGTCTGCATGATATCCTTGATCTTCATCTTGTTACCCTCAGGCCAGCGCGTGGCGGTTTGCGGCAGAATAACGGCCTGTGACATAGTGTTCCAACTGACGCTCGATATCGCCTAACATGGAGGACGCCCCGATGCGGAACAGATCCGGCATCGTCCAGCGGACGTCGGCTTCTTCCTTCATCAGGACAAGCCAGTTCATGGCGTCCTTTGCGGTTTTCAGCCCGCCTGCCGGTTTGAACCCGACCCATTGGCCGGTTCTTTCACGAAAATCACGCAACGCACGCACCATCGTAAGTGACACCGGCAATGTGGCGTTGACATCCTCTTTGCCAGTCGATGTCTTGATAAAATCCGACCCGGCCTGCATGGCGACCATTGAGGCTTTGTAAACGTTGGTCAGCGTCTTCAGATCACCGGTCGCAAGGATGGCTTTCATATGCGCCGGTCCACACGCTTCACGCATCTGGCGAATTTCGTCATACAGGGCCTGCCATTTTCCGGTCAGCACCAGTTCGCGCGTGATCACAATGTCGATCTCTGCCGCCCCCTGTTCAACCGCATAACGGATCTCTGCCAGTCGAAGGGGCAGAGGTGTCAGCCCGGCCGGAAACCCCGTAGCGACCGACGCGACAGGAATACCCGACCCTTCCAACGCACGCACAGCATGGCTCACCATTGTCGGATAGACACAGACGGCACCAACCGTCAGCTGATCCAGACCCAAAGCCGCCATAAGATCACCGCGCAAAGGTGCCCGCGCCTTTGCACAAAGCCTTTGCACACGTCCTGCTGTATCATCTCCGGCCAGAGTGGTCAGGTCGATGCAGGTGATGGCACGCGCCAGCCAGGCCGCCTGAAATTCTTTCTTTACCGTCCTGCGCGTGGTCAGGGTCGCGGCCCTGCGTTCGGCAGCGGAGGCATTGACCGCCATGGTTTCGAACCAGTCCGGCGCAAAGGCAGACCCGGTCATCCGGGGAAATTCATGTGTCATGTGATAAGGTTCCTTGGGTCAGCCGCGCCCGCGGCGCAAGTCGATAAACCGGTTAAGAAGGATGGCGGCCACGATGATCAATCCGGTAACAGTCATCTGATAGAAAGATCCCAGCCCCAGAAGGTTGAAGATGTTTCGCAAAACCTGCAGCAGCATGACCGCAAAGAAGGTGCCCAAAATGCCGCCCCGCCCCCCGAAAAGTGACGTTCCACCCAGAACCACTGCCGCAATGGCATCCAACTCCAGACCCTGCGCGGCGGTTGGCTGGCCAATGCGCAAACGCGAAGTCAACAGGATCCCGGCAAGGGCGCTCATCACGCCCGACATGGCGAAAACCAAAATCAGCACCGCCCGGGTCGACAGGCCCGACAAACGTGCAGCTTCGGGATTGCCGCCGGTGGCATAGATCGTCTCACCCACCACGGTCAGCCGCAAGAGCCCCCCTGCCAGCACACACAGAAGCAGGAAAATCACCGCCATCGAACTCAGGGAAAAGCCCGGAAACAGCGGTATCTGAGTGGCCGAAATGGCGGCGAAGCTGGCGGGCAGCCCCGACACCGGAACGCCATCCGTCAGCAAATAAGTAACACCACGAAACGAAACCAGACCAGCCAGGGTCACGATAAAACTTGGCACCTGCGCCAAAGCCGTTATCGCCCCCATAACGGCGCCGCAGGCCGCGCCAATGGCGATGGTGGCCAGAATAGCGGCCCAGATCGGCCAGCCCCCAACCAAGAGGACCGCCACAACCATGCCGCACAGCGCGCAGACACTGCCGACAGACAAGTCGATATTGCCGGTCAGAATGACAAAGGTCATCCCCACCGCCACAACACCCGTGACCGCAGCCTGTTGAAACAGGTTCGAAATATTTCCGCTTGTCAGAAAATTCGGCGATAGCAGCGTCGCAATGATGACCACGACAAGAAAGATCACAATGAAATTGTATTCAATGCAAAGATCAATCAAACGCCTGGCGGCAGAGGGTCTGGTCTGGTCAGTCATTTGGTCTTTCCCCAAGAATCTGGCATTTCAGGATTGTGTCCTGATCTGTGTCGGCAGGATTGTAGCAGGCGATGTTGCGACCCTCATGGAAGACCCAGATCCGGTCACAGGCGGCATAGATTTCCTCGAACTCAGAGGACGCGACGATCACCGAAGCGCCTTTGCGTGACAGGCCATCAACCAGTTGGTAAAGATCGGCCTTGGCCCCGATGTCCAGCCCGCGCGAGGGTTCATCCAGAAGCAGAATTTCTGACCCTTTGATCAGCCATTTCGACAGCACAACCTTCTGCTGGTTGCCGCCGGAAAGCTGGATCACCTTTTGGTCCGGATGGCCGTACTTGGTAGAAAGCTGCCGCAACACCGCCACGGCATCTGACCGGCGTTTGGCGTGGCGCGTCCAGAAGTCACCCTGCATCGCCGGCAGGGTAGCATTCTTGTAGATCGCGGCATCCAGCATCAGACCTTCGGTCTTGCGGTTTTCCGGCACCAGACCAAAGCCCGCCCGGATCGCATCTGTCGGGCTGCGCGGTGCATAATCCTGTCCCTTCAGGCGCATTTGCGCCTGATGTGGCAATGCACCGAACAGAGCCTTCAGAAATGACGTGCGCCCCGCGCCGTTCAGACCGGTCAGACCCGCAATCTCGCCGCGCCGCAGGTCAAAGCCGCGGATATCCAGGCCATCTGCTCCGGTCAGTCGATCAACCTCAAGCACAACATCTGCCGACAGTGCAGGCCGTTCGTGGCGCTCGACCAACGCGCGTTTGTCACCCAGAATGGCATCAACCAAAACGGAATCCGGCGTGCCCGCCACGTCAAAAGTTTCGATCGTCCTGCCTGCCCGCAGCACCGTTACCCGATTGCCGATTTCGCGCAATTCCCCTAGCCGGTGACTGACATAGACAATGGCCACACCCTGCGACGTCAGCTCGCGGATGACCCGGAAGATAGATTTCAGCTCTGTTTCGTTCAGCGCAGCCGAGGGTTCATCCATGATGATAACCTTGGCCTCACGCGTCAGCGACCGTGCAATCGCCGTCAGTTGCTGCCCGGCGACAGACAGGCTTCCAACCATCACATCAGGCGAAAAGGTCGCACCGACCCGTGCGAGTGCCGCCAGCGCACGCCTCCGACGCGCCGCCTTGTCAAGAATGCCAAAACGGCGGGGCGGATGGCCAAGAAACAGATTCTCTGCGACGGTCATTTGGGGAACAAGGTCAAGCTCCTGATAGATCATCGAAATCCCGGCTCTTGCAGCATCCGAGGGCGACCGGAAAGTCACAGCACGGCCCTCGACACGGATGTCGCCACCAGATGGCATCATCGCTCCGGCACATAGTTTCAGAAAAGTCGATTTGCCTGCACCATTGGCCCCCAGCAAGCAGTGGACCTCGCCAGGAAACACGGTCAGGTGCGCCTCTTCAAGGGCCACGATATTGGGCGGAAAGCGCTTTGACAGCGCCTGCAGTTCCAACACAGGCCTCATGGCGTCTCCTCCAGAATGTTGTGGGCCGTGGTCTCATCCGTTACGAGGACAGAAACATATCGGGCCAGCAACGCCGCACGGGCGATAGAGTGCTTCTCGGCCCCTGCAACTACCCCGATGGCCCATTCCTTTTCACACAAATGATCAAGCCGCAGGCCAAGGGTCCGGTTGTCCAGATCTGCATCCACGACCCTGCCCTCGGCATCGACGAAGCGACCAAGGATATCACCCACTGCCCCCAATGCCTTGAGCCGCGCGATATCATCTTGGGTCAGATAGCCAGAGTCGGTCAGCACCGACTGGTGCGACAGCCCCCCCATGCCGAAACAGACCACCGGCGCGGCTTCTGCCAAGGCAAGCACTCTTGCAATGATCGGGTCTTGTTCCAACGCATCGCGGGTGGAAGACTTGCCCAGGATCGCAGGCACCGGCAAAAGCGTGGCCTGCCCGCCCGCTGATTGCGCAAACTCCTCCGCGACCGCCGAAGTGCGCGTTGACGTGACATGCAAGGCCGAATTGCCGTTCACCAGAACCACTTGTGCGCCAATGTTCCAGTCCTGTGGCAGGGCCCGCGCAACCGCCGCCATCGTCCGCCCCCAACTCACACCCAGCAGATCTGGTTTCGGGTTCATTCCCGCCAGATAACGCGCAGCGGCCTGCCCGACCGAGTCGATCAGCAGTGACGGGTCAGTGATGTCCCCCATCGGAACAACAACTGCGTCACGCAGTTGAAACCGATTTTGCAACGCAACCTCCAGCGAAGTTTTGCGGCTGGAACGCGGTGTGATCTCGATCTTGACGATGCCTTCCGCGCGGGCGCTGGTCAGCAGCTTGCCAACTTGCCATCGGGTCAGACCAAGTTCATGCGCAATCTCGGCTTGCGTCCGGTCCATGTCAAAATACAGTTTGGCCACCTGTACCATCAGATGATCGCGGCTTTCGTCCGACGGCAGTCGTTGCGAATAGGGCGCGCGGTTGCTCATCGCTTGTTCTCGGTCTGGCGGCTGGATAGCTCGTGCATCACTGGCATCAGAGCCTCTGTCGCCTGACGATAGAGCGGCAGCGTGCGGGCAAAATACTCCGAGCGGGCAGGATCTGGCAGAATCTCGTGGCTTGGCGATTCAAAGGCCCGCGCCGCCTCCGCCACAGAGCCATAGAGCCCGACGGCCGAGGCAGCAGCGACCGCAGCCCCCACCAATGACAAATTGTCTTCACGCGCCACGTGCACCGGACGCGCCAAGGCATCTACCGTGGCTTGCAACCACGCCGCATTCTTGACGATTCCACCCGCCAGCACCACGCGGCCGATCGGCACCTTTCGCTCGTTCAGGCAGGCCAACACATTCGCTGACCCCAAGGCCACTGCATCGACAACCGACGCATAGATATCGGCGCGCCCATGGCCAAGCGTCAGGCCCAGCATTGCACCGCGCAGGGCACCATCACGATAGGGCGTGCGATTGCCCATCCAGTAGTCAAGCGCCAGAAGTCCTTCGGCCCGCGCAGGGGTCGCCGCTACTTCAGCGATCAGCGCGCCCTGCCCTGTCCCGTCCAAGCCAAAAATGGTGCCTGCCAGCCATTGCATGACCGACCCGGCAGAAACCTGCCCGCATTCCACCAGCCAATGGCCATCGGTCAAGGCATTGGGGTAAGGCCCCCAAAAGCCCGAAACATCTGCCAGGCCACCCAGTTGCGTCAGCTGCACCACCGATGTTCCGCCAATGAAAAGCATGCCGCCCGGTGCAACGATATTGGCACCAAGCATTCCAATATGGGCGTCTATGCCGCCCTGCGCGACCATGGGCAGGTTGGTCAAACCCAGATCAGCGGCCATTTCGGCCCGCATCGGCGCGATACGGCCACCCACGGGGATCACGTCCTGTGGCAGGCGGTTCAGCAGATCGGCGATGCCAAGCGCATCGTAGACTTCGGGGCAGAACTGACCTTTGGCGCTGTCATAGTTCCACTTGCACGCCGCATTCATCCGGCTGGCAACCCATTTCCCCGTAAGGTCATGATTCACATAATCAAGCGCCTCGCAGATCACCTCTGCCCTTGACCAGATGTCAGGCTGGTGGCGCTTAAGCCACATTGCCTTGGGCACAAGCCATTCAACGGCATCGGAACCCCCGCAGTATTGCATCACAGGATGCGTCAACCTGGCGGTTTCGCGTGCTTCGGCTTCAGCGCGGCAGTCCATCCACAACAGGGCGGGTCGCAGGGGCGTGCCGTCGCGCAGGCAGACGGCGACTGTAGATGCCGTCGTGCCACAGCAGACGGCCTCCACCGAGCGCACAGCAGCACGGTCCAGCGCATCGCGCCCGGCCACCCGAAGTGCCGCAGACCAATCGGCTGGATCTTGTTCCGCCCAACCGGCGCGGGGGTAGAGTGTTTGATATGGCGCTTCGGCCATCGCCACCATAAAGCGACGATTGGTATCGTATACGCCTGCCCGCACCCCCCCGGTGCCGAAATCAAAGCTCAGAATATAACCCACGGCTCCCCCCAAAGCTGCCCGTTACGGGCGGAACATGATCTTGGAAAAGAACATGCCTTTTTCCGACTTCAAGCGGTCGAACATTGCGGGCAGATCTTCCAGTCCCAGCTCATGGCTGATCATGAAATCCCACTTGAGGGCACCTGACGCCAGCTTGTCCAGCGTCACCGTCCATTGCGGGCCGGGATAAGGGGCGCCAAACGAATTCCACGATCCGTGCAGCGAGACTTCCTGGCGCAGGAAATGCTGAAAAGTCTTGTTGTGCAAAGTCACATCACCAACCGGAATGCCGATGAACACGACATGCCCCCCCGGCGCAGCCAGCAAGGCCGCTGCGTTCACAGATGACGGATGGCCGGCAGCCTCGACAATGATATCCGCAAGAAGACCGGGGGGAATCGTTTCGCCTGCAAGGAATGTGTGCGTAGCTCCGGCCTGTTGGGCCTGCGCCAGCTTTTCAGCCGACACATCAATTGCCACGACCTCTGTTGCGCCCATCAGCAGCATCCACTGGATCGCGAAAAGCCCGATGGGTCCGCACCCGATGACAGCACCGCGAGAGCCCATCCTGACGCCGCCCGCCTTCCAGATCGCATGCAGCGCGATCGAGGCAGGGTCCACCATCGCGGCAGCGCGTGGATCTGTCCCTGCAGGGGCCTTCATCAGGTTGGCATCCGGCACAACCACCCATTCCGCATAGGCTCCGTCCCGTCTAGAACCAAAGTAATCATAGTTCCGGCAGCGCGAAAAATCGCCTGTCGCACACTGGTCGCATACCCCACAGGGCAGCATGGGCGGGACCGTGCACAAATCGCCCTCGGCAAAGCCTGTGACACCGTTGCCAAGGGCCTCGATGTGACCCGAAAATTCATGCCCGCAGATGATCGGCATCTTGTGCGCACCCTTTGTCAGCATGCGCGGCAGATCAGAACCACAGACGCCAACTGCGGCCACGCGCAGCAACACCTCTCCAGGGGCGGGGCTGGGTTTGGCGACATCTTCCAGCCGGATATCACCGGGAGTGTAAAGCACAGCTGCGCGCATCATCTAGACTTTCCTGAAAATGAAAGTGGGCCGCCGGGGAGCAAACGGCGGCCCGGTTGACAGGGCTTTCGCCCCACAGTCGACTCAGTTCCCCAGAACCTCTGGCCGGAACTCTGCGAAAAGGGCGTCGCGCGGGAACTCGGCCACGTTGGCCGCGGTCACTGCCTGCGAACCTGCATCGACAAAGGCCGGGACCTCTTTGCCTGCCGCCACTTCACGGGCAACCTGAATGGTCACATCGCCCAGATATTTCGGGTCGTTGAGCGCCGTCGCCACATACGATCCCCCATCCGCCATGACCTGCAAAGCTTCGGACAGACCATCGACGCCCGCCACCAGTACACCGTCCCGGCCATTTTCGGTCAGCACTTGCATGGCGCCAAGCGCCATGTCGTCGTTGTGTGCATACACGACCTTCACATCCGGATTGGCCTGCAAAAGATCCTGCATCGCAGTCACGGCATTGGCGCGGATGTATTCGGCATAGGGTCCAGCGAGAATGGTATGGCCCGTGCCTTCAAAGGCAGCATGAAAGCCGTCGCGGCGATCCATCATGACCGAACCACCGGCATCACCCTGAATTTCGATAATCTGGGCGGCTTCAATTCCGTCGGCCTTCAGGCGGGCCAAGACCGCCTCGCCAACCATCTGGCCCATGGCCTTGTTGTCGCGACCGATATGGGCCTTGACCCCGCCGCCGTTCACCGAACGGTCAACGGTAATGACCGGGATACCTGCGGACGCCGCAGCCTCCAACGACGGGATAACTGCGTCGGGGTTGACCGGGTTGATGATAATGGCGTTCACACCTTGGGTGATGAGATCCTGAATGTCATCATTCTGTTTGGAAACATCGCCGTTGGCATCCAGAAAGATCAACGTGTCTCCGCCCGCCGTTGCTGCCGCTTCGGCACCGTCTTTCAACTGGACATAGAACGGCGATTGCAGAGTTACCTGGCTGAAGCCGATCTTCAGCCCTTCGGCATACGCCGGAACGGAAAGTGCAAGGATGGAGGCGGCAGCGGCAAGGCCGGCCACAGCAGTGCGGCGATTGATCATGGGTTCCTCCCTGGAACGAGCAAGTTCAGAAGCGGTGAGTTCCGTTATTACAGCAAATGTGATATTTTACCACTAATGCTGCTTTAAGAGGGCCAAGAGATGCTCGGATTGTCAACAACTTTGAATGTGGCTCGCAAAAATGTCTCTTAACATGTTGTTAGAAATGAATTTTTTATGAGAAAATCCAGCTGGCCTTTCAATCTGTGATCAATGGTGTGACGGAACGCGATTCCAAATGCTGCAGTGCAGAGCAGTAAATGCAGTATTCTGCATCTGCGAAAAGACCGCAGATAGGTGCCTGACGCCCCGCTCTGCACGAAACGTGAGCACCATCGTTTCGACAGACATCCGGGCCGTCCGCCGTGAAGTCCTGTGCCACAAGGTTCGGCGCGACGGGCCAAGCATGTTCGCTGTCCGTCGTCCGCTTGAAGCGCCGTTTTTGCCGCGCGATCAACTGGTTCTCGCGCATCAGGCGTGCCGTGCGATGCCGCCCGATCTCATGGCCCTCGTCGACGAGGTCGCGGTGCATGCGCGGGCTGCCATAGGTCCCGTTCGACAGCGCGAAGGCCGTCCGGTTATGCGTCAGATAGACCATGTCCTGCTGCTGGCGACGACAAGCGGGCCGTTCCTGCCAGGCAAAGAAGCCGCTCTGACTGACCCCAAGGACGCGGCACATCTGGCTGATCGGGAAGCTGGCCTTCTCTGCATCGATGAAGGCGAACTTCACCGATTTCCCTCCCTCGCGAAGAAGGCCGCGGCTTTTTTTAGAATGTCGCGCTCCTGCTTCAGGACCGCATTCTCACGCCGAAGCCGCTTCAGCTCGGCATGCAGATCGATCGGTGCCTCACTCGGCTCCCTGACATCGCGCTCTTGGCTCAGCCATCGCGTCAGCGTCGACAGCCCGATGCCCAGATCCACCGCGATCTCCCGCCGCGTCCGGCCGCTGGTCAGTGCCAGCCGCACCGCTTCACGCCGAAACTCCGGCGTCGGTCTGTTCCCGTTTCCCATAGAACACCTCCTAGTTCCTCAGTTGGTGCTCTCCACATTTTCCGGGCAAGTCCAGATTGCGACAGGCGTGCAGCCGAGGAACACTTGCACCGAGCGCTTGCCTATTGCTGCCACAGATCTCGCAAATGTGCGCCCCGACAAACGCTGCAACTCAAAAGACGAGCGCACCCTGCCTACGCTGCACTGTCATGTCAGGATCCTGATATGGGTCTGATAGCCCGCATTGCGAAGAAGCATGGTATGATATGCCTCCAGACAGGGCAGCGGGGGGCGCGCGCCTTCGAGAAGGAACCAACGGTGCACCGAGGGCCCGGCGGTGATATCGGCCAAGGTGAGCGCCTTGCCAGCGATGAAGGGTTCACGGGCAAGCTGCGCATCCAGTTGCGTAAAGGCCGCGACGACGGCGGGTAAATCGCCGTCCCCCTTTCCGGCCGCACGTGATTTCCGCAGCCGTGTCAGCGGCGCGGCCAGAGAAAGAGAGGCCCAATCCATCCAGCCATCAATCTGCGCCCGCTGGGCCGCCGCTTCTGGCCAGATCGCGCCATTGCCATGGCGCGAGGCCAGATAACGCAGGATCGCATTCGATTCCCAAAAGCTGCCTGCATCGTCCTCGACCACCGGCACTTTGCCAAAGGGATTTCTGGCACGGAAGTCGGGCGCATCATTGCCGCCATGTTTGCCCCCTGTCTCGACCAGGTCGTAAGCAAGACCCAATTCGTCAAGCAGCCAGAACACCTTTGCGGAATTTGACGATCCGCTCCGTCCAAAGACCCGGATCATCATTCTCCTCCGATCATGCCGAAGACGGCATTCATGCTGTCATGGGGTTGCAATGCCATGAAGGCCGCGAAGGTCTTTCTGGCCCGCTCGCCCGGCAGAGCCTGCGCGGTGCAATCGCTGAATTTCCCGAACAGCTCTGCGTCACTCATCGGGTTGCCCGGACCGCGGCCAAACCGTGTCTCTGCCTCGGCTTGCAGAATAGGGCCATCGCGGAGCGTCAGCTTGACTCGACCCAGATAGGCGTTGGCGTCGTCATGGGCGGCGGAGCTGACCTTTGGCAACAAGCGAGACAGAACAGGCGTGAGGAAGGTGTCATCGTCGAAATCGTTCAACCGAATATGACCATCAACCAGAGCTTTGGCGGTCAGGAACTGCACCGAGAACTTTGCGTCAAGGCCCGTGCGCGGCTCCGGGCGGTTGGTATGGGCCAGCCGGCGCGTGTGGGTTTCTGTTTCGATGGCTACGATGTTGTCAGGATCGAACAGCCCGTGTTCGGCGACAAGTTTCAGAGCGGCGTCGATGGCAGAATGCGCAGAGCCGCAGCAAGGATGCTGCTTGATCGCGATGCCGGGATTGAGCACCTCCATCTCGCCTTGCCAGTCGGCCAGGATTGCTTCGGCGTCATAGGTGCCTTCGCCGTTGAACAGATTGAAGAACCCATAGGTATGTTCAAAGGCAGACAGGTTCGCATCCATGCCGCGTGATACCAGCAGCGCTGCCATCACCGCGTTATGCGCTGCCTGACCCACGTGCAGCGGTTTGACAGGCGTGCCAAAGTTGGACTTCAGGCCCGAGGCCATCGAAACCGCAACACACAGGGCCGTCGCCATCTGGTGCTCGTCAAATTTCATCATCCGGGCCGCAGCTGCTGTCGCGCCGAATACGCCCAGCGTCGCGGTCGGGTGCCAGCCTTTTTCATAGTGATGCGGCAACAGCCCGCGTGCCATCCGCGTGCAGACCTCCACCCCGGTCAGATAGGCTTCGATGGCTTCGCCCGCCGTGGCCGCCTGATGCTCGGCCAAGGCCAGCACCACCGGCACGATGGGCGCAGAGGGGTGCCCCCCCATCGTGGTCGAGCAATCGTCAAAGTCCAGCGCATGCGCCGCGGTTCCATTGATCAGGGCGGCGTGCAGCACAGAGGTCTTCCGCCCGCCCCGTCCCCAGAGCGTTGCCTGTTTGGCTGACAGCGAGGCATCAAGCACGTCTTCCAGCGTGGCCAGATAGGGGGCATCCAACGCCGCCAAAGCCACGCCGACCGTATCAGCAAAAGCGCGGCGCGCGATATGGATTGCCTCTGGTGGAACGGTGTCGATGTGAATGCTCAGGGCACGGGTGGCGAGATCGGTTGCAAAGGTCATTTCTGTCTCTCCAGCGGCTTAACGTGTTACGGATTCGATGGCGGCGGTCAGATTGGACATGCTTTCCAAACGGTCGAGATCCATCAGCATGGAAAAGACTTGCGCGGCACCGGCGTCGGTCAAGGTGGCTGCGGCGCAATCAAGGAACTTGGTGGCAAGCATGTCTTGTGGCAATGGCGTTTCGGGCCCACGGCCCAAAGGCGCATCAACCGTGTGGAAGACCGTTCGACCATCGGCAAGGGTCACATGCACCTCCCCCCCATAATCGCTGGCGGAATCGTCCAGGGGTTGCAGTCGGATCAGGCCCATGATCCGCGTGACTTCGGGATCGTGCAGCGCTGCGTCCTCAAAGTGATCCAGTCGCACCGCGCCATTCACCAGACCCCGAGCGACGGCATAGGACAACGAGAATTTCGCATTCAATGCCGAGGTGGCAGGGTTCATCACATGCGGTAGCATCCGGCGCGGGTGCATGCGGACAAGGATATCAGTGACAACCGAGCTGTCAGGCACTTCGGAAGTGTGCAGCGCGATAGCCGCATCAATCGCGGCATGAACCGAATAGACGCAAGGATACTTCTTGATCGAAATGCCAGGAGCCAAGAGGTCAAGTGGCTGCGCCCAATCCTTCAGCGAGCGTTCGGGGTCATAGTTGCCGGCACCGTTGAACACCTCCCAGAAACCCTGCGCATGTTCAAAGGCGACGGGGGATGCGTTGACCCCTTTTGCCGCCATCAGCGCTGCAAACAATCCGTTGCGCGCCGCGATACCCGCGTGCAACGGCTTGGTTGATGTGCCGAAATTCGCCTTGATGCCCGAGGCAAGGGAGGCGCACATCGCAAGGGCGTGTGCGTATTGCTGAGCGTTCAGTTTCAACAGATACCCCGCCGAAACCGCCGCCCCGAAAATGCCCAAGGTGGCCGTCGGGTGCCAGCCTTTTTCGTAATGCTGAAAGTTGACGCCCCGTGCAAAGCGGGTCGCCGCTTCAAAGCCAATGACATAGGCATCGACAAAGTCTTTGCCCGATGCGCCCGTTGTTTCTGCCAAAGCCAGCAGGCCCGGAACGATAATCACCGTAGGGTGTCCTGACAGCGATTTGCTGGTGTCATCATAGTCAAGCGCATGGCCCGCAGTTCCATTGACAAACGCGGCATCAAGCCGGGACAAACGCTGCTTTCTGCCCAGCAAAAGGCAATCTCCGGCACCATAAATGCCGGATAACAGCGTTGCTTCTGCGGCGTCGGACCGTGCGCCCAGAAGGGTGCAGCCGATCATGTCGGCGATGGCATTGATCGCCCAGCGTTTTGCCTCGTCTTCAAACCTGGCAGGGTCCAGCGCAATGATATGGTTTGCAAACTCAAGTGAAAATGACATCCGGGCTCACTCCGTCAGGGCCGCTTCCAGGGCGGCAATTGGCTGCATCATTGCGGTCAGGCGGCGGACCGAGCGTTGTGCCGGCAGATCCAGCAGAGCGCCAAGAAGCGTTTTTGCCCGATCTTTCGAAAGGCTGACTGCGGCACAGTCGAGAAACTTGGTGGCAAATTGTGCCTCTGTCATCGGGTTCGCGGGACCGCGCCCCATTGCGACACTCGCGCTTGCATCAAGCATCCGGCCATCGGTCAGACAAAGCCGGACCGTGGCAGATGACAGATCGGCGGCTTCATGTGGGATGATCTGCACAAGCTGGGAAAGGGCGGCGCAACCCGGATCAAAGACCCGGGCAGCGCTGAAATCTTCCAGCGTCACCGTGCCGTCGATCAGGGCGCGTGCAGTCAGATATTGTGTCGAGAACTTTGCATCCAAACCGTCTTTTGGGCGCGGGCGATCAATATTCTTCAACCGCTTACGGTGCAGCACTACCCGGATCTCGCTAATCTGCGCCACATCCACCAGCGTATGCAGTTCTGCAGCAGCATCAATGGCGCAGTGGACAAAGGCGCAGCAGGGATACTGCTTGATGGCCAGACCCGGCGACAGCAGTGCAAAGTCCTGTGCCCAGTTTTCCAGAACCAACTCCGGCCCTTCGGGTACGGCGCCGCCGAAGCAGGCCATGAAACCAAAACGGTGCTCCAGAACGCCTTGATTGGCCGTCATTCCTGCCTGCGCCAGCAATGCCGCTTGCAGCCCGTTTCGATTGGCCTGACCCGCGTGGAACGGCTTTGTCATCGTGCCAGAATTGGCCCGCAATCCCGCAGCGGAGGAAGCCGCAATGCCTATCGCAGTTGCCATCTGCAACGCGTCCAGCCGCAAAAGTCGTCCACACGCGATTGCCGCCCCGATCACGCCAAAGGTAACTGTCGGATGCCAGCCACGATCTGCATGGGCCGGATTCGAGACTCGTGCCAGCCGGATCTCTGCTTCGAGCCCCGCAACATAGGCCACCAGAAGATCTTCGCCGTTGCTGTCAAGCTGGTCGCCAAGCGCCAACAAGGCTGGCACAATTGAGACCGAAGGATGCCCGTCCATTTCCATGTTGCAGTCGTCGAAATCCAGCGCATGAGCGGCCACACCGTTCAGTTGCGCCGCATCCAAAGGGTGCAGGCGACGGGCCTCACCAAAGGTCATCGCGGGGCCTAAGTTGCCCGGCACCACGGAACTGACCTTCTGCAGCACCTCCTCCCCTACCCCGGCAAGGGCGCAACCGACAGTATCGGCAAAGGCACGGTTCGCCCAGCCGATGGCCACTGGACTCAGGTCACGAAAAGACAGCCCGGCGGCAAGACCCGCCAGGGAGAGTGTAAAAGAAGACAAGTTGTTCTCCTGGCGTTGAACTAGTGCTTCAGGATCTGATCGAGGAAGGTACGGGTGCGTTCATGCTGCGGATTGCCAAAGAAACTCTCTGGCGGACCCGTTTCAACGATCTGCCCGTCAGCCATCAGCACAACATTATTCGCGACGGTACGCGCAAAGCCCATTTCATGGGTGACCACAATCATGGTCATGCCGCTGTCTGCGAGCTCGATCATGGTGTCGAGCACTTCCTTGATCATTTCGGGGTCAAGTGCAGAAGTCGGCTCGTCAAACAGCATGATCTCCGGCTCCATGCAAAGCGAGCGTGCAATGGCCACGCGCTGCTGCTGCCCGCCCGACAGTTGCAGCGGATACTTATGTGCCTGTTCGGGAATGCAAACCTTTTCGAGGAACTGCATTGCCAGCGCATCCGCATCCTTTTTCTTCATCTGACGAACCAAAGTTGGCCCCAGCGTCAGGTTTTCTAGCACTGTGAGATGGGGGAAAAGGTTGAACGACTGAAACACCATGCCAATATTGCGGCGAATGGCCTCGATATTCTTGATGTTGTCGGTCATCTCCAGCCCATTGACCCAGATATGACCGCTTTGATGCTCTTCCAACCGGTTGATGCAACGGATCAAGGTCGATTTTCCTGAACCAGAAGGCCCACAGATCACCACCCGCTCGCCTTTCCGAACCTCCAGATCAACATCTGTCAGAACTTTGAATTGGCCGAACCATTTACACAGGGAACTGATTTTGATGACGGCGTCATTGGTATCGTGTGTGTCTAGCATTCTTGTCTCCAAGGATTGGGTCATCAGATACGACCGATGTTGATCCATTTCTCAACCTGGCGCGCATAGCGGGACAGCGCATAGCCAAAGAAAAGATAGATGAAGGCGATGAACAGGTAGGCCTCGATATAATAACGGCGCCAAAGTGGATCCTGCATGACAGCAGAGGTGGCGGTCAGTATGTCGAACAACCCGATAATGATAACAAACGAGGTGTTCTTCATTGCCGCAACGATATGGTTGGTGATCGAGGGCAATGCGATCCTCATGGCCTGCGGCAGAATGATCCGCCGTGTTGTTTGCCAATAGCTCAGATTGATCGAAGCGGCCGCCTCGTATTGACCTCGTGGCACTGCTTGCAACCCGCCTCGAATAACCTCTGCCTGATAGCAGGCGAAAAAGATCGCGATGCCCACAGTGATACGAAGCAGCTTGTTCACTTCCATGCCTTGCGGCAGGAACAACGGAAACACATTCACGGCCACAAAGAGGATGGTGATCAAAGGCACACCCCGCAGGCACTCGATGAAAATGACCGATATGCCGCGCGCAAAGGGCAGAGGCGAACGACGCCCAAGCGCCAGCAAGACCGCGACTGGCATGCCGATCAGCACAGTTCCAGTGAACAGGATGATCGTCAGTGGGAGGCCACCCCAGTCGTTCGAGGGCACATAGCGCAAACCGAACACGCCACCAAACATCAGAACAGTGATCGCGGTGACAGACGCAATCCAGAGGGGGACCAGAATGCGAAGGTTCCAGAAACGGGGCCAAAGCGAAATGACTACCGTGGCAAGATAGACCACAATCATAAGCACCAGCCGCCAATGCTCTTCATAAGG
This sequence comes from Pseudotabrizicola alkalilacus, assembly GCF_003443995.1. GTDB lineage: Bacteria > Pseudomonadota > Alphaproteobacteria > Rhodobacterales > Rhodobacteraceae > Pseudotabrizicola > Pseudotabrizicola alkalilacus. The sequence continues at coordinate 23,058 of NZ_QWEY01000016.1, forward strand.
GTAAAGGCCAAACAGCATTGGACGGTGTTTGACACCAATGACTGCCCAACAGGCCCCCGCTGCTTCGCGGCAGACTTGTGGATCATTGGTCACAAAGACTGCGTCAAGCACACCCCAGCGAAACAAGAGCCATGCAAGAGACATGATTGCAAAGCTGACGATGATTGTAAGGACCGACTGGAAGGCATTCTTGAACAGATTCCGTTTCATCCATTCAACAGCAGGCATTCTTGCGTCAGGATCAAAAGGTGCGGGATTGGCCAGAGAAGGGGATGCCATGACGTCAGCGCTCCTTGATCGCAACAAAGCGGTTGAAAAGGTTCATCACCAGCGATGCCGTCAGAGAGATGCCGAGATAAACAATCATCATTACAGCAATGGCTTCAACAGCCTGCCCGGTCTGATTCATCATGGTGTTGCCGATGTTCACAAGATCTGGGTAGCCCACCACAACTGCGATCGAACTGTTCTTGATCAGGCTTACATACTGGCTTGTCAGAGGTGGCACGATCACCCGCATCGCTTGCGGCAGAATGACATAGCGCATGATAAAACGAGGCTTCAATGCAATGGCGCGGGCGGCTTCCACCTGTCCTTTTGGCGTCGCCTGAATTCCTGATCTGACGATTTCAGCGATAAAGCCCGAGGCATACATCGAAATACCGATCAGCAATGCCGTAAATTCCGGGCTTATCGAAACCCCACCGACATAGTTGAAACCCTTGGGAACCGGATAACTGATTTCAGTCGGCGCACCAGCGACAAGCCACACCAGAAACGGCAGGCCCAGGATCAAAGCAAGACCAGGAAGAAGCATATCCACATATCTGCCCGTCACCTCACGGTATCGCCTGGCAGCCACCGTTCCGATGATGCAGGCGACAATCCCGAAAGCCAGCGCAAGCCACATCCAGAAATGCACGGGGGTTGACGCCGGTGCCGCAAAATAAAGACCGCGATTGGTCAGAAACCCAAACTCTCCCAGAACAAAGGCATTCTTCGGTGGTGGCAAATTTCGCAGCACAACAATCCAGAAAATAGCCTGCAAGATGACCGGGACGTTGCGTACGATCTCCACATAGGTCAGGGCAAGACGCTCCAGCATCCAGTTGCCCGAAACCCGCGCGATCCCGACCATGAATCCAACCACGGTCGCGATGATAATTCCCGCTGCCGAAACGACAAGTGTGTTCACCAGTCCGACCATAAGTGCATTCAGGTAAGTCGAGCGCGGCGTATAGGGGATCAGTTTTTCGCCAATCTCAAAATTTGAGACCTGACCAAGGAAGCTGAAACCTGTTGCAATGTTCTGACGGGTCAAATTGTCGACGACGTTGTTGTAAAGAAACAAGCCAAGCGCACAAATCGCCACAGCCATCAGCACCTGATAAAACGTTGTCCGGATCGCCTTGCTGTAAAGCAGGTCATGTAAGCTGCGCGGCTTATTTCGACCCGTCGGCGCAGCATGGTAGTGATCTTGCATATAACCTCACTTCATAGTCAGAGGGCATAAAGTGGGCCAGCGCCCAAAACGGGGCGCTGGCAGGTCAGTGTTTACTTGATCGGGAAACCGTACAGGATTCCACCGTCGACCCACTGTTGATTCAGGTCACGATCTAGCTCGATCGGAGTGCCGGGCCCAAAATGGCGCAGATAAATATCCTCGTAGTTGCCGACCTGTTTGATGGCCTGATAGGCCCAGTCTTGCGAGACGCCCATCTTTTCCCCAAGATCTCCGGTGACGCCCAGCATGATCTGAACATCAGGATCGGGCGATTGCAGCATCTCATCAACATTCGCTTGAGACACGCCCATCTCTTCGCCGACGAATGTGGCGTAGACGGTCCACTTGACCAGATCGTACCAGTGGTCATCGCCCTGGCGCACCGCCATAGCGAGCGGTTCTTTCGAGAAAATACCCGGCAGCATTTTATGCTCTTCAGGGTTTTCGGTATCGATCGCCCTCACACCCGGCAGCGCAGCCTTGTCTTTTGCCAGCGCATCACAGCGGCCTTCGACATAGTTTGCAACAAGCTGCTTGTTGTCTTCGATCACAATCGGCGTGTAGCTCATGCCGCGTGCTGAAAACAGTGATGCGATATTCTGCTCGGTCGTAGACCCTGGCGCCATGCAGATAGTGGCACCATCCAGATCTTCAAGTTTCTCGATTCCGCTGTCCACATGAACCAGGAACCCTGTGCCGGTATAGAAGATCGGCGGCGTGAAGTTCAGGCCCAGAGACACGTCACGGCCCATGGTGGCGGAAACATTTCGCGCCAGAACGTCGACTTCACCGGACTGGATTCCCGGAAAGCGCTGCTGAGAGGACAGAGCAACAAAGCGGACCTTGGTTGCATCGCCAAACACAACGGCGGCAAGTGCGCGGCAGTAGTCAGCCTCAAAACCCGCCCAATTGCCCTTGTCATCGGGGGCCGCAAATCCGGGGCGTGAGGGGTGAACACCGCACAGCAGCTCGCCGCGCGCTATGATCGCCTTTATGGTATCACCGCTCTCTGCTGCAGCCGGTGCGACGGACAACAGCATAACCGCAAGCGTTGCACTGGCGACGCCGGAATGGAAAACCTTGGTCAAGTCCTTCATTTCATTACCTCTCTGATTGCTGGGGTCGGCGATTTCTGCCGCATTCTTTTTGACGTGACGCTCCACAAGTTGACGTCGCATGAATCATTGTATACAAATGTTCCCAATGAAGATCAATACGCGCAATGCGTGGGGTGAGAGAAAATGACTGACAGCCTATTGGGACGTGACACTGTATTGTCGCACTGTGGACGACACCCAGCTGCGCACTCGGGAACTGTGAATACCCCTGTGTATCGAGCCTCCACGATCCTGTTCCCAACCTTGGCCGCACTGGACGCCAAAGAAGGCGCCAGACTACGCTATGGGCGGCGCGGCACACCAAGTACGCATGCGTTGGAAGATGCGATCTGTGCCTTGGAATCTGCGGATCGGGCCCTTGCCATGCCATCGGGCGTTTCGGCGATTTCGGTGGTTCTGATGACCTATGCCGAACCCGGCGCGCATTTCCTGGTGGTCGACAGCAGCTACGGGCCGACCCGAAAGTTCTGTAATCAACTGCTCCAGAAGTTCGGCGTGGAAACCACATATTATGACCCGACGAAGGGCGCAGAAATCGAAGCCCTGATTCGTCCCGAAACCAAGCTGATCTGGATGGAGTCCCCCGGTTCTCAAACCTTTGAGGTGCAGGATGTCGCTGCCATCACCGCAGTCGCCAGACGCCACGGGGTGACTACGGCAATAGATAACACCTGGAGCGGTGGATATTTCTTTCAGCCGCTGAAGCTTGGGGTGGATATTTCGATTCAGGCGGGCACCAAGTATATCTCGGGGCACTCCGATCTGATGCTTGGCACCTTGGCGTGCACAGAAGCGTCTTATGAAGCGTTGCGCGAAACCTACCTGCGCTTCGGTCTTTGTGTCGGGGCCGACGATGCCTTTCTGGCCCTGCGCGGCTTGCGAACCATGGCGGTGCGGATGCAGCAGCACAACGCGAGCGGGCTTGAAATCGGTCATTGGCTGAAGGACCAGCCGGAAGTGCTGCAAGTGATGCACCCCGGACTGCCCTCAGACCCGTATCACGCGCTGTTTGCAAAACAATTCAGCGGCTCTTCGGGTCTGTTCGGCTTTGTCATCGCCGAAACAGATCGCACCAACCTTGCGAAAATGTTCGACGGCTTCACCCTTTTCGGTATGGGATCAAGCTGGGGTGGCTATGAAAGCCTTATGACGCCTTCGAATCCAGCCGTCTATCGAAGCGCCTCGACATGGAATCCTGGCGGTCAGACTGTTCGCATTCATGTCGGGCTAGAGGACCCGAAAGACCTTATGAACGAAATCCGAGCAGGCTTTGACCGACTACAGCCTGCTATCGCCTGATAGCTCAGGCCATCCATAGAGAACACAATTGCTCAACTCTGGGAACATTTGCATCCGATCGGTGGATAAGCGTTTGCTTCGGCGGTAGAGATAGGAAGTGGCGCTAGGATTCGGGGCATGATCAAATGACGGCAAGCAATAAAAATGCGACAGAGCAGGTGTCGCCCTACGATTACTTGCTCGCGGCAATCGAGTCAGGGGAGCTTACGCCAGGAACGCGCCTGCGCGAGACCGAGCTTGCGGAAACGCTTGGGATAAGCCGGACTCCGGTACGTGAGGCATTGCACCGGCTTCACGCGATGGGTCTGGCGCAACATGGGCCGCAGCGGGGGCTGATCGTTGCCCACCTCAGCTATGAGCAGTTGCGCCAGCTTTTTGCCGTGCGTCAGGGATTGGAAGGCATGGCCACACGTCTGGCTGCCGAACATGCTTCACGCCATGAGATTTCCGTGTTGCAAGAGATGGTCGAGGATGACCGGGGCGTGCGCGACCCGAAAGAACTCAGCCGCCGCAACAAACTCTTTCACAAGCAAATCGCGCGGGCTTCACACAACACGTACATGATCGAAGCGCTTGACAGCCTGCGCATACACCTGAGCCTGTTGCCCAGCTCGACCTATCATCTTGCTGAGCGGATAGACTCTGCGCAAAAAGAACATGAGGCGATCGTCGCTGCCATCGCAGCCGGAGACGGGGACGCGGCCGAACTGAACGCTCGCAATCACATCGTTTCCGGCTACAAGATCCGTCTGACGCGGTTTTCTTCCGGCCAGGGATTTTAGGCTCCGACCGCGCACACAGAGGCGATCCAATGCGTCGTTGCGGTGTAAAGTGAACTCAATAGCCACCTGCCATCACGGTCAAAAGCACCCGGCAATCTGATCCCGAAGCCATTTATTGGCCGGCGTGGATTGATTTTCTGCGAGCCAGATCATGCTGGTTGACTGCTTCTGTTCAAGAAATGGGGGATCAAGCAAGATAAGGTCGTGGGATCGTTCAAAAAGTCGGGCCACACTTTCGGGCATAATGGCAATCAGGTCGCTACGACCGACGATGGCCACAGCAGAGGAAAAGTGCGGAACAAGCGCGACAACCCGCCGCTTCCGGCCCAGCGTATCCAGATGTTCGTCAATCCAGCCACGACGGCTGGCAGAAGACGTGACCTTTACATGCCCGAGCTCCAGCATCTTCTCGAAGGTGAATTCAGACTGCGCTGCGGGATTATTTGCCGAAATGATGCACACACGCCGTTCGGTGAACAGCGGCATTGATTGAAAGCGGGGAGGAATGGTGTCCGCCGTCATCACGGCAACGTCTATCGTGCCGTCCTCCAGGTAGTCTTGCATCAAGGTCCGGTTGCTCCGCACCGGCTGTGTGACGGTCCTCGGCATATGCTGCACTTCGATAACACACTCAGGCGCAAGTGCGCGGATACGTTCCAGCAGGCGGGGCATCAGAACAACCGAAAAATAGTCGTTCATCCCGATGCGGAACGTCATGGTCGACTGGAGCGGATCAAAGCTCCGATGCGCCAGCATGACCGTTTCAGCTTCATCGACGATGCGTTTTACGCTGGGAAAGATATCGGAGCAGTGGCGTGTCATCACCAGCCCGCGCGCGTTTCGAATGAACAACTCATCTCCGGTCATCGCGCGCAGACGCTTCAGAGCATGGCTCATCGCAGGTTGAGACAAGCCGATGTAGGCCCCGGCCTGAGTCATGTTTCCTTTGACCGCCAGGGCGTAGAGTACCTTCAACAGGTTGAAATCCAGGCCGCCGAGAGGAAAACGCTGCATGGGTGCTTTCTACCTTGTCGGTGTCTCGCCAGGCAAGCCCGGTGGCTTCCCGGCGGGACAGTCTTATCGCATCAGTCGACCTTCTGTCTCGCTGCGATGAACTTGTCGGCGACAGCCAGAAACTCCTCCATCTTCACCGTTGCGGGCTCGTCTGTGAAGGTGCCGTTGTTGCGGGCGACAGCCATGTCGTCTGAAATGGCGCGGCGATTCACGAATACCATGTCGAGCATGGGAAGCCCAAGAATGAACTGGCCGAAGTGCCCTGCCGCCACAAACGCACCCTGCCATTCCGGTGTCTCTGGCGTGACAACGGGTATCCACCAGAGATAGCTGTAGCCCGCCACGCGCTGTTTCCGGCTGCCGTTCATGGCCTCAGCGGGAACCCGGATCTGCGTGCTTTTGGCGACCCATTCTGCGGGCACGATCTGCCGGTCGCCCCATGTGCCGCCACGTGCCATCAGCAGACCGATCCGCGCCATGTCCCGTCCGGACAAAAACAAATGGTAGGCCAGATACCGCGACTGCCCGTTATACCCAAGCATCCTTTGGCGGTCGCGGTCGAAATCTTCGAACTGCAACGGCAGTGCCAGATCCTCTTCCAGTGCGGCAAAGACCGAACGCCCGGTCAATTTCTCAAATGCGGCACCGAGGACGTTGAAATCCCAGTTATTGTAGTGAAAATATTCACCCGGCGTCTTTGATCCACGCGCAGGGACATCTTTCATGTCGCCGCCCGGGCTGCCAGCAGGATGGTAGACCCCAGAGCTGCTGATCAGCAGATCGCGCAATCTGGCGGATTTTTCGATGGCCAGCAGACCAACATCTTCTTCAATGCCAAGCTCACCGATCGTGAGATCCAGGTCGATCCTGCCATCGCAGACCGCATTTCCCATCAGCATCGACAAGATGCTTTTCCGGGTGGAGGCAAGATAGCTGACCTCTGATACATCGCCATAGGTGTAGAGCGTTTCTCCGCCGCTGATCGCGATGAAGGAGGTTGTTGGCAGTGCGTCAAGCGTCGCATCCAGATCGGCGCGAAAGGCTGGGGTGATGCCGTTTTTCTCAGGATCTGCTACGGGCTGCCAGGTGCCATGGGGAAATACACGGCCATTGATTTTCTCATCGGATTTCAGACATGTAAATGACACGGTTGTTCCTTGTAGAAGAGCTGTTTGATTAAGAAGGGGCGTCAGTCGTTCAGATGACAGGCGGCCCGGTGAGCGCTGCCGATTTCCCGCAGCTTTGGCCGCTCAATCGCGCAGCGCGGCATGGCGAACGGGCAGCGGGGGTGGAAATGGCACCCGGATGGCGGGGCCAGCGGGCTGGGGATTTCGCCGGATATGGCAGAATACTGGCGGCGGGTCGTATCCAGCCGGGGAATTTCCTGAAGCAGTGCGCGGGTATACGGATGCGCCGGATGCGCAAACAGATCGGCCACGGCGGCTTCTTCCACGATCCGCCCCAGATACATCACCGCCACCCGGTCCGAGATATGTTCGACGACGGCCAGATCGTGGCTGATGAACATGTAAGTCAAATTCAGCTCACGCCGGAGATCCAGAAACAGGTTCAGAATCTGCGCCTGAATCGACACATCAAGCGACGCCACAGATTCGTCACAGATCAGCATGTCAGGCTGCACCGCCAACGCCCGCGCGATGCCAATGCGCTGCCGCTGGCCGCCGCTGAACTGATGTGGAAACCGGCGGCTCATCACAGGATCAAGGCCCGCCCTGCGCATCTGCTCGGCAACATAGGCCTGTAGGTCCGGGCGGGTGGTCTTGTCATGGCGCAGGGCAGCCGCGCCGACAATCTCGTCCACCCGATGCCGTGGATTAAGCGACGAGGACGGGTCCTGAAAGATCATCTGCACGGCAAGCCGGGCGTGTCCGGCCTGTTGCGGCGACATGTCCTGCCAGGTCTTGCCGTGATATAGAACGTCACCTTCGCTGGGCTCGATGATACCGGCGACCACGCGGCCAAGGGTCGATTTTCCGCAGCCCGACTCGCCGACAATGCCGACAACCTCGCCGTTGTTCACACTCAGACTGACATCATCCAGCGCATGAACCACCGGATTGGGCGTTTTGAGTCCGGCACGTTCGGCCAGACGTTCGACAAGCCCCGACTTGCGATTAAAGCGTTTGGTGACGTGGCGGATTTCTACACGGGGGGTCATGTTGCTTTTCCATTTGTCACGGGGTGGAAACAGCGCAGCCGCCGCCCGTCATATTCGGTTTGCGGGGGCATGATCAGGCAGGCATCGCTGGCCTGTGTGCAGCGCGGATGGAACGCGCAGCCCTGCGGCAGCTGAGCAATAGCGGGTGTCGAGCCGGCGATCTGGCGCAGACGGGTGCCGCGCTGGTTGTTCGAGGGCAGGCTGCCAATCAACCCATTGGTATACGGATGGCGCGGCCGGTTTATGACCGTGCCCACATCACCATATTCAACAATGCGGCCCGCATACATAACCGCAACATGGTCGGCGAGTCCTGCCACCACCGAAAGGTCATGCGTGATCCAGATCAACCCGGTGCCACGCTCTCGGGCAAGGCGCTGAACCACCGCCAATATCTGCGCCTGAATGGTCACATCCAGTGCGGTGGTCGGCTCGTCCGCGATCAGCAGATCTGGGGAATGCAGAAGGGCAATCGCGATAGCAACGCGCTGCCGCATACCACCCGAAAACTGATGCGGATAGGCGTGCAAGCGTTCCTCGGGGCTGGGAATGCCGACCATTCCCAACGCATCGCGTGCCCGGTCGCGCGCAACGGATTTGCTGACAGTCTCATGCGCAAGAATTGTCTCGATCATCTGGGTATCAATCCGCAAGACCGGGTTCAGAGTCATGGCCGGGTCCTGGAAGATCATAGCAATGCGGTTGCCGCGGAGGCTCCGCATCTGGTGCTCTGGCAACTGGCGCAGATCCTGTCCGTTGAACAGGATCTCTCCGCCCGTCACTTCGCCCGGAGGGTCAATCAGGCCCATGATTGAAAAACCCGTGACGGATTTTCCTGAACCGGACTCCCCGACCAGCCCCAGAATCTTTCCCCGCTCCAGCGAAAAGCTGACATCGTTGATCACTGTCACGCGCCCGGCCTCAGAGCCAAACTCCGTGCGCAGATTGCGGACTTCCAGCATGGGATTGCTCATCGTTGCGCCGCCTTTGGGTCAAGGATCTGGCGCATCCGGTCGCCGACAAGGTTGATGGAAAAGATGGTGACCAGCAGGGCGATGCCGGGGAACAGACTGACCCAGTAGGTGCCCGACAACATCAGCTCGAACCCGTTGGAGATCAGCAGCCCCAACGACGGCTCGGTGATCGGAACCCCGAGCCCCAGAAAGCTCAGCGTGGCCTCCAGCGTGATGGCGCGGGCGATCTGCATCGTCAGCAGCACAATCAACGGCGATATGCAGTTGGGCAGCAACTGGCGCAGAATGATATTCCGATGCCCCATGCGCAAGGACCGCGCCGCCTCGACATATTCCCGGCGCAGTTCGCTGAGCGCGGCACCGCGGGCGGTCCGGGCATAGGTGGCCCATTCGACGATCACGATGGCCAGCACCACATTGCCGCCGCTTTTGCCCATCAGCGCAAGGATCAGCAAGGCCGACAAGATCGTCGGAAACGACATCTGAAGGTCGACCAGCCGCATCATCACCGTCTCGGTCCGGCCACCGATATACGCGGCGGTCAGCCCGAAGAGTGTGCCAAAGACAAAGGCGAGAGCAGCAGATCCGATGCCCACGATCAGGCTGATCCGCAGCCCGTACAGGATCGCCGACAGCATATCACGCCCCTGACCGTCTGATCCCAGCAGGAAAGTAAACCCGGCAAAAGCCGTCTCGCCCGGCGGCAGCCGGCTTTCCATGATATCAAGCTGCATCAGGTCATAGGGGTTTTGCGGCGACAGCAGCGGCGCAAAGATCGCGGCCAACAGCACCAGCACTGTGCCGATCAGGCCGCAGACAGCCAACGGCGAGCGGCAGTAGACCCGCAGGAAGCGGACAAACGAAGTCAGGTCCGGTTTCATCTCACTCTCCCTGCAGACGGATGCGCGGGTCGAGGATGCGATACAGGATATCGACCACGAAATTGATCAGCACGAACATCAGCACCACAAGCATGAGATAGGCCACGATCACCGGACGATCGAGCGCGGCAATACTGTCGATGATGATCTTGCCAATGCCTGGCCAGGCAAAAATGGTCTCAGTGACAATCGAAAAGGCGATGGTCGTGCCGATATCCAGACCCACCACCGTGACGATCGGAATCAAGATATTCTTGAACACATGCACAGACATGATGCGCCTCGGTGACAGACCTTTTGCACGGGCAAATTTGACATACTCGCTCGACATGGCTTCACGCACGCCCGACTCGGTCAGTCGCGTCACCATTGAGATATTGAACAGCGACAGGCTGAAGGCGGGCAGGATCATGTGGCGCAGACCATCCCACGTGAGGAAAGACCAGCCCACGCCCAGTATCGTGACCGTGCTGCCGCGCCCGGAGCTTGGCAACCAGCCCAGCGTAACGCTGAAGACCATGATCAGCAGGATACCCACCCAAAAAATCGGCAGGCTGAACCCCAGGATAGACCCGGTCATGATGGCCTTGGCTGCAAAGCTGTCTGGCCGATAGCCTGCGATCAGCCCCAACGGAAACCCGATCACAAGCGAAAGCAGCACGGCAAACAGAGCCAGTTCCAGTGTAGCGGGCAGCCGCGAGAGGATCAGCTCAATCGCCGGTTCCTTGTAGACATAGCTTATGCCCAGGTTGCCCTGCGCCATTCCCTTCAGGAACAGGAAGAACTGGGTATGCATCGGCTGATCGAGACCAAGATCAGCGATCAGACGCAGCCGCTCTTCATGCGTTGCCTCGGGCGGCAGAAGTGTCTCAATCGGGCTGCCGATAAGATTGAGCCCCAGAAAAACAATCAACGCCATCGCCAAAGCGACAAGGGCCGCCTGGAGGGTCCGTTGAACGATCCAAAGTGTCATATGATGTCCGGTCTGGCTGCTGCGCGATAACGCGTCTGGCGCGGGTTAGGGTGCCACAAAGCTTGTATCGCTGCGGGCGCAGAGGTTGGGACAGGGCGTGGCCCTGTCCCAACAGAGGTTCACTTCACCATGATATCCTTGGCGAGGGTACGTTCATCTATGCGGGGGGCATAGGTCAGGCCTTCGCGCATCGCCCAGGTATTGGTCTGCTGATACAACGGCAGAATGGCGCCATCTTCCAGTGCAAGCTTTACCGCCGCAATCAGGGCCTGTTCCCGTTGCGCATCATCGTAGATCGACAAAGCCGCAGCCGTCATCTCATCCAGCTTGGGGTTGGAATATCCGCTGTCATTTGACGCCCCCAGCCCACGCTCCTTGTCGGCTGTGCCCAACACATTGATGAGCATCGAACTTGCATCAAAGGTGGCATTGCCCAGCCCCAGCAACTTTATCGCAAATTCCGACATCTTGGCCGAATAGGTGATCCATGGCAAAGACTCGACCGTGGTTTGTACGCCGATCCGTGTCCACATCTGCGCGACAGCCTGCACCACAGCCGGGGCATTGGGGTAGCGGTCATTCGGAACATGAACGGTCAACCGGAACCCGTCAGGATATCCTGCCTCGGCGAGCAGGGCCTTTGCCGCCTCTGCGTCCTGTTCCGGCACTGCAATGTCGGGCGAATACGAAAACGCGCCTTCTGGCAGCCATTGTCCCGACGCGGTGGCCGTGCCCTCCATGATCCGATCCACAATTGCCTGACGGTTCAGCGCGATAGAAAGTGCCTTGCGTACACGCACATCGGCAAGCGGATTTTCTGACAGGTCTTCGCCATTCGGACCGCGTATGAACTGCATCTGCGCGCCGGTAAGGGGGGAACCCACCAGATAAATCACCCGCAGGCCCGGCGTGCTGTCAACGGAAATTCCGGCGGTGCTTCGCAGACGCTCCAGATCTGCAGCGGCAGGGGTATCAATGATGTCCACATCGCCCGCCAGCATCGCTGTCGTACGCCCGCCAGCACTGGAAATAACGCGATAGGTTACAGTGTCCCAGGCCACATCATGACCCCACCAGTCCGGATTGCGCTCCAGCGTGATTTGGTCGCCCTGACGGAATTCCTTGAAGCGGAACGCCCCGGTGCCAATGGCAGCTTTGCCCGAATTGTAGTCCGAGGTATCTGCACCCTCTCCGGCATGGCGCGACACAATGGCAATATTGGCCAGATCGCCCGGCAGGTTCGGTGCCGGCGCTTTGGTGGTGATCAGCACCGTGGCGTCATCTGCCGCTTCGACACTTGCCACAGCGCGCAGAAAGCCGCCAAAGCCGCCGGGGCTGTTTGGTACATCTCTGGCGCGATCAAAGGTAAACACCACATCATCCGCTGTAAACGCTTCGCCATCGTGCCATTTGATGTCTGGCCGCAGCAAAAACCGCCATTGCAGCTCGCCCACGGCTTCCCAGCGCTCAGCCAGACCTGGCAGCAATTGTCCGGAGGCGTCGCGCTCGGTCAGGCGGTCAAAGATCTGCATTGCGATACTGTTGTTGGGCGAGGCATTGTAAAAATGCGGGTCGATCGACGTGGCAGTGCCACCCACGCCAATCATCAGATCTTCGGCATTGACGGGCATAGCAAGCGCGGCCGCACAAAGTGCGGAGAGAAGTATAGGTCGAAGTTTCATTGGCATCCCTTTGACGCTGGTCGCGCCCTGATGATCCATAGCGAACAGGGCTGGTTGGTGCTGATCTGGCGCCAGCTTGAACCGGGTAGATCCGATTGCCGGAGATGTTCACCCAATATAAAACATTTATCAAATTCATATTTTTTTGGAGATTCATTCGACCAGAGAATAATGCAGAGACTTCCCTGCCGGTCTGCGCCTGCTCCAGCCAGTCGGCACTGAGAAAGCCGGCATGGCCGGATGGCTCCGTGGTGTGTGTCGGGGGCTTTGCATCAGTCACGCCATTCGAGGCCAGCATAAGCCTTGGTGACGGTGCCAATCCAGCACCATCACCCTGTTGCACGGGACAGCAAACGCACCCCTGCCCAACTTTGGCCTCATTCGCCCTGCCGGGGACCGATCTGCTTGCGGCGGGGGATTATTCGCCCCCGCCTGCGGGCGCTGGCTTGCCTGCTTCGGCAATCAGCGCAGCAAGGCGAAAGAAGCCGTGCACCATCTTTGAAAACGGCATCAGCAGGAACAGCACCATCACGGTTGCCAGATGGACTGCAAGCATTGGTCCGACAAGTGCCGTGCCGGTCGCGGCGTACAGCCCGAGGCCTGTGAGGGCGACGACCCCCAACAACAGAACAAAGGCCATCTCTCCACCCCAGACCCGCGCAGCACCAAGCGCGGGATCGGCCTTCAGCTTCAGCCACATCAGACCAGCTGCACCAACCACCATCATCAGCCCGCCCGGCAGGCCCAGAAGTTTGGGCAAGGAAAAAAGTGGATAGGGGGCTTCCCAGCCGAGCGCATAGTGCATCACCGTTCCGCTGGCAGTGGACGCAAAGCACAAAAGAAAGCCATACATCATCAGCTGGTGGAACACCCGCCGCCGGTCGCTGAAGCGGTCGCCCTTTTCAAAATTACAACCCTCACCATGGCCGCCCGACAGGTTTTTCATCCGCGCGGCGGAGCCAAAGGCTGACACAATATGCGACAACCGCACACGCCCCCCCCCCACTTCACGCCAGTAGTCGCGCACCGACAACGCTATCAGGGCAAGCGGCGTTAAAAAGGCGGGCACAAAGATCGCCACCAGAGTATTGTGCCCAAGATGGGCATAAAAGCCCGCCCCCGCCTCTGGCCGAAACGCCGTCAGCGCCCAGAAAAACCACGCCAGAACGATCACCAGCAGTCCGGCCATGGCTACCCCATGCGTCTGGAACAGACGCGCAACGGCCTGCGGCCGGGCCAGTCTTTCCCAGCTTTCCACGCGCACTTCGGCCAGAACCGCCGGGATGTTCAAAGCGAACTCATGCGGTGCGGTATACTGGCAGGCGTAATAGCATCCGCGGCAATTGTGACACAGGTTGGCAAGCTGTGTCAGATCGCCGTCGGCAAAGGCTTTTTGCCGGGTCATGGCCGGAAACACCGAACAGAACCCTTCGCAATAGCGGCACGCATTGCAGATCTCGATCTGACGGCGGGCTTCGTCCATCGGGGATAGATCAAGCGACATGGGTTGCGGCCTCCTTGCCTGCGATACGTCCGAACACGGTGCCGATGGTCATGCCAAAGCCGGCCAGATAGCCTTGCCCCAGGATCGACCCGGCCATGATTTCACCAGCGGCCCAGAGATTCTGGATCGGACCTTCGGCAGAGTGAACCTGCGCGCGGGCATCGACCTTCAACCCCAGGTAGGTAAATGTCACGCCGGGGCGCAGCTGGTAGCCATAAAACGGGGCGGTATCCAAGGGCCGCGCCCAGTTGGTTTTCGGCACATTCAACCCCTCGGTTCGCAACCCGTCCAATGTGGTCGAATGAAACGGACCGGGGCGGCAAGCGGCATTGAACGTATCCACCGTGCGACGGGTGGCCTGAGGATCAAGCCCCATCTGCACGGCAAGTCCTTCGATCGTGTCAGACTTGACCGGCGGGAACACCGAAGGCATGAACAGATCAATGGACTTGGCGTCGATCAGTGCATAGCCCACCTGATCGGGCTGCGCAGCGACCAGCCTGCCCCAAATGGCGTAGCGCTTGGGCCACACATCCTCGCCCTCGTCGTAAAAGCGGTCGCCATCCCGGTTCAACACAATGGAAAACGGCACACAATCCAGCCGGGTGACAATGCCGCCGTCATACTTCGGCGCGCGACCGTCAATGGCAACCGCGTGGCATTGGGTCGGATCGCCCACCGACTCTGCCCCTTGATCCAGCATGTCGCGCAAAACGACACCCCGATTATATGGCGTGCCGCGGATGAGGAAGTTCCGCGCCGCAGGCCCCCATGCCCGTGCCAGCCAGTCAAGATCTGCCTGAAACCCACCAGAGGCCAGCACAAAGGCGCGCGCCTTTACCGTCACTGGATGCCCTGCGATCTCCACTTCCAGATGCGTAATCCGGTCAGCTTCACGATGCACATGGCGCACCTGCGCCTCATAGGCGATCTTTATGCCCAGATCGGCGGCGGTGTTGTAATACGCATTCACCAGCGCCTTGCCGCCTCCAAGGAAAAAGGCATTGGTCCGCGACAGGCTGAGCGTGCCGGAAAGGGATGGCTGAAACCGCACACCATGTGCCTGCATCCACGGCAGGCATTCTTCGGATGAACGGATCGCAAGGCGCGCCAGTCCCTCATCCGTCCTGCCTTTGGTCACCAGCATCAGGTCGTCGAGATACTCGTCCTCATCGTAGCTGCCGGTCAACGGGAACATCGGCTGCTTGTGCATGCAGCGGAAATTGCGGGTGTGGCGACTGTTGCCACCCCGGTATGGCACCGGCGCACCCTCAAGGATCAGAACGCTTGCCCCCGCCTCGGCTGCCGTAATGGCAGCACATAGCGCGGCATTGCCGCCGCCCACAACGGCAAGATCAAATGTATCCGGCCAATCTTTCATGCTTCGTCCTCCATTGGCAGTTCACGGCCCCGCATGCTGCGGATACGGGCCGACAGGGCAGCTTCGACATGTGCTCGCATTGCCACCTCGGCCCCGGCGCCATCACGCGCCTGAAGCGCAGTCAGAACGGCCGCATGCTCGGCCACGGCCAGATTCGCACGGCCCGGATCGGCCAGCGTGGTCGGCCCCAGGATCAGCAGGGTCTTTTGCAGTGCACTCATGGATTTCAGTAAAAAGCGGTTGCGCGCGGCATCCAGCATCGTGCGGTGAAACTGCCGGTTGATCTCACGGGCCTGCGGCCCTGCCGGGGCTCCTGCCAGTTCTGCGTTCAGCGCCGCCAGTTCCGCAAGCTCGATGTCCGACGCCGCACGGGCTGCAAGCCGCGCTGCGGTGCCCTCCAGCACGGCGCGCATCTCGTAAAGCTCCACCACCTCGGCATGATCCAGACTGCGGATTGCAGCTCCCTGCCGGGGCAAATGCACGACAAGCCCATCCGCCTCCAGCTGCCGGATCGCCTCACGGACAGGGGTGCGGCTGATGTGCAGCCTGTCAGCCAGTTCCGTCTCACGCAGCCGTGCGCCAGGGGCAAGCGCACCACATCTGATTTCCTCCAGCAGGCGCCGATAAGCCCCCTGTCCCTGCGGAATCTCGGTTTCATCACTCATGCAACAACTCGCTTGCCGTTTTTGTGTCCAAGCGTATACACGTGGATACATAGTAACGCAAGGAGACAGATCGTGCGGATCTTACAGATGCGGAAACAGGTCGCGACGCTGGCTCTGGCTCTTTTGGGTGCCGGATTGTTCCTGCTGCTTGGGTTGCCACTTCCCTTTTTGTTCGGCCCGATGACGGCCTGCCTGCTCGCCGCACTTGCCGGTGCGCCGTTGAAGGGCCTGCATACTGTCAGCACGCTTGCACGCACTGTGCTTGGCGTGGCGGTCGGCGCCTCACTCACACCGGAGGTAGTGGGCCGCATCCCGCAGATGGTGGGAAGCGTCGCGCTGGTGCCGGTCTATGTTGTGATCATCGGGTTGGTCGGAGTGCCCTTTTTCCGCCGTCTCGGCTATGACCCGGTAACGGCGTGGTACGCCGCCATGCCCGGCGGATTGCAGGACATGGTTGCCTTTGGCAAAGAGGCTGGCGGCGATGGACGGGCCCTTGCGCTGATTCATGCGACGCGCGTGCTGATCATCGTGACGCTGGCACCGCTTATCCTGACCGGTCTTTATGGCTCCAGCCTGACTGGTGCGCTTGGCGAACCGGCCCGCGAGCTGCCCGTGGTTGAAATGACACTAATGGCCGCAGCCGCCGTCATTGGCTGGAAAGGGGCAGAGAGGATCGGTTTGTTCGGGGCATCCATCCTCGGGCCGATGATCGTGACTGCCGTGCTGTCTCTTGCCGGACTGATCCACAGCCGGCCTCCGGCCGAAGCAATACTGACAGCACAGTTGTTCATTGGTCTTGGGATCGGCGTGCAATATGTGGGTGTCACATTCCGCGAATTGCGCAGCTTTATCCTGTCAGGGCTGGCGTTCGTCTTGGTGCTGGCCGTGCTGGCGGCAATCTTCACCGAGATCGTCACCCTGTCCGGACTGGCCCAGCCTGTCGAGGGGTTCCTCGCCTTTGCTCCCGGTGGTCAGGCGGAAATGACGGTGCTTGCACTGGTTGCCGGGGCGGACCTTGGTTTTGTCATCCTGCACCACCTGACTCGGATCGTGGTCGTAATTCTTGGCGCGCCGGTCGCTGCGCGATTGATGGGAGTCAGGCGCCCTCCAGAGTAACAGCTTGCGGGGTCACAAGATGTATAGGCCGCCCTGCAGCAAAAGCGTTCACCTGATCAAAAATGTCTGCGAATTGCCGATCAAACTCTTCTTCGGTGACCAAACCGATGTGGCGGGTTACAATCACGCGCGGATGTGACAGCAAAAGATCGGCGGCATTCGCCGAGGGTTCAACGTCGAACACATCCAGCGCGGCCAGTCCTGGCCTGCCCAGATCAAGTGCCGCAAGCAGAGCGCCCGGAGCGATCAGCCCGGCGGGTGAGGTGTTCACCAGAACCGCCTGCGGCTGCATCTGCGCGAGGTCTGTGGCAGTGACAATTCCTTTCGTCCCCGCAGTCAGCTGCAGATGCAGGGTCACAATATCGGATCGGGCGAAGAAAGCCGCCCGGCTGGCTGCAACCGCACCGCCTTGTGCGGTGGCGCGGGCGCGACCCGCCTCTGAATCCCACCAGAGCACCTGTGCGCCAAACGCTGCCGCATAGCCCGCAATCAGCTGACCGATCCGACCATTGCCATAGATGCCGATGGTCTTACCGTGCAGCGTGCGGCCCACCCCCGCCTGCCAATTGCCAGCCTTCGCGCGGGTAACCTGCCCCGACAGATCGTGCAGTGCAGCGAGGATCAGCGCCCAAGTCAGTTCGGCGGCGGCATGATTTGGCACTTCGGCCGACTTTATCGAGGAAAAGGCGATTCCGCGTGCCGCACAAGCCGCCACATCGACATGCGGCCAAGGCCCGCGCGCGGAAATCAGGCGCAGATTCGGAAGCGCATCCAACAAGTCTGCCGTGATCCGTGTGCGTTCACGAAACAGGCAGAGCGCGTCGGCGCTCTGCACACGGGCCGCCAGATCAGCGCCCTCTGCATGATCGGTCCAGACGGTGACCTCATGCCCGCTCAACCTGTCAAAGCAGGGCAGATGGCGCAGGGTATCGGACCAGTCGTCAAGAATATGGACCTTCATTTCCCGGGCCAGATCGCCTCCGGGACCATGACCTCACCCCGCGCCAGAAGCCGCGCAGTGCGAAGCAACCCGGCCGATTTCAGCGCAAAACCATCGGGTCCGTTTTCATAGTCCACAGTCACGTCAATTGCACCGCCCGGATGTTCGATCAGAACCAACGCAGGAACCCCTTCGGGTGGCGTGAACAACCCCTCAGCCACGGTGCCCGGCGTCAGGACGCAAGAGGCAAGGCATTGCGCCCCGGTAACGGCCATCGTCGGATGGCAGTTCCACGGCATGAAATAGCGCGCCGTCACCGTGCCACCATGGCGCGGCGCGGCCAGCAGGGCAAACTTTGGCGTGACCGATTTCGAGACATCGCCCATGCCCATCCGACGCCCCGCCTCAAGCCGGATCGGCTCCATCCGCGCATAGAAGTCTCGGTTCGCGTCCAGTTCCTCGACGGTTTCAAACCCTGTCAGGCCAAAGTCGGCCGCGCGCGCGATACAGATGGGCATGGCCACATCCATACAAGTGACCTCGATTCCGTCAATCACATCTCGTACCGCGCCGGTGGGCAACAGCGACCCGGTCGATGACCCCACCACATTCATGAAATTCAGATAGATCGGCGCTGCCGTTCCCGGCACACCATCAATCGCAGCATCACCGCTGTAGTCCACCTGCCCGTTTGGGGTACGGACTACAGCCTCGACCGTTGCACCGGTATTGACCGAACGGATGCGGACGCGCGTCACGTCACCTTGCGGCATGATCAGGCCCATTTCCAACGCAGCCGGCCCAACGCCCGAAAGGATGTTGCCGCAGGTTGGTTTGAAATCCACCAGACCATCCTCGACGCTCACCTGAGCGAAAAAATAGTCGATGTCGCAATCCTCGGCATCCGACAGCGACAGCATCGCCACCTTGGTCGTGACCGCAGCACCACCGCCGATACCGTCAATGTTCAGCTTGTGCCCCGATCCGATAGCCGCAACCAGAACGCGGGCCAGCGTCTCGCGGTCTTCGGGCAGATCCTCGCGCCGGAAATAGGGGCCGCGCGAAGTGCCGCCACGAAAGAAGTGAAAGGGAATGGCAGTCTGAGCCATCGTATCCTCCTGGATGTCAGATGGAAAAAAAGGGCCCGCGCAGGTTGCGCGGGCCGGATCTCTGGATCGGGATCAGCGGAACGGCCAGGGTAAATCGGCTACGTCCTGCAAAGCACCTGATGGAAAGTTAAGCGACAAGGCCCAGGCAAGCAAGAGGATGAATCCCGCAGCTGCAGCCGACATAAGCACCACGGCCACCGGCCCCGCCTTTGCACGAACGATCAGGAAGAAGGGAAAGAAGATCAGCAGCGCCGCATAAAAGCCGAGCAGCGCTGTCAGCACGACCAGTCCGGCGATCCACGCCAGACCACCCCACAAGCTGCCGATCCCCGCCTGACCTACATGATCCCCCGTCAGTTCCGCATCGAAATGCGCATGATGCCCGGTCTTGCCGCGCACCAGTTGCGGGATCAGGATCGCCAGCATCACAAGCCCGATGATGGAGACGGAAAGCGGAAAGACCTGTGCCAGAAAATCGTGTTTCAGCGAGTCGGCAAATGCGACCAGCAGGATCACCGCCATTGCCACGGCAAAGCCGATCTGCGGCAGATGCGCCTTGAATGACGGCACGTCAGGAGCGTCATCTGCCTTTGGCACGACCTGACCATTTTCATCCACCCGGTTCCGCAAGCCGAACCAGATTGAGGCAAGTGTCATCAGACCGATGATGATCACACCGGGGCGGCCAAGGAATGACCAGCCATTGAACTGCAGTGCCTGATAGAAATAGGTCTCGGCCTGCGGGGCCAGCACATAGCCGATCAGCAGCGCCGGACGCGGCCAGCCGAAGCGCTTCATCAGGACGCCCAATACCCCAAGCCCAATCAGGGCGGTCAGGTCGGCCAGCGAACGAGTCGCCTGAAACGCCGCAAAGCAGATCAGCACGATCATAAAGGGCGCAAGCCGCTGGAACGGAATCTGCGTCAGCTTGGAAATCGGTATGGCCAGCGCAAGGCAGATGCCCGCCCCCATCACGTTTGCCAGCGCCAACGACCAGACCACCGAATAGGTGATGTGCAGGTCAGCCCCGACCATCGAGGGGCCGGGCTGGATTCCCAACAGAACCATGCCGCCCAGAAACACCGCCATCGCGCCAGAACCGGGAATGCCAAACAACATGGTGGGCAGCAGCGCCCCGCCCTGCATCGCGTTGTTCGCACTTTCTGGTGCAATCACACCCCGGATGTCGCCCTTGCCGAACTGCGGGTCTTTCTTCACCGTCTGAACGGCGTGACCATACGCGATCCAGTCCACCACCGAACCACCAAGGCCCGGAATGGCCCCGATGATACAGCCAATGCCGGAACACCGCATCGACAGCCAGACATTGGCCCACCAGTCACGGAACCCCTGAAACCAGCCGGTCCCCAGCGTATGACCTGAAGCAATGGCCGAGTTCTTGCGCAAAAGGTCGGCGATCTCGGGAATTGCGAAAAAGCCAAGACCAACCACGACCAGCGGGATGCCGTCATAAAGATAGTCAAAGCCAAAAATCATGCGGAATTCGCCGGTCGCCGGTGCCCCACCGATCGACCCGATGATCAGACCGATACTGCAGGCGGCAAGACCCTTGGCAAGACTACGGCCCGCGAGAACCGCCACCATCGACAGGCCGAACAACGCCAGCATGAACAATTCCGCCGATCCAAATGACAGGATGATCGGGCGTGCGATAACAACAAATCCGGTCAGGATGATTGCGCCGAAGATCCCGCCCGCCATAGACGAGATGAACGCCGCAGAGAGCGCTCGCGCCGCCTGCCCTTGCTTGGCAAGCGGAAAGCCGTCAAGCACAGTTGCCTGACTGGCAGAAGACCCCGGAATCCCCATCAGGACCGAGGAAAACGTGTCGGATGTGGGAATGACCGCCACCAGACCGATCAACATGGCAAGCGCCGTGATCTCATCCATTCCATACAGAAAGGGGATCAGAAGCGACAGACCAGCGATCCCGCCCAGACCGGGAATCACGCCAATGACAAGCCCGACCGACACGCCGACAAGCATGTAGAACAGATGCTGGAATGTCAGCAGTGTTGCAAAGGCAGTTAAAAGGGTATCAATCACGGCGCATACTCCCGCGTTGGTCGCACAAGACAGCGACGTGTCAAGGATGTGTCAGACGAAAAGCGGCGGGCACCACGAGGGCACCCGCCACAGGCGAAGGAGGAGGATCAGTCTTCGCCCAGCTTCACGCCATATTCGGCACCAAGCATGGTCCCTACCTGAGTGCGCAGCTCTGGCGAGATGGTGGTGCCCTTTTCAAACAGCGCCTGCGCCAGCGCGCCGGTCACCTGTTCATAGCTGCCCAGAACCGCCTCGGCATTGGCCAGGTAATCCGGATCAGTCTTCATGTCCTCAAAGGCCTTCTGATAGGCGGCCACGATCTCATCGGGTGTGCCTTTGGGCAGGAACGCCATCTTTTGTGCCGGGAACCCGGCGGTAAAAAATGCGAAATAGGCGTCATACTCTGGCCCCGACGGCACATTTCCGGTAAGGGTTTGATAAGCCTCAACAAAGGATGGCAAGTCTGGGAAGGTTGGGTCGCGGACGACTTCGCCTGCCTCATTCAGCACACCCCAGCTGAACAGCGGCACGGCTTGTCCGGCCTCAACCAACGGCTGCACATTCTTGATGTAAGCGGATGAGGTCTGGTAATCGATGTTCACTTCGCCCCGCTCAAACGACAAACGGCCATCGCCACGGCCTTTGAAGCCAAAGACGTGCTGAACGTCAAAGCCCATCAGGCGGAAGCCGAGCAGCGGGACAAGATCAAGCGATGTTGCACCCTGACTGGCATAAACCAGCTCTTTGTCCTTCAGCATCGCGATGTCGTCGGGGCCGGTCAGGCCCAGAGACGGAGTGGTGTAGACCACGCCGCCGGTCGGGCCGGCCATCGCGATCTTCCAGTCTTTGTATTCATAGCGCACGCGCGGATCACCCAGAAGATAGGGGAACTGCGTCGAACCCGAAGTGCCCAGCAGCATCAGCCCGTCGGGCTTTGCGCGGGCGGCAAACAGGTTCGTGCCCTTGGTCGAGCCGCCGCCGGGCTCGTTCACCACAACAACGACCGGGTTGCCCGGCAGGTACTTCGACAAAAGCGGCGCGTTGAAACGCGCCCATGTGTCGGACCCGCCGCCAGCCGAGAACGGAATAATCCATTCAATCGTCTTGCCAGAAAGATTCACCTCTGCCGTCGCCGGTCCCGCCAGACCGAGCGCCATAGCACCCGCCGCAAGACCAAGCATCACGCGCCTGGCGATGTTGACTCTATTTTCCATGTCGTCCTCCCGTTTTCATAATAGTATACCATGCCGCGTTTCCATGCGGTCCGGTATTTTGCCGTTCTTGATTTCTCCTCCCAAGAACGGCTTGATGGGACCATTAAGAGTGGTTCCTGTCGGCAACCTGTCCTGTGTTCAAAAAAGGCACTTCATGCGTGTGATCCTGGTCGAAGACCACCTTAGCCTCGCAAAGGGCATCGAGAACGCTCTCAAGGATCAAGGTCATGCTGTTGATCATCTTGATGATGGACTGGATGCCGACAATTTCTTGTGCCGCCATTCTGCGGATGTGGCCATCATTGATATCAACCTTCCGCGCCTGAGCGGGATCGAGATCATCCGCCGACTTCGGGCTCGGGGCGACACCATTCCGGTTCTTGTACTGACTGCTCAGGGAAAAACCTCGGAACGGGTTACGGGGCTTGATGCCGGGGCTGACGACTATCTGGTGAAACCGTTCGATATGGCGGAACTTGTCGCACGGCTGCGCGCACTCTTCCGACGACGCCCCCAGGTCGCCCCGCTGCATGAGACCGTCGGACAACTGCTCTATGACCGCGAGCAGCGCATCGTTCTGCATGCCGGGCGCAACCTTGATTTGCCGCGGCGTGAACTGGCGCTTTTCGAGCTGCTTCTGGAAAACCGGGGCCGGCTGATCGAAAAGGACCGGATTGCGGATTCGCTGTATGGGACGGGAACTTCGGTCGAGGCAAATGCCATCGAGCTGCTGATATCACGCCTGCGCCGCAAAATCGACGGATCCGGCGTCACGATCCGGACTGCGCGCGGTCTGGGTTACATGCTGGACGAATCCTGATGCTGCGGCGGCTTTCGCTGCGGGGGCGGTTGTTCCTGCTTCTGATCCTGCCTCTTGTCATCGTCGCAGCGGCGGCTTCTTTTGCGCGCTATCAGGCTGCGAACCAGCTGTCTCAGGAATTGTATGACAACACACTGCTGGTGGTTGCCCTGACGATTTCACGCGATGTGGTCATTTCAGAAGGCGATATGCTGACCGAACAACTGCTGGATGATCTGACAGCCGTGTTGGGCGATCCGGTCTATTATCGCATCACAGGACCAGGTGGAAGATTCGTGACCGGTTACTCCGACCCCCCTGATCTGCCACAGGACGCGCTGATCGAAGGCGGAAGACCCGTCTTTTTCGACAGCGTTTCGCTTGGGCGTCCGGTCCGGACGGTGGTGTTGCGGGAATTTATCAGCGAGCCGCAGTTTGGCGGCTGGGTGACCGTCGAAGTCTGGCAAACCATCAGCCAGCGCCATGCGCTGTCGCGCGAGCTGGTGACGCAAGCTGTCATGCTCCTTGGCTCGATCCTGCTGACGGCAGCTCTGATCCTCTGGTTCGGCATTCAACTGGGTCTGAAGCCGCTATTGGATCTGCGTGAGGCCATTGGTCAGCGCAGCGCCGACGACTTGCGTCCGATCCGCCGCTGGGTGCCACCGGAACTGCGCCCTCTGGTCAGCACGACAAATGTTCTGTTTGACCGGCTGTCGAAAGCCTTCGCGCTGCGGGACAGCTTCATCTCGGATGCTGCACATCAGATGCGAAATCCTGTGGCCGCAATTCAAAGTCAGGCCGAGGCCGCGATCAGCGCTCCGACCGAGATGGAACTGCGCGCCCGTGTCATCGCTCTGACCGAAAGCGCAAGAGCCACAAGCCGTCTGACATCGCAATTGCTTTCGCTGGAGCGTGTGCGCGGTCGCAGTCTCAAGGTGCTGATGCAACCAGTTGATCTGGTGGCTCTGGTCAGAAACCGGGTGCGCCCTTTTGCGGAAGTACAATTGCGGCGCGATGTTGATGTCGCGTTTTCTGTTATCGGGCATCCCCGACCTGTCGACTGCGACCCCGTTCTTGTCGAAGAGATGGTGGCAAATCTGCTCGACAACGCGGCAAAATATGCGCTTCAGCCGGGCGGCCATCTGGATGTGTCTGTTGAATTCGAACCTCAATCGGTAACTATCCGGTTTGCCGATGACGGTCCGGGCGTTCCTCCGGAGTTGAGAGAGCGGATATTTGACCGCTTCTTCCGCCTTGATGAAGACCAGTCGCGCGGGTGCGGCCTTGGTCTTGCGATTGTCAGCGATGTGGCGCGTGCGCATGACGGGAATGCGCAATGCTACTCTGACGAACGTGGCCTGGTGTTCGAAGTGCGGTTTGAACGCTAGACCATGTTGCAAATTGCGTCTGCGACCGATCATGACCGCCCCATAAAATTCAATCCATGGGTAGGCCGCAATAATCCCGCCTGAACGCGGTTTTCACATCGAAGCGCTTAACTACCTCGCCCACACAAGTTGCGGGTCGCTCACCGCGATGGCCGTTTATTCTGTGCATCCGGTTGGCTGCTGGTTGCGGATTGGGCGCTTAAGGTCATCGGGCAGTTTCGCCGCCTGATCCGTTTTCGATTTCGGCAGCGTCGATGGTGCCAAAGCCACCCCAACGGCTGGACCAAAGGGTCACCACAGTGTTGCTGCGTTCACTCAAGTACAGTCCATAAAGGAATAAATACATCTAATTAATTCCTTTGACTACCTTAACTCTTTCACCGAATTTACGCAAAGAACTCGCGGAGGGATGATGGAGAACCAATTTATCGGTGTCGGAGAGATCCGGACCCGCTATCTGGAGGCGGGAAGCGGCGGCGTGCCGGTGGTTTTCGTGCATGGCGGCACCATCGGGGATGCGAGCTCGGCCTCAAGCGCTGATGATTTTTTACCGCTCGTCCAAGCCTGTTCAGCGACCCGGCGCGCGATCTCCGTCGATCGGCTGGGCCACGGTTATACCGACAACCCGTCCAAAGATGATCTCGAAGGCTGGACCATGGACGGGTCGGTCAAACATTTCATCCGCTTTCTCGAAGTGATGAACGCTGGCCCCTATCATCTCGTGGGTCAGTCGCGCGGTGGCTATGTCGTGACCAGAACCACCCTTGAGCGTCCCGATCTGGTGGCTTCTCTGACCATCGGCGACAGCAATACCGTGGCCCCCGGTGGCGCGCGCAACGAGGGCATTCATCTGCGCAATCCCCATCCCCCTGGCACGATCGAGGCGATGGAGTTCACGACCAAGCTTTACTATTTTTCACCCGAAGCGCTGTCGCGTGACCTGGCGCAGAAAAAGCTCGACATTCTGGCAACGCCCAAGATCCGTGCCGCAATCGCGCGTATGGGGCCCGGCGGGTATCGGGTAAAGCATTATCTGCCCGGTCTCGTGAAGGCGCGGGAGGAGCTGTTCATGCGTCTCAAGCACGAACCGCTGAAGCGACGGGTACAGATCATCTGGGCCTTCAACGATCCCACGGCGCCGATCGAGATGGGATACAATCTCTTCGCGCTCATCGCCCGTCACCAGCCACGCGTCTCCATGCATGTCGTGAACCAGTCGGGCCATTCGGCCTATCGCGAGCGGTTCGAGCCTTTCATGCGGGTGCTTGGCAATCATCTTGAGGCTGTCGACGATGGCAATTGAACCGATGCACTCTACCGCGCAAACCATGCTGCTGGACGGGATCGAAACCCGGTATTACAGCGCCGGCACCGGCGAAACCGTTGTCCTGCTCCACAATGGCCATGCCGGTACGTCGAGCGAGGTGGCCTCATCGCTGATGTGGCACAGCGTTTTTGGCAGCTTCGCCGCACAGTTCCACGTTGTCGCGCTGGACCGGCTCGGCCAGGGTCGCACGGCCAATCCCGCCGGACCCGAACTTTATGGGCATGATGCCAGTGCTGCCCATACGCTGGCCTTTCTCAAAGCGCTCGGCGGCGGGCCATTCCATCTTGTCGGCCATGACGAGGGGGCCTTTATCGCTGCGCAACTGGCCTTCGACCATCCCGATCTCATTGCCAGTGTCACGCTGGTTGCGGCAAACACGCTGACACCCGGCTCGGACCGGCGCAGCATTGTGCTCTCTGATCCGGTCTTGCCGATGCTATCGCCGGCAAGTCTGCGCTGGCACTACGAAAAGACGAGTTGTTCACATCTTGCGGTCTCCGATGTCTGGATGGACGAAGCGACGGCGGTCGCCAGTCTGGAAAAGACCCATGACGCTGTGCGCGTCATGGCTGATGAGGACCGCTATCTGAGTCAGCAGGTTGGCCAGTGGAATATGCGTCGCGCCGCGATGCACCGGCGTATCCACGCCGAGGGACTGCCATGCCCCACGCTCATTGTCTGGGGGTTCGATGATCCCATCGCGCCGTTTGAAAACGCCCGCTATCTGATGGAACTGCTGGCGGTGCGCCAACGCGACACTG
Organism: Pseudotabrizicola alkalilacus; assembly: GCF_003443995.1. Classification (GTDB taxonomy): domain Bacteria; phylum Pseudomonadota; class Alphaproteobacteria; order Rhodobacterales; family Rhodobacteraceae; genus Pseudotabrizicola; species Pseudotabrizicola alkalilacus. The sequence continues at coordinate 49,735 of NZ_QWEY01000016.1, forward strand.
AGTTGCGGATATTCAACGCCGCGGGCCATTTCCCCCATTGGGAGCAACCGGCAGCCTTCAGCCGCGCCGTGACAAGCTTTGTGGCGCAGGCCAACGCTCTGGCCGCGGCGACACAGGCGCGTCGTTCCGCCAAACAGGCGGGGTAGGCCAATGCTGCGTTTTGCTTTTGGCCGCATCCTGTCGGCGATTCCCACGCTGCTGATCGTTAGCGTCACCGTCTTTTTCCTGATCCGGCTGGTGCCCGGCGATCCCGCAGCGTTGCTTATGGGGGACCATGGCGACGCGGCTGCACTCGCCGAGCTGCGCGAACGGCTCGGCCTCGACCAGTCTGTTCTGACTCAGTTCCGCATCTGGTTCTTCAACCTGCTCTCGGGTGATTTCGGCACCTCGATCTGGATTGGCGATCCGGTGCTGCCGCTGATCCTCCAACGCTTTATGGTCAGCGTGCAGGTGGTCATTCCGGCCGTGATCTTTGCGACGCTGGTTGCCGTTCCTGCCGGCATTCTTGCAGCAGCGCGGCAGAACAGCGCGGTCGATGTCAGTCTGATTTCGATCGCGACGCTGCTGCTGTCCGTTCCGACCTTCTGGCTGGGTCTGTTGCTGCTGCTGGTCTTCGGCCTGCATCTCGGCTGGTTGCCGGTGGTCGGTTACGTCTCGATGCGCACGGATTTCGTGGGCGGCCTGCTCTATCTGGTCCTACCCGTCGTCACGCTCTTCCTGCACGAAATCGGCACTATCATTCGCATGTCGCGCGCCTCCACGCTGGAAGTGCTGGGACTCGATTACATCACCCATGCACGGGCCAAAGGCCTTTCCGAGGGCATGATCCTCTGGCGGCACACGTTCAAGAACGCTTTCGGACCGACGCTTACCTTGCTGGGGTTGATCCTCGGCAATCTGCTCAGCGGCATCGCGGTGATCGAGACCGTCTTCACCATTCCTGGCCTCGGACGGCTGATGGTCGATGCGATCTATGCCCGCGACTATCCGGTGATCCAGGGCTGCATGCTGTTCATCGCCTTTATCTATGTTCTCGTGAACCTCTGCATCGACCTGCTCTATTCCTTCTTCGACCCCAAGGTGGTGACCCAATGAGGCGCTTTGCCCCTAATGCGCTGATCGGCGGGCTGCTGATTGGTCTGCTGTTCCTCATGGCGATTGTTCAGACGTTCTGGATGCCGCACGATCCCATGAAGCTGAACTTCGCCTCGCGCTTGCAACCACCGTCGGCCGAATTCCTGCTTGGCACCGACGAGTTCGGCCGCGACATCGTCAGCCGCCTGATGATGGGCGCCGCCACCAGCGTGTCTATCTCGCTGATGACGGTTGGCCTCGCCGTGGTGCTTGGCACAACGATCGGTCTGATCAGCGGCTACAACCGCGGCTTGATTGATCGTGTCATCATGATCTTTAACGATGCGCTTCTGGCCTTTCCGGGCATGCTTCTGGCCCTCGGATTGCTCAGTGTCTTTGGTGCCAATCAATACGGGATTATCGTCGCACTGGGCCTTGCCTACACGCCATCGGTCGCACGTGTGGTCCGTGGCGCTGTGATGTCACTGCGCGAACGGGAGTTCATCCGCGCCTCCCGCACTATGAACAACAGCGAGCTTTACACCATGCTGCGCCATGTGCTGCCCAACTGTCTGGCACCGCTTATCGTTCTGGGAACCTCTATGTTCGGCTGGACGCTGCTTTCGGAAAGCGCGCTGTCCTTCCTGGGCCTCGGTGTTCCGCCGCCAGCCCCGACCTGGGGCAACATGCTCGCAGCCGGGCGTCCCTTTATAGAACAGGCCGCCTGGCTCGCGATCTTCCCGGGGCTTTGCATTTCACTAACACTCCTTGGGATCAACCTTCTCGGCGACGCCTTGCGCGACCGGCTCGATCCCCAGATGCGGGGAGCCGTCTGATGTCTCTTCTGGAAATCCGCAATCTGACGCTTGAGATCGCGCGCACCGATCTGGCGATTGTCAAAAACGTTTCTCTTTCGGTCGAACCGGGCGAGATCGTCGCCATCGTCGGCGAATCCGGCTCAGGCAAAACGCAGGTGGCGCGCGCCGTCATGGCCTTGAACCACCGCGCCATCCGCCGCCGCGCGGGACAGAGCCTTTTTCGCGGGCAGGATATTTTTGCCCTGCCTGACCGCGAAAAGCGCGCCATCCGCGGCAGCCAGATCGGCATGGTCTTTCAGGAGCCCATGACCAGTCTCAACCCCTCCCTGACCATCGGGCGGCAATTGCTGGAAGGGCTGGAGCTGCACCGCAAGCTGACCCAGCAGGAACGCCTCGCCAAGGTGGCCGAGATGTTGCGACGGGTCGGAATTCAGGATGTCGACCATGCCATGCGCGCCTATCCGCACGAATTTTCGGGCGGCATGCGGCAGCGCATCATGCTCGCCTCTGTCATGCTGCTGGAGCCGGCGCTGCTTATTGCAGACGAGCCGACAACAGCACTGGATGCGGTGATCCAGCGTGACGTGATGGAGCTGATGGTCGAACTGACGCGCAGCGCCAATACCGCTGTCCTGCTCATCAGCCACGATCTTCCGATGGTCGCCCGCTACGCCGACCGTATCCTTGTCATGAGATCTGGCGAGATTGTGGAAGAGGGCGCAGCCAGCGATATTCTGGCGCGTCCACAGCATGAATACACCCGCAAACTGCTGGCAGCCCTTTCCTGGCGCGGCCCGGCGCGGGCGGTCGACATGCAGCAGACACCGGTGATCGCGGTCGAAGGCCTTGTGGTCGACTATGGCGGGCAGCAGCGGCTCTTCAGCCGCAGCCAATCCAAACGCGCGCTCAAGGGCATAGACATCTCCGTCCAGCCCAACGAAATCGTCGCAGTGGTCGGCGGTTCCGGCTCGGGAAAGACAACGCTTGGCAATGTCATTGCCGGGCTCGTCCCGGCAACATCCGGCCGATTGCTCTATGACGGCAAGCCTGTCTTGCCCGGCGCCTCCGGCTATGCCGATTGGCGGGCCAACAGCCAGATGGTGTTTCAAGACCCTTATTCCTCGCTTGATCCGCGCATGAAGATCGAAGCGCTGGTGGGAGAGGCGCTGCGGCATGAAAAGCGGATCAACCGGCAGCAGAAGCGCGAGCGTGTCGCCGCCATGCTGACCGAAGTGGGGCTGGGCGAACAGTTCCTCGACCGTTTTCCCCATGAGCTTTCCGGAGGTCAGAGGCAACGCGTTGCCATCGCCCGTGCCTTGATCTGCAACCCACGGTTTCTGATCGCCGATGAGCCGGTTTCCGCGCTCGACGTCACAGTGCGGGCTCAGGTTCTGGACCTCTTCGCGGCATTGCAAAAGCGGTACGGATTTTCCTGCCTGTTCATCAGCCATGATCTCGGCGTGGTCGAGCAGGTCGCAGACCGCGTGATCGTCATGCAGCACGGTGAAATCGTCGAACAGGGCAGTCGGGACGACGTGTTTGACAGGCCCCAGCATGCCTACACGCGCAAATTGCTGTCCGCGATCCCTGCCTTGGCCCCCACAGCGGGCGGCGGCATCGAAATGCGTTGGCGTCAGGCCGCAGGATGACACGCCGCAAAAGCACTCCGGCCAGGTTCGATTTGGCCGACCGAAATCAGCAGAGGGCAGGGCGCCCAGGAGGAATGGAATGAAACATCTATTACTGACAACAGTGGCCACACTCGCGCTGGCGGGCGCGGCGCAGGCGCAGTCGACACTGAACGTGTCTCTTAACGCCGATCTTCGGACCAACGATCCGGGTGTGAACCGCGACGGCAATTCCGACGGCTTGCTGATGCATATTCTCGAAGGTCTCGTCGGCGCCCGCAACGATATGTCGATTGCGCCGATGCTGGCAGAGAAGGTCGATGTTTCGGACGATTTTAAAACCTTCACTTTCGTCCTGCGCGATGGGCTCAAGTTCCATAACGGTGCGTCCGTCACCTCGGCCGAATTTCTCTGGAGCTGGAACCGTTACATGGACCCGGCGACCCAATGGTCTTGCCGCGCGGACTTTGACGGGTCGCGCGTCGTTGAAGTGACATCGGTCGAAACGCCCGATCCAAAGACGGTGGTTATGACCATCGCCGAACCATCGCCGGTTTTTCTCGCACTTCTGGCGCGTCCCGAGTGCGGCCAAACGGCAATTTTGCACCCGGACAGCGTTGACGACTCGGGCAAGTACCAGTTCCCGATCGGCACCGGCCCCTTCAAGTGGCAGGAATGGCGCAAGGGCGAGTATGTCCAGCTTGAAGCATTTGCCGACTATGTCTCTCCGTCCAATGAGGGGACGGCGGATGGTCTCGTTGGCAACAAGGATCCCTTGGTAGGTTTTCTGCGCTATATGGTGGTGCCTGATGGTGCGACCGTCATTGCTGGCATCCGGTCGGGAGCCATCCATTTTGGCTCGATTGCCGCCGAGCAGATCGACGAATTCCGGGATATCCCGACCCTGCAACTGCTTAACGTCCCCACCGGTGGACACAACATCCTCTATTTCCAGACCCGGAATACGCCGCTCGACAATGTGGAAATCCGTCGCGCCATCGCCGAAGCAATCGATCTTGACCAACTGGTTGCCGCTGCCTCCAATGGCACCGGCACGCCGAACATGTCGCTGATCCCGGTCGGCTCGTCGTGGTATTCGGACATTCAGGCACAACGCCCTGCATATGATCCGGAAAGCGCCAAGGCTCGCCTTGCCGCTGCTGGCTACAAGGGAGAGCCGATCACCATCAAGGCCAATCGCCGCGGCAACGTGCCGAGCTATCCGGCCGCCATCGTCGCCCAGGCCATGCTGCAGGCTGTCGGGATCAATGCGCAGATCGAGGTTCTGGACTTTGCGATCCAGACCGACCAGCGCCGCGAAGGCTTGGGCCAGATCTCGTCGGTTTCGGTGACCCCGCGGCTTGACCCGTCCTTCACCTATACCTTCTTTATCGGCAATAAGGACGACGATCCGAGCCGCATGTGGGAAGACCCGCGCGCAATCGAGCTGATGGACCGCTCTTATGTCGAGACTGACCCGGACAAGCGCCAGCAGATCTTTGACGAGTTGCACCTGCTGATGATGGAAGAGGTTCCCTCGGTCTTCATCTACAACATGGTCTATAACTGGTTGGCTCCGAAATCCCTGACCGGCATGCCCGTCTGGGAAAGCTATCCGCGTCTCTGGAATGTCGCGCTGGACTAAGTCCAGCCCTTAACGCCCGCATGCTTTACTGCGCACGCGGGCGTTGACCACATGCAATACAAAGGTTTCCAATGTCTGAAAAGCAAAGTGCGACCGCGCTTGTGGCCGCGACTGCCGAGCGGCTGCGCGACGATTTTATCAAGGTGAGCGACGAGATCTGGGGCCATGCTGAGCTGCGCTTTGTCGAGCATCAGTCGGCAGCAGCCCAGATCAGCGTGCTCGAAAAATACGGCTTCACCATCCGCCGGCAGGTTGCCGGGATCGACACCGCCTTCATCGCCGAAAAAGGCGACGAAGGCCCCGTCATCGCTTTCCTCGGTGAGTTCGATGCACTCTCGGCAATGAGCCAGGAGGCTGGCGCCTCCGAGCAGAAACCGATCAAGCCGGGCGCCACTGGCCATGGCTGCGGCCACAATCTTCTTGGCGCAGGATCAATGCTTGCCGCTGCCACCCTGACAGATGTCGCGCGGGAAACCGGTCATCCGGTGCGTGTGCGCTATTACGGCTGCCCCGGCGAGGAAGGCGGCTCCGGCAAAGCTTTCATGGCGCGGGATGGGCTGTTCGATGATGTCGATGTCGCTTTCACCTGGCATCCAGCGCCGATTACCGGCGCGCGCTCCAATGAAAATCTTGCTGTCATTGGCGTCTATTACAAGTTCAGCGGCCGCTCTGCCCACGCCAGCCATTCAGCGCATCTGGGGCGCAGTGCCGTGGATGCGATGGGTCTGATGCATGTCGGGGCAAACTTCCTGCGCGAGCATGTGGGCCCCAACGTGCGCATGCACTACGCCATCACCAATGGCGGCGGCAGCTCGCCCAACGTCGTGCAAGCGGCGGCAGAAACGCTTTTCTATGTGCGGGCAACGGATCTGGCCGACGTTCTGGAGGTTGCCGAACGGCTGCATGACGTGGCCCGCGGCGCGGCGCTGATGACCGGCACTTCGGTAGAAATCACTGTCGAGCGCGGCTCTTCCAACCTGATCCCCAATCCGGTGATGGAAAGCGTGTTGCACAACAAGCTCTTGGAACTAGGCCCGATCCCGTTCGACGAGTCCGACCACGCCTATGCCGCCGCCTTGCAAAAGACATTCCCGCCCAACGCCGTCGATGCCTGTCTCGAACTCTACCATTTTTCCGAAGACGCGGTGCATAACCGGGTTGATCGGGACGCGCCTCTGCATACCGGCATTCGCCGCTATGAAGGTGCCCCGCATTTCCGCGCCGGTTCGACGGATGTTGGCGATGTAAGTTGGGTTACTCCCACCGCGCAATGCTGGACGGCGACCTGGGCGCTAGGCACGCCGGGTCATTCCTGGCAGGTCGTCGCTCAGGGCAAGACCCCGGCAGCCCACAAGGCAATGGTTCATGCCGCCAAGACACTTGCCGCTGGTGCGGCCGAGCTGCTGATGAACCCGGCACAGATGGAGGCCGCCAAAGCGGAGTGGCACCGTCGGCTTGGGGGCAAACCCTATGTCTCTCCCATTCCTGAAGGCGTGCAGCCGCAACCCCCCCATGAAGTTGCATAATCGCTTCACAACGTATTAGAATGAGGCGCGGTCGACACACTCCGCGCCTCATCCCTTCGGAATCCAATGTGAACATCCTCAAGGAAAACATTTCCACCCGCGATTTGATGGCTTTCGTGGCATTGATCCGCACGGGAAGCTTTACCGCCGCAGCCGGGATGCTGAACATCACTCAATCGGCGGTCAGCAAGCGCGTTGCTGAACTTGAACAAAAGCTTGCGGTGCGCCTGCTCGATCGTTCCACGCGGCGGCTTGAACTGACTGCAGAAGGGCGCGCCTTCGTTATTTCTGCCGAAGCGATCTTGCAGCAGTTCGAGCAATCGGTTGGCCAGTTGCGGAGCCTCGCGCAGGGCTCGACCGGCGAACTCCGGCTCTGTTCGGCTTCAAACATGTCGACCCAGATCGTCGCCCCGGTTGTGGGCGGCTTCATCGAAACCAATCCGCGGGTTCGGCTCTCTCTCTATGACTGCCAGACCCGCAAACAGATGATCGAACACATCGCCAACGGATCAAGCGATGTTGGCCTGATCGGCGGGCTGCCGAACCAGGATCACGAACTGTCAGGAGAATTTGATCTTACCGAGATCGCAATGGTGCGCGAGCCTATGATCGTCTGCTTTGCCCACGGTCATCCGCTTGAGAAATTCGAGCGTGTCGCATGGGAACAAGTCTCGGCGTATCCGCGCATTGGTCTGCGCAGCAAGTTCGGCATCGGTCATGTCACCGGAGTGATCGAGCAACTTGGTCATCTTGGTGAACGCTATGTCATGAGCGTTACGATGATCAACACGGCCATTGCCCTTGCAAGTGCTGGGGTCGGCGTTGCGATCTTTCCCTGCTATGTCGTGCGTGGCGGGCGCCCCAACATCAGTTGGCGTCCGATAGAAGGCACCGAACATGACTACAACTTCAATTACGTTCACCTGCGCGGCAAAGCCCTAAGCGGAGCCAGTCGGGTTTTTGGCGAACATTTGCGCGCCTTTCTCTCCAAGATGCCGGCAACGACAAAACGCGAAGGTGCTTCCTAGGCCGCGTTTACGAAAGGGATTCACAGGACGCGCTGATCGTGCTTCAAGCTGGTATCTGCGATAGAGACCAGCTTGGCACGAGACCTAATGTCGGACGAAGAATGGGCGTTTCATGAGCACTTCATCCTGGCGATCCGCGCCCCGAACAGGCGCAAACCCACAAACCATCGTCTTGTTCTGGATGGGATTTTCTGGATCGCGCGGACAGGTTCGCCGTGGCGTGATCTTCCCGAGGAGTTCGGCAAGTGGTCGAGCGTCTATCGCCAGTTCAGTTCCGTCGGTGGACCCTGGCGGGACTGTGGGAGCAGATCACGGAGGCTCAGAACGAGAGCGGGCTGGTCCCGGACGCGCTTCAGGTGATCGACCGCACAGTGGTCCCCGCCGATCGTCAGGCAGCGGGCGCTAAAGGGGGACTCCGAGGCAGGGTTTCGGCCGTTCGCGAGGTGGCTTCACGACAAAGATCCACCTTCGCGTCAACGGCGAAGGTCTCCCCATGAGGTCGAACATCACACCGGGGCAGACATCGGACTATCAGGGCTTCGACCTGATCATGGACGACAATTTGGGTGATGTGACGAAAGCTGTTACGCCGAAGTTTGCCTTGCTTGCTCCACCCCGACATGGCGGAACGATCAGCGCACGCTATTTCATGCCGTGGAACTGCCTTCCCAAGATGGCGGTGACGGTGACGTTGCCCCCTCCGCCTAATCCAGTTTGAGGTAGACTCTGGCCCAACCGAGAGGACCAGAGATGAAGCGCAGCAGGTTCACCGAAGATCAGATCATCGGCATTCTGAAAGAGCACGAGGCCGGGGTTTCCGTCGCCGATCTGTGCCGCAAACACGGCGTCAGTGATGCGACTGTTTACAAGTGGAAGGCCAAGTATGGCGGCATGGATGTCAGCGAGGCTAAGCGGCTGAAGGGTCTCGAGGACGAAAACGCCCGGCTGAAGCGGTTGCTGGCCGATGCGATGCTCGATCGAGCCATTGAGGCGCCATTGGTTCGAGCCCAATGGCGAGGGCCGCGCTGAAGGATCTCCTGGGAAAAAAGTGGTGACGCCCGCCGCAAAGCGGCAAGCGGTCGCGCATCTGGTGGCAAATCACGCGATGAGCGAACGGCGGGCGTGTAGGGTGATCGGCTGTTGCCGGATGACCATGCGCTATGAAGTGGTCCGCCAGGATGACCCTGTGCTGCGGGAACGGTTGAAAGAACTGGCCAAAGCCCGACGGCGGTTCGGCTACCGTAGGCTGCATGTGTTCCTGCGGCGCGAGGGCTTTGATCTCAATCACAAGCGCCTGTTCCGTATCTACCGGGAAGAGAAGTTGCATGTGCGCCGTCGCGGTGGGCGCAAGCGGGCCATGGGCACACGGGCCCCAATGGTTCTGCCATTGATGCCGAACCAGCGTTGGTCACTGGATTTTGTGTCGGATCAGTTGACGGATGGCCGCCGGTTCAGGATTCTAACCGTGGTCGATGACTGCACCCGCGAATGCCTCGCACTCATCGCCGACACCTCATTGTCGGGGGCTCGGGTGGCGCGGGAACTGGCGACGCTGTTCGGCTCTCGCGGCAAGCCACAGACGGTCGTCAGTGATAATGGGACCGAGTTCACCTCGAACGCGATCTTGAAGTTCGTAGATGATCGCAAGTTTGACTGGCACTACATCGCACCCGGCAAACCGACCCAGAATGCCTTCATCGAAAGCTTCAACGGCCGCCTGCGAGATGAGCTGTTGAACGAGACGCTGTTCCCCTCCCTGCATCATGCACGGGCCATGCTCGCTGCCTGGCGCACGGACTACAATACCGAACGACCCCACTCTCGCCTCGGCTGGCAGACCCCGGCCGAGTTTGCCCGAACCTTCGCCCCGCAACGGGGCCTGACGCTGCGCAACCCGCAAAGCTCCGCGCCAGCCCCCGTTGCCCAACCCGCCCAAATGGGCAAAACTCAAACCCGGAGTCTCGCTCACCCTGGATAAAAGTCGGGGGCAACGTCAGCTCGTCCACACAACCTCCACAAAATCTGCGCGAAACATGGACAAGTGAATGTCATGAGGCAGATCATAATTGACAATGGTTTGCCAACATGATGATCCGCCGACTGCCCAATCCTCTGATGTTCTTAGCAATGGCGTTATCTTTTGCGATGATTGCACCGCGAGACTCAGCGGCACAAACGCTGGAAATGGAAACTGGTTCGCCCGTTCTGCTCACGGTCTCGACACTGGTGCCAGAGCGGGTCGTGTTGCAGGAAGAGCTTCCCGGTCGGGTCGCTGCTCTGCAGCGGGTCGAGATACGGCCACAGGTCGGAGGGCTGATCCTCGACCGACTGGTGAATGAGGGCGCGCGGGTCGAGGCAGGGGATGTCCTGTTTCGGATCAATCCGGCCCCGTTGCAGGCAGATCTTGCCACGGCCGAGGCGGCTCTTGCACGCGCTGTTGCAGCCGAAGCCTTTTCCCGACGCAGTGTCGAGCGGTCGGATGCCTTGCTTGGAAAGAATGCCGTCAGCCGCGAGAAGAATGACACCGCCCACAATGAGCTGGTGCTGGCCGCTGCAAATTCTGCCGAGGCGCGGGCGTTGGTCGATCGGCGGCGGCTGGATCTGGAGTTTGCCACGCTGAGCGCACCCATTTCCGGATATGTTACCGGCGGTCTGGTCGATATTGGCGGTCTGGCGGCGCCGGGTGCCGATAAGCCATTGGCGGTGATACAGGAATTGGACCGGGTCTATGTCGACCTGCGCTTGCCTGTTGCACGGCTGGACGCAATTCTGATCGCCGCCGAGGAAGGGCTTGGCCCGGTGGACATCCTGACAGATCGCGACCAGACATACCTGCAGCCAGGGCAGCTGAAATTTCCGGACGTGGTTGTCGATCCGGGGACAGGAAATGTCTCGGTCCGGGTCGAGGTCGCCAATCCCGACCTGGCGCTGTTACCGGGTATGTTCGTGCGGGCCCGGCTGCCACGCGGGCTTTTGCCAGACGCGCTGCTGGTTCCCGAGGATGCGATACTGCGCAATGGCGCGGGCGTGACGCAGATCGTGGTCGTTTCCGCGCAGGCCGAAGCCATGCGGCGCGAGGTCACGCTGGGCGATACCATCGGCGGCAGGGTTGTCGTGACATCCGGTCTGAAGGCGGGCGAGGTCATCGCCATTCTGGGGCAGGACCGGGTGCCGGACGGTATGAAGGTAAAAGTTGCCTCTGACAGCGCGGATGCCGCGCTGTAAGCTGACAGACATTAAGGACTTGATATCATGTCGCAATTTTTTATCGACCGCCCGATTTTCGCTTGGGTGATCGCCATTTTCATCGCGCTTTCCGGGATAGTCGCAATTCCGCAACTGCCTGTTGCGCGTTTCCCTGATATCGCCCCGCCCAGCGTGAGCATCTTTGCCACTTACGCGGGGGCAGATGTGCAAACGGTCAGCGACAGCGTGATCCGTCCGATCGAGAAAGAACTCTCCAGCGCAAAGAACGTGCTCTATTATGAATCTACTGTAGATTCGACGGGCGGCGCCAATGTCTTTGTGACCTTCAAACCCGGCACCGATCCCGGGCTGGCGCGGATAGACGTGCAGAACCGGCTGAAGAATGCCGAAGCCCTGCTCCCCGAGGCGGTACGGCGCTCTGGCGTAAACGTCGAGGCCGCCGATTCCGGCTTTCTGATGGTTATCACGCTGAAATCGCGGGAGGGTAAGACCGATGAGCTTAGCCTTGGTGATTACCTGACTCGGAACCTTACCGAAGAGCTGAAACGCATCCCCGGCGTCGGACGGGTACAGGGGTTCGGCTCGGAACGGGCAATGCGGGTCTGGGTCGATCCGGCAAAGCTTGCGGCCTATGGGCTGACCATGACAGATGTAACCGACGCCATCTCCCGTGAAAATGCGCAGGCGACGCCTGGCCGTGTCGGGGATGAACCGACAGTTCCCGGCACGCGCGTTTCCACGGCGCTGACCCTGCGCGGCCAGTTGACCACGCCCGAGGCTTTTGCCGCCATTCCGCTGCGGGCACAGGCTGATGGCGCGCGTCTGCTTCTGGGCGACGTGGCCCGGATCGAACTGGGTGCGCAGACGATGGCATTCAGCGTCAGCAGCAATGGAAAGCCCGCCGCCGCCGCCGCGATTCAGATGACACCGGGTGCCAATGCCATACGCACCGCCAGCGCCATCGAGGCGCGCCTGGCCGAATTGCAGACCGCCATGCCCAAAGATATGGAGGTTTCGATTTCCTACAACACCGCGCCTTTTGTAAAAGTGTCGATCACCAAGGTGGTTCAGACCCTGATCGAAGCGATGGTGCTGGTGTTTCTGGTGATGTTGCTGTTTTTGCAAAAGATTCGCTACACGCTGATCCCGACCATCGTTGCCCCCATTGCGCTGCTGGGGACATTCACAGTGATGTGGCTTGCGGGATATTCGATCAACATGCTGACGATGTTCGGGATGGTGCTGTCCATCGGCATCATTGTCGATGACGCCATCGTTGTGGTCGAGAATGTCGAACGCATCATGACCCGTCAGGGCCTGTCCCCCAAAGCCGCGACCCAACAGGCGATGCGGGAGATTTCCGGTGCCATTGTCGGCATCACGCTGGTTCTGGCCGCCGTCTTTGTCCCGATGGGCATGGCAAGCGGTTCGGTTGGAGCGATCTATCGCCAGTTCACATTGTCGATGGCCGTGTCGATCCTGCTATCGGCCTTTTTGGCGCTGACCTTGACGCCTGCGCTTTGCGCGACACTTTTGAAACCTGCAACCGGCCATGCGGCGGGCGGGTTCTTTGGCTGGTTCAACCGCCGCTTTGACGCGCTGATCACGCGCTATACCGGCTGGGTCGGTTGGGGGCTGCGTCGAAGCGGTCGGATGCTGGTACTCTATGGTGTTTTGCTGGCCGTCATGAGCTTTGGCTATATGCGGGTGCCCACGTCTTTTGTACCGGATGAGGATCAGGGCAGCTTCATGGCCATGATGGAACTGCCTGCCGGTGCCACAGCCGAGCGCACGCGCGAAATCGTTGCCGCCTATGAGGCGCATACAGCGACGCGCCCTGATATCACCGAAAGCACTGTCATCCTCGGATTTGGCTTTTCGGGGTCTGGCCCCAATGCTGCACAGGCCTTTACCACGCTCAAAGACTGGAGCGACCGCAAGGTCACGGTGGACGAGGAAATCGCCGCAGCGGAAACCGCCATGGCCAAGATCCCAGAGGGCACGGCCATGATCATGAAACCCCCGGCCATCGAGTCGCTGGGCAGCACCTCGGGCTTTGCCTTGCGGCTTGAAGATCGTGCCAATGCTGGCCCGGTTGCGCTGAAGGCGGCCGAAGACAAGCTGATCGCGCTGGCCTCTGCCAGTCCGCTGCTCAGCGACGTCATGACCGAAGGGCTGCCGAACGGCATCAGTGTCGCCTTGCAGATCGACCGGCAAAAAGCGCAAGCGCTGGGTCTGTCCTTTGCTGCGATCAGCGAGACGATCTCGACTGCCATCGGCTCGGGCTATGTCAACGACTTCCCAAACCAAGGGCAGTTGCAACAGGTTATCGTGCAGGCCGATGCCCCTGCCCGAATGCATGTTGAAGATGTTCTCCGCCTTGAGGTGCGCAACATGGATGGCGGCATGGTCTCGCTTTCCGAAGTGGTGACGCCAGTTTGGGAAAACGCGGCACTGCAACTGTCGCGCTATAACGGCTATCCTGCCGCTCGTATCTCGGGGTCGGTTGCGTCGGGCGTCTCCAGCGGTGCGGCAATGGCCGAGATCGAGCGGCTGGCAAAAGAGTTGCCGCAAGGCTTTGCTGTGGAATGGACCGGTCTGTCCTTGCAGGAAAAGCAGTCGGCCAATCGGGCCCCCATTCTGCTTGCCGCTTCGATGTTGATCGTGTTTCTGGTGCTGGCAGCACTGTATGAAAGCTGGTCAATTCCGCTGTCCGTCATGCTGGTGGTGCCGCTCGGCGTTCTGGGCGCAGTGCTCGCGGTACTGGCCCGGGGGACAGATAATGACGTGTTCTTCAAGGTCGGACTGATCACCATCATCGGCCTGTCAGCCAAGAACGCGATCCTGATGGTCGAATATGCCCGACACCTGCAAGCACAGGGCATCGGCCTGCATCGCGCCATGCTACAGGCGGCGCGACTGCGGCTGCGACCAATCCTGATGACATCGCTGGCCTTTATCCTGGGCGTTGTGCCCTTGCTGATCGCCCGCGGCGCCGGATCAGAGATTCAGAACGCCATTGGCACCGGGGTGTTTGGCGGCATGGTCTCGGCAACGGTATTGGCGGTCTTTTTCGTCCCGGTCCTTTATGTCACGGTCAGCAACCTGACCCGCAACCGGCGGGCGGATAAGATCGTGGAGGCCACAGCATGACCAGCGCTCTGATCCTGATCGTCGAAGACGAACCCGAGATCGCCGAAATTCTTGAAACCTACTTCGCCCGCGAGGGGTTTCGGGTGATTACCGCCGGGGACGGACCGACCGCTCTGGCCCATCACCAGCGCTTGCGCCCCGATCTGATCGTACTGGATATCAAGCTGCCCGGACAGGACGGCTATGAGGTGCTGGCCGCGATCCGACGCCGGGGTGAAACGCCCGTGATCATGGTCACCGCTCTGGCCGAAGATCTGGACAAGCTGCAAGCTCTGCGCATTGGTGCCGATGACTATGTCGTCAAACCGTTCAACCCTCTGGAAGTGGTGGCCCGCGCCAAGGCGGTCTTGCGGCGCACCATTGGGCGTGGCCCGGATCATGTGCTGCGACTGGGGCCGCTGACGGTCGATCCGCAAGCCTATCGCGCAGAGGTCAACACCGGCGCCGGCCCGGTGCCGCTGGATCTGACCCCGACCGAATTCCGTATCCTTGCGCATATGGTTGGCTCGGCTGGCCGCGCCTTTGAGCGTGGTGAGCTGGTCGATGCCTGCCTGCCAGAGGGCGAGGCACTGGACCGGACGGTGGACAGCCATGTCAGCAACCTGCGTCGCAAACTGGCGGCAGCAAAGGCAGATGGCATGCTGGTCGGCGTGCGTGGCGTGGGCTATCGGCTGAACTGGTTCCATGGCCGGTAGTCTTAACGCCCGGATCACCCGAACCATGATCGGGCTGACCCTGACGGCCTTTGCGGTGGTCTTCCTTGGGCTGACGGCCTATTTTCTGTTTATCTACGAATGGTTGTACCCCGACGCTGCATATGACGAAAACTGGCGGCTTGGGGATACGGTCATGGTGGGGGTGCTGCTGTCCGTCGCCTTGATGGCTGCCTCTCTGATCGGCTGGCGCCTGGCCCGTCGGATTGTGGCCCCGCTGAAAACTGTGGCGGGGGCTGCGCGTCTGATCGCAACGGGTGACTTCTCGGCGCGGGCCGAAGTGCTGCATGACAGCTATGGCGAGGCTGGTGCGCTGGTAGCCGATTTCAACCTGATGGCCGAGCGTCTGCAACGTGCCGAAGCAGAGCTTACCTATTCCAATTCCGCAATCGCACACGAGCTGCGCACACCGTTGACCATCCTGCGCGGGCGTTTGCAGGGGCTGTCAGATGGTGTTTTTGAGCCCACTCCCCAGCTCTACGAACGGCTTATCTCCCATGTCGACGACCTTTCGAGGATCGTCGACGAGCTGCGCGCATTGGCATTAAGCAACGCAGGACAACTGGATCTGATCTGCACTCAGGCCGATCTGGGGGCCGAAGCTGCTGTCACGCTGGCCTCGTTGGAAAGTGACCTGTCGGGCGCAGGGATCACCCTGACCCGAACGCTCCATCCTGCCACCACATTTGCGGACGGCGCGCGGTTGCGCCAGGCCTTTGTCGCGGTGCTTGAAAATTGTCGCCGCTATGCACCGGGCAGCGCTGTTCATGTCGAAACCGGCGTCGAAGGTGATACGGTCTATTTCCGCTGCACAGATACTGGCCTTGGCCTGTCAGAAGAAAACCGCGCCCGCGCCTTTGATCGTTTCTGGCGCGCTGATGAGTCGCGTGGACGCAGCCTTGGCGGCTCGGGCCTCGGCTTGCCCATCGTGCGCGCTATCGCCCGCGCCCATGGCGGCGAAGCCTTGATCCTGCCCTCTGAGAGGTCTGGTCTGGCGGTCGAAATCCGATTGCCGCGCCGCGCGCTTCCCTCCTGTAGTTGAGAATTTCCAATGTCCAACTTTCCTGATGCCCCAGATGATTACGAGGATCTGGCCGCGCGGCACGTGTCCTTGCGCCGTGTGGCGGCGTTGTTTGTGCCATATCAAAGACGAATTGCCGGGGTGGTGGCGCTCATGGCTCTGGCTTCGGCCGTGGGGCTGGCCGGGCCGTTTCTGTTGCGCGCCATAATTGATCAGGCCCTGCCGCAGCAGAATCTGGGGCTGTTGATGTGGCTGGTGGCGGGAATGATCGGTGCGGCGGTGATCGCTGCTGCGATCGGCGCGTGGCAAGTTGTGCTGACATCGCGGATCGGGCAGGCGATCCTGCACGATCTGCGGGTGCGGCTTTATTCCCACCTTCAGAGCCTGTCGTTGCGCTTTTTTACCGGCACCCGTACGGGCGAGGTGCAGTCACGCATCGCCGGTGACATTGCCGGGTTGCAATCGCTGGTGACCGAAACCGCCAGCGAACTGGGCAAAGCGCTCAGCGCCGTGGTCATGACAGCAATCGCCATTCTTTTGCTTGACTGGCGTTTGGCAATGTTTGTGCTGTTGATCGTGCCGGGCACGGTGCTGATCAGCAACCGTGTCGCCCGCATGCGCGAAGCGCTGACCTTTGAACAACAGGCCCGTGCCGCAGACATGTCAGCTGCGGTGCAGGAAACGCTGTCGGCATCGGGCATCATTCTTGCCCGCACGATGGGGCGTGGACCGCATCTGGCTCAACGTTTTGCCCGCATTTCGGGCGATCTGGCACATCTTGAGGTCAAGTCGCACACCGCAGGCGAGGGGCAATGGGCGCTGATCGGTCTGGCTCTGGCAATCTTGCCCGCGCTGACGCTGCTGGCCGGTGGATTGCTGATGCAGACCGACTCCCCCGCCACCATCGGCACGCTGGTCGCAATGATCGCGCTACAGGAACAACTGCTGTGGCCCTTTGAGCAATTGCTGGAAACCGGTCGCGACATGCGCAAGACCCGCGCACTGTTCGCCCGCGTCTTCGAGTATCTCGACAAGCCAGTGGAAATCACGGAGCGCGCCGATCCCGTCACTGTCCCCCGGACGATGATGCGCGGAGACGTGCAGTTGGACCATGTCAGCTTTGCCTATGCCGAGGCGCATGGCCCGGCTGTGCGTGACATCAGCCTGACCATTCCGTCAGGCAGCCATGTTGCAATCGTGGGCCCGACTGGCTCGGGAAAGACCACGCTCGGTTATCTGCTGGCGCGGCTGTACGATGTGCAAAGCGGTGCGATCCGCTTTGACGGAGTGGATCTGCGCGACCTGAGCTTTGACACGCTGTCTCAGATGCTTGGGGTTGTGTCACAAGAGCCCTATCTGCTGCACACGTCCGTCGCGGAAAACCTGCGCTTTGCCCGGCCCGGCGCCACCGATGATGAATTGATCGCTGCGGCGAAAGTGGCGCAGATACATGATCATATCGCCACGTTGCCGGATGGCTATGATACGCTGGTGGGCGAAGGCGGATATCGTTTCTCGGGCGGTGAAAAGCAACGTCTGGCGCTGGCCCGCACCATCCTGCGTGATCCGCCGATCCTGCTCCTGGACGAGGCGACAAGCGCGCTGGATACGCGGACCGAGCGTGCAATGTCACTGGCCCTCGACGCGATGTCGAAGGGGCGGACGACCATCACCATCGCGCATCGCCTTTCCACCATCCGCCATGCCGATCTGATCGTGGTGATGCAGGCCGGACAGATCGTCGAGCAGGGCAGTCATGACGACCTGTTGGCAAAAGCTGGTCTCTATGCCAGCCTGTTGCGCGGGGCATGAGGCGTCTGAAAATCAGCAGGCCGACAGTGCCTGACAGACCTGAGGCCCTGCAGACGGATCGGCACTCCGAACAAAAACGCGGCGCACATCCGTGTCCACGGCCCCGGCACGGACGTCAACGCTGAAGCGCCCTGCCCCGGCGTTTTCACTCTGCTGCGCAGCATATGTTGCGATACCGGGTGTCTGCCTGCCAATGCTTGAGCAGCAGGAGTATCGCGCTATACCCCGACAGTCATTGGCGCGGGGCATGCTGGTGTGGATAGTCAGCTCATCTGCGGGAGGACATGACTATCCGGTCCGCCTGCGACGCAGCCAGAACCTGCCCGGAGGAGGGACAGCATGAGCAAAGTCACCATCGACAACGTTACCGATGTGGTCATCGGATCACTTGGCCAGCACGGCGAAATCACCGCGCGCCAGCGTGAAATCATGACCGCGCTGATCCGGCATATGCATGGGTTCTGCAAAGACGTGACACTGACCCATTCCGAGTTCATCGAGGCCTGCATGTTCCTGGCCCGCGCAGGCGCAGTCTGCGACGACAAGCGCCAGGAGTTTATCCTGTTGGGCGATATTCTGGGTGTCGAGGTTCTGTGCGACATGTTGACCAATCCGGTCACAGGGACCGAATCGGAATCGACCGTTCTGGGACCGTTTTATCGTGAGCATCCACCGGTATTGCCACATGGGGCCTCGACCGCACAAAAACACTTCGACAACGAAGAGACGGTCTTTATGGAAGGCTATGTCAAGGATACCTCGGGTCAGCCGCTCGCAGGTGTGACTCTCGATATCTGGGAAGATGCCCCGAACGGGCTGTATGAGAACCACGATCACGACCAGCCTGACTATAACCTGCGTGGCCGGTTCGAGACGGATGAAAATGGCTACTTTGCCCTTCGCGCCTTGCGTCCGGTGCCCTACCCGATCCCGTCGGACGAAACGGCGGGCGCGCTGTTGCGCTATATGGGTCATCATCCGAACCGTCCCGGCCATTTGCACTTCATCCTGGCAAAAGACGGCTATCGCACTCTGGTCAGCCAGATTTATGACCGCACATCCAAATGGCTCGACAATGACTCGGTCTTTGCGGTGAAGGACAGTCTTGTCGGCGATTTCGTACCGGCCCAACCAGAGCATGGCACCGACCTGTATTTGCGCTTTGACTTCACGCTCAAGGCCGCGGCGACCCAACCAGCGCTGGCTGCGGAGTAATCTGCCCCCTCCCCTGCTCACTCTTGCCGCACCCTTTGACCGGGGTGCGGCTTTTTGCTTGGGGGGCGGCCCGGAGCAGGTTAGCAGAGCTATGAACAGGAGTCGGCGATGAACCTCAAACAATTGGAATATTTCATAGCGCTTGCCGAAGAACTGCACTTTGGCCGGGCTGCCGAACGGCTGGGCATAGCGCAACCCCCTCTGAGCCGGCAGATAAAGCAGATCGAAGACGAATTGGGCGCTCTTCTGTTCAACCGGAGCCGCAACGCCATTTCGCTGACGCAGGCTGGAGAACGGCTTTATGCACGCGGCACAGCCATGGTGGCCGAGTTCAACGATATCCGGCTGGAGGTGCGCCGCATCGGACAGGGCGCAGAGGGGCGGTTGCGGATCGGTTTTGTCGGATCTGCGACTTATGGCATTTTGCAGACCGTTCTGAAGAGCTTCCGCGCGGCCTATCCCGATGTGAGCCTGTCACTGATCCCGATGAACAATGCGCAGCTCCAGCGCAGCCTGATCCGCCGCGAGATTGATCTGGCCATTGCCCGCCCGACGCTGGAAGATGCCGAAATCACAACGCGGAAACTGGGCGACGAACCTCTGGTTCTGGCCGCGCCAGACACGCTGACTCTGGCGAAAGGGCCTGTCGACCTGCGACAGGTCGTCGGTGAGGCCTTTGTGCTTTACCCGGAATTCCCCCGCCCCTCCTTTGCGGATTTTGTTCTGAACGCCTGTGCCGGGCTTGGGGTGGAATTGAAACGCCGGGTGTTCACGATGGATTTTCAGACCGCAATTGCGCTGGTGTCAGTGGGAGAAGGGCTGGCAATTGTGCCGCAATCGGTCGGATCAGTGCAACGGACCGGTGTGCGCTTTCATGACATTGCCAATCCTCTGGCCAGAACCGGGATATCGGTCAATCATCGGTTGGATGAACAAGGCGTGCACGTGCGCAATTTTGTCACGATCGCGCAGCAGGTGGCCCGCAAAACGTTGTGATGCTGCATCCGGCAAAGCGTTTCATGCAATCGCCGTCACCGACCTTGCCCTGTCGCGGCGGTAAAATGCCAGCTTGTCCTCGTCCAGACTGACTCCAAAACCCGGCCCCTGCGGGACCGCGACCGAAAAATCACCATAATCCAACGACTCGGTCAGAATATCTTCTTTCAGCAGCAACGGACCGAACATTTCGGTGCCGAAATGCCACTCGGGCACAGTGGCAAACAGCTGAATAGCAGCCGCAGTGCCAAGACCGCTTTCCAGCATGGTGCCACCGTAAAGGTCAATGCCCGCCGCGCGTGCAATTGCAATCACGTCCGCTGCCGGCTTCAGCCCGCCCGACTGGCACAGTTTCACAGCAAAAACATCAGCCGCGCGGTCGGCTGCCAGACGCATGGCATCGGCAGGGCCTTGCAGCGCTTCGTCAGCCATGATGGCGATCTCATACCCATCCGTCAGGGATTTCAGCGCTGCCAGCTTGTCGCGCGCAACGGGTTGCTCGATCAGAATGCAACCCACTTCCTGCAATCCGCGGGCGCCATAACGCGCATCGGTCAAGCTCCAGGCCTGATTGACATCAACACGTATCGTGCCCCGGTCGCCGACAGCGGTGGCGATGGCGGCGACATGGGCGATGTCCTCCCGGACACTGCGTTTGCCGATTTTCAGCTTGAAGTCCCGATGGCGACGGGCCGCCAGCATCTGTTCAGCTTCATCAATGTCGGTCTGGCTGTTGCCGCTGGCCAGTGTCCAGGCAACCGGCAAACGGTCATGGATGCGCCCCCCGAACAGCTGCGCAACCGAAAGTCCGCTTCGACGGCCAAGCCCATCCCACAGGGCACATTCCACGGCTGCGCGGGCAATAGGATTGCCGCGCACCACCTTTTCCATCCGCGCAGTAGCGGCGGCAATCCCGTCAGCGTTCATCCCCAGCAGAGCAGGCGCGATATAGGCATCAATGGCGATTTTGATACTTTCCACGCTTTCCGATCCGTAAGACAGCCCACCGATCGACGCACCCTCGCCCAGCCCTTCCGATCCGTCTGAAAAACGCATGCGCACCAGCACAACGGCCTGTGCCCTCATCGTGACCATCGACAGGACATGCCCGCGCACCGTTGGCACGTCGATGATGATGGACTCGATATGGTCAATCCGGATCACAGCAGCAGCCTTTTGTTTTGGGGCGTTCAATCTCCACTGATGACACTTGCGGGGGGCCAGGGTCCAATACCAGAAGGGTCTGGTTCGATACCCAGTCTCGCTGTGGTCGGCCACAAAATCGTGACGGCGATACGCCGGTGGCTTGTTGCGATACGCTTAGTGACATGTAGGGTATCCCCCTCGAACCTGCGGTCACATCGTCATAAGGGATGCCAGAGGGTTGATCGGGCAGGCGGCAATCACCCCTGCCCTACGCCAGAACGCAATGGACACTCATAGCGCCAGACATTCATTCTGGGCCACCTGCCACATCGCAAAAAGCAGAATTCTGCGCGCCCTCCTGATCACCACCTTCAGCCACGCCTGAAGTCCAATCTCTTGATCATAAACCAACGTACGATTCGCATCGTTAATATTCATTCTAGGTTTGGTAGCTGCGGGCACAGCTGGTACAAAATAGGCTCCCCTACAAATGGATATACAAATTTTCTTTTATTTTCAAAGCACTAGTGGGCAAAGCTAAGAAAGCAGGTGAGCCCCGCGCGCGTGCCTCGCAACCCTCGAAGTAAAAAAACAGTTGCCGCACTATAAGTTGCGTGCCATCACTTCTGTTGTCGCACAAACTCGATTATGACGCGATCTTGCGACGAAACAACAAAGGTCCATCAAGAGACCATAGAGGGGCATATGAACACGAGCACAGTTAACCCTTCTCCAGGCTCGATCGCCAGCACGATCAGTGCGAACGCTGCGCGCTTGTCTGAAGCCCTCAACACGCATATGCGCAACAGCTTTCAACCCGAAAGCCGGAAAATGCTGCGGAAGCTTCATCCCGCGGAAGTGTCGGAATTGACCGGAATCAGCATGTCAAACCTCCGGACCCGGCACCAGGAAGGCGATTTTCCCGATGTCGAGACGGATGCCCGTGGCAGGCGCCTGTATACGGCAGAAGAAATCGACACAATTCGCAAGGTCATGGCCCGCACTGGGCGCAACGGAGAAACCTACCTGCCCGGTCGCCGTGAGGGCGATGGATTACAGGTGATTTCGGTTGTCAACTTCAAGGGTGGCAGCAGCAAGACGACCACGGCGATCCATCTGGCGCAACGGTATGCCCTGCGCGGCTACCGGGTTCTGGCAATGGATATGGACCCGCAGGCCAGTCTGACAACAATGTTCGGCTATCGTCCCGAGATCGAATTTGCAGAAACCGGCACCGTCTATGATGCCTTGCGCTACGAAGATCCCGTCCCGCTGAGTCAGATCATTCGCAAGACCTATTTCCACAACCTTGATCTGGCCCCTGCCGGCCTGATCTTGTCTGAGTATGAAACCGAGACGGCCTATGCCTTGCAGAATCGGATTGATCCGCCATTCACGCAGCGCCTCGCCATCGCACTGGAAGAGATCGAGAAAAACTACGACCTTGTCCTGATTGATTGCCCGCCGCAACTTGGCTTTACCACCATGACGGCGCTGCTGGCTTCGACCGGGCTGCTGATCACTGTCGTACCAAGCATGCTGGACGTGGCGTCCATGGCTCAATTCCTTGAAATGGCTGGAGAAACGGTCAGGGTTCTTGAAGAATCGACAGGCCCGACCGATTGGAAATTTCTCAAGTTCCTGATCGCGCGCTATGAACCGACAGACGTACCGCAATCTCAGATGGCGGGCTTCTTGCGCTCCATTCTGCTGGATCAGGTGCTGAATACACCGATGCTAAAGTCAACGGCCATATCTGATGCCGGCATGACCCAACAAACGATCTATGAACTCGACCCGACACAAGTCATCCGCAAGACACTGGATCGCATCCTTGAGAGCGTGAATGGCGTCGCAGATGAATTTGAAAAGGTCATCCAGGAAGCCTGGGGACGGAGAACAGACTGATGGCTCGCCGCAACATTTTCCAGCCGCCACCACCGCCCGAAGATCCTGCTGCAGAAGCATCTGCACCCGGCAACAAACCACGGTTTCCCAATACCGGGGCAATGTCGGGGGTCAAATCGACGCTACGCGACTTGTCATCAAATGCGGTCCGGGAAATTGATCCGTCCCTGATTGATGACGACGGCCCAAAAGATCGTCTGACCATTACAGATGCCGATGTTGCCGATCTGGTGCAGAGCATTCGTGCATATGGTCAGCAAGTGCCCATCATGGTGCGTCCGCTTCTTGAAAGTCCGGGGCGCTATCGCATCGTCTATGGCAGACGGAGGCTTCGTGCCCTGAAGCTGGCAGGCATGCCGGCCAAGGCCCTGATCCGAACACTGACGGATGAACAGGCTATATTGGCGCAGGGTCAGGAAAACAGTCTCCGACTGGACCCCAGCTTTATCGAGAAAGCCATTTTTGTCACGGACTTGGCTGATAGCGGCTATGATCAGGCTGTGGTTTTGGATGCCTTGGCAATCGACAGGCCCATGCTGTCGCGAATGACCAAAGTGGCGCGGGCGCTTCCCCTTAACGTGGTGCATTTCATTGGTGCCGCCCACGGAATCGGGCGCCGTCGCTGGGAAGATCTGGCCGATCAGGTTCGCGCCAAGGAGATTGACCTTGATGCTCTGGTTGCGTCTTTGGATGAAACCTCTCGGACACTTCCGTCGGATGATCGGTTCGCCTTGATCTCTGCCTTTGCATTGAAGTCAGAACAGCCAGACGCCCCACAAACAAGGCACCCCCCTGCCCTATCCATCGTCTGTAATGGCTCCAGAGTTGCCGAGATCAAGGAAACTCCACGATCATTGACGATCCGCTTTGCAGGTTCTGACCAGCCAGAATTCACGAAGTGGATGAGAGAACATGCCGAAGCAGAGGTTTTGCGCCTCTACGAGGCGTGGCGGACGGCTACTGAAGCCGACTGAACAAACCGAGCAGTTCAACAACAAAGGGAGCACCCGCAACCGACGTAAAAAGAAAGAGCCCCCCAAGGTCACCCCCGGAGAGCCCAATCTGTTGCCTAGCATCATCAGATTTATCAGCTTTTCCGCGTCAGTCAAGAACAACCGATTCGGTTGAATTGGTACGTTTGCCAAAAACAAGCAAACGGGCCGGTGCCTTGGTGTGGCAATTTTTGCCTAGGCTTGCCGTGAAAAAAACATGCGCTTTCAACATATCACCGCACCTGTCGGGTCGCGGACATCTGACATATTGCCCACAGACAACAGCCGCCCAGACCGTTTCGTACTCATCGAGACAATCCGGAAGGCCAGCACAGCCCTCGGGCTCAAGGCCCCGGTCATAGGCACGTTGGATGCCCTGCTGTCATGCTTGCCACCCAAGCGGAACCATGACTTTGTCTTTGCGTCAAACGCAACGCTCGCCTTCAAGCGAAATGGCATTTCCGACAGGACCATCCGCCGTCATATTGCACAACTGGCCGAAGCTGGGTTGCTCACACGGTCAGATAGCCCTAACCGCAAGCGTTTCACGAAAAACGACATGTCCACGGGCAAGGTGCTTCGTTTCGGCTTTGATCTGACCCCTTTGTTCGAGAGTTTTGAAGACATTTGCGCGATGGCAGATACCTGCACCAAACAGGCAAGTCACATTGCATACCTGCGAACAAAGCTCCGCTGTGCGATTGTCCTATCGCAGAACTTGGGTGTATCGGGTGCTGATGTTGAAAATGCACAACGTGCCTTGCGTCGGAAACTCACCGCAAGCACACTTCAGAGCCTGCTGGATACTCTGATCACAGTTGAGGAACACAAAGCAACTGAAGCTTCTGGTATTACCCTCGAGACGAACAAAATGACCGTAACTGACGGACAAAATGACCGTCACCATCATAGCTCAAAAAAAGAACTTTTAGATTCTGATATAGCTGACAAAGCAAAACCTCGTCACTCACGCTCGCAACCCGTAACCATCGGAGCACTTGTTGATGCATGCGAGGAAGCCGCAACATATCTGCAGCACCCACCAGAAAGGGCTTCAGATGTCATTAGCCACGCTCGCAGCCTCGCGCCAATGATGGGAATCGACAGTACAACCTATCGTGCCGCAGAAAACAGACTTGGCGAGCTTGAGACCGCTATCACGATTTGGGGCATTCTTCAGCTGCACAAGAAGATCAGACAAATTGGTGCATACTTTCGAGCGATCACACTTGGGGAAAGAAGCGCGTCGTTTGACCCTTGGGCTATGATCAACAGGCTTATAAGGCAAAAGGCGCTGAAGATTTGCTAGTTTTGTCCGCGGACAATACGGACCTGCTGTTGCGTCGACAGCGGCGCTACATAAAATTGTCCGCGGACAAACCGCACGAAACAGTCAACAGCTGAGCGCACTCGGTGGAATGCCGCCCAAGCGCAAACGCGCAGGTTCAACTCTGTTACTTCGTCTAGCAGTCACAGGGGAGCAGCAAAAGCTGTCAACCAAAACCAGCGTCGAGGTTACGTTGTGATTTGAACATATTGCGAAGTGCGTATCTGAAATGTTTGGTAAATAAGACGCGGTAGCAGGGCAGGGTGGTTGACAGATTCGCCACCAAGAAAGCTTCCGCTTACAGAGCCAAGCTAACCTTCACGCTCTTCACACGGTCAATCTGCCTATGAAGACTGCCGCCAGATCCGATCCGACCGAATGCTGCAAACTGATCTGAAAATCAGGTTCACACAAACAGATCAACGTTTTGAAAGCAGCGACTTTGCTCACGGCCTATATACAGTCAGAGGCAACATCCCGTCGCTTCAGGACAACATGTAAATATCCTGCAGAGACAGGGATCCGTTCCGCGATCAACTTTAGCGTCGCTCCCTTGGTCAAAGTATTTCTTGTCATCATCCAAGGAACCGCGCAGATGCGCCTGACTTGGGCACCCCATCTGATCGCGAAAAACGGAATTGTGCCGGATTGCTTAAGCGAAGCCATTTCCGAAGATGTTCCATACGGCACACCAGAGGACAGTGGTCGACTTCCAGCGCTTCGGGGTCTGGGTTTGGTTCTGCAAATTCGCGGGAGTTCTATGTCCACGGCTTGTGTAGTTCTGGTAAGGCATGGCCTTTTGCACAGGGCAAAAAGGCAAGGAACATTCGCTTCGGCAATTCGGTCGGGCAGGGGCCGCTGACAGAGAATGGTATCTATAACCTCGACGCTGATAAAGCCCTGCCGCCATTGGTCGCGTTGGCACCCGAGATTGGCAAGGGGCAGGCTTTTGCGGCGTCCGCCCTGACGTAGCCGAACGCGGTTAGACCAGATCCGGAAGTTAGCGAAAGTTGTATCCAGCGTTCTGTCAGGGTGACCTTTCTCCCGTCGGCATAGCGGCAAGTTGCGAAAATGCCCGTGCCTATCGTCAGACCGGCGCGATCGCTGCCGCCGCAGTGGTGATCCTGAACAGTGGTATTACGGCTGCGCCTGAACGGTTGCTCCTGTAAGGTGTCATGCTCGGCACCCTATCCAGTGTGACGACATACCTGTCTCGTTTTGCTGAAACAACACTGGCTGAAGACATTGCGGATTTGCCTGATCGGTTCGCGGGCGCTTGCGGGGGGGGGGGGCGCCATCTTCAACAATCCGGCGCTGAACCTCTATCGTCTGTGAGCCCAGTGCAGGCCTGATAGGCCTTGTGGCACCGCATCTTACGCGGTTGCTGTTCGGACCTGCTTTCCCTTGGTTGGAGCCTGCATCCGCGTTGGTCAAAACGCACCAGACATACATTTTATTAATAATTTCAATCATATACAGGTAAAAATCAACCCGCAATGCGAGATTTTAGCGTACCCAACCAGCTGGAAGCTATGGAAATCACGCCCTCCGGCTAGACCGGTCGCAAACGCCTTTGGGCTGACGCGGCTTAGCGTTGCCTTTCGACGCGCTGTGATATGTCTGCCATCCGCAATATGAATACCCATCAGGCCCCTGATATCGAGACGTTTGCCGCATTGAGACCAGATCTGAGTGTTGGTCCTTCCTATCACGCCTTGCCGCGTGACGCGCTTTCGCTGATCGTTGATGTCGTACTGGGGCCGGTTCAGGAAAAGTGTATCCGCATTTTTGGGGGCGAGCTTACCGATCAGACCAACCGCCGCACCCGTTATACAGAACTGTCGGAGGAATATGACAGCCTGGTGGCCGGGTTCCGGGACAGAGTGCCCGATGCGGCAAACACCGTCTTTACTCCGGTAAAGATTTACGGCGGCGTTGCTTGCTGCAATCTTCGCAGAGGGCAGGGGGCGGGCATTGAACCCGTGGCACCTGCCAGTTGGGGCGCGGCCAGTGCAGCAGCGCATGACACGGCATGGCGGTGACTGTGCCCGAAAGTTACTGGTGATGAAGGGGCTGCAAGGTGCTGATCATCAGAGATTAGAAATAAGCGGCAGATTGGCTGGATTCCCGGCTGATCCTCGACCGTCTTCAATGAGGACAATCAATTACGAAACGGGTAGTCTGGCTGTGCCATCCAAAAATTCAGGGGCCTTTGGTTGGCCGACTACGTTCGGTGCTGCGGTTTTATGATATTTGTGACGGGCAATTCTCCGCGTGTTCTGTGCTTCAGTAAACCTGGGTTGGTTTAATCCGCCGATTTCAGCCTGAGACATTCGTCGGGGGCAAGGACCGGCTCTCATCCGCTGAGATTCTTTTCAGTCAAACCGTGCCAAGATCGACATCCTGAATACCCACGCTATCGGCGTGTGACATGGAGATAAGTGTGCGCGTTTCTCCACGTGGTATCGGAATCTAAAGCAAGCTTGTTGCAGTCCTGTATCGGTCACGTTCGAACCCCGTATTTCTCCAGCGACATCCTTTGCAATTGTGCGTCATTTGCGTTCAGACTGCGGCGAAGCGTGCGTTTTGATACTTTCAGGCGGCTTGCAACGATGTCGATATCTTCACCTTCTATATAAATGGAAACATACGCCGCGGACACCTGGCTGATATTCAGGGAAGGCGGTCGCCCAACCCGACGCCCACCCTGACGCGCCGCCTCCATTCCAGCCCGCGTGCGTTCGCTGATGAGATTCCTTTCGAACTCCGATAACGCCGCCATCATATGGAAGACAAGTCTTCCGCCGGAACTGCTGGTATCTATTGCTTCGTTCAAGGAACGGAACTGGATTCCCCGCTTCCCAAACTGATCGACGAGTTCAACCAGACGTTTCAGGGAGCGGCCTAACCGATCCAATCGCCACACGATCAGCGTATCGCCTGTGCGGAGGTTGCCAATTGCCATGTCGAGTCCTGGCCTGGCGAACTCTGCTCCAGAAATTCCCTTGTCAGAGAAAATCTGTGTGCATCCGGCTGCTTTCAAAGCGGAAAGCTGAAGGTCGAGCCGCTGATCATCAGTTGACACCCGCGCGTAACCAACTGTTTTTATTTTCATATTTTTCATTCTGTTGCCCCCGATCTATGCGAGCCCGGTTAAGGCAGGAAGATTCAACGGGATTTCCTCCATGTAAGCATGTCCAAGCTTGACGCAAAGGGTTCCCTTTTTGCGTCGACTCGGCTGCATGTGTTGTCTACTTGGGTGAGGCTTGTAAATTCAGCCACTTAGACCCAACTTAGGTGCTACCGAAACCGCTACCATAAGGGAACCCTTATGGACCGGACTTCGAGCGAGAGTGCAGGCTTTGGGGTTGAACCTGCGGCACCGTGGTATCGGTCCGGGGGTAGCGATGCGGCATCAGGCTTCAGCGGCAGTGTAGCCGAGAACTGCGATAAGATTTTTTATCGCACGCAATATTACGACATGTCATTTCCCCGCATCGTCGCCCTGCTCGGGGAGCCGGCAGATGCACGGCTCGCAAATATTGCAGATTGGGTGCATGAGCTGGGAGGAACCCTGACAATCGCCGATTCCAGGGTGATCGGTCCCGGAAGGCGATCCGAAATATTGGACAGTTTCGATTTTTGCCTCGTGGACGCTGATCTGTTGGGCGAGGTCGAAGATACTGTCGATTATTGCTTGAAGCTACGCAAAGTTTGCCCGGATATGCCGATTCTTTTGCTGTCAAGCGAGGTTCGTGCACATGATCTGACCGCAGAGCGCATGGCAATTTGCGACGCGACTCTGCGCATGCCAATGGCTCGGGCTTCATTTTTCGAGGGTGTTGCTGCGGCAGTGAACAACAGCATGTTCAGGGTACAGCGCGCGCGCGACCGACAGGAACCCGGCCATGCGTGATCCTTTTATTTCATATGGAAATAGAGAAGGTGCAGCAATTGCATATGCCGTTTTCTCAATCTTCGCAGGAGTATTGTGCCTGTTTGTTGGCCTGCTCATGTTTCCTTTCTGGTTCGGTGTGGGCTTTGCCATCGTGACATCCGTGTTTCTGATTCTCGCTTTTGCTGCCCTGCATATGCACGGCCGCAACAACAATTCCGGTCCGTCCGGAGAATCCGAATTCCTGAGAAGAATTGAACCATCGCAGGTGCAGGGAGCTGACGAGATGCGGTCCCACATCACCCGGTGCTGTGAGGAACAAAAGGGGCAGAAGAAAAAATGAAACGATCAAGAAAACCAGAGTCGGGTGTAAACCCGCACGGAATAAAGCATGGCCTGGGTGGCGCACCCACAACCGGACCGCGGCGTGTGAAGGCTGGGTGGCCGCTGGCAGGTATGACCTGCGCACTGATAACCAATGCGTGGATGCCGCAGCCCGCCCATGCAAACGGTTGGCTCGAAAGTCGGTCATGGCAGTTCGAGACCAGCGCGGACAAGGCAAATCAGTCGGCCGTGCTGGACATGATCGAACGCAAGAAGGGCGGCTACTATGATGGCTTCTCGACTACGGTCAACAACTACAGCAACACCAACATCGGCACGCAGGTCAACTGCAACAACGTCGCCGACGCAACCGGAAACATCGCGACCAACAGCCAGACCGCAAACTCACCGCAGGTCAGCAATACTTCGGGCGTGACTTCGGGGGCCACCGGCAACGAGGCCCAGAATGGCACCAGCGGCAGCGACACGGCAGGCAACGGGTTGGGCAATGACCAGAATAACAGCGGCAACGTCAGCTCGGGCGTGGCGGGATCGAATTCATCCTCGTCGTCAGGCGCAATGAATATCGGTTCCAGCGATCAGGATCTGTCGAACAGCCAGACCAACACGGGCAATCAGACCGCCAGCATCACCGATAGCACCGCCTGTGCCATGGCTGGTGCCACGCTCAACGGCGAGGTCCAGTCCAACATCACCGGACCGCTGAACTGAGGCACGCCATGAAACTCCAGAACACTTCCGGCGGGTTTCGCACCGCTCTTCTATCCGCTGCTGCCCTGACGCTGTCTGGCTGCCTTGAGACCGGTCAACTGGGCACCGTCCGACATGTCGCGGGCGAAACACCCATCATCAGCAGTACACCGGTGCGCAACGGTGTGACCCCTATGACCGAACCTCTGGCTTGTGTCGGTCGGCTGATACAATCCAAGCGCAGATCGTTGGGCATCGCAATCGGTGATGTCAAGGATTACACCGGCAAGCAGGGTCAGGACGAAGGTTTTGCCATCACGCAGGGCGGGGCGCTGATGGCGTATTCTGCCCTTGGCAAGATGGGCAAGGGCGTCCGGGTCCATGAACGGTTTGATACCCGGATTGCGGATGCCGAACTGGCCTACATCGCTCAGCGGCACTTGGGCGACGGGACGCAGCACACGGTCGATGATCCGGCAACAGGCGGCACGACCGACGTGCCGTGGAAACCCTATTTCGGCGGCGGCATTCTGCAATCCGACTACTTCATCGTCGGCGGCATCACCGAGCTGAACTACAATATTCAGTCAGGCGGAGCCGAGGTCGCGATCAGCAATCTTGGTCCCAAGGCCCGCCGCTACACCATGAATATCGCCGTCGACCTGCGTGTCGTCGGCACCCAGAGTCTGCGCGTGTACGATACCGTCAGTGTCGAGAAACAGCTGACCGGATACGAGGTCGGCTTTGGCGTCTTCAGATTCTTCGGCGATTCGCTGTTTGATGTGAACGTCGGTGCAAAGAGCGCAGAGCCGCTGCAACTGGGGGTTCGAATGGCCATCGAAGCTGGCGTCCTGCAGCTGGTGGCTTCTGCCGCGGGGGTCGATCCGACACCCTGCATTCCGCCCGAGTTGAGTGCTGTTGCGTGGGACGCCGCAACACCAAGTAAATCGTAAGTTTTTAATAGAGCGGAAAATCCGCTTCCAGGAGGGACTATGACTATGCATAGCAAGACCAGAGCACGATTGCTCACGGGGGTCGCCACTTCGGCGCTGGCCTCCCTGATCGCGAGTGGCACATTCGCGGCTGAAACGACCATTCCCGATTTCACCAACGCGGCGGCACTCGGTCACAAGGTCGAATTTGCCTCTGTGACGAACATCGGAAGCATTGGTGCCGTCGCGAGCGGCAATGTCGGCGGCATCACGGTTGTCGGCACCCAAGCGGGCACCAGCAACAGCGTCACCGCCAATACGGTGGAGGCCGCTGCGACGGCAAACGCCTTCACCAATACGATCGATCTCGCTCTGATCGCGGCCGCGCCGGTTGACGGCGTTGCTGCGCTCGGGCTTGCACAGAACACGGGAGTTGTTTCCTCGACTGCCGCCGACAATGCCTTGCGTGTCGACCTGACCGGCTTTGAGAGTGGCACTGCAGTCAACGACGGCAACACCATCCGCGCGACCAGCAATGTCAACACCGGCAGCACGACCATCTCTGGCGCGCTTCCGAATGGCTATGCTTCGGCAACGCCCGGATCTTCGGCCTCTAACACCGACACAACCTCTGCCGACGATCTGGTCGCAGCCGAGGGCAGTGTCGTTGCGACTTCGGTGCAGTTGAACGCTGCAGCCGGCAACTCTGCCTCGGCCAACGGCAATGCCATCACGCTGGAACTGAGCTCGGATACGTCGAACACCGTCGACTCGTCGCCTTCGGTCCGCAACAACGCCATCGCCTCAGCGATGACTGTCAACAGCGCGACCACTGCAATCGGTCTGGGATCGACCGATGCACCGGCCTTTACCGGGTCTGCGGTCGCGTCCAACCTGCAGTCCAACACGGGCAGTGCAAGTGCTATCACCGTTGGTTCTGAGATTTCGGCCGGGATCACCGGTTCTAACCCTGCCATTGCCGTCAACACGCTGGATGGCGGACTGGCAGTTGCGGGCAACACCATCTCCTCGTCCGCGACGGGTAACCGCGCGCTCGGCACAACTGGCAAATCTGGCATTGCGCTGACCATCGGCGACCAGTTGTCGGTTAATGGGCCACTTGCAAGCCCCGTCGCGGGCGCAGCTTTTGCCTACGATGCGGGCGATCTGGCCGGTTCAGCGACCGCCGATCTGGTGGTTCTGAACAATCAAGGCAACGTCGGTGGCCCCATTCAGGCGATCACCAGTGGCGCAGGCATCGGTGCCAACGTACAATCCATCGACGCCGGAACTGTCAGCGTTGCGTCTAACACCATCTCGGCACAGGGCACGGGCAACATCGCTTCCGCAGCCCTGACCAGCGGTAAGGATGCCGCAGCATTCGCCGCCAGCGTCGCGATGGCCAGCCAGCAGACGAACACCGGTTCTGACATCAGAGTCGAGGCGACGGGCACTCAGATTGCGGCCGTTACTGGCGGCACCGGATCCGGCGGCATGACCAGCGACAGCACTGTCGCTGCCACGGGCAACACCGTTTCGGCCACTGCCTATGGCAACAGCGCATCGCAATCGGTTGCACTTGAAGCGAACACCCTGAATGCAGCCGGCGGGTTGACATCGCTGACCGGTGGCACCGCTGGGGCGACCACTGACGGCAACGTATCGAGCACCGGTCTGGTGACTGTCAGCAACCTGCAATCGAACTACAGCAGCGATGTAACGGCAATCACCGTTGGCTCCGAAATCGGAATTGACGCCGATACCCGTATCGCCGCTCCGGGTGATGTGGTGTCCGGCAGCACGCTGAGCGCGACAGGCAACCGTCAGGAAGCCGTGGCACTTGGCAGTTCGGCTGGCAATGCGCTGTCGCTGACCGGCAATTCTGTCGGTTCGGGAGCCGGAGTTGCGAACGTGCAGATTGGCGGTGCAGGTGCTGACGTCGCTGCCGCGCTGGCCAGCGCACGGACAGGTGTGGTTGTCGGCACGCATGTCGCTGACAGCAGCATCGCCGTTTCCGGCACCATCCAGCGTGCAATCGGCTATGGTGCCTCGGTCACGAACAGTCTTGCCGCAGACGCAAACACTGTGACGGCAGCTGCTGGCGGTTCGGGTTCGGCGCTCTTGATTGATCCGGTCGGAGTGCCGTTCCACGGCGCATCCCAGCCGACGGTTTCCAGCGCCTTTGGACTGCTGAATGACCAGTCGATCCTGGGCTCCGTGTCCGGCGGCGTCATGATGGTCGAGGTCGGTGTTGAGGTCGAAGGGGATCTGACCACCAGCTCCGCAAGCAACACCGGCAACGGTATTGTCGGTGCGGCCTATGCAACTGATGCAGCAAACACTCTGTCCATTGATGCCGGTTCGCTGACCACAGCGGCCTTCGGTTCTGTCGCGCAACTGACGAGCACGCAGGCAGTTGCCGGTGCGGCGTCGCGAGTGGATGCAACGGCTTATGCCCGCGTGACCACGGACATTGAAGACGATGTTTCTGCGGCCACCATCGCGACCTCGACAAACCAGATCCAGGCTCTCAGCACGGGCAACCGTGTGACAAATGCCATGACGGTTGAGGCCAACGCGCTGGATACTGCTGCTTCGATCCCGTTCGTCAACACCGGCCCGGCGGGCATGAGCAACAACGCAGCCTTTGGCGTGACCAATGCCCAATCGGCAGCTGGCGCATTCACTGCCAGCTTGCTGGATGATGAACTGGCTCCGACAGACTCGGCCCGGGTGCTGACCCGCCTTGGCTCCGATCTCTCGACGATCACCGGTTCCGCCGTGGCCACGGACGGCAACCAGTTGTCGGCTGCCGTGACCGCAAACTCGGCCGCGAACAGCATTTCAGCCGAAGGTAACCGTATCAACACCAGCATGGGTGTGCAGAACTACCAGCAGTCGTCGGCTGTTCTGGAAGCTTCGATCGGTCTTGCCGGTCTGCCTTCAGATCCGGGTGGTCCTTTCACCTTTTTCATTACTGCGACTTCCGATACCGACTTTAATGGCGCAGACAACCTGTTGACCACCGGCACACTGTCGATCGACGCGGCGGGCCTTTCGGCTCACGAGATCGCCTATCTGGTGGCAGATGGATGGACGAACGCAGGTGGTAGTGTGTTGCAGCGCGCTGCCGCTGGCTGGAGCGCAACTCCTCTCGAGTATGCTGTCCTGATGAGTGCAGGGCCAGGCCTTGAAGGCGGCGCGACGGTACCCGCCAGCAACGGCACGCCAAACATCGGCGGTGTCAGCATTGTTGCTGATGGCGCTTCGGTAGTGGGTTCGACCCTTTCGGTTGACGACAACCGTGTTTCGGGGTCCGTAACCGGCAACAGTGCCTCAAACGCCCTGTCGATCAACGCGGGTGCGATTGAGGGAAGCGGCGCTGTAGCGGGGTCTGCGCAAGCGCTGAGCGTGACATCTGATAGTGCCAACGCACAGGTTATAGCAGATTACGCCCTGTCCAACGTCCAGGCGGTGACGGCTCCGGGCAGCCTCGACAGCGCGGTCTTTGGTACGTTCTCGGTCGAAACGGCTGAAGACGCGGCTATCTCGGACACGGCGATTTCCGTGTCGGGTAATACCCAGCGTTCGGTTGCGGTTGCCAACACGGCAGCCAACGCCCTGTCAAACGCGGTTGCACTCAGCGCGAACAGTGTCAGTGCCGGGTCTGCCCTCGCGTCTTCGCAAACCAGCGAAGCAGGTGTCACGGCGCGCTCGGCAGTTGACATTATCGCTCCGGTCGCAGTGACCGGATCGACCGTCGACATGTCGGACAACGCAAACACGGCGCTGGCGGTCATGAACGACGTTGCCAACAGCAGCACCGTTTCCGCCACGACCATCACCCATACAGGCGGCGGCCTGCCTGGCACCGTTGACGCTGCGGGCCTGGTCGCAATGCCCGGCTCGGTAGCGGCGAACGGAAATCATGTTGTTCAGAACATCCAGTCTGCAGGTGCGGTTGCGGTTTCCAGCAACGCATCCAGCTATATCTACAATCTGGATGAACTGGCTGCTGCAACTGACGGTATCACCGCCAGCTCGGTCAGCCTGTTGAACAACGCAACCTACGGCGAGGCTTCGGCCAACCGGGCAACCAACACCCTGACCGTTGACGGCGCTTCGGTGCTGGGGTCTTCTGCAGGCCTGGGCAACTTCCAGTCCAGTGCAGCGGCTGTCACGACGAATGCGGCTTCGGTCGTATCTGTCTCGCTCTCGGGGGATGCTGCGGTTCCGGCCATGCTTAACAGCACCGCCGCCATTGATGGAAACTCGACGACGGCTCTGGCGCGGGGCAACCATGCTTCGAACGTGCTGAACGCGGTTGCAGGATCGTCTTATGGCACTTCGATGGCGGGTGGCCGTGTCGACCTTGGTGGGGCTTTCGGGGTGGGATCGGCTGTGTCTGATGCCACATTTGCCGTGCTGAACGTGCAGGCCAACACCGGGGCGATCAGCGCAAGCAGCGTCGGTACCCGCTACGAGATGGCACTCAACACCGCGGCCTCTGCGGTTCCGGGTGTGTCAGGCAGCTCGCTCTCGGTGGCTGGCAACAGCGTCGGTGTCGAAGCCTTCGGCAACAGCGCTTCCAACGTGCTGCGCGTCTCTGCGCTGAACACCGGCTCGCCGACGGCGTCGCTGGGCAGCAGCCAGACCAATACGGGGAATATCTCCGCTGTGGCTTCCGAAGCAAGCATCGGGGTTACCGGCTACGGTCTGGCCTCATCCTCGTCGCTGGGTGTGTCGGCAAACACTGTGTCGGCCCGTGCAGTGGGCAACAGCGTCACAAACGCAATCAGCCGCGTGACACGCTGACACCAAACCCGGTCCGCCCGCGTGCCCGTGGCGGACCGGAGCTGGCGGGGGGCTTGCCCCTCGCCAGTCCGGAGGGCGGTTCGCCGCCCTCCTTCTTCCTTTCATTCATACCGATCCTGATCTGGAATCCCGTCATGCGCCTGACTTACCTGCCATTGATCACCCTTGCCGCCCTGGGGCTGGCAGCCCCGCTGTTCGCTGAGACCGCCGACGGTGATTTTTCTGTCCGTGGGATTGGCGCGCAGACCTGCAGTACGCTGACGGATGCCGCTGAAGAGGATGGCTCCGGCGCAATATTTGAATACCTGTCGGCATGGGTTGCGGGCTATGCCACCCACGCCAACCGGGTGACCAGCGGCCTCCATGAGGTCATGCCGATCACCGACAACCTTGT
Organism: Pseudotabrizicola alkalilacus; assembly: GCF_003443995.1. GTDB lineage: Bacteria > Pseudomonadota > Alphaproteobacteria > Rhodobacterales > Rhodobacteraceae > Pseudotabrizicola > Pseudotabrizicola alkalilacus. The sequence goes on from NZ_QWEY01000016.1 coordinate 86,015, forward strand.
TCTGGCGCGCGTGGTGGTGGCCCTGTGCCAGGCCAACCCGCAGGCGCTGACCGAAACGGTGTTGAACAGCCTGATCACCTCGCTGGCGGATGCAGCCGTGCCAGCCGCCGCCAAAACTGTCGAAATTACCAATGCGGACCAGACTGTTCTGATCCCGCTTCCCACTTTTATCCTGGTTCAGCAGCATCTTGTTGACGCTGGCCGCTTGCCTGATCTGCCTGGTTCCATAGATGGCCAGTATGGCCCCCAGACCCGTGATGCCCTGATCGCGCATCAGCAGTCTGCCGGCCTGACCAAAACCGGTCTGCCCGATCCCGCCACTCTGCTGTCGATGTTTGCAAAGGCCCCCTGATACGGCCGGCCGATCTGTCTTCTGTGACGAATCCTCGTACGCAAAGCCCGCCCCTGCACGACACCATATCCTTATCGTGCGGGCAGTGTGGTGACCAACATACGATCCATCGATCTTGTTTGCCGATGGTATGACTGGCGCGATCTTTGCCCCGGACAGCTCCTGCTGTGGCTCCGCACCCATTGCAGTTTGTTCCAAACCCGGCATGCCAAGATCAACCTGCCGCTGGCATGCCAAACTGCCCCGGGGCTTTTGTCCCGGGGCCTTTTAAATATAGCCATCATCGCATGGGTTCTGGTGCCGGAAGCAGAGCAAACATGCGTTTCTTCTGTGCCTCTCCATCAGACCAGCTGCAGGGATCAGCTCAGTTTTACATGCGCCTTTTGACGTTATGACCTGCCACTGAACTTTCATCACGTGCAGCGGGACGGGCGATTGCGGTGGTCAGGTGCAGGGCGAAACCTGCAGGGGTTTGATATCCGAGGGCCGAGTGAGGGCGCTCGGTGTTGTAGTCGGTCACCCAAGCTGCGATCAGATCGCGGGCATGGGCCAGGTTGCGGAACAGTGCCTCGTTCAGAAACTCGTCCCGCATCCTGCCGTTGAAGCTTTCCACAAAGCCATTCTGCATCCGCTTGTCCGCGCGATGTAGTGCCATTCGGCACTGTGCTCGGCGCACCACTTCAGGATTGCGTTCTAGGTCAGTTCGGTCCCGTTGTCTGACACGATCATGCCGGGCTTGCCTACGGCGTTCGATCGGCGCGGTCAGTTCACGGGCCACGCGGTGGCCCGAGATCGAGGTGTCAGGGGGCGCCGCCAGACACTCGCGCGTGACGTCGTCCACAACGTTCAGCACCCGGAGCCGCCGCCCGCAGGCGAACTGGTCATGGACGAAATCCAGCGACCAGCGAGCATTTGCCCGCGCCTCCATCAGGATCGGGGCCCTTGTGCCGATGGCTTTGCGGCGTGCTTTGCGTTTACGCACCGTTAATCCTCCAGATCCGGCGAGACCTTCCAGTCTCGCAGTTTGTAGACGGTTCCGGGGCGGGGGCGTGGTTTTTCTTCGGGTTCGCGCATCCGGCGTTTGAAGCTGTGGATCGGGGTGGCGCGGTCGTCGATGCGG
>NZ_QWEY01000017.1 GCF_003443995.1 Pseudotabrizicola alkalilacus
CCGCCCGCGCCACCGCCGCCCGTGCCACCTCCGCCCGTGCCACCTCCGCCCGTGCCACCTCCGCCCGTGCCACCTCCGCCCGCGCCACCGCCGCCCGTGCCACCTCCGCCCGTGCCACCTCCGCCCGCGCCACCGCCGCCCGTGCCACCTCCGCCCGTGCCACCTCCGCCCGTGCCACCTCCGCCCGTGCCACCTCCGCCCGCGCCACCGCCGCCCGTGCCACCGCCGCCCGTGCCACCTCCGCCCGTGCCGCCTCCGCCCGTGCCACCTCCGCCCGTGCCGCCGCCGCCCGTGCCAACTCCGGGAGGGATTGGGGCTCCGGGGCTAAGGGCGCCGTCGCCTTCGCCATGGGCGGAGCCGCCGGTTGCGCTGGCGGTCAGGATCTCGACGGAAATGCGGGACGGGCCGATGCCCTGAGGCAGGATATCGGCCAGGGTCAGCGGTCTCCCATCGGCCGAGAGAATGGTGACGCTGCGGCCGTTGAAGCTGATGGTCAGTCCATCGCCGCGCGGGGTGACCGAAAGCTGGCTTGCGTCACGCATCATGGGCCAGCCGGTAAGATCAAGCCGGTCGGCCCCACGCTGAAAATCGGTGATCGTGGTTTGCGTGGCGCTGCTGCGCAGCACAAAGGTGTCATTGCCGGTGCCGCCGGTCAGCCGGGTGCCAGAGGTGGCAGCGATCAGTACATCATTGCCCGCACCGCCGGACAGTGCTTGGCCGGGTGCACCACTGGTGAGGATATCAGCGCCGGTGGTGCCGGTCACTGTGCCACCCCTTCCGGTGCCGTCGACGACTGCGCCCATGTCCCCGAGTGACCATTCTAGCAGTGTCAGGCCGCGCTCCGTTTCGCCCCCGACATAAAGGTACAGCCGGTCGCCGATATGGACGATCTCGATCGCGGTGACATTGGACAGGCCGCCGGTGATGCTGTTTTCGATGGTGGCAAGGGTTTGCAGGGTGCCATCGGGCAACAGGCGGAACAGGGTCACGCCATCATCACCACCGCCGGCCGCGACAAAGACCTGATCCCCGACAGTGATCGTATCGACCGCGCGGACCGCATCAAACCTTGTGTCGCGGCTGTCGAGCAGATGATCGGTGATGCTGAGCTGCCCCTGCGCGGACAGCCGCATCACGGTGAGGCTGGAAGACCCCGCCGCTGCGGCGATCACAAAGGTCTGGCTGCCCATGCGCACCACGTCGAGATCGGAAAGGCTGGCGACGGCAAGGCCATCGGACGCGGAGAGTGCAGAGGTGCGGGTCAGGCTGTTTGTTGCCGGGTCATGGCGGTGCACCGTCAGGATCGTGCGGCTGGCATCGACGCTGAGCAGCAGCGGCGCGCCCGCGCCTGCCACCTGCACCAAAGTCTGGCTGCCCGCCAGTGCCGCCCCGGCCCCGGAAAGCTCGGTCATCGCACCGCGGGCCAGATCGAAAACCGCAATCCGCCCGGTTGCCGGAGACAGGACATAGAACCGCGCCCCCGCGTCCGGCTGATCAGCGATCAGCATCCGCCCGGCAAACCCGGCGGGCAGCGCAAGCGCATAGGGCCGCCCGATTGCGCCTGCCAGATTTGACCCCCATCCGGTGAGGCCATTGGCCCCGGCGATGCCGACCATCAGGGCGGTGGTGCTGCCAAGATAGGCCACCGCCATGTTGGTTTCGGCCAGCAGGCCGTGTCCGGTTGAAATCGCGCTGGCTGCGATCGGGCTCAGGCGCCCGTTTGGCCCTACCTGATAGGTGGCGACCCCGCCATTGGTGCCCGAATAGGCCACCAGCCGCACACCTGCGGGACCGTTGATCACCGACAGATCAATGATACCCAGATCAACAGCCGCATTGCCGCTGCCAAAGCGGTCCACCACACGCAACATACCAAAGCCCCCGATTGCAGACACCCGGAGGCGAGGGTGGGCAAGGGCCGGGAAATGGCCGCGACCGCAAGCGGGCGGTATTCGGGCTTTTCAAACGGAGTTATGAAAAGCTCGATGAAATTGCCATGTAATTTATGCCGCTTTTCAGGAGGTTGTGATGACCTTTTCATCGGACGATCATCAAGTTTCAACTTTGCGCAGGTCAGGATTATGCGTAAGGTTTGGCATGGGCGATGGATGGTGTCGCAGTGTGAAATGGATGACTGCAATGGTTTTGGTGGCTGGCATGGGGTTCGTCCCGCCCGTCGGGATGGCAGGCCCTGTGACGTTTGACTGTGTTGCCCTGACCGTCAAATCCGGGGATGTCGAAACCGTATGTGCGTTGTTCGGGCAGCGGCTGGCTGCGGCGTTTCCGGCCCTACAGGTGACACGTGCCCCCGATGCGGATGTTGTGCTGGCGATAGACCGGGCCACCGCGCGCAGCTTTATGGCGCGGCTGGACTGGCGCGGGCAGCCGCCCGGTGAGCTGCGCGGCGTTGCCCGGCAGGATGCCGATCTGGATGATGCGGCGCGGTCTGAGCTGATCGACTCTTTGCTGCACCTTTCGCTGCGATGACCGATTGCGGCTGCACTGCATTGAACTGAAGCTTGCCCGTCGGGGCCGGATCACAAGGATATTCTTTGATGGCAAAAGATTACGCAGTCGGGATCGGTGCAGGGGATGGGTCAGCTGCCATCCGGCAGGCTGCCTTGCGCGAAGTGGGCGACGCGGCCGGATCTGTCGCCACCACGGCGCAGGTTGCGGTGGGTGATACTTTTGGCGGCACCATCACGGCGCAGGATGCAGACTGGGTGCGGGTGGAATTGGTGGCCGGGCATACTTATGTGTTTACCGCCTATGGCACCGGGGGCGGGGCGGGGCTGCGTGATCCGATGCTGACGGTGCGCGATGGGGGCGGACGACAGGTCGCGTTCAATGATGACGCGGAGCCGGGGGCGGGCAACCTGATGTCGATGGTTCGGTTTACGCCCGCGACCAGTGGGGTCTACTATCTGGATGTCCGGGGCGTCGGTGGCCAGACCGGGCAGTATACCCTGCGTACGGCCACAGATGTCTTTACGATCGAGCAGGCGGCGAGCCAGCTGACAGACATGGGGTGGGGTATCACCGGCTCTGCGCTGCGGTTGGCTGGTGTAAGCGCCGGTTCGACGCTGACGGTCAACCTGACCGCGCTATCCCCCGAAGGGCGTGAACTGGCCCGCATGGCGCTGGAGACGTGGACCGCTTACACCGGGATCAATTTTGTCGAGACGGCCAGTGCGGGCGCGACGATCAGCTTTCGGGATCATGATCCGCAGGCGGGTACCGGGCTTTATGCTTTTGCCGGGCCGGCCAACATTTCGCTGGACGGAAGCTATACGAGTGGTCAGGTGACGATCAGCGCCGGATGGCTGGGCACGTTCGGTACGACCTATGGCAGCTATTCCTATCTGACCTATCTGCACGAAATCGGCCACGCGCTTGGTCTGGGCCACGGCGGATTTTATGACGGTAATGCGGTTTACGGCAGGGACAATCACTACCGGAACGACAGCTATCAGATGACGATCATGTCGTATTTCGCGCTTGACGAAAACAGTTATGTCACCGGCACCAGTTTCCTGCCGCTCACGCCGATGCCGGCGGATATCCTTGCGATGCAGACGCTTTACGGTGTGTCGCCTGCGGTTTTTGCCGGGGATACGGTCTGGGGAGCGTATTCCAATATCGGCGGGCGGCTTGGCGTTGCGATGAGTGTCATGTTCGATGGTGCGGCGCGGCCCGGCTGGATGGTTGGCGGGCAAGCCTTTGGCTTTACCATCGTGGATGGCGGTGGTGTTGACACGATGAATTTCAGCCGCACCAGTGCCGCGCAGCTGATCGACATGCGGCCGGGCGGGATTTCCAACGTCTATGGACAGGTCGGGACTGTGGTGGTTGCGCTGGGCACGGTGATTGAGAACGCGGTCGGCGGCACAGGCGCGGATACGATTTACGGCAATGACGCGGATAACTTTTTCATGCCCCTTGCAGGCAATGACGTGATTTATGCCGGGGCGGGCAATGACGTGGTCTGGGCGTCGTTCGGGAATGACTTTGTTGACGCCGGTGACGGGAATGATGAGGTCTGGGGTGCGCAGGGCAATGATACGCTTTATGGCGGCAATGGCAGCGACACGCTCGGCGGCGGCATCGGAAATGACTTTCTGTATGGTGGCGCTGGCCCGGATCAGGTATGGGGCGGCGATGGCCATGATCTGGTGAATGGCGGCCTTGGCGCTGACGTTATCGCCGGGGGCGTGGGCCGCGATACGCTGTATGGAGGTGATGGCGATGACATCATCTATGGCGCTCTGGACAATGATCAGGCCTATGGCGGTGCCGGGGATGATTTCATCTGGGGCGGTCCCGGCAATGACCTGATCTTTGGCGGCGACGGCAATGACACGATCGCGCCGGGTCTGGACAATGATACGGTGTCCGGCGGGGCGGGGGCGGATACGTTTGTGTTTTACCGCAACAACGCGGTTACGCGTATTACTGATTTTTCACCAGCCGAAGGTGACCGATTGGAATTGTATCATACGCTGTGGGCATGGCAGTTCGGCACGCTGACCTCGCAGCAGATTGAAAGCCAGTTTGCCAGCCTTGACGGCAATGGCAATACCGTTCTGTCCTTTGGTGGTGCAGGCACGACGATTGTTCTGGTCGGATTTACCGACATTGACGCGCTGGATCAGCATATTTCGATTTTCTGAACGGGGATGAGAGAATCCCGGCCTGGCCGCAGGAGTTATTTCATCAGCTGAGCATGCGCGGCAAGCGCAGCTTCGACATCGTCGAAGTACGACAGTTTGCCCTGGTGCAGCAAAATGGCGGCATCGCAGAATTTGCGGATATCGGCGGGATTGTGGCTGACCAGAACGGCGCTGGATTGCTTCATCCGTTCGGCAAAAACGGCAGCGCTTTTCTCGCGGAAGCGGGTATCGCCGACGGCGGTGACCTCATCGACCAGATAGATGTCAAAGGAAATGCCCATGGAAATGCCAAAGGCAAGGCGTGAGTACATGCCGGAGGAGTAGGTGCTCATCGGCATGTGAAAATGTTTGCCGAGTTCGGCAAAGTCATCGACGAAATCAGTGAGGGTTTCGGTATCGACGCCGTAAACCCGCGCCAGAAACTTGGTGTTCTGCGCGCCGGTCAGATCGCGGTGAAAGCTGCCCGAAAAGCCGACCGGCCATGACACGCTGCCCTGCACAATGACGCGGCCTGTGGTTGGTTGCATCGTGCCCGAGATGATTTTGAGCAGCGTGGATTTACCCGCGCCGTTACGGCCGAGCAGGGCCAGGGATTTCCCGGTCGGCAGGACCAGGTTCAGATTGTCGAGGACAGAATACCACTCGCCCCTGACCCAGAACCCTTTGGACAGGTCTTCAAAAACCATCATGGCCGTATTCGCCCCACCGGCATGTGGTTAGCCCCGGTCTCTCAGGCTGTAGTAGACCAGTGCAAGGGTGGCCCAAGCCATCAGCAGGAACCCCATGATCATGGCCAGCAGCGTGAAGCGCTTTGGAAACTCTGCATCCTGCGCCTTTGTCGGGGGGATATAGGCGGCCAGATAAAGCGACTGGCGGTTGGCATTGGAAATCGCCGAGCTTTTGGCTGCAAGGGCGGCTGTGTAGTTGCGTTCGGCAAATTCAAGATCGACGCTCAGCCCTTCGTATTTGGCCATCATTTCGGGATAGCTGTCGTCAGAGTTCGAATTTCCGGTGGTGCCAAAGAAATTGCGTTCTTGCTCGATCCGGTTGCGGATCACTTCGATCTGGCGGACCAGCTGCGCGCGTCTGGGATCGTCAACGCGGGTGGAGGGGTCAAGCAGGTCGAGTTCGATCAGCGCCTGTGCCAGCTGTTGCTGAAGATTTGACACGACGCCCAGCCGGCCCTGAATATCTGCAATCGGGTCGACGATACGCGACTCGGCGCGGAACACGGTCAAAGCGCCGCGTGCCACCCGCAGGTTCGCCACAGCCTGTTCCAGCTCGCGGTTGGTATTGATCAAGGCATCACGGCGAGAGGTGTCGTTGAGCTGGTTGATCATGATCTGGCTCTCTTCGAGAATCACCTGCGCGATTTGCTGAGCCGTATCGGGATCAAGGGCTTTCACGGTGAGGTCGATCAGACCGGAAGAAGAATCGTAGGACAGGCGCAGAATCCGTTTCCAGAAGCGGAACAGCTCTTCGGTGGTGGCATCTTCCCATATGGAATACACAACATCGGTGGGCCAGCCCTGCTTGTAATGCGCGCGCAGGTCGATGCGGGCGTCGACCTTTTCCATCATGGTCTGGCTTTGCATGAATTCATTCAGCACACCCGCATTTACCCCCTGACCTGAGCCGGTGAGAAAGGAAAGGCCGCCCAAAATGGCGCTGGCGCTGTTGCCATCTTCCTGCCGGATCGTGAACCCGGCGCGGGAGGCATATTGGTTATTGGCGAGGACAAAGAGATAAAACGCGCTGACAATGCCAGGCAGAATGACGAGTGCGAGGAATGACAGCATCAGACCGTAATGCCGCCGCTTTAGCATTGCAGGACCGGCTACGGGCCGCATCTGAACTTCAGGTGCCAGATTTGGGGCGGCCGCAGGCTTGGGCGCCGGGGCGGCAGACGGTGCGGCTGGTTGTGCTGCCGGGGCGGGGGTCGGTTTTGGGGCGGCTGCCGGGGTCGGGCTGGCGGGTGCCTTTGGGGCTTCGGCTGCCGGTTGTGCCGGGGCCGGTTTCGGAGCGGCTGGCGCAGGGGCTGCAGCGGCCGGAGCAGCCGCGACGGGTGCAATCTTGGCTGCGGGGTTGGCGGGCGGGGGCGCGACCTTTGGGGCGGGGGCCACGTTCGGGCCGGGTGTCTGTTTTGCTGCCGGAACGACGGCTACCGGCTTGCTGGCCGGCGGAGCCCCGGCCGGAGAGGGCACTGATTTGAGGGCGGATGACGCTGTCGCAGATGCAGAGGGGGCTGGCACCTGAGAGGCTGCTGTCGCTTGCGGTTTCGCCGGTTCGCTCAAATTAAGCCCGTCCTGAAAAATTTGCACTCTGTCCGTCATTACTACATAACCAGAGCCGGTTTCACCAGAGCATCGAATGGTGCGCGGGTGAATAGTGATGTCGTGCGTTGTCACGACTGCGGGAGCTGACGGACGGTGGCAGAGAGCAGCGCGATGGAAGTGATCAATATTCCGCCCTTGCCGATGGACCGGCCCAAGCCACGCCGCAGCTGGGCGACGTTCCGCACGGTATCGGCGCTGATGCTGCGCGAGATGTCAACGCGGTATGGCCGGTCACCGGGCGGCTATGCCTGGGCCTTGCTGGAACCGATCGGAGCCATTGTCGTCATGGCGGTCGGCTTCGGGCTTTTGTTTCGCTCTCCGGCGTTGGGAAATGATTTTCTGTTGTTCTACGCGACAGGATATATGCCGTTTTCGCTGTATCAGACGATTGCGAATGTGACGGCGAGGTCGATTTCCTTTTCCAAACCCTTGCTGATGTATCCTGCGGTCACCTGGATGGATTCGCTGCTGGCGCGGTTCTTGCTGAATACGCTGACCGGACTGTTGGTCGCGATCGTGGTCTTTTGGGCTATCTTGTCGTTCTCCAGCACGACGACTGTTCTTGATTTGCCGCTAATTGCATTGGCGATGGGGTTGTCTGCTCTGCTGGGGTTGGGGCTCGGCACGCTGAACTGTTACCTCGGCACGCGGATCGAGGTGTGGGATATCGCCTGGTCCATCCTAACCCGGCCACTGTTCATCGTCTCGGGCGTGTTCTTTTTGTATGAAGGGGTGCCGGAAGGGGCGCAGAAAGTGCTGTATTATCTGCCGTGGATTCACATCTCGGGCCTGATGCGTGAGGGGTTTTACCCGACGTACCGGCCCGAATACGTCTCGGTGGCCTATGTTCTGCTGTGGTCGCTGCTGCCGATGGTGTTTGGCATGATGTTGCTGCGGCGCTATCACAAGGATCTGCTGAACCGCTGAAGGTTTCAGGACAGGGGGCGGTCAGGAATCGTAGCCCGGCTTCTGGTCCCAGGCCCAGGCGTCGCGGATCATCTGGTCCATGGTCGAATGGGACCGGACCCAGCCCAGTTCCGTTTCGGCACGCTGGCTGCCTGAAACCAGCACGGCGGCGTCCCCTGCCCGGCGTGGACCCTCGATGATCGGGACCGGGCGGTTGGTGACCTGCCCGGCATGGCGGATCACATCGCGCACCGAAAAGCCGTTGCCGGTGCCAAGGTTGAACGCCGTGCTGCCCTTGCCTTCCAGCAACCAGCGCAGGCCCAGAACATGCGCCTGCACCAGATCGGTCACGTGGATGTAATCGCGGACACAGGTGCCGTCGGCGGTCGGGTAGTCTGTGCCATGCAGCACCAGCGCCTCGCGGCGACCGGCAATCGCCTCCAGCATCAGGGGGATAAGGTGGGTTTCGGGGCGGTGCTGTTCGCCCACCTCGCCCTCGGGGTCGGCACCGGCGACGTTGAAATAGCGGAAGATCACGTGTTGCAGGCCAAAGGCCGCGCCGAAATTCGCCAGCACATCCTCGATCGCGCGTTTGGAGGCACCATAGGCGTTGATCGGGCGTTGAACCGTGTCTTCGGTCAGCACCACGCCATCCTGATCGCCATAGGTGGCGCAGGTGGAGGAAAAGATGAAGTTGAGGCAGCCGGAGGCGACTGCGGCTTCGGCCAGATTGAGCGCGCCGCCGATATTGACGCGCCAGTAATGCGCGGGGTCTTTCATGCTATCGCCGACCAGCGACAGGGCGGCAAAGTGCATCACCGCGACCGGGCGGTATTGCGCAAAGGCGGCGTCGAGAGCTGCCCGGTCCATCAGATCGCCCTTGACCAGCGGGCCGAACCGGACCGCCTGTTCCCAGCCGGTGGAGAGGTTGTCAAACGTGACCGGGATGAAGCCCGCATTTCTGAGCGCCTTGCAGGCATGCGAGCCGACAAAGCCCGCGCCGCCGGTTACCAGCACATGATCCAAAACCCGTCTCCGCATCTGTCTTTGCGTCTTGGTGACATGTGCGGATTGGGGCGGCAACCGGAAAACCGGGGGGTTCGCGGTCTGGGGCTGGCATTTGAGGTTGAGCCTGTGGCGTTGCTGCCGCATACCAAGCGGGCCGGATCTGGCCGGGGCGATACAGGTTCACACAACAGACGATGCAGAGTTTCTGATGCGGACCAATGCGAAACTGGTCGCTGTGGTTGTGACATTCAACCGGCTTGCACAGTTGCAGAGCACACTGGCGGCTTTGCTGAGCCATCCGCCGGACCAGCTTCATGCGGTGATCGTGGTGGACAATGCCAGCACGGATGGAACGCCGGACTGGCTGGCGGACTGCCCGGATGCGCGGGTTCAGGTGGAGCGGCTGGGCGAGAACCGGGGCGGGGCAGGTGGCTTTGCCCATGGCATGGCCTGTGCGTGGCAAGGCCATGATGCCGACTGGATTGTGGTCATGGACGATGACGCCCGGCCCGGCCCACAGGCCTTTGCCCGGTTTCACGCGTTGGACCAAGAGGGCGCTTTTGACGGGCTGGCGGGTGTGGCAGCCGCGGTGCGGCACCCGGATGGCAGAATTTGCCGGATGAACCGCCCGACGGTGAACCCGTTCTGGCACAGGCGCGTGTTTCTGCGCACGCTGCTGGGCGGCGGGCGGGCGGCGTTTCATCTGGATGACGCGGCCTTTGCCGGGCAGGCGCTGCGCCCGATTGATGGCGCGTCCTTTGTCGGGCTGTTCCTGTCGCGGCACGCGCTGGAGCGGGCGGGTTTGCCGGACCCGTCACTGTTTATCTATGCCGATGATGCGATCTACACGATGACCCTGACGCGGCGCGGCGGCCGGCTTGGATTTGCCCCTCAGATCGGTTTTGAGCATGACACCGCTTCGCTGGGCGAGGGGGGCATGGTGACGCCGTTGTGGAAGGTTTACTATTATCACCGCAACCGGCTGCTGCTGTATCGGTTGGCCGCTGGCTGGGCGTTCTGGCTGCTGTTGCCATTGTGGCTGGTGCAATGGCCGCGACAGGCGCGGCTGTACCCCGAGGCGACCCGGCCCGCGTTCCGGCGTTTGCTGTGGCGGGCCATTCGCGATGCGGTCACCGATGACAGATCGCTGAGTCATGCGGGGGTGATGCAACTGGCCACCGCTCCGGCGGGGCAACCTGATTAACGGAATGTAAACGGCGCAATCTGTGCGCTGCGGCAATATTAGGCCATTCGCGCCTAGGTTTGTTCAACGCAAAGAATGAACCCAGGAGCCACGGCAATGCCGGACACCACGCAAAACCTTGTCATGCCTTATATTCTGCAGGCACAGGCGCAAAAGCATGTCACCCATAACGAAGCACTGCTTGTTCTGGATGGCGTGGTTCAGCTTTGTGTCGAGGCGGTTGGTCAGAATGATCCGCCTGTCAGTTTTGCCGATGGCCAGATCTGGGGGATCGGGCCTGCGCCGACCGGGGTTTGGGTCGGCCATGTCGGCGCGTTGGCAATGCGGGCAGGCGGAGGATGGCTGTATATCATCCCGCGCGAGGGGTGGCGGGCCTGGGACCGGTCGGCGGAGGCGATGCGGATCTATCGCAACGGGGTTTGGGGAGGACTGCCGCTGCAACAGGTCGATGGGCTGGGCATCGGCACCGGCTTTGACGCGACGAACCGGCTGGCGGTGGTATCGCCTGCGACCCTGTTGTCGCATGATGGGGCGGGGCATCAGCTGAAGATCAACAAGGCGGCTATCGGGGATACCGCATCGTTGCTGTTTCAGACCAACTGGTCCGGTCGGGCCGAGATGGGACTTTCCGGGTCTGATGCCTTTGCGATCAAGGTCAGTGCGGATGGAGCGGGCTGGGCTGATGCCTTGCTGGCAGCGCCGGACAGCGGGCAGATTACGTTGCCAGCCGGAGCCTTGCTGGCGGCGGGCAGTGCTGTCGCTCCGGCGCTGGGCTTTGCAGGCGATGTGGACACCGGGCTGTTCCGCCCAGCTGCCGACCAGATCGGGGCTGCAACCGGCGGGGTGATACGCTGGCTGCTGAGCAACAGCGCCTGTCAGGTTGACGTGCCGATGACGGGGCTGGCGGTTACGCAGAGTGACTCTGATACCTCCACTGGCCGCCTGGTGCGCACCGGGGCCGGACCCGCGCAGGCGTTTCGCCGGGGCAATATTCTGGGCACTGTCAGTCAGGCAGGTGGGGTGCCGACCGGGGCGGTAATCGAGCGGGGCAGCAATGCCAATGGCGAATACGTGCGTTTTGCTGATGGCACCCAGATCTGCACCACCGGCACACAGACCGTGAATGTAACCACGGTCGCTGGTTCGGTGTTTCGCGGAATCGGGACTGCTACCCCTTGGCCTGCCGCGTTCGCGGCGGTGCCCTTTGCCCTTCACCAATCGGCGGATACCTCGGTTACGCTTTGGGGCGGGCCGCCCGCCAACAGCACGGCAACCAATGCTGTGCCCCGGCTCTTCGCTTCGGCCTCTGTCAGCGGGGTTCAGGCCTGGAGCTTCGGCATTGGCCGCTGGTTCTGATTTTGCATTTGGAGATGGCGATGAAGCTTACCTTTTCCCCCGTCCGTATGGACACTGCCCTGACCGCCAGCGTGCAGGGTGACACCATTACCCTCAACGGCGAGACGCTGGACTTTGGCCCGCTGCCTGAGGGTGCGATCCTGCCGCGCGATGCGATCAACAACCCGTGGATCGCGGGCGATGTCAGCCGGGATGCTGCAGGCGTGCTGATTGTGCCGCTGATTCTGCCGCACGGGGCATCTGCCCCGCCCGAGACGTGCTGGCCCGAACCGCAGAGCGTATCGGACGGCCCGGTTGCGCTGCCGCCTTATGCCATGGACATCACGGAGGATGCGCAAAATGACCAAGATTGATTTTTCGATGATGGTGACGGCGGAATCGCGTGCAGCTGCGGCCTTGTCAGTCGCACGGAGCGCGGCTGCCGCGCGGCTGGCCGCGCTGATCGAGGCGGCCACTGCGGCATTGTCAGAGGGGATACCCCTGGCCGAGCAACTGACCTGGTCGGCAAAGGAAGCTGCCGCACAGGCGGTTCTGGACGGTACGGCCTCACCGATACAGGAGGCTTTGCTGGAGGCAGAGGCAGCGCAGAGCGGCGAGACTGTGGTGCAACTGGCAGGCTTGATCCTGTCGCATGCCGAGGCGTATCGGGCTGAAGTGACGCGCTATGTCGGTCTGCGCCGCCAGGCCAGCGCGTCGCTTGCGGCCTGCAGCACGCCGGAGGAGCTGGCGCAGGTTCTGGAGATGTTGGAAGCACGGCTGTAGTCTCGGCTGCGTCTGGCGCTGTGTCGAAGCTGTTTCACCGGACGGATGAACTGAATCGGAGCAGGCTGAAACCGCTTGCTCCGAACTCGCTGTAAGGGCAAGTCTGACATGGAAAGCGCAAGAATAGGGGTAGAACCCATGTTCGAATGCTCTCATAATTTGATAAAGTACATCAAGGAATACCCATGCCAGTCACAGCAGATATGGATCTGGATTTTGCGATTGTCATCCCGCCGGATGAGCCATTGGCAGATCTGATTGTGGAACAGCTGGCGGCCGCACGACCGGAACGGGAGATGGTGGTGCAGTCCAATCTTGCCGAGGCGGCGTCGACTCAGGGTGAACGCCCGTTGCTGCTGGTGCTGGCCGATCCGGTAGAGGCGCTGGCGCGCTGTCTGCAAGGGGCAGAGTCGGCGGGGGCAGCGCTGGCAGCGTGGAAATCCGGCATCGCCCCGCTGCTGACCGCTGCCCGCCGTTTGCGTCGGCGAATCTGGCTGGTGGATGCGCGGGCTGTGGCATCGGGTGATGCGGCAACACTGGCGCTGATCGCGCCGGGCAGTGGCGCGCGGGCCAATGCTGAGGTTCCGGCGCTGCCGGATGCGATTTATCTGGTCCTTGCCGAGGCGCTGCTGGCCCGCGATGCCGAGGCGGGCCGGTTTGCCGGCGAGATTGCCGCCCTGCGACGTGGTACGGGCGCGGCATTGGTTGACCTGCCCCTGTGTGAAAGCGCGCTGGCGCGCTATGCCGGGCTGGCGCAGGAAACTGCTTTGCTGCGGGATCATATCGCGCTTCATGCCTCCACAACCTTGCGCGAGACAGCGGATGCAAATGCGCAGGCCGAAGCGGCAGAGCTGACAAGACTGTCGGCAGAGCTTGCAAAGATCGAAGAGATCGTGGCGGACCGGAATCTGCAAAAGGCAAAGGCGGAGGCGCTTCAGCGCAGGCTGGATGACATTCAGATCAAGGCAGCCCAACGCGAGTTTGTGCTGGGCGGCGTTCTTCTGGCTGATCAGGCAGCCGACCGGACCGAGCAGGAGCGTATCCGCGCCGATGGTTTGGAACATGAGCTGCACCGCGTCTATGCTTCGCGCTCATGGCGCATCACACGGCCACTGCGGGCTGTCCGGTCCGGGCGCCGGGGCTAAGGGCGGCCTGTGCTTCCCGTTCTTGTCACGAAACGGCGGGCAATGCCTGATGCGTCGGGGCAAAACGGGTCGCGCGGTTGATCCACCCAAGTTTGAATGACGAGAGGGACCGGAGCTTGATGCCACCGCACATATCCGGACACGCGCAACCCGCTGCCCCGGCTTTGATCGGGTCTGGTGCGCATCTGTTTGTCGATGTGCAGCACGGGCTGTGCAACCGGTTGCGGGCGATGGCCTCGGCCGCGGCGATTGCCGAGGCGACGGGGCGGCAGTTGGTGGTGATCTGGCGGCCTGATGCCCATTGCGAAGCGCGGTTATCAGAGCTGCTGCGCTATCCGGGGACTGTGCTGGAAGATGATACGGCGGATGTGTTCCGGCGTCTGGCGGCCCAGAGCTATAACTACATGGAGATCGAGCCGGGGTCATGCCACGATGCCCCGATCCTGGGTGCGGGGGATGCGGGCGGGGATGTGTTCATCCGTTCGGCCTATTCTCTGAAAAGCCCCTATGTGACGATGGTGCGCGAGCAGGCATTTCTGCAATCACTGGTGCCGTCACAGGCTGTGCTGGATCTGGTTGCCCAGGTTCCGCACCCGTCTGACATTGCCGTACATATCCGAATGGGGACGGGGCCGGAGTTTGAGCATCTGCCCTACGAGTCCGCACGGAACTGGCCGCCCGAGCGCCACCTTGACCTGGTGGAATGGCGCAAGAAAAGCGATGTCTCGCGCTTTGTCACGCGGTTGGAGACCTTGTTTGCCAATGGGGCGCAGACCGCCTTTGTGGCCGCAGATCTTGCGGCGACCTATACCGCGTTGCAGGATCACTTCGGATCAAAGGTCCGTTTCTTGCCGCGCGCCAGCTTTGACCGCTCGGCCCGCCAGCTGCAATATGCGCTGGCGGATCTGATGCTGCTGACCGCTGCCCCGAGGATGCTTGCGAGTCACTGGAGCTCGTTCTCCGATGTTGCGCAGCGTCTGGCACGGCAGTTCCGCCCGGTCGAGAAAAGCGGCATCGACTTCTGAGCCGAGGCCGCGAGTCCGGGGATCAGATCGCCAGCGAAGCAAGTGTCGGTGTCTGTGTCACGGTTCCGGTGGCGCGGGGAGCGTGGAACAGCCGCATATCTTCGAGATCAAGGCGGAAGCTCTGTTTGGGCAGCGGAATGACCAGCGTGTGAAAGTTCTTGGCCCATGCCAACGGATCCTGCGGCTGGATCGTGTGAAGCTGGACAGTCCGCCCTGGCGACTGAGTCAGCCGGATCGGATCGGCCAGTTGCGTATCAAGGCGGTCGTCGCCGACAACAGACCGGACAAAGGGGTAAAGGTTTGTCTGCAGGCTGCTCTGGACTGACCAGACCAGACCCAGAGTGTCGCCCGCCTGAAATTGGCCAAAGCCCAGACCGAAGTTAAGTGTGAACCACCCCGGTGTGCCGGTGACCACGATATCAGCGTCGAGCAAGCGGCCTTCGGCGGAGTTCAGGGTGATCGCAGCGCTGCCATTCGCCTTGTCCCAGCAAAAATAAACGTTGTGCGAGACATGCTTGCTTTCTTCGGCAAGGCATTTGAACGAGCCCTCGCGCAACTGCCGCAAGAGCGAGGTCGTTTCAGCGATAACGGAATGAGTCATGCCCACTTTCCTTTGGCGAACCCGAGGGGTGCGGCCCCGTCGGGCCGCAGTTTCGTCTGCACGCTTGCAAGCACAGGGTCCAGCGGGCCCTGTGCTGCTTCTGCCCGTGTCAGCCTTTGGCACCTTGTCCGCGGGCATAGACATCTTCGTACCGGATGATGTCGTCTTCGCCCAGATAGCTGCCGGTCTGCACCTCGATCAGCACCATCGGCACCTTGCCGGGGTTCTCCATCCGGTGGACTGCGCCCAGCGGGATATAGACCGACTGGTTTTCGGTCAGCAATTTGACCTCATCGCCGACGGTCACGCGCGCGGTGCCTTCGACCACGATCCAATGTTCAGAGCGGTGGTGGTGTGACTGCAGGCTGAGCGCGGCACCCGGTTTGACGACAATGCGTTTGACCTGAAACCGCGAGCCAATCACCAGACTTTCGAACATGCCCCATGGCCGGTGATCGGTCGGAAACGCGGTCGCCTGTGCGCGGCCCTTGGCCTGAAGGGCGGCGACGGCCTCTTTGACGCGCTGGCTCTGCGATTTGTGAGCCACCAGCACAGCGTCGGTGGTGGCGATGGCGACGATGTCTTTCAGCCCGATCCCGACCAGTTCCACACGCGGCGATTCTGAACGCAGCAGGGTATCTTCGCAGCCGATCGCGGTGGCGTTGTCAGAGGAGACATTGCCATCTGCGTCGGGCCCTGCCTCCTGCCACACCGCATCCCAGCCGCCCAGATCAGACCAGCCGGCGGAAAATGGCATCACGGCAAGATTGGATGCCTTTTCCATGATCGCATAATCAATGGAAATATCGGGAACGTTCGCCCAAGCGACCGGATCGAGACGAACAAAGGACAGGTCGGGCGACGCATTGGCGACCGCTGCCTTGACATGGGTGAGCACCTCTGGCGCGTGCATTTCAAAGGCTTTGACCAGCGTGTCGGCGGTGAACAGGAAAATCCCCGCGTTCCACAGGAAGTTGCCCGCAGCGATCATGTTGGCGGCCTGATCTGCCTTTGGCTTTTCGACAAACCGGGCCAGCGATTGCGGAACCTTTGCCGCCGGATCAGAGCCGGGGGCCAGTTCCAGATAGCCATAGCCGGTTTCAGGCCGGGTCGGCGTGATGCCAAAGGTGACGATATCACCCGCCAGCGCGCGCGGCGCAGCGCCCTGAACCGCCTCACGGAAGGCGGCGGCATCGGGCACCACATGGTCGGACGGGGCGACAAGCAGCAGCGCCCCCGGCTGGGTGGTTTGCAGATGCAAGGCAGCGGCCAGAACGGCCGGGGCGGTATTGCGCCCCTCCGGCTCGATCAGGATACCCTGCGGGCTGGTTTCCATTGCGGCGAGCTGTTCGACGACGATAAATCGGAAATCATTGCCGGTGATGACAAGCGGCTCACTGAACCCCGCCCCAATCAGACGGCGGACCGCCCCCTGAAACAGGCTTTCTTCGCCGGTCAATCGGGAGAACTGCTTTGGAAAGGACTTGCGCGACAAAGGCCAGAGCCGGGTGCCCGACCCACCACACAAAAGAACCGGATGAATGATCGTTGTCATGAAAAAACCTGTCAGTTGCGAAATGTTGTCTGATTGGCCAGAAACCAATCATAGGTTTCGGCAAGTCCTGCCTCAAGCGTGATGCGCGCCTGCCAGCCCATGCGGGCCAGACGACTGACATCCATCAGTTTGCGCATGGTGCCATCGGGCTTGGTCGGGTCCGTGGTGATGCGCCCGGTAAAGTCGGTCACTGCGGCAACCATCTGCGCCAGTTCCAGAATCGAGACATCGGTGCCGGAGCCGACGTTGATATGGCTCAGCATCGGCTGGGTATTGGCGTCATACTCGGCCTTGGGCAGGTCGAGCACGAAGAGCGAGGCCTCTGCCATGTCGTCCACATGCAGGAATTCACGCATTGGTTTGCCGGACCCCCAGATCGTTACCTCGTCCACACCGCTTTGTGCCGCTTCGTGAAAACGGCGGATCAGGGCGGGCAGCACATGCGAGTTTTCTGGATGGAAGTTGTCGCCGGGGCCATACAGGTTGGTCGGCATCACCGAACGGTAATCGACGCCATGCTGGCGATTGTAGCTTTCGCACAGCTTGATCCCGGCAATCTTTGCGATGGCATAGGGCTCATTCGTCGGTTCCAGCGTGCCGGTCAGCAGCGCGTCTTCGCGCATCGGCTGGGGCACCGCTTTGGGATAGATGCACGACGAGCCAAGTTGCAGCAAGCGCTTCACCCCGGCGGCAAACGCCTGATGGATGATGTTGCATTCAATCATCAGGTTTTCATAAATGAAATCTGCCGGATAGGTGTTGTTGGCATGAATGCCCCCCACCTTGGCCGCCGCCAGAATGACCACATCAGGCCGCTCGGCCTGCATGAAATCCTGCACGGCCTGCTGGCTTGTCAGATCAAGCTCGGCATGGGTACGGGTAAGGAGAGACAGGTCTTCGCCTGCGGCTTTGCGCGCCTCAAGCCGGCGCAGAATCGCGCCACCAACCATGCCGCGGTGACCAGCGATATAAATTTTCATTCGTCGCTTTCCTTGTGACGATAATTCCAATCAGTTTAGCCAAATCAAACGCCTGACTCTACTGCATAACAAGTGCGGACCTGAAACTGCCCCTGCTCTCGGCAAAGCCGGGCCAACTCAGGGCGTACGCCGTATCCACCCTGAATTTATACGGTGGTTTGCGTGAGACGCCAGCCCAAGTGGCGAAATTTTGGTCGTCTTGCGCCGAGCGTTCAGAAAACGACCATCAGGACCAGGATAAGGCAGACTTGACGGCCATGTTCGGGCTGTCAGTCTCCGTTAAGCTGTCTGCGCAGTCCGAAGACAGAGCCAAACAGCCCCATGATCGAGGATGCGGCGACCATCGGCGACTCGGTCACAAGGATCGTGTCTTTCGGATTGATCTTGAAAGACCGCGCTGCAAACAAACCCGCTGCACTGGTCAGGTCGATCGTAAAGACCACTTGTGTCTTTTGTGGACCCGAGTCATCGGTGCGCAGCGATTTGGCGGTGTAATTGCGCAGGATCAGAATGCCCTTTGGGTCTGCGCGTGTATCCACCAGACCGCCGACCAGCGACAGTGCCTCCATCGCGCTGACCTCTTCGCGGTCGAAATAGATCAGCTCTTCGCGTCCGGTGGCGCCCATGGCGGTAAAGTAGCGGCGGTCTTCTTCAACGAATACCTTGTCGCCACCCTTCATCAGGACGTTTTTCGAACCCTCGGAAAACAGGCTTTCGGCGCGAATTTCATAAGTCTTCCCGTCGCGGATCAGACGCACCAGCGGGTTGCGGAGGTTGGTGGCAATGCCCCCTGCCTGTGCGATCAGCGACAGGATCGTGGTGTTGCGGTCCATCAGGGGGTAGGGGCCGGCGCGCCCGACTCCGGTAACGATGTCGACCGAATTCAGGCGGCCCACCTCGACCGTCAGCTGGACCTGAGCCGAAGGCACTGTGGGGGCCAGAGCTGCCTCGATTTCCTGGCGCACCTGTGAAGGGGTTTTGCCGCGCACCGCCACATCACCGACATAGGGCACAAACAGCGTACCTTCTGGCGATACGGTCAGGTTGGGCAGCGCAACCGAGCGTTCGCCCTGCGTCGCGATCAGCGAATTGTTCTGCGGATCCCAGATCACCAGCGAAATCTTGTCACCCGACGCAATCAGCGGGCTGTTTGCGCCCGAGCTGTTGGGCAGCCAAAGATAAGAGCCGGGCCAGCCCGTCGGGGGCCAGTGCGCGACCTGGCTCACGGTGTCGCGGGTGACCTCAACAACCTGAAATTCGGCGTTCTCATCCTTCTGGCCGCGCAGAACTTCACTCTGAAGCGCCGCGCCCCGAGGGGTGGAACAGGCAGCAAGAACCGACAGGCCCAGCAATACCATAGCCAATTTGGGAAACCGCCCAACCATTGTCTTACGCTCACTCATGCCAATCGATTCTGTCAAAACGTTCTATAGCGATCCTTGTGGACTGAACAGCATCATCAATACGTTGTCCACAGCGTGTTGATGCATACTACAGGTGGCGTGGTGGCATGCAGAATGCCGAACTTTAACATCGCCCCGCAAATCACTGACAAACCGGATGTTTTCCGATCCGGCTGTCAGTGGTCAATCTCTGTGCAGGCTAGATTTGCTGCGCGACAGTCAGCAGATACTTGCCGTAGTCGTTTTTGCGGAACACCTCTGCCCGACGCAAAAGATCGTCTGCCGTGATCCAGCCCAGCAGAAATGCAATTTCGTCCGGGCACCCGACCTGAAGCCCCTGACGCCCGGTCAGGGTGCGGACAAAGTTGCCCGCGTCCAGCAGGCTTTCGTGGGTGCCGGTGTCCAGCCAGGCGTAGCCCCGGCCCATCTGCTCAACCTGCAGACTGCCCTCTGCCAGATACATCAGCAAAAGGTCGACAATCTCCAACTCGCCCCGCGCCGAGGGTTTGATCTGGCGGGCAAACTCCGACGCGCGACCGTCCAGAAAATACAGCCCCGTCACCGCATAGTTTGACGGCGGCACAGTGGGTTTCTCGATGATTTCCTGCACCCTGCCGGTGCTGTCAAAGCCGACCACGCCATAGCGCTCGGGGTCGGTGACGCGGTAGCCGAACACCGTGCCGCCGGTGGTGCGGCTGTCGGCGGCCTTGAGCAACTCTGGCAGGCCGTGGCCAAAAAAGATGTTGTCGCCCAGCACCATGGCCGATGGCGCGCCATCCAGGAAATCTTCGGCCAGAAGATAGGCCTGCGCCAGCCCATCCGGCGAGGGCTGCACGATCCATTCAAAGCGCACGCCCCATTGCGAGCCATCGCCCATCAGGCGCTGAAACTGCGGCTGATCGTCGGGGGTGGTGACAATCGCAATCTCGCGGATGCCCGACAGCATCAGCGCCGACAGCGGGTAATAGATCATCGGCTTGTCATAGATCGGCAGCAGCTGCTTGGACACGCCCATGGTGATCGGCCAGAGCCGGGTGCCGGAGCCGCCTGCCAGAATGATGCCTTTGCGCTGTGTCATGCCAATACCTTCAAGTCACTAATAGCGTCCCGCAGACCAGCGCGCCAGTCTGGCCGCGCGAGTCCGAAGGTTGCTTCGGTTGTGGTGCAGTCCAGACGCGAGTTCAGCGGGCGCCGGGCAGGGGTGGGGTAATCGGCGGTGGGGATGTCCACAACCTCGACCTTGCGTCCGGAGAGTTCAAAAATCGCGCGGGCAAACCCGGCCCAGCTGGTGTCTGGCGCGCCGGAGAAATGGTAGCTGCCGGACAGGGCAGGCCCCTCACGCAGCCGGTCCGCGATGGTCATGCAGGCCTGCGCAATCGCCGCCGCCGGCGTCGGTCCGCCCACCTGATCGCCCACTACGGTCAGCCGGTCGCGGGTTTCGGACAGGCGCAGCATGGTTTTGACGAAGTTGCTGCCATCGGGCGAAAACACCCAGGATGTGCGCAAGATGCCATGCGTCGCCCCCGTCCCCCGCAGCCGCGCCTCGCCCTCGGCCTTGGTGCGGCCGTAAGCACCGAGCGGGGCCACGGGGTCTGTTGGCAGAAATGCAGAGTCCCCAGCGCCGTCAAAGACATAATCGGTCGAGATATGGACCAGCGGCACGCCCACCTCGGCACAGGCCCGCGCCATTGCTTCGGGCGCGAGGGCGTTGACCAGATGCGCCGTTGCCTCATCCGTTTCAGCCTTGTCCACCGCCGTATAGGCGGCGGCATTGATCACCGCGTCGGGCCGGGCCGCCAGAATTGCGCGGGCGCAGGCGGCGGGATCGGTCAGATCGGCCTGATCCCGGCCCAGAAACACCGCGTCTGGTGCAAGCCGGGCCAGTGCGCGCGCAACCTGCCCGGTTTGTCCGAAGACCAGCAGTTTCATGAGCTGGTTCCCAGCCGCTGGCCCACGCCCTGACGGTCGAGCAGCGGACGCCACCAGCTTTCATTGTCGAGATACCAGCGCACCGTCAGGCGCAGCCCCTCTTCGACCGTGACCGAAGGGGACCAGCCCAGTTCTTCGCGCATCCGGGTCGGGTCGATGGCGTAGCGCGCATCATGGCCGGGGCGGTCGGTGACATAGGTGATCAACCGGTCATGCGGCGCGCCATCCGGCCGCATCTCGTCGAGCAGGGTGCAGATCGTGCGCACCAGATCAATGTTGCGCCGCTCATTCTCGCCGCCGATGGCATAGCTGCGCCCCGGCTGGCCCTTTTCCAGCGCGAGCAGCAGGGCTGTGGCATGGTCTTCGACATAAAGCCAGTCGCGCACATTCTCGCCCTTGCCGTAGATCGGGATCGGGCGGCCATGCAGCGCGTTCAGGATCACAACCGGGATCAGCTTTTCCGGAAAATGGAACGGCCCGTAATTGTTGGAGCAATTGGTCAGCACCACCGGCAGGCCATAGGTTTCGTGCCAGGCGCGCACCAGATGATCGCTGGCGGCCTTTGACGCGGAATAGGGGCTGCGCGGGTCATAAGGGGTGGATTCGTTGAACTGGCCGGTCGGGCCAAGGCTGCCGAACACTTCATCGGTGGAGATGTGGTGAAAGCGGAAGCCATCGGGGCGGCCCTGCGACTGCCAATAGGCGCGGGCGGCCTCCAGCAGGTTGAAGGTGCCGGTGATATTGGTGTCGATGAAATCGCCCGGCCCGTCGATCGAGCGGTCGACATGGCTTTCTGCCGCCAGATGCATCACCGCATCCGGAGCATGGGTGCTGAAAATGCGAGTCAGGGCCTGACGGTCCCGGATATCGGCGTGCTCAAAGGCGTAAAGCGGCGAGTCGGCGACCGACGCCACGTTCTCCAGATTGGCAGCATAGGTCAGCGCGTCCAGATTGACGACATGGTGACCCTTTGCCACCGCCTGACGGACCACAGCAGAGCCGATGAACCCGGCCCCGCCAGTCACGAGAATCTTCATTGTGTCGTTCCTGTATCGAATGGCGTGTCGAAAGCGGCAAACGGCTGGGCCGCGCGGTCCTTGTCGGACAAGACCGGCTGCGCGACCGGCAGGGGCCAGTCGATGCCGCAGCTGTCCCACAGCACCGCGCCGTCACAATCGGGCGCGTAAACATCGGTGCATTTATATTGCACCTCGGTATCGGCAACCAAGGTGACAAAGCCGTGCAGAAAGCCCTTTGGCACCAGAAGCTGCTGGCCATTCTCGGCGGTCAGCTCGGCCCCGGTCCAATGCCCATAGGTCGCAGACCCCCGGCGGATATCCACGGCCACGTCAAAGATCGCGCCGCGGCTGCAGCGCACCAGTTTATCCTGTGCCCGGGGTGGCTTTTGGAAATGCAGGCCGCGCAGGGTGCCCGGTTCGGCGGAAAACGAATGGTTGTCCTGCACAAAGGCAAAATCCAGACCGGCAGCGGCCATCCGTTCCGCGTTCCAGCTTTCGCTGAACCAGCCGCGGGCATCGCCAAAGCGCCGTGGTGTCAGCAGCATCACACCCGGCAGTGAGGTTGGTTTGATCTCAAGCATCCGGGTTACCGTCCTACTGCATCATAGGCCACAAACCCGGCATCGAGCACTGCAGCACGTTCATAGATATTCCGAAAATCCGCCATGCGGGCCACACGCATTGCACCGGACAGGCGGCTCAGGTCAAGGGCGCGGAATTCATTCCATTCGGTCAGCAGCATGACCAGATCCGCGCCTTCGGCGGCGGCATAGGCATCGGTAAACCAGTCCACGCTGGGCAGCAGATGCTCACCCTCGCGCCGACCCTGCGGATCAACCACATGCACCTTGGCCCCTGCGCCGATCATGGCGGGCACGATGGTCAGCGACGGTGCCTCGCGCATGTCGTCGGTGTTGGGCTTGAAGGTCACGCCCAGTACGGCCACGGTTTTGCCGTTGAACGAACCGCCGCACAGGTCCTGCGCCTTGTCGATCATCCGGCGCTTGACCTCGGCATTTACCGTGATCACGGTTTCGGTGATCCGCTGCGGCACGCCATGTTCCTGACCGATGCGGGCAAGGGCCTGTGTGTCCTTGGGAAAGCAGGATCCGCCATAGCCGGGGCCTGCGTGCAGGAACTTGTTGCCGATGCGCCCGTCCAGCCCCATGCCTTTGGCGACGGCTTTCACATCCGCGCCCACCCGTTCGCACAGCGCGGCGATTTCGTTGATAAAGCTGATCTTGACCGCCAGAAAGCCGTTGGCGGCGTATTTGATCATCTCGGCACTTTCCAGATCGGTGAAGACGATGGGAAAGTCGCGCAGGAACAAGGGCCGGTACATATCCGACATCAATTGCCGCGCACGGTCGCTGTCCAGCCCGATCACCACCCGGTCGGGGCGCATGAAATCGTCGATCGCGGCACCTTCGCGCAGGAACTCGGGGTTGGAGGCGACGTCAAACTCGGCCTCGGGCCGCGTGCGCCGGATCACGTCTGCAACCTTGCGGTTGGTGCCGACCGGCACGGTCGATTTGGTCACCACGACGGCATAGCCGGTCAGGGCATGGGCAATCTCTTCGGCGGCGGCCATCACATAGGACAGATCGGCATGGCCGTCGCCCCGCCGGGTCGGCGTTCCGACAGCGATGAACACAGCATCCGCCCCGGCAACCGCCTCTTGCAGATCGGTGGTGAACCGCAATCGCCCGGCCTCGACATTGCGTTGCAAAAGGGTATCCAGGCCCGGCTCATAGATCGGTATGATCCCGCCCTGCAACTGGGCGATCTTTTCGGCTGATTTGTCGACGCAAATAACGTCGTGACCAAAATCTGAAAAACAAACTCCGGAAACCAGGCCGACATAGCCGGTTCCAATCATTGCGACCTTCATATGTCCCTCCGTGAACAAGGCAAAATGCCCGGCTTGTCCAGTATCACATGTGTTCTGACCCCGGTGCGGATCACTGTCACCCTCTGGGGTGGTATCCCTGATGCCGTGGCAAAAAAAGGTTGAAAGTGCGGCAATCGGCACCTGTGGTGCAGGAAATGGTCATAAAGGCACAATCCCGCTGGCTGTTCAGCAAGCGGCGCGCCAGAGCCGCAACGGGAGGCCGGGCCAGAGATCAGCCGACCAGCCGACCCCAGAGGTCATATTCCCCCGCCTCGTCAACCTTGACGGTGACGATATCGCCGGGGGCCAGCGTCTCGAACCCCTCGTCGATGAACAGGTTGCCGTCGATCTCGGGCGCATCGGCCATGGTCCGGCAGGTGGCGCCGTCGCCATCCACCTCATCGACGATGACCTGCAGGGTGCGGCCCACCTTGGCGGCCAGCTTGGCTTCGGAAATGGCTTGCGCCTTTTCCATGAACCGATCCCAGCGATCCTGCTTGACCTCGGCGGGCACATGATCGGGCAGGTCATTGCTGCGCGCGCCAGCCACGTTTTCGTATTGAAAACAGCCGACGCGGTCCAGCTGCGCCTCGTCCAGCCAGTCTAGCAGGGTCTGGAATTCGGCCTCGGTCTCGCCGGGGTAGCCGACGATAAAGGTTGATCGCAGGGTGATGTCGGGGCATGCGGCGCGCCAGGCGGCGATTTCATCCAGCGTCTTTGCCGCCGCAGCCGGGCGCGCCATCCGGCGTAGGGTGTCCGGGTGGGCGTGCTGGAACGGGATGTCCAGATAGGGCAGCACCAGCCCCTCGGCCATCAGCGGGATCAGGTCGCGCACATGCGGGTAGGGGTAGACGTAATGCAGCCGCACCCAGGCCCCTAGCTTGCCCATTTCGCGCGCCAGATCCGTGATATGTGCCCGCACCTCGCCACCCTTCCAAGGCGCGACGTCATGCTTGCGATCCACGCCGTAGGCACTGGTATCCTGCGAGATCACCAGCAATTCGCGCACCCCGGCCTCGACCAGCTTTTCCGCTTCGCGCAGCACGGCATGGGCCGGTCGGCTGACCAGACGACCGCGCATGTCGGGGATGATGCAGAACTTGCACTTGTGATTGCAGCCTTCGGAGATTTTCAGATAGCTGTAATGCCGGGGCGTCAGGCTGACATTGCGTGCGGGCAACAGGTCGATGAATGGGTCGGGCGACGGCGGCACTGCGCCATGCACGGCATCCAGCACCGCCTCATACTGATGCGGGCCGGTCACGGCGAGCACCTTTGGATGCGCGCCGGTAATGTATTCGGGTTCCGCGCCCAGACAGCCGGTCACGATCACCCGGCCGTTTTCGGCCAGGGCCTCGCCGATGGCATCAAGGCTCTCGGCCTTGGCAGAGTCGAGAAAGCCGCAGGTGTTGACGATCACCGCATCCGCGCCCTTGTAATCGGGGCTGATCGCATAGCCTTCGGCCCGCAGGCGGGTCAGGATCCGTTCGGAATCCACCAGCGCCTTGGGACAGCCAAGGCTGACCATGCCAATGGTCGGCTGACCGGGGCGGGGGGCCTCGGAAAAGGTGGCGCGCGGGGCCAGATCGGGGCGGAGGTTGGGCGGATTTTGCGACATGGCGCGGTCTATAGCTGTGTTTGCTTCAGGCGGATAGGGGGTAAGACCCGCCTCAGGCGCCTCCCACCCGCCCACCCCGGCGCCCTCGGCGGGTCTTTGGGGATTTGATCTGTAGAGTTGGCGTGTGGGGCGGGCGATGGATGCCTCCGGCGGGAGTATTTGGCAAGCAGCAATGGCAGGGGGCTTGCGGTTTGTGGCCGGGCGCGGAAGGGTGAGGGAAAAGGGAGGGATGAGGATGCAGGAGATCGAACGGCCTTTGGTGCTGTGCTGCCCGTTGCCGCGCACGCTGGAGCTGATTTTCACGCCGGGGCGGCTGGCGGATCTGCGGGCGCGCTACCGGCTGGTGGAGACCACGGACGCGGCTCTGCCGGGGCTGGACGATGCGGTGCTGGCGCAGGCGCGCTACGTCATTGGGCAGCCGCCGCTCGATCATGCGACGCTGGCGCGGCTGAGCGCATTGCGCTGCATCTTCAATGTGGAATCCAACCTGATCAACAATATGCCTTATGATCAGGTGTTTGCGCGCGGCATTCATGTGGTAACGACCGGCGCGGTGTTTGCCGAGCCGGTGGCCGAGATCGGGTTGGGATTTGCGCTGTCGCTCTTGCGCAATATCCATGGCGCCGATGCCGATTTCCGTGCCGGGCGCGAGGCCTGGGGCGGGGAAGGCAACAGGGGCGCGCGGCTGTTGACCGGGGCCGAGGTCGGGATCATCGGCTTTGGCGATCTGGGCCGGGCCATGGCGCGCGTGTTGCAGGGCTTTCGCCCCCGGCTGCGCATTCATGACCCCTGGCTGCCAGAGGCGCGGATCGTCGAGGCCGGGGCGGAGCCAGCCACGCTGGAAGCGGTGATGACGCAGTCGGATGTGGTGTTTGTCACTGCTGCGGTGACCTCGGAGAACCGGGGCTTTCTGGGCGCGGAGGCCTTTGCCGCGATGCGGGCGGGGGCGGCGTTTATTCTGTTGAGCCGGGCGGATGTGGTGGATTTTCCGGCACTGATGGCGGCTGTGGCCTCGGGTCATATCGTCGCCGCGTCGGATGTGTATCCCGACGAACCGCTTGCGCCGGATCATCCGGTGCGCAGCCTGCCGGGGTTCTTGTTGTCGGCGCATCGGGCCGGGGCGCTGGATGTGGCGTTTCAGCGGATGGGAGAGATGGTCTGGCAGGACATGGGACTGCTGGACAAGGGATTGCCGCCCAATCTGTGCAAGCGGGCGGAGCGGGAAACGGTGGCGCGGATGCGCTCGCGCCCCGTGAGCGTGAACTGAACCGGTCGGCGATGTGCCGCCGATGCGGCGGTGCCGGTCGGCAAGGCTGTGCTGATGCGTTGCAGCGCGGGCGCTTTGCGGCGTAGAATCGGGAAAAACCCGTGAGGAAGGCAGTCATCATGCGTTGGTTGATCCGTTCTGTTCTGGCCTTGTCTTTGCTGGTGTTTCTGGCGGTGGCGGCGGTGTTCATGATCCCGTCGGAGCGGATCGCCGCCCTTGCGGCCGAGCGCTTTGCCGAAGTGACCGGGCGCAAGCTGGTGATCGAGGGCTCGGTGCGGCCCAGTTTCTTTCCGACGCTGGGCGTGCAGACCGGGCCGGTTTCGGTGTCAAATGCCGATTGGGGCACCGAAGGTGACATGCTGCGCGCCGAGGAGCTGAGCATATCGCTGGATCTGGCGGCACTGATGGGCGGCGAGGTCAAGATCACCGGGATTTCGGCGCAAGCCCCGCAGCTGGTGCTGGAACGGGCGCGGGACGGGCGCGAAAACTGGGTGTTCGGCGGGCGGGGGGGCGGCAGCGCCGAGGCCGGGATGGCGGGCGAGGGTACGCCGTTTACGCTGGATCTGGCCGAGGTGTCAGACGGGCGCTTTACCTTTGTCGATCACGGCGCGGGCAGCCGGATTGTGCTGCGCTCGGTCAATGGGGAGGCCCGCATTCCGGCGTTTCTGGGCGCGGCGGATTTCACTTTTGACGCAATCATGAACGATCAGCCGTTCGAAGCGAGCGTGAAGCTTGCAGAATTCGCACCTTTTCTGGAGGGCAGGCTTGTCGGCGTCGATCTGGCGCTGACGGCGGGCGAGGCCGATCTGCGCTTTGCCGGACAGGCGGGGTGGAACCCGCTGGCGGCCAAAGGCGATCTGGTGGCAAATCTTGCGGATCTGTCGGCCATCACCACGCTGGAGGGGATGGCAAAGCCTGATCTGCCTCAGGGGTTGGGGGCGCAAAGGGTCGAGGCGACGGGGCGGCTGACCCTGACCGACGCGCTGTCGGTGCATCTGCGCGAGGGTACGCTGAGGCTGGATGACAACCGGCTGACGCTGGATGCTGACCTGACCACGGCGGGCGAACGTCCGAACCTGTCGGCGCAGGTGCAGGCTGGGGCGCTGTCTCTGGCGGCGGCGATGAGTGGGCAGGGCGGTGAGATTGGTGGTGGCGCGCGTGGCGGCACGCAGGCCGATGGCTGGCCGACCGCTCCGATTGACGTCTCGGCGCTGGGGCTGATGGATGCCTCGATTGCGCTGACGGCGGACAGTGTCGATCTGGGCGTGGCGAAGTTTGGCACCACGCGGGTGGTGACCACCATCGACCGGGCGCGCGCGGTGTTCGATCTGCGCCAGATTGCCGCCTATCAGGGCACGGTCAGCGGTCAATTTGTGGTCAACGGGCGTTCTGGCCTGTCGGTGGGCGGCGATCTGGTGCTGTCGGGGCTGGCGATGCAGTCCTTGCTGATGGATCTGGGCGGCTATGACCGGCTGATCGGGACCGGCGATCTGGCGCTGAAATTCCTTGGCGTCGGCAATTCGGTGGATGCGATCATGCGCAGCTTTTCCGGTTCGGGCAGTCTGCGGCTCGGCAAGGGCGAGCTGCGCGGGCTGGATATTGCCGGGATGCTGCGCACCTTGGATGCGGGCTTTGTCGGCGAGGGACAGAAGACGATCTTCGAGGCGGTGACGGCGGGCTTT
This sequence comes from Pseudotabrizicola alkalilacus, assembly GCF_003443995.1. GTDB lineage: Bacteria > Pseudomonadota > Alphaproteobacteria > Rhodobacterales > Rhodobacteraceae > Pseudotabrizicola > Pseudotabrizicola alkalilacus. The sequence goes on from NZ_QWEY01000017.1 coordinate 28,358, forward strand.
ACCATCGACGGCGGCGTGCTGAGCAACAGTGATCTGGCGTTTCAGGCGCCCTATGTGACGGCCACCGGCAATGGCGAGGTCAACCTGGGCGCGCGCACGCTGGATTACCGGCTGCGGCCGGTGGCTCTGGCGGCGGTGGATGGGACTGGCGGGGTGATGGTGCCGTTGCTGATCACTGGCAGCTGGGCCAGCCCGAAATTCCGGCTGGATCTGGAGGCCTTGGCGCGGGAGCGGTTTGAGGAACAGGCCAAGGAGGCGGAGGCGCGGGCCAAGGCCGAGCTGGAGCGCAAGGCCGAGCAGGAGCTGGGCATTGTGCGGCAGGAGGGCGAAAGTCTGGAAGACGCCGCCCGCCGCAGGGCGCAAGAGGCGATCGACGCCGAAGCCGCGCGGTTGCTGCAGCGCCTGTTGGGCGGCGGGAACTGAAGCAGGCGGCCCGGAGGCCGCCTGCGATGTCATCCTAAAGGGTTTACTTTACTTCTGACGACGGGCGCGGTGTTTCTGCCGTCTCGGCGGGCAACACCGGCAGCGTGACGGGGGGCAGTGTGCCGGTCAGACTGTCCAGAAACGCGACCAACTGCGCGGTTTCCTCTGGCGCGAGCTGCTCGCCCAGCTGGCTTTCAGCCATAACTTCGACCGCAACCGCCAGATCCCAGACCTTGCCGGAGTGGAAATAAGGCGCGGTCAGGGCGATGTTGCGCAGCGGTGAGGCACGGAACACATATTCGTCATCCACCGTTTCGGTGACGGCAAAGCGGCCTTTGTCACCGGGGGGCAGGATCTCTGCGCCGGGCTTTTCGATCAGGCCAAACGGGTAGTAGCCATGGCCGCCGACGTTGACGCCGGAGTGGCACGAGGAACAGCCCTTGTCCATGAACAGGGTCAGACCAGCCTTGGCGTCTTCGCTCATCGCGTTGTCGTCGCCGTTCAGCCAGGCATCAAACGGCGCAGGCGTGATCAACGTGGCCTCGAAGGCTTCGATCGCCTTGGCCATGTTGTCAAAGTTCACCGGATCGGGCTCAGCCGGAAAGGCGGCCGTAAACCAGGCCACATATTGCGGCATGGATTTCAGCGTAACCTCGACCTGCTCGGGCGTATTTGCCATCTCGACCCCGGCCTGAATCGGGCCCTTTGCCTGTGCGGCAAGGTCATCTGCGCGACCGTCCCAGAACTGCGCCTCATTGAGAACCGCGTTCAACACGGTGGGCGAGTTGCGCGGCCCCTTTTGCCAGCCATGGCCAACGCTGGTTTCCATGTTGTCATCGCCGCCGGTCGCAAGGTTGTGACAGGACGCACAGGAAAACACCCCCGACGCCGAGAGGCGGGGATCAAAGAACAGCGCTTTGCCAAGCTCGATCTTTTCGGGCGTGACCGGGTTGTCCTTGACCGCCGGGATGGTCGAGGGGAGCGGCTTGAATTCCGCCGCCGCGCGATCGCGCAGCGCGTCTGCCATGACCGGCCCGGCAAGGGCCGAGGTCATCAAGGCAAGGATCAGGGTTCGTTTCATGGCATATCTCCGTATGTCATAAGGTTGCTCCTGATTCTTTAGAACGATTCCAGACACGGGTCCGTGATCTGGATCAATTCTAAATCAATCATGCAGATTGTGTATTTTGGGATAAATGAACGCTGTATCTGCGCGATACCCCCAGAGCCCGGATCCGCGCGGTATCAGGCCAGACGGTCTGTATGGGTCAAAGGCGCGGGCCATGCGTATCTGCCCCGCCCCGCCCGAGGTCTGGTGGTGGAAAACGCGCCGGCAGGGTGTGGTCAAACGCCCCCGGCCACACGATTTTGCACAGTTTGCCATGGGTCAAAGCCACGGCCACAGGGGGTTTTTGTGACGCGCCCGGCGGTGTTCACCGCCGTCGCAATGCGGGACGCCGCGCGCCAGAGTGTTTATCCTGCTTCGGAGCGGGTCTGCCCCGCCCCTTGATCAGCGGCGGCGGTCGCGCCGTGCGCTCATCGGCTGGAAGGCAACGCCGACATGTGCTTCGCAATAAGGTTTTCCGGGCAGGCTGGGCAGGCCGCAGAACCAGAAATCTTCGGTCGCCGGGTCGCCGATCGGCCATTTGCAGGTGCGCTCGGTCAGTTCCATCAGCGTCAGGCGCTTGGCGTGCTTTTCGACTTCACGCACAGAGGCCAGCGCCTCGGGGCTGATCTCGTTGGCCGAGGGCTGCGGTGGCAGCGGTTGACCGGCGGGAATGATCGCCTTGCGCACGGGCAGCGGGGTCACATTCGACGGGGCTGCAGGGGCCACAGCGGCGGGCCGCTCGGGCGCGGCCGGGCGTGGGGCTGCCGCGACCGGCTCAGGGCGCGGCTCCGGCGCGCGTGGCGTTACAGGTTCTGGCTTGGCGGCCACAACGGGGGCTTCGTCCTCCGGCTCATCCTTGCCGCCGCCGACACGGTTCGACAGGCCCAGACGGTGAACCTTGCCGATCACCGCATTGCGCGTGACACCGCCCAGTTCCTTAGCGATCTGGCTGGCCGACTGGCCTTCGGCCCACATCTTCTTGAGCGTTTCAACCCGCTCATCCGTCCAGGACATGGTGATCTCCGCTATTGGGCTGTAAGGACTTTCGCCGCGCATTCTAACCGCGACGGCACGGGATACAAGCACGCAGGCCGAAGATCAAGCGCCGCCCGCCGACTCAATGCCCCACATTGCCGTTTACACCCACATTTCCGTTTACAGACCGGCACTCTTCGCCTATGGCAGCAGCATGACCCAACGGTACGCCCTTATCCGACGTCCCCGACGCTTCTGAGCGACAGGTTACGCATGGTCCGGCGCACAGGGCCATCCCCAGACATCGACAGCCCCGCATTGACACTCCCCGCGGGCACCCGTTACGCCTTGGCTTTCTCCTGTGTGCAAGCAGGGACAGTCCGTGCGCCGGTCCCGCCAGCTTCCGAAAGGCATGTGCCATGATTTCCGCCGTTCTGCCCACCTATAACCGCGCCCCCCTCGCCTTTGTGTCGGGCAAAGGCAGCTGGCTCACCTCCGAGGATGGCAGCCGATATCTCGATCTGGGGGCCGGCATCGCTGTCAATGCTCTGGGCCATGCGCATCCGACGCTGGTCGAAACCCTGACGGCGCAGGCGCAAAAGCTGTGGCATGTGTCCAACATCTACCGCATCCCTGAACAGGAGCAGCTGGCCGAGATGCTGGTGGACCTGACCTTTGCCGACACGGTGTTCTTTACCAACTCCGGCACCGAGGCGGCCGAGCTGGCCATCAAGATGGCGCGCAAGCACCATCATGACGCGGGGCACCCCGAGCGCACGCAGATCATCGCCTTTGAAGGCGCTTTTCATGGCCGCTCTACCGGCGCGATTGCGGCGGCAGGGTCGGAAAAGATGGTCAAGGGCTACGGCCCGCTGATGCCGGGCTTTACCCAGCTGAAGTGGGGCGATCACGATGCCATCCGCGTGGCGATCACCGACCAGACCTGCGCCGTGATCATCGAGCCGATCCAAGGTGAGGGCGGCATCCGTGTGGTGCCCGATCAATGCCTGAAGGGGTTGCGTGATCTGTGCGACAGCACCGGGACGCTGCTGATCTTTGACGAGGTGCAATGTGGCATGGGCCGCACCGGCAAACTCTTTGCCCATGAATGGGCCGGGGTCACGCCCGATATCATGATGGTCGCCAAAGGCATCGGCGGCGGCTTTCCGCTGGGCGCGGTGCTGGCCACCGAAGCTGCCGCGTCCGGCATGGTCGCGGGCACGCATGGCTCCACCTATGGCGGCAACCCGCTGGGTTGCGCCATCGGGGCTGCGGTCACCGGAATTGTCTCCGAGCCCGCGTTCCTGGATGCGGTCAGCCAGAAAGCCGCGCAGTTCCGGCAAGGGCTCGAAGGTCTGGTTGCCAGCCATCCGAAGGTGTTCGCGGCGGTGCGTGGTCAGGGCCTGATCCTTGGCCTGAAATGCGTGGTGCCCAATACCGATGTGGTCAAGGCCGGCTACGACCGCCATATCCTGACCGTCGCCGCCGCCGACAATGTGCTGCGCCTGCTGCCTGCCCTCAACATTCCCGAGGCGGACATCGCCGAGGCGCTCTCCCGCCTCGACGCAACCGCCACCGGTCTGGAAGCTGCTCTCTGATCCGCTTGCACCTTTGATAAATACTCTCGGGGGTCCGGGGGCAGACAGCCCCCGGCGCTTGCCGCCAAAGAAAACGAAATGACATGAAACACTTCCTCGATATCCACACCACTGACGCCGCCGATCTCAGAAGCATGATCGACTCGGGCCTTGCGATGAAATCCGCCCGGCTGGGCCGCCCGCGTGGCGCGCCTGATGATGACCAGCCGCTGGCCGGTCACATGGTCGCGCTGATCTTCGAGAAGCCCTCCACCCGGACCCGCGTGTCCTTTGACGTCGGCGTGCGTCAGATGGGCGGTCAGACCATGGTGCTGTCCGGCAAGGAAATGCAGCTGGGCCATGGCGAGACCATCGCCGACACCGCCCGGGTGCTGTCGCGCTATGTCGATCTGATCATGATCCGCACCTTTGAAGAGGCGACGCTGCAGGAGATGGCCGAACACGCCACCGTGCCGGTGATCAACGGTCTGACCAATCGCACCCACCCGTGCCAGATCATGGCCGATGTGATGACCTATGAAGAGCATCGCGGCCCGATTGCGGGCAAAAAGGTAGTCTGGGCCGGGGATGGCAACAATGTCTGTGCGTCGTTCCTGCATGCCGCCGGGCAGTTCGGCTTTGATTTCACCTTCACCGGGCCAGAGACGCTGGACCCCGAGCAGAAATTTGTCCAGTTCGCCCGCGCCAAAGGGTCGGATGTGCTGATCGAGCGGGATCCGCATACCGCTGTCATCGGGGCCGATCTGGTGGTCACCGATACCTGGGTCAGCATGCACGACCCCGAGTCGGCGAAAGAGCGTCGCCACAACCAGCTGCGGGGCTATCAGGTGAATGAGACGCTGATGGCCGGGGCCAAGCCCGACGCGCTGTTCATGCATTGCCTGCCTGCGCATCGCAATGACGAGGCGACCAGCGCTGTAATGGATGGCCCGCATTCGGTGATCTTTGACGAGGCGGAAAACCGGCTGCACGCACAAAAGGCGATCATGCGCTGGTGTCTGGGCAAGTAAGCGGCTTTTGCAGGTGAGGCGGGGTGAACCCCGCCCTACCGATGGTGCACAGGTGCGCTTGCGTCAGCCCATCTGGTGTTTCAGGATGACAGGGATGATCAGATCCTCCTCATCCTCCAGATGCCTGATCAGCTGACGCTCGAACGGGGCAAGGCTGGCGTGAAACGCCAGTGCCGCCTCGCGCGGGTCTTGCGCCTGCAACGCATCGTTGGCCGAGCCGACAAAACCATCGAGCAAGGCGTCCAGCGCGTGATGGTCGCGGTCCAGCAGCTCGAACCCGCGCGCAAGGCGTGGCTCCAGTTCCAGCATCGCCGGGAAATAGCTGGCATCTTCGACCTGATGATGGCCGATCAGTCCCTGCACCAGCTGCTCACCGCCGCGCAGCAGGCGGCCTTGCCAGCGTTGCGGGTCGATCCGGCCACCGCTCATATGCTCGGCGTCCAGCCGCAGGCCCGACATCAGGTCGCGAAACCCGAGATGACGGTCGAGCCAGAACGCAGACAGCCCTTCGAACCCAGGCACATCTGACCAGCCCGCGCGGGGCCAGTCGGCCAGCAGGGTGACAAGATCGGGAGGCAGGCGGTCGCGGTCTGAGAGATCATCGGTCATCTGTCCCACATATCCGATCCGGTCGCGGCTTCAACCACCCTTGACGCATCACCGCCTTGCGCCGATCACTTGGGCAAGCACAAAAGGACACGCCCATGCATCACCGCTCGATTGCCGTTTATGACCGCTTCCTGGCCAATCTGTCGCGCATCCTGACCAAGGCCGAGGCGCATTGCACCGAACATGCCATCAAGCCCGAGGCGATGCTGACCTTCCGGCTGTTCCCTGACATGTTCCCCTTTGTCCGTCAGGTGCAGCTGGCCTGTGATTTTGCCGCCCGCGCCGCCGCCCGTCTGGCGGGGGAGGAGCCGAAAAGCTTTCCCGACACCGAGACCAGCTTTGCCGAGCTTCAGGCCCGGATCGAGACGGCGCGCGGCTACATGGCCGGGTTTGATGCCGCTCGCTATGACGGGGCGGAAATCCGCAAGATTACGCTGAAAATGCGCGGTCAGGACGTGACGATGACGGGGGAGAATTTCCTGAACCTCTATTCCTTGCCGCAGTTCCACTTTCACCTGACCACCGCCTATAACATCCTGCGTCACAACGGGGTGGCCTTGGGCAAGGGCGACTACATGGGCGGCTGACCGGTCATTCCGCCGGGCGTGGGGAGGTGAGTGGCACCGCCTGCACCTCATCCGCGCCTGCGGTACGGCCCGCCAGCAGGGCCACCACGATCAGCAGAAGCGACAGCACGGCATAGGTGACGCGGAAGCCGATCGCTTCGGCGACAAAGCCGATGCTGGCCGGGGCCACCAGAATGCCGGCATAGCCCACCATGGTCACCGCCGCGATTGCGTTGCCCGAGGCAACACCGGGATAGTTCCCGGCGGCTGAAAACATGATCGGCACCATATTGGCGACGCCAAGGCCGGTGATGAAAAAGGCGGCTATGGCCAGCGTATCATTGGGCGCAACCGCTGCCAGCATCATGCCCGCCGCTGCCAGCAGACCAGACACGCGCAAGGTGACCACCGCGCCAAAGCGGTTGCGCACGGAATCCCCCGCAAAGCGCATCATCGCCATTGCGCCCGCAAAGAAGGCAAAGCCAAGGCCCGAGCGAAATACATCGGACCCCATGTCTTTTTGCAGGTACAGTGCCGCCCAGTCCAGCACCGCGCCTTCGGGCACCATCGAAAACAGCGCCAGCGCGCCCAGCAGCCACAGCCCCAGATCGCGGGGCAGCAGCACGGTTTTCTCGCCCGGCATGGGAGAGATCACCGGGGCAGGGGCCTCGCCGCGCAGAAAGGGCATCACCGCCAGCACCAGCGCCGCCGTTCCCAGCGCCACCAGTACGGCCTGCACCTCTGCCCCCCAATGCGAGATGATCCAGGCCCCGGCAAAACCGCCGACAAAGCCGCCAAGGCTCCAGAACCCGTGGCTGGAGGACATGATGGCCCGGCCCAGACGTCGCTCGACCTCGACGGCATTGGCGTTCATCGCCACATCCATGCAGCCGATCAGAGCACCAAGGATGGCCATGGCAGGCACCAGAAGCGCAAGGGATGGTGCGAACACCACAATGGGAAGGGCGATTGACGAGGACAGTGCAAAGGCGCGCAGCACCGTCACCGAGCCAAAGCGCGCAATCAGATGGCCGGTGAACAGCATGGCCCCCACGGCGCCGAGGCCGAGCACCAGAATCAGGATGCCAAGGGTGAATTCCGTGATCTGATGGCGCGGCAGCAGCAGCGGGATCTGCGGAGCCCAGGCACCCATGACAAAGCCTGCAGCGGCGAACATCGCGGCCACCGCCCAGCGGGCGCGTCTTGCCTCTGTCATGGTCATTTCCAATCTCCCTTTTGTGCGCCCTTGCGTAGACCGGGCGCGGGGAGGGGAAAACCCCCCTTGGCTTCACAGATTATGTCAGCGCTAACGAGGGTGCGGCGCGCGCAAGCCGCGCCCAAAAGAAAACGGCGAACCGGGGGAGGACCGGTTCGCCGCAAAACCTGTTGGCGCAGGGAGGAGGAGAGCGCCTTCAGGAGGCTGGTGTCAGATCGTAACCCATTGACGGATCACGGTTTCTGACGGATTATTTGCCGTAGGCGGCTTCGTGCGCAATATCTTCGATCGACACGCGGGCCACGTTGATGTCGGCCAGATCGCGGTCGGACATTGCCGACAGTTCATTCAGGGTTTGCAGATAGACCGCACGACGTTCGCGGGCCACATTCCACTTGGCCAGAACATCGCCCATCCATCCACCGACCTGAAAGCCAGCAACCGTTTGCGTGTTCGTGTAAGCCATGATCGTATCCTCTTCATCATCTTCGGATTGGTCAGAGCGGCCCATCCGCCCTTTCCGTTGAGTGTAAGATGGGGCATATGCTGCAGTTGCACAATCCACCGAATGACCAAAGCCGATATGCGTAGGCTGCATGGCTTGGACTGCTTGTTGTGGCGCGATGTTCATGCTTTTGCCATATTCATGCCATAATTGGCCGTTCCCTCCGCGTGGCCCCCGCATTTGCGCCGTATCCGGTCGCGGTGTCAGCCCCGGCCCAGCAGGGTCAGCATCTGTATCGCCGCAGCCTCGGGTGACACCTCACCCGCCTCAACCCGCGCACCCAATGCTGCCATCGACCCCTTGGCCGGTTCGCGGTCCAGCACCGACAGCAGGCCCTGCCGCACCTCTTCGCCGAACCAGTGCCGGGCCTGATGGGCGCGGCGTCTGTCCCAATGGCCCTGCGCGCGCCGCCAGTCGGCCAGTGCCTGCATGTCGGCCCATGCCTCGGCCAGCCCGTCATTTTCCACCGCCGAGACGCAGACCGCCTTGGGAAAGCCCTCGGGGTCTTGCGGGCGTCGGCGCAAAAGGTGCAACGCGCCGGCATAATCGGCACGGGTGCGCATGGCGGCTGGTTTCAGATCGCCATCCACCTTGTTGACCAGAATCATGTCGGCCATTTCCATGATGCCGCGTTTCACGCCCTGCAACTCGTCGCCCCCCGCAGGGGCAAGGAGGAGGATGAACAGATCGCAGATCTCGGCCACCACGGTCTCCGACTGGCCCACGCCCACGGTTTCCACCAGCACGACATCGAAGCCCGCCGCCTCGCACAGCGCCACGGCTTCGCGCGTGCGCCGCGCCACGCCGCCCATCTGCGCCTGACTGGGCGAGGGGCGGATGAACGCCGCAGGCTCGCGGCTCAGACGTTCCATCCGGGTCTTGTCGCCAAGGATCGAGCCGCCCGACCGGGCCGAGGACGGGTCCACGGCAAGAACAGCCACCCGCAGGCCCTGTGCCACCAGCATCATGCCGAACGCCTCGATAAAGGTGGATTTGCCTACCCCCGGCGTGCCGGACAGCCCGATGCGCAGCGCCTGCCGCCCCGCCGCGCGGGCGTTTGCGACCAGCTCCACCGCCTCCAGCCGGTGATCTGCGCGCGCGCTTTCAACACGGGTGATCGCCCGAGCCAAGGCTCTGCGGTCCCCGGCGATCACGGCTTTGGCCAGTTCGGTCATCTGCATTGCCATGTCCATCTGTCACAACTGGTTGATATTGGTGTGCCATCCGGCACTTTCCCGCCGGTTGGTGATCAACTGGCCCTACTTTTGTTCTTTCATGCCCTATAGTTTGCCGTGATGCCAGTCTGAGCCGTCGGTTCGGCCAATCCCCCAAGGAGCCTTTGATGTTGCCTCATTGTGTTGTTGCCGGACTTGCCGCGCTGTCTCTGTCTACGGCGCTCTCGGCGCAGGAATCAAACGTGGCGCGTTATACGGTTTCTGTCAGCGGCCTGACGGCGGGGAAGGTGACACTGACGGCACAGCATGAGGGTGCACGCTATGTGGTCAGCTCGAATTCCGCCTCCGCCGGGCTGGCCGGGTTTTTCCGTTCGTTCACCCTGATCTCGCAAACACAGGGCACGGAACGCAACGGGCGTCTGATCCCGCAGCGCTATTCGGCGGATGCCAAGGGCGCGCGGCAAGGGCGCGGCGCGGAACTGGCGTTTGACGGCGGGCTGGCCACAGTGATCAAGGCCGACCCGCCCGAACCGGATGTTCCGGTGGTGGACCCGGCGCGGCACAAGGGGGTGGTTGATCCGTTGACCGGGCTTTATTCGGTGCTGCGCGACACCACGCCCGCTACGGCCTGTCAGGTTGATCTGAAGATGTTCGACGGCCACCGCGTCAACAGCGTCACGCTGTCATCGCCACAAGCAGATGGCGATGGGCTGACCTGTCGGGGGCTGTATCGCCGGATCGACGGCTATCCGGCCAAGGAACTGGCCAGACGGCCTGAAACCAGCTTTATCGTCACCTATCGTCCGGTCGAAGGTGGAGTCTTGCGGGTAACCGAAGTATCCGTGGACAGCGCCTTTGGCCTCGCCCGGATGATCCGTGACAACTGATCCGGTGCTTGGCCCTTGATCTGTACGGCGCGGGGCCCTAACCCCGGCTCATGTCCGTGCCCCTTTCCTTCCCTGATCCTCTCCCGATTGACGAGGTGATCCCCGCCCTGCAAGCCGCAATGACGGCGCAGGGGATGGCCGTGCTGCAAGCGCCCCCCGGTGCGGGCAAGACCACGCGGGTGCCGCTGGCGCTGCTGGGGCAGGTGACGGGGCGCATCCTGATGCTGGAGCCGCGCCGCCTTGCCACCCGCGCCGCCGCCGCGCGCATGGCCGACACACTGGGCGAGCCGCTGGGCCAGACCGTCGGCTATCGCATCCGGGGCGAGGCAAAGACCAGTGCCGCCACAAGGATCGAAGTGGTGACCGAAGGCATCCTGACCCGGATGATCCAGTCTGATGCCGAATTGCCCGGCATTGGCCTGATCATCTTTGACGAATTTCACGAACGGTCCTTGCAGGCCGATCTGGGCCTTGCGCTGGCGCTGGAGATCCGGGGGGCGTTGCGGCCTGATCTGCAGCTTCTGGTGATGTCTGCTACCCTGGATGCCGCCCCGGTGGCGGCGTTGATCGGCGATGCGCCGCTGATTACCTCCGAAGGGCGCGCGTTCCCGGTCGAAACCCGCTGGCTGCCGCGCCCGCCCGATGCCTCGCTGCGGCATGAGGCGGCGGTGGCAGGGCTGATCCGGCAAGCGCTTGACGAGGTGCCCGAGGGCGATGTGCTGGTGTTCCTGCCCGGCGAGGGGGAGATCCGCCGGGTCGAGGCTCAGATGCAGGGCACGCCGGGCCTGACCATCCGCCCGTTGTTCGGGGCGATGGAGTTTGCGGCGCAACAGGCCGCCCTTGCCCCCGCGACTGGGCGCAAGCTGGTACTGGCGACGTCGATCGCCGAAACCTCGCTGACCATTCCGGGGGTGCGGGTGGTGGTCGATGGCGGCCGGTCGCGGCGCGCGCGCTTTGACGCAGGCTCCGGCATGTCGCGGCTGGTGACCGAACGAGTGACAAAGGCCGAGGCCGAGCAGCGGCGCGGCAGGGCCGGGCGCGTGGCGCCCGGCGTCTGTTACCGGCTGTGGACGCGCGGCGAAGAGGGCGGCATGGCCGCCTTTCCCCCCGCCGAGATCGAAGCCGCCGACCTGACCCCGCTGGCACTGGAGCTGGCGCTGTGGGGGGCGGTGGATCTGCCGTTCCTGACCCCGCCGCATCCCGGCGTGCTGGGCGAGGCGCAGGCGCTGCTGCACGGTCTGGGCGCGTTGGACGCAAAGGGCGGCATCACCGCCCATGGCCGCGCCCTTGCGGCGCTGCCGCTGCACCCGAGGCTGGCGCATATGCTGGTGATCGCCGGGCCAAAGGCGGCCCCGCTGGCGGCACTGCTGGCGGAGCGTGACCCGTTGCGCGGGGCAGGGGCGGACCTGCTGGCGCGGCTGAAAGCCATCGACAAACCGCCCGAGGGCGCGCACCGCTCGACCATCGAGCGGATCCGGGTGGAGGCGCGCCGTCTGGCGCGGATGGTGCCTGTCGCGCAGAGGCCGGACCTGTCGCCGGCGCAGATGGCGGCGCTTGCCTATCCTGACCGCATCGGATTGCGCCGCACGGGCGACGCGCCGCGTTGGGTGCTGTCAGGCGGCAAAGGGGCGGCGATGGCGGCGGGCCAGCCGCTGTCGGGCGCGCGGCTGATCGTGGCCACCGATCTGGACGGTGACCCGCGCGAGGCACAGGTGCGACAGGCGGTGACGATCACCGAGGCCGAGCTGCGCGCGCTGTACGCCGGGCAGATCGCCTGGGTGGAGGTCTGTGAATGGTCGCGCCGCGACGGCAAGGTGCTGGCCCGAAAGCAGGAACGCTTTGGCGCGCTGGTGCTGGCCGAGCGCATCTGGCCCGACGCCCCGGCCGAGGCCATGGCGCGCGCCGCCCTTGACGGGATGCGCCAGATTGGCCTGCCGTGGACCGCTGCTGCCCGCCGGTTGCGCGCCCGTCTGCGGCTGGCGCGCGGCGACGACTGGCCGGAGCTGGACGACGCCACCTTGCTCGACACCGCCGAAGACTGGCTGCTGCCGCATCTTGCGGCCAAGCGCAGCGAGACCGAGTTGCGGGCACTGGACCTGACCGAGCCGCTGAAAGCCCTGATCGGCTGGGATCGCATGGCCCAGACCGACGCGCAGGTGCCGGGCAGCTTTGAGACCCCGCTCGGGCGCAAGGTACCCATTGATTATGACGGTGACCATCCGTCGATCGAGGTCCGTCTGCAGGAGTTGTTCGGCGTCACCCGCCACCCCACCGTCGGCGCGGCCCGGCTGCCGTTGCGCATCACGCTTTTGTCGCCGGGCCAACGTCCGGTGCAGGTCACGCTGGACCTGCCCGGTTTCTGGGCCAACAGCTACGCCGATGTGCGCAAGGACATGCGCGGCCAATACCCGCGCCATCCCTGGCCCGAAGACCCGACCGCCGCCGACCCGACTTTGCGTGCCAAACCGCGCGGGACGTGAAGAAAATGGAGGGCGCTGTCGCGCGCAAGCTTTTCGTCTCGGCTCTGGCCTGCGGCCAACCGCCTCGGGTCTGCGCTCCGCGCGGGGAGTATTTGGGAAAGCTGCAAAGGCAAAGCCCTAGTCTTGTGATGTGCTGCTTTCCCAAATACTCAGGGTATGCCGCTGGCTCATGCCATCCGTTCAAAAAATCGGTGGCATGGGGGCAGCGCGCCAATTCTTGGGGCGGCCGGGTGAATCGCTTGACGAGGGGGGCAATCGCGCGTAAACGCAGCCATCGAATTCGAGGTCGCGCCTGCGCGGGCCTTGTTGGTTTTGCACCTTACGCCCTGCTGGCGTTGACTTGAAGGATTACGACGATGTCGCGCGTCTGCGAACTCTCGGGCAAGGGCCCGATGACCGGTAACACCATCAGCCACGCGAACAACAAGTCGCGTCGCCGTTTCTTGCCGAACCTGAACGAAGTCACCCTGATTTCGGACATTCTGGGCCAGTCGTTCAAGCTGCGGATTTCTGCCGCTGCGCTGCGCACGGTCGACCATCGCGGTGGTCTGGATGCGTTTCTGGCCAAGGCCAAGGATGACGAGCTGTCCGGTGCAGCACTGAAGATCAAGAAAGACATCGCCAAGGCTCAGGCAGCCGCCTGATCTTTCCTGTCGCGACACAGACGCCCGCCCGCAGAGATGCGCGGCGGGTTTTTGTGTTTGGGTCAGGATTGAGTATTTTTGCCAGTATGAACGGACGGCCGCAGTCTTGCGGTGGGCAGAGCATCCATGGCCATCGCGCGCTCTGTCGCAGTGCGTCAGGCACAAGCGTTGACGGGCGCGCCACGCGCGATCAGGTGGAAGAGGAGAGGGGTGGCGACCCAGGCTGCAGGTCGCTGCCGATGGGGCTGCGTGGGTCAGCGCGCGCAGTAAGCCTCGGCCTGTTCACCAAAGGCCTTGTACCGACGCCAGAAGTCATTGTCGTTGTCGGTTTTTGACATCCGGACTTTTTGCGCGCGGTCGGGGTCTTTGAAGAAGGCTGCCGCCTTGCGCTGATCGCCCCCGCGCAGGGTCATGTCGGCGACCTGTTGCACACAGGCGCAGACCGGGCGGGTGGCGGCCTTGCGGTCAGAGCTCAGACAGGCGCGCTCGATCGGCCCGGCCAGTACGGCTGTGGTGGAAAGGGAGAGAAGCATGGCAGCGCAGGCTGCCAGAACAACAGGTTTCATCATCATTATCTGCCTCATTGCCGGGGACGGGGAACCCCACCGCCACAGGTCGTTTTCTGTCAGCATCATGACGATTCGTCCGGCATTTTTCAATGCCGCAACGCGGCTCGGCGGTGGATTGCCAAAAGCGGCCAGCCCTAGGGTTCCGGCCCGTCTGCGCCACAAGATCAAGCGGCTCGGCGTGCTGGGGGGGCCTGAGTCTGGCCCGTGATGGTCAGGGTGTCTGGCCCGCGCCACCCCGCGGATGGCGGGAATCAGGTGCGCGGAACCGACTCATGCTGCCCATTGTGCCGTCACCGGCCCACAAACGCTGCATCCCCCTTCCCGGCCCCATATTTCCAAGCTATATGCCGCGCATGACCCAGCTTGACCTCATCCGCAATTTCTCGATCGTGGCCCATATCGACCACGGAAAATCCACCCTCGCCGACCGGCTCATTCAATTGACCGGTACGGTGGCTGCGCGCGACATGAAGGCGCAGATGCTGGACAGTATGGATATCGAGCGCGAGCGCGGGATCACGATCAAGGCCAACACGGTGCGGATCGAGTATCCGGCCAAGGATGGCAAGACCTATATCCTGAACCTGATCGACACCCCCGGCCATGTCGACTTTGCCTATGAGGTCAGCCGCTCGATGCGGGCGGTCGAGGGGTCGCTGCTGGTTGTTGACGCCTCGCAGGGGGTTGAGGCACAGACGCTGGCCAACGTCTATCAGGCGCTGGATGCCGGGCATGAGATCGTGCCGGTGCTGAACAAGATCGACCTGCCTGCCGCAGAGCCCGAACGGGTCAAGGCGCAGATCGAGGATGTGATCGGGCTGGATGCGTCGAACGCGATCAACATCTCCGCCAAATCGGGTCTCGGCATTCCCGATGTTCTGGAGGCGATTGTCACCCGTCTGCCCGCACCCAAGGGCGACCGCGATGCGCCCTTGAAGGCGATGCTGGTGGATTCGTGGTACGACAGCTACTTGGGTGTGGTGGTCATGATCCGCGTTATCGACGGTGTGATCCGCAAGGGTGACCGCATCAAGATGATGCAGACCAATGCCGTTTACGGCGTCGACAAGCTGGCGGTGCTGAAGCCGCAGATGGTGGATATCGACGAGCTGGGGCCGGGCGAGATCGGCATCTGGACCGGGTCGATCAAGCAGGTGCGCGACACCCGCGTCGGCGACACCATCACGTCGGAGAAAAAGGGCTGCGAGACGCCGCTGCCGGGCTTCAAACCCGCGCAGCCCGTGGTGTTCTGTGGCCTCTTCCCGGTCGATGCCGCCGATTTCGAAGACCTGCGCGATGCGATTGAAAAGCTGCAGCTGAATGACGCCTCGTTCAGTTCCGAGATGGAAACCTCGGCCGCGCTTGGCTTTGGCTTTCGCTGCGGCTTCCTTGGCCTGCTGCACCTTGAAGTGATCCGCGACCGGCTTGAGCGCGAATATGACCTCGACCTGATCACCACCGCGCCAAGCGTGGTGTTCAAGCTGCACATGAAGGATGGTGAGGTGCGCGATCTGCACAACCCCGCCGACATGCCCGACCTGACCTATATCGACCACATCACCGAGCCGCGCATCAAGGCCACCATCATGGTGCCCGATGACTACCTTGGCGATATCCTGAAGCTGTGCCAGGACCGGCGCGGCATTCAGCTGGACCTGTCCTATGCCGGCAGCCGCGCCATGGTGGTCTATGACCTGCCGCTGGCCGAGGTGGTGTTCGACTTTTACGACCGGCTGAAATCGGTGACCAAGGGCTATGCCAGCTTTGACTATGTGATCAGCGAATATCGTGAAGATTTTCTGGTCAAGATGTCGATTCTGGTGAACGAGGAACCCGTCGATGCGCTGTCGATGATGGTCCACCGCGACCGCGCCGAAGCGCGGGGCCGGGCGATGGTGGAAAAGCTCAAAGAGCTGATCCCCCGGCACATGTTCAAGATCCCGATTCAGGCGGCGATTGGCGCGCGGGTGATCGCGCGTGAGACATTGTCTGCGATGCGCAAGGACGTGACGGCGAAATGCTACGGCGGCGACGCGACCCGGAAGCGCAAGTTGCTGGATAAGCAAAAGGCCGGGAAGAAGCGGATGCGTCAGTTCGGCAAGGTGGAGATCCCGCAGGAGGCGTTTATTTCGGCGCTGAAGATGGATGGGTGAGGGGAACTAATCTTTGTAGTTGAGCAATCGCTCAATTCGAAGATGAGTTTTCATGGCCCTGCCTTGGCGGCCATGCCAAACAAAAAGGCGCAGCCGCAGCTCCGCCTTTACCATAGGCTTTTATATTCACTCAGTTCGCGGCTTGACGCGCCTCTTGCGTGATCGTGGCGCCGGCGACTTGCAGGTCGCGGCCGGCTCCGGCGACGGTGCCGCAGGCGGTGAGGGTGAAGGCGGCGAGCAGGGACAGCAGGGTCAGGCGGCTTTTCATCGGGGTTCCTCTCGGTGATTTCAGGATCAAACGCGCGGGGGCGGTTCTGGTTCCTTTTTGCAGACGGGCTTTTGCAATTTTAACCTGACGTTAACGATCTGCGCGCCAGTGTGGGCGCATGCGTATGCTTGTCCTTCTTTTGTTGCTTGCGGCCTGCGGGGCCCAGCCCGCGCCGCAGTTCTTTGGGGCGGAGCGTAGCGATGTGACGCGCGACGGGCGCAGCTATACGGTGTTTCAGAAGGGGGAGGCGGTGGAGGTGATCCGTCTGGGCTATGCGCGGCGCGGCGAACATCAGGGCATCCGCCCCACCATGATCGCGCTGATCCCTGAGGTGACGGGGTGTACGCTGGTGGAGTCCAGTCTGGTGGGCGATAGTGGCGAGATGCGGGGGCGATTGCGATGTCCGGACACAGCAAAGCATTGATCGCGCAGCGTGGCCCGCCCTATACAGACGGGCACGCTGACCCGAGGATGCCCGATGATCACCGACCCGCCTGCCTTTTTGCGCCGCCTGTTCGACCGCGCGGTCGAGGTGGCCGACCCGATGCGCAGTCTTGCGCAACATCTGCCGCCACGCCCGGCGGGGCGGGTGGTGGTGGTGGGCGCGGGCAAGGCCAGTGCGCGGATGGCCGAAGCGGTCGAGGCGGCCTGGGGGCCGTGTGACGGGCTGGTGCTGACCCGCTATGGCTACGGGCGCCCCTGTCAGCGGATCGAGATTGTCGAGGCCGCACACCCGGTGCCCGATGCCGCCGGGCAGGCGGCGACGGCGCGGATGCTGGAGCTGCTGGAAGGACTCGGGGAGGGTGATTTCGTGCTGTCGCTGATCTCGGGCGGGGCGTCGGCGCTGCTGGTGGCGTCGAGCGATGGCGTGACGCTGGCCGAAAAGCAGGCTGTGAACGCGGCGTTGCTGGCCTCTGGCGCGCCGATTGACCGGATGAACACGGTCCGCAAACATCTGAGCCGGGTCAAGGGCGGGCAACTGGCCGCTGCCGCCTATCCGGCGCAGATGCTGACGCTGATGATTTCCGACGTGCCGGGGGATGATCCGGCTTTCATCGGCTCTGGCCCGACGGTGGGCGATGCGTCAACGCCTGCCGATGCCATGGCCATTCTTGACCAGTGGCAGATCGCGGTGCCGGAATCGGTGCAGACGGCGCTGAAAAACGGCTCCAGCGTGGTGCCGCCGGGTGATCCGCGCCTGTCGCGGGTGACCAACCGGATCTATGCCGCGCCGGTCCAGTCGCTGAACGCTGCCGCCGCGATTGCGGCGGAGGCGGGCTGCGAGGTGCGGCTGCTGGGTGACGCGGTGGAAGGCGAGGCGCGCGAGGTTGCCGCCGCGCAGGCGCAGGAGGCGCTGCGGATCAAGGCCGCCTTGCGCCCCGGCGATGCGCCTGTGTTGCTGCTGTCGGGGGGAGAGTTGACCGTCACCCGGCGCGGGGATGGTGTCGGCGGGCCGAATGCCGAATATGCACTGGCGCTGGCCATCGCGCTGGACGAGGCTCCGGGCATCCATGCCATTGCCTGCGATACCGATGGCGTGGACGGCGCGGCAGAGGTGGCGGGCGCGCTGATCTCGCCCGACACCCTCGCGCGTGCCAAGGCCGCCGCGCTGGACCCCGCAGCCGCCCTGACCCGCAACGACGCACACAGCTTTTTTGCCGCAATCGGGGGGCAGGTGGTGACCGGCCCGACGCTGACCAACGTCAACGACTTTCGCGTCATTCTGATCGCGCCTTAGTCTCGATCAAGCCTGATTGACGCCCCTCAGATTTTGGGGCTAAGCCTGAATTATGGGCAGGCCAACCGTCACAGACATAGCGCGCGAAGCCGGGGTCAGCCTTGCCACGGTTGACCGCGTGCTGAATGCGCGCCCCGGTGTGCGCGACAAAACCATCGCGGCGGTCAATGAAGCGGTGGCGCGGCTGGGCTACGTGCGCGACATGGCGGCGGCCAATCTGGCGCGCGGGCGCATCCTTCGTGTGGCCATTCTGTTGCCCGATACCGAGAGCCAGTTCCTGCAGACGTTGCAGGATGCGCTGCAACAGGCCGCGACCCTTGCCTCTTCCGCCCGGATGCAGGTGGAGCTGTTGCGCTTTCCGGCAAAGGATATGCACAGCCTTGCCATGATGCTGGCGGATCTGGCGGCAGGCGGCATTTCGGGCGTGGCGCTGATGGCGCCGGAAACGCCGGTGGTGCGCGACGCGCTGCGGGCGCTGCACGCGGCTGGTGTGCCGGTGGTGGCAATGGTCTCTGATCTGCCGAACTCTGGTGCCACCCATTTTGTCGGCATTGACAGCCATGCTGCCGGGCGGACTGCGGGCGTGCTAATGGGGCGGTTTCTGGGCGGCAAGACGCCGCGGGTGATGGTGATTGCCCAATCCATGCTGCTGCGGGACAGTATCGAGCGGCGTCGCGGCTTTGATGCCGTCATGCAGCGCGATTTTCCCGGCATCGAGGTGGGTCAGACGCTGGAAACCCACGGCGCGACCGAAACCTTGCAGCAGGTGATGGCGGTGTCGCTTGCCGCCAGCGGGCCGGTCGGGGGGATTTACCTGTTGGGCAGCGGCCACCGGGCCTTGGCGCAGGTGCTGTCCGAACTGGGATTGCTGGGCCGGGTGGTGACCATCGGGCACGAGCTGACCCCGCACACGATTGCGGCGCTGGAGGCGGGTTGGATGGATGCGGTGATCGCGCAGAATGTCGGCCATATTGCCCGCAGCACCCTGCGCGTCTTGCAGGCAAAGGCCGATCAGCAGCCGATCAACGAATCACAAGAACGCCTGCGGCTGGAAATTATCCTGCGCGAAAACCTGCCTCCCAGCCTTTGATGCATTGGTCAAAGCGGTTTGAATTGTCGCACAAGCCCAAATGATGTGCGTACCTCAAAAATGATGGACAGGCCCGATTTCCCTGCCTATCGTCACCACAGCAATCACGATGGCGGCCGGAGGAGGGGCGTCCTTGTGCGTTTGCACTCAGGGAGGAACATCAATGAAGGCAAGACTTTTGACCGCAACCGCGGTCGGCGCTGTGTTGTCCGTCGCCGTGCTGACTGCCAACGTCGCCTCGGCCCAATCTAATGAACTGACCTTGTGCTGGGCGGCCTGGGATCCGGCCAACGCGCTTGTCGAACTGTCCAAGGATTTCGAGGCACAGTCCGGCATCAAAATGAAATTCGAATTCGTGCCATGGCCCAATTTTGCCGACCGGATGCTGAACGAATTGAACTCCGGCGGCCAGCTGTGCGACCTGCTGATCGGTGACAGCCAGTGGATCGGCGGCGGCGCAGAAAACGGCCATTACATCAAGCTGAATGATTTCTTTGCGGCCGAGTCGATCAGCATGGACGATTTCGCCCCGGCCACCGTTTACGCCTATTCGACCTGGCCCAAGGGCGAGCCGAACTATTACGCTCTGCCCGCCATGGGCGACGCCAATGGCTGGTTCTACCGCAAGGACTGGTTCGAGCGTGAAGACATCAAGGCCGCATACAAGGAAGCCACCGGCCAGGATCTTCGGGAACCCGAAAGCCAGAAAGAGCTGCTGCAGATCGCGCAATTCTTCCAGGGCCGCGAGATTGATGGCCAGACCGTCTATGGCGCGTCAATCTTTACCGAGCGCGGGTCGGAAGGCATCACCATGGGCGCCACCGGCGCGCTCTATGCCTGGGGCTTCAAGTATGAGAACACCCCCGGTGCCTATGACATGGAGGGCGCGGTAAACTCTCCGGCTGCGGTGGAGGCGTTGGAGTTCTACAAGGAGCTCTACAAGACCGCGACGCCCCCCGGCTATGACAACGCTTATATGGAACAGTCGCTGGATGCGTTCAAATCCGGTCAGGTGGCGATGGCGATGAACTGGTTCGCCTTCTTCCCCGGCCTGGCTGCCGATCCGACCGTGGGTGGCGACAAGATCGACTTTTTCGTGAACCCGGCCCAGAACCAGCCCGCCTCGACCCTTGGCGGACAGGGGATTTCGGTGGTCAGCTATTCCGACAATGTCGATGGCGCGCTGCAATACATCAAATGGTTCGCCCAGCCCGATGTGCAGCAGAAATGGTGGTCGATGGGCGGCTATTCCTGCCATGTCGCGGTGCTGAACGACCCCGGCTTCAAGGACAGCGCGCCCTTTGCCGCGGACTTCCTGGCGGCGATGGATAACGTCTATGACTTCTGGCAGGAACCGGCCTATGCGTCCTTGCTGCTGGCGATGCAGGACCGGTTGCACAATTATGTGGTGGCCGATCAGGGCACCGCACAAGAGGCACTGGACGGTCTGATCGCCGACTGGACCGAAGTGTTCGAAGACGAAGGCAAGCTGTAAGCCGCCTTTGCGGGTGCGCCGGGTCCATCGGCGCACCCACCCCCTCATGTCCTTGCAGGACCGTTCCTATGACAGATACGCCGATCGACCGAATGACACGCGCCACGCCGCGCTCTGTCGCCCGCCGTGTGCGCGGATTGTCGGACCGCGCCATCGCCTGGCTGTTCGTGGCGCCCACCATCTTTTTGTTGCTGGCGATCAACATCTTTCCGCTGATCTGGACCGTGCGGCTGTCGTTCACCAATTTCGCCGCCAACCGGCCGGGGCGCGAGGTGGAATGGGTCGGCCTGCGCAATTATGAACGTATCCTGACCAGTGACGGCATCTGGTCGAACATGCAGACCACGGCGCATTTCCTGATCTGGACCATCACGTTGCAAGTGGTGATCGGCTTTACCCTGGCCTGGCTGATCAACCGCAAGTTCAAGGGCAACGACCTGTTGACCACGCTGATCGTGCTGCCGATGATGCTGTCACCTGCGGTGGTCGGCAATTTCTGGACCTTTCTCTATCAACCGCAGATCGGGCTGTTCAATTATATGGTCGAACTGCTGACCGGCACGCCTGCCAGCTCGTTTTCGATGCTGGGCGCGGGGGGGCTGGCGAAATGGTCGATCATCATCGTTGACACCTGGATGTGGACGCCGTTTGTCATGCTGATCTGCCTCGCCGGCCTGCGCTCGATCCCCGATTACATCTATGAGGCGGCAGAGGTGGACCGCGCCAGCAAATGGCGGCAGTTCTGGACCATCACCGTGCCGATGGTGCTGCCGTTCCTGATGCTGGCGGTGCTGTTCCGGGGCATCGAGAATTTCAAGATGTTCGACATGGTGGTGCTGCTGACCGGCGGCGGGCCGGGCAATGAGACGTTGCTCGCCAGTATCGACCTCAAGCGCGAGGCGTTCGAGAAATGGCGTACGGGCTATTCCAGCGCTTATGCCATCATCCTGTTTGTCACCGTCTTTGGCCTTGCTTCCATCTATGTCAAAGCCCTGAACAAAGTGAAGGAGCGGTGATGAGACCCGCGCCACCCCCCGTGCCAACCGCCCCCCACCCCATCCCTCCCCACAAGGGGGAGGGGGCCGCGCAGGGCCAGCGCTGCACTGATCCGTCAAAGACCAGCGCCTGCAGCAAACGCCTCCCTCCCCCCTTGTGGGGGAGGGCCGGGGTGGGGGGGCTGCACTCCGCCAGCAGAACCGGGGGCCGCATATGAGCGCCTATTCCGTTACCGAACCCTCGCGCGCGTCAAAATCCATCGCCGCTGTGCTGGTCGTGGTCTATGCCATCATCACCCTGCTTCCGCTGTTGTGGATCATCTCCACCGGCTTCAAATCCGGGCCCGACAGCATCAGCTACCCGCCACGCGTGCTGTTCGAGCCGAGCCTGGAGGGTTACGTGAACCTGTTCACAACCCGCACCCGGATCGGGGCCGAGCAGTTCGCGGCCCTGCCGCCGCCGGAGACCTGGTATGACAAGATTGTGCGCCAGAGCGGCACCGTGATTGCCGGGCAGTCGCGGTTTGGCGAGCGCTTCATGAATTCGGTGATCATCGGCTTTGGCTCCACCGCGCTGTCGATCTTTCTGGGCACCCTGGCGGCTTATGCGTTTTCGCGCTTCAAGGTGCCGCTCAAGGATGATCTGTTGTTCTTCATCCTGTCGACCCGGATGATGCCGCCGATCGCCGTCGCCATCCCGATTTACCTGATGTACCGCGAGCTTGGCCTGTCGGACACGCATCTGGGCATGATCCTGCTTTATACGGCGGTGAACATCAGCCTCGCGGTCTGGCTGCTGAAGGGGTTCATCGACGAGATCCCGCGCGAATATGAAGAGGCGGCGCTGATTGACGGCTACACCCGGTTTCAGGCCTTTCGCAAGGTGGTGCTGCCGCAGGCGGCGACCGGCATCGCCAGCACCGCGATCTTTTGCCTGATCTTTGCCTGGAACGAATACGCCTTTGCGGTGCTGCTGACCTCGGGCAATGCCCAGACCGCGCCGCCGTTCATCCCGACCATCATCGGTGTCGGCGGGCAGGACTGGCCCGCTGTGGCGGCTGGCGCCACGCTGTTCCTGTTGCCGGTGATGATCTTTACCATCCTGTTGCGCAAGCATCTCTTGCGCGGGATCACCTTTGGCGCGGTGCGCAAATGAGCGCGCATGGCATTTTCTGTCGGAAAATATCCCCGCCGGAGGCTCCTGCCGCCTGCCGGGGGAGCCTCCGGCGGGGATATTTAGAGACAGAAAATGAGGCAGCGGTATGAGCAGTTTTGTAGCCGGACTTCTGCAGTTCCGGCGCGGGCCGTGGGAGAACCTCTCGACGGTTCTGATCGCGCTGGGGGTGGTGATGCTGATGCAGCCGTTCTTTCTGTGGGCGTTTACCTACAGCTTTATCGTGACCCTTGTTGGCACGGTGATGTTCATCATCACCAGCCATTTCCCGGAGTAGTGCGCTTTGGCTGAAATCGTGATCCGCAATCTGCGCAAGGAGTTCGGGGCATTTACCGCCGTGCAGGGCTCGTCTTTCACCGTGCGCGACGGCGAGTTTTTCATGCTGCTGGGGCCGTCTGGCTGCGGCAAGACCACAACGCTGCGGATGATCGCCGGGCTGGAGCTGCCGACCAGCGGCGAGATCCTGATGGATGGCGAGGATGTGTCGCAGCGCCCGGCGTCCCAGCGGGACATTGCCATGGTGTTCCAGATGTTCGCGCTGTACCCGCACATGAACGTGCGCCGCAACATCAGCTATCCGCTGGTGAGCCAGGGGGTGCCGCGGGCGCAGGTGCAGGCCAAGGTGGCGGAGGTGGCGCGGATCTTGGGCATCACCGATATTCTCGACAAGCCGGTGGGCGGGCTGTCGGGCGGCGACCGGCAGCGGGTGGCGCTGGGACGCGCCATTGTGCGCAATCCCAAGGCGTTCATGATGGATGAGCCGCTGGGGGCTCTGGATGCCGAGTTCCGCGAGCATATGGCGGAAGAGCTGCGCGCCCTGCATGACCGGATGGGGGCGACCACGGTCTATGTTACCCACGATCAGCTGGAGGCGATGCAGATGGGCGACAAGATCGTGGTGATGAACCATGGCGTGGTCGAGCAGTTTGGCACCCCGCAAGAGATTTACGACCATCCCGCCACGCTGTTTGTCGCCGATTTCATCGGCAGCCCGTCGATGAATTTCCTGCGGTTTCGGGGTGCGGTGCAGGGGGGCGATGCCTCGGTGCAGCTTGGCGGGGTGACGATTGCCACGCCCGAACTGCAGCAAGAGGCCAGCCCGCGCGATCTGGTGCTGGGGGTGCGACCGGAGCATGTGGTGCTGAGCGACGCTGCCGCCTATCGCGGGCGCATTCTGGCCAGCGAATATCTGGGCACGTCGCAGATCATCACGCTGGACTGCGCACATGGCATGGTCAAGGCGCGCGCGCCGTCGGGTCAGGCGGTGCGCACCGGTGACACGGTGGGGCTGTCGTTCCGCGCCAGCACGTTGGCGCTGTTTGATGCAGGCTCGGGTCAGGCGTTCCGCACGGCGGCCAATGCGGGGGTGTTTCATGGCTGAGGTCAGTCTGTCCCATGTGTCCAAGGGCTTTGGCGCGACGCAGGCGCTGCTGGATGTCACGCTTACCATTCCCGACGGGGCGTTCGTGGTGCTGCTTGGCCCCACCGGCGCGGGCAAGACCACCACGCTGCGGCTGATTGCCGGGCTGGAGCGGCCCGACGGCGGTGACATCGTGATCGACGGTGAGTCGGTTGTGAACGACACCCCGGCGCAGCGCGATGTGGCGATGGTGTTCCAGCAATACTCGCTTTATCCGCATCTGTCGGTGCGCGACAATCTGGCGTTTCCGCTGCGCAGCCCGGTGATCAACATGCCCGAGCCTGAGATCACCCGGCGGGTGCAGGCGGTGGCAGAGGCGTTGCGCATCGGCCACAAGCTTGACAACAAGGCCACCGCCCTGTCGGGGGGCGAGATGCAGCGGGTGTCGATCGGGCGCGCGCTGGTGCGGCAACCGCGTATCTATCTGATGGACGAGCCGCTCAGCAGCCTTGATGCCAAGCTCCGCGCCGATCTGCGGGTGGAGTTGAAACGCATTCATGCCGAGCTGGGGGCGACGTTCCTGTATGTCACCCATGACCAGATCGAGGCGATGACCATGGCCACCCATGTCGGCGTGCTGGATCAGGGCCGGCTGGTGCAGTTCGGCACCCCGCGCCAGATCTATGAAGACCCGGTCAGCAGCTATGTCGCCAGCCGACTGGGTCAGCCCCGGATTACTTTGCTGCCAGCGGGCAGCTTTGGCCATGGTGCGCCAGCAGGGGCGGTGCAGATGGGGCTGCGTCCCGAACATATCCTGATCGGCGAGGGCCAGCCCGCCACCGTGCGACGGGTGGAGCGGCTGGGGGATCAGACCCGATTGCATCTGGCCTTTGGCCCGCATGAGATTGTCACCCTTGCCGATCCCCACACGCTGCTTGGCACCGGGGATACCATCGCCATCTGCCCGCAAAACCCGCTGTGGTTTGACGCGGGCGGCAACCGAATCTGAGGAGCAACCGCATGAAACAGTTCATGAATGTCAAGGAAACCCTGATCACCGAGGCGGTTGACGGCGTGGTGCGGGCCTCGGGCGGGGCCTTGGTGCGGCTGGATGGCTACCCGCATATCAAAGTGGTGCTGCGCAGCGACTGGGACAGATCAAAGGTCGCGCTGGTCTCGGGTGGCGGCTCGGGGCATGAGCCGAGCCATGCCGGGTTTGTGGGGCAGGGGATGCTGACGGCGGCGGTGTGTGGCGATGTGTTTGCCAGCCCGTCGGTCGATGCGGTGCTGGCGGGGATTCTGGCGGTAACCGGCGCGGCGGGCTGTCTGCTGATCGTCAAGAACTACACCGGCGACCGGTTGAACTTTGGCCTTGCCGCCGAACGGGCGCGGGCGTTCGGGCTGAAGGTCGAAATGGTAATCGTTGATGACGATGTGGCGCTGCCCGATCTGCCACAGGCGCGCGGGGTGGCGGGCACGTTGTTTGTCCACAAGATTGCCGGAGCGATGGCCGAGGCTGGCGCCGATTTGGACACCATCGCCGAGGCGGCACGGGTGGTGATCCGGGGGGCGGTTTCCATCGGCATGTCGCTGGACACCTGCACCGTGCCGGGCAGCCCGAAGGAGGACCGGATCGGCGCGGGCAAAGCGGAGCTTGGGCTGGGCATTCATGGCGAGGCCGGGGCAGAGCAGGTGGCCTTTACCGGCGCGAAATCGGCGATGGCCATGGTGGTTGACCGGCTGATGCCGCATCTGGGGCACGGCGATTACGTCGCGCTTGTGAACAATCTGGGCGGCACCACGCCGCTGGAGATGAGCGTGCTGGCCGAAGAGTTGGGGCGCTCGGCACTGGCCGACCGGGTGAAATGGATCATCGGCCCGGCACCGTTGATGACCTCGCTCGACATGCACGGGTTTTCGGTGTCGCTGCTGCCGGTGACAGCGGAGCAGGAACAGGCGCTTGCCGCCCCGGTGGCCCCTGCTGCATGGCCGGGGTTGCACCGGCTGGGCCCGGTTGGCCTGCACCCGTTGCCCGACGGGCTGACCCCGATCCAGCCCGAACCCTCGGCCCATCCGCAGCGCGCGGCCTTGATCGCGCAGTGCTGCGCCGCGCTGATCGCGGCCGAGGCGGACCTGAACGCGCTGGATGCCAAATCGGGCGATGGAGACACCGGATCGACTCTTGCGGGGGCTGCGCGGGCGCTGGCGGGCGCGTTGGACCGGATGCCGCTTGCAGATACCACCCAGCTGTTCCGCGCCATCGGGACCGAGCTGAGCCAGACCATGGGCGGCTCATCCGGCGTGCTGCTGGCAATCTTTTTCACCGCAGCTGGCGATGCGTCTGCGGGTGGCCGGAACTGGATCGGCGCCCTGACTGCCGGACTGGACCGGGTGCAGCAGGTCGGCGGCGCCCATCCGGGTGACCGCACGATGATCGACGCCCTGGCTCCCGCTCTGGCGGCTTTGCCGCAAGGGGTCGTCGCCGCCGCCACAGCGGCCCGGCAGGGCGCCGATGGCACCGCCAGCATGACCCGCGCCAAGGCCGGACGATCCAGCTATTTGTCTGCCGACAAGCTGGCTGGATATAACGATCCGGGCGCTGAAGCGGTGGCGCGTTTGCTGGAAGATCTGTCGCGAATCGACTGACTGTGCCGGCTTTTCCGGGAAAGTTCAAAACTGCACCGAAGATATATTGATTGTGTTGGGGAATTCGGTCTCTGTAGGCGCGAAGCTTGAACCGAGTACCCCATATGATCCCCACAATCGCGCTGGAATCGCCGCTAGGCCCGGACCTTGCCCTGCTGATGCAGCGTCATACCGCCGAAATGCACGCCGACACCCCGCCTGAGAGCATTCATATGATGGATGCTGCCCAACTGGCGGGCCCCGGTATCTGGTTTTTCGTGATGCGCGAAGAAGGCGAGCCGATCGGCATGGGCGCGTTCAAGCGGATTGACGCGACCCATGCCGAAATCAAGTCGATGCATGTGCTGGCCGAGGTGCGGGGCAGGGGCCTGTCGCGCCGGATGCTGGAGCATCTCGTCGACGCCGCGAGGGCTGAGGGATTTACCCGCCTGTCGCTGGAAACCGGGGTGCAGCCCACCTTTGTCCCCGCGCGCGCGCTGTATTCAAATGCGGGCTTCACTGACTGCCCGCCGTTCGAAGGCTATACCGACGATCCCAATTCGGTTTTCATGACACGCAGCCTTGTCTAACGCGCCCGCTTGGCGCAAAAAGGGCGCGTCGGTCCCGTAGCTCAGCCGGATAGAGCAGCTGCCTTCTAAGCAGCGGGTCGGGGGTTCGAGTCCTCCCGGGATCGCCAAGCCCATTGTTGCCGGAACCCCGCCAGCCCAACTGCACATCTGCCGCAGGGGGCACGCGCGCCGCTTTCCAGTCAAGCCCCGATCACCCCAGATGCAAAACGACGAAACCGCCGATCTTGCGATCTGCGGTTTTCGTTGTCATTCAAAGTTTTATTTGGTGGAGCCACGCGGGCACCCCACCACATTTTCAAGCCATTGATACGCAAAGATAATCAAGTGTGGTGTGAAGTCCTGTGTCGCCCTCTTGTGTCGCACCTGCCGTCTCAGTGTGCAACTGTATTCGCCTAACTCGCACTGGATTGCCGTTGCCTCTCACGCGCTTAAGCCTATGCTGGACTGATTGGAAAAATGGTTGGGGCGATGAATGCGGAAGTGGAGCGGCTGCACACTGGCAATATGGCTTTTGCTATCACCTACCCTAGCGTCTGCTTACTGCTCTGAGACCAATGGTCGCCTGATTACCCGTTTTGAAGACGCCGTGAATGCCAGCATTGATTATCTGCTGTGCCTTCACAATGAACAGGTCACTAGTCTGAACATTCATGCCGAGGCGATTGATCGCCTGTCCGCATACACGTCCTCACTTGATAGGAAGGTGAGTGCCGGAAGTGCCACTCGTACTGATGGAAGTCCTATTGCCGGGGAGGGTGTCTCGCTGGCAATCCTACGTGATGTCGCATCGCGGTATGAGATGATAATGCAAGAGAATGCTGATCTGCGGCAGCGCATTGAGGTGATCGAAGCGAGACTGGCAGACACTGAATAGCCCGCGCTGGTCTGGCAGGAATTTCCGACAGATTTTTGTGTAGGGGGATATACGTGTACTCCCGCGCGCCAATGCCCCCGTGCCGGGTCTCCCTGTAGCGCTGGCCGAGTGTGCCTGTAGCTACGGCTAAAGCATGCGCGACGATAGCCGCTGGAGTAAGAGCAGGGGCATCAAGCCTTGAGGTGCAGTAGCGTCTGCAAGGGGCGGACATGGCGCAACGCGGACATGCAGACCATCAGCCAAGCGCCAGCGCCATGGGCAGGATTGATGCGGTGCCATTTGAGTATGCCTCAAGAGGACCAGCTAGAGGCCGGTCTGATAAGTTCCTATTGACAACCCATATCGAACCGATCATAAGCGAACCATCCAAAACGAACCGATGGGTTTCCGCCATGTTCATCCGTGCCTACCTTCGCGCCTCAACTGCTGATCAGGATGCCAGCCGTGCCGCTGTTGATCTTGACGGCTTTGCCTCCGACCGGGGGCTGACGATTGCAGCCCGATACACAGAGAACGAGAGTGGGGCCAAGCTGGAACGGCCCGAACTGTTCCGCCTTCTCGCTGATTGCCTGCCCGGTGACGTGCTACTAGTGGAACAGGTTGACCGCCTGAGCCGCCTCAACGGGGCCGATTGGGAACGCCTCAAGGCGCAGATCGCAGCAAAGCGGGTCCGCGTCGTTGCGCTTGACTTGCCGACCTCGCACCAGTTGATGCAGCCGGGGGCCGACGAGTTTACGGCTAGGATGCTGGACGCGATTAACGGCATGATGCTGGACATGCTGGCCGCGATTGCCCGAAAGGACTACGTGGATAGGCGCAGGCGACAGGCGCAGGGCATCGTGAAGGCCAAGGCCGAGGGCGTCTATCGCGGACGGCCCGAAGATGTGAAGCGGAACTCCGCAATCGTCGCTATGCTAAGGGGCGGGCAAAGCTGGAACAGCATCATCGCTGCGACCGGCTGTTCCCGATCTACGCTGGCAAGGCTGGCGAAGCGCGGGGCGGTGACATGATGACCGACCCCCTTCGTTGGTTGGGCCTCCGCTTGCTATCGGTGTAACTGGAAGGCATCACAGCAAAGGCGCATCATCGGGCTAGGCATCGACACAGGCACGCCGACAGGCAGGCTAATGCTCAACATGCTCAACATGCTCAACATGCTCAACATGCTCAACATGCTCAACATGCTCAACATGCTCAACATGCTCAACATGCTCAACATGCTAGGCAGAGGTCGCGGAGTTGCACAAGGCAGGCGTAGGGGCAACTGAGATCGCCCGTCAACTCGGCATAGGTCGCGCTTCGGTTTATCGGGTTTTGCCTGCCGGGTGACGCGGACCGGCAATTCGGGCGCATTCGCCACAGCGCCAGTGCAGCGGCCCTGACAGCGGCTCCGGCTAGATATGCGGCGACGGTAGCCGGATTGTGTCAGAGGGCATCAGGCGGGGCTAAATCCGGGGTGCACGCGGGTTATGAGCCATGGCGCTGGCTGTGTGTGCTGAGGGCGGCATCTATTCCCTTTCGCCATGGGTGCGCGGCATGTCCGCTGCTTTCGCCACGGGTTCCATCCGGCTTGCCATGGGCTTTCATCTGACCATCCACCCGGGTTCAACCTGGCATCGCCACGGGTTCGACCTGGCGGAGTATTCCTGACCCTGCGTCCTAAGACTAACAAACTCGGTTCAGTATCTGTTTCAAACAAGATTATCCCCGGTTTATCCCGGCTTAGATACTACCGGCATGGGTAAGACAGACAACCGGCGTGATAATTGTTACCGCGCCGGTATCTGTTCCAACTCAAGCATATCCATATATAATACCTAGTATATGACCTAGTATAAGACTTAGTGTAATACCTGGTATATAACCTTATAGAAGACTTAATGAAGTACCGGATTATACATTGTACAAGCCGATGTAGAGACCTGAATTACATAGGAGTTAACATAGCAGGGAGTATGGGAGTGCAGGATATATGCTGAATATTATCAATATATATCAATTAGTTACACTATAGTATCCTATTGATTATGCTCCGCTAAGTTATCCGGAAGTAAGCTGTAATGTGTCAACTTCTATACATGAAATATACCGGATCATATAACTGGTGCGATGCTGCATCAATAATGACTGCATGCAAGAGGTAAGGCCGGATTAATTAGCAAGTTGATGCCTTGGTGCATGTTCCAAGTTATTTGTATAGTAGGTGTAGCTATCGATATAGCAACTTGTATAGCTACCTACATAGCAATCGGTAAAGCTACGTGTGTAAACATTGGTATAACGCATTGTATCCATATCGGTATGATGCTTGGACATCAACTTGGCATGGAAGTGTATATGGAGTTGGTAGCGGTGCATAGCTGTTGACTTGATATAGTTGGGGTGCCTACTTGGCGCGTATATCAGTTGTGCTTAGTAATTATTTGTTAATCCTGATATTAATTATCTTGCAAACTGGTAATTCTCGTGCCAGAAGGGCTGCATCCGGTTGGCGGCTTGACACTATCACCGGACGGCGGACCTGCGTGGCGGCTTGACACTACCACAAGGCGGCGACTGACTGTGCGGCGCAGTTAGCTATCAATCCATTAGGGCTGTTAGTTGACTGCGCCAGCATAGTTCAATCATGTACAGGATCAGAGTTAATATGTCGGCATTTGTATGCTGCGGCGTTGGACTTCCCTATGTCAAACAACACACTGGACGCGACGGAGTGAAGCATCTTTGCTTTCAACGCGGCGGCTATTCAGTACGCCTTGCACCTGATCAGCACCAACCCGGCTTCTTCCGCCTGTATCGGTCCGCTATGCTTCGGTCGGGTGTCACCGAACATCAGGTGCGGCGTATCCTACAGCGCACACCCGGAACGCTCAGCCATGCCGTGCTGCAATGGAAAGCCCTGCAACAGGTGGGGCGGCAGTTCGCGATGTCAGCACATAGCAGACGACTAGCTGACGACATCAGCAGCAGCGCGGGCTGGTTGCACTTGGATGAACTCACTGTCACGCATGTTGACTTCATCTGCGGCAGAGGCACG
The DNA here is from genome assembly GCF_003443995.1 of Pseudotabrizicola alkalilacus. Taxonomy (GTDB): domain Bacteria; phylum Pseudomonadota; class Alphaproteobacteria; order Rhodobacterales; family Rhodobacteraceae; genus Pseudotabrizicola; species Pseudotabrizicola alkalilacus. The sequence continues at coordinate 59,522 of NZ_QWEY01000017.1, forward strand.
GCGAGCGGCTTTGTGCAAAACCGGCGGCTCCAGGTTCTGCGGCTGGTTGCGCGAAACGCGGGCCGTACAGCGTCGCTAGCCTTTAGCCTGCCCGTTGCTCGTGAAACCTTGCAGAGGACCGCTCAGCCTCTCCCCTGCTGGACTGCCGACGATCTGAGGGCATTCTGCCTGATGTTCCCTGTCGGCACCGTCGAGCATACCGCCGCTAACCTAATGATCTGGCTCGGTCTCAGCCCGGCAGCCCTCGTGTATCTTGATGCGGATGAACTCGATGCGCTTTCTGATCCACGCAGCAGGTTCGGGGTAGAAGTCCACTTCGCCTTCGCTGCGCTACCCTCCGGCCTGTATGGTGCTGTTGAGGATATGCGCCGGAGCGGTGGCGGACTAGCAGCCCGGATGCGGGCAGCAACTGCACGGGCAGGTGTCCCGAACCTGACGCGGCAAAGCGTCGTGAAGTTGAATGCGGAACTCGTTGGTGCCATGATAGCACGTCCTGCCTCAAGCGGTCGGTACGGGGTACTTGTTGATGGCCTGATGTAGCTGAACGAGCGTGTAGCCCTCGCGATTGTATGTGCCTTGTGTTACTCCCTTGCGTTCATGTCCTACGATAGACTGGCAAACAGGGTCTTCCACTCCAGCTTGTATAAGTCGCGTCACCATTGTGTGCCGTAGGCCGTGGAACACATGCGCCTTGGACTTGATGCCAAGTGCAGGTGTCAGAACGTCATTAAACCATCTGCCGAGTGCGCGGCCATAACCTGCCTTCGGCTCGAAGTTATACTCCGGGAACATTCTGCTAGTTGTCCGGCTGCATATGTCTCTGTGATAGTCGAGCAATCCGAGTTCAATTAAGCGGTTGTGCACGGGAACCTTGCGGCGGGCAGCAGCAGTCTTGAACTTCTTGTTGCCCACATCGTCTTCGCTCTCGAACAGGTTGAAGTACCATATGCCGTCTTGCTGTTGCAGGTCTGCCGCTTCCATTTGGCATATCTCATTAAGTCGTGCGCCGCTGAACATTCCTATCAAGCTGGCCCACTTGTGGCTCTCCTTCTTGACAAGTCCACGGGTGTTCTGTGTCAATTCAGTGTACACAGCTTGCAGTGCATCGGGTTTGAACGCTTGGCGCTGTTCCCTGCTATCCTTCCGATTGCTCAACACCCGCATGCCCTCAAAGGGGTTCGCCTCAGTGTGTCCGTTCTTCTCGGCCCAGTCGAAGAAACTCTGATAGATGCTGATATAGCTGTTCACGGTGACCGTGGACATCGGCGCGATACCGGGAAGTGCTGCGGCCTCCCTTATGGTCAAGTGGCGGGTTGCCTGTTGCTTGTTCCTGTTCGGCGGCAGCTTGGACACAACCTGCTTCACGTCCCTTGCGTGTTGCTTGGTGATGGTCCCTATCTCGGTGTCGGTGCCGAGCAACTCTATCAGTGCGTCAAGCGCAGCCTGCTTCTTTCCGAACGTACCGAACTCCCAACTCTTTGCACGGCGGTTCTCTGCGATGTACTCCGCTATCGCGTCTGCCAAGCTGATGCCCTCAAGTGCCGATGATGCTGGTGCAGGTTCCATGATCGGCGCGGGGACATTGGTGCTGTTGAAGTCGTAGTGGTTGAGCGCGGCGTGATGCTTCCCGAACTCCCTGAGCATGTCACGCCAAGCCATCTGAATTTCCCGCAGCAGGCGTTCGGGCCGTTCCTCTGCCTCGGATTGGGGCAGGCCGCTGGAGGCACAGAAACGGCTCAGGAAGGGCTGCGGATCATCGGCTAGTGCAATGGCGCGGAAATCCTCCGGCGTGCCCTCTGCGAGCATCAGGGATGTCTGGAGAGGGGCGAGTGCCAGTTCTGACATCGGGCCACCCGCGCCGACGCCATCCAGCATCTTGGCAAGCTGGGCCTTAAAGGCCGCGTGCACGACTTTCCGAAGTTCATCATGCCGCATGGTGTTGAGTTCTCCCGTCCGCTCTAGCGATGTGCCGAAGGCAGCGAGTTCACGGGCAATCACCGTGGCCCGCCTCGGGCATCGCGTCTGCAACGAGATCCGGATACACCGTCGCCCCTCGTTAGCAACAGCCGAGCGAAGCGGCCAGCGGAAGTAGAATATGCTGTGCCGGGAGCGTGTGAGGTAAGCATGTACTAGCATCGTGTGTCACCCGTTGGTGCCGCACCTGCGAATCTGCTATACTAAGTCCTTGAAAAGTAAAAGTTTGGTGGAGCCACGCGGGATCGAACCGCGGACCTCTTGAATGCCATTCAAGCGCTCTCCCATCTGAGCTATGACCCCACCGGGTATCGTCACGTTTCCGTTTCGATGGGCGGTATTTAGGCGAGGGCGTGGGGGGGTGCAAGTGGTTTTTTGCGTCCCGTCCCACGCCGATGCGAAATCTCAGGTCTCGTCGTCATCCCCGGCCACATCGGCCAGTTCGTCCAGCGAAACATTGTCATCTGCATCGTCTTCGAGCAGATCATCGTCCAGTTCCGCATCATCGGTTGCGGTTTCCAGCAGATCGTCATCGGCTTCCAGATCATCGACCAGAACCTCTTCGTCCTTTTCAGGCACGACGCGGGCAATGACCGACGCCGCCATCTTGCGGCGGGCAGATTCGATATCCACGACCTCACCCGTGTAGGGGCTGACGATCGGGGAGCGGTTCAGGTCATAAAAGCGTTTCCCGGTGGTCGGGCAAATACGCTTTGTACCCCATTCTTCCTTGGGCATGGTGGTTCCCTTAAGGCTGTGGAATTGCAGTAACGGCGTCGCTTGCCACAAGGGCCCGCGTCTGTCAAAGGCTTTTGGCCAAAGGATGGCCAAGGTCAAAGGCTTTTGGCCCCATTGCGGCCATTGTCAAGGTGGCTATTCTGTCCCGGCCTTGCAAGAGCGACACATGCCCCAGCTTCCCGGTTTCCCTCCCCTCGACATTACCCTGCGCCGGTCTGCCCGGACGCGGCGGTTTTCGCTGCGGGTGTCGCGGCTTGACGGTCGCGTTACCCTGTCGATGCCATTGCGCGCCCGCGAGTCAGAGGCGCTGCGCTTTGCGGCCGAGCAAGAGGGCTGGATCCGGCAGACGCTGGCGCAGATGCCGGGTCGGCGACTGGTGGCCTTGGGCGATGTGATCCCGGTCGAGGGCCAGATGCGGCGGCTGGTCGCGGGGGCTGGCCGCTCGGTCCGGCTGGAGGGTGATTCGCTTTTCATTCCGGGCGATCCGGCACAGGCCGGGGTTCGGGCCGGCGCCTTTCTCAAGGTGCTGGCGCGTGACCGTCTGGCCGCCGCCTGTGACCGTCATGCCGCCCGTCTGGGCCGCCCCTACACCCGGCTGACGCTGCGCGATACCCGGTCCCGTTGGGGGTCTTGCGCGCATGACGGCGCGCTGATGTTTTCGTGGCGGCTGATCATGGCACCGGTTCCGGTGCTGGACTACGTCGCCGCCCACGAGGTGGCGCATCTGGCGCAGATGAACCACTCCCCGGCGTTCTGGGCAGTGGTTGAGCAGCTGTTCCCGCGCTGGCAGGTGCAGCGCAGCTGGCTGCACACCGAGGGGCAGGCGCTGCATGGTTACGTCTTTGGTCCGCAGAGCCACGCCGAGGATTGACCCCGGCGCAAAAGCGGTGCTTGGCTGGCAATCATGCCGATCACACCCCGCCTGACCGATCCCAACGCCGCCGCCCATGAGCGCCTGTATCGCAGCCTGCGTCAGCAGGTGATGCATGGCGAGGTGCCGCCCGGCCAGCCGATGACCCTGCGCGGTCTTGCCAAAGACTATGGCGTGTCGATGACCCCCGCGCGCGAGGCGATCCGTCGTCTGGTGGCCGAGGGCGCGCTGACCATTTCCAGCTCGGGCCGCGTGTCGACGCCCGAGCTGACGCCGGAGCGGATCGAGGAGCTGGCCGCGATCCGCGCCCTGCTGGAACCCGAGATGGCCGCACGCGCCCTGCCGCGTGCCCATTTCGCCCTGATCGACCGTCTGGCCGCCATCAACGCGCTGAACGCCGAGGCGGTGCAGCGGCAGGATGCAGTGGCCTATGTGCGCACCAATCTGGAATTTCATCGCACGCTTTATCTGCGGGCGCAGGCCCCGGCGATGCTGGCGATCTGCGAGACGGTCTGGCTGCAACTGGGCCCGACGATGCGCGCCCTGTATTCGCGGTTGCGCCGGAAAGAGCCGCCGCAATATCACCGCCTTATTCTCGCTGCCCTGAAAGCAGGCGATGAGCCGGGTTTGCGGCTGGCAGTGCGGACAGATGTGACACAGGGGCTGCGGCATCTGGCGGGATGACGATGAAACCAGTTGTGAAACCGCAAGGTTTTGGCGCTATTGTCGCCCGTATTGAAACAGTTGGCTCGCATGACCGCACATCACAACGCCTTTTTGCTGTCCGGCAGCCGGGTTGACCGTCGCACCACCAGCCTTGGTGTTTACGGCGCAGATGGCGGGCTGTTGCCCGACTGCGCGATCCGCACCGCCTCGTGGACGACCGTTCCGGCGGCGCAGGCCGGGGCGCCGTCTGATGCACCGCTGATGTTCGGCCCGGCGCTGTTTGCGGGGTCGGTGGACAAGCAGTTCGGCTTTGTGTTGCTCAACGCGCTGGGGCGGCTCTGGGCGTTGGAGGGGCTGCCGCCGGAGACTGTGATCACCTATGCCGCCAAACCCCTGGCCCGCACCCCCGGCTATGCGGTGGTGCCTGCGATCCTGCGGGCTCTGGGGCTGTCGAACCCGGTCATGATCACCGAAGGCGCGGTGCGGTTTGAAACCCTGCACACCGCCGAAGAGCGCTTTGGCGAATGTTGCGGCGGCACTGGCCTGCCGGAGTTTTATGACTGGATCGACCGCCGCTGGCCGCCCGTGGCCCAACCCGACCCGGATCGCAAGGTCTACGTCTCCCGCAGCGGGCTTGGCCCGAAAGCGGGCAGGTTCGCCTGTGAGGATCATCTGGAGGCACTGCTGGCGGCAGAGGGCTACCAGATCTACCGCCCCGAAGCGCATGACGTGCTGCATCAGGTGCAGACTTTTCAGGCGGCGGGCAAGCTGATCTTCGCCGAAGGCTCGGCGCTGCACCTGTTCGCGCTGATCCGGCAGCCGGGGCAGGTGTCGGCGGTGATCCATCGGCGCGAGGCATTGCCCGAGGTGATGCTGGCACAGATGGCAGACCGCCGGGGCACGCCCACCACCGCCGTCAATGCGGTGCAGGCGCTGTGGTGGCCGCCGCAGCGGGGCGAGCATCTGGGCCTGTCGGAACTGAATTTCGACGCCCTGCACGACAGCCTTGTGGCCCTCGGTCTGATCACCGGCAGCGGCTGGCAGGCACCGTCCCCGGCGTTGGTAAAACGCTCTCTGGCGGCGGGCCTTTCGCCGGGGGAGCAGCTGATGAATACGGGCCAAAGGGCCGGATGGTTGAAAACACAGCGCGAAGCGCGGCGAAAGGGATAGGGACATGTTCAAACAGGCCAATGGGGTGAAATACACCAGTTTCATGGCGGGGCTGCACCGCGAGGTGCTGTTTGACTGGTATATCGAGGTCGGTTGCCGCACCGGCCGCATCTTCGCCAATGCGCGGGGCAAGACCATCGCGGTGGACCCGTTCTTTCGTGCCGAAGCCAATATCATTGGCTCCAAGCCCGCCCTGCATGTGTTTCAGCAAACCAGCGACGATTTCTTTGCCAGTGAGTTTCTCAAGGCGATGAAGGTCAAGCTGTCGTTCAGCTTTCTCGACGGGATGCACCTGTTCGAATTTCTGCTGCGCGATTTCATGGCCACCGAAAAAGCCAGCGATCCCAAGGGGGTGATCGCCCTGCACGATTGCTGTCCGTTCAGCCATGAGATGACCACCCGTGATCTGTCAGCCATCCCGAAACAGGCCTGGACCGGCGATGTGTGGAAGTTGATCCCGATCCTGATGGAATACCGCCCAGATCTGCGGATCATCGTGCTGGATGCCGCGCCGACCGGGGTGGTGCTGATCAGCGGTCTGGACCCGAAATCAAAGGTGCTGGATAAGAAATACGCTGAAATCACCGAGCTGTATGCCGATATGACGCTCGAAGAATTCGGGCTGGAGGCGTTTAACGCGCTGTTTGACTATGAGGATACTGCGGGTTTTATGGCGGCGGGCTACCCGCTGTTTTCCGGCGTGAAACTGCCGGAAGAGGCTGCGCTGAAGCCTGAGAAAGTGACCCCCTGAGGAACGACCGGGGGGCAGAACGCCCCCCGGCCAAAATCTCAGGCGTGGATTGCGCCATCGCCGCAGGCAAGGGCGGCTTCACGCACGGCTTCCGAATAGGTCGGGTGGGCATGACAGGTCAGCGCCAGATCCTGCGCCGAAGCCCCGAATTCCATCGCCACGCAAACTTCGTGGATCAGATCCCCGGCAGCGGGGCCGATGATATGGCAGCCCAGAATCCGGTCAGTTTCCTTGTCGGCAATCAGTTTGACGAAGCCGTCGGCCTGAAACACCGCCTTGGCGCGGGCATTGCCCATGAAGCTGAACTTGCCGACCTTGTAGGCCCGGCCCTGCTCTTTCAGCTGCTCTTCGGTCGCGCCGACCGAAGCCACTTCCGGCGTAGTATAGACCACGCCCGGAATGACGCCGTAATTCACATGGCCGTGCTTTCCGGCCAGAATTTCGGCCATCGCCATGCCCTCGTCTTCGGCCTTGTGCGCCAGCATCGGCCCGACAATGGCATCGCCGATCGCATACAGCCCTTTGACGCTGGTGGCGAAATGATCGTCGGTCTTGATCTGCCCGCGCGGCAGCATCTCGACCCCCAAAGCCTCCAGCCCCAGGCCGGTGACATAGGGTTTGCGCCCGGTGGCGACCAGAACAACATCTGCCCCGATCTCATGGGCGGAGTCGTCCTTGCGCAGCTTGTAGCTGACCTTGGCCCCGGCTTCGGTCAGCTCGGCCCCTTGCACGGCTGCGCCCAGCACGAATTTCATGCCTTGCTTGGCGAGGATCTTCTGGAACGCCTTTGCCACCTCGGCATCCATGCCGGGGGTGATGGCGTCGAGATATTCCACCACGGTCACCTGCGCGCCAAGCCGGGCATAGACAGACCCCATCTCCAGCCCGATCACGCCCGCGCCAATCACCACCATCGACTTCGGCACCTTGGGCAGCGCCAAGGCGCCGGTCGAGGTCACGATCACCTTTTCATCCACAGTGACGCCGGGGAGCGAAGACGGCTCGGACCCGGTGGCGATCACGATGTTCTTGGCATTATGCACGTCATCGCCGACCTTGACCTGACCGGCTGCCGGAATCGTGGCCCAGCCTTTCAGCCAGGTGACCTTGTTCTTTTTGAACAGGAATTCGATGCCCTTGGTGTTGCCGGCAATCACATCATCCTTATAGGCCAGCATCTTGGCCCAATCGACGGTGGGATTTGCGCCCATCAGGCCCATTTTTTCAAAATTCTCATGGACTTCGTGCAGTTGATGCGTGGCGTTCAGCAGCGCCTTGGACGGGATGCAGCCCACATTCAGGCAGGTGCCGCCCAAGGTGCCGCGCCCCTCGACGCAGGCCACCTTCAGCCCCAGTTGGGCCGCGCGGATCGCGCAGACATAGCCGCCGGGGCCGCCGCCGATGATGATCACGTCAAAGTCTGCCATGGGTCGTCTCCTTGTTCGGGTCGGGAAGGCGGGGGCTTTGCCCCCGGACCCCCAGAGTATTGTTGCCAAGATGAAAGGGTCAGAGCAAGGCTGCCACGATCATCGTGAGGGTTGCGAAGAAACCGATGCCCCAGACCACCGAGCGCCAGGGGCGCAGGCCAAGGGCATAGGCGGGAATATAGAGAATGCGGGCGGCCAGATAGACCCAGGCGGCGGTCTGCGTGACCGGGGTGGATTGCTGGCCGAGGGTGACGACGACCACGGCGAGGGTGAACAGGATCAGCGCCTCGAAATGGTTGTTGAGCGCACGTTGCAGCCGGGCGGTGCGGATCGACAGCTGGCGCGACGGCGGTTTGTCACGGGCGGAGGAGGTGTAGCCGGTGCCGAGTTCCATATTCGCGGGGATGGCGAAGAGGAGGAACTGGACGGCTTGCAGCAGGCCCGCGAGAGCTAGGGCGGTGAGTTCGGGGGTCATGGAGCCGCCTTAAAAAGGGATTTCATTACCAAGATCATCGCTGTTGCGCAGGTCTTGGATCTTTAGCGGCTCTTTGTCAGCTTGAAGCAAGCGCTGTTCTTCCTCTTCCTGCTCTTTTGCTTCACCGACAAAAGCAGTGATCGTGGCCAGCGCCTCCGGTGCATCTGCTAGGAATGCAGTTGTCCCTCCAAGACCTGCGGCGATGTAAGCTACAACTGCCATCAATTTTGCGTAATCCGTCCGAGGAGCTACGACGATTCCATGAAGCTCATCAAGCTTTGCATATAGTTTTTTCTTTTGCGCCGGAGAAAAGTCAGCGCTCTTTACCAATTCCCGAAGGCGCTCGATCTGAGCGAATAGCTTTACCTTCGAAGCGCGTGGAATTGAGACTGAATAAGCTGCATTCGCGGTGGAGTTTTTCATACTCAACTTTGTAGCCAACGAAATAAACTGGGCGCGAACCAATGGAAAGTCGTCACGGACATTCGCAATTGAAAAGCTCTCAAACTTTTCTCCCAGATCAAGTGCTTCCGCCGCACTGACCAAGATAGTGCAGTACTCAATCATATCGGAATCACTGATCCCCTCACGGGGATCAGTTGTTTCATTCAGTCGCTTTTCGACAAAGTCATACAGAGACAACCAACGCTTTGTTGGCTCAAGCGGAAGGGTATCGAAATCTGTAGAAGCGACCAGCGCCATTGCTCACAGATCCATCAGCAACCGGCGCGGGTCTTCCAGCGCCTCTTTGACGCGCACGAGGAAGGTCACGGCGCCTTTGCCGTCGACGATGCGGTGGTCGTAGGACAGCGCCAGATACATCATCGGGCGGATGACAATCTGACCATTCACAACGACCGGACGCTCCTGAATCTTGTGCATGCCAAGGATGCCCGATTGCGGCGGGTTCAGGATCGGCGAAGACATCAGCGAGCCGTAGACGCCACCGTTGGAGATGGTGAACGAGCCGCCTTGCATTTCCGCCATCGACAGCTTGCCGTCGCGGGCGCGCAGGCCAAGTTCGGCGATCTTCTTCTCGATCTGGGCAAAGCCCATCTGATCCGCGTCGCGCACGACCGGAACCACCAGACCATTGGGGGTGCCGACCGCCACGCCCATGTGGACGTAATGTTTGTAGATCACGTCGCCGCCGTCGATTTCGGCGTTCACCTCGGGCACTTCTTTCAGCGCATGGGTGCAGGCTTTGACAAAGAACGACATGAAGCCCAGCTTGACGCCGTGTTTCTTCTCGAACGCGTCCTTGTATTCGTTGCGCAGCGACATGATGCCCGACATGTCCACCTCGTTATAGGTGGTCAGCATGGCGGCGGTGTTCTGCGCGTCTTTCAGGCGGCGGGCGATGGTGGCGCGCAGCCGGGTCATCTTGACCCGTTCTTCGCGGCTGGCGTCGTCGGTGTTGACCGGGCCGCGCGGGACCGAGGCCGGGGCAGGGGCGGGCGAGGCTGTGGGCGCACTTGCCGCTTTGGCCACGTCTTCCTTCATCACGCGGCCGTCACGGCCAGAGCCCTGCACCTGATCGCGGGTAACGCCGGCTTCGGCCATGGCCTTCTTGGCGGATGGCGCGTCTTCGACGTCCTTGCGCTCGGTCAGGGTTTCCGGCCCTGCACCGGGCGAATTCACCGCCTCGGCGTCTTTGGCTTTCGGCTCGTCCTTGGCGGCGGGTGCGGCAGCGCCTTCGGAAATGATGCCAAGCCGGGCGTTGGCGGCCACGGTCGCGCCTTCGGGCGCCAGGATTTCGGCCAGCACACCAGAGGCCGGGGCCGGAACCTCGACCGACACCTTGTCGGTTTCAAGTTCGCACAGCATCTCGTCCTGCTTGACCACGTCGCCGACCTTTTTGAACCAGGTCGAAACGGTGGCCTCAGAGACCGATTCACCAAGGGCGGGAACCATTACGTCAGTCATCTTCGTCTTCCTCCACGCCACTTCGGGCGTTCTTGACAGGGGCGGGCGGGGCCGGGCGGCGGCCCCGCGGCGGTCAGAGTGTCGCGGTCAGAGTGTCAGGGCTTCGGATACCAGCGCATCCTGTTCCATCTTGTGCCGGCTGGCCAGACCCGTGGCGGGCGAGGCCGAGGCCGAGCGACCGACATAGCGAGCGCGGGACTGGGTGGCCCCGATCTTGGTCAGCACCCATTCGATATTGGGTTCGACAAAGCTCCAGTAGCCCTGGTTCTTGGGTTCTTCCTGGCACCAGATGATCTCGGCCCCCTTGAACCGTTCCAGCTCCTTGGACATCGACTGAACCGGGAAGGGGTAGAACTGTTCCAGCCGGAGCAGGTAGACATCATCCGCGCCGCGTTTGTCGCGTTCGGCCAGCAGGTCGTAGTAGACCTTGCCAGAGCAGATCACGACGCGCTTGATCGCGGCATCGGGTTTCAGCTCCAGCTCGGAATGGCCTTTTTGCGCATCATCCCACAGCACGCGGTGGAAATAAGACCCGGTGGTGAAATCGGCGGCATCCGACACGGCCATCGGGTGACGCAGCAGCGATTTCGGCGTCATCAGGATCAGCGGTTTGCGGAAACTGCGGTGGATCTGGCGGCGCAGGATGTGGAAATAGTTCGCCGGGGTCGAGACGTTTGCCACGATCCAGTTGTCATTTGCCGACATCTGCAGGAACCGCTCCGGCCGGGCCGAGGAATGCTCCGGCCCCTGACCCTCATAGCCATGCGGCAGCAGGCAGACGAGGCCCGACATCCGCAACCATTTGGATTCGCCCGAGTTGATGAACTGGTCAAACATGATCTGCGCGCCATTGGCGAAATCGCCGAATTGTGCTTCCCACAGGGTCAGCGCGTTGGGTTCTGACAGAGAATAGCCATATTCGAACCCCAGCACCGCATATTCAGACAGCATCGAGTCGATCACCTCATACCGCGACTGACCGGCGCGGATGTGGTTGAGCGGGTAGTAGCGTTCTTCCGAGCTCTGGTCGACCAGACCGGAATGCCGGTGGCTGAAGGTGCCGCGCGTACAGTCCTGACCGGACAGACGCACCGGGGTACCTTCGGTCACGAGGCTGCCAAAGGCCAGCGCCTCGGCGGTGGCCCAGTCAAAGCCTTTGCCGTCGGCAAACATCTTGGCCTTGTTGTCGAGCAACCGGCCAACGGTCTTGTGCAGGTCGAAATTCTCCGGGGCGCGGCTGAGTGCGGCACCGATTTCGGCCATGGTTTCCGGTTTGATTGCGGTCTCACCGGCCTGATATTCATCCCGCTCACGCTCAAACCCGGACCAGCGGCCATCCAGCCAGTCGGCCTTGTTGGGTTTGAAGCTTTTGCCCGAGTCGAACTCTTCGTTCAGGCGGGCCTGAAACGCGGCTTTCATATCCTCGATCTCGCCTTCGGGGATCAGCCCATCCTTGACCAGACGCTCGGTGTACAGCTGCAAGGTGGTCTTGTGCTTCTTGATCGCGGTATACATCGCCGGGTTGGTGAACATCGGCTCGTCGCCTTCGTTGTGACCAAAGCGGCGGTAGCAGAAGATGTCGAGCACGACATCCTTGTGGAACTTCTGGCGGAATTCGATCGCCACCTTGGCGGCATGCACCACCGCTTCGGGATCGTCGCCGTTGACGTGGAAGATCGGCGCCTCGACCATCAGGGCGATGTCGGTCGGATAGGGCGACGAGCGGCTGAAGGCCGGCGCGGTGGTGAAACCGATCTGGTTGTTCACCACGATATGAATAGTGCCGCCGGTGCGGTGGCCTTTCAGCCCCGACAGGCCAAAGCATTCGGCCACGACGCCCTGACCGGCAAAGGCCGCATCCCCGTGCAGCAGGATCGGCAGTACCATCGTGCGGTCGGTGTCGTTGAACTGATCCTGCTTAGCGCGGACCTTGCCCAGCACGACCGGGTTCACCGCCTCAAGGTGCGACGGGTTGGCGGTCAGCGACAGGTGAACCTTGTTGCCGTCAAACTCACGGTCCGACGACGCGCCGAGGTGATATTTCACATCGCCGGAACCATCCACGTCTTCGGGCTTGTACGATCCGCCCTGGAATTCGTGGAAAATGGCGCGGTAGGGCTTGCTCATCACATTGGCCAGAACCGACAGGCGGCCCCGGTGCGGCATGCCGATCACGACCTCTTTCAGGCCCAGCTGACCGCCGCGCTTGATGATTGCCTCCATCGCGGGGATCAGCGCTTCGCCGCCATCAAGGCCGAACCGCTTGGTACCCATGTATTTGACATGGAGGAACTTTTCAAAGCCTTCGGCCTCGACCAGCTTGTTCAGGATGGCGCGGCGGCCTTCGCGGGTGAACTGGATCTCTTTGCCGTAGCCTTCGATCCGCTCTTTCAGCCAGCTCGCCTGTTCCGGGTCGGAAATGTGCATGTATTGCAGCGCGAAGGTGCCGCAATAGGTGCGTTTGACGATATCCATGATCTGGCGCATCGACGCGACCTGAAGGCCCAGCACGTTGTCGATGAAAATCGGGCGGTCCATGTCGGCTTCGGTGAAGCCGTAAGAGCGCGGGTCCAGTTCCGGGTGCGGGGTCTGGTCGCGCATGTTCAGCGGATCGACATCGGCAATCAGGTGGCCGCGGATCCGGTAGGCGCGGATGATCATCAGGGCGCGGATAGAGTCGAGCACGGCGCGCTGCACTTCGGTATCCGACAGCGACACGCCTTTTTCGGCGGCTTTGGCTGCGATTTTGGTGGCGGCGGCGCGGCCTTCTTTCGCGGGGGCAGCCACCGGCCATTCGCCGGTCAAAGCACCGGTCAGGTCATCCGATGGCATCGGCGGCCAGTCGGCGCGGGCCCAGCTTGGCCCGGCAGCGGCTGCCTTGGCATCGGAGTCACTTTCGCCAAGGTCGCGGAAAAACGCGGCCCATTGCGCATCGACCGACGCGGGATCAGCGGCATGGCGGGCCTGCAACTGATCAATGTAATCGGCATTGGCCCCGTCAAGGAACGAGCCTGCGCGGAATTGGCTGTTGGGGGATTGCTCGGTCATGGAGTAACCTTATCTGGGTTGGGACCGTATCGGTTTTTTGAACCTGAGGGCAGGGCTGCGGACAAACCGCAGCCCCGGATCTTTTACTTGCCAAGGGCTTTCATCACGGCTTCGCCCAGCGTGGCCGGGCTGTCGGCCACGATGATGCCCGCGCTGCGCATGGCCTCGATCTTGCTTTCCGCGTCGCCCTTGCCACCGGCAACGATGGCACCGGCATGGCCCATGCGACGGCCCGGAGGGGCGGTGCGGCCGGCGATGAAACCAGCGGTCGGCTTCCAGCGGCCGCGTTTCTTTTCATCGGCCAGGAATTGTGCGGCCTCTTCTTCGGCCGAGCCGCCGATTTCGCCGATCATGATGATCGACTGGGTTTCCGGGTCGGCGAGGAACATTTCCAGCACGTCAAGGTGTTCGGTGCCCTTGATCGGGTCGCCGCCGATGCCGACAGCGGTGGACTGGCCGAGGCCCAGATCGGTGGTCTGCTTCACAGCCTCATAAGTCAGCGTGCCCGAGCGCGACACCACACCGACAGAACCGCGACGGTGGATGTGGCCCGGCATGATGCCGATCTTGCAGGCGTCAGGCGTGATGACGCCGGGGCAGTTCGGCCCGATCAGGCGGGATTTCGACCCTTGCAGCGCGCGCTTCACGCGCATCATGTCCAGCACCGGAATGCCCTCGGTGATGCAGACGATCAGCTCCATCTCGGCATCAATCGCCTCAAGGATCGAGTCGGCGGCAAAGGGTGGCGGCACATAGATGACAGAGGCATTGGCTTGGGTCATGGCCTTTGCTTCATGCACCGAATTGAATACCGGCAGGTTAAGATGGCTTGAGCCACCTTTGCCGGGGGTCACACCGCCGACCATCTTGGTGCCATAAGCGATGGCCTGTTCCGAATGGAACGTGCCCTGACTGCCTGTAAAGCCCTGGCAGATCACGCGGGTGTTTTCGTTGACGAGTACGGCCATCGTAGGCGTTCCTTCGGTTAGCGACGTAATGTCAGGGCCAGAATACCCGGCCCCATGATGAGTTATTCGGTTGCAAACCGGACACCGCTGTCGGTGTCCGATCCGCAGTTCGGGTCGTTGCCGCCCGAGGTGATGGTGATGCCGCGGCCATTGGCGAGACGCAGGAGCGTGCAGCCCATGTCGTCTTTTTCGTATTCGATCCCGGTCTGCCCTGCGCTTTGCAGCGTTGTGGCCAGAACCTCTGACGCGGTGGCGCTGTCGACCACCATGCTTTCGACATGGCAGAAGCTGCCGTCATCGGCCATGTAGGCAAAGCTTGCCTCGCCGGAGCCGGGCGCGAAGCTGATCAGCCCGTCCTCGCCCGGACCCGACGTCCAGCCGCTGTCGGCAAAGAGTGCGTCGACGATATCAGGATCGCCCTCGCCAAGCAGGCAGGCGACATAGCCTTCGACCAGTTGCCCGACCGGGTCGGCATCCTGTGCGGCACCGGAAACCGGGGCGAGCACAAGACCAAGGCCGAACAGGACGGGGGTGATGCGAGGGGACAAATCAGGTTCCTTTTGATGGCGGGTATGCAGCTGTCAACGCCGCAGACGGCTTGTCAGCCGGACAGCGCTGCAGTGGGGTTATCTGTAATCGCCGATCCCGTGGTCGGGACAGGAGATGGCGATGCCGCCCGTCGGAACCTTGCCCGACCGCGCCCAATCAGACTGTTCCTGACAGACCGGAGCGTGGTTGGTGTGAGTGTCCGGCGTGAGAACCGCAGCGCCACAGGCTGCAAGAAACGTCAGGCCGGCAAGGCCGGAAACGAGCGATATGCGCATGAGATTTACCCTTTCACCGCTTTGACAATCTTCTCCGCCGCATCCGACAGGTTGTCAGCGGCAATCACGTTCAGGCCGGAATTGCGGATGATGTCCTTGCCCAGTTCCACGTTGGTCCCTTCCAACCGGACCACCAGCGGCACCTTCAGGCCGACTTCCTTGACTGCCGCAATCACGCCCTCGGCGATGATGTCACAGCGCATGATGCCGCCGAAGATGTTGACCAGAATGCCTTTGACGTTCGGGTCCGAGGTGATGATCTTGAACGCCTCGGTTACTTTTTCCTTGGTGGCACCGCCGCCAACGTCGAGGAAGTTCGCGGGTTCCGCACCATAAAGCTTGATGATGTCCATCGTCGCCATGGCGAGGCCGGCGCCGTTGACCATGCAGCCGATTTCGCCATCCAGAGCGATGTAGTTCAGGTCGAACTTCGACGCGGCCAGTTCCTTCGGATCCTCTTCCGACTCGTCGCGCAGGGCGGCGATATCGGGGTGGCGGTACATGGCGTTTCCGTCGAACGCCATTTTGGCGTCCAAAAGCTTCATGTTGCCGTCTTTCATGACGACCAGCGGGTTGATCTCCAGCATGTCCATGTCTTTTTCGACGAACAGCCGGTACAGGTTCTTCACGATCTGGCCGCACTGCTTGATCTGGTTGCCGGTCAGGCCCAGAGCAAAGGCCACACGGCGGCCGTGGTAGTCGGAATAGCCGGCTGCCGGATCGACGGTGAACGACAGGATCTTTTCGGGCGTGTCATGCGCCACGTCTTCGATGCTCATCCCGCCTTCGGTCGAGCAGACGATGGAAATGCGGCTCGACTGACGGTCGATCAGCAGGGCAAGATACAGCTCGCGTTCAATGTCGGAACCGTCTTCGATGTAGATCCGGTTGACCTGCTTGCCCTCTTCGCCGGTTTGCACGGTCACAAGGGTGCGGCCCAGCATCTGGCGGGCGAATTCGGCGGCTTCTTCAACCGAGCGCGCCAGGCGGACGCCGCCCTTTTCACCGGCTGCAGGCTCGATGAACGAGCCTTTGCCACGGCCACCGGCGTGGATTTGTGCCTTGACCACCCACAGCGGCCCGTCCATCTCGCCGGCTGCGGTTTTCGCCTCTTCGGCTTTCAGCACCACGCGCCCGTCTGAAACGGGAACCCCGTAGGCCCGCAGAAGTGCCTTGGCCTGATATTCGTGGATGTTCATATGCAGCGTCCTCTGGGTCGTGAATTTTGATGCGTCATGCCACGAATGCGGGCAGTAACCAAACAGCTTCGTGCCTGTTAGCGCAAAAGCAAGCTAAATTCCGCCATTTGTGATCACACCGTTGAAGGGTGTGATCACAGAATTCTGGGCTGTGATCACCAGTATCTTCGCGCCTGTGCAAATAGCGCTTGCGGCATGGTTTGCCGGTGATTCGGCGGCTTTCATGGGGCGGGTGTTGCGGCGATCAGAACCTGACCCCGTGGCAGCATGATCTGCTCGGCGGTGGCACACCAGCCGCTGACGGTGCAGGCCCGCACCACATCCACCGCGCTGAAATGATAAGGTGGCCGGTCGGTATGGGTGACCACGCCATCTGGTTGACGGCGCGACCCGGCGGCGGGGTCGGGCGACAGAAAGACCGTAAAGAGCAACCGTCGCAGCTGCGGCAGGCGCGGGCGCATCTGTATCAGCGCCGCCTGCAGCGTGGTCAGGGGAAGGTGCGTGAACACGCCAAAGGCAATGGCGAAATCCATCGTGGCGGGTATGCCGGGCAGGGCGAAGGCGCTGTCTTCGATCAGGTGATGTTCAGGCAGGCGGTCTGGCTCGGCCAGCTCGACCGCGCGGCCCCGCAGCATCAATGCGCGGCTGGCATCGGTGGCCCAATAGTGGCCGGGCTCCAGATACGGCACCGCCTTGCACCCCAGCCGCAGAGAGCCTGCACCGATATCCAGCAGGC
Organism: Pseudotabrizicola alkalilacus; assembly: GCF_003443995.1. GTDB lineage: Bacteria > Pseudomonadota > Alphaproteobacteria > Rhodobacterales > Rhodobacteraceae > Pseudotabrizicola > Pseudotabrizicola alkalilacus. Next base: position 76,295 of record NZ_QWEY01000017.1, read on the forward strand.
GGTGCTGCGGCAGCATCCCCGCGTCTTGCAGGATCTGCATCTGGATGCGCCCGGTTTCATCCCACCGTCCGCCCACGATGTCGCGATGCCGCCCCTTGGCGAGGGCGGTGTCGTAGAAACCGGGCACGAGGTAGGGAGAGACCGGGTGAGCCATGGGCCTATTCCGCCGGAGGGCGGTCTTTGCTGGCTCCGGCAGCCTCCTGCACCAGCGCAAGGCACAGCTCCGTCGCTTTTGCCATATCCTGCACCGACACCCATTCCAGCGGGCCGTGGATGTTCTGCATCCCGGTGAACAGGTTGGGGCAGGGCACGCCCATTTCGGTCAGCCGCGACCCATCGGTGCCGCCACGAATGGGCACCGACACTGGCTCCACCCCGATCCGCGCACAGGCGGCGCGGGCGAGGGTGACCGGGGTCATGTCATTCTCCAGCCAGTAGCGCATGTTGCGGTATTGGGGCGTGATGGTGCAGGTGATTTCCGCGCGGGGTTCGGTCGCCTGCACCGCGGCGCAGACCTGGCGCAGGATCTCACCCTTTTGCGCCAGCCCGTCGCGTTCAAAGTCGCGCAGGATGAAATGGATCACCATCTCTGACGCGCCGCCGGTCATGTCGGTGGCGTGGATGAACCCGTCGCGGCCCGCGGTGGTTTCCGGGGTCATGGTGGAGTGCGGAAGGGCGGCGATGATCTTTGCGGCGAGGGTAATGGCGTTGACCATCCGGCCTGTCGCGTATCCGGGGTGGATCGAGACTCCCTTGACCGTCACCACCGCGCCGTCGGCGGAGAAGCTTTCGTATTCGACCTCCCCCACCGCGCCGCCGTCGAAGGTATAGGCGAAGTCGGCGGCGAGGTCTTTCGGCAGGCGTTTGTCTACGCCGCGTCCGATTTCCTCGTCGGGGGTGAAGGCGATGCGGATGGGGCCGTGCGGGATGCCGGGGTTTTCCAGCAGGTGGCGGGCGGCGGTCATGATGATGGCGACGCCGGCCTTGTCATCGGCGCCCAGCAGGGTGGTGCCAGAGGCGGTGATGATTGTGTGGCCCTGCTTGGTGGCGAGGTAGGGGAACTCGGCGGGCGACAGGACCAGACCGGGCGCGTCGGGAAAGGTGATGTCGCCGCCGTTGTAGCGTTCGATGGTGCGGGGCTTCACGCCGGTCGCGTTGAACTGCGGGGCGGTGTCGACGTGGGCGAGGAAGCCGATGGTGGGGCCTTCCGCCGTTGCCGGGATGGTGGCGAGGACGGTGCCATACTCGGTCACCTGCACCTCGGCCGCGCCGATCTGGGTCAGCTCGTCGGCCAGGAGCCGCAGGATCTGCCACTGGATTTGCGTGGAGGGGCCGGTGGGGGAGGCGGCGTCGCTCTGGCTGTCGAGGGCGGCGTAGCGGGTCAGGCGGGTTGCCAGCTCGGCATCGAAAAGGGTCATCTTGAGCTTCCTTGGGGGTCTGGCGGAGTTGGCAAGACCTGCGGGGGGAAGTCAAGGGAGGGGGTGGGTTCCCACTGTGTTACAGTGTGAGAGTTGTATTGAAATCAAATGGTTACACTTGTTGAATTAAGGAATTGTTAAGGTTTTGGTCACACCGCACCCCCGACAGGATGCCGGAGGGCACATGGGCTACCGGCGGGTTGCGGGGTGCAGGGCGGTTTCCAGAATGCCCTGCTGCGCGCCCAGAACCTGTGCGGTCCGCCCGACGATCAGCGGATCGCAGGTGCCCACCACGTCAGGGTTCTTGCCGGGATAGTCCACCGACGACAGGAAATGCCGCATGCAATTCAGCCTTGCGCGCTTTTTGTCATTGGATTTGACGATCACCCACGGCGCATCGGCGGTGTCGGTGTAAAAGAACATCGCCTCCTTGGCTTCGGTATAATCATCCCAGCGGTCGAGCGATGCCTTGTCGATCGGCGACAGCTTCCACATCTTGAGGGGATCAGTCTCACGCGCGGTGAACCTGGCGCGTTGCTCGGCCTGGGTGACCGAAAACCAGTATTTGAACAGCTTTATGCCGGATCGGACCAACATACGCTCCAGCTCCGGGGCTTGCCGCATGAACTCCAGATATTCGGACGGCGAGCAAAACCCCATGACCCGTTCGACGCCGGCCCGGTTATACCAGCTGCGATCAAAGAACACGATTTCGCCGGTGGTCGGCAAATGCTGGATATAGCGCTGAAAGAACCATTGGCCCTTTTCGCTGTCTGACGGTTTGGTGAGGGCGACGACACGGGCATAGCGCGGATTGAGATGCTCCATAAACCGCTTGATGGTGCCGCCCTTGCCCGCAGCATCGCGGCCTTCCATCAGGATCACAAACTTCTGGCCGGTCTCTTGCGCCCAGATCTGCAGCTTGAGGAGTTCGGCCTGCAGCTGCGCCTTTTCCGCCTCGTAATGGGCGCGGCCGAGCGGGCGCGCATAGGGATACTGCCCGGTTTCAAACGTCCGCCGGATCAGGTTTTCATCCACCGCCGGAAACCGGCGCGGGCCTGTCGCGGCCTCGACACCGGTGGCGTCGGCAGGCGCGGGTGTCTCGGGGAGGGACGGGGCCGAGGGGGCGGTATCCTGTTGTTCCAAGCGGCTGACCTTCCCATGCGTGAGAGACGACTCAGCTAGGGGAATAAGGCGTTTTGGTTGGGGGGGCGTTGATCTGAATCAAGCGGGAGGGGGGCTAGGTTGGCGAGACCTGTGGGGGGAAGTCAAGGGAGGCGGTGGGTTCCGACTGTGTTACAAGGGGGTGGGATGAGGGAAATCAAGGGGTTAGGGGTCTGGGGTTAAGGGGTTGGTAAGGATTGGGGTGCTTTGAGTTGGACGAAAATATGTGTGTATATTCTTGTGGAAACAAGAGTGAGTGCCGGTTGCTCCATCTGCAAGAGTAGTACCAGATAAAAAATTGCCTGTGTTGGTTGCTGCGTGCTGAATATTTGCGGCTTTGATCCAAAATCATTTGACGATGTCCTTTCGTTGGCTGCACGTTGTTCTAATGGATTGAAAACTTTGATTCGATGGAACCGTGAGATGAATACTGAGGCTAAGGAAAAAAGATTACAGCCGACCGAGGCGGATCGACGCCACTTAATTGGTATGTCGGGGGGATGTTGCAATATCTGCCGCCTGCGCCTGTTTGTTGAGGGCCAGTTCGGTGAGCAGGCGCGCCTTGGCGACGATGCACACATTATTGCTGCCTCAAATGCTGGCCCTAGAGGAAATGATGCAGTATCCTCGGCGCTCAAAGCTGCGGCGAAGAACTTGATTCTGCTTTGCAAAGTTTGCCATAGCAAAGTCGATCAGCAACCCATAGAGTACTCATGTGATCGGCTCTTAGAAATTCGAAATGAACACTACAGGTGGGTGGAGCTATCCTTGGGTTCAATAATTATTGAAAAACCAAAGTTTCACTACCTGTCCTACATAAATATTCCCCGCGCCGATATGTATGCTGTTGTGAATTCTATCGCGCTTCCTAGGGTCCAGACTCATTGATCCTCATAGCCAGAATATGACGGTGGCTGCGAGAGCGACGGCGGAGAGGAAGGTCTTTGCGCATCTGTCGTAACGGGTTGCGACCCTGCGCCAGTCTTTCAATCGGC
>NZ_QWEY01000018.1 GCF_003443995.1 Pseudotabrizicola alkalilacus
GCCGCGCAAGTGGCGGGACAGGCCTCCGATGTGTGATGTCTCCACCCTGCCCCGCCACACCCCGATTGAGTCGAGAAAGGACATTTCTACTTTGATGAAGCGCGGACTCATTATCTTGGTGACAACATTGCGTTCAGGCAGGACACATTCAATTTGCACTTGCGACAATTCGGGAACTTCAAGGGAATAGATGGCAGCTTCCTTGTGCCGATTACAGTCGAACCAACTGTTGCAGAGCGCAGGATTCCCGCCAGCCAGCCCGTTGTCAGACGCCACTCCCGTTCATGCCGGATGTTCGTGGCGTTATCTTCTTTCACAAAGTCACCAGACCCGGTAAGCATCCCAATCTTTCAAGTTTTGGGACAAAACATGGCGCAGAATGCCACCATATACAAAGTCGAGCTTTCGGTCTCCGACATGGATCGGCACTACTATGAAACCCATAAACTGACCGTTGCCAAGCACCCCTCGGAGACAGACGAGCGGTTGATGGTACGCATCATTGCCTTCGCACTGAACGCCCATGAAAATCTGGAGATGACCAAGGGTCTTTCAGCCGATGATGAACCAGACATCTGGCAAAAGAGCCTGAGCGGCGAACTTGATGTGTGGGTGACCCTGGGGCTTCCCAGCGAAAAGGTGATGCGTCAATCGTGCAGCAAGGCTGACAAGGTGATCGTCTATCCTTATGGCGGCAGGACAGCCGAAGTTTGGTGGGACAAGATCAAGACCAGCACCACGCGTTTTGCAAACCTTCAGGTGATCGGTTTCTCTGAGCAAGATACGGGTGAGCTGGCGAAATTGGCAAGCCGCACGATGAAGCTCCAGATCAACATTCAGGACGGCGATGTAATGGTCAGTGTCGGTGACACCATCGTTTACGTATCCCCGCTAAAATGGAAAAGCGCTGCGTAACCCGCGAGCGCCCGCCTCAAAGAGCGGAGCCGGATGTTCAGGGAGGCCTGCATCCGTCGCGACGCTGGTTCAGCCAGAACCGCCTACGGCTGTCTCGCGTCAATACACACTGTATGCCGGTCGAGGATGGCCTTCGCCATGTAGAGGTCTTGCATGGATATGCCCGAACTGTCGAATAATGGTGATCTCGCTTTCATTCTGTCGCCCTGGCGCATCGCCTGACAGGACCGCACCAATGGCGTCCGGATCGGCATGCTGAAATTCGCCGATGCGCAACGACTGCTCCGGCAGATCACAGAAAAGACAAGCGCGCGCAAAAAGGGCACGGGGCAGTTCTGCTTTCCCCGAGAGTCCGACCCCATTGAGGAAATATGTGTTCCCGGACGGACCCATTCGGTCTCAAAGAGCGGTGCGGTCGAGGTTGTCGCGCAGATGATGATATCTGCAGCCCGGACAGCGGTTTCTGCCGGCGCAGACTTTGCTGGTAAGCCAGAATTCCGCAAGCCTTCGACAAAGATGTTTGTACGTGACGGGTTTCTGCCGACCACCCGTAAACGGGACAGGTTCTGTATGCGGGCGATAGCCCGTGCCCCATAGGCCGCTTGATGGCCGGTTCCAAACAGGGCCAAGACCCCTGCATCCGCCGCAGCCGTGCGATAGCAATTGAATGCCGGTCTCTCGATCAAAGCACCAATACGACCGGTGGTCTGGTCGATCAACAAGATCGTCGAGGCATGTCTTGGCAGCCCCCTTGCATCATTGGTAGGAAAATATGCACCGACTTTCAAACCAGCCAGTTCGATATTCGAGGCCGACTTGATGGTGAAGCGGTTTTGCGGGGCACAGCCTGCAAAGGCGAGTTCGGGCGTGACAATGGCAGAGGACTGCGCCTCGTGTATCAGGATCACGTCGCGGTCTCCTCACCAGCCACCAAAACGGTCCCAGGTTTTCATCGGGCCACCGCCCTGCTGCAGCACGTTGTAACGGTCATGCTGTGCGGCAGTCGCGCACGCGTGATTGGGCAGGATGCGCAAGCGGGTTCCAACGGGCAGGTTCGGCATCGGCTTGTCTGCGCCGGGGCGAAGGGAGACGATTCCATGTTCCTGATTGGCACTACTGACGATCAGGTCATTCAGAACGAGGCCGTTTTCGTCGCAAACCAAACCATAACCCTGATCCACATCCTGCGAGGCTGTTCCACGGTCCCGTGACAATGCCATCCAGCCCGCGTCGATCATTGTCCACCCCTTGGCCGGCTGATGTCCGATCACGGTCGTCAGCACGCTGAGCGCGATGTCATCGGGGGTGCAGACGTCGATCCCCGCCATCACAAGGTCAAAGAACATGTAGACCCCGGCCCGCAGTTCCGTGACGCCGGTCAGATCACGTGCGGCGTGGGCGGTCGGTGTCGAACCAACGCTCACGACAGCGCAGGACAGACCCGCTCCACGCAACACTTCTGCTGCAGAGACGGTTGCCTTACGCTCCAGTTCAGCAAAGTCGGCATGCGCCTCGACGCCGCGAACAGTATAGCTTTCGCCTGCATGGGTCATAACCCCGCGCAGACATCCGCTGTCATGCAAGATGCGCCCCACTTGAATCAGAACCGGGTCATCCGGTCGCAGGCCACCGCGATGGCCATCGCTGTCGATTTCGATCAATGCGGGCACGTTTGCCCGTGCCACGGCCTGCGCTTGTGCCTGATTGTCAAGGATCACAACCAGGTCGCAGCCCTGAGCACGCAGCGCTTGCACGCGTTCCAGCTTCTGCAGCGCGATCCCGACTGCGTAAAGGATGTCGGAGTGGCCCGCGTTGTGAAAGATTTCGGCCTCTGCCAAGGTCGAGACAGTGATCGAACCGGGCGCGCCGCCAGTCACACGGTTTGCAACGTCAAGCGACTTCGCGGTTTTCAGATGCGGCCGCAGTGAAACACCCAGGCCAGTGGCACGCTCGGCCAAACGCGTGATGTTGCGCATCATCCGCCACTCGTCGAGCAGAAGCGCGGGTGTCGGCAGAGCCTTCAGGCTCAATAGATCAGGGTCTGTCATCGGTCGATCCTCAAGCTGTCTCTGACGATCTAACATTGATGTCCCTTATGGCATATTTACATGAGTTGAAGCTTACATTAAGCTGCGCCTTAATGATTGATGTATCCGACTTGCGTTTTCTCACGGCTCTTTCTGCGGCACCAAGCCTTGCGGCAGCGGCACGGGCTCTGAATGTGACCCCGCCCGCTGTGTCGCAACGACTGTCGTTGCTGGAGGACCGGCTGCGCTTGCGCCTTATCGAACGCGGTCGCGGCAACCTTTGGCTGACGGCAGAAGGGGCCTATTTCGTCGAGCGCGCAAAAGGCATTCTGGACAATGTCGAAAGTCTGAAGGACGAGATGTCTGCCCGTGCTGGCCGGGTCGAGGGGCCGCTGCACGTGATTGCGCCTTTCGGGTTCGGGCGGCTGCGCGTGGCTCCGGTTCTGGCACGCTTCGGAAACGAGAACCCGGAGCTGCGGCCAACACTCAGCCTCAGCGAAGACCCTGTAAACACAATCAATAGCGGGCTCTGGGACGTCCTCATTCATGTCGGGCGACTGCCACATCTAAGGATCACGCAGCGCAAACTGGCGTCGAACCGTCGATTCCTGGTCGCTTCGGTCAGTTACGCCAGACAATGTGGCCTTCCGCAACGCCCGCAAGACGTGTCAGTCCATAGGGTCGGCGTGGTTCGCGAGAACCGGGCCGACGCGACGCTTTGGCCACTGACCGGACCCGGTGGCATCGAGACAAGCTTGCGGGTGCAGCCTGTCTATGCCTGCAACGACGGGGAAGTTCTGCGAGCCTGGGCATTGGATGGTTTCGGCATCGTCGAACGATCCGAGTGGAGCGTTTCAGGCGACCTGGCCGAGGGTAAATTGGTGCGGGTGCTCCCCGATTGGTCGCTTCCGGACGCTGACATCGTGGCCCTGCTCAACCCCGCTACCGTGCGATCACTCCGGATAAGCAAGTTTGTCGACAGACTGGCGACCGATATCGGGAACACGTGACCTGACCGAGCACAGCTCGACAGGACTTGCGGGGTCATGTGCGGTGGCCAGCCTGACTATGTCGGCAATTCCGGTAGACCAGTCCTGAGCCGGAACGGTGACCCTCGGGGCGAGGGTTCATCCGTCGGTGGCAGGTATGGCCCATGCCGCGGCCACCACAGCTGGGCGTGCGGGGCCACCCAGCGGCAATGCGACCATATCGCGCGGCACCAGATTGGCGGGCCGGATGCCCAGATCGAACCCCTCGGCGACGATATCAACAAGACGGCCTTCGGTCACAAGGTCAACCTGCATCTCGGGATAGTGGCGCAGAAATGACAACACCAGTGGCGCGACCACCCGCCCCGCCTGCACCGAAACGTTGATCCGCAGCATTCCCGACGGCGTTTCGCGCCAAGAGCGCACGGTCTCCATCGCGGCGCGGATCTCTGTCAACGCAGGTGCGACACGGGCAACAAATTCACGCCCGGCATCGGTGAGCGCAACGCTGCGGGTCGTTCGGTTGAACAGCCGCACGCCAAGGCTGGCCTCCAAGCGCCCGATCACATGCGACAGCGCGGTGGTGGCTATGCCCAGAGGCTGCCCAGGGAGCGGCCTTTCAGGTCGGATACAGGTTGCGCTCATGCGACGGCTCAACCCAATCGCTGTCCTTCGGCATCGAAGCAATGAACATCTTCAGCCGCGATTCCCAGCTTGATGTCAGAGCCGCGCGTGACGGGGCAATCCCCCGCCAGTTTGGCAATGACCGCTTTCTCAGCCGCGGTTTTTACATGCACAAGTGTTACCTCGCCCAGATGCTCGACCAACAGGACACGGCCTTCGATCACCGCCGGATGTTGAGCATCGGCCAGCACCAGATGTTCCGGGCGCATCCCCAGATGAAGCGGCCCATCTGGGTCCGATACTGGCTTTCCGTCCACGATGCGCCCGCGCACGATGTTCATGGCCGGTGATCCGACGAACTGAGCGACAAAGAGATTGGCCGGGCGATGGTACAGATCCATCGGAGTGCCAACCTGTTCGACGCGCCCCGCATTCATCACCACGATACGGTCGGCAAGTGTCATCGCTTCGACCTGATCGTGGGTCACATAGACCATCGTGGCTTGTGGCAGACGTTCATGCAGACCGGCAATCTCGACCCGCGTTGCGACCCGCAACGCAGCATCGAGGTTCGAGAGCGGCTCATCAAACAGAAAAATCCGGGGCTCGCGCGTGATGGCCCGACCAATGGCCACGCGCTGACGCTGCCCGCCAGACAGCTCTTTGGGCAACCTGTCCAGATAGGGCCCTAGTTGTAGCATCTGCGCGGCCTTGTCGACACGACGCGCAATCTCGTCTTTTGGCAGACGCGCCATTTTCAAGCCGAACGCCATGTTCTTGCGTACGGTCATGTGGGGGTAAAGCGCATAGGACTGAAACACCATCGCAATGCCGCGCTTTGAAGCCGACACTTTGTTGACCACAACGCCATCAAGCTCCAGCGTGCCAGAGGTGATTTCCTCTAAGCCTGCAATCATCCGCAAAAGCGTGGATTTCCCGCAGCCCGAAGGGCCGACAAAGACCACAAGTTCTCCGCTGTCGATCTGGAGGTCAATGCCCTTGAGCACCTCGAATGTGCCATAGGATTTGCGGATATCGGACAGAACAAGCTTGGCCATGGGGGTTCCTTGGGATCTTTCTGGTCAAAATGCGGGATGCGGATAGCCAAAGGCAGCAGGCCAGCCACAGGCGCGCGCTGCTGCTGACGCGGCAAGGGGAAGGGCTGCAAAAGCATCGGTCCCGCCGATCGTCGCGGCCAGCCAGCCCGCGATAAAGGCGTCCCCTGCCCCCATCGTATCAACCACTTGTGCCGGCATGATGCCTTGCCGGACCACATGTGTTCCATCACTGAACAAGGCGCCTCGCTCCCCTTGTGTCACGCAGACCTGAGCGGGCCCCAGCGCGTGAATGTGTCGGATCAGCTCCAAGGCGGCCTCTTCCTCCAGATCGGAACCGGACAGGAACGCCGTCGTGACATAGGGACAGACCTGCGCGAAATACGCTGCATCCCGCAGGGCAGAGAAATCAAAAGACAGCCTCTGCGCGGTCTTTGCGATGCGCGGCAACTCGTGCTCCACATAGCTGAAGCAGGATGAATGGACATGACCCAGCCTCGCAATCAGTTCCAGGTCGTCCTCATCCAGCCGTAGCGTCAGCCGCTTGCGCAAGCCGCCCTTGTTCGACCCCAGAAAGACCCGGTCTCCGTCCTGCAGCGTCACTTTCGCCTTGCCGGTTTCGCCCATGGCAACCCGCAGTCCGGCATCCGAAAGGCCCTCGGACAGAAGGCTGGCATGAACATGCGCGCCTTCCTCATCATTGCCGATGATCCCGATATAGGCGGTGTCCTGCAGCCCGAAACGCCGGGCCAGAACCGCCACATTCAGCGCGTTGCCACCAGGATAATAAACGCCCTGGTCAAGATAATGGTCCACGACATTGTCGCCGATACCCACAAGTCCATACGCGGGGGTGGTCATAGTCAGATCTCCGGGGTTGGTCATCCCTTCACCGCCCCTGCGGCAAAGCCGGACATGAAGTAGCGTTGTGCCAGAATGAACATGATCACGATGGGTGCGGCCGAAATGACCAGCCCGGCCACCAGTACACCCCAATCTGTCATCAACGCATCGCGGAAGTTCATCAGCCCGGCGGGCACGGTTTTCAGCCGGTCACTGTCGATAAAGATGATCGCGAACAGGAACTCGTTCCATGCGTGATAGGCCGTCAGCACCGAGGCAGTCAGCAGGATAGAGCGGCTCATCGGCAGGTAGACATGCCACAGTGTCTGGAACGACGTGCAGCCGTCGATATGGGCGCTGTCATCCAGATCGCGGGGCACCGTCACAAAGACCGCGCGGATCAGCAGCACGGTGATCGGCAGCCGATAGGCGGTATACATCAGGATCAGCGCCAAATGTGTATCGTGCAAATGCAGCGCCTGCATCATCTTGTAAAGCGGCACCAGAGCGACCTGGGGAGCCACCAGCATCCCGCCAATGCAGGCCATCAGCACCAGACCTGCCGCGCGCCCCGCACCGCCCGCTTCGGCCCGCGTCATGCCAAAGGCGGCAAGCGACGACAGGGCGAGGGTCAGAACAATGGTGCTGCCCGTCACGATGACGGAGTTCATGAAATAGGCAGAAATCCCGCCTTGCCATGCCTTTACATAGTTTTCGACCACCCAGACCGTCGGCATCGTCCAGGATGCCTCGAAGATCTGTTGCGTGGTTTTGAACGAATTGGTGATCATCCAGAACAAGGGATAGATCACAATCACCGAATGCAGCAGCAGCACCAGAATGACCAGCAGACGACCGGGGTGCCGGGCAAATGTGGATGTCATCTTATTTCGCCTTTCCGAAGACACGCAGTTGCAGCAGCGACACCACCATGGTTGCCACAAAGATCAGTGCGGCAATGGCAGCGGCATAGCCCATCTCGTCGCGAAAGAACGCCGAGCGGTACATATAGGTGGCAAGGGTGGCCGAGGAATCGCCCGGCCCGCCGCCGGTCATGATGTAGGGTTCGGAAAACACGGTGATTGATCCGGTGACCGTGACGACTGTGGCCACAATCAGCATCTCGCGCACCTGTGGCACGGTGATATGGAAGAACTGCGCCACCGCCCCCGCACCGTCGAGTTCGGCCGCCTCATACAGATCACGGGGAATGGACTGGATGGCGACGATGAACAGCATCATCACATACCCCACACTCTGCCATTGCGAGACGGCGATAACGGCATAGATTGCGGTGGCGCTTTCGCCCAGCCACGCCCGCGCCCAATGACCCAGACCCACGGCTTGCAGCGCCATGTTCAGCAAACCACTGAACGGATCGTAAAAGAAGGTGAAGACAAAGGCGATCACCGTGATCGACATCACCACCGGAATGAAAAACAGGGTGCGGAACAGCTTTGCCCAGAACCCCAGAAATGCCTGGCTCAGGATGGCTGCCAGCACCAGCCCCAGCCCGACCTGAAACATCACCGACAACACCGCATACAGGCTGACGTTGACAAGCGCGGTCACGATCGCCGGATCGGTCACAAGCCTCTGGTAATTGCCCAAGCCTGCTGGCCGCATCACCGGGTCAAAGGCTGAAAAGCTGTAAAAGCTGTACCAGATGTTTGCGACCAGCGGATAGAACACGAAAACCGCCGTCACGATCAGGAATGGTGCCGTATAAAGCAAGAGGTCGGTAAGCCTGGCGGGCATCGGTCTGTCCTTGCAAAAGTCACGGGGTCTGGGTCGTCAGGGATAGATCGTCAGAGATCGGAAACCGGCAGCGGCACCTTGGCCGCTGCCTGTCGTCCGGCACACCTCAGCGGGGAGCGCGCCAAGGTGCGGCTGCGCGAAGGTCAGAGCCCGTCGCGCACACGCTTTGCCGCGGCCTGCACATCGGCCATCACGTCAGCCGGGGTTTTCTGCCCGTCAAGCAACAGCTGAACCCCCTTCATATAGGCATCTGCGACATTCGCATCGAGCGCGGTGTCCAGCCAGATATAGGGGTCGCCGGCATTCATGATCTGGTCAAAAGCAACGATCTGTTCAGGCGTTGCAGACTGATCGGTCACCGCCCCCTTGATCGGGCTGATGATGCCGGTCTCGGTGGTCAGCCGCGCGCCCATCTCGGGTGAAAGCAGGAATTGCAGAAATTTGACCGCTTCTTCCTTGTGCGGCGAGCCTTCGGCAATCATCCAGCCCTGAGGTGCGCCCTGCAGCGTGTCCGGCTGGCCTTCGCCATCTTCGATCGACGGGAAGATGAAGAAGCCAAAGGGGAAAGTGGCGTCTTTCAGATAGCCCATTTCTGCATATTGCAGATAAGACATCGCCCCCCGCCCTGCGACAAAGCCATTCCGCTCCGTCTCATGGTCAATCCCATTCGGCGATGGGTTCATGCAGGTTGAAAGCTCCTGAAACTTCTCAAGCGCTGTCACATAGCCGGGATGGGTGAATTCGCCGGTCGCACGGTTGTAATCTGCGGCCAGCACTTCGGCGGGGATGATCCGCTCGTTGAAGGTGCCGATGTAATGGCTGATCGCCCAAGGCGCTTTCGAGCCGAACAACAGCGGCAGCTGGCCCGCCTCTTTCAGCTTTGCACAGACGGCCATCAATTCGCCAAAGGTCTTTGGCTCTTCGGTGATACCGGCCTGCGCCCAGCTGTCCTTGTTGTAAAAGATCGCCTTGCCGTCCATCTGCCATGGCAGGCCATAGACCTTGCCATCCATGGTAAAGGGCTCGATCTGGGCCTCGATGATGTTCCCGGCCCAGTCGGGGTTGGCCGCCAGAACCGGCGTCAGATCCATGGACCGGCCGGCACGCGCGATGTTAAAGGCCCACTCGCCGCTCCAGGAAAAGAAGATATCGGGCTGGTTCGATGACCCCAGAACAACGCGGATCTTGTCTTTGTAGGAATCGTTGAGCACCTGATCGGTCACAACCGTGATGCCCGGATTTGCCGCTTCGAAATCAGCGATCACGCTGTCGATATACGGCTTGAACGGCGCATTTGGCCAACGATGAAACAGCTTCAGCTCCACATCCGCAAAGGCGGGGGCGGCGCTTAGCAGGGCGAGGGTGACGGCCGAAACCGTCCGGGACAGTCTTTTCATCTTTCTTCCTCCTGTTGGGTTTGCCGGAGGGGGCTTACCCCCTCCAGCGGGGCAAGCTCAGTATTCCATCTTCCACATATAGCGACGGACCGAAAGCGGATGACCTTTGGCATCCGCCAATTTGTCGGCATAGGCCCGCAGCACCGATGAGAAGACGAGGGGCTGCAGATACTCGGCGACCGAGGCGGGCATCTCATCAACACCCAGTGCCTTTGCGTCGAGGACCGTCATGCGCTGTGAGTATTTCTGCGCAAAGGCCAGCGCGCGCTCATCCACGCTGCGCGAAGCACCGACGCCGACCAGCTGCACAAAGGGAACGTCGAAATCGGTGATCTCGAAAGGCCCGTGGAAGTATTCCCCGGCATGAATGCAGGCGGAGTGGATCCACTGCATCTCCTGATAGATACAGATCGCATAAGAATAGGCCGGGCCATAGTTCGCGCCCGATGCCATGGTGTAGATCACCGGCTCGCGCTTGTGCGCCTCGGCATAGGCAGCAATCGCTTCTTTCTGGTCGGCGATGGCCTTGTCAACGATGCCACCGATTTTGGCCAGCCCAGCATCAATGTCGACCACCAGCTTGCTGCCTTCACGCGCCGCGAGAATGCCAAAGGTCAGGCGGGCCAGTACGGCAGGCGAATGCTCGGCACTCATCGACATTGGGGCGTGCGTATAATTGATGGTGTGCTCAGACGCCTCATCCAGCGGGCTGCCCGGCACATGGGTCAGTGAAATGGTCAGCGCCCCCGCGGCGCGGGCGATTTTTGCCGCCTCGACAGTTTCAGGCGTGGTGCCGGAATGCGAGCACAGGATCACGACCGATCCTTTCCCCAGCCGCTTTGGCGCGCGCGCCTTGAACTCGGCAGCATTCAGGGCCTGCCCCGCAATCGAGGAGGATTCCCGTTCGACAGCATATTGGTTGGGAAGCATCAGCGCATATGAGCCGCCACAGGCGACATAGAAAATATCCGTGACTGTACCGCAGTCAGCGACTGCCTTCAGGGCGTTGGTGATCTGGGTGGTGATCGTCTCGGTCAGCATCTTATCTCCGATATAATGTTATATAACGTTATACATAAGTTCTCAGTGATACCTGAGTCTGTCAACACTAATTTTCCTATATTTTTCAATAGGATTGATTTTTCCTGCCAGAAGTGTCAAAATCTTTCGGTATTTCGCAGCCCCGACAGCAGCCTGATGAAAGGCCTTTTCATATGACCGATTTCACCGGGCCGGCCAGACTGGCAGAGGCCGCCGACAATCTCTCGCGCGTTGACTCAGTTCCGCTCTACAGCCAGATCAAGCAACGCCTTCTGGCTGAGATCGGAGAGGGCAAATATGCCGAAGGTGGCCTTTTGCCGACCGAGACCCAGCTGTGTGACATTTATGCGGTCAGCCGGATTACGGTACGCCGAGCCATCAGTGAATTGCAGGACGAAGGCGTGCTGGAAAAGCGCGCCGGGAAGGGCACGTTTGTTTCGGTCCAGCGGATTGTGACCAGCCTTGTAAAGCTCAACGGCTTTACAGAGACCTATACTGCACTGGGCGCAGACCCCCATAACCAGTTGCTGTCGATCGACACGATTGCGGCAGATATTCCGACAGCCGACGCGCTCGCACTCGCACGCGGGACGTTGGTCCTACAGGTTCGCCGCCTGATCCGGACCCGCAAAGGGCCGTTGAGTATTGATCAATCCTACTTTGAGCTGGCCCGGTTTCCAGGCCTGGCCGAAGAACTGCACGACGACGTTTCGCTTTATGGCCTGCTTCGTCAAAAGTACGGTGTTCAGGTCAAGCACTCGCGACGTCACATAAATGTTCGTCTTGCAGGGCAGGCAGACCGTCAGGTGCTCAACTGCAATCTGGGTGAGCCGCTCTTTGACATGGAAAAGATCGTGTATGATGATGACATGCGCCCCCTGCAACGTTCACTGCTCGCCACCCCCACAAATCGGATCACTTACACAATAGATGTCTAGCAACCGACAGACTCTGCCCGCAGGGTCCGCATAGCTATGCCTTCTGCATCAAAAAGACGAACTGAGTCCGGATCGGCGGCCAGCACCACAGTCATGTTCTCATCCAGTTGCGTGGTCCCGGGAACCTTGACCAGCAGCGGCGTCTCTTTCGCGGCACCCACATCGACATGCAGGATCTGCACTTCGCCCAAATGCTCGATCAACAGGATCCGCCCCTGTAAAAGCGGCTCGTCTGCCTCTGCGGCGAGACGAAGGTCTTCCGGGCGGATACCCAGATAAACCGCGCGGCCGACCTCGCTTTCCGACATCTGCAAGGGCAGATGCAACAATGCCTCATCTGCCAGACGAAAGACCGACCTCTCGCCTGCGTGCTCCACGCGCGCGGGCAGAACATTCATCGCGGGTGATCCGATAAACCCGGCAACAAACAGATTGGCGGGATTGCGGTAAAGCTCGATGGGACGGCCGACCTGCTCGATATGACCGCCACGCAGCACAACGATACGGTCGGCCAATGTCATTGCTTCAACCTGATCATGAGTGACATAGATCATCGTCGTGCCGGGCATGGACTTCTTTAACCGCGCAATTTCGACACGCGTCGCCGCCCGAAGGGCGGCATCCAGGTTCGACAGCGGTTCATCAAACAAGAACACCTGCGGATCACGCACGATGGCCCGGCCGATCGCAACCCGTTGACGTTGCCCGCCCGAGAGCGCCCGCGGGGGGCGGTCCAGATAGGGCACAAGTTGCAGCTTTTCAGCAGCTGCATGCACGCGGGCTGTGATCTCTGCCTTGGGCCTGCCCGCGATCCGCAGCCCGAATGCCATGTTCTCGAACACCGTCATATGCGGATACAGCGCATAAGACTGAAAAACCATCGCGATGCCACGTTCGGCCGGAGCCACATGATTCATCACGATATCCCCGATGCGCAACTCGCCCGAAGAAATGTCTTCCAGACCGGCAATGCAGCGCAGCAATGTGGATTTTCCGCAGCCCGAAGGCCCGACAAAAGCCACAAACTCACCTTCGGCTATATCAAGATCAATGCCATGCAAAACAGGCATGGTGCCATAACTCTTGCGCACAGCGCGCAGGGTCAGATTTGCCATTTGATTTCCCTATGATCAGCAGCGCGTCTCAGTGGCCGGGCGCAAGCGAAGAGAGCACCCGCACCCACGTAGCGGGGCGGCGGTTTTCAATCTCGGCATCGTTCCGCAAACGGATCGCGTGGCGCACCACACGGGCACCCAGATAGCGGATCGGTTCAGGCGGAAGCGCCGTGCGTCGCGCAAGGCCAACCAGTCCACTGCGTGACCATTCGTCATCATGCCCAAGGACCAGGCTGGCAAGAATGCGCCCTGCCACCGGTGTCTGGGCGATGCCGGTTCCGTTGAAACCCACGCCGAACAGAATATCGGGCTGACCGGACAGGTGGCCAAAGACCGGCAGATGCTCGGCCATGCAATCTATGGGGCCGGTCCAGTCATGTGTGATCGCAACGTCGCGAAGCGTCGGGTACACCCGGTGCAGCTCACGCAGGTTGTCGTGAGTCTGGCCAGTGCGGCGGTTGAAATCAGGCCCGAAGGCACCGGAGAACGCCACGTTGCCACTGCCACGTCCAAAAATTACCCGCCCGCCCGGCGTGCGCTGCCAATACAGCACATGTGCCTGTGCGTCACAGATCGACGCGCCACTGGTCCAGCCCAAAGCCTCCAGCTTTTCCGGCACCGGAGCGGTCGCAATGATCTGGCTGTCCACAACATACATATAACGCCGCAGCTCGGGGATGGACGCAGCCCAGGCATTGGTGGCGATAACCACTTTACCTGCCGACAACGTACCATCAGGCGTGATCAGGCGGCACAGTTTACCCGCCTCGATATGGTGCACGGGTGTAGCCTCATGCACCACGACACCACGACTTTGCGCAAGAGCGCGCAACCCAAGCGCAAGCTTGGCCGGATGGACACTGCCCGCCCGCACCTCCTCGACGCCCACATATGAACTGTCAGTGCCGCTGCGGCGCCTGATAGCGCCGGCATCAAGCGGACGCAGGGGCGCTTCGCCACGCTTGGCAGTGGCTGCAACAGCCGGGTTCCAGGCACCTTCCTGCGCGGCAGAGCTTGCTGTCCACAGCCAGCCATCCAGACGCAGGTCCATTTCGATGGTCCCCGACGAGTGCAGGGCCGCCAGCTCTTCGATCGCATCCGCAGTGGCACGACACAGGCGCAGCGCCTCTTCGGCTCCGACAACCCGCGTCAGCTGGTCGATTTCGGCGAACCAACTGTGTACTTGCCCGCCATTGCGCCCAGATGCGCCGCCGCCACAGATGTCGGCCTCCAGAATGGTCACCCGCAATTCAGGTGCCTGCTCCTTCAGTCGCAGAGCTGTCCACAGCCCGCAATAGCCGCCGCCAATGATCGCAACATCACACTGGGAGCTGCCGGACAACGGCGCCGATGCGGCGCGTGCATCAACATCCTGCAACCAGTATGATCTGTCACTGTCGGCGGCAATCGCCACGGGACGCATGGTCAATCGTGTCATGTCACACCTCCGCCGAGGCGATAACCCCGGCATATTTCTGTAGCAGCCAGTCGGGGATTGGTCCGAGCCCTTGAGGAAACCCGCCTTCGTGCATGCATGTGACCGCAGCAGCCATCGTGGCACGGCGCAGCGCCTCGGGGGCAGGCTGGCCCCCTATCATGTGATCGGCAAGAAAAGTCGCAATAAAGCTGTCACCCGCACCACAGGTATCAACCACTGTGATGGGCTGCGCCGCCCCCTGATGCAGCTTGAAACCATCATGATAATAGGCACCCCGCCGTCCGCAGGTGACAACGGCGCGCTGTGCCCCCCGCGCCAGCAATCCATCTATCAGCGGAGACACGGGCTGCGCATTGTCTTCAGGTCCGGATGCGAAAACCAACGGCACCCCCGCCAGATCCAGGGTCGCATAGGCGGTGGACAAATCAACGCTGAAATTCAGACCCGCATCGAGCAGATACCGCAGTAAGGTTGGCGAAGAATTGGTGCCAAGATGCACCCAATCCGCCTGCGCCAAAGCGGCTAGACCTTCGACACCCGGCATGTAGTGCAGGCCGACACCAAGATCTTCCAGCAAAAATCGCCGGTCGCCCAGCCGATCTTGCAACAGGGTCACGGCCGAATGACCGGGCCTGCGCTCGCAATCGGCCGGGTCAAGTCCGGCTTTTGCAATAGCGGCCAGAATGGTGTCGCCCTCGGCATCCGGACCGACAACCCCCATATAACGGACGCGCAGCCCGAGATTGCGCCATTGCACCGCAACGTTGAGTGCATTGCCGCCAACCGCAAGCTGATTGCGCGTCAGATAGACATCAAGACAATTGTCGCCCACGGCGATCATCAGGGGGCCCGTCATACCGCGCGCCTTTCCAGCAAAGCGGGCGCAAAAAGTGGGTGAAGCGTCACGCGTGCAAGGCTGGTCATTTGCCGATTCCCTGAGTCAGGCCGCGGATGAAATACCGCTGGGTCAGAAAGAAGATGATGACGATCGGCAGGGCCGAGATCGTCATCGCCGCAAAAACGGCAGCGAAGTTTGTACCCTGTTTCGACATCATCGAGGTCAGGCCAACGGGAAGTGTCTGCACACCGGGGCTGTTGGTGAAGATCATCGCAAACAGGTATTCGTTCCACGCAAACAAAATGTGCAGCACGACGCAGGAGATCAGAATCGGCTGGCACAAGGGAAGGATCACCTTGCGGAAGATCTGTCCGGGCGAGGCCCCGTCCATCATAGCCGCCTCATCCAGATCGCGCGGCAGATCCAGCATGTAAGCGCGGATCAGAAAGGTTGTGAACGGCACCCGGAACGCTGTGTACAGCAGGATCAGTGCGGCATGGGTGTCGTAGATGCCATAGTCCTGCAGCATGCGCACCAGCGGTACCAGCGCCACAGTCGGGCTTAGCATCATGCCGCCCAGCACAATGCCCACCACCAGCGGTTTGCCGGGGATTTCGGTCCGGGTCAGGCCAAATGCGGTCCAGGCGCTGATGGTCACCGTTGTCAGCGTCGAGATCAGCGTGACCAGCAGGCTTGACACCATATAGCCCTGGGTTGCCTGCCATGCCGTCAGGTAGTTCGCAAATGACCAGCTTTCGGGCAGCGCAAACGGATCGCTGAAGATCTGGCTGTTGGACTTGAAGCCGCCCAGACCCATCCAGAACAGAGGGTAAATCACAAGCAGGCCCATGGCACATAGAAAAGCCCAGAGCATCGCTTTTGTGACCGAAGGCCAGAAACGGTGTCCCCCCGTCATGCCAGCACCCTCCGGTGACGGGTATACCAAAGCTGCGCCACCCCACAAAGCATGGTCACCCCAAAGATCAGCGACCCGATCGCTGCGGCATAGCCCATGTCGTTCTGATTGAAGCCTTGCTCGAACAGCCAGGTACCCAGCACCTGACTTGAATTATTGGGCCCGCCAGCTGTCATCACCATGACCTCGTTGAATACCTGAAACGCGCCCGTCACTGTGACGATGATCATCATCCCGGTCATCTCGCGCGTCATTGGCATGGTGATCGACCAGACCTGCCGTAGCGACCCTGCGCCATCCATCCGCGCGGCATCGTAAAGCTCTTGCGGGATCTTCTGAATGGCGACCGAAAAGAGCAGGGTCGAATAGCCAAATCCCTGCCATTGGCTCATCGCGATAATGGCGTAGATCGCCGTCGAGGATTCACCCAGCCAGACCCGCGAAAGATGCTCCAGCCCCAGCTCGGTCAAAAGACCGTCCAGAATGCCGATGCCAGGTTGATAGATGAAATAGAACAGAAGGCCGGTGACCGTGGTCGAAATGGCCGAGGGGATAAAGTAGACCGCACGCCAGATCGAACGCCAGCGGTCTGACCGCAGACCTTCGACAATCGCTGCCAGCCAGAAAGCCCCGAAAACTTGAAACAGGATCGACAGCAGCGCATAGGCCGTGTTGTTCCAAAGTGCCGTTGCGATCACCGGATCGGCAATCAGACGGCGGTAGTTGTCCAGGCCGATCTGCGCCACTTCTCCGGTGAAAATGTCATGTCGCGTGGTGCTGACCACAAAATTGTTCAGGATCGGGAAATAGACAAACCAGCCCACGATCCCAAGTGCCACAGCAACCCACCGCAGCGACCAGAGCGCGCCAAGCCCGCGCCGGATCGGATGGGGCGCGCCGTCAGCGCGCCCCGGGCCGGTGGATGTACCAGCGGCCCCTTTCATCACTTCGCCGCTTCCGCTGCCGCCCGAACCGAGGCGACAACAGCTTCGGCGCTCATATCCCCGCCCACATAGGCCTGAATGCCCGACAACCAAGCCGACGCAACGCGCGGATGGTTCACGGTATCAAGCCACTGGATCAGATAGGACGCCTGCGCAATGTCGTCGAGCCCGCCAACAACAGACGGGTTCATCGTCGCCGCATCCGCACCGCCGACGACCGCACTCGGCTGGCCATAGGGCGGTGCCGACAGGATCTTGCCGTTTTCCGGTTTAGTCACAAAGCGCATGAAATCAAGCGCAAGGGCCACATTCTCTGACGCAGACGAGATCATGTAGCCTTCGGGCGCACCTTCCAGCGCTTCGGCATCGCCTTTGGCATCTGCAGGAGCAGGCAACCGGAAAAAGCCGAACTCTTCAGGCTTCAGTGTCGTTGTTGCACTGGCGGCGTTGTCAAATTCGATGATTTCCTGATAGTACATCGCCGCCTTGCCATCGCTCAATTCCTGAATGGCGGTCTGGTAGGAAATGCCGTTCATCGCCTTTCCCACGGTACAGCGGTCGGCAATCTGGCCGAACTGCTCCAGCGCAGCCACATAGCCGGGGTCGTCATAGGTGGCCGTCGCGGGCTCGAAATCGGCTTCAAGCACATTGCGGGGCACGTTATACGCCAGAAGCTGGCCAATATAGTGAACCCCCACCCAGGGCTCTTTGTTGCCGATGGCAATGGGGGTGTAGCCCGCCGCGCGCAGCTGATCGCAGGCGACCAGAAGTGCGTCGAGATCCGTAGGAACCTCGATCCCCGCTTTTTCAAAGGCGGGCTTACTGAAACCCATGAACTTCGCATCCAGGTAAAGCGGAATGCCATAGTTCTTGCCATCATAGACGAACGCATCCACCGCAGCCGGAGAAAGGGCCTTGCCCCATTCGGTGCCCGGCCCGATCACAGGGGTCAGATCGACCGCGCGCGCGCCGCGCACAAAGTTTCCGCCCCAGGTGCCGGTCCAGGAAAAGAAGATGTCGGGCATTGCATTGGCGGCGACAAGCGTCTTGCTCTTGCTCTTGATGCTGTCATCATCTTCCTGGATCAGCTCGATCGTCACCCCAGGATGCGCAGCCTCATAAGCCTTTGCAAGATCAGCAAAATACGGTGCAAGGCGCTGCATGCCGAATTTGGTCATCACCTTCAGCGTACCCTCATGCGTCACCAGAGCCGCCGGATCGGCGATCAGGGTCTGCGCAATGGCGCCACCGGCACCAAGGGTCGTCGTCACGGCAAGAATTGCCGTCAGCAGGGACCGTTTCATCTTCCTCTCCTTCTGTTGCATAGACTTTGTTTTTCTTCGGATCGCGTCAGTATTCGACACGTTTGTAATAGCGGCGGGTGGTCAGTGGATGGTCGCGCAACACCTCCAGATGGGCGCTCAACCGTTCAAGCAAGGTTGCCAGCAGGATGGGCGAGATCATTGTACGCACACGCCGGGAAACACCCGGCAGCGCCACATCTGCCGCGTCCAGAACCCAAAGCTTATCCGTGTAACGGCGTGCAAAGCGTTCTACCCGGTCAGCAAGTGGCCGTAGGGCGTCTTCGCCCTTGAACAGAAAGACACTGACGCCCGGCTCGACCAGTTCCAACGTGCCATGAAAGAAGTCGGCCGCATGGACAGGGCGGGTGCGTATCCATTGCATTTCCTCAAGAATGCACATCCCGTAGTAGTTGGCTTCTGGCCAGACCGATCCGGCACCGGTAAAGATGTGCCAAGGCTCGTTCTGAATGGCCTCGGCCAGTGCCGCAGCCTTTGGCTCATAGGCCTCCTTCGCCGCGACCAACAGGGCCGGCAAGGTCTTGAGCTCGCCCATGATGGCGTCGTGGTCCGGCAGCGCGCCGGTCTCTGCCAGCAGCGCCAGTGCAAGGATGAGCGTTTGCAGATAAAAGGACTCCGACGATGTGTCGTCTTCGGCGAAATTGGTAAAGGTGTGGCTGGCATCGCGCGCCAAAGGCGTGTCGGCATGGCCCGTCAGTGTCAAGGTCGTTACACTGCGGGCTTTGAGAAAGGCCATCAGCTCGACGCTTTCTCGGGTTGTCCCTGACAACGAAGGAATGATCACCAGGGCCTTTTCATCCAGCCCTGCTGGGGGGTCAACCACCACCTGCGCCGGGTAACAGGCCGCGACTGGAAAGGTGGAATGGCGCTGAATCAAGTCCAGTGCGGGTAGCACCAGCAACTGCACGCCCCCCGTGCCCATGAAGTACACCCGCTCAATCCCCTGATCCAGCAGCCTGCGCACAAGAGGCCGCGCCATCTCAGAGATCGAAACTGCCCCGTTCTGAATTCGGATGAAGCGGTCTTTGTCGAAATTCAGCATGTTTCGTCCTTTTCATGCCTTGCATTTGAACGGCCTTTGCCGCTCGCGCCACCTGAATGAGATCGGTATCACATCTGGTTAAAAAAATGGTCTCGTCTTGATGTGGCACCAAAAGAGACCGATCTCATACTCAGATGTAGTCATGATCCTTTCATTCTGGCAAGAAAATTCTTGGGGGTGCCCGGCGCAGCCTATCGCGCGCTTTGGGACATCCGGGCGACAGAGCCGCGCACGATCAACCTCGTCGGAAAGCGGACCTGTCGGGGCGGGCTGTCCCCTCCAGAAATCCGTTCCATCATCATCTGCACAGCCAGCGGTCCTATTTGACCAACAGGCTGAGACACAACAGTAATCTGCGGATCCGTAAAGGTTGCCAGATCGAAATCGTCGAACCCGACCAAAGACACATCCTGCGGCACACAAAGCCCCATCGACCGCAGCGCCAAGAGCGCGCCCGTGGTCATCAGACTGTCCAAAGTGAACAGCGCTGTCGGTCGGTCGGGCTGGCTGAACAGCCGGATCGTGGCATCAATTGCATGCTGCACAGTGGACTGCGAAACTGCCATGAGATGCGGATCGACTGGCAAGCCCGAATCACTCAACGCCTGTCGGTACCCACCCAGTCGCTCCTGCGCGGTGATGATCCGCGAGTCATCGTGGATCACCCCGATGCGCCGATGCCCGTTGCGGATCAGATAGTTGACTGCCTCATGCGCGCCCCTCGCGTTGTCCACCGAAATGGTATCACAGGCCACATCCGGCACAGCCCGGTCAATCAGCACCAGAGGATATCCTTCGGCCGCCAGACGTTGCAGATGGTCATTTCCCTCTGCCGAAGCGGGTGCCACAATCAGCCCTCGCAGGTTCAGTGCGAAAAGACTGTCCAGCAACTCGCGCTCTTGCTTTTGGTTTTCTTCGCTGGATGCAATGATCAGATTATGGCGACGGCTGCGAAGCAACACGTCAATATCATGGGCGATGCGGGCAAAAAACGGGTTCTGAATGTCACCGGGGATGAAGCCGATGATCGGCATCTGGCCCTGCCGCAGTGCCTGCGCCACGCGGTTTCCACGATAGCCCAGCCGGGCCGCCTCTTGCGTTACCCGCAAGGCCACCGCCTCACCGACATAGCCATAGCCATTCAGCGCCCGCGCAGCCGTCGCGCGCGAAACATTGGAGGCTGCGGCGACATCCTTGATCGTAACCGCTCGGGTCGGCGTCCTCTCGGCCATCTGATATTTCCTGCCCTGACAGGGGGTACAGAGCATTCCCCGACAGGAAAAGACAAGGCCGGAAAAGTGGGGCTCGGGCATAGCCGAGCATAAATGACGCCAACAGGGATCATTTTCAATTTGCGCGCAACGTTCCGCCCGGAACTTGGGGACTGCGGCGCGGTCTAGCGGATGTCTGGCCTCTGACCAAGCCTGTGCGCGGAAAGGCCATGGATGACAGATGCCCCGGTTTCATAATACCCGGCCCGGATTTGGGTGAACCGCTCCAGATGCTGTGGTCTCGGTTCAAGCGGAAGTGTCTCAGAGCTTCCAGAAAGCAGGGCGCGGGCAGCTTCTGTGCCGAAAACGGTGCCGGGCCCAATACCACGCCCGGAGTAGCCGAAACACGCATAGGCATCCGGACCAAAGGCCACGATCTTGGGAATATGGTCGCCGGTCATAGCGATCCGCCCGCTCCAGCCATGAGGAAAGGGCTGGCCTTTCAGCGCAGGGAACATGCGGGCCAACTTGCGCGCCGCCCAGGCCGCGTGCACGCTACCTGTGGGCCCGTCTCCGTTGCCAATTCCGCCGATGATCAGCCGCCCGGCCCGATCCAACCGGAAGGAGGACATGACAAGAGCGGTATCCCAACACCCCTCGCCACCGGCCAGAATGGTCTGACGCAAGGACATTGGAAGCGGATCTGTTGCATACTGGCAGTAATGCACCCCGACGATTTGCGGTTCGAACGGATCGGTGATGCCCAGATGATAGGCATTGGTCGCCACAAGAATGCGACGCGCACGCAAGCTGTGGCCCTGTGACGTCAGCTGCCATTGGCCGGACTCGCGATACAGACGGGTGACAGGGCTGTATTCACACACTACTGCCCCGGCCCGCACGGCTGCCCGTGCAAGCCCACGCACATAAGACAGGGGCTGGATCGTGCCCGCCCGCGGATCGAACAGCGCACCATGAAACGCGCTCGTCCCCGTGCGGCGCGCAGTTTCTGCCCGGCCCAGCAGTTGCAGCGGCGCCCCAAGTGCTGTGCCTTGCCGGTGTCGCT
Organism: Pseudotabrizicola alkalilacus; assembly: GCF_003443995.1. GTDB lineage: Bacteria > Pseudomonadota > Alphaproteobacteria > Rhodobacterales > Rhodobacteraceae > Pseudotabrizicola > Pseudotabrizicola alkalilacus. Next base: position 21,480 of record NZ_QWEY01000018.1, read on the forward strand.
CGTGCAGTTCACGCAGACCGGCGGGCGCGTGGGCAAGATGCAAGGTGCCCTTGCGGGTCGCTTCGCAGTCGATCCCTTCACGCGCGATCAGATCAAAGACCCGCTGCGGAGCCTTGGCCAGCGTGTCGATCAGCCGCTTGCCAGGCTCCGCCCCCATCTGGGCCATCACCGCCTCTGGCGGCAACCAAAGCCCGGCATTGACCAGCCCGACATTGCGCCCCGAACCGCCATGCCCAACCGTCTGCGCCTCCAGCACGCAGACCGTTGCGCCCTGACGGGCCGCCTCCAATGCTGCCGCGCAGCCGGTAAAGCCGCCGCCGATTACCGCAAGATCAACCTCGCGGTCACCGGCAAGCGGAGCAGCGGTAAACTGTTCGCGGCTGGACGCGCGCCACAGGTTGGGGTCAGAACTCAAACCTGACACCCTGCGCAAGCGGCAATTGCGCCGAATAGTTGATCGTATTGGTCTGGCGGCGCATATAGCCCTTCCAAGCGTCCGAACCGCTTTCACGCCCGCCGCCGGTTTCCTTCTCTCCGCCGAATGCCCCACCGATTTCCGCGCCAGAGGGTCCGATATTGACGTTTGCGATGCCACAATCAGAACCGCCTGCCGAAAGAAAGGTTTCGGCCTCACGCAGATTCAAGGTGAAGATGCACGACGACAGGCCCTGCGGCACATCATTTTGCAAGGCAATGGCCTCGTCCAACGTGTCATAGCCCATGACGTAAAGGATGGGTGCAAAGGTTTCTTCGCGCACAGTATCTGTCTGCGCCGCCATCTCGATCAGCGCGGGTTCGACATAGACACCGCCATGCGGCACGCCCTCGGTCACCGGCCGACCACCGTGCACGACGCCGCCCTCGGACCTGGCTTTCTCGATCTGCGCCATCATCTTATCGCGACTGGCTTGATCGACCAGCGGACCGATCAGAGTGGAGCCGGTGCGTGGGTCACCGATGGGCAACGAGGCATAGGCCTTGGTCAACCGGTCCACCAGATCGGCGTGGATCGAGCGATGGGCAATCAAGCGGCGCAGCGAGGTGCAGCGTTGGCCTGCCGTTCCCACCGCAGAAAACACAATGGCACGCACCGCCATATCCAGATCGGCCGATGGCGCGACGATCATCGCATTGTTGCCGCCCAGCTCCAGAATGGACCGTCCCCAACGTGCCGCGACTTTCGGTCCGACAATACCGCCCATCCGCGTTGATCCTGTGGCCGAAATGACCGGCACCTCGGTGGACGCCACCAGCGCCTCACCCACCGCAGGCCCGCCGATCACCAGCTGACACAGCCCCTCGGGTGCGTCATCGCCAAACCGTTTCAATGCGCGCTCCATGATCTTCATCGAGGCCATCGCGGTCAGCGGGGTTTTCTCAGACGGCTTCCAGATCACCGGATTGCCGCAGACCAGCGCAAGTGCCGCGTTCCACGACCAGACCGCCACCGGAAAGTTGAAGGCCGAGATCACGCCGACCGGCCCCATCGGGTGCCAGGTTTCCATCATCCGGTGGCCAGGGCGTTCCGAGGCGATGGTCAGTCCGTAAATCTGCCGAGACAGCCCCACGGCAAAGTCGCAGATGTCGATCATCTCCTGCACTTCGCCCAGACCTTCCGAAGTGATTTTGCCCGCCTCAAGGGTGACCAGAGCGCCAAGCGCGTCCTTGGCCGCGCGCAATTCCTCGCCCAGCAGCCGGACCAGCTCGCCCCGGCGCGGGGCAGGAACGGTGCGCCATGCCTTGAACGCCGCTTGTGAACGGGCGATCAGGGCGGGCATATCGGCAGGGTCGGTCTCGTGCAGATGCGCGACTACGGCCCCGTCAATCGGCGAGCGCACAGCCAGGGTGCCACCAGAGATTTCGGCTGCGGTCAGCCCTGCGGCCTTGAGGATATCGGCGTGGTCCATGTCAGTCTCCTTTGGTGACGAGGCGGCGCTGGTCTTCCATGCCCATCGAGACAAGGAAGGGCGCCGCAGTCTGCGCTGTCTGAAAGTCGGTTTTGGACCCCATGCCGCGCCAGTTGGCGAAGATGAGGCTTTGTGCAACAGCTCCGCCCAGCGTGGTGCCGGGGCCGGTGATGATGAACAGATCGGGCGCGAACTCGCGCGCGGCATGGGCAATGGCACGGGTGAAGTCATAGGGCTCTGTCACCTGATGGCCCAGAGTATACTCCCACAGCGCACTGGGATCGACTGCGCCCGGCCACCAGACATGGCCGCGTCCGTCGATCAGCGGCAGCTTTGGCTGGCCAAACAAGGCGGGTGAAAGACGGGCTCGCCCCGCCTCGGCCACCGGGGCCTGAAGCGCCGTATGAAACGCCGCATGATTGGCTAACCGCATCGGAAAGCGCCCCTGCACCGCGGGCACCGCAGCCTCGAATGCGGTCAGCCCTGCATCATTGCCCGCCAGCACCAACATGCCGCCAAGATCAATCGACAGGCCAAAGCTGTGTCCGGGCCGGGTATTTATATCGGCCACCAGCGCCAGCAGATCCGCCTTGCGCGCGGGGTCTGGTTGCCAGCTTTCATCGACAAAAGGATAGATCATCTGACCACCGATCAGCCGTTCCTGCATCAGTGTGCCCATGGTGTTGACTACGTCAAAGCCCGCATGCGCCGATAGCGCACCCCCACAGGCCAATGCCGAATACCAGCCCATGGAATTGCCGGTCACCGCAACAACCTCGACCTCGTCAAGGGCGCGGAAATCGGCCAGGGTGCTGGCATAGATCAGCGCGGATGCGTTGTCGCCCCGCGAATGTTTCGCCACGGAATAGGCGGTGGCCCCGTCCAATGCGCTCAGGCTCTCCTGCCCGGCCGCCTGTCTGCGGGCATCAAAATCTGCCAGTAACGCGGCATCCCTGAAATGCCGTTTCAGATAGCCGAGTTCGGTTTTGGTATAGGTGCCCCGTCCGGGGCAGATCACAACGGCGGTTTTCATAGTGTGCGCCCCATCAAAGCCTTGGCCGCCGCAATGATGCTGTCGGGTGACGGCATGGTGGCGGCATAGGCTGGGCCGGTTGCGATGAAGCTGTCTTCGGCAGTGAGCCGCGCCAGCGGAGTGCCGGGCATGCTTTCCGCAAAATGGGCCATCAGTGCCTCTGCCACACCACCGCTGTGGCGGGTTTCATCAACGATCAGGATGCGCTTTGCGCCCTGCACCGCGGCTGTCAGCGCGGCGACTGGCAAGGGCGACAACCACCGCATGTCAACAACGCGGGTCGTGATCCCGGCGCTTGTCAGTGCCGGTTCAGCCTGACGCGAAAGATAGGTACCATTGCCAAAGGTCACGATAGCCAGATCCTCGCCCTGACCATGCGTGCCGACTTCACCCAAGGCAATCGTCTGCGACGGGTCCGGGTAGGTGCACATCCAGCCCGCATCCTTGTCGCCATGCAGATCGCGCATCGGATACAGCGCGATCGGTTCCAGAAACACCACCAGCCGCTGCTCTTCGCGGGCCAGCCGCACACATTCGCGCAGCATCATCGCTGCATCGCGCCCATTCGACGGACAGGCCAGGATCAGCCCCGGAATATCGCGCAGGACGGCAACCGAGTTGTCATTGTGGAAATGCCCGCCAAACCCTTTCTGATACCCCAGCCCCGCGATGCGCAGCACCATCGGATTGGTGTATTGCCCGTTGGAGAAAAACGGCAGCGTTGCGGCTTCGCCGCGCAGCTGGTCTTCGGCGTTGTGCAGATAGGCCAGAAACTGGATTTCCGGCATCGGGATGAAGCCGTTCTGCGCCATGCCAATGGCCAGCCCCAAAATGGATTGTTCGTCCAGCAGCGTGTCGATCATGCGGTCCGGGCCAAAGCGCGCCTGCAGCTTTTGCGTCACGCCATACACGCCGCCCTTGCGACCCACATCCTCGCCCATCATCACGATTTCCCGATGCGACAGCATCAGATCAGTCAGCGCCCAGTTGATCAGCCGTGACATGATCTGCGGCTCGGCCATCTGCTTCATATCGCTACCGAACGCCGCTGCACGCGCTTCGGTGGTTGGACCGTTGGTCGCAAGGCACCTGCGATTGGGTGGAATGATCGAGGCCATCACCCCGGCGGCATCGCGCAGACGGGGCCGCGTCACCGCCTCGGCGGCAATTCGGGCAACACGGGCGGCGGTGGACTCGTAAACCTCCTGCGCGTCATCGGGTGACATTGCGCCCGATTGCGACAATTGCCGGACCATATGCAGCAGCGGGTCTTGCGCCTCTTCGGCCTCGACTTCGGTCTTTGGCAGATAGGTGGTGGGCATATCTGCCCCGGCATGACCATAAAGCCGGATCGTGCGGATATGCAAAAACGCAGGTTTGCGCCGGGTGCGGATATACTGTGCCGCCTCCAGCGCGGTTGCATAGGTGTCATAGATATCCAGCCCGTCACAGGCGAAATACTTGACCCCAGGACGATGCCGGAAGCTGGCCGCGATCCACCCCGTCGGAGTCTTGGTCGAAATGCCGATGCCGTTGTCTTCGCAGACAAACATCAGCGGCATTGGAATGGCTTGATACGAGGTCCAACCAGCGGTGTTGAACGCACCTTGCGCGGTGGAATGGTTCGCCGAAGCATCGCCAAAGCTGCAGTAAACGATGGCATCGTCTGGCAATTCGGCATGCTCTGGTCTGTGCCGCCGAGCCGCACCAATGGCATAGGCCGCTCCCACCGCCTTGGGCAAATGTGACGCGATGGTCGACGTCTGCGGTGGGATGGTCAGCGCCTTTGACCCCAGAACCTTGTGCCTCCCGCCTGAAATTGGGTCTTCGGACGAGGCTGCAAAGGACAGCAGCATATCCCACGCGATCGACTGCCCTGGCACCTGCGCGGCGCGTGCAATCTGAAATGCGGCGTCTCGGTAATGCAGGAAGGCCATATCCGTGGGACGCAAGGCTGCGGCAACGGCGGCCAACCCTTCATGCCCCGAAGAACCGATCGTGTAGAACCCCTGCCCGGCCCGTTGCATCTCACGGCTTTGGCGATCCAACGCGCGCGACAAACAGGCGGCGCGATAGATCTCGACCGCCTTTGCCGGATCAAGCCCGTCTGTTGGCGGGCGACCTTGCGGAAAATCACGCGCAGCAACCCGGCGCAGGAAGTTTTCGTGAACGATGACGCTGCGGTCCATCAGTTTCCCCCGTTCAAAGCACTGGCCATGCGGGCAAGGCCCGTTTTCAGGTCAGTCTCGGCATAGGCGAAGGACAGACGCAAGTGCCCCGGCAACCCAAAGGCACGACCCGGCACCAAGGCCAGATTGTGATGGTCCAGCAACCAATCGCAGAAATCGGCATCCGTGGCATGGCCCTGCGCGGCCATTGCGCCGGTAATGCGGGGAAACGCGTAGAACGCGCCATCGGGGGACGCGCAGTCGACGCCGGGCATCGCATTCAGCGCCGACACCACCAGATCGCGCCTTGCCCGCAGCACTTCGCGGCGCGTGTCCAGCAAGGTCCGGTCACCTGTCAGCGCCGCAACGGCAGCGGCCTGTGCAATGGAACACGCGCCCGAGGTGATCTGCCCCTGCACCGCCCCCATCGCCTTGATCAGCGCGACCGGCCCGACACCCCATCCGATCCGCCAGCCCGTCATCGACCACGCCTTCGACACACCGTTCACCGTCAGCAGCCTGTCGCGCAGTTCGGGGGCAACAGCAACAAACCGGCAAAACGGCACGAAGTTGAGATGCTCATAGATCTCATCCGACAGCACCCAGACATGCGGGTGCCGCGCCAGCACTTCAGCAAGCGCCAAAATCTCTTCGCGGCTGTAGATCGCCCCCGATGGGTTGGACGGAGCATTCAGCATCAACCAACGCGTGCGCGGGGTCAGCGCGGACTCCAGAGCGGCGGGGGTCAGCTTGAAACCTTCGGTCATGGCACAAGGTACGATCACGGGCGTACCACCTGCCATGGTCACGATATCTGAATAACTGGTCCAATAGGGCGCGGGCATCACCACCTGATCGCCTGCGTCCAGTGTGGCCAGCATGGCGTTTGCAATCACTTGCTTGGCCCCGGTTGAAACGATCACCTCATCCGGACGCGCGCCCGCGTCATCCGCAATGGCTGCACGCAGGGCCGCCGTGCCCAGTGTCGCCGTATAACGCGTCTGGCCTGCAAGCGCCGCCCCGTGCGCCGCCTCGATCACATGGTCAGGCGTTGGAAAATCAGGCTCGCCGGTAGACAGGGACACAATGTCATACCCTTGCACCTTACGCGCCGCGGCCCGTTCGGAAATCTGGACGATTTCGGAAATCTCCAGATTGCTGATCCGGTGGGCACGACGGAAGCTTGGAGTATCGAGCATTTTCTGACCTGTCGGCATTGCATCACAACCGATTGTATCTGGTCATACAACGAATAGTGAGCGAGGATTGGGTCACTACCTTGGAGAAAAACTCACATGATTGCCCCAAGACGCTTTTTGCCTTCGGTCAGCTCCCTGTTGGCACTGGAGGCGGTTGACAGGCTTGGCACCGCGATAGCCGCCGCAAACGAGCTGTCACTGACGCATTCCGCCATCAGCCGGCAGCTCAAGGCGCTGCAGGAACAGATTGGCGTCGCCCTGCTGCAGCGGGATGGCAAGGGGCTGGCGCTGACCCCTGCAGGCAAGGAATACGCCGCATCCAGCCGCGAATATCTGCAGCATCTGGCCCGCGCCAGCCTCAAGATCCGGGCGGCAGGGGACCAGACCAGCCTGAACCTGGCCGTGCTGCCGGCCTTTGGCACACACTGGCTTTTGCCGCGGCTGCGCCGGTTTTCTGCGCAGCACCCAGAGATTACCGTGAACCTTGGCACCAGACTTGCGCCGTTTGATTTCAGCCGTGAACCCTTTGATGCCGCAATCCATTTCGGCAGCGAAAACTGGCCGGGGGTCCACTATCTCTCACTTGCGACAGAGGAGATCATTCCGTCGGCAGCCCCGGATTTGGTGCCAGGCCCTCTGCAGCCGCAGCAGATCCTGGCGATGCCGCTTTTGCATCTGGAAAGCCGTCCGGGTGCGTGGGAAGACTGGTTTGGCCGTCGCGGGTGCGATGCCGGGCATCTGCACGGCATGTTGTTTGACCAGTTCACCCACATGGCCGAAGCTGCGGCCCTTGGTTTTGGCGTGGCCCTTCTGCCGCGCTTTCTGGCCGAGGCAGAGTTCCGGTCCGGCCGCCTGTGCCCGGCAGTAGCCGATTTCACAACTGTAGACGGGCGCTATTTTGCAGTCTGGCCGCAGATATGCAGCCCCAGCCGCGCCTTGCAGCAGTTTTTACGCTGGCTGGAACAGGAAACCAGCGCAGACACACAATAGTCAGGCGTGTCATTCGTTAGATCAACGCTGTGGCAGGCTTTGTCGTCTTGTAGATCTCGTCAATCGTCATCATGCTCGACAGATCAACCGCCATGGGTGCGGCGTAACCAAAAGCGCCTCGCATCATGCAGGTTTCCGATGCGGCCTGCGCCGCATTGGCCAGAACCGTCGCAGGCCCGGTCTGTTCCAACAATCCCGTCAGCACCGTCGCAATAAACGTATCGCCCGCACCAAGGGTATCGACAGCGGCCACCGGATGACTTGCGGTCTCGAACAGGCCTGCATCCCCCAGCAAAAGCGCGCCATCACTGCCACGTGTGACAAGGCACCAGTCGGCACCGCTGTTCCGCCCGCGTTCTGCCAGAGCCACCGCCTGATCCCGCGAAAGACCACTGCCGGAAAAGCTCAGGAGATAGCAGCAAGGCGCAATCTGCGCGATCCGGTCGGCGGCAGTCTCGGTCGCCATGTCGTAGGAGACGCGGGTCGTGAGCGCAAAGTGGGAAAGCCAGTCATCGACATGACTGGACCGCCCGGTATGAATGGCATCATGTCCAGGCAAAACTGCCAGATCCGTCGCAGATGGCGCGATGATCGACACACCCAGATGAGCGCCTACAAAAGCCCGCTCTCCGTCCAGCGTCTCGATCACGCAATAGGCCGTCTGCCCCTGCCCTACCCGCAACCCGCTCACATCGACCCCTTCGGACCGCAACGCATCACGGATAAGCCGGCCCGCAGCATCATCGCAAACCGCGCCAATATAGGCGGTTTCGGCACCCGCGCGGCGCGCAAACACCGCAAGGTTCACGCAATTGCCGCCCGGAAACATGACATTCTGATCGCGATAGCAATCGACGACATTATCTCCGAATGCGAGAATTTTGACGGGTTGGGGCATTATGGTGGTACTCTCAAGATTGATTGTGAGAACGTTCGCACTTGATCTATTGCCTTGTCAAGCTTGCCTGCAATCCATCGCCTGACAAATTGGCGTCGCGATCTGCACGATTTGAAACTGCGCGATTGACAACTCACGTCATTATTTGCGAACGTTCTCACATTGCGCTCACCGGACGATGGCTCCCGGATGAACGTCCCGGTTTCCGGGAAACAAAAAACCAGCAGGAGGAAGATCATGACAATCCCGTTTCCCCACACACCCCTTCGCTTTGCCGCGACGATGGCTGCCTCTGTTTTCATGGCGGGCGCCGTCATGGCACAGGACGTCACCATCAAGCTGTCAACCGTCAACGCCCCCACTTCGGAATCATGGCTGGCAGCACAGGTCGCAGCCGAGCGTGTTACCGAGCGCACCGAAGGGCGCGTGGCCTTCCAGCTGTTCCCCTCGGCCCAGTTGGGAAGCACAACGGATTCGATCGAGCAAGCAAGCCAGGGCTTGCCCGTCATGACCTTCACCTCGGCGTCTTTCCTTGCGTCCTTTGATGTGCCGGAGTTGTCCATCGTTGAAGGGCCCTTCGTCATCGCAAACAGCGAAGAGGGCGAGAGGCTGGCATTCTCCACCCTGATGCAGGGGTTTTACGACAAGCTGGCGGCAGGTGCGGGCGTGCGTGTCGTTGCCCTGAACTGGTTTGACGGCCCACGCCACATGATCGGCAACGCAGCCTACCCGACGCCCGATGCTCTCAAAGGCGTGCGGATGCGGGTACCACCCGTCGAAACTTGGCTGAAGACATTCGAGCCGATGGGCGTTGTGGCGACGACGGTGCAGGCCGCCGAAGTCTATGCGGCACTGTCGCAGGGCGCTGTCACAGCAGCAGAAAGCCCGCTGACCGGACTGCGTGCGTCCGGATGGCACGAAGTCGCAAAGGAAATCACCCTGACGGGCCATTTCAACCTGTTCACCGGCTGGGTGATCAGCGAAGCGACCTATCAGGCGCTGAGCGAGGGGGACCGCGCAATTCTCATGGAAGAATTCCGGCTGGGCGGTCAGGCGCTGACCAAAACGTCAGCGGATCTGGAAGGCGAGATCCGCAAAGAGTTCGAGGCCCAGGGTGTGACGTTCCACGAAGCGGACATCGAAGCCTATCGTGCGGCAACGGCAGGTTTCTTCACCAGCTTTCCCAACTGGCCCGCAGGTCTGTATGATCAGGCACGCGCAGCAGCCACCGGGACTGAGTGATCCGGAAACAGTGCACGAGGCCGCCGTTTCCGGCGACTTCGTGCGGCCGACCAAATGACAAGGATACAGATTTTGCGGCTTGTTCTCCACATTTTCGGAACCGTCATTCCCGCCTGCCTGATCGCAGCGCTGGTGGTGATCGTTCTGGCCGACGTGATCGCCCGGAACTTTCTGGCGATGTCGATCCTGTGGGCGCATGAGTTTGCGGTCATCCTATTGTCAGCAACAGTCTGGTTCGGTCTGACCGGGGCAGCGATGTCCGGGCAGATGTTCGGCATCTCGCTTTTCGTGGACCGTCTGCCGCCGCGGGCAGGGCAACTGGCCCGCATGATTGCAGATCTGTTGGTCATGCTGATCGCCGCAGCGGTGATCCACGCCGCCTGGGCCCAGATTTCAACCGCACGCTTTACGAAATTCCTGTCCCTGGGCTGGCCAAAATGGATCGTAGCGGTGCTGTTGGCCGCAGGCATGGCGCTGATTATCCTGACCCGCATTATCCAGCTTGCCGGGCGGGTCAGGGGGAACCAGAAATGACCATCGCCGCAATCGCGTTCTTTGTCCTGCTTGGTCTTGGCCTGCCTGTTGGCTTCGTCATGCTCGGCGCATCTATGGCATATTTCGCCCAAAATCCGATGATGGCCAGTATTGTCGCCCAACGCATGTCCAGCGGTTTGGAATCCTTTCCGCTGTTGGCCATTCCGCTGTTTGTCGTGGCCGGTGCTGCCATGGCGCGTGGCGGTATCGCCGAACGGCTTTATGGCTTTTGCGACACACTGGTCGGGCACTGGCGCGGCGGGCTGGCACAGATTGCGGTACTGAATTCGGTCTTCATGGGGGCAATGTCCGGGTCGGCGAATGCAGATGCCGCCATCGACGCGCGCACCATCGTGCCGGTGATGCGCAAACATGGCTATTCCAACGCCTACGGATCGGTCATCAGTGCGGCATCGTCGCTGATTGCGCCGGTCATGCCACCTTCGATCGCACTGATCGTCTATGGCCTGCTGACCAACACCTCGATCGGAAAGCTGTTCCTCGGGGGCGTTGTTCCGGCTCTGCTGATCGCCCTTGCGCTGATGCTGACGGTGCGCTGGACCGCGGCACAGCAGAACCTTCCCGCCAGCCGCACGACCCGCGCGACGGCGCGTGAAGTGCTGAGCCACGGCAAGGCAGCGATCTGGGCCATCGCCATGCCCGTCATGTTGATCTTCGGTCTGCGGGGCGGCTGGTTTACGCCTACCGAGCTCGGTGCCGTGGCCGCTGTCTATGCGTATCTGGTCGGGGCCGTTCTCTATCGGCGCATTTCCATGCGGGACACCTTTGATCTACTGTCCGAGTCAGCGGCAACCACCGCCGGGGTCATGTTTATTGTGGCTTCGGCCTCGGTGTTTTCGTTGATCCTGAGTCTGGAACAGGTGCCACAGGCAATGATCGGCGCTTTGACCGCGATTTCAGACAACAAGTACGTTGTTCTGGTGATCATCAACATTGCCCTGTTGCTTCTGGGCACTGTGTTTGAAGGCTTGGCGATCATCGTCATTCTTGGCCCCATGCTGCTGCAACTGGGCAAAACGCTTGAGGTTGACCCGGTGCATCTGGGTGTCATTCTGGTGTTGAACACCGCGATCGGGTCACTGACACCGCCCGTTGGCACAGTCATGTTCACAGTCTGCTCGATCACCCGCTGCAGTATCGAAGATTTCAGCCTGGCCTTTGTCCCGTTCCTTCTGGCATTGCTGGGGGTGCTTTTTCTGCTGACCTTTGTGCCGGGACTGGTCACGTTCTTGCCAGATCTGGTATTTTGATCAGCGGTTTGCCACCGACCCACGTTCGATCAGTTCCGCCGACATGAGCACGGTACGCGGCGGACAATCCTCCCCCCGGATACGTTCGAGCAACATACGCGCCGCCGCCTCTCCCATCGCCAGCCTTGGCTGCGATACGCTGGTGATGCCCGGATACAAAAAGCTCATCCAGTCCAGATCATCAAAGCAGATCAGCGAAAGATCGCGCGGCAGCACGACGCCCAGGCCGGTCAACGCGCGCATGACGCCTTCAGACATTGTGCCATCGGTGGTGAACAGCGCCGTCGGCGGATCGGCTTGCGCCAGCAGGCCCGGCGTTGCTGCCTGTGCGGCCTCAGCCGAATAACTGCCCGCCCGCAGCACCAGCGCCGGGTCTACACGAAGCCCCGCCACACGATGCGCCCGGATATACCCCAGCAAACGCTGCCAGCTTGGATACAGCGTTTCGCTTTCCACAGGATCACCGGTCGCGGCGCGGGTCACAAACACCTCCAGCCCGCCAGGCACCTCTTCTACCAGTTCGGCCACAATTCCGATACGGGTATGCCCGGCCGCGATCAACCGGCTGACCGCCTGCTCGGAACCGCCGATGTTGTCCGTCGCCACGCGATCCACCGCCAGACCCGCCACCGCCCTGTCAATCAGCACCAGCGGGACACCCGACGCACGCAAATTGTGCAGATGCCTGGCCTTTCGTGTATCGCTGGGCGTGACGATCAGCCCATCCACCTGCTTTTGCGCCAGAAGTTCGACAGACAGGATTTCCTTTGACTGGCTTTCATCGCTGTTGGTGATCAGCAGGCCAAAACTGTTCGCTTCGGCCACATTCGAAATGCCACGCAACACTGAGGCATAAAACGGATTCTGGATATCGCCCGCCACCACACCAAGGGTTCTGGTCTTGCCTGTGATCAGGCTCCGCGCAAGGGCATTTGGCCGGTAGCCAAGCGCCTGCGCCGCCGACAGAACCTGCTGCTTCTTTTCATCGCTGGTGTAACCATAACCGCCGAGCACCCGCCCCGCAGTCGCGGTAGAGACCCCGGCAGAGCGTGCGACATCGGCAATTGTTGCCTTGGGGATCGAGGCCACTGCCGACTTCCTTCCTGCATTCCGGGGGGCGAACCATGACAACCCAACCCCAGTAGGAAGCACGATTTTTCAAAATAATCAAGGGCGTGACCCGGCGGATCACAGGATCTGACGCGGCATTGCACCCGGTACGGTCGCGGACGGCAACTGCCCGATCAGGCCCGGTCAGACTGTGCCAAGGCCGCAGCAGTGTACAGATCAAGATGGGCGCCGCCATTGTTCTTGAACACCGTGATCTGATCCGCCGATGCGCGGCCCCGCTGGCCATCACGGATCAGCCCGAACAGGTCTGCCTGCACCGCATCCCATGTGATGGCACCAGACGCAACCGCCTGCGAAAGATCGCCGCTGCCCTGCATGTTCTGGCGGCTGTCGACAAAGATCACGCCACGCGACAACGCCTCATCGTCGGCCTCACGCAGGGTCGGCAGATAGGCACCGACGAGATCGAGATGCGCGCCGGGACGCAGCAAAGCGCCCTTGACCAGCGCCCGATCCGACATTGTGACACAGGAAATCACATCTGCCTGCGTCACGGCAACATCCAGATCTTTGGCCACAATGGCATTCATGCCTTGCGCCCTCAGATCAGCAGCAACAGCCTGCGCCCGTGCCTGAGTCCGGTTCCAGATCATCACCCGCCGCAATGAAGGTCGCGCCGCAAGATGTGCCGCTGCAAAATGCGGTGCCAGAGCACCTGCGCCCACAATCAGCAGATCCTCGACATCCTCGCGCGCAAGCAGGCTGGCCCCAAGCGCGGAATCCCCTGCGGTTTTGCGTGCTGTCATCGCCGCCCCGTCTGCCACCAACAACGGCGCGCCGGTTGCCCCGTCAAACAGCGCCACCAAACCTTGCACTGCGGGCTGCGGCGGGTCCAGCGTGGCATTCTGTGGAAAAACCCCGACCATCTTTACCACAACCGGCCCGCCTGCTGCCCAGCCGGGCAGCGTCACGAACTGACCCTGCCCTCCCGCGGGGTCCGATTGCAACACCACATCCGAGATCGGCATCGGCGCAAGATGCGCCACACGCAACGCGCCAATCAGATAGTCCCAGGGAAGCGCCGCATGAACGGCCTTCGCATCATAAACCCGCATAGGGAACCTTTCAGCTTTTCATCGTGAAACTGACCAGATGGCCGGGCGTCACCAGACAGGATAGGGCAAGCGGCTTTCCCGCGTTGTCCGTCACCAGCTTCTCGACACGAAACACCGGCTGACCCGGCAAAATGCCCAGCTCGGCACGTTCGGCATCGGTGGCAAATCCCACATCTATCTGTCGCTCGGTATGCGCCGGCACGATACCCGCGACCTCGCGCAGGGCGCCAAAGAACGATCCTCCGGCGGCCACGTCGGGAATGACCTCGGCAAACCGCTCTCTGTCGAACCACAGCGCTTCAAGTGTCATCGGGCGGCCATCTTCTTCCAGCAGCCGGTCAAACCGAACCAGAGTCCGCGCACTCAACCGCGCCGCGATTGCCGGAGCGTCAGGCTCATCGGTCTGCGCCAGAATGCGGTGACTGGCCTTGCGCCCCAGCCCACCCATCGTTTCGGAAAACCCGGATAAAGAAACCAGCGTCTGACGCACTTTGCGCGGCATGACCAGCGTGCCGCGCCCTTGTTGCCGCTGAAGCCAGCCCTCGGCACAAAGATCGCCAATCGCACGGCGCAGGGTCACCCGGCTGACCCCGCACTGGGCCATCAGGCTGGGTTCGGGCGGAAGAAAGCTGCCAGGGGTGAATTCACCCGACTCGATCCCCGAAACGATGGTTCGCCGGACCTTTTCGTAAAGTGGCACTGCCAGCCCGTTATCTTCCATCCGCCGCCCCTGGCCCCGTTTCCTTGCACCTGCCTAGTAGGCGAGCTTTTTCATATAGCGCCGGCCTTCCAGCATTTCATGCTGGCGCAGCTCCGCAATCTTGTAGGCAAAGCGCCATAGCGTGTCGAAGAAAATCAAGGGCACAAGATTGCCACGGAACTGCGCGTCGATGCCGGTCAAATCCAGCGTTTCTGCATCCAGCACAAGAATATTCTCAACGGCACCAAAGCGATGCAGGAACTCATCCGCCCGGTCTTCCAGTGGGCGCGTACTGTCGAGGCCCTTCAGCAGGATAAAGGTACTGTCCTTGTCCAGAACCTCGAACGGTCCGTGGAAAAATTCATTGGCGTGAATCGCATGGCTGTTGATCCACTGCATTTCCATCAGAACACAGATGGCAAAGGAATAGGCCGCCCCATAGCTTGCGCCGCTGGCCACGGTGTAGATGACATCCTTTTTTGCAAATCCGGGGGCATAGCTTTCAAATTGCGGCGCGAACGTGGTATGCGCCCGGTCGATGGCAGGCTGCAAGGCTTGCAGGCTGTCGATCAGCGGCTGGGTCAGATCCTCGCCCCCGGCAAGGGCGACAAAACCCAGAACCAGCTGATAGATCCGCGCGTAGTTACTGTCTTTGGCATCAATCGGAACGCCAGTCGTGTAAGGCGCTTCGAACCCGACCACATGATCGACGGCCTGCCCCATAGGCGATTTCGCGTCAAGCGTCAGGCCGATCGTCACCGCCCCCTTGGTCCGTGCATAGGCTGCCGCTGAGGCGGTCTCTTTCGTCGTGCCCGTCATCGAACACAAGATAACCAAAGACTGCTGGTCCAGCCTGCGCGGCGCACGTGCGACAAACTCGGCCGCATTATAGACATCAGACGGCATATCCAGATGCTGATCCAGCATGAACTTGGCCGGATGCATGATCGACAACGATCCGCCACAGGCAACAAAGAACACATGACGGATCTGTTTGGCGTCAACGCCAGACAGGGCGGCAACGACACCGGGATCGTAGGCGGAAGGCAGAAGCATGACACATCCTCGCGTTAAGACGTCTTAATACGTATTATCGAAATGATGTGCCGTCAAGCCTGTCTGTGTGCGCTGCGAAGACTGGAAATTGCGCGCAATCTCCCTGCTCAATGATCAGAAACCGTCCCCAGCGCTTGCATACCGGGAAGGCTCGCCGCCTTGCGGTCAAAGGTAACCGTCGTTTGGCATCCCGCCCCCTGCCCTGCCAAAGCGATCATCTGGTCAGCAAAGCCGGGACCACCCTTTCGATAGCGGTCCACGGCAATCGCGGCTCGATCTGCGGTCTCGATCACCAGCTCGCGGGCCTCAAGCAAGCCGTCCAGCGCCAGGGCAATATCCGCGCGCGACAGGGCATAGGCCCGCTCAAGTACCCAGACCAATTCCACCAGAACTTCACGGCAGACAAAGCCAGGCTCGGCTTCGCTAAGCGTGGCAATAAGGTCCTGAGCAGCCTTGGCCTGTCCGGCATCATCCTGCACCAGAAACCGCACCAGCACATTGGTATCGAGGCCAATCCTGCGTTCAGCAGTTCGGGGCATCACTTTCCCACCGCGCCTTTGGCGATCGCTTCGTCGATGTCGTCAAGGCTGGCCTGCCTGTCGGTCCGGCTTTTCAGCAGACCTGCCAGTTGCGTCACCGGCCGGCTCCGTACCAGCCGGACCTCTCCGCCATCAAGGATCATGTACCGGACCCGGTCGCCCGGATGCAGTTGGAGAGCAGCCCGCACGTCCTTTGGCAGGGTGGTCTGACCTTTGATTGTAACAGTTGATTCTTGCATGGCAGCCCCAATGAGAATGTATAATATCCTTACTTATACCAATTTCTCATTACCACTTCAAGGCACGGCCATAACCATGATCACGCGGCCTGAGCGCAACCATCAGATGCTGATCAGGCTGCATTGGTCTATGAGCGTTATGCGGCGTGGGAATCCGCCAGCAGCCCTCGTCGCATCTTCTGAGAGGATTGCGAAAGCATATCAAACCTCAGCCCCGCATTGCGCCTGGCTCAGAGGGAAAGAGGTCCGCCAGCGTCAGATCGCGGCCAATCAGCGCCTGTTCACGCGATTGGTGCACGAAATCGCTCACCATGCCAGCGTTGGCAGACAGGCCACTGGCGGCCCAATCCGCCCCCAGCGCCGCGTCCATCATCGCGATATCCTGAATGATCCACGGAGTCGTTTCCGCATATTTGCGGCGTTTCTCCAGCCACATCGCAAGCGACGCATCAAACAGATCACTCAAAGCATTGGCAATCCATGGATTTTTTATGGCAAAGCAGGCTTTCAGGCCAAGGATATGCATCCCCGGCACGTAACCGACACGTTCAAAATAGGCGATCTCGGCGCTGCGGAAATCCGGCAGCACATGACGAAAGGGCGAATCGGGGCGGAAAAATCCACTCGGCATGAAGGGGGTGAACACGGCATCCAATCCGCCATCCAGCAGCGCCGCGATCATCGGTTGTTCTCCGGGCATCGCTTCAATGCGGCCCGGTCGGGCAAAGCGGCCCAGACGGTCGGTAATGGGGTGCGCCTCTGTCAGACGGCCAGCATACCACAGGGCATCTTCAACCCCGACACCCAGATCCGCCAGCGCCGCCCGTGTCCAGGTATTGCCGCTGTCCTGCCAACCGGTGACGCCAATCTTTTTGCCCGCCAGATCCTCCAGCCGGGTAATGGGGCTGGTCTTGGCGGTAATGATACAGCGGTGGCGAAAGCCTCGCATCAGAAACTGCGGCACGCCCAGAACCGCATCACCCCCGGCCGCCCGGTCCTGAACATAGCGGCTAAAGGAAATCTCGGCCCCGTCGTAGGCTGCAGTCGTGGCCAGATCATCAACGAGCGTGCCCACCCGCGTGATCTGCAGGTCAATTCTGGGGTCGGTCACATCGCCCAAAAGCAGGGGGGTCAGATAGTCCCAGTCGCGAAGGGCTAGGCGAACGGTCACTGTCATCAGATATGTCCGGTTCTGTATAAGGGGCGACGCTGACCCCCGGTCAGGAAGCCTGCTCCGCGCAGGCTGCACAATGGGGACGACAGGTGGATCAACACCTGACTGACTTCGCCGCGTCCAATCGAAAATTCTTTTGTCAGTCGTAAAGAATTTTGATCGGCTGTCAGCGTATGCCCGACACTCTGCCAGCCGGAACTTGCATCACATATGCTTGCGCTGCCTCTTCCGGCGCCACAAATCTGCACTGACGACAACAGGCCCAAGGGCCGCGCATAGCTCTTGCGCCTGTGTTGAAGGCTGCTTGCCGCCAATATCAGATGTGCCCCACAACCATATGTAAGTTATGCCTAAATTCAAACGCCCAGGTTGACTTTGCTGACACGGGAACAGACTGATGCAGCCTGACGGAAAATCGAAGCGGTAAAGAAATCTATCCGCCATAAAAGTTTTTTCGATTGGACATCCCTCCCCCACAAGGCTTCGATCCACCCCAAGACGAGGCACAAGCCCACGACATCTCCACACAACAGAACCGAGGTTTCCATGACACCTTCCCTTCCGATGAGCATGATGCCCACGCGCCGCAGCGTTTTGCTCAGCCTGGGCGCTGGCATAACCGCGATGGCATTGCCGCGCGGCAGCTGGGCGCAAGGCACGGACGCCGTCCTCAAGTTCGGGCTTTCCACCTTCCCCCCCACGGTCAAGCCGTTCGACAATACCGGCGGGGCGGCAAACACCGTCAAACTGATGATCTACCGGGGGCTGATGGGTTATGATGCGTCCGGCAAGCTGCTGCCCGAACTGGCCGAAAGCTATGAGTGGCTAGAGCCAACGGTTGCCGTGTTCAAGCTGCGGGCGAACGCCACGTTCCACAACGGCAAGCCGGTTACGGCGGCCGATGTGATCTTTTCCCTGAACGAGATCACCAAAGAAGGCTCTACCGCGTTTCTGAAAAGCGATCTGGCCATCATCACAGCGGTCGAAGCCGTTGACGACAAGACGGTCAAGATCACCCTGTCCTCACCCAGCGCGATTTTCATGGATCTGATGGCCAGCTATTGCTGCCCGATCATTTCCGCCGAAAGCACCGATGGCAACGACATCGGCGCCGGTCCGTTTGTGATGAAATCCTCCGAAAAGGGCGTCTATATCGAGCTGGAGCGCTATGGGGCCTATTACGATGAAGGCGGGCCCAATTTCGGCGGCATCCGCTTTATCGCATACGCCGATGAAAACCTGCGCTTTGCCGCGTTGGAGGCGGGCGACGTGGATCTGATCGAATATCTGCCATGGACCCAGTTTGACGCTGTCGAAGCGTCGGACACGATGCAGATGAAAAGCACGCTGGGGCCCTATATGTTCCTGTTGTTCAATGTGACCGAAGGCCCGTTTGCCGATGCAAAGGTGCGTCAGGCGGTCGGCTATGCGATCGAACGGCAGGATGTGGTGGATGCGGCCTTTGCCGGCCGGGGCGTGCCGCTCTATGGCCTGCCCAATCCGCAAGGGTCCCCCTTTGATCTGTCCAACCCGGCGCATGAGTGGACGTATGACATTGAAAAGGCCAAGGCGTTGCTAGCCGAGGCGGGCTATCCGAACGGCTTCGACTGCCGCCTTCTGGCCACTGCGACCTATGGCATGCATCAGGACACCGCATCGGTCGTACAAGCGTATCTGGCGATGATCGGCATCAACGCCACGCTGGATCTGCCAGATTGGGGCACCCGTGTCACCGCAGGCAAGGAAGGCAAATACGATCTGGCCGTGCATGGCACGTCAGGGATCTACAACGACCCTGACTCGCTCTGGTCGCTGCTGTATTCGGGCAACCCGTCCTATCTGCAATCGTTTGGCTTCAAAAGTGCGCGGATTGACGGGCTGTTGGAGCAGGGCCGCACCGAAGTAGACACCGAAAAGCGCAAGGCTGTTTATCAGGATCTTGCCGCCGCCTATTTCGAGGAAGTGCCGCAAGTGCCGCTGAACTGGCGGGTGCAGGCCTATGCGATGAAAAAATCGGTCACCGGGTTCGAGGCACTGCCCGGCTTTCTGAACGGATCATCCGCCTACGCGCTTGACGAAACCCAACTGGGCTAAGGGGCGGCAGATGCTGGCATTCCTCCTGCGCCGTGTGGCGGCGGCGATCGTGATGCTGCTGGTCGTGGGCACGATCATCTTTTCGCTTCTGGTGATCGTGCCCGGTGACCCCGCAGAGCTGCTGCTGTCAACGGGTGGCGGCAGCGCCACACAGGAGGCGATCCAGAATCTGCGCATCGAGATGGGGCTGGATAAGCCCATTCTTGCCCAGTACTTCAGTTTTCTGATCAATACGGCGCAGTTCGAGTTCGGCACATCCATTGTCGATGGCTCGTCCATCGCGGATGCAATCGCGCTGCGCCTGCCCCGCACCCTGGAGATCATCGGCGTGGGGGCAGTGCTTGCGCTGATTGTGGCAATACCGGTGGGCACGTTGGCGGGCTTGCGCGGTGGCGGTCGTTTCGATGTCATCGCCTCCGGAGTGAACGCGCTCTTGACCTCGATCCCCGGTTTCGTGGTCGGCACGCTGTTCATCTACTTTTTCGCACAGGTTCTACGGGTGCTGCCCGCCGGGGGCTATGTCGCCTTTTCCCAAGACCCTGCGCAGCACCTGCAAATGCTGGTGCTGCCTGCAACCACTGTCGCACTGCATCTGGCGACGATCATCTTTCGGATGACACGGGCAAGCGTGCTGGAAATGCGCGGGCATGACTGGGTTCGTACCGCCACAGCAAAGGGCCTGCGCCGCAGTCTGGTGGTGCGCCGCCACATCCTGCGCAACGCGCTGGGGCCGGTGATTACCGTCGTCGGTCTGCAACTGGGGATTTTGCTGGGATCAACTGTGCTGATCGAGTTTGTCTACAACTGGCCCGGACTGAGCGGAATGCTGGTCACTGCGGTCGAGCAGCGCGATTACCCGACGGTGCGCGCCATCATCCTGACGGTCGCCGCGATCTTTATCGGCATCAATCTGGTGATCGACATCCTGTATTCCTTGCTCGATCCGAGGATTCGCCTGAAATGACCGCAATCCCTGTCCCGAAAAAAACCCGCCTGTTGCCTGCCATTCCCCGGCGCATGATCCTGCCCAGCATTCTGCTGGCGGCGCTGATCCTTATTCCCTTTGCCGCTCCGCTGATTACTGGCGCAGATCCGGTCCAGATCTCGGTTCGTGACCGGCTGGCACTGCCAAGCTGGGAGCATTGGCTGGGGCAGGATGAATTCGGGCGCGACCGGCTGGCACGGGTGCTCTATGGCGGGCAGGTATCGCTGACCGTGGCCTTTGTGGCCACCACGCTGGCCTGCATCTTTGGCACGCTGCTGGGTCTGATTGGCGCCTATTTCCGCGGGCCTTTCGAGTTCGTCACGACGCGCCTGTCGGATGTGGTGCTGTGCTTTCCGCCGATCTTGCTGGCGCTGCTGGTGGTGACGCTGTTCGGCCCCGGCGCGGGAACCTTGGTGGCCGTACTGTCCGTTCTGTACTTTCCGTCTTTTGCCCGGATCGCCTTTTCCGAGGCGCTGCGCGTCTCGTCGCTGGACTTTGTCGAAGCGTCGCGCGCTTTGGGCACCCCGTCGCACCGGATTGTGCTGGGCACCATTCTGCCCAACATCGCAGGTCCGGTCTCGGTGCAATACTCGCTGACCGCCGCCGCCGCGATCACCATCGAAAGCGGGCTGTCCTTTCTCGGGCTGGGTGTGGTGCCGCCTGCCCCGTCCTGGGGTCAGATGATCCGGGGCGCGCGGCAGTTCATGAACCAGGATCCGCTGGGCATCCTGATCCCCTGCGTGGCGCTGATATTGACCATCTACGCCATCAACTTCTTCTGCGACCGGCTGCGCGACACATTGGACCCGAAGGGGGCGTTGGGCGGTGGCAAGGATGAAACCTCGGTGCCGGTAGCGGCGCGTGTAACCCCGTCAGATGAGACGGCAGATGTGGTCGCCTCGATCCGCGGTCTGCGGTTGCAACTGATGAGCCCCGGCGGGCCGGTTGATGTGATCCAGGACGTGTCACTGACCCTGCGGGCGAACCAATGCACGGCCCTTGTCGGCGAAAGCGGCTCGGGAAAATCCCTGTCTTCGCTGGCGCTGATGGGCCTGTTGCCCGGTGCGATCCATCAGGCCGGCGGGGCGCTGCGCTTGCGCCGCAAATCGGGCCAGATGGTCGATCTTGGCACTTTGACTGCCAAAGAACTGGAAGACGTGCGCGGCAATGATGTGGCGATGATCTTTCAGGAACCGATGACCTCGCTGAACCCGATCCACAAGGTTGGCGCCCAGATGGTCGAGGCGATCCTGTCACACCGCCCGATGCCCTATGCTGACGCCCGCACCCGCGCCATCGACCTGCTGGAGCTGGTCGGCATCAACGAACCGGCCCGGCGGTTTGACGGCTACCCGCATGAGATGTCGGGCGGCATGCGCCAGCGTGTGATGATCGCCATGGCGCTGACCTGCGAGCCGCGCCTGTTGATTGCAGACGAACCCACCACCGCGCTGGATGTGACCATTCAGGCCGAGATCATCGAATTGCTGCAGCGCCTGCGGACCGAATATGCAGATGGCCTGAGCCTGCTGTTCATCAGCCACAACCTTGGCATCGTGTCCGAAATCGCCGACCGCGTGGCGGTAATGTATTCGGGTCAGGTGGTCGAGGAAGGCCCGGTGTCGCAGGTGCTGAACTCCCCGCATCACCCCTATACGGTGGCGCTGCTGGAAAGCATGCCCTCGTCCCATGAAGAACTGCACTCGGCGCGGGGTGACCGGCTGCGCGCGATCAGCGGCACCCCGCCGCTGCCGGATGCCCGCCCCTCCGGCTGTGCTTTCCGTGACCGCTGCCCGATTGCGATCCCGTCTTGTGCCGATGCCCCGCCGCCGCTGTTCAACAGCGCCGATGGCGACCGTCAGGTGCGGTGCTTCCGGGCGCCCGAAGCCGGATCGGAGGCCGCCCGATGACCCCGCTGCTGGAGGTTCAGAACCTGAGCAAAAGCTATCCCGTCGGCCGCAAGGGGCTGTTCGGCAAGCGGATGATGCAGGTCTTGCGCGAGGTCAGCCTTTCGGTGCAGCCGGGCGAGGTTCTGGGGCTGGTCGGGGAAAGCGGATCGGGCAAAAGCACCATCGGCAAGGCGGTGCTGCGCCTGATCGAGGCGGATAGCGGCACGGTCCGGTTTGACGGGCAGGATCTTTCCACCATCTCTCACGCCGATCTGCGCCGCCTGCGCAAGGATATGCAGATCATCTTTCAAGACCCATACGCCAGTCTTGATCCGCGCAAGACCATTCGCGCCGTGTTGTCCGAAGCTTTGGACACCCACAAGCTACACATGGGCACTGCCCGCGCCGACAGGCTGACCGAACTGATGACCATGGTCGGTCTGAGCCCGGCGTTTCTGGACCGCCGCCCACATGAGTTTTCCGGCGGCCAGCGACAGCGCATCGGCATTGCCCGCGCTTTGGCGGTCGAGCCCAAATTCATTGTCTGCGACGAGGCGGTCTCGGCGCTGGATGTTTCGATTCAGGCGCAGGTGCTGAACTTGCTGGCCGATTTGCGCGCCATGACCGGAATCTCGTTGCTGTTCATCAGCCATGATCTGTCGGTGGTGCGCTATATCTCGGACCGGGTGATGGTGCTGTATCTGGGCAAGGTGATGGAGGTGGGGCCTGCCGACCAGATCCACTTTGCCCCCAGACACCCCTATACCGCTGCGCTGATTTCGGCGGAGCCCAGCCTAAAGCATGAAAGCAATCGTATCCGGCTGACGGGCGAGATTCCTTCGCCGCTTACGCCCCCCTCTGGCTGTGTGTTCCGCAGCCGCTGCCCCTATGCGCTGCCTGCCTGCGCCGAAACAGTGCCGCCCCTGCGCGACATGGGCGAAGGCCGCCTGAAGGCCTGCATCCGAGACGACATTCTTTAAGGAAATACACTGATGATGACCGACAAGATCAAGATCGCCGAACTGACCAGCGAAGAAGCGCGTCAGTATCTGAACAAGGATGCCGTGATCCTGCTGCCAATGGGCTCGCTGGAGGATCAGGGCACGCACGCGCCGATGGGCGACTATCTGGCTGCCGAATGTGTGGCGCTGGACATCGCCCGCGCCGCGCGTGCCGAAGGTGTGCCAACCTTCATCGCGCCGGTCATCCCATTTGGTGGGGCCGACTATTTCGGCTCGTCGCACGGTGGTATTGCCATCAGTCAGGCCACACTTGCCGCTTTGCTCGACGACATGTTTGCCAGCCTCGCGCGGCATGGTCTGACCAAGATCCTTGTCATTAACGGGCATGGCGGCAATGTCGGGCCAATCAATGATGTGTCGCTGAAGTGGCGGCAAAAAAACGGGATGTTCGTGGCGTCGATGTACCTTTGGCAGATCAGCTATGAGCTGCTCAAAGACATTCTCGGCCCCGAACAGGCGGCGAAATCCTCAGGCCACGGCGGCGACCCGCTGACCTCGATCGGGTTGCATTATTACCCGGAAATCCTGCGCCTCGATCTGCGTCAGGCCCCCCCGAAGGGCCAGAAGGCCATGGGCGTAGAGGTGGCCGGGTTTGCCGCGATCAAATACGACGGCGCGCGTCTGCAAGCCCCCATCGAAGCGATCGAAAGCGCGCCACACGGCGTCTGGGGCGGCGATCCCGTGCACTGCTCGGCCGAAACCGGCAAGGCCCTGAGCGACCGCCTCGTCAAGATCGGTGCCGGCTTCATCCGCGATCACGTCGCCAAAGGCTTTGCGGCTTGACGCATCCACAAAGCGCAGGGGCGGCACGTGTGCCGCCCCTGACGGCATCGCAAAGAAGACGGACATGACCCTTTACCCGGATTTCCTGAATGCCTTGCGCAACGCCGGTTTCGAAGGGGATCTGTCCGATGCGATGTCAGACCGGATGGTGCTGGCCACCGACAATTCAATCTATCAGGTGCTGGCGCAGGCCGTTGCCTTTCCCCGCAGCACGGCGGATCTGCAGCGCATTGCCCGGCTGCTGACAGATCCCCGCTTTGGCCAGATCGTCCTGCGCCCGCGCGGTGGCGGCACCGGCACCAACGGGCAATCCCTTGGTGCGGGGCTGGTGGTCGATTGCTCACGCCACATGACCGGGATACTCGAAATCAATGCGGCCGAGCGTTGGGTGCGGGTGCAACCCGGCGTCATCAAGGATCACCTGAACGCGGCCCTTGCCCCCTATGGCCTGTTCTTTGCGCCAGAGCTTTCCACCTCGTCCCGTGCCACCATTGGCGGGATGATTTCCACCGATGCCTGTGGTCAAGGGTCGTGCATGTATGGCAAGACCAGTGATCATGTACTGGCTGTGACCGCTGTTCTGCCCGGCGGCGAAGTCATGCACACCGGCGCGCACCCGCCCGAAGCACTGCCCGGAATGCCGGGGCATGCGGGCGAGATTATGCGGGCCCTGCACCGGATCGCCACAGATCAGGCTGATCTGATTGCAGAGCGTTTTCCAAAGATGAACCGCAGCCTGACAGGTTATGATCTGGCTCATATCCGCCGCCCGGATGGCCGGATTGATGCGGGCGCGGTGATCTGCGGGGCTGAGGGCACGTTGGCATTGATTGCCGAAGCCCGGCTGAACGTGCTGCCCATCCCGAAACTGTCGGCGCTGGTGAACATCTTTTACGATGACTTTCAGTCGGCGCTGCGCGATGCCCGTGTGCTGGCGACCATGGGGGCCACATCGGTCGAAACGATTGATAGCCGTGTTCTGGGGCTGGCCCGTGCGGATGTGATCTGGCGCGATGTGGCGGCATTCTTCCCCGACACCGATGCCAAGGGTGTCACGCTGGTCGAACTCACCGGCGAAAGTCAGGCACAGATTGACGCGGCCATCGCCCGTCTGCAGGCCGAGCTTGCCAACCGGATCAACGGGCGGCGCGGTCATTCGCTGGCGCTCGGGGATGCGGTCGGGCGGATATGGGCGATGCGGAAGAAAGCCGTGGGCTTGCTGGGCAAAGCCGCCGGGCCCAAACGCCCCCTGCCCTTTGTCGAAGATTGCGCCGTTCCGCCCGAAGAACTTGAAGCCTTCATCGCAGGGTTTCGCGCCATTCTGGATGCCGAGGGGCTGGACTACGGCATGTTCGGCCATGTCGATGCCGGGGTCTTGCACGTCCGCCCGGCGCTCGATCTGACCGACCCTGCACAAGAGCCGTTGATCCGAAAGATCACCGAGGCTGTGCAAACCCTGGCCCGCAAGCATGGCGGCCTTTTGTGGGGCGAACACGGCAAAGGGGTTCGTTCAGAATTTGTGCCCGCTGTATTCGGCCCGCTGTATCCGTTTCTGCAAGAGATCAAGCGCGCTTTTGATCCGGGCAACCAGATGAACCCCGGCAAGATTGCAACCCCGGATCAATCGCCGCTGATGCAGATCGACGGTGTGGCGCTGCGGGGGCAGGCAGACCGCCAGATCGCCCCCGCCACCCGCGCTGCCTTTGCTCCGGCGCTGGCGTGCAATGGCAACGGCGCCTGCTTTGCCCAATCTGCTGCCGAAATAATGTGCCCCTCCTACAAGGCCACCGGCGACCGGCGGCATTCGCCCAAGGGCCGCGCCGGTCTGGTGCGCGAATGGTTGCGTCAGGGCGGGCCAGAGGGGCGCGCGGATCCGCAATTCGAGGCAGAGGTGAAAACGGCGCTGGATGGCTGCCTGTCCTGCCGCGCCTGTGCGAGAGGGTGCCCGGCGCAGGTGGATGTGCCCGCGTTCCGCGTCAAATTCATGGAAAGCTGGTTTCGCCGCCACCGCCGCCCGCCTTCAGATCACGCGCTGGCGGCACTGGAGCCGCTGCTTCCGCTCGGAGAGCGGTTGCGACCGTTGTTCAATCTGGCGGTCACCGGGCCGGGCGCGGCGCTGATGCGGCGGTTGGGCCTGCACCATCTGCCGGTGATGCCTGCGCTGAACCTGCGGCGGGCGCTGGCGCAACGTGGTATCCGCACCGTCGGCGCCACATTGCCCGATCCTGCGACCAGCGTTGTGATCGTGCCCGACGCCTTTACCCGGTTCTTCGAGCCGCAGTTAGTGCTGGATATGGCAGATCTGGTCACCATGCTGGGGTTTCAGCCGTGGATCGCCCGATATCATCCAAGCGGCAAGCCGCTGCATGTGCTGGGTCGTCTTTCGGCGTTTCGCCGCACCGCGAGGCGGCAAAAGGACTATCTTGACCGGCTTTCAGCCAGCGGCCTGACTCTCGTCGGGATAGAACCTGCCGTCACGCTGAGCTACGGCGACGACTATCACGAGGCTTTGGGCACCCCCGGCCCGCAGGTGCTGCTGCCGCAGGAGTGGCTGGCCGGTATCGCGGACCGGATCCCGCAACTCCCGGCAAATCGGCAGCGGGCAACCTTGTTGCCCCATTGCACAGAAGCCACCCTGCGCCCCGGCACGGGCGAGTTCTGGGCAGACATCTTTGCCAGGGCCGGCGTTACGGTCAGCCTGCCAAAAACTGGCTGTTGCGGCATGGCGGGCACCTGGGGGCACGAGGTGCGGAATGAGGCGGTCTCATCGAAGATTTTTGCGCAAAACTGGGCCGGGCATGTCACCGGCACAGATCAGATCATTTTGGCCACCGGCTTTTCCTGTCGCTGTCAGACGGCCCTGCGCGCGGGCGTTCAGATCACCCATCCGATCACGCTGCTGAAAACCTGTCTGTCCCCGAGCTGACAGCGGCACGACCCATGGTCAGTGCGGCAGAAACGTTACATAGCGCGGATGCGCGGCCGCCCATTCCTCGGCGGCCTGCCGGGCCAGTTGGAAAATCTGCTCGGTCTGCACTTTGCGCGCCTTGTTGACGTGAACGCAGCGGATATCCAGCGGGGCCAATCGCACCGTCGTCGGGATCTCGACCAGCATGCCGGTTGCGATGTCATTCTCCAGCGCAGCCAAAGGCACCGCAGACGCGCCGTAGCCGCAACGGACCATATCGCAGATCGTCGCCAAAGAGTTGCCGGTGTGGCGGGCACTTGGCCGCCGACGCGTTTCCTCAATCAGCTCTGCCACCGGGCCGAACAAGGGCGAAGTGTGCGGATACAGAACCAGAGGAAGTTCGCGCAGCTCATCCGGCGTCAGGGGCTGCAGGATTTCCCCCACAACATCGGGCCGGGCCGCCCAACCGACATGGTACAACACCGAAAAGCTGTTCGGAATTTGCGGCAAGCCCGCTTCGCCGGTCACAAAAGCCATATCGAGCGCACCCGATTTGACCAACGGGCGCAGATCGACGTTTCCCCCGGCATAGAAGTCTACCAGCGGGGCATCGGGCATGGCGGCGATCTTGCGCCGCAACGTGACACCCCATGTCTGGCTGACCATTGCAACCAGACCAATTGAATAACGTTTTTTTTGCTTGGCCTTCAACCGGCTGGTCAGAGTCTCGCTCAGGTTCAGGAAATTCTCGGCATATTCGGCGACTTCGTGGCCCTGTTCCGTCAGGGTAAACTCGGATTGCGAGCGATCAATCAGCTGTACGCCAAAGCTTTCTTCAAGGCCGGAAATACGCGCAGAAACAGCTGGTTGCGTAAGGCCAATATGATCGGCCACGCGCTGATAGCTTTGAAGACGGGTCAGCCAGTAAAAGGCTTCAAGCTGTTTGAAGTTCATGGGGGAGGTCTATCGTGCATGGCCATGATTTTCACATAAAAACTTTCTATGGACCAGACCAGAATTTTTGCTTTGACGCTGCCGTGCCGCGTGGGCTGAATAAAGACAACTCTCAAGCGCCTCTCTGCACGCGCGCTACAACGCCCAAGGATACCCGATGAGCATTGCCGTTTCCCTGCCCGCCAATGACAAGACCGAATGGTGGTGCAAGATGCTTCGCGATCTGATGCCGGATTGGGATATCTATCCCATCAACCAGGTGCCCGATCCTGACTCCATCACCTATTCTGTGGTCTGGCGGCCAGCCACCGGGGCCATGACGCCGTTTCGCAATCTGAAGGCCATCGTGTCGCTGGGCGCGGGGATCGACCATGTGCTCGCGGACAAGGAACTGCCTCAGGATGTGCCGATCATCCGCACCGTGGGCACCGATCTGACACAGCGGATGAAGGAATACATCGCGCTGCATGTTCTGCGCCACCACCGCGAGTTGCCGCAGATTCAGGCCAATCAGGCTGCCCATCTGTGGGACCAGATCATCGTGCCCCCCGCGCCCGCGCGGCGTGTCGGGATCATGGGCTTGGGGAACCTTGGTGCCGCCGCCGCGCAGTTGCTGGCACAGATCGGCTTTGACGTGGTGGGATGGTCGCGCTCTGCCAAGACCATCGAAGGCGTCACAATCTATTCAGGCGACGAAGCTTTCGGCGCCTTTCTTGAAGGCACCGAAATTCTTGTCTGTCTGCTGCCACTGACCGAAAGCACATTGGGCATTCTGAACGCCGACACCTTCAACAGGCTCAAGCGCGGGGCTTGCGTCATCAACGCCGCACGTGGGTCGCATATGGTGGACAGTGACCTGATTGATGCGCTGGGGTCTGGGCAGATCTCGGGGGCGACGCTGGATGTTTTTCATGTCGAACCGCTGCCAAAGGATCATCCGTTCTGGGACCATCCGCGCATCACGGTGACCCCGCATGTCGCCTCGATGATCGACGCACCGACAGGCAGCAAGATCGTTGCCAAAAATATCCGCGCCTTTGAGGACGCGGGCACCGTGGCCGATCTGGCGGACGCAAAGCGGGGCTACTAGGCACCCAGACCTGCAACGACCAGTATCAAAATAACGCTCCCCACCTCCGGCCCCTTTTTGGGGCCGGCTTCTTGCGTCTGAAAGACATTAAACAAACTTCATAGCGATTTCATTGAATTACATGATCTTCTTCACAGCCCCATCCAAAGTTTTTTTAATGCGCTTGTAAAAAAAATTCGATTGGACATCCCCGGCGGAAAACCGTTGCATCAGGGTATCAACCGGGCCAACCGAAGCCCGCAGAAAATGCTATTTGCCCCGACTACGGCCGGGGGCACGTGATCCGCCCGACCTTCGCCAGCGCACGGTCAGCCACCGCAAGGGGCCTGTTTCGTGCTGCGCCGTGGTTGTCAGGGCACTCCGTACCTCGCCCGAAACGGCAACTCCGGTCTTTCGGAGAGCCTTCATCCAACAGGAGCCTGCTTTAACATGACATCACGCCTTCTTTGCGCCCTCGCCGCCACGACCCTGCTGGTCAGCACAGCCCACGCGCAGCCCACCGAGGTATCGGGCGAAATCACGCTGTCGGCCTATTCCGGCATCTTTCAGGACAAATACACCGAAGCCGTCATCAAGCCATTTCAAGAGAAGTTTCCGGGCGTCACGGTGAACTATTTTGCCTCAAACGCGTCGTCGGTGATGCTGGGCAACCTGCGCTCGCAGGCCAGCGATGTGCAGACGGATGTTGTGATCTTTGACGTATCGACCTCGCTGATCGGCAACAAGGAAGAGCTGCTTGCGCCGCTTTCGGTCGCCGACATTCCGAACCTGGCCGACCTGCTGCCACAGGCGACCGTGCAAGAAGGTTTTGGTCCCGCCGTCACCTTTGACAACCTCGTGCTGGTTTATAACACAGAGGCCATCACCACCAAACCGGACTCGCTTTCCGTGCTCTGGGATCCGCAATACGCGGGCAAGCTGGCCGTGACCTCGATGCCCTCGATCCTTGGCTCTGGCCTGATGGTGATGACCTCGGCGATGCTGGGCGAAGACTATACGCAGTCGGTGGAGCAATCGGCCGCCAAACTGGCTGAACTGGCGCCTGCCGTGCAGACCTTTGACCCCAAGCCCGATTCCTACACACTGGTCATCAACGGCACGGTTTCACTGGCGACGGGCTGGAACGCCCGCGCGCAATACTATGCCGATGAATCTGCGGGCAAACTGGACGTGGTTCTGCCCAAGGAAGGCACCATCCTGCAGATCAACACGATCAACCTGATCAAAGGTGCCAAGAATGAGGCCGCCGCCAAGGCGTTCATCAACTACGCCCTGTCGCCCGAAGCTCAGGCCGCCTTTACCGAAGCAATGTTCTATGCCCCGGTCAACGCAAAGGCCGACGTCAGCCCAGAGGCCACCGCGCGCACCGTAGCTGGCCAGCTGGAGCAGATCCTGCCGCTCGATTGGGCCTGGGCTGCCACCAAATCCGAAGAGTGGAACCAGATCTGGAAGCGCCAGATCATCTCGGCCGGCAACTGATAACGAAACGGACGGACCCATGACCCTGCGCCCTTCCCCCTTGGCTGACACCGCCCCGCCGCATATCCGCATTGACCGGCTGACCTTTGATTATGGCGGTGCCCGGCCTGCGGTGGACGCTTTGTCATTCGATATTGCCAAGGGCGAGTTCATTGGCCTTCTCGGTCCGTCCGGCTGCGGCAAATCCACAACCCTGCGCATGTTCGCAGGGTTGCTGGCCCCCACCTCGGGCCAGATCATGATCGGCGGGCAGGATATCGTGTCGCGCCCCCCGTGGGAGCGCAATCTGGGTCTGGTGTTCCAGTCTTACGCCCTGTTCCCGCACATGACCGTTGAACAGAACGTGGCGTTCGGGCTGCGGCTGCGTAAGGTCAGCAAAGAAGACCAGCGCGCCCGCGTTGCCGAAGCCCTGCGCGCCGTCCGGCTGGAAAGCTATGGCAGCCGCTGGCCGTCAGAGCTGTCCGGCGGTCAGCAACAGCGCGTCGCCATCGCCCGCGCCATCGTGATCGAGCCAGAGATCCTGCTGCTGGACGAGCCACTGTCAAACCTTGATGCCCGCCTGCGCGACGAGATGCGCTTTGAAATCCGCGACATCCAGACGCGCACCGGCATCACCACCTTGTTCGTCACCCATGACCAGCAAGAAGCCCTGACGATGTGCGACCGGATTGCCGTGATGAATGCGGGCAGGCTGGAGCAGATCGGCACCCCGACCGACGTGTATGATCGCGCCGCAACGCCGTTCGTTGCAAACTTCATCGGGCGGGCGAACAATCTGGCGTCCAGACTTTCCCTCGTTGACGGCCAGCCTGTCCTGACGTGCGACGGACAGACCCTGCCGCAACCGCTTCCTGCCGATGTGCCCGAAAACAGTGCCACCGGAAACAGTGTCGCCGCGATGGTCCGCCCCCATGCCATCCGCCTGAGGCCACCTGCGCCTGACCAAATTTCCGGCACGGTTATCCGCCGCGTCTTTGTTGGCAGTATGATCGAGATCGAGATCAGGCTGGATGGCGGCCAGACCCTGATTGCAGAGCTGCGCCCGAACAGCCCAGATGCCGCACTGGCCCATCTTGACGCGCGCGTCACCGTGGACTGGCTGCCAAGCGACATGCGGCTGTTTGCATCATGAGCGCCCTTGCCGCATCTGATGGGCGCAATCGCCTGACGCCATGGCTGCTGCTTGCGCCGGTGCTGCTGGTGCTGCTGGTGTCGTTCATCGCGCCAATTCTATGGCTGTTCCGCATGTCGCTGAACGAGTCTGATTTTGGCGCGATCATCCCGGCTGTCAGTCTGGGCACTTATATCAAGATCCTCAACGACACCTATTATCTGGACCTGCTTGGGCGAACCCTGCGTCTGGCCGTCACCTGTTCGCTGGTGGCGCTGGCGATGGCCTATCCGATGGCGCTGTTCCTGTCGCGGATGACATCGCGCTGGCGGACGCCGCTGACGGTGCTGGCGGCATCGCCACTGCTGATTTCGGCAGTGGTGCGGTCATTCGGCTGGATGATCACCCTTGGCGACGACGGGCTGTTGAACAACCTGTTGCTCGGCGTTGGGCTGATCGCCGCACCCTTGCGGATCGTCAACAATTACTTCGGCGTTGTCATCGGCCTGTCGGAAAGCATCATGCCCTTTATGTTTCTGACCATCATGGCGGGTCTGGGCAAGCTGGATCGTCGGCTGGACGATGCCGCCATGTCGCTGGGCGCGCCGCCCCATATCGTGTTTCTGCGCATCATCTTGCCGCTAAGCCTGCCCGCCATCGTGGCGGGGCTGACCATCGGCTTTGTGCTGTCGGTATCGTCTTTCATCACGCCAACGCTGCTGGGGGGCGGGCGCGTGTTCCTGCTGGCAACCGAGGTCTATGACCTTGCGCTGATGTCGCTCGACTGGCCGACCGCCGCGGCACTGTCCTTCCTGATGCTGGGGCTGTTTCTGGTGGCCATGCTCGTGACCGCACTTCTGGTCCGCCTGATGACAAGGACACGCTGACATGACCAGATTGCTTTCCATTCTTGGCCGGGCCTACGTGATCGCCATCTTCGGCTTTATCTTCCTGCCGATGCTGATCATTCTGGTGATTTCGTTCAGCGCCGACAGCTATCTGTCGTTCCCGCCCTCGGGCTGGAGCCTAAAGTGGTACAGTACCGTTCTGGGCAACGCCACCTTTATGGCCGGGTTGAAAAACAGCGCCATCATCGCGCTGATCGTGGCGGTGCTCAGCCTGCTTTTGGGCCTGCCCGCCGCTTATGCGCTGGTGCGGATGGAGTTTCCGGGCCGCACGCTGATCCGCAATCTGATCCTGGCGCCGCTGGTGCTGCCTGCGATGATGCTGGGCTTGGGCCTGTTGATGGTGTTCACCCCTGCCGGGCTGGTGGCAACCTATCCGGGGCTGGTGCTGGCGCATCTGGTGATGACGCTGCCGTTTTCAGTGCGCATTCTGCAAACCACCCTGTCCAATCTGGGCACGGATCTGGAAGAGGCCGCGATGACGCTGGGGGCGCGTCCGCTGCAAACCTTCATGCAGATCACGCTGCCCCGGCTGATGCCCGGCGTCATCGCCTCCAGCTCCATTGCCGCGATCCTGTCGTTTGACGAAATCGTGCTGTCGCTGTTCATCGTCGGCCCGCGTCTGCAAACCCTGCCGGTCGCGATCTATCGCTATGTCGATGAACGGACAGATCCGATGGTCGCCGTTCTGGCAGTGCTGCTGATCGCGATCTCGCTGGCCATCGTGCTGGTGGTCGAACGCAGCGTCGGCTTTGCCAAAGCCTTCGGGCGCTGAATTTCCTGTATTAACCATCGAAAGACCTGACATGACCTACAAGATCAAACCGATGCCAACGCAGATCCCGGCGGAACATCTGAGCCTTCTGGCGCAATGCGAAACCGCAACTCTGGGCCATTGGCGGCAGTTCGGCTTTCTCAGCCGTCAGATTCAGCCGCTGATCCCGCGTCGCCGCGTTGTCGGCACCGCAGTGACCATCGCCATTCCCGGCCCCGATTCCACCCTGCTGCATCACCTGCTCAGCCTGATCCGGCCCGGTGATTTCGTGATTGTCGACCGCCTGCATGATGACCGCTACGCCTGCTGGGGCGGCGGCGTGACCGTTGGCGCCAAGGCGGCGGGCGCGGTCGGTGCGGTTGTCGATGGCCCCTGCACCGATCTGGAAGAGATCGAGGCATCAGATTTCCCGATGTGGTGCCGGGGTATCTCGCCGATCACCACCCGGATTTACGATCTGGGCGGGGCGATCAACGTGCCGGTGTCTGTCGGCAATACCGTGGTGATGCCGGGTGACGCGGTGCTGGCGGATGAAAGCGGCGTTGTCGTGCTGTCCCCGGACGAGGTGGAAGCCGAGGCCCGCAAAGCGATCGAAACCCAGATCAGGGGCAAAGACCGCGAAGCCAGCGTGCGCGATACCGGCGTCAAACTGGGCGATCTGTCCGGGGCTTCGGCCAAAGTTCTCGCAAAGCTGGCCTGATCCATGCATTTGTTCTGGCCGGAGCCTCTGGTTCCGGCCATGCCCCAACACGCATCGTCCCAACCCGAGAGCCATCATGACACGCCCGCACCTGCCATTTGTCTGCGAAAAATCGCCCGCCAGTGGCAGCGGGGGCGTTGTCGTGACCAACCATCCGCTTGGATCGGCGGCCGGGGCGGAAATGCTGGCCGCCGGGGGCAATGCGATTGACGCCGCCGTGGCCGCCCTGTTGGCCTTGACCGTGGTTGAACCGATGATGGTCGGCATTGCGGGCGGCGGGCTGTCGCATATCCGGCTGGCCGATGGCCAACATCTGGTGATCGATGCGCTGTCATCAGCTGCGGCGTCGATGCACCCCGAAATCTATCAGCCGGTTTCAGACGATCCGGCGCACTACATGGATGCCAAAGACAATCGCAACCTGAGCGGGGCCTCGGCCGTTGCCGTACCGGGGAACCTTGCGGGCTGGTGCAACATGCACGCGCGCTTTGGCAAGCTGCCCTTCGCCGATGTGGTGGAACCTGCAATCCGGCTCGCCGAACGCGGGTTTGTGGTCACGCATTATCTGGCAGGCGCGATCAGGGAGTCCGAGGCGGAGCTGGGCCGCGACCCCGAAATGGCGCGGCTGGTGCTGCGCGACGGCGCGGCCCTCAACCCCGGCGACCGGATGGTGATGGGCGACTACGCGCAAAGCCTGCGCCTGATCCAGCAGGAGGGGGCTGCCGCCTTGCACGGTGGCGCGCTGGGGGCAGCACTGGCGGCACGCATGCAAACAGGCGGGCCTGATGCGGGCTGGGTGACACTGGACGATCTGCGCGCCTACTGCCCGGTTGACCGCGCACCGATCATCGGCACTTACCGTGGGTTCCAGATCGCAGGCCCGCCTCCCCCGGCCTCATCCGGGGTGCATGTGACTCAGATGCTCAACATGCTCGAAGGATACGACGTGGCGGCGATGGGCGTTGGCTCGACCGAGGGCCTGCACTTGTTGGCCGAGGTGATCCGCATCGCCTTTGCCGACCGCCGCGCCTTTTCCGGCGATCCGGCCTTTGTGGATGTGCCAGTGGCGCGGCTGACCTCAAAAACCTACGCCGCCGCGTGCCGCGCGCAGATCCGCAGCGGTGCAGGCCAGCCCGCCCCCTTTGCGCCGGGTCGCGAAAGTCAGGACACCACCCACATCACCGTCGCTGACCGGGATGGCAACATTGTCACCGCCACCCACACCATCAACGGGCTGTTCGGGGCGCGGTTCGTGGTGCCGGGGACCGGGATCATCCCCAACAACTACATGTCAAACTTCGATCCGCGCCCAGGCAAGGCGCTTTCCATCGTGCCGGGCAAACGGGTGCCCACCTCGATGGCCCCGATGATGGTGCTGCAAGATGGCAAGCCGGTGTTTGCCCTGGGCCTGCCGGGCGGGTTGCGCATCTTTCCTTCGGCGATGCAGGCCATCGTCAATCTGATCGACCACCGCATGACCCTGCAAGAGGCCGTCGAGGCCCCACGGATCTGGACCCAGGGCCAGGAGGTGGAGCTGGAAGAAGGCTACGCCCCGCAAAAGCCTGCGCTTGAGGCTTTGGGCCACGCGGTAAAGGTTGTTCCGCATATTGGCGGGGGGATGAATGCGATTGCATTTGACGACACCCAGACCGGAGCCGCCTGCTGGCGCGCTGATGGCACGGTGCTTGCGCTTGGCGGTGGCCTCGCCCGCCCCGGCGTCCGCTTCTGGCCCGATAAGGCACCTTCTGATACTTCTGAACACCCTGCCGGCGCGCAGACCTAGATCCTGGGTCTGGACTCGCAGTCACCCAATGATGAATCCTTGCGTCGTTTTGGTCGGTCCGTCAGCCCGCTTTTGAAGGCATCAGGGTCTAGACGATTTCGTTATCTGCCCCGGCGACCTCTGATTGGAAAGCACATGCCTTTGCCCCGGATCAAACCCAAAGTGCCGCGCTTTGATGTGGCGGTTATCGGGGCCGGGGTCGTGGGCTGTGCGGTGGCACGCCGCTTTGCCCGTGAGGGTGCCAAGGTCGTGGTGATCGAAAAGGGGGCAGATATTCTATCGGGGGCCTCCAAAGCCAACAGCGCAATCCTGCACACAGGATTTGACGCGCCGCCCGGAAGTCTTGAGCTGGATCTGATCAGGGCCGGACGGGCGGAATATCTGGACATCCATAGCGCACTTGGGCTGTCGATTGTGGAAACCGGCGCTTTGGTCTGCGCCTGGGCAGATCATGAGGCGGCCCGGCTGGACTCCATTGTGGCACAGGCGCATGAGAACGGCATATCCGAGGTGCGCCTTCTGACCGGACCTCAGGCGAGGCAGGCGGTTCCCGGCCTATCGAAAGCCTTGCTCGCCGGAGTCGAGGTGCGGGGCGAACATGTGATCGACCCGTGGTCCGCTCCGCTGGCCTATCTGACCGAGGCGGTGGCGTTGGGCACCGAATTCCGCCGCAATACAGAAGTATTGTCCGGCAGCTTTGCGGGTGACTGGCATTTGCAAACCAGCCAGGGCGACATTCACGCGGCATCAGTCGTCAATGCCGCGGGGCTTTTCGGGGATGAGATCAACGCACGGCTGGGCCTGCCTGTGGATTTCACCATCAGGCCCCGCAAGGGACAGTTTGTCGTGCTTGACAAGGCGGCCGCTGTTCATGTGCCAAAAATCCTGCTGCCGGTTCCAAACGAAATCACCAAGGGCATCGTCATCTGCCCGACGGCTTTTGGCAATGTGCTGGTTGGCCCGACCGCCGAAGAGCAGGAGGACCGCCATCGCGCCACCGTAGAGACGACAACGCTGAAGATGTTGAAGGCGCATGGGGAAAGACTGGTGCCACCCCTTGCCGGTATCGAGGTGACGGCGGTGTACGCCGGTCTGCGCCCCGGCACCGAAAAGAAGCATTACCGCGTCTCCAGCCACCCAGAAAGCCGCGCGATTGTGCTGGGCGGCATCCGGTCCACCGGCCTGAGCGCGGCATTGGGGTTGGCTCAACATGCGGTGCGGTTGCATGCGGCATTTGCACAGCCGTTTCTCAAGCCAACCGAAACTCCCGTTATCACCGTACCGAACCTGACCGAAACCCGCCCCCGCGACTGGCAGCAGCCCGGCCATGGCGAACTTCTGTGTCACTGCGAGATGGTCACGCGGCGGGAGGTCGAGGCTTGCCTGACCTCGCCCGTGCCGCCCGGCGATTATGGCGGCCTGCGGCGTCGCACCCGCGCCGGGATGGGCCGGTGTCAGGGCTTTTACTGTCAGGGTCGACTGGCCGAGATTTCCGCCGGGCACCTGGCCTGTCCGCTGTCTTGCGAGGGGGCCGCGGAATGACCGTGGACGTGGCAATCGTCGGGGGCGGACCTGCGGGCGTGGCGGCGGCGTTGGAATTGCGGCGCCACGGGCATTCGGTGATACTGCTGGAACGCGAAGCGGGTCTGGGCGGCGCCACACGGCATTGCAGTCACTTTCCCTTTGGCATGCGCGAGTTCGGCCGCATCTACCTGGGTGCCGCCTATGGCAAAAAGCTGGAAACCGAAGCCGCCCGCGCCGGGGTCGAGCTGCGCTATCACCAGTCGGTGACGCGGATCGGACCGGGCGGCCAATTGGAGATCGCCAATCCCGATGGCCTGACGTCGCTAAAGGCGCGGCGTATCCTGATCGCAACAGGCGCGCGGGAAAAGCCGCGTTCAGCCCGGATGCTGCCGGGGGACCGTCCGGTCGGGGTCATCACCACCGGAACGTTGCAGGCGATGATCGCATTCCAGCACAAGATCCCTTTCCGACGCCCGCTGATTCTGGGATCGGAACTGGTGACGCTGTCGGCCGTTCTGACCTGCCGCAGCCACGGCATTCGCCCTGTCGCTGTGATTGAAACCCTGCCCCGCCCCTTGGTCCGTGCCCCCCTGTCGTGGTTTCCGGGTCTTTTGGGCATTCCCTTTCACACCGAAACACAGGTGCTGGACATCATCGGCAAGGGCCGGGTTGAGGCGGTCCGCATTCTGCGGGCCGGACAGGAACAGGTCATTGCTTGCGACGGCCTGCTTCTGACCGGGCACTTCACCCCGGAAGCGTCGCTTTTGCAGATGTCCGGCCTTGCGCTCTGCCCCGACACGGCTGGACCCGCGATTGACCAGACCGGGCGTCTGGCGTCGGGGCTCTACGCGGCGGGCAATCTGCTTAGGCCGGTTGAAACGTGCGGTTGGGCTTTCCGCGAAGGGCGCTGCATTGGTCAGGCCATCGCTGCGGATTTGCAGAGAGGCACAGAAACCGCAACCGTCCCTGTCACCCATGACCCGCCTTTGCGCTATGTCGTGCCGCAGCTTTTGCAGCGCGGTATGGCAGGTATGCAGGATTTCCAACTGCGCGTCACGCGCCGGGTCGTCGGCGAGATCGCCCTGGAACTGGATGGCCGCGCCGTGTTCCGCCTGCAAAACCGCTGGATGCCGGAACGTCGCATCCTTGTGCCCATCCCGAAACAGGCCATGCAGGCGGACCATGTCCATTTCTCATTCCGGGAGACACTCTGATGCGGGTCGCGGCCATTGACCAGGGCACCACATCGACCCGTGCGCTTGTGATCGACGCCGACGGAAACTGGGAGATCGCGGCCAGCCACCGGCATGGTCAGCACCACCCGCAGCCGGGCTGGGTTGAACATGACGCCGAAGAATTGA
Organism: Pseudotabrizicola alkalilacus; assembly: GCF_003443995.1. Taxonomy (GTDB): domain Bacteria; phylum Pseudomonadota; class Alphaproteobacteria; order Rhodobacterales; family Rhodobacteraceae; genus Pseudotabrizicola; species Pseudotabrizicola alkalilacus. Next base: position 59,979 of record NZ_QWEY01000018.1, read on the forward strand.
TCCGCAACATCCGCACCTGCCTGACGGCGGCGGGGGATATTGACGCGATCGGTCTGGCCAATCAGGGGGAAAGTTGCCTTGCGTGGGATGCAGAGACCAAAGCGCCACTCTCCCCGGTGATCGTGTGGCAGGATGCCCGCACGCATGGCAGCCTGTCCGCGCGGCCAGCAGCAGATGCCCAACGGTCGAAAGCGATATGTGGTCTGCCGCTGGACCCCTATTTCTCGGCGTCGAAACTGGCGTGGCTGCGGCAGAACATGCCTTCGGTGCGCGCCGCCGAAGCAAAGGGAACCCTGCGGCTTGGCACGACCGACGCCTTTTTTCTGGACCGGCTGGCGGGCGTGTTCGCCACGGATTGCGCCACCGCCTCGCGCACCGGATTGATGGATCTGGCAACGCAGGAATGGAGCGCCGAACTTTGCGCCCTGCACGGCGTCCCAATCGAATGTCTGCCGCCGATCCGGGCGGTGGACGCCGGTTTTGGCGCGATTGGCGGCGTGCCGGTCCGGGCCTCGATCGTTGACCAGCAGGCAGCACTTTACGGCCACAACGCGCGCCGCCCCGGCGACTGCAAGATCACCTTTGGCACAGGAGCTTTTCTTCTGGCGCTGACAGGGAGCGAGCCGCCGACGGTCGAAGGTCTGTTGCCGACACTGGCGTGGAAGCGTCAGGGCCAGCCCGCCCTGTTTGCGGTTGAAGGCGGCGTCTACGACGCAGGCTCTGCGTTGGAATGGGCCCGCCGGATCGGGCTTTTTTCGACCCTTGACGAGCTTGGCAGCTTTCACGGGCCGTCTGCCATCTCGCGCGGGCTGGTTTTTGTGCCCGCCCTGTCCGGTCTTGCCGCCCCGCACTGGGATCGTCTGGCGGCCCCCCTTTTCATCGGCATGGACCACACCACCGACCGTCGCGACATGGTTCGCGCGGTTCTGGAGGGGATCGCGCTTTTGACGGTCGGCCTGATCGAGGAGGCCAGCTGCGCCGTCAGTCTGGGCCCGACGATCTCTATCGACGGCGGTGTGTCGCAAAGCGCCTATTTCACCCAATTTCTCGCTTCGGCAGCGGGACGTGCGATCAGCGTGGCACCAATGCACGAGTTAACCGCCTTGGGTCTGGCCGAACTGTGCGGTCAGGATGTAAGCAGGGCGCGGATGGGAGGCCAGACTTTCACGCCCGCGGCTTCGGTGTCCGGCGCGGACCTGCGAACCTTTGCCACAGCCGTTGCGCGCGCAAGGGAGTGGCGTAGCTGAAGCCACACGCGATCTGCTCGGGATCGCCCGCGACAGTTCCCCCGTCTGGCTCCACAAATCGGCCTGACGCCGCACCCCTACCCCGCACCGCTCGTCGCGCCGTCACGCGAAACGCCAACGAGCCTTTTATCGTTACAATAAACCTGGTGGACGCCATCGCAGCTGTCTTCTGGCCAGAGATGCGCCGCGACCGGCACGCATGTTGACCATCTCACCGCAGAACGTGCCAGGCATTCTGCATACCCAAAACCTTGCGGTCGTCCTTCAGATCGAAGGAGATGAAATCGTGAAATGCAGCCGCGAGCGATCGGTGAGGTATAGCGCGGTATAGTACTCGATTGTCTGACCTTGCGCATTGGCCGCCACCGATTCGATTCCCAGCAGTGGCGATCCGACAGCGATCTTCAGTAACGCGGCATCATCGGCAGAGGCCCCGGACGCCTCGATCCAACGTTCAGCCTTGTTCAGCTGAATGCCGTATTGACGTGCGATTGTATCGTAGAGCGAGCGGTTCTCCAACGGCACGGTATCAAGCCCCGGAACCACCGCTTCCAGCATGGCCCAGCGGACAATCATCCGTGGCGTGCCATCAACCGACAACACCCGGTCGACGCGTACAATCGGCGTGCTCTCGTCGATCCGCATCATTTTCGCCATCCGGGCCGAGGGCAGGCTGATCTGTTGCAGCAGGATACGGCGCGAAACTTCTTTGTGCTTATCGGCCAGTTCCCCTGAAAAGCCGACAGTGGTGCCCACAAAATCCTGCTCTTCGCGTCGCCCGGCAACAAAAGCGCCCTTGCCCTGCAGCTTGTAGATCAGACGCTCATTCACCATCTGCGCCATCGCTTCGCGGACCACAGTGCGCGAGACATCAAACCGGGTGCAAAGTTCTGCTTCGGAGGGAAGTTTGGTATGCTCTTGCAAGCCTTCATCCCGGATCAACCGCGTCAGGGCGGATTTTACCTGAGACCATAGCGGTGCGGTCACTGTCCGATTGGTCGGACGCAGACGATCAACAAAACCTTTGGCAAGAACATCGGACAATCGGCTACTTTTCCTTCCTCCACCTGACGGTGGCTTTACCGAATAGTCATCCGATGTCGCCCGCGCAAGAGTTCCAGCGCTTGCGCAACCTCTTCGGAGGTTCTGCGCTGATCCCAACCCAGTTCATGGGCGGCGGTTCCGGCGATTTCGTCCAGTCCTTGCAAAGTGATGCCACCTTCAAACCCCATCAGAGTGCGCCTCAGCAGGATATCGGTCAATCGGGTGACCCTTTCGCTGCGACAGATCAGGCCAATCTCGGCCGGAGTGTAGCCGGGGACGGCCTGATAACGCTCTGCACTCTTGCCCTCCAGCCCGGCCACCACCGTTGCATGACTGCCATAGCGTTGTGCCAATGCGGCACAGCGTTCGGACGTCAGGCCGTTGTCCTGCGCCATGGCCTGTACCCACGCGGCCCTGCCCGCCGTGTCGCGCGGCAGTTTTTCCGCGCCACCGATGGCAAGGGTTGTGGTACTGCGCTGGCGGGTCAGGCCGAGTTTGTCCATTACCATATCTGCGATTTGTTCACCGCAAACGCGATAGGTTGTCCACTTTCCTCCGACCAGCGTGAGCAGATGAAACGGGCGCTGAGGCAGCGGCTCGTGAACATCAAGCCGATGATCCCGGCTGATCGCCCCGGTCGCCCCGTCAGAGCTGAGCGGCAGGGGACGGACCCCTGCAAAGGCAAACACGATCTGCGCGCGCGTAAGCCGGACGGTTGGCAAGATCGGGCGCAACACATCAAAGATGTAGTCGATTTCGGCCTCGGTGCAGGTCTTGTCATCCGGATTGTCGCTGCGAATGTCAGTGGTGCCCACCAGCAACCTGTCATCTTCCAGCCGATAGATCAGACAGGCGCGATGATCGTCGGTTTCAAAATACAGCATCCGGTCGCCCAGATGACCAGCCAGTTGCGCATCGCGCACCACAAGATGAGATCCGCGTGTGCCCCCGATCACCCGTTTGTTGATGCCCAGATCATGCTGCACAGTATCGACCCAGGCGCCGGACGCGTTGACGACCAGCTTTGGCGTCACCTCGAACGTCTCGCCGGTCAGGCGGTCATGCAGGGTGATCCGGCCGGCATCCTGCTTGCCCGCGGCGACATAGGGCACAGCCAAGGCGTCCGGACAGTCAGCCTCGGCATCTGCCACCAGCTCCATCACCAACCGTTCAGGATGGGTGATGCGGGCGTCGTAATATTGTGCAACGGCACGCAGATCGGTGGCCAACGGCGGCACCTGTCGACGGGCCTCGCGCGCGGTGAACATCTTGTGGTCCGGCATCGTCTGATGGGCCCGGCCAAAGACGTCATACAGCATCAGCCCGATCTTGACCGGAACTGCGCCTTTTGGTCCAGGTGTGCGGGTCAGTTTCAGAAACCGCGCAACCGTCGAGACAGCGCCGCCCATCAGGCTGCGCAGTGGCACCCAGCATTTCTGGGGGTGCACAAGATGCGCGGCATTCTTCAGCAAGAGATTCCGCTCGGTCAGCGATTCGCGCACCAGAGCCGCCTCGCCGGTTTCCAGATAACGCAGCCCACCGTGGATCAGCCGCGAAGGTGCAGCACTGGTGCCGGATGCAAAGTCCTCTGCCTCGACCAGCAGCGCCGGAATGCCCTGCGCCGCGAGGTCTCGGTAGGCACCTACGCCATTGATTCCACCACCTATGATAAGGATGTCAGGGACTTCGCCGCTGCGCAGCCTGTTTAAAAGGGATTGTCTGTCGCGCATTTGGGGCCTCCTCACCCGGTATCTGCAATAGTCAGTGTACCGGGGCATCACCATCTGGCAACTTATTATTACAAGTTATGCGACTTTGGTAGCGCGCGCTTTTGATGATCCTCAATACTTTGGCTTAAATAACTGATTTTTATAGATATACCGCATACCCGCGCTGCAGAAGTGATCTCTTGACAGGTTTTTAAACTCCTTTAGCCTAAACTCATCATTACAAGTTGAGGCCTGAGGGAAGAGGAGCCCGACGGTCCTGACAGGGGGGAATACATGGGAAACTGTGTGATCGGCATTGATGCCGGCGGCACCATGACCAAAGCTGCGTTGTTTGATTTTTCGGGGCAAGAGCTGGCCTGTGCACGACGGAAAAACGTGATGAGGTTTCCGCATCCCGGCTGGACCGAGCGTGATCCTGATGCCATGTGGCTTGCCGCAAGTGAAGCCATGCAGGAAGTGCTGGCTCTGTCTGGCCGGGCTGCGGGTGACGTTGCGGCGGTTTCAGTCGCCGGCTACGGCAGCGGGCTCTATCTTCTGGATCGCGACGGCAACCCCGTGCGGCCCGGCATCGTGTCAACCGACACCCGCGCAGCGGCTTTGGTCGCCGAATGGCAGGCCGCCGGGCTTGCCGATCAGATCGAGCCCATGATCCAGCAACGCGTCTGGCCAGGGCAAAGCCTGGCGTTGCTGGCATGGCTGCAGCGTCACGAACCCGAGGCGCTGGACCGCACCTTCCGCATCTCATTCTGCAAGGATTTTCTGCGGACGCGGCTTTGTGGCGACATGTCCACCGACCCGACCGACGCAGGCATTGGCGGGTTGATTGATGTGACACGCGGCACTTATGCGACCGACGCGCTTCATCTTCTGGGACTGGATGCCTGGATCAGCCGGTTACCTGAAATCGGCCCATCAGATCAGGTGGTCGGCCATATCAGCGCCCAAGCCGCAGCGCAGACCGGATTGCGCGAAGGTACCCCAGTGGTGCGCGGCGCTGTCGATGTGACGGCAGCGGCAATGGCCTCGGGGGTGACTCAGGCCAGTCAGATGAGCGTGGTCGCGGGCACCTTCAGCATCAACTCCACCTTGCACACCACGCCCCGCCAGACAGTGCAACCCTTCCTGCAAAGCCCCTTCCCTCTGGGCGGTTATCTGGCAACCGAAGGTGCCGCAACTTCGGCCAGCAATCTGGAATGGCTGGTGAAAACCGTTCTTGCACACGGGGGGACGTTACCACCCGATCAACAGGGCACGCTTTATGACATGGTGAATGCCGCCGTGCAGCGCAAGGCCGGCCAACCGCGCGAGGCGCTGTTCTTTCCGTTCCTGTTCGGCGGACCCTGTGGCGCACCGGCCGGATTGCTGGGGTTGACCGCTGACTACAGCTTTGACGATGTGATGCTGGCTGTGCTCGAAGGCATTGTCTTTGCTCATAAAATTGAAATCGACCGTCTTTTGTCCGGTCCGGATGCTGCAACTCCTTCGGTCATTCGTCTTGCAGGCGGGGCGTCGCGCAGTGCGGTCTGGTCAGACATGTTCGCCGATATTCTCGGCCTGCCGGTCGAGGTGCCCGCCTCCTCAGAGCTTGGGGCCCTTGGCGTGGCGATCTGTGCTGCGGCGGGCGTGGGCGCGCATCCGTCGCTGGCGGCAGCCATCGCCGCCATGAGCCGGGTCGGTCGCCGCCATGAACCCGACGCGCAGCGTGGAGCAGCGCATCTTGCCAAATACCCGCGCTATGTCGCAGTCACACAGGCGCTGGCCGGGGCCTGGGCGCAGGGGGGCCAGAATGCTTGACCTGCAGAATGTATCACGGTCGGTTGAGGGGCGGATGCATATTCATCCGACCAGTCTGACGCTGCGAAAGGGGACGATGAATGTTCTGCTTGGTCCGACGTTGTCGGGCAAGACGTCTTTGATGC
>NZ_QWEY01000019.1 GCF_003443995.1 Pseudotabrizicola alkalilacus
ATGTTTGGAAAACTCAAGGACTGGAGGCGCATTCACACACGATACGACCGCTGCGCCCACACCTTCATGTCCGCAATCGCCATAGCCGCCATCGTCATCTTCTGGATATGATCAATGAGTCCTGAGCCTAGGTCGATACACTTGTTTACCGTCGCCATCTTGCGGGAAATTGTGCGCAATTCTAAGCAATCACACGTGAGGTTTCGTTAGGGCCAGGCGTCGATCAGTGGGTGGGGCGGCTCGGCGATGATGAATTGCGTGAATCTATATTCGCCGATACTGCAAACCAGGAAGGCTAAAATTTATTTCTTAACAAAGTGGCTACCATAGGTCGTGTCTCTGCTGGTAGCCAATTTGATGTAGCGCATTGAATTTGAAGAATTAATATTTTTCCAAATCTTGTGGTAGGATATTTTCTATCGCATTTTACACAACTAAAATGAACTTGTTAATATTAGTATCAAAAATCTGAAGACAAAGGACCTCTTTGTGGTCGGCAGCAATCCGGCATTAATTCAAAACTGGCAACAGTTTCCCATCTACGTATGGGATTGCTATGTACCGCACAGATTGGGAAGGGCTTAGAGTAAGTAGCGAGATTTCCCGTGATCTTCATGGGGGAAATTTTGTGGCCACCGCGAACTCAATCTCGCCCGGTGATTCTTCTGCAGCAGTCATAGATACTCTTTCCTTTTCGTCGATCCGCTTTCCAGGAGGCGATGTCACTGAACGTTATCTTTCTCCTACAGAGCCAACTTGGCTTGAATGGATATCGTCTGAGCAAGCAACCATCTCTTTGCCCAACGGTCGTCAATTTGCGTCGCTCCAGTCGTTTATCAATCATGCAAGTGATCAGAACCTGCAAATTAGCATAGTTCTTCCTACCGAAGGACTTCTGATCAGGAACCCGGACGGCACGGTTTCTGTAGATCAGGAAGCACTTGATCAAGTAGTAGAGTTTGCATGTGATCTGGTATCCGGCAGGTATGGGGATATTACCATACGGCAGTTTGAGATCGGAAACGAATACTACATGAACGGAAGGATGTCCGGCGCCGAATATGGTTTGGTAGCAAACGAAATGGTAGAATCTTTAGGACGAGCGCTTGATGAAATCGGAGATAGTCGTCCGCATGGGCTGTTTAACGAACCAGATATTCTGGTACAGGCGGGGCCTCCGTGGAGGGGGTCAGACAACGAAACAATAATAAACTCTTTAAGCCCAGAAGCGAGAGAATACGTCGACGGCGTCATAATCCACTGGTACCCAAGGAACCTTGCCGGGATTGATAATCTTAATAACAATTTTGAAACTATAGACGCATGGCAGGCAGCTGACGGCTTCATCGATCTTGATTTGCATGTCACGGAATGGAATATCTTCAATAGTCCTGCCGCTGACACGGGATTCTATCAAGCGTCTACTCTGCTTGAAAGCTACGAGCGCCTAGCAATTCAAGAGATATCTTCGGCGGACATCTGGGGAACTTCGTTTCCTAGACTACTCACACGGTTGGCAGTACCCGGGGAAGCCAGTTTGGATGATCCAGGGTTTCGACTCACGCCCGCGGGTGAGGTAGTTAGATCTTTGTTCGCGACAACTGCGGACTTACACGTACTCGAATTGAGCATCGATCACATTGTTAATGCCAATTTTGACTTGGGCGAGGAAAATATTGACTATACATTAGCTTCATTTGGAGATGCTAATCGAGCTGTAGTGTATATTTCATCACGCTCAGATGAGGCGCTCCGGTTGGAGCTCGATATAGATAAGTTTTTTGGTGATGCACATCATGTTGTTGTGCAGACTTTTGAGCTTCATGATGATCCAACAACGTCTGTAAACGAAGCATCTCCCGGACACGCACCATATGCTCAGGTTGTGACGCGTACTTACACAAGAGATGAACTCGCTGAGCTTTTAGTGGAGCTTGGCCCTGGAGAAATAGCTCGAATTGAGTATATAATGGGAGAGGTTGGTGTCCATATAGAAGGTCAGATTGGCTCCCCTGTTCCGGGAATCTCATATGCCGACACATTGGTTGGCACGACTTTTTCTGACACCCTCCTTGGCTACCAAGGTGATGACTTACTTTATGGTGGAGGGGGTAGAGACATCCTTGATGGTGGATCAGGTAATGATCATATATATGGCGGAGGCGGCCATGATCTAATTATGGGCGATAGCGGCGATGATATACTAAGCGGTGCTTCTGGTTCGGACGTCATTCTGGGAGGAACTGGAAATGATAAATTGCAGGGCGGCAACCACGCTGATCTTTTGTTTGGTGGCGAAGGAAACAACACACTGCGAGGGGAAAGTGGTGATGACACCCTTATTGCAACGGGCGACGACGATGTTCTGTATGGGGGGGAGGGAGGAGACACCTTTTCTATTTCAACGGCGGGCAACTCTGTCATTGAAGATTGGTCGCATGAAGATGAAGACTTGATATCATTTCAGGGCCAATATGAGAGTCCCGATCATGTTCGTGAAAGAATGGTCGAGGTTCATTACAGTGACAACCGTCCAGGTGATCTCATTATTGAGCATGACGGAGGCACATCCACCACAATTCGCGGTGCAGCCGGACAGCAGGATGCGGTTATCGATCGGTTGTTTGATCATCAACCTTTAGCGCTTAATACCCTTGCTCAGGCCAATCTATTGACCATAATGACACCTGCTCAAGTGAGGTCAGTCACCGAAGCAATGGGGACAGAAGAGTACGATGCTTATAGATCAGCCATAGATCCAACGCTACTGGCTCAGAACCTGGATGGAGAGCGGCTGTCGAGCTTCCTTAACGGGATGGACGGTATTGAAGCTCAAGAGTTCATTCGTGATATTCCAGAGTCAGATCGTCATGAGCTTTTGTCTGAAATGGAAGGTCTTGAGCTAAACTCGTTTTTGAGCAATCTTGGTTATGATCAGATGGTAGCCCTGCTCTCAAGCATTAGCAATTCTCACTTGGTCGGACTTTCGCACTCATTCGATGATAATACTACTCGTCACATCAATGACCTGATGGCCAGGTTCTTCTCGGATTTGGAGAGTTTGAACGATCATCCAGAGGACAGCGCCCTCGATGACCTGTCTTGGCTGCAAGGACTGCAATCTTCGCCAGGTAGTCCGCCTCTGCAAACAACAGATGATGAAGAACTTGAGCGCGAAGAGCCAAACGCTCCGGAAGCCCCATCCGGAGAAACAAGCGCCGGATGCTTCGTTGCGACGGCTGTATATGCGGATCCAAATCACCCGGACGTTTGGCTCCTCCGATGGTACCGTGACGAAGTCTTGAGGAGTTGTACCTTGGGTCGCCTCTTCATAGCTGTATACTGGGTTGTAGGGCCCAGAATCGCTGAGACAGTTTCTAAATACGCGTTTCTTGTAAATCTGTTCTTGTCGATTATTCGCTTTATCGTGTTGCTAATATGCAGAGCTTACAGTCGCAAACCTGGAAAACAGTTTGACCACATAGATTATCCAGACAGTCGGTATATTACGATAGGGGTGGTGGCAAAAGAAATGGCAAAAAGACGGGAGGAACGGTGATGGCGCTTGGGATGCTCATAATGGGAGGTCTATTTCTTTCGGCGCTACTTATAAACTTCAGTCAAGAACCTGATGAAGAATCTTCTGACCATACAGATGAAGACAGTGGCGATTCTGATGATGATTTGGCTGACTATCTGCCAGACTCTGAAAGTGGCGGCACTGAGGAGCTTGAAGAAGGTGAGCAGGCCCCAGATGTAGATGAGACAGCACCCGACTTATATCTAGACGGAAATACCCTAACAATTGTTATTCCTGAAAATGGATCATCTAGAGTTGACGTTACCCAAAGTGGGAGCTCGGTGGAAGAACTTCGGATTGAAAGTGATCGTGAATCTGTTCAGCTGTCTTGGGGACAGGACGATGATGGTGCATGGATATCTATTTCGTCGGGTGAAGGTCAGCTTGATTTAGATTTTCCTGGGTTTGACTCACCGCCTTTGGATAGCTTCACGATCACTGGCTGCAGCACAACGGGTGAATTATTTGAAGTGATGCCATATGATTATATCACGGATCAAGAATCTGCGACATTTCTGTTTGGTTCACATGATCTATCTGCCCGTGACGTCGATCCTAACTCGTTTTTAATTGGTGGAGCAGACCACGATACGATAATTTCACGCGGCGACGGAGCTCATGCTGAGGTTTCTTTTGAGCGAGGTATCTTGCAGACGTCAGGTCCTTGGACAGGACAGATTTTTGGGGAGGCGGGAAACGATACTATTGTGGCAAATGAGGGCAACTTTCTGATCTATGGGGCGGCGGGTAATGACTGGATCGAATTGAAGGGAAGTTCTGCCGTAGTGTTTGGTGGCATGGGCAATGACACATTGTCCTCAGAAACCCACGCAAGTTTTTTATCTGGAGATGATGGAAATGACGAGTTGCGTGGAGGTGGGGGGCACGATACGTTGATTGGCGGGGCAGGGCGCGACACACTGTTTGGAGGAGGTGGAAACGATCTTCTCGATGGGCACGGACTTTGGATTACTGAACCAGCGGAGCGGGTTGCGTCCCTTTCCAGTATGCTTGAAAGTAGTCCAAACCTAGTTTACGGTGGAGATGGGGCCGATACGATAATTGCCACTGCTGGTGACATGATATACGGTGGTGACGGAGCGGATAGTATTGTTGTTTACATTCTGCCAGGCGAGCAGCCTGTTGATTTGAGGGATTTTGATGCTTCGGACACGTTGGTAGTCGATGTCATTTTGCGCGATCCATTTAATGACGACGAAATGCAGGAGCAGATTTCATTCCAGAATTCCGAGGGAACAGTGAAGCTTTTGTTCCACGGTGATGCGATTGTTGTACTCCCAGCTGAGAGCGTGACAGGCAACAGTAGCATTCTGGTGCGTTTCTCTGCGGTCGGGCCAGACGGAGAGTACCTAGGTTGATTTTCAGTTATTGGTTTAATAGGTGAGTTAGCAACTGTATCTGTCAGGGCCTTGAGGCGGTCCATTTTTGACGGTTCTTGCATAGCGCGTTCGCGATAGTGACCAACTTTCTGGCGACCGCGGTGATGATGACCTTGTGCGGTTTTCCGGCCTTGCGGAGGCGGTCTGCGAAGGATTTCTGGCTCGGGTTGTGATGTGCTGCGACCAATGCCGCTTGGAACATCACGTGCCGCAGGGCGCGACGACCACCGGCAATGGCCCGTTTTCCGCGAAGGGTTCCGCTGTCGTGCGCAACCGGGGCCAATCCAGTGAGTGCGGCAGCTTCCTCGCCGGTGATGGTGCCGATCTCGGGCATTTCTGCGACCAGCATTGAACTCGCAACCGGGCTGACGTTGCCCCCTGCACCTAATCCAGTTTGAGGTAGACTCTGGCCCAACCGAAAGGACCAGAGATGAAGCGCAGCAGGTTCACCGAAGACCAGATCATCGGCATTTTGAAATAGCACGAGGCAGGGGTTTCCGTCGCCGATCTGTGCCGCAAGCACGGCGTCAGCGATGCGACCGTCTATAAATGGAAGGCCAAGTATGGCGGCATGGACGTCAGCGAGGCGAAACGACTGAAAGGCATTGAGGACGAGAACGCCCGTCTGAAACGGCTTCTTGCTGATGCCATGCTCGACAATGCCGCGCTGAAAGACCTTCTGGGAAAAAAGTGGTGACGCCCGCCGCGAAGCGGCAAGCGGTCGCGCATCTGGTGGCAGGCCACGGGATGAGCGAGCGGCGGGCGTGCCGGGTGATCAGCTGTTGCCGGATGACCATGCGCTATGAAGTGGTCCGCCAGGATGACCCTGTGTTGCGGGCACGATTGAAAGAACTGGCTAAAGCCCGGCGCCGGTTCGGCTATCGGCGGACGGCCGCGTATCGCGCAGCTCGTGACGCCGCACTTTTCGCGCCCATGTACCGGCGAGGCAGCTTCTCGGTCGTTCTGTCGTTGGACGACGCACTTGGGCCGGACTACCTGCGACTCGTCGAAGGGGTAAGACGCGCGGATGGACGCATTGTGGACGTCGATTTCGAGGGCGGATTGCTGCTGGCCATATTTCGATTGTAGCCAAGTGGTGCCCCCGTTCTTGTCACCATGTATCCTATCGGGAGGTGAAATTGGTCAGTTTGGAAAGTTGGAAAGAGACCATGTTCCTTCTCTGCGGATCTGAAACCTATGATCCCGACAGCTTGAAAGAAGGACTTGTAGAGAATTCAATCGAAGCCCGCGGCTTTCAAAATCGCTTTGAGGCAATCTTGAGGGATCGACCTCTGGGCGCACAGGAGTATGAGCGTGACATCGGGTTTCATTTCGATACGGGCGAAAAGCTATATCGTTACCTTGCCGCGATGCACGCCTTCTTGTTCGAGAGCGGCCCATTTCCTTTGTGAACGGGAACCATGTCGCTCAGTTTTCGTCTGAGAAGGTTCGACCGGAGTCGCGTTTCCTCCGCCACTTGCACGCTTGTTATGCTTGCCCTGTCAGGCAATCATGGGGTCAAATGGCGGCCACGTGGAGAATGTCGGATGAGAGTCTACGATCCCGACCAGCCGATTGTCTTCATCCATGTGCCAAAGACGGCTGGGTTATCGGTCAGAGAGGTTTTCGACGGGTGGTTCGGCGACGGCCTGATCCGGCATTATTTCAATGAAGTGCAGGGTGGTCGGCCAGAGCGCGAGTCGCGGTTCGATCTCCACAGCCGCGAACACCCGGTCTGTGTCTATGGTCACTTCAACCGTCTGCGGGGATTTGGTGTGACGGACAATTACCCGGACGCGTCACAGTTTGTCACCATCTTGCGCGACCCGTTCGAGATGGCCTGTTCGAACTACCGGTTTCTGCGCAAGGTCTCGGCCAAATGGAAGGACCAGTCGCGCGTGCCGAAAGGGGGGCTTGCCGAATATCTTATGGAAACCGCGCCGAACATGTTGAACCACTTTCCGGATGTGGTCACCGAGCTGAACTTTCGTGAGATGATCGAGACCCGTTTCGTGGCGATTGGCCTGACCGAGCGGCTGAACGACTCTCTGAGCCACATTGCGTCCATTCTGGGTTTTCCTTACGAGCCGACCCGGCTTGGCAGGCTCAATACGACCGAACCAGAGCAAGGCACCAGCGATCTGGATGCGTTGCGCGCGCAGTACCGTGCCCGTCACCCGCTGGAGTTCGAGCTGTACGATTATGTGCGTCAAAGGGCCGAGACGCTCCTGCCAAGCTGATCCCGAGGTCGGATGAGATGCGTCGTTGTCATGGCGGGGCACCCTGCGCGCGATCCGCATTGCTCTGCCCGAAGCTGCGCCATCCTTCTCTCGCTCTTTCCGGGCTCATCCCTTGTTGCAGGGCTTGAAGGCTGGCCGGTTTCCCGCAATTCTGGCGGGATGACATCACACAGCGATCATGCCACTGACCTGCGCCTGCGCATCCGCATTCATTTCGGCGACCAGATGATGGGGCCGGGCAAGGCCGAACTGCTGGAACGGATCGCGCGCACCGGCTCGATCGCGGCGGCGGGGCGCGAGATGGGCATGAGCTACAAGCGGGCCTGGATGCTGATCGAGACGCTGAACGCGATGTTCCGCGCGCCGGTGGTGGACAGCACGCGCGGCGGGCCGGGCGGCGGTGGCGCGGTGCTGACCCAGACCGGGCAGCAGGTGCTGACACTGTATCGCGCGTTTGAAGCAGAGGCGGTCAAGGCCGGTCTGCCGCATTTGACGGCGTTGCAGGCCATGTGTGTCGATATTCCCGACGGAAAATAACGCTTGCCTGCCAGCTGGGCTTGCTGCGATATGGTTTGCGAAACATATCTCATGGGGGTCTGATGCCCGTCAACTTTGTCCGCCGGTCTCTTGTCGGGATTGTCGCAAGCTTGGTCATAGCCGCCGCCGCTCCTGCCCGCGCACAGGAGGAGGCCCCGGTGGTGGCCGTTGCCTCCAGCATGCAGTTCGCGATGGCCGAGATCAGCGACGCCTTTACCAGCGAAACCGGCCGGACAGTGCGGCTGTCCTTCGGGTCATCGGGGAATTTCAACCGTCAGATTCGCGAAGGCGCCCCGTTCGAGGTGTTTATCGCTGCGGATGAAACCAATGTGCTGAGCTTGCACCGCGACGGATTTGCCGCTGATGCGGGGCAGGTCTATGCGGTTGGCCGGCTGGTGCTGGTGGTTCCGCAGGGATCGACGCTTGCCCCGGACGGCACGCTTGACGCCTTGGAGACGGCACTGGCAAACGGCGCGATCCGCCGCTTTGCCATCGCCAGCCCCGAACACGCGCCCTACGGCATGCGCGCGCAAGAAGCGCTGACCCATCGCGGGTTGTGGGGCGATCTGCAACCCTTTCTGGTGATCGGGGAAAACATCACCCAGGCCGCGCAATTCGCGCTATCCGGTAATGCCGAAGGGGGCATCACGGCCTATTCTCTGGTGCTGTCTGCGGATATGAAAGATCTGGGACGCTGGGATCTGATCCCGCAGGATTGGCACCAGCCGCTGAGTCAAAGGATGGTTCTGCTGAAGAACGCGGGCGAAACGGCACAGGCTTTTTATGCGTTCATGGCGACGGACCGGGCCGGTGCGATCATGGCGCGCTACGGCTTCACCCTGCCGCAGGAGTAAGACGTGGATTGGAAAGCCCTGTTCCTGTCGCTTGAACTCGCCGCCTGGACGGTGGCGATCCTGTTGCCGGTGTCGGTGCTGATGGGGCGGTTTCTGGCGGTCCGGTCGTTTCGCGGCAAGGGGCTGGTGGAGGCGCTGGTGATGCTGCCGCTGGTGCTGCCGCCGACGGTGTTCGGCTTTTACATGCTGCTGGCCTTTGGCCGCAATGCACCGCTGGGCGCGCTCTGGCAGCAGATGTTCGGCCATCAGCTGGTGTTCAGCTTTGAGGGGCTGGTGCTGGCCTCGGTCATCTTCAACCTGCCGTTTGCGATCCAGCCCGCGCAGCGCGGGTTCGAGGCGATTCCGGTCGCGCTGCGCGAGGCGGCCAGCTGCTGCGGAATGTCGCCCTGGCGGGCGCTGTGGCGGGTGGAGCTGCCGCTGGCCTGGCCGGGGTTGATGACCGCGATGGTGCTGACCTTTGCCCATACTCTGGGCGAATTCGGCATCGTGCTGATGGTCGGCGGCTCGATCCCCGGCGAGACCAAAACCATCGCGATTGCGATCTATGACCGGGTGCAGGCGTTTGACGACCGGGGGGCCGGGATCATGGCGGCGACGCTGGTGGCGATCAGTCTGGCCACCATCACCCTGACCTATGCGCTGTCGGCGCGGGTCGGGCGGCGGCTGTCATGACGCTGTCGGTCTCGATCCGGGCCGATGCGCCGATCCCGCTGGATCTGGCCTTTGACGTGGCCCCGGGTGAGCTCATGGCGCTGGTCGGCCCCTCCGGCTCGGGCAAGACCACGATCCTGCGCAGCATCGCGGGGCTGTGGACGCCCACAACCGCGCGCGTCAGCGCCGGGGGCGGGGTCTGGCTGGACACGCAGGCGCGGGTGAACCTGCCGCCGCATCGCCGCAAAGTCGGCATCGTGTTTCAAAGCTACGCGCTGTTTCCGCATATGACGGCGGCTCAGAACGTCATGGCCGCCATGCCAATTGCCGACCGGGATGAGGCCGAGCGCCTGCTGGCTCTGGTCAACCTGCACGACCTGTCCGACCGCAAACCGGCGCAATTGTCGGGCGGGCAGCAACAGCGGGTGGCCGTGGCCCGCGCGCTGGCGCGCAGGCCCGATGTGCTGCTGCTGGACGAGCCGTTTTCGGCCGTAGACCGCGCCACCCGCGAAAAGCTGCATGCCGGGATCATCGCCCTGCGCGCGCATCTGAACATGCCGGTGGTGCTGGTCACCCATGACATGAACGAGGCGCAGCTGCTGGCCGACCGGATGCTGGTGATCGACAGGGGCCGCAGCCTGCGCGGCGGCACCACCGCGCAGGTGATGGCCGACCCCGAGGCGCTGCGCGCCATGGGCATCCGCGAGGTGGCCGCCCTGCTGCCCGCCGTCATCTCCGGCCCGGAAGAGGACGGCTTGACCCGGCTTGATACCGCCACCGGCCCGCTGTTCCTGCCCGGCGTGCAGGGCGCGCCCGGAACCCGGCTGCGGGTACGGATCATGGCGCATGAGGTGATCCTGTCGCGCGCGCGGCCTGTCGGCCTGTCGGCACAGAACATCGTGCCCGCCACCATCACCGCGCTGGTGTCGGGCGAGGGGCCGGGCCTCATGGTGCATCTGGCGGTCGGAGACACCGAGATCCTCGCCCGCATCACCCGCCGCGCGGCGGCAGAGATGGCGCTGGCCCCCGGCGATACGGTTCATGCCGTGCTCAAGGCGATGTCGGTCGCGCGCGACCACATCCTCGCCGCGCCGCCCCAGGACAGCGCGGCGCGCTGACTGCACCAGATTTGCGCACTCCGCTGACCGTACACGCCTTATCGCAGCACGATTTCCACCCGGCGGTTCAGCGCGCGGCCTGCATCGGTCGCGTTGCTGGCAACCGGGGCCAAGGGCCCCACGCCCGCAGGCACCGCGCGCCCCGCCTCCACCGCGTGCCGCGATTCAAGCGCCGCGACAACTGCCCCGGCGCGTGCGCGTGACAGGGTGATATTGGCCTCAAACCCGCCGATGCTGTCGGTGTGGCCCACAACATAGACCCCGATTTCCGCCCGGTCCGACAGCAGCCGCGCAATCTCGGCAAGTGCTGCATCAGAGTCCGGCAGCAATTCGGCCTTGCCGAAGTCGAAATAGATGTTTTCCACCGTGATCCGGCCCTGCTGCTCCAGCGACGAGGCCATCGCTTCGGCATCCAGCACCCGGACCTGTCCGGTTTCCATATCGGTGGTCTGCAGCACCTGCACATAATGGTTGGCCCGCTCCACCCCGACCGAGACAAAGACTGTGCCGCCCTCATAAGGCATCTGGCCGGTAACATACTCGATATCCCGCCCGATCCCCAGATTCATGCCGTTGCGCGACACCCACCCCCCGTCAGCAGCGTTGCCGCACAGCGTGCGCGCGCTGCAATGCCAGTCCACCGTCAGACCACGCGCCTCCAGCGCCTGTCGGTAATTGGTCATGATTTCCAGCGCCGAGCGGTCTTTCGGGTTTCGGAACCGCATCAGCAGCACCCGGCCTTCGAACGGTTCTGCCAGTACCTTGCCATCGTCAAACCCGACAATCCGCGCGCTGCGGCCAAATTCCTGCGTCAGCCGCTCGCGGTCACGCTCCACCGATCCGGCATAGGGCTCGATCGCCAGCGTCAAAGCCCCCGGCAAAGGCTCCTGCGCGGCAAGCGGCAAGGTCAGCGCCCCAAAAAACGCTGACAAAGCAAAAACGCGGGTTCTGCATCCTGTCATCGTGCTGTCCTCCTGTCTTCCGGCATCCGGAACGGGCAGGCCGGTCTGCTTGACTTTGGGTCAGTCAGGCGGCGGGATCAAGCTTTTCAGGCATCTGCCGCGCAGGAATTGATGCAGGTCATGTCCCGGCATGCGCCACCCGCTACACTGCTTCCGACCCGTAGCAAAGAGACAGCCCGATGCAACCAGAGCCGATCCGGACCCCTCTGCCCGATAGCGTACAGCCACGTGGCTTGCGCCACCAATGCGGGCGGATCGCAATTGCGGGTCTGGAGTTGTCTGTGCAATGCCCGCAGACTGCCCTCTGTGCGCCACAGGGCGCGGAGCCGCGAAAGAGACCATGATGCTGACAGCCACACCCTTTGCCGAAATCGCCATTCTGCTGGTCATGGCGGCCGCAATCGGTCTGCTCGGCACCTTGCTGCGTCAACCGCTGATTGTCAGCTTCATTGCTGTGGGTCTGATCGCAGGCCCCTCGGCGCTGGATCTGGTGCAGTCGGATCAGGAAATCGACCTGCTGTCAGAACTGGGCATCGCGGTGCTGTTGTTTCTGGTCGGCATCAAGCTGGACGTAAAGCTGATCCGCTCGCTGGGTGCGGTGTCGGTGGTGACCGGGTTGGGGCAGGTCGCGTTTACTGCGTTCTTTGGCTATCTGATCGGTCTTGCGCTTGGTCTGGACCATATCACCAGCCTGTATGTCGCGGTGGCGCTGACGTTTTCCTCGACCATCATCATCGTGAAGCTGCTGTCGGACAAGCGCGAGATTGACGCGCTGCATGGCCAGATCGCGCTGGGCTTTCTGATCGTGCAGGATCTGGTGGTGGTGCTGGCGATGATCGTGCTGTCGGCCATCGGCATCGGCGCGGCGGATGCCGGACATGGCGGCGGTTCGGTACTGACGGTGCTGGCGGCGGGCGTGGCGATGGTGGCGGCGGTGGTGCTGTTCGTGCGCTACATTGCCAACCCGCTTACTGAACGGCTGGCGCGCGCACCCGAACTGCTGGTGATCTTTGCCATAGCGCTGGCTGCCATTTTTGCCGCTGTCGGCGATGCGGTCGGCCTTGGCAAAGAGGTGGGCGGGCTGATGGCCGGTGTGGCGCTGGCCTCGACCGCCTATCGTGAGACGATTGCGGCCCGGCTGGCCCCTTTGCGCGACTTTCTGTTGCTGTTCTTTTTCATCGCGCTGGGCTCCACCCTCGATCTGTCGCTGCTGGGCAGTCATGTCACCGGGGCGGTGATCTTTTCGCTGTTCGTGCTGATCGGCAACCCGTTGATCGTGCTCGCCATCATGGGGGCCATGGGCTACCGCAAGCGTACCGGGTTTCTGGCGGGGCTGACCGTGGCGCAGATCAGTGAGTTTTCGCTGATCTTTGTCGCCATGGGCGTCAGCCTTGGCCATGTCGCCGACGATGCGCTGGGCCTTGTCACCATGGTCGGTCTCGTCACCATTGCGGCCTCGACCTACATGATCACCTGGTCGCACCATCTGTATGCCCTGTTCGAGCCGGTCCTCGGCGTCTTTGAGCGCAAGGGCACCCCGCGCGAGCCGTCCGAGGCCGGGTCGCATAAAGCGCACCATTTCAAGATCGTGCTCTTTGGCCTTGGCCGTTTTGGCACTGCCATCGGCCTGCGCCTGAAAAAGCGTGGCATCCCGGTGCTGGGCGTCGATTTCAACCCGCAGGCGGTGAAGCGATGGCGCGAACTGGGGCTGGAGGCGGAATTCGGTGACGCGACCGATCCCGAATTCGTGGCCGAACTGCCGCTGCGCGGGGCGGAATGGGTGGTCTCATCCGTGCCGGTCCATCCCACCGGCCTGAGCCATGAAGATGCGCGCCTGACCCTGATCCAGCTGGTCCGGGCGGCAGGGTTTTCCGGCCAGGTCGCCGCCGCCTCGCATGGCACCGCCGAGACCGAGCTTTTGTTCAGCGCCGGGGCCGACACCGTGCTGGAGCCGTTTCAGGATGCCGCCGACCGGGCGGTCGAGCTGCTCTGCGGCGCGCGCGCGCAGGACCGAACTGATATTCCCGAAATCTCGACCGAAGGCCGCATGACCGGCTGAGGACCATACCAAAACCAATGGAGGATCAGATGAACCGTACCGCAAACAAGACCGCCATCATCACCGGAGGGGCCGTCGGCATCGGCCGCGCCTGCGCCATCCGTCTGGCACAAGAGGGGGCCCGCGTCGCCATCTTTGACATGCTGGCGGCTGAAGGAGAGGCGCTGGCGGCAGAGCTGACCGCGCACGGGCATCAGGCCGCGTTCTGGCAGGTCGATGTGACAGATGAGGCGGCGCTGGAAACCGCCATCGACGCCGCCGCCGCCCGCTTTGGCGGGGTGCAGATCATGGTCAACAACGCGGGCATCTCGGGCAGTCCCAAACCCACCGATCAGGTGACCGAGGCCGAATGGGACAAGGTGCAAGCCGTGAACGTCAAAGGCGTGTTCTTTGGCACCAAACACGCCATCCCGCATCTGCGCGCGGCCGGGGGCGGGTCCATCATCAACCTGTCCTCGATTGCCGGGCTGATCGGGGTCGGCAATCTGGCACCCTATCACGCCTCCAAAGGCGCGGTGCGGCTGATGACCAAGAACGATGCCATCACCTATGCGCCGGAAAAGATCCGGGTGAACTCGATCCACCCCGGCTATATCTGGACCCCGATGGTCGAAAACCACCTGCGCAATACCTCCCCGGATCTGGAGGCCGCCAAGGCCGCCGCCGGGTCGGTGCATCCGATTGGCCATATGGGGGAGCCCGACGACATCGCCTGGGCCGTGGTCTGGCTGGCCTCGGATGAGGCGAAATTTGTCACCGGGGCGGAAATTGCCATCGACGGGGGCTATACGGCGCGATGATGCAGGTTACAGACCCGCATGCCCGCCCCGCAGCTGACTGCCTGACCGCGCTGGACACCACCGAGGCTGGCCTGACATCGGCCGAGGCCGCGCAGCGGCTGACCACCCATGGCCCCAACCGCCTGCCCGAAGCGCATGCGCGCGGCCCGCTCCTGCGCTTTGCCGCGCAGTTCCACAATGTGCTGATCTATGTGCTGCTGGCCGCCGCCGTCGTTACCGGGGCTTTGCAGCATTGGGTGGATACCGGCGTAATCCTCGCCGTGGTGCTGGCCAATGCGATCATCGGCTTTGTTCAGGAGGGCAAGGCCGAAACCGCAATGGCGGCGATCCGCAACATGCTGGCCCCGCGCGCCACCGTGCTGCGCGACGGGCAGCGGACAACGGTAGAGGGCGTGGCGCTGGTCCCCGGCGACATCGTGCTGCTGGAGGCGGGCGACAAGGTGCCCGCTGA
The DNA here is from genome assembly GCF_003443995.1 of Pseudotabrizicola alkalilacus. Lineage (GTDB taxonomy): Bacteria > Pseudomonadota > Alphaproteobacteria > Rhodobacterales > Rhodobacteraceae > Pseudotabrizicola > Pseudotabrizicola alkalilacus. Next base: position 14,653 of record NZ_QWEY01000019.1, read on the forward strand.
CCTGCGGGTGCTGCATGCGCACGGCCTTGCCGCGCAAGAGGCGATCCTGACCGGCGAATCCGTGCCGGTCGAAAAAGCAGCAAGCCGTGTCGCACAGACTGCCCCTCTGGGTGACCGCCATTCGATGCTGTGGTCGGGCACCCTGGTCACCATCGGCACCGCACGCGGGCTGGTGGTGGCGACCGGCCCTGCGACTGAGATCGGGCGCATCGGCGGGCTGCTGGCGGGGGTCGAACAGCTGACCACCCCACTCGTCGCGCAGATGGATCATTTCGCACGCTGGCTGTCCTTGCTGATCGTGCTGGCGGCGGGGCTGCTGCTGGCCTGGGGCACTTTTGTCGGCCATCAGGATTTTGGCGATCTGTTCATGACCGTGGTGGCCATCGCCGTCGCCGCCATCCCCGAGGGCCTGCCCGCCGTGATGACCATCACGCTCGCCATCGGGGTGCAGGCGATGGCGCGCAGGAATGCCATCGTGCGCCGTCTGCCCGCGATCGAGGCCATCGGATCGGTCTCGGTGATCTGCACCGACAAGACAGGCACGTTGACCCGCAACGAGATGGTGGTGGCGGCGGTCGAGACGTCCGAGGGCAGCTATGCGGTGACGGGTGAGGGCTATGCGCCACAGGGTCAGATCAGCCCGGCGGGCGATCTGACCCGCATCGCCGCTGCGGCGGCGCTGTGCAATGACGCGGCGCTGGTGGAAAAATCCGGGAGCTGGGCGGTCGAGGGCGACCCGATGGAGGGGGCGCTGCTCGCCTTTGCCGGAAAGGTCAGCCCGCGCAGGGCGGCGGACCGGCTGGATGCGATCCCGTTTGACAGCCGCCACCGCTTCATGGCCACGCTGACCGAAGGGGCAGGCGGGCGGATCACGCATGTCAAAGGCGCACCGGAACGGGTGCTGCGCATGTGCCGCGACATCGACCAGACCCATTGGCAGCACAAGGCCGACACCATGGCCCGGCGCGGCTTGCGGGTGCTGGCACTGGCCGAACGGGCGGAAGCGGGCGCACAGATCCCGCGTGACAGCCTTGAGGGCAGTCTCACCTTCCTCGGCCTCGTCGGTCTGATCGACCCGCCCCGGCCCGAAGCGATTGCGGCGGTGGCCGAATGCCGCGCCGCTGGCATCCGCGTCAAGATGATCACCGGCGATCATGCGGGCACGGCGGCTGCCATCGCGGCGCAGATCGGGTTGCAGAACACCGACCGCGTGCTGACCGGGACGGATCTGGACAAGCTCGATGATGCCCAGCTGGCGCTGGAGGTGGCCTCGGTCGATGTCTTTGCTCGCACCAGCCCCGAAGACAAGCTGCGCCTTGTCACCGCGCTGCAGGCCAACGGCCTGTCGGTCGCGATGACCGGCGACGGGGTGAACGACGCCCCCGCCCTCAAACGTGCCGATGCAGGCATCGCGATGGGGCTGAAGGGGTCTGAGGCCGCCAAGGAAGCCGCCGATCTGGTGCTGGCCGATGACAACTTTGCCAGCATCGCGGCGGCGGTGCGTGAAGGGCGCACGGTCTATGACAACCTGAAAAAGGTGATCAGCTGGACCCTGCCGACCAACGCAGGGGAATCCCTTGTGATCGTTGTCGCGCTGGTCGCGGGCATGGCCTTGCCGGTGACTGCGGTGCAGATCCTGTGGATCAACCTGATCACCGGCATCACCCTTGGCATCGCGCTGGCCTTCGAGCCGACCGAGGCCGGCACCATGGCCCGCCCGCCCCGCAAGCGCGATGCGCCGGTGCTGTCCGGGGCGCTGGTCTGGTATGTGATCTTTGTCAGCGGCCTGTTTATCGTGGCAATTTTCGGCATGTTCAGTTATGCGCTGTCGCGCGGCTACCCGCTGGCTCTGGCGCAGACCATTGCGATGAATACGCTGGTGGTGCTGGAAATTTTCAACCTGTTCTTTGTGCGCAACATGCACGGCACTTCGCTGACATGGGCGGCTGTGCGGGGGACAAAAATGATCTGGAGCGTGGTGCTGACCATCACCGCCGCACAATTCATGGTCACTTATGTGCCGCTGTTCCAGAGCATCCTCGGCACACAGGCGGTGTCGCTGACCGACGGCCTTTTGATCGTCGGCGTAGGGGCCGCGTTCTTTGCGATTGTCGAGATCGAAAAGCAGATCCGGCTGGGTTTGCAAACGCGCGGGTAAAAAGGGGGGGGCTGACCGCCCCCCCCGCCTCAGGCCTGCGCCTCCAGCAGTGCAATCATCCGGTCGAGGGTCGCCATCGCCGTCACGCCATCGGCAATCGTCGGAGCGGCCGATGGCGCGCCCGACAAGCCCGCCGCCACATCGGCCAGAAGGGCGGCATAGCCCTTGTGGTCCTCATTCGCGGCGGCGGTGAAATTCGGGGTCCAGCACAGCGTGTCGCAGGCCCCGTCCAGCGTTGCCGCCGGATCATCGGCCTTGAACGGCGGGTCGCGGTGCCAGGCCACGTTGATCACATTCGACACCTCGACCCGGTTATGATCGCCCATCACCGTGATCTGCTCCATCGGCGTGCCGCGCGATTGCAGCGTGCCCATCACCACATTGCCGATGGCCCCGTTTTCGCAGGCAAAGCCCATGTGGAACAGCACCCGCCCCTTGGCCGGGCTGATCCGCCGCACGGTGATATCGGCCAGCGGGCTGCCCGCCAGCCAGGGCATCAGATCCATGTAATGCACGCAATGGTGCAGATAGAAGCCGGAGTAATCCTCCTCCCCGGCGAAATAGGTCGGCGCGGTCATATAGCTGCCAGTGATCCCCAGCACCGGGCCAAAGTCGCCGCCGCGCAGGATGTTGGCGGCGATCCGGTTGCCGGTGGAATAGCGCTTCATGAAGCCGACATAGACCGGCTTTCCGGCGGCTTGCGATGCGCGCTGCAACTCCAGCGCCTGTGCGTGATTGGCGGCGGGAGGTTTTTCCATGAACACCGGAATGCCCCGTGCCAAAGCCGCCAGCGTGGCGGCGTGGTGCACCTGTGGCCCGACCGCCATGAAGACGGCATCCAGCCCCGGCTGTTCCAGCATCTGTTGCCAGTCAGAATAGGTCTGCGTCACGCCATATTGCGCCGCCGTCTCGGCCAGCGCCTCGGCGTCGCGGTCGCACAGCGCCGCGAGGCGGAACCCGGCCTTTGCCATCTGCGGCAACAGCATCCAGCGGGCATGGCGGCCACAGCCGATCCAGCCGATGTTCAGGAGCTTTTCGGTCATTGCGCATACTCCGCGAAATCCAGCGCCGCACGGATCAGCGCGTGGCCTGCCTTCAGTTTCGCCGTCTCATCCTCGGCGGGTGCGCGCCACTGCGCGATGGGCAGGGCCAGCCGCTGGTCATCGCGGCGGAACGGCTCCAGCGACACCGGGCCGGTATAGCCGACCTGCGACAGCGCGCGCATGATCGCGGGCCAGTCCATGTTGCCGGTGCCGGGAAAGCCGCGGTGGTTTTCATTGGCCTGAAAATGCATGGTGCGATGTCCCGCCAGCCGGATGGCATCGGGGATCGACTGATCCTCCATGTTCATGTGGAAGGTGTCCAGCATCAGGCCAAGGCCCGCGTCATTCACCGCGTCGACCAGCGCAATCCCCTGCCGGGTGGTGTTGAGCATGTCGGTTTCAAACCGGTTCAGCGGCTCCACCGCAAACACCTTGCCCGCCGCGCGGGCCTGCGGGGCCAGACGCGACAGCCCGTCGATCATCCGGTCGGCGCGCGCCTTCATTTCATCGCTGGTGCGGGGCAGGGGCGGCCTGCCGGCAAACACCATTGGCTCGCCATAGAGCGGCCCGCCGATGATCGTGGCGCCAAGGCCATCAGCCACCTCGATACAGCGGGCGAGGTAGTCCAGCCCCCCCTGCCGCGCGCCCGCATCGTCGGACGCGATGGAGCGCTGGGTATTCACCCGCGCCGCCAGCACCACCGACAGCCCCGCGTCGTCAAGCGCGCGCCGCGCGGTGGCCAGATCCAGCCCATCCTCGGGTTCCGGCACCAACAGCTCGATAAAGTCAAACCCCAGCGCGCGGATCTGCGCGAACAGCCCCAGATGCGCGCCGGTAAACGGGCGCACGAATTGCATCGAAATGATGCCCACCTGATTTTTCACCATAGTCTCCTTATCCTTTGACCGCGCCTTGGGTCATCCCGGCGATCAGACGTTTCTGCACGAACAGGAACAGCAGCGTGGCCGGCATCGCGCCGACAATGCCGCCTGCGGTCAGCAGGCCCCATTCGATCTGGTATTCCCCGATCAGCGTCTGGATCGCGACGGTGATCGGCTTGACGCTGCGCCCGCCCAGGGTCAGCGCATAAAGGTATTCGTTCCAGGCGGTGATGAAGATATAGACGCCGGTGGCGATGATGCCGGGCGTACACAGCGGCAGAACCACCCGGAACAGCGCCCCAAACCGGGTGCAGCCATCGGTCATCGCCGCCTCGTCCAGCGAGCGGGGGATGTTGTCGATATAGCTGGTCATCATCCAGACCGAGAACGGGATCGCCACGGTGGAATTGGCAATGATCAGCGCAAGGTAGGTATCAACGAGACCAAGGCTGCGCATCAGAATGAACAGCGGCAGGATCAGCAGTACCAGCGGGAACATGTTGATCAGCAGGAACTGCAGCATCAGCAGCCGCCGCCCGCGAAAGCGAAAGCGCGAGAAGGCGTAAGCCGCGGGCACCGCCAACCCAAGGCCGACAATCATCGTGCCACCCGCCACCACGAAACTGTCAAACAGGTTGCGGCCAAAGCCCACTGTACCGAACAGCCGGACATAGTTTTCCAGCGTCGCCCCGGCAATCGACGGCCCTTCGGTGAACAGTCGCGATTTTTCGGTAATCGAGGTCAGCGCCATCCACAGATAGGGCGACAGCGTGAAACACAGGATCAGGATCACCGGCAGATCAATGGTCAGGATGCGCCTGACAACAGAGCGATTGCGTACCATTATCCGATATTCCTTCCCGCGCGGCGCAGGTACAGGATGACAAAGCCCAGCAGCACCAGCGTAAAGCTGACCGCAAGGGCAGAGCCGTAGCCGTAATCAAGGCCGGTGCGTGCGTTGATGAAGGCGTAGAGCGGCAGGGTATAGGTCGAATACCCCGGCCCGCCGCCGGTCATGACAAAGATCACGTCGATGGAATTCGCGACCCAGATGATCCGCAGCAGAGTGGCGGTCATCAGCACCCCGGCCAGACCCGGCAGGGTGATGTGCCAGAACTGGCGAAAGCTGGATGCGCCGTCAATCGCCGCCGCCTCGTAATAGCTTTTCGGAATGCCCTGCAACCCGGCCAGGATCATCACCGCAAAGAACGGAAACCCCTGCCATGTCAGCGTCAGGATGATGGCATAGAGCGCGGTATCGGGGTTCGCCAGCCACGGGATCGACGTGGTGATCAGGTTCATCCGCAAGAGAAGATCGTTCAACACCCCGTAATTGCTGTCATAAATCCACACCCACATCAGCGCGATCACGACTGATGGCAGCGCCCATGGAATGATGACCAGCGCCCGGGCCAGACCGCGCCACGGAAACTCCTGATTGAGCAGCAGCGCCGTCGCCAGCCCCAGCAGCATCTGCGCGGGCACGGTGATGACGATCCACAGCACGGTATGGCGCAACGAGATCCAGAACACCGGATCGGCAAGCGCGGTCTGGAAATTCTTGAACCAGACGAAATCAAACACCCTCGGGCGGAACAGCACGTAGTCGTGCAGGCTCATCCAGACGGCCTGAATCATTGGCAGGAACACGATGGCAAGCGTCACCAGAACGGCGGGCGACAGCATCGCATAGGGCAGCACACGGCGCGACAGCGGCACCGGCGGGGCGGAAAGTGCGGACATGGGATTGCCTTGCAGCTAAAGGGGGGGCAGGCCGGGGAGGTGCGGCCTGCCCAAGGCTCGCTCAGGGGGCAGGCGTCACTTGTTGTAGAGCGAGTCGATCTCGGCGTTCATCGCCTCGGCGCTGATCTCACCGATCAGGGCGCGCTGCATGGCCACCGGCCAGACGGTATTGGCGAAATCTGCCGTTTCGCTGACATTCGGCAGCAGGGTGGCAAAGGGCAGCGAATTGACCGTCGCCTCGACAAACCGCGCCGCGTGCAGATCCCAGTTGGCGCTGTCGGTCTTGGTCACCGGCAATTGCCCGGTGGCCACGTTAAAGGCCGCGTTGTTTTCCGGGCTGGACAGGAAGCTGATCCACTTCCACGCCGCATCCTTATCTTGCGCCGAGGAGAAGATCGCGGTGCTTTCGTCGCCGAACGAGGTCCAGCGCCCGCCGCCGCATTCCGGCACCGGCACGGCCGACACCTTGTCGCCCAGCGTGGCGACCATATCGGCGGACGATCCGATGTGGTGGATGGTCATCGCCGTCGTGCCATTCTTGAACGCGCCGATGATTTCCTGAAAGCCGTCATTCGGGGCCGATGGCGGGAACACCTTGTCGGTGCGGAACAGATCGACCACGAACTGCGTGCCCTCGACCCCGGCGGCGCTGGTCAGCTCACCCGGGCCGAAGCCCACGCCTTCGCGCGACAGCACCAGACTGGCCCAATGGTCATGCCCGCCCTTGCCACCGCGAAAGCCAAAGCCATAGACATCTGTTTGCCCGTCGCCATTGGTGTCCCGCGTCAGCGCAAGGGCGGCATCGCGGAACTGCTCACAGGTTTCCGGCGGGGTCAGGCCCAGTTCGGCAAACATGTCGGTGCGGTAATAAAGGTACAGCACCACATATTGCACCGGCAGATAGTAATGCCCGCCATCCGCCGCCGCCGTCAGGTTCAAAAGGTTGTCCTGAATCTCTGCCGTGCCCTCCCAGGCGTCCAGCCGCGCATCGAGCGGTTCCAGCGCCTCCATCTCCAGCAGACGGGGCAGGGCGTTCAGCTTGACCAGCGCCGCATCAGGCGCGGTGCCAGCGGCGAGTGAGGTATAAAGCTGGTCGTAATAGCTGTTCCACGGAATATTCTCGGCATTGATCGTGATGCCGGGATTCTCCGCCTCGAACTTGGCGACCAGATCCGACATCGGGTTGTCGGCATTGTCAAAGTGATACCAGAAATTCACGGTCTGCGCGCTGGCCGTTCCGGCAAGCAGGGTGCTTGCCATCAGCGCTGCCGCGACCCTGCGGGTCAATCGGGTGGTGATCATGTGTCTCTCTCCCTTGTTGCAGTCTTTCGCGGCGGCTGGCTGGTCAGGCTGCGAAACGCCTCCCCCGCATCTGCCAGCGCCCGCCGCGCCTCCTCCAGTTCAAGGCTCATCTGCATGAAACCGTGAACAACTCCGCCATGCAGGCGAAACCTGTCGGCCCGGCCAAGTGCCATCAGCCGCGCATACAGCCGCTCGGTATCCGACCGCAGCGGGTCGATCTCGGCGGCGTTGAGATACAAGGGCGGCAGCGCGCGCAGCGCGGCATCACTCGCCTGCAGCGGGGCCACGCGCGGATCGTCGCGCTGGTCCTGCGGCGCATACCAGTCGAAATAGCGCTGCATCTTGGCCCGACTCAGGCCCGGCCCTTCGGCAAATTCGGTATAGGATGCCGTGTTGAAATCCGCGCCATAGACCCCGTAGAACAGCAGCGCACAATCGGCGGGCGGGGCTTTGGCGTCCAGCAGCACCGCCAGCGCGATGTTCGCCCCGGCACTGTCGCCCGAAATCGCCCAAGGCCCGCCCAAACCCTCAAACGGTGCCGCACCCGTGCGCAACGCCGCCCAGATCGCGGCGGCATCCTCCAGCCCGGCGGGAAACGGGTGCTCGGGGGCCAGCCGGTAATCGGCACTGACCACCACCGCACCCGTCTTGTGGGCCAGAATCCGCACCGCACGGTCATGGGTGTCGCGGTCGCAAAACGCCCAGCCGCCGCCGTGCAGATACAGGATCGTGCCGCGCACCGCGCCGGATGGCACCACAATCCGGCAGGGCAGGTGGCCATCCGGCCCCGCGACCACCACCTCATCCACCCGCGCCATCTCCGGCAGTTCCCGGTTCCAGCGCGCATTGCCCCGCGCCGCCTGAGCGCGCCCCTCAGCCGCAGGCAGCAGCGTCGGATCGGGCAGGCCCGCATCCTCCTGCGCCAGCCGCGCCAGAATCGTGGCCATCTGTGCCGATGGCTGACCCCGGTTCATGCGCTGGCTCCCAGCACGCTGGGCCCGAAATCGACAATCGTGGTGATGTGATGCGACAGCGCTTCGACCGCCGCCCCGGCATCGCCCGCCGCCACCGCGTCGATGATCACCTGATGCCGGTTCGCGGTTTCCAAAAGGTCACGCTGTTGATCGGGATGCAAGATCTTGAACCGATGCGCATGGATCAGACAGCGCGCCAGCACCGGCTGCACCGGCGGCAGATCGGCCTGCTCGAACAACCCGGCATGAAACGCGCGGTCATGCACCGACAGCAGGTATTCATCCCCCGCCGCCGCCGCCTCTTGCATCGCGGCCAGATGGTGGCGCAGATCGTCGACCAGTGCCATCCCCCGCCGCGCCATCGCCCGGCGCACGCCCCGGCATTCGATGTCATGGCGCAGGCGGATCAGCTCTTCGGCATCCTCGGCCCGGCAATCGGCAATCACCGTGCCGCGATGCGCCATCCGGTGCACCAGCCCCTCTTCCTGCAACAAAAGCAGGGCCTCACGGATCGTCCCCTGACTAACCTCGAACCGGTTCGCCAGCTCCAGCTCCAAGAGCGCGGAACGTGGGGCCAGCATGCCCAGCACGATTTCGCGTTGCAGGCTGCGATAGATCACATGACTGCGGCGCGAGGCAAAGGCGCGCACGGTGGGCTGGGGCAGGCTTTGGGAAAAAGTCTCGGCAGCCATCTCGACTCACTTGATCTACGTTATCATTATCAATATTGATAATAGCAAGATTTTGGGCTGACAAGCCCTTTTGTCACAGGGAAGGGGGCACAGATGGCCACAATCACGCTGGAGAAACTCGCCAAAAGCTATGGCGCGGTGCAGACCATTCACGGCATCGACCTTGCCATTGGCGATGGCGAATTCGTCGCATTGGTCGGGCCGTCCGGCTGCGGCAAGTCCACGCTGTTGCGGATGATCGCGGGGCTGGAAGAGGTCAGCGGCGGGCGGCTGTCAATCGGTGACAAGGTGGTGAACGCGGTGGAGCCGCGCGACCGCGATGTGGCGATGGTGTTTCAGGATTACGCGCTGTACCCGCATATGACGGTCGAGCAGAACATCGGTTTCGGGTTGAAAATGCGCAAAACCGACGCTGCCGACATCGCCGCCCGCGTGGCCGAGGCGGCGCAGATCCTGCAGATCGAACCCCTGCTGCAACGCCGCCCGGCCGAGCTGTCGGGCGGTCAGCGCCAGCGGGTCGCCATGGGCCGCGCCATCGTGCGCCGCCCGTCGGCCTTTCTGTTCGACGAGCCGCTGTCGAACCTCGACGCCAAGCTGCGGGTGGAAATGCGCACCGAAATCAAGCGCCTGCACGGGCTGTTGGGCCGGACCACGGTTTACGTGACCCATGATCAGGTCGAAGCCCTGACACTGGCCGACCGTGTGGTGATCCTGAAAGACGGGCGCATCATGCAAGAGGGGCCGCCGCTGACGCTGTATGAACAACCGGCCAATCTGTTCGTCGCCGAATTCATCGGCTCGCCGCAGATGAACATGTTCGCGGGCACCATCGCGGGCGATGGCCAGCCCGGCATCCAGCTTGACGGCTTTCGCCTGCCGCTGTCGGCGCAGGCAGCGCCGGGCACCAAGGTCAAACTCGGCGCGCGGCCCGAGGCGATCTTGCTGGCCGGGTCCGATACCCCCGATCTGGTGACCAAGGTCGAGGTGTTCGAGCCGCTGGGCTCAGACACCATGGTGTCGTGCCGCATCGCGGGCACCATGGCCGTGGTGCGGCTGTCGCCCGAGGTTCCGGTCGCGCGCGGCATGGAGCTGGCCCTGCGCTTTGACCGCCGCAAACTGCACCTGTTCGACGCGACCTCGGGCAACCGGATCGCGTCAGAGCCGCACAGCGCCTGATGCAAGGTGCCGCCGGGGCCGTCAGGGCCCCGGTGTCGCCCCGGCGGTGACATTGCCCAGCACCACTGCGATCATCTGTTCGATCCGCTCCACCGGCACGCCGGAAATGCGCTTTTCTAGACCCAGGAGCACGATGCCATGGACGGAGGAAAACAGCGCCCGCGTCATCAGGTCAATCTGCCCCGGCGTCCAGTCGGGAAAGATCCGCCGTAGGGGCGCCGAGATCAGCGCAAACAGTGCGCCCAGTTCGGCCAGATACCACTCTGGCACCGGCGAGTCGGAGGCCATTTCCAGATCAAACAGCGCCCGCCAGACCTTGGTATTGCTGGCGGCAAATTGCAGATAGGCCTGTGACATGGTGATCAGACAGTCGCGCGGCGCCAGATCACGCCCGGCGATGGACGCGGTCACCGCCTCGCCCAGCCGCCGAAAGGTGCGGCCGTTGACCGCCATCACCAGCTGGTTCAGATCGGCAAAGACGTTGTAGATCGCCCCCACCGAACAGCCGACATCCGACGCCAGATCGCGCGCCTTCAGCGCCGCCAGCCCTTGCGTCGCGATCACCCGCTCGGCCTGATCGGTCAGGCGGGTGCGCAGATCCTCGCGCCGCAGATCGGTCTTGCTTGGCGCTTTCGCCATATCCCACTCCATGAACTTTGTTCATGAATAACCGTGGATCATGACAAGCGCAAATCAAGTCTCTGAAAACTCAGGTCTTGTGCGGCAGGCTTGACGGCGCGCCGCCCTCGAAGCGGTTGCCATTGGTGTAATCACAGGGCGCCTCCTGCATCTGCAGATGCAATGCGCTGCCGGTATAGGGATGGGCGCGCGCCACGTCCTCGTCAAAGTCGATCCCCAGACCGGGGGCGTCGGGCGGCAGGATATAGCCGTTTTCCCAGACAATCGAATTGCGGATCAGCTGCTGGTGGAACGCCCCGCCGGTTTCGATGGTCTCGGCCATCAACAGGTTGGGGATGGATGCCGCCAGATGCACATTCGCCGCCCATTCGACCGGACCGGCATACAGATGCGGGGCCATCTCGGCGTTGAAAACCTCGGCCATGGCGCTGATCTTTTTCGCCTCCCAGATGCCGCCCACGCGCCCCAGCGCCGGTTGCAGGATCTTGACCCCGCCATGGCGCAACAGCGCGCCGAATTCCGCCTTGGTGGTCAGCCGCTCGCCTGTCGCCAAGGGAATCCGCACGCCTCGCGCCACTTCGGCAAATTCCAGCAGATTGTCCGGCGGGATCGGCTCCTCATACCAGAGCGGATTGTACGGCTCCAGTTCGCGCCCCAGCCGGATCGCCCCGGCGGTGGTGAACTGGCCGTGGGTGCCAAACAGCAGATCCACCCGGTCGCCGACCGCATCCCGGATCGCCCGGCAGAACGCGACCGAGCGCGAGATGTCAGACAGCGCAGGCTGATGCCCACCCCTTATGGTATAGGGCCCGGCAGGATCGAACTTTACCGCCGTGAACCCCATCTCCATGAATCGCACCGCAGCGCCGGCTGCGGCATCGGGATCGACCCAGAACTCGGGATCGACGTGGCCCGGTTCGGGGTAAAGATAGGTATAGCTGCGGATGCGGTCGTTGATCTTGCCGCCCAACAGCGCCCAGACCGGGCGGTTGCGGGCCTTGCCCAGAATGTCCCAGCAGGCGATCTCCAGCCCCGAAAACGCGCCCATCACCGTGGGATCAGGGCGTTGGGTGAAGCCTGCGGAATAGGCGCGGCGGAACATCAGCTCGATGTTTTCGGGGTTTTCCCCCTCCATATGGCGCGCGAACACATCCTCGATCACCGCGATCATGGCTTTAGGGCCGACGGTGGAGGCGTAGCATTCGCCGTAGCCCACAATGCCGCAGGCGGTGGTCAGCTTGGGAAAGATCCAGTAACGCCCACCCCAGCCCGGAAACGGCGGGGCCACGACAAAGATTTCAAGGTTTGCGAGTTTCATGCCAGCGGCCCTCTTGCGGCAAGCGCCGGGGGACGTCGCGTCCCCCGGACCCCCTGCGGAGTATTTCCCAAGCAGCAACCTAAAGCGGGTTGCGCGGCAACGCAAAGGCGTCTGCGACATGACGTGCCGTAAACGGGCGATCAGGCGGGCTGTCTGTGGCCAATGCGCGGGCCAAGCACGTGCAGCGCAAGGCAGGCCAGCATCATCGCCGCCGCCAGCAGGAACGGCGCGCCGGGGGCATGGACGGGGGCACCGGGCGCGGTAAAGGTGCTGAAGGTGGCGGTCATGATCAGGGGCGAGGTGATCATGGCAATGGCGTTGAGGCTGGCGAGCACGCCCTGCACCTCGCCTTGCGCATCCGCCGGGGCGGCGCGGCTGGCGATGGCCTGCAGCGCCGGGGTGACCGCCCCACCCAGCGCGGTCACCGGCGTCAGGGCAAGGGCGATCACAGGCGAGGTCACAAGGCCCAGCCCGGTCAGGGTGATCACATCGACCCACATGCCATACTGCGCGGCGCGGTGTTCGCCCCAGCGGCGGATCATCGGCCCGACCAGCAGCGCCTGACCCAGCGCATAGCTGATGCCATAGACCGCGAGCGAGACGCCGACCATCTGCGTGCTCCAGCCAAAGCGCGCCTGCCCGTAATAGGCCCAGATCGCCGGATAGACGTTCATCGCAATGCCGAGGATCAGGAAACAGGCCAGCGTCAGCCGCAGGCCGGGCAGGCGGCTGACCGCGCGCAGCGCGCCGAGCGGGTTGGCCCGGTGGAGGCTGAAGGGGCGGCGGGTGGCGTCGGTCACGGTTTCGGGCAGGATGAGGAAGCCAAAGATCAGGTTGGCAAAGGCCAGCGCCGCTGCGGCATAGAACGGCGCGCGGATATCCACCGCCGCCAGCAGCCCGCCGATCAGCGGGCCCAGCACAAAGCCCACGCCAAAGCCCGCGCCGATCAGGCCAAAGCGTGCGCCGCGCTGATCAGGCGGGGTGATGTCGGCGATAAAGGCGGTGGCGGTGGAATACGTGGCCGCCGTGATCCCCGCCACCATCCGTGCGATCAGCAACAGCCAGATCGTCGGCGCTACTGCCATCACCAGATAATCGAGCCCCATCACCAAGAGCGACAACAGCAGCACCGGGCGGCGGCCAAAGCGATCCGACAGAGAGCCGAGGATCGGGCCGAACAGGAACTGCATCACCGCAAACGAGGTCGCCAGCACACCGCCCCACAGGGCGGCATGCGCCAGATCCTCCCCGGTCACCGCGCGGATCAGGTCGGGCATCACCGGAAAGATCAGCCCGATCCCGATGGCATCCAGCGTCACCGTGGTGAGGATGAAGGTCAGCGCAAGCTTTGGCGTGGGGGTCACTGTGCGCTCCCGCTTTCCGCAATCTCATGCAGCCGATCTGCCAGCGCCTCGGGGCAGGCGAAGAACGGCGAATGCGAGGCGGGCAGGATGCTGCGGTGCGCGGGGGGTACGCTTTGCGCCATCGCCTCCTGATATTCGGGCGGAATGGCGCGGTCGTCGGTGCAGCGAATGTAGTGCCGGGGCAGGGACTGGCTGCGGGGGGTCAGTGTCAGCGCGGTTTCCTGCGGCACAATCGGCTGCGGCGTCAGGCACAGCGACGCCAGAACCTGCGCCGCCCGGTCACAGTCATGATAAAACAGCGAATCGACCTGCGCGGGGTCAAAGCTGAAGACGCCTTGCCCCTTGTCGACCCGGATCGCGGGAGCGAGTGGCTGGCGCGGGCCAGCGCGCCGCATGTCGCCCAAAGTCATGCCCGACACCGGCGCATAGGCGCACAGATAGACCAGTGCCGCGATATGGGTCGGGTCCGCTTCGGCGGCGGCAGTGATCGGATAGCCCGCCATCGAATGTCCGACCACGATCGTCGGCCCGGTCAGTGCGCCGCAGATCGCGTTTGCGTAGCTGTCCAGAGTGACGGCACGCGCCGGGGTCTGGTCGCGGCCATGGCCGGGCAGGTCGATGGCGCGGGCACGGTGGCCCAGCGCCTCCAGCGCCGGAATCACCCGGTGCCAGCACCACGCGCCATGGCAAGAGCCGTGGATCAGCAGAAACTCAGACATGGCCGATGCTCTCCAGAAAGCCGCGCAAGGCGTCTGTATAGGCATCGGGCTGTTCTACCATCGGCAGATGCCCGGCCCCCCGGATCAGCTGGAACCGGCTGCCGAGGATCAGATCGGCGGTTTCCTTGACCAGATCTGGCGGGGTCGACCCGTCACGCAAGCCTGCAATCGCCAGAGTCGGCAGGGTCAGCCCGGCGGTCGGGGTATAGAAATCGGTGCCCGCAATCGCGGCGGCCGCGCCCATCCAGCCCTCGGGCGGGGTGGCCAACAGCATCGCGCGCATCTGCGGCAGCTCGGGCAACTCACGCCAGTTGCGGCCAAACCAGCGCTCCAGCGTGGCATCGGCAATCGCCTCCAGCCCGCCCGCGCGCACCGCCTCGATCCGGGTCTGCCATTGCGAGGCGATCCCGATCCGTGCGGCACTGTTCGACAGCACCATCCCGCGCACCAGATCGAGCCGCTTCACCGCCAGCCCCTGCGCGATCATGCCGCCAACCGACAGGCCCACCACCACGGCGTCGCGCAGCCCGGCCTGCGCCATCACCCGCTCGACATCATGGATCAGCGCGCCCATGGCGTAGGGACCGGGCGGCACATCCGACAAACCATGCCCGCGCATATCCATGCGCAGGATGCGGTGCCCCGGCAGCCGCGCCACCACGCCATCCCACAGCCGCAGGTTGGTGCCCAGCGCATGCAGCAGCACCAGTGGCGGCGCGCCTTCCGGCCCGGAGAGTTCAACATTCAGCCGCAGATCGGGGAAAAACATCCGCGCCATGGCTCAGCCAAACCGCGCCAGCGCGTCCCGGAACAGCGCGGGGTCGGCATTGCCGCCACTGGCGACGCAGATCACCGGGTCCGTGGTGTCGGCAAACAGCGCCGCCGCCAGCGCGACCGCCCCCCCCGGTTCCAGCACGATCCGCAGATGGGTGAAGGCGAGCGCCACCGCCTGCAACGCCTGATCATCGGTCACCGCGATCCCCGGCCCGGCCAGCCGTTGCAAGACGGGGAATGTCAGCTCCCCCGGCGCAGGCGTCAGGATGGCATCACAGACTGAGCCGCTGGTCTGCGCATTGCGCAACCGCTCGCCTGCGAGCAGCGACCGTGCCATGTCGTCAAACCCCACCGGCTCCACCGTGCGCAGCCGCAGGCCGGGCGCGCGCGCCTCCAGCGCCAGCGCGATCCCCGCCGACAGCCCGCCGCCACCGCAACAGACCAGCACATCGGCAGTCTCCACCCCCGCGTCATGCGCCTGTGCGGCAATCTCCAGCCCCACCGTGCCTTGCCCCGCGATCACCTGAGCCTCATCAAACGGCTTGATCAGCACCAGCCCGCGCGTCGCACAGAGCGCCGCGCCCAAAGCATCGCGATCCTCGGTCGCGCGGTCATAAAGTACCACCTCGGCCCCATAGGCCCTTGTGTTGGCGATCTTCACCTCCGGCGCATCCGCGGGCATCACCACCACCGCCGTCAGACCATGGCGCGCGGCGGCCAAGGCCACGCCCTGGCCGTGATTGCCCGACGAATAGGCCAGCACGCCACGCGTGCCCGCAGGCAGCGCCGAGACCGCCGACCACGCCCCGCGAAACTTGAACGAGCCTGTGACCTGAAGGCATTCCGCCTTGACAAACACCCGCTTGCCAAAGGCCGCATCCAGCAGCGGCGCGTTCAACAGCGGCGTCAGGCGCGCCTGCCCCGCCAGCCGCCCCGCCGCTGCCTCGATCATCGCAAAATTCATGCGCAGGCCCTCAGGAAATCATTGATCACCGCCACCGCCTCCGGCTCATCCAGAAATGGAATATGCGCCCGGTCCGGCACTTCGGCAAAAATCATGTCCGGGCGGCGGCGGCGCATCTCTGCCGTGGTCTGCACCGACAAAAGGTCCGAGTTCGCCCCCCGGATCAGCGCCAGCGGTAGCCCGGCACAGGCATCGAACAGCGGCCACAGGTCCACCGCAGGCCCCTCGAACGCCGCCAGAAACGCTTCGCGCAAGGCAGGGTCATAGGTGATCCGCAACCCCTCCGGTGTGTCCCGGTAGTGAAGCTGTGCCTCTTCCAGCCAGCGGCTGGCGGGCACGTTGGCGAAGCCGGGCATCACCCATGGCAGCGCCGCCGCCAGCACCGCATGGCTCTTTGCCGAAGGATTGCGCCCGACATAGTCGGAAATCCGCTCCAGCCCCGGCTTGTGAATTTCCGGCCCGACATCATTCAGCAGCAACCCCAGCAAACGCGGCTTGGCCAGCGCCGCGAGCATCATCCCGATCAGCCCGCCGCGCGAGGTGCCGATCACCGCCGCCGCCTCGACCCCAAGATGATCCAGCAGCGCCAGCGCATCGCCCGCCTCCACCGGCACGGTGTAGCTGTCCGCCCCGGTCCAGGCACTTTCCCCGCGCCCGCGGTAATCCATCCGGATCACCCGGCAGGGCGGCAGATGCGGCAGCATATAGTCAAAGTCTTGCATGGTCCGGGTCAGGCCGGGCAGGCACAGCACGGGCAAACCTTCGCCCCGGTCATCATAAGCCAGCCTTGCCCCATCCGGCGCGGTAAAAAACTCGGTCATCGGCAGGTTCCTTGATCCATCCGAGGCAGCGTGCATCCAGCCCGCCCCGCAGGTAAAGCCCAAGCGCGCCTGCGCCGCAATATGCCATCCGCTCTTCAGACCTGTCACGCCCCGCATTGCTGCTTTGAAAATACTCCCGCGCGGAGCGCTCCGCGGACACCACCCACTGTGCCGCCCGAAATCCTGTCCCCCGGTAAAACCGGGGCGCGGCAATTGCGGCGCTTGCCCCGGTGGTCATGGTTGCCTAAACCCGTGGCGCAACAAGGCAGGACGATATGGCACGCACACCGACAGTGACCGAGGACCGCGCGAAATCGAAACAGGTCAGCGCCCTTGCCGGGCTCGTGCCCTTCCTCATGCCCTATCGCCGGCTTCTGGTGCTGGCGCTTCTGGCGCTGATCCTGACCGCCGCCGTCAGTCTGGTGCTGCCGCTTGCCGTGCGCCGGGTGGTCGACAACTTCAACGCCGATGTCGTTATCCTGGACCAGTATTTCGGCGCGGCCATTGTCATCGCTGGTCTTTTCGCCTTTGGCTCCGGCATGCGCTACTACCTCGTCACCCGGCTGGGCGAGCGGGTGGTGGCCGACATCCGCCGCGCGCTGTTCGACCGGGTGCTGGGCCTGTCGCCTGCGTTCTTCGAGCGGATCATGACCGGCGAGGTGCTCAGCCGCATCACCACCGACACCACGCTGATCCTGTCGCTGATCGGCTCCTCGGTCTCGATCGCGCTGCGCAACAGCCTGATTCTTCTGGGTGGGCTGGTGCTGATGCTGCTGACCTCGGCCAAGCTGGCGGGCCTTGTGCTGCTGATCGTGCCGGTGGTTGTGGTTCCCATCATCATCCTTGGCCGCCGGTTGCGCAAACTGGGGCGCAAAAATCAGGACTGGATCGCCAGCTCCTCCGGCTCCGCCTCCGAAGCGCTGTCGTCGGTCCAGACCGTGCAGGCCTTTACCCATGAGGCCCAGACCCGAGCCGCCTTTGCCGACGTCACCGAAAAAAGCTTTGCCTCCGCCCGCACCCGGATCGGCACCCGCGCTGTGCTGACGATCTTTGTGATCTTCCTCGTGTTCACCGGCATCGTCGGCGTCCTGTGGATGGGCGCGCGCGATGTGCGGGCCGGGGCGATGACGGCGGGAGAGCTGATCCAGTTCGTGATCTACGCCATCATGGTCGCAGGGTCCGTCGGCGCATTGTCGGAGATCTGGGGCGAGCTGCAACGCGCTGCCGGGGCCACCGAACGCCTTGTGGAACTGCTGCACGCCACCGACCCTGTGAAAGACCCCGCCCAGCCCAAAACCCTGCCCAGCCCGGTAAAGGGCGACATCCGGTTCGATGCCGTCACCTTCCGCTACCCCGCCCGGCCCGACACCTCGGCGCTCGATGGCATCAGCCTGCACGTCCGCCCCGGCGAAACCGTGGCGTTGGTCGGCCCCTCGGGCGCGGGCAAGACCACGATTCTGCAACTCCTGCTGCGGTTCTACGATCCGCAGCAGGGCGCGGTGCTGCTCGACGGCATCGACCTGCGCGACCTTGACCGCACCGATTTCCGCCGCGCGCTGTCGCTGGTGCCGCAAGACCCGGTGATCTTTGCCAGCTCGGCGCGCGAAAACATCCGCTTCGGCCGCATTGACGCCACCGATGCGCAGGTCGAAGCCGCCGCTCGCGCCGCCGCCGCGCATCTGTTCATCGAGGCGCTGCCGCAGGGCTATGACACCTATCTGGGCGAGCGCGGCGTCATGCTGTCGGGCGGTCAGAAACAGCGCATCGCCATCGCCCGCGCCATCCTGCGCGACGCGCCCGTGCTGCTGCTGGACGAAGCAACATCGGCGCTGGACGCCGAATCCGAACGCCTCGTGCAATCCGCCGTGGAAACCCTGGCGCAGGGCCGCACCACCCTTGTCGTCGCCCACCGCCTCGCCACCGTGAAACGCGCCGACCGCATCGTGGTGTTCGATCAGGGCCGCATCGTGGCGCAAGGCAAGCATGATGATCTGGTGGCCGAAGGCGGTCTTTACGCCCGTCTTGCCCGGCTGCAGTTCACCGATGGCACGGCCAGCTAGCGGCCCAACTGTCGCTTTTTGAGTATTTTTAAAGCAGCAAATCCAGGTCGTGCGCCAGTTTTGCTGCTTGACCAAATACTCCCGCCGGAGGCATCTGCCCGTTGTGCGGGGGGGAAACGCGGCCCGCTTTTTCCCGCAGCCAGCGCCTCGCCGTCCCTGTGCTTTGATCTGCAACACGCCTGAGACCGCGCAAATGGCCCTGAGGTCCATCTTTTGGATAGTGTGCGCCCCGGTCTGACGTTGCGTTGTCCGGCGCGCCCGCCGCTTGGCAAACGCTGCGTTTGCACACATTGTGTAACGCAGGGATAACAGGCCCCCCATCAACGGGGCCGCAGGGGACGACTGGGGAGGATAGAATGGTAAAATTCGTCACGCGTGAAGATATCGCAGCGACCGAGGCCGAAATGTCATGGGCCGACCGCCCGGTGGCGCGCACGATGCATGAGTTCATCTCTGCCGCCAAAGCCGCGCATGGCGCGCGGCCGGCTGTCAGCTATCAGCTGCTGTCGGGGGCCGACACCCGGCGCGACAGCCTGACCTGGGCCGAGCTTCACGCCCAGACCACCCAGGCCGCGAACCTGTTCCGCAGCCTTGGCGTCGGCGAGAAAGATGTGGTCGCCTATGTCCTGCCAAATGCGCTGGAAACCGTGGTCACGCTGATCGGCGGCGCGGTTGCGGGCATCGTCAACCCGATCAATCCGCTGCTGGAGCCCGAACAGATCAGCGCCATCCTGCGCGAGACCAAGGCCAAGGTCGTGGTCACGCTCAAACCTTTCCCCAAGACCGACCTTGCGCAAAAGGTGGCGCAGGCGGTACGCCATGCGCCCTCGGTGAAAACCGTGCTGGAGGTCGATCTGGTCCGCTACCTGTCGGGCGCCAAGAAATACATCGTGCCGCTGATCCGGCCGAAAAACCCGACCCACCACACCGCCAATGTGAAATCCTTTGCCGCCGAACTCGCCCGCCAGCCCTCGGACCGGCTGTCCTTTGCCGATGAGCCGCGTGACCGGGTGGCGGCCTATTTCCACACCGGCGGCACCACCGGCATGCCAAAGGTGGCGCAGCACAAGGTGTCGGGCATGGTCTACAACGGCTGGCTGGGCCAGCAGCTCTTGTTCAAACCCGATGATGTGGTGATGTGCCCCTTGCCGCTGTTCCACGTCTTTGCCGCCTATCCGATCCTGATGAGCATGATCGCCTCGGGCGCGCATGTGGTGTTCCCCACCCCCGCAGGCTATCGCGGCGAGGGCGTGTTCGACAACTTCTGGAAACTGATCGCGCGCTACAAGGCCACCTACATGATCACGGTGCCCACCGCGCTGTCGGCCCTGATGCAGCGCCCGGTGGATGCCGACATCTCGTCCTTGCGCAGCGCGTTTTCCGGCTCCTCGCCGCTGCCGATCGAGCTGTACAACCGGTTCAAAAAGGAAACCGGCATCGACATCGTCGAAGGCTACGGGCTGACCGAATGCACCTGCCTTGTGTCGATCAACCCGCCTGATGGCATCAAGAAGATCGGCTCGGTCGGGATGCCGTTCCCCTACAGCCATGTCCGCATCCTGCACAAGAACGGTGACGGTTTCCGCGAATGCGGCGTGGACGAGGTGGGCGAGATCTGTGTCGCCAACCCCGGCGTGTTCGAAGGCTCGACCTATACCGAAGTCGACAAGAACAAGGATCTGTTTGCCGAAGGCCGCTTCCTGCGCACCGGCGATCTGGGCCGGATTGATGCCGATGGCTATCTGTTCATCACCGGCCGCGCCAAGGATCTGATCATCCGCGGCGGCCACAACATCGACCCCGCCATCATCGAAGAGGCGCTGATGGGGCATGAGGCCGTTGCCGTGGTCGGTGCCATCGGCCAGCCCGACGCCCATTCGGGCGAACTGCCCGCCGCCTATGTCGAACTGGTCAAGGGCGCCACCGCGACCGTGGCCGACCTGTTGGACTATGCGACAAAGCACATCCACGAACGCGCCGCCCAGCCCAAGCATATCGAGATCCTGCCAGAAGTGCCGAAAACCGCCGTGGGCAAGGTGTTCAAACCCGACCTGCGCCGGATGGCGATCACCCGCGTCTACAATGCCGCACTGGAAAAGGCCGGCATCCCCGCTTCTGTGGCAATGGTGGCCGAAGACAAGAAACGCGGTCTGGTCGCCAGACTCGTCAAAACCGGCGAGGTGGACGATGCAAAAGTCACCGAAACCCTCGGCGGCTTCACAAACCCCTGGGAATGGGCGGCCTGACCGGCCCACCACACCGGCGCGCTCAGCAAGGGCGCGCCGGTATTTGATCCTGCCTGTTGCAGCCATCCGGCACCAGACACGCACTGAGCCGCATCGGGCCGGTCAGGCGTTAGGCGCTTGACCCCTGGGAAAGATCAGGCGACATATCCAATTCATTACCTACGAAATTGAGTGTGTCGGAACAGAGTGAGAGCGCGCATGCACATTTTTCTGCATATACCGAAATGTGGCGGGTCGACCATTCGTCAACTGTATTATCAGGCCTTTGAACGCGTTCTGCTTGTGCAGGCCAATGGTGATATTGACAGTTCGGCGTTCCCCGCACTGCCCGATCTCAATGCCTACGACGCCGTGATCGGCCACCTGCAAGTGCGGCACATGATCCAGCATCCCGGCGTTATGGCCCTTGATCCGGTTCTTCACAGCGTCATCCGTGATCCCATCGACCGGTTGATCAGTCTGTGGAACTTTATCCGCGTCTATCCCAGCCACAGGCTGCACGCCAAGGCAAAGCAGACAACGGGGGTTCAGTTCGTCATGTCACAGGCGCAGAACCAGCAAGCAGACTTTCTGGGGCTTGGTAAGCTGTTTGACAGCATTCCCGACATCATCGACCGGGTGACCTGTGTGCCTCTGGAACAGTCTGTCGACTATTTTTCCGCCTATTTTTCAGATCGTGTGCCGCCGACCACCGAACGCATCAAGATCACCAACACCACGCCGCAAAAGAAAGAATTCTCGATCAACCGCGACAGTTTTTCCAAAGCTCAGTTGTCCGAACTGCTGGACCGGCACGCGACAGATCTGGAGCTTCTGGCAAGCTGCCGGGCGGTTTACGACCGCACGCGCGAGACGATTGTGACGGCCCGCAAATCACCGCAAAGCTCACTCCGCGCTTAGACGGTCACGGTCCGGCGCGAAAACCCGCCACACCGTAGCCCCAGCGGCGCAGGGCCGCTACCGTCGCCATCGGTCCAGCACCCGGCCGTCGATGGCCAGAAGACCCGCGCCGATCAGCGCCAGCCCGGCGTAGTGACGCGCGGCAAGCACCTCACCCAGAAACAGCACCCCCAGCAGAATCGCACTGGCCGGAATAAGCAGGGTGACCAGCGCCGTGTTGACCGCGCCCGCCGAGGCCAGCAGCCGGAAAAAGATCACATAGGCCAGCGCGGTCGAGGCCAGCGCCAGCGCCAGCACCGCCAGCACCACCAGACCACCGGGCATGGCCAGGGTCCATGGCCGGTCCACCACCGCTGCCAGCGGGATCATCATCAGCGTCGTCGCCACCAGCTGGCCCAGCGCGACCTGCGCTGGCGAGAACCCCATCGACCGGAACCTGCGGCCATAGGTTCCGGCGAGCCCGTAAGACAGCGCCGCCCCCAGACAGGCCAGCATCCCCAGCAGCGCAAAGCCCTTGCCATCAACCAGCCCACCCCCCAGCAGCACAACCACTCCCAGAAAGCCAAATCCGATCCCGACCGCCTTGTTCAGCGCCATCCTTTCATCCGTCAGCAGGACATGCGCCGCGATGATGGCAAAGACCGGCGTGGTCGCGTTCAGGATCGATGCCAGACCGCTGGGAATCATGGTCTGCGCCCAGAACAGCAGGCTGAACGGCACCAGATTGTTCAAAAGCCCCATGATCAGGAACGCCGGGATGGCCCGGACCCGGAACGGCCAGCGCTCCCGGCCAAGGCGCAGAACAACGGCCAGCGCCATCGCGGCAAGGCCACAGCGGGCCAGAACCACGGTCAGCGGCGGCAGCTCCTTCACCGCAACGGCGGCAAAGAAAAACGCCCCGCCCCACAGAAAGGAGAGCAAAAGCAACAGCCCCCAGTCCCGAGTGCTCATCCGCATAAAATCCATCCTTGCATCCCTGACCGTGCAGTACCGTCTGGCGCACCCGCTGTCTGGCAGAATTCGGACCTCATCCCCGGCACGGCCTCGCCAAGGTGGCGCGGCGGGATTAGACTTGTCCCATGCTCGATTTCGACACCTGCAACGCCGCCCGCCTCCGACGTGACCCGTCTTTTGACGGCCTGTTTTTCACGGCGGTCCGCACCACCGGCATCTATTGCCGCCCGGTCTGCCCGGTAAAGCACCCGCTGACCCGCAATGTCAGCTACTACCCGACCGCCGCCGCCGCAGAACGCGCGGGCTATCGGCCCTGCCTGCGCTGTCGCCCGGAAACTGCGCCGTTCTGCCCGGCATGGCAGGGCACGAAAACCACGGTGGAACGCGCGCTGAAGATGATCGGCGAGGGGGCCCTTGACCGGGGCACGGTCGATGCACTGGCGGCACGCCTTGGCATCGGCAGCCGCCACCTTGCCCGGCTGTTCGAGCGTCATCTCGGGGCCTCGCCGGTCCAGACCGCCCAAACGCTGCGGATCGCCCGCGCCAAGCGGCTGCTGACCGACACCCCATTGCCGCTGAGCGACATCGCCTTTCAGGCCGGTTTCGGCAGCATCCGCAGCTTCAACGCGGCTTTTCTCAAACTCTACGGCCGCAGCCCCTCCAGCCTGCGCCCGCAAAAGCCCGCAGAGCGGCTCCGCCCCTGACCGACAAGCCGGACCGTCCTTTGCGGCTTTTCCTGTTCAAAAATATCCCGGGGGTCCGGGGGCTGGCCCCCGGTCCTGCCGCCTCAGCCGCGAAACTGTTAAGAACTGGTAAATTCCATCAGGCCAAGCTATTGATAATAAGCAATTTCCCTGTCTGTAACACAGGGGGAAGCCTCACCCCTGCCGGTTCAGCCGGTGGAACAGATGGGTGAATGTCGCCACCCCCAGCACCGGGATCAGCAGGTTGACCAGCGGCACCGACAAAGGCGCGGCCATCAGGGTTCCGGCCAGCCAGACCTTGCCCCAGTGCCGCTTGCGCAGCGCCTTGGCCCCGACCCGCCCCAGCCGCCGCATCGCCACCAGCGTAAAGTATTCCCGCCCCAGCAGCAGCCCGTTGACCGCCCAGAACACCACCGGAATGAACGGCCCGGCAAAGGCATACAGGATCAGCGCCAGCGCATTGACCGCGATCAGCAGGGCGGCAAAATTGGCCGCATCCACCAGCGCATCGCCCCAGCTCATGCGCGGCACCGGCGGCAGGGCGGGGTAATGCCGGTCCTCGACCGCCTGCGCCACGTCCTCCAGAAACAGCCCGGTAAAGGCCGAGGCCACCGGCATCATCAGAAACACCGACAGCCCGATCATCAGCAGGGCCGACCCCCAGGACAGCAACGTATCAAGACCGCCCACCGGCCCGACAAAGGGAATGTCGATTGCATCGGGCACGAAGGTCTGGATCACCGCCAGAAAACCCGCATAAACAGCCACCAGCAGGGCCAGCGACAGCAGCACCCCAATCGCCATCACCCGCCGGAACCGGCGGTCGCCCAGCTGCAAGACTGCCTTCAGGAAATCACCCAGAATCATCTCAGGCCCAGCTCACCAGCTTTGACAGATCAGGGCGCGGACGGTCCGGCGCCATCGGGGCAGGGGTGGCGATGTGGATGATCCCCGCCACCGTCTCGCCCTCGCCGCAGCCAAAGGCCTGCGCGCGAAAGGCGGCGTCATGCGACGGCCAGCCCGACAGCCAGCACGCGCCCCAGCCCGCCGCGGTGGCGGCATGGACCAGATTCATGCACAAGGCCCCCGCCGACAGCAGCTGTTCGGCCACCGGCACCTTTTCCGCCACCTTCGGCGACGAGATCACCACCACCGCCAGCTGCCCGCGATCAAACTGGCCCCGGCCTTTCTCGATCTTCTCGGCATCGCCGTCCAGCGCACGCGCCCGCGCCTCGGCCAGATCGGCCAGGCCCGCCATCGCTGCGCGGTCCAGCACGATCATCCGCCAGGGTTCCAGCTTGCCATGATCAGGCACGCGGGTGGCCAGGGACAGGATCTGCATCAGCTGATCGCGGTCCGGCACCGGCGCGGTAAAGGTCTTGGCCCCCGGCGAGCGGCGGGTGGCCAGATAGTCGAGCACGGCAGGGTTCGGGTCAGGCATCACACACTCCGGTCAGGGTCGGGGCCAAGCTATGCCGAAGGGCAGGGGATTTCCAGAGCGGGCAGGCGGTTGCATCCACCTGCGGGCTGCGCCAGAGTCCGGCGTAAAAGGGGCGCGGGCATGGCCAAGGGCGAGTGGGAAGATCTGGCGGTTCCGGGGGCAGAGTTCCGGGTGCGGGCCACGCCACGCGCCCGCCAGCCGGGGCTGACCCATGAAAGCGGCGTTTTTCGTATCAGCGTCACCGCCCCGGCGGATGAGGGCCGCGCCAATGCCGCCGTGGCCGAGGCATTGGCCCGCGCGCTTGGCGTGGCCAAAACCCGGCTGACCCTTGTGCGCGGGGCCACGTCGCGCGACAAGACGTTCCGTCTTGACTGACCCCCACCCGAAAGGCTTTGCCCCATGTCTCAGATCCCCGCACTTCTGACCATTCTTGTGGGCGGTATCGCCATTGCGGTGCAGGCCCCGCTGAACGGGGCCTTGGGGCGCACACTTGGGGCCGCTTTGCCAGCGGCGGCAGTGTCGTTTGCGGTGGGGTTCATCGCCCTCATGGTGCTGAGCTTTGCCACCGTGGGCAACCCGTTCGGCAGGTTGGGGGCGGTGCCGCTGTGGCAATGGGCGGGCGGGCTGCTCGGGGCCTATTACGTCTGGTCGGTGATCTGGGGCGTGCCGACACTGGGGGTGGTGACGGCGATGGCGGCGCTTATTCTGGGCCAGATGGCGGGCGCGCTGATGCTGGACGCGGTGGGCGCTTTTGGCGTGCCGGTGCAGCCGATCAGCCTGACCCGCATTCTTGCGGTGGTCATGGTCGCAGGCGGGCTGGTGCTGTCGCGGCTGTGAGCCGTCAGGTCTCTGGCGGCCGTTTCAGCCGGTAGCTGCCTTCGGGCAGGTCAAGCGCTGCGGCAAGGTCGGCCAGCTGCGCCATCGACAGGCTGATGCGGACCACATCGCCCGAGAGCGGGTCTTCCTGTTCCAGCACCACACATTCCTCGAACGCGAGGATGGTGACGTCTTCTTCCAGCGCTTCGGACCCCTCATCAATCAGGGTGATCACAGTCGCGTCGAAGTCGTGTTCGATGGTAAACATGGCCCCAGACTAGCCGCGCGGCAAGCCAGAGTGCAATGGCGATTCCAAATTGCGCGCAACTTGGCGTGAGCGGGCATGCGGGGCCTTTTGTCTGCGGGGGCACCTGCTATTCTGTGTGCAAAATCTATAAAAAATGAGGCGGCAGATGGGCTTTCGACGATCAGCGTGGGCGGCGGTGGCGGCGGTGGTGCTGGCTGCCTGTCAGCCGGTGAGCACTCCCGTCGCTGGTCCCGCCATTGCGGTGATGCCGCCGCCGTTGCCCGATGGCCCGCTGAGCGCAGAACAGGCGGCGCGCAATTTCGTCGCGGTGGTGGCGCGCGTGGAGCCGGTGGCCGAGGCGATGTGCCGCGAGCGCAATCCGGGCAGCAATTGTGATTTCCAGATCGTGGTCGATGACCGTCCGGGCCAGCCGCCCAATGCGTTTCAGACGCTGGACCGCGCGGGGCGCCCGATTGTCGGGTTCTCGCTGGCGCTGATCGCGGATGCGCGCAACGCGGATGAAATCGCCTTTGTCGTCGGGCACGAGACGGCGCATCACATTGCCGGTCATATCCCGCAGGTGCAACGCACCGCGACGACCGGGGCGGTGCTGGCCGGCGTGCTGGCGCAGGCCTCGGGGGCCACGCCCGAGGCAGTGCGGGCGGCGCAGCAGATGGGGGCCACGATGGGCGCGCGCACCTATGCCCGCGATTTCGAGCTGGAGGCTGATGCGCTGGGGGCCGAGATTGCCTTTCGGGCCGGGTTCGATCCGCTGCGGGGGGCCGCGTTCTTTGACCGGCTGCCCGATCCGGGCGATCAGTTTCTGGGCAGCCATCCGCCAAATGCGCAGCGCAAAGAGATCGTGCGCCGCGTGGTTGCCGGGCTGCGCTGATCCGGCAGCATCCCTTGATCTGGGTCAAGGCGGCGCGGGCGGGCAGGGCGCAGTCTGGCGTCACGTGCAAAACAACAGGTGGTGCGATGATTGGATATTCGGAAACCCCGCTTGCCTGGGGGCTGACGCGTGGCATGGCGCGGGTGCTGGGGGTCAATCTGGCCGCAGCGGTGGTCGAGGGCTGGCTGAGTCGCAAGGAATTGGGCCATCTGGTGGACCGCTGCGAGGCCTGTTCCCAAAAGGCCGCCTGCTCGGCCTGGCTGGCCACGGCGGCGGGTGGGCCGTGCCCGCCGGTGTTCTGCCCCAACAAATCCGCGCTTGAGGTGCTGTCGCTGCGGCATTGACCTTTGGGCCCGTCCCCGGCAGGTATCCGGGGACGGCAAAGGGGGATGAATGATCCGGCTGGAGAATGTGGTCAGCGACCGCGGCTCGCGCTATGCGGTGACCGGCGGCGCGGTTCAGGGTCGTGCCGGGGTGGATGCCTTTCTGCGCGAGGTGAAGCGCGAGAAAAAGTTTGCCAAGGCGACGCATAATTCCTGGGCGGTGATCCTGAGCGGTGAGGGGCCGGTCAAGAATGACGATGGTGAATCAGGGGCCGGGGCGGTCATTCTGAAAATGCTGGACCGGGAGGGGCTGACCGATTGTGTGGTGGTGGTCACCCGCTGGTATGGCGGCGTGCATCTGGGCGGCGACCGGTTTGCCCATGTCGTGACCTGTGTGCGGGCCTTTCTGGAGGCCTGGCGCAAGGGCAGTGGCTGAGGCGACGGCCTATCCCTGTCTGCGACGGTGCGCGCGGTACAGCAGCGGGGCAAGGATATGGTCATAGATCCGATCCGCCAGCCAATGCACCCCCGGCACCCCGGTCAGCCGCGCCAACCAGCGCAAATGCGGCATCTGCGCCCACAGCGCGCGAAAGGCTGCCAGTCCCGACAGCACCTGACCCTCATGCCAGACATGCAGCCGCCGTGTAGCATCCTCGGCACTCAGGCCCCAGTCGGCGGCGTGATCAAGCGTGTCAAACCGGATCGGCAGACCGTCGCGCAGGGCACGGCGCTGATAGGCCGAAATCTCGGCCCGGCAGATCGGGCAGGTCTGGTTGTAAAGTACGCGGGTCTGGTTTTCCATCGCTGTTAACCTAACGCAGGGTGCGGTTCCGGCCAGTGTGACAGCACAGCGCAGGGGCCGGGCGCGGTGTGATCGCGCCCGGCGTTGGTGTCAGGCGCTTTTGCGCGTGGCTTGCGCCGGGGCCAGCTGCGCGGTGAGCGTCAACACCTGACGCACCGCCTCAACCGCTTCGGCGCCTTTTTTCACGAAGTGATCGGCAAAAAATGCGGTCAGCACATCGGCGGGCTGATAATTGTGCGGCGTGAGCGAGACCGAAAACACCGGAATGCCTGTGGTCATCTGCGCCTGCATCAGCCCGTCGATCACGGCACCGGCCACGAAATCATGCCGGTAGATGCCACCATCGACCACAAAGGCGATGGCCACCACCGCATCATAGCGCCCGGTTTCCGCGAGCTTTTTCGCCAGAAGCGGCATCTCGAACGCGCCGGGCACGTCGAAGGTATCTACCTGCGCCTGCGGCAGCTGGGTTGCCGCCTCGGATACAAAGCTATCATGGGCGCGGTCCACGATGTCGCTGTGCCAGCGGGCGCGGATCACGGCGATACGGGCAGGAGAGGTGTAGGGGGAAGAGTTGGTCATTTTGGAACCTTTGCGTTGCTGCGTCAGGCCCCAGAGCATCAAACGGCAAGGCCCGCCAAGGCGGAGCCAGACCATTCTCTTTCATCCGGACTATACCGTCGGCCCCGGAGTTACACCGGATCTGCTGACCCAAGTGTCCCCAAAGGGACACGAAGCGCTCGCGGGCTATACCGCCGGTGGGGAATTGCGCCCCGCCCTGAGAACAGGGAATTGCTACGGCTTTTGCGGGCACAGGGCAAGACAGGATTCTGCACAGTGACTGCGCAGAATTTACCTGACGGCGATTACCGCCCCGTCGATCCCTGAAACGCCCATCCCATCAGCCCAGAGCGTAGCCTGCGCCGCGCACCGTGCGCAGAGGGTCCATGCCGCCGTTCTGCATCAGGGATTTGCGCAACCGGCCGATGTGGACGTCAACTGTGCGGCTGTCGACATAGATGTCGCGGCCCCAGACCCGGTCGAGCAGCTGTTCGCGCGACCAGACCCGGCCCGGCTTTTCCATAAAGGTCGAGAGCAGGCGGAATTCGGTCGGGCCGAGTTTCAGAACGGAATTGCCCCGGTAAACCCGGTGGGTTTCCGGATCGAGCCGGATGTCATCCCATTCCAGCACCACGCCGATGGACGATGGCCGCACCCGGCGCAACTGCACCCGCGCGCGGGCCATCAGTTCCAGCACCGAATAGGGCTTGATCACATAGTCATCGGCCCCGGTTTCCAGCCCGCGGATGCGGTCCACCTCTTCGGCGCGGGCCGAGAGCATGATGATCGGAATGCCCCGCGTTTCTGGCCGGATCTTCAGTCGACGACAGACCTCGATGCCCGACAGTTCCGGCATCATCCAGTCCAGGATGATGATATCGGGCGTGTCTTCATCGACCATCATCAGCGCGTCTTCGCCATTGGCGGCCTGAACCACACGAAAGCCTTCCGACTCCAGATTATAGGCCAGAACTTCGCGTTGCGCCGGTTCGTCTTCGACGAGCAGCACGACGGGTTGTGAGGTATGCGCCATATGTGCCTCAGACAGTCGAATTGGGGGTGTCGGTCAACGACGTGACATCGCTTTTGGGCCGGTCATCATCGGGCAGCGTGCCGGTGACCAGATAGATCACCTGTTCGGCAATCCCGGTGGCGTGGTCGCCGACCCGTTCGATGTTCTTGGCGATGAAATGCAGATGCATGCAGGCGGTGATGTTGCGCGGGTCTTCCATCATATGGGTCAGGAATTCGCGGAACACCGAATTGTACATCTGATCCACCTCGGCGTCGCGGCGGCGGACATCTTCGGCCAGTTTGGCATCGCGGGCGATATAGGCGTCGAGTGCGTCCTTGAGCAGACCGACAACCGAGCGCGCCATGCGCGAAATCGACCCGGCAGAGCCGTTGACCGGGCGCATCTGACCCAGCACCAGCGAGCGCTTGGCCAGGTTCTTGGCATAATCGCCCGAGCGTTCCAGCGAGCCCACGATGCGCATGACCGTCAGGACGGTGCGCAGATCGGTGGCGGTCGGGGCGTTCAGCGCGATGATGCGGGCGCATTCGGTGTGGATCAGGTCTTCGAGTTCGTCGATGGCCCGGTCCCCGGCGCGCACTTCGGCGGCCAGCGCGTCGTCGCGGGTTTCCAGCGCCGACGCGGCCTGCAAGAGGGCATGTTCAACCAGCCCCCCCATCTTCATCACAAGGGCCTGAACGCCTTCGAGATCGCGGTCAAAGGCCGTGCGGATATGTGGTTCCATGTTCATCATTCCTCAGCCAATCCGGCCACTGATATAGCTTTCCGTGCGCGGATCGACCGGGTTGGTAAAGATCGTGCCGGTTTCGCCGTATTCCACCAGATGGCCGAGGTGGAAAAAGGCCGTGCGTTGCGAGACGCGGGCGGCCTGCTGCATCGAGTGGGTCACGATCACCACCGAGAACTGGCTGCGCAGCTCGTCGATCAGCTCTTCGACCTGGGCGGTGGCGATCGGGTCCAGCGCCGAGCACGGCTCGTCCATCAGCAGCACCTCGGGCGAGGTGGCGATGGCGCGCGCGATGCACAGCCGCTGCTGC
>NZ_QWEY01000002.1 GCF_003443995.1 Pseudotabrizicola alkalilacus
GATCCTGCGCATCATGCAGACCGAAGGTCAGGCGCTGTTGAAAGAAGGCATCGCAGAAAGCGCAGGTGATATTGATGTTGTCATGGTCACCGGCTTTGGGTTTCCACGTCACAAAGGTGGGCCGATGTACATGGCGGCAAAGGGTCAGACCGACCTGACACAAAGGAGATATTCCGAATGACAACCCTGGTGGCCGTTCCCGGCATCATGTCTGATCACCGCACCTGGCAGGGCGTGATTGCCGCCATGACGCATCAATTTCAGTCTGTTCATGTCGCTGATACCGCCAGTGACGAAGCGCTTGCGGCGATGGCTGCGCGGGCCTTGGGCGCGACCGAGGGCGATCTTGTCATCATGGCGCACTCGATGGGCGGCCGCGTCGCGATGGAAATGGGACGGCAGGCCCCCGGTCGTATCCGTGCCATGGTGCTCAGCAGTACCGCTGCCGAACCCGCCGCGCCGGGCGAGTCGGAAAAGCGCTACGCCCGCATCGCCGAAGCAAACGCCGGAATGGCGGCCTACGCCCGCCATTGGGCGCCAAAGGTGGTGTCAAAGGCGGGCGCCGAGAACGTCGGCCTGCTCAGCGCCATCCGTCAGATGGTTGAAGACTGCCCGCCCGAGGTTCACGCCCGCCAGAACCTTGCGCTGCTGCACCGCCCCGATGCGCTGGCCTATCTGCCGCAGTTCACATTTCCGACGCTTCTGATCACTGGCTCTGAAGATCATCTGTCAACCGAAGCGGTTCATGCCGAAATTGCCCGCGCCTTGCCCGATGCTGAATCGCAGATCGTGCCTGGCGGCGGCCATCTGCTGACCTTTGAAAAACCAGCCGAGGTTGCGCAGGTGATTGATGACTGGCTGATGCGCCGGCAACTGAGTTAACGCACAATCCCCCGGCTCCGGCGGGCCAAACGTCGGGACCGGGGAGGGGGGATGGTCCTCAGCCCATCCCACCCGTCACATCTGCCGGACTGATCCCGGCAAAACCGATCCGCCCACAGAGCGCCGCGACCACCGCTTGCTGCATCGGCTTTATGGGCGAATATGCGTTCACAAAGGTCGGACAATCCGGCATGTGACAGGGTAAAAACGGTGTGCCGAGCGAGACATAGACCGTCGGCAGATAATGCCACAACCGCTCCATACTGGCCGGAAACGCGCCGTGCAGCCGCTCCCATTGCGGGCCGAGATGTTCTTTGCCCGACAACCCTTCTTCGGCCATCAGATACAGGCCGACATCATGCGCCGACGCGTCAATCGCGGCACCGGGCTGCAAACGTGTGATGACAAATCCCTCTGCTTCCAGCAGCGCGGCGATCTCCAGATCGGGCAGGGGGGAAGACGGGCTGCGCCGCCCGGTTGCCTCTGCCAGCAGTATGCGCCGGTGCCGCCGAGGATCAAGCGGTAACAGTTGCAGTCGGTCGCGCAGCAAAGTCACTGCCCCCTGAACCACCTCCTGCGTCCATTTCCGGTGTTCGTCTGTCCCCAGCAACTCTGCCCGCCGCTCCGGTCCGGGCAGGCCCGCATCGCGATGCAGACCCAGCGACGCTTTCAGCGCCAGAATGCGCAGCACCGCTTCATCCAGCCGCCGCGGGCTCAGCAATTCGCTTTTCAGCCCGGCCGCCAGATGCGCCAGATCCTCGTCAATGTTCAGCGGAAACAGCAGGATATCGCAGCCAGCTTCGATACATTGCGGCACGATCTGGCTGCGCGGCCCTTGGGACCGAAACCCGTTCATCAGAGTCGCATCCGACACGATTGCCCCGTTATACCCCAACCCGTCGCGCAAAAGCCCCTGCAACAGCGGCGCGCTCTGCGAGGCGGGCAGACCGGATGGGTCATGCGCAGGTAGTCGGATATGCCCCGCCATGATCACCCGCACATCGCGCGCAATCGCGGCTCTGAAGATCCGGCCAAAGCTGTTGTGCCACGCGGGCATCTCCATGGGATTGGTGGTTGTTACAAAATGCTGGTCGCGGTCATCCAGTCCGTCGCCGGGAAAATGCTTGACACAGGCCGCCATGCCATTGGCGTGCATCCCGTCAATATAGGCCGACATAAAGGTGATCGTCTTATCGCAATCGGCCGAAAAGCTGCGCGTGTTGACCACGTTTGACCGCGGGTTCAGCGGCAGATCGGCAACCGGCGTCCATGACAGATGGAAGCCCAGATACCCCGCCTCCCGCGCGGCGAGCGCGCCCATCCGCAAGGCGTTTTGCGGGTCGGATGTTGCCGCGACGGTCATCTGGTTGGGAAAGAGGGTTCCCGCCTTGACGCTCGCCTTCTCCGACAGTTCGAGGTCTGCCGTCAGCAGCGGTGGAACAAGCGCACCCTCGGTCAGGATTTGTGCCGATCCGCGCAGTTCATCTTCGGAAAAGCTGGGAAAACGGTGAACCCCGCCAAAGCCGCGCTGCGCCAGCTGCCGGGTCGCATCCTCAGAAAGATCGCGGCACATCGGTATCAGGATCTGGCACAGCTTTGCCGGCTCATCCAGCCGCGCAAAGGTCTCCTTCACCCAGTTCAGGGCTTGTGCATCCAGATGAAACGGGGCGCCGCGAAGCTGATCATCTGACAAGGCGTAGCTCATTCTGTCCCTTTCCCGTCTGCAGGTTCGAAGGATTGATCTGACGGTGAATCGCCAATGGGCGGAATCAGTACAATGATCCATCGCAGAGCATCACATTCCCAGTTGTGTATCCATACACATGATTGCAGATGCCAGGAGAACTATCTAAATGTTGGCGCTAACGTGAGTTTTTATCGCATGATTTCAAATCATTAAACAATTTGTCCTTACTGGCCTAACCTTGACTACATTGACTGGAAAGTTTGACCTGATCACTTTCGATCAATCATCAAGCAATGATTGATCAAGATCACATACGAATGACCGTCCAACACGGAGAGACGACATGCAGAAAGTTTGCCCGATGCTGCTGGGACTGGCGATGGCCGCTGGTCCTTTTCACGCCGCCCAAGCTGCTGATCTGGAGGTTACGCATTGGTGGACCGCAGGTGCCGAAGCTGCGGCAATCCGCGTGATTGCGGAGGCGTTTGAGAAGACTGGCCACAACTGGATTGACGGGGCCATCGCCGGGGCGGGCGGCGTCGCCCGTCCACTGATTTCCAGCCGTATCACCGGCGGCGACCCGATGGGGGCCACACAATTCACGCATTCCAACGCAATGAATGAGTTGA
Source organism: Pseudotabrizicola alkalilacus (assembly GCF_003443995.1). Classification (GTDB taxonomy): domain Bacteria; phylum Pseudomonadota; class Alphaproteobacteria; order Rhodobacterales; family Rhodobacteraceae; genus Pseudotabrizicola; species Pseudotabrizicola alkalilacus. The sequence goes on from NZ_QWEY01000002.1 coordinate 3,199, forward strand.
TTGAGGCAGGCTATATCCGCGATGTGACGGCATTGGCTGATGCAGGTGGCTGGCGTGAAGTGATTTTCCCGCCCTCGCTGCTCGACAGCTGCACCTCTGAGAGCAAGCTCTACTGCGTGCCGTCCAACATCCATTCGCAGCAATGGCTGTGGCTGAATACCAGCGTCTTTCTCGACAATGGGCTCGCGGTTCCCACCAACTGGCCAGAGTTTGTCGCCGCCGCGCCCAAACTGCGCGAGTTGGGGATCGTGCCGCTGGCACAGGGCCGTCAGGCCTGGCAGCAACAAGTCACCTTCAACGTGCTGATGGTCGGTCTGGGTGGCCCGGAAACCTATCTGCGGGTTTACCGCGATCATGACGCCGAGTTTGCCGCAGGACCGGAGGTTGCCGAAGTCTTTGCCGCCGCGGTTCATGCCCGCGACATGATGGTCGGCTCGAATGTGCAGGAATGGAACCTCGCTGCGCGCATGGTCACCGACGGCGCTGCCGCAGGGCAGATCATGGGCGACTGGGTTCAGGGGGAATTCGAACAGGCGGGCAAGGTGATCGGCACCGACATCGCCTGCCTGCCCGGTCTGGGCGTGCATGAATACATCACCGCCACCGGCGATGCCTTCTTCTTCCCCGTCAGCTCTGATGCCGGCACTGTTGAGGCGCAGGACGCGCTGGCCAATGTGTTGCTCTCACCTGAAGTGCAGGTCGAGTTCAATCGTGCCAAGGGAGCGCTGCCGGTCCGGTCTGACGTGGACATTTCCGGCGTCTCGCCCTGCATGAAGCGCGGACTTGAAATCCTCAGTTCCGGCAATGTGATCGAAAGCGTCAATACGCTCGTCTCACCGGACACGCTGGGGCGGGTTACTGATCTGGTGGTCGAATTCTTCAGCGACACCAGCTTCACGCCCGAAGAAGCGCAAGAAGAGTTCGCCAAAATCATCGCGACCGCTGACTGAACCCGTGTGACACGAAGCGGGGCCGCATATTGCAGCCCCGTTCTCCCAGCCTTTTGAACAGGGAAACATTCCATGGCCCACACCGTAAGGCCGTCACGGCTATTGAAGAACCTGAATGCCAAGATCGCCGCCGTGCCAATGATGCTGACAGCCGTGGTTGTCTTCTTTGGCTTCACGCTCTGGACAGTGATCTTTTCCTTCACCAATTCCCGCATGTTGCCCCGGTCGGAATGGGTGGGCTTTGAGCAGTACGAACGGCTCTGGTCCACGCGCCGCTGGCTGGTTTCCATCGAGAATCTGGCGATCTACGGCTTCCTGATGCTGGTGCTTTCCCTTGTGCTGGGATTTCTGCTTGCCGCCCTCCTCGATCAGCGTATCCGGTTCGAAGACGGCTTCCGCACGATCTTTCTTTATCCCTACGCGGTCAGCTTCATCGTCACCGGACTGGTCTGGCAGTGGCTTCTGGACCCGGAATACGGGCTGCAAAAGGCGGTGCGCAGCCTTGGCTTCACCAGCTTTACCCTCGATCCGCTTTATGATCCCAACCTTGTCATCTACGGCGTGCTGATCGCCGGACTCTGGCATGGCAGCGGGCTGGTCATGTGCCTGATGCTCGCCGGTCTGCGCGGCATCGACGAAGACGTGTGGAAGGCCAGCCGGGTTGATGGCATCCCCGCATGGAAAACCTATCTCTTCATCGTCATCCCGATGATGCGCCCGGTTCTGGTCACAACCCTTGTGTTGGTCACCGCAGGCATCATCAAGCTGTATGATCTGATCATCGCCCAGACCGGCGGCGGCCCCGGCATCGCGTCCGAAGTACCTGCCAAGTTCGTATTCGACGCCATGTTCGTCTCACAAAATCTGGCGCAGGGCTTTGCCGCCTCGACCATGATGCTGGTCGCCGTGATCTTTGTGATCATCCCATGGGCCTATCTGGAATTCGGGGGCAAGAAAAATGGCTGACGCAACCTTCACCCACACCACACCTCGCCGAATCTGGCCCGCCGACGCGGCTGGTCCCCGACCCCGCAAGCGGTTTTCGCAACGCAATATTATCATCTACAGCCTGCTGGCCGTGCTGGCGCTGTATTATCTGCTGCCGCTCTATGTGATGATGGTGACCTCTCTCAAGGGGATGCCCGAAATCGCATTGGGCAACATCTTTGCCCCGCCAACCGAGATCACGTTTGAGCCATGGGTCAAGGCATGGTCCACCGTCTGCACCGGGCTGAACTGTGACGGCCTGTCGCGCGGCTTCTGGAACTCGGTGAAGATCACCGTGCCGTCGGTGTTCTTTTCCATCGCCATCGCCTCGGTCAATGGCTACGCCCTGTCGCTCTGGCGCTTCAAGGGGGCCAATGTGTTCTTCACCATCCTGATCATCGGGGCCTTTATCCCCTATCAGGTGATGATCTACCCGATGGTGATCCTGCTGCGGGAAATCGGCATTTACGGCGATCTGTCCGGGCTGGTGCTGGTGCATACCATCTTTGGCATGCCGATCCTGACCCTGCTGTTCCGCAACTACTTTTCCTCGGTGCCCGAGGAGTTGTTCAAGGCTGCGCGCGTCGATGGCGCAGGGTTCTGGGCAATCTATTTCCGCATCATGCTGCCGATGGCGCTGCCCATTCTGGTGGTTGCTGTCATCCTGCAAACCACCGCGATCTGGAACGATTTCCTGTTCGGGGTGATCTTCAGCCGGCCCACCAACTACCCCATGACAGTGCAGCTGAACAACATCGTCAACTCGGTGCAGGGGGTCAAGGAATACAACGTCAACATGGCGGCCACCCTGCTTTCGGCGCTGGTGCCTCTGACCATCTATCTCATCTCTGGCAAGCTCTTCGTGCGCGGGATCGCCGCTGGCGCGGTGAAAGGTTGATAAACATGCAATCCAACGTCTCCATCAAGAACCTCCGGCTTGAGTATGGCCCTGTTGCCGTACTCAAGGATCTGGATCTCGACATCGGCAAGGGCGAATTCCTGGTGCTGCTCGGTTCGTCCGGCTGCGGTAAGTCCACCTTGCTGAACTGTATCGCCGGACTGCTGGAACCGACCGATGGCAGTATCTTCATCAATGGTCAGAACGTGACATGGGCCGAACCGTCCGAGCGTGGCATCGGCATGGTGTTCCAGTCTTACGCGCTTTATCCGCAGATGACGGTGGAGGGGAACCTGACCTTTGGCCTGCGCAATGCCAAGGTGCCAAAGGATGAAATCAAGCGCCGCGTCGCCAAGGCGTCCGATATGCTTCAGATCCAGCCGCTCTTGTCCCGCAAACCGGCTGCGCTTTCGGGAGGCCAGCGTCAGCGGGTCGCTATCGGCCGCGCTCTGGTGCGCGATGTCGATGTGTTCCTGTTTGATGAGCCCCTGTCCAACCTTGATGCCAAACTGCGCGCCGAACTCCGGGTCGAAATCAAGCGTCTGCACCAGCGTCTTGGCAATACCATGATCTATGTGACACATGATCAGGTGGAAGCGATGACTCTGGCCGATCGCATTGCGATCATGCGGGGCGGTGTGGTGCTGCAACTGGCCGCGCCAAAGGAAATCTACAACCGCCCCGCCCATAAATATGTCGCCGATTTCATCGGATCGCCCGCGATGAACTTCCTTGACGCGGTGATTGATCCGCGTGAGCCGCTAATTGCGCGGGCAGGCGATCTGGCGATCCCGCTGGAACATTATGATTTTGAACGCCACGGTCACACCGGCCCGGTCTGGTTCGGCATCCGCCCGGAAAACCTCGCGACCGGCGATGCCGCAAACAGCGCCCCGGTTCAGGTCGATCTGATTGCCGAACTTGTCGAACCGATGGGGGCAGAAACCCTGGTCTGGAGCACGCTTTTCGGCACGCCATTCAAGCTGCGGATGGACGGGCAGGCCCGGATCGAGGCAGGCGATGTTGTGCGGGTCGGTCTTGACCCCAAGTTGGCCTCGATCTTCGACAAGTCCGATGAGCTTCGGGTATAATAAGGGCGCGGCGATGCAGTGTCGCCGCACCTGACCGTGATCTTGGTCGGTCCTGCTCCGCCGGTTTTACCGGAACAGGTTTGCCCGCGGCGTCCAACGCGACGAAGGTGAAATGGTCGGGCGTTCCTTTGGCACTGTCAGGCATTCCGGCGCGCCTCTGACCGGGCGATCAGGTGCACGATCCATGGAAGGTTCGGAATGAACAGAAAGATGCGAACCAGTTGAATTGCGGTGACAAGCGCAACCTCGGTTCCGAGAAACTTGGCGGTCAATGCCATCTCTGTCACCCCACCGGGGGCAGAGCCCAGCACCAGCGCCTCCCAGTCGTAGCCTCCCAGATAAGCCATGGTGAGGGCGGCACCGGAAATGAGCATCAGAAGTGTCAGAGCGGCGAGTGACGTGGCCAGAATGTGCCCGTTGCCAGAGGTGAACAACTCGCGCCGAAAGGTGCTGCCCAGCCATGTGCCAAGCGCAATCTGGGCCAAAGCCATGACCAGGGGCGGAAGAGAAGGCAAAGTCACGCCAAAGGCCGCGACCGCTGCCGACGCCGCCAACGGGCCAAGGAAAAAGGGATTGGCCAGCCGAAGCAGGCGAAACAGCAGCGCGCCCCCGATGGCAAGCGCCCCCAATGTCAGATGGCCGAGGCTGAAGCCCTGGGGCATCCCGGTGGCGCTGCGGTCGGGTATGCCGTCGATCAGATAGATTGAGATCGGTATCAGAAAGACGATCATCGCAATCCGCAGGGTCTGCGCCAGAACAACCGGGGCGGTGGCTATCCCAAAGCGTTCGGCAATGACTGCAGCCTCGACTGGGCTGGTAGGAAAGGTGCTGACAAATGCCTGCGCCAGACGCATATCGGTGCATCGTGCCAGTGCGACTGCCACCAGACTGGCGAGCACCCCACTGACCAGCGCCAGCCCCACGATCATCGGCGCGAGGTCCAGCAACGACGCAAAAGCTGCGGGTGTAAAGGTCAGGCCCACCTGTGCCGCGACGGTCATCTGGCCAAAGGGCCGCGTGCGCAGCGGCACTTTGAGCCGCCCCAGACCGCTGATATAGACGGCCGCAGCCAGCAGCAGAGGCCCGAGCATCCAGGGCAGAGGCAGGCCCAAGGCCATGAACCCCCAACCAGCCGCTGCCGATGCAGCATAAAGCGCTGCAAAGTAGGCGGCCTTTTGTGCGAACCCGATCATTCAGGTTTCAGCCCGTGCAGAAAGTCGGTCAGGGCTGCATCAAAAGCTGCAGGGCATTCGATGTTGACCGAATGCCCGCCGGGTAAGTCCACAATGCCAATCGCCGGATGCGCCTCTGACAGCCAGTTCCGCAACGGCTGAAACCGGTGTTCATAGAGGCCGTTGATCAGCAGGCAGGGGCGGCGCAATGCACCAAGCCGATGGCGCTGGGTCAGGCACGGCAGCGCCACTTGTTGAAACAGCGCGACGGTTTCCGGAGTGATCCGTGCTGCTTCTGCGACAAGTGCTGCGCGAAATTCCGGCGGAAAGCGGCGGGCATGGGCGGGGTGATAAGGCATGGCAAGCACAGCGGCGTCCCCCTTGTCACGGATGTGGGCGGCAAGGCGGATCTGCGCCTGCAACTCATCATCGCTCCAGCTGTCCCGCAGGGCGGCACTGCCGTTGGTAAAGCTGATGCGCTGGCAGGCGGCGGGATGGTCGATCGCATAGCGCAAGGCAAGCCCGGCCCCGAAACTTGCGCCGCATACATGCCAGGCCGCAATGCCCAATGTTTCGCGCAAGCTTTCAAATTGGGCCACGATGGCCCCGGGTTGCGCCTCCTCCGGCGTCCGGGGTGGCGCTGATGCGCCATGACCCGGCAGATCAACGCGGACCAGCCGGAAATGCTGTGACAACGCAGTGTTGGGCTGCCAGTGCAGGCTGCTAGATAGCATGCCATGAATCAGCAACAGGGCGGGCAGGCCGTTGTCGGGATCGACCATCGCTGAAAGAGGCGGCGCTGTCATCATGCTCCGGTCCGCTGCGAAAAGCTGCGGCCAAAGATGCCTTCGGCGATGCGGTTTTTTAGTATCTCGACCGACCCGCCTGCGATCATCCAGCCACGCGTCCGGCGCAGGCAGTATTGTGCGGTGCTGTCCTCGGAGAACCCGAGTGCGCCCATGATCTGAAGCGCCTCATTGGCGGCATGAAACCCGGCTTCGTTGCAGGCGAGTTTCGCAATTGCCGTCTCCTGTGCCGAGGGCAGGCCGCCACCCGCGTTCACCGCCGCCCGCATCAGCAGCAATTGGGCACTCTCCAGCCGCAGCGTCATATCGGCGAACTTCCATTGCAGTCCCTGAAATTCGCATAGTGCCCGCCCAAATTGCTTGCGTATCAGCGCATGTTCGCGGGCAAGGGTGAAGGCATGGCGCCCCACCGCGACCGCTCGCGCGGCATTGCCAAGTCGTTCTACATTGAATCCCATGATCTGCCTGCGAAATCCGCCGGGTCCCAGCAGCACGTTTGCCTTCGGGATGCGCAGATTGTCAAAGTAAAGCTGCGCCCAGTCCTCGCCATTCATGAAAGCGGTGGGCTGGCCCACGATTAAGCCTGGCGTGCTCTTTTCGATCAGCACCGAGCCGATGCCGTCCAGTCCCGGTCCGAAACGGACATAAACCAGAAACACCCCGGCTTCGGCGCTATGGGTGCCAAAGATCTTGGTGCCGTTGATGATGAAGTCCTCGCCATCCGCCGTTGCACTGGTCGAAAGTTCGGTAACCGCCGATCCGGCCTCGGGTTCGGTCATGCCGAGCGAGATCACCGCGCGCCCGGCGAGGATCGGACCCAGATAACGGGTCTTTTGCTCTGGGGTGGCATATTCGGCAAAGGTGCGCACGGCCCCGAAGTTGCCCGCCTGCATCACATCGCCGCTGCGCGGGCAGGCTTCGGCCACTTCCTGAATCGCGATGATCGCATCAACCAGCGTGCCGCCAAGCCCACCATCTGTCTCGGGCAGCGTAATCCCCAATAGGCCCAGTTCCGCCATCCGTGCCGCCACATCCCAGGGGTATCCTTGTTCACCCGCGCGGCGCGCGGCGTGCGGGGCCAACTCGGTCTGGGCGAAGCGGCGCACCGTGTCGCGGAACATGGTCTGTTCATCGGTTAGCGCAAAATCCATGGGGCAAACCTTTCAACAGCGGATGCCCAACCCTAGGCAGTCGACCGTGCAGGATGAACTGACCGATAGTTTGGCAGCGGCTGAGTATCGGTTGGCGCAGAGCAGCAAGACCGTCCAGACACTGCGGGAAACGGCGTGACGGATAGGAGTGCAGGTCTTGCCCAACTATTCGTTAGTTCAATGAAAGACATGCAACACCGAAACTGCCACCGGACCGTCTGGGGCTTTTCGTAGGCCAGACGTGGGAGGAGGACTTCATGGCTGAAAGTAAAGAGCGGGGTCGCACATCGCGGCTCGAACTGAATGAACTGCGCTTGGCGATGTGGCTTTGCGATCTGGCGGGAAGCGGAATCTTGCTATGGGTGTTCTGGATCTATCTGCAACACGCCAATGCCTTGCGCCGTCCGCTGAATGCGGCCGACATCGGGGCAGGCGGGTTTCCCGGTCTGCTGGCGTTGATCGCGATTGCGGCGCTGCTGCTGCTGCTGGGCATCATCATTTTCCGCCATGTCGTGACCCGCAGGCGGGCCAGTCTGGTCATTCAGCGTCCGCTGTTTGTGGTGATGACAATGGCGCTGCTGGTGGGTCAAGCGATCCTGTTTGACAGGATTGGGGCCATTGTCTGCGTTGGCGGCTTCTCATTGGCAATCCTGCTGGCCTGTGGCGAACGGCGACCAATGCACCTTGTCGGTGTTCCTGTCGCCCTCACCGCCTTCATTTACGCAGTCTTTGTCCTGGCGCTTGGCGTCAAACTGCCCTGAGGAGGTCAGAATGTTTGAGAATCTTGCGCTCGGTTTTGCCTCCTTTGCCGATCCGATGGTCTGGGCGGCGGTGTTTTTCGGTGCCTTTGCCGGATATCTGATCGGGGCCATTCCCGGTCTTGGCCCCAGCCTCGGCATCGCGCTGTTGATCCCCTTTACGTATGGAATGGACCCGGTGGTTTCCATCGTCGGTTTGGTGGCGCTTTATGTGGCTGCTGAATATGGCGGGGCGATTTCTGCCATCCTGATCAATTCCCCCGGCACGGCTGCGGCGGTCGCCACCGCATGGGACGGCTATCCGCTGACCAAATCGGGCAGGGCAGGGGAGGCGCTGACCGTTTCGATCGTCTCGTCGGGTATGGGCATCGTTGTCTCGACGCTGTTTCTGGTAGCGACCGCCGTGCCATTGTCAGAATTCGCGCTGAAGTTCGGTCCGGGCGAGTATTTCGCGCTGGCGCTGGTCGGTCTCAGCCTTGTATCGGGTCTGTCCACCGGCTCGCCGGTCAAGGGCGCGATTGCCATGTTCATTGGCCTTGCGCTGGCGACGGTCGGGCTGGATGTGCAGACCGGCGTGCCCCGTTTCACCGGCGGCAACCCCGATTTCTTTGAGGGTCTGCCCTTGGTGCCGATCCTGCTCGGCCTTTACGCGCTGACCGAAGTGCTGGTGATGATCGAGGATGGCGCGGCGGCCAAAACCAAAAGCGCACCGATCAAGAAACTGTTGGCGGTGCCCATGTCGACGCTGTTCGGCCTCAAGACGGTGATCGCTCGCAGCTCGCTCATTGGTTATGTCATCGGCGTCATTCCGGGGGCGGGACCGTCAATTGCAGCATTCCTATCCTATGCCATCAGCAAGAAGATGTCGAAAACCCCCGAACAATTCGGCAAGGGCTCGCTGGAAGGCTTGTCATCGTCGGAGGCGGCGAACAACGCTGCGGTGCCCGGCTCGCTGGCCCCGTTGCTGGCGCTTGGCATCCCCGGCTCGGCCACGGCGGCGGTGATGATCGGGGCGCTGATGGTGCAGGGCATTCAGCCCGGCCCGCTGTTGTTCACCAAATCGCCCGAGATTCCGTATACCATCTTTGCCTCGCTCTGGGTCGGGGTGCCGGTGATGATGTTCCTGGGTTTGGCCGGCGCGCGGGTCTGGGCCAAGGTGGCCGACATTCCACGCCCGGCGATTGCCGCCATTGTGGCGGGCATCTGCTTTGTCGGAGCCTATGCCTCCAGCAATTCGATGTTCCCCGTCTATGTCATGGTTGCGGCGGGTCTGGTTGGCTATGTGCTGCGCAAGCTCGATTTTCCGCTGGCGCCGGTCATTCTGGCTCTGGTGCTGGGCGAGATGATGGAGATCAACTTCCGCCGCGCATTGATCACCACACAGGGCGACTGGGCGGTGTTCTACTCGTCACCGCTGACCGGGATCCTGCTGGCAATGGCCGCGTTGGCCTTTCTGCTGCCCGCATTCGGAGCGCTGCAAGGCTTTGTCCGCAAGCGGCGCGCGGCCTGACCAAACGAAACGTGCGGCGTGACCTGATCAACACTCAGTTCACGCCGCCATTCCAAAACCCGACACTGAACAAGGTGAGAGTGGCCGGTCTGGTCGCATCCAAAAGGGAGGAACGATACATGACAGTCTGGAACTTCAGGACGACAGTTTCAGCGGCAGCCTGCGTGGCTGCGCTGGGTCTCGGATTTGCGGGGCCGGTAGCGGCGGATGACGGCTGGAAACCGACTGGTCCGGTCAGCTTTGTGATGCATACCAAGCCGGGCGGCGGCACCGATGTGATGGTGCGAGCCCTTGCACATTCGCTCGAGCCGATGATCGGCCAGACGCTGGTGGTTGAAAACGCTCCCGGCGGCGGCGGGGCGACACAGATGGCCAAAGTCCGCGCGGCAAAGCCGGATGGTTTGACGCTGGGGGTCAATACGGTCAGCCATTTTACCGCGTTTCTGACCAACCTCGATGGGGTGTTTAGCGCAGATGATTTTGCATGGATCGCCCTGATGCAGGTCGATCCGATTCTGGTCTTTTCAGAAAAAGACTCTGCAGTCACCAGCATCACCGATCTGGTCGAACTTGCGCGGAGCAAGCCGGGTCAGGTGAATATCGGAGGCTTTGGTCCGGTCGGGTCGATGCAGCATCTGGGCATGACCATGCTGGAGCAAGAGGCAGGCGTTGTCTTCAACTGGGTTGCCTTTGAATCGACCCCTGACATCATCGCGGCCGTCATGGGGGGGCATGTCGATGCCGGCGTTGCCAACCTTGGCCCGGTGATCGAATTCTTCGAGGCGGATCGCCTCAAGGGCATTGGCGTTCTGGGCGATGACCGCCTGTCCAGCGTGCCGGATATGCAGACCTTTGGCGAGCAGGGCTATAATGTGGATACCAGCTGGCTTCAGGTTCGCGGTGTCTTTGGGCCCAAAGATATTGACCCGGCGCTGCAACAGCAGATTGCCGATGCGATTTTCACCGCGATGGAAGCTGACACCTACCAGACCTATGCCCGTAGCGCGGGCGTTGAGGATGGCACCCATGGGCCGGCCGAATACACCGCCTTTGTGGAGCGCATCCTGACGATTGCAGAGGCGCAGTTGAAAGCCGCCAATCTGCTGTCTCAGTAACCCACCGATCCCGCCGCATGGTCTGCGGCGGGTAACACCCTTCGAAAGCACCAGGACTCCGCCATGACATCTGCATTCTCCGGCCTCAGAGTGATCGACACCACCCATGTCCTGGCGGGTCCTTTCGCAAGTTATCAGTTGGCTCTGCTCGGGGCCGAGGTGATCAAGATCGAAAGCCCGAACGATCCGGATCAGGCCCGGTTTCAGGGCGCTGACCGGGATCTGGTGCGTCAGGAAATGGGCGCTGCTTTCTTGTCGCAATCGGCAGGCAAAAAGGCCCTGGCGCTGGACCTGAAAACTCCGTCGGGACGCGAGGCGCTGAAACGGCTGGCAGCCACTGCCGATGTCTTTGTCGAAAACTACCGCTCCGGCGCGTTCGAGGCGCTGGGTCTGGGCTATGCCGATCTGGCCGCGATCAATCCGGGACTGATCTATTGCTCGATCTCCGCCTTTGGTGGCACCGGGCCGAAACGCAGCGCCACCGGCTATGACAATGTCATCCAGTCCTATTCCGGTATCATGGATGTGACCGGCACCGGAGATGGCAATCCGCTGAAATGCGGCGCGCCGGTGATCGACTATTCCACCGGCATGACCGCCGCCTTTGCCATTGCCACCGCTCTGTTTCAGCGCAGCCAGAATGGCGGCAAGGGCCAACATATTGACGTTTCGATGCTGGAGGTGGCGCTGACGCTGCAGACCTCGCATGTGACCGATTTCCTGCACTCGGGCAAACACCCGAAGGCCAGGGGGAACAGCTATGCCTTTGCCACCATAGGCATGTATCAGGCATCAGATGCGCCGCTGATGGTTGCGGCATCCAACTTGCGCCAGCAGCGCCGGTTGTGGATTGCTCTGGGCCGCGAAGACCTGGTCAAGACCAACAATTTCGACCGTATCGATATGGCCGCCGAGGAACGCGAAGCGCTGACCGAGATTTTTGCGACCATGACGGCAGATTACTGGGAACAGTTCCTGAATGAACGCCGTATTCCCGCCGCCCGCGTGCGCCGGATGGAAGAGGCGCTGTCGGACCAGCAAACCGCAGCACGCGGCCAGATTCAGCGGGTCAGCGATCCGGCAGGGCATGTGGACGGGCTGCAAATCCTGTCTTCCGCCTTCCGCATGTCGGACTCTGACACCGGCACCGCATTTGCCCCGCAAGCCGTGGGGGCGCAGACCACAGAACTGTTGCGTGAGATCGGGATGACCGAGGCCGAGATCGAGGCAATGCTGCAATCGGGTGTCGCACGTCAAGCTCGGGCCGCTCGGACGGAGGCGGCAGAGTGACCGACAACCCGCTCATCCGTCTCGCCGGGCTGGCCGCCGACTGGTACACCAAGCCGATTGATCAGGCTGTGGATACTGCCGTGCGCAAGGCCGCGCTGGACTGGTTCGCCACCACCTTGCCCGGCACGGTGCGCGCGCCTGCCACACTGATGGCGGCTGCCGATCTGGGCACCGGACCAGGCGGCGGGCAGGCGATTTGTTATGTGGGCGGCGACCGCACCAGCCCCCGGCGCGCAGCGTTCCTGAACGGCACCGCCAGCCACACGGTTGAATTCGACGACATCTATCGCGACGGCGGCTATCACCCCGGATCGCCCACCATCGCTGCCGCTTTGGCCGTCGCGCACGACAGGGGGCTGTCCCGCGAAGCCTTTGACCGGGCTGTGATCGGCGGGTACGAGGCGGGGTGCCGTCTGGCCTCTGCACTGCAACCGGGGCATTACGAGTTCTGGCACATCACTGCCACGGTCGGCACCATCGGGGCTGCCGTCGCGGGGGCGATGCTGCTGGGGCTGGACCGTGACCGGATCGCACATGCCATCGCAATCTCCACCAGTTTTGCCGGTGGCCATCAGCAAAACCTGCAAGGCCAGAGCATGGTCAAGACCATGCACCCCGGCCATGCCGCCGATGCGGGCCTGCTGGCCGCCTATACCGCCGCCGCAGGGGCCACCGGCGCGCTGGACAGCCTCCACGGCCCGCTGGGCTATGCGCTGGCGACCGGGGCGGGAGCGGGGAATTGGGATGCCGCCTTTTACGGCGCGGGTGACTGGACACCGATCACTCGGATGACGGTCAAGCTGCACGGCTGCTGCGGCCATATCTTCCCGGCACTGGACGGTCTGGCCGCGATGATGGCGCAACACGCGCTGACCCCCGACCAGATCGCCGCGATCCATGTCGAAGGTTATGGCCCCACCAAGACCATCTGCGACCGCCCCGACCCGCAATCGGCGCAAGAGGCGCGGTTCAGCCTGCAATATTGTCTTGCCGCCCAGATGATCCTTGGCTCCGTGCGGCTGGCGGCAACCGAGCCGCAGGCACTCGCCGACCCGCGCATCCGCGCGCTCATGCCGATGATCACGATTTCCCGCGCCGAAGATCTTGCCGCCGAGTATCCGCGCCGTCGCATGGCGCGGCTGCAACTGCGCCTGAAAGACGGACGGCAGATCGACCATTTCCAGCCCACCCGCCACGGCGACCCCGACGATCCGGCCAGCACCGATGAGCTGATCGTCAAATTCCACGAACTGGCCGGCCCGGTGCTGGCCACGGGCGAAGCCGACCGGCTCGCCCGCATCATTCTCGACGGCGACACCCTGCCAGATGCCCTTATCGCAGCCCCGGCTGCCGCGTGACCCCCAAAGAACCACCGTGCCAACAGCACCAGACACGATCGGAACCCATCAGATGAACACCGCCGCTAACCTTCCCGAATTCATCACCATCGCCTACACCAACGGCATCGCCACCATCACACTCAACCGCCCCGATGTGCGCAACGCAATCAATGACAAGATGCGTGCCGAGCTGATCGAGGCGTTCTCTGAGGCCGACCGCGATCCCGAAGTGCGCGCCATCATCCTGACCGGTGCCGGCAAGGGCTTTTGCTCGGGCGGGGATATCGGCGGCATGCGCGGGCGGTTGGATGCCCCGGCGGGTGAGGTCGCGTTCAACGGCTGGAAACGTCAGCGCAGCACACACAGGGGTGTGGCCGCGATCCATGGTGTGACCAAACCGGTGATCGCGGCGGTCAACGGCGCCGCCTTTGGCCTGGGCCTTGATATGGCGCTGGCCTGCGATTTCATCATCGCCGCCGAGGGGGCCAAACTGTCGATGAGCTTTATCAAACGCGGCCTCGTCTCGGATGGGGGCGGCATGTACTTTCTGCCGCGCCGCGTCGGCTTGACCCGCGCCAAAGAGCTGATCTTCTCGGCCCGTGTGGTCGAAACCACCGAGGCCCTGACGATTGGTCTGGTGGATCGCGTCGTCAGCGCTGACGAATTGCAGGCCACGGCGCAGACCTGGGCCGAGGAACTCAGCTTTGGATCACCCACTGCGATTGCCTTGTCGAAAGAGATTCTCGACAAGACCTTCGAGCGCAGCGACGAAGAGATCTTTGCCATGGGCCGTCAGGCACAAGCGGTCTGCTACACCACTGCCGAGCATCGCACATCGGTCGAAGATTTCCTGAACAAGACATCGAAGTGAGCCTGATATGAGTGTGATTTCCGCCATCCTGAACCCGAAAAGCGTGGCTGTCGTCGGGGCTTCGAATGACCCGGCAAAGTTGACCGGCCGACCGATCGCCTTTCTGCAAGGGCAGGGCTATAAGGGCGCGATCTACCCGATCAACCCGCGCTATAATGAGATTGCCGGGCTGAAAAGCTATGCCTCTGCCGCTGATCTGCCCGACGTGCCGGATCTGGCACTGGTGCTGATCGGTGCCAACCGGGTGATCGAAGCGGTCCGCGATCTGTCCGCCAAAGGCACAAAGGCGGCGGTGGTTCTTGCCTCGGGCTTTGGCGAGTCCGGGGACGAGGGCCGCGCGTTGCAAGCGGCGCTGCACGAGGCGGCGGGCGATATGCGCATCCTTGGCCCCAATACCATCGGGCTGGTCAACTTGACAGACCGCATCCCGCTGACCGCCAGCGGCGCGATGGAGATGACAGATTTCCCCGTGGGGAAAGTGGCGCTGCTGTCGCAAAGCGGTGGCATCCTTGGCTCGCTTTTGTCGCGCGCCGTGGCGCGGGGCATCGGGTTTTCCAAGCTGGTGGCGACCGGGAACGAGGCCGATCTGGAAGTGTCGGATTTCCTTGACGCGCTGGCGGAGGATGACGCGACGCAGGTGGTCGCACTCTATCTGGAAACCATCCGCAACGTGGCCGCGTTCCGCAAGGCTGCCGTCAAGGTGATTGCGGCAGGCAAGAGCATCGTGGCCTACAAGGTGGGCCGGTCGGAATCCGGGGCGCGCTCAGCGGTGTCGCACACTGGCGCCTTGGCGGGGGCGGATGAGGTTTATGACGCGCTGTTCGCCCAGCTTGGTGTGATCCGCGCCCAGACCTTTGCCGATCTGATCGACATTCCCGCAGCTTTGGCGCAAGGCCGGGTGATGGCGGGCAAGCGGGTGGCGATTGTTACCTCGACCGGGGGCGCCGCAACTGTGGTGGCCGACAATGTGGGCCTGATGGGCCTCGACATGCCGCCACCCGATGTGGAAACCTCGGCCAAACTTCTGGGGCTGGAGCTGAAAGAGGCCGCGCTGGACCGCAACCCGATTGACGTGACGCTGGCGGGCCTGCGCCCCGATCTGTTCCGGTCGATCCTGCGAATTCTTGCGGAAAGCCCGTCCTATGATGCCATTGCGGTGGTCGTCGGATCGTCCTCCATCGCTCAGCCTGATCTGGTGGCTCAGCCGGTGCTTGAGTCTCTCAGCCTGACCGACAAACCCATACTGGCCTATGTCAGCCCCGATGCGCCTCATATTGTGCGCCATCTGAATTCCAGCGGCATCCCGGCCTTTGCCGCCCCCGAAAGCTGTGCCTCGGCGCTGGCCGCATTGGTGCCGGTGGCACCGCTGCAGGTGTCGGAGGCCCGCAGCGCAAAGGCCGTCGACTGTTCCGACATTCCCGCCGGATCGCTGAACGAGGCAGATGCCAAGGCGCTGTTTGCCCGGTTCGGTGTGCCGGTCACCCGTGAGGTCGTGGCCGCCACTGCGGAAGAGGCAGCAACAGCGGCACAGGGCTTTGACGGTCCGGTGGTGATCAAGATCCTGTCCAACGAGATCCTGCACAAATCCGAAGTTGGCGGCGTCGCGCTGAACGTGGCCCCTGCCGATGTCGGCACCACCTGCGCGCAGATGCTGGAAAAGGTGCGCGCGGCGACCACGGCCAAGGTTGATGGGTTTCTGGTGCAGGAAATGGTCAAAGGCGGGGTCGAGATGATCCTGGGCTTCAACCGCGACCCGCAATTGGGCAACTACCTGCTGCTGGGAGCAGGGGGCGTGACGACCGAGCTGTATCAGGACGTGGCCATCCGGCTCTTGCCCATCAGCCGCGCCGAGGCGCGCAGCATGATCGACGAGGTCAAGGCAGGCGCGTTGCTCAAGGGCTTCCGGGGCAAGCCGGTCGCCGATATCGACGCGCTGGTGGATACCGTTCTGTCTTTTGCCGATATGGTGGAAACTTTGGGCGACCGGCTGGAAGAGGCCGAGATCAACCCGGTGTTCGTGCTGCCGCAAGGTCAGGGCGCGCGCGCGGGGGACAGCCTGATCGTCCTGCGCTAAAAGTCAGGGCCGCCCGACGATACGGGCGGCCTAAACTTCTGCCTCGCTGCGCATCGTTTCGCGCATCCAGTCAAGGAACTTGGTCAGCGGCGGTGAAGGTGGCACCGTCTTTGGCCATGTCAGGAAGTAGCCTTCACCGCTGAAGCAGACCGTATCAAACGGCGCGATCAGGCTTTCCGTCTGCAACTGGCGTTTCACAAAGACCTTGACAGCCAGTGCTACCCCGCTGTCCATCGCAGCAGCTTCATATGCCAGCGCAGAGCTTTCAAACCGGATGCCCGGCGTCGGGTCGACATTGGCCCCCGCCCGCTTGATCCAGGCCTGCCAATCGGTCGGCCGCGCCATAGAATGCAACAACCGCACCCGGCGCAGGTCGTCAGGGTGGCGCAGGTTATGTTGGCGCTGAAACGCGGGCGAGCAGATCGGGATCAGCTCGATATCGACCAGCTTTTCACAATGCAGCCCATCCCAATCGCCTTTTCCCGCGCGGATGGCGGCATCAAGGTTCTGGGTCTCGAAATCGACCGGCATGATCGAGGAACTGAGCCGGATCTCGATCCTCGGGTGCGCATCGTGAAAATGCGTGAGCCGCGGGATCAGCCAGCGTTGCGAAAAGGTGGTATAGGACTGAATCGCCAGAATATCCCGCCGCCCTCGCCGCGACACCAGCCGAGTGGCGTTTGCAATATCGTTGAAGGCCCGGCTGACGCCCTCGTACAAAAGCCGCCCCTCATCTGTCAGCTCGATCCCGCGATGCAGGCGGCGGAACAGGATCACGCCCAGATATTCTTCCAGCACCTTGACCTGACGGCTTACAGCCACCTGTGAAACGTTTAGCTCTTCGGCAGCAAGTGTCAGGCTGCACAGGCGTGCAGCCACCTCAAACGTACGCAAGGGGTTCAGGGGCGGAAATGCTGTCTGCATGGGGGGCCGATGTCTCCTCCGATCCGGCAAGAAAACCCTATTCCCCTCTCCTCCAGAGGAAAAGGATAAAAATCAGGCCAGTGTCACATCCGCTCCAGCGCGATGGCGATACCCTGACCTACGCCGATGCACATGCAGGCAAGCGCGCGTTTGCCGCCGGTCAGTTGCAGTTGCAGCGCCGCCGACCCGGTGATGCGCGCGCCAGACATGCCCAGCGGATGACCCAGTGCAATCGCCCCTCCGTTCGGGTTCACCCGCGCGTCGTCATCTGCGATGCCCAGATCGCGCAATGTGGCCAGGTCCTGACTGGCAAAAGCCTCGTTCAGTTCGATCACGTCGAAATCGGCCTGTGTCAGCCCAAGCCGCGCCATCAGCCTTTTCGATGCAGGCGCGGGGCCAAAGCCCATGATGCGCGGGGCAACCCCGGCGGTGGCGCCGCCCAGAATGCGCGCAATCGGGGTCAGCCCATGCCGTGCTGCCGCTGCGGCAGAGGCAAGGATCAGCGCGGCAGCCCCGTCGTTGACGCCGGATGCATTGCCAGCGGTAACTGATCCGCCCTTGCGGAACGGCGCGGGCAGTTTTTGCAGCGTCTCCAGCGTGGTGTCGGGGCGGGGGTGTTCATCAGTGCTGACCAGCCGGGGGTCGCCCTTGCGCTGCGGAATGGATACCGGCGTGATCTCGCGCCCGAGGCGACCATTCGCGATTGCGGCCCCGGCCTTTTGCTGCGACCGCAGCGCAAAGCTATCCTGATCGGCACGGGAGATGTTGAAATCTTCGGCCACGTTCTCCGCCGTCTCTGGCATCGAATCGACGCCATATTGCGCCGTCATCGCCGGGTTGATGAACCGCCAGCCGATGGTGGTGTCATGCACCTCCATGCTGCGGGAAAAGGCCGACTCCGCCTTTGGCATCACAAATGGCGCGCGGCTCATGCTTTCCACCCCGCCGGCGATGATCAGACCGGCCTCGCCCGCCTTGATTGCACGGGCCCCGGCGATCACCGCATCCATGCCCGAGCCGCAGAGCCGGTTCATCGTGGTGCCGGGCACAGTCTCGGGCAACCCGGCCAGCAGCAGCGACATGCGCGCGACATTGCGGTTGTCTTCGCCCGCCTGATTGGCGCAGCCATAGATCACCTCATCCACCGCCGCCCAGTCCAGATCGTGCCGTGCCATCACTGCGCGCAACGGCACCGCCCCCAGATCATCGGCTCGCACGCTAGAGAGCGCACCGCCAAAGCGACCAATCGGCGTGCGGATATAGTCACAGATGAAAACCTCGGTCATGGGCGGTCCTTTCGGGTGTCACAAGCAGAAATGGGGAGGGTCAGGCGGACACCGGCTGGAGCCCGGCGGTCCGCAGAATGGCTGCGGCGGCGTCTGATTGCAGAAAGGTCAGAAACGCACGTTGCAGGTCGGTCACCTCGCGCCCAGCCAATGTGGCGGCGGCAATCACAGTGTTGCCCTGCGCGGCATCGGGCAGGGGGCCAGCCACTGTGATCCCGTCTTCCTGCAACAACTCGCTCCATTGTTGCAGGCCGACCTCCACCGCCCCCGCGGCCACGGCAGCTCCGACCGGTTGGCCGGTAATGGTCTGGCAGCGGGAGGCAAGCCCGGACAGGTCCAGCCGCGCCAGCAAGACATCGCGCACAAAGTTGCCGCTGCCTGCCTGCGACAGGCCGATTGATCCGGCTGCTCGCAGGGCGGAACGCAGGGAGCCGAGCGTCGAGATATCGGGCACGGGTGCCCCGGCGCGCACGCACAGCGCCACCATCGAGCGCATCACGTCGACGCGCGCTTCGGGGCTGAGCCGCCCGGCGACAATCTGCTGATCGGTCAGGGCCGCAGGCAACAGAACCACATCGTGATCCTCTCCCGCCGCCAAACGGCTGGTGATTGTCGCGGGTGCGGGGCCGGTGGCCGGGCCAAGGGTTGTGTCAACCGAGTGCCCAGACCGTTGCGCAAAGCTGGCGGCCAGCGCAGTCAGCGCCGGGCGGAATGCCTCTGGCCCCAGAACACGCAAGGCCATCACAGCGCTTCCAGCAAGGCGACCACGGCGTCCGGATCATCCACCATCGGATCATGGCCGCAGTTTTCCATGATCGCAGTTTTCCAGCTGGGGTCAGCCTGACACCGCGCCAGCGCCGCATCGAACCGGGGCTGCGGGAACAGCGGTGTGCGGACATACAGCTTGGTCGCCACGCGGTCGCGCGCACCGGTCAACTTTACCGGGTCCAGCGACACACCGATGGGCTGCGGCGTGATCTTGCTGTCCACCCATGCCGCATCTTCCGGGCGCTGAATGCGCAAGGCAGTGCTGTTCGGGCCGGGGCGCGAGATTTCGCCCTTTTCGCGGGCGGCGTTAAAGGCTTCGGTCTGTGCTTCGTTCAGGAAGTCGACGCCGCGCTGACCGTCATCGGGCAGGAAGGCATCGAGGTAGACCAGTGCCGAGACGCGCTTTTCCAGCTGCTCCATCGCGCCTGATACCACCCAGCCGGCGTAGGAATGGCCGACCAGAACCGCGTTGGTCAGATCCTCCCATTCGAAGACATTCACCACATCGGTGATATGCGTCTCCAGCGTCACCGAGGCGTCCAGCAGATGCGAGCGCTCGCCAAGACCCGTCAGTGTCGGGGTAAAGACGCGGTGCCCTTGGGCCGTCAACCGGTCACGGACGCGGGCCCATAGCCAGCCACCATGACCGGCGCCATGGACAAGAACGAATGGGCGGACGTTTGCGCTGTCGGACATATGTGATCTCCTGAAAAATGGGGCCGCGTGCCGGGATCGCACCGCGCGCGTGATGACCAGAAGGGTAAGGCAGCAGCTTGGTCTTGAATAGCCGGGCGTGCCCAACAAATGATCAGTCATTGGCCAAGTGATCTGCATGTGGTGATCGCACAATGGTAGCGTAATGTCTGGATCAGGCGGAACCAATACCGCGTACCGGCTTCAGCACCATTTCAAAACGGGGAGAGATCAACATGACACTATTCACTTCAGGCCGCAGGCTGGCAATCGCGCTTGGCATCGCCTGCATGACCCTGGCCGGTGCGGGCATCGCACAGGCGCAGACGGCCGCTGACTGGCCGACAAAGCCGATTGAACTTCTGGTGCTGAACGCGCCTGGCGGGGCATCCGATGTATTCGCCCGCACCCTTGCAGCAGCGGCGCATGGGGTGTTCAGCCAACCGGTGGTGGTGGTCAACAAACCCGGTGGCGGTGGCGCGACCCAAATGGCGGCCATCCGCGCTGCCGCCCCGGATGGCCATACAATCGGCGTTTCCGTCATGACGCATTTCACCGCAATGCAGACCAACCTCGCGGGAACCTTTGCGCCCGAAGATTTCTCATGGATCGCGCTGCTGCAGGAAGATTCCTACCTGCTTTATGTGTCAGAGGACTCGCCCTTCAAGACCTTTGCTGATGTGGTTGACGCCTACGGGGGCAAGGACACTCAGATTGCCATCGGCGGCTTTGGCCCGATTGGGTCCGCTGCCAACATTGCCTCGCATCTGGTGTTTGAATCGGCCGGCATCCAGCAGAACTGGATCAGCTTTGACGCCTCGTCCGAGACGGTGACAAACGTGCTGGGCGGGCATGTCGAGATCGGCGCAGGGAACCCGAATGCGGTGCTGGAATTTGTGGCAGCGGGGCGTTTGCGCGTGCTTGGCATCCTGTCGGCAGAGCGGTCGGCGTCGCTGCCCGATGTGCCGACCTTTGCTGAACTGGGTTATGATGCGAATACAAGCTGGGCCAATGTGCGCGGCATCTTTGGCCCCAAGGACATTCCTGCGGACATCCAGCAAAAGATCGCAGAGGGTCTGTTCGAGGCGATGCAGAAACCGGAGTTTCAGACATTTCAGAACGCTGCAGGTATCAAGGGCCTGACGGTCGGCCCGGCGGAATATGCGGCCTTTGTCGAAAACGTTGTCGAGGTGGCGCGCGTCGGGCTGCAAGCCGTCGGCATTTCGCAGTAAGAGACCGGAACAAGCGATGGGCGCCCGCGCGGTCTGCGCGGGCGTTTTGCGTTTCAGAACCCGTGCAGCCGGTCGGCCCATTGCCAGCCAATCATGAGCCCCTTGATCCGGGGCAATAGCAGCAGGCTGGCGGTCAGAACTACGGCAGTGATCAAAAGCGCCGTCGCCATTGGCCCTTAATCGCTGTAGACAATCATGAAATGCAGCAGAAAACCGGCGATGTGGCACATCAGCAGAATGGTGAAATAGGCCGGACCGTTATCCGGCTTTTGCGCGGCAAAACTCAGGCCGCACACCTCGCAGGCGGGGGCGACCTTCAGGTAAGATGTGAACAACCTGCCCTCACCGCAATTCGGGCACCGGTGCCGCAGGCCATTCAGCATGGCGGCTTTCACTGGCGCTGATCGTTCTGCATCAGCGGTCTTCTGTGATTGATCGGAATGTATTCAATCGATGAATCCAGTCAATCGGAGGAGATGCGACCAATCAACACAACTTCTCGGTGATGATCCGGGCAATCACCCGCCCCTGCGAGGCAAGCGACACGTTGTGCCGGGTCGGCCTTTGCGGGTCGCGCCACAGCCGTGCCGTGACCGGCGCCCCCGCATCAACATTGCCCAGATAGACAATCTTGCGCATGGTCAGCAGCCCTTGTGCCTGCGCAGGCCACAGCGCCCATTCCGCCCGATCTGCCAATGCCGGATAATTCGCGCAATAGAGCAGCCCCGCGGCGTTGAATTCGGTTATCGGGCAGGGGGTCACATCTACCATCGGGGCAGGGGTATCTACCACCTTTTCGCGATACAGCCGCGCCGCCACTTCGACAAAACCGTCATCCGCCCCGGCCTCCATCATCGGCAGATCGAGTTGACCCAGCGGCTGCGCCCGGCGGATCTGGGCATTCCCGCCCGTTTCCCCATGGCGTATGAACGCGGTGATCAGGGTGACATCGGCAAAGGATCCGCCGTCGATATCAAGGCTGTGAAACGAGATCAGCCGCGTCGGCGACAACCGCCGCAAGCGCGAGGCAATGGTCAGGACCGCACCCGGCCGCGCCCGTTCGGGCCGTACAATCCGTTCCGAGATCGCGCAGAACGCCGCATAGACCGGCGCGCCGCTTGTGTCGTGAAATACCGCGGCCTGCTGCCCCATCGCATCTGCGATCTGCCGCCAATGCACATCGCCCAGGTGACGCAGCAACCAGCCCTCGGACAGCCCGCGCCAGCCGCATTCCGCCATTCCCAGACGGCGCTGCTCCAATGTGTCGCCGCGCGCAAAGGTTTCGTGCTTCATTCCGCCGCCTGCGCTCCGATCAGGGCCTGTGCCGCGATCTGTTCCGCGAGATAGCGCGCATCCTCGTCAATCCCCAGAAACCGCCCCGAGCCCCAGGTGTTCAGCCAGCCCAAGCCGATGAAATACACACCCGGCACCTGCGTCACCCCGCGCCGGTACAGCGGGCGGCCATCGGGGTCAAAGCAATCCACCTCCAGCCAGCCATAGTCGGGCCGGAACCCGATGGCCCAGATGATCGAGGTGATCCCAAGCGCCGCACAGTCGATCTGCGTCACCTCAACCTCGGGTCGCCACACTTTCTGAAACGGTGGCTCAACCGGAGCCTCAATCCCCTGCGCGGTGATCCAGCTGTCAATCTGATCGCGGATGCCGCAATAGCTGCGATCAGCGTCATCGAGGTTCTTTTCCAGATCGGGCAGGAACCGCAACTGGGTGCCCTCTGCCCCGGCCATCGAGCCATAGAGCCGCACCCCCTCCACCGCAAAGCGCCGCAGGTCGATCTCCTTGCCGCCATCCCGGCCCGACATATAGTGGTTGGTCTGTGTCAGCGCCTTGACCGGATCGGGGTGGCGGTCAATCGTGATCGCGTAATGCCCCATGTCATGCAGCCAGTCCGTCGCATCGCGGCCCCGGTACTTGCGCGGGCTGCGCGGCGCTGGCCCCACCGCCAGATGCACATCGCGCCCGGCCCGGTGAAAATCCTCCATGATCTGCACGCCCGATTGCCCGGTGCCGACGATCAGCGTGCCACCCTCGGGCAGTTGCGCCGGGCGGCGGTAATCGACCGAATGCATCTGTACCACCTCCGGCGCGATGGCGCTCGCATAGGGCGGCACAATCGGCTGGTCATAGCCCCCCGTCGCCACCACCACCTGCCCGCAGGTCCAGACACCCGCCGTTGTTTCCACCCGGTAGCAGCCATCCGCCAGCGGGGCCACTCGCGTCACTGAAACACCCTCGCGCACAGGCGGATCAAAGCTGGCGTTGAACCCGTCGAGATACTCCACAATCTCATCACGCAGCATGAACCCGTCCGGGTCACCGCCCTCATACGGATAGCCCGGCAGGCGGCATTGCCAGTTCGGCGTCACCAGACAGAAGCTGTCCCAGCGGTTCTCCCGCCACGACTGAAACCGCTTGTGCCGTTCAAAGATGATGTGATCCATCCCGTCCCGGCTCAGATACCAGCTGACGGATAGACCGGCCTGACCGCCACCGATGATGACGACAGGAATATGCGGAACGGCTGTGTCATGAACAGACATGGGCAGGACTTTCATTGAAGGGACAGGCAGGTGACGGGTGCGTCATCCTGATGATAGCGGCGGGCCGTGGCCTCGATCCGGGCCAGCTGATCCATCGCACTGGAGCAGGCGAACCCGTATTTGAGCGCCACCCGGTCCGAGGCTTCGATCAGTCCGGCACGGGCACGCGCGACAAACTCATCGAGCGGGTAGCTTTCCCCTGCGATCAGATGCTGGCGGATGATGGTCGAGGGCGAATAGTACTGCTCTTCCACCCCGTCCGGCCAGCGGATGTGAAAAATCACCTCAGGCATGATGCACCTCCCGCACCGGCTGGCCCGGTCCCAGCGCCAGATAGGGCCGCTGCTGCCAGTCCCAGAACGTCGCCCGCGCGTCGCCCTGCACCAGATCAATCGCAGATCCCGCCGTCGCGCGACCGATCACCGCCGCTTCCAGCGCACGGTCGGCAAAGCGGGCGCAGACCTCTTTCGCATCCGACAGATGTACCGACAGCAAAAAGCCAAAGCTGGGAAAGGCCCGCATCCAGCGCGCCATATCCACACCGGGCGGCATCGGCAGCCGGTCCAGATCAATTTCGAACCCGCAGCCAGAGCATTCGCCCAGCATCAGACTGGTCCCGGCAATTCCGCCCTGACTGATATCCTTGCCCGCCCGTACCAACCCCGACTCGGCCAGTTCCGGCAGCAAGGCCAGATCACCGCGTAATCGGCTTGCCGGCGCATCAGTAGCGGCGAACCAGTTGTCAAACCGGGGCCGCCACGCGCCACGCAGATCAACCACCGCAATCAGCATGTCATCCGGCCGCGCGGCAAAGCTGGAGATCAGCGCCCGCGCCCGCCCGGTCACCGCGACCGACAGGTTCAGTGATGGCGCGCGCAAGTTGGTGTGCCCGCCGACAATTGGCACCCCGTAGGCCTTTGACGCGGCGAACAACCCCTCCAGCACCGGCGCCGCACTGGCCGCATCGGGGGCCCAGATCATATCGGTGATCGCAGTGGCCTGCCCGCCCATTGCGGCAATATCCGACAGGTTCACCATCACGCCGCACCAGCCTGCAAACCACGGATCATCGGCAACAAAGGCCGGAATGAACGCCTCGGCGGCAAACAGATCCCAGCCACCTTCGGGCCGGGGCAAGGCTGCGGCATCATCGCCGGGCCGGCCGGTGCTGTTCCCGCTCAGCCCCAGCGCGCGGGTCGCCCCGGCAATATCCAGCTTGCCCAGAATCGAGGGATGCGCCGCCAGTTCAGCAGCAATCGCATCGACGGTCATGCGCCGCCCTCCACCGGGCCGGGGGCAGTGATCCGCCACCCGGCGGCGGGGTCTTCGATGGGGGTGTAATGCGCAAGACTTGCCAGCATATGCGCATGCGGGCGGCCATGCAGGTCAACCTCTGCCTCCACCGCCCAATGCAGACGGCGGAACAGCACTACATTCTGCCGCTGCACATGGGCGTGAAATTCCACCGCCCCGCGCGCCCGCGCCGTGCCGACCGCCAGCCGGATCAGCTCTGACCCCAGCTTGCCAACCCGCCGCCATTCCGGCGCAACCGCCAGCCGTGAGCCCCACCAGATGCCGGGGGCCGCCTCATGTATCCGAACCGTCCCCACCACCCGTGGCCCGCCTGCCGCGTCTTCGGCAATGGCGACCAGTGGCAGGGCGATCTCGTCAATCGCGTCACGGTCATGGCCCGCAAACACGGCTTGTTCCTGCACGAACACCCGTTCGCGCAAGGCGGCCGCCCCCGCCTGCATCCGCGGCTCCCCTGCCGCGCAGATCAGGTAGCTTTGCAGAAAGTCGGCCTGAGGCGTCAGATGTGTCATGCCACCCTCAGCTTTTCATAGGTGGACAGCGCCGAGCAGGCCCCGCATTTGCCGCACCCGGCCTTGATATCGCTGGCCTGCATCCCGCCTGTCACCGTCATCTGCGACAGGGGTTGCAGGATCGAGGCCATAAAGGCTGAGGTCGGCGCCGGGTGGCTTTCCAGTGGCGTGCCCGAAATTGGCACAAAGGGCACGACAAACGGGTAAACCCCCATCGTCACCAGCTTTTCTGACATCGCCAGAATGGCCTCTGCCGTGTCGCCCAGACCCGCAAGGATATAGGTGGAAACCTGCCCGCGCCCGAACACCTTTACCGCCGCCTCAAAGCTGCTGAAATATTTCTCCAGTGGCACCGATGCTTTGCCCGGCATGATCCGCGCCCGCACCTCTGGCGTCACCGCCTCCAGATGCATTCCCAGCGTATCTACCCCTGCATCGAACATGCGCTGATGCCAGATGTCATCCTCGGGTGGTTCGCATTGCGCCTGTATCGGCAGATCCACCGCTGCCTTGATCGCGCGGGCAGAGTCGGCCAGCACCTGTGCGCCCCGGTCGCTGCCTTTTGGCGTGCCGGTGGTCAGCACCATATGCCTGATCCCGTCCAACTCCACCGCCGCCTTTGCCACCTCGGCCAGTTGCGCCGGGGTCTTGTGGGCAATGGTCCGCCCGGCAGCAAGGCTTTGCCCGATGGAACAGAACTGACAGGTTTTCTTGCGGGACTCGTAGCGGATGCAGGTCTGCAGCACCGTGGTCGCCAGCACATCGCGGCCATGCAGCACCGCGATCTTGGAATAGGGAATGCCCTCCGCCGTGCTCAGATCATAGAACCGGGGTCGGCCGGGAAAGCGGATGCGCCCGACTTCGGCCCCATTGCGCAAGACGCGCGCCTCGCCCTGGGTGCCCTCCGGCGCATCAATCACATAGGGGCTTTGAAACGCCGGCGCAGTATGCACCGGCACCATCACCGTCTGCCCCGCCAGCGTCACCGCCTTGTGGTCCGATGGTCCGGCACCGCCTCTGCGGCTTTCGTGCCCGGCCGAAGGGTCCACCAGCCGCGCGCCCTTGGTCTGCAATTCGTTGATCAGATCCGCGTCAAGCATCTGTCGGCTCCTCAATGTCCATCGGTTCATTGGCCCAGTCCTCCCGCGGCAGGGCAGGGCGTGTATCGTGCAGCAGCCGCAACAACTCGGGCCGCGCATAATGCCCCACGCTGTCCATCATCCGCTTGCGCTTGGTGATCAGCTTCATGTCCAGATCGGCGATCAGAATACCCTCACCGCTGGTCAGCGGCGGCACTGCATGCCGCCCCTCGGGCGTGATGATGCAGGTCATGCAGCCATCGCGCAGACCCTTTTGCAGCTTGGGGTCCGGGTGGATGCTGGCGATCTGCTCTTCCGACAGCCAGCCGGTCGCGTTGACCACGAAACACCCCGCCTCCAGCGCGTGATGCCGCATTGTCACTTCGATCTGTTCGCCAAAGATTGGCCCGACAAGGCTGCCCGGAAAATGCGCCGCATGGATTTCCTCATGCTGTGCCATCAGCGCATAACGGGCGAGGGGGTTGTAATGCTCCCAACAGGCCAGCGCCCCCACGCGTCCCACCGCCGTGTCCACCACCTTCAGCCCGGCACCATCGCCCTGACCCCAGACCATCCGCTCGTGATAGGTCGGGGTGATCTTGCGCCGTTTCAGTGCCAGCGACCCGTCGGCATCGAAAATCAGCTGGGTGTTGTAGAGCGAGCCATGGTCGCGCTCGTTAACCCCCAGCACCACCACCACGCCCCGCTTGCGCGCCGCTTCGGCCACCGCGCGGGTCTCGGCCGATGGCACCGCCACCGCCTCCTCATACAGCCGCAGATGCTCCGGCCCCTGCTGCACCGGGGGCAGCACGAAACTGAAATAGGGGTAATAGGGCACAAAGGTTTCGGGAAAGACGATAAATTCCGCGCCCTTGCCTGCCGCATCGGCAATCGTGTTCAGCACCTTTTCCATGGTGCCCGCGCGCGAGGTCAGGTCGGGTGCGATCTGCACCGCAGCGGCGCGGATGACGGGCTTGGGGGGCATGGTGTTCTCCATTTGGCAAAGATTGGCCCGCCCAGCGGGGCGGGCCGCACGGGCTCACACCGTCCAGGTGTCGATGATCACGGCATTGGCTTTCTTGTGCAGCAACACACAGTCCAGCACGTCCTGCGGCATGATCGGGGTGATTCCGGGGATCAGCGACGGCTCGCCCGCGCCGTACAGCGCCTGCAGCGCGAACCGGCAGGCATAGACCTTGCCACCCTCGGCCATGAATCGTTCGAGATTCTTGTTGAAGTTCTGGTGTCCCGGAAACGCCTCGTCGCCAATCTTGGGGAAACCGCGCTGCACCCCCAGCAAGACGCCGGGGCCATAGAGCAGGATCGAGGTTTCATACCCCTTTTTGTTCAGGCGGATGGCGTTCAGGATGTTGACCAGCCCGATCGAGCCCTCAAATGCCATGGTGTGAAAGGTCACAAGCGCCTTTTCTCCCGGCTCGGCCTTCACATCCTCGAATACTTTGCTTTCATAATCGACGAAGTAATCGCCGGGCTTGTGGGCTGCTTTGGTGACTGTGGGCATCTGCCTCTCCTGTTCTCCGTTGGGATAAGAACAGGGTGCAGGGATCATTTATGCGATCAATATCTGAATCAATTATACATACAATAAAGATTGGGATTGCGAAAATCGCTGAATTCATGGGCTGAAATTGATCGCTTCTGGATAGGGAACTGGCAGTTGATGATCGGAAGTGGCGCAGGCTGGCAGAATCGCCTTGCTATTTGACACTCCGGCGATGATGCATACAAAGACAGACAATGTGAAACTGCCGGAGCACAGCATGAAAACCTGGGTCCCCACCCTCGGCACCAATGGCAAGCCGCGTTATCTGGAAATCGCCGACGCGATTGAGCGCGACGCGAACAGCGGTGTTTTGTCATCCGGCGACAGGCTGCCGCCGCAGAGACGTCTTGCCGAAGTTCTTGGGCTGGATTTCACCACGATCAGCCGCGCCTATACCGAAGCCCAGGCGCGTGGTCTGGTCGAAAGCCATGTTGGTCGCGGCACGTTTGTCCGCGCCCGGCCCGTTGCCACTGGCCCGACCGCTGATCCGCGGCGTGCGCGTGAGCAGGATCTGTCGATGAACCTGCCTCCGGAACCGAACGATCCGGCGCTGCTGGCCGCGATGCGCGCAGGCCTGGAAACCGTAGCTGTCAATCTGGTGCCGCTCTTGCGGTATCAATCGACCATAGGATCCGAAATGGACCGTGCAGCGGCGCTGTCGTGGCTGTCGATGCGGGGCATGGTTCCCAATCTGGACCGCATTGTGGTTACCCCCGGCGCGCATGCGACCATGGTGGCCGTACTCACCATTCTCGCCTCGCCCGGCGATACCATTCTGTGCGAGGCGATCACCTATCCCGGTTTGCGGTCCATCGCGGCGCGGGCGGGTCTGACCTTGATTGGTCTGCCCGTTGATGCCTCCGGCATTTTGCCCGATGCGCTGTCGGCTGCAATTCTCAAGCACCAGCCAAAGGCGCTCTATCTGAATCCCACGCTACACAACCCGACTACGCTAACGATACCAGCCGCGCGGCGCATGGAAATTGCCGACATACTTCAGCGCCACCGCCTGCCTCTGATCGAGGATGATGCCTATGGATTTGTGCAGCCAAATGCCCCCGCGCCGTTTGCAACGCTGGTCCCTGCCTTGACATGGCATATTGGCGGGCTTGCAAAATGCATCGGGGCCGGCTTGCGCCTTGCCTTTACCATCGCGCCTGACAGTCGTTCCTCTTACCAGTTGGCACAGTCGTTGCGGGTCGCCAATGTCATGGCCTCGCCTTTGTCGATGGCCCTTGTGACACGTTGGATCGAGGATGGCACCGCCGACCGCATCTGCCGCTTTATCCGTGCCGAGAGCGCGGCCCGGCAGGATATGGCAGAGAAGGTGCTGCATGGCTTTCAGTTTGATGCTGACAGGCACGCCTTTAATATCTGGCTCAAGTTGCCCGCCGGCGTCAGCCGTGCCGAGTTGATGGGGCGGATGAACGGGCATGGGATCGGTCTGATGCCCTCGGACGCCTTTACCGTTCTTGGCGCGCCTAATGAGCACGTGCGCATCTGCCTTGGCGGATCAATCACCCGCGAAGGGCTGCGCAACGGTCTGTCACTCCTCGCCAACGGTTTGAATGGCGAAACCTGGCTCGGCTGACGAAAGCGGGTGGTTTGTCCGGAGTTGCTCGGCAAGGCGTCGCTATCGCAACGGTCGTTCTGGACAAAATGCTGTAACATCGCCTTTGCACCATCCTGCTAAGGTGGATAAGCGCTCATCGAGGCAGCTAGGGTCAGGACCCATTGATCTTGCGGACGCGGCCTGCTTCAAGCTCCGCAAGGAGACTGGATCATGAGCAACCTTTTCTGGCTGACCGACGCTCAGATGGCCGACCGGGGTTATGACGCCGACTGGTTCAGGGAAGCGTTGAAAGACAAGGGGATAAAACCATGCATCCCAGGTCGGAAGTCGCGCGGGAAACCCATCAAGCACGACAAGCGCCGCAACAGGATCGAGATCATGTTCGGTCTTGAAAGACTGGCGCAGGGTCGCCACCCGCTACGTCAGGTGCCCCAAGGTCTTCCTTTCGGCCGTCGCCCTCGCCGCAACCGTCATGTTCTGGCTATGACGCGAGAACGTGTCCTGACCCTAAGGGATTTTTAACAATTTTCCTCGTCCCGACCTGTCAGGTTGCCGCTGACAGATTCACCCGTTTCATCAGCGCCTCTGCGGTTTCCTTGCGTTCTGAATATCGGTCGGTCAGATAGGCAGATGTGTCGCGGGTCAGCAGGGTGAATTTCATCAGTTCTTCCATCACATCCACGATCCGGTCGTAGAGCGGTGAGGGGCGCATGCTGCCTGCCTCGTCAAATTCCTGAAACGCCTTGGGAATCGAGGATTGGTTAGGGATGGTGATCATCCGCATCCAGCGCCCCAGAATCCGCATCTGATTCACCGCGTTGAAGCTTTGCGATCCGCCCGAAACCTGCATCACCGCCAGCGTCTTGCCCTGCGTCGGGCGAACCGCGCCATCGGACAGCGGAATCCAGTCCACTTGCGTTTTCATCAGGCCGGTCATTGCGCCGTGACGTTCGGGCGAGGACCAGACCATGCCCTCGGACCACGTCACCGACTCGCGCAATTCGCGCACCTTGGGGTGCGTGGCGTCCACGCCGTCATCCACCAGCGGCAGGCCGGAGGGGTCAAAGAACCGCACCTCGGCCCCCAGACGGGTGAGGATGCGCCCGGCCTCTTCGCCCGACAACCTGCTGAAGCTGCGCGGGCGCAGCGAGCCATACAGGATCAGGATGCGCGGCGCGTGGGTCTTTCGCGCGGGCGCGCGCAGGGCGGCGTGGTCGATGCCGGGCAGCAGCGCATCGGGGATATTGGGCGTGTCGGTCATGAGGGGAACCTGTGGCGGGTGCGGTTGGCGAAGGCGACGAGCGACAGCATCACCGGCACTTCGACCAGAACGCCGACGACGGTGACAAGCGCTGCCCCGGAGTTGAGGCCGAACAGGCCGATGGCGACCGCGACCGCGAGTTCGAAGAAATTGGAGGTGCCGATCAGCGCGCAGGGGGCGGCGATTTTATGCGGCAGCTTCCACAGATAGGCGGCCCCGTAGCCGAGGGCAAAGATGCCATAGGACTGGATGATGATCGGCACCGCCAGAAGCGCGATCAGGCCGGGTTGCGCCAGAATGACCGGCCCCTGAAAACCGAACAGCAGCACGACGGTCAGCAGCAGGCCCAGCATGGATGCGGGTTTGATCCGGGCGGTAAAGGCGGTTACGGCGACCTCGCCCCCCTGACGCAGCAGGGCGGCGCGGGTGACCAGCCCCGCCAGCAGCGGGATCACGACATACAGCACGGTGGACAGGATCAACGTTTCCCACGGCACTGCAATATCGGTGACACCAAGCAGGAAGGCGACAATCGGGGCAAAGGCCACAACCATGATCAGATCGTTCAGGCTGACCTGTACCAGCGTGTAATTCGGATCGCCCTTTGTCATCTGTGACCAGACAAAGACCATGGCGGTGCAGGGGGCGGCGCCCAGCAGGATCAGCCCGGCGATGTATTCCGGGGCCCTGGTGCCGTCGATCAGCCCGGCAAAGACATGCTGGAAGAACAGCACGCCCAAAGCAGCCATGGTGAAGGGCTTGATCAGCCAGTTGATGACAACGGTGATGATCAGCCCCTTTGGCCGCTGGCCGACCGATTTGAGTGAGCCCAGATCGACGGCCACCATCATCGGATAGACCATGGCCCAGATCAGCACCGCGACGATCAGGTTGACCGAGGCGTATTCCAGACTTGCCAAAGTGGCAAAGACACCCGGCATCAGGCTGCCAAGCACCAGCCCGGCGATGATGCACAGGGCGACCCAGAGGGTGAGGTAACGCTCAAACAGGCTCATGATGGGGCTTTCGGCTTTGGGATGCAGCAGGCATCAGTCTCTGGGGATTTCAGAGATGCGACAAAATCGGCCAACAGCGACAGCGCCTCCGGGTTCAAGGCATAGCACACGCGCGGGCCGTCAATTTCGCCAGTGATCACACCTGCGGTTTTCAGAATGCGCAAATGCTCGGACACGGTGGATTGCGCAAGGCCGACTGCGCCGACGATGTCACCGCCGATGCAGCCGGGCGTGGCCAGCAGAAGACGCAGAATGCGGATCCGTGCCGGATGGGCCAAAGCCTTGGCGAGGGTGGCAAGAGCTTCATCAGCAGACATCGTGGCCCCGTATCATGAAAGAAGATTTGTTCGACTATCGTCGATTTACGATTTGACGCCAGCCTCTGCAAGCGCCAATCTGCACCAGGGGCCAGGGTATTGACCAAGGGGAGGTCTGCACTTTCCGAAAGCAGGGGGAATGACATGCTGACGCGACGGGAGGCGATGTTGACGGGGGTTGCTGCTTGCGCCGCACCGATGGTGCGCGCGCAGACCGCCGCACCCTTTCGCTTTGCGCTGACCCCGGTGTTTCTGGACAATGATGCCGCCGTGATCTCATCGCTTCGGGCCGCACTGATGGCCGCAATGGGTCAGGATATCGAACTGGTTCAGCGGCGCACCTATCAGGAAATCAGTGGGGCATTGCTGGACGGGTCGGTCGATGCGGCCTGGACCTGCGGCTATCCGTTTTTGCAGCACCGGGCAGATTTATCGCTGATCGGGGTGCCGGTGTGGCGGGGCGAGCCGCTGTATCAGTCTTACCTGATTGCAGCGGCAGATGATCCGGCCACAAGCCTTGGCAACCTGCGCGGCGGCGCGCATGCCTTTTCCGATCCCGATAGCAACTCTGGCTATCTTGTCACCGCGTCGGACCTGGCGCGGATGGGGGAGACACCGGACCGGTTCTTCTCGCGGGCGATTTTCACCTATGGCCACCGCAATGTCGTCCGGGCCGTTGCCGGCGGGCTGACCCGGTCGGGCAGTGTTGACGGCTATGTGTGGGAGGTTCTGAACAGTGTTGAACCTGATCTGACCGCCCGGACACGCGTGATCTCGCGGTCCGAGATGCTGGGATTTCCCCCCTTTGTCGCGCGCCGCGACCGTATGGAAGAGGCCGGGGTCGCCGCCTGCGCCGCAGCGCTTCAGGGTCTTGACCAGACCAGTCAGGGGCAAGCGGTGCTGCGGCTCTTGTATCTTGACAGTGTCCAGGCGGCCGGGCCATCGCTGTTTGATGGCATCGCCTTGCGCATGGCGGTTCTGGGGGGCGGATGACATCGCTGCCACGGTTCCGGAACCTTCCTGTTACGGTGCGCGTGCCGCTGATCACGGCAGCGCTGATGATCCTTATGGGGGTGATGGCCAGTCAGAGTGTGCTTTCGACCCTTGGCAGGGTGCAGGATGCGCGCTTGTCCGAGACGGCAAGGCTGCATGTCGAAGGCCTGTCGGTGGCCCTTGGGCCGTCGGTTCTGCGGCAGGATGTCTGGGAGGTCTATGACATCCTCGACCGTGCAAGGGCGGGCAGCGAAGGCCAGCGGCTGTTGTTGACCCTGGTGGCGGATGAGCGGGGCCATGTTCTGGCGGCGACCGATCCGCGCCGTGTGCCGGTGGGGGCCGATGCCACGGATTTCGAACGGGATGCAGTCGCGCCGCAAGCGGTCCGGATGACCGGCGATCCGGTTCTGCGGGTCGCGGCGCCGTTGCTGTATCAGGGCCGTACCATCGGTGGCATCGTGACCGAGCTGGATGTGACCGACCTTCTGGCCGAACGCCGTCGTGTGGCACTTTGGCTGTTGGTCGGCAACGCTTTGGCGACGACGGTTCTGGCTTTCGGGGGCTGGCTGGCCGTCGCCCGCATCCTGCGGCCGGTGGGCGCACTGGTGCAGGCGATGGATGCGTCGGGCGGCGCGCCGCGCCCGATCCCTGAAACAGAGATCCCGCACGGTGATCCTGGGTTGGCGCAATTGATCGCAACTTATAACCACATGACCACCGCCGTCGGGGAACGCGCCGAAGCTGAACGCAGGCTGGCGGATCGTGAACGCTTTGTCAGCCTTGGGCGATTGTCGTCGTCGTTGGCGCATGAGGTGAACAACCCGCTGGGCGGCCTGTTGAATGCCGCTGACACCATCCACACCTATGCGGACCGGCCCGATGTTGTGCGCCAGTCGGCCGAGTTGATGCAGCGCGGCCTTGGCCATCTGCGCGATGTGACGCGCGCCATTCTGGACCAGAACCGGTTGAACCGGGCAGGCCAACCGCTGCGGCCCGAGGATTTTGACGATCTGCGACTCTTGTTCGAGCCTGAGGCGCTCAGCCACTCTCAGACGCTGGACTGGCAGGTGCATGCGGGTGCGACAGCACTCGCCTGGCAACCTGCGGCTCCGGTCCGGCAGGTGGCCCTTAACCTTCTGCTGAACGCCGGGGCGGCGGCGGGGCTGAACGGGCGGGTTGGCCTGACCGTCGCCAACGGCGGCGATGGCCTGTCGATCACGGTCACCAACACCGGTGCCGCGATGACTGACGCTGATCTGGCACGACTTCTGGCCTCAGGGCCATTGCCACCGGGCGGCGGCGTGGGGCTGCGGCTGGTGCATGACATTGTGGCCGGTCTGGGCGGCACAGTGCATCATGACCGGATGGGGGAACAGACGGTGATCCGGGTCGATCTGCCGGTCCATGGTGGCAACCATGCTTGAAGGCCGCCGCATTGTGCTGGTCGAAGATGACGAGATCATGGGCGCGTCTCTGGTCCAGCGCCTGACGCTGGAGGGGGCCGAGGTGCAATGGCACCGTGGCATCGCCCGCGCCTTGCCCGCCATCCGCACCCCGCGCAAAGTGCTGGATGCCGTGATCTGCGATATCCGTCTGCCCGACGGGTCGGGAGAAGAGCTGTACGACACCCTGACCCGCACCGGCCACCCGCCGCCATTTCTGTTCATCACCGGTGAGGGCGGGATCAATCAGGCCGTGCGCCTGATCCGGTCGGGGGCGGCGGATTACATCACCAAACCGTTTGAGATCACGAAGTTCCTGCAGCGCCTTGCCACGGTCATGCGGCCGCGCGCGGATCAGGAGATGCCGCCCGAAACCGGCATCAGCACCGCCGCGCAGACCGTGGACCGGCAGGTTGCAGACGCGGCAATCCGCGAGACGGCTTTGCTGATCCGGGGTGCTCCGGGCCTTGGCAAACTGCGGCTGGCACGGCGGGTGCATGATCTGTCGGATCGCAAGGCGGCGCCGATGGTGGTCTGCAACGCCCTGCGCGATACGGTCGGGGAAGATGCCGTGCATACTGCAGTGGACAAGGCTGACGAAGGCTCGCTGGTCATCATCGGGATCGACCGGCTGGACGCGGAAGCACAGGATGCGCTGATGGCGGCACTGGCGGCCCCCCGATTCCGACTGGTCGCCACCCTCGGGCCGCACGGGGCCGGGGATGGGCAAAGCCTGCGGTCGGATCTGTTATCACTGCTGCGCGCCCACGAAATCGTGGTGCCACCGCTGGCGGACCGCCCGGATGATGCGGTCTGGCTGGCGGCGCAGCTGTTCCCCGCATTCAACGCGCGACGGGCAGAGC
Organism: Pseudotabrizicola alkalilacus; assembly: GCF_003443995.1. GTDB lineage: Bacteria > Pseudomonadota > Alphaproteobacteria > Rhodobacterales > Rhodobacteraceae > Pseudotabrizicola > Pseudotabrizicola alkalilacus. The sequence continues at coordinate 38,604 of NZ_QWEY01000002.1, forward strand.
CGCTGACCAGTATTGCGGCCACTGCAGAAGAAGCGATCCGGGCGCATGACTGGCCGGGCAACGGACGAGAGGTGCGCGCGCGTCTGATCCGCGCGACAGAAGCGGCGACGGGGGATATGGTGCTGACCTCGGACCTGTTCCCCGAACGCGCTGTCGAAGAGGCAATGCGCTCGCTGGCCGAGGTGCGCGATGCGGCGGAACGGGCGCAGATTGTGGCTGCACTGGACCGCACCGGGGGGCAGGTCGGCGAGGCGGCAAAGCTGCTGCGGGTGTCGCGCACGACCCTGTGGGAAAAGATGCAAAAGCTGGAGCTCTGACCCCTTTGCATGTTCGGAAATCCGAACGCCTGAAATTTGTGCGCAATCAGAACGGCTTGCCGCAGCGCAGCGCCGCCCGTTGCGCCGTGGCTTTGGCCTCCGCCTCTCCTCTATCCTTGCGGAAAGGCAGCCACGGGAGGTTCAGCTACCATGAAATGCAATCGGTTGGTCGATGTCGGCCGCCGTCAGTTCCTGCGCGGGGGTGTTCTCGGCGTGGCAGGGGCGGCGGCAGCGACAGTGTTGCCTGCGGGGCAGGCACAGGCGCAGCAGGCGCGGGCGATGGTGGATTATCCGTCGAACCGGCTGGGCAATATCGCGGATCTGGTGGTGAACGAGCCGATGGATATCGGCTACCCCGATGCCGACAGCCCCGGCATCTTGCTGAAAATCGGCAGCCCGGTCGAAGGCGGGGCTGGCCCGGATGGCGATATCGTCGCCTATTCGGTGCTGTGCCCGCACAAGGGCTATTACATGTCCTACCATGCCGCAGACAAAACCCTGAACTGCCCCGGCCATTTCAGCAGGTTTGACTGTGAAAAAGGCGGCCAGCAGGTCTGGGGACACGCCACGCAGAACCTGCCGCAATTCACGCTGCGCGTGGACGACAAGGGCGACATCTATGCGATGGGCGCGGACGAGCTGATTTATGGCCGTCTGTCCAACGTGTTGGAAGGGTAAGGGGGCGATCATGGCTTACAAGCGCAACATCGACCGTCTGCCGATCATTCCCGCAGGCGCGAAAGAACACAACGTCACTTGCCATTACTGCATCGTCGGCTGTGGCTATACAGCCTACACTTGGCCGCTCAAAACCCAAGGCACGACCGACAGAAACTGGATCGGCGAAGACCTGTCCAAGCAGCAGGCCACCGACACCGAGGCGTGGTATGCGCCGTCGATGTACAATGTCGTCAAGCAGGACGGCAAGGATGTGCATCTGGTCATCAAGCCCGATGTGAATTGCGATGTGAACTCCGGGCTCGGTTCGATCCGGGGCGCGCGGATGGCGGAAAACCGTCGGTCTGATGTGACTGGCACGCAACGGCAACGGCTGACTGAACCGCTGGTCTGGCGCTATGGCACCTGGCAGCCGACGTCCTGGGATGACGCGCTGGATCTGGTGGCGCGCGTCACCGCAAAGGTGATCGACAAGGATAACGAAAACGATCTTTACGTCTCGATGTTTGACCATGGCGGTTCGGCGGGGGGGTATGAAAACACCTGGGGCACCGGCAAGCTGTACTTTGAATCGATGAAGGTGAAGCACTGCCGCATCCACAACCGGCCCGCTTACATGTCTGAAGTGCATTCCAGCCGCGACATGGGCGTGGACGAGCTGAACTATAACTACGCCGATTATGAGGTGACCGACACGATCTTTCTGGTTGGCACCAACCCGATGGAATGCCAGACCAACCTGTTCCTGAACCACATGGTCAAGGGTATGCAGAACGGGGCGCGCGTGGTGATCTCCGACCCACGCCGTACCGTGACGGTGGACTCTTGCGAGCAAGTGGCGGGGGCGGAAAACGTGCTGCACCTGCCGATCACCACCGGATCAGACGTGGCGCTGCACAACACGTTGTTCACTTATATCGCTGACCAAGGCTGGGCGGATGCCGACTTTATCGCTGCGTCAACCTTTCAGGGCGATGTGGCCGTGGCAGCAGACAGCGCCTATCCCGCAGCACTCGGGTCATATGAGGCTGCGCGTGCCGCCTGTAAAATGAGCCTCGCCGAAGGCGCCGCAGCCACCGGCCTGACTGAGGCGCAGATCATTCAGGCCGCCGAATGGATCGCCAAGCCCAAAGACGATGGCAGCCGCCGCAAATGCGTGACGGGCTACGAAAAAGGCATCATCTGGGGCAATGACAACTATCGTGCGATTGGCAGCCTGCTGAACATTGGCCTTGCGACCGGCAACGTCGGGCGTGAGGGCGGTGGCGTCTGCCGACTGGGCGGGCATCAGGAAGGCTACTACCGCCCGTCCGACGCCCATGTGGGGCGCCCCGCGCCTTACATCGACCAGATGATCATCGCGGGCGGTGGCAAGGTGCATCACATCTGGGCCAACGACCACTTCAAGACCACGCTGAACGCCAGCGAGTTCAAGCGCGTCTACAACCGCCGGTCCAACATGGTGAAAGAAGCCATGGACGCCCGCGCCGGGGCAACGCGTGAAGAAATGATTGATGCCATCGTCGGTGCCATCAATGCAGGCGGGCTGTTCGTGGTGGATGTGGATATCATTCACAGCCAGATCGGGCAGGCCGCGCATGTGATCCTGCCAGCGGTCGAGTCGGGTGAAATGAACCTGACCTCGATGAACGGCGAACGCCGGCTGCGGCTGACCGAAAAATACATGGACGCCCCCGGATCGGCCAAACCCGACTGCATGATTGCCGCCGGTTTGGCGCAGGCGCTGGAACGGGTGCTGCGCGAAGAAGGCCGCACCGAATACGCCGATCAGTTCAAGGGCTATGACTGGGCCACTGAAGAAGACGCCTTCATGGATGGCTACAACAAGGGCAACCCCGAAGTCACCTATGACCGCCTGCGCGCGATGGGCAACAATGGCGTGCTGGAGCCGGTCACCGGCTTTGCGGATGGCAAGCTGACAGGCACCAACCGCCTGTATGAGGATGGCGTATTCACCCGTCACGGACGCGAGGATGGCAAAGCCTTGTTCTGCATGGGTGAATGGCGCGGCTGGCAGGCGGCGGGCAAGGCCCAGCAGCAGGCGAGCCACCGCTTCCTGATCAACAACGGGCGCGCCAACATGAACTGGCAGAACTGGTTCCTGGATCAGGGCAATGAGTTCGTGATGGACCGCTTCCCCGTGCCCTTCATCCAGATCAACCCCGACGACATGGCCGAACTTGGCCTTAAAGCGGGCGATATGGTCGAGGTGCACAACGACGTTGGGGCCACGCAGGCCCTGGTCTATCCTGAACCGTCAGCCAGACCCAACGAGACCTTCATGATCTTCGGCGCACCGAACGGGGCGCAGGGCAATATCGTGAACGCGGGCGTGAACGAGCTGATCCTGCCGAACTACAAACACACATGGGCAAACATCCGCAAGATTTCGGATGCGACTCCGGCATCGGCGGCAGTGTCCTACAAATCGTGGGAAGTCGAGCTTTGATCTGACACCGCGCCGCCCGGATCTGTTCCGGGCGGCACCTTTTGCCAAACAGGTGCTGCGCATGAAACTTGCCTATGTGACCCTTCAGGGACGTGGCCGCACCGACGCCCTGATCGCCGAAGTCGCCGCGCTGCTTGCTGCGGATGGTGTCAGGCTGGCCGGAACCGTGCAGTCCAACATTGAACGCCCGGACCGGCGCAAATGCGACATGGACCTTGTGGTGCTGCCCGATGGCCCCACGGTCCGCATCAGCGAAGATCGCGGCGCTCTGGCGCGGGGCTGCATACTGGATTCCGGCGCGCTGGAACAGACTGTGGTTGCCGTCCAGCAACGCCTGGCCGGGGCGGACGTCCTGATCGTCAACAAATTTGGCAAGCGCGAAGCTGAAGGCCGCGGCCTTGTGCCGGTCATCGCCGAGGCGTTGGAAATGGGCCTGCCCGTGCTGATAGGCGTGAACGGGTTAAACCTGGCCGCCTTTCTTGCTTTCGCGGGGGAATATGTAGCTCCCCTATCGGCAGAACCCGTGATCGTCGCCGATTGGTGCAAGGCAGCGTTCTCTCAGGAAATTGTTTGATTTGTGCCAAGAGTACGTGCCGGCCTTTCACGTCGCGGCCGACCGGCTGGGCAACACCCGCCCCAAATCGCGAAAAGCCGGTGCCGCACTCAAGCCAAAGAGCCGCTTTGAGGTTTCCTCTGCGCGGAAAATGGCAGATCGTGACGGCCCCCGTGGGCCGAGAACGTCACGTCATGGTAACCGTCCGAAGGGTGCGAATGCCGCCTGTGCTTTCTGTCAGGCTGTCAATAATTCTTTGTAAATAGTCTTTTGAAATAACGGGAAATCTTGACATGCCCGCATTGTCCCTGATTGTTCAGACCCGACGCGCTCAAGGCATGACGCGGGCAGGATCTGGTCCTCGGTTGGTGCTGGGCGCGCCAAGGCGGGGGGTGTTGGTCTGATCATGCAGTCAAGCTGACACGCTGGATTCATGAGATGAATCTCTCACCGTATTTGAGCAACAGAGTCCTTCTGGACACGAAAGCGCAAGGCCGGCCAGCGAAGCCTGAAACGAAGGCAATTTGTTCCGGCTCTGCAACCAGTTCAGCGGCCTTTCAACGCTGTCGCCAGCGGTTTGCGCGCTGCTCCAATGGGTGGATGAACAGCGCATCTATTGCGAGCATGACGGCTACAAAGCTCAAGGCATAGGCCAGCACCGCCGGAATCTCGAACATCTGAAACTTCAGATGTATCTGAAACCCGACACCCGATGACCGGCCCAGAAATTCCACCACCAACACGATTTTCCAGATAATCGCCAACCCCAATCGCGCGCTGGTGGCAAGGAACGGCGCCAGTTGCGGGGCCACGATATGACGCAGCTGCGCTAGCGGAGACATCCGGAAGACCAATGCCATTTCGGCCATATCCGGGCGCAGGGTGCGCGCGCCCTCGCGCATCGTCACCAGAACCATCGCTGTCTTGTTGATCGTGACCGCCGCGATGGCCGCAACCTCGTTCAACCCGATCCACAGATAGCACAGCACGATGACGACCAGCGCCGGCAGGTTCAGGAAAATCGTCACCCAAGGGTCAAGCCAACGGTCGGCGCGTGGCATCCGCCCAAGCATCACCCCCAGAACCGTGCCGAACAGCATCGCCAGACCAAAGGCCAGCCCGACCCGGACCAGCGTGGCCGACATGTGCTGCCACAGTCGCCCCGATTGCGCTTCGGCCCACATCACCGTCAGCACCTCTGACGGGGCGGGCAGAATGCGGGGGTCTGCCTTTGCCCAGGACAAGGCCCACCAGAACAGCACAAACCCTGTCAACGACAGGGCATAGATCACTTGGTCGGGCACGGCGTTGCGATCGGTCATAGGGGGCAGTTTACGCCAGCTTTTGCCCCGAAACGCTGCGACCTTGGTCCAATGGCATCGTCCGGCCCGGCGGGCATAGGTTTGGCCATGCGTGTCATCTTCGCCCTTTTGTTCTGGCTTGTCCAAAGCCTTGGTGTGATGGCCGGGCCGCTGACCCGTGACCAGGTGGAGCCGTTCATCATCCCGCCCTACGCTCTGGGGGAGTCCGTCGGCGACAAGGGCGTGTGGAGCCTGCGCAACTCGGGTGGGGCCGAGGCAGGCTATGTGTTCGAAACCGCCCTCATGGCCCCGTTGCCCGGCTTTTCCGGCGCGCCGATCAACATGCTGGTGATGCTGGATCTTGAGGGCAGGTTCATTGACGTGCGTCTGATCGCGCACAATGAACCGATCTTTGTTTCCGGTCTGGGCGAAGCGCCGTTCCGCAAGTTCATGGAACAGTATCGTGGCCATTCGATCCACACGCCGATGGTGGTGGGCACCAGTTACGGCACCGAAGGTGGCGGGGGAGGGCTGGTTTACCTCGATGGCGTGGTCAAGGCGACGGCATCGGTGCGCATTGCGCATGAGTCGATCCTGGCCGCCACGCTGCAGGTGGCGCGCGAGAAGATGCAGGGGATCAAATCCACGCCCCCGGCACACCCGGACCCCGACCACGACGAGCCCCTGACTTGGACAGATCTTGTCGATCAGGGCATTGCCCGCAACCTGCGCGTCACCAATGCCGAAGTTGACGCCGCCTTTTCCGGCACCCTCTGGGCGGAGGACGACCCTGAGGCAAAGGCCGATCCGGAGGGCATCTACCTCGATCTGTGGCTGGTGGATGTCGGGCCTGCATCCATTGCCCGCGCGGTCCTGCCCGATGATGCCTTTGCCGATCTTCAGCGCTTCCTGTCGGTTTCGGGTTTTGACGAACCCTTGCTGGTCATCGACGCCGGGCGGCATGGTCTGGTCAGCGACGGTTTCGTGCGCAACACCGCGCCGGATCTGCTGGGGGCCAGTCAGGACGGCCTGCCCCTTGCCCTGCGCGATGCTGATCTGGTGTTTTCCACCCTTTCTGGCGTGCCGGAAGGCACAGCGATGATCCTGCGCACCGACCGCAGGCTTGGCTTTGATCCGGCGCGTGACTGGGTTTTCGAGGTCAAGGCGACGCGGGCGCATGGCATGTTTCAACCCGAAATCGGCATTGTCGCATTCACCCTGACCCACAGCACGCCCGAACGCTTCTTTGCCCGGGCAGCCGTCGCCACCCCGCTGCCCCCCTGGGCCGAGGCAGTGCGCAACCGCGCAACAGACCTGATCCTGCTGGCCATCGCCCTTCCGGCACTGCTGCTGGCGTTGGGGCCGGGGATGAACCGGCTGGCCGGTCACCGGCGCTTCACCGTGATCCGGCTGAGTATTCTGGCCTTGGTGACTGTCTTCATCGGCTGGTGGGCACAGGCGCAACTGTCGATTGTCACGCCTTTGGCCATTCTGCGGACGGTGATTGACGGCGGCAGCTTTGCCTATCTGCTCTATGATCCGGTGTCGCTGCTGGTCTGGGCCTTTGCGATTGCCGGCTTTGTTCTGTGGGGGCGGGGGCTGTTCTGCGGCTGGCTCTGCCCCTTTGGCGCGCTGCAGGAATTTTCCCACCACCTTGGCCGGTTTTTGCGCCTGCCAAAGGTCGAGCCCGGCGCGCTCTGGGACGCCCGCCTGAAACTGGTGAAATATGGGCTGCTTGCCGGATTGGTCGCCACCGTCTTCATCGCGCCCGACCAGATCGACACCGCGGCAGAAATCGAACCCTTCAAGACCGCCATCACCACCTTTTTTGTTCGCGAGCCGGTGTTCGTCGCCTATGCCGGTTTCTGGCTGGTGCTGGGCTTGTTCACCTTCAAGGGCTTTTGCCGCTATGTCTGCCCGCTGGGCGCGCTCATGGCCGTCGGCGGGATGCTGCGGGGCCGGAACTGGATCGCCCGCCGGACTGACTGTGGCACCCCGTGCCAGTTGTGTCGCGTCCGGTGCAGCTATGGTGCGATCAAACCGTCCGGAGCAGTCGATTACTCCGAATGTTTCCAGTGCCTTGATTGCGTGGCGATCCACAATGACACCACCCGCTGCGTGCCGCTGATCCTTGCCGCCAAGGGCCGCCCGCTGCACAAGGAGAAAGCCGCATGAACCGCCGCCGCTTTCTGTCGATCACCGCCGCCGCCATGGCAGTGCCGCAGATGGCACCGGCAGAAACCCTCTGGCAAGGCGGGGCCCTTGGGGCCGATGCCTCTCTGCGCCTGTCGGGCCGCACCGACCATGCGCAAGCGGCGCTTGATGGCCTGCGCTCCCTGCTGGGGCGGGTCGAGGCCACCTTCAGCCTGTATCGCCCCTCCGAACTCACGCGGCTGAACCGGACGGGCGCCATCACCCCGTCGGACTGGTTCCGCCAGGTGGTAGACCTGTCCGGCACGCTGCACCGCCAGACGGGCGGCGCCTTTGATCCCAGCGTGCAACCGCTTTGGCAGGGGTGGCAGAGCGGCCAACTCGCCGATCCTGCCCTTCTGGGCTGGGACAAGGTTCAGACCGGCAGCCGGATCACCCTGATGCCCGGTCAGGCTTTGACGTTCAACGGCATCGCACAAGGCTTTGCCACCGATCTCGTCCGCGCCCATCTCGCCCGGCACGGGTTCGATCACGCCCTGATCAATATCGGCGAATACGCCGCGCTCGGCGGCCCGTTCCGGCTGGGCATCAGTGACCCACAGGCGGGTCTGCTGGCCGACTGGCACCTGACTGGAGGCGCGCTTGCCGTCTCGTCGCCCATGGCCACGCTGATCGCGGGCCGGCCGCATATCCAGCACCCGCGCGGCTTGCCGCCGCTTTGGGCCACAGTCGCCGTTCAGGCTGACAGTGCCGCCGTGGCCGATGGCCTCTCAACCGCGCTGGTGTTCCTGAGCCGGTCACAGATTGCGAGCGTCACGGCCGCACGTCCCGACATCAGGCGCGTGGCGCTTGTGGATGCTGCGGGAAATCTGGAAACGCTGTAACCCGCCCTTACCGGTCGGGGGGCGTGAACGTCAGCCCGTATTTGGCAAAGGCCGCTGCCATCCGGCCATCGTCAAGGGCTGCCACCACCGCATCATCCAGCGCATAAGCCAGATCGCGGTGGCTGTGATGCACTGCAATCCCGACCGTCCAGCTTGACAGGCCAAAGTTGATCAGCGGCGGGCGATGCACGGCAATCCCTTCGCTTGCGCCGAATTCAAGCTGCGCAAGCGGTCCCATCGCGGCCATCACCTCGCCTGCCGCCAGCGCGTCCATTCCCTGCGCCATAGCCCTGAAGCGGCGCATGTTCGGGCCGATCTGCCCGCCCGGAAACGCGGTCAGATAAAAATCGGCAATCGAGTCGTTTTCGACGGCCACGGTGTCAAAGCGGAAAAACGCAGGCACCGGCCCGCCGTCATGCCGGTCGGTATCTGATGCAACGGCATCAGGATAGGTCGCTTGGGAATAGGCAATCGCGATCTGTTCTTTCGCATATTGGCCGGTGAACACCACCTGCTCGACCAGACAGGTGAATTCGCTGTTATAGGGCACGCGCAGCATGACATTCGACACCGGCTCCTGCTGCACCGTGCCGCGCCAGACCTGATTCATCAGGTCGGCCTGCAGGTTCTCACCTGCCTGCACAAAGCGGAACACCGGCTCCACGCCCAGCCCTTCGGCCAGAATGCGGCCCACTTCGATATCCACACCTTTGGGCGTGGCACCCTCTAGCCAGCTGTAGGGGGCGAAATCTTCATAGACCGCAATGTTCAGCGTGCCGCGCGCGATGATATCATCAAGCGTCTGGCCAACAAACTGGCGTGGGGTGTTTTGCGGGCGCTGCCCCGGCGTCACGTTTTCGCAGCGCGCGAAAGCGGGGGCTGCGGCCAGAACCACAACCCCCAGACCCAATGCAATGGCAACGGATCGCATGGTCAATGTGTGGCCGAAAGCCCGATGGTAAGGGCATCGGCAGCATGTTTGGCGCCCACGGGCGTTCCGTCCAGCACCAGAGCCGCGCGCTTGGCAGCAGAGTCGGCAACTGGCGCACCCGAGGCGGTCTTGACCTCCAGCGCAATCGCCGTCAGCTCCTCTTTCAGCTTGGTTTGATCGCCGCCGCCCGCTGCCAGATCGTTGCGGATGGCGCCCAGACGGGTGGCATGTGCATCCAGCGCCCCATCTTCGGGCCGGGTCTCGATATAGGTCCGGATCGCCCAGGCCGCTTTCTGTCCCAGCACATCACCAAAGCCGGGCATCTTGGTGGTGCCATCCTGCGTGTAGCCATGAATGAACCGCTCGACATACCATTCGTCGCCATATTCCGCAGCCTCAAGGTAGCGCAGGTCAGGGGCGAGCCCGCCCGACACCACACCCAGCCCGTGGCACCGCGCACAGTTCTGGTTATAGGCGCTGTCGCCGATGGTGACGGCGGTCCACCACACCTCATCCCCGGCAGTTTCAGCACGATACGGGTTTTCGATCAGCCACTCTTCGCCCACATCGGGCAGGGCTTCGGTGTTCACGGGCTGAGGGGCCACGTCGCCATGCCCAAAGGCCATCGTGGCTGCGCCAAAAGCCAATGCAAAAGCGGTGATGCCGCGAATTTTTCTGGTCACAACGGTGGTCCTCCCTCGGTCCTGAGATGGTGCTAACCCATGCCCGCCAACGGCGGCTATTGGACTTTCGTGGCAAGCAGGCGGCATTTGCGACCATCGTCTCATTGGTGATCCCCGACTTACCCACGAAGGTCAGCTCAGGGAGAGACTGACCATGACCGCACCATCCATACCGGCCGCAATTTGTGCTGCCCTCTGGCTTGGCACCTCTGCGATGGCGCTGGCCCAGCAGGCCAGGATCGACGTGCCAATGCTGTATCTGCGGCAAGAGGTGGACCTGCCGCCGGTGCTGTCCAACCTTGACCCGCAGCCCGAAGACCTTGGTCTTGCGGGGGCCGAGGTGGCGCTGAAGGACAACCAGACCACGGGCAGCTTTCTCGGCCACGACTATGCCCTGACCGTCGTCTCGGTCGCACCCGGCGGCGATCTGGCCGCTGCCGCGCGTGACGCCTTCGCAGCTGCGCCCTTTGTGCTGGTGGACGGGACCGCTGCCGATGTGCTGACCGTGGCCGATCTGCCCGAAGCGGCGGGCAAGCTGATCTTCAACGTCAGCGCCGGTGATGCCCGCCTGCGGTCAGAGGACTGCCGCGCCAATGTGCTGCACACCATTCCAGAAGACGCGGCCCGCACCGATGCGCTGATGCAGGTGCTGCAGGCCAAGCAATGGCGCAAGCTTGCGCTGATCACAGGACCAAAGCCCGCCGATCAGGCCTTTGCCGATGCGCTGCGCCGTTCCGCTGCCAAGTTCGGCCTGACCATCACGGGCGAAAAGCCGTGGACCTTTGACACCGACCTGCGCGAGTCTACCATGGCCGAGCTGCCGCGGTTTACTCAGGATCTCCCGGATCACGATGTGCTGCTGGTTGCTGATCCGACTGACGATTTCGGCCGCTATGTGCAGCACAACACCTGGCTGCCCCGCCCGGTCGCGGGCACGCATGGCCTGCATGCCGAAGGCTGGGCCAGCGTGATCGAGGCCTGGGGCGCGGTCCAGCTGCAGAACCGGTTCGAGGCGCATGCAAAGCGCGACATGCGCGCCCGCGACTACGCCGCATGGCTGGCGATCCGCGCGGTGGGCGAGGCGGTGACGCGGCGGAACACCGCCGATCCGGCCAGCCTGCGCGGCTTCATCCTGTCGGCGGACTTTCAGCAGGATGGCTTCAAGGGTCGCGCCCTGACCTTTCGCAACTGGAACGGCCAGATGCGCCAGCCGGTCGCCGTGGTCAACGACCGTGCGCTGGTGACAATGGCCCCGGTCGAAGGCTTCCTGCACCAGCGCAACGAAACCGACAGCCTCGGGCTCGACCAGCCCGAGAGCAAATGCACCGCATTCGGGAGATGACATGACAAGACTTGCCATACTGCTGATGATCCTTGCGCTGCCAGCTCACGCCGGCGAGATCTGGATCACCAATGAAAAGGACGACACGGTTTCGGTGATCGACGTGGATACGCTCGAGGTGGTGCGGACCTATCCGACCGGCGAACGCCCGCGCGGCGTGATCTTTTCAAAGGATTTCAGCCGCCTGTATATATGCGCCTCGGACAGCAACACCGTGCAGGTGATGGACCCGGAGACGGGGAAAATCCTGCACGACCTGCCCTCGGGCGAAGACCCGGAGCAATTTGCTCTGCACCCCGACGACCGGCACCTGTTCATCGCCAACGAAGATGATGCGGTGACCACCGTGGTCGATACCCAGACCCGGCAGGTGGTGGCGCAGATCAACGTCGGCATAGAACCCGAAGGCATGGCGGTTTCCCCCGATGGCAAGATCGCCATCACCACCTCGGAAACCACCAACATGGCGCATTGGATCGACACCGCAACCTACACCCTGTTCGCCAATACGCTGGTCGACAGCCGCCCCCGCCACGCCGAGTTCACGGCAGATGGTGCAAAACTCTGGGTCTCGTCCGAGATCGGCGGCACGATCACCGTCTTCAACGTGGCCGACCAGACCGAGGTCGGCAAAGTCCGCTTTGAGATCACCGGCGTCAGTTCAGATCTTGTCCAGCCCGTCGGCTTCAAATTCAACCCCGAAGGCACCAAGGCCTTTGTCGCGCTTGGGCCTTCCAACCACGTCGCCGTGGTCAACATGACGACCTATGAGGTTGAAACCTACATCCTCGTCGGCCGCCGTGTCTGGCACATGGCCTTTTCTCCCGACAACAGCCAGCTTTTCACCACCAACGGCGTCTCCGGCGATGTGACGGTGATTGACGTCGCGTCTGAGACGCCGGTCAAATCCATCAAGGTCGGCCGCTTCCCCTGGGGCGCCGCCATGCGTCCCACCAAATCACAATGAAAGGCCAAATCGCAATGAAAGGCCAAATCGCAATGAAAGGCCAAATCGCAATGAAAGGACAGTCCATGAAACCTGTGTTTCTTGCCGCCCTGCTGGCGTTTTCCGTCGCCGCGCCCGTTGCCCTGCACGCCCAGACCGCCGGGCTGCTGGAACGAAGCAACCGCGTCACCCTGCCTTCCCTGAAGCTGATGTCGGGCGAGCCGGTATCCGAAGCCCCCCTGAGCCTGAAATCCGGCACCTACTACATATTGGAGATCGAATCCGACGGCAGTGCCGAACTGGCATTGGAAGGCGCTGCGTTCTTTCGCGCAGTCTGGATCAATGAGGTCGTGATCAACGACATCGAAATCCGCCCGATCGGGATCGATTCCTTTGAATTCGACGACGAAGGCACCATCGAGCTGTCCTTCATCGCCATCAAACCCGGCACTTACGCGCTGTCTATCCCCGGCTCGACCGGCGACAGCCAGCGCGTCGAGATCACCATCGAGTGACCGGGCTTTCGGTATCCGGTCTGTCCTACAGCTATGGCGCCAAGGTCGCGCTGCGCGATGTGTCATTCTCGGTGCCGAAAGGTCAGTTCTGCGCGCTTCTTGGGCCCAACGGGGCGGGAAAATCCACCTTGTTCAACCTGCTGACAGGTCTGTTTTCCACGCGCCGGGGGCAAATCACCGTGGCGGGCATCGACTTTGCCCGCCACCCACGCCAGGCCCTTGCCCGTATGGGTGTGGTGTTCCAGCAACCCACGCTCGATCTTGACCTGACCGTGCGGCGCAACCTTCTGTATTTTGCGGCGCTGCACGGGATTGCCGGGGCCGAAGCCAGCCGCCGCGCCGATACGGCGCTGGCCCAGCTTGGCATGGCCGAGCGGTCGGGCGAGCTGGTGCGCAGTCTGAACGGCGGCCATCGCCGCAGAATGGAAATTGCCCGCGCCCTGATCCATCGTCCCGATTGCCTGTTGCTGGACGAACCCACCGTCGGCCTCGACGCGGCGTCGCGGCATGCCATCACCGATCATGTCCATGCGCTTGCCGAACAGGGCCTGAGCATCCTCTGGGCGACGCACCTGACAGATGAAGTGCGCGACACCGACCATGTCATTCTGCTGCATCAGGGCGCGCTCATCGCCAGCGGCACCGCCGCCGGGCTCCGCGGACCGGCCAGCCTGCGTGACACCTTCCTGCGCCTGACCAGCGGCCAGACGGGGGAGGGGGCAGAGTGACCTGGCTTGTCGCCCTAAGCGCCATCCTGCACCGCGAGGCGCTGCGCTTTGTCGGCCAGCGCAGCCGTTTCGTGGCCGCACTGGTCAGGCCGCTGGTCTGGCTGTTTGTGTTTGCCGCAGGCTTCCGCGCCGCTCTGGGCCTGTCGATCACCCCACCCTATCAGACCTATATCACCTACGAGATCTACATCATCCCCGGCCTGTGCGGCATGATCCTGTTGTTCAACGGCATGCAATCCTCGCTGTCGCTGGTCTATGACCGCGAGATGGGGTCGATGCGCCTGTTGCTGACCGCGCCGCTGCCGCGCTGGTGGCTGTTGTTCTCCAAACTGCTGGCGGGCACTCTGGTCAGTATCCTGCAATGTGCGGCATTTCTGGCGGTGGCCGCTGTCTGGGGGATACGGTTGCCGCTGGTCGGCTACCTCGTGGTGATCCCGGCGCTTTTGCTGTCGGGTCTCATGCTGGGGGCACTTGGGTTGATGTTGTCTTCCTTCATCCGGCAGCTTGAGAACTTTGCGGGCGTGATGAATTTCGTGATCTTCCCGATGTTCTTTCTGTCCTCCGCCCTCTATCCGCTCTGGAGAATGGCCGAAGCAAGCCCCCGGCTGCGCGATCTGTGCACCCTCAATCCGTTTACCCACGCGGTCGAGCTGATCCGCTTCGCACTGTATGGTCAGGCCAACCTGATGGCGGCCCTCTGGGTTACCGTCGCTCTGGCTGTGTTCTCTGCGGCCGCGCTCCGGGGCTATGACCCGGCGCGGGGCGTGCAGAACCGCAAGGGATAACCCGCCGGTCACCTTGGGCCAGCTGCGGGATCTGAGTATTCTTTCCAAGATGAGGGGCAGTCGCGGCGGGCATTTTGACATCCTGAAACAGCTCCTACTGTCTTCTTCCGGGGGCAAAAGACACATGGGGCAGGGGTGGGAGGCAATCGCAAACCCTAACCAAAGGTTAATTATGATATGTTAAGTTATTGATATAATGATATTATGTATCCTGTAACACAGGGGGAAACGCAAAACGCGCCACCCTTTCGGGTGACGCGCCTTGCTGTTGCCCTGACCGGAGGGGGTCAGTTTGCAGCGGCAAGCTGTTTGGGCAGACGGAAGGTCCAGAGCATGCCGCCCTGATTGAGGTAGTTGACCTTTTTGGCCACCTCGCCGCCCCAGAGCGGCACCGCGCCGCCCCAGCCGGAAATGACCGAGACAAATTGCTCGCCATCCTGTTCCCAGGTGATCGGCTGGCCGACGATGCCCGAACCGGTCTGGAACGACCACAACACTTCACCCGTCTCATCGTCCAGCGCCAGGAACTCGCCTTCCGGTGTGCCGGTAAACACCAACCCGCCCGCGGTGGTCATGACCCCGGCCCAGAGCGGGGCGTCGTTCTTGTATTCCCATTTCCATTCGCCGGTGACCGGATCAATGGCCTTCAGTGAACCAATGTGGTCATCATAGTTCGGCTTGATGGTGAAGCCCGACCCAAGATAGGCCGCGCCTTTCTTGTAGGTCACCGGCTCGTTCCAGATATCCATGCCCCATTCGTTGGACGGCACATAGAACAGCCCGGTGTTCTGGCTGAAGGCCATCGGCATCCAGTTCTTGCCCCCCAGGAAGGACGGCGAAGAGAACACCATTTCCCCCTTTGCCCCATCCGCCGCCTTTGACGGATCGCCGGGTCGGCCCTCTTCGATAAAGATCGGGCGACCGGTTTCATCAATGCCGGAGGCCCAGGTGATGTCTTTCACAAAGGGCCAGGCGTTGACGAACGCGCCATCTTCGCGGTTCAGCACATAGAAGAACCCGTTGCGGTCGGCGGTGGCGAACTTCTTGTTGCCGTCCTTGTCAACGAACGAAACCACCTCGTTCACGCCATCAAAGTCCCAGCCTTCGCGCGGCGTGGTCTGGAAGTGCCACTTGATGTCACCCGTGGCGGGGTCGATCCCGATGCGGCTGGCGGCGTAGAGGTTGTCGCCCGCGTTGCCCTCGACCGGGGTGCCTGCATTGCGCAGATGGCTGTTCCACGGCGCAGGGTTTCCGGCCCCGAACACGAGGGTGTTGGTGTCGATGTCATAGCTGCCACCCAGCCAGGTCGCACCGCCCCCGGTTTTCCACATGTCACCCGGCCAGGTCGCGTTCAGCGTGCCGGTCATGGTGCTTTCCTTGCCGTTCAGCGTGCCCATGTGACCTTCGATCACCGGGCGGGTCCAGACGGTTTCGCCGGTCAGCGCGTCACGCGCCTGAACCTCGCCCACCACCCCGAACTCGCCGCCCGAATTGCCGGTAATCACCAGCCCGTTCACAATCAGCGGGGCGGCCGTATAGGAATAGCCTTCCTTGTATTCGGCGATCTTCTTGTTCCAGACCACGTCGCCGGTCTTGGCATTCAGCGCCACGATCCGCGCGTCGAGCGTGCCGAAGTAGACGTTGTCGCCATAGATCGCCGCCCCGCGGTTGACCACGTCGCAGCAGGGCAGGATGCCTTCGGGCAGGCGGGCGTCGTATTGCCAGAGCTCGCGGCCGGTCTTGACGTCGATGGCATACATCCGGGAATAAGAGCCGGTGATAAACATGATCCCGTCATGCACCAGCGGCTGGGTTTCCTGCCCGCGCTGCTTTTCGCCGCCCAGACTGAAGGCCCAGGCCGGAACCAGGTTTTTCACATTGTCTTTGTTCAGTGTGGCAAGCGGGCTGAAGCGTTGCAGGTCGCGCCCCATGCCGTTGGTAAGCACATCATTCGTGGTGGCGGCATCATTCGCAAGCTGCGCTTCCGTCACCTGCGCGCTTGCGGGCGCTGCGGCGACCAGCGCGGCCGTAATTGCCACTATAAAGCGGTTCATCTGTTTCCTCCCAAAGGTGAGTCCGACAAGACCGCAGCGACTCGCCCCCTCCTGCGGGAAGCCCTGGTCATGGGATATCTTGGGCTGTTTCACGACCGCGTGAAAATTGAACATTGGTCGTAGGCCTCGTGGCCAGAGCCTGATGTGCGGCGCATGACAAAGGGCGGCGCTCCCTCCAGCGCCGCCCTGTTGCAGGATAAACCAACGGATTACTTGGGTTGGACAGACCGCAGATAGCTCAGGATGAACTCGGCCTCGATGGGATCGGTGATGCCGACGTGACGCATCTTGGTGCCGGGGATCAAGCCCTGATTGTCGGTCATCCAGGCAATCAGCGCCGGTTCGGTCCAGGTGATTCCGGCAGCCATCAGGGCGTCGGAATAGTCATAGCCCGTCACCGATCCGGCTTTGCGTCCGATTATGCCCTCCAGAACAGGACCATAGCTGTCGCGATCGGCATCCGTGCTGTGACAGCGGCGGCAATCTGCCGCGAATAGCTTTTCGCCCGCCTCCAGCTTGACGCGCTGAAAGGCCGGGGTTTCTGCAAGGCCGATCTGGGCAGTGCCAAGCAGGGCAAGGAAAGGCAGCAATGTGCGAAAGGTCATGAGTGTCTCCTGAGGGAACTTGGGGCTGACCGTCTTGGCATGCGCCTGGGCCACTTCGCCTGCTTTGACCTGCATCAAGACCCTGGGTGTGCTTTGGTCGTAGCCGGTTTCGGCCCGACTGCGCCTTTGGTCGAATGTCGCATTCGTCCGTCGCTGCTAGGGTTGTTTCAACTCGGGAGGAGTCATCATGTCCATCGTATCTACGCTTGGCCTGTCGATTGCAGGCTTTGCCCTTGCGGCATCCATGGCCCTTGCAGACGACGCGCAGTTGAGCATCGCCACGCAGGTCAGCGGCACGGTGAACTGGGAACTGACCACCATTCAACGCCATGGTCTGGACAAGGCCCATGGTTTTACCATGGTGGTGCAGGATGTGGCCGCTGGCCCTGCAGCTCAGCTGGCGTTTCAGGCCGGTGAGGCCGATGTGATCGTGTCCGACTGGCTTTGGGTGGCACGGCAGCGGGCTGCGGGCGACGACTTTGTCTTTATCCCCTATTCCCGTGCCGTCGGTGCCTTGCATGTGCCCAAAGACAGCCCGGTGACCGGACTGGCCGGTCTCAAGGGTGCCAAGATCGGGATCGCAGGCGGACCGATCGACAAAAGCTGGCTGATCCTGCGCGCCTATGCGCAGCAAGAGGCCGGGTTTGATCTCGCGGCCGAAACGGAACAGGTGTTCGGGGCGCCGCCGCTGATTTTTGAAACAGCGGTCAGAGGTGAGTTGGATGGTGCCATCAACTTCTGGCACTTTGGCGCCAAGATGGAGGCTGCCGGGATGCGCCCGCTGATCACGGTGGGGCAGGCCGCCGAAGCGCTGGGCCTTGATCCTGATACGCCGCTTCTGGGGTATGTTGTGCGGGGCGCGCTGTTGCGCGACCATCCAGAACTGGTGGCCGGTCTGGCTGCGGCCAGCCGGGCGGCCAAGGATATTCTGGCTCAGGATGATGCTGAATGGGCGGCCCTGCGCCCGATCATGAACGCCAGTACCGATGCAGAATTTGACGCGCTGATTGCCGGTTTCCGCGCGGGTATTCCGGCGCCCGGCGCGGTGGATGAAAGGGCTGCACAACGGATGCTCACCCTTATGACCGAACTGGGCGGCGAAGACCTGGTGGGCAAGGTCACCGAGTTGCCTGCAGGTCTCTTTGTTCAGCCACAGAGCTGATGACGCCTGCCATCTCACTGGCGTTGCACGCGGCCAGCCACGGCGCGGCCCCGGTTCTCGGGGCCTTGTCGCTGCAGGTCATGACCGGCGAAACCGTGGCGGTCACCGGGCCTTCGGGGGTTGGAAAAACCACGCTGCTGCGCATTCTGGCCGGGCTGCACCCCCGATGGACCGGAACATTGCACCTGCCGGGACGTCTGGCAATGGTGTTTCAGGAACCTGTCCTGATGCCTTGGCGCACGGCTCTGGAAAACATCTGCCTGACCGCCGGTTGCACGCAAGGCGATGGCAAGGCCGCATTGGCATCGGTTGATCTGGCCGGCAAATACGACGTCTACCCAAGCGCCCTGTCGCTTGGGCAGCAGCGCAGGTTGTCGCTTGCCCGCGCTTTTGCGGCAACGCCGGATGTCCTTCTGATGGATGAAGCGTTTGTCTCATTAGATGCTGCACTGGCTGACGACATGATGACCCTGTTCGAGCACCTGCGCAAAGACCGCAATCTGGCAACGGTTATCGTCACGCATGACCGGGCCGAGGCGGACCGGCTTGCCGATCGTAGCCTCATATTGGGTGGCAGTCCGGCCCGTATCCTGGACGCGCCTTAATACAGAGGCGCGTATTTCCAGCTGTCGGCATCGGGCGTGACCTCATCCAGATCATAGCCGGCAGATTGCATCCGTTTGGCAACCGGAAGGCCAAGGCCGGCAGCACGGTCGATCAACGCGCGCCCTGCGGTATTGTCCTGCGCCACGCCACGTCCGCGCATCATGTCAAGGCCAAGGTTGAACATGCCGACAGGATCGCCAAGCTCGGCGGCGCGTCTGTCCCAGTTTGCGGCGGCGTCGGGGTTTTCCGGCGCGCCCAGCCCGTTGTCATCCAGCTGTGACATCCAGGTCATCGCGCCGGTGTAACCCTGTTCAGCGCAGCGCTGAAACACCGCGCGTGCGGCCTCATGCCGGCCGGATTTGGTCATCAGATAGCCAGAGGCACAGACCGTCATCGACGTCTTGCCTTGACCGGCATCCTCCACCATCCGCTCCAGACTCATCTCGTCAGGGTTCAGGCTGCCAAGGCTTTCACTTTCGGCAAGAACCGGCCCGGCACAGAGGCAAAGCCCAAGGGCCACAACGCGTGACAAGATGTGCATGACCTGACCGAACCTCTCATCCAGAGCCAGACAACAGGGTGCGCCCCGCTTGCGACTTCGACAAGGGGGCGAAGGTCGTAGGTGCGTCTCAAACGGCAGGGGCCCGCACGATGGCGGGCCCCGTCTGGAATGATCTGAAAGCCTGAATGATCCGAAACGACCTCAGAAGAAACCCAGCTTGTTGGGGTTGTAGCTGACCAGCATGTTCTTTGTCTGCTGATAGTGGTCCAGCATCATCTTGTGGTTCTCGCGACCGATGCCCGACTGTTTGTAGCCGCCGAAGGCCGCATGTGCCGGATAGGCATGATAGTTGTTCACCCAGACCCGACCCGCCTGGATATTGCGGCCAAAGCGGTAGGCGCGGGTGCCGTCGCGGGTCCAGACTCCGGCACCAAGGCCGTACATCGTGTCATTGGCGATGGCGAGCGCCTCGGCCTCGTCCTTGAAAGTGGTCACCGACACGACCGGGCCGAAGATTTCTTCCTGGAACACCCGCATCTTGTTGTGGCCTTTCAGGATCGTCGGCTGGATGTAATAGCCCCCCGCCAGATCGCCGTTGAACCGGGCGGAATCGCCGCCGACCAGAACCTCGGCACCTTCTTCGCGGCCGATGGTGAAATAGGACATGATCTTGTCATGCTGCGCCTTGCTGGCCTGCGCGCCCACCATCGTGGCCATCTCGCGCGGGTCGCCCTGGTTGATCGCCCGGACACGGGCGATGCAGCGCGCGATGAACTCTTCATAGATGTCTTCCTGGATCAGCGCGCGGCTGGGGCAGGTGCAGACCTCGCCCTGATTGAAAGCGAACAGGACAAAGCCTTCGACTGACTTGTCAAGAAACGCATCATCCGCCGCCATCACATCGGAAAAGAAGATGTTCGGCGATTTGCCACCCAGTTCCAGCGTAAAGGGGATCAGGCTGCTCACCGCGGCTTCGGCAATCTTGCGCCCCGTTGCCGTGGAGCCGGTGAAGGCGATCTTGGCAATCCGGCCCGAGCGCACCAGCGCATCGCCCGCTTCTGCCCCGAAGCCGTTGACAATGTTCAGCACACCGGGCGGCAGCAGATCGCCGATCAGTTCGATCAGCACCATGATTGCCGCCGGTGTCTGTTCGGCAGGCTTCATCACGATGCAGTTGCCCGCCGCCAGCGCCGGAGCCAGCTTCCACGCTGCCATCAGGATAGAGAAGTTCCACGGGATGATCTGGCCGACCACGCCCAGCGGTTCGTGAAAGTGATAGGCCACGGTGTCCGCGTCGATTTCCGACATCGTGCCTTCCTGCCCGCGCAGAACGCCCGCGAAGTAACGGAAATGATCGACCGACAGCGGAATGTCGGCGGCCATGGTCTCACGGATCGGCTTGCCGTTGTCCCAGGTCTCTGCAGTCGCGATCACGGCAAGATTGGCTTCGATCCGGTCCGCGATCTTCAGCAGGATGTTCGAGCGTTCAGCGGCCGAGGTCTTGCCCCAGGCCTCCTTGGCGGCGTGCGCCGCATCAAGCGCCAGGTCGACATCGGCCTTGTCGGACCGCGCCACCTGGCAGATCACGGCACCGGTGATCGGCGTGACATTGTCGAAATAGCGCCCGCCAACCGGGGCCACAAAGGCACCGCCGATGTAATTGTCGTAGCGGGTCTTGAACGGCGAGGCGTGAAGCGCCGCAGTCTGGGTCATCTCGTTCATGGTTTCCTCCTCCTACCCCAGTCCTCCGCCGGGGAATGAGGGCAAGATGGCGGGCGGGGCAGAGGTTGTCAGCCGGGAGACAGGCGACACCGGGGGCGATCTGTCTCAGTCCTGAGACAGATCTGCCGAAGTTTCGCCGATCCCCAGCCGTTTCATGCGCCGGTACAGCGTCGCGCGGCCCACGCCAAGCTCCCGCGCCGCTTGTGAGACATTGCCGCCGGCCCGTGTCAGGGCCCGAATCACGGCGGCATGCTCGGCCTTTTCAAATCCACGACGGCCTTCATCGCGTCCGAACAGATCCGAGGCGGGAACCGGCGCGAGGGGGCCAGAAGCTGCCATGCCGAAGGCCCGCCGGGCACCGCGGGTCGCACCGATCACAATGTCGTCCGCATCGACTGCCAGCAATGTTGCGGCCTCGGTGTCATCGGCATCGGCATGCAGGATGCGCGCCTTGGGAAACGCGGCGCGGAAGGTGTCGGCCTCGATCTGGCGCGCACTTTGGGTGACCATGGCTGCGATCAGCCGGTTGAAGGCTTCGGTCTGGTCAGATCGCGCCGAGGACACGTCGAGCGCGCCGACGATCTGTCCGTCGGGACCGTAGATCGGCGCATCCATGCAGCTCATCGCAGTGTTGCGCGCCATGAAATGCTCGTCGCGGTGAATGATCACGCGCCGCTTTTCCGCGAGACAGGTGCCGATGCCGTTGGTGCCCTCGTTGGCCTCCGACCAGCTTGCGCCCTGCCACAGCCCCCAACTTTGAAACACGGCGCGGTCGCTGTCGCGGCAGCGTTGGTCAAGAACCACACCGTCGGAATCGCACAGCAGCACTGCGCAGCCCGATTGTCCGACCAGCCCGAACAACTGGTCAAGCTTTGGCGCGGCGATCTGCAGGAACTGATCCAGCGCCTGACGTCGATAGGACAACAACGCCGCGTCGATGCGGTCCGGCGGCGCAGAGTGACCCGGATCGAGCCCGTGAACAGTGACAGACCGGCGCCAGGAGGCCGCAAGCAACGATCGCGCCGGTGCTGACGCCGATTGCGAGGCTGACATCACCTTGTCGATATGGGTCTTGGTCGGCTTCATGACCGTCTTTGCCCCCCGAAATACCGCTCGCCGCGTCTGGTCCGGCCCCTGCGGCCGACCAGAGCGGCGCCCAGACTCGCAACGCTCTGTGCGAGTGCACCTCAGCAGCACGGCGAAAACGCGCTGTCTGAAACGTGGCCTACGCTCCTGTAAAAGTAAAGCGCTGACACACCTTTCAGGCCAGGCGGAATGTCTGAGGCATGCGCCGGATTGGTCGAAAATTACCGCCTTTACCTGTTAAAACCGAGCGAAAGCTGCCAAGATCGAGGCGACCCTTGTCACGCTGAAAGCCTCGCTCCACGAAGGAAGCGGTATCAAGGGGGACCGCCGTGAGCGCAGAGACGAGATCAGCGAAGACCCGAAGCATGCACGTCAGCCCAAGTTCTCGCCCAGCATATGCTCGACCCAGAGCTTTTGCACCGCAACCATGGCCACAATCGTCAGTGGGGCAGCGAGCATCAGACCGGTCAGACCGAAAATCAGGCTGAGAAAAACCTGCATCGCAATCAGCAGCGCTGGCGCAAGATCGACCGCTTGTTGCTGGATCATCGGGGTAATGATGTTTCCTTCGATGGTCTGGATCACGATGTAGCCTGCCAAAACGATCAACCCGGTCTCAGTGCCCTCGGCAAACCCTACCGCCACGATCGGCACCGTCGCGATCAACGGACCGAGGAACGGCACGAAGGTCAGCAGCGCCGTCAGCACCGCAAGCGCCAGCCAGAGATCAATGCCAAGCATGAAAAGTCCGAGGCCGACTGTCATGCCGAGAAGCGCCATCGACGCGATCTGCCCCAGAAACCACCAGCGCAGGGCGCGGGCTATGGCAGACAGCGTGTCCTCCCCCAGACCCCGCCGGTCTGGGGGCACCAGAATGACCGCTCCCCTACGATAGAGGTCCGGGTTCACCACAAGAAACAGCGCGAGCACGAGGATGAGGGCAAGGCTGCTGAGCGCGCCGAATGCCGTCATGCCCCAGGTCATTGCTGTCCCGGCCAGGTCGCCCACCGAACCGGCAAGGCCAAAACTGCCATCTTCCACCAGATCCATCGCGCCGAGGTCGCTCAGCCAAGCATGAAGCCGTTGCGCAAATTCAGCAACCCGCTCGCCTACCATACCCATTTGCTGGATGAGGCGCACTGTCGACAGGCCCATTGCTCCGACCATGAGCGCTGTGAGGCACAGGGTGACACCGACAAGCGCCCAGCCTCGTGAGACCGGTAGCCGCCTCGCAATGGCCCGTGCGAGTCCGTCAAGCCCGACCGCCAGAAGCAGTGCCGCAAAGACCAAAAGGAGCACGTGTCCGAGCAGATAGCCAATCAGCAACAGCCCCGCTGTCAGAAGGATTGTGTCGGTCCTGATCCGGGGAGACGTGTTCATGTATGGGCACCTTTGGCCGAGCGGTTTCTGTCTGGCTTATGATCGGAACGCTTCGCACCTTGACGGGTTCCTCATGACCGCGCCACGCGCAGAGCGCCTTGGGTGGAAACGCAAGGCGCCAGAGTTCCGAGCGATGCTTCGTGCGGGGAGGCGTCAGTTTGCCAGTGGGCGGTTGGCTGGCGGGCTGTTGAATTGCTTCAGGGCCAGGACTGCGGCTCTGGCAGGAAACGGGGTGCCGCTTCGCTTCGGGGCAACCATGCGGAAGGCGTCGTCGGTTCACCTGTGGAGGGGGCCGCCTGCCTGCCTGTGGGTTCGCTTCTCGCCCTTGCGCTTGCCCTCGGGATCATAGTGTTCGATCAACGCGTTGATTTCCGAGCCGAAGAGGATCACGAGCCCGGCAATGTAGAGCCAGAGCATCAGGATGATAACGGCGCCGATCGAGCCGTAGGTGGCGCTGTAGTCGCCGAAGTTCTGGATGTAGACGGTAAAAGCCAGCGACGCCACGATCAGCATGACGACGCCCAGCACGGCGCCGGGCGTTATGAAGCGGAATTTCTGCTCGACGTTGGGCGCGTAGCGATAGACCATCGCGAAACCCAGCAGCAGCCCAAGCACGATCAGGATCCAGCGGATCACCCGGAAAGCAATCACGATGATCTCGCTCTCACCGAACAGGCTGAAGAGCCAGCCCTCGATAACGCCGCCGAGAACGATCAGCGTGAGCGCCCCGATCGCCAGAGCGATGAAGGCAACACTGAGCAGGAGTGCAACGACGCGTGCCTTGATGAAGCTGCGCGCCTCTTCGACGTCACAGGTGATGTTGAGGTGTTGCATGATCGCATACATCCCGGTGGACACGGTCCACAGTGTAAAAAGGATGCCGACCGACAGCAGGCCTCCGCGCTGCTGCTGCGTGACCTCTGCAACCGTCTCTTCCAAAAGTGCTGCGGCTTCGCCCGGCAGCGCCTCATGCAGAAGGTCCATGATGGCCTGATCGATGTTCTGGATCGGCAGATAAGGGATCACCGCCATGATCACGATGAAGGCAGGAAAAATCGCGAGCGTAAGATAGTAGGCGAGCGCCGCCGCTCCGTTGAAGACGTTGTCCTCCGAAATCTCTGTGTAGAGGTCGATCCAGAATTGCTTTGTGAGCATAGGGCGGAACATGCGGCCTCCAAGTGCGCTGCGGCAGGTTTGTCTTGCATGACAACCTGCGGATTTGTTCCGGGTTCCGCCATTTCAGATGCACCCGCAGGCATCCGAACGTTTCATTGGCCGCTGCACTCCCCATAGGCCTGCCGGTAGTCCTGGCAGAGCCTGACCTGCGACCGCATCGCGAAATCAGGCCGTCGGCAATTTACGGGCCTCTCGGTCCTGGGAACGATTTGCTCCTGTTTGACAGGCGAAACCCGGTTTGCAGCCCGGTTCTGCCTCAATGCAGGCTGAACTCTGCCATCAGGCGCCGACGCATCTCGACAAAGCTGCGCTCGTTGCGGTCGCGGGAACGGGGGCGTCAATCTCGATCAGGCGGGGGAGGGTGTCCTGCGGCACCAGCAGGAAGATCGGTACGGTTGCCACGCCGCGCCCGGCTTTCGATGTCTATGCCACCGCTCGGCTCTTCGAATTCAACCGCTCTTCCGCGACCAGCAGACTTGGTCCCCGGCGGTGGCAGATGAGCCGCAGGCGCAGGCCGGTGCGGCGTTCCTGTTCGCCGGGGGATGCGGCCACCCTTGGTGCTTTTCATGCGGCAGGCGTCGGTATCGGCAGCCAAAACCCGCCCTTGGGCTGGATCAGCGGGCCGGTATCATGCCACATCATTTTGCAGTAGCCAGTCTGTCGGCGCCGGGTCTGGTTGCGTCATCCAGCCCGAAAACATGGTCCAGCGAAAGCGTGCCCGGCCCCCGAGCCACGACTGCCAGAAGCGCTGCCGCCCAGAGACCATGGGTGATCCATGCCCCTGGATAGACGAAGATCTGGATGACGGCGGTCATTCCCAACAGCCCCAAAGCCGACAGCCGTGTGGCAAGGCCAAGGATCATGAGAATGGGCAGCACATGCTCGGCGGTGGTGGCCAGAATGGCTGCAAGGTTCGACGGGATCACCGGCAGGGCATATTCGTGCTCGAACAGAAACCACGTCGAATCCTTGATCGAAAACACACCGTCCACCTTTGTACGACCGGACTGCAAGAAGACCATGGCGGGAAACACCCGAAGAGCCAGAGCCACGACATCGTACGGGATGCGGTCGAACATACCGTTCAGCCGGTTGAGCCGTGAAAGCATCAGGTGTCCTCCTGCGGATCGAGAATGGCGCCCGCTTGAAACAGGCGCAGTATCAGGGGTTGCGGGTCGTGGCACGGTTCGGCCCATTGGGCCAGTTCGGCAGCAACGGTCAGGCTTGCGTCACGGCGGATGTGGTCGATCAACACCGCATCCCCTTCGGTGATTGCGTGCACAGGCACGTTGAAACCGGGGCCCCGCAGGATCAGCGCAATTTCGGCCCCCGCAAGGACGAGCTTTTCCGGCGTGGCCCCCGGCTGGTTCTGCCGCCAGATCGACACTGCCGGATGATCAAGCCGCAGCACTTGCACCGATGGGTGCAGCCGCAGCTGCGACGGGGAAGCGCTGATGAAGCTCTCTGCGCTGGCAGACCGGGCGTCAGCCGCATGAAACGCCACCCCGCGCGCATACTCGATCCGCGCGACATCTGCCATGTAGCGATAGCCTGACAGCGGTGGGAAGCCGTCCAGAAACTCAGGGAAACTGTCGCCCCATTCCAGCAGGGCAGGAGATTTTGGTCGGTGCGCTTCGGAATAGACCCGGCCCATGGCAGCAAAGAACGCCTCGCCGACCAGACGTTGTATCACCGGAAACCGCTTGGCCAGTGCCGCGGTCAGGCTGACGGCCACGTTGTTGCGGTAGACAGCGAAGCGTTGCTCGACCTCTGCCGGTGATGCTGCGGTCACGCCAAAGGGCAGAGGTGCCCCCCTCAGGCTGGCATCAAAAGCCGTGGTGAATTCAGGATGCGCGGGCAAGAGCCATCCCTCCACGATCAAGGATTTCCCGCGCACGCGCAGCTTCGGCCCGCAAGACTGGCCATTCGGGAACGTCGTTGTCCCACTCCACCAAAGTCGGGATCGGGCCTGCCTTTGCGATAACCTCATCAAAAAGCGCCCAAACCGGATCTGCGACCGGAGTTCCATGGGCGTCAATCAGCAAGAGGCCCGAGGGCAGTTCCTCCTCGGTATGGCCGCCCAAATGGATCTCTCCCACCAGATCGAGCGGAAAATCCGCCAGCCAGACACGCGGGTCGATTCTGTGGTTGGTGCAGGAGACAAAGACGTTATTTACATCGAGAAGCAGCCCGCATCCGGTGCGCGCGGCCACCATTCGCAGAAACTCGACCTCGGGAATGGTGGATTGTTCAAACAGCACATAAGTTGATGGGTTTTCCAGCAGCATGCGGCGGCCCAATACCGTCTGCACCTCGTCCACATGGTTGCAGACCAGCGACAGCGTTTCCTCAGTATAGGGCAGGGGGAGAAGGTCGTTCAGGTATTCGGCTCCATGGCTTGACCACGCAAGATGCTCGGAAAAGCTCGCCGGCTCATACCGAGCGCAGAGGCTCTTCAGCCGGGCCAGATGATTGGCATCAAGCCGCCCTGGGCCGCCGATTGACAGACCTACACCATGTAGAGACAACGCAAAGTCGGCCCGCAGGGCAGACAGCTGGGCGTGGGGCAAACCGCCTGCACCCATGTAGTTCTCGGCATGCACTTCCAGAAAGCCGACGGGGCCGCAGTCATGGCGGATCGCGGCGAAGTGGTCTGGTTTGAAGCCTGCTCCAACGGTCCTTGGCAACATTCTCATCGGTCCTTTCGGCAAATAGTGGCGGAGAGGGACAAGCCCTCTCTGCCGTTGTCAGCTCATGCAGGAATGTCGCGGGTCAGTTCTTCCAGCGAACCGGCGCGGGCGCTGCCATCGGCGGCGGCAGGCAGGTCCATCGTGGTGCAGGTTCCAGTCGGAACCAGTTTCCAAGCGTTGCCTTGATAGTCGACTTTCGAGGTGCCGGCGCAAGTGGTGCCCGGTCCGGCCGCGCAGTCGTTTTGCCCGGCCTCTGCGACGCCAAAGCACTTTTCCATTCCTTCTTGGGCGTGGGCACCGGTTACCGCTGTCATGCTCAGCGCACATGTCAGCGCAGCGCCGAGACCAAGCGTCGATTTCATGAGTGTCATTTCGTTCTCCATGTCAGACAAAGGGCCCCTTCTTTGGGCCACGTCCTTCATTTCGCCGTGAGCTGGGGTTCGTTACGCCGGTCACAAACTTGTGTCCCAGCTTCGGTGTGCGGATGCTGGGGGGCTCGGTCAGCGTAAAGGCGGCGGCGCAAACCGTCGGGCTGTGTCTATGCGAGGGCTTTCTTCCAAAAGGCCCGTTCAGCGTGTCAGATGCAGGCTTTCTTGCCCAGCCCGAGGCGGACACTCACTCTCTGGAGAGAAAGGCGCATCTTCGCTGGTTCCCGAGGGCGTCTCAGCAAATGCGCGGCAGTTGTTCCCCGATCAGCATGTCCACAAGGCGGGCCCCACCAAAGGCGGTGCGCAGCGTCACGCGGCCAGCTGGGGCCGGCAGCGTTTTCCCGATGATGCAAGCCCCTTCGCCATGGGGAAGCGACCGGAGAGCAGCCACAAGGCCCCCGGCCTGATCTGGCGGACAGAACAGAACCAGACGCCCCTCGTTGGCCAGATAGAGCGGATCGAGCCCAAGGAGCTCACAGAGCCCCACCACTTCAGGACGCAAGGGCAGGCGTGTTTCGTCCAGTTCGATGGCCACCCCGGCCTCGGCCGCCAGTTCGTTCAGCGCAGAGGCAAGGCCGCCCCGCGTGCAGTCGCGCGCAGCGCGCAGGTCGGGGGCGGCCGTCAAGGCCGCCTGCATCAGATGCCCCAGCCCCGCACAATCCGAGTTGAGGTCCACGGACAGCGCCAGATCACCCCGTGCGGCGAGGATGGTGGCGCCGTGGTCACCCAGCACGCCGTTGACGATCACCACGTCGCCGGGCTGGATATGGCGCGCGCCAAGGTCAAGACCCGGGGGAATGACCCCGACCCCCGCCGTGGTGATGAACACGCCATCGCCCTTGCCGCGTTCGACCACCTTGGTGTCGCCGGTGACGATGCGTATACCCGCGCGCGCCGCCTCGGCCGCCATCGAGGCGACGATGCGGCGCAGAAGGGCGATTTCGCAGCCCTCTTCGATGATGAAAGCCGCCGACAGCCACAGGGGCCGCGCCCCACCGACCGCCAGATCGTTGACCGTGCCGCAGATCGCCAAGGTGCCGATGTCGCCGCCGGGAAATTCCAGTGGGGTCACCACGAAACTGTCGGTGGTGAATGCCAACCGCGCACCGGGTTGCTGCAGGGAGGCTTCCATCAGCCGGGCCTGATCTTCCATGCCGGGCGGCTGGAAGACCGAGGTAAACACTTCGTCGATCAGGTCGCGCATTGCGCGCCCGCCGCCGCCGTGGGCCATTGTCACATGGGTATCGCGCAGCGCCATCTATGCCATCGCCTCGCGCGCGCCGGCATATTGCCAATAGGCCGCACAGGCCCCCTCGGACGATACCATCAGCGCCCCCAGAGGCATTTCGGGTGTGCAGCCATTGCCAAATTGCGGGCATTGTGTGGGTTTCAGCTTGCCGATCATCACCGCACCGCAGGCGCAGCCTTCGACTTCGGGCACGTTGCGGCGGCCGGTGGCATAGCCGATGCCGAACTTTTCCTCGGCGTCAAAGGCCGCGTACCTTGGCCGGATGCGCAGGCCGCTGGCGTCGATCTCTCCGAGGCCGCGCCATTCGAAACTGGGGCGGGCTTCGTAGACATCGGCGATGGCGGCAAGACTGACCGGGTTGCCATGTTCGGGCACCACGCGGGCATACTGGTTTTCCACCGCCGCGCGGCCTTCGGCCACTTGCGTCAACACCATAAGGACCGATTGCAGCAGGTCTGTCGGCTCGAACCCCGCCACCACGATGGGTTTTCCGAAGTCGCGCGCGATGAAGTCATAGGGGTGGATGCCGATCACCATCGACACATGGCCCGGCCCGATAAAGCCATCAAGCATCATGTCAGGGTCGCCCAGAAGCGCCCGGATCGGTTCGGGTACGGTGATGTGGTTGCAGAACACGCTGAAGTTGTTCAGGCCTTCACGCGCAGCAGCCTGGATCGACAGCGCAGTTGACGGAGTGGTGGTCTCGAAACCGAGGCCGAAGAACACCACCTCGCGCCCCGGATTGCGGCGGGCGAGTTCAAGGGCATCGAGCGGCGAATAGACCATGCGGATGTCGGCACCGCCCGACTTTGCCTGCAACAGGGATTTTCGGTGGCCGGGTACGCGCATCGCGTCGCCAAAGGTGGTGAAGATCACGCCGGGCGTTTCCGCGATCTCGACGCATTCATCCACGCGCGCCATCGGCAGTACACAGACCGGGCAGCCGGGGCCGTGGATGAACTCCACGCCTTCGTGGATCAGTTTGTCGAGGCCATAGCGAAAAATCGAATGGGTGTGCCCGCCGCAGATTTCCATGATATGGACAGGGTTAGCGCGGGTTGCGCCGATTTCGTCGGCCTTGCGGGCGATGGCAGACAACAGGGCGCGGGCGGCGGCGGGATCGCGGAATTCGGAGGCGAACTTCATGTTTCCACCCCGGCGGCCAGGGCCTTGTCCGAGGCAGCCATCTGGTTCAGCGTTTCCTGCGCCTCGCCCAGATCGCGCAGCGCTTCAAGCGTTTTGGCGGCCTCATCCTCGTCAATCAGGCTCATGGCGAATCCGACATGGATCAGCGCCCATTGGCCGATCAGGGCGGAAGGGTCATCGCCCGTGATGCAGGCCACGTTTACCTCGCGCCGCACACCCGACACATCTGCCATTGCCATCAGGCGGGCCGCATCGGTGATGGCGGTGATCTTTCCGGGAATGCCCAGACACATGACCTACTCCTCCTCTTCTTCCTGCATCTGACCCGAATGATCGGCGATGCCATAGCGGTCCAGCTTGGCGCGCAGCCCCACGCGGCTGAGGCCCAGTTCTACCGAAGCCCGGCTCTTGTTCCAGCGGTGCCGCGTCAGGGTTTCGCGCAAAATCCGCATCTCGATCAGCTCGACCCGGTCTTTCAGCGTGCCGTTTGACACCAGCACCGCCTGTGCGGTGCGGTCGGCACCCGTTTCCGAAGGCAGGGCCTGCAGGATCGGGCGGCAGATCAGGTCTGCCCCCAGCAGCGGTGTGCTGGCAAAGATCAGCATCCGGGTGACTTCATTGTGCAACTCGCGCAGATTGCCGGGCCAGTCGTAATTTTCAAGAAACTCCAGCGCAGCAGGTGCGAAACCGTGGGCCACCTTGCCATGTCTGGCGGCAAGATCCGACAGGAAATGCTGCGCCAGCAATGCCACATCGCCGCGTCGGGCGCGCAAGGGCGGGATCGCCAGCTCTGCCACGGCCAGCGCATAGTACAGGTCCAGCCGAAAGCGCCCGTCTGCCACCCGCGCGGGCAGATCAGGCCCGGCCCCGGCGATCAGGCGCAGATTGGTGGTCAGAACCTCTTGTCCGCCGACAGGGCTGAAGCTGCCCTCGTCCATCAGCCGCCAGAGCGTTAGTTGCAGTGCGGGAGAGGCGTGCTCGATTCCTTCGACGAACAACGTGCCCCGGTCGGCCTTTTGCGCCAGGCCAATCTTGTTGACGCCACCGGGCAGAATGCCACGCTTGGCCCCGAACAACTCCACCGTCGCCAGATCGTCGGGCAGGCCCGCCAAGTTGATCGCATGAAACGGCTTGTCCGAGCGCAAGGATCCGTAGTGCATCGCCCGCGCCAGACGCGCGCGGCCCGTCCCCGCCTCGCCCAACAGCACCGCAGGCACGTCGAAGCTGGCATAATGGCGGGCTGTGTCGATCAGTGGATTCATCGGGCTCTGCGGGCTGCGCAGCAGGGTTTCGAACCCCATCCCGTCGCGCAAGGCGACGCGGCGCTTTTCCAGCTTTGTCTGGCTGGTCGAGGCGAGGAACCGCATCTCCAACGCCATGCGTTCGTTGTCGCGCGCCAGTTGGAACAGCCTCGCCCCGTTTCGGGCCGCCATCAACAGCTGATCGGGATGCCAGGGTTTGGTGATGAACTGGTGGATGCCGGCGTCATTGATCGCCTGCGCCATCGCAGAGGGGTCGGTATAGCCGGTGATGATGATACGCACCGCATCGGGCCAACGGTCGCGCAGATCGGTCAGCAGTTCTACGCCGGTTCGGCCCGGCATCCGCTGGTCGCAGATCACCACCTGCACCCATTCCTCTTCCATCTTGGCAAGGGCCGTTTCGGCATCGGCAGCGGTGATGCAGTCGAACTCATCCTCCAGCGCCATGCGCATGGCCGACAGGGAATGGGGTTCGTCATCGACCAGCAAAAGCGTGGCGCGCGGGCTGGTCATGTGGATTTCCCGGCGAGGCGCGCACGCAGCCAGTCCAGCCAGGCGGCCATGCCGTCGCCGGTGCGTGCCGAGACGCGCAGGATCTCGATCCGGGGGTTTACCCGGCGCAGGTTGGACTCGTAAAGATCAAGGTCCACGTCGCAATGCGGGGCCAGGTCGGTCTTGTTCAGGATGGCCAGCCGGGCGGCGGTAAACATGTCCGGGTATTTCAACGGCTTGTCCTCGCCCTCGGTCACCGACAGGATTGCGACCTTGGCATCCTCGCCCAGGTCAAAGGCGGCGGGACAGACAAGATTGCCGACGTTTTCGATGAACAGATACGATCCCGGCTGCGGGCGCAGATCGTCGATCGCATGGCCCACCATGGCTGCATCCAGATGGCAGCCCTTGCCGGTGTTGATCTGGATTGCGCGGGCGCCTGTGGCGCGTATGCGGTCCGCATCGGCGCTGGTCTGCTGGTCGCCCTCGATCACAGCCAGGCGCGCGTCGCCCAAGGCTTCGATCGTGTGGCACAAAAGCGTGGTCTTGCCCGACCCCGGCGAGGACACAAGGTTCAGCGCCAGCACCCCCAAAGCATCCAGAACCCGGCGGTTGGACGCGGCGATCGCGTCGTTCTTGGCCAGGATCGAGGTTTCAACCTCGATCAGCCGCTCTTGCGTCATGCCCGGTACCGAAACCCCTGCAGGCCCCGTCCCATAATGGTGATGATCCTGACCGCCCGCCTGCACATGCGGAAAGGGAAGCGCCGGGGCGGCGGGCCGAAAGGCGGGCGGGTGAAAGTGGGCAAGGCCCAGTCGATGCGCCTCGTCATGGCTGATGGGCTTGCCATCCGCCGTCACCGTATCACTGCACCCACACACCGTGCACATCAAACCACCTCCATATCCTTGATCCGCATCTCGTCCCCCCCTTGCGGGATCAGCTTGCCACCGCCACACAGCGGGCAGGGGTCAAGCCGGTGAGTGATGTCAACGGTCTTGCTGCAATCATAACAGAGCGCCTGACCCGGCAGGTCAATCATCTCCAGCCGCGCGCCTTCGGCCGGGCTGCCGCGCATCACCACGTCGAAAGCGAATTCCAGCGCGGGTTTTTCAACCCCGGCAAAGCGACCGATTTCCAGCCGCAAGACCGTGACGCGGGCAAAACCATGGGCCCGCGCCTGATCCTGCACGATGCTGCGGATACCTTCAGCAAGGCTCATTTCATGCATGCTGCACCTGCGCAACGGTCACGGGGATGCAGGGATCATGCAGCGCGATCAGCCGCGTGACCAGGTCGGGCCGGTTGCCGGGCACCAGCGCAAGCGCAGAGCAAAGTGCGCCCCCCGCAGCCAGTTGGTGATCGGTCGGCGTCAGGCGCAGAACCGAGGTCACGCGGCCCCCCGCCTGTCCCAGACGCAGCGCATAGACGCCGCGCGCTGCCTGCACCATCGCCGTGCCATCGGCCAGCCGCCGCGGGCGCGCCAGTACGCCATTTTGTGCGGCCTCCAGATCGGCCAACAGACCCAGATAGCGCCACAGCGGGCTGCGGCCCTGATCGGCTTCGACCGCGCGCAAGAGCGGGTGAGCGGCCTGCCGCCCGGCGGGCGCATTTTCAAATGCCCCGGCGGTTGCAGCCTGCGGCATGGGCAGGGCGCGCGCCACGCCGATGCCGCACTGAAAGCCCTGCTCCACCGCACACGCCAGTTCGGCAACGGGAAGTGGGCTTGCCATCCACGCTGTCAGCTCGGTCAGGGTCCGGGGCAGGCGGGCCATCGGGCCCAGTACGCCCTTTGGATCGGGGCGCAAGGGGGGGAGGTCAGACGCGCGGCGCAAGGTGACGAAGATGCGCGCCAGATGGTCTCGGACCACCTCGGCGCTGGTATCGGGGTCGTACGGCAAGCCAAGCGCAAGGCAGGCGGCCGCCGACTGCGCCATCCGGCACAGGTTGAACAGACGTGGAAGCAGGCTGGCCACTTCGTCTGCCGGGCGGCCTGTCAAAAGCGCAGCCAGATCGGCACCGGGCTGCCGGTCGATCTGCCAGCCTCCCGGCCCTGGTCGGATCTGGGCCGCGCCCAAGGTCATGCGCCCAGACCCCCCGTGATCAGCTTGCGGCGCGACGGGGTGCTGTCGGGTTCCGGCGGCGGCGCAAGTTCTGCCTCGCGCCGGGCGCGGATATCGGCGGTGCGGTCGGTTTCAGCCCGGTTCTCGGGCTTGAGCAGCTCAACCATCGCGGCGCGGGCGACGTCGACCGCCTGCAACTGGCTGGTGAAATCGCCCATGGGCGAAAACAGCGCACAGGCCATGTAGGCACCGACCATCTCGCGCGTGGCATGCATGAACTCATAGTCGCCCGAGGGGAAGGTCAGCACCTCTTTCGCGCCCACCTTCAGCACCGGGTGGTTAGGGCCCGGCAGCAGCACGAGGTTCATGAACCACGGCGCGATCAGGATGCCAAGGAAACCACCGGCGAAGGGCTGGAACCCCACCGCCTGAACATGCAGGGCCTGATTGACCATCGGCAGATCGCGCATCCGCGAATGGAACACCTCGGTAAAGTCGGCGACCAGCGCTGTGGTCCGCGCCTCCATCTCCGCCCTCTGGACGGATGAGGGCGCACCAGGATCGTCGTGCACCAGAAACTGCGCGCGCGGCGCGGAACAGCCGGGGCAAGTCCAGTCCTCGGGCAGGTCAAGAAATGCAGTCCCTGGTTCGATCTGCCGCGTTTCATCGCCCATGGCCGGATCATAGGGCATCCAGCAGATCTTGCATTCCATGATCGCGGCAGGGCTGATCTTGTCGGACGCGCCCAGATAGCTGCCTTCGAAACCGGGGATCATTGTATGGCCTCGATCACGTCTCGGATGCGGGTGGCACTGTCGGTCAGATCCTCGGCAGCGGCGATGGCCACCTCGGGGATCTCGCAGACCTCGTAGGTGTCAAGGATCAGCGTATCCATCGAGTTGTAGAACTGCACCTTCCAGACATGGGGCTGTGCGCAGGCGGTGACGCGGCAATTGCCATATCCGCGAGACAGCACGGTTACTGCCCCTTCGCCAAGCGCCTCGGACAGCCAGTCAAGGTCTGTGGGCGTGTGCGGCAAAAGCGACAGGTTGACCACATGCGCTATGGCACCGGCCTTCCGGGTCAGCGATTTGTCGACCAGTTCGGCCAGCAGGGCAGGGGCATTGGCCAGCCCCGGCACGGGCCGGGCCAGAACGCCGATGGCCGGCCGATGGGGGACATGCGCGCGGCTCATCGCAAGGGTCGGGACGGGGGCCACCTCGACCACATCCATGCCTGCGGCCAGCAAGAGCCAGACACCGGCAAACACACTTTCCTGCACCAGCACTGCTGGCAGGCCGCGCAGCTTCATCGACACTTCGCCCTGACCCAACGCATCAGCCAGCACCTCGCGGGCCGCGGGTGACAGGGTGGCCAGATCGAAAGTGACGGGTGCAGCGCCGTTGGCCACATCGCTGCAGGCGTCGGCCATCCGCGCCAGCATCGCCACGGCTTCGGCCATGGCAGCGGTGTCGTCGGCATCGGGGATGTGCGGGGCATAGATTCGCATTCCCGAAGGCATCGGCATATATTGCAATTCGCCGTCGGGGTCAGGCTGCGATCCGGGGCCAAAGCCGGTTGGCGGAAGCGTGAAGGGGGAGACCATGGGCAAACCTCTCAGGCAGCTTTGAGCGACAGGAAATGGGTGACGCGGGCGAGGTAATCCGACCAGTCGCGGACTTTTTCCACCGCGCCAAGGAAGTCGGTCTGCCGAAAGAACAGCAGGCCCGGTGTCTTCAGCGCGCGATACTGCTCGCGCAGGTCGGCCTCGATGGCGTCATCGACCACCGCGCAGTCAAAGGCACCCTGAAAGGCCAGCCGCAATTCCGGCAGGATCACAGCCGCATCGACGGTTTCCAGATTGCGGCGCGCGTCACCGGGGATGAACAGGCAGTGTACGCCTGGGCGGGCCAGAAAACCGGCAACTTCATCGGAGCAGGCGAGTCGCGGATAGCCGAACTCTGCCTGAAGACGGGCGATCAGGGGGTGCAGCACAGTCGTCTTGGGCAGATCGTATGGCGCGTGGTCGTGCATGGGTCACCCTATGGTTTGGCCGGCGTCCAGCGCGGCTTGCAGATGAGGGGGGAGGCGGGGTGTTCGGGCGTCCAGATCGGCAAAGGCATCACCAGCGTCGCCACCTGCCATGATGGATGACATGCCTTGCAGTGCTTTGCGGATCAACAGCGCCTCGGTTTCGGGCAGGATCTGGCGTGCAGTACCCAGAAAGCCAAGCACCCAATCGCCAACCTGTGCGTCAGGCAAAAGCGACATGTCCAGCAGATGAACCCCGTGTTCGTCCTGTGCGTGACCCACGATTCCGTCAATGGCCAGCACTTGCATCGGAATGCCAACGCACATCACACAACCTCGGGGAAAAAGCGATCATCACCCAGTCTGCACGCCATGTCTTCGGATGGGCGTCCGGCTTCATATGCATCGCGGCGGATCGAAGGGTCGGCAAGCAGGGGGCTGTCGGTGCGACCTTTGTCCACCGTGACGTTCCAGTCGGCCAGAATGGCGCGGGCGATGGCCAACGCCTCGGGGATCCGGTCTGCGACCTGCGGGCGCAGACCGCCGCCGTAATCGTCCAGCTCGACCGGCTGACACCCGATCAGCACCATCTGCGCCGGGCAATAGCCCATGAGCTGCGCCGTCGCGATCACGTCCTGAAAGCCGGTCTGATGCAGGCTCATCTTTCTGGCCCCCATGAAGGCGGGCACATCGCCATCGCGGACCACCTTCATTGTGGCGGGCGGCAGGCCATAGTCGATGGCGTCGAACACGATCAGCGCATCGGCCTCTTCGAGGAACGGCAGAAGATACAGCCCCTGCGTGCCGCCATCCAGCAGGCGGACATGATCAGGCAAGGCGTGGGTGTCGGCCATCACCTCGACGCAGCGCACGCCAAAACCCTCATCGGCCCACAGGACATTGCCAATGCCCAGAATCAAAACGTTCAGCGCCACAGGTCTCCCCCCTTGTGTCTGGTCGAATGGCTTTCACATTCGCTTGGAAGTGAGAGTATTGTTTTCAGCGGCCAAGAGAAGGGAAAAGCTTGCAGCGGCGGGTAATCCTCAAGGCACAGAAAGAAAAGGAAAATGCCGGATTTCTGAGTGCACGCATGCACTTGGAAGTGAAAGGATCGTTTCTACTTTGTGCGTGATGTGGAAAGCTTTATCCCAGCCCGGCCCTGCAAAACGAACCACGGCAGACCCGTGATGATTTTTCTGTTCCTCAAGGCGGGCGACTTCTATGATTCCGGCATGGCATCGCTGATCAACACCTCCAACCCTGACCGCCCGGCGCATTTCTCCGATGACGCCTGGGTCGAGGTGCTGTCGGCGATGGACCGCACCTATGCCGACCTGGTGGGCTATCAGGAACAGCTGGAGCGCAAGAATGCCGAACTGGAGGAGATGCGCACCTTTCTGACGGCGATCCTGTCTTCGGTGTCGGATGTACTGATCGTGGTCGACCGCAGCGGGCGGATTGCACGGATCAGCGATTCCTTTGCGCAGCTCGCCGGGCCGGGGCGTAGCTTGCTGGAAGAGCCTTTGGCCCAGATGTTCGCCGAGGATGACAAGTCTGTGGTCCTGGCCATGCTGCAGATTGTGCAGGACCGTCGCCGCACCAGCAGTTTCGAGGCCAATCTGCTGACGGATGGCGGGACGGAGCCGCTGGATATTTCCATCGCGCCGCGTCTGGATGACCGGGGCCGGGTCGATGGATTTGTGCTGACGGGACGGCCTTTGGGTGCCCTGCGCACGGCCTATGCCGAACTCAGCCGCAGCCACGACTCGCTCAAGACGGCGCAGGCGCAACTGGTGCGCACCGAAAAGCTGGCCTCGCTGGGCCGTTTGCTGGCGGGGGTGGCGCATGAGCTGAACAATCCGATCAGCTTTGTCTATGCCAATACCCATGCGATGGAACGCTATGCCGGCAAGTTCGAGGCCTATTTCGCGCGCGTTCAGGAAGGGGCGAGCCGGGACGAGCTGATGCAGCTGCGCCGCGACCTGCGGCTGGACCGCGAGGTGGCGAACCTGCGCGACGCCATCAACGGTGCCCGTGACGGGGCCGAACGGGTGCGCGACATCGTCGAGGATTTGCGGCGGCTGTCATCGGATGGCTCGGGCCAGATGGTGGTATTCGATCTGGCCGAGACGGTGCGGATCGCGGCCAGCTGGGTGTCGCGCGGGATGAAACAGTCTGTCGCGATGCAAATGGAACCGTTGACCCCGGTGCAGGTTCTGGGCCGGGCCGGTCATATCCAGCAGGTGGTGATGAACCTGGTGCAGAACGCGGTCGATGCGCTGGAAGGGCAGGCCGATGGCCTGATCCGGCTGTCGGTCGAACGCTGTGGTGACCGGGCGGTGCTGACGGTGGCAGACAATGGCCCCGGTGTTCCGGCCGACCTTGGCACCGCGATCTTTGACCCGTTCTTTACCACCAAACCGGTGGGGCGCGGCACCGGGCTGGGCCTGTCGATCAGCCACAAGATCACCGAAGAGCACGGCGGCACCCTGACGCTGTGCGACACACCGGACGGGGGCGCGTGCTTTCGATTGTCCTTGCCGACGGAGGACGAGGGATGACCACGCTGCTATGGCTTCAGGCATCGGGGTGCGGGGGATGCACGATGTCGCTGTTGTGCGCCGAAAGCCCCGGCGTGATCGAGATGCTGGAGGATGCCGGCATCCGTCTGCTGTGGCATCCGGCGCTGTCACTTGAAACCGGGGCCGAGGCGCGGGCGATCCTTGATGACCTGGCCGAGGGGCGCACAGTGCTGGATATCCTGTGTGTCGAGGGGGCAATCGCACGGGGCCCGCTGGGGACGGGGCGTTTTCAGATGCTGTCGGGCACGGGGCAAAGTCTGATGCACTGGGTGCAACGGCTTGCCCCGAAGGCGCGGCATGTGGTGGCGGTGGGCACATGTGCCGCATTCGGCGGCGTTACGGCGGCGGGCGGCAATCCGACCGATGCGGTCGGCCTGCAATATGATGGGGCCCATGCGGGCGGTCTGTTCACGCCCGCATGGCGCAGCGGGTCCGGCGCGGCGGTGATCAACGTGGCGGGCTGCCCCACCCATCCGGGCTGGGTGACCGAGACGCTGATGATGCTGGCGGCGGGCGAAACCATCGCGGTGGATGGCTATGCCCGTCCACGGTTCTATGCCGATCATCTGGTGCATCACGGCTGCCCCAAGAACGAGTTCTACGAATACAAGGCCAGTGCGCGCGAGCTGTCGGAACAGGGCTGCATGATGGAAAACCTTGGCTGCATCGGCACGCAGGCGGTGGGCGACTGCAACATCCGGCCCTGGAATGGCGAAGGCAGTTGCACCCGTGGCGGCTATCCTTGCGTTAACTGCACCGCACCTCAGTTCGAGGATCCGAGCCACGCCTTTGTCGATACGCCCAAGATTACTGGCATTCCCGTGGGCTTGCCCACCGACATGCCAAAGGCCTGGTTCATGGCTCTGGCCTCGCTGTCAAAGGCGGCAACCCCCCATCGTATTGGCACCAACGCCCGGTCTGACCGGGTTGTGGTACCGCCCACATTGCGCAAACCGCGATGACCCAGGCGCGGTTGGTGGTCGGTCCGTTCAACCGGGTCGAGGGCGATCTGGAGGTGACGCTGGATGTGGCTGATGGCCACGTAGCCCGCGCGCAGGTCAATGCACCGCTCTATCGCGGGTTCGAAAGGATGCTTGAGGGACGCGATCCGCGCGACGCGCTGGTGATCACGCCGCGCATTTGCGGCATCTGCTCGATCAGCCAATCGGCGGCGGCGGCGCGGGCGCTGGGGGCGGCGATGGGGCTGACGCCCACGCCGCAGGGTGCCATCGCGACGGCGCTGATCCATGCGGCAGAGAATGTGGCCGACCATCTGACGCATTTCCACCTGTTCTTCATGCCCGACTTTGCACGCCCCGATTACTCTGGCAGGCCCTGGCACCTGCGCGCTGTAGAGCGGTTCACCGCGATGGAAGGCAGCGCGCAACGAAGCGCCGTGCAGGCGCGGGCGGAATTGCTGCATGTCATGGGGCTGATGGCGGGCAAGTGGCCCCATACGTTGGCGATCCAGCCCGGCGGGGTCACACGCGCACCGGGGCCGCGCGAAAAGGCGCGGCTGGGGGCCACCTTGCGCGCCTTTCGCCGCTATCTGGAGACAGTGCTGTTCGGTGGACGGTTGGAGGATTTCTGCGCCCTGCCGGATGCGGCGGCCCTGTTGCGCTGGTCCGGCGGGGATGTGGCGCTGTTCCTTGAGATTGCGGATGATCTGGGTCTTCACAGTCTGGGCCGGGGGGCGGGGCGGTTTTTGTCGTTTGGGGCCTATCCGACCCATGAGGGGCCGTGCTTTGCAGCAGGCAGCTTGATGCAGGGACAGCCCGGCACGGTGCGGCCAGCCGACATCCGTGAGGATCTGAGCCATGCCTGGATGACGGGCACTGCGGCACATCCGCTGGACGGGATGACCATCCCCG
This sequence comes from Pseudotabrizicola alkalilacus, assembly GCF_003443995.1. GTDB lineage: Bacteria > Pseudomonadota > Alphaproteobacteria > Rhodobacterales > Rhodobacteraceae > Pseudotabrizicola > Pseudotabrizicola alkalilacus. The sequence continues at coordinate 78,995 of NZ_QWEY01000002.1, forward strand.
ACGAGGCGATGGGAGACCCAGGCTATAGCTGGTGCAAGGCTCCACGTCTGGCCGGACTGCCGATGGAGGTGGGCGCGCTGGCGCGGCAGGTGGTAGATGGCCACCCGCTTGCACTGTCGCTTGCGGTGGAGGGCGGGGTGCTGGCCCGGGTGGGCGCGCGGCTTCTGGAACTGGCGCGCACCCAGATCCTGATGGAGCGTTGGGTGGCTGATCTGGTGCCTGGCGAAAGCTTCATGGTGCAGGGTTCCCTACCGCGCGACGGTATCGGCGAGGGCCTGGTCGAGGCGGCCCGTGGCGCGCTGGGCCATTGGATCCGCATCCGGAACGGGCGAATCGCCACTTATCAGATCATCGCGCCCACCACCTGGAACTTCAGCCCGCGCGATGCGCAAGGCGTGGCTGGTCCGCTGGAAGCCGCGTTGGAAGGCACGCCGGTCGAGGGGCCGGTTCCGCTGGCTGTCCAGCACGTGGTGCGCAGTTTTGACCCCTGCATGGTGTGCACGGTGCATTAGCAGCAACAAGGGCAGGACCGGGGGCCAGCCCCCGGACACCCCGTGGAAGTTTGGGAACAGATGAAGGGCAAGGCGGTTTCGATCCGGGTCAGCGGGCAGGTGCAAGGGGTGGGTTTCCGCCCCTTTGTCTGGCAGCTGGCGCGCGAGATGGGCCTGCGCGGGCAGGTCTGGAACGATGCGCAGGGCGTCGGGATCGTTGCTGTGGGCGAGGGGGTCGAGGCCTTTGCCGAGGCGCTGACGACACGGGCACCGGCGTTGGCGCGGGTGGATGCAGTTACGGTAGCGCCGTATTCGGGGGCTGTGCCGGAAGGGTTCGAGATTGCCCCCAGCCGGGGGCGGGGGGCGGAAACCCGGGTCACCCCCGATGCCGCGACCTGCACCGCGTGTGCCGCAGAGATCGCAGCGCAGGGGCGGCGGCGGGGCTATGCTTTTACCAACTGCACCCATTGCGGGCCGCGGTTCAGCATCCTGAACGGTCTGCCCTATGATCGGGCGCAGACAACGATGGCCGCCTTTCCGATGTGTCCCGCTTGCCGGGCCGAGTATGAAGCCCCCGGTGATCGCCGCTTTCACGCACAGCCGGTGGCTTGCCCGGAGTGCGGGCCGCGCCTGTGGTATGAGGCGGGCGGGGCAGAGGTTCCGGGGGATGCCGTGTCGCTTGCCGTGGCCTGCCTGCGGGCGGGGGGCGTGGTGGCGGTCAAGGGGATTGGCGGGTTCCATCTGGCCTGCGATGCGTCAGACCCCGTGGTGTTGGCCTTGTTGCGCGACCGCAAACACCGGCCGTTCAAACCCTTTGCCGTGATGGTTGCCGAGGGCGATCTTGCGGCTCTGGCCGAAGTGTCAGCGGCGGATATGGTGCTGTTGCGCGATCCTGCTGCGCCGGTGGTTGTGATGCGATCCCGGCACAGGCTGCCCAAGGCAGTGGCGCCCGGCATGGACAGTCTGGGGGTGATGCTGCCCTATACGCCCTTGCACCACCTGTTGCTGGGGGCGTTTGGCGGCCCTTTGGTCATGACCAGCGGCAATCTGTCGGGTGAGCCACAGGTGATCGGCAATGCCGAGGCCCGCGACAAGCTGGCGGGATTTGCCGACGGCTTTCTGATGCACAACCGCGAGATCGCCCGGCGGCTGGATGACAGCGTGGAGCGCAGCACGCCGCCCATGATCCTGCGCCGTGCGCGGGGGCGGGTGCCGGGCACGCTGCCCCTGCCGCCGGGGTTTGAGGCAGCGCCGCAGGTGCTGGCGCTGGGCGGGCAGATGAAGGGCGCGATCTGCCTTGTGAAAAACGGGCAGGCGCTGCTTGGGCACCATCTGGGCGACCTGGACGATGCGCTTTGCGCTGACGAGTTCACAAAGGCATTGGTCGACTACCGGGCGCTCTTTGATCATCACCCCGCTGTTGTCGCTGTGGATGCCCACCCCGGCTATCGTGCCACTCAGGCTGGCATGGCCATGGGCTTGCCCGTGGCAGAGGTCTGGCATCACCATGCCCATCTTGCCGCCTGTCTGGCCGACAACGGTTGGCCTTTGGACGGGGGCAAGGTCGCCGGGATCATTCTGGACGGCACCGGGCTGGGCCCGGATGGCACCCTTTGGGGCGGTGAGGTGCTCTTGGGTGACTATCGCGGCTTTACCTGGCAGGCAGGGTTGCGCCCTGCGCCCCTGATCGGAGGTGACCGGGCCGCGCGCGCGCCGTGGCGCAATGCGCTGGTGCGGCTGGATCAGGCGGGAATGACGGATTGGGCGGATGCTCTGTTTGCTGACGCGCCCCGCGATGTGCTGCGGCAGGCTGCGGCCAAGGGCATCAACGCGCCGATGTCATCCAGCGCAGGGCGGCTGTTTGATGCGGTGGCGGCCTGTCTGGGCATCTGTCCCGAGGCGCAGAGCTACGAGGGCGAGGCGGCAATGCGGCTGGAGGCTTTGGCGGCCCGCTGCCCTGCCGGACAGGGCGGTGGCTATGAGTTTGGTCAGGCGGGCCAGATGCTGGACCCGACCCCGATCTGGGCGGCAATGCGGGATGACCTTGCGCGCGGTATACAACGGGGCGTGATCGCCCAGAGGTTCCAGACCGGGCTGGGTCTTGCCTTTGCCGGTGCCGCGCGCCGGTTGGTCGAGGCGGGAGATGCGCGTGCTGTGGTGGTGTCCGGCGGGTGTTTTCAGAATGTCGGATTGTTGGGCGCTGTTCTTTGGGGGTTGGGCGATACGCCCGTTCTGACCCACCAAAGCGTGCCCGCAAATGACGGGGGGCTGGCCCTCGGCCAGGCGATGATCGCCGCAGCCCGCGTGATGGGTGGGGCGGAAAGGGCCTGACCAATCGGCTGGAAAGCTGGTTAGAACGCATCCAGAGCGGGCATGAAGCCTTAGAGCCAAAGTCATGAAATGGCATGATAATATTCATTGTATGCCATTGTATGTTTCTCTTTGTCCTATCCTGTGATCGCTGATCTGCTGCCCAAAGGAGAGGTGCGCCCGGCGCATCGGGAACAAAGGGGGAGGGCCAGCCTTGAGCCAGATCGAAACCTTCTACGAGGTCATGCGCCGTCAGGGGATTACCCGGCGCAGCTTTATGAAATACTGTTCGCTGACCGCCAGTGCATTGGGGCTGGGGCCTTCCTTCGTGCCGGAGATCGCCCATGCGATGGAGACGAAACCCCGTACGCCGGTGATCTGGGTCAATGGCCTTGAATGCACCTGCTGCAGCGAAAGCTTTATCCGCGGTGCGCATCCTCTGGCCAAGGATGTGGTCTTGTCGATGATCAGCCTCGATTATTCCCACGTTCTGATGGCGGCGGCAGGCCATGCGGCCGAGGCAGCACTTGCCGAAGCGATGGAGACCCACAAGGGCAATTACATCCTGGCCGTGGAAGGCAACCCGCCGCTGAACGAAGACGGGATGTTCTGCATTGTCGGCGGCCGACCGTTCGTGGAAAAGCTGAAGGAGGCCGCAGCAGGGGCCAAGGCTGTCATCGCATGGGGGGCTTGCGCCAGCTATGGCTGTGTGCAGGCCGCCAAGCCGAACCCGACCCAGGCCACGCCGATCCACAAGGTCATCACCGACAAGCCGATCATCAAGATCCCGGGCTGCCCGCCGATCGCCGAGGTGATGACCGGCGTCATTACCTATATGCTTACCTTCGACCGGCTGCCCGAGCTGGATCGCCAGGGGCGGCCGGCGATGTTTTACGGGCAACGTATTCATGACAAGTGCTATCGCCGGCCGCATTTTGACGCGGGCCAGTTTGTTGAGGCCTGGGACGATGACAACGCCCGCAAGGGCTATTGTCTTTACAAGATGGGCTGCAAGGGGCCGACCACCTATAACGCCTGTTCCACCATCGGGTGGAACGAGGGCATCAGCTTTCCGATCCAGTCGGGACACGGCTGCATCGGCTGTTCCGAGGACGGATTCTGGGATCAGGGCGGTTTCTATGACCGGCTGACCAACATCAAACAGTTCGGCGTCGAGGCAAATGCCGATCAGGTGGGCCTTGCCGCAGCGGGTGTCGTGGGGGGCGCGGTTGCGGTGCATGCTGCGATTTCTGCGCTGAAGCGCGCGCAGAAAAAGACGCAAGACAAGGTGGAGGGCTAAGCCATGACCGTCAACACGCCGAATGGCTTTACCCTTGATACCGGCGGCACGCGGGTCGTGGTCGATCCGGTCACCCGGATCGAGGGCCACATGCGATGCGAGGTGAACGTCAATGACCAGAACGTCATCACCAACGCTGTCAGCACCGGCACCATGTGGCGCGGGCTGGAAGTGATCCTGAAAGGGCGCGATCCGCGCGATGCCTGGGCCTTTACCGAACGGATCTGCGGTGTCTGTACCGGCACCCATGCGTTGACCAGCGTGCGTGCGGTAGAAGATGCGTTGGGCATCACTATCCCCGACAATGCCAATTCCATTCGCAACATCATGCAGTTGAACCTGCAGATTCATGATCACGTCGTGCATTTCTACCATCTGCACGCGCTGGACTGGGTCAACCCGATCAATGCACTCCGCGCCGACCCCAAGGCGACCAGCGAGTTGCAGCAAACCGTTGGCCCGAACCACCCGCTGTCCAGCCCCGGCTATTTCCGCGATGTGCAGAACCGTCTCAAAGCCTTTGTCGAAAGCGGGCAGCTGGGGATCTTCAAGAACGGGTATTGGGACAATCCGGCCTATCTGCTGCCGCCCGAAGCCGACCTGATGGCCACGACCCACTACCTGGAGGCGCTGGATCTGCAGAAAGAAATCGTCAAGATCCACGCGATCTTTGGCGGCAAGAACCCGCATCCCAATTGGCTGGTGGGCGGCGTGCCTTGTCCGATCAACGTGCATTCCACCGGGGCTGTGGGCGCGATCAACATGGAACGGCTAAACCTTGTCTCGTCGATCATCGACAAATGCATCGCCTTTAACCGCAACGTCTATCTGCCGGATGTGGTGGCCATCGGCGGGTTCTACAAGAATTGGCTTTATGGCGGTGGCTTGTCGGGGCAGGCAGTCATGGCCTATGGTGACATTCCTGAAAATGCCAATGATTTCAGCCCTGCGCAATTGCACCTGCCGCGCGGCGCAATCATCAACGGAAATCTGAACGACGTGCAGGATGTTGATGTGCGCGACCCCGAGCAGATTCAGGAATTTGTCGATCACTCGTGGTATCAATACGCCGAAGCGGGCAAGGGCCTGCATCCATGGGATGGCGAAACCACCCCGAAATACGAACTTGGCCCGAACGCCAAGGGCAGCCGCACCAATATCGAGCAGATCGACGAGGCGGCGAAGTATTCGTGGATCAAGGCCCCGCGCTGGAAAGGCCACGCGATGGAGGTGGGGCCACTGGCGCGCTATGTCGTCGGCTATGCCTCGGGGCATGAAGACATCAAGAATCAGGTCGACGGGCTGCTGCGCACCATGAACCTGCCAGTGTCGGCGCTGTTCTCGACCCTTGGCCGCACGGCGGCGCGGGCGCTGGAAAGCGAATACTGCGGGCGGTTGCAAAAGCACTTTTTCGACAAGCTGATCGCCAACATCCGGAACGGCGACGAATCCACTGCCAATGTGGCGAAATGGGATCCCTCTACCTGGCCGAAAGAAGCCAAGGGCGTGGGCATGACCGAAGCCCCGCGCGGCGCGTTGGGCCACTGGGTCAAGATCAAGGATGGCCGGATCGAAAACTATCAATGCGTGGTGCCGACCACCTGGAACGGCAGCCCCCGCGACACGGCGGGCAACATTGGTGCCTTCGAGGCCGCGTTGATGAACACCAAGGTCGAGCGCCCCGAAGAGCCGGTCGAAATTCTGCGCACGCTGCACAGCTTTGACCCATGCCTTGCCTGCTCGACACATGTGATGTCACCCGACGGTCACGAACTGGCCACTGTCAAAGTCCGCTGAGGGAGGAAAATAATGCATAAACTTGCACTTGCGGCGATGGTCGCGCTGATTGCGGGGCCGACGCTGGCCCATACCGGCCATGGCGATGTCTCGGGCTTCTGGCATGGGCTGACCCATCCGATATTGGGGTCGGACCACCTGTTGGCGATGCTCGCCGTAGGCCTGTGGTCGGGCTTTGTGCTGCAGTCCCGTTTTTGGGCGGGGGCTGTGGCCTTTATTGCGGCGATGGTTCTGGGCGCAGGCCTCTCTTGGGCCGGGGTCGGTTTTGCGATGGTCGAGACCGTGATTGTGGCGTCAGTGGTGGTGTTCGGTCTGTTGACCGTCGTTTCGCGCCGGGGGCAGGGCGGATGGCTGACCGGGCTGTCGTTGATGGCGATTGCAGGATTTGCGTCGGCCCATGGGCATGCCCATGCGACCGAGGCGGCGGGCAACGTCTTTGGTTATCTGGCCGGTTTCGTGATCTCGACCGCCGCTTTGCATCTTGTGGGGATCGGCATCGCGCGGTCAGTCGCCGCGCGGCCGCTGGTTCAGCAGGCGATGGGCGCGGGCGTTGCCCTGTCGGGCCTGCTGATGATGGCGGGCTAGGCCATGGCGCTCCCGTCCTCCCCCATCGCGGCGCATGACGTCGCCCCCGAAGATCTGGCCACCGTCAGCCGCCAGACCTCGATCTATGTCTACGAAGCGCCGGTGCGGATATGGCACTGGATCAATGCGGCGGCGATCCTTGTCCTGTGCGTCACCGGCTATTTCATCGGTTCGCCCCTGCCATCCATGCAGATTGGCGAGGCGACGGACCAGTTTGTCTTTGGCTATATCCGGTTTGCCCACTTCGCGGCCGGGATGATCCTGACCGTGGGCTTTCTGGGCCGCATCTACTGGGCGTTCTTTGGCAACCATCACGCACGCCAACTCTTCTACGTCCCGTTCTGGTCCGCATCGTTTTGGGCCGAGGTCTGGTACGAGATCCGCTGGTACCTGTTCATCGCGAAAGAGCCAAAGAAGTATGTCGGCCACAATCCCCTGGCGCAGCTGGCGATGTTCTTCTTCATCACCCTTGGCGTCAGCTTCATGATTGTCACGGGCATGGCGCTTTATGCCGAGGGCGCGCAAGCGGGAAGCCTGACGGACACCCTGTTCGGCTGGGTCCATACCCTGACATGGAACAGTCAGCGCCTGCACACGCTGCATCATCTGGGCATGTGGTGGATCGTGATTTTCATGATCGTTCACATCTATGTGGCGATCCGCGAAGACATCATGAGCCGACAGTCCATCGTGTCGACCATGATTTCCGGTCACCGCACGTTCAAGGACGACCGCAAGGACTGATTGCATATGCATCACGTCCCAAGGGCGTTGATGCAGGCGATTGAAGCTCGGGACGCGTCACATGGTTCGCCCCATGGGCCTCGTACGCTGGGCGTACCATCCTCGAAGGCGCCGGGTGCATATTCAGGCCCCCGGTGCTTTCCACATCGCTGTGGTCACGCCTTGATCGACCAGAGTCTTTTGCGCGGCATAGGCCTGGAGCCAGTCGGCCCGTGCTTGCGCATAGATTGATTTGGTTGTGGTATTTGGTTCGATGATCCGCTCTGTAGCGGCAAAGCTGCGCCCTGCTTCTGCCAGGGTTGCAAATTGCCCGACCCCACATGCCGCGGCGGCGGCACAGCCAAGCGCCGTAGCCTCGCGCACTTTGGGGATGGCGACGGGACGCCCCAGAACATCTGCCAGAATTTGTGACCAGAGGCCGCCTTTTGACGCGCCGCCCGCAAAGACCACGGGGCGGTCAATGCTTACACCGGCGAAGTCCAGCACCCGGTCCAGGTTGATCGCCGAGACGATCGCGGCGTTTTCTTGCAAGGCTCTGAACAGGCTTGCTTTTGTGGTATGCCCCGGCTCGATCGACATGTTCAGGAATGAAGGGGCTGCGTGATACCAGCGACCGAAATCCATGGCGTCGGAGAAGATCGGGATAATGCCATTCGCCCCCGGCGGCACCTGCGCAGCCATCTGTTCCAGTACGGAATAGGCATCTCTGCCCTGGGCTGCGGCTTGAGCCTGTTCCTCCTGGCAGAAAGTGTCACGAAACCAACGCATGGTCAGGCCGACAAAGAACGAAATGCACTCTGCCTGATTCAGCCCCGCTTGCACATGTGGGTTGATCCGCACCCGCCTCGTGGCATCCGTCTGCCCCAATCCAATGTTGATGACCTGTTGCCAGAAGGTGCCCCCCAGAACTGCCGCAGATCCCTCATCTACCAGACCGAGACCCAAAGTGCCCAGTTGAACATCACCGCCACCACAGATGACCGCTGTGCCGGGCGCAAGTCCGGTTTCAGCGGCCGCTTTGTGCGAGACACGGCCGACCGCCGTTCCCGGTTCCACCATGGCGGGAAACAGATCAGGCGACAGGCCAGTCCGTGCGATCAGGGCAGGTGACCATTGACGTGTGGCAAGGTCGATCAGGCCGCTGGTGCCGCCGTTTGAAGGTTCGGTGACAATCTCACCACACAGACGGGCCAGAACCCAGTCGTTGATCATCGAAACCTTGGCGGCCTTGTCCAGCAGAGCCGGACGGTTTCGGCGCAACCATTCCAGCCGGGGCCAGGCGCCAAGCGCAAAGGTCTGGCCACTGACAGCATAAAAGGCGGCTTCAATGCCGTCATCCTGCTGCTTCAGATCCGTCACTTCCTGTACCGCCCGGCCATCGACATTGGCACAGGCCCAAAGTTCCTGCCCGGCGGGGTCATAAAGGACGATGCCCTCGCGCATGCTGGTGGAACTGACGGCTGCGATCTGGTCCGCAGAAATCCCGACATCTGCCAGCGCGGCGCGGATACAGTCCGACAGGATGCGCCAGTTGGTCTGACAGTCGAATGTCATGGATCCGGGCACGCCGGGTTCGCTGATGTGGGTCCATTCCTGCTGGCCCAGCCCCACCTGATTGCCATTGTGGTCAAAGATCACTGCCCGGCCGCTGCCGGTGCCTGCGTCGATTGCCAGGTAATATCGGGTCATTGATCTTTCCCTCTCAGCCAGTGAACTCGGCGATGTGCAGGCCGCCGCCGCTGAAATCGGTAAAGTAGATCAGCCCTGCCTTGTCGACAAAAACGTCGGTGGTGTTGATGACCAACGGGCGGTCGGGCCGGGGGTCAACGTGGCGGGCCGGGGCATGCGGCACAAAGGCCCCCACCTCTCGCGGGGCATAGGCATCGCTGATATCATGAATGCGCAGCCCACCATTCTGCCAGGTTGAAAAGATCAGGCTCGAACTGACAAAGCTGCCGGGACGGTTCTCGTGGATATTATGCGGGCCAAAGTGGCCCCCCACGGCCAGATAATCGCGGTCGGATGGTTTGGGGAGGGTCGAGATGCTGACAGGATTGGTCTTGTCGCGGATGTCGAACAGCCAGATCGGCTTGTCACCATCCTCGCCATTGTCGAGCACGGCTTCATCCACTACCACCAGCAAGTCACGGTCGGGCAAGGGCAGGCAGTTGTGGGTGCCGCCGCCAAAAGGCGGTGCCCAGTTGCGATGTGCCAACAGCTTCGGGGCGGATTTGTCGGCGAGGTCGACAATCACAAGGCAGCCGTCGCGCCAGCCGCAGTACGCGATGTCATCATGGACAATCGGATGATGCAGGCTGTAGCGCCCGCGTTCAAGTGGCCAGTCCGGCACCTCTCCCGCTGCGATGTTCATTCCCGGCAACCAGAACCGCCCGACGATTTCCGGCCGGGTCGGGTCGGCCATGTCGATGGTGATCAGGATGAAGTCGCTAAAGCCTTCCAGTTGGGCCGAGGCATAGGCCCAGCGTCCGCCCACATACCAGATGCGATGCAGGCCAATGCCATTGACTGCCATGAAGCCAATCTGTCTTGGGTCCGCCGGATCAGAAAGGTCATACACCGCCATCCCAGCGGAATAGTCACGCTGGCCGGTGGCGGTGGATTTGCCCGTGTCGCGGGTGTCGGCCTTGTAATAGTCAGCCTCATGGCGAATGTCGGCGCGGCGAAACTGGTCTTGTGCGTGCACCACCAACAAAAGACCGTCAGCTTGCTGAAGATGCAACGTCCAAGTGTTGGCAGGGGCAGCGATGTGGCGGATTGTCTTCGGCCGGGTGGGATCGCGCACATCGAGCACACTGAAGCCTTGCGAGAAGATATGTGCCACATAGGCAAAACCATCCGCAACCATGATCTGTGTGCCGTCGCTACGCCCGCCTTGATCGCAGTGTCCGATCAGACGCATATTGCGCGCATACTGTGCTGTTTTCCCGTCTGGCCCTGACATGTCGCCCTCTGTGTTTCTATAGGTATGTTCGCGGGCGCAACACGTGGGAGATTCTGTGCGTCACCGCTTGCGAATAGACCAAAAGTTTCTAGTGTAAACATATGAACAGTGACTAAGTGTGCGGGTCAAGGTTTTTTCTCGGGGCACACCGATATGCGCGGAGGTAGCGGTTTTGGATCACCCTTTGATAGATGATGAAGAAGCTCTGATGGCGCGGGCGGCCTGGTATTATTACAACGACGGCCAAACGCAGCAGGAAATCGGCGAGCGCCTTGGGATTCCGCGTATCAAGGTGTCACGCTTGCTGGAAATGGGGCGGCGGACCGGTCTGCTGGAATTGCGGATCAATTCCGCTTTGCAGGGGTGTCTGAACCTTGAGCGCCGCATCGAAGAGCACTTCGGTATTGCCGAAGTCCGGGTGATTCCCCGGCTGGACGGTGTACGTGTCAGTGAAAGGCTGGGGCAGGCCGCGGCGCAATACTTGATGCGGCATCTGCCGGAAAACAGCTTGCTGGCGGTTGGTTGGGGCGAAATGGTGGGGGCGGCGATTCATCGTCTGGGCCATCTGGCCACTGATCGGCGGGTGGATCTGGTCAGCCTGACCGGCGGCGTACAAGCCTATGCAGACGGGTTGCGCATCGTCGGCGGGGCGCAGAAATTCTATCTGGTGCCAGCCCCCTTGATTGTGGAAAGCGGCGACATTGCGGCCGCCTTGCGCAATGAGGCGAGTGTGCGCAGCATTTTGGAAATGTCGATGCAGGCCGATTTCGCGCTGGTGGGCATCGGTGGGCTGACGCCGGAAGCGACAGTGATCCGGCATGGCTATGTGCATCCGAACGAAGTTGAATCGATGCGGCGGCGCGGGGTGGTGGGGGATGTTCTGTGCCGCTTCATCGACTCGGACGGGGCAGAGGTGGATCTGCCGCTGCATCACAGGGTCGTTGGGGTGCCTTTGTCCGATTTGCGCAACGGGCCAAGGGTGATCGCGGCTGCGGCCGGCGCAGAAAAGGTGCAGGCCATCCGCGCCGCCTTGCGCGGGGGATTTATCAATATTTTCATCACGGATGAAGAAACGGCTCCCGCTCTTCTGGGCTGACCTGTCTACTTGTCGCGCAGGCCCGCCTTGATGGCGGGCCGTTTTCTTTTCAGCTAGCGCTTGACACAAAACCTGTTGTTCTGTTCATATGATTTTATTGTGAACATTTGAACACTGCAGGAGACGAGATGACGCCCGCGACCGACAACATGTCATCGGCCGACGAACGCCGCGCTGCACTTCTGGGGGAAACGGGCTGGCGTGCCACCATGCCACCGCTTCTGGGCCCGACCCAGGTTCCGCTTGCTGCCCCGATTGCCATGCTGGCGATCATTGCGGTTGGTATGGCTCTGGCAGCCCCCAACTTTTTTGCGGTAGGCAACCTGCGCGCGATTGCGCTGGATGCGTCGCTGATCATGCTGCTGGGGATCGGCATGACGGCCGTGATCACTGCGCGTGGGATTGACCTGTCAATCGGTGCAATCCTGACCCTGTCGAGCGTGGCATTCGCTGCCGCGCTCAAGGATTTCGGCCTGCCGCTTTGGGTGTCGATCTTCGTTGGTCTGACCGTGGGCGCGCTGTGCGGGCTGTTCAATGGTTTGCTGATTACCCGGCTGCGGATGCCGGATTTCATCGTAACCCTGTCCTCGGAGCTGGTGTTTCGCGGTCTGGCGCTGGTCTATGCCGGCGGAGGGGTCTTTTTCGGCTTTCCCGAAGTCATCACCTTCCTCGGTCGGGGGCGTGTGATGGGTGTGCCGATGCCGCTGATCATCGCGCTGACGCTGGTTGTCGTGGCACATTGCATCTTTGCCTATCACCGGGTCGGAATGCGGCTGCACGCGGTCGGGGGTAACCCGACGGCGGCCAAGCGTCTGGGCATCAGCGTCACGGGCTATCGCGTTGGTGTCTATGTCTTCATGGGCATCATAGCGGCCATTGGCGGCATCATCCTGACCGGCCGGTTGGATGCGGTGGTGGCTTCGGGCGCCGTGACCATTCTGCTCAACACCGTTGCCGCCGTGATCGTGGGGGGAACCCACCTGTTCGGCGGGCGCGGATCAATCATCGGCACGCTGCTGGGGGCCTGGTTGCTGGCCACCATCACCAATGCCGTCGTCATGCTGGGGTTCGAAGCGTTCTGGCAGCACGTCGCCGCTGGTGCGGTGATCCTGATCACCATCGCCCTCTATTCCCGCAGAAACACCCGCGCCGAAGAGTGAGCGCAGGACCAACAACCCGGATGCACTGAACCAAAAATGGGAGGAAATGCCATGAACGGAAAGATGTCTCTGAAAGGCCTGTTGCTGTCAGGTCTGCTGATCTCGGGCCTTGCCCAGCATGCGACCGCGCAAACCGTGCCGGATGCAGCCAAAGAGCGGGGCTATCTGCTGTTGCCCGAACTGCATGAAATGCTGCCTGCCGAACGCGATGCCATGACCGCGTTCATGGGGAAGGTGCAGGCCGCAGCGGTTACTTCGGAAAAGACCTATGACAAGCCGCTGAAAGTCGCGCTGATGTTTCCCAGCCTTGAAACCTCGGATGCCTGGGCGCGACTGAACCTGTCGATCCGCGCCCGGATGGAGGAAATGGGCGTGCCGTTCGAGATCGTGGAATACATGGTCAAACCCGATGAACATGACCGTCAGGGCGCGCAGGTTGAACAGATCCTGGCCAGTGATTTCGATTATGTCGTGATCGGGCCGACCGAATATCAGGTGCAGAAATCCAACATCGCCCGCCTGTCTGCCGAAGTGCCGACACTGGTGATGAATGTGGTCAACCCGTTTGTCGACCTGCTGGGCACGGCGAACCAGCCGATCACCCATGTCGGTTTTGACCACACCATCGGCGCCGAAGAGCTTTGCCGCTGGACGATTGCGGAAACCGGAGGCGAGGGCAAGATTGCGCTGCTGCGCTATATTCCGGGCCTGATCGACTCGCAGCGGTCTGACCATTTTGCCAAATGCGTCGAAGACAATTCCAATCTGCAGATCGTTGATCATTTCGAGGCAAACGGCGACCGTGAGCTGTCGTTCTCGGGGGCCAATGCGTTGCTCAGCCGCCATCCCGACATCAAGATGCTGCATGCGGCCAGCACCGCCATCGCCCTTGGTGCGCTGGCTGCTGCGACGGAACGCGGGGTGCTGGATGATGTGATCATCAACGGTTGGGGCGGCGGCGCGGATGAGCTGAAGTCGATCATGGACGGCGGGCTGAAGGTAACGGCCTTCCGCGTGAATGATGACTGGGGCACTGCTGTCGCCGAAGCGATCCGCGCCCATGCCGAGGGTCAGCCGGTGCCGGTGGTTCTGGCCGCCACCATCAAGGCGCTGGATTACCGGCTGACACCGGAACAGATCACGACAGAGACGGATTACGCGTTCCGCTACTCGGGCAAGCTTGACCGCTAGACAGCACAAGGGTCCGGGGTTGCGACCCCGGATCACACCTGCCCGCAAGCGGGCTTTCCAGAAAATGAGGCAAGTCGATGAGCGTGGTTCTGAGCGGCATTGCGAAATCCTACGGTGCGGTCAAGGCGATCGAAGACATTGATCTGACCGTCGAAGCCGGCGAGGTCGTGGGCGTTCTTGGTGACAACGGGGCGGGCAAATCCACCCTGATGAAGATTCTGGCCGGGGCCACCGCCCCTGATGCCGGAACAATCATGGTGGATGGCGAAACCTATAACTTTGCCAATTCCAGCGCGGCGCGGGATGCCGGAATTGCAATGCTGTATCAGGATCTGGCGTTGTGCGACGACATGTCGGTCGTCCACAACATCTTTCTGGGGCGCGAGATCACCAACCGCTTTGGCTTTCTGCGCTACGGCGCAATGCGCAAGCGGGCGCAAGAGATCGTCAACAGCTTTTCGGTGCGCCCCTTTGATGTGCGTACGCCGTCGGGCCATCTGTCGGGCGGGCAGCGTCAGGTTTCGGCGCTGGCGCGCACCACGGCCTTTGGCAGCCGCTACATCATTCTGGACGAGCCGACATCTGCCCTGTCGCCATCGGCACGCGACGAGGTTCTGGCGATCGTCCGCGACTTGGCCGATCAGGGCATCGGCATCATCATGGTCAGCCATGACCTTGGCCATGTGCGCAAGGTCTGTGATCGCGTCGCCATCCTGCATCTGGGCCGGATGGCCGGGATCCGCAACATGGCCGAGACCAGCCAGGACGAAATCATCTCACTCATTGTTCAGGGTCACGCCTGAACCTGCTTTTCCACGAAAGGACCGACCATGCGTCGCAAAGGTATTCTGAACGTCAAACTCAGCCGCGCCATTTCTGAAATGGGGCATGACGACATCATGCTTGTCGTCGATGCGGGCTTTCCCATGGTCTATGATGACCGTGTCATCGACCTTGCCCTGTGCCCCGGCGTGCCCGACCTGCGTACGGTGCTGAGTGCCATCCGGCAGGACATGTGGGTCGAAGCCTTCTACATGATCGAGGAAGCCAAGGCCAACAATCCCAACGCCTGGGGCACCACCAATGAGGTGTTTCCAGACGCCCTGCCCGACACCCGCCCGAACAGCTGGTTCCACGAGGAAGGGTATCACGGTGCCAAATACATTGTACGCACCGGCGGCTGGATGCCCTGGGGCAATGTCGCGCTGATCTCGGGCATCCCGGTCAAGGAGTGGTTCGACAACACCGGCGGCGATGTTCCCGACAGCTGGACCGAACGCCACGCGCTGAACGTCAAACATGGCATGACGGGGGTGAAGTGAGCATGTTCGTGCAATTGGTTCACATCAGGGTGAAGCCTGACAAAATTGACGCTTTTCTCGACGCCTTTCGCATCAATTATGAGGGCACAACACAAGAGCCCGGAAATCTCCGTTTCGATGTTTTGCAGGATCGCGATGAACCGACGCAATTCACCATCGTCGAGGTTTTCCGCACAGCGGAGGCGGTGGATGATCACCGCAAGACAGAGCACTATCGCCAAACGGTCGCGCTGTTAGACGACATCATGGAAGGCCCGCGCAGCAAGGATCTGTATCACCTGCGCATGTCTGACCTGATCTCTCATCCCGCGCATTAAGGGGGGGCCATGCAGTCACGTTGGAATGATGCCGAAGCGGCCCATAATCGTGTTTCGGCGGGGCCAGACCCGGCAGATGTTGATCTGGCGGATCGGGTCTACACGTCGCGGCTGATCGGAGGAGATCCTGATCTGGTGCTGCATGGCGGGGGCAATACCTCGGTAAAGACCGTTCGTTTGTGGCCCGACGGATCACGCCGCGCGACGCTGCATGTCAAGGGAAGCGGCTGGGATCTGGCCACGATAGAGCCAGAGGGCCTGCCGGCGCTCGACCTTGAGGCGCTGCAATCCGCGCGCGATCTGCCAAGGATGTCGGATGAGCAAATGGTTACCTTTCTGCGGGCCAATCTGATGGACCCGGCGGCGCCGAACCCGTCGCTGGAAACCCTGCTGCACGCATTCCTGCCCGCCAAATTCGTGGATCATTCGCACGCCTCTGCCGTGTTGGCGCTGGCCAACCAACCAGATGCCGCGCAGATCGGGTCCGATATTTATGGCAAACGACTGGCCATCGTTGACTATGTGATGCCAGGCTATGATCTTTCTATTGAAGCGGCCCGGATATATGACAGCAATCCGGATTGCGAAGGGCTGTGGCTGGTCAATCATGGTCTCTTCACCTTTGGCGAAACGGCGCAACAATCCTACCAGCGGATGATCGAGTTTGCTGCGATGGCAGAGGGTTATCTATCCGATCAGGGTGCCGCACTGGACCCTGAGCCGGGTGCGGACTGTGCACTGCCGGAACGGGACCGGGATTTTGGGCAGCGTCTGCAGCAGGCGATGAACAAGCGCGGCCATGGCTGGGCGACAGCGGTGCTTGATTTCCGCACGTCTGAGCTGATCCGGGCGATCCTTGACCAGCCGGAATATGTGCAGGCGCTGCAACGCGGCACTGTCACACCGGATCATGTCATCCGGTTGAAGCCGTTTCCGCTTGTGCTCCGGCGCAATGCGACAATGGCTGACATTGATGCCGCTTTGAGCGATTTCGCCACCCGGTACCGGCAGTATTTTGATCAGGGCGCGGCCCGGACGGCTGAGTCCAAGATCATGCTTGATCCGTTGCCGCGGCTGGTTCTTGTTCCGGGCTTGGGTCTTTTCGGAATCGGAAAATCCGCTGGTGACGCCAGGATTGTGGCCGATCTGGCCATGCAGATGGTGCGTGTTGTTTCTGCGGCAGAACGCTACGGCATTTTTGCGCCGCTTCATCCGCTACGACTGTTTGAAATGGAATACTGGTCGCTTGAACAGGCCAAGCTGAGAAAGAGCTAGGTGAAGGACCGAAAAGGTCTTTCCGTCGGACTGGCAAACTACAGGTCGATGCGATGATCTTGCTGACGTCAACGCAGGCGCACTGAGGCGCGGGCGGAGCGGCCGGAGGCATCTATGACCGAAAGATTGACAAAGCCGGTGCCGGGCAGGGTCAGCAGCGCTTGCCGTGCGCGGTCCTGTATCACGACCGGCACGCCATCGGCGAGCCAGGTGAAGGGGGCGCGTCCGCCGGAGACCTTGACCATCAGCGCGCCATTCAGCAGTTCGACCTCGGCCCCGTCGGGTGGGAAGGCGACGGCAGGCGCATCGGCATCGGCGGCGAGGCTGTCGCGCGGGCGGAAGCGTTGCAGCGGTTGCGGCAGCTGGGTGTTTGACACCAGAAGCGTTGAGGGTGGTGCAGGCGGCTGCGGCTCCAGCCGGGGCGCGATGCGGCTGAACGCCTGAAACAGCACCGGGGCCGCAAGGTCTGCGCCAAAGGCACCGGGCACCGGCGTGCCATCGGCGCGACCCAGCCAGACACCGACCACATGCCGCCCATCATAGCCGATGGCCCAGGTGTCGCGGTGGCCATAGCTGGTGCCGGTCTTGTAGGCCAGCCGGTTGGCAGGCGCGCCGGGCGGCGGCGCCAGACCGGCGAGGATATCGCCGACCTGCCAGGCGGCAGCGGCGGACAGCAGGCGCTGACCTTCGGCCCGTGTGCCCTCCATGCTCCATGTCAGCGGCAGCGCCACACCGCCGCGTGCGATGGCGGCGTAAAGCTGCACCATGTCGGTCAGGCTGATGCCGATGCCGCCGAGGCCGATGGCGAGGCCGGGCTGGCCGCCGGGCACCACGGCACGAATGGCAGCCTTGTCGAAAGCGGCCAGCAGGCGTGGCGGGCCCATGGCATCCAGCAGTTGCACCACCGGCAGGTTCAGCGACAGTTGCAGCGCGTCACGCACCCGGATGGTGCCGCGAAACTGGCGGTCGAAGTTTTGCGGCGCGTAGGTGCCAAAGCGCTGCGGGCGGTCCTCCATCATGGTTTCGGGATGGGCGAGGCCCTGATCAAAGGCGAGGCCGTAGATCAGCGGTTTCAGGGTGGAGCCGGGGCTGCGCAGCGCGGTGGTCATGTCGACAAACCCGGCGCGCTGGTCGGACTGAAACGCGGCGGAGCCAACCGAGGCGAGAATCTCGCCGGAGGTGTGGTCGGCGACGACGATGGCGATCTGCAGGCGTTCGCCCTGCGTGGCGATCGCGTCGCGGGCCAGCGATTCCAGACTGCGTTGCAGGCTGGCACGCAGGGTGAGGATGTGGCGGGTTGCCGTGGGGGCCTGCGCGCGGGCGCGGTCGGCCAGATGCGGGGCAAGGGCCGGGAAGGGCTGGCGGGCATGCGGCACCGGCTCGGTCAGCGCGCCCTGCGCCATATCGCCCGCCACGATGCCATCGCGCAGGGCACGGGCCAGAACGCGTTCGCGCGCGTCGACTGCGCGGGCATGGGCGCGGTCGGGCCGGCGGGATTCGGGGGCTTGCGGAATGGCCACCAGCAGCGCGGCCTCTGCCGGGGTCAGGCGGCGGGGTTCCTTGCCGAAATAGGCGAAGGAGGCGGCGCGCACACCTTCGAGATTGCCGCCAAACGGGGCGAGGTGCATGTAGAGTTGCAGGATCTGGTCTTTGCTGAGCCGACGCTCCAGCGCCCAGGCCACGCGCATCTGGCGCAGCTTGCCCGCCATCGCGCCGGTGCCGGAAGCCTCCAGCAGACGGGCCACCTGCATGGTCAGGGTAGAGCCGCCCGAGATCACGCGGCCATTGCGCAGGGCCTGTGCCACGGCGCGGCTCATCGCGCGCAGGTCGACGCCCGCGTGGTCGTAGAACCGCTTGTCCTCATAGGCGATCAGCATGGCGCGGTAGTCTTCGTCCACCTGTGTCAGATCGACCGCCATGCGCCAGCGGCCATCGGCCACGGTATAGGCGCGCAGCAGGGTGCCGTCGCGGTCTGTCACCTCGACCGAGGTTTCCAGCGCAAGCTGGGGCAGGGCGGTGGCGGTGATCCAGTCGTCAAAGCGGTCGCGGGCCAGTCCGGTCAGGAACAGGCCCGCGGCGAGGGCGAAGGCGTATCTTGCGCGCATCCCCCTGTGTCCGTCACTCGGCAATCGTCATCCGGCCGGTGTCGGACCGGGCGCGGAACGACGGGCGGTACATATCCTCGACCGAGGCGGCGGGGTGGTGAAAATCGCCCGGCGAGATGGCGCGGACGATGTAACCCAGGCGGAAGGCATCGCCATTGGTGCGGTCGATCGCGGTGAGGAAGCGGTCTTGCCGGAACTCGCTATGGGCCACGTTGGCTTCAAGGTTCAGCCATTCCAGATTGGCCACCTGACCGCCGGAAATCAGGTTGGGGTTGTCGATCTCGAACCCGGCGGGCAGCGGGTCAGAGACCATCAGCCGCGCCTCCCCCTTGCCATAGGGGGTCACCTCCAGCACCGTCACCAGCCGGTCGCCGGTGCGGATGCTGTCAAGCGTCGCAGGCTCCCCTTCCAGCGTGTAGTAGCTGCGGGTGATGGCATAGCCGTTGCCGCCTGCGGGTTCCGGCTCCAGCGGCACGCCGTAAGCGGTGAGGGTCAGCTGGGTGTCGGCACCGCTGTTCTGCACCGCGACCGGGCCGGTGTCTGCGGTCAGCACCTTGACCAGCGGGCCGCTCAGGGCTGCGCCGTTCAGGGTGATGCCGTCGAGTCCCGGACGGTCGATCAGGGCGTTGGTCGCCATCAGCGCCCATGTCGCTTCTTGCGTGGACAGGGTGGCTGCATTGCCGGAGATGCGGATCGTCAGCGCCTCCTGGTTGATGGCTTCGGTGCCGGATTCCACCGCGAGGGTGAGGATCGCGGCCGCGTCGCGGAAGTTGGTGCCGTAATCGGCACGGAAGGTCTGCTCCGTTTCCGTCGCGGTCAGCGCGAGAACCCGCGCACCGGCGCGGCGGAACATCGCGTCGGCGCGGGGCTGGTCGCCGTAGCTGGCAAGGGCTGCGCCAAGCTGGGCCTGAGCGAGGGCGGTGCGGAAATCGTCGCCTTTGACATCGGCATAATAGCGCAGATCGCCGATGGCGGCAGCGCCTTCGCGGGCAAGCACCATGAGCGCATAGGCCAAGGCTTCGCCGCCGCCGTTGGAATTGGCGTCGAAGTCGGGGGCGTAGTTGACCTGTGCCCGCAAGCTGTCGAGCGCGCGGCGGAAGGCGAGGTCAGGCACCGCATGGCCCTGCGCCCGGGCGCGGCTGAGGAAGTCGGTGACATAGGCATCAAGCCACAGATCCCCGCTGCCTGGCGACCACAGGCCAAAGCCACCCTCGGCGCCCTGATTGGTCAGGATCTCGGCAACCGCCTGTTCGATGCGCAGGCGGATGTTGTCGGCCCCTTTCAGCTCCATCGCTTGCGCGACCTGATCGAAGTACAAGAGCGGCAGGGCCTTGGAGGTGACCTGCTCGGTGCAGCCATAGGGGTAGCGGTCGAGCGCGGCCAAGAGGCCGGGTGCGTCCATCCGGGCCAAGGGGCCGATGGCCATGCTGGCCTTGGCAGAGGCAGGGGCGAGACCGGCGAAGATGGTATCGTCCAGTGTGAGGGTCTGGCCTTGGGCAAGGGTCATGCGGGTGGTGCGGGCAACCTCGGGATCGTTGGATTGCACCGGCAGGGTGAGGGTTTTGACCAGTTGCTTGCCGTCCGGGGTGGTGAGGGCGACGGTAATGGTCTGGATGCCCGCGTCCCGCGCCGTGACCGGCACGGCAAAGACGGTTTTGGCCTGATCGCCGAGGTCAAAGCCGGAGGGAACCGCGCCAAGCGTCACGCCGCTGGCGGTTACGTCAAGGCCCATGCGACCCGAGGGGCCAGTGGCGTGGACGATTTCCAGCAGCATCCGGCTGCTGTCGCCGGGGGCCATGAAGCGGGGCAGGCTGGCGGTGACCACGACCGGATCACGCACCAACACGTCGGCATTGGCCTGACCCACGGCTTTGGCAGACCATGCCACGGCCATGATTTTGACGCTGCCGTTGAAGGAGGGCAGGGTGAATGTGGTGCGGGCATAGCCATTGGCACCGACCTGAACCGGGCCGGTGAAATAGGCGACCAGTTCTTCGGTGGGCGGCGGGGCTTGCAGACGGGCCTGCGCGCCCGCATCGCCGCCAGAGCGGACGGTGCCGGTGGCGCCGTTCAGCCCGTCGATCAACCGGCCATAAACGTCACGGATGCCAATGCCCAGCTTGCGCTGGCCGAAGTAATGGCCCGAGGGGTCGGGCGGGGTAAAGGCGGTCAGGTTCAGGATGCCCTGATCCACCGCCGCGATGGTGACCCATGCGGCCTCGCCCTCGGTGATGCCGTCAACCTTGATCGCCACATCCAGCGGACCGCGCGGGGCGGCTTCGATGACCGTCTCGACCGTCACTTCCAGCTGGCGGGCTCCGGGATCAACAGCAGCATGGGTCAGGCCAAGCGCGCGGGCCGGGTTGCGGCCGGCGGCCACATCCATTGGGCGCAGGACGGATGCGGTGACGTAAACGCCCGCGCCCCAGTCATCGGTGACCGGCAGGGTGATGAGGTTTTCGCCTTCTGTCACCTCGACCGCCTGCATGGCGATCAGGCGGTTGGACAGCACGGTGACCAACGCGGTGCCCGCCGCACGCGGCACGATGCGCAGCGTGGCGGTGTCGCCGGATTTGTAGGCCGGTTTGTCGAGCGACAATTCCAGCGTGTCGGGGGTGGAGGTCACATCGGCGGGGGCGTACCAGCCGGCGTAGAAGGTGGTGGAGGTGACGGCGCCATTGGCAGCTTTCACCCGCAGCTCATATTCGCCCCATTGCACGGGGGCTTTGATTTCCGTTGCTTGCGCACCCAGCTTGGCATTGCCCTCGGCGGTGATGCTGCGTGAGATCACCGGCTCCCAGTTCCAGCTGCCATAGCTTTGATACCATTGGTAATTGGTCTCGATCCGGGTGACCTGCCACTCCACGTCCATGTCGGCGGGTTTGCCGTCAGGGCCAAGGCCGATCAGGTTGAACCGGGCCTCAGTGCCTTCGGCCACCACGTCTTCGAACATCGGGCGGACGCCGATCATCGGGGTCGTCGGGGTCAGGAGTTTGGTGAGCTGACGCTCCACCGGGCGGCCCGAGCCTTCGGCAACGCGGACGGTAAACCGCGCCTCCAGCGGTTGCTGCGGGGCGTCGGCAGAGGGGAAGGCGGGGAAGATTGTGGCCACGCCGGAGTCGTCGGTACGCTCGCCGCCGAAAGATTCCATGCGGGCGTCAAAGGGTTCATCGTGCGGGCCGAAGACATAGCCGGTGAAGCCCGCAATTTCTTTGGCGGCGCGCAACAGCACCTCGCCTTCGATGGCAAGGTCAGCGCCGGGGGCACCGAAGAGGTAGCGGGCGTTGATGGTCAGGTCAGGGGTGTCACCAAGGCGCAGATCCCCCTCGGCAAGCGACAGATCAAAGTCGATGCGCTCGGGTAGAAAATCCTCAACAAGGAAGGTCTGCGAGGTCAGCGGCTCGGCATCGGGGTCGGCCAGGACCTCCAGCCGCCAGACGCCGCGCTGGGCGGTGCCGGCGATGGGCAGGGCAAAGACATGGCCGCCCGCGCCGGCATCTTCGACGAGTGAGCGGGAGTATTCGACGCCGTCAGGGCGCTTCAGCCGGGCGGTGAGCGGCAGACCGGGAACGGCCGCAGCGGTGCTGTCGCGGGCAAGTGCGGTGGCGTAGACCGTTTCACCCGCGCGGTAGGCCCCGCGATCGGTGGTCAGAAAGACATCGACCGGCGGGGCGGGCGCGCGCCCCTCAACCCCGCGATCCGACAGGTCGAACTCCGGGTCGGTGAGCGACAAGAAGGAGAGGTCGTCAGCCCCATCGCGCGCCACGATCAGGGCCGGAGCAGCGCCTGCGGTGCCACGGGTGAGGCCTGCATCAAAACGGGCATAGCCCATGGCATCGGTGGTGGCGGTGGCAAGGACTTCGTTCGCGGTCGAGAGAAGTTCGACCGTTGCGCCGGTCGTGGCCTGCGCCGTGCCAAGGCTGCGGACAAAGACATGCAGCCCGTCCACGCCCGACATGGTGGTGAGGCCCAGATCGGACACTACGAACCATTGCCAGCCCGCGGGCACCTCATACGGGTCTTCGCCCGGGATGGCGGCCTTGAGCGCGTAGACGCCTGCAGGCTGGCCCTGCAGCGCCTCGGTCAGTGGCAGGCGGGTGGTGACGTCGCGGTTGACGTCAAGGCCCACGGTGGCGTTGCCGGACCAGACCTGCGCGCCGACTTCGCCGCTGAAGTCGTTTTCCTGCCAGTTGGAAATCGGCTGGCTGAAATAGCCGTTCTGAAACGCGCGCAAGAGGTTGCGGTCGGTGACGCGGAACAGGGTCAGGTCAAGCTTGTCGGTGTTGACGGTTTCGACCGGGATCGCGGCTGAGTCGCCTTTTGGCAGCACATAGGCGCGGCCCGGAAAGCGGACCCCGGCGCTGCGGTCGCGGACATAGGCTGTGATGGCGACGGATTTCGCCATGTCCTGCCCGTCGGCGGCAGGCAACCCCTCGCGGAAGGTCACGGTATAGCGCGCTCCATGGGCCAGCCCCTCGACACACAGGCTGCGATAGCCGTCAGAGGTGACGGTCAGGCCCGGTTGCGGTAGCTGGACAAAGGTTTCGTAATCCACCCCGGCCTTGACCAGATCTTCGGAAAAGCTGGCGCAGATGCGCGGGCGCAGGGAATCGGCCTGCACCTCGTGGTCGGTGATGCGGAAGCCATATTTACCGATGGCGGTATCAAGCGCTGCGGCCGTGTCGTCGCGCGGTTGCAGCGACTGCGCCAAGCGCAACGCGCCCACGGTGTCACGGCCCCGGCCCGTCACCTCCAGCGCGTCGCCCATGGTGACAAGGATTGTGTGGCGTTGGGGGGCGGCTTCGGCGCGCAGATAGGCGTTGACGGTGGCTTGCAGCGCCTGTTCGCGCAGTGCGCTCTGGCCGGAGGCGTTGCGATTGGCGGCGTTGAGCGACAGGCGGGCGTATTCAAGCCAGGCGTCCGGCGTGTCGCGCAGGCTGAGCGCGGCGCCAGCAAAGCGGACCGCAGCGGCCAGATCGTCCCGCGCTTCGGCCTCGGACGAGGCTTGCGCATGGGCCTCGGCGGGGAAGCCGTTGGCCATATGGGTCCGGCCCAGCGATTCGGCCTGATCGCGCGCGGCGCGCAGGTCGGAATCAGACAGAAAGCGCAGCTCGGCCCGGCGGGTGCTGGCGCGGGCCTCAGACCCGGGATCGGCGCGCAGGATCTGGGCCGAAACAGCACCCTGATAGGGGGCCGCTGCACCGGGATTGGCCTTTGGAAAACACGATCCGTTGCGGGTGTTGAAGGTGAATGCCGTGCATTGCGTGTTGCTCAGACAGGCGCGCTCGCAGGCCTCCAGCGTGGTGTCGAAAAGTTGCGCGACATCGCCGCCGGGCAGATCGGTATCTTGCGCCAGCACCGCGCGTTTTTCCGGCACAAAGGACTGGTCCTGCGCAAAGGAGGGCAGGGCGAAAACCAGAGACGCCGCAAGGACCGGAGCAAAAAACCGCATGTCAAAACCTCTTGTCTGAACAGGCGCATGATGATGTGCCGGGCCGTGCGGCGCAAGCGCCCTGCAGGCGATGACACGAATTGTCATGTTAATCCTCCGTTCATTCTGATGCCGTTATGGTCCGGTCTGGGCCCCGCGGCAGAAAGCGGAACGGGGAAACGGGTCGCGATGGACATGACGGAACGGTTGGCAAAGGAACGGCGCGCCCGGTTGGCAGCTCAACGTTTGCTGGAACAGAAAAGCCGGGAATTGTTCGCTGCCAATGAAAAACTGGCGGTGCATGCCCGCGTGCTGTCGGATGAAATTGTGGTGCAGCGTACTGTGGTGCGTGAGGCGCAGTCGGAAGCCGAGGCGCTGAAAGGGCAAAATGCGCGATTCGTTACCGCGCTGGAGCAGGCGCATACGCTGGCGGTCATGGCCGAGCGGCGGCTGTGGGATTCGATTGACACGATCCGTGATGGCTTTGCGGTGTTTGATTCCGGCCTGCAGATGGTGGCTGCGAACAGTGCCTTTCTGACAGCCTTTGCGGTGGAAGCGGCCAGCTCCGGGGTCAGCTATGGCGCGATGTTGCAGCTGGCGGCTGAACAGGGGCTGGTCCGGCTGGAAGGCGAGCCGGTGGCGGATTGGGTCGCGCGGATGCTGGCGCGGCTGGAGGCGGAGGGAATTGAACCGGTGGTCGTACAGATGACCAACGGCAATTATCTGCGCCTGATGGATCGTCGTGCCCGCGACGGCGATCTGGTCACCCTTGCGGTCGACATCACTGAACAGATGCGGATCTGGGCCGCGATTGAGGCGATACCAGATGGATTTGTGCTTTTTGACAGGGAGGACAGGCTCTTGACCTGCAATCAACGTTACCGTGACCTTCACGCTGAAAGCGCGGAAATTCTGCGCCCCGGCGTCACGTTTGAAGATATTCTGCGCCACGGACTTGCGCGTGGAAAATATGCCGAGGCAGTGGGGCGTGAGGCGGAATGGATGTCGGAACGGATGGCGGCGCACCGGGCACCGTCGTCGATCCATGAAGAACGATACGGCAACGGCCGCTGGCTGCGCGTGCTGGAACAGAGCACGCCCGATGGCGGCCGCGTCGGTCTTCGGGTCGATATCACCGATTGGAAAGAGCAGCAGGCGGCGCTGGAGGCCGCGCGCTTGCAGGCCGAGGCGGCAAACCGGGCGAAATCGGCGTTTTTGGCCAACATGAGCCATGAGATCCGCACCCCGATGAATGGCGTGGTGGGCATGGCCGAGCTGCTGTGCGACACGCAGCTTTCGGAAGAGCAACGGCTGTTTGCCGAAACCATCCGTTCATCGGGTGAGGCGCTTCTGGTGATCATCAACGACATTCTGGACTATTCCAAGATCGAGGCTGAGCGGCTTACCCTGTACCCCGAACCTTTTGATCTGGAACGCACAATCCATGAGGTGACAATGCTGCTGCAGCCCCGCGCACGGGCCAAGGGGCTTGACCTCATGATTGATTACGACATGTTCCTGCCGACCCGCTTTGTAGGTGATCCGGGGCGGATCCGGCAGGTGCTGACCAATCTGATCGGCAATGCGGTCAAATTCAGCGATCAGGGGCATGTGCTGGTGCGGGTGGTCGGCCCGGAAGAGGCAGAGGGCAGCCAGCAACTGCATGTCACGGTCGAGGATACCGGGATCGGGATTTCTGCGGCCAATGTTGAGCATATCTTTGGCGAGTTCAATCAGGTCGAAGATCAGCAGAACCGCAAGTTTGAGGGTACTGGTCTGGGCCTTGCCATCACCCGCCGCCTGATCGAGCGGATGGAGGGGACGATCTGGGTCGACAGCGAGCAGGGCAAAGGCGCGTGCTTTGGGTTCAGGATCCGTCTGCCGGTGTCGGACGACACGCCCGAGTCGCGGTTGCCGATCATGCTGCGGCGGGCGCTGGTGGTGGATGACCAGTTCCTGAACCGCACCATTCTGGAACGTCAGCTGACCCCGCACGGCATCGCCGTCACGCTGTGCCGCTCGGGGTCCGAGGCGCTGGCGACGCTGGCGCGGGATGGCGGATTTGACGTGGTGTTGACCGACCACGACATGCCCGAGATGGACGGGCTGGCGTTGGCGCGGCAGATCCGCGCGGCGGGGCACCGTATGCCGCTGATCATGCTATCGTCGCATCCCTGTGCCGCGCGCGAGGCCGGGGGCGATGCGGATCTGACGGCGATTTTGCAAAAGCCGTTGCTTCGGTCGGATCTGTATCGTCATCTGCAGGCTCTGTCCGTGTGCGTGCCGGGGGCCGGGGCGGTCGCTGTGGCGAGCCCGCCGGTGCCGGTCAGCGGGCGCCGTCAGATGCGGGTGCTTGCGGCCGAAGACAACCGCACCAACCAGCTGGTGTTTGCCAAGATGGTCAAGGATATCGACATCGACCTGAAATTCGCCAGCAACGGGCGGGAAGCGGTGGAGTTGTATCAGAGCTGGAAGCCGGATCTGATTTTCATGGATATTTCGATGCCCGAAATGGACGGGCGTGAGGCGGCACGTGCGATACGCCTGATCGAGGATGGCCGCAGCCATGTGCCGATCGTGGCGCTGACCGCCCATGCCATGGATGGGGACAGCACCGATATACTGGCGGCAGGGCTGGACAGGTATCTAACCAAACCTCTGCGCAAGTCCACGATTCTGGAGGTGATGGAGGCGTTTTGCCCAGACGAGGCACGGCCCGTGGGTATTGCGGCCTAGGCAGCTTGTTGTGCCGGGGCGGGTCGCAGAAACACCATCTGGCCGTTGGCAGACAAGTCGGCGCGGTGGCTGTAACCTCCAGTAGTGAAACCGCGCAGGTCGGCGGGGCTGGTGATCTGATGTACGCAGATATAGCGTGCCATCGCCCCACGGGCCCGCTTGGCCCACAAGCTGACGGTCTTGGCCTGCCCGTCGCGCTCTTCGAGAAAGACGGGGGTGATCACCGGCAGGCGCAGGGCAGTGCTGTCGACCGCGCTGAAATACTCGACCGAGGCGCAGTTGATCAGCGCGGTGGCATTCTGTTCGGCGGCAAGGGTGTTGAGTGCTTGGGCGATGCGGTCGCCCCAGAAGGCGTACAGATCGGCGCCTTTCGGGTTGGCAAGGCGGCTGCCCATTTCCAGCCGATAGGCTTGAATGGCATCAAACGGTCGCAAGAGGCCATAGAGACCCGACAGGATGCGCAGGTGCCCGGCGGCCCAGTCCAGTGGGGGGGCGGGCATCGTGCGCACTTCCAGCCCCTGATAGGTGTCGCCTGCAAAGCACTGCACCGCCGGATAGATCGTGCCGGGCGCGGGCGTGGCACTGAACGCGGCAAAGCGGTCGCGGTTCAGCCGGGCCAGCGGCTCGGAAATGTGGCTGAGTTTGCGCAGCTGATCGACCGACAGCGCGCGGGCAAGGGTGGCCAGCTCAAGGGCCTCCGCCGCAAACTCCGGCTCGGTCATCTGATGGCCGTCGGGCAGGGCCTGCGGCACTTCTTTGAGCTTTTTGGCGGGGGAGATCACGGTCAGCATGGCAGGCCCTTTCCTTGGACCCACAAGATATGGTGTGGTGCGGTGGTGTAAACCCCTATGGGGTCAGGCGTCGCGCAGAACGTCGAGAAAGGCTGTGCCAAAACGCTCAATCTTTGCCGGGCCAAGCTCCCCCACCCGGTCGAGATCGGAGAGGGTGGAGGGGCGTGCTTCGGCGATGCGGCGCAGGATGCCGGGCGACAGGCTGAGCGGTTTGCCGGTGCCATCCTCACCGCGCAACAGCGTCAGCTGCACCTCGGCCAGACGGTCGTAGATCGGGCCGGAGGGCCTGCCCGCAAGGCGTTGGCGGGCGGGGTGCAGCGACTCTGCCGCGCCATTGATGACGGCAAGAAAGGCCGCGCCATAGCTTTCCAGCTTTTTCGCACCAACCCCGGTGACGCCTGCCATGTCATCCAGCGTGGCGGGCTTGCGTTCGGCCATCTCGATCAGGGTGCGGTCGGGGAAGACGACGTAGGCGGGGACGCCCTGCGCCTCGGCCAGCGCGCGGCGTTTGGCTTTGAGCGCGGACAACAGCGGCGCATCTTCGTCCGAAACCAAGGTCTTGACGGCCACGCGCGGGATGGCCGAGGTGATGGTATCGCGGCGCAGCGAAATGCTCGCCTCGCCGCGCAGGATCGGGCGGGCCGCCTCGGTCATCCTCAGCGCGCCAAAGCGGTCGGGGTCGGGGCGCACCAGATCGCGGCCCATCATCTGGCGGAACACGGCCCCCCAGGCCGGTTTGGTCAGGTCGCGACCCACGGCAAAGGTGGGCAGCTGATCATGGCCCTTTTCGCGGACCTTGGCGGTGGCATTGCCGGTCAGGATGTCGATCAGATGGCCCGCGCCGAACCATTCGCCGGTGCGCAGGATGGCGGACAGCGCCTTGCGCACGGATTCGGTGGCATCAAACACCTCCACCGGACGGTCGCAGAGGTCACAATTGCCGCAAGGAGTGGAGGTTTCGCCAAAATAGCCCAGCAGCACCTGACGGCGGCAGGCTGTCGCCTCGGCCAGCCCGAGCAGGGCGTTGAGCCGGCCATGGTCGGCGGCCTTGCGGTCGGGGGGGGCGGCGCCTTCGTCAATCTGGGTGCGGCGCAGGCGGATATCGTCGGGGCCATAGAGGGTGAGGGTTTCGGCGGCGGCACCATCGCGCCCGGCGCGACCGATTTCCTGATAATAGCCCTCGATCGACTTCGGCAGATCGGCATGGGCGACCCAGCGGATATCGGGTTTGTCGATGCCCATGCCAAAGGCGATGGTGGCGACGACGATCAACCCGTCTTCTTGCTGAAAACGGATTTCCACCCGCCTGCGCTCCTCCGCCTCCATCCCGCCGTGGTAGTGGCAGGCGGAATGACCGGCTTCGCGCAGGGCTTGGGCCAGCACCTCGGTCCGGGCGCGGGAGGCGGTGTAGACGATGCCGGACTGGCCCTTGCGGGCAGCGGCAAAGCGCAGGATCTGGTCGCGGGGTTTGTCCTTGACCGCAAAGGCAAGGTGGATGTTGGGGCGGTCAAAGCCGCGCAGAAAGGTTTCGGGCTGGGTGCCATCGAACAGCCGGGTGACAATCTCGGCGCGGGTTTCCTCATCCGCGGTGGCGGTAAAGGCCGCCAGTGGCACGTTGAGCGCGCGGCGCAGTTCGCCGATACGCAGGTAATCGGGGCGGAAGTCGTGGCCCCATTGCGACACGCAATGCGCCTCATCCACGGCAATCATCGTGACATTGGCGCGGCGCAACAGCCCCATTGCGCCACCGGAGGCGAGGCGCTCGGGCGCCATGTAAAGAAGTTTCAACCGGCCATCGTCAATCGCGGCAAACACATCCTCGGTTTCCTGATCGGTGTTGCCCGAGGTCAGCGCCCCGGCCTCCACCCCCGCCGCCTTCAGCGCGCGGACCTGATCGCGCATCAGCGCAATCAGCGGCGAGATGACGACGGTGATGCCCTCCCGGCACAGCGCGGGCAGCTGAAAGCACAGCGACTTGCCGCCTCCCGTGGGCATGATGGCAAGCGTGTTGCGGCCCGCCAGCACGGCTTGCACAATCTCTTCCTGTCCCGGGCGAAAGCCGGGAAAGCCGAAGATCTGCTGCAAGAGCTGGTGGGGGTCGTGCATGAAACGCGGGCGGCTTTCAGAGGAACAGGGCGGCGTTGTTGATCAGAATGATGCGCAGCGCGTAGACCCCGAGCAGAACCACCAGCGGCGCCAGATCCAGCCCGCCGAGATTGGGCAGCACCGAGCGGACGCGGGAATACACCGGGTCCAGCAGGCGATTGATGCCATCCCAGATCTGGGCCACAAGCGGCTGGCGCAGGTTGAGCACCTGAAAATTGATCAGCCAGCTCATGATGATATGGGCGATGATGATCCATTGCACGATGTCGAGGATCAGCAGCAGGATTTGCAGAACCGAGGTCATTCGGGGCCTCCAGAAGCCATGGATGTGGTGGTGCCGCAGGTTGGCACAAGCTGTTGTGGCAGTGGTATCAACCGGCCCCCCAAAGGGCAACCGCCTTCCGCTGCGTCTGACTTGACGTTCGGGTAAGGGCGGGGCAGGGGAGAGGGGTTCGAAACCGATAGGCCGCGCATGTACCCTTATGCCCGAATGTTCAAGGAATTGTTCAAATTCCGCAACGCGCCAAAGCTGGGGCTTTTTGACACGCATGTCAGCCATCACATCTGCTGGCCCTGGGATATCGACCCGTGGATGGAGCTGAACAATGGCCGCACGCTGACGCTGTATGATCTGGGGCGGATTCCGCTGGGGCAGCGGATGGGGCTGCACAAGGTGCTGAAGGCGCGCGGCTGGGGGCTGGCGGTGGCGGGCAACACCACGCGCTATCGCAAGCGGGTCAAGATGTTTCACCGGCTGGAGATGCGGACGCGGATCATCGGTTGGGACGCGCGGTTCCTGTATATCGAGCAGTCGATGTGGCGGCGTGGCGAGTGCACCTCGCATATCCTGATCCGGTCAGCGGTGACCGGGGCAGGCGAGCGCGGCAAGGGCGGCATTGTGCCCCCGGCCGAGATGGCGCGGGCGTTCGGGCTGTCGCCCGAAAGCCCGGCCCTGCCGGACTGGGTGACCGCCTGGGTTGCGGCGGATGCGCAGCGGCCCTGGCCGCCGATGCAATAGCCCCCGCCCCGGCCACAGGCCCGTCTTGCGCCCGTCATCCTTTTCGGGCTTGATCCCGCCAAAGCCCACAAGGGCCAGCGGGGGACTGAAATGACGGCGGCAAGCAAACGGATCTGGGGCTGGTACTTTTTTGATTGGGCCAGTCAGCCCTACAACACCTTATTGCTGACCTTCATTTTCGGGCCCTATGTGGTGTCGGTGATCGGTGATGGATCGGCCGCGCAGGCGATCTGGGGCTATGGGATCGGCACGGCGGGGCTGATCATTGCAGTACTGTCGCCGCTGCTGGGGGCGGTGGCCGACAAGTCAGGCGGGCGGATGGTGTTCATCTGGCTGTTTTCCGCGCTCTATGTGCTTGGCGCGTGGATGCTGTGGTTTTCCGCACCTGCTGATTTCAATGTCTGGTTCGTGATGCTGTTCTTTTGCATCGGCCTGATCGGGATGGAGTTTGCCACAACCTTCACCAATGCCATGCTGCCTGACCTTTGCCCGCGCGCGGATCTGGGCCGGGTGTCGGGCAATGGCTGGGCCTTTGGCTACCTGGGCGGGATTGTCGCGCTGATCATCATGTTGTTGTTGCTGGCCGAAGGTGCGTCCGGGCGGACCTTACTGGGCATATCGCCGATCTTCGGACTGGACCCGGAGACGCGCGAAGGCACGCGGTCGGTCGGGCCGCTGGTGGCGATCTGGTATGCGGTGTTCATGATCCCGTTTTTCCTATGGGTGAAGGAGCCGCGCAAACCGGATGCGATGGGCATCCGGCAAGCCTTGCGCGCCGCCTGGCCGGAGCTGAAATCGACGCTGGCGCGTCTGCCACGGCAGCGCAGCCTGTTTGCCTATCTGGGCGCGTCGATGTTTTACCGCGATGCGCTGAACGGCATGTATGTGTTTGGCGGTATCTATGCGGCGGGGGTGCTGGGCTGGTCGGTGACCAATGTGGGGATTTTCGGCATAATCGCCGCGCTGACCGGGGCGATCTTTGCGTGGCTCGGCGGCGAGATGGACAGCCGGATGGGGCCAAAGCCGGTCATCATCCTGAACGTGGTGGTGCTGACTCTGGTCGCGGTTGCGGTGGTGTTTGTCAGCCGGGACAGCGTGCTTGGGGTGCCGGTCGGGCCGGACAGCATCTTGCCCGATGTGGGGTTTTATATCCTTGGCGCGCTGATCGGCGCGGGCGGCGGGTCGCTGCAATCGTCGAGCCGCACGATGATGGTGCGGCAGGCAGAGCCGGGGCGGATGACCGAAGCGTTCGGATTGTATGCGCTGGCGGGCAAGGCCACGTCGTTTATTGCGCCTTTGTCGATCGGGGTGGTGACCGATCTGACCGGCAGCCAACAACTTGGCGTGACCCCGTTGATCGTGCTGTTCCTGATCGGGTTGTTCCTGCTATTCTGGGTGAAACCGGAGGGAGAGTACGCATGATCCGACCCCTGATACTGGCGGCGGCCTTGTGCTTGCCGGGCATGGCGCAGGCGCAGCAGCTGGCCAATCAGTTGTTTGGCGCGCATGCCGCCCCCAGCCAGCAAAAGCCGATGCCGGTGGGGTCTTATGCCAAGGGCTGTGCGGCTGGGTTGGTGGAATTGCCGGAAACCGGGCCAAGCTGGCAGGCGATGCGTCTGTCGCGGGGCCGGAATTTCGGCCACCCGGAGATGATCAATTTTCTGGTTGATCTGAGCCGGACAGCACAGCAGATTGGCTGGGCGGGGCTGTATATCGGTGACATCAGCCAGCCACGCGGTGGGCCGATGACCAGCGGCCACGCCAGCCATCAGATCGGGCTGGATGCGGATATCTGGCAATTGCCGCCTGACCGGCTGAACCTGACCCGGCGCGAGCGCGAAAACATCTCGTCGATCCCGGTGCGCTCGGCCAACCAGAAATCGGTGACCCGGAACTGGACGGCGCGCCATCAGGCGGTGATGCGGGCGGCAGCGCTCGACCCGCGCGTGGACCGGATCTTTGTCGCGGCGGCCGTCAAGATCGAGATGTGCAAGACGGCAAAGCGCGCCGACACCAAATGGCTGCAAAAGATCCGCCCGGTGGCGGGGCATGACACCCATTTCCATGTGCGGCTGAAATGCCCCAAGGGCGCGCGGCTGTGCGAAACCCAGACCCCGACTGTGAACGAGCTGTCAAAGGGCGGCAACGGCTGTGACGAGACGCTGAACTGGTGGGTGACCGACTATCTGAATCCGCCCAAGAGCACGACGAAAAAACCTGTTGACCCGGATGTGCCGCGCGCGCGCCATCCGCGCCAGTTCACCATGGCGGATCTGCCCAATCAATGCCAAGACGTTCTCGCCTCGCGGTAATCGCGGCGGCGCTGGTGGTTGCCCTCGGGCTGCAAGGAAGCGCTGACCCCAACCCGCCCCCGGGGTTTCTCGGGGCATTTCGCTGGTCGATGACCGATGCACGCTTTGGCGGCTTTTCGGCGATTGACCTGTCGGCGGATGGCAGCCGTTTTATCGCGCTGAATGATCGC
Organism: Pseudotabrizicola alkalilacus; assembly: GCF_003443995.1. Lineage (GTDB taxonomy): Bacteria > Pseudomonadota > Alphaproteobacteria > Rhodobacterales > Rhodobacteraceae > Pseudotabrizicola > Pseudotabrizicola alkalilacus. The sequence continues at coordinate 112,214 of NZ_QWEY01000002.1, forward strand.
GGGGCTTTTGTGCAGGGGCAACTGCGCCGGACGGCGGAGGGAATAATCGCGGCGGTGGAGGCGGGTCCGGTGACGCGGTTGAAGTCGAACACCGACACCCCGCTCGCCCCCGGACGCAATGACAGCGAGGGCATTGCCGTGGCGGCGGACGGGACCACCTATGTCTCGTTCGAGGGCGTTACACGCGTGCTGCGCTACCGTGACATTCATGGTCAGGCCGAAAACCTGCCGACCCCGCCCGAATTTGCACGGTTTCCGCATAATGCGTCGCTGGAGTCGCTGGCGATTGACGCGCAGGGGGTGCTCTACACCATTCCCGAAGAAGTGACCTATGCCAAACCGATCCGGCTGCTGACCGGGCAAAAGCCAAACATCGAAGGACGGGATTTTCCGGTCTGGCGCTTTGCGGCGGGGAAATGGACGCAGCCGTTTGATCTGCCGCGCGAGGGTGGCTTCTTGCCGGTGTCGGCTGATTTCGGGCCGGACGGGCGGCTGTATGTGCTGGAGCGGTCGTTTCACGGTATTGCCGGCTTTGCCAGCCGGGTGCGGTCGTTCCGGGTGGCGGCAAAGGGCCTGACCGACCCGCGGGTGGATCTGCAGACATCGACCGGGCAGCATGGCAACCTGGAGGGGATGTCGGTCTGGCGAGACGACAGTGGGGCGATCCGGCTGACGATGGTTTCGGATGACAACTTCCTGTCGCTCCTGCGCACCGAGATTGTGGAATACCGGCTGGCGGATTGACAGGCCTTGCGGGCTGCATTAGGGCAGCACGTCCCTATTCCATCGGGGGGCAAGTCTCCGCGACCTTGCATAAAAAACGGATCACATGATGCAAAAACTTCTGCCTGGCATTTTTGCCATGGCCGCGACTGTCGTGGCCTCTAATATTCTGGTGCAGTTTCTGTTCGGCCAATGGCTGACCTGGGGTGCCTTTACCTATCCGCTTGCCTTTCTGGTGACAGACCTGACCAACCGGCTGTATGGCGCACAGGCCGCGCGGCGGGTGGTGTTTGTGGGCTTTGCCGTCGGGGTCGCCTGTTCGCTGATCGGCACGCAGATCATGGGCGAGTTTGGCCCGCTGGTGACCTGGCGGATTGCCATCGGCTCGGGGGTGGCGTTTCTGACCGCGCAGCTGCTGGACGTGGCGGTGTTTGACCGCTTTCGTGGTGGTGTATGGTGGCGCGCGCCACTGGTGTCGACGCTGATCGGGTCGTCGCTCGACACGGCGCTGTTCTTTTCGATTGCCTTCTCGACTCCGCTGGCCGGACTGGAACCGGGCAATGACGTATCCTGGGCCAATGAGGTTCTGCCGCTGTTGGGTCTTGGCCCTGCGGCACCGCTGTGGGTGTCAATGGCCGTTGCCGACTGGGGGGTAAAGCTTTTGCTCGCTTTGGCGGCACTTTTGCCTTTCCGCCTCATTGTCAGAAAAATGAACGCACCGATTGCGTAAAAGGGTTTGACAGGCACAAAATCTGTGTCAGGCTACCCCTATCGGCAACACATTTGAAAGGAGGTGATCCAGTGTCTAGAGTGATATTGGAGATACGTGTCGGGACAGTCATGGGGGGTGTTTTCTAGGGGCAACCCCTTAGTCAACGAACCTTTGATTGGGACAGGTTACCTAACTGGCCCATCTCCTTGAACTCGGAAAGGGTCGCCGCACACCGGCGATCCTTTCTCGTTTTGACGCAGTTGCACGTGTTTCAGCGGTGTCAAATTGAGCGTGCAGAGCGCACACGCTTTATATCTCGTTGGTGCCTGCGCGCCGCCTCGATGTGCGCCTCCGGCGGGGATATTTTCAGACAGAAAATGATCGGGCTTTCGCTGCAGCGGGCCTTTGCTATGGTACGGGCATGTTGAGGATCACAGATACAGTATCGCTGGCCGATTGGGAGCTGAGCGAGAGCTTTACCCGGTCGCAAGGGCCGGGGGGGCAGAATGTCAACAAGGTCGAGACGGCGGTGGAGCTGCGGTTCGAGGCTGAGCGCTCGCCGCATCTGTCGGGCCCGGTCAAGGCGCGGCTGAAAAAGCTGGCCGGGCGGCGCTGGACGCTGGATGGGGCGATTGTGATCCGGGCTGAGGAGACGCGCAGCCAGACCCGCAACCGCGAGCTGGCACGCGAGCGGCTGGTGGAGATGATCAAGGCGGCGCTGGTGGCACCCAAGCGGCGGGTGGCAACCAAGCCGACCTATGGCAGCACCCTGCGGCGGCTGAAGGCCAAGGCGGTGCGCGGCGACGTAAAGGCCGGCCGCGGCCGGGTGGAGGGTGAGGATGGCTGAGACCTTTGAAGCCCGGCGGGCCCGGCTGATGGGGCCGAATGTGCCAACCTTTTATCGCAACCCGGTGCATATTGTGCGCGGGCAGGGGGTGTGCCTGTGGGATGCGGCGGGCAAGCGCTATCTGGATTGCTACAACAACGTGGCCCATGTCGGCCATTGTCATCCGCGCGTGGTCGAGGCGATTGCGGCTCAGGCGGCGGTGCTGAACACCCACACCCGCTATCATCATGATCTGGTGCTGGATTACATCGAACGGCTGACGGCCACGCTGGGGCATGGGATTTCGCAGGCGATCATGGTGTGTACCGGGTCGGAGGCGAATGATCTGGCCTTGCGGATGGCACAGGCGGCGACCGGCAAGACCGGGATCATTGCGACCGACAACACCTATCACGGGAATACGGCAGCGGTGAGCCAGCTTTCCACCCGGCGGCCGCCGATCGGGGGGCGTGCGCCGCATGTGCGGCTGGTGCCATCGCCGGAAACGCTTGCGCCTTTGGGTGGCAGTGCTGAGGCACAGCCTGCGGCGTTTGCAGCGCATGTGGCGCGCGCTATTGACGAGCTGGAGGCGGCGGGGTTTGGCTTTTCCGGGCTGATGCTGTGCCCGGTGTTTGCCAATGAGGGCCTGCCTGCGGTCGGGCCGGGGTTTCTGGACCCCACGGTGGCGGTGGTGCGCCGCGCCGGCGGCTTGATCCTGTGTGATGAGGTGCAGCCGGGGTTTGGTCGGGTGGGCAGCCATTTCTGGGGGCATGACTGGCTGGGTTTTGCGCCGGATGTGGTGACGGTCGGCAAGCCGATGGCGAACGGGCATCCGGTGGCGGCGTGTCTGGCGCGGCCCGATGTGATGGCGGCGTTTCGGGAGGCGTTTGGCTATTTCAATACCTTTGGCGGCAATCCGGTGTCGGCGGCGGCCTGTCTGGCCACATTGGATGTGATCGAGGACGAAGGGTTGCAGGCGCAGGCGGCCGCAACCTCGGCCTATCTGCTGGAGCGGATGCGGGCGCTGCGCCATGGGCGGATCGTGAATGTGCGCGGTGTGGGGATGTTCTTCGGGCTGGAGTTTGGCGGCGACGGCGCGGGGGATTTTGCCGCTGATCTGGTCGAGGACATGGTGGCGCGCGGGTTCCTGTTGAACCGGATCGGGCGCGGCGGGGCGACACTGAAGATCCGCCCGCCGATGGTGTTTGGCCGCGCGGAGGCGGACCTGCTGGCCGATGCGCTGCAGGCCGCGCTGGACGCGGCATGACCGAGGCGGAGGACGCGGCGTGCCGCTGGGGCGGGGTCATCCTGCGCCCGCTGCGGCTGCGCGAAAACGCGGTTTACGAGATTTCGCTGGGTGGGCGCCGCGCCGCGTTGCGGCTGCATCGGCGCGGCTATCAGTCGGCGGAAGCGATCCGGTCGGAGCTGTGGTGGTGCGCAGAGCTGGCGCGGCTGGGGCTGCCGGTGCCTGCGGCTGTGCCGCTGCCGGAGGGTGGGTCTCTCGCGGTGCTGTCGGGCGGGCGCATGGCCTCGGTCGTGGAGTGGGTCGAGGGTGTGCCGCTGGGTGAGGCCGGTGTGCCGCTGGGCGGGACGGTCGCGGATCAGGCGCAGCAGCATCATGCGCTGGGGCAGCTTCTGGCGCGCGTGCACAAGGCGACGGATGGGCTGAGCCTGCCCGGCTGGTTCACCCGCCCCCGCTGGGATCATGATGGGCTGGTGGGCGACGCGCCGTTCTGGGGCCGGTTCTGGGAGCATCCGGCATTAACGGCGACAGAGGCGGGTGTGCTGGCCGATGCGCGGGCGTGGTTGGCATCGCAGCTGGCGGGGCAGAGCGGGGATCTGGGATTGATCCATGCCGATGTACTGCGGGAAAACATCCTTGTGAATGATCATTCACTATCGTTGATCGACTTTGATGACTCCGGGTTTGGCTACCGGATTTATGATCTGGGCACGGTGTTGTCACAGAACCTGTATGAGCCGGGCTATGCCGATATCCGTGCGGCGCTGTGTGAAGGGTATGGGCTGTCCGATGCCGGGCAGGTCGATGCCTTTACGCTGGCGCGCACGCTGGCCTCGGTGGGGTGGTCCGCCCCCCGCCTGCCGCCGGGCGATCCGGTGCATGCCAGCCATATTGCACGCGCGCTGATGTTTGCCCGTCGCTGTCTCGCTTAGGGGGAATCGGTTGTCACTCTGATTGTGAACGGTTAGTCAGCGCGATTGTAACGACAGCGCAACGCTCAGGTGACAGGCGTATGACATGACGGATCAGCCGACCCCGCCGATCAACCAGTGGAAGACACTGGACAAGGATCTGCGCCGTATCGTGCAGCTGGAGCAGGCCCTGCTCTATGTGAGCCGTCCGATGATCGCGCTGAGTCTGGGCATTCTGTTCATTCTGACCTGCGCTGTTGCGGCGATTGTTCTGGCGGGTGGGTCGTCTTCGACCGTCATTCTGGTGACGGCTGCGGCGTTCGGGGCCTATATGGCGCTTAACATCGGGGCCAATGATGTGGCCAACAACATGGGGCCAGCGGTCGGGGCCAATGCGCTGACCATGGGCGGCGCGCTGATCATCGCGGCGGTGTTCGAGACGGCGGGCGCTCTGATTGCCGGGGGTGATGTGGTGTCTACCATCTCGGGCGGAATCGTATCACCCGAGGCTGTGGCGGACCCCGACATTTTCATCTGGGCAATGATGTCGTCGCTGCTGGCGGCGGCCTTGTGGCTGAATCTGGCGACCTGGGTGGGCGCGCCGGTGTCGACCACCCACTCGATTGTGGGCGGTGTGATGGGGGCGGGGATCACAGCCGCAGGCTTTGGCGCGGTGAACTGGCCGACGATGGGGCAGATCGCGGCCAGCTGGGTGATCTCGCCGCTGTTGGGCGGGATGATCGCCGCCCTGTTTCTGGCCTTTATCAAGGCATTCATCAACGATGTGCCGGACAAGATCGGCGCGGCGCGAAAGTGGGTGCCGGTGCTGATCGGGGTGATGGCGGGGGCGTTTTCGGCCTATCTGGCGCTGAAGGGGCTGAAACGGATGATTGATATCAGCCTGATGACCGGCCTTTTGCTGGGGCTGGGGATCGGGGTTTTGACGATGATTGCCACGCGACCGATGGTGCGGCGGCAGTCTGACGGGCTGGAGAACCGCAAGAAATCGCTCAAAAAGCTGTTCGGAATCCCGCTGGTGGTGTCTGCGGCGCTGCTGTCTTTTGCGCATGGGGCCAATGATGTGGCCAATGCGGTCGGACCTTTGGCCGCGATTGCCCATGCGGTGCAGGATGGCGGGGCCGGGGGGCAGGTGACGATTCCGCTGTGGGTGATGATCATCGGCGCGGCCGGCATTTCCTTTGGTCTGGTGCTGTTCGGGCCCAAGCTGATTCGCATGGTAGGGGGTGAGATCACCAAGCTGAACCCGATGCGGGCCTATTGCGTGGCCCTGTCCGCCGCGATCACGGTGATTGTCGCCAGTGCTTTGGGTCTGCCGGTGAGTTCGACCCATATTGCGGTTGGGGCGGTGTTCGGCGTCGGCTTCTACCGTGAATGGCATGCCGAACGCAAAGCGCGGCTGCTGGGGATCGAAAAGGGCAAGCCGGTCGCCCCCGAAGAGCGTGGTCGGCGCAAGCTGGTGCGGCGGGCCCATTTCCTGACCATCGGCGCGGCCTGGGTAATCACGGTGCCCATGGCGGCAATGATGTCTTCCCTGATCTTTATGGCGTTGAGAGCGCTGTCCTGAGCGGTGGCTGTGCGTCAGACCACCACGTCCATCGCGGCCTGTTTGCCGACCTGAAACACCCGTTTGTAGCGGGCGATTTCATCGACAGGGCCCATAGCCTTGTTCGGGTTATCTGACAGCTTGACCGTAGGCCGGCCATTGGCGGCAATCGCCTTGCAGACCACGCTGAACGGGGCCAGCCCGTCATTTGGGGCAAGGCCGCGAAAGTCATTGGTCAGCATGGTGCCCCAGCCGAACGACACCTTGACCCGGCCCGCGAATTGCCCGTGCAGCTCGGCGATCTTGTCGACGTCAAGGCCGTCGGAAAAGATCACCAGCTTTTCGCGCGGATCTTCGCCGCGCGCCCGCCACCAACGGATCGCGGTTTCCGCCCCGGTCGCCGGATCGCCCGAGTCGATCCGGATGCCGGTCCATTTCGCCAGCCATTCCGGCGCGCGGGCGAGGAAACCCTCGGTGCCATAAGTGTCGGGCAGCATGATGCGCAGATTGCCGTCATGCTCTTCGTGCCAGTCGGCCAGCACCTGATAGGGCGCCTGCGCCAGTTCCGCGTCAGAGTTGGTCAGGGCGGAATAGACCATCGGCAACTCGTGCGCATTGGTGCCGATCGCCTCGACCTCACGCCTCATGGCGATCAGGCAGTTGGAGGTGCCGATGAACTTGCCCTCCATGCCTTCGAGCAGGGCCTGCACCGCCCAGTCCTGCCACAGGAAGGAGTGGCGGCGGCGGGTACCGAAATCGGCCAGCTTCAGCCCGTCGATCTGGCGCAGCTTCTCGATCTTTTCCCACAGCTTGGTCATGGCGCGGGCGTAAAGCACCTGCAACTCGAACCGGCCCATGGTGCGCAGCACGGCACGCGAGCGCAGTTCCATCAGCACGGCCAGTGCGGGGATTTCCCACATCATCACCTCGGGCCATTTGCCCTCGAACGTCAGCTCATACTGGCCGTCATGCTTTTCCAGATGATAGGGTGGCAGTTGCAGCCCCTCGAACCACTCCATGAAATCGGGGCGGAACATCTGGCGTTTGCCATAGAACGTGTTGCCGCGCAAAAAGGTGCTTTCGCCGCGCGACAGGCGCAGGGTGCGGATATGATCCAACTGCTCGCGCAATTCGCCTTCGTCGATCAGTTCGGCCAGCCGGATGCTTTTGGTACGGTTGATCAGGCTGAAAGTTACGGTGGTGTCGGGCTTGTTGCGATAGACCGACTGACACATCAGCAGTTTGTAAAAGTCGGTGTCCAGAAGCGAGTGGACGATCGTGTCAACCTTCCACTTGTGATTGTAGACCCGGGTTGCAATATCGACCATCTGCGGCTCCTGCGCGGCGTTTGGGCCGTTAAATCAACTGCGCAGGGCGCTGTCCAGTTCTGTCGGCGGGGATCAGCCCTGCAGCCGGATGCCCGCCGCGTCCATTCTGGCCTGCATCGCGGCAAGACTGCCGTCCATGTCGATGGCGCGGCTCAGGTCCATCCGCACGGTCACCTCATAGCCCAGCCGTGCCGCATCCAGCGCGGAATAGGCGACGCAATAGTCGGTTGCCAGCCCCGCCAGCACCAGTTTCGAGATGCCCCGGTCGCGCAGATAGCCGTCCAGCCCGGTCTGCGTGTTGTGGTCATTCTCGAAAAACGCGGAATAGCTGTCGATAGCGGGGCGAAAGCCTTTGCGGAGGATCAGATCGGCGCGGGAGGTGTCAATCGCGGGGTGAAAGTCGGCCCCGGCGCTGCCCTGTACGCAATGGGTGGGCCACAGCACCTGCGGGCCATAGGGCATTTCGGTCATGCTGAACGGCGCGGCACCGGGATGGTTGGCGGCAAACGAGGCGTGATCGGCGGGATGCCAGTCCTGCGTCAGAACCACCGCGCCGAACTCTGCCATCAGCGCGTTCACACCGGACAGGATCGCATCACCATCGCTTACGGCCAAAGCACCGCCGGGGCAGAAGTCGTTCTGCACGTCGATCACGATCAGGGCGTCGGTTGCTGGGCGCATGGGGGCCTCCGGTTTGCGATTGCCTCAGTGGTAGGGATTGACCGCGCGCTGTCAATCACCGGTCGGCCGCAGCGGCATCCTGACGCTTGATCCGGGCCAAGGCTTGTCTTATGCCGCGCGGATGCTGACCATTGCCGCACTGTATCATTTTACCCGCTTTCCCGATCCGGCCGCCCTGCGTGGGCCGCTGGCGGATCTATGCGCTGCGCAAGGCGTGCGCGGCTCGCTCCTGCTGGCGCAAGAGGGGATCAACGGCACCATTGCCGGATCACGCGCAGGGATAGATGCGGTGCTGGCCCATATCCGCGCGCTGCCGGGGTGTGCCGATCTGGAGTGGAAGGAAAGCCACGCCGAGGCGATGCCCTTTGGCCGGATGAAGGTGCGGCTGAAGCGCGAGATCGTGACGATGGGCGTGCCCGATGTCGACCCGAAGGCGCGGGTCGGCCATTACGTGACGGCGGCGGAGTGGAACGATCTGATCCGGCAGCCCGATGTGGCGGTGATCGACACCCGCAATGATTACGAGGTGGCCATCGGCACCTTTGAAGGCGCCGTTGACCCGGCCACCGCCAGCTTCCGCGAGTTCCCGAAGTGGTGGGAGGAAAACCGCGACCGCTTTCACAACAAACGGGTCGCGATGTTCTGCACCGGCGGTATCCGCTGCGAGAAATCGACCAATTACCTGATCTCGCAGGGGGTGGAAGAGGTGTTCCATCTCAAGGGCGGCATCCTGAAATACCTCGAAGAGGTGCCAGCAGAGCAAAGCCTGTGGCAGGGCGAATGTTATGTGTTCGATTCCCGTGTGTCTGTTGGTCATGGGCTTGTCCCCGGCCAGAACGAAAGCTGCGGCGCGTGCCGCCGCCCCGTCACGCCCGAAGGGCGGGCGCATCCGGCCTATGAAAAGGGCGCATGCTGCGCCGCCTGCGCCGATGAATACACGCCCGAAGACCGCGCGCGGTTCCGAGAACGCCAGCGGCAGATGGACCTCGCCGCCGCCCGGGGCGAGGCGCATCTGGGCGGCTGAATTGCTGCTTTCAAAATACTCCGGGGGGTGAGGGGGGCGGCGCCCCCCTGCGACGCCCGCCAGACGCGCTGCGCTCTGCCGGTCACCCCCCGCCGATCAGCACGCCCGCCGCAAAGACCAGCGCCCCGCCCAGAACCACCTGCATCGCAGCGCGCAGGAAGGGTGTTTCCATGAACTTGTTCTGAATCCAGGCAATCGCCCAAAGCTCGACAAAGACCACGATCATCGCCACAGAGGTTGCGGTCCAGAAATCGGGGATCAGGTAAGGCAGGGCGTGCCCCATGCCGCCGATTGTGGTCATCACGCCTGATGCAACGCCTCGTTTCCACGGGCTGCCGCGACCGGACAGCACGCCATCGTCATGCGCGGCTTCGGTAAAGCCCATCGAGATGCCCGCGCCGACGCTGGCGGCTGTGCCGACCAGAAAGGTAGTCCAGGTGTCCTGCGTGGCAAAGGCGGTGGCGAAGATCGGTGCCAGGGTTGAGACCGAGCCATCCATCAGCCCGGCCAGCCCCGGCTGCACCCAGGTCAGGATGAACTGGCGTTTGGCTGCGCGGTTTTCCTGCTCTGCAGAATCCGGGTCAACATGTTCGGCGGTCAGGGTTTCGGCGCGGGTCTTGTGCCCTGCCTCGGCCGCCGCCAGATCGCCCAGCAGTTTGCGGGTTCCGGCGTCAGAACTGGCCTGTGCAGCACGCAGATAGAACGCTTCGGCCTGTTTCTCCATCGCCTCGGCCTCGGTACGGATCGTATCGAGCGACAGGTTTTCCACCAGCCAGACCGGGCGTCTTGCGTAGAATCCTGCGACATGCTCGCGGCGCAACAGCGGGATCACCTCGCCAAAACGCTGGCGGTGCAGGTCGATCAGGCGGCGGCGGTGGTCGTCTTCCTCTGCCGCCATGCCGTCAAAAACCTTTGCAGTGGCTGCATATGCGCCGCGCAGGCGTTCGGCGTAGCTGCGGTAAATGCGGGCGTCATCCTCTTCGGACGAAATCGCGAGGGCGAGTACCTCTTGTTCGGACAGATCCGAAAATCGGCGGCGATGGGTGAGGGCAGAGAGCATTGGGGAATCTCTATTTTGGAATGATTCTAAAGTAATCTTGCTGGCACGAAATGCAATATCCAAATATGAACCGTAGGGTTCATTTATGGCTTGATTTTGGATACTGATGAGTTCATATAAAGTGAACCAAACAGTTCACTTTCAGGAGTTTGTCATGCGTTCCGCTCTTTTTGCCCTCGCCCTGTCATTGTCAGCCGTGCCCGCTTTTGCCTTTGGCGTGGTTATGGACCTTCCCACCCTGACCTGGCCACAGGACGATCAGACCTCCAGCTCGACAAAGGGATGTGAGATCGCGCCATCGACCCAACCCGCCGTTTGCCAGTAACCTGACCGGATCGGTGGCTTGCCGTTGTGCGCCGACCTGACCTATGGTCGGGAAAACGGGGGGGCTATGGCGGAAGCTGCGGAACAGGGCGTGCGCCGGGGGCGCAAGTTTGATCAGGTGCTGGAAGGCGCCCGCACGATCTTTTTGCGCGACGGGTTTGATGGCGCGTCGGTCGATGACATTGCGCGCGAGGCCGGGGTCAGCAAGGCCACGCTTTACGCGTATTTCCCGGATAAGCAGGTGCTTTTCAGGGAAATCTGCGCGCAGGAATGCCTGCTGCAGGTCGATGATGTCGAGGCAAAAATTGACCCGTCGATGACGGTAGAGGCGATGCTGACCTTGGCCGGAGAGCGGATCGCCGGGTTCATGATGTCAGACTTCGGGCAGAACGCCTTCCGCCTGATCAGCGGCGAAGGTGCGCGTTTCCCCGAGCTGGCGCGCGACTTTTACCGCAACGGGCCCGGGCTGATCCATGACCGGCTGGTGCATCACCTGCATCATCTCGTGCAGAACGGGGCGTTGCAGGTTGACGATCTGGATCTGGCGGCCGAGCAGTTCATTCAGCTGTGCAAGGCATCGCTGTGGGAAAAGCTGCTGTTTCGCATGGATCATCAGGTGACTGAAGACCGTGTCCGCCGGTCGGTGCGCGGCGCGGTCGAGATGTTCATGGCACGTTATGCTGTGCCGCCAAAGGCTTAGCCGTTTTCACGCAGGATGGCCCCGGCCAGATAGAGCGAGCCGCAGATCAGCACGCGGGCCGCTGGTTCTGTGGCAGTGATGGCCCCCAGCGCCTCAGCGACCGAGGCGGCAGCTGTCGCGGGCAGGCTGGCCGAGAGCGCGGCGTCGCGGGTGGCTTCTGCCGGCAGCGTGTTCTTTTCGCCCGGAATAGAGACGGCATAGAGCCGCGTGGCATGGGCGGCCAGCGGGCGCATGTAGCCGGTCACGTCCTTGGTGTTCAGCATGCCGCAGATCAGAAAGGTCGGGCGCTTTGGCATCCGGGCGAGGGTGGCTGCAATCGCCTCTCCCCCTGCCGGGTTATGGCCGCCGTCGAGCCACAGCTCGACCTGCGGGGCGATCTCCACCAGCGGGCCATGGCGCAGGCGCTGCATCCGGGCGGGCCAGACGGCACCGCTGACGGCGGCCTCACAGGCGGCCTCATCCCGGCCAAGGGCGCGCAGGGCGGCGATGGCGGCCCCGGCGTTCTGGATCTGATGCGGGCCGGGCAGGTTGGGCAGCGGCAGATCCAGCAGGCCGGAGTCGTCCTGAAAGATCAGCCGGTTGCGTTCCTCAGCCACGTGCCAATGCTGGCCATAAGCAAGCACCGGCGCGCCCATGCGGGCCGCTTTCGCTTCGATCACTGCCAGCCCTTCGGGGGCTTGCGGGCCAACGATCACCGGCACCCCACGCTTGATGATGCCAGCCTTCTCACCCGCGATTTCCGGCAGGGTCTCGCCCAGGTACTGCTGATGGTCGATGCTGACAGGGGTGATGATCGTCAGGCGCGGGCTGTCGATCACATTCGTCGCATCAAGCCGCCCGCCAAGGCCCACCTCCAGCAAGGTAAAGTCTGCGGGTGTGCGGGCAAAGGCCAGCAGGGCTGCAGCGGTGGTGATTTCGAAAAAGGTGATGGAATCCGGGCCGTTGGCCTGCACGCATTCATCCAGCAGCGCGGTCAGGGCCGGTTCGCTGATCAGATCGCCCGCCAGCCGGATGCGCTCGTGAAACCGTGCCAGATGCGGCGAGGTGTAGGCGTGAACGGTGGCACCCGATGCCTCCAGCCCGGCACGGATCATCGCCTGTGTGCTGCCCTTGCCATTGGTGCCCGCGATATGGATCACCGGGGGCAACTGGCGCTCGGGGTTGCCTAGCGCTGCCAGCAAACGGTGCATGCGGTCCAGGGTCAGGTCGATGACCTTGGGGTGCAAGGTCATCATCCGTTCAAGGATCGCGTCGGAGCCGGTGGTCAAGATCAGCCTGCGGCGGGGGCTGGCGGGGCAGGGACCGGCTCGGGCACAGGGGCCGGGGCGGGCAGGTCGCCTTTGACAGCGGGGGACTGGCCGGTGAGCATGCGCAGGATGGTGATCAGCTCATCCCGCATTTGTTTACGATGCGTCACGCGGTCCAGCATGCCGTGATCCAGCAGATATTCGGCGCGCTGAAAGCCCTCAGGCAGCTTTTCGCGGATGGTCTGTTCAATCACGCGCGGTCCGGCAAAGCAGATCAGCGCGTTGGGTTCCGAGATATGCACATCGCCCAGCATGGCATAAGAGGCGGTAACGCCGCCGGTTGTGGGGTGTGTCAGCACGACGACATAAGGCAGCCGCGCCTCTTTCAGCATCTGCACCGCAACAGTGGTGCGCGGCATCTGCATCAGGGACAAGATCCCCTCCTGCATGCGCGCGCCCCCGGCGGCAGAGAACAGCACCAGCGGACGTTTCAGTTTCACCGCACGTTCGGCGGCGGCCAGAATGGCGTTGCCGACATACATGCCCATGGAGCCAGCCATGAAGCTGAAATCCTGTGCCACGGCGACAATCGGGGTGCGGCCCATCTCACCCTCGGCGACCAGCATCGCCTCTTTCTCGCCGGTCGACTTCTGCGCGGCTTTCAGGCGGTCGGGGTATTTCTTCTGATCCTTGAAGTGGAGCGGGTCCACCACCGGCTCCGGCACTTTGACTTCGGTAAAAATACCAGTGTCAAACAACGCCTTGAACCGGTCACGCGGGCTGATCGCCATGTGGTGATCGCAGTTGGAACAGACGTTGAGATTTTCCGCCAATTCGCGATGGAACAGCATCGTGCCGCACTCAGAGCACTTCGTCCATAGGTTTTCGGGCACTTCCCGGCGGGAGAAGAGCGAGTTGATTTTCGGGCGGACGTAGTTCGAAATCCAGTTCATGCGGGCGGGCCTTTCGGGTGCCGGTCTTTGCATTCAGATAGAGTGGCGGTGCGCGAAATGCAATCGGCAGCGGCGCTACGGGAGCGCAAAGGCGCTTTCAGGCAGGCGCAGGATCAGGTTGGGGTCGGGGCAGATGGACTGCCAGACATCCCACAGGCTGCTGTGGCCAACGCCATAAAAATTGCCGCCGGTCTGGTCCAGCATGTCGGTCATGATCTGGAAATGGACATGCGGAGCCCAGCCGCCGTTTTCGTGCCAGTCGCCGAGATCGGCGATGTGCTGGCCCGCTGTCACCTCTGCGCCGGGGTGCAGCAGGGCGGGCAGGGTGCTCGCAAGATGGCCGTAGAGCGTGTAGAATGGCATGGCTTCGGCCCGGTGTTCCAGAATCAGCGTGTGGCCATAATCCAGCGGGTCGGCGTTGTAGGTCAGGTGCAGGACGCGGCCCTGCAGGGGGGCGTAAAGCGGGGTTCCTGCGGGAGCAAAGACGTCGATGCCGAGATGCCGAGTGCGGCGCTCCGGGCTGATGGCATCGGCGAACTGCGCTGTGCGGTAGACCGAACGATCCTCGCCATAGATGCCGATGCCGTAGGGCACGTCTTGCGCGGCAAACCATGCATCAAAGGCGCGGTCGGAAAACGGTGGCATATCCGGGTGCTCGTCATTGGTCAGCAGCGCGAGGGTGCGGCTGCTGGCGACATCGGGGCGGAACAGGGGGACAAAGGTGAGGTTTTGCAGATGGGCGATGATCTGCGGGGCGGAGGGGATTGCGGGCAGGCCGAGCCCTGCGCGCAGGATGGCGCAGAGCAGGCCCTGATCGGCGGCGCGCAGGCGCGCGGCCACCGGGGCCGAGCTGGCGGCGATCAGGGCGGGCAGGTCTTCGGGCTGTGCGCCGCTGTGGCGCAGCGCGGCGTAGAGGTCGGGCTGGTCGGGAAGCGCGGACATGGCGGCCTACAGAAAACGGGTGAACAGATAGACCGCGCCAAACAGCACGGGCTGGTGGATCAGATAGATCGCAAGGCTGTGTTTGCCCGGCCACAACAGCGCGCGACCGATGCGCCCCGGTTGCCAGCGGCGCAAGCTGTCCCACGCCCCGATACGTGTCATCAGCTTTGCCGTGGCAATGCCAAGCAGCACCGGGCAGAGCCAGGGCAACAGCGGCTCGTAATCCATCATCGGTGGAATCTCGGTCGACAGGCCCAGCCAGACCCAGTGCGGGGCGTTGAACACATCGAAGCGGCCCAGATGCGGCGCGGCAAAGGCCGCAGCGGCCACCGTGACAGTCAGGATCACCGGCGCGCGAAGGAACAAAAGGCCGATCAGGCTGCCTGCGGCAATGGCATGCAGGATGCCCCAGCGGATGAACTGCGCGCCCATGCTGAAATAAGTGGCGGTGGTCACGAGGGCCGCAGCGCCCGCCACCAGAGCAAAACGCCACCAGAACGCGTGCCAGCGGATGCCATTGCCATGGGCGAGCCACAGAGACACTCCGGCCAAGAACAGAAAGCTGGAGGCAATCGCGCGGGCAATCAGCGGCCATGGCCCCTGAAACACGAAACCGGGCGGCAGATGGCCGAACAACATCAGATCAAAGGTGAAATGATATCCCGCCATCGCCACAAGGGCGAGGGTGCGGGCAAGGTCGATGGCATGGATGCGATGTGCGGTCATACCCGGCACAGTAGCCATGCCAGCGGTGGTGGAAAGCCCCCATGCTTTCGCACGTCTGCTGCTTTCGCGGCTTGCCCCCGCTGGTTTCGCCCATTATCCCAATGCCAGCCAGTTAAAGCGGGAGGATGCCCATGTCCACGAACACGCGTTTCGACAAGTCGAAACTTCCCAGCCGTCATGTGACCGAAGGCCCGGCGCGCGCGCCGCACCGGTCATATTTCTATGCCATGGGGATCACCGAGGAAGAGATTCACCAGCCTTGGGTCGGTGTGGCGACCTGCTGGAACGAGGCGGCGCCTTGCAATATCTCGCTGGCCCGTCAGGCGCAGATCGTGAAGCATGGCGTGAAAAAGGGCGGCGGTACCCCGCGCGAGTTCACCACCATTACCGTGACCGATGGCATTGCCATGGGGCATGAGGGGATGCGCTCGTCGCTCGCGTCGCGCGATGCGATTGCCGATACGGTGGAACTGACGATGCGCGGGCATTGCTATGACGCGCTGGTGGGGTTGGCCGGGTGCGACAAGTCGCTGCCGGGGATGATGATGGCGATGGTGCGGCTGAACGTGCCGTCGGTGTTCATCTATGGCGGGTCGATCCTGCCAGGCCGCTACAAGGGCCAGGACATCACCGTGCAGGATATGTTCGAGGCGGTGGGCAAGAATCAGGCCGGCACACTGTCGGCGGCCGAGTTGGAGATCATGGAGCGGGTGGCCTGCCCGTCCAGCGGTGCCTGTGGCGCGCAATATACGGCCAATACGATGGCCTGCGTGTCGGAAGCCATCGGCCTTGCGCTGCTGAACTCGTCAGGCGCGCCTGCGCCTTATGAGTCGCGCGACCAGTATGGCGAGGCGTCTGGCGTCGCCGTGATGAACCTGATCGAAAAGAACATCCGCGCGCGGGATATTGTCACGCGCAAATCGCTGGAGAATGCGGCGCGGGTTGTGGCCTGCACCGGCGGGTCGACCAACGGCGCGCTGCACCTGCCCGCGATTGCGCATGAGGCGGGGATTGATTTCGACCTGTTCGACGTGGCCGACATCATGCGCGACACGCCCTATTTCGTCGATCTGCGTCCGGGCGGCAAATATGTGGCCAAGGATCTGTATGAGGTCGGCGGCGTGCCGGTGGTGATGAAAGAGCTGATGAAGCTGGGCCTGATGCACGAAGACTGCATCACCGCCAGCGGCAAGACCATCGGCGAGTCGCTGGATGAGATTGTCGGCGATGCGGATGGCCGGGTGATCTATTCCATCGGCACCCCGATCACCAAGACCGGCGGTGTGGTCGGGCTGAAAGGCAACCTCGCCCCCGATGGCGCGATCGTCAAGGTTGCGGGCATGTCAGAGGCCGAGCAGGTGTTCAGCGGCCCCGCGCGGGTGTTTGAATGCGAGGAAGACGCGTTCGAAGCGGTGAAAAACCGCGCCTATAGCGAAGGCGATGTGATCGTGATCCGCAACGAGGGCCCGGCAGGCGGGCCGGGGATGCGGGAGATGCTGTCGACCACCGCCGCCCTGTCGGGGCAGGGCATGGGCAAAAAGGTGGCGCTGATCACCGATGGCCGGTTCTCGGGGGCCACGCGCGGGTTCTGCGTCGGCCATGTCGGGCCAGAGGCCGCGCATGGCGGGCCGATTGCGCTGCTCAAGACCGGCGATGTGATCACGCTGAACGCTTTGACTGGCGAACTGTCGGTGGCTTTGACCGATGACGAGCTGGCGGCGCGCAAGGCCGAGTGGAAAGGCCCGCGTGAGACGCAATATGCCACCGGGGCGCTGTACAAATACGCCAAACTGGTTGGCGGTGCGCGCTGGGGGGCTGTGACCCATCCGGGGGCCAAGGCGGAGAAGCATGTCTATATGGACCAGTAAGCTGGTTCTGGCGCGGGCACTGCTGCTGGGGCTGGTTATCGGCCAGCCCCTGTCAGCATATGCCGAGACGGCCCTGCCAAAAACGGTGGTGCTGCGCGCGCAGGATGTGACGGTGCAGGGTCCGGCGGGCTATTGCCCGGACCCTGCAACGCTGAAACAGGCTGACGGCGCGGTGGCGGTTCTGCTGGGGCGCTGCACGGATCAGGCGGCAGCGGTGCCTGCGGTGATTTCTGTCACCTTTGGCCGGCCGGGAAGCGGGGCCGCGATGGCGGCAGGCGGGCAGGAGATGGCGGCGTTTTTCGCCTCTGACGCCGGGCGCAAATCGCTGAGCAAGCGCGGACGTGCGGCGGATGTGTCGGTGACATCGGCTCTGAGTGTGGGGGATCTGTTCCTGTTCCGCGTGTCGGACCGGGGCGAAGGGGTCTATTGGCGCGGAATGACAGCGATGAAGGGCCGCACGGTCAGCGTCAAGGTCTCGGGCCCTGATCTGGACGAGGCCGAGAGCCGCAAGCTGGTGGAAAGCACCGCAAAAGCGCTGCGCCGGGCCAATCGCTGAGGCGAAAGGCCGTGGCTGCGCGATCTTTCTGCAATCGCTGTGGAGTCTTAAGATTTTTCCGGCAATAAAGGGAATCGTTTCCTCGTCGTGAACAATCGACGCTGAGTACCGGGTAGAGTTGCGGAAAAGCATATGGCAGGCAGGTTTGATGCGTTTCTTGATCGGGTGTTGCAACGTCGGGTGCAGCGCCGCTGGGGCGCATTGGCCGAGCGTGCAACCAGTCTGGATCTGGAAACCCTGAGCGCGGTGCGCGGGCGGGCGCGGTCGATCCGCCGGCAGCTGGACCGGGTGATCCATGAGGCGGACCATCGCCTTGCGTTGCCGGTGATCGGGTCAAACGCCATGCGCCGCCCGCTGGGCACCGACTGGTCGTGGCGGCCAATGCTGTGGCGCGGGCCGATTCCGGTGCCGGGGTTTTCGTCGGTACCGGGGCGGGCGCTGGTCTGCGACGGGGCGACGGTGTTTCACGATTGCCGCCATAGTGAGCTGACCGTGCGCCAGATCCGCAACACGCGGCAGTCTGACCTTGCGCCGTTTGGCTTTCGGATGGACGTGTTCCGCTTTGACGGCTCGTTCCTGAGTCTGGTGATGGACCTGCCGCCCGAGGCGGCGGCGGGGCTGAAGCTGCGGCATCTGATCCGGCTGGATGTGATCGTCGAGATGGAAAAACCGCTGGAGATTTTCGCCCGGCTCAACATCAAGCATGGGCCGAATGTTGAACAAATCGTGCGCGAACTGCCGCTGGGGGATGAAGAGGTGATGGTCGAATTCGATCTTGCCTACAGCAAGATCAACGAAAAGCGGGTCGAACGGCTGTGGGTGGATCTGATCTTTGAAGGGCCGGAGATGAACCAGATCATCCTGCGGGATGTGACGTTCAGCCGCCGCCCCCGGGCCGAGCTGTAAGCGCTGAATTGTGAGGCAGAGATGATCGAGAAACGGCTGACCAAAACCCGCATCCGCGCCGGACTCTGGGAAGGCGTGCTGAGCGGCATCGACACCCCGCCGCAGCTGGAGGTGCTGTTGCTGGAGCGCCCCATTGCCGGGGTGGTGGCCGAGCCTGTCGCAGGCCGGGCCGGCGAATGGGCAGTGCGGGTGCCGATTCCGGCGGATGTGCTGTCTGAGGGGGTGCAGACCTTTCTGATCCGTGAGGCGGGCAGCGATGAGACGCTGGCGCATTTCACCATCATCACCGGGGTCGCGATGGAAGATGACATGCGCGCCGAGGTCGATTTGTTGCGGCAGGAGCTGGACATGCTCAAACGCGCGTTCCGGCGGCATTGTCTGGAAACGGTGGGGTAGGGGGCGCAAGTGCTGCCCTGCGGGTGATTTCTGCCCCGGCGTGATCTGATGGAGCGGGCTGTCGCCCGCAAGCGATGTGTCGGGCCGCGGCTTGCGCCGCGATCCCTCCCGGTGAGGGGGCGTTCCGCCCCCGTCGCGCAACGGGCGCGACTCTGGCTAAGGATATTTGCCGCCTGAGCAGAGGCAGTGGTTGCGTCTTTGGGGCGGGCGTGAAACGCTTTGATCAATGTTGTCATGAAAGCCGGTGCATGCTGCCGATCCTTTTGAAAACCTTGCCGTTCTTTGCCCTGATCGGGCTGGGCTATCTGGCTGGGCGCACACGGTTTTTCGGGACTGAGGCGACGGCGGCGCTGACGAAGTTCGTGTTCTATTTCGCGCTGTCGGCGATGCTGTTCGGTTTTGCGGCCAATCTGTCCCTTGGCGAGATATTTAACTGGACCTTTGTGTTCGCCTATCTGTCGGCCTCGGTCGTGGTCTATCTGCTGGCCACCGGGGTGGCGCTGTGGCGCGGCGTTTCGGTGGAGGAAGCGGCGGTCGAGGCGCAATGCGCGGTGATCGGCAATGTCGGCTTCCTTGGCGTGCCGATGCTGGTCTTGCTGTTGGGGGCTGCGGCGGCGGGGCCTGTGCTTTTGGTGCTGGCGGTGGATCTGATCGTGTTTTCATCGGTGATTACGCTGGTGATCACGGCGCGGCGCGAAGGGCGGATGAGTCTGGGGATCTTCCGGGTGCTGGGCTTGGGGCTATTGAAAAACCCGATGATCGTGTCGATCGTGCTGGGGCTGGCCTGGGGTGCGACCGGCTGGGCGGTGCCGGGGCCGGTCAATGAGTTCATGACCACGCTGGGCGCTGCGGCCACGCCGGGGGCGCTGTTTGCCATCGGCGCGTCGCTGGCGGGGCGGAGTGCCGAGCGGGTGCAGGTGGCGGCCTGGCTGGCGGGCGCCAAGCTGGTGCTGCATCCGGCGGCTGTGGCTGTGGCGGCTCTGGTGATTTTCCCGGTGGAGCGCTATGCGGCGGGGGTGATGATTGCCGCCGCCGCCCTGCCGGTAGCGGGTAATGTCTATATTCTGGCCGCGCATTTCGGCGTGGCCCCACAACGGGTTTCGACGGCGATCCTGCTGTCTACGGCGGCCTCTGTGCTGACGGTGACGGCGGTGATTGCCTTGGTGAATGGAGGGGCGTGATGAAGACGGTATCAGAAAACAGGGCTTTTGGCGGCGTGCAGGGGGTGTATTCCCATGCCTCAACGGCGACAGGCGGCGAGATGACCTTTGGTCTGTTTCTGCCAGAAGGGGCCGAGGATGGGCCGGTGCCGCTGGTGTGGTTTCTGTCGGGTCTGACCTGCACGCATGAGAATGCGATGGTGAAATCCAACGCACAGCGCTGGGCCGCCGAGGCCGGGGTCGCGGTGGTGTTTCCCGATACGTCGCCGCGTGGCGAGGGGGTGGCGAATGATGCCGCCTTTGATCTGGGGCAGGGGGCGGGCTTTTACGTCAACGCCACGCAAAAGCCCTGGGCCCCGCATTTCCGGATGTGGGACTATGTGACGGATGAACTGCCGCGCCTGCTGTTCAACGCCTTTCCGCTGGCCGAAGAAGCGCAGGCGATCACCAGGCATTCGATGGGCGGGCATGGCGCGCTGACCATCGCGATGAGCTTTCCGGGGCGGTTCAAATCGGTGTCGGCCTTTGCGCCGATCTGTCACCCGACTGCCAGCGACTGGGGCCGCAAGCAGTTTGCGGCTTACCTTGGCAAGGATGAAAGCACCTGGGCCGGGCATGATGCCACGCTTCTGATGCGCAAGCGTGGGTTTGACGGGCCGATACTGGTGGATCAGGGCAGCTCTGACCAGTTTGTCGATCTGCTGAAGCCGGAAGCCTTGGCAGAGGCGATGGCGGCGCGGCGGCAGGGCGGTGCGGTTCGGCTGCAAAAGGGCTATGATCACAGCTATTTCTTTGTCTCCACCTTCATGGAAGAGCACATCGGCTTTCATGCGAAAGCGCTGTATGGCTGAGCGCAGGGCTGTTGAATGACGCGGTTGTTCATTGATGCCGATGCCTGCCCGGTCAAGGCCGAGGCCGAGCGGGTGGCGACACGGCTGGGCATTCACATGCTGGTGGTGTCGAACGGCGGCATCCGGCCGTCGCCTAACCCCTTGGTCGAGAGCGTCTTTGTCGCCTCTGGCCCGGACGAGGCTGACAAGTGGATCGCCGAGGCTTGCGGCGTGGGCGATGTGGTGGTCACCGGGGATATTCCGCTGGCGGCAAAATGCGTGGCGGCGGGGGCGCGGGTGGTCAAGCACAACGGCGAAGAGCTGAACACCGCCAACATCGGCATGGTGCTGGCCACGCGCGATCTGATGCAGGATCTGCGCAGCGCCGATCCGTTCCGTCAGGGCGGTGGGCGGCCGTTTTCCAAGGCCGACCGCTCGCGGTTTCTGGATGTGCTGGACCGGACATTGCGGGCAGCGCAGCGTGACGGCGGGGATTGAATTCCGGCGGCGGCCAAGGCTCTATCGTCACAACGGACAAGACAGAGGTGCAGCATGACACAACCCGAGGCAGTGGTTTTTGATATTGGCAATGTGCTGATGTACTGGAACCCGGAAGGGTTCTACGACAAGCGGCTGGGCGAGGCCGAGCGGCGGCGGCTGTTTGCCGAGACGGATGTCGAGGACATGAACATGCGCATTGATGCCGGTGCGCCGTTTCGGGCAACCGTCGAGGCGCATGCCGCCGCGCATCCGGACTGGTCCGAGCATATTCTGTGCTGGTATCACAACTGGATCGAGATGGCGGCACCGCGGATCGAAGGCTCGATCGCGCTGCTGCGTGCGCTGCGGGCCAAGGGCGTTCCGGTGCTGGCGCTGACCAACTTTGGCGATGACACCTTTGCCTATGCCCAAAGCCAGCATGATTTTCTGAGCGAGTTCGACCGCGCCTTTGTGTCCGGTCGGATGGGCGTTATCAAGCCGGATGCCGAAATTTACCGCCAGCTGGAGGCGGCGACCGGGATCGCGCCGGAGCGGCTGATCTTTACCGATGACAAACCCGAGAACATTGACGCGGCGGCGGCGCGGGGCTGGCGGGTGCATCTGTTCACCGGCTGGCAGGGCTGGGCGGAGCGGCTGGTGGACGAGGGGCTGCTGACCCGTGGCGAGGCCGGGCTATGACGGTGCAGATCATCGGGCAAGAGGTCGAGCCGAGCCTGAGCTGGGCCGGGATGACCGCCGCGCTGGAGGCCGGGCACCTGCGGCCACGGGCTGAGATCCGGGATATGGTGCTGCAACGGGACGGGGATACGTTGCTGAACCGGGCGGCATGGATTGACGGTTTGGGGCAGCTGGTCAAGGTGGCGACGGTGTTTCCGGGCAATGGCGGGCTGGGTCTGCCGTCGGTCAACGGGGCGGTGACGCTGTTTGACGACAAGACCGGCGTGCTGACGGCGCTGGTCGATTTTCATTTGGTGACGAAATGGAAGACGGCGGGCGACTCTTTGCTGTCGGCCCGGCGGTTGGCACGAAAAGACTCGCGCCGGATCTTGCTAGTGGGTGCGGGCACGGTGGCGCGTTCGATGGTCAGCGCCTATGCCAGCGTCTTTCCGCAGGCGGAGTTCACGGTCTGGAGCCGGAGCCGGGCCAGTGCCGAAGCGATGGACCTGCCGGTGGCCGAAGATCTGGAGCAGGCGGTAAAAGCGGCGGATATCATCTGCACCTGCACCATGTCGCAAGACTCGCTGGTGCTGGGCGCATGGCTGCAACCGGGGCAGCATCTGGATCTGATCGGGGCCTATACCGCCGCCATGCGCGAGGTCGATGACGAGGCGATGGCGCGGGCGCGGGTGTTTGTTGACAGCCGGGCCACGACGATCGGTCATATCGGCGAGCTGATCGAGCCCATGAAGAGCGGGGCGATGTCTGAGGCTGATGTGATTGCGGATTTCTACGATGATCCGGCGTTTTACAGCCGCCGGTCGGAGGACGAGATCACCATCGCCAAGAACGGCGGCGGGGCGCATCTGGATCTGATGACGGCGGATTACATCGCGAAGATGGCGTAGGGCGGGAGTCATCCCGCCTTTGCCGCGACATAGGGCGGGGTGAACCCCGCCATCCCCCGGATGAGTGCGGCAACGCACGGACCATCACAGGATCGGCAAAAGCCCGCAATGTTTTGCAATGGATGATGCAAGGGTGCATCGGGGCGATTATATGGAAAGCATGAACCGCAGAACCGCCATATTGGCCCCGCTCGCCCTTTTCGCGCTTGGCGCCCCGGCTTTTGCCGCCCGGATTCCGCTGGCCGAGTTGTCCGCCTATCTGAACAGCCTGACGACGGTGCAGGCGGATTTCACCCAGATCAACGGCGACGGCACCATCGCCACCGGCAAGCTGTTTATCCGGCGTCCCGGGCGGATCCGGTTTGAATATGCGCCACCGGATCGTTCGCTGGTGATGGCGGGGGGGCAACAGGTGGCGATCTTTGACGCGAAGTCAAATCAGCCGCCAGAGCAGTATCCGCTGCGCCGCACGCCGCTGAACCTGATTCTGGCGGCGGATGTGAACCTTGGCCGCGCCCGCATGGTCGTGGGACATACCGAGGTGGAGAACACCACCCGCGTCATCGCGCAGGATCCGGAGAACCCGGCCTATGGCACGATCGAGCTGGTGTTTACCGCCAGCCCGGTGGAGCTGCGCCAGTGGATCATCACCGATGATGTCGGCAACAAAACCACGGTCATTCTGGGCGAGATGACAAAGGGCGGTTCGATGCCCGCCTCGTATTTCGACATTACCGCTGAAACACGCAAGCGCGGCCTGTAACGGCCGCGCCTCTGGCGCGTTCAGCGTCGGCCGCAGCTGGTGAGCTGCAGCGCATACATCTCGGACCTGCGCTGCACGCGCCCTGCAACATCGACCAGCCATGGCTTTGCCAGATAGCTTTGCCGGGCAAAGCCGGTGCGGCCTTCGTGATAGGCCAGATACTGGCTTTGGGCATCTGCCTTTGAGATGCCCAGACGTTTTTCGCTCTGGTCCATGTACCAGCCCATGAAATCGGTGGCATCAGAGATCCGGTCCCGGCGGGCGCTGCGGCGGTTCTGCTCTTGCTGGTATTCTTCCCAGGTACCGTCCAGCGCTTGCGAATAGCCATAGGCCGAAGACTGCCGCCCCATCGGAATGATCCCCAGCGCAAACTTGTGCGGGGTCTGGGCATTGCCGATGAATTTCGATTCCTGATGGATGGTCGCCATCTGCACATGGACAGGAATGCCCCATCTGCGTTCGGTCGCCTGCATGGCGCGGAAGTATTGGGGACGCTCACGCACGATGGCGCAGGCGTTTTCCAAATCACGGGGCGCCGAGAATTGACTGCTTCCACCGCCACAGGCAGCCAGCAACAGCAACAACATCGACGCGCGGAGAAGTCTGCTCATCTGCCCCTCGCACGTTTTTCTTTATTACCCCGTACAATAGGGCAAAACCGGGGCGGGGGAAATGGGGCAAGGTGGGCGTTCAGATCAGAAAACCGAGAGTGAGCGGTAAAGTGATCACGGCAAGCAGGGTGGAGGCGATGACCAGCCCCGCCACCGCATCGGCATCGGCGCCATATTTTTCGGCCAGCATGTAAGACGTGACTGCAACCGGCGTGCTGATCTGGAGCACCAACACCGCAAAACCCACCGGGTCGAGCCCGAATAACCGGCCCGCCGCGACGGCGACAGCCACGGTCAGCCCGCCGCGCATCAGCGACAGCCAGACCGCGCGGGTCATCCGCCCCGGCGTCAACCGCGCCACCGCGACCCCCAACGTGATCAGCATCATGGGAATCGCGATCTGCCCCAGCAGCGTCAGCGCATTGGTCAGCCACATTGGCGTTTGCCAGCCCTGCCACAGGAACAGCGCCCCCAGCAGAGTGGCCCACATCGCCGGTTCCTTGACCACCCGCAGCAGCGAGCCGCCGCCTGCGACCAGCCAGATGCCAAAGGTGAAGCTCCAGATCAGCATCACCGCAAAGATCACCACAGCATAGCCCAGGCCCGCCTCGCCAAAGGCAAACAGCGCCAGCGGCAGGCCGACATTGCCGGTGTTGCCGAAGATCAGGGGCGCCAGATACGTGCGCCGGTCCAGCCGCAGCGCCCGGACCACGCCCCATAGGATCACGGTCAGCGCCCCATAGGCGGCAATCGCCGCCAGTGTCACCGCCGTCAGCGCGCCGGGGTCCAGCTCGGTTTTCATCAAGGCGGTAAAGATCAGCGCAGGCACCGACAGCGTCATGGTCAGCCGGGTGATGAACTCCATCCGGTATTCATGGCCGGTCCTGACCCACAGGTATCCGATGGACCCGAGCAGGCCGACCGGGGCCACGATTTCCAGCACTGTGAGGACAAGGACCAACAGTTTGTTTCCCTGTATCAACGCCTGTCAGGTGGACAAGACACTGCCATCGGGATTAATAACCATCATCAGGGGATGCAATGTGATGCTGAGATTAACACCGAAATACCACCTTGGTCAGGTGCTGCGGCATCGCAAACACCCCTTTCGGGGTGTCGTTTTCGATGTGGATGCGATGTTTTCCAACACCGATGAATGGTATGAGAACATCCCCGAAGAAAGCCGCCCGTCAAAGGATCAGCCGTTTTATCACCTGCTGGCCGAAAATGACCAAAGCTATTACGTCGCCTATGTCTCGGAACAGAATCTTGTCCCCGATGAAACCGGCGAGCCTGTCGGCCATCCGGACCTGAGTGATCTGTTCGGCGATTTCGAGGATGGCCGGTATCCGTTGCAGTTTCAGCTGAATTGACTGGCGGGCGTTGACCGGACGGTAACCACTGCACGTTAGCCTTGCGGTGAAACCGGAGGGCAAGAATGCAACTGGACTGTACCCAGACCCCAGATCTGATGATCGTTCATCTGCGCGAAACGCGCCTTGATGCCGCCGGAGCGATTGATTTCAAGGATGGGATGCGCGATCTGACATCGGCAGATGCGCGCCGGGTGGTGCTGGATTTGTCGCGCGTCGGGTTCATCGACAGCTCGGGTCTGGGTGCCGTGGTGGCGGTGCGTAAATTCCTGGGCCCGGACCGACCGCTGGAATTGGCAGGGCTGACCGCTGCAGTGGAAAAGGTGTTTCGCCTGACGCGGATGGATTCTGTGTTCATCATCCATCGTAATGTTCCGGCAGATGCGGGCAGCTTTCGTGATGTCGTCTGACGAGCGGGGAGCTCATACCTGTATTGTCATCGACGCTGATCCGATGGCCGTGCGTCAGGCATTGTGCGCATTGTTCGACCGACTGATGGCCGGCCGGATGAGCGCGGATGCCCGTGACGCCGCCCAGATCGTTCTGGCCGAAGCGCTGAACAACATTGTCGAACACGCCTATGCCCAATCTCCGGGTGAAATCGAGCTGACAATCGACATCTCCGCCCGCGGTCTGAACTGTCGCATCATGGATGCGGGCGCGCCATTGCCGGGCGTGGGCGTGCCGGTGGGGGAGCTTGCCCCGCTGCGCCCCGGTGATGATTTACCCGAAGGCGGCTTCGGCTGGCATTTGATTCGGTCCCTGTCCGAAGATCTGAACTACCGCCGTGAGGGGGAGCGGAATCTCCTGTCATTCCGCATATCGGCGCAACAATACCCGCATTAGCGGCACATTGTTTCCATGGCTTCGGATCTGACGCGAAAGTGCCGCAGTTTCCCCCTAAAACTGACGCGCAGACTGCCGATATTGAACGGGTAGCTGCATAAAGCTTCCCTCGGCGCTGCGGATATTGCCCCCACCCAGTTCGCGGCGCCGAGGTTCCCTATGCTGCGACCTCCCCTAGATGTGCCTCGCCGTGACGTCACAGGGCGCTTTCCCGCATCCTATGGGCAGCGCCTTCAGCCCAACCCCCGCTTGGCGGGATGCAGGCCGGTGTGTTAGGGGCTGGGGCTGTGCGGACCTGCAGGATGGCCGCGCAGGATGGCATGGCTTTGGGATACCGAAATGACCCCTGACTACCAGACGATGCGCAGTGCGATTCTGTCGCTGACCCATGGCGAAACCAATGCGGTGGCGCTGATGGCCACCGTGGCATGCGAGGTGCATCATGCCCACCCGTTCAGCGACTGGACCGGCTTTTACCGCGTGGTGGCGCCCGAGCTGTTGAAGATCGGGCCGTATCAGGGCGGGCATGGCTGTCTGGTGATTCCGTTTTCGCGGGGCGTCTGCGGCGCCTGTGCGCGGACGGGGGAGGTGCAGAACGTGCCTGATGTCGATGCTTTTCCCGGCCATATCGCCTGCGCCTCCTCCACCCGGTCTGAACTGGTTTTGCCGGTGTGGAATGGTGCGGGCACTCTGCTTGGGGTGTTCGATCTGGACAGCAACACCCCGGCGGCCTTTACCACCGCAGATGAGGCGTTTTTCACCGCGCTGCTGGCAGATGTGTTTCGCGATGCAAACTGACAGGCCACGCGTGGCACCGATTGCCGTTTTTGACGGTATGGGGTCGGAACTGCTTTCCCCGATGGCGTTCGCGCCCGGACTCATTGCGGGCCGCCCCATCCGATGACCCGACGCATTGCCCCCGATAACGCCCCCAGCCTGATCCCGGATTTCGGCTATGATCCGCCGGATGTGCCCTTGGCGATCCTGCATGAAGACGCGCATATTCTGGTGGTGGACAAGCCCGCCGGGCTGCTGAGTGTGCCCGGCAAGCTGGAGGGGCGGCAGGATTGCCTGATCACCCGGCTGCAGGCCGCGCGCTGGGATGCACTTTTGGTGCACCGGCTGGATTGCGATACCTCTGGCGTGATGATCTTTGCCCGCACCAAGCAGGCACAGGGCTTTCTGGGGCAGGAATTTGAACAGCGCCGGGCGCGCAAGACTTATATCGCACGGGTCTGGGGGGAAATGGCGGAAGACCGGGGCCATGTCGATCTGCCGCTCGGCAGCGACTGGCCGCGTCGCCCACGGCAGATGGTCGATCATGAAAACGGCCGCCCCGCGCGTACCGATTGGGAGGTGATCGGTCGCCACGACAGCGAAACCCGCGTGCGCCTGCACCCTCTGACCGGGCGCAGCCATCAGTTGCGGGTGCATATGCTGGCCTTGGGGCATGTGATCATCGGCGATCAGATCTATGCAACCGGGCCTGCACGTGACGCCCCGCGCCTGATGCTGCATTCCGAGACGCTGAGCCTGCACCATCCGGCGACGGGGGAATTGGTGACCTTTCGCGCCCCGCTGCCTTTCTGAGCAAATCCGCTTTCCTCTGCGGCTGTTAATAGTTTAAGCATCTGGCATGAGATGGACGTTGCCCAATATTCTGACGGTGATGCGCCTGATTGCTGCGCCCGGCGTTGCGATCATGTTCCTGTATTTCCACCGGCCCTGGGCCGACTGGTTCGCGCTGACCCTGTTTGTGGTGGCCGCCATTACCGACTGGTTTGACGGCTATATTGCCCGGCGCTGGCAGCAGGAATCGAAGTTCGGGGCCATGCTGGACCCGATTGCCGATAAGGCGATGGTGGTGATCGCGCTGGTGATCATCACCGGCTATTCCGGTATGAATCCCTGGTTGATCCTGCCGGTCACCCTGATCCTGTTCCGCGAGGTGTTTGTCTCGGGTCTGCGCGAGTTTCTGGCCGAAAAGGCGGGGCTTCTGAAAGTCACCAAACTGGCCAAATGGAAGACCACGGCACAAATGGTGGCGATTGCGGTGCTGTTTTTGGGCACCGGGCTGGAGCATCTGGAGGGCATCGCGCGGCGCGGGATGACCACCGAACAGTATGCCGGGCTGGTGACGCAGGGTCTTGCCGATCCGCTTCGGTCGTGCGGGGCGCGGGGCTGTTCTTCGGTTGCCACTTTGGTCGGGCTTGGCCTGATCTGGCTGGCGGCCATTCTGACGATGGCAACCGGCTGGGATTATTTCCGCAAGTCGCTGCCCTATCTGAAGGATGACACGCCGTGACGGTCGAGGTTTTGTATTTCGCCTGGGTGCGCGAGCGGATCGGGTTGCCGCGCGAACGGATCGAGACGCAGGCCGCAACCGTGGCGGATCTGATTGCCGAACTGGTCGCGCGGGAAGAGCGCTATGCGCTGGCCTTTGCCGATCTTGCCAGCCTGCGGGTCGCGCTGGATCAGGAGCTGTCGTCGTTTGACGCCCCCCTTGCCGGGGTGCGTGAGGTGGCGTTTTTCCCGCCGATGACGGGCGGCTGAGATGCGGGTATCGGTCCAGAGCGCGCCGTTCGATCTGGGGGCCGAGTCGGTCGCGTTTGCCGCGGGTGCGGCGGGCGCGGGGGCGGTGGTCACGTTTACCGGCATCGTGCGCGACAATGGCGGGACATTGGCCGCGATGGAGATCGAGCATTACCCCGGCATGACAGACCGCGCGATTGCGGCGATGATGGATCAGGCGCGGGCGCGCTGGTCTTTGACCGACGCGCTGGTGATCCACCGCTATGGGCGGCTGGCGGGGGGTGAGATGATCATGATGGTCGCCACAGCGTCGCCGCACCGGGCCGATGCCTTTGCGGCGGCGGAGTTTCTGATGGATTACCTCAAATCCCGTGCGCCGTTCTGGAAAAAGGAACTGGGGCCGGATGGCGCGGTCTGGGTTGCGGCCAAGGATGAGGACGAGGCGGCTCTGCGGCGCTGGTAGCGCGTGGGGCAGGCGGAGGACGCGCGCCGCGCGGGAGTATTTGGCAAGCAGCAATTGCTGGTGGCTTTCTTGCGCGGCTGGGGCGTGTTAGGGCTGGTGCCATGGAACAGTTGCCCAGCAAAGAGCAGATCCTGCAATGGATCACCGAGAACCCCGGCCTGCAGGCCAAGCGTGATATTGCGCGCGCCTTTGGCATCAAGGGGGCGGCGCGGATCGAGTTGAAGCGCATCCTGAAAGAGCTGGAGGATGAGGGGAATGTGGCCAAGCAGGGCCGCAGCTATCGCGATCCTGACAGCCTGCCCCCAGTATCCATTCTGGTGATCATCGGGCCGGATGCGCAGGGCGATGTCTTTGCAAGGCCGATGGAATGGGGTGGCGAGGGTGAGGCCCCGCGCGTGCTGTTCGTGGCGAAAAAGGGCGATCCGGCACTGGCGGCGGGCGACCGGATTCTGGCGCGGCTGTCGCCGGTGGATGTGGGCGAATATCAATACGAGGCGCGGCTGATCCGCCATATCGGCACCAATCCGCTGCGCGTGCTTGGCGTGTTCCGGGCCAATGCCGAAGGCGGGCGGATTGTGCCCGTCGACAAGGGCCAGGACAAGGAATGGCGCGTCGGGCGCGACATGACTTTGGGCGCCAAGGATGGCGAGCTGGTCGAGGGCGAAGCGGTCGGGCGGCGCAATATGGGGCTGCCACAGGCGCGGGTGACGGCGGTGCTGGGCGACCCGTCCGGGCCGCGCGCGGTGTCGCTGATCGCGATCCATCAGCATGGGATCCCGGATCAGTTTCCTGATGCGGTGATTGCCGAGGCGGATCGGGCCGAGCCTGCACCGTTGGAGGGCCGCGATGATCTGCGCGATCTGCCGCTCTTGACCATCGACCCCGCCGATGCGCGCGACCGCGATGACGCTGTTTATGCGGAGCATGACAAGGAACCGGGCAATCCGGGCGGCTTTGTGGTCTGGGTGGCGATTGCCGATGTGGCCTATTACGTGCGCCCCGGCTCGGCTCTGGACCGTGAGGCGAGGAAGCGCGGCAACTCCACCTATTTCCCCGACCGGGTTGTGCCGATGCTGCCTGACGTTTTGTCAGGCGATCTGTGTTCCCTGCATCAGCATGTGGACCGCGCCTGTCTGGCGGTGCGGATGCGGCTGGATGCGCAAGGGGCCAAGATCAGCCACCGTTTCGTGCGCGGCATCATGCGGTCGGTTGCCAGTCTGAGCTATGAGCAGGTGCAGGCGGCGGTGGATGGCAGCCCTGACGAGGTGACCGGACCGCTGCTGGAGCCGGTGTTGAAGCCGCTTTACGCCGCCTATGCCGCGACCAAACTGGCGCGGGCCCTGCGCCAGCCGCTGGATCTGGACCTGCCGGAGCGCAAGATCGAGCTGTCGGAGACCGGCGAGGTCAAGGCGGTGTCGTTCAAGGAGCGTTTTGACGCGCACCGGCTGATCGAAGAGTTCATGATCCTTGCCAATGTCGCGGCGGCGGAAGAGCTGGTGCGGCTGAAAAAGCCGCTGCTGTTCCGGGTGCATGAAGAGCCGACGCCGGAGAAACTGGACAATCTGCGCGAGGTGGCCGAGGCCTCGGGCTTTGTGCTGGCCAAGGGGCAAGTGTTGCAGACCCGGCATCTGAACACGCTGCTGGCGGCGGCGCAGGGGACCGAGTTTGACGAATTGCTGAACATCAGCACGCTGCGCAGCATGACGCAGGCGTATTATTTTCCGCAGAACTTCGGCCATTTCGGTCTGGCGCTGAAGAATTACGCGCATTTCACCAGCCCGATCCGGCGGTATTCCGACCTGATCGTGCATAGGGCGCTGATTGCCGGGCATGGCTGGGGCAAGGACGGGCTGTCGGCGCAGGATGTCGAGGTGCTGGAGGAAACCGCAAAGCTGATTTCCGACAGCGAGCGGCGCAGCATGGCGGCAGAGCGCGACACCACCGACCGCTATCTGGCGGCCTATCTCGCCGACCGGGTCGGGGCAGAGTTCACCGGGCGGATTTCCGGCGTGCAGCGCTTTGGCCTGTTCGTCAAGCTGGATGAAACCGGGGCCGACGGGCTTATCCCGATCCGCAGCATCGGGCGCGAGTTCTATCACTACGATCAGGACAGCCAGACCCTGACCGGGGCCGATACCGGCATGACCATCGGCATCGGGCAACGGGTGACGGTGCGTCTGGCCGAAGCCACGCCGGTCACGGGGGGGATCACGCTGGACCTGTTGACGATCGAGGGCGGCACGATGCCGAAGACGGCGCAGCGCCGGGGCCGCTATGCCCCGCGCAAACCGGGGCAGGCGGCGGCAAAGGACAGCAAACTGAAACGCAAGGTGCTGCGCAAACGGCGTTAGGGTTTGTGGCGGCGGCGGTGGGCGGCGGGAATACGCAGCTCGGCCCGGTATTTGGCGACGGTGCGCCGCGCCAGTGCCGCGCCGTCCTCGCTCAGCGCCTGTGCCAGCGCTTCGTCTGACAGCGGCTGTGTGGTCTCTTCGTCGGCGATCAGCCGGGCCAGCCGGGCGCGCAACGCGGCGGCAGCGGTATCGGCCCCCATGTCCGGCGAGAACATCCGCCGCAGCCACCACGTGCCATGCGGGGTGTCAACCGCAGCGCCCGCCACCACCCGGCTGACGGTCGATTTGTGCAGACCAAGGCTTTGCGCCAGCGTCTGCATGGTCAGTGGGCGCAGGGCAGCCGGGCCCTGGTCCAGCGCTGTGCGCTGATGCGACAGGATCGCCTGCGCCACCGCCAGCAAGGTGGTGTTGCGGCTTTCGACCAGCCGGACCATATCACGCGCGCGTGCGGCCCCCGCTGCGGCCGGATCGACGCTCAGCGCTGGCAGGGAGGAATGGTTGAGGGTGACCAGCCAGCCGCCTTCGCCCTGCCGCACGATCAGATCAGGTTCGCGGAGCGGGCTGGCGATGGTGGCAAAGCTGGCGCCGGGTTTGGGGTTAAAGCTGCGGATCAGGCGAAAGCGGTTGTGGACTTCGGCCTCGGGCGCGCCGGTCAGACGGGCCAGCGCGGCCCAGTCACCGGAGGCGACAAGATCGAGCCGGTCCAGCATCACGCTCAGCACCGGGTCCAGCGCCTCGGCATCAATCGCCTGCAGGCGCAGGCAATCGGCCAGATTGCGGGCAAACAGGCCGGGCGGGTCGATCTGGTGCAGGCGGATCAGCACCCGGTCCACCGCATCAGGACTGACCCCCAGATCGGCGGCGATATCGGCGACAGGGCGACCGAGCCAGCCCGAGGGTTCCAGCGCATCGGCCAGCGCCAGCGCGATGGTGCGGTCGCGCGGGGCGGGCACAAGGCCGGGAATGGCGGACATGACATGCGCGATCAGGCTGGGACCATGGGCGGCAAGGCTTGCCGCCTCGTCCGGGCCGCTGTGGGGCAACACCCCTGACCAGCGCGGCAGCCAGTCGCCTGCGGCCGGCAGCACGGGGTGCAGGCTCAGGGCAGGCGTCTCGGCGGCCTGTTCTTCCAGAAAGTGGGTCAGGCCCGCCGCATCGGCGCGTAGCATACGCAGCGCCGCATGCAGCCCGGTGCTCAGCTGCAGCCGCTGGGTCTGGCTGACCCCCATTTTTGCGCGCACTTTCATGGCGGGCAGGGTAGGGTGTTGACCTGTCCTCAGGCAAGCGGCATTGCGCGGGGAAGGGTGGCACCATGCCGCATTATCCGCAAAAGTGGTCCGGTTCCGCTCGCCGTTGCCGGGGCGAACGCATAGGGTCGGGCGAGCCCTGACAAAAGTGATCCCGTTGATGTTGATGCCTCCGCTGCCCCTGACCCGTGACATTGTGCTGATCGGCGGCGGGCATGCCCATGCGCTGGTGCTGCGGATGTGGGGGATGGACCCGCTGCCGGGGGCGCGGATCACGGTGATCAATCCCGGCCCGGTCGCCCCCTATACCGGCATGCTGCCGGGGGCTGTTGCCGGGCACTACACGCGCGACGCGATGATGATTGATCTGGTGCGGCTGGCGCGCTTTGCCGGGGCGCGGGTGGTGCTGGACCGGGCTTGCGGGATCGACCGGGCGGCGGGGCAGGTGGTGCTGATCTCGGGGCGGCGGCTACGCTATGATGCGGCGTCGATCGACATCGGCATCGCATCGGACCTGCCTGACGTGCCGGGCTACGCCGCGCATGGGGTCGCGGCCAAGCCGCTGGGCACCTATGCCGCGCGGTGGGAGGATTTTGTTCAGACCTGTGGCCCCGCGCCGCAGCTGGTCATCACCGGCGCAGGTGTCGGCGGTGTGGAACTGGCGCTGGCCTCGGCCCACCGGCTGCGCACGGCGGGCAAGGCCCCGTGCATCACGCTGCTGGAGCGCGGGGCGCAGGCCTTGCCGGGGGTGTCGGCGGGCACGCGCAACACCCTGCTGGCGGCGCTGCACGATCATGGCGTGCAGCTGCTGACGGGAGTCAGCGCTGCGCAGGTGCTGGCGGATGCGGTGCTGCTGACCGATGGGCAGCGTCTGGCCTCGGATTTCACGCTGTCGGTGGCGGGGGCGCGCCCGCAAAGCTGGCTGGCGCAGACCGGGCTGACGCTGACCGATGGCTTTGTCGATGTGGGGTCGACGCTGCAAAGCTCTGATCCTGCGATCTTTGCGGTAGGCGATTGCGCACATCTGAGCCATGCGCCGTGTCCCAAGGCCGGGGTGTTTGCGGTGCGCGAGGCGCCGTTCCTGCTGCACAATCTGCGCGCGGCTGTGTCGGGCGGGGCGATGCGGCGCTATCATCCGCAGCGCGATTACCTGAAACTGGTCTCGGTCGGCGGCAAGGTGGCGGTGGCCGACAAGTTCGGCCTGCGCTCGGGCGGGGGCTGGTTGTGGGGGCTGAAAGACCGGATCGATGCGAAGTTCATGGCAAAGTTCGCCACCTATCCGGCGATGCCCCGGCCGGCGTTGCCGCAGCCGCATGCCAGCGGGCTGGCCGAGGCCATCGGTGACAAGCCGATGTGCGGCGGCTGCGGGGCCAAGGTGGGGGCGGGCGCTTTGCGCGCCGCGCTGGGCGGTTTAGCTGCGCCGCAGCGGGCCGATGTGCTGTCAGGGCCGGGCGATGATGCGGCGCTGCTGCGCATCGGCGGGCAGCAGCAGGTGATCACCACCGACCATCTGCGCAGCTTTTGCCACGACCCGGCGCTGATGGCGCGGCTGGCGGCGGTGCATGCGCTGGGCGACATCTGGGCGATGGGCGCGGACCCGCAGGCGGCGCTGGCGCAGATCACCCTTCCGCGCCTGTCAGATGCCTTGCAGGCCGATATGCTGGCCGAGGTGATGCAGGCCGCAAGTGCGGTGTTCCGCGCCGCCGGGGCCGATGTGGTGGGCGGGCATTCCTCGGTCGGCGATGAGCTGACGATCGGTTTTACCGTGACCGGGCTGCTGACCGGACCGGCGCGGCTGAAACGCGGGGCGCAGCCGGGGGATGCGATTGTACTGACAAAGCCTTTGGGCAGCGGCGTGGTACTGGCGGCGGAAATGGCGCTGGTGCAGCCAAGGCTGGAGCGGACGGGCGGGCTGATGATGGGCGAGATCTGGGCCGCCTGCATCGCCAGTATGGAGCGGCCTTTGGCCCCTGCGGCGGTCCTCCTGAGGGCGCGGGCCCATGCGATGACTGATGTGACCGGCTTTGGTCTGGCGGGCCATCTGTGGGAGATGCTGGAGCCGTCTGGCCTTGGGGCGGAGCTGTCACTCGCCGCGTTGCCGCTGTTGCCGGGGGCCGAGGGGCTGGCGGCGCAGGGTGTCGCCTCCACCCTCGCGCCGTCCAACCGCGCAGCGGTGGGCTGGCAGGTGGAGGGCGGGGCGGGGCCAAGGGTTGATCTGCTGTTCGACCCGCAGACCTGTGGCGGCCTGCTGGCCTGCGTGCCTGCGGCTGAGGTGGAGACCGTGCTGGCAGAGATGGCGGCTGCGGGTGAACTGGCGGTGCGGATCGGTACGGTGACGGCCGGGCCGGGGCGCATTGTCTTGGACTGACAGTGCGCTGGGCTGGCGACGGATGCGCTCCGCGCGGGAGTATTTGGCAAGCAGCAATCCGGCAGGAGTCAGGGCTGGTGGACCGCGTCGGCAATGCGGCGGGCCAGCGCGGGCAGGCTCTCGGGGTCAAGGCTTGCTGTCTGCAGCTCGGTCACGCTTTGCGTGCTGCGGGAGCGGTGTTTGGCGTAGCGCGGGTCATAATGGTGCTGCATCAGATCGGCGGCTAGCGCGGTGAATTGGCCGCTGTCAGCCAGCGACTGCCACTCGGCGATCAGATTTGCGGGATGCGAGGGTTTCAGCTGGTTCAGAACTGCCGTCAGCCGCGCGGTATCAGCGGCAATGTCGGCATAGGCTTCGGTCAGGTAGCGGGCACGCGCCTCCAGCGGGGCGGTTATCGCGATGCGCGGAGCCTGCGCCATGGCGCGCCAGAGGGTGGCGGGCAGGCTCAGGCTGCCAATCTTTGAGCTTTCCGCCTCGATCACCACCGGGCGGGCCGGGTCCAGCCGGGCGATGGCCAGCGCCAGCTGCCCCTCAAAACTGCGCTGCGAGGGTTGCGGGCCTGTGGCCCCGAACAACGAGCCGCGATGGCAGGCCAGACCTTCGAGGTCGATCACCTGCACCCCCATGGCCGGCAGATGCGCCAGCAGGTCGGTCTTGGCGCTGCCGGTATTGCCGTCGAGCACGGTCACCGGGCAGGGAAACGGATGATCCTGCAACGCGGCCACCACCAGCCTGCGCCAGCTTTTGTAGCCGCCGCTGATCAACTGCACCCGCCAGCCGATCTGTGACAGGATGGTGGCGAAGGAGCCCGAGCGTTGCCCGCCGCGCCAGCAATAGACCAGCGGCTGCCACCCGCCGGGTTTGTTCGCCAATGGCCCCATGAGATGCCCTGCGGCGTTTTTCGCCACCAGCGCCGCGCCAAGCTTGCGCGCGTCAAACGGCGAGACCTGTTTGTAGATCGTGCCGACGCGGGCGCGTTCGGCATCATCCAGCACCGGCAAAGAGATCGCGCCCGGCAGGTGGTCATCGGCAAACTCTGCCGGGGCCCGCACGTCGATGATGTCATCAAAACGCAGGGCCAGCACATCGGCCAGTGAGGTCAGTTCTACGGCCATCATGCGCCCCGTTTCCGGCCGCAGCATGGGCGGGATCTCGGCGGGGTGCAAGGCCGGGGTGAAGGTTGGCCGCAGCGTGACCCCGGCGCTTCATCCGGGCCTGAGCCCAGTGCCGGTCGAGCGCTCAGGCCAGCGCCGCCACGCGCGGATGGCAGGGGCAGGTCACCAGATGGTCATTGACCATGCCCGTCGCCTGCATGAAGGCATAAACGATGGTCGGCCCGCAAAAGGTGAAGCCCTCGGCCTTCAGCGCTTTTGACATCGCCTGTGAAACCGGGGTCTGGGCGGGCACTTGGGAAAGGCTTTGCCATTGGTTCTGCTGTACTTTTCCATCCTGAAAAGCCCAGATGAAATTTGAAAACCCCTCGCGCTGCTCGATCCGCAGCCAGGCTTGCGCAGAGCGGATGGTGCCCGCGATCTTGCCCCTGTGCCGCACGATGCCGGGATCTGCCAACAGGCGGGTGATGTCTTCCTCGCCCCAATGGGCGATGATTTCGGGGCGGAATCCTTTGAATGCCGCGCGAAAACTGTCACGCTTTTTCAGGATCGTGATCCAGCTTAACCCGGCCTGAAAGCCATCGAGGATCAGCTTTTCCCACAAGGCACGCCCGTCCCGCTCGGGCCTGCCCCATTCATGGTCATGATAGTCCATGTAAATCTGTTCTGTCCCGCACCAGCCACAGCGCAAAGATGCCATGTTGTCCATTGTCCGTTACCCGTTTGCCCGTGATCATGACAATTGGAACAAAATACGAAACTTTACGCAAGCTTTACCCTTCTGGTGTCATCGTGAGACAGTGTTGAGCGAAAGGGCGCGACATGACCCAAAAGCCACTCCTGTTACAGGATGTACCGCACACGATTGCCAGCCCGCTGGCCTTTGCCGTTGCGGAAAATGATCGTGAAACCATCGCCATGGTACGGGATGCCCTGCGCACGGGGCGGATGCGTCTGGCCTATCAGCCCGTGGTCCTTTCGGTCGACACTACACGAATTGCCTTTTACGAAGGGTTGATCCGGGTGATGGACCCTTCGGGTCGGCCTATCCCGGCACAGGATTTCATGGCTGCAGCAGAGACGGATGAAACCGGACGCGAAATTGATTGTGCTGCGCTGGCCATGGGACTGGCGACGCTGGCGCAGCAACCCCAGATCCGTCTGTCGATCAATATGTCTGCCCGTTCAATCGGTTATCCGAAATGGACCGCAATCTTGCGCGACGCTCTGCGCAAACATCCCGGTATGGGGGAGCGGCTGATCCTAGAGATCACCGAAAGTTCGGCCATGATGGTGCCGGAAATCGTGTCAACGTTCATGAGTGGGCTTCAGTCCGAGGGAATTGCCTTTGCGCTGGATGATTTTGGCGCGGGCTTCACTGCCATTCGCTACTTCAAGGATTTTGCCTTCGATATTCTGAAAATTCATGGCGAGTTCATCCGGAACATTCATGCTGACGCCGACAATCAGGTTGTGACCGCGGCTTTGCTGGCGATTGCCCGGCAGTTCGATATGCTCTGTGTTGCTGAATCTGTCGAAACGCTGGCCGATGCCCAATATCTTCAGGCGCTGGGGGTGGATTGCCAGCAAGGCTATCTGTTTGGCACGCCCTCCGTGACGCCGGTTTGGGCTGACATTTTCCTGAACCGCACGGCCTGACCCGGCTTTGTTGACGCAGGGTCGCATCTGCAGCGCAAGAATCTTGCGCTTTGCAGCATGGCGGCTTAGGTCAAAAGAGAAGGTGGAGGAAAGGCCCTCCGCTGCCTTGGCCAAGGGAGAGAGATCATATGACCAATGTCGTAATCGTTGCCGCGGGACGGACCGCAGTTGGCAGCTTCAATGGCGCCTTCGCCAACACGCCTGCCCATGATCTGGGAGCCGCCGTGATCGCGGCAGTGGTGGACCGTGCCGGGATCGACAAGGCCGAAGTTGAAGAGACCATTCTTGGTCAGGTGCTGACCGCAGGTCAGGGCCAGAACCCCGCGCGTCAGGCGCATATCAAGGCCGGTCTGGCGAAAGAGGCCAGTGCCTGGTCGCTCAATCAGGTCTGCGGCTCGGGCCTACGGGCTGTGGCGTTGGGCGCGCAGCATGTCCAGTTGGGGGATGCGCGCATCGTTGTGGCGGGCGGTCAGGAAAACATGTCGCTGTCCCCCCATGTTGCGCATCTGCGCGCCGGCCAGAAGATGGGCGATCTGAATTTTATCGATTCGATGATCCGCGACGGGCTGTGGGATGCGTTCAACGGCTATCACATGGGCCAGACCGCCGAAAACGTCGCCAACCAGTGGCAGATTTCGCGCGACATGCAGGACGAATTTGCTCTGGCCAGCCAGAACAAGGCTGAAGCCGCGCAAAAGGCGGGCAAGTTCAAGGATGAGATCATCGCCTTTACCGTGAAGACCCGCAAAGGCGACACGGTGGTGGATCAGGATGAATACATCCGCCACGGCGCTACGCTTGACAGCATGGCCAAACTCCGCCCGGCCTTTGCCAAGGATG
Organism: Pseudotabrizicola alkalilacus; assembly: GCF_003443995.1. GTDB lineage: Bacteria > Pseudomonadota > Alphaproteobacteria > Rhodobacterales > Rhodobacteraceae > Pseudotabrizicola > Pseudotabrizicola alkalilacus. Next base: position 151,125 of record NZ_QWEY01000002.1, read on the forward strand.
GTTCGGTCACTGCGGGCAACGCGTCTGGTCTGAACGATGGTGCCGCTGCGGTGTTGTTGATGACCGAGGAAGAGGCCGCCAAACGCGGGCTGACCGTCATCGCCCGCATCGCCTCTTACGCGACCGCCGGGCTTGACCCGTCGATCATGGGCGTTGGCCCGATCCATGCCTCGCGCAAGGCGCTGGGCAAGGCAGGCTGGTCGGTTGGCGATCTGGATCTGGTGGAGGCGAATGAAGCCTTTGCCGCACAGGCCTGTGCGGTGAACAAGGATATGGGCTGGGATCCGTCGATCGTGAACGTCAACGGTGGCGCCATTGCGATCGGCCACCCGATCGGGGCTTCGGGTTGTCGTATCCTGAACACGCTGCTGCATGAAATGACACGGCGCGATGCCAAAAAGGGTCTGGCGACCCTGTGCATCGGAGGCGGCATGGGTGTCGCCATGTGCCTGGAGCGTTAAAAGAAATTAGGACAATAACTGCGCAATGGGCGCGCAATAATCTTGCGCGCCCATTGTCTTAACGATAGCTATATTTCAAGGATTGCCAGAATAGGGAGGATACCATGGCTCGTGTTGCATTGGTTACGGGGGGGTCGCGCGGGATTGGCGCGGCGATTTCCGTAGCTCTGAAAGCCGCTGGCTATACGGTTGCCGCGAATTACGCCGGCAATGAAGAGGCGGCAAACGCCTTTACCAAGGAAACCGGAATCCCGACCTATAAATGGTCCGTGGCTGATTATGATGCCTGCGCTGCTGGCATCAAGCAGGTGGAGGCGGATCTTGGCCCCGTCGATGTGCTGGTCAACAACGCGGGAATCACCCGCGACTCGATGTTCCACAAAATGACCCCCGGGCAGTGGAAAGAGGTGATCGACACCAACCTGAGCGGGCTGTTCAACATGACCCATCCGCTGTGGTCTGGCATGCGTGACCGCAAATTTGGCCGGGTGATCAACATCAGTTCCATCAATGGGCAAAAGGGGCAGGCGGGGCAGGCGAACTATTCCGCCGCCAAATCGGGCGATCTGGGGTTCACCAAGGCATTGGCACAAGAGGGCGCACGGGCGGGCATCACCGTGAATGCGATCTGCCCCGGCTATATCGGTACGGAAATGGTGCGCGCGATTGATGAAAAAGTGCTGAATGAACGCATCATTCCGCAAATTCCGGTGGGCCGTCTGGGCGAACCCGAGGAAATCGCGCGTTGCGTCGTCTTTCTCGCGGCCGAGGATGCAGGGTTCATCACCGGTGCCACCATCAGCGCGAACGGCGGTCAGTACTTCGTCTGATACCACAGACAAAAAGCAAAGGGCCGTCCCGGTTGGGGCGGCCCTGTTCTGTCAGGCTTTGGTCAGTCACGCTTTGGCGGCATTGCCGAACGGCTTGCGGCGGAAAAAGCTGGCAATGCTTCGCGCCAGATCTGTAAGGGCTTTTGCCCGCAGCACACGCGCCTCGCGCATGATGGCGTCGTGATCGAGTTTGACTGTCGGTTCGAACATCGGACATTCCTTTATGGATATGTCCTCCCTGCCTTTGAAAATGCCAGTCAGGTCAGCAGTTTGCAAGTGCAGAACCCATGCGTTTTGCGCAAGCCCGCTGCCCGTGAGGTGCAAGCGCGGGCTTGACCTTGGCGCGTGGCTCGCGTTTGGTCCGTGGCTGCACAGGGGCCGGGAGAGGGCAATATCGTGACGCAAGGCAGGGCCACCACCATCGGGTTTTCCGCCGTTCTGATGTGGGCGCTGCTGGCGCTGTTCACCATCGGATCGGCCCCGGTGCCGCCGTTTCTGCTCAACGCGCTTTGCTTTGGCATCGGCGGCGGAATCGGGCTGATCTGGACCGCGCGGCGCGGCTTTGCTGTGCTGCGCACCGTGTCGTGGACGGTCTATGCCTTTGGCACGCTGGGCCTGTTTGGCTATCATTTTTTGTATTTCACCGCCTTTCGCATCGCGCCGACCGCCGAAACCGGCTTGATCGCTTATTTGTGGCCGCTGTTCATCGTGCTGTTCTCTGGCTTGTTGCCGGGCGAGAGATTGCGGGCGCTGCATATCATCGGCGCGCTGGTGGCCTTTGCCGGGGCGGCGCTCATCGTGCTGCGGGGCGGGGTCGACCTTGGCGGTGCGTCGGCCCCCGGTCTCGTTCTGGGCTTTGGCTGCGCGGTCACTTGGGCGGCATATTCGGTGCTGTCGCGCCGTCTGGGCAAGGTGCCGACCGAAAGCGTCACCGTGTTCTGTCTGGCCACCGCCGCGCTGTCATTGGTGGCGCATCTGGCGCTGGAAGACACGGTGTGGCCAGAAAACACGCTGGGTTGGCTGGCCGTGCTGGCGCTGGGGCTTGGCCCGGTGGGGCTTGCGTTTTTCACCTGGGACATCGGGATGAAAAGAGGCGACATCCAGCTTCTGGGTGTCGCCTCTTATGCTGCGCCTTTGCTGTCGACGCTGGCGTTGATCGCTGCTGGGATCACACCTGCCACCCCGGTTATCGGGGCGGCTGCTCTGCTGATCGCCGGGGGCGCAGCCCTGGCAGCGCGCGCAAGCGCTACCGGGGCAAAGTCACGCTGACGTCACGCCTGCATAAGGCGGGTGATCTCTTCCTTCAGCTTCATTTTCTGTTTCTTCATGTCGGCGATCTTCAGTGCATCCGTTGCCGGGCTGCGCTGCTCACGCTCCACCTGTTCCGAGAGGTGCTCATGCTTGCGGCGCAATTCCTGCAGGTGCGAAGCAACGGTCATATTAACCCTCCTATGGTCGGTTCTAACATGACGATTGCATCACAAGAGCTGAGTCGTGTCGCCCAAAATCGACAGTCCGATCACGCGGATTACAGCAAATTCAGCGAAAGCGCGCCAAAAGGTCGCTGCCATTGCGCAGGACATCGCTCGCCTCTGGCGTGTAGCTCTCCCGGTCGCCGTTATGGGTCAGCCCGGCATGAATCACAAACGGAGCCAGCAAACGGAACGCCCCGCGCCCGCCCTTGCGCGCCTGCACGATGATGCGCAACGCTCTGCGGCCCTCACGCGGGGCCAGCGGCAATACGGCGGTCGACCCCAGTTTTGCCATTCCCGCCAGCACCGCAGGCAGCCCGTCGGTGCCGCAGATCAGCGTCAGCCAGCCGCCGGGGGCCAGTCTGCGTGCGCCGGCCTGCACCCAGTCACCCAACGGCAGATCGACCTGCATCGCCCGCGCGCGCTCCGGCACCGGCGACCGGGTGCCCTCGGGCGGGTAATAGGGCGGGTTCATGATCACATGGTCAAAGTCGATGCGCAGGGCTGCGGGCATCTGCGCCAGATCGCCGTCATGTACCTGCATCGCGATGCCGTTGCGCGCGGCGTTGCGCCGGGCCAGCTCGGCATAGCCGGGCTGCACCTCCAGCCCCCAGAGCTGCGCGCCGGGCACCCGCGCGCCCAGACACAGGCTGGCCGCCCCGGCACCGCAACCGATATCCAGCACCCGCTCCCCCACCTGCGCCGGGCAGGCGGCGGCGAGCAGGACCGGATCGGTCGCAGCCCGATACCCCCGGACCGGCTGCAACAGGTTCAGCTTGCCGCACAGGAACTTGTCATCGGTCAGATCGGCATCGGCAAACATCGGGGGTCACAATCCTATTGGCCAAGGTCGATTTCATTGTCGCGCATGACAATGCGGGCCATGAACAGATCCTGATCCCGCACCATCAACCGGCGCGGCAATATGCCAAGGCTGCCATCAAGGATGCTCATGTGGACGTCCATTTCAAAGGTCGCTATACCCTCGCCCTGAAGCAGGGCCTGTGCATAGGCGATCACCGTGATGTCTGTTGTGCGCAATAGCTCTTTCATCGGCCCAGATTTATGGTCTTTTCCGTGAAAAGGCGAGAGTGGAGCTTACAGGGGATGAGTTTGGATCACATGGCAGCAGAGCAAGCCGCGCAAAAGCCGCAGGAACGGCTGTCTGCATGGTTGGCAGGCGATATGGCAGCTGTCAATCTGCTGATCCGCGACCGCATGGCCAGCGAACACGCGCCGCGTATCCCCGAGGTGACGGCGCATCTGATCGAGGCCGGGGGCAAGCGTCTGCGCCCGCTGCTGACGCTCGCCGCTGCGCGGCTTTGTGGCTATGACGGGCCGTTCCATGTGCATCTGGCGGCAACGGTGGAGTTCATCCACACCGCGACCCTGTTGCACGATGATGTGGTCGATGAAAGCAGCCAGCGGCGCGGGCGGCCGACGGCCAACCTGTTGTGGGACAACAAATCCAGCGTGCTGGTGGGCGACTACCTGTTCGCCCGCAGCTTTCAGCTGATGACCGAAACCGGCAATATGCGCGTGCTGGCGATCCTGTCCAACGCCTCGGCGGTGATTGCCGAGGGGGAGGTGCTGCAACTGACCGCCGCGCAGGATCTGCGCACCGATGAGTCAGTCTATCTCAAGGTGGTGCGCGGCAAGACGGCGGCGCTGTTTTCCGCCGCGACCGAGGTGGGCGGCGTGATCGCGGGGGCGTCTGCGGAACAGGTAAAGGCGCTGTATGAGTACGGCGATGCGCTAGGCATCGCGTTCCAGATCGTCGATGACCTGCTCGATTATGGCGGCACCGATGCGGTGATCGGCAAGAACACCGGCGACGATTTCCGTGAGCGCAAGCTGACGCTGCCGGTGATCAAGGCGGTGGCCGTGGCCACAGCCGAAGAGCGCGCGTTCTGGGAGCGGGTGATCGAAAAAGGCGACCAGCGCGACGGCGATCTGGACCGTGCCCGCGCCATTATGGCGGGCCATGGCACGATGGAGGCCGCGCGTCAGGATGCGCTGATGTGGGCGGCAAAGGCCCGCACGGCTCTGGATCACCTGCCGGCGCATGAGTTGCGCGACATGCTGGCCGATCTGGCGGATTACGTGGTCGAGCGGATCAGCTGAGCATCCGCGCCGGGGCGACCCACCAGCCGGGATAGGCCGCCGTGATCTCACGCGCGGCGGTCCGGGCGGTCGGGCCGTCGCCGAACACCCCGAAACAGGTTGCCCCAGATCCCGACATCCGCGCCAGCAGGCAGCCCGGTTGCGCCCGCAGCGCCAGTCTGACCGCGCCGATCACCGGGGCCAGCGCCAGCGCGGACGCTTCCATGTCATTGCGCATCGCATGCAGAAACGCTGCAAGCGCGGTGACAGAGGGCAGGCGCGGCACCTCTGGCATCGGCGCATTGGCCTTGTAGGTCATCCCCTGAAACACCTCGGGGGTCGCGACTGCCACCCTCGGATTGACCAGCACCAGCCACGCCTCTGGCAAGGGCGGCACCGGGGTCAGCACCTCGCCCACGCCCTGCATCCGCACCGCGCGACCGTGCAGACACACCGGCACATCTGCCCCCAGCGCCAGCACGTCCCTGTCGGCAGGCAGGGGCTTTTGCCCCAGCCGCGCCAGCGCCCGCAAGGTCGCCGCCGCATCCGCCGAGCCGCCGCCGATCCCTGAGGCAACGGGCAGCTGCTTGTCCAGCGTGATCGCCGCCGTCATCCCCATCACCCGCGCCGCGCGCAGCACAAGGTTGTCATCCTGCACAGGCAGCTCTGCCGCCTGCGGTCCGGCGATTTGCAGGCTCAGCCGGTCGTCCGCACGCACGGTGATCCGGTCGCCGACATCGGCAAAGACCACCAGAGAATCCAGCAGGTGATAGCCATCGGCCCTTTGCCCGGTGACGTGCAGGCTCAGGTTGATCTTGGCCGGTGCAAAGTCTTCAACCGTATCAGTTGCCATTCGCCACCGCTTGCAGCGACGGCGCGCCCTCTTCGGCCAGCACCGCATCCAGCCCGATCTCCAGCTTGCGGCGGATGCGCACCGCATCCTCTTCCTTTGGGTCAAACGACAGGGCGCGCCGCCATTGAAAGCGCGCCTCCAGATGCCGGCCTACTGCCCAATAGACATCGCCCAGATGGTCGGTCACCACCGGATCGACCGGCTCCAGCTCACTGGCCCGCTCCATCTGCGGCAGGGCATCGGCGTACCGCCCCAGCCGGAAATAGGCCCAGGCCAGCGAGTCGATGATATAGCCCGCATCCGGGCGCGCGGCGACGGCACGCTCAATCATGCCTAGCGCCTCTTCCAGATTTTCTCCCCGATCGACAAAGCTGTAACCCAGATAATTCAGCACCTGCGGCTGATCGGGGTTCAGTTCCAGCGCCTTGCGGAAATCGGCCTCGGCCTTGTCCCACTGGCCCGAACGCTCCTGCGCCACAGCACGCGAGTAGAACAGGCCCCAATGCCGCTCGGATGGCTCGGCCACCAAGGCCAGCGCGGTATCATAAGCGGCAGCGGCCTCTTCAAACCGCTCGGCCCGGCGCAAGGTATCGCCGTAGGCCATATGGACGATCTGCAGTTGCGCGTGGCTCTCGGTCAGCGCCTTGAGCGCGGTCAACGCCTCATCCTGCCGGTCAAGTGCGATCAGGGTCGCACTGCGGCCAATTTCGGCGGCATGGAAAGACGGATGATCCGCTGGCAATAGCGCATAGGTATCGCCCGCCAGCTCAAACTGCCGCAACTGTTCCAGCAGGCCAGCCGACAAAAGCAGCGCCTCGGCATGGCGGGGGTTGAGGTCAAGTGCGGCACGGGCATAGAGAACGGTATAGCCATCCTCGGCTTCACCGTTCAGAGCCACGGCCACGGTAAAGAACACCTCGGCAATGCCTTCTTTGGCCGTCTGCACCACGTCAAAGGCCAGCGGAGTGTCTGCCTCCAGCGCGCTGCGCATCGCCATGATTTCCGGCTCTGGCTCGGTGCCGAAGCTGCGTTCCAGAAGTGCCAGCGCCTCGTCGAACTGCTCCAGCTGGCTCAGGATCTGCACATGGGCGATGATTCCCCGCCGGTTCACCACCAGTGGCCCCTCGGCCCGACCCGACAGAATCTCGTCGGCCCCCTCGAAATCCCCGACCGCAGCCAAAGCCAGCGCCTTGTGATACAGGCCAAAGGCCTTCAGCCCGTCGGTATCGGCAATCGCGTCAAAGGCCGCCACCGCCTCTGACATCCGGCCCTTGCCGAACTCGGCCCAGGCCTGCACCAGATCATCCAGCAGATTGCCGATCTTGCGGGTGTCGGGGAGGGAAAGGATCGCATCATAATCTTCGGCCTGCACATCGCTGACCAAAAGCGCGATGCTGGCCCCGATGCTGCGGCCCTCCAGCGCGGTCATGCGGGTTGCAGCCGTGGCGGCGCTCCCGAAATCGCCGACCCCGATGAACGACAGAACTGCGCCCTCCAGCAGCCCCAGATTGTCGGGATCGCTTTCCAGTGCCCTGGCAAACCAGCGCGCGCCCTCGCGGAAATCGCTCTGCGATGCTGCCGACCGCGCTGCCAGATAGGCCCCCGCATCACCGGGTTCCGCACTTATGGCCGCCTCTGGCACCGGATCAGTCTGTGCGGGCAGAATGCCCGGTTGTGCGGAGATCAGGGCCGCCAGCAAAAGGGCAGTCAGGCGGGGCGGCAGGGCGTGGGTCATTGGGGCACTTTTCATATGAAAGACAGTGCAAAGCTAGCCCCCGCCTGCGCCACTGGCAATGGCGGGGGGCAGTCTGCGGCGATGATCGCGCAAATGTCAGAACATCCGCACCAAGGCAATCACCACCGCCGCCAGAACCGGCAGCCCGATCAGGATCAGCGGTGCATTCAGCCATTGCCGCGACCGCGCAGCGGTCAGGACAGGATAAATCACCGGCCAGCGCCCGGTCTGCGCCGCCTGCGTCATGGTACTGACCGAGACCGGCAGGCGCACGCCAAACAGATGCGGCGGGGCAATCGGCCAGCCGGGGCGCACCGCCCGCCCCTCGTCGCGATGATGGAACCGTGGCTCATAGCCGGTCAGGTCCACCGCGAACTCGGCCGCAAACGCCGCCATGAAGCCCTGCGCCGCGTCGCCATCCAGATCCAGCGCCGCCAGCACATCGGCCTGTTGCAAAGCCGTCAGCCGTCGCCCTGTCCGGCGCTCGATAAACATCACAATGTCTTCGCGCCCCGGCCCGTTCATGGCTCGCGTTACATATTCGGATAGTTCGGCCCGCCCGCGCCCTGCGGCGTGGTCCAGACGATGTTCTGGCTGGGGTCTTTGATGTCGCAGGTCTTGCAATGCACGCAGTTCTGAAAGTTGATCACAAAGCGCGGCTCCTTACCGTCTTCGGCAACCACCTCATAGACCCCGGCGGGGCAATAGCGTTGCGCCGGTTCGGCATATTTCGGCAGGTTGACCGCGATGGGGATCGACGGATCCTTCAGCTTCAGATGCGCCGGTTGCGCTTCGTCATGGTTGGTAAAGCTGTAGGCCACGTTGGTCAGCCGGTCGAAGGACAGCTTGCCATCGGGGCGGGGGTAGTCAATCGGCGCGAAATCCTTGGCCAGCCCGGTGGCCGCCGCATCAGACTTGCCGTGCTTCAATGTGCCGAACAGCGAAAAGCCCAAGGTGTTGGTCCACATATCCAGACCGCCCGCAATCAGGCTGGCGACCAGCCCGAATTTTGACCACAGCGGTTTGACGTTGCGCACCTTTTTCAGGTCGGCACCGATTGCGCCGCCGCGCACCTCCGTCTCATAAGCCGTCAGCTCATCCCCCTGACGCCCGGCCTTGATCGCCGCATGGGCCGCCTCCGCCGCGGCCTTGCCCGACAGCATGGCGTTGTGGTTGCCCTTGATGCGCGGCACGTTGACCATGCCGACCGAGCAGCCCAGCAGCGCCACGCCGGGCGCCACCATCTTGGGCATCGACTGCCAGCCACCCTCGGAAATCGCCCGTGCGCCATAGGCCACGCGCTTTCCGCCCGCCAAAAGCTCGGCCACCATCGGGTGATGCTTGAAGCGCTGGAATTCCATGTACGGATACAGATGCGGGTTTTCGTAGTTCAAATGGACCACGAACCCGACATAGACCTGATTGTTTTCCAGATGATAGATGAATGACCCGCCGCCTGCGTTGCTGCCCAGCGGCCAGCCCATGGTATGGGTGACCGTACCCTCACGGTGCTTGGCCGGGTCGATCTCCCAGATCTCTTTCATGCCAAGACCGTATTTCTGCGGGCAATGGCCTTTGGCCAGTTCATAGCGGTCGATCACCTGTTTGGCCAAAGACCCGCGCACGCCTTCGGACAGGAACACATATTTGCCCAGCAGCTCCATCCCCGGCTCATAGCTTGGCCCCGGTTCCCCGGTCGCCGGATCTCGGCCGAATTCGCCCGCGACCACACCGGCGATGCGGGGGCCGTCAAACACCAGCTCCGAGCACGACATGCCGGGGAAAATCTCTACCCCCAGCCCCTCGGCCACGCCCGCCATCCAGCGGCAGACATTGCCCATCGACACGATGTAATTGCCGTGGTTGCCCATCAGGGGTGGCATCGGAAAGTTCGGGATGCGGATCTGACCCGCAGGCCCGAGCATGTAAAAGTTGTCTTCTGTCACCAGTGTCTTGATCGGTGCCCCCATGCTGCGCCAGTCGGGCAGCAGCGCATCAAGGCCCGACGGGTCCAGCACCGCGCCTGACAGGATATGCGCGCCAACCTCAGAGCCTTTTTCCAGAACGACGACCGACAGATCGGCATCCAGCTGCTTCAGCCGGATTGCGGCAGACAGGCCCGCCGGGCCAGCGCCGACGATCACCACGTCATATTCCATCTTTTCGCGCACAATCTGGCTCATCTGTCGTCTCCGCTGACGGGCGGGGCCCGTGTCTGATCTGGTGATTTTGCTGGCATCGTCATTGCCCCAAGGCAGGCTTGGGGTCAACCGTAACGCAACATCACAGTGCCGCAATGCAGCATTCCTGTAATTTTATTACCGTCCCATTGGCGCTTTTCTGTTCCCTGAGCGACAAGCTGCCATTCCGTCACGCCATCGCCTCTTGCAATTCATCCCGCCATCCGTTTGGGTGAGAGTCAGTTAGTGACGGGCCATGGCCCCCGACAGGGGCCGTGGCCTCCCTTTTCGTGGAAGATGACGATGGAAAAGATTCCGATGACCCGCGGTGGGTATGATGCTCTGGACGAAGAGCTGAAAATCCTCAAATCGGTGGAGCGCCCTGCGGTGATCCGCGCCATTGCCGAGGCGCGCGAGCATGGCGATCTGTCGGAAAACGCCGAGTATCATTCCGCCCGCGAAAAGCAGTCGTTCATCGAGGGCCGCATCAAGGAACTCGAAGGCATCCTGTCGCTGGCCGAGGTGATTGACCCGACCAAACTGTCCGGCTCGATCAAGTTCGGGGCCACGGTGGTTCTGGTCGATGAAGACACCGACGAGGAAAAGAAGTATCAGATCGTCGGTGAGACCGAGGCTGATATCGAACGCGGTTTGCTGAACATCCGCTCGCCCTTGGCCCGTGCCCTGATCGGCAAGGACGAAGGCGACAGCGTCGAGGTGAAAACTCCTGGCGGTGATCGCAGCTATGAAGTGTTAAGCATTCGTTACGTCTGATCCCCCGGAACGGAACGAGGCGACCATGCCCGACAGTGACGACAAGACCATCGACCTTGGCATTTATGCCCGCACCGCAGAGCCGCGCTTTGCTGTGACCGAAATCGTCGCGGCAGCGCTGGCCGTGGTCTGGGTGGTGGCGGTGGTCTTTTACGTGCTGAACGCGCCCGAAGGCACCGGCACGCTGGGGCTGGTGATGACGCTTCTGGTGGTGTTCCTGCCGCTGGCGCTGATCTGGGCGGCGGTGACCACGCTGCGTTCGGTCCGCGTGCTGCGGGCCGAGGCGGCCCGGTTGCAGACCAGCGTGGACGCGATGCGCAACGCCTATATCAACAGCCAGCAGACGGGCGCTGCGGGCCTGCGCCCCTCGGTCGAGAAAAAGCTCGACGACATCGCGCGCCAGACCGAAACCGCGCTGGCCACCTTTACCTCGCGCCGCGATGCGGTGCTGACCCAGCCTTCGGCTGACCGCAAGGCGGCGCTGATCCCGGCACCACCGCCGCAGCCTGCCGATGAGCAACCCGGCCTTGCCCTTGGAACCCCGGCCGAGTCGATGCGCCCGCCGCTGTCGGTCGCCGATTTCATCCGCGCGCTGCAATTCCCTGAAAACCCCGACGACCGCGACGGCTTTCGCGCCCTGCGTCTGGCGCTCGAAGACCGCGATGTGGCCAAGCTGATCCGCGCGGCACAGGACGTGCTGACGCTGATGTCGCAAGAGGGCATCTACATGGATGACCTGCGCCCCGACCGCGCCCGGCCAGAGCTGTGGCGGCGCTTTGCATCGGGTGAGCGTGGGCGCGGCATCGCGGCCATCGGGGGGGTGCGCGACCGCTCGTCGCTGGCGCTGACCGCAGGCCGGATGCGCGAAGATCCGGTGTTCCGCGACGCGGGCCACCATTTCCTGCGCACCTTTGACCGGATGTTCCAGCAGTTTGAGAAAAACGCGACCGATGCCGAGATTTCCGATCTCGCAGACACCCGCACCGCCCGCGCCTTCATGCTGTTTGGCCGGGTGATGGGCGTATTCGACTAAGGGCGGGGCGCCGCCGCCCGCCGCAGCCGGTCATTGATCGCGCGGCCAAGGCCGGTCTCAGGCACCGGCGCAAAGGCAATGCGCCCGCCCGGGCCGGCCATCGCATCCGCGTCGCGCAGGGTCTGGAACAGCGCCGCCGCCGCCTCCACCAGATCGCCGCCGGGTGACAGCGACAGCGCCGCACCCTTGCTGTCAGTGCCAAAGCCGACCCAGACCTCCCCCTCATCTGGCGCGGTCACACCCAGCCGGACGCCAGCCTCGGGCGCGTAATGGCTGGCCAATTGCCCCGGCGCATTCGGTTTGTGTGCGTCGCCACCCACCCCGACCGGCCCCAGCATCGCCTCCAGCGCCTCGACCGGCACCCCGCCGGGGCGCAGCAGCGTGGGCGCACCGTCCAGCCCCAGAATCGTCGACTCGATCCCCACCGCGCAGGGCCCGCCATCCAGCACCGCGTCGATCCGCCCGCCCAATCCCTGCCGCACATGGTCGGCCCGTGTGGGCGACACCCGCCCCGACGGGTTGGCCGAGGGCGCAGCCAGCGGCCCGCCAAACGCCCGCAACAGCGCTTGCGCCACCGGATGCGCCGGGCAGCGGATCGCGACCGTTTCCAATCCCGCCGTCACCAGCGGCGACAGCCCGGCATCCGCCCGTAGCGGCAGTACCAGCGTCAGCGCGCCGGGCCAGAACGCCGCCGCCACGGCCCGCGACCGGTCGTCAAAAATGGCCAACGTTTCGGCCATCTCCACCCCGGTCACATGCGCAATCAGCGGGTTGAATGTGGGCCGCGCCTTGGCTGCAAAGATCCGCGCCATCGCCACGCCGTTGCGCGCATCCCCCGCCAGCCCATAGACGGTTTCGGTCGGCATCGCCACCAGACCGCCCGCCCGCAGGATCGCGGCGGCGCGGGTCAGCCCCGCATCCGTGGGCATCAGGTCTTGCGTTTCAAATGTCATGTGACGCAGCGTAGGGCTTGAGAGGTTGGCCCCCATGGCTAACCTGTGTGCAACGCCCATACGCCCGGCCGCCGCCTTTGCCAAGCCCGCTGCCTTTGCCAAAGTCAGCCTCCTTTGCTAAGACCGGCCCGCCCAGACCCGAGGTTCCGATGCCCTACCGCGCCCCCCTAACCGACCTGCGTTTTCTGCTGGATCACGTGGTCGGCTTTGCTCAGGTCACGGCCACCGACCGCTTTGCCGAAGCCACGCCGGAAACGGTCGATGCCGTGCTGACCGAGGCGGGCCGTCTGGCGGCCGAAGTGCTGGCCCCGGTCAACCGCGCGGGCGACAAGGTGCCGGCGCGGCTGGAAAACGGCGTTGTGCGCACCTCGCCCGGCTTTGCCGAGGCGTACCGCGCGATTGCCGGGGGCGGCTGGGTCGCGATCACCGCGGGGGCAGAGCACGGCGGCATGGGCCTGCCGCTGACACTGGCGAGTGCGGTGAATGACATGTTTTCCGGGGCCTGCCTGTCGCTGCAACTGAACCCCCTGCTGACCCAGGGCCAGATCGAAGCGCTGGAGCATCACGCCAGCGACGATCTGAAAGCCACCTATCTGCCGAAACTGATCTCGGGCGAATGGAACGGCACAATGAACCTGACCGAGCCACAGGCCGGGTCTGATGTGGGGGCGCTGCGCACCAAGGCCGAGCCGAACGGTGACGGCAGCTATGCGATCAGCGGGCAGAAGATCTATATCACCTGGGGTGACAGCGATTTTCAGGCCAATACCATTCACCTCGTGCTGGCCCGTCTGCCCGGTGCAGCCCCCGGCACGGCTGGGATCAGCCTGTTTCTGGTGCCGAAATTCCTGCCCGATGATGCAGGCAACCCCGGCCCGCGCAACAGCCTGCATGTGGTCAGTCTGGAGCATAAGCTGGGCATCCACGGCAGCCCGACCTGCGTGATGCAGTTTGATGGCGCAACGGGCTGGCTGGTGGGGGCGGCGCACAAGGGGATGGCGGCGATGTTCACCATGATGAACAACGCCCGTCTTGGAGTCGGCCTGCAGGGTGTCGGCGTGGCCGAAGCCGCGTTTCAGCAGGCGTTTGACTATGCAATGACCCGCCAGCAGGGCCGCACCCCTGACCCCGCGACCCCCACGATCATCGCCCATGCCGATGTGCGCCGGATGCTGGCGACGATGAAGGCGCAGGTGTTTTCGGCCCGCGCCATCTCGCTGTCCTGCGCCGTGGCCATCGACATGGGCCATGCCACCGGGCAGGCCGACTGGGAGGCCCGCGCCGCATTCCTGACCCCGATCGCCAAGGCCTACGGCACCGATGTCGGCGTCGCGGTCGCGTCCGAGGGGGTGCAGATTCACGGCGGCATGGGCTTTATCGAGGAAACCGGGGCGGCCCAGTTCCTGCGCGACGCCCGCATCACGCCGATTTATGAGGGCACCAACGGCATTCAGGCGATGGACCTTGTGGCCCGCAAGATGGCCGATAACGGTGAAGCTGCTTTCCGCCTGATCCGTGAGATCGAGATGGGCGCGCAATCTGCCCGCGCCCATTTGCCTGATCTGGCGGAAGAGGTCTGGCAGGCCTGCGAAACTTTGCGTGAAGCGACTGAGGCGCTGCTGACGCAAGAGCTGAACGACCGTTTTGCCGGGGCCGTGCCCTATCTGCGCGCCTTTGCGCTGGTGCTGGGCGGGCACTTCCACCTCCGGGCGGCGGTGGCCGAAGGCGGGAGCGGCCCGCGCTCGGCCTTGGCGCGGGTGGCGATCAAACGGCTGCTGCCCGAACACCATGGTCTGCTGGCACAAAGCCGCGAGGGTGCTGCCGATCTCTATGCGCTGACCACCGAAGACTTCGCCGCATGACCACTGACACCTTCACAGCCGACAGTCTGACAGCCGACAGCGCATGGGGCATCCGCCACCCGTTCCCCGACGCCCCCGCCGAAGGCGAAGCCATAACCGTCGCCCCCGGCATCCTGTGGATGCGCCTGCCGCTGCCGATGACGCTGGATCACGTCAACGTCTACGCGCTGGAGGACAGCGACGGCTGGACCCTGATCGACACCGGCATGGCCAGCAAGCGCAGCCGCGCGATCTGGCAAAGGCTGCTTGATGGCCCGCTGGCGGGCCGCCCGGTGCGCCGCGTCATCGTCACCCATCACCACCCCGATCATGTCGGCCTTGCCGGGTGGTTTCAGGAGCAGGGCGCGACCCTGTTGATGCCCCGCACCGCCTGGCTCTACGCCCGGATGCTGGTGCTGGATGAACAGCCCCTCCCCACGCCTGAGGCGCAGCTCTTTTCCCAGCGCGCCGGGATGCCCCCTGCCATGCTGGCCGAGCGGGCGACCGGGCGCCCGTTCAACTTTTGCGATGTGGTCGCCCCGATGCCGCTGGGCTTTGCCCCACTTGCCGATGGCGGCACCATTCGCATGGCGGGGCGCGACTGGACCATCCGGTTCGGCTCGGGTCACGCGCCAGATCATGCCACCTTCTGGTCGGGCGATCTGATTCTGGGCGGCGATCAGCTGTTGCCCGGCATCTCGGCCAATATCGGCGTCTACCCGACCGAGCCTGACGCTGACCCGCTGACCGACTGGCTGGACAGCTGCCGCCGTTTTCAGCCTTTGGCCCGCCAGAGCCAGCTGGTGCTGCCCGGCCACAAATTGCCCTTTACCGGCCTGCCGTTGCGGCTGACGCAGATGATCGACAATCACCTCGGCGCGCTTGACCGCCTGCTTGCCCATCTGGCGCCGCCCCGGACCGCCGCCGATTGCTTTGTGCCGCTGTTCAAGCGTGATATCACCGGCCCGGCTTATGGCATGGCGCTGGTCGAGGCGGTGGCGCATCTGAACCACCTCTTGCATCAGGGCCGGGTTTCGCGCGACCTTTCACCGGATGGCGCGTGGCTGTGGCAAAGGGTGTGACGAATGGCAAAACGGAAACCGGCAAAACCGGCACGCGCTGAAACGCTGCCCGCCACAGCGTCCAAACCCAAGTCTGAGGCCGAATGGGCCTATGAGCGTGTCATCCTTTACCTGCGCAACTTCGAGGCACAGCTCGACAACGCGCACGAGGTGGCCCTTGGCTTTACCGGTTCCGACGCGGGCATTCTGCAGATCGAGGGGCTGGGATTTTATGACCCTGATATCGTGACGTTTTACGGCATTGACGAAGACGGGCAGAAAACCCAGCTGATTCAACATGTCAGCCAGCTTAACGTTATCCTGCGGGCAGTACCGAAACGCCGCGTAGCAGAGCCACCACGCCGCATCGGCTTTCACCTGCCGACCGGCTGGCGGGGCGGCGAGTCGAGTGATGCCTCGGTCTGACAGGCGGCAGGCATACAGGTCACAGACCTGTATGCCTCGTATCCGACCCCGTGACAGGGCGCGGTGAATCGTTTATCAGCAGGAAAAGATCAATCAAAGGACGTTGCGACATGGCCGAACACAAACATGGCAGCATGGATATCTCTGCTCAGGAAAAAACCTTTGCCGGCTTTATCCGCATGGTGACATGGGGTGCGGGCATCAGCATTGCCATCCTGATTTTCATGGCTCTGGCCAACGCCTGAAAGGCCTGAATATGGTTCGCCTGCTCTTCGCCCTTTTGGCGATGCTGACCCTTGCTGCCTGCGGGGCAGAGCCCAAATGGGCCACGGACGAGGCGGTGGCGCAGGCGCGCTATGTGCACAACGGTCCGCCCTCGATCACGCTGTTTACGGTGCTGTCCACGCGTGACGGGTCGGGCGCCCATTCGGGGCTGCTGATCAACGCGAGCGAACGTATCATGTTCGATCCCGCCGGCACCTGGTATCATCCGAATCTGCCGGAGCGGAATGATGTGCATTACGGCATGACACCGAAAATGCTGACATTCTACATCGACTACCACGCACGCGAGACATTCGACGTGGTTGAGCAGACCATCCTCGTTTCTCCCGGCGTGGCGGAACTGGTGGCGCAGCGCGCCAAGGCCTATGGCGCGGTGCCAAAGGCACAATGCGCCAAATCGATCTCGGCCATCCTCAGCGAGGTTCCGGGCTTTGAGTCGCTGCCCTCCACCTGGTATCCTGCCAAGTATATGGAGGCGTTTGCCAAGCTGCCCGGCGTGACCAGTCGCAAGATCACCGACTCGGATGCTGACGACAACCATGGCGTGTTGCTGGTGCAGACCACTGATCCGCGTGTTCAGTAACCGGCGCATTTCGGGAAAGGGTCAGACCTTTCCCGAAAGCTTTACAGCCACAACACCGCATACAGGGTGATGCCACCGGCAAGGATGGCCCCGATCACGCTGCGGGTGACCAGTCCCACAACCAGCGTGACACAGGCCGCCGCCAGCCGGGCCGGGTCCGTCTCGCCACCTGTGGCTGCGGGCCACAGCACCGCCGGGGCCACCAGCCCCGGCAGAATCGCAACTGCAGTATAACTCAGGGCCCGGCGCAATCCGGGGGGCAGCGGACGATTGCCCAGCAGGCCGAGAAAGGACAACCGGATCAGATAGGTGCCGATCCCCAGCACCGGCAGGACGATCCAGAACGTTGTCGGATCAATCTTCATGCCCCGCGCCTCCGCATCAGTGCCACTTCGGCCCCGGCCCCCGCGGCCATCGCCAGCACAGCGGCCAGCAACAGCCCGGTTCCATAGGGCAGGCCGGTCAGCATCAGCGCCGCACCAATCGAGACCGCCGCCGCCACCACATGCGGAATGCTGCGCAGCATCGGGGCACAGATTGCCAGAAAGGTGATCGGAACCGCAAAATCCAGCGCATACTCGGGCGGGATAGCCTCGCCCACCACAGCCCCGGCAAGTGTTGCCAGAAACCACATCGGCGCAATCGGCGTGACCGTTCCGAAAAAGAACGCCACCTTGTCCGCCAATGGCTGATCCGGCCTGCGCTCAAACTCCACCTGGCTGGCGGCAAAGCTTTGATCGACCAGAAAATAGGCCATCAGCAACCGCATGTTGAATGGGGCCGCTCCCAGATGCGGCGTCATTGCCACCGAATACATCACCATGCGCAGATTGACCGCAAGCGAGGTGGCCAGCACCACCAACACCGGGGCCTGATCCTGCATCAGCTGCACGGCGGCAAATTGCGAGGCACCGGCAAAAACGCTGAAGGAAAACAGCATCACCTGCAACAGATCCAGCCCCGCCTCTGTCGCCACCACCCCAAAGAGCAGCCCGAAAGGAACCACCACAATAACAAAGGGGGCCGAGGCAACACAGCCGCGGAGAAAGGGGGATCGAACTGGTCTCATGGCTTTGGCCTTTACCGGGCGTCTCTCCCGGCTTAGGCATTTTGGGTGTGACTGAAAAGGGGCAAACAGGGTGCAGATCAGGCTTGGCCTTCCCGACACTCTCAAACCACAGGCGGCACAGCTGTATTGGCAGGCCTTTGGCGGCAAGCTGGGCCGTGTGATGGGGCCAGATTGCCGCGCGCACGCCTATCTGCTGCGCGTTCTGCGCACCGATCACTGCATCTGCGCCTTGTCGGACAATGGTGATCTGCTGGGCATCGCCGGTTTCAAATCGCCCCTTGGCAGTTTTGTTGGCGGCGAGGCCGAAGATCTGCGGGCGATCTATGGCCGCGTCGGCGCGGCGTGGCGCGGCGGTCTGCTGCGCCTGTTGCAAAGTGACATCGACAACGAGCGCTTTCTGATCGACGGGATCTGTGTGGCGCGCGACCAGCGCGGCCACGGCGTCGGCAGCGCCCTGGTTACCGCCTTGATGGCCGAAGCCATTGCGCGCGGCTACCCCGCCATCCGGCTGGAGGTGATTGACACCAACATCCGCGCCCGTGCCCTGTATGAGCGCCTTGGTTTTTCCGCCTGGCGCAGTGAAACCCTTGGCCCGCTGCGCCATGTCTTTGGCTTTTCCCGCGCTGTGACCATGGTGCGCGCTCTGCCATAGCTGTGGCGCGAGACTGTTGCAGATCGGTCCCCGGTGCCACCGTAAAGTCACGCCTGCCGGATTTTTCCCCCTGCGAAACGCGCGTCGGCTATGGCATAACCAATCCGCGCGCAGATGGCGTGAATGGGGAAGGCATCAGGGGATGTGTAGAAATGGTTAATGAATTCAAGGCTTTTATCGCAAAAGGCAATGTTGTCGACCTTGCGGTGGGTATTATCATCGGCGCGGCGTTCACCGCCATCGTCAACTCGCTGGTGGCCGATCTGATCAACCCGATCATCGGCCTGATCACCGGCGGTGTCGATTTCTCGAACCTCTACATCGACCTGTCGGGCACCGATCCGGTCTCGCTTGCCGCCGCGCGCGAGGCTGGGGTGCCGGTCTTTGCTTACGGGTCTTTCATCACGGCCATCATCAATTTCCTGATCATTGCCTGGGTGGTCTTCCTGTTGGTCAAGGCGGTGAACCGCCTCAAGGCGCAGGTGGTCCGCAAGGAAAAAGCCGAAGAGGCCGCTGCTGCCCCCCCCGGCCCGACCGAGCTGGATGTGCTGAAAGAAATCCGCGACTCGCTGCAACAACGCAGCGCGTAGTGCCAGAAAAGGCCCCTGCGATGGCAGGGGCCTTTTGCATCAGAGTTTCATCGCCTCATCCGCGCTGATCGAGGTCAGGCCAAGCGCCTCACCCACCGCCCGGTAGGTCAGATGCCCGGCATGGGTGTTCAATCCGGCTTTCAGATGCGGGTCAGCGGCGCAGGCGGCTTTCCAGCCCTTGTCGGCCAGCGCCAGCAAAAACGGCAGGGTGGCATTCCCCAGCGCCTGCGTCGAGGTGCGGGCGACCGCGCCGGGCATGTTGGCGACGCAATAGTGGATGATGCCATCCACATCATAGATCGGGTCTTGGTGCGTTGTGGCGCGGCTGGTCTCGAAACAACCGCCCTGATCAATCGCCACATCCACAATCGCAGCCCCCGGCTTCATTGTGGCCAGTTGTGCGCGGCTGACCAGCTTTGGCGCTGCCGCTCCGGGGATCAGCACCGCCCCGATCACCAGATCTGCCTCGGCCACTGCTGCCGCCGTGGCCGCGCCGCTGGCATAGCCATTGCGGAACTGTCCGGCGAACACGTCATCCAGATAGCGCAGCCGGGTCAGCGAGCGGTCGAGCACCAGCACATCCGCGCCCATGCCAGCCGCGACCCGCGCTGCATGGGTGCCGACCACGCCGCCGCCGATCACCACCACCTTGGCCGGTGGCACGCCCGGCACGCCGCCCAACAGCACACCGCGCCCGCCATTGGCCTTTTGCAGCGTCCAGGCCCCGACCTGCGGGGCCAGCCGCCCCGCCACCTCTGACATCGGGGCCAGCAGCGGCAGGCCGCCCGCGCGGTCTGTCACAGTCTCATAGGCAATCGCCGTCACGCCCGACTCCAGCAGATCGCGGGTCTGCTCCGGGTCGGGGGCCAGATGCAGATAGGTGAACAGCACCTGCCCCTCACGCAGCCGCTTGCGCTCTGCCGACTGTGGTTCCTTGACCTTGACGATCATCCCGCTTTCGCCAAACACCGTCTCGGCATCGGGCGCAATCTGCGCTCCGGCGGCGGTGTAGTCGTCATCCGTAAAGCCCGCGCCCACCCCCGCGCCGGTTTCCACCAGCACCGAATGGCCATGTGCCACCGCGTCACGCACCGCATCCGGCGTCATGCCAACGCGGAATTCCTGCGGCTTTATTTCCTTTGGGCAACCGATTTTCATGCTGAGTCCCTGTTGGTTTTTGTGGTTTATGTCATTCAGTGTCGCGCCGATCCGCTGTCACTTCTTTGAATTTTCCGCGACAACAGGGGCCCGGTTGCGTAGAATATGATGCAGAACACCTGTCTGGCGAAAGAAATCACCACTCCTATGGACCTTGACGCAACCGACCGCCGTATTCTGAACGTGCTGCAGCGCGATGGCCGCATCACCAACGCCGATCTGTCCGAGCGGGTGAACCTGTCGCCCTCGGCCTGTCACCGCCGCACCCAGCGGCTGGAGGAAGAGGGGTATATCGCCGGTTACGTCGCGTTGCTCGACACCCGCAAGATCGGGCGGCTGACGACGGTGTTTGTCGAGATCACTCTGCAAAGCCAGGCCGAAGACCTGTTGGATGCCTTCGAGCGTGAGGTGGCGCGGCTGCCCGACCTGCTGGAATGTCATCTGATGGCGGGCACGGCGGATTATCTGCTGAAGATCATGGCCGAAGATACCGAGGATTTCGCCCGCATCCACCGGCAGTTCCTGTCGCGCCTGCCCGGCGTGCGGCAGATGCAGTCGTCTTTTGCGCTGCGCACCGTGGTCAAAACCACCGCCATCGCGGTGTAGCGGCGGCCCCGCGTGCAGCGGGGCCGCCACAGGTGTCAGGCCAGAACCGCCAGATCGGCGGCGTCAAACCCGGTCATGTCTTGTGTGCGGTCTTCGCGCACCTTGCGGACCCAGTTTGCATCGGAAATCAGCGCGCGGCCCACGGCGATCAGGTCGAACTCATCGCGCTCCATCCGGCGGATCAGCCCGTCCAGCGGGGTGTTTGCGGACGCTTCCCCGGCGAAGGCGCCGCCAAAGTCAGAATTCAGCCCGACCGAACCCACGCTGATCGTCGCCGCCCCGGTCAGCTTTTTCGCCCAACCGGCAAAGTTCAGACCCTCTTCGCCATCCAGTTCGGGGAACTCCGGCAGCCAGAACCGGCGCTGCGAGCAGTGCAGAATATCCACGCCCGCCTCGACCAGCGGCAACAGCCAATCGGTCATTTCCGCCGGTGTCGTCGCCAGCCGCGCTGTGTAATCCTGCTGCTTCCATTGGCTGACCCGCAAAATCAGCGGGAAATCGGGGCCAAGCGCTGCGCGCACCGCCTTGACGATCCCGGCTGCAAACCGTGACCGTTCGGCAATCGTGGCCCCACCCCAGCGGTCGGCCCGCGTGTTGGTGCCCGACCAGAAGAACTGGTCGATCAGATAGCCATGCGCGCCGTGCAGCTCTACCGCGTCAAACCCGGCAGCCTTGGCGTCTTTGGCGGCCGAGGCGAAGGCCGCAATCGTATCGGCGATGTCTTCTTCGGTCATCGCCTTACCGCGCGGTGTGTCGGGGTCCAGCAGGCCCGACGGGCTTTCGACTTCGGCCTCCGGCTCCCACGTGCCTGCGCGGGTTGATCCGGTGTGCCACAGCTGCGGTGCAATCTTGCCACCTGCTGCATGCACGGATGTCGCAACTCCGGTCCAGCCTTCCATCGCCTCGGTGCCGTGAAAGAACGGTATGCCGGGCAGATTGCGTGATGCTGGGCGGTCAATCACAGTGCCTTCGGTCAGGATCAGCCCGACCCCGCCTTCTGCACGCTTGCGGTAATACTCGGTCTGCGCGGCTCCGGGAATGCCATCCGCTGCCATCGCGCGGGTCATCGGGGCCATCACGATCCGGTTGGCAAGGGTCATGCCCTTGAGCGTGAACGGGCGGAAAAGTGCATCAGTCGTCATAGGGACGGATCCTTTAGTTGTGCTGCACTGCAGCTAAGCACGGGCCGCACAGATTCAACCAAACGCAGCACGGCAGCAAAGCGCCCAGCCGCACACTCACTGTTCACATCCG
This sequence comes from Pseudotabrizicola alkalilacus, assembly GCF_003443995.1. Lineage (GTDB taxonomy): Bacteria > Pseudomonadota > Alphaproteobacteria > Rhodobacterales > Rhodobacteraceae > Pseudotabrizicola > Pseudotabrizicola alkalilacus. The sequence continues at coordinate 173,044 of NZ_QWEY01000002.1, forward strand.
TCACTGTTCAAAGCCACCGCGCCTCGGGTCAGGCGGCAGAAACGGGCCCGCACCCTGGCCAAAGAAAAACCCCCGGCCTTGCGGACGGGGGTTGATCGGGGGGCAGAGGGATACACCCTCCACCCAGCATTCCAAGAACGACTTAAACGCCGCCTTCGCGCAATGCCTTTTTGCGCGCAAGCTTGCGCGCACGGCGAACGGCTTCGGCTTGCTCGCGCGCTTTTTTGACGGAGGGTTTCTCGAAATGTTGCTTGAGCTTCATTTCGCGGAACACGCCTTCGCGCTGGAGCTTTTTCTTGAGGGCCCGGAGGGCTTGCTCAACGTTGTTGTCACGGACGCTGACCTGCATGTGGTTGTCACCACCTTCCTAGGTTAGAGTTGCACTGTTTGTGCAGGCAGGCTGCGCTATAACAAAGCCGATAGCCCCTGTCCACCGCCATGACGGAAGGATGACGACATGACGACCGAGAACACGACCCCGACACCTGCAGATCGTGTGCTGGACGCGGCATTGCTGCATGTGCCGTTTGACGGCTGGTCCGAAACCACCCTGCGCGCCGCAATTGCCGAATCAGGCGTGCATGAGGCACTGGCCCGGTCGCTGTTCCCGCGCGGCGGGGTGGATCTGGCGCTGACATACCACCGGCGCGGCGATGCGCTGATGCGGGAGCGGCTGGCCGCGACCGATCTGGCGGCGCTGCGCTACCGTGACCGCATCACGACTGCGATCCGCCTGCGGCTGGAACTGGTCGAGGATAAGGAGGCGGTGCGCCGTGGGACCACGCTCTTTGCCCTCCCGACCCATACGGCCGACGGCGCCCGCGCGATCTGGGGCACTTCCGATGCGATCTGGAACGCGCTTGGCGACACCAGCCGCGATATCAACTGGTACACCAAACGCGCCACGCTGTCGGCGGTCTATTCCGCCACCGTGCTGTTCTGGCTGGGGGATGACAGCCCCGCTCATCAGGCCACATGGGAGTTTCTGGATCGCCGGATCGAAGATGTCATGCAGATCGAAAAGGCCAAGGCCGCCCTGCGTGACAACCCGATCTCAAAGGCTTTGCTTGCCGGGCCGATGAAACTGATGGAAAAGATCCGCAAGCCTGACATTCCCGATGATCTGCCGGGCAAGATGATGGACCGATTCCGCTGAAAGGCCACCCATGACCCTGTCCCACACCATGCGCGCCGTTGAAATCTCTGAACCCGGCGGGCCAGAGGTGCTGAAACCGGCGACCCACCCGGTGCCGGTGCCCGGCCACGGCCAGATCGTCATCCGCGTGGCCTATGCCGGGGTCAACCGCCCCGATGCGCTGCAACGTGCGGGTCTTTACGCCCCCCCCGCCAGCGCCTCGCCGCTGCCGGGGCTTGAGGCGTCGGGCACTGTCGTTGAACTCGGCCCCAACGTCACCCGCTGGAGCATCGGTGACAAGGTCTGCGCGCTGTTGCCCGGCGGAGGCTATGCCGAATATGTGACCACACATGAGGAGCATGCGCTGCCGGTGCCGGACGGCATGGGGGTGAAGGAAGCCGCGTGCCTGCCGGAAACCTGCTTTACGGTCTGGTCAAATGTGGTGATGCGTGGCGGGCTGCGCGGGGGCGAGCGGTTCCTCGTCCATGGCGGAGCCTCGGGCATCGGCACAACCGCCATCCAGATCGCCCGCAGCCTTGGCGCACGGGTCTTTACCACCGCAGGCACCGATGACAAGGCCCGCGCCTGTGAGGCGCTGGGGGCCGAGCGCGCCTTTAACTACAAGACCGAGGATTGGGCGGCCGAGGTCAAGGCCATCGGCGGGGCCGACCTGATCCTCGATATGGTGGGCGGCGCGTATCTGCCGCGCAATATCCGCACGCTGGCTGACGATGGCCGTCTGGTGCAGATCGCGTTTCTGCAAGGCGCAAAGGTCGAACTGAACTTTGCCGAACTCATGATGCGCCGTCTGACGCTGACAGGATCGACCCTGCGCCCGCAATCCGATGCCGCCAAGGCCCGCATCGCACGGCAGGTGGAAACCCATGTCTGGCCGATGATCGCTGCGGGCCATTTCACCCCGGTGATGGACAGCGAATTCCCGCTTGATCAGGCGGCGCAGGCCCATGCCCGGATGGAAAGCTCCGGCCACACCGGCAAGATCGTGCTGAAGGTTGGGGGCTGACGGCCCCTGGCTTGCGCCAAGGCCGTCAAGCCTTGGCGGTCTGCATCCAGTCCCAGCTGCTGCGCAATCCGTCGCGGAACTCCGTGGCTGGTTGCCAGCCCAGCACGGTCTGCGCCTTTGTGATGTCCAGCACCGAATAGGGCACGTCGATGGTGCGCCCCGGTTTGAACACCGGGGCGATCTCTTGCCCGGTCACATGGGCCAGCGCCTCGATCAGATCCAGCAGCGACCGGCCCTGCCCGGACCCGGCATTGACCGCGCCGCACAGGTCACTTTCCGCTGCGGCAAGGCAAAGCTGGGCCAGATCGGCGACATGCAGGTAATCGCGTACCACCTTGCCATCGCCCCAGATCTCGATCGGCTGGCCGGTCTGCAGCCGCCGCATGAAGGTGGCCACCACCCCCTGTACCCCGGTATGGCCCTGACGCGGGCCGAACGGATTGGCCGCGCGGATCACCACCGGCTGCAGCCCGTGACTGATGCGGTACATCGCAAGGTACTGCTCGATCGCAACCTTGACGATGCCATAAGAATTGATCGGATTCAGCGGATAGTCCTCGGGGATCGGGTGCCCCGGTGCAGGGCCGTACACCGTGCCGCCCGATGACATATACACCAGACGCCGGATGCCCAGCGTGTTCATGACCTCGATCAGGTTCAGCGTACCGATCAGATTTCCGGTCACATCTGCTTTTGGGTCAAGGTTGGCGGTGCCGGGAAAGGTCGTGCTGATCAGATGGAACACCACATCCTTGCCGCTCAGCGCCTCGGCCCAGGCCATCTTGTCGGCGAAATCGCCGGTCATGTACTCGACACCCGGCAGCGGCGCACGATAGCGCTCCATCGCCTTGTCAAAGACCGTCACACTGTGACCGGCTGCCAGCAGCGCATCAACCACATGCGATCCGATAAACCCGCATCCTCCGAATACCAAAGCGCGCATCTGGGGCCTTTCTGTCCGTTTCATATCAACCGCAACGTGCAGCTATCGCGTTACGCCGGTGACAGAGGTGACTGCCGCACGATGGCCTTGCAAGACAGGGGCGATACCGAAAAGCCGCTCAAGTGCATGCAGCATGGTGCCGTCAATCGGGATCGGCTCACTGGGGTAATCCGTCCAGCCAAGGTTCAGATCAACAAACGGCCGCAGCGCTTCTGCGCGCATCCAGAACATTGTGCCCACCGGGAAATCGAAGTTGTCGGGCAGCGTCCCCAGGTCCATCTGATCGGCCAGCCGCAAAAGATGAGTCCTGTTGCGCGACCAGTAGATCAGGTTCGGATCGGCTGGAAAAACGATTCCCAGTTTGTCATCAGAGGCAAAGGCATTCAAGGCCCGGTCCAACATGGCGCCGCCAGCTTCGCCGCCCAGCACGTTTTCAAACAAGAATCTGGTCCACACTTTGACCAGATCATCATTTGATAGAGCCAGGCTTTTCTTGGTGTGAACATGCCCGACAATATCATAATTGTTAACCATCTCTGCACCGAATGCAGTGAGGAAGGGGCCGATGTCGCGGCCAATATTCGGAACGATCCGGATTATGACATCGGCTTCATAATCCGCCAGAATCCGTTGTGCCTCGGCTTCTGCGCCCTGATCTACAACACTGATATACAGCGTGGGCCGGGTTGCATTTGCCAAAATATGTTGCAGCAGCTTCTCAAGCTCATCGACGTAATAGGCGTGAATATGCAAAGCGCAGCGCAGCGCCTTTGCTGCATCTGTCAGCGTCGCATTGCCTGTTTCTCTGATCACTGGCAGGCTCCATCGCCCGTCAGGGCGCCCTTGCCGCAGGAACTCGGCATAAGGGTCAGCATTGATTGCCTTTCCAAGCGTCGCTTGCAGATGGCGGGCAAAGATGTGCGGGTTAAAGCCGGGCTCTGCGCGGCGCGCAACAATCCCACCCGAAAACAACGTAAGGTACCGCTCAGCCGCGAGTTTGGAGGTCTGCCACTTTGTGCCAAAAGGCAGCATATAACCCGGATCAAACTGTGGCTCGGCTTCAATCGCCTCGATATCTTCAGCCAGATTCGATTTCCGCGAGTTTACCGAAAGCGCCAGAGCTTCGATCTGCTCAACATAACTGTCGAGGTTGAACGCAACACTGGCGTGCGATTTGATCCGGGCCGAAGTCTCGGCGTACAGCTCGGGTGAATTGGCAAGTGCCAGCAGTTTGCCGCTCATATCCGCGGTGTTGATATAATCGGCCACACAACGTTCATCCAGCGCCACCTGGCGCAGCACATCAGAAATCCCTGTTGCGCCATCAAAGCACAAGACAGGAAGCCCTTCCAGCATGGCGTCGATTGCAACGTTGGGAAGCGGATCAAGACGGCTTGGCAAGAGCAAAAGATCCGCCAGCCCATACGCATATTCGATCTCAGGCGTCTGGGACGCAAAGTGCACGAAATCAGTCATGCCGGATCGTTTCAGCTGATCCTGGAGCGCGAGGAAGTAATCCGGAAAATTCTCGATGCAAAAGCCTTCACCGATCCAGACAAAACGCAGTTTTCGGCCTTTGGCTGCAGCGATGGCCTGACGCGCCACCTCGATAAACAAATCGACGCCTTTGCGCGGCTGCACATGGCCAGCGCCAATAACGACGAAATCGTCCTCGCTGCCATCAGGGCGCAAATAGGTCTTCAGGCGATTTTGCTCGATCAAGTCGGCGTGCTGGGCCTCGCCGCTTTTGGGCACGACGCATTTTCCCTGCGGAAAGACATGAACTTTTGGCGCAAGCTCCAGCGACGCCATCTCTGCCGCGTCGTTCAGTGTCAATGAGCTGGAGAAAACAACCTGATCGGCATGCTTCATCAAATCGCCGTACGCCACCTCGGGCTCGGGAAAAAACGAGGCAAACTCATGGATCAGGGATACACTGGTGATGCCCAGCCCGTGCAGGATCGGAAGCACGCGGCGGGATTCGATCGAGTTCACCACCGCAAACGCGAACGGCTTTGCCGAGAGGAACCGTTCGGTGAACCGCCAGGTGCTGTTGCCGGGTTGCGGATTGCGTCCGGTGATCACCACATCGACCGACACATCCAGAAAGGCATCGAGGATGTCGCCGCCGCGGGTGCTCAGGATGGTCACGTTGTAGCGGTCGGCCAGAACGCGCGCGACGTTCTGCACCAGAATCGGCGCGCCCGTACGACTGGCCTCGTGCGAGACCAGCAGCACATTCCGGCGCTCGGGATCAGGGGTGCGGCGACCGGGGATCACCTGAAACTCACCGGAAGAGGCCGGCAGGATCTCTGCCGCCGCAGTCGTTTGCCCTGCCACAATCAGGGTACGCCGGGGATCGCGTTTGCGCGCGCTCTTGGCAAAGCGCATGCGCGTTCGCTCGCTGAACGGCAAAAAGCCTGACGCCAAACCATTCAGCACCCGGTACGCCAGCCGGTCTTTCCAGACCTTCATCACATGCGAACGGGCATAGGCCAGTTCGCCCCGCAGCAACTGGTTTTCGGTTGTCACGGATTGAAGCTGCGCCTGATGATGCGACAGCGCGTTGGAAAGGGTTTCCAGCCATGCCGACTTTTCATCCGAGTGTTCCGTTGCAGCTTGCGCCTGCTCTGTTGCAGCACGTGCCCGCTCTGTAGCAACCAGCGTAGAGGCGGCAAGCGCCGCCCCGCCCGGTTCCAGCGGCCGGATCTGGTTCTCTGGGACCAGCTGGCCGCTTTTCAGAGCGTCCAGCATGTCGGACAAAGCCGCTGGTCCTTCTGCTGCCTTTCTCGCCAGAACCGCCTGAGTATGATCGCCCGCCAGCGCATGCCCTTCGGCCCAGAACAGCGCAGCCAGTGCATCGCGCCCCGCCTCATCCTGAGTCATGCGGCGAAACGCGGCCATTTCCGGCGTCAGATCATCGCCTCTGAACAGCACGCCCAGACCATGCTGATACCAGAAGTTGATCGACGGGTCTGTTTTTTCCAGCTCTGCCCAGTATTGCCAGACCCCAAAGCCGCGTTCGCGTACTTCGGTATCGTGAAACAGCACCACGGCACTGTCGGCCAGCTTGGGCAGCCAGCTTTCGTAGTCTTCCTTGATGTCATCATAAAAGTGTCGGCCATCAAGGTGCAGAATGTCGACAGAGCCATCTTCGACATCATCAAGCGCCTCGGCAAAGGTCTTGCGCAGCAGGGTGCTGAACCCGGCATAAGGCCGGTTTTGCTTTTGAACGGTGTCGAACACCTCTTCGCCATAGCGCCCGGCATGTTCGTCGCCCTGCCAGGTGTCAACGGCGATGCAGCGGGTGGGCAATCCCGATTCTTTTACGGCCTGACAAAAGGCAAAATAGGAATATCCGTAGTGAGACCCCAGTTCGACAATCTTGCCCGGCCGCGCCGCAGGGACCAGCCACATTGCGAACGGACCATGGCGCAGCCAGGCAGTCATCGGGATGTAGGACGGACGGGAAATCTCGTGCCCAAGGAAAATCGTCTTCGTCATCATTCACCAATGCAATCTCAACCCAAACGCGAAAACCTAAACACTTTGCCACCGGCTCGCAATGCACGTCAGGTGTACACTATCCCGCAGACTGTCGCCGCCTAAAATGCAGGCTCTGTGGAGCGCAAAAGCGGCAGCCTGCACCGCCCGGTATGGCATCGCTGCCCCTGTAAGGCGGGGGCAAGGTCTTGGCAACCGGCTTTGAGCGAAAGCTGTGGCAGCCTGACAGCCACCATATGCCCAATCGGCAAAATCCGGCCTGTTGGTGCTGTGGGGGCATCGGGGCGATGGGGTGCCAGATGACATGGAACAAAGTGGAGGGCCGCCGCATGCTATAAGATCACGCAAGTCCTGACGCCAATCCGCACGCATGAGGAGCAAGGCCAGATGACCCGAAGCAGAAAAAAGCCGCAGATCCCTGCCACCCCGCCTGTCGTCACTGATCTACCTGTGGTGATCCCGCCTAAAGCTGCCCCGGAACTTCCTCCCGAGGAACCACTTCAGACCTTTGACCGGACCACCCGCGCAGTCGTCGCGCGGCTGAGTGGCGGGGTGGCCACCCATGCTTTTGTCGAAGCGTGGAGCGACTGGGCGCAGCATCTGGCCCGCGCGCCGGGCCGACAGATGGAGTTGGCGGGGCAGGCGCAGCGCAACATGATGCAGGTGATGTCACTGTGGACCCGTCCCGACGGTCCGCCGCCCTTTGCACCGAAACCCTATGATCACCGCTTTGATCATCCGGGTTGGCAGACTCCCCCCTTCCTGTGGTGGCAGCAGGGGTTTCTTGCGGTACAGGACTGGTGGGACCATGCCACCGAACCCATGCGCGGTCTGCATCCCGAAGATGCCGAGCGTACCCGGTTTCTGGCGCGCCAGACCCTCGACGTGTTGTCACCGTCGAATGCGCCCCTGCTCAACCCCGAGATTCTGGCCGAGACCCGCAAGACCGGGGGCCGCAATCTGACAGAGGGCGCGTCGCATTTTGTGCATGATGCGATAAAAACCCTGACCGGGCAGCGCGATCCGGCACCCGAAGGGTTTCAGATCGGCACCGATCTGGCCTGCACGCCGGGGCAGGTGGTGTTTCGCAACGATCTGTTCGAGCTGATCCAATACGCGCCACAGACGCCGCAGGTGCAGGCCAGACCGATCCTGATCGTCCCGGCATGGATCATGAAATACTACATTCTGGACCTGTCGCCGGAAAACTCGATGGTGCGCTATCTTGTCGGGCAGGGATTTACGGTTTTCATGATCTCGTGGTGCAATCCGACCGGCGATCAGCGCGACCTGTCGCTCGAAGATTACCGCAAGCGTGGCGTGATGGCCGCCCTTGATGCCGTGACGGCAATCGTGCCGGAGACGCCCGTGCATGCTGTCGGCTATTGCCTTGGCGGCACGATTCTGGCGATTGCGGCCGCGACGATGGCACGGGATGCTGATGACCGGTTTGCCTCGGTCACGCTGATGGCGGCGCAGGTGGATTTCGCCGAAGCCGGCGAGTTGCTGCTGTTTCTTGACGAAAGCCAGATCGCGTTTCTGGAAGATCTGATGTGGGAACCGGGCTATCTTGACCGCCCGCAGATGGCGCGCGCCTTTGCGACGATCCGGGCCGAAGACCTGATCTGGACCCGCGCCGTGCAGCGCTATTTTCTCGGGCGTGAGGATGTGCCGACCGATATCGGGGTCTGGCTGTCCGACACCACCCGGATGCCCGCCACCATGCATTCGCAATACCTGCGCGGGCTGTTTCTGGAAAACCGGCTGACCGCCGGGCGCTTTGCGGTCGAGGGCCGGGTGATCGCGCTGAAGGATCTGTCAGTGCCGTTGTTCGTCGTCGGTACGGAAAGCGACCACATCGCGCCATGGCGGTCGGTCTACAAGACCAAGCTGTTCACCGATGGTGACCTGACCTTTGTGCTGACCAAAGGTGGGCACAACAGCGGTATCCTCAGCGAGCCGGGGCACAAGGGGCGGCACTACCGCATCGCACACCGTCCCGCTGGCGCGCTGTATACCGGGCCGGATGCGTGGCTGGCGCAAACCAAGACAACGCCGGGGTCTTGGTGGCCCGGTTGGGCAGACTGGCTGACTGCCATGGGCGGTGGCCTTGCAGAGCCGCCGTCGATGGGCGCCGCGGACAAGGGCCTGCCCCCGCTGGCAACCGCTCCGGGGGCCTACGTGTTGCAACTGTGACCTGATATTTTCACCCGCAAAGGGTGACAGCCCATCACGAGGCTTTGCCCGCGCCAGTCCAGCGGCGATTTCAGAACCGACCGCGCGCGGTTGTCGCAAAAAGACCATGTCGCCGCCAGAAGGGCTGTCTTGCGTGCATGCAGCTTTGGTCCTATGGTCCAACCAAAAGGGGGCGTCATGGTCGGTACGTCAGCAGTCGAAGACCTGCGCGAAACTCTGCGTCGTGAGATCGTTGATCTTTACGAGGTGGGCGATTTGCTGCCCTGCGAACGCGATCTTGCCGAACGGTTCAATGTCTCGCGCAATACGATCCGCGAAACGATGATCCATCTCGAAGCCTTTCAGCTGGTGCGCAAGACCAAGCGCGGGGCGCAGGTCTCGAAGCCGGATTTCGACACCATGTTCCGGGGCTTTACCCAGTTCTTCGGGACATCGACCCAGACCTTTACCGATGTGCTGAACTTCCGTCGCATTGTCGAAACCGGGGCCGCGCCGCTGATCACCCATCATGCGACCGATGAATGTCTGTCGCAGATGGCGGAGGCGAACCGGCTGATGCAGCAGGCAATGACCACCAATGAAGCCGCCGAATGGGATTACCGCTTTCATCTGGCGCTGGTGGATGCGTCAAAGAATGATGTGCTCAGCCGGATGTATCGCGTGATGTCCGTGCCGCTGCGCTATTATCTGGAGGTCGGCAAATCGCAGACCCCCGCGACAACCACCGCATATGAACAACATGCCCGGATCATCAACGCCCTGCGCAACCGTGAGCCCGAGGCTTTGACCCGCACCCTTTCCGAGCATTTCCGGCACTCCAGCAAAACGCTGACCAACTGGCTGGCAACACGCGATGGAAACGCCGGGCAGATTTCAGGATGGCCGCCACATCAGGCAACCGCGGGATAGACCGCTTTCTCACCCGGAGACGGACCCTATGACATCTATCAGGTATCTGCCGCGTGCCTGTCGCCGGATGGTGGTTTCTGACCTGTCCCCGGCCCCAGATCTGACAAACCATGAGGACAACCAATGGCGGTGAATGCGAACCAGATGCAGGCGCTTCTCTGTACCGAGCCGGGACGGCTGGACGTGGTGCAGCGCCCCCGCCCCGAAGACAAGGCCGGGCATATCCGTCTTAGGGTCGAGGCAATCGGGATCTGCGGAACCGATTATCACATCTATGATGGCAACCAGCCCTTTCTGGCCTATCCGCGCGTGATGGGCCATGAACTGGCCGCACGCGCGTTGCAGGACAGCGCAGACGGCAGGATCGCGAGCGGCGATCTGGTGGTGGTGAACCCCTATATCACCTGTGGCATCTGCCACGCCTGCCGCATCGGAAAACCCAATTGCTGCGAGGCTATCGGGGTTCTGGGCGTTCACCGCGACGGCGGCATGTGCGAAGAAATCGTCGTGCCGGAAGCCAATGTCTATGCCGCCACCGGGCTGGACGCGACAGCCGCTGCGATGGTCGAGTTTCTGGCCATCGGTGCCCATGGCGTCAGGCGCTCGCGGCTTGTCGCGGGCTCCACTGCGCTTGTTGTGGGGGCAGGGCCGATTGGCATGGGGGCGGCGCTGTTCGCGCATGTGGCAGGGGCCCGCGTGACCCTGCGCGACACATCGCCCGATAGGCTGGCGCTTGCGCAAGGTATTCTGCCCGACGTGATATGTCAGACCGTGGCCAACGCCGGACCCGAAGCCTTTGACACCGTGTTTGACGCAACCGGCAACATCAACGCCATGAATGCGGGCCTGACCCTTGTGGCGCATGGCGGGTCTTATGTGCTGTTGTCGGTCGTCAAGGGCGACCTCAGCTTCCCCGACCCCGAATTCCACAAACGCGAGGCGACGCTGATCGCCAGCCGCAACGCGCTGGAGGAAGATTTCCGCCATGTCATGGACTGTATGGCACGGGGGCTGGTCCCGGTTGAGGCCATCGCGACCCACCGCACCACGCTGGACGGTGCCGCCACGGACCTGCCGAAATGGGCCGCGGACCGAGGCACCGTCATGAAAGCGCTGATCCATGTCTGATACCGGAACCGTTTTCGCACCCGAACCGTGGCGCGACCCGTCAAGGATCACTTGACCCTGTGCTGCCCATTGGCTACGCCGCTGCCAACCCAAAGACAGGAGCCTTTGTGATGGCCAACCCTTCCCTTCTTATCCTCGCCGGCGACGGCATCGGCCCTGAAGTCATGGCCGAAGTGAAGAAAATCATCGGCTGGATGGGCGCCAAGCGTGGCGTCACGTTCGATGTGACCGAAGATCTGGTCGGCGGCTGCGCCTATGACAAGCATGGCGTGCCGCTGCACGACGACACCATGGCCAAGGCGCAAGAGGTTGATGCGGTGCTGCTGGGGGCCGTGGGCGGCCCGCAATATGACACTCTGGACTTCAGCGTAAAACCAGAGCGGGGCCTGCTGCGTCTGCGCAAGGAAATGGACCTGTTCTCCAACCTGCGCCCCGCGCAGTGCTTTGACGCGCTGGCCGATTTCTCGTCACTGAAGAAAGATGTCGTGGCCGGTCTGGACATCGTGATCGTGCGCGAGCTGACATCTGGCGTCTATTTCGGCGAGCCGCGCGGCATTTTCGTCGAAGGCAACGAGCGTGTGGGCATCAACACCCAGCGCTACACCGAGTCGGAAATCGCCCGCGTTGCCCGCTCGGCGTTCGAGCTGGCCCGCAAGCGCGCGAACAAGGTCTGCTCGATGGAGAAGGCCAACGTGATGGAATCCGGCATCCTGTGGCGCGATGTGGTGCAGGAAATCCATGACAAGGAATACCCCGATGTGCAGCTGTCGCACATGTATGCCGACAACGGCGCGATGCAGCTGGTGCGCTGGCCCAAGCAGTTTGACGTGATCGTCACTGACAACCTGTTCGGCGATGTGCTGTCGGATTGCGCCGCGATGCTGACCGGCAGCCTGGGCATGCTGCCCTCGGCCAGCCTTGGCGCGCCGATGGCCAATGGCCGGCCCAAGGCGCTGTACGAGCCGGTGCATGGCTCTGCTCCCGACATCGCAGGCACGGGCAAGGCGAACCCGATCGCCTGCATCCTGTCGTTTGCGATGGCGCTGCGCTATTCGTTCGACATGGGCGAGGATGCGACGCGGATCGAAAAAGCGGTCGAGCAGGTGCTGGCCGACGGCCTGCGCACCGCCGATCTGATGGGGCCACAGGACGGCACCCCGATCAGCACCACCCAGATGGGCGATGCCATTGTGGCAGCGCTGGACGCCAGCCTGTAAGCTGTCAGCGGAATGTTGCACAAAGGCCCGCCCTGTGGCGGGCCTTTGTTGTTTAAGCCACAGGAACCGTTGAGGCCGGACACGGTTTCTGCACATACTGATAGCGCAAACAGGGTTGGCACTTTGCCCCTGCCAGCAAGGGGAGAGTCATGGGACACAATGTAAAAGGTGCGCTTCTGGCGCTGCTTGCGTTTGCAATCTACGCGACCCATGACGTTGTCATCAAGTTTCTGGGCGAAAGCTATAACTCGTTCCAGATCATCTTTTTCTCGGGCCTCATGGGCTTTCCGCTGATTTCGTTCATGCTCATGAGCGACCGGACAGACGGCAACCTGATTCCGCGCCATCCGTGGTGGTCGCTGTTGCGGTCGCTGACCGCCGTGTCCACGGGCGCTGCGGCCTTTTATGCCTTTACCGTGCTGCCACTGGCGCAGACCTATGCAATCCTGTTCGCCATGCCGCTGTTGATCACGGTGCTGGCGATTCCGATGCTGGGTGAAAAGGTGGGGTTCCGGCGCGGCATTGCCGTGGTGGTCGGGTTGATCGGCGTGCTGATCGTGCTGCGCCCCGGATCGGCAGATCTGTCCTGGGGCCATCTGGCGGCGTTGTCGGCGGCGCTGACCGGCTCGCTGACCTCGGTAATCGTGCGCAAGATCGGGGCCGAAGAACGGTCTGCCGTGCTGATGCTGTATCCGATGGTGGCGACGTTTCTGCTGACCGGTGCGGCCATGCCCTTCGTCTATGTGCCGATGCCGCTGGAGCATCTGGCGCTGACCGGGGTTATCGCCGGGCTGGCGTTTGTGGCCGCGCTGTTGTCGATTGCGGCTTATCGCACCGCGCCTGCGATCATCGTGGCCCCGATGCAGTATTCGCAGATCATCTGGGCGGTGATCTATGGCGCGCTGCTGTTTGACGAGCAGGCGGATTTCTACACGCTGGTCGGGACCGGGGTGATCATCGCCTCGGGCATCTACATCGTTCTGCGTGAGGGCACTGGCAGCGTGTCGAAAAACAGCCCGGTTCTGGCAAACAAATCGCGGCCCGAAACCGGGTTGATGCCACGCATCAGCCTGCTTTTGAAACGCGGAGAGCGTCGTCGCGCAGAATGAACCCGCGCCCCCTCTTGCAAAGCGCAAGCGAAGGGTTTAGGGCGTTTCCCACGGTCGGAGCGTAGCGCAGTCTGGTAGCGCACCTGCTTCGGGAGCAGGGGGTCGGAGGTTCGAATCCTCTCGCTCCGACCAGTTTTCCCGTCATTTGTTTCATTTGAATTTGCCTGAGCCCACCCTAGTCTGGTGCCATGGCAAAGGGTGACGCAGCTCCGCTGCTCAGGGACTGATTTCGATCCAGATCGGGTGATGTCGCGCGCCCTCGGGGGTCGGCGCATGGCCCCAGCCGGTCACCGTGATCCCGGCAGAGGGCAGAATGTAGCTGACCCGCAGCGGCCCCAGCGTGCCGCCATAATCCACCGTATCGCTCGGCAGCACATCCTGCAGACGTGCATCCGCCAGCAGCGCCCGGATCGCACCTTTGTCGCCATTGCCCTTTTCCGGGTCGGCATTGGCCTGACCCAGCAGCACGAACGGCTCCGGCGGGGCCTGCGGGCTGTCAAGCAAATACAGCCAGAACGCCGCCTCATCATGATTGCGCCGGGTGTTGCGCTGCTCTGGCCCGTCAAAAGCGGGGGGCGTGGCATGCCATGTCAAAAGGTGCAGGCGGCGGCCATCGGGCAGGATCACAGCCGTATCGTGGTGCCGGTCGTCGACAGCCGCAACACCTCTGCCGCACCCTCGGGCAAGGGCGGCAGATCTGCCCCCGGCAGATCGCGCCAGAGCAGCCCCGAATGATCCACACTTTGCGCCGCATCGACCGGCAGACGCGACAGCAGCACCATGCCGCCTTCGCCCGGAAACCGGCCAAAGCCGATGGCGTCGCGCGCCTCATCGCTGCGCCCATTGCCATCAAGGTCAAAGCCGCTGGCAATGCCGGTATTGGGTCGCAGCGCGACCAGATGCGGATAGGGCAGGGGCAGGGTCGCATTCAGCGCCGCCAGTGCCAGCCCACCGGCATCATAGTCAAACCCCGACAGCACCAGCAGATCCGCTTCCAGCGCCGCAATCGCCGCACTGGCAACCGCCAGATCCGGAGACGTGCCCGCCGCCAGATCGCGCAACAACAGCCCCGGTCCGGCGCGGTTCAGGTCGGTGTTCCAGTAGGCCAGCCGCAGCGCCTCGGCCGCCGCCGGACCGGCCAGCGCAATCAGAACACCCGCGAGGCCCGCGAGACGGCCGAACTGTCGGCCCTGACACGGGCGCGGCGGATGTCGCGGATCATCTCTGCGATCCGCCCCAGCGCGATGCCGCGCATAAACAGGCTGGCAGGAAGAAAGGCCCATGCTGTCATTGTCCAGATCAGGGTTTGCGAGGCCGTCATGCTGTCGGGGTTCACCCCCGAAGAGGACAGGCTGACAATAAACGGAATGATAAAGGGCAGCAGAAACCCCAGCGCGATATTGATCCGCCCGTCGCGCTCCAGCCGGTCCACCAGATCACCGGCGGTGGGGTCAAAGGTCGGCAGGTTGACCCAGACATTGAACACCCGGTCGCGCAGCGGCCAAGCCCCCGACTTGAGCAACAGCACAAACACCGCCAGAGAGATCAGCGAGGTCAGATAGGCAATGCCCGCCGCATCGCGCACCGCCATAACCTGTTCGGGCGTGGCGGTTTCAGCCAGCATCAGCTTGGCCAGCCGCACAGGGGAATAGGGGAAATCCATCGAGCGCCCGACCAGATGGCCGATGGCCTGCACCAGTTCGGTCAGGCTGGTCGGTTCGGTGCGGCCACTTTCCATGATCGACAGGCAGAACACGGTGGCAAACAGCATCGCCAGACGGACCCGGTTGAACGGCGGCGCATCGCGGAATTCGATCAGGCTGGGCGCTTCGGTGTTGTATTCCACAAAGGTCAGCAGCCCGGCAAACAGGGCCACCAGAGCGGCCATCTGCCTTGCATCAACGGACACGCCCGGCAGCAGCACAGAAGGCGTCACCACCACCAGCACGACCAGAACAGCCCTTATGAAAGCCCCCGAGAAACGCGAGACCACTGCTTTGCCACCTTCCACACGGTCGGTCCCGATACTGTGCCGGGCCCTTGTTCCGAAGATCTCCCGCCATTTGTGGCGGGTTGCCTCAATCTTGCCCAATTTGTGCCTTCTTTCGCCCTGCCACGCAATGCTGCCAACTGTTTTGCTTACATAATGTGGCACATTCGCGGCCAATGTGTCGCCCGATTGCATCAAGATTGCAGAAACAAATGGGCCGCCCAACGGGGCGGCCCAAGATGTTGTGGCTGATGGAATTTCAGGCCCAAGGGCGCGTCGTTGCGGTCCTTGCCTCATAGCTGTCAATCGCGGCGGCCTTTTCCAGCGTCAGGCCGATATCGTCGAGGCCATTCAGCAGGCAATGCTTGCGGTGGCTGTCCACCTCAAAGCCAAAGCTCTGCCCGTCCGAGGTGGTGACGGTCTGCGCCACGAGGTCAACGGTCATGCGGGCGTTGGCGCCGCGGCGGGCATCGGCCATCAGAACATCGACCACGTCCTGCGGCATCACGATCGGCAGGATGCCGTTCTTGAAGCAGTTGTTGTAGAAGATGTCGGCAAAACTGGTGGCGATCACGCAGCGGATGCCGAAATCCAACAGCGCCCAGGGCGCATGTTCGCGCGACGAGCCGCAGCCGAAATTGTCGCCTGCAACGATGATCTCGGCACTGCGATAGGCGGGCTGGTTCAGCACGAAATCCGGGATTTCGGCCCCGTCTTGCGTATAGCGCATCTCGTCAAACAGATTCTTGCCCAGGCCAGAGCGCTGGATGGTCTTCAGGAACTGCTTGGGGATGATCATGTCGGTGTCGATATTGACCAGCGGCATCGGGGCCGCAATTCCGGTCAGGGTGGTGAATTTGTCCATCTTGATTTCCAATTGATGACCACAAGGCGCGCGGCCTGTGGCAGTGTCTGGTGTGCGTATGGCGGGCGTCTGGCGCAGGTATGGCGAACGTCATGTCGTTGGTGCAGCCCGCGCAGCGCTGCTGCGCGGGCCGGCACAACAACGGTCAGACAGTTTCGCCCATCAGCTCGCGCACATCGGTCAGGTGGCCGGTCAGCGCCGCCGCTGCCGCCATCGCGGGCGACATCAGGTGCGTGCGTCCGCCACGGCCTTGACGCCCCTCAAAGTTGCGGTTGCTGGTCGCGGCACAGCGCTCGCCCGGGGTCAGCTGATCCGGGTTCATCGCCAGACACATCGAGCACCCGGCCAGACGCCATTCAAAGCCCGCGTCGATGAAAATCTGCGCCAGACCTTCCTCTTCCGCCTGCGCCCGCACGAGGCCGGAGCCGGGCACCACCATGGCGCGGATGCCGTCTTTCTTTTTCTTGCCCTTCAGGATCGCGGCGGCTGCCCGCAGATCCTCGATCCGGCCATTGGTGCAAGACCCGATGAACACGGTGTCGATCTTGATATCCGACAGCTTCATGCCCGGCGTCAGGCCCATGTAATCGAGTGAGCGTTGCGCCGCCTCGACCTTGCCGCCGGTGAAGTCGCTGGCGGCAGGTACGGTGCCGGTGATCGGCAGCACATCCTCGGGGCTGGTGCCCCAGGTGACGACCGGGGCAATGTCTTCGCCTTTCAGCGTGACAACCTTGTCCCAATGCGCATCGTCATCCGAGAACAGGGTTTTCCAATAGGCAACCGCTGCCTCCCACTTCGCACCTTTCGGTGCGTGCGGGCGGCCCATGCAATAGGCAAAGGTTTTCTCATCCGGCGCGATCAGACCGGCGCGCGCGCCGCCTTCGATTGCCATGTTGCAGACTGTCATCCGGCCTTCCATCGACAGTTCGCGAATCGCCTGACCGCAATATTCGATGACATAGCCGGTGCCGCCTGCGGTGCCGGTTTCCCCGATCACCGACAGGGTGATGTCTTTCGCGGTCACGCCGGGGCGCAGGCTGCCGGTGATTTCCACCTTCATGTTCTTGCCCTTGCGCTGGATCAGCGTCTGGGTCGCCAGAACATGCTCGACCTCGGACGTGCCGATGCCATGTGCAAGGCTGCCGAAGGCCCCATGAGTCGCGGTGTGCGAATCGCCGCAGACCACGGTCATGCCCGGCAGGGTCCAGCCCTGTTCGGGGCCGACGATATGCACGATGCCCTGACGCACATCGGACACCGGGTAATAGTTGATGCCGAAGTCCTTGGCGTTCTTGTCCAGCGCGTCGACCTGAATCCGGCTGTCTTCGGTCATGGTCGCGGCATTGGCGCGGTCCAGCGTGGTCGGCACGTTGTGATCCGGCACGGCGATGGTCTTTTCCGGCGCCCGCACGGTGCGGCCCGTCATGCGCAGACCTTCAAACGCCTGCGGGCTGGTGACTTCGTGCACCAGATGGCGGTCGATATACAGCAAACAGGTGCCGTCTTCGGCCTGATGGACGACATGGTCGTCCCAGATTTTATCGTAGAGTGTACGCGGAGCGGTCATGGCTCTCACCTTATGCTGGGATGGCTTTTGAAAATGGGCAGGGGCGGCGCCGCAAGGGGCGCGGCTTTGCGTCAGAGTCGCGCAAGCACGCTGCGGGTCATGCCGAAGAAGCGGGCGGGAAGCCGCGCACGGTCGGTGATGTTGAAATAGATGAACCCGGTCATGGGGCGCTTGATACGCGCAATTCCCGTGTCAGGCAAGGTTTCCTGACCGTCTTTGCTTGCGTATGGGTGAAATCAGCGCTATGGCCCCCGGCTTGCCCGTTTTGTTGAGGTTGCGCCCCAAGGGTGCTACCCTAGGGGCTGTCCCGGCGCCGGGGGTGGATCGGCGCGTCAGATGGAGGACGATGTCCTGTCTCACTCAGATCCTGCGACCGGGCTGCCGGTCGGACCCCGGGCCAACCGCGCAAGCGGCCCGGATTACACCGCCGAACAGCTGCTGGAGGCGGTTCTGGCCTCGGTTGACGATGATAAGGCCGAAGGCATCGTGCAGATTGATCTGCGCGGGCGGTCAGACGTGGCCGATTACATGGTGATCTGCTCGGGCCGGTCGTCGCGTCAGGTGGCCGCAATTGCCGAAAAACTGGCTGACCGGATCAAGCAGGGCTTTGGCCTTGTCTGCAAGATGGAAGGCAAGGAAACCGGCGACTGGGTGCTGATCGACGCGGGCGATGTCATCGTCCATGTGTTCCGCCCCGAAGTGCGCGAGTTCTACCAGCTTGAAAAGATGTGGCTGCCGTCGGGCGACGCGCTGCGCGGGTCGGTTGTTTAAGGCCCATGCGGGTGCATCTTTGCGCTGTGGGCCGGTTGCGCACCGGCCCCGAGCGCGCCCTGATCGACGATTACACCACACGCTTTGACCGCTCTGGCCGGGCGCTGTCGCTAGGGCCCCTGACCGAGCACGAGGTCGAGGACAAGCGCGGCGGCGGCATGGCCGCCGAGGCCGAGCTGCTGGCGCGCGCCGTGCCTGCGGGCGCGGTGCTGGTGACGCTGGACGAACGCGGCGCACTGGTCACCAGCCCGGAATTTGCCGCCATGCTGACCCGCTGGCGCGACGACGGGCGGCAGGATCTGGCCTTTGTCATCGGCGGTGCGGATGGGATTGATCCGGGCCTGCGGGCGCGGGCCGATGCCTCGCTCAGCTTTGGCAAGATGGTCTGGCCGCATATGCTGGTGCGGGTGATGCTTTGCGAACAGCTGTACCGCGCAGCGTCGATTCTGGCGGGGGCGCCTTATCACCGGGCGTGAGGCGCGGGTGTTGGGTGCGGATGCCTCCGGCGGGAGTATTTCGAAAGCAGCAAGCCTCAGGACGGTGTGGCCCATCGGTGTTGCGCCTTGGTTTCCACCGCGCAGGGCCGGGCGGCGCGCAGGCGTTGCAGGGCGGTGTCGGGGTCTTCGCCCGCATCTGTGAGCAGCCGCAGCACCGCCATGCCGGACCGGCCGCAGCCGCCCATGCAATGCACCAGCACCCGGCCGCCATGGGCCAGAATCCTCCGGGCGCGGTCCGATGTTTCGGGCCAGAGTGCTGCGGTTGCGGGTTTTGGCGTGCCGAAATCCGGCACCGGCAGATGCTGCCAGTCAACGCCCGCCGCCGCCAGATCGGCAGGCAGGCTGGCCGCGCCGCCGGTTGCCAGTTCCAGCTTTGAGGTCATGGTCATGACCAGCGCCGGGTGCCAGTCCAGCAGCGTGGCAAGGTCGCCTGCATAGTCGCCGGTCCGTCCCGGCATCGGGCAGAGCGCGAGGGTGCCGCCAAAGGCGGGAATTTTTGCAATCTCAAGGGTCATGATCGGGCCTTCGGGTGGACGCGGTCGGTTGCAACGCCTAGGTTGGGCAAAGCAGCGTCCGCGGAAGGCAGTATGTCCGACACTCCCGAAAAATCCTATCAGGTTCTGGCGCGAAAATACCGCCCCGCTACCTTTGCCGATCTGATCGGGCAAGAGGCGATGGTCAGGACGCTGAAGAATGCCTTTGCCGCCGACCGCATCGCGCATGCCTTTGTGATGACCGGGGTGCGCGGGGTCGGCAAGACCACCACGGCGCGCATTATTGCCAAGGGGCTGAACTGCGTCGGGCCGGATGGCAGCGGCGGCCCCACGACCGAACCTTGCGGGGTGTGCGAGCCGTGCCGGGCGATTGCCGAGGGTCGCCATGTTGACGTGATGGAGATGGACGCTGCGTCGCGGACGGGCGTGGGCGACATTCGTGAGATCATTGATTCGGTGCATTACCGGGCGGCCTCGGCACGCTACAAGATCTACATCATCGACGAAGTTCACATGCTGTCAACCAGCGCCTTCAACGCGCTGCTGAAAACGCTGGAGGAACCCCCCGCGCATGTGAAGTTCATCTTTGCCACCACCGAAATCCGCAAGGTGCCGGTTACGGTGCTGTCGCGCTGTCAGCGCTTTGATCTGAAACGGATCGAGCCTGAGGTGATGATGGCGCACCTCAACCGCATCGCCGGGCTGGAGGGCGCATCGCTGGCGGCGGACGCGCTGGCGCTGATCACCCGCGCGGCGGAGGGGTCTGTGCGCGACGCCATGAGCCTGATGGATCAGGCGATTGCCCATGGCGCGGGCGAGACCACGGCCTTGCAGGTGCGCGCCATGCTGGGGCTGGCCGACCGGGGCCGGGTGCTGGATCTGTTCGACCTGATCATGAAGGGCGACGCGGCATCGGCGCTGACCGAGATTGCCGGGCAATATGCCGATGGCGCCGACCCGATGGCGATTCTGCGCGATCTGGCCGAGATCACCCATTGGGTGTCTGTGATCAAGATCACGCCAGAGGCAGCGGAAGACCCGACCACGCCGCCGGATGAGCGGGCGCGGGGGCTGGACATGGCACAACGCCTGCCGATGCGGTCCTTGAGCCGGATGTGGCAGATGCTGCTGAAAGCCATTGAAGAGGTGGGGCTGGCCCCCAATGCGATGATGGCAGCAGAGATGGCGATCATCCGGCTGACCCATGTGGCCGATCTGCCCGATCCCGAAACTCTGATCCGCCGTTTGCAGAACAGCTCTGGCCCGGTGCAGGGGGGGGCGGTGGCGGGCGGCGCGCCTGCGGGCGGAGGCGGCGGCTCTGTGCATGGCGCGGTGATGCGCGCGCCATCGGCCCCGATGCGCGGGCCGATGATGAACGGCGCAGGGCAGGCGATGGCACTGGCCAGCGAGCAAGTGGTTTATGCGACCTTCGATCAGGTGGTGGCGCTGATCCGCGACCGCCGCGACATGAAGCTGCTCTATGAGGTTGAAGAGGGCGTGCGGCTGGTCCGCTACAGCCCCGGCCGGATCGAGTTTGAGCCATCGCCGCGCGCCGGGTCCGACCTTGCCGCCCGTCTGGGCCAGCGCTTGCAAGCTTTTACCGGCCAGCGCTGGGGGGTGTCGGTGGTGTCGGGCGGCGGTGCGCCGACCATCGCCGAGACCCGCGACGCAGACCGCCTGCAAACCGAGGCCGAGGTGATGCAGACCCCGCTGGTGCAGGCCGTCATGCTGGCCTTTCCGGGCGCAAAGATTGCCGAGATCCGCACCGCCGAAGAACTGGTGCAGGCCGCCGCCGCCGAGGCGCTGCCGGAAGTCGAAGATGAATGGGATCCGTTCGAGGATAGCTGAGAGGATGATACGATGCTGAAGGGTTTGGGCGGTCTGGGCGATATGGCCGGGATGATGAAGAAGGCGCAGGAAATGCAGACCCGCATGGCCGAGATGCAGGACGAGCTGTCGCGCATCGTCGTCATCGGCGAGTCGGGTGCGGGCCTTGTGCGGGCGCGCGCCACCGCCAAGGGTGAGCTGACCGGGCTGGAGATTGATCCGTCGATCTTTGTCGCGTCAGAGAAAGAGGTGGTCGAGGATCTGATCCTTGCCGCCGTCAAGGATGCGCAGGCCAAAGCGGCCGAACGCAGCCAGTCCGAACTGGCCAAACTGACCGAAGGTCTGGGCCTGCCCGCCGGCATGAAGCTGCCGTTCTAGGGAATGGCCGGCCCCCCGCGCGAGATTGAGTCGCTGATCGCGCTGATGGCGCGGCTGCCGGGGCTTGGGCCACGGTCAGCGCGGCGGGCGGTGCTGCATCTCTTGAAACGCCGCGATCAGGTGATGGCCCCGCTGGCGCAGGCGATGGCGACCGTGGCGCTGACCGCGCAGGATTGCCGGATCTGCGGCAATATCGGCACCACCGACCTGTGCCCGATCTGCGACGATCCGCGCCGCGCCACCGGCGAGATCTGTGTGGTCGAGACCGTCGCCGATCTTTGGGCGATGGAACGCGGCGGCGCGTTCAAGGGCCGCTATCATGTGCTGGGCGGAACCCTCAGCGCGCTGGATGCCATTGGCCCCGAAGACCTGCGCATCCCTGATCTGGCCGAACGGGTCCGCACCGAGGGCGTGGCCGAGGTGATCCTCGCCCTGAATGCCACCGTCGACGGCCAGACCACCGCGCATTACATCGCCGATGCGCTGGCAAGTTCGGGCGTCCAGATCAGCTCCCTCGCGCAGGGCGTGCCGGTTGGTGGCGAGCTGGATTATCTTGACGATGGCACCATCGGTGCTGCCTTGCGCGCGCGGCGCAGGGTGTAAACCTGTCGGGCGTCTTGACGCAGGCATCGCTTCCCTCTGGACAGATCATCACAATTTGACAACCTAGGGGCGACAGGGTCCGGGTCGGTACCAACACTTGCATCACTCGGAAGCGGGCTTTCGCCCTCCGACCCGGAGCGTGTAAATACTGCCATCAGGATGATCTGGCCAACTCATTGGTGTGAAATGCAGATTGTTTACTTGAACGGCAGAAGTCTGCAATTGACGTGGCGTGAAGTGCAGGCGCAGTTCCGCCATCCGCTGTTCGTCGGCATGATCCTGATGCTGGAGCTTTGCATCGTTCTGATCGGCCCCTATGACCACCTGCTCAACTTTGATGCGCTGCAACTGGCGATCTTTTATGCCGTCGCCTTTTCCAGTGTGACGGGCGCACTGTACCTTGCGCTCTACATCTGCCATCGCCGCGGCTGGCGCGCGTACAGCCTGTTCACCGTCACCTTTGGCTGTCTGGCGGCCACGCTCTGCGGGCTTATCGCTGCGCTGGTGCTGGGTGCACCAATGCCCACTGTCAGGGATATGGCGCTGGTGACCGGGTTCAACCTGGTGTTCTGCTATCTGGGCGAGGTTATCCAATCGACATTCGTCATCCCGCGCGTGCTTGCCGATCTGCGTGGCCGCCCGCAAAAGGCCGTGCTGGCCGAGTTCCTCGCTTCCGAAGCCGGCACCGTGCAGCACCCGCCCGCGCCCGTTGCCTCCATGTCCGTGCCGCCGCCCACACTCGCCAGCCTGCCGCCCGAAATCACCGCGCTGAAAGCCGCACGGGTCACCTTGTTTGGCCTGTCCTTTGTGACCCGCAGCATCTGCCTGATCGTGGCTGAAGAGCATTACGTCGCCGTGATCCTGAACGATGGCGCACGCCATCTGTTGCGCGGCAGGATCGCCGATGCGGTGGCTGCCTTGCCTCCGGATCTGGGGCAACGGGTGCATCGCAGCTATTGGGTTGCCACCGCTGCCGTTGCCGCTTTCCGCCCGGACAAGCCCGGCGCGCAACTGGTGCTGATCACAGGCCAGACCCTTCCGGTCGCCCGCCCGCGCCTTGCCGCCGTCCGCGCCTGGGCCGAAGCGGCGGCAGGGGCCGAAAAACCGGCGGGGCGGAAAACCAAAACGCAAAAGGCACCCCAAAGGGTGCCTCCTGTCTCATCCTGACGCTTCGCTCCGCGCTCAGCGGCGCGGATCGTCGTCATCCTCATCGTCGTCGTCATCATGCTGCGGCAGGTTGAAAAAGCTTTCCGCATCCGAGAAATCGGCGGGCTTTTCTTCTTTTTCCTGACGTGCAAACACCTCCAGCCCCGAAGGCATCTTCGGCTCTTCCGACATGCCAAGCGACTGTTCGGTGGACACCAGCTTGCGGCGCTCGTCATCGCTCATCACCACGCCCTCAGAGGCGCGGCGGCGCACGGCGGCCTGAACGGCGGTGTCCAGCTCGGACTGTTTGCACAGGCCAAGCGCCACCGGGTCAACCGGGCTGATGTTGTTGATATTCCAATGCGTCCGCTCGCGGATCGCCTGAATCGTCGGCTTGGTGGTGCCGACCAGCTTGCCGATCGCGCCATCCGACAATTCCGGGTGGAACTTGACCAGCCACAAGATCGCTGCCGGGCGGTCCTGACGTTTCGACAGCGGGGTATAACGCGGGCCACGGCGCTTTTCTTCGCCGACGGCTGCCGCGTTGAACTTGAGCTTGAGTTTGTAGAGCGGGTCTTTCTGACCCTTCTCGATCTCGCCCGCGTCCAGCTGGTTGTTGGCAACCGGGTCAAAGCCTTTGACGCCGGGGGCCACATCCCCATCGGCAATGCCCTGCACTTCCAATTCGTGCATGCCGCAGAAATCCGCAACCTGCTTGAACGACAGGGTGGTATTGTCCACGAGCCAGACGGCGGTGGCCTTTGCCATAAGCGGCTTGTTCATGCCCAACTCCTTTACAAATCTCTCCCGTGCCGGGAAAACGGCTGCAAGCCTTGGCCTGCGATTTCCACGATGTCGGGAATTCAAGGCTCATATAGGCGGTTTTGACGGATAGGGGAAGCGAAAATGCGGGGGCTATGGCTGGCACTGGCGCTGATCTGCGCAAGCAGCACGGGCGCGCGGGCCGAGGGTGAGCGCGCGGGCGACTTCGACTATTACGTGATGGCGCTGTCATGGTCGGCCAACTGGTGCGCGCAGACCGGCGACGCGCGGCGTGATCCGCAATGCGATCGGGGCCGCGGAACGCCGTTCGTGCTGCATGGATTGTGGCCGCAAAACGAACGCGGCTGGCCCAGTTATTGCCGCACCGGGGCCGCCGACCCTTCGCGCAGCGACACAGCGGCGATGGCCGATGTGTTCGGCGGGGCAGGGGCCGCGTTTTACCAGTGGAAGAAACACGGGCGCTGTTCCGGCTTGCCCGCGCGCGACTATTACGCGCTGGCGCGCAAGGCCTTTGGCTCGATCCAGATCTCGCCGGTGTTTCCAAAGATCACCAAAGACCTGAAAGTTCCCGCCTCGGTGATCGAAGGCGCGTTTCTGGAGGCAAATCCCGGCTTGCAGCGTGATCAGGTCACCGTCACCTGCCGCGCGGGGATGATTCAGGAGGTGCGCATCTGCCTGACCCGCGATCTTGACCCCCGCCGCTGCGGCGCGGATGTGATCCGCGACTGCACCTTGCAGGATGCGGAACTCAACGCCGTGCGCTGACAAAAAAACGCGCCCCGAAGGGCGCGTTTTCCTTGCGATCCCAAGGGCAGTGCCCTCAGGTCTCCGGCACCAGAATCTCGCGCTTGCCGACATGGTTGGCAGCGGTGACCACCATCTGCTCTTCCATCTGCTCCACCAGCTTTGCGGCCTTGTTGTAGCCGATCCCCAATTTCCGCTGGATATAGCTGGTCGAGCATTTGCGGTCCTTGGCCACAATCGCCACCGCCTGATCATAGAGCGCGTCATCGCCGCCCTCGCCGGTGGACAGGCCCAGCACCACGTCGATGTCGGAGGCGGAATCCTCATCCGGGCCTTCGACGACGCCCGACATGTAGACCGGTGGGCCAAACGATTTCAGATGGTTGACGATTTCCTCAACCTCTTCATCCGACACGAACGGCCCGTGAATACGGGTGATCTTGGCGCCATTGCCCATATAGAGCATGTCGCCCATGCCCAAGAGCTGCTCTGCGCCCTGTTCGCCCAGAATGGTGCGCGAGTCGATCTTTGACGTGACCTGAAACGAAATCCGGGTCGGGAAGTTCGCCTTGATCGTGCCGGTGATCACATCAACCGAAGGCCGCTGCGTTGCCATGATCAGGTGAATGCCGCTCGCCCGCGCCATCTGCGCCAGACGCTGGATGCAGGCCTCGATCTCCTTGCCCGCCACCATCATCAGATCGGCCATCTCGTCGACGATCACCACGATATAGGGCAGGGCCACCGGCGCGAATTCTTCGGTCTCGAACACCGGCTCGCCGGTGTCTTCGTCGAACCCGGTCTGGATGGTGCGCTTGAACATCTCGCCCTTGGCCAGCGCTTCGCGCACCCGGCCGTTGAAGCCTTCGATGTTGCGCACGCCCATTTTGGACATCTTGCGGTAGCGCTCTTCCATTTCGCCGACGACCCATTTCAGGGCGACAACCGCCTTTTTCGGATCGGTCACGACGGGCGACAAAAGGTGCGGGATGCCATCGTAAACCGACAGTTCCAGCATCTTGGGGTCGATCATGATCAACCGGCATTCCTCGGGTGACAGCTTGTACAGCAGCGACAGGATCATGGTGTTGATCGCCACCGATTTGCCCGAGCCCGTGGTCCCGGCGATCAGCAGGTGGGGCATCTTGGCCAGGTTGGCGACAATCGCATCGCCGCCAATGTCCTTGCCCAAAGCCAGCGGCAGCCGCATGTTGCTGTCGCCAAAGTCGCGGGCAGCGATGATCTCGCGCAGCACCACCTTTTCGCGGGTGGCATTGGGCAGTTCGATGCCGATCACCGACCGTCCCGGCACGGTGGAGACGCGCGCGCTCAGCGCGGACATGCTGCGCGCAATGTCATCCGCCAGCCCGATCACGCGGCTGGCCTTCAGGCCCGGCGCCGGTTCCAGCTCGTACATCGTGACCACGGGGCCAGGGCGGACAGAAACGATCTCACCCTTGACGCCGTAATCATCCAGCACCGATTCCAGCATCCGCGCGTTTTCTTCCAGCGCCTCATCCGACAGCGCGAACCGCTCCACCGTGGACGGGCTGGACAGCAGCGACAGCGGCGGCAGCTCATAAGGCTGGCTCACCGCCTCGTCAAAGCGCAGGCGCGGCTGGCTTTCGGCGACGGCCTGCCGGGACGGGGCCATCGGCTTTTTCACGATATGCTGCACCACCGGCTTGCGCACCTCGGCCACCGGGATACGCGGGGGCATCGCGGTCATGACCGGCGATTTCACGCGCGGGATCACCGGCGTCGGGTCATAATCCGGTTCGTAATTCTCATCCGGCTGCCAGTCGCTGCTGTCCTCATCGTCAAAGGCGGGTTCGGGCGGCAGCTCGGCAGACAGCTCGGGGGTAAAGATATTGTCCGCATCTTCCCAGTCTTCGACCGCGATTTCCGGCTCCGGCGTATAGGTCCGGGGCAGCGGCACCACGCGCGGCAGCGGGGCAGGGGGGGCCGCCGTTACCTGAGCGGCGGGCACCTGAGCCGCGGGCACATGCGCTGCGGTCAGCGGTGGCTCTGGCGGCAGACCGGCGGCCACCACCGGCGGCGGCACCGGCACCGGCTTGCGGGTGTCGGCGATCAGGGGCTGCGGCCCGCGCAGCCGCTGGGTCAGGCTGCGCGCCACCGGCGGCTCACGACGGGCCTGAACGGCGGTGGTGACCGGGTTCAGCACCGGGCCGGGATGGCGCATGCGTGAGCGGATCGCGTCCGAAATCCGCGCCTTGATCCGGTCATCATTCGGGGCCATTTCGTCGGAAAACTCTGGCAGCACGGGTTCGACCAGTTCCGGTTCCGGCTCGCTGCGGCGCATCAGTTGCGGCATCCGGGCCAGCAGCCCGGCCTTTTCGCGCGGCGGCGCGTAATACGCGGCCTCTGCCATCGGCTCCGGGTAGCGCGGATCGGCGCGCAGGGTGCTGCGCAGCGCCGAAGGCCGCCCCCATTCGCTTGCATGGGCCGCAGCCTCGGCCACCGGGGCTGCCCCCGGCGCGCGGTGAATCGCGGCACTGCGGGTGCCAGCAGGGGCCATCACAGGCGCCTCAGGCACATCATCCCAATCCTGCGACCGGGTTGCGGCGCGGTAGGCCAGCGCTTCGGCCTTGGCCGCCCGCCGCTCGGCCAGTGCCTCGGCGGCGCGCGAGGTGCCGCGCCCGGCCAAATTCAGCGCCGTGCCATAGGCAAAGATCGTGCCCACCGCGAGGAAGCGGCCGATCACCGACAGCTCCAGCAGCGTGAACCCGGTCACCCACAGCCCCATCACCAGCAACAGCCCGCCGAGGATCAGCGAAAACAGTGTCAGCCCGACCCCGGCACTCACCGGGGCCACCCCCAGCAGCGTGCCCAGAATCGTATCGCCAAACAGCCCGCCCAGACCAAAGGAATGCGGCCAGCCCGCGCCCGGCACCAAGGTTGCGGCAAAGACCGAGGCCAGCGCCACCGCGATCACCGCAAACACGATGCGCCCGACCGCCCGCTCAGCCCCGCGATGGGTCACAAACCGCACACCCCAAACGCCCAGAATCACCGGCAGCATCCACGCGCCCTTGCCGCCGATGATCATCAGCGTCGAGGCTACCGCCGCGCCAAACCGGCCCAGCATGTTGTTGGCGGGTTCATCCGTTGCCACCATCCAGCCCGGATCTTCGGGTGAATAGCTGCCCAGCATCAGCGCAAACAGCACCGCCACGGCCAAGAGCCCCAGCCCCATCAGCTCGCGCCCCCGGCGTTCCAGCATGGCAGCAGTGTCCTGATCCAGAAGAGGGTCGCGTTGACGCATGTTGATGGATGCCATGACCTTACCTGTCCTCAATCGTAGAGGCAGTCACGAAGGCGGATCAGCCCGTGCTGCAATTCTGTTTGTGGGGCGACCAGAGCCACCCGGATATAGGCCTTGCCGGGGTTCGCGCCCCCGACATCGCGCGACAGATAAGCGCCGGGCAACACCCGCACCCCCGTCTCGCGCCACAGCTTCAATGCCGCCGCTTCGCCGTCACCGTCCGGTACGGGAAGCCACAGGAAAAACCCGCCCTCGGGGGCCACCCGGTTGTGTCGCCCGGCAAAAACCTCATCCGCCATGCGAAACTTGGTCTGATACAGCGCCAGGCTTTCGGCCACATGCGCCTCATCGGCCCACGCGGCTTCTGACACGCGCTGAATCGGCAGCGGCAAGGGCGCGCCCGCAAAGGCGCGCAACTGGCGGATCCGCGCCATGCTGGCCGCCCCCGTCGCCACAAAGCCCGAGCGCAGCCCCGGCAGGTTAGACCGTTTGGACAGCGAATGAAACACCGCCACCCGCTCCGGGTCGGTGCCGCTGGCCTGCGCCACGGCGAGCGCGCCGGGCGGCGGCGCGTCGCGCCAGATCTCGGAATAGCATTCATCGGCGAAAATGCGAAAATCATGCTTTTCCGCCAGCGCCATCAGCCGCGCCAGATAGTCAGCGGGGGCAACCACCCCCTGCGGATTGGCGGGCGAGCACAGATAGGCCACCGTCACCCGGTCCAGAACCTCGGCAGGCAGGCCCTCATAATCCGGCAGAAACCCGGTTTCGGCAGTGGCGGGCACATAGACCGGCTCTGCCCCTACGGTCAGCGCCGCGACCGCATAGACCTGATAAAACGGGTTCGGCATCAGAATGACCGGGCGTTTGCCGCCCTTGGTTTCCGGCGACAGCGCGATGGCCGCGTTGAACAACCCCTCGCGCGTGCCGTTCAGCGCCATGATCTGATCGGCGGCAAGCGTCACGCCATAACGCCGCTGCACCCAACCGGCGATGGCGGCCAGCAGTTCCGGCGTGCCGTCATTCGGCGGGTAGATCCCGAAGCCATCCAGATGCTGCGCCAGAATCGGCCCGACAAAGGCGGGCATCGGGTGGCGTGGCTCGCCGATGGTCATCGCAACGGGGGCGCCGCCCGGCGCATGTGTGTCCAACAGCTTCCGCAAACGCGGAAACGCATAATCCGGCAGGTTCGAGAACCGCTCTGGAAACGCCATATCTGCCTCATGTTCGGGGTCGTAGCGCCCCGTTTTGTCCCAAGATAGCCACTCGCAACAGCGCGGTCCAGAAAAAGCCGCGACTGCGAGGGGTTAGCCACAAGGGATTGTGTCTTTTTCGCCCGATCCCCGGCCCCAACCGCTAGCGTAGCGCCCGCTCTGCCGCCGCCCCCAGCCGCAGCAGCCGCTCCTCCTGCATCGGCCCCGCCATCAGGCTGATCCCGCAGGACGGTTCCGAGGTTGGCAGCGTCAGCGCACAGCCGCCCATCAGATTGCCGATCCGGGTGTTGCGCAGCGCCAGCAGGTTTTCGGACACGTAATAGGCGTCATCCGTCATCAGCCGCGCGGCATCCGGCGGCAGGATCGGCGCGGTCGGCACCAGCACCGCATCATAGCCCGCCACCGCCTGCGCCCAGACTGCACGCAGCGCGTGCAGCCGCCGCCATGCCGCCACATACTGCGCCGCGCCAAAGCCAGCCCCCGAGCGGAACCGTTCCAGAATGCGCGGAAACATCTTCTCCGGCGCGGCCTCGATCACCTTGCCCCAGATGCCGTAAGCCTCCGAGGTGAACAGAACCGCCGTCAGCGCCATCGCCTCCGCCACCTCGGGCACCACACCGCGTTCAATCCGCGCGCCCGCCCGTGCCAGCCGGGTCAGCGCATCGTCAAATCCGCGCGCGGGCCGGTCGCGCAGATCGTCCAGCGCCACCGTCTCCAGCACCAACAGCCGCGCGCCCGACAGGCTGGCGCCGCCCAGATCCGCCGCGCGCCCGCCCTCCAGCGCTGCCAGCAGCAGCGCGCAATCCTCCACCGTATGCGCCAGCGGCCCGACGGTATCGAACATCTCGCACAGCGGCACCACGCCCTTCGTCGACACCCGGCCATGTGTGGTCTTCAGCCCCACCAGATCATTCCACGCGGCAGGAATACGCACCGACCCGCCGGTATCCGACCCGATCGCCGCCGGGGCCAGTCCAAACGCCACCGAAGCCGCCGCCCCGGAAGACGACCCCCCCGCCACCGCCGCCTCATCGTTGATGCAGGGCGGCGTGGCCGTCACCGGGTTCAGCCCCAGCCCGGAAAACGCGAGTTCCGACATGTGGGTTTTGCCAAGACAAACAAGCCCTTGCAGCGTCGCCACCCGCAACACCTCGGCATCCGCCACCGGGGTTCGCCCCCGCAGCAGCGCCGACCCGGCTTCGGTCGCGCGGCCTGCGGTGTCAAACAGATCCTTCCAACTGACCGGCACCCCGTCCAGCACACCGCGTCGTAACCCGGCCTTGGCCCGCGACGCTGCCGCCATCGCCTCGGCCCGGCTGCGATTGGGCATGACCCGCGCATAAATCCGGTCGCGCAGGGGATGGCGGTCAATCGCCTCCAGCTGCATCTCGCACAGCTCCACCGGGTTGATACGGCCCGCGCCAATCCCGGTCCCCAGCTCTGCCGCCGTCATATTCGCCCAAGTCTTTGTCATGCCATTCCCCAGCCCGCTTGCGGCAAGGCTAGCGGCAAGGCAACGCATGGACAATTCCGATCTTTGCCCCATAGTCGCGGACATGAGATATGACAGCGACATCCTGATTGCCGGGGGGGGATTGAACGGCCCGGCACTGGCCCTTGCGCTGGCGCAAGCGGGGCTGAGCGTCACCGTGGTCGATGCCCGCCCCGCCCCTGCGCGGGCCGAAGCGGGCTTTGACGGCCGCAGCTACGCCCTCGCGATTGCCTCGAAACGCCTGCTGTCGGCCATCGGCATCTGGCCCGCTGTCGCGGATCAGGTCCAGCCCATCCTGCAGATCAAAGCCTCGGACGGCATCGCCGGGCAGGGGGCTGCGCCGTTCTTCCTGCACTTCGACTCGGCCGAGATCGAAGAAGGCCCGATGGGCTTCATGCTCGAAGACCGCCACCTCTACCGCGCGTTCCTTGACGCAATGGCGGCAACCCCCGGCCTCACCCTCATGTCGGGCGAAAGCGTCGTGGCGCAAGAGATCAGCCCGCAAGGCGTCAGCGTCACCCTCGCCTCGGGCAAGATCCTGACCGCCCGCCTGCTGGTCGGCTGCGACGGGCGCGGCTCGGGCACCGCCACCCGCGCCGGAATCCCCCGCGTCGGCTGGGGCTATGGCCAGACTGCGCTGGTCACCGCGATCCGGCACGACAAGGATCATCACGGCATCGCCCAGCAATTCTTCATGCCCGCCGGCCCCCTCGCCATCCTGCCGCTGCCCGGCGGGCACCATTCTTCAATCGTCTGGAGCGAGACCGACAGCGCCGCCGCCGCGATTCAGGCGCTGGCGGATGCCGACTATCTGGAGGTGCTGCGCCCGCGCTTTGGCGATTTCCTCGGCCCGATCAGCCTTGCCGGAGCCCGCTTCACCTACCCGCTGTCGCTCAGCCTCGCGCAAAGCTTCATTGCGCCGCGTGTGGCGCTGGTCGGTGACGCCGCCCATGGTGTGCATCCGATTGCCGGGCAGGGCCTGAACCTTGGCTTGCGCGATGTGGCGGCGCTGGCCGAAGTGCTGGTCGACGCCACCCGGCGCGGCGAAGACCCCGGCGCTGCGGATGTGTTGGAACGTTATCAACGCTGGCGGCGGTTCGACTCCACCACGCTGGCGCTGGGGATGGACAGTGTCAACCGGCTGTTTTCCAACGATAACCCGGCCCTGCGGCTGGCGCGCGACCTCGGCATGGCGGCGGTCAGCGCCCTGCCGGGCCTGCGCCGCGGCTTCATCCGGCAAGCCGCCGGTCTGACCGGCGATCTGCCGCGCCTTTTGTCTGGCCAACCCTTGTGACCGCAGCACAGCGGCCGTCGCGGGTGGCATCGAGCCACCCGCGACGGCGTTGCCACGGTCGGCCCGGACGGCGGTTGCGGGTCTGATATCCTTGTGCTTTCTGACACGGAGGACGCCTCCGGCGGGAGTATTTTGCAAGCAGCAATGGCCAGAATGCGCTTAACCCAGCGTTAAGGTTAATGTGCCAGGATGGCAGAGCGGTACAGGGAGGAGTCCCGATGACCGCAAGCAGCAAGTCGCCCCGGTCGCGTGGAAAGCTCTTCCTGCGCACTGGACCGGTGCCGTTGGCCGGGGCGCGCTGATCTTGCAATTGCTGCTTTCCAAATACTCAAATTGCAACAGCTCCGCCGGGGCGACGGTGGGGTATTGGCATCTGTCGGGGTCAGTCTGCCAGATGTGGGCGGAAGGTCTTTACCACCTGATCATAGACCGCGCGTTTGAACGGCACGATGGCGTCACACATGTCTTGCGCGCCGATCCATTTCCACGCCGCAAATTCCGGGTGCTCGCGGGCGATGTCGATCTGGTCATCGCGGCCCAGAAAGCGGAACAGGAACCACTTTTGTTTTTGTCCGCGGTATTTGCCCTTCCACACCTTGCCCAGCAGGTCCGGCGGCAGGTCATACATCACCCAGTCGTTGGTCTGGTCGAGTGGCTCCACCAGATCTGCGTTGACGCCGGTTTCTTCCCACAGCTCGCGCAGGGCCGCGTCGCGGGGCGCTTCGCCTGCGTCGATGCCGCCTTGCGGCATCTGCCAGGCGGCCGTTCCCGCAGGCGCGTCGAGGCGCTGGCCAGCCCAGATCCTGCCTTCGGCATTGATCAGCATCACCCCGACGCAGGGGCGGTAGGGCAGGGTGTCCGGGTCAATCTGCATTCTGTCTGCCGTTCTGGTCCAGCCATCCGGGTTGCCGGGGCAGGCCGGGTTTTGCCGCCTGCCCCGGATCTTTGTTTGCCGCGCTACGGCGCAAAACGACGCCTGCGCAAAGCCTTACTGCGCCACCGCCTGCAATCCGCGCAGGATGTCGACGGCATAGGCCAGCTGGTAATCTTCGTCCCTCAGCTTGGCCGCTTCTTCAGTGCGGGTGCGCTCTTCTTCCAGCAGCTTGCGCTCGTCGTCGGACATCGAGTCGTTCGACAGCGTGCCGCGCAGATCGGCCTCAGAGGTCTGGCGGCGGGCGGCGCTGGTCGGCTCTTCCGGGGTGGTTTCGGCGGTCGGGTCGCGGCGGGGCTGGTTGACCACGATGTCGGGCATCACACCCAACGCCTGAATAGAGCGGCCCGAGGGGGTGTAGTAGCGGGCTGTGGTCAGGCGCATCGCGCCTTCGCCGCGCAGCGGGATCACGGTCTGGACCGAGCCTTTGCCAAAGCTCCGGGTGCCGACCACGATGGCCCGGCGGTGATCCTGCAAGGCGCCCGCGACGATTTCCGAGGCCGAGGCCGAGCCGCCGTTGATCAGCACAACGATGGGCTTGCCATCGGCCAGATCCCCCGCCGTGGCGTTGATGCGTTCACTGTCGTTGGCTTCGCGGCCACGGGTCGAGACGATTTCCCCCTTGTCGAGAAACGCATCCGACACCCGGATCGCCTGGGTCAGCAGGCCGCCGGGGTTGTTGCGCAGGTCAACGACAAAGCCGTTCACATTCTCCATGCCACCCAGCTCGTCAATCGACTTTTTCAGGTTTTCTTCCAGACCCGAAAAGGTCTGATCGTTAAACGTGGTCACCCGCAGCACCACGGTATCGCCCACCACGCGGCTGCGCACGGCGGTCAGCTTGATGGTGTCGCGGATGATCGAGACATCAAACGGTTCGGCCACATCCTTGCGCACCACGGTGATGATGATTTCCGACCCGACCGGGCCGCGCATCATGTCGACCGCCGCATCCAGTTGCAGGCCCAGCACCGACTCGCCGTTGACATGGGTGATGAAATCGCCGGCTTCGATCCCGGCCTCGTCTGCGGGGGTGTCGTCGATGGGCGAGACCACTTTGACAAAGCCCTCTTCCTGCGTCACCTCGATGCCAAGCCCGCCGAATTCGCCACGGGTCTGCACCTGCATGTCGTCGAAATCCTTCGGTGCCAGATAGCCGGAATGCGGGTCGAGCGAGGTCAGCATCCCATTGATGGCGGCTTCGATCAGCTTTTTGCTGTCGACCTCTTCCACATATTGCCCGCGCACCCGCTCAAAAATATCGCCGAACAGATCCAGCTGTTCATAGACATTGGCGTTGCGCGCATTTTCCTGCGCGATCAGCGGCGCAGCCAGCTGTGTCGTCAGGACGACCCCGGCCACGGTACCGCCGATAGCGGCCATCACGAATTTCTTCATCGCCTCGTCCTATTCTCTCAATGCAGCGAACCATTCGGCCGGATCGACCGGGTCTGCCCCTTGCCTGAGCTCCATATAGAGCGTTTGTGTGCCTTGCACGCCACCACCTTCTTGCGCGGTTGCCAGAAATTCGGCAACCCCCGGCTCGCCGCCGCCCATCAGGCCCAGTGCCGCGCCCAGACCCAGCACCTCGCCCACCTGTCCATACACGGTTTCCAGACCCGCAAGGATCAACAGATAGCCCCCTCCGGGCTCCAGCACGATCACATTTCCGTAGTCGAGCAAGGGGCCGAGGTAACGGATCGTTGCGGGCCAGGGTGTGGTGACCAGCGCGCGGGGCCGGGTGGCCAGTGTCAGGCCGGGGCGGCGGACGCCCACCGCATCCGATTCCATCGACCGGCGCAGCACCGTGCCCAGCACCGGCAGCGGCAACCGCCCCTTGGCATCGGCAAAGCTGCTGGCGTCGCGTTCATCCAGCGCGAGGCCAGAGGCAAATGCCTCCAGCGTATCGGCGCTTTCCAGCAGGCCGCGCAGCGTGTCGGGGTCTTCGGTAAACCGGCGCGGCAGTTCGGTGCGGTCCGAAATCGCCTGAGACAGCGCCGTGCGCGCCGCTTGCGCCACATCCAGCCCGCCCAGCAGGGTCTGCCCCGCCGCCTGTTGCAGCGCCCGCAAGTCGCGCAATTCGGACAATTCGGCATTCAAAGTCTCGGCTTCGGCTTGCAACGCGGGCGTCACATCGGCCAGCATCATGCCCGAGCGCACCGTGCCCAAAGGCCCCGACGGGTGCAGCAGCAACAGCGGGCCGGGGCGGCTTTCCAACTGGCTCAGCACTCCAACCAGCTGCGCCACCCGGTCACGCTTTGCCTGAAACTGCAGTTGCAGCGTGGTTTCGCGCAGATGCGCCTGCCGCAACGCCTCGCGCAGCGCGCCAAGGCCGGTTTCATAGGCGCGGATGGTCTGGGTCAGCGCCGCCACCCGGTCGCGTGAGGTCTGGGCCGTCTCCAGCGCCGCCACCGCCACCTGCAGATCGACCGAGGCTGCCGCTGCCTGTTCCGCCACGCCCCGCGCGCCCTGCGCAAAAGCCGGGCCGGTCAGCAGCATCAGGCCAAGGGCGGCAGCGCGGATCATGTCAGCAGGCTAACTCCGGTCATCTCATCCGGCTGCGGCAGCCCCATCAGCTGCAACACCGTTGGCGCAAGATCGGCCAACCGCCCCCCAGCGCGCAAGCGCGAACCTTGCGGCGCGCCCATCACGATCACGGGAACCGGGTTCAGCGTATGTGCGGTATGTGGGCCATTGGTCACCGGGTCCCACATCTGTTCGCAATTGCCATGGTCGGCGGTGACGATCATCGCGCCGCCCCGCGCCTGCAGCGCCGCCACCGCACGGCCCAAACCGTCATCCACCGCTTCACAAGCCTTGATCGCCGCCTCCAGCACGCCGGTATGGCCCACCATGTCTGGATTGGCGAAATTCACCACGATCAGATCATATCCCGCCTCAATCGCGCCGACCAGCTGATCGGCCACCTCCGGCTCGCTCATCTCGGGTTGCAGATCATAGGTCGCGACCTTGGGCGACAGCGGCATAAAGCGTTGCTCGCCGTCAAACGGCACCTCGCGCCCGCCGTTCAGAAAGAACGTCACATGC
Organism: Pseudotabrizicola alkalilacus; assembly: GCF_003443995.1. Lineage (GTDB taxonomy): Bacteria > Pseudomonadota > Alphaproteobacteria > Rhodobacterales > Rhodobacteraceae > Pseudotabrizicola > Pseudotabrizicola alkalilacus. Next base: position 209,139 of record NZ_QWEY01000002.1, read on the forward strand.
GGATATTTCTCGGTTTCGGCGAGGCGGAACTGGGTCTTGCCCTGCGCGGCCACCCATTCGCCAAGGCAATTCACAATCACCCGCTTGGGGTAAGCCGTGGCCATATAGGCATTATGTGCCTCGGAATATTCCACCATGCCCAGCATTGCCGACCAATGGGGGCGTGTGCCGGTGTCAAAAGCGTCAAACCCCGGCTGACCCAGCGCCGCCAATATCTCTCGCGCGCGGTCGCCACGAAAGTTCAGGCAGAACAGCCCGTCGCCATCCTGCGCCCCGGCATAGCCGCCGATCACCGTGGGCGCGAGGAATTCATCGGTTTCGCCCTTGGCATAGGACAGCGCGATTGCCGTTCCGGCATCCGGCGCATGTTCGCCCGTGCCATGCACCATCGCACCATAGGCCCGTGCCACGCGGTCCCAACGGTTGTCGCGGTCCATCGCCCAATAGCGCCCGGTTACCGTGGCCACTTGCGCACCCGCAGGCAGACCCGCCACCAGCTGCGCAATGTATCCGGCAGCGGATGAGGGCGGCACATCGCGCCCGTCGGTGATCGCATGCAGCGCCACCGGCACGCCCAGCGCGGTCAGCGCATGGGCTGCCGCCAGCACATGGCTGATATGGCCATGCACCCCGCCGTCCGAGATCACGCCCATCAGATGCGCGGTGCCAGCCTTGGCCTTGATCGCCTCGGCAAAGGCCAGCAGTGCGGGGTTAAGCGCAAAGCTGCCATCTTCCACCGCCAGATCAATCGCCCCCAGATCCATCGCCACCACCCGGCCTGCGCCGATATTGGTGTGCCCCACCTCAGAATTGCCCATCTGCCCGCGCGGCAGCCCGACATCGGGGCCAAAGGTGGTCAGGGTCGAATGCGGGCAGGTCGCCATCAGCGCGTCAAAGTTGGGGGTATGTGCCAAGGCGGGCGCATCCCACTCCCGCACCGGGCCAAGCCCCCAGCCGTCAAGAATGCACAGGACAACGGGTTTGGGGGCAGGGGTCATGGCGCGGCCTCATTTTCTATGCCCTTGGGTGATAGCCCTTGCGCGGCTGCCGGGCAACACCCCCGCAAACAGGCCATCCCACCACCGCTGCGGTGGGAAAGTCTTAAAAATCAGTTAAATCCGCAGGTCAACCTGTTGATTTCACGGCATATCCTATCTTGTAACACAGTGGGAACGCCCCCTGTGCCCTCAGACTGAGAACCCGTAAAGCGACCACTCCGCCTCACTGACCTCCAGTGCCATCTTCATGTATTCCGCCTTTTTCACCGCCACAAACCCCCGGTGCAGCATGTCGCCGAGTATGCGGCGCGCAAACTCCGACCCTTCAAACCGCTCGATCGCTTCCAGCCAGTGGCGGGGCAGATCGTTGGCGGGGGCGTTTTCATAGGCGTTGCCGGTGACCGCTGGCCCCGGATCGGCCTTGGCCTCGATCCCATCGAGCGCCCCACCCAACGTGACCGCCGCGACCAGATAGGGGTTGGCGTCCACCCCCGCCACTCGATGCTCAAAGTGCCGCGCCTTGGCGCTGCCCGACGGCACCCGCAGGGCAACGGTGCGGTTCTCGAACCCCCAGGTGTCATTGCCCGGCGAATAGTTCACGCTGGCAAAGCGCCGCCACGAGTTCTGGAACGGCGCCAGCACCGCCATGGTCTCGCCAATCGTCGCGCGGATGCCGCCAATCGCCTGCAGCATCAGCGGCGACAACACGCCTTCGGACGGGTCAGCAAACAGGTTCCCCCCGGCCCCATCCGCCAGCGACAGATGCAGGTGCATGCCGGACCCGGCCAGCGGACCAAACGGTTTGGCCATGAAGCACGCCTCCATCCCAAAGCGGCGGGCGGTGCTTCGGATCAGCCGCTTGGCGATGATCACGTCATCTGCGGCGCGCATCAGATCGCGGTAGCGTATGGTCAGCTCATACTGCCCGCAGGCATATTCCGAGATCAGCGCCTCCAGCGGCAGATCCAGCGTCGCGGCCCCCTCATACACCGCGTCAAAGAACGGCGACATCTCGTCCAGCTCATCCACCGACATCGTGTTGGTGTTGAGCGACCGTCGCCCGGTCAGCGGGTAGCGGGCGGGCTGCATCCGGCCCTGCGAGTCGCGCTCGCGGTCGACCAGATAGAATTCGACCTCCAGCGCCCCCATGGGTTCATAACCCATTTGCCGCGCCCGCAGCACCTGCCGGTCCAGGGCGTGGCGCGGCTCGGCGGCAAAGCCGCTGCCGTCGGGATTATACATGCTGATCAGCACCTGCCCGCGCCCGGTGGAGGGCATATAGCCCAAGGTTCCGGCGACCGGCCAGCAGCGATGATCGCCGCCACCGTCATCCAGCACCAGTCCGGTGCCATCCACATCATCCCCCGCCACATCCTGCGCGAACATCGACGCAGGCAGACCGCGACCAGAGGAGAACAGGCTTTCCAGCTCGTGCCGCCGGATCGACTTGCCGCGCCCGATGCCGTGGCAGTCGGTCAGCAGAATGTCGATGGCCTGAACGCCGGGATGCTGGTCCAGAAACGCCCGCGCCTCGGTCAGCGTGGCCCCACCGGGGAAAGATGTCGTCATCGGAATGTCCTGTGTGTCGCCTGATCAGAGGGCTGAACAGCAGCTTTTTGGCTTTTGCAAGCTGTGATCAGCCTGCAAAGCTGTAAGCTGCTTTCTGAGCGGTGAAAAAGTCCAGCGCATGCAGACCTGCGACAGACGACTTTACAGCGGCCGCATCAATAGCCCAGGGCCAGACCATCCTTGCGCGGGTCAGATCCGCCGGTCAGCGTGCCGGTGTCCCAGTCGATCCAGATCGCCTGACCGCCGCCATGCGGTTCATCGGCCAGCGAGACCCGGTGCCCCCGTGCCTGCAATCCAGCGATGGAATCGGTGGGGATGCCATGCTCGGCCTGCACCTCGCCGCCCTGATAGAACACGCGCGGGCAATCCATCGCTTCTTGCAGGTCCATCCCATGATCCAGCAGGTTGGTCAGCAGATGCACATGGCCAAAGGGCTGATAGTCGCCGCCCATCACGCCAAACGGCATGATCGCGCGCCCGTCCTTTGTCACCATTCCGGGCATGATCGTGTGCATCGGTCGCTTGCCGGGCGCCAGTGCGTTGGGGTGATCGGGGTCAAGCCGGAAGCTGGCGCCCCGGTTTTGCAGCACCACGCCGGTTTCCGCACAGGTGATGCCGCTGCCAAAGGCGTGGTAGGTGGAGTTGATGAAGCTGACCGCATTGCGCTCTTCGTCGACGATCGAGATATAGACCGTGTCGGTCTTGGCAAGGCCGGGGTCGGGCAGGTTTGTCATGGCGCGGTCCGGGTCGATTGCAAGGCGCATCCGCTCTGCGCGCGTAGCGGACAGCAGGGCGTTTACGGTGTCATCCCCGGGGGGCAGATCGCCCAGACAGTCGTTGCGGTCACGGTACGCCAGCCGGGCTGCCTCGATCTCCAGATGCAGCCGTTCTGGCCCCAGCGGGGCGAGGTTTGACAGCGGAAAGCCGGACAGGATGTTCAGCATCAGGAGCGCCGTCAGCCCCTGATTGTTCGGCGGCATCTGATGGATGCGGTAGCCGTGATACTCGGCCGAAACCGGGGTCACATAATCGGCCTTGGTCGCCGCGAAATCGGCCAGATCGTGCAGGCCGCCAAGTGCGCGCAACCGTCCGACGATGGCTTCGGCCACCGGACCTTCATAAAAACCGGCGCGGCCCTGCTCGGCAATCCGTCGCAGGGTCCGCGCCAAAGCCGGTTGGCGGTGCAACTCGCCGGCACGGGGCGCGCGACCGTCGGGCAGAAAGATCGCGGCAGAGCCTGAATCCTGCGCCAGAAGATCGCTTGCATTGGCCCAGTCAAACGCCACCCGGTCCTGCACGACATAGACCGTTTCCGCGTAATGGATCGCCGGAGCCAGCACCTTGTCCAGCCCCAGCCGCCCGTGGTCGGCGGACAGGCGGCACCATGCGTCAACGGCACCGGGAACGGTCACCGCATGCGGACCATAGGACGGCACCTTGTCCAGCCCCATCTCGCGATAGGCGTTGATCGTGGCCGCTGCAGGAGCACGGCCCGACCCGTTCAGCGCGATCACCGGCTCCTGGCCTTTGAGGCACATCAGCACAAAGCAATCGCCGCCGATGCCGGTTGATTGCGGTTCCACCACCGCCTGCACGGCAGAGGCGCAGATGGCCGCATCAATTGCATTGCCGCCCGCGCGCATGATTTCCAGTGCGGCCAGCGTGGCCAAAGGGTGAGAGGTTGCGGCCATCGCACCTGTGGCACGCGCGGGCGAGCGGCCGGGAAGCTGAAAGTTACGCATCGGATCTGTTCTTTCTTAAAACTATATTCTGCATGCAGGATTCATGAGCCGTTGATTTTCGTCAGCTTTCGGTTCTGATCCCCGTGCTTGCGCTCTGTCGTGTGGCTGTTGGATGGGGTGATTGGCCGACATGGCCGTCGTGAAATCTTTGGTCACTGCCGCTGTATTTATTTTTGTATACAGAAACAGCATGCATTTGCGAGTCAAGCCAGAATCTTGCTAAACTGCCGGTGCCTCGAGTCGATCAGGATATGTGCATGAACCAATCCAGCCCCGGACTCTTGCGGCAATCCACTTACGAGTCGATCAAATCTCTGATCATCACAGGTCAGATTGCCCCCGGCAGCCGGGTGACGGAAACGGATCTCTCAGACCGGCTGGGCGTCAGCCGCACCCCCATCCGCGAGGCGCTGACCCGGCTGGAGCGGGATGGTCTGGTTATCCAAAGGGCAAAGCAGGGGTTTGCGGTGGCCGACTTTGATCTGGCCAAGGCAGAGGATGTCTTTGCGCTGCGTGTCGAGCTGGAGTGTTTTGCGGTCAGGCTGGCGTGCCGCAACATGGATAATACCGGGCGCGCCCGTCTGCACCAGATGATCGCGGATTGTGACGCACTGGAGGCTACGCCTGAACGGAGCCTGCACCACAATCTGCTGGAGCTGCAGATCGGATTGCGCCTGCATCATGTCATTGCCGAACTGTCCGGCAATGCTTTGCTGGCTGATACCTTGAATGGGCTTCTGGATCAGTGCCAGATCTATATCTGGATGGATCTGACCCGGTTTGATCACTGGAACGAAGCGCGCGCCGAACATCGCGCTCTGGTCGATGGGATCTGCGCGGGCGATGCGGAGACGGCCCAGACCATCGTGCGGCAGCACATCGAGGATACGGCCAGAAATGTGGCTGCCCTTTTGATGCGGCGCAAGGACATCTGGGCCGCGACGCTGCCCCGGATCTGATCCTGAAAACCTGCGCCGTCAGGTGCTTTGACGCTGCGGCATCTCGACGTTCGGTCTGATGGGAATCGGTCTGCCTTCGGAATCCAGTGCGACAAAGGTGAAATTCGCCTCTGTCACCTTTTCGGTGCGGGCGATTTCACGCGGGCGGCGCCACGCATCGACGTGAATTGTCATCGAGGTGCGGCCCAGCCGGACCAGCGACGCATAGAGCGACACCTCGTCCCCTACTTTGACAGGCCGGTGAAAGATCATGGCATCCACGGCGATTGTCGCACTCCGCCCGCCCGAAGTCAGCGCCGCGACACTTCCGGCGGCAAGGTCCATCTGGCTCATCAGCCACCCGCCGAAAATATCGCCTGATGGGTTGGTATCTGCGGGCATGGCGATTGTGCGGATGGTCGGGCTGCCTTCCGGTGGCTGATCTTCACGGCTCATGGCGGTCCTGTGTCTGGTTGGGAACGGTGATGCGGTTCTATCAGAGTACTCAAAGCGCGGCAGGTCCGAACCTGACCAATGGTTGGTGTACGGCCAAGGCAGGCTGCCTGTCACTTCCTGATGGGGTTCAGAAATTTGTGCAAGATGCGAATCCGGGCCGGACCGCTGTGCGCGAAAGCGCTGACCATCGCCCAAGGCTTGCCCGATGCGATGCAAAGGCCGCTTTTTGGCGTGCGGGGTCAGAACCCGTGCAGCCGGTCAGCCCATTGCCAGCCGATCATGATTCCCTTGATCCGCGGCAGCATCAACAGACTGCCCGCCAGAACCACCGCACTGATCATCAGCGCCGTCGCCATCGGACCCATATCGCTGTAGACAATCATGAAATGCAGCATGAAGCCGGCGATATGGCACATCACCAGAATCGTGAAATAGGCCGGGCCGTCATCGGCCTTTTGCTGGGCAAAGCTCTGACCGCAGACATTACAGGCGGGGGCAACTTTCAGATAGCTGGTGAACAACCGTCCCTCGCCGCAGTTCGGGCAGCGCTGGCGCAGGCCATTCAGCATGGCGGGTTTTCTCTGGCGTTGGTCGTCCTGCATGGCTGTCTCCTGACACTGATCGCTATGTACAGGATCAATGTTTCCATTCAATGATCACAGCTGCGACCATTCAACTCAGATCTCAACTCAGATCGCGGATCGGCCAGGGGGGCGCGCGCCGTACTGGCCATTTGCGCTCAGCCGGTTTGGCGGCGCAGTTCGCGCACCTGATCTGCGGTGATATAGCCACTGGCGCGAAGCCCCTCATCGCGTTGCCACGCTGCCACGGCCCGGCGCGTGCCCGCCCCGAAGACGCCATCTATGCCACCGGGCCGGTAGCCCAGTCTGGTCAGACGGCGCTGAATGTCGCGGCGTTCCTCTGTGGTCAGGCTCAGCAACTGTTCTTCGGTGCGATCGTCAACCGTGTCGGGACCGTCCGGCTGTGGCGTACCGGCGACGGGGCCAGCCTGCTGCGCGATCAAACGGACCTGCTGAGCGGTGACATAGCCGGTTGACGGCAGTTTGTTCGCGGTCTGCCAGCGACCAATTGCGGTGCGGGTGTTCGACCCCCAAAGCCCGTCTGCGACCCCTGTTGGATAACCCAGCGCCGTCAACTGCGTTTGCAATTGCATACGCTGCGTGCGTGACAGGCCGATCTGTGCTTCGACCGATGCGGGGCGGACGTCTCCGGTGACGGGCGGAGGCGAGGGCTGGCCCGGCGTCACTGAACCACCAAGCCGGGTCAGGGCACGCTCGGCATTGGCCCGGTTCGCGCCGTTGGGAAACCGGCTGAGGTAGTTGCGGTACGCCTCGGCGGTGTTTGCACTCCGGGCCTGAGCAAAAGCAGTCTTTTCAAGCTCCTGCTCCACCATTGTCCGGGCAACGCCTGAAAGGATGTCGCCAATGTCGGTTTGTGCGACAGCGGGCGTCACCAAGCCAAAGCTGGTCACCAGCAGGAGGGGAAATGTCAGTTTCTTCATCGACGGCTTCCTTTCGGATCAAGGGCGTCAACAGCGCACGATCCGACGTCACAACGCACGGGCAGGGCAATGGTTCCTCAAGGTCGCGCCGGACATCAGGACACGTGGGGAGAAGCCGATCCGCAGTCTGTGCTGCGAGGCCCGATCACAGGACTGCCGCCTTGTGGATGGGCAGGTGACTGTTCCGCCAGCAGAAAGGGGAAGGGTGAGAGGCTGGACAACGACCCAAGCGGGGCTCGTTACGGCTGCTTCCTTCCGGACCTGACCGGGTTGGCGAGGCGCTCGCCCGCGCCAACCTCTCAAGGCTCAGATAGGACAAGGGCACAGGGTTTGCAAGCCCCAGATCGCCGACATTGGCGGGTCAGGGGTGTGCGATCAGTCCCAGATCCCCGCCCAGCGTGCGCCATCGGTCAGGCTGAGCGCGACGTGATGGGCAAACCGCCCCGAGGCAGGAATGATGTCGGGCACCTGAACCACGGTCATCCCCGCGCTGAAGGCGGCTTCGGCGCCCGGTTCGCTGTCCTCGAACACCAGGCACCGGGCCGGGTCCACGCCCAGGCGCGAGGCTGCCAGCAGATAGGGCTCGGGATGCGGTTTCGGTGCGGCCACATCATCGCGGGTGATGACCGCGTGAAAGGCAGGGCGCAGCCCGGCTTGCACCAGACGTGCCTCTGCCGGGTCACGACGCGACGAGGTGACCAGCGCCAGCCTGTGACGGTCGCGCAATCCGTGGACAATGTCTGACGCGCCCGGTTTCAGCAGCAGGTCAACCGCCTGCGCCGCCAGAAAGGCGGTTTGCCATGTCGTGTTCAGACGGTCCAGATCCAGCCCCGGAAACCGCGACAGGATCATTCCGGCACTGGTTATCTGATCCACCCCGACAAGGCTGTGCAGCAGGTCTTCGACCCCCTCATGCCCCTGCGCCGCAAAGGCCGCAGTGCCGCTCTGCACGGACAGGCGCTCGCTGTCGACCAGCGTTCCGTCAAGGTCAAAGAATACGGCATCAAACACGGATCAGTCCTCTCGGCAAAGCGGCGCTGGCCGCCAGTCTGGCGTCTGGGTAGCAGATCCCCCCCGGATGAGAAAGGTGCCGTGGCGCGAAGCTATGGCTTAAAGTGCCAGCCGCAGCCGCAAAAACCCTTCGTTGGTGCCGCTGAGCGGTGTCAGCGCCAGAGCGGGATGCTCGCCCAGACAGAACGCCGCCATCGGGCTGGTGTCAAACGCCACCGAGGTTCCCGGCACTGGCTGGAATCGCCAGGCCGGAGGCTCTGGCCGCAGGGCCGCGCCACTTTCCGACAGCAGACGCTGCATATAGGCAATCAGGATGTCGCGGTTTGGGGTCTGTTCGTCCAGCACCACACTGGCGCTTTCGACCGGGGCATAGCCGTCATTGCCCGAGCCGCGATAGCTGTTGGTGGCCAGGATGAACTCTTGCGCCGGATCAATGGGCCGGTTCTGCCAGCACGGATTGCGGATTCGATGGCCGCCCCGGTCAGACGGCGCAGCGGTCAGGTCGATCTCATAGCTCAGCCCGCCGATGGTGTCATAGACAAACGAGGGCAAATCCGGGTCAAACAACGGCTGATCCGCCAGTCCCGGCGTTATCTGACGGTAGCCGCGCACCGAGCGTTCCAGCCAATTGCGCACTGCTGCCCCGGTCAGGCGCAGCGCCATGATGGTGTTGGGGTGAATATAGAGATCTGCCGCATGGCGCAGCAGGATATCCCCCGGCGGGATATAGGTATAATGTTCTGGCCCGCCCAGACCCCCAGCCTTGAACGGGGCGGTTGCCGACAGCACCGGCAGATGCGCCAGCGGGCCTCCGGCCAGCCGCGCGGCAACATAGGCGCTTTGCGCCTGATTGACGATCTGCACCGAGGGGCAATCGGTTACCATCGCGAAAAAGCTGTGGATGGCCTGCGCGGTGCGGCCAACCGGCTTGCGCGCCCATGCCCGTGTTGCCTGATGAACCTGACGGACCTGCTCCGTCAGAGACGCATCCGGCACCACCAGCGCCACCGGGCTGCCAGCTTCATCGCGGCAGGCAATGGCGCGCGCCTCGACCCGGTGGCCGGTCACCCGCCAGCCGTCGGGCGAGCGCGCCAGTTCAAGGTCGATCACCCCTAGGTGCGACCCGAAAAAGCCCGGCATGACGGCAGGTTTGCCGTGCAAAGTCGCCGACTGTGTGTCCATTCCCGGCTGGGCGGTCAGCCCCGGTCCGGGGAACACCATATGGACATGCCCCATGACAATGGCATCAACCCCGTCAATTGCGGCAATATCCAATGCCCCGTCCTGCGGCGGGCCGCCGGGGGGGGTGGCACTGATACCGCAATGCGCCAGAACCACCGCGACATCTGCTCCGGCGGCACGCAATTCGGGAATGTGGCGTGCCACAGTTTCGGCCATCGGGCACATCTTTACATGACCGCCGATCGCCTGACGGTCCCAGATCTCGGTCTCGGGGGGCAAGACGCCGATCACACCCAGCCGGATCAGGTGTGCTGTGCCGTATTGGTCGCTCAGACGACGCTCCACGATGGTCCAGGGCCGTATCAGCGGCGCAAGCGGGCTGTCCTCTCTGGGGATCGTATTGGCGGACAGAATGGGAAAGGCCGCCTCGGCCAAGGCTGCCGCAAGTGTGCCGATCCCGTGCGAGAATTCGTGATTGCCAAGGTTCACTGCATCATAGCGCAATTGGCCCATGGCCTGCATCATCGGGTGCGGATGCAGGGCGGTGCGGGCCACGTAGTCGCCCAGCGGACTGCCTTGCAGAAAATCGCCATTGTCGAGCAATACCGCCCCTGCCACCTCACGCCGGGCCTGTGCGATCAGGCTGGCGGTCAGGCAAAGCCCCTTGCGCACGCAGGGGGTGTCGGCGTGATAATCGTGGCCTGACAGGTTCATGTGCAGATCACTGGTCGCCAGAACCCGCAACTGAACCCGCTCTGTCAAAGCCGGGCCGTCCGGGTCGGAAAGGTGTTCTGCGACAGGCAAGCCGGTGATCATACGCTCGCAATGGTTACGGTGGCAGACGTGAGAAAAGCCGCTTCTCTCAGCGATTGTTAGCTGATCCTGAGTAATCCGAAGTGAGGCTCTGGCAATCCTAAAAATATAACTGTGACAACTTGTTCTTCTTGTAGTTGCATTTTGACACTACGCTGTCAGCGCCGGTTTACGTATGCCTGCCGCCTATGCGATCACGGCAACAGCCGTTTTGAGGCATCAAAAGTGAGGGCGGGTATGCGTTTGGCGGAAACGGTAACATTTGGCGGCTCTGGATTGAACCGGGCGGCAGAGCTGCGCGGTGATGCGGTAGCACAGGCCGACATGCTGGCGCGGGGCAGGGTGCTGCCGGTCTGGCGCGGCAAGCCGCTGATGCAGGCCGATGGGCTGGGATGGGTCGGCTCCGACTCGGTCGTGCTGCACCATGCCGGCGCGCCGGTGTTTCTGGGCTTTGACGCGGATCAGCCCTGCTTTGCCGCCGATATTTCCGACTGGCTGCCCGAGGCCGGGGCCGAGGCGGTTCAGGCCGGGTTCATGGATACCAGCGTGCAGCGTCACCCCGGCCTGCCCGACAGCTTTGCCTTTGCCGAACTGCGCGCCGCGATGCTGCGCCTGACCGCGCGCGAGGCAGAGCTGGCGGCAACGGCCAAGGCGGTGCTGCAATGGCACCGCAGCCACGGCTTTTGTGCGGTCTGTGGGGCAGCATCGGCGCCGGTGATGGCCGGGTGGCAACGATCTTGCCCGGCGTGTGGCGCGCAGCACTTTCCGCGTACCGATCCGGTCGTGATCATGCTGGTCACCCATGGCAACCGTGCGCTTCTGGGCCGCAGCCCGGTCTGGCCCGAGGGGATGTACTCCTGTCTGGCCGGTTTCGTGGAACCCGGAGAGACGGTCGAGGCCGCTGTCCGGCGTGAGGTCTGGGAAGAGGCGGGCATCCGGTTGGGCGCGGTGCGCTATCTGTCCAGCCAGCCCTGGCCGTTCCCCGCCAGCCTGATGCTGGGCTGTGCCGCCGAGGCAGAGACCGAGGCCATCACTCTGGACCCGGCAGAACTGGAACACGCGCTTTGGGTCACACGCGAAGACATGGTTTCGGTCATGGCGGGCACCCATCCACAGATCAAGCCTGCCCGAAAAGGCGCAATTGCGCATTTTTTGATTCAGAACTGGCTTGCAGACCGGCTGGATTGACGCCAGTTTCGGACAGGAACGGGCGAGAACAGCCCGGCTTGGCTGTGGGCATCATGTCCACAGCCGCCAATCCGTCAAACCGGGCAGGGGTACAGGATGCAGCTTTCGTCACGAACCGATATCGAGGCGCCGGTGGAATTTGTCTTTGCCGCCTTGTCGGATTTTGAGGCTTGGGAACGCGCCGCCATGCGTCGGGGTGCTGATGTCAGCCGCATTGACAAGCTGCGCGCGCCCGGTGTTGGCATGGGCTGGCATGTGATTTTCCGCTTTCGTGGCAAAGAGCGCACGGTCGATCTGCGTCTTACCGGGCTGGAGCCCGATGCAAAGCTTGGCTTTTCCGGGGCAGGCCGCATGATCGAAGGCGATATGTCGGTCGAATTGTTGTCTTTGTCGCCCAAACGCACCCGTCTGGTGTTGCACAGCAAGGTGCGTCCGCTGACCATCGCGGCCCGTCTGTTCCTGCAATCCCTGAAACTGGCCAAGGGCAGGGTGCAGGGCAAGCTGAACAAGCGGCTTCAGGATCTGGCGACGGATCTTGAAACCCGTTTTGCCGCAAGCCGCCGCCGCTGACGCCTGCCGGATCGACAGGGTCTGGCCGTCAGCCGCGGTCGCGGTCTGACGGATAGACGCCCATCACTGTGACGTTATTGGTGAAATACCGCAGCTCTTCCAGTGCGAGCGCAACATGTGCATCCTCGGGGTGCCCTTCGATGTCGGCATAAAACTCGGTCGCCATGAAGCTGCCGCCGACCATATAGCTTTCCAGCTTGGTCATGTTCACGCCATTTGTGGCAAAGCCCCCCAGAGCCTTGTAGAGCGCTGCGGGAATGTTGCGCACCTGAAAGGTAAAGGTGGTGATCATCTGCGCGGCACGACGGCTGTGATCGGCCTCACGGCTCATGACGAGAAAACGGGTGGTGTTGTTTTTCTGATCTTCTATATGGCGGGCCAGCACGTCCAGCCCGTAAATCTGTGCCGCCAGCTCGCTTGCCAGTGCGGCGCGGGTCTTGTCCCCGGCTTCGGCCACTTCGCGCGCGGCGCGGGCATTGTCGGAACTGACGCGGCCCGTGATGCCGTGGCTGCGCAGGAAGCCCGCGCATTGCGGCAGGATCACCACATGGCCATGCGCTTCGGTCACATCGGCCAGCGTGGCCCCCGGCACCCCCAGCAGATTGACATGCACCCGCACAAAGGCTTCGTCTACGATATGCAGCCCGGATTTCGGCAACAGGCTGTGCACATCGGCCACCCGGCCATAGGTCGAGTTCTCGACGGCCAGCATTCCCAGATCAACCGCGCCGGACCGCGTCATCTCGACCACATCCTCGAATGTGGTGCAGGGCACGACCTCCATCTCAGGCCGCGCCTGTTGGCAGGCCTGATGCGAATAGGCCCCAAGTTCGCCCTGAAATGCGATCCTGCCAGTCATGTTTCAGCTCCGATTGATAAACACGCACAAAAAGGGGCGATTGGTCGCGCACCTACACCTTGAAACCTGTATAGGGAAGCGGGTAGAAGCCCTGAAAAGAGAATGCCAAGGGAAAGCGCGACATGTTCGACACGATGACGATGACCAAGGTGTTGGGGGCGGTCTGCGGCTCGCTTCTGGTGTTTCTGCTGGGCGGCTGGGCTGCGTCGGCGCTTTACAGCACGGGCGGCGGCCATGGCGATGACCATGCGCAGGCCTATGTGATCGACACCGGCGCGTCAGAGGCACCGGCCGAGACCGCAGAGGCCCCGGATTTCGAGGCGATCTTTGCCGCTGCCGACGCAGGAGCGGGCGAATCCGTGTTTGCCAAATGCCGTGCCTGCCACAAGCTTGACGGTGCCGATGGCGTTGGCCCGCATTTGAACGGCATCGTCGACAAGGCCAAGGCCGCATCTGCAGGATATGCCTACTCCGACACGCTCCTCGGCATGGCAGGCGAGACTTGGACCCCGGAAAACCTGTATGCCTTCCTGCAAAATCCGCGTGGCTACGCGCCCGGCACCAAGATGGCCTTTGCCGGCCTGCCGCGCAGCGACGAGCGTGCCAACCTGATCGCCTATCTGGCAACGGTCAACTGATCGCCTGAAACGCTGGTTGAAATAGTATGCAAGGGCCGTCCCAATGGGGCGGTCCTTTTGATTCTTGCCCTGATCACGCAATCGCCACTTGAGCCATCGACAATCCGCGCTTTACTTCCCCTAATGAACCAAAGCCGCGCAAAAAGTGGCAAAGACAGATAGGGGAAGCTCAAATGGCAATGGCATATGGCAAACCGGCGGTGCTGGGTGCGGCACTGATTGCGGCACTCCCGCTTTGGGCGCAGGAAACGGTGATCACCGCACACGGCATTTCGACCTTTGGTGAACTGCAGCTGCCCGCCGATTTTACCCATCTGCCCTACGTCAACCCCGATGCGCCAAAGGGCGGCGAGATCTCGATCTGGCAGCCCGGCGGCTTTGACAGCATGAACCCCTATTCGGTCAAGGGCCGCGCAGCGGCCCTGTCTTCGGCCCCTTACGAGTCGATCCTTGCGGGCACTGCGGATGAAATCGGCGCGGCCTACTGCTTTTTATGCACCACGATGGAATATCCCGAAGACCGATCCTGGGTGATCTTCAACCTGCGGCCAGAGGTGACCTTTTCCGACGGCACCCCGATGACCGCCGAAGATGTGCTGTTCACCTATCAGACCTTTCTTGAAAAGGGTTTGACCGATTTCCGCACCGTGCTGGCGACGCAGGTTGAGGGGGTCGAGGTGCTTGACCCGCACCGGATAAAGTTCACCTTCAAACCCGGTGTGCCCCACCGTGACCTGCCCGCCGATATGGGCGGCCTGCCGGTGATGTCGAAAGCGCATTATGAGGCAAACAACCTTGATCTGGAAGAATCGAGCATGACACCGGCGCTGGGCACCGGCCCCTATATGCCGGGCCGGGTCGATGTGGGCAAATCGGTGTCATGGGTGCGCAACCCCGACTATTGGGGCGCGGATCTGCCGATGAACAAGGGCCGCAGCAATTTTGACACCATCCGCATCGAGTATTACGCCGATTACGACGCTGCCTTCGAAGGGTTCAAGGCCGGCTCCTACACCTTCCGCAACGAGGCCAGCTCGGTCAAATGGGCCACGGGCTATGACTTCCCCGAAGTTGCCGCCGGTCACATCGTCAAGGCCGATCTGCCCAACGGCAACAAGGCCACGGGGCAGGCCTTTCTGTTCAACATGCGGCGCGAGAAGTTTCAGGATCCGCGCGTGCGCGAAGCCATCGGGCTGATGTTCAACTTTGAATGGTCCAACGCCACGCTGTTCTATGGCATCTATGCCCGCATCACCTCGGTCTGGGAAAACACCTGGCTCGCAGCCACCGGCACGCCCTCGTCAGAGGAAACCGCCATTTTGCAACCGCTGGTCGATGAAGGCCTGCTGCCCGCCAGCATTCTGACCGATGAGGCGGTGATGCCCCCCACCTCGGGCGAGCGGCAGCTGGACCGCGCAAATCTGCGCCGCGCCAGTGCGCTGCTGGACGAGGCAGGATGGACCGTGGGCAGTGATGGGATGCGCCGCAATGCCGCCGGGCAGGTGCTTTCGGTCGAAATGCTCAACGACAGCCCCAGCTTTGACCGTATCATGAACCCCTATATCGAAAACCTCAAAGCGCTTGGCGTCGATGCCAAACTCACCCGCGTCGATAATGCGCAGATGGAATCGCGCACACGCCCGCCGTCTTATGATTTTGATATGGTCACCGGCAATGCGCGGTCGAACTACATCTCGGGCGCTGAACTCAAGCAGTTCTATGGCTCGGAAACCGCCGATATCTCGGCTTTCAACGTCATGGGCCTGAAAAGCCCTGCCGTCGACAAGCTGGTGGATGTGGCGATGGCCTCGGCCTCGCTGGAGGATCTGACCGTCGCCACGCAGGCGCTGGACCGGGTGCTGCGGGCCGAACGGTTCTGGGTGCCGCAGTTCTACAAAAATTCCCATACCGTCGCCTATTATAACATGTTCGAGCATCCCGAAACCTTGCCGCCCTATGCTCTGGGCGAACTGGATTTCTGGTGGTACAACGCCGAAAAGGCAGAGGCGCTGCGGGCCGCGCGCGTCTTGCGATAACAAGAACAACAGGCAGGCAGGCCACATGGGCGCCTATATTCTCCGGCGGATTTTGCTGATCATCCCGACGTTGATCGGGATCATGATCCTTAACTTCGCGCTGACGCAATTTGTCCCCGGTGGCCCGATCGAGCAGGTTCTGGCCCGCATCGACGGCGGCGGAGATTCCATTCAGGCCATCAGCGGCGCAGGGGACGCGGGCATCGGTCAACAGGGCAACGACACGGGGTATGTCGGGGCCCAGGGCCTCGACCCCGGGTTTCTGGCAGAGCTGGAGGTGCAGTTCGGCTTTGCCCGTTTCGTCTGCGAACCGGGGTTCAGTGGCAGGCCATCGGCCCGTGCCACAGAATGCGTCAAGGAACTGATCCCAGCTTGGGAGCGGTTCTTTATCATGATGGGCAACTACATCCGCTTCGACTTTGGCGAGAGCCATTTCCGGTCTATCGGGGTGCTGGATCTGGTCTGGGAAAAGCTGCCCGTCTCGCTGACCCTTGGCCTGTGGTCGACGCTGATCGCCTATGCCATCTCGATCCCGCTGGGCATCCGCAAGGCGGTGCGTGACGGATCGCGCTTTGACACCTGGACCAGCGGCGTGATCATCGCCGCCTATGCCATCCCCGGATTTCTGTTTGCCATCCTCCTGCTGGTGCTGTTCGCAGGCGGCAGTTACTTCCGCTGGTTCCCGTTGCGCGGCCTGACCTCGGACAACTTTGATCAGCTGTCGATGATCGGCAAGGTGCTGGATTATCTGTGGCACATCACCCTGCCGGTGCTCGCCTCCACCATTTCCAGCTTTGCTACCCTGACCCTGCTGACCAAGAACAGCTTTCTGGACGAGATCAAAAAGCAATACGTCATGACCGCTCGCGCCAAGGGGCTGCCCGAAAACAGCGTTCTCTATGGCCATGTGTTCCGCAATGCGATGCTGATCGTCATCGCAGGCTTTCCCGCATTGTTCCTGTCGGTGTTCTTTGGCTCCAGCCTGATCATCGAGACGATTTTCAGCCTCGACGGTCTGGGCCAGCTGGGGTTCCGCGCGGCGGTGGAGCGGGATTATCCGGTGATCTTTGGCACGTTGTTCTTCTTTGGCCTGATCGGTCTGGTGGTCGGCATCCTGTCTGACCTGATGTATGTCTGGGTGGATCCCCGCATCGACTTCGAGCGGAGGGGGTAGCATGGCCCTGTCCCCGCTCAATCAGCGCCGTTGGCGCAATTTCAAGGCCAACCGCCGTGCCTATTGGTCGCTGATCCTGTTTTCCATCCTGTACGGCATCTCGCTCTGCGCCGAACTTGTCGCCAATGACAAACCGCTGCTGGTGCAGTTCCGCGGCGAATGGCACGCGCCTTTCGCGCAGTTCTACCCCGAAACTGCCTTTGGCGGCGATTTCCAGACCGAAGCAAAGTACAAGGATGTCGAGGTGCGCTGCCTGATCATGGCCGCCGGGTCCGAGGCCTGCTGGGACGACCCCGAGGGCATTCTGGCCGAGGCCACGACGCAAGGCACCGCCGCAGGCGAGGCGATCGAGCAGGGCCGGATCATCTGGGCCCCGGTGCCCTATAGCTTCAACACCATCAACGACATCGGCAAGGCCGCCCCCTCTGCGCCGGACGCGCAGCATTGGCTGGGCACCGATGACACCGCCCGCGATGTGCTGGCCCGCGTGATCTATGGTTTCCGCCTGTCAGTCAGCTTTGCGCTGATTGTCACCGTGCTTACCTCTGTCATCGGCATCGCCGCAGGCGCGGTGCAGGGCTATTTCGGCGGCATCACAGACCTGATCTTTCAGCGCATCATCGAGATCTGGGGGGCCACGCCGTCGCTTTACGTCATCATCATCGTGGCTGCGATCTTCACCATGAACTTCTGGATATTGGTGTTCCTGATGGTGCTGTTCGGCTGGACCGCCCTTGTCGGCGTGGTGCGGGCCGAATTCCTGCGCGCACGCAATTTCGAATATGTCCGCGCCGCCCGCGCGCTTGGCGTGCCCGACCGGGTGATCATGTTCCGCCATGTCCTGCCCAATGCCATGGTCGCCACCCTGACCATGCTGCCGTTTATCATCACCGGCACCATCGGCGCGCTGACCGCGCTCGACTTTCTGGGCTTTGGCCTTCCGTCCTCGGCGCCAAGTCTGGGCGAGATGACCCAGCAGGCCAAGCAGAACCTGCAAGCGCCCTGGCTCGCCTTTACCGCGTTCTTTACCTTTGCCATCATGCTGTCGCTGCTGGTCTTCATTTTTGAGGGTATCCGCGACGCCTTTGACCCGCGAAAGACCTTTCAATGAGCCTGCTTGCGGTCAAGGATCTGAAGATCAGCTTCCGGCAGGACGGAAGGGTGATACAGGCGGTCAAGGGTGTGACCTTTACCGTGGGCAATGGCGAAACCGTGGCGCTGGTGGGCGAATCCGGCTCGGGCAAATCCGTCACCGCGCTGTCGACGGTCGGCCTGCTGGGCGACAATGCGATTGTCGAGGGCTCTGTCACCTATCAGGGCGCGCAGATGGTCGGCGCGTCAGAGGCCGAACTGCGCCGGGTGCGCGGCAATGACATCAGTTTCATCTTTCAAGAACCGATGACCAGCCTCAACCCGTTGCACACCATTGAAAAGCAGCTGGGCGAAAGCCTTGCACTGCATCAGGGTCTCGTGGGGCAGGCGGCGCGCGCCCGCATTCTGGATCTGATGGAAAAGGTCGGCATCCGCGACGCGGAAAGTCGGCTGGGGGCCTATCCGCATGAGCTGTCCGGCGGGCAGCGCCAGCGGGTGATGATCGCCATGGCGCTGGCCAACGGCCCCGAGCTGTTGATCGCGGATGAGCCGACCACGGCGCTGGATGTGACCATTCAGGCCCAGATCCTTGACCTGCTGGCCGATCTGAAGCGGTCCGAGGGGTTAAGCCTGTTGTTCATCACCCATGACCTTGGCATCGTGCGCCGTATTGCCGACCGGGTCTGCGTGATGCAGGGCGGCGAGATTGTCGAGC
Source organism: Pseudotabrizicola alkalilacus (assembly GCF_003443995.1). Lineage (GTDB taxonomy): Bacteria > Pseudomonadota > Alphaproteobacteria > Rhodobacterales > Rhodobacteraceae > Pseudotabrizicola > Pseudotabrizicola alkalilacus. The sequence continues at coordinate 227,642 of NZ_QWEY01000002.1, forward strand.
AGGGTGCAACGGCCGATATCTTCGCCAACCCGCAGCACCCCTATACCCGCAAGCTGCTGGCGGCCGAGCCGACCGGCCTGCCGGATGCGGTGCCCGCAGGTGCGGCCGAGGTGGTCAGCACCAAATCCCTGCGGGTCTGGTTCCCGATCACCGCTGGCTTCCTGCGCAAAACCGTCGGGCATGTGAAGGCGGTCAACGATGCCACCCTGTCGGTGCGCGCCGGAGAGACGTTGGGAATCGTCGGCGAAAGCGGGTCGGGCAAGACCACGCTGGCGCTGGCCATCCTGCGGCTGGTACCCTCTACCGGGCCGGTGGTGGTGCTGGGCCGCGACATCTCCGGCCTGACCGGGGCCGCTCTGCGCCCGGTGCGGCGCGACATGCAGGTGGTGTTCCAGGATCCGTTCGGCAGCCTGTCGCCGCGCATGACCGCCGAGCAGATCATCGCCGAAGGGCTGGCACTGCACGGCAGCGACACGCCCGCGCAATCGCGTGAAAAGGTGGCTGCAATCATGTCAGAGGTGGGGTTGGACCCCGCGACCATGACCCGTTACCCGCACGAATTCTCGGGCGGCCAGCGTCAGCGCATCGCCATCGCCCGCGCCATGATCCTGCGCCCGAAACTGGTGGTGCTGGACGAGCCGACAAGCGCGCTGGACATGACCGTTCAGGTGCAGATTGTTGATCTGCTGCGCGACCTGCAGCGCAAATGGGGGCTGGCCTATATCTTCATCAGCCACGATCTGCGCGTGGTCCGCGCGCTGTCGCACAAGGTGATGGTGATGAAAGCGGGCGATGTGGTCGAACAGGGCGACGCCCGCGCCATATTTGATGCCCCCACGTCAGAGTACACCCGCGCCCTCATGCTGGCCGCCTTTGGTGCCATGCCGGGGGCAAAGACAAAGACAGACACATGAAGCTTTTGTTCCTGCACCAGAACTTCCCCGGCCAGTTCCTGCATCTGGCGCCGGAAATGGCCCGGCGCGGTCATGACGTGCTGGCCATGACCGATGCCAACAACAACCGGCAGTCCACCGTCAAGACGCTGCGCTACAAACATGCTGCCGCCAAGGTTGATCCCGCGCAGACCCGGCTGGGGCGCAATTATACCACCATGTCGGACCGGGGAGTTACCGTCGCCCGCGCCTGCGCCCATCTGCGCGATGCCGAAGGCTACACTCCCGATGTGATTTTCGGCCATTCCGGCTGGGGCGAGACGCTGTTTCTCAAGGAAATCTGGCCGCAGGCAAAGCTGATCGTCTATGCCGAGTTCTATTATCGCGGGGTCGGGGCCGATGTTGGTTTTGACACCGAATATACCCCTTACGGCCTTGACCAGATTCTGATCGCGCAGGGCCGCGCGGCGCATCTGGGGCAGGCGCTGATCCATGCCGATGCCGGTCTGGCCCCGACCGCGTGGCAGGCCAGCACCTATCCCGATGCGCTGCGCCCGATGATCCGGGTGATCCATGATGGCGTCGATTGTGATGTGATGCAGCCCAACCCGCAGGCCAGCCTGACCCTGCCGGATGGCCGCACCTTACGCGCCGGTGATGAGGTGCTGACCTTTGTGAACCGCAATCTGGAACCGTATCGCGGCTATCACACCTTCATGCGCGCGCTGCCCGATGTGCTGCACGCCCGCCCCAACGCCCATGCCGTGATCGTCGGCGGCGATGAGGTGAGCTATGGCAGCCCGCCAAAGGGGGCAAAGGGCTGGAAAGACCAGATCTTGTCCGAAGTGCAGGACCGTCTGCCGATGGACCGGGTGCATTTCATGGGCAAGGTGCCCTACGGCACCTTTGTCTCGATCATGCAGATCAGCCGCGCCCATGCCTACCTGACCTACCCCTTCGTGCTGTCGTGGTCGATGCTGGAGGCGATGGCGGCGGGGTGTCTGGTGGTCGGCTCAAACACCGCCCCGGTGGCCGAGGTGGTCCGGCATGGTGAAAACGGTCTGCTGGTCGATTTCTTTGATGTTCAGGCATGGGCCGACACTCTGACCGACACACTCGCCAACCCGCAGCGCTATGATCCGCTGCGCACTGCCGCGCGTCAGATGGCACTGACTCACTATGACCTGCGCGGCATGTGTCTGCCGCGCATGGTCGATTTTGTCGAAAGCTTCGGCCCGCAGACCTAGGCCGCTTGTGCCTGCGTCAGCTCTGTCAACACCTCTGCCGCGATCTCGAACGACCGAAGCCGTGCGGTGTGGTCATGGATCATGCCGGTCACCATCAGCTCATCCGGTTGATAACGCTCGATCATTGCCGCCAGCTCGCGGCGCAACGTCGCGCGCGACCCCACCGCCGCCACCGACAGCGCGGCTTCGACCCCATGCATCACCTGCGGCGGGATCTGCGCCTCAATATCCGTCACCGGGCGCGGCAGTTTGCCGGGCTTGCCGGTTCGCAACCGGGCAAAGGCCAGCATCTGCGAGGTGCGCAGGAACTGCGCCTCGGCATCGGTGTCGGCCGCACAGACTCCCGCCGCCATCATCGCATAGGGCTGCGCCAGAAACCGCGACGGGCGGAAGGCGGCGCGATAGGTGGCCAAGGCATCCTCCAGCATCGCCGGTGCGAAATGCGAGGCAAAGGCATAGGGCAGCCCCAGATAGGCCGCCAGCTGCGCGCCATAGAGGCTGCTGCCCAGAATCCACACCGGCACATGCGTCCCCGCTCCGGGGATCGCCTGCACTGCCGCGTTTTCTGCCGGAGTGTCGAAATATCCCATCAGCTCCACCACATCCTGCGGGAAGCTGTCATCGGGTGCCATATGCCGTCGCAGCGCCCGTGCAGTGGCCATATCGGTGCCCGGCGCGCGGCCAAGCCCCAGATCAATCCGCCCCGGATACAGAGTCTCCAGCGTGCCGAACTGCTCGGCCACGATCAACGGGGCATGGTTGGGTAGCATGATGCCACCCGCGCCGACGCGAATGGTCCTTGTCGCCCCGGCCACATGGCCGATCACGATGGCGGTGGCCGCACTGGCAATGCCGGGCATGTTGTGATGTTCGGCCAGCCAGAAGCGGTGATAGCCCGAGGCTTCGGCCAGCTGCGCCAGCGCAACCGTATTGGCCAGTGCCTGTGCGGTGCTGCTGCCTTCGGGCACGGGGGACAGATCGAGTAGCGAGTAATGGTGCATGACGGTATCTCCTGCCCGTCGATCTAGGGGCAGGGGACGCGCAATGTAAGACCTAACGGCGCTCAGACTGCTGCGGAATGCTGCGCCTTGGTCTGATCATAGGCATCAAACGCCCGCGCCACCATCCGCGTCAACGGCCGCGCCGCGGGCGGGATCGTCAGGCCGGAGGCATCCAGCTTTACCATCCCGTCAAACCCCTCTGCGGCGCGGCGCAGCATCCCGTCCAGACGGTCCGGGGCGCAGGCGAATTCGCGCAAAATCTCGGCGCGTGACACGTGAAAATCGCACATCAGCGCCTCGATGATCCGGGCGCGCATCTTGTCTTCGCCAGCAAACACATGGCCGCGATGGGTCGGGAACTGCCCGGCCCGGATCGCCTTGGTGTAATCCGAAGTGCCGCTGACATGCTGCGCAAAGCCTTGCGGAAACCTGCTGATCGACGACGCGCCCAAGCCGATCAGCACCGGTGCGGTGTCATCGGTATAGCCTTGGAAATTCCGCCGCAACGTCCCCGCCGCCAAGGCCTGCGCCATGCCATCGGTGGGCCGGGCGAAATGGTCGATGCCGACATCGACATAGCCATCCCAGCGGAACAGCTCTGCCGCCGTCTCGAACAGCCGCAACCGCTCCTGCGGGGTGGGGATCGTGTCTGATGGGATCATCTGCTGGCGGCGGCTCATCCACGGCACATGGGCATAGCCATACAGCGCCACCCGGTCAGGAGACAGGGTCAGCAGCTTTTGCACCGAATCGGAAATCCGCGCCGTGGTCTGATGCGGCAAGCCGTACAGGATATCGGCATTCAGACTGCGCACCCCCCGGTCGCGGATCATCTCCGCCACGGCTCGCGTCAGCTCATAGCTCTGTTCGCGGCCGATGGTCTTCTGGATCAGCGGATCAAAATCCTGCACCCCGATCGAGGCGCGGTTCATCCCAGCCGCTGCCAGTGCATCCAGCCGGGTCGCATCAATCTCGTTCGGGTCGATCTCGACAGAAAACTCGGCCCCCGCGCCCAAGGGCACCGCGTCAAACACCGCCGCGGCCAGCCGTTCCATCTGGGAAGCGGGCAACAGCGTCGGCGTCCCACCGCCCCAATGCAGCCTTGACAATGTAACCCCGCGCGGCAAATGCTGTCGCAGCAGCGCAATCTCGGCATGAAGGGTCGCTGCATAGGCAATCACCGGGTCGTCGCTGCTGGTCCCCTGCGTGCGGCAGGCACAGAACCAGCACAAGCGCCGGCAGAACGGCACATGCAGATAAAGTGAAATCGCTGACCCCTCCGGGATCGCTTCGATCCATTGGGTGAACAGGGCAGGGTCCACTGTCCCGTCGAAATGCGGGGCCGTGGGATAGCTGGTATAGCGCGGCACGCGCGCGTCAAAGAGTCCAAGGCGAGCAAGTTGCGGTTCATGTGTCATTCCCGTATCTTCGTCGCACAGAACCAGATCTGCCTTGATACAGATCAACCAAGGAAAGAGTGGCAATGTCCGTTCACCGAGACATCCGATCACCCACCCAGGACTGCGGCGAATGCCCGATCCGTCACCGCGCGGTTTGCGCGCGGTGTGAAACGGATGAATTGGCCCAGCTGGAACAGATCAAGTACTACCGCAGCTATCAGGCGGGACAGACCGTGATCTGGTCCGGCGACAAGATGGATTTCGTCGCAAGTGTCGTGACCGGCATTGCCACGCTGACCCAGACAATGGAAGACGGCCGCCGCCAGATGGTCGGTCTGCTGCTGCCATCCGATTTCGTTGGCCGTCCGGGGCGGTCTGCTGCTGCCTATGATGTGACTGCGACCACCGATCTGGTGATGTGCTGCTTCCGCCGCAAACCGTTCGAAGAAATGATGGCCAGCACGCCGCATATTGCGCATCGCCTGCTGGAAATGACGCTGGATGAACTGGACGCCGCCCGTGAATGGATGCTGCTTCTGGGCCGCAAGACCGCGCGTGAGAAGATTTCGTCGCTGCTGGCCATCATCGCCCGTCGCGATGCCAGCCTGAAAGAACCGCGCGCCGATCTGGGCGCGATCACCTTTGACCTGCCGTTGACGCGTGAGGAGATGGCCGATTACCTCGGCCTGACGCTGGAAACCGTCAGCCGCCAGATGAGTGCGCTGAAACGGGATGGCATCATCACGCTGGACGGCAAGCGCCATGTCACGATACCGTCGGTTGATGCCCTGATGGAAGAAACGGGCGATGACAGTGACGGGGGTTTTCTTGTTTAAGACTGCGGCTTTGGCTCTGGCCTTTGCGCTGCCTGCACAGGCAGGATTGGCGGCAGATGTGATGCGTTGCGGCTGGTATGCCAACCCGACGCCGGGCAACCACTGGCTCACCGACCGCGATGGCACCTGGACCCTGTCGACCCAGGGTGGCCCCGAGGTGTCCGGCTGGATGGATCTGCCCGCCGAGGCCTTTGCGTTTGACGGCTCCAACTGGGTCGAGACCAATGGCTCTTATGGTTACGGCTGCGCCTGTATCACCGGACGGTTCGGCACCGCCGAAGCGGGTGAGGTGATCCACGTCACCCGGATGAAAGCCTTACCGTTGTCGCGCTGTACCGCAGACCGCAACCTGCCAGCGGCCGAGGGCTGACCACCCCCGGCCACAAGTCACTCAATGCGCCATCAGCACTGGTACGGTGGCCTGTTCCAGCATGTTGCGCGTGGCCCCGCCCAGAATCGCCTCGCGGAAGCGCGAATGGCCATAAGCCCCCATCACCAGCATATCGGCGTTCATGTCGCCGACATGGCGCAACAGCACGTCCGACACACGGGGTAGGGTGCGGGCCAGCACGGTCACTTCGGCGCGCACGCCATGGCGCACCAGCATCTGACACAGCATACCGCCGGGGTCTGAGCGCTCCGGGCCATGAACCGGCGGGTCGATCACAGTGATCGTCACCTGATCGGCCTGTTTCAGCAACGGTAGCGCCGCACGCACCGCGGCCAGCGCCTCGCGGCTCTGGTTCCAGGCCACGACGATCCGCTTTGGCGTGGCGCTGGTCAGCCCGGTTTCCGGCAGCACCAGGACCGGGGCGTTGCCCTCGAACATTGCGGCCTCGACCACAGCTTCGGCTTCTGTCCCCTGTTCCTTGCCATAGGGCCGCGCCAGCACGACCAGATCGGCAAAGCGCGCCCGCTGGGCGACCAGTTCGGTCATCGCCCCGATCTGGGTGACTGCCGCCTCGACACTGGCGCGCAGGCCCGGACTTTCGGCCCGCACTGCAGCATTGACGGCCGTTTCCAGTGTGCGCGCATCTTCTTCGGCGCGATCCTGTGCCACCTGCAACAGTACGGCACCCGACCCGATATAGGCATAGCCGATCTGGGTGCGGTCTACACCCAGCGCCAATACATCCAGATGCCCGTCATTTTGCGCGCAAATCTGCGCCGCAGCCGAAATGGCCAGCGGCACATGGGCAGCATGGGTGGCAACGGTAAAGATGGATTTATAGGTCATGGACAGGCCTCCTGTTTCCCGGTTTCCCTACGTCCCGATCCTGTGGCCGGAACGCGGCCCCTGAGTGATGACGTCGCATTGATGTTTATCACGCAGAAGAAGACAGTTGATTGATATGGATCAAGGCTTGGTCCCGCCGGCTCACGCAAAAGCGGTACTGTCGGAAAGCGCGTGGACTCCCCCGAATCAAGCCGGGGCCAGATTCAGCCAAAGACGAAGGGACGCGGAATGTGGGATTATCTTAAACTGGTTGTGCTTGGTCTGATCGCCCTAGGTGCGGCGATTGCGGCCAATTACGCCTGGGACCTGGCCTATATGGTCAATGCGGTCACTGTCATGCTTGCGGCTGGCATCACCTTTCTGGTGGTGCTGCGCAGCGCGGGCGAGACAAAGACCGTCAACAAGAACGAATATATGGATGGGGTGGTGCGCGCAGGCGTGATTGCCACCTCGTTCTGGGGCATCGTCGGCTTTCTGGTCGGCGTCGTCATCGCCAGCCAGCTCGCCTGGCCCTGGCTCAACTTTGAGGCATTGCAGGGGATCGGCAACTTTGGCCGCCTGCGCCCGCTGCACACCAGTGCGGTGATCTTTGCCTTTGGCGGCAACGCCCTGATCATGACGGCCTTTTACGTCGTGCAGCGCACCAGTGCGGTGCGGCTGTGGGGCGGCAATCTGGCATGGTTCGTGTTCTGGGGCTGGCAGCTGGTGATCGTGCTGGCCGCAAGCGGCTATGTGCTGGGCGCCACGCAGTCCAAGGAATACGCCGAACCCGTCTGGTATGTTGACCTGCTGATCACCGTGGTCTGGGTCGCCTTCCTTGCGGTGTTTGCCGGTACGCTGATGAAGCGCAAGGAACCCCACATCTATGTGGCCAACTGGTTCTATCTGGCCTTCATCATCACCATCGCCATGCTGCATCTGGTGAACAACATGGCGATTCCCGTGTCGTTCTTCAGCTCGCAATCGGTGCAGGTCACCGCAGGCGTGCAGGATGCGATGATCCAGTGGTGGTACGGTCATAACGCGGTTGGTTTCTTCCTGACCGCAGGCTTCTTGGGGATGATGTATTACTTCGTCCCCAAACAGGCCGAACGCCCGGTGTTCAGCTACAAACTGTCGATCATCCACTTCTGGGCGCTGATCTTTCTGTATATCTGGGCTGGCCCGCACCACCTGCACTATACCGCGCTGCCCGACTGGGCCTCGACGCTGGGCATGGTGTTCTCGGTCATCCTGTGGATGCCAAGCTGGGGCGGCATGATCAACGGTCTGATGACGCTGTCAGGCGCATGGGACAAGCTGCGCACCGACCCGGTGATCCGTATGATGGTGGTGTCGATCGGTTTCTACGGCATGTCGACGTTTGAGGGCCCGATGATGAGCATCAAGGCCGTGAACTCGCTGTCGCACTATACCGACTGGACCATCGGTCACGTCCACTCCGGCGCCTTGGGCTGGAACGGCATGATCACATTCGGCGCGCTCTACTTCCTGACCCCGCGCCTGTGGAACCGTGAACGGCTTTACAGCCTCAGCCTTGTCAGCTGGCATTTCTGGCTCGCCACCATCGGGATCGTGCTTTACGCATCCGCCATGTGGGTGTCGGGCATCATGGAAGGCCTGATGTGGCGCGAAGTCGATGCCAACGGCTATCTGGTGAACGCTTTTGCCGACACCGTTTCCGCCAAATATCCGATGTACGTGGTGCGTATGCTGGGGGGGCTGCTGTTCCTCTCGGGTGCGGTCATCATGTGCTATAACCTGTGGATGACCGTGCGTGCGCTGCCCTCAAGGGTGACGACACACGCGGCTGTTCCTGCTGAATGACCGGAGGGCAGGACAATGGCTTTTCTTGACAAACACAAAGCAATCGAAACCCATGCCACGCTGTTGATGGTGCTCAGCCTGCTGGTTGTGTCCATTGGCGGTCTGGTCCAGATCGTTCCTCTGTTCTACCTTGAGAACACGATCGAAAAGGTCGAAGGGGTTCGCCCCTACACCCCGCTGGAACTGACCGGGCGCGACATCTACATCCGCGAAGGCTGCTATGGCTGCCACAGCCAGATGATCCGCCCGATGCGCGACGAGGTCGAACGCTATGGCCATTACAGCCTGGCGGCAGAGTCGATGTATGATCACCCGTTCCAGTGGGGGTCCAAACGGACCGGGCCCGATCTGGCCCGTGTGGGCGGGCGCTATTCCGATGAATGGCATCAGGATCACTTTACCGATGCCAAATCGGTGGTGCCGGAATCGGTGATGCCGCCCTATGGCTTCCTGTTCAATCGCGAGATTGACGGCAAGTACATCGAAAGCGTGGTCAAAACCCACGCCATCGTCGGTGTGCCTTATACCGAAGACATGATCGCCAATGCGCAGGCCGATTTCGTGGCGCAAGCCGATCCGAACGGCGACTCCTCTGGCCTGCAATCGCGCTATGGCGCGGCGGCAGTGCCCAACGGTGCCGATGTCAACGTGCGCAACTTTGACGGCCAGCCCCAGCTGACCGAAGCCGATGCGCTGATCGCCTATATGCAAGTCCTCGGCACGATGGTCGATTTCTCGACCTTCACGCCCGACGCCAGCCGCTAAGGGGGGGATATGGAAACCTACAGCTTTCTGCGTGAGTTTGCCGACAGTTGGGCGTTGTTGTCGCTGTTTTTGTTCTTCCTTGGCGTGGTTTTCTGGGCCTTCCGCCCCGGCAGTCGCAAGGTGCATGACGAAGTGGCCAACTCCATCTTCCGCAATGACAAAAAACCCGCCGATGGGGATGACCCCAAGGCCCACGTGAAGGAGGCGTGACAGCATGTGCGCCAAGAAGGTAACGCAAAAACCAGCCGAGGTGCCGACCACCGGCCACGTCTGGGACGGGATCGAAGAGCTGGACAACCCGATGCCGCGCTGGTGGGTCTGGGTGTTTTACGCCACCATCGTCTGGGGCATCGGCTATTCCATCGCCTATCCGGCATGGCCGCTGATCAAGGGGGCCACACCGGGTCTGCTTGGGGCCTCTACCCGTGCAGATGTGGCTGCCGAGATCAAGCAGTTCGATGATGCGAACGCCACCATCAAACAGGCTCTGGTTGACGCGGACATGACAACCGTTTCCGCCAATCCCGAGCTGATGTCCTTTGCCCAGAATGCCGGGGCCGCCGTGTTCCGGACCAATTGCACCACCTGTCACGGGTCGGGTGCCAACGGGATCGAGGGCAAGGGCTATCCGAGCCTGCTGGATGATGACTGGCTCTGGGGCGGCGATGTCGAAAGCATCCAGACCACGATCACCCACGGCATCCGCAACACCACCCACCCTGACGCGCGCTATTCCGAGATGCCGCGTTTCGGGGCCGACGAATTGCTGGAAAAGCCCCAGATCGCCGAGGTGGTTGAATATGTCCTGAAACTTTCGGGGCAGGACCATGACGCCACGCTCGCCACAGCGGGCGAGACAGTGTTTCTCGACAACTGCTCTGCCTGCCATATGGAAGACGGCACCGGCGACATCAATCAAGGTGCTCCGAATCTGGCCGATGCGATCTGGCTTTATGGCGGGTCGCGTGATGCGATCACCTATTCCGTCGTCAATGCCCGTTTTGGCGTGATGCCGGGCTGGAACACCAAGCTGACCGAGGACGAGATCCGCGCTGTGGCACTTTATGTCCACAGCCGCGGTGGTGGTCAGTAACGAGTGGCGTTCCCCGGACAAGGCGCTCCTTGTCCGGGGGTTTTCATCTGCCCCGCGGCGGCAGATCTCTTGTGTCCGGCCGCATCAGACCTGATGCGGCTTTCCGTCACTCCCCCCTGCTTTTCCAGTGTCTCCAGGCCCTCGCGCCTATCTGCCACATCGAAACCTGCATCTGCGCCGCGCATTTTGATACAGGTCAATGTCTTGCCAGACGCCCCGGCGTAGGAAAGACCCGAATAAGCCAAAGATCGGAGCCACGTTGTGAGCACCCCAGAAGCCACCGACCCCCCCAGCCTTTACGCCGCGCGCGAGCCGATCTTTCCGCGTCGCGTCTCGGGCACCTTCCGCAACCTGAAGTGGTGGCTGATGGCGCTGATGCTGGGCATCTACTACATCACCCCGTGGATACGGTGGGACCGTGGTCCCAGCTTGCCCGATCAGGCGGTTTTGCTCGATCTGGCGCATCGGCGGTTCTTTTTCTTCATGATCGAGATCTGGCCGCACGAGTTCTACTTTGTCGCCGGTCTTCTGGTCATGGCGGGCCTTGGCCTGTTCCTGTTCACCTCTGCCGCCGGGCGGGTCTGGTGCGGTTATGCCTGTCCGCAAACGGTCTGGACCGATCTGTTCATTCTGGTCGAACGCTGGGTCGAGGGCGACCGCAACGCCCGCATCCGTCTGCACCGCCAGAAATGGGATGCCGAAAAGGCCCGCAAGCGCGCGGTGAAATGGACAGCATGGTTCCTGATTGCCATGGCGACCGGCGGGGCATGGGTGTTCTACTTCACTGATGCGCCGACGCTGATGGTTGATCTGTTCACCGGGCAAGCCAGCGCCATAGCCTACCTCACCATCCTGATCCTGACTGGCACCACCTTTGCCTTTGGCGGATTCGCCCGCGAACAGATCTGCATCTACGCCTGCCCCTGGCCGCGCATTCAGGCCGCGATGATGGACGAAGACACACTGACCATCGGCTATCGCGACTGGCGCGGCGAGCCGCGTGGCAAGCTGCAAAAGGGCGCCATAGCGGAAGGGCAGGGCGATTGCATCGACTGCATGGCCTGCGTCAACGTCTGCCCGATGGGCATCGACATCCGCGATGGTCAGCAACTGGCCTGCATCACCTGCGGGCTGTGCATCGACGCCTGCAACGACACGATGGACAAGATCGGCCGCCCGCGCGATCTGATCGGCTATCTGGCGCTGACGGACGAGACCGCCGAACGCGCCGGGGCAAAGGCGAAATCGGTGTGGAAACACGTGTTCCGCCCCCGCACCATCCTGTATACCGTGCTTTGGGCCGGGGTCGGCATCGGGCTGATCGTGGCCCTGTTCCTGCGCTCGCCGATTGATGTCAACGTGACTCCGGTGCGCAACCCCACCTTTGTCACCCTGTCTGACGGGACCATTCGTAACGCCTATGACGTGCGCTTGCGCAACAAGCAGGGTGCGGATGCGGTGTTCACCATCTCGGTGCCCTTCGACACCGGCCTGAATGCCGAGCTGGAAGGGCTGTCGGGCCTGTCGGTCACCGTCAATGCCAATGAAACCCTGTCGCAGCGGGTCTATCTGAACGCGCCGCGCGGGTCAGAACCCGCCACCACCGACCGCACTCAGGTCAGGATGTGGTTCGAAGAACTGGGCACCACGAACCGGGTCCATCATGATACCGTGTTCAACGGAAAGGATGAATAAATGTCGGAATTCACCGGGCGCAAGATGGCCATCGTCATGGTCAGCTTCTTTGGCGTGATCATCGCCGTCAATTTCCTGATGGCCTACAAAGCCGTCAGCACCTTTCCGGGGCTGGAGGTGAAAAACTCCTATGTCGCCAGCCAGCAGTTCGACACCATTCGCACGGCTCAGAAAGACCTGAACTGGACGATGACGCCGGACTATGATGCCGCCGACCGCAGGCTCTATCTGGCTTTCACCGATGCCGATGGTCAACCGGCCCAGCTCTCGGACCTGTCGGTGCTGATCGGGCGCTCCACCGCCGCGCGTGATGACCAGACTCCGGAGTTCATCTATGCCGCCAATCTCTGGACCACGCCGATTGATCTGGAACCCGGCAAATGGCTCTTGCGGGTCGAGGCCCGCGCCGTCGATGGCACGCTGTTTTCGCAGCGCGTCGGCATTCTGGTGAAAGGCTGACCCCATGACCCTCGCCGCCGGACCTCTCGATCAGGGTGAACCGATGCGCGCCAGCCTGTCGGCCTGCCCGGCCTGCGTCGCCGCCCCGTCGGCCGAGCGTCTGGCACAGATGGCGCAGCCCACCAGTGCCCGGCTGATGCTGTCAGTGCCGCTGGCGCATTGCGCGCTGTGCATCTCGACGCTGGAACAGGCGATGAGCGCGGTTCCCGGCGTCACCTCGGCCCGGCTGAACCTGACGCTCAAGCGGATCAGCGTCGAGGCAGAGCCATCGGTCACCGCCGACACCCTGATCGCCGCCGCCGCCAGCGCAGGGTACGAGGCGCATGAGCTGGACCCCGGCCTGTTGTCCAGTACCGAAACCGACCGTCAGGGCCGCGACCTGCTGATGCGGCTGGGTGTGGCGTTCTTTTCCATGATGAACATCATGCTGTTGTCGGTCGCCGTCTGGTCCGGGGCCGAGGATGCCACGCGCGACATGTTCCACTGGATCTCCGCCGCCATCGCGCTGCCCACCGTGGTCTTTTCCGGACAGCCGTTTTTCAAATCCGCATGGCGCAGCTTGCGCGCGGGTCGGCTTGGCATGGATGTGCCGATCAGTCTCGCCCTGATCCTCGCCTCGTCGATCTCGTTGTTTGAAACCTGGATGTCGGGCCATCACGCCTATTTCGACGCCGCTGTGATGCTGACGTTTTTCCTGCTCTTGGGCCGCTATCTTGACCACCGCACCCGTGCGGTCGCCCGCTCTGCCGCCGAGGAACTGGCAGCACTTGAGGTGCCACGCGCCGCCGTCCTGCGCGACGGGGTGGAAACGGTTGTCAGCATCACCGAGGTCGCCGTGGGCGATCTGGTCCGTGTCCGCCCCGGTGGCCGGATGCCGGTTGATGGTGTGGTGACAGATGGCACATCCGAACTCGACCGCTCGCTCCTGACCGGCGAATCGCTTCCCGCTTATGCCGGAGTCGGCTCGGTCGTCTCGGCGGGCGAGGTGAACCTCACCGGCCCACTGACCCTGCGGGTGACCGCGGCGGGCAAGGACAGCAGTTTGCACCGCATGGCCGATCTGGTGGCAGTGGCCGAATCCGCCCGCACGAAATACACCAGCCTCGCTGAGCGAGCGTCGGCGCTCTATTCGCCGCTGGTGCATATCCTGTCCTTTGCCGCCTTTGGCTTCTGGATGTGGAAGACCGGCGGCGATCTGCGCTATGCCGTCAACATCTCTGCTGCCGTGCTGATCATCACCTGCCCCTGCGCCCTAGGCCTTGCCGTGCCCGCCGTAGTCACCTCCGCCTCTGGCCGCCTGTTCCGCAAGGGCCTGTTGATCAAGCAGGGCACCGCGTTGGAGCGTCTGGCCGAGGTCGATACCGTGGTGTTCGACAAGACCGGCACCCTGACGATGGGCGCGCCGGAGCTGACCAACATGGACACCCATCCGCGCAGCGCTCAGGAAGTTGCCTATGCCCTCGCCGGGGCCTCGTCGCACCCGCTGGCCATGGCGCTGGCCGATGCCGCGCGTCGCGCTGGCCTGCGCCCGGAACGGGTCGAAGACATCCGCGAAGTGCCGGGTTACGGCGTTGAGGGGGTCTGGAAGGGCACCCGCGTCCGCCTTGGCCGCGCCGGATGGTGCGGCGGGGAGGGGCTGGACGTGACCGCCACCTACCTGTGCACCGGCACCGGCACCCCTCGCGCCTTTACCTTCGCCGACCGCCTGCGCCCCGGTGCCGAAACCGCCATCGCCGCGCTGAAGGCCCAAGGCATGGACATCAAGCTGATCTCCGGCGACGTGGCGGGTGCTGTGCGCGAACTGGCCGACCGTCTGGGCATCACCGACTGGACAGCAGGCGCGCTGCCGGCCGAGAAGGCGCAGGCCGTGGCCAGCCTGACCGCGCAGGGCCGCCGCGTGCTGATGGTCGGCGACGGGCTGAACGACACCGCAGCCCTCGCCTCGGCCCATGTTTCGATCTCCCCCGCCTCGGCGCTCGATGCGGCGCGGGTGGCGTCTGACATCGTGCTGTTGGGGCAGGATATGTCGCCGATTGCCGATGCTGTCCGCATCGCGGGCCAGTCAACCCGGCGTATCCGTGAGAACTTTGGCATCTCTGCTCTGTACAACGTGGTCGCGGTGCCGCTGGCGCTGGTCGGCCTCGCCACCCCGCTCGCGGCGGCACTGGCGATGTCGCTGTCGTCGATCACCGTCTCGCTCAACGCGCTAAGGCTGAAGTAATGGAAATTCTCGGACTGCTGATCCCGGTCTCACTGATCCTCGGCGGCCTCGGCCTCGCCGCGTTTTTCTGGGCGATGCGCACCAAGCAATTCGACGACCCCGAAGGCGACGCCAACCGGATCCTCACCAAAGAATATGACGACAAGCCAAAGCCCGACGCGCCCGACGTCAGGAAATCGTGACCGCCGCAGGCTCCAGCCCGTCAATCGTCACCGTGCAGACCTGCCCGCGCGCAACCGGCCCCACGCCCGCAGGCGTGCCGGTCATGATCAGATCGCCGGGGGCCAGTTCGACCAGCCGCGACAGATAGGCGATCACCGCAGGCACCGGCCAGATCATGTCTGACAACCGCGCCTCTTGCCGCACGTCGCCATCCACCAGACAGCGAATCATCGCATCGGCCGCCACCGGGCCGCGCCGCAACGTACCGATCACGGCAGAGCGGTCAAAGCCCTTGGCCATATCCCAGGGCCGCCGCGCCGCCTTGGCCTGCGCCTGCATATCGCGCCGGGTCAGATCATTGCCCGCCGCATGGCCCCAGATCAGGGCTTCGGCCTCAGCCTCGGACAGCATGACCCCGCCCCGGCCCAAGGCGACCACCAACTCGGCCTCATGGTGCAGATCGGCGGTCGCGGGCGGATAGGGAATCGTGCTGCCCCCCGCCACCACCGCATCGGCGGGCTTGGTAAAGAAAAACGGCGGCTCGGCATTCGGATCATGCCCCATCTCGCGGGCATGTTCGGCATAATTGCGCCCGACGCAGAAAATCCGCCGCACTGGAAAGCGGTCCGAGGTTCCGGCAATCGCCAGACCAACCGGGGCAGGGGGGGCAAAGACAAATCCGCTCATCGTTTACGGCCCGATCGCAAAGCATTGCACCGCACGGGCCTGCAACCGGCGGCAGGCAAGGTCTGCCTGATCCTGCGTCAGCCCCATGAAATTGGCGTCATAGCCACCGCCGCGCTGCACCACCTTGCGCAACCCGTCATTCAGGATCGCACTCTCGGCCAGCTGGGTTTTCAGCAGCAACCGCTCCGCCGAAGAGCGCGAGTTGAACTTGCCCAGATGCACGCCCCAATGCCGCGCGTTCGAGGTGGAAAGCCGGATCACCACCGGCTCCTCCACCGCACGCGCCTGCGGTGCATCTGCCACGCGGTCAAAGATCGGCGCATTGCGCTTTGGCGGCGCCGAGGCTGCCGGCGCAAGCACTGCCGCCACCTGCATCGGTTCGGTCACCATCAGCTCATCTCCGGGCAGGGCAGAATCAGGCAGGGCGGCAAACTGTTCTGCCTGCGCGTCCAGCGTCGGCTCGGCGGCCATCGCCACCGCCTGCGCCTCCAGCGTGCCCGGTTCCGGGACCACTTCCGGCGCAGCGGCAACCACCACTTCTGCAGGAATTTCCGGCGCACTTTCCGGGGCCACTTCTGCCACCAGCGTCTCTGGTCGTGCGGGCGGGGGGGCAATCGCCGGTGGCTCAACCGCAGCTGAAGCCGCAGCCACCGCTTGCGCGTCCATCGTGCCCGCAGGCGCAGGCCCGCCGACCGCTTCGGCCAGGGCCGCAGCGATACTGTCTTCGATCGCGGCCACGGCCACCTCAGCCGCAGCCACCTTGCCCGCATCCGGGCGGGTCACCGGACGCGGCGATTTCGCAACCGCCGTCTGCAGGCGAATCGTCTTGCCCGCGCCACCCTCCACTTCGGGAAGCGGATCGGCCTGCGCCATCAGCGCCGCCTCTACATCTGCCGAATAGGAAGGCACCGGCGGCACGTTGGTCGGCGCATTCGCCGGGGCGCGCTTGAAGCCCAGATCCAGCAGTTGCGCCACCTTGGCATTGCGCGCCGCAGTCGAGGCCCCGCCAAACACCGTTGCAACAATCCGCACATTCCCGCGCTCAGCCGAAGCAGTCAGGTTGAATCCGGCGGCATTGGTAAAGCCGGTCTTGATGCCGTCCGCGCCAGTATAGGCGTCCAGAAACCGGCTGTTGGTGTTGCGCACCTGCGCCACGCCGGCATCGGTCGAGCGCCGCGAGAAGATGTTGTAATACTGCGGGAAATCGTAAAACAGCCGCCGCCCCAGCGTGTTCATGTCGCGCGCCGTCGACAGATGCCCGTTGGCCGTCAGCCCGTTCGCGTTCTTGAAGGTCGAATTGCGCATTCCCAGCGCTTTGGCCGTCGCGTCCATCCGCTTGGCAAATCCAGCCTCGGACCCGCCGATATGGTCGCCCAGAGCCGAGGCCGCATCATTGGCTGATTTGGTGGCCGCAGCGCGGATCAGATAGCGGACCGAAATTTTCTGCCCCGCCTTGAGCCCCAGCCGCGACGGTGGTTTTGACGCTGCATTCTTCGTGACCGTGACCAGCGTGTCCAGCGACAACCGCCCGCGCTGGATCTCATCAAAGGTGATATACAGCGTCAGCATTTTGGTCAGCGAGGCGGGATGCAGCCGCGTATCGGCGTTCTCGGCATGCAGGATTTCACCCGTGCGGGCATCCTGCACAATCGCGGCATAGGGGGCTGCACCTGACGGCTGTGGGGACGAACAGGCCGCCACCACGATAAATGCCACCAGACAAACGAAATTGCGGGCATGACGCCCCAGAAGCGTTGTCATGATGTCGTTCCTTGCTCTGCCTCGGTCCGCCCCGGATTTTTGAATGGAGCGTGATTTGTGGCAAAGCTAGCACAGCAGATGATTCCGCAAAACCCCGGAAATTCAAGGGCTTTGCGGTTTATCCTCAGGTTGTGATAATTCAGGCGATTGCTTTGCCCCGCGCCCTATATTTTGTGGCTGCCTTGCAGCGTTTCCACCAGATCGGGCAGACCGCCCAGATCGGTCAACTGGCGGAACCGCGTGTGGCCCTCTGGCGTCTCGGCATGCTCCAGCGCCCAGGTCAAACCATGCGGCACATGCACCCCCCAGCCGCCCACATCCAGCACCGGCAGGACATCGGATTTCAGTGAATTGCCCACCATCATCGCCTGTTCCGGCGCCACGCCATGCCGGGCAAAGATCGCCGCATAGACCCCCGGCGTCTTGTCCGACACGATCTCCACCCCGTCAAACAAATCGCCCAGACCCGACTGCGCCAGCTTGCGCTCCTGATCCAGCAGATCGCCCTTGGTGATCAAGAGCACGCGGTGATCCGCCGACAGTGACTCCACCGCCTCACGCGCATGGGGCAGTAGTTCAATCGGGTGGCGCAGCATCTCACGCCCCGACGCCATCAGATCGCTGATGACAGACGCAGGAACCCGGCCATCGGTCACCTCAATCGCAGTCTCGATCATCGACAGCACAAAACCTTTGATGCCAAAGCCATAGTGCCCGAGGTTGCGCCGTTCTGCCGCCAGCAACCGCTCGTGCAGGTGATCGTGACCGGCATAATCGCTCAAAAGCGCGACAAACCGCTCTTGTGTCAGGCGGAAAAACGCCTCGTTCTGCCACAAGGTATCATCTGCATCAAAACCGATTGTGGTCAGGGTCATCGCGGCCTCCGTCTGCGGATCTTCATGCCCGCTTTACCTGTTTGTCGCAATCCTGTGGGCGACACTCTTTCCCCACGGCCAAAAACCTCTATATTGCGCGCAGAACCCAATCCTCCGAATCCCCCTTGCATGAGGCACCGCCCGTGAACCACTTTCCCCATTCCATGTCGGACAAGACCGATGGGCCGGGCAATGACGCGGGGCTGCTCACCAAGACCAAGACCCGCACACAGCGCCCGCCGATGTACAAGGTGATGTTGCTGAACGATGATTATACACCGATGGAATTCGTGGTGCATGTGCTGGAACGGTTCTTTGGCCTCAACCATGCACAGGCGTTTGAAATCATGCTGACCGTCCACAAAAAGGGCCTCGCCGTCGTCGGCGTATTCTCGCATGAGGTGGCCGAAACCAAGGTCGCACAGGTGATGGATTTCGCCCGCCGCCACCAGCACCCCCTCCAATGCACGATGGAGAAGGAATAGGCCCCGCGCCTGTTCCGAACATATATGCGCTCCACACGCCTTGATTTCGCTCTTGAAAGCGGTGCCCTCGTCTTGCCGCCCGAAGGTCCGGTTGTGATCTATCGCCCGCGCGAAGGCGATGATCTGTCCAGCATTTCCATCGCCCGCATCCATGTCGCCACCGGCTTTCGCCCCGATGCCGAATGGTTCAACGCGCGTGGCTATCAGGCGGCCGAGGGGCCGCCCTATGCCGCCGCCGTCGTTTGCCTGCCGCGCTCGCGCGATGCCGCTCGTGCGCTGATCTCGCGCGCAATGGTCGAGGTGGTGCCGGGCGGCCCGGTCGCGGTGGATGGCCAGAAAACCGATGGCATCGACAGCATTCTCAAAGACTGCCGCGCCATGGGGCTCAGCATGTCCGGCCCGCTGTCAAAGGCGCATGGCAAGATCTTTGTGTTGCAGGCCGGGGCTGATCTGACCGGCTGGGATGCCCGCCCGCGCCTGATCGAAGGCGGGTTCCAGACCCTGCCGGGCATGTTCTCTGCCGACGCGCCCGACCGGGGTTCGGTTCTGCTGGCGCAGGCCCTGCCGGAAAAGCTGGGCACCCGCGTCATCGACCTTGGCGCTGGCTGGGGCTATCTGTCCCGCGCCATCCTCAGCCGGTCCTCGGTGGCGGAGCTTGATGTGGTCGAGGCCGAGCAGGATGCGCTCGATTGCGCTCAGGTCAATGTCGAAGACCCGCGCGCCCGCTTTCACTGGGCCGATGCCCGCAGCTTCAAGCCGATGCGCCCGGCGCATGCGGTCGTGATGAACCCGCCGTTCCACGCCGGGCGCGACGCTGATCCGGCGCTGGGTGTGGCGTTTTTGCGGGCAGCTGCGTCGATGCTGGTGCCTGATGGCACCCTTTGGCTGGTCGCCAACCGCCATTTGCCCTATCATCAGCCGCTGACCACCCTGTTCCGTCAGGTCGAAGACATCGGCAATGACTCTGCCTTCCGGCTGACCCGCGCAAGCCACCCGGTCCGGGCGCGCTAATCCCCTTTCCCAACACTGAGGCTCGCATGTCCCTCTCCATCTCCGGCAAGACCGCCATTGTGACCGGCGCGGCAAAGGGCATTGGCCTTGCCGTTGCCCGCCATTTTCAGGCCAAGGGCGCAAATGTGATGTTCGTCGACATCGACGAGACCTGTCTCGAATCGGAATTGGGCGCAGAGGCCCGCGCCGAAGGGTCGATCCGCATGTTCACCGGCGATCTGCGCGAAAAGCTGACCATTGCCAACCTGCTGTCGGCCACCATCGACGCCTTTGACCGGGTGGATATCTTGGTGAACGCCAGCCGCCGCATGGCGATTTCCGACCCGCTGAACGCCGAGGATGATGCGGTCGAAATGCTCTGGCAGGAAAACGTGATGACCAGCCTGCGCCTGTCGCAGATGACCGCCAAACGCATGATTGCCCAGGCCGAGAAATCGGGTACCGAGGAATCGCTGATCGGCGCGATCATCAACATCTCGTCGATCGCGGGCAGCAAGACCCAGCCCGGCCTGCTGGGCTATTCGATGGCCTCTGCCGCCGTCGATCAGATGACCCGTTCGCTCGCCGTCGCGCTTGCGCCAAAGGGCATCCGCGTCAACGCCGTCGCCATCGGCTCGGTGATGAGCGCGAGCCTGAAAACCGCGCTCAAGGACACCCCCGACTGGCGCGAGGCCATTGTGGGGGGCACGCCCCTTGGACGCATCGCCGCCCCGGATGAGCTGACCGAGGTGATGCAGTTCCTGGCCTCCGATGCCTCCGGCTTCATGACTGGGCAGGTGTTGCAGGTGGATGGCGGGCGCGGTCTGCTGGACCGCGTGGTGATCCCCGCCTTCTGATCATTCCGGGTATTGCGCCTTGCACTGTGCAATCGCCGGGCTTGCGGCACGTGCAAGTGACGCGCGCTTGTCGCGCATCGATGCCAGTTTCTGCGCCTCTGCCCGCAGGTCAATCGCCTTTGGTTGGGTGACTGTCTCGGACACTTCGCGCAGGCACATCTCGGGTGGCGGCGGCGGAGGGGCCGGTTGCCCTTCGACCGGGGTCTCGCGCGTCACCGGGCAGCGCACCCAGCGGTCGCGATAGGTGGTAACCTCTTCCAGCGCGTAGCCGCGCGCCAGATTGCCCTCGCTTTCCACGATCAGCCGGTCAAGGATCCGCACATCCCGCGTCTCGCGCGCGATGCAACGTTCTTGCGGGGTGCCACAAGCGGCAAGCAGCAACAAAACAACCAGACTGCGGCGCATGGAATCCTCCGGTATTGCCAAGGCTTCACTATACGCCCCCGCTGCGGCAAATGCCATGTTGGCGCGGGGGCGGGCATTTGCTAGGCAGAGGCAACAGGCGAGGGGAGCAACCAATGACCGACCAATTCGATGCCCGCAAGGCCCGCGCAGCGGCATGGTTCCGCACCCTGCGTGACCGGATCGTGGCGTCCTTCGAGGCGCTGGAGGACAGCCACGGCACAGGAACCCCCGGCCGGTTCGAGGTCACCCCCACCACCCGCGCCGATGGCGGCGGCGGGTTGATGAGCGTGATGCGCGGTGGCCGCGTGTTCGAAAAGATCGGCGTCAACGTCTCCGAAGTGCACGGCACGCTGGGCGAACGCGCGCAAAAGGCGATGGCCGCGCGTGGCGTTCCGGGCATGGAAAGTGACCCGCGGTTCTGGGCCTCGGGCATCAGCCTTGTCGCCCATATGGTCAACCCGCATTGCCCCGCCGTCCACATGAACACCCGCATGTTCTGGACCCCGCATGCGTGGTGGTTCGGCGGTGGCGCCGACCTGAACCCGGCGCTGGAATATGCCGAGGATACCGCGCATTTCCATGCCGAAATGCAGCGCGCCTGCGATGCCCACGACCCGGCCTATTACCCGCGCTTCAAGGCCTGGGCCGATGAATACTTCTTTGTCCCGCACCGGGGCCGCGCCCGTGGGGTGGGCGGCATCTTTTACGACGACCTCAACACCGGCGGTGCCGCGTCTGACACGTGGGACGCCGATTTCGCCTTTACCCAAGCCGTCGGCTCCGCCTTTCTGCCCGCCTTTGTGCCCCTGACCGAACGCCGCATCGCTACGCCGTGGACAGACGCCGACCGAGAAACACAGCTGATCCACCGGGGCCTTTATGCCGAGTACAACCTCGTTTACGACCGGGGCACGAAATTCGGGCTGGAAACCGGCCATGACGCCAATGCCGTGCTGATGAGCCTGCCGCCCATCGCCAAATGGACCTGACCCAGCTTCCGGCTTTTGCGCTGACCTCACTCCTGATCGAGCTGACGCCGGGACCGAATATGGCATGGCTGGCCCTGCTGGCGGCAACCGAAGGCCGCCGTCTTGGTTATGCCGCTGTGGCAGGCGTCTGTCTGGGCCTTGCCTTGATCGGCTTTCTGGCAGCGTTGGGCCTTGCTGCGCTGCTGCAGGCGCAACCTTTGGCGTATCAGGCTTTGCGCTGGGCGGGGGTTGCCTATCTGCTCTGGATCGCATGGCAGACTTGGCGCGGGGCAGAGGCGGAAGAGGGCGGTGCCGGGGCGGGGGCCTCTGCGCTGGCGCAGTTCCGGCGCGGGCTGATCACCAACCTGCTGAACCCAAAGGCGGCGGTGTTCTTTGTCACCGTGCTGCCGGGTTTTCTGTCGCCCACCGCTCGCTTTGCCGAAGTGTCGGTGCTGTCCTTCACCTTTGTCGCCATCGCCACCCTGATTCACGCCGCCATTGTCACCGCCGCTGGCACTGCCGCAGTATGGCTTGCACAGGGCCACCGCGTCAGGCAAACCCGGCGCATCATGGCCCTCGCGCTGGTCGCCGTGGCGCTCTGGCTACTCACAAGGACTTGACCCATGGCCGATATCACCATCCACGCCGCCTATGCCTCGGTTGTCGAAGATGACGAAGACGGGTTTCTGTTCATCGGTTTCGCCCAGGGCGAGGAAGAGGACGAACCCTACGCCCTGTTCCGTCAGCCGCTCACCGGCGGGCCGGTCTGGTTCGCGGTGAATGACGAAGATTTCGGGGCCGAAGACGCGGTGCAAGGTATCACCCGCGACGCCAAGGGGTTGACCATCACCATCCGCCCCGAGCATGTGGCCAGCTTTGGCTGGGCCGCCACCGTCGCCATCCGCATCGGCCCGCAGACCGAAGATGCCGATCAGGCGCTGGCCGCCCTGCATGACATGTTTGGCGAATCTTTCCCCCTCTGACCTGCGCTGAAATCTCTTGGCGACAGGGCTCTGCCAACCGTATGTCTTGTGACATGCGGGCAGCAGACCCGCCAAAGGGAACAGTGTAGGGAACCATTATCATGAGAAAGCGTCTGTCTGCTGAATTGATCGGCACGTTCTGGCTGGTGTTGGGGGGATGTGGCAGCGCGGTTCTGGCCGCGGGCTTTCCCGATGTCGGCATCGGCCTTTTGGGCGTGTCGCTGGCCTTTGGTCTGACCGTGCTGACCATGGCCTATGCCGTGGGCGGCATCTCGGGCGGGCATTTCAACCCCGCTGTCAGCCTTGGCCTTGCCATTGCGGGCCGGTTCGAGATGAAGCACCTGCCCGCCTATTGGGCAGCACAGGTCGCGGGTGCGGTGCTGGCGGCGCTGGTGCTCTATGTGATCGTCTCGGGCAAAGGTGACTTTGCCGGGGTCGGGGGCTTTGCCTCCAACGGCTACGGCGCGGCCTCGCCCGGCGGGTTCAGCCTGACGGCAGCGCTGGTGACAGAGGTGGTGATGACCGCCATTTTCCTGATCATCATCCTTGGCGCCACCGCCAGAGGGGCCGCCGCAGGCTTTGCCCCGCTCGCCATCGGCCTTGGCCTGACCCTGATCCATCTGGTGTCGATCCCGGTCACCAACACCTCGGTCAACCCGGCCCGCTCGACCGGGGTGGCGCTGTTTGCCGACGGCCCGGCACTGGCACAGCTCTGGCTGTTCTGGCTTGCCCCGCTGGCCGGGGCCGCCATCGGTGCGATGATCTGGCAGGCGCTTCTGGCCGACGACTGAACGACGACGGAACGAGAGGCGGGGTGAACCCCGCCCTACCCATGCACGGCAACAGCGCCAAACGACCGGGCACCCCGGCCAGACCAGCGTAGGGCGGGGGTCTCCCCGCCCTCCACGGTTCAGGCGCTGCGCACCGTATCAATCATCCGCTGCACATTGTCCGGGTCGGCATCCGGCGTGATTCCATGGCCCAGGTTGAAGATATGCGGACCCTTGCGGAACGCATCCACCACCCGCCGCGTCTCGCGCACCAGATCGTCGCCGCCCGTCACCATATGCACCGGCGACAGGTTGCCCTGCACACAGCCGCCCGGCTGCACATGCTCGGCCGCCCATTCCGGGGTCACCGAATTGTCGATCGCCACGCAATCCGCCCCCACCGCCTTGGCAAAGCCGACATACCCCTCCCCCGCCTCGCGCGGGAAGGCGATCACCGGCAGGCCGGGGTGCAGGGTTTTCAGCGCGGCAATGATCTTTGCTGCCGGTTTCAGCGCGAAATCGGTGAAATCCGCGCCCTTCAGGCTTCCGGCCCAGCTGTCAAACAGCTTCACCACCTCGGCCCCGGCCTTTACCTGTTCCGACAGATACAGCACCGTCGCATCGGTGATGATGTCAATCAACGCCACAAAAGCCGCCCGGTCCGAGGCTTTCAGCACATGCGCGGCACCCTGATTTTTCGACCCGCGCCCGGCGATCATATAGGTGGCCACCGTCCACGGCGCCCCGGCAAAGCCGATCAGCGTGGTTTCCTTTGGCAGCTCCCGCGCCAGAATCTTCACCGTCTCATAGACCGGCGACAGCGTGTCATGGATCGCCTCAATCGGCTTCAGCGCCTGCACCTGCGCCATGGTTGTGGTGGTCTCCATCCGTGGGCCTTCGCCCTCGACAAACCACAGTTTCGGCCCCAGCGCCTGCGGCAACAGCAGAATGTCAGCAAACAGGATCGCCGCGTCAAAGCCATAGCGCCGGATCGGCTGCAAGGTCACCTCGGCGGCCAGATCGGGGTTGTAGCACAGCGACAAAAAGTCGCCCGCCTGCGCCCGTGTCGCGCGATACTCCGGCAGGTATCTTCCCGCCTGACGCATCATCCAGATCGGCGGCGTCGGAAGAATCTCGCCTTTCAGCGCGCGAAGGATGGTCTTTTCGGTCATTCTGGGCTCCTTTGCCCCATGGGTCCGACGTGCGCCTTGCCTTGTCAAGAGTTGTCAGGCCAGGATGACAGTTGTATGCCGGAAGCCATGATGCAAAACCTGCCCACCCCCGCCCAACCCCTCAAGATCGGAACCCGTGGTTCCCCCCTTGCCCTATGGCAGGCGCATGAGGTGCGGCGCAGCCTGATGGCTGCGTTCGACCTGCCCGAAGCGGCGTTTGAAATCTGCGTGATCAAGGTGATGGGCGACCAGATTCTTGACAAGGCGCTGAAAGACATCGGCGGCAAGGGCCTGTTCACCCGCGAGATCGAAGAGGCGCTGCTGGATGGCAGCATCGACATCGCGGTGCATTCGATGAAAGACATGCCGACGCTGCAACCCGACGGCCTGATCCTCGATTGCTACCTGCCGCGTGAAGATGTGCGTGATGCCTTTGTCAGCCCGCATGTCGCCGGTCTCGCCGATCTGCCGCAGGGCGCGGTCGTCGGCTCCTCCAGCCTGCGCCGCCGGGCGCAGCTGCGCCTGAAACGCCCCGATCTGCAACTGGTCGAGTTTCGCGGCAATGTGCAGACCCGGATGAAGAAGCTGCAGGATGGCGTGGCCGTCGCGACCTTCCTTGCCATGGCGGGCCTCAACCGGCTGGGCATGGCGCATATGGCCCGGTCGGCAATCGAGACGGACGAGATGCTGCCCGCCGTGGCCCAAGGGGCCATCGGGATCGAGCGTCGCAGCAATGATGCCAGGACCGCCAGCCTGCTGGACGCGATTCACGACACGCCCACCGGCCTGCGCCTGAACGCCGAACGCGCCATGCTTGCCCGGCTGGACGGCTCCTGCGAAACTCCGATTGCCGGACTGGCCACGCTGGACGGCGCAAGCCTGCACCTGCGCGGTGAAATCCTGCGCCCGGACGGGTCAGAATCGATCACCGGCAGCCGCTCTGGCCCCGCCGCAGATGCAGCCGCGCTGGGCACCGATCTGGCCGAGGAATTGCTGTCAAAAGCCCCTGCCGGATTCTTCAGCTGGCGTTAAGCCGTCCGGCTCTTAAACTTCTGTTACATTGGTGTTACATTGCACTGATGTCCGACTCTGATTCACACCCGTTGCCAAAACCCGTGGCCTATGCCCTTCAGGCCGCGCTCCGCCAACCCCCCCAACGCATCCGGGCGCTTGCTTTGCCGGATGGCGGGCGGGTCTGGCTCAAGCGGGTGGAACAGGCCACAGGGCGGATGCGGCTGCAAAAGGGTGATGGCCTGTCGGCCTTTGTCGCCGAACGCGAGGCGCTGCACCTGCTGCATGCCAAAGGCGTGCCGGTCCCCGAGGTAATCGCCGAAGGCACCGATTACCTGCTGTTGCCCGACCTTGGCCCCAATCTTTCCGCGCTGATCAAGGATCCCACAATCCCCGCGCCCGACCGCAGCGCCGCCTTTGCCGCCGCAGGCGCGGCGCTGGCCGGGCTGCACCGGGCGGGCTACGCGCATGGCCGCCCGGCCTTGCGCGATTTCTGCTGGCAGGCGGGGCAGTTGCGCATGATTGATCTGGAACGCTTCCGCAACCGCAAGCGCAGCCGCATTGTGCGGGCCATGGATGTGGTTATCTTTGTCCACAGCTGGTTCGCGAACGACCGGGGCATGACTCCGGGTGCGGAACTTGACGCCGCCATCAGCGCCTATCGCGCCGCCGCCCCCGCCGGGCTGTGGCGCGCGGTTGCGCGGCTGACCCGGCTGCTTGCGCCGCTCGATGGGCTGGCCCGTGCCGTGGCCCGGTTCAGCAAACCGTCAAAGGATGTGGCGGCGATCCCGCCCGCGCTGGCATGGCTGCGTCAGGTTACACAAGATCCGGGCTGACCCGCCTGCGATCCGCCAGCCACAGCCCCAGGGCCCCCGCAATCGCAATGGTGCCGCCCAGAGCGGCGGTCAGCGCATAGCCGCCAATCGCGACACCCGCGCTGAAGGCCAGCGCCGCCATCACATCTGCCACCAGCTTTTGCAGCGCCAGCATCGACGCCGCTGTGCCGGGCCGCCCCACCATCAGATCCTGATAATAGGAAATCGGCAGGATCAGCATCGCCACCCCGCCCAGGCCCGCCGGCAGCGTCATCGCCCAGATCCACGCCGACCCCGCCAGAAACGGCAGCGCGATCAGGTGACTGACATACAGGACGGTGCCCCAGAAAATCAGCTTGGGCCGCGATACATGCGCCAGATAGCGCGGCAGCAGCAGCATGAACGGCACCTCCCACCCCGCCACCATACCGATGTACAGCGCAGTATCCGCCGCATCGCGCCCCGCCGTTTCGGAAAACACCAGCGCGGCGAGGATCATGTAAAGCACCCCCGCCGAGGTCACCGCGCCAAGGCACAACAGCCGCAACGCCACCTCTGGCCGCGCCAGCTGCGCCAGTGCCGCCCCCAGCCGCAGGCCTGAAGGCTGGTCGGCCCATCCGGTCTGCCCGTCACGCGGCCACCAGCCCCAGATCAGCGCCAGCAACGCCAGACTGGCCACGCCGCCTGTGGCATAGGTCAGCATCACATCCGCCCCCCTGCCAAAGGCAAAGGTCCAGAACACCAGCATCAACAGAAACGTCACCGACATCGCCGCCCGCACCGTCGCCTGTATCCCCTCGCGCTGTGCGGGAAGGCTCTGTGTGGCCAGCCGGTTCAGCGCAAAGGCCTGACCGAAGATCGACGAGGCCACCGGCAGCAGAATCCCGTTGCTCAGGACAAAACTGACCGGGCCGGGTGCAAACACCATCAACGCTGTCCCCGCCGCGCCAATCAGCGCCGTGATCAGCGCCAGCCGCCGCCGGTTCGCCTTCTGGTCCGACAGAATGCCCAACAGCACCGAAGTCACCACCGCCACGACCGAGGCCAGCACAAGCACCAGCGCAAACACCGGCTCGGACAGGCCCAGTACCTCGATCCCGATCAGTGACTGATAGGGGTAGAGCGAGGCGTTGATCAGCCCCATCAGCCCGATCACCCCCGCCAGCATCCTGAACACGGGCGTTGCCAGAACCGTCTGCAGCGCGGTCACGTCAGGGGGTGCTTTCTGTCGGAATGACCTTGCCGGGGTTCATCCTGCCCTCAGGGTCCAGCGCCGCCTTGATCGCCCGCATCACATCCAGCGCAACCGCATCCTTGCGCCGCGCCATCGACGACAGCTTTGACAGGCCCACGCCATGCTCTGCCGAAAAGCTGCCGCGCAGCTCGGCCACCACATCCTCGATCATCGTGATCACACGGTCATAGGTGGCCTCAGAGCCATCGACCGGGAAGGCGGTGAAGTGCAGATTGCCATCGCCCATATGCGCCACCACCATGGCTTCATGCGCCTGATCTATCGCTTGCAGGCGCGTGTGGATCGCCGCCAGAAACTCCGCCGCCCGGTCCAGCGGTACGGCAATGTCGGTGTCGACAAACGGCCGCCGCGCAAAGGTGATCTCTGCTGCGGCCTCACGTCGCGCCCACATCGCGCGGCGCTGCGCCTCGCTTTGCGCGACGATGGCATCAAGGATCAACCCTTCCTCCATGAGCGCCGCCACCGTGACCTCCAGCAGCCCGCTCAGCGGCACCGACCCGTCCTCGCCCGCGTCACACAGCGCGGGCGCGGTGGCGCCCAGCTCGGTCAGGATCGTCACCTCCGGCACCTCGGCAAACGGCAGCCCCAGATCGGGCCGCACCCCGGCCAGCCGCCGCATGTAACTGGCGGGCATGAATTCAAACGCTTCCACCAGCCCGCCCGACGCCTCCTGCAGCCGGTTGAGCAGCACCGACGCATCGGCAAGGTTGCGCAGGGCCAGCGTGGCCGTGGCATAGGCGCGCGGGGCAGGGACCAGTTTCATCACCGCTGCGGTGATGATCCCCAGCGTGCCCTCGGCCCCGATGAACAGATCGCGCAAGGCGTAGCCGGAGTTGTCCTTGTGCAGCGACGACATCAGGTTCAGCACCCGCCCGTCGGCCAGCACCACCTCCAGCCCCAGACACAACGCCCGGGTCGAGCCATAGCGCAGCACGTTCGAGCCGCCCGCATTGGTCGACAGCACGCCGCCGATCATCGCCGACCCACGCGCACCGAACCACAGCGGAAAATACAGCCCCTGATCCGCCGCCGCGTCATGCAGGGCCGACAGGATCACCCCCGCCTCCACCGTGGCAATCCGCGTCACCGGGTTCAGATCGCGGATGCGGTTCATCCGCTCCAGCGCGATCAGCAGACCGCCTTGGGTGTACGTGCCGCCCACCAGCCCGGTATTGCCCGAGACCGGCACCACGGCCACCCCATGCCGCGCCGCCAGCCGCAGGCAGGCCGAAACCTCGCCCGTATCGCCGGGCCGCACCACCGCCACCGGCTGGCCGGGATACTTCCCGGTCCAGTCCTGCGCATGGCGGTCCATATCGGCACCAGTTAGCACATGGGCCGGGCCCAGCAGGTCTGTCAGATCAGCAATCAGGGTCATCGCGCCATCCTTGCACGGGCTGCCCGCGACGGGCCGCCCAGCAATGACCCGACACGGGCCGCGCATCAAGCCCTTGCGGGCGGTCTTCGCTACTGGCTGCGCTTATTCTTTACCCGGTCGCGCGCAGGAAGAATGCGGATGCCTCCGGCGGGAGTATTTGGCAAGCAGCAATGGCAGGGTCAGTCCAGCTGTTCCACCAGAGTGAGGATCTGCGGGCCAAGACTTTCGACCGCGCGTTTCACGCCCGCCGCATTGGGGTGGATGCCATCAGCCTGCATGTAGTGCGAAATCTGGCCGGGATCGGTGGCATCGGGGTCGATCAGGCCGAAATAGCTGTCTACCAGTTGCGCGCCATATTGCCGCGCCAGTTCGGGATACAGCCGGTCAAAGGCCTGCTTATACTCGGGGCCGAAATTGCCCGGCGCGGCCATGCCGATCAGCAGCACCGGCAGCTGGCGCGTCTGCGCCTCGGTCAGGATCGCCTCGATATTGGCGCGGGTGACGGTGGGTTGCAGCCCGCGCAGCAGGTCATTGCCGCCCAGCGTCACGATCAGGGCATCCACCTCTGGCGTCAGGCTCCAGGCCAGCCGCGACAGGCCCCCGGCCGAGGTATCGCCCGACACGCCGCCGTTGAGCACGGTGACATCGGCACCTTGCCCGTCCAGCCACGCGTTCAGCTGCGGCACCAGCCCCTCGCCCTCGGGCAATCCGTAGCCGGCTGTCAGGCTGTCCCCCAGCGCGAAAACGGTCACGGGTTCGGCATAAGCCATGCTGGAGACGGAAAACGGTAACGCCAGCGTGAAGGTCAGGTTGCGCAGGCCGCGCAATGCGCCATATGCAACAGGGGACAGAATAAAGGAAAACATCATGGGTCAGACCGTTCTGGCGTTGAAGGATGCGACGCTGACACTGGCAGGCAATGCCGGGCCGGTCGAGATTCTGAAGGGCATCACCCTCGACGTCGCGCAGGGCGAGACATTGGGGCTGATCGGTCCGTCCGGGTCTGGCAAGTCGTCACTCCTCATGCTGATGGGCGGGCTTGAGCGCGCCACATCGGGGTCGGTTCTGGCGCTGGGGTCGGATCTGACCGCATTGGACGAAGATGCCCTCGCGCGCTTTCGTAGGGGGAATATGGGGGTGGTGTTCCAGTCTTTCCACCTGATCCCGACAATGACCGCTTTGGAAAACGTTGCCGTGCCGCTGGAACTGGCGGGCGTGTCCGATGCGTTTGCCCGGGCCGCAGCGGAATTGCAGTCGGTGGGCCTTGGCGCGCGGATGGACCATTACCCCACGCAACTGTCGGGCGGCGAGCAGCAGCGCGTGGCCCTCGCGCGCGCCGCAGCCCCGCGCCCGGCGATTCTGCTGGCCGACGAGCCGACCGGCAATCTGGACGGCGTCAACGGCGCCGCGATCATGGACATGCTGTTCGGCCTGCGCGACCGCCATGGCGCGACGCTGGTTCTGGTAACCCACGCGCCGGAACTGGCCGAGCGCTGTGACCGCGTGGTGCGGCTGGCCGATGGCCGCATCGTCGGCGAAGACCGGATGAAGGCGGCGGCGGAATGAGCGCCGTGGCGGGTTGGCCTCTTGCATGGCGACTGGCCCGGCGCGAATTGCGCGGCGGCTTGCGCGGTTTTCGCATCTTCCTCGCGTGTCTGGCGCTGGGGGTGATGGCGATTGCCTCGGTCGGCATGGTGCGTGCTGCGATCGAGGCGGGGTTGCGCGATCAGGGCGCGGTGCTGCTGGGCGGCGATGCGCAGATGGAATTCACCTATCGCTTCGCCGATGAGGCCGAGCGCGCCTATATGGCGGGCATCTCGACCGGCCTGTCCGAAGTGGTCGACTTCAACTCCATGGCCGTGCGCGGCGAGGACACCGCGCTGACCCAGATCAAGGCGGTCGATGCCGCCTATCCGCTCTTGGGCGCGGTGGAGCTGGAGCCTCAGATGCCGCTGGCCGACGCGCTTGCCCCGCAGGACGGCTTGCCCGGCGCGGTGATGGACCGGGTGCTCGTCGACCGGCTGGGCATTGTGCCGGGCGATACCTTTCGCCTCGGCGTGCAGGAGTTCCGGCTGGGCGCGGTGCTGGTCCGCGAACCCGACTCCGCGACCCAAGGCTTTACGCTTGGCCCCCGCACCATGGTACTGACCGCCGATCTGGCGCAGTCCGGGCTGATCGGGCCGGGCTCGCTGTATGAAACCGAATACCGGTTGCTGCTGCCTGCGGGCAGTGATCTGGCGGCGCTGGAGGACCAGACCGAGGCGCTGTACCGTGACAACGGCGTGCGCTGGCAGGACAGCCGCCGCGCCACGCCGGGGGTGGAGCGCTTTGTCGAACGCATGGGGTCGTTCCTGATCCTCGTCGGGCTGGCCGGGCTGGCAGTGGGCGGGGTGGGCGTGTCTTCCGCCGTGCGCGCCTATCTCGATGGCAAGGTCTCGACCATCGCCACGCTGAAAACGCTGGGGGCCGAGGGGAACACGATTTTTCGCATCTACCTGATGCAGATCGCGGTTCTGGCCGGGATCGGCGTGGCCATCGGTCTGGTGCTGGGCACCGTGATCCCGATGCTGCTGGCGCCGGTGATTTCGGCGTCCCTGCCGCTGCCGGTGATCTTCCGGCCCTATCCGATGCCGCTCTTGGAGGCCGCGTTTTACGGGCTGACCACGGCTTTTGTCTTCACCCTCTGGCCGCTGGCCCGCACCCGCAACCTGCGCGCCGCCGCGCTGTATCGCGGCGCGGGGCGCGAGGGCTGGGCCGGATGGCCCGCGGCCATCACCGTGGCCGGGCTTCTGGGGCTGCTGGTCGGCGGCGCGGTCTGGTTCTCCGGTGTGCCGGAACTGGCGCTGGGCTCTGCCGCCGGCATCGCCGGGGCGCTCGCGGTGCTGGCCGGGGCGGCGTGGCTCTTGCGCCGTGCGGCCAATGGCCTTGCGCGGTCAGCTCTCGCGCGGGGCAGGGTTGCGCTGCGTCTGGCACTCGCTGCCATTGGCGGGCCACGGGCCGAGGCGACCAGTGTGGTGCTGTCGCTGGGCCTTGGCCTGTCGGTGCTGGCCGCTGTTGGTCAGATCGAATCCAACCTGCGCCTTGCCATCGCGCAGGATCTGCCCGAGCGCGCGCCGTCCTACTTCTTTGTCGACATCCAGCCCGACCAGATCGACGGCTTCCTTGCCCGCGTCAATGACGACCCGGCAGTGAGCAAGGTCGAAAGCGCGCCGATGCTGCGCGGCGTGGTCACCCAGATCAACGGCCGCCCGGCGCGCGAAGTGGCGGGCGAGCATTGGGTGGTGCGGGGCGATCGCGGCGTGACCTATGCCGCCAGCCCGTCGGAAAACACCACTGTCACCGAAGGCACATGGTGGCCCGCTGATTACACCGGCGATCCGCAGATCAGCTTTGCCGCCGAAGAAGCGGCCGAGATCGGGCTGAAGCTGGGCGACCAGATCACCACCAACATTCTGGGCCGCGACATCACCGCCACCATCACCAGCTTCCGGCAGGTCGATTTCTCCAGCGCCGGCATGGGGTTTGTGATGACGCTGAACCCCGCCGCGCTTGCTGGTGCCCCCCATACCCACATCGCCACCGTCTATGCCGAGCCGGAGGCCGAGGCCGCGATCCTGCGCGACCTGTCGCGCGCCTATCCCAATATCACCGCGATCCGCGTCAAGGATGCCATCGACCGGGTGACCGAGGCTCTGGGGGCCATCGCCACCGCCACCGCCTGGGCGGCGGCGGCCACCCTGCTGACCGGCTTTGTCGTGCTGATCGGCGCTGCCGCCGCAGGCGAGCGCGCGCGGGTCTATGAGGCGGCGGTGCTGAAAACGCTGGGGGCCACACGGGGCCGCATCCTTGCCAGCTTTGCCCTGCGCTCCGCGCTGATGGGGGCTGCTGCCGGGCTGGTTGCCATCGTGGCGGGCGGTCTGGCAGGCTGGGCGGTGATGGTGTTCGTGATGGACAGCAGCTACCGCTTCGAGCCGGTTTCGGCGCTGGCCATCATTCTGGGCGGGGTGCTTGCCACCCTTGCCGCAGGCCTCGCCTTTGCCCTGCGCCCGCTGTCAGCCCGTCCGGCACAGGTGTTGCGCTCGGCAGATTGAAAAGAGTGAAGAAAATGGAGCGCGCTTCGCGCGCGTTCTTTTTATCTCGCCTCTGTGGCTGCGCCACAACCGGCTCGGGTTTGCGCGCCGCGCGGGGATATTTGTAGACAGAAAATGGGCGAGGTCAGCGCAGCCCGATCAGGCGGGGCAGGTCGGCCATGTCGAAAAACGGCTCTGCGCCCACGGCCACCAGCCGTTCGGCAGGGGTATGCGCGGCATAGCCCAGACAGCGCATCCCGGCGGCTTGTGCCGCCCGTGCGCCGGTCGGGCTGTCCTCCACCACCACGCAATCGGCGGGGGCAACACCCAGTTGCCGGGCCGCGTGCAGATACAGGTCGGGCGCCGGTTTCGGCGCACCCAGCGTCTGGCCGGAGTAGAGATGGCCGCCGAACCGCGCGATCAACCCGGGGCTCTGGCCCAGCGTGATCTGCATCTTTTCATCAGACCCGTTCGAGCCCATGGCAAAGGGTATGCCCGCCGCCTCCAGCGCGTCGAGCACGTCAAGAATGCCGGGGATCAGCGGCGTGCCTTTGCCCAGATGCGCATAAAGCCGCTGGTAGAAATCCTCGACCCAAGTGTCGGGCAGCGCCGCCCCCGCATCCCGGGCGCGGGCCGCCACATCGGCCATGGTGCCGCCGATGAAATCGCGGGCGATCACCTCGACCGTCAGATGCAGCCCATGATCGGCAAACTCGCCCACCAGCAGGTCAAAGGTCATGCCTTCGCTGTCCACCACCACGCCGTCACAGTCGAAAATCACAGCTTTGGGGGTCATCCGGGCATCCTGAGCAGCGTCACACTGGTATCGCCATATCTGCGCTGGTCGAGGAGGTCCAGCCCGGCGGGCGGCACCGGGGCCGTGCCCTCTTCCCAGACGACCACCGCAGCGGGGGCGAGCCAGCCGCCCGCGCGGCAAGAGGCAATCGCCTTTTCGCCCAGACCCTTGCCATAGGGCGGATCAAGGAACACCAGATCAAAACCCGCGCCCCGGTTCTCGCCCAGCTGCGTCGCATCGCGCCGCCAGACCTCGGTTTCCGCTTCGGCCCGCATCAGCGCGATGTTGCGCCTGACCAGCGCGAGGCCCGTCTTGCCATCCTCGACAAAGCTGGCCTGTGCCGCGCCGCGCGACAGCGCCTCCAGTCCCAGCGCGCCAGTGCCGGCAAACAGATCCAGCACCCGCGCGCCCTGCACCAGATTGCCATGGCCGCCGTTCAGCAACAGGTTGAAGATCGACTCGCGCACCCGGTCCGATGTCGGGCGCAGATGCGCCAGCGCATCGCCCGCCCCCACCGGGGCCAGATGCAGCCCGCGCGACCGCCCGCCGATGATCCTCATCGCAAGAGCGCCTTGAGATCGGTGGCCGGGTCCGCCACCACCTCGGGCGCGGGCGATTTGCCCGCCTCGATCAGCCGTTTGCCGACCATATACGCCCGGGCGTCGTTCATCGCATCCAGCGCCAGCAGCCGGTCGCCCTGATAATACCAGAACGACACCGCCCCCCCCTCGCCGGGGCGGGTGATGATCCGGTCATAGCCGGTGTTCAGCCCGGCGATCTGCAACTTGCAGTCATACTGATCGGACCAGAACCATGGCCGCGCCTGATATTCCTTGCCCGCGCCAAGGATATTGGCGGCAACGGTTTCGGCCTGATCAATCGCATTGCCCACCGATTCCAGCCGCAGCCGCCCAGCCCTCCATGGAAAGGACGCGCAATCGCCCGCCGCCCAGACATCCGGGGCCGAGGTGCGGCCAAAGGCATCGGTGGCGATGCCGTTGTCGATCACGATGCCTGCCGCCTGCGCCACCGCCGTGTCAGGCAGGATGCCCACGCCGACAAGCACGAAATCCGCCGCAATCTCGCGCCCGTCCGACAGCCGCGCGCCGGTGACGCGCCCCTCGCCCAGCAGCCGCTCCAGCCCGGTCGACTCCAGGATCGTCACGCCATGCGCCGTGTGCAGCGCTCGGAAATAGTCCGATGTCTCCGGTGCCGCCACCCGTTGCAGGATACGCGGCGCCATTTCCAGCACCGTGACCTGCAGCCCCAGCTTGGCCGCCACCGCCGCCGCCTCCAGCCCGATATAGCCGCCGCCGACAATCACCACCCGGCGGCCGGGCTGAAACTCTGCCCGCATTGCATCCACATCCACCAGTCCGCGCAGGGTGTAGACCCCGGCCAGACCGCCCCCCATCGCAGCGGGCAGACGGCGCGGCGTTGACCCGGTGGTCAGCGCCAGCGCGTCATAGGGGATCACCTCGGCCCCCAAGGTCACCGTCCGCGCCGCCGTATCCACTCCGGTCACCGGCGACCCCAGCCGCAGGTCCACCCCCTGATCGGCCCAGAACTCCGGCGCGCGCAGCCACAGCCGCTCGGCCTCCATCTTGCCCATCAGATAGGCTTTCGACAGCGGCGGGCGCTGATACGGCGGCGCGGTTTCCGCGCCGATCATGGTGATCGGCCCCGTATGCCCCAGCCCGCGCAGCTTTGCCGCCAGCGCTGCCCCGGCCTGTCCCGCCCCGATGATCACCACGCGCATGCCATATTCCTCTGGTCGCCCAACGGGCCGGACCCTATATCTGGCGACAGTCAGAACGCAACGCGAGAGGGACACCACCATGACGATTTCTGTAGGCGACACGCTGCCAGAGGCAACCCTGATCAAGCTCGGCGACAAGGGGCCAGAACCCGTATCGCTGCAAGATCTGGCGAAGGGCCGCAAGCTGGTGCTGTTTGCCGTGCCGGGCGCGTTCACGCCGACCTGCCATTCGGCGCATGTCCCCAGCTTTATCCGCACCAAGGACCAGTTCACCGCCAAAGGCGTGGACGAGATCATCTGCGTGTCCGTCAACGACCCCTTTGTGATGAAAGCCTGGGGCGAGGCGACGGGCGCCACCAGTGCCGGTGTCACCATGCTGGCCGATGCCGATTCCGGCTTTACCAAGGCGATGGGCCTTGCCTTCTCTGCTGCGCCCGCCGGGCTGATGGACCGCTCCAAACGCTACGCGCTTTATGCCGAGGATGGCGTGGTCAAACAGCTGCATCTGGAGGAATCGCCGGGCACCTGCGAGATTTCCGGCGGCGAGGCGCTTCTGGCCGCGATCTGACCAGACCAAACCACCATCCGCCCCCGGCGCTTCCCCTCCCCCTCGTGGGGAGGGGTCAGGGGTGGGGGGCGGTGCAGGACATGCGCCACGCCATAGCCCTCAATACCCCGCGGCCGTGTCCATCCGCCGGGCCAGATCCACGTCCAGCTTTGTCAGCCCGCCCGTATCATGTGTGGTCAGCCGCACCTTGACGGTGCGGTACACGTTCGACCATTCCGGGTGATGGTTCAGCGCCTCGGCGTCATCCGCCACCTTGGTCATAAAGGCAAAAGCCTGCTTGAAATCCTTGAACAAAAAGGTTTTTTCCAGCGCATCCTTGCTCTCTGCCATCTTCCACCCGGTGCCGAACAGCGGCAGCAGGGTGGATCGGTCCAGCGCAGACTTTTCACTCTTGTCGGTCTTGTCAGTCATTCGCGGGTATCCTTGCTTATCAGCGCATCATCCAGCGTGGTCGCGCGCGCAGCGGCGGGGCGGGTCTTGATCCGGTCCCAGTACGCAGACAACGCCTCGGTCCGGGGGATCGTTCCGAATTGCAGCCCCCAGCCGATCTGACTGCCGACATAGACATCCGCCGCCGAAAACGCCTCCCCTGCCACAAACTCCTGCGCCGCCACATGGTCCGAAATCGCGCCTACGGCCGTTTCCAGACTGCCATAGCCGGTGCGACCCGCCTCTTGCACGGTGCCGGGCTTCCAGCCAAAAGATGCATTCACCACCGCCTGCTCCAGCGGTCCGGCGGCAAAGAACATCCAGCGGTAAAACGCGGCCCGGTTCTCCGGCATCAGCCCCGCCTGCGGAAAGGCATCCGCCAGATAGCAGCAGATCGCAGCACATTCCGTCACCACCCGTCCGTCATGCACCACCGCCGGAACCTTGCCCATCGGGTTGACCGCCAGATAGTCTGCCGCCTTCATCGCCGGACCATAGGCCAACACCACCGTCTCATAGGGCTGGCCCAGCTCTTCCAGCATCCAGCGCACAATCCGGCCGCGTGACATCGGGTTGGTGTAAAACGTCAGGCTGTCCATGATCATCCCTCGCATGGTTGTGGGGGTACTCTGCCACGCCCGCCCGCCGCTGTCAGTCCTCGGAATGCACCCGGCGGAACGGGCCGTATTGCGTCAGCACCTCGATTTCCTCATCCACCGCGCGGCGCTCTTCCTGCAAGTACCGCGCCACCGCGTCGCGAAAGCCTGCATCGGCGATCCAGTGCAGCGAATGCACCGGGGTCGGCAGATAGCCGCGCGCCAGCTTGTGTTCGCCCTGCGCCCCCGCTTCCACGCGTTGCAACCCATTGGCAATCGCCCAGTCGATCGCCTGATAATAGCACAGCTCGAAATGCAGGCAGGGGTGATCCTCGGAACAGCCCCAATAGCGGCCGAACAGCACATCGCGCCCGATGAAGTTCAGCGCCCCCGCCACAGGCCGCGTGCCGTCAAAGGCCAGCACCAGCAGAATGTCGTCGCGCATGGTGTCATGAAACCGGGTGAACGCTGCCCGCGTCAGATAGGGTGTGCCCCATTTGCGCGCGCCGGTGTCCTGATAAAACTGCCAGAAGGCCTCCCAATGCGCAGGCTCGATCTGATCGCCGGTCAAGGCCCGGATGGTCAGCCCCGAGGCCCGCGCCGTCTCGCGCTCCTTGCGGATCATCTTGCGCTTGCGGCTCGACAGCTGGTTCAGGAAATCGTCAAACGAGGCGTAGCCGTTGTTTTCCCAGTGAAACTGCTGCGTCACCCGGTGCAATACGCCCTCAAAGCCCGCCAAAGCCTCGGCCTCTTCTTCGGTGCAAAAGGTTACATGCAGCGACGACAGCCGGTTCTTTTCCGTCACCGAAATCGCCGCCGCCAGCAACAACTCGCGGTGAACAGCGTCACCCAGAAACCGCCGCCCGGTGGCGGGCGTGAACGGCACCGCGATCTGCAGTTTTGGGTAATACCGCCCGCCCGCCCGCTCAAACGCCTGCGCCCAGCCGTGGTCAAAGATATACTCGCCCTGCGAATGACCCTTGGCATACATCGGCACCGCCGCCACCAGCCGTCCCGCCTCGCGCAGCACCAGCGGATGCGCGGTCCAGCCCGTGCCGGTGCCGGTCGAGCCGGACAGCTCCAGCGCGCTCAGAAACCGATAGGTGGTGAACGGGTCTACCGGCCGCCCCGATGCCTGCTCGGGGGCGGCCACCGCATCCCACTCGGCGGCATCAATCTCGGTCAGGCTCTGGTGCAGGGTGATTTCGGTCATGGGTCCGTCATTCCGGGCGCGTCCGCATAGACTGTGCCGCGCGCCCGCAAATTCAAGCGGGCAGGGCGCTCAGATAGCCCTCAAAGGTCACATTCGCCGCAATCTGCCGCGCCATCGCCTCTTGTTCGGGCGTGCGGATGGTCCAGCACAGCACCGGCACCCCCGCCGCGCGCAAGTCCAGCACACGCGGGCGTGTCAGGTCATTGCCCTGATGGCTGATGAAAGACGCGCCTACCCGGTCAAAATCGGGAATCCCGCGCAGCCGCTCGCACACCTCGGCGGGCACCGGGGCCCAGTCGTCAGGGTCATAGGACGATGTGGTCAGCCCGCGCGCAATGTGCGGTGCCAGCCGCGCCATATGCGCCACCGAATGCGGATTGAACGACATCACCGCGACCTCGCCCGCATATCCGGCCAAGGCCTCAGCCACCGCTGCCTCCAGCCGCCCGTCGGTCTCGCCCATCACCCCGGTCTGATCCTTGATCTCGATCAGCAGCGGCACCTTCCCGGCGACCATGTCAAGAACTGCGCCCAGCGTCGGAATCGTATCCGTGCCCCCGGTCAGCACAATCTGCCCCAACGCGGCGGCAGATCGCGCCGAAACCGGCCCGCGTTCCGCCGTCAGCCGGTCCAGCTCGTCATCATGAAACACCATTGCCTGCCCATCGGCAGACAGTTGCACATCCACTTCAATGGCATAGCCCGCCTCGACCGCCGCGCGTATGGCGGCAGGGCTGTTCTCGATCCGGCCCTGCGCCCGGTCATGCAGCGCTCGATGCGTGACTGGCAGGCGCAGGAAACCGGCGGGCAGGGCAGGGCGCGTCATGTCAGGCAATTTCAAACACCGCTTCAATCTCGACCGCCACGCCAAACGGCAAGGATGCCGCCGACACCGCTGAGCGCGCATGCCGCCCGGCATCGCCCAACACCGCGACCATGAAATCCGACGCGCCGTTGATCACCTTGGGCTGGTCCACGAACTCGGGGCCGGAGTTCACAAACCCCACCAGCTTGACCAGCCGCACCACGCGGTCGATCTCGCCGCCCGTTGCCGCCTTGACCTGCGCCAGCAGGGAAATCGCGCAGGCCTTTGCCGCCTCTGCGCCCTGTTCGACGCTCAGATCCGCGCCCAGCTTGCCCTTGATCATCCCGCCCGCGTTCTGGCTGATCTGGCCCGAGATGAACACCTGTTTGCCGCTGATCACCCAAGGCACGTAATTCGCCGCCGGAGCAGGCGCATCAGGCAGGGTCACGCCCAGTTCGGCAAGGCGGGCTTCGATCTTAGACATGGGAATACCTCCGTTCAGTTTGGCGCAGGCTAGCCGCCCGATCCGGTGGCGGCAAGGCCAGCTGCCCGGCAATTCGGCACAGCCGGTTATCACAAGACATATACGGCCCGCAGCGCCGCCTGAAACCTGCCCAAAACCCGGCACAAACCCAAGCCTGCGTTGTATTTCAACGCTACGGCCTATATCAAATCCCAAGATTATCGCGACACGCGCGACCAAATGATGACGTCCCGCCGCTCCCGGGCAGAAAAATGGCTGTATCCCGTATGATTTCATCTGCTGCCGCTTCCACCGCCCGCCCCGCGCTGCTGCGCGCCGCCAGCACCCTGGCCGCACTGACCCTGTTGGCCGCCTGCGCCCAGAAACCGGCCCCGGCGGGGTTCACTGACCCGATGGAGGTGAACAACCGCGAGATCCACGATTTCAACCGCAGCATCGACAACGCCATCCTGCGCCCGCTCTCCAGCGGCTTCCGCAAAGGCCCGCCCGGCCCGGTGATGCAAGGTGTCACCAATTTCGCGCAGAACCTCGACGCCCCCGGTGCGGTGGTCAACAACCTGCTGCAGGGCCGCCCGCAGTTTGCGCTGCAAAACACCCTGCGTTTCGCGCTCAACACCACCGTCGGCATCGGCGGGCTGTTTGATCCGGCCCGCGCCATCGGGCTGGAGGGCAAGACCACCGATTTCGGCGAAACCCTGCATGTCTGGGGCGCGGGAGAGGGGAATTATGTCGAACTCCCCTTCCTCGGCCCCTCCACCGAACGCGACATGGTGGGCAAGATCGTCGATGTCGGCCTGAACCCGCTGCGCTACGTTCTGCCAAAGCCGGAAAAGAACATCGTGCCGGTGGCAAAGGTCGTATCAAGTCTTGGTGATCGGGCCCGCTATTCCGAAACGGTCGACTCTGTCCTATATGACTCTGCGGACAGCTATGCACAGGCGCGCCTGCTGTATCTGCAAAACCGCCGTTTTGAACTTGGGCAAACCGCTGGCGACGCTGGCGATGACGCTTTTGAGGATCCGTATGAGGACATCTATGGCGAATGACAGGCTGATCATCACACGTCGTGGCTTTGGCATCGGGCTGGTCGGCGGTGCCGCCGCACTGGCCATGCCCATGCCTGCTGCGGCCCTCACCGTCGATCAGGCGCGCACGCTGGTCGGCAAGGCTGTGGCCGATGTGAACACCACGATCAACTCGGGCAAGTCCGCCGGCGCGATGTATGGCGATTTTGAACGCATCTTCAGCCGCTACGCCGATGTGCCCACCATCGCCCGGTCCGCTCTCGGGCCCGCCGCCCGCTCGGCCT
The DNA here is from genome assembly GCF_003443995.1 of Pseudotabrizicola alkalilacus. Taxonomy (GTDB): domain Bacteria; phylum Pseudomonadota; class Alphaproteobacteria; order Rhodobacterales; family Rhodobacteraceae; genus Pseudotabrizicola; species Pseudotabrizicola alkalilacus. The sequence continues at coordinate 268,919 of NZ_QWEY01000002.1, forward strand.
CGCGTGCGCAGCTTGCGGCCTTTACCACCGCGTATCAAAGGTACATTGCCCGCAAATACGGTGCCCGGTTCCGCGAGTTCATCGGCGGCCAGATCGAGGTCACCGGTGCCCGTGCTGTCAAAAGCTATTTCGAGGTGATCTCGGTTGCCAAACTGCGCGGTCAGTCTCCCTTTGACCTGCGCTGGCATGTGTCGGACCGCTCTGGCAAAGACCTGTTCTTCAACATCATCATCGAAGGCGTGAACATGCTGGCCAGCGAACGCACCGAAATCGGTGCGATGCTTGACCGCCGCCGGGGCGACATCGACGGTCTGATCGCAGACATGAAAAACGCCTGACGCCGCGCCCGTCAAAGACCCAAAACGCCGACCCCCGCAACAGCGCAGGGTCGGCGTCTTGCTTTCGGGGCAGGGCGCATCGGTCTGACCGGCCAAAAGCCCTCACCCCAAGGCCAGCAAACCTGCGCCAACGGCAAACGACCCCAGCAGCATTGCCAGCGACCACAGGTGAAACTCCCGCCACAGCCCCGGCTTGCCTGACAGGCGCAGCGCAATCAGATTGGCCAAAGACCCGATCGCCAGCCCAAAACCGCCGACATTGATCCCCCAGGCCAGTGCCCGCCAGTCATCCGTAAACTGTGCCAGAAAAATCGCAGCAGGCACGTTCGACATGATCTGCGACAACCCAGCCCCCAGCGCATAGACAGCACCTTGCCCCTCTGTCCACGCCGCCACCACATCGGCGGCACCCGGCATCTGGCCCAGCAGCCCCAGATTGATGAACATCAGCACAAAGACCAGCAGCAACGGCCAATCCACCCCGCGCAGAACCGACCGGAAGCACAGCACAAACACGGCAATCACCGCCAAAGCAGAGGGAACCGCAAGCTCTGCATTCACCGCGACCAGAAACAGCGGATAGGTGGCAAGGGCGGTGACCATCAGCCCGCGTTGCAACGGCAGCGGGCCAGTCGTTTCCAGCACGGCCAGCCGCCCCTTGCCAAAGCCAAACGGGATCAGCGCCAGCAGCAGCGCCATCATCGTCGCCGCAATCGGCATCATGGCCAGCGTGAACTGCCCGAACCCAACCCCCGATGTTTGCCAAAGAAACAGATTCTGCGGATTGCCCACGGGCGAAAGCGCCGACCCGGCATTTACCGCCAGCGCCTGAAAGATCACCAGCCGTCCCAGCGGCAGATCGACCATCCGTGCCAGACCGACCGTCAGCGGCACCGTCACGAACAGCGCCACATCATTGGTCACCACCGCCGACAGCGCCGCCGCAAACACCACCAGCGCAAAGGCCAGCCCGCGCAAGCTGCCGATCTGGCCGATGATCCAGCGACCGCTGCGGTCAATCAGCCCGGACACCTCCAGCCCGCGACTCAGCACCATCAGCCCGGCAAGCGCTGCGACGGTCTTCCAGTCCACCAGCCCGAACAGGGCGGCAGGCGGTCTTGGCACCGCCCAGAGCATCACAGGAAAAACGGCAATCAGCCCCAGCAACAACCAGTCCTGCGCCAGCCGCGCCGAGATGGCGCGAAGAATACCGATCATGTTTGCCCGCTCCATGCCTGCCGCGCATGTGACCGGAAATTCCGGCGGTCTCAAGCACAGATTGGGCGGGGCGCAGCGCAGGGCACATAGGCCGCTGTCCCTGTGTTCAGGACCAGCACCGCGACAAGGGCGCAAATGCAGCGCAGGGCATCCTTATGCCTCGCTTTCCCTGCGCAGACCCGGCAACCCTGCACCCGCCTGCTGCGTGGGGAATCTTAAAATTCGGTTAAAATCAAGGATCTAACCTATTGATAACACAGAAAAGAGCTCAGCTTCCCCCTGTGTTACACACGCCTCCGCAGAGGGTCGTCAGTTGCGAAACACCCCCATCACATCCTGCAGGATCTGTTCGGCCAGGTCGCCCTCCTGCATCACCGGCCCCTCATTGATCCAGTCATCCGGCACCGGACCGTCATAGACGATCACCTCCTGCGCGGGCACCTCTGCCGCAGCAGGGGCGCCGGGCTGTGGTACCGAAGTGGGCGACTGCCCGTCGGCCATCACATTGGGCGACGCGGCGTAGCCCCCCGGCGGCAGCTTCGGCTCGGGCACCAGCATGGGCAGCGGCTGGGGCTGCACGCCCTCATGAACCCGCACCATCACCTCGCGCCAGATCTCGGCAGGCAAGCCGCCACCCGTCACCCCGGTCAGGGGCGCGTTGTCATCGTTGCCCATCCAGACCCCGGCCACATAGTCAGCGGTAAAGCCCAGAAACCACGCATCCCGCGCCGCCTGTGTCGTGCCGGTCTTGCCTGCCGCCTGCCAGCCGGGAATCCTTGCCCGCGTCCCGGTGCCGTTCTCGATCACCCGGTTCATCATATAGGTCAGGTACAGCGCCGCCTCTTCGCTGATCACCCGCTGCCCAAGGCCGCCGGTCGCGCCCAGCAGCATGTCATTTTCCCCCTGCAGCCGCAGCTCAACCAGCCCGTAGGGCGTGACCGAAGAGCCGCCGTTCAGAATGCCCGCATAGGCCCCCGACATCTCCAGCAGCGACGATTCCGACGCGCCCAGTGCCAGCGCAGGCCCATCGGCCAGCGCCGAGACAATGCCGAACCCGTTCGCCACCCGCCGCACCGCATCGCGCCCCACCGCCTCCGAGACCCGCACCGCCGGAATGTTGCGGCTTTCGGCCAGGGCTTGCGATAGCGTGATCATGCCCTTGAACTGGTTGTCATAGTTCTTTGGTGTCCACGCCCCTGATCCGGGGATGTTGATGGTCAGCGGCGTATCCTCGACATAATCCGCCGGAGTGAACCCCAGATCCATTGCCGCCGCATAGGCAAAGGGTTTGAAGCTGGACCCGGTCTGTCGCTTGGCCTGCGTGGCGCGGTTGAAGCTGCCCGCCGCCACCGCCTCACGCCCGCCGACCATGGCGCGCACCGCGCCATCAGCAGACATGACCACAATCGCCGCCTGCGCCTTGGAGCCCTCTTTCACCTTGGTGTCAAAGATGAACTCCAGCGCGTCCTCCGCCGCCTTTTGCAACCGCTGATCCAGCGTGGTGCGGATGATCACGTCTTCGGTCGTGTTCGATGACAGAAAGCTGGGCGTCGACTCCATCACCCAATCGGCAAAGGCTCCGCCTGACTTCGTTTCGGCAGCTTTTGACAGCCGGGCCGGGTTCTGGCGGGCATCGGCGGCCTGCGCGGCGGTCAGATAGCCCTGATCCTCCATCAGCCCGACCACGACCGAAGCGCGTTCCTGCGACCGGCCCAGATTGTTGGTCGGCGCAAAGCGTGATGGCGCGGTCAGCAGGCCCGCCAGCATCGCGGCTTCCGCCGGGCCAACCTCATTGGCGGACTTGCCGAAATAGCGTTGCGCCGCAGCCTCGAACCCACGCGCGCCAGCCCCCATATAGGCCCGGTTCAGATAGATGGTCAGGATTTCCTGCTTGGAATACTTGACCTCCATCGCCATCGCATAGGGGATCTCTTTGACCTTGCGCCAGATGCCGCCGCTGCGGCAGTCCTGCTCATAAGCGGCCTCGGATTTCCATTCGGTCGGGTTATAGGGCACGCCAAGGCACAGCAATTTCGCGACCTGCTGGGTGATGGTCGACCCGCCGTTGCCCGACAGCGGGCCCCGCCCCTCGCTCAGGTTGATACGGACGGCCCCGGCAATGCCGCGCGGGCTGATGCCGAAATGGCGGTAGAACCGGCGGTCTTCGGTTGCGATCACGGCGTCATGCAAGAACGGCGAGACATTGGCCGCCGTGATCTGGCCGCCAAAAGTTTCGCCACGCCAGGCAAAGACCTGGCCTTCGCGGTCCAGCATGGTCACAGACCCGCGGGCACGACCATCCAGCAGTTCCGTCACGGCAGGAAGCTGGCTGTAGAAATAGAACACCGCCAGAGCCAGAACCATGCCGACAACCGCACCGACCCGCCAGGTCACGCCCCAAAGCACGCGCCAGATCAGCCGCCACAGGCCAAGGATCAGCCCGACGATCAGCCCATGCTGCCGCCGGGGCTTGCGTGGCGCAGGTTTGCGCGGCGGGCGTCCCCCCGAGGTGGGTTTGGCGGCGGCGGGACGACTGGCCCCATACCGCTTGTCCGCAGTCAGTTTTCCCCGCCCGTTGCCCGATGCTGCCATTGCCTGCCCAACCATTAAAGACGTGTTCTTTTGCCCGACTCTAGCCGGAATAACCCGCGTTGTGGAGAGCGGGCCGTCACGATTCGGATATGTGACATGCTTAAAAATTCATCAAGTTGCACAATAAGTATAAAAATTGTGCATCAAGGCGCGCATTCAGGCAGAGTTCCGCCGTCGGTTTCTTGTTCTGTCCCCTCGAAAGGCGGCTTGTTATCTGCAAGGGCCCAACCCCGGGCCCCACAGAAATGAAGGGGAAGGACGTGAAACTAATTATTGCAGCAATCAAGCCGTTCAAGCTGGAGGAAGTGCGTGAAGCACTGACCACCATCGGGGTGCGCGGCATGATGGTGACCGAGATCAAGGGTTTCGGCAGCCAGTCTGGTCATACTGAAATCTATCGCGGTGCCGAATACGCCGTGAACTTTGTGCCAAAGGTCCGGCTGGAAATCGTGGTCAGCGACAGCCTTGCGGATGCGGTTGTCGAGACGATCCGCACCACCGCGAAAACCGACAAGATCGGTGATGGCAAGATCTTCGTGCTGGATGTCCAGCATGCCGTGCGCGTGCGCACCGGCGAAATCAACGACGATGCGCTCTGACGCGTTGGGGACAGGGGAAACGCAAAGATGAACACTCCGATGAAACTTGCTGGACTTGCGACGCTGGGCGCGTCGCTGTTTGCCAGCCTGCCCGCCTGGGCACAGGACGCCACCGCCGAGGCGGCAGAGGTTGTCGCCGCAGCACCGGCGGCCGTGGATAACGCCTTTATTTTCAATACCCTGCTGTTCCTGATCGGCGGCTTTCTGGTGTTCTGGATGGCCGCTGGCTTTGCGATGCTTGAGGCCGGTCTGGTGCGGTCGAAAAACGTCACGATGCAGCTGACCAAGAACATTGCGCTCTTTGCCATTGCCTCGCTGATGTACTGGATCGTCGGTTACAACCTGATGTATCCGGGCGATGCTTGGACCATGACCGGCTATGTCGGCCAGCTGTTCTCGGCCAAAACCATCGGCGGCGACCCTGATCTGGCGACCGGCTACTCTGCCGGATCGGACTTCTTCTTTCAGCTGATGTTCTGCGCCACCACCGCGTCGATCGTCTCGGGCACACTGGCCGAGCGCATCAAGCTGTGGCCGTTCCTGATCTTTACGGTTGTCCTGACCGGGTTCCTCTACCCGATCGAAGCATCCTGGCAGTGGGGCGGCGGCTGGTTGTCGGAAGCCGGGTTCTCTGACTTTGCCGGATCGACACTGGTGCACGCCGCAGGTGGCTTTGCTGCCCTCTCGGGTGCGCTGATCCTGGGGCCGCGTCTGGGCAAATACACCAAGGAAGGCCGCGTCAACCCGATGCCGGGTTCCAACCTTGCCCTTGCTACGCTTGGCACCTTTGTTCTGTGGCTGGGCTGGTTTGGCTTCAACGGCGCGTCCCAGCTGGCTCTGGGCACCGAAGTCGATGCCAATGCTGTCTCGATCATCTTTGCCAACACCAACATGGCCGCGTCTGCCGGTGCTGTGGTGGCAATGATCCTGTCGCAGCTGATCTACAAAAAGGTTGACCTGACCATGGTGCTGAACGGCGCGCTGGCTGGTCTGGTCTCGATCACCGCCGGGCCGCTGGACCCGTCGCTGTTCGGTGCCGTGTGGATCGGTGGTATCGGTGGCGTGATCGTTCTGGTGGTGGTTCCGCTGCTCGACAAGCTGAAGATCGACGACGTGGTCGGTGCGATCCCGGTTCACCTGGTGGCTGGCTTCTGGGGCACCATGGCGGTTCCGTTCTACACCGACGGCACCAGCTTTGGGATGCAGTTCTTGGGCTTTGCCGCGATCGGCATCTTCATGTTCGTTACCTCGGGCATCGTCTGGCTCGTCCTCAAGTCCACCATGGGTCTGCGTCCGACCCAGGAAGACGAGATGATGGGGCTGGACAAGGCCGAGCTGGGTCTGGAAGCCTATCCGGAGTTTACCAAGGGCTGACGCCTCCTCCTCCCAGTCAGTCTGACCTCTGGCCCGAACCGAAAGGTTCGGGCCTCTTTACTGGCCGGTAGACAGCGTATGAAAAAGCCCGCGACAAGCGCGGGCTCTTTCATCTGTCAGAGCTTTGGCTCAGCCCGAGACTTTCGCAATCGCCGCCGCCAGAATTGGCACGGTGCGGGCGTTCAGCCCGGCGATATTGATGCGGCTGTCGCCCACCATGTAAATCCCGTGATCGTCGCGCAGCACATTCACCTGTGTCTCGGTCAGGCCAAGGCGGCTGAACATGCCACGATGATCGGCCACGAAATCGAAACGGTCAGAGTTGGTTGCGCGGCGCAGCTCTTCCGCCAGCGCCTTGCGTAAGGACAGCATGTTCAGCCGCACCTCTTCCAGCTCGGCCTTCCAGTCGGCGCGCAAGGCGTCATCTTCCAGGATCATCGTCACCAGCCGCGCGCCGTGATCGGGCGGAAAGCTGTAGTTCTGGCGGTTGAGGTAAGCCAGATTGCCCTGCACCACAGCGCGGCGCGCGGGTTCGGTCAGCGCGATCAGAACGCCCGTGCGCTCGCGGTAAATCCCGAAGTTCTTCGAACACGACGCCGCAATCAGCACCTCGGGGAACCGCGCGGCGATCATCCGCGTGGCGGCCGCGTCTTCCTCCAGCCCGTCGCCAAAGCCTTGATAGGCCAGGTCGATGAACGGAATGGCGCCACGCGCCTCCAGCACATCGGCAACCTGCGCCCACTGGTCAGCAGTGAAGTTCGCGCCGGTCGGGTTGTGGCAGCATCCATGCAGCAGCACGATGTCACCCTTGGCGACGCGGCCCAGATCTTCCAAAACACCCGCAAAATCCACACCGCGAGTCTCGGCATCGAAATAACGGTACTCGGCCATTTTCATGCCAAGATAGCGGATGATCGACGGATGGTTCGGCCATGTCGGGTTTGACAGCCAGACCGTTGCGCCCGGCGACGCCATGCGGATCAGCTCCAGCGCCTGCCGGATCGCCCCAGTGCCGCCCGGAGTCGCCACCGATGCCGCACGGTCCGCAAAGCCCTCGCCCAGGATCATTCCCACCATCGCCGCGTTATACGCAGGCTCCCCGGCCAGCCCGGTGTAGGATTTGGTGACCTCCACCTCCCACAGCTTTTTCTCCGCCGCCTTCACCGCCCGCATCACCGGGGTCAGGCCGGTGGCATCCTTGTAGACGCCAACGCCAAGGTCGATCTTGGTGTCGCGTGGGTCATCGCGGTACATCGCGATCAGTTGCAGGATCTTGTCCTGCGGTTGCGGGTTCAGAACTTCCAGCATTGGCCTATCCTTTGGCGACGGCAAGGTCTTCGTACATGCCCCATTCGGACCATGATCCGTCATAGAGCGCATGGCTGCGGTGACCGATCCGTTCCAGAGCAAGGCTCAGAATCGCGGCGGTCACGCCCGACCCGCAAGAGGTGATCGCCGGGCGCGACAGATCCACCCCCGCCGCCTCGAACACCGCTTTCAGATCGGCAGGGGCCTTCATGGTGCCATCAGCGTTCAAGAGCGTACCGAACGGCACGTTCTTTGACCCCGGAATATGCCCCGCCCGCAAACCGGGGCGAGGTTCTGCCACCTCACCACGAAACCGCGCAGCGGCGCGGGCGTCGATGATCTCGGCCTGCGCCAGCTTGGCGGCATGGGCCACCTGAGTCACATCCTTGACCAGCTGGTTCTGGCGGCTGACGGTCATGTGGCGGTCGCGCACCACGGGCGGCATATCCTCAACCTCGCGCCCCTCGGCCTGCCATTTGGGAAAGCCGCCATCCAGCACGGCCACATCCATCTTGCCCATCAGCCGGAACGTCCACCAGACCCGCGCTGCCGAAAACAGCCCCGAACCATCATAGACCACCACCTGATGCCCGTCGCCCACGCCCATGGCGCGCATCCGGCTCATGAACTTTTCCACCGGCGGCACCATATGCGGCAGGTTCGAGCGGTGATCGCTGATCTCGTCGATGTCGAAGAACCGGGCGCCGGGAATATGGGCGGCGGCGTATTCCGCCCGCGCATCGCGGCCAGAGTCGGGCATGAACCACGACGCATCCAGAACCCGCAGGTCCGGGTCTTTCAGATGGGCGGCCAGCCAGTCGGTCGACACCAGTGTTTTCGGGTCGTCGAGGGGCGATTGGGTCACGAGGGTTGTCATGTGTCATGCTCCGCGCGGGTCAGCCCCGGCATATATCGGCAAAGGGGCGCAGGGCAAGGGTGCAGGCGATGTGCCCGTGGTTTTGGCCAACCCAGACGCCGGGTCTGGGGGCAGATGGGAGCTGCGCCAATCGGGATGACGCAGGACCACACCTCGGGACAAACCGGACACTGGCGGTTTGTTTGCCGGTGTCCGGTTTATCGTTCTACAGTTTATTTATGGAGTTTCCCCCATCGGCGATCATGGCGCTGCCGGTCACGAAAGAAGCGTGGTCAGAAAGCAAGAACAACGCTGCGTTGGCGATTTCGGACGGCTCTGCCATGCGCTTGAGCGCGTGGAAACCGCGCACGACTTCATGAAAACCGGCATCATCACCGGCCATGGGCGTCATCGTGCCACCCGGGAGGAGCGCGTTCACGCGGATGTTTTCGGGCCCATGTTCTGCCGCCAGAACCTGCGTCATGCCGATAAGCCCCGCCTTTGCAGCGGCGTAGGCCCCCATGCCGGGCAAACCGATTGTGTGTCCCACGAATGAAGAGGTGAACACAATCGAACCGCCACCGCGTTTGCGCATCGCGGGAATCTGGAACTTGGCCGCATAGAACCCGCTATTAAGGTTTACTGCCATCACCTTATGCCAATTGCTGTCTGCCATGTCGGGGATTGGTCCCATTTCTCCGGTGACACCAGCATTGTTGAAAGCGCCGTCGAGGCCGCCAAAGCGCGACTCCGCAAGCTTCACCAACGCTTCGGCGTAGCCCCTGTCTTCGACGTTCCCCACGAGGAAAGCCGCCTCGCCACCGTTGGCAGAAATGTCCTCTGTGATTTGCTCAAGCAGTTCGGCGCGGCGCGCTCCGAGAACCAGCTTCGCACCTTCAGCTGCGAAAATTCTGGCGGCGGCGGCTCCAATACCACTGCTCGCGCCCGTGATAATAATTGTCTTTCCGTTGAGAAGCATTCCCATCTCCATTTGCTGTGGTTTGGGAGCTGCTTAGTGAAACCGTTCCTCCAGACCGACCCGCTTCTTGCGCAAATACCATCTGCGTGCCCGGAAAAGTCGCCGTTCATTGCGGGGGCAGCATCACGCGGTCTGGGCTCTGTCCGGTCATGCACTGCGCCACGCCGCTGTTCCCGAGTAAGCCAGTTTCTGACGCCCGACGAACAACGCATACTCCGGCGAACGCGCTTTATTTTCTCAACGCACACACGTCATGACAGATGCCATACGTTGGCCATACGCAGATCAGACGCCCGCCATACCCGAAAAAACCCGCGTTCAGCAGGGCCGAAGTCCCCCGGACGGCGGAACTCAGTCGCGGTGGTTCTGCTTCATGATCCGGGCCTTCTGCCGGTCCCAGTCGCGCTTGGCGCTGGTTTCGCGCTTGTCGGCCTGCTTTTTGCCTTTGGCCACACCCAGCTTGATTTTGACGATGCCACGATCATTGAAATACATCTTGATCGGCACAATCGTCATGCCTTCGCGCGCGGTAGCATTCCACAGCCGCGCCAGTTCGCGCTTTGACACCAACAGCTTGCGGCGGCGGCGTTCGTCATGGCTGTCCCAGTGGTTCGACTGGGTATAGGGCGCAATATAGCCGTTGATCAGCCACAGCTCGCCGCCCTCGACACTCGCATAGCTGTCGCCGATGTTCGAACCGCCCTTGCGCAGCGACTTCACCTCGGACCCTTGCAGCATGACCCCGGCTTCCAGATCGGATTCGATATGGTAATCGAACCGCGCCCGGCGGTTTTCGGCAATCAGCTTGGAGTTTGGGTCGGATATCTTGGCCATCCGCTTCACATAAGCGCGCTTTGATCCCAAGTCCAGATGGCGGCCCGAACTGACCGGCCTACAGCGGCAGGCTGCCCGGCGGCGGCGTGGTTTTCCGGTTGCCCCGAACCAGCGTATAGATCCCCGAGCCGACGATCAGCGTCGACCCGATCAGCGTCGCCAGATCCGGCCGTTCGTTGAAAAACACCATCGCCAGAGCCATCGCGAACACCAGTCGCACATAGCGGAATGGCGTGACAAACCCGATCTCGCCGGTCCGCATCGCCGAGGTCAGGGCGTGATACCCCAGCACCGCAAACAGCGCCGTCCCCGCCAGCAGCGCCCAACCCTGTGCATCCGGCCAGACCGCCCCGCCGGTCCAGCCCAGAATGATCACGCCGGCCAAGGCCAGCATGGCAAAACCCGCCACCCCCAGCTGCCGGTTCGACATCACCTTTGGCGCCGCCCGCGTCGCCAGATCGCGCCCGGCAAACCCCAGCATCCCCGCCACCGCCAGCAGCGACAGCGCCGAAAATCCGTCCATTCCGGGCCGGATGATGATCAGCACGCCGACAAAACCGACAGCCACCGCCGACCAGCGCCGCCATCCGACCCGCTCGCCGAAAAACAGCGCCGCGCCCCCGACCACCACCAAAGGCGAGGCCTGCAGGATCGCCGAAGTGGTGGAGAGCGGCGTCAGCGCAAGGGCCAGCGCATAGAACAGCCGCCCCGACACCTCGAACCCCGACCGGATCGCCAGCCCGCGCGTCATCAGCGCCGGGTGAAATGCCGGCTCCCCCATCCGCCGCGCCATCAGCGCAAACACCGCCATGCCCACCAGCCCGACGATCAGCACTGCCTGACCCATCGGCATCACGCGGGCGCTGGCTTTCAGAAACATATCCTCGACCGCAAACCCCGCCATCGACAGGATCATGAAAGCCGCACCGCGCAGGTTGTCGTTCTGGAACATCGGGCCCTGTCTGACTGTCTGAAGGATCGACGCCGGAGCGCAGCAGGCCGCGCCCTATGCCTCTGATTTCATCTTGGCGGAAACACTCACGGGGGGTTCAAGGGGGGCAGTCAGCCCCCCTTTGCAACGGGTCAGGTCAAGCCACGTAGAACGGCTATCCCCGTCCCGTCAAAGCCTCCGTTCAGCAGCCCGGCATGGCGCATCGCCGCTTTGATCTTGTCCTTGGTGCCCTCGGTCAGCGCCACCAGCGGCAGCCGCACCTCCTCAGTGCAGCGGCCCAGCAGCGACAGCCCGTATTTGGCCCCGGCCAGACCCGGTTCGATAAAGATCGACTCATGCAGCGGCATCAGCCGGTCCTGAATCTGCAGGGCAGTGCGGTAATCCCCGGCCAGCGTGGCATTCTGGAACTCGGCACACAGACGCGGGGCGACGTTGGCCGTGACCGAAATGCAGCCGGTGCCGCCATGGGCGTTAAAGCCCAAGGCCGTGGCATCCTCGCCCGACAGCTGGATGAACGCCTTGCCGCAGGTCTCGCGCTGCATCGACACGCGCTCGATCTTGCCGGTGGCATCCTTGACCCCGACAATGCGCGGCAGCTTTGCCAGCGTGCCCATGGTCTCGGGCGACATATCCACCACCGACCGGCCCGGAATGTTGTAGATGATGATCGGCAGCGTGCAGCAATCATGCAGGGCGGTGTAATGCGCGATCAGCCCGGCCTGCGTCGGCTTGTTGTAATAGGGCGTCACCACCAGTGCCGCATCGGCGCCCACGCGCTCGGCATGGCGGATCAGGCGGATGCCTTCGACCGTGTTGTTCGACCCGGCCCCGGCAATGACCGGCACCCGGCCATCGGCAAACCTGACCACCGCCTCGATCACCGCCTCATGCTCTTCATGGCTCAGCGTCGGGCTTTCGCCGGTGGTGCCGACCGGAACCAGCCCGTGCGAGCCCTCAGCGATCTGCCAGTCGACCAGCTTCTTCAGCGTATCCAGATCGAGTTCGCCGTTCTTGAACGGCGTAACCAAGGCGGGGATGGACCCTTTGATCATGGCACGCAGACTCCTGTTAGCAGCGACGGGGGTATCCGAGTCGCTTGGGCTGAAAAATCCTGCCTTGATTATCCGGGGTGCGCGCAATTGCCAAGCACAGCGTTTTTGCCGCAGATCCGGGGGGGATTTGCGCCGCCGTTGACAGGATCGTGGCTTGTCGGCTTTGGCCGCTTCAGGCAAAATCCGGCGCATGAGCAGACAAACAAAAAAAACGATGACAGGAACCATCACCGGCCTTCTGGCCCCCTTTGCGCTTGCCCTTGCGCTGGCGGGCCCGGTTCAGGCCGATGACACGCAGGCGATGCGGCAGGTGCTGGCCCGGATCGCCGCCAAAGACTGGGCCGGGGCCACCGCCATTGCCCCGCATGAGGTTGCCCGCGATTTGGTAGCTTGGAACAAGCTTCGCGCCGGGGATGGCTTGCTGGGCGACTACGAGTCTTTCCTGCAACGCCGCCCCGACTGGCCGGGCCTGCCGTATCTGCGGCAAAAGGGCGAGGCCGCCGTCGCCCGCTCCACCTCGCCCGAGCGGGTGGTCGCCTATTTTGCCGGAACCGCGCCGCAAACCGGCGAAGGGGCGGTCGCTTTGGTCCGCGCGCTGCAGGCGCTGGGGCGGGCGGATCAGGCCGAAGACCGGGCGATGCAGGCGTGGTCCGACCTGACCCTCACCGCCGAACAGGAAGCGGCGCTCCTGTCGCTCGCCCCGAAATCGGTCGCACTGGTGCACGAGCTGCGGATGGACCGCCTGTTGTGGCAGGGCCGCCGGGTCGAGGCGGAACGGATGATGTCGCGCCTGCCCGCCGATTGGCAGGCGCTGGCCAAGGCCCGTCTGGCCCTGCAGACCGGGGCCAATGGCGTCAACACGCTGATCAACGCCGTGCCAAATGTCCGCGCCGCCGATCCCGGTCTGGCGTTCGAGCGGTTCATCTGGCGCATGAAACGCGACATGTATGACGAGGCCCTGCCGCTGATCCTGGAGCGCAGCGCCTCTGCCGCCAGTCTGGGCGATCCGCAGGCCTGGGCACAACGCCGCGCAATTCTGACCCGCTGGCTCATGCGGCAGAACCGCCCGGCCGAGGCGTATCGCGTGGCCTCGGCGCATCACCTGACCTCTGGCGGCGGCTATGCCGATCTGGAGTTTCTGTCCGGCTTCATCGCCCTGCGCCGCCTGAATGATCCTGCCCGCGCGCTGGAACACTTCCGCCATCTGGAGGCCGGGGTGGCCACGCCGATTTCCCTGTCGCGCGCGCTCTACTGGCAGGGCCGCGCGCAGGAAGCGGCGGGCGCCCGTGATGCGGCGCAGCGCGCCTATCAGGCCGCCGCGCGCCACCAGACTGCCTATTACGGCTTGCTGGCCGCCGAAAAGCTGGGCCTGCAGCTCGATGCCAGCCTGATCAACGCCCCGCGCCCCGCCGACTGGCGGCAGGCCGCGTGGACCCGGTCTTCGGTGCATCAGGCGGCGCTGCTGGCCCTGCGCGCGGGCGACCGCAATCTGGCCAAACGCTTTTGGCTGCATCTGGCCGAAAGCCTCGACGCCACCGGGTTGGATCAGCTGGGCGACATGGCCCTTGCTTTGAACGAGCCGCATATTGCCGTGCTGGTCGGCAAACATGCGGCCGAGCGCAGCGTGATCCTGCCGCGCGCCTATTACCCGGTCACCGATCTGGTGCCTGACGGCCTTGCCGTCAGCCGCGCCTTTGCCCTGTCGATCGCGCGGCGTGAAAGCGAATTCGAGCCCGCCGCCCGCTCCACCGCCGATGCGCGCGGGCTGATGCAGCTGTTGCCCGGCACTGCCAAGATGATGGCGACCAAGGTCTCATTGCCGTTTGACGCGGGCCGCCTGACCCGCGACCCCGGCTATAATGCCACCCTCGGCAGCGCCTACCTCAAGCAACTGGTCGACGAATTCGGCCCCTCCATCGCGCTGGTGGCCTCGGGGTATAACGCCGGCCCCGGCCGCCCGCGCCGCTGGATGACCGAATACGGCGACCCACGTAGCCCGGATGTCGATGTCATCGACTGGGTGGAGTCGATCCCCTTTACGGAGACCCGCACCTATGTGATGCGGGTGGTCGAAGGCGTCATCCTCTACCGTGCCAAGCTGCGCGGCAGCCCCGGCCCGGTCAAGGTCACCGCCGAACTCAAAGGCTGACCACCCCGGATTGCTGCTTTGAAAATACTCCCGCGCGGGCGGCGCCACGGCTCAGACCGGGCGCTTGCTTTTCACATGCTGCCGCCACAGCGTGAACAGCCCGGCGGCCACCACGATCCCGGCCCCCATCGCCACATTCAGCCGCAATTCCTCGCCGAACACGAACAGCCCGATCAGCGTGGCAAAGGGCAGTTGCAGATAGGCCAGCGGCTGGATCGCCGAGGCTTCGGCCACCTCATAGGCGCGGATCAGGCACCAGTGCGACAGCGCGGCGGTCATGCACAACAGCGCCATCCAGCCCATATCGCCCGGCGTCATCGGCTCGAAATGCCAGATGCCGATGGCGGTCATCACGACCGCACCCGTGGTCCCGGTCCAGAAAAACGACACCATCGCCGCATCGGTGCGCGCGACATAGCGGGTCAGCAGGCCATACAGCGCAAACATCAGCGCCGCCGCCAGCGGGATCAGCGCCTCGACCCGGAACACGCCATACCCCGGTTGCAGGATCACCACCACGCCGACAAAGCCGACGCCGATCGCCAGCCACCGCCGCCAGCCCACGGTCTCGCCCAGAATGGGGCCGGACAGGGCGGCGATCAGCAGTGGATAGGTCGCAAACACCGCATGGCTTTCGACCAGTCCCAGCGCGATAAAGGCCAGCACCATCACGCAGATTTCCAGCGCCAGCAGCACGCCGCGCAGCATCTGCAGCTTTGGCATCCGCGACCGCACCGCCGCCCGGATCCCGCCGGGAGACCGGGAGACCAGCGCGATGACAAAGGCGGCAAAGAACCAGTAGCGCAGCATCACCACCATCCAGACGTTGTACGTCCCGGCCAGATGGCGTGACAGCCCGTCCTGCACCGCAAAGATCAGCGTGGTGCCGACCATCAGCCAGATGCCCAGCTTTGTGTTCTGCGTCACACTCATGTCTTTGCCGCCCGTTCCAGCGACAGCGCATAAAGCCCCGCCGCAATGATGATGCCC
Organism: Pseudotabrizicola alkalilacus; assembly: GCF_003443995.1. Taxonomy (GTDB): domain Bacteria; phylum Pseudomonadota; class Alphaproteobacteria; order Rhodobacterales; family Rhodobacteraceae; genus Pseudotabrizicola; species Pseudotabrizicola alkalilacus. The sequence continues at coordinate 284,160 of NZ_QWEY01000002.1, forward strand.
GCGCCCAAAGCCACCAGCGGGCTCAGGGTTTCCCCGTAAACCGTCATCCCGATCCCGGTGACAAAGACGATCTGCAGATAGGCATAGGGCTGCACCCGCGACGCTTCGATCTGCTCATAGCATTTCAGCAGCAGCCAATGCGAAAAGATCGACAGCACCGTATAGACCGCCAGCAGCGGCAGGTCGGTGACAGCCACCGGCTGCCAGTTCGGCAGGCCCAGCACCGTCATGACCACAGCGCCGATCACGCCGGGCCAGAAGAAGGACGGAAAGGTCGGCTCGTCCCGCGTCGTCAGCCGGGTCAGGATCGAATAGAGCCCGAACATCACCGCCGCCGCCAGCGGCAGCAGCGCCGCAGGGGTGAACACCCCCATGCCGGGCCGCAGGATCACGATCACCCCGATCATCCCCGCGCCAATCGCCAGCCGGCGTTGCCAGATGATCCGCTCGCCCAGGATCAGGCCCGAAAACGCCGCGATCAGCAGCGGGCAGATCGCAAACACCGCATGGCTTTCGATCAGCCCGATCAGCGTATAGCCCCAGACGATCACACAGATCTCGCCCACCAGCAGCAGCGCCCGCGCCACATGCACGGGCATATGGCGCGAGGCGACGGCGGCGCGCATACCGCCGGGGCGGCGCGACGCCAGCAGCAGCACAAAGCCCGCAAACACCCAGTAGCGCACCATCACCACCATCAGCGTGTTGTATTCGCTGGCCAGATAGCGCGAGAAGCCATCCTGCGCGGCAAAGGCCGCGACCGCCGCGACCATCAGCCAGATGCCCAGGCGTGGGTTGCGGCTCATCGCGTGCCCGCCGTCATATGCCGCTTGCGCCCGTGTCCGGGCTGGCGGGTGACGGTGAAACCGGCTTCGGACAGGCTGCGCCGCACATGCCCGGCGGCGGTATAGGTGGCGCAGGTGCCGCCCGCTGCCGTGTGCCGCCCCACCTCGGCCATGATGTCGGGCGACCACAGCTCGGGGTTCTTGGCGGGCGAGAACCCATCGAGAAACCACGCATCCGCCGCGCCCCGCCACGCGGGCAGCGTCTCGCGCGCATCGCCGATGATCACCTCGACCGCCACCCCCGGCAGGCGGAACTGACGCGCACCGCTGTCCCAATGGGTCAGAAACTCGGAAGCCACACTCTGCGCTTGCGGGAAATGCGCCAAGGCGCGGGCGATGTCGGCGGCGGGCATCGGATAGGCCTCGAAACTGGTGAAGCGGACCGTCCCCGGTCGGCCCGTCGCAGTCCATGCGATCAGCACCGCCAAAAGGTTCAGCCCGGTGCCAAAACCCAACTCGGCAATGTGAAACCCGTCGCACAGCCGGTCTGGCAGGCCATTGCCCGCCAGAAACACATGCCGCGTCTCTGCCAGCCCGTCATTGAGCGAAAAATACGGGTCATCAAACCGGCGCGACACCGGGATCACCCCGTCGCGCCAGTCCAGACCGTCGGCGCCAGACGCTGCACCCTGTTCGAGTTCCGACATTTGCCCTATGCCTCGCGCGGGGGAGTCCAAATCGGGGCCATCCATGGTCAGAAGGCGCAGGAAATGACAAGACCCGATCTGACGATAAGGGGCGGCGGCATCTTTGGCCTGTCGATTGCATGGGAGGCGGCGCGGCGCGGCGCACGGGTGCGGCTGATCGAGACCGCGCGCATTGGTGCGGGCTCCTCGGGCGGGGTGGTCGGCGCACTGGCCCCGCATGTGCCGGAAAACTGGAACGAAAAGAAAGCCTTCCAGCTTGACAGCCTTCTGATGGCCGAACCGTTCTGGGCCGGGGTCACCGAGGCCTCTGGCCTGCCGACCGGCTACGCCCGTCTGGGCCGGCTGCAGCCGCTGGACAGCGCCGAGGCGGTCGCCCGCGCAAACGACCGCGCGTCAGAGGCGCAGAGCCTGTGGCAGGGCCGCGCCGCGTGGCAGGTGGTGCCCGCCACCGGCGCAGGCTGGGAACCGGCCACGCCAACCGGGCTTTTGATCCACGACACCCTGTCGGCCCGCCTGCACCCGCGTCTGGCTGCGGCGGCGCTGGTCGCCGCAGTCCGTGCCAAAGGGGGAGAGGTGGTCATCGGCGAGGCCGAGGCCACCGGCCCGGTGATCTGGGCCACCGGCCTTGCGGGCCTGCTGGCGCTGAACGCGGATCTGGGCGGCAGGGTCGGGGCAGGGGTCAAGGGGCAGGCGCTGCTGCTGGCGCATGACGCCCGTGATCTGCCGCAGATGCAGGTCGATGGGCTGCACATCGTGCCGCATGCAGACGGCACGGTGGCCATCGGCTCCACCTCGGAAAACCAGTGGGAGGATCCGGTGTCCGTCGATGCGCAATGCGATGCGCTGCTGGCCCGCGCCGTCGCCGCTGTGCCCGCGTTGCAGGCAGCGCCAGTGCTGGAACGCTGGGCCGGTATCCGCCCCCGCGCCCGCAGCCGCGCGCCGATGCTGGGCGCATGGCCGGGGCGGGCGGGGGAATATGTGGCCAATGGCGGCTTCAAGATCGGCTTTGGCATGGCCCCCAAGGTGGCGCAGGTGATGGTCGATCTGGTGCTGGACGGGGTGGACCGGGTGCCGGAAGGGTTCCGCGTCGGCGCTTCACTTTAAGGCGCTGCGGCTTTGACCTGCGGGGGAGGGGGGCGCTGCCCCCCGCCTGCGGCCCCCCCGGAGTATTTTTAAAGCAGCAATTCAGTCTGTCGTTTTGCTGCGCAGAAGCTGCATCAGCTCGGTCAGGCCTTTTCCCGAACGCTCATCCTTGAGCTGGCCCTGATCGTCAAAAGCCGCGCCGGAATTTGCGATGAACACCTCTGGCCCCGGCAGCAGGCACGGGCGGAACGGGGTGAGGCAATGGCGCAGCGAGAATTGCGACCGCTCGCCCCCGGCGCGGCCTGCGGCGGCCGAGACGATGGCCACGGGCTTGTCACGCCAGGGCGCGCCTTTGGTGCGGCTGACCCAGTCGAGCGCGTTTTTCAGCACGCCGGACAGGTTCTTGTTGTATTCCGGCGTGGCGATCACGATTGCATCGGCCCCGGCGATCTGGTCGGCAAGAGTCTGCACCTCGGGCGGAATGCCTGCCGCCTCCAGATCGCCATCGTAAAGCGGCAGGCGCAGGTTGCCGTCGACAAAGCGGCACGCGCCAAAGACGCGCACCGCCTCGTGCATCAGCAGGCGGTTGGTCGAGGCGGCCCGAAGGGAGCCGCAGAGGCCGAGAAGGGTGGGTGTCATGGGACTCCTTGCAGGAACAGGGACAGGGCAAACGGGGCGACCAGCGCCGTTGCAATCGCATTCAACGCCATGCCGAGCGCTGCAAAGGCCCCGGCGGTGGGATGGACCTGTAGCGCACGGGCGGTGCCGATGCCATGGCTGGTCAGCCCGACCGCAAAGCCACGCGCCCGCCAGTCGCGCAGCCGGAGCAGGTTCAGGAGTGGCGTCGCCACCACCGCCCCGGTGATCCCGGTCAGGATCACCAGAACCGCCGTCAGCGTCGGCGAACCGCCGATGCGTTCGGCAATGCCGATGGCCACCGGGGCGGTCGCCGACTTGGGCGCCAGCGAGGCGAGCACCGTGGCATCCAGCCCCAGCGCCGCACCGATGGCAAGGGCCGACAGTGCAGCGGTCAGCGAGCCGGTGACCAGCGCCGCAACCGTGGGCCAGACCGCGCGGCGCAGGCTGGGCAGGCTGTCATAGAGCGGCAGGGCGAGGGCAATTGTGGCCGGTCCCAGCAGGAAATGCACGAACTGCGCGCCCTCGAAGTAGGTGGCGTAGGGCGTGGCCGTCAGGTGCAGCAGCGCCGCAAGCAGGGCCACCGCGATCAGCACCGGATTGACCGCCGGGTTGCGCCCCGCCAGCCGGAAACAGGCATCCCCCAGCGCATAGGCGATCAGGGTGGCGGTCAGCCACAGCAGCGGGCCTTGGGACAGATAGCTCCAGATCTCGGCGAAATCAGTCATCCCGCGCCCCCGTCAGCCGGGCCACGGCCGCAAAGGTCAGCGCACCGACAGCGATGGCGAGGATGGTGGAGCCGACAACCGCGACCGCAATCGCGGCGGTCTGGCCGCCCAGCGTGGCAAAATGGCCGACCACCCCGACCCCGGCGGGAACAAACAGCAGCGACAGATGCGCCAGAATACCCTGCGCGGTGGGCCGGATCAGGGCGGAAAACCGGCGCGAGGCGACCAGAAGCGCCAGCATCAGCACCATGCCCAGCACCGGGCCGGGCAGGGGCAGCGACAGGGCGCGGGCGGCTGTCTCGCCCAGCAGCTGAAGGCTCAGAATCGCAATCAGGGCGTGAAGCATCGGCGCGGCCTTTGGCTGTTTTGCCAAGCCTAAGACCTTTGGCGCAAAAGGAAAGGGTGGCTGAGGCGGCAGTCGGTCTTTCACGTGCGCTGCGCCTGTCCGGGGGAAGGGGCTGCGCCAAAGCGGCGTTTGTTTCCCGGTTCAGACCGCGCGCTCAAAGGTTACGCTGGTGGGCCGGTCATAGCCCGGATGGGCGGTACGCCCGACTTCGGCAAAGCCCATGGCGCGGAAGGCGGCGTGGTTCTCGACCAACTCGACCCGAGTCTGCAGTTCCAGCACTGGCAGGCCAAGCACACGGGCGCGCGTGGCGGCCACCTCGACCAGCGCGCGTGCCAACCCCTTGCCGCGATGTGAGTCCGCGACCGCCAGCTTGCCCAGATACAGCGCCTGCGGCTTTGGCGTCAGGATCATGCAGGCCACGGGCGGCGTGCCGGTCACCCAGACCTCGCCCCGCCGTGCGTGTTCGGCAATCGCCTCGACCGTCAGCACCTGCATCGACGAGGGCGGGTCGATCCGCCCCTCCATCGAGGCAAATTCGGTCTGGATCAGCCGCAAAACGGCGGGCCAGTCATAGGGATCGAGGGCCTGATGCGGGGTCATGCGCGGTTTTCTCGCTTCTCCCGACCAGAAAACGCCAAACCGGTCGCCGCTGCAATGGGCCAACATCTTGGGGATAACCCGCGGCAAACCGCCAGATACGGGGGAGGCCCGGTTGACTCTGCCTGCCCCGATGCACGACCATCACCGCCTTGCGACTCAACGAGGCAGATTTGCGTTTTTCCCGGCTCCGGCTCAATGGCTTCAAAAGCTTTGTCGACCCCACGGATCTGGTGATCCATGAGGGGCTGACCGGCGTGGTCGGGCCAAACGGCTGTGGCAAATCCAACCTGCTGGAGGCGCTGCGCTGGGTCATGGGCGAAAACCGCCCGACCGCGATGCGCGGCGGCGGGATGGAGGATGTGATCTTTGCCGGGGCCGCCACGCGCGGCGCGCGGCACTTTGCCGAAGTCTCGATCGTGATCGACAATCAGGACCGGCTGGCGCCATCGGGCTTCAACGATGCCGACACCATTGAAATCGTGCGCCGGATCACCCGCGATGCCGGTTCGGCCTATAAGGCCAATGCCAAGGACGTGCGGGCGCGCGATGTGCAGATGCTGTTTGCCGATGCCTCAACCGGGTCACACTCCCCCGCGTTGGTACGTCAGGGCCAGATTTCGGAACTGATCAATGCCAAGCCAAAGGCGCGCCGCCGCATTCTGGAAGAGGCGGCCGGGATCTCGGGTCTGTATGCGCGGCGCCATGAGGCAGAGCTGAAACTGTCGGGCGCGGAGCAGAATCTGCTGCGCGTCGATGACGTGCTCGAAGGTCTGGCGCAACAGGTCGCGACCCTGACCCGTCAGGCCCGGCAAGCCGCCCGCTACCGCGAGATCGGCGAAGACCTGCGCCGGTCCGAGGGCATGCTGCTGTTCCGCCGCTGGCGCGAGGCCGACATGGCCCGCGCCGAGGCCGAGGCGCAGTTGCGCGACCGGCTGGTGGCTGCAGGCAAGGCCGATGCCGCCGCCCGCGCGAGCAGCAAAGCGCGCGAGGCGCGCGAAGACGCGCTGCCACCCAAGCGCGAGGAAGCCGCGGTTGCTGCTGCCATCCTGCAACGGTTGGTGTTGCAACGCGACGCGCTGGGCGATCAGGAAGCCCGCGCGATGCAGTTGATCGACACGCTGAGGGGCCGGATCACCCAGCTGGACCGCGATATGGAGCGTGAGGCCGGGCTGAACCGCGACGCGGGCGAAACCATCACCCGTCTGGACTGGGAAATCGAGCAGTTGCTGCGCGCCCATGATGGCCATGATGAGCGTTTGCAAGAGGCGGCAGATACAGCGCGTGAGGCGGGGGCGATCCTCTCCGACCGCGAAACCCTGCTGTCGCAGGCCACAGAAGACTCCGCCCGCCTTGCCGCCCGCCACCAGTCGGTGCAGCGCCTGTTGTCCGACACCCGCGCCACCGTGGACCGGGCCGAAGCCGAAGCCGCCCGCGCCCGCGACATGGTCGAGGCCGCCGAAGCCGCACGCGAAGCCGCCGCCGAGGCTTATGCCAGCGCCAGTGAAGGGCAGGAAGACGCCGCCGCGCTGGCCGAGGCTGCCGAAGAAGCGCTGGAACAGGCCGAAACCGCCCGGTCCGAGGTTCAGGGCCGCGAGGCCGAGGCCCGCGCCGCGCGCGGCGAAGCTGAAGGCGAGGCCAATGCCCTGCGCGCCGAAGTCGCGGCCCTTGCCCGGCTGGTCGATCGCGAGTCGCAGGCGGGCCGCCAGCTGTTGGACCGCCTGACGGTAGAGCCCGGCTTTGAAAAGGCGCTGGGGGCAGCCCTTGCCGATGATCTGCGCGCGCCCGAAGTCGCCGCCGACGCCCGCTCCGGCTGGGCCGTGCTGCCCGGCTATGACGACACTGCGCCTTTGCCCAAAGGCGCGCAGCCGCTTGCCAGCCACGTCGGCGCGCCGGGTGTGCTGGACCGCAGGCTCAGCCAGATCGGCTTGGTCGAACGCGCCCAAGGCATTGCGCTGCAACCGCTGCTTCAGCCCGGCCAACGCCTTGTCAGCCTTGAGGGCGACCTGTGGCGCTGGGATGGGTTCCGCGCCTCTGCCGAGGATGCGCCCTCTGCCGCTGCCGCCCGGTTGCAACAGCTCAACCGGCTGGTGCAGCTGAAACTCGATCTGGAGCAGATCTCCGCCCGCGCCGAAGGGGCCAAGCGCGCGCATGAGGCGCTGCAAGCCCGGCTTGCCGATCTGGCCCGCGCCGATCAGATGGCCCGCGACGCCCGCCGCGCCGCCGATGCCCGCGTGACCGAAGCCAACCGCGCCGCCAGCCGCGCCGAAGCCGAGGCCTCGATCGCCGGGGGCAAGCTGGAATCGGCCAAACTGGCCGTGGCGCGGTTTGAGGACGAGGCGATGTCGGCGCGCAGCCGTCTGCGCGAGGCGGATGCCGCCGCCACCGAGCTGCCCGATCTTGACGCAGCCCGCGACCGGGTGGAGGCGGCCAAGGTCGCGGTCGAAGCGGCGCGTCTGGCCATGCTCACCCGCCGCTCCGCCCATGATGAGCTGCGCCGTGAAGGCGAAGCGCGTGTGCGCCGCCGGCAAGAGGCGACCAAGGAGCTGTCCGGTTGGCGTCACCGTCTGGAAACGGCGGAAAAGCGCAGTTCCGAGCTGGCCGGACGCCGCGCCGAGACCGAGGAAGAACTCGAAGAGGCCAGCGCCGCCCCCGAAGAGCTTGCCGCCAAGCGCGAGGAACTTTCTGACGCCATCGACACCGCCGAAGCCCGCCGCCGCAAAGCCGCCGAGACGCTGGCCGGGGCCGAAGCCGCCCTGCGCGATGCGCAACTGGCCGAGCGCGACGCCGAACGCCTGAACGGTGAAGCGCGCGAGGCCCGTGCCCGCGCCGAGGCCCGCAACGACGCCGCCCGCGAAACCGTGGCCTATGCCGCCGAGCGCATCGCCGAAGACGCAAACTGCACCCCCGCCGAACTGTTGGCCTCGCTGGCCGTTGACCCCGACAAGATGCCCGACGCCGAAACCCTGGATGTCGAGGTGCAGCGCCTGAAACGCCAGCGCGATGCATTGGGCGCGGTCAACCTGCGCGCCGAAGAAGACATGGCCACGGTGGCAGGCGAACACGCCACCCTGCTCAAGGAAAAGACCGATCTGGAAGAGGCGATCAAAAAGCTGCGCGCCGGGATCTCGGGCCTGAACAAGGAAGGGCGCGAGCGTCTGCTCACCGCGTTTGAACAGGTCAACCAGAACTTCGCCACGCTGTTCACCCACCTGTTCGGCGGCGGCGAAGCGCGGCTTGTGCTGGTGGAATCCGACGACCCGCTGGAGGCGGGGCTGGAAATCCTGTGTCAGCCACCTGGCAAAAAACTGGCCACCCTGTCGCTGCTCTCGGGCGGCGAGCAGACCCTGACCGCGCTGGCGCTGATCTTTGGCGTCTTCCTCGCCAACCCCGCGCCGATCTGTGTGCTGGATGAGGTGGACGCACCGCTGGATGATGCCAACGTCACCCGCTTTTGCGATCTGCTGGATGAGATGGCCCGCCGGACCGAAACCCGCTTTCTGATCATCACCCACCACGCCGTCACCATGGCACGGATGGACCGGCTGTTCGGCGTCACCATGGCCGAACAGGGCGTCAGCCAGCTGGTCAGCGTCGACCTGAAAAAAGCCGAGGCACTGGTCGCATGATCGAGGCGTTGCGGCAGGCGGGCTTTCTGGCCGTGGAGGCCGAAGGCGACATCCTCCACGCCCGGCTCTGGGCTGCTTCGGTCGATTTCACCGCCACGCCGGAGGGTGATGTGTGGCACCTTGCCCTGCATTGGCCGGTCCGCGCCAATGATGCGCAACGCGCGCAGTGGAACGCCGCGCACCCCAACGCCGCGATGGACATCAACAACGGCGAAACCCGCCTGTCGATGCGGGTGCAGGCGGGCGACCGACAAGGCCTGCACCACTGGGCCAGTGTTGCCGAACTGGCCGTTGCCCAGCTGATCCGCTGGCGCCGCGCCCAACGCCAGCCGGGTGAGGGCTACTGAATCTCTTCTGCATTGCTGCTTTTCAAATACTCCGGGGGAGTCCGCAGGACGGGGGCAGCGCCCCCCCAACCCCGAGGCAAAGGCTCTTCGCCTTTGCCGAGACATCGCGCGCGGCGCAGCCGCTCCTTCAGATCACAGCGCCTCCAGCAGCGCTTTGGTCGGCCAGGCATCGGCGGGCAGGCCAAGGCGCTGTTGTTCCTTCTGCACCGCCTTGCGGGTGTCGGACCCCAGAATTCCGTCGATCTTGCCCACATCATGCCCGCGCGCCGCCAGCTTTTCCTGCAGCCGCATCATCTGCGTGTCCTCCAGCCCCGGCTCGGGGCTGCCCGCGTCATAGACCGGCGCGCCTTCCAGCCGGGTCGCAAAATAGGCCCCGGTCAGCACATAGGTAAAGCTCTGGTTCCAGTCGAACAGCGTGTGGAAATTGGGATAGGCGAGGAAGGCCGGGCCGAACCGCCCCTGCGGCAGGATCAGCGATGCGGTGCCCTCCGGCAGCGCTTCGCGCCCGGTGACCCCCATCGCCTGCCACTCTGCCACAGGCAACTGCCCCTCCAGCCCCGACAGCGCCCAATCCATCTGCGCAGGCAGCGTGACCTCGGCCAGCCATGGCTGCTCCGCCTGCCAGCCATGGTGCTGCAGCAGACGTGCGCCTGACAGCAGCGCATCGGGCACAGAGGTTTTCAGCGTCACATGCCCGTCGCCGTCGCCATCCACCCCACGCGCCAGAATATCGGCGGGCAGCATCTGGACCATGCCAATCTCGCCCGCCCAGGCGCCCGTTGTATCAGTGGGCAAATCCCCTTTGTCATGCAGCGCAATCGCCGCCAGAATCTGCGGCTGAAACAGCTCGGGCCGCCGGCAGTCATGGCCCAAAGTCACCAGCGCATCGCGGGTGTTGAAATCGCCCTGCACCGCGCCGTAATCGGTCTCAAAAGCCCAGAACGCCAGCAGAATGCCCCTCGGCACGCCATAGTCCGCCGCCGCCCGGTCAAAGATCGCCGCATGTTGCGCGGCCAGGGCGCGGCCCTTTTCCAGCCGGTTCTGCGAGATCAGCCGTCGGGAAAAGTCGATGAAACTCATGCGGAACACGCCTTGCGAGCGATCCGCCTTCAATACACCCTCATCAATCCGCGCGCCCGCCAGATAGCGGCGCGCGGCATCTTCGGGCAGGCCAGCGGCCACCGCCTCGGCGGTCATCGCGGCGGTGAAGTCGGACAACGCGCCATCACAGGGCGCAGCAAGGGCGGGGCCGCTCATCAGAGCGAGGGCAAGGGCAATACGCATGGCCAGACCCTAGATCAGCGCCACGCACCCGACAAGCACCAGCATCAGCCCCCAGGCCCGCCACAGCGCCCGGCAGGCGGCCTCCACATCGGCAGGCCCGGCATTGCGCCGCCCCTCGGGCCAGACCCAGGGAAACTCCGACATCACCCCATGATAGGCGCGCGGCCCCGACAGCGAGACATTCAGCACCACCGCCATCGCCGCCTCGGGCCAGCCCGCGTTCGGGCTGCGGTGCAACGGCGCGTCGCGCAGAATGGGCCGCGCATGCGTCCAGCCATGGGACACTGCAATCAGCACCGCCGTCAGCCGCGCCGGGATCAGGTTCAGCAGGTCGTCAAACCGGGCCGCGGCCCAGCCGAACTGGGCGTGTCGTTCGGTGCGATGGCCGATCATGCTGTCGGCGGTGTTGGTGATCTTGTAGACCAGCATCAATGGCAGCCCGCCGATCAGAAACCAGAACGCGGGCGCAATCACCCCGTCCGACAGGTTTTCCGCCGCACTCTCGATCGCCGCCCGCGCCACCGCAGGCTCGTCCAGCGCCGCCGTGTCGCGGCCCACGATCATCGCCACCGCCTGCCGCCCCGCAGGCAGCGACTGGCGCAGGCCGGTCGCCACCGCGCGCACATGATCGACCAGCGATTTCTGCGCCAGCAGGATCGCCGCCACGATGCCTTCCAGCACGCCGAAATCCGGCACCAGCGCGATCAGATGCCCCAGCCCGCAAGCGCCCAGCACCATCGCCACCAGCGCCGCAACCCCCTTTGCCTTCCGCGCCCGCCCGGCATTGAACCGCCGGTCCAGCGCGCCCACCACCCGGCCCATCAGCACCGCCGGATGCGGGTAACGGTCCCAGATCGCGCGCGGCTCTCCCAGCGCGGCATCCAGCAGCATGGCAAGGAACAAGGTCATTCCGGCGCAATCCCTCTTACCGCAGGACAGGCCCTGCACCGCCCGTGCCTTACACCGCTGATTCGGTTGGCGACAGGGGGCAGGGCCGGGCCCCTGTCACAAAACAGCGGGAAAACCCCGGTGCAGCAGCCCGATTTCACAGTTCTCTACGCCCTGTCATCTGATTGACTTGATTTTAACCGAATGTAGATCAGACTGTTACGTATAGGCTTGGGAGGGCGACGTGCTGGAATTTTTGCCACAAGACATCCGTGATGGGCTGGATGCCGCGCGCAAGCGCGAGGCAAAGCGCAAATCCCGTCTGCGGGTTCAGGTGGGCGAAGCGGTGTTTCCGGTGCTGCGCTTCTGGCATGACGGCTTTGTGCTGGATGGCGACCTTACCCCACACCTGCGCGGGCTGGTCGATGTCTATGACGGGGCCAATCATGTGTTCCAATGCCTGATCGTCGCCTCCACGCTTGAAAACGGTGATCTGGTCTGCGAATTCAAACGATCAACCGCTGTAACCGACAAGGCGCCGCTGGATTTCTGGCGCGATGAAAACGCGCCGGTGGCTTACCTGCCGCGCGCTTGATCCGTCACGGGGTAGGGGCCGCGACGGCGCCCGCTCATTGCATTATTGCAGATCACCAAACGCGCTTTTCAACCGCGCCACCGCCTCCTCGACCCGCGCGCGGGGTGTGGCGATGTTGAAGCGCAGATAGCTTTCGCCGCCCGTACCGAATGTTTCGCCATGGTTGGCACAGATCTGCGCCGCCTTTTCCACCCGCGCCTTGAATTCGGCCGGGGCCATGCCGGTGCCGGTGAAATCCACCCAAGACAGGTACGTCGCTTCCAGCGGCATCGACCGCAGGCCGGGAATGGCGTTCACCCCCGCGTCGAACAGCCGCCGGTTGCCATCCAGATAATCCACCAGCGCATCGACCCAGACCGCGCCCTCGGGCGAATAGGCGGCTTCGGCCATGTTCATGCCAAAGGAGTTGCCGGAAATCCCCATCGCCATGATCTTATTGGCAAACGTTGCCCGCAACGCCTCATCGGCGATGATCACATTGCCGATATGCGCGCCTGCGATGTTGAAAGTCTTGGTCGTCGCGGTCAGCATCACCAGCCGGTCGGCGCAGTCGGGGGCAACCACCGGCATCGCCAGGTGCTTGTGCCCCGGCATCACCAGATCGTGGTGGATCTCGTCCGACACCAGAATCAGATCGTGGCGCTTGCAGAAATCCGCCACGCCGCGCAGTTCCTCGCGCGTCCAGACCCGCCCGCCCGGATTGTGCGGCGAGCACAAAATCAGCATCCGCTCGGCCCCGGTCATCTGCGCGTCCCAACCGGCGAAATCCATCTCATAGCGCCCGTCCACCAGCGGCAGCTCGCATTCCACCAGCGTGCGCCCGGCCGCTTTGATGGTGCGGGCGAATGCGTGATACACCGGCGTCATCAGGATCACGCCATCGCCCGGCTTGGTATAGGTATCAATCACCAGTCCGGTCGCATTCACCAGACCATGCGTGGTGAAAATATGCGCCGTGTCCAGCGCCCAGCCATGCCGGGTCTGCATCCACCAGCGGATCGACTCACGATAGGCGGCATCATCGCCGTAATAGCCGTAAACTCCATGCGCCGCCATTTTCTCGACCGCAGCCTGCACGCAAAGGGGCGGGCGGAAATCCATATCCGCGACCCACATCGACAACCCCTTGTCCGCAGGCACGCCATACAGACGCTCCATCATGTCCCATTTCACCGAATGGGTGCCAAAGCGGTTGATCTGATCGTCGAAATCCATAGGACAGCCTTTTGTTGCGGGGTCTTTGTTCCGGGTGTAGCCCTTGGGGCAGAAAGTCAGTCTGATCCTGTCATGTCAACCGGGGCAATGATCCGAAAGCGCGGTATATGCCGGAACAGACTTCCCTGCGCCTCAGCCTCTTGCACGAACCCGGCCCGCGCCGTAAATCATCCCCATGATCCGCCCCATCCTGATCCATCCCGATCCGCGCCTCAAGAAGCCCTGTGACACAGTGGCGGTCTTTGATGGAGACTTGCGCAAACTCGCCGAAGACATGTTCGAGACGATGTATGACGCCCCCGGCATCGGCCTCGCCGCGCCGCAGATCGGGGTGATGCAGCAGGTTCTGGTGATGGATTGCATAAAGGACGGCCCGCCGCGCCCGATGGCGCTGATCAATCCGCGCGTGGTCTGGGCGTCGGAAGACCTGTCCAGCTATGAGGAGGGGTGCCTGTCGATCCCCGACCAATACGCCGAGGTGCGCCGCCCGGCAGAGGTGCGGGTGACATGGCAGGCGCTGGATGGATCGGAGCAGGAAGAGCAGTTTTCCGGCCTGTGGTCCACGTGCGTGCAGCACGAAATCGACCATCTGAACGGCAAGCTGTTCATCGATTATCTTGGCCCGCTCAAGCGCCAGATGATCACCCGCAAGATGGAAAAGCTGAAGCGTGAACGCGCGCGGCAGGGTTAAGGATGGCCCGCCTGCCGATCCTGACATGGCCCGATCCGCGCCTCGCCACACCCTGCGCGCCGGTGGCGGATGAGGATGTGGCCGGGCTGGCCTCTGACATGCTGGAAACCATGTACGCCGCCCCCGGTCGCGGGCTGGCGGCGCCGCAGGTCGGCGTGCTCAAGCGTTTGTTCGTGATGGATATCACGTGGAAAGAGGGCACACCCGCCCCGCGCATCATCATCAACCCGCAGATCCTGTGGCGCTCTGACAGCACCGCCACCGGGCCAGAGGGCTGTCTGTCGATCCCCGGTGTGACCACCGACATCACCCGCGCCACGCAGATCCGCATGTCTTGGACCGATCAGAATGGTCAGGGTCATACCGAAATAATGACCGGGTTTGCCGCGATCTGTGCCCAGCACGAATATGATCACCTTGACGGCCTTGTCACCTTTGACCGCCTGTCGCCTGATCTGCGCGCCGCGACCGAAGCGGCCTATCTGGAAACCATTGCCACATGACCCGCCCCTGTATGCCATGGCCGCACCCGGTGCTGCGCAGCCCCGCCGCCGATGTGACGGAAATCACCGACGAGATCCGCGCGCTTTGGGCCGAGATGACCGAGGTGATGGATGCCATGCCCGGCTACGGCCTTGCTGCCGTGCAGATCGGGGTGCCGCTGCGGCTGGCGGTTGTCGATTGCTCCGACGCGCGCGGGCAGGCGATCCGCATGGCCAACCCGGAAATCCTGCACGCCAGCGGGCAATTGCGCGAACATGAAGAGGCCAGCCCGAACATGCCCGGCGTCTCCGCCGTGATCAAACGCCCCCGCGCGGTGACAGTGCGCTATCTGAATGAACAGGGCATGGTCGAGGACCGCGATTTTGTGAACCTCTGGGCCACCTCTGTGCAGCATCAGATCGACCATCTGGCGGGCAAAATGTATTTCGACCACCTCTCGCCGCTCAAGCGCAAGATGCTGATCGCAAAGGCGGAAAAGGCGCGCAAACGCATATGAAAATCATCTTCATGGGCACGCCCGAGTTTTCGGTGCCGGTGCTGGAAGCGCTCGCCGCCCGGCACGAGGTCGTGGCCGTCTACACCCAGCCCCCACGCCCCGCAGGGCGCGGCAAGGCTGACCGCCCCAGCCCGGTCCACCAAAAGGCGCTCGCGCTTGGCCTGCCGGTGCGCCACCCGGCGCGGCTGAAAGACCCCGCCGATCAGGCGGATTTCGCCGCACTGAACGCCGACATAGCCGTGGTGGTCGCTTATGGCCTGATCCTGCCGCAAGCGGTGCTGGATGCCCCCCGCCTTGGCTGTCTGAACATCCATGCCAGCCTGTTGCCCCGGTGGCGCGGGGCCGCGCCGATCCACCGCGCGATCATGGCGGGGGACACGCAAACCGGCATCTGCATCATGCAGATGGCGGCGGGGCTGGATACCGGCCCGGTGCTGCTGCGGCAGGAAACGCTGATCGAGCCGCAAGACACCACCGCCGATCTGCATGACCGGCTGTCAGTCCTGGGGGCCGCGCTGATTGTGCAAGCACTCGACCAGCTTCCCGGCCTGACGCCCGAGCCGCAGCCGGAAACCGGCGTCACCTACGCCACCAAGATCGACAAGACCGAGGCACGGATCGACTTCACCCAAGCCGCCGAAACGGTGGACCGCCAGATTCGCGGGCTGTCGCCCTTTCCCGGCGCTTGGGTGCAGATCGGGGCCGAGCGGGTCAAACTCCTGCGCTCCCGCCTTGCTGATGGCGCGGGCGTGCCGGGGCAGGTGCTGCACGGCTTTACCATCGCCTGCGGCAGCGGCGCGGTCGAGATCGTGGAGGCGCAACGCGAGGGCAAGCGCCCGATGCCCGCCGCCGAGATTCTCAAAGGTCTGCGCCTGCCCGCCCGGCTGGATTAGCGACTGGCCTAGCCATTCCGCCCGCGGCCCCCCATATTGAGGCTGACGCAACCGGAGGCCAGCCATGCCCATCATCGCCCTGATCATCATCGGTGCCGCCGCCGGCTTTCTGGCGACGCGGATGATGAAACTTGAAACCGATGTGCTGACCACGGTGGCCATCGGTGTCTTTGGCGCGCTGATAGGCGGCTTTGCCCTGCGGTTTCTGATCACCATCACCGGCTGGATGGCTGGCTTTGTCGGCGCGGTGCTTGGGGCGCTGGTGCTGGCCTGGGTCTGGAAAACCTACATCGCTAAGTAAGCCGCTTCACCGCGTCTTTCAGCTTGAAGCCCTTGTCGCCGACAGTCTGCCATAGCAACTGCCCCTGCCAGGCGGCAAACAGCAGCGCCGCCGCCTCGCGCCCCTTGGCCCCGCCGCCCAGACGCACCGCCAGCGCCTGCTCCACCCGCACCCGCCAGGCAATGGCCCGCAGTCGCAGCGTGGGGTCATCCAGATGCCGCACCAAAAGCGGCAGGTCCGCCGCATCGCCGCTGTCCTCGCTCAGCGCCTTGACCAGCATCTGCGCGCCCTTGACCGACAGATCCGACGCACCCTCTGCCGCATCCGCCGCCCGGTCCAGCGCATCCCAGCCATCGAGCAGCGCCGCCCGCACCATGCCTTCCTGACTGCCGTATCGCTGCACCAGCGTCGGCGCGGCCAGCCCGGTCGCGCGCGACACCGCGCCAAAGCTGGCGGCCCGCTCGCCCGACAGCAGCATCAGGGCGCGGATACGGGCAAAAACCAGCGGGTCAGGGATAAGCTTTGTGCGTGACATGACGTGAATATAAACGCCAGTTCACTTGTCGCGCAAGTCCTGACGCTTGGGCGGCAGGGTGCGGGCGGGCCGGGGCCGGTACACCGGCAAGCGCCAGCCAAACAGCAGGCTGCCCGCGCGCAGCGTAAGCGTCACCGCCGCACAGGTCAGCAGTTCCAGCCCGCCCGCCACCCCGGCACGCTCTGCCACAATCGCGGCCAGCGCCCCGGCAAAGGCGCAAGTGACATACAGCTCGCCCTGTTTCAGCACCAAGGGCACCTCGTTGCACACCACGTCGCGCATCAGCCCGCCCATGCAGCCCGTCACCATCCCCATGATCAGGATCACCGGCCAGCCCATGCCCTGACTCGCCGCTGCCGCCACCCCGGCAGGCACCGCCACCGCCAAAGCACAGGCATCCAGCCACAGGATCGCGCGATAGCGGCTTTCCAGCAGATGGGCAGCAAAGAACACGATTACCGCGGCAAGGGTCGCCACGCCCAGCATCCAAGGGTCCACGATCCAGAACACATCGCGGTTCAGCAGCACATCGCGCAGCGTGCCGCCGCCGGTGGCGGTCAGACTGGCGATGAAGATGAAGCCCACAACATCCAGCTGCGCGCGGCTGGCGACCAGCGCCCCGGTCAGCGCGAACACCGCAACCGAAGCATAATCCAGAAACGGCAGCAGCCAGAGCAGGCCCTGCGCGGTCGTCATGGCTTGCCCGGCTTGAACGGGGCCATGCCCGCACGGGCCAGCGCATCGGCGCGCTCATTCTCGACATGGCCGGCGTGGCCCTTGATCCAGCGCCATTCTACCTTGTGCCGCGCCTGCGCTGTCTCCAGCCGCTGCCACAGCTCGATATTCTTCACCGGCTTGTTGTCGGCGGTCTTCCAGCCCCGGCGTTTCCAGCTGTGAATCCAGGTGGTCACGCCGTTCTTCACATAGGCGCTGTCGGTGACGATGATCAGATCCGACGGTCGCGACAGCGCCTCCAGCGCCGAAATCGCCGCCATCAGCTCCATCCGGTTGTTGGTGGTGTCCGCTTCGCCGCCGTACAACTCGCGCTCTTTCAGCACCGCATCGGCGTCGCGGGCGATCATCAGCACCCCCCAGCCGCCGGGGCCGGGATTGCCGGAACAGGCACCGTCAGTATAGGCGTAAAGTTGTGGCATCGGACCCCTCATCTCATGGCGCCGGGATAGGCCGGGGCGGGGCAGGGGTCAACGCCCGATCAGCCGAGGATCGGCACCAGCAGACAGATCAGCACCACCCCCGTCAGCCCGGCGCGGAACCGCAGCCACCAATCCGGCGCAGTGCCCATCTTCCAGAAATGCCAGTCCAGCAGTAAAAGCCCAAGAAAACCGGCGAACAGGTTGACGGCCGCATCCCCCGCGCTGCCGTTGACCATGAAAAACGCCCACAATGCCGGGGCCACCGACAGGATATAGCCCGTCGCCGCCTCTGGCCCGCTGGCCTTGGTCGCAAAGCCCCAAAGCACGCCCGACATGAACGACAGGATCACGGTGCCATAGGTCAGGCTGACATAGCTGCCGATGAACAGCGGCCCCATGTATTGCGCGCCCCATCCAGCCAGCCCCGGCAAAAGCCCGGTGGCCGCGCCCCAGACAAAGGGCAGCAACCCGGCCACCCCAAGGATCAGGGCCGTTCTCGGAATAGGCTCCACCGCACCACCTGCAACAACTTCATTGGCCGCAAGTGATAGCCCGCTCCGGCGTGGGGTCCAGTCATGGGCACCAAAATGACGGCGCTGTTGCCGCCCTGCCATGCGCCCCGGATCGGGGTTTCAGGCGCGCTCCAGCGCCAGACGCGCCCCAAGCGCGGCAAAAGATGCCGCAAACGCCCGCCGCATCCCGGTCATCAGCCGGGGCGAGGCCAGCACCGCATCGCGCCCCGAGGCCGCGAGCGCCGCATAAAGTGCAAAGGTCACAAAGGTCATCGCGGTAAACCCGGCCCCCAGTTCCACCATCGCGGCCAGACTTGTGGCTTCTCCCGCAGGCAGGAATTGCGGCAGAAAGGCCACGAAAAACAACGGCAGTTTGGGGTTCAGCAGGTTCAGCACAACCCCGCGCCAGACCAGTTGCCGCGCCGTGCCCCCGTCAGCCGCTTGCACTGCCATCGACCCGGTCGATTGCAACACCGCCCAAGCCATCCACAACAGATAGGCCACGCCCGCATATTTGATGGTCTGGAACAACAGCGCCGAAGCATGCAGCACCGCCGCCAGCCCCGCCATCGCGATGCCCAGATGAAATACCGTCGCCAGCGTACAGCCCACAGCCGCCCATAGCCCCGCCCGCAACCCACCGCCCAGCGTGACAGACAGGGTATAAACCACGCCGATCCCCGGTGTGATGCAGACGACAAAGGCGGTCAGCAGAAACTCGGGGCTCATGAGGTCACCTTTCCGGGCCTAGACAGGCTCGCGCAGGATGCGCGGCACTTTGAATTCCACATTCTCCTGCGCGGTCTCGACCAGCTCAACCGTGGTCGCAAACCGGGCGCGAAAGGCGTCGAGCACCTCGTTCACCAGCACCTCCGGCGCAGAGGCCCCCGCCGTGATGCCGACCGACCGGATACCCTCCAGCGCGCGCCAGTCGATATCTGTTGCCCGCTGGATCAGCTGCGAATAGCCGCAGCCCGCCGCCGACCCCACCTCGACCAGCCGTTTGGAGTTCGACGAATTCGGCGCGCCGATCACCAAGAGCGCATCAATGCGCGGGGCAATCGCCTTGACCGCCATCTGCCGGTTGGTGGTGGCATAGCAGATATCCTCATGCGCGGGCGCATGGATCGCGGGAAACCGCGCCTTCAGCGCCGCCGCGATATCGGCCGTGTCATCGACCGACAGCGTGGTCTGCGTGATAAAGGCCAGCTTTTCCGGGTCACGCACCTGCAACCCCGCCACATCGGCCACCGTTTCCACCAGCAGCACCTCGCCATCCGGCAGTTGCCCCATGGTGCCCACGGTTTCCGGGTGGCCCGCATGGCCGATCATAATCATCTGCAGCCCGGCCTCATGATGCCGCGCCGCCTCGTTATGCACCTTGGTCACCAAGGGGCAGGTGGCATCCACCGCGATCATCTCGCGCCGCGCCGCTTCGGCGGGCACCGCTTTCGGCACGCCATGCGCCGAAAACACCACCGGGCGGTCGGGCGGGCAGTCGTCCAGCTCTTCGACAAACACCGCGCCCTGCGCGCGCAGGGCATCGACCACAAACTTGTTGTGCACGATCTCGTGCCGCACATAGACCGGCGCGCCCCATTTGACCAAGGCCAGCTCCACAATCTTGATCGCGCGGTCCACCCCGGCGCAAAACCCGCGTGGCGCGGCAAGGTACAGATGCAGGGGCGGCAGATCGGTCATGGCGGGCCTATAGGGTCAGGGCTGTCTCAGAGGTAAGGGTATGCGCGCCAGAGGTCCAGTCTTGCCCCGCATTTTGCCGCACTTTCCGGTGAGCCCCTTGCGCCCGACGCTGACCCGGCCAGCCAACGCACTGTCGCGATCTTTCAAGACAAGCCGCCCGGTCTGCGGCAAACAGGCATGATCAGACTCCAAAAGGTGCCCCCATGATCCTGCGCTATACCATATTCTACGTTGCCGATGTTGCCGCCACACTCGACTTTTACGAGCGGGCCTTTGACCTGCAACGGGCCTTTCTGCACGACTCCGGCGACTATGGCGAGCTTGCGACCGGCGAGACAAAGCTCGCCTTCTCTTCGCTGACACTGATGCGCCAGCTGGGCAAGTCGCCCGGCACACCCGATGCCGCCGCCCCGGTGTTCGAGGTGGCGTTCGAGACCACGGACGTTCGGGCGGCCTATGACCGTGCGGTCGCGGCGGGTGCCGCCCCGGTGCAACCCCCGCGCGACGAACCCTGGGGCCAGACTACATCTTATGTCAGCGATCCGAATGGTTATCTGGTCGAGATCTGTTCTGTCGTCCAGTTGCCCAACGCAGGCTGAGCCAGAACCGCAAGGGCGGGGCCATCCCGCCGCAACCGGGCCGGGGTGGTTCCGAACCAGCGCAGCAGATCGCGGGTCATATGCGCCTGATCGCTGAACCCGCAGTCACAGGCCACCTCGGCCAATGGCCTGCCCTGCGCCAGCCGCAGCACCGCCCGCCGCGCCCGGCCCAAAAGCCGCCAGAACTCGGGCGGAGGCAGCGACTGGCTGGCAAAATGTCGCTGCAAGGTGCGCAGCGATACCCCCTGATCGCGCGCAACCCTGCCTGCAGTCGCGTCTGGCAGGGTGAGCGCCAGAATGGTGTCATCGACCTCGCCCCAAGCGCCAAGCGCATTGCCAAGAATCTCAGCCACCCGCCCCGGCTCTGCCGCCACCCGCGTCAGCAGCTCCGGCGAGATCTCTGCGCCGGGGCGCAACCTGTAGCCGGTTATCCGGGTTCCGGCCTCGGTCACCACAGCACGCGGGCGCAGGTCAAACCCGGTCAGCTTGACCGAAATCGCGCCGCACGCATCCTGTATCACCAGCACATCGCGGCAGCCGTCGGGAAACACCGTATGCCGCACCTGCCGTGCGGCGCTGTGATCCCAGCGGTGAAACCCGTCATGACTGGTCATGCCGTTACCTTGTCACGGCGCTTCTTGCGGCCCACCCGATGTGCAGGCTGGTAGGCCGGCCCTGCTTCAAAAGGTCTGATCAGATTATCCATGCCAACGCATTCCGACATCGAAAAAATGTAAGATACTGATGTAGATGTCATATATTGGCTCTGCGCCAATCACAATGACACCGCGACCCCGCAAGCGATCATAGAGCGGGCCAAAGCCGCGGCGCGGGCTGGCATCGTATCGAATCCGGCCAGCCGAATGGCACCGCACCATCGCCTTTTGCCAACGCCAGGCCTTGCCGAAGTCGGCCCACGCCTGCGTTGTCTGGTGCAGGCGCACCGGCTTTCAAAAAGCCGGGGACCGCCAAACGCATAACGGGGCGCCACAGCGCCCCGTTTTCCTTACTTCACCATCTCGGTCGTTTCTTCCCGCTCGCCAAGGGTGCGCGGTTCGCGGGGCGGGCGGCCGATCACGTCGCGCAGCTCGTCCAGCTCGATGAAGTTGTCGCACTGGCGGCGCAGCTCATCAGAAATCATTGGTGGCTGGCTGCGGATGGTTGACACGACTGACACTCGAACCCCCTGACGTTGCAGGCTCTCGATCAGCGGCCGGAAATCCCCATCCCCGGAAAACAACACGATATGGTCCACACGCGGCGCAAGCTCCATGGCATCGACGGCCAGTTCGATATCCATGTTGCCCTTGACCTTCCGGCGGCCCTGGCTGTCGGTGTATTCCTTGGCGGGTTTGGTCACCATGCTGAAGCCGTTGTAATGCAGCCAGTCCACCAGCGGGCGGATCGGCGAATACTCGTCATTTTCCAGCAAGGCGGTGTAGTAAAATGCCCGCAGCAATTTGCCGCGCCGCATGAATTCCTGCCTCAAGAGCTTGTAGTCAATGTCAAACCCCAGCGATTTGGCCGCGGCGTAAAGGTTTGAACCATCAATAAACAACGCAAGCCGTTCGTCTTTGTAAAACATCTATAATTCCCCTCGAAATTCCTGTCCCGGTCGCGCCGTCTGCGAGTGGTCTGCTGGCGAACGGATATGGCGCGGTCAAAACACAGGAGTTAGTATCAGGTCAGAACTTTGCGCTGCAAGCTGGTCTATACGAAAGTGTAAGAGATTCATGACGAACAAAATGCAGGCTTTGGTAGCGTTTGGTGCCAACCTTCCCCTTGGTGACACCTTGCCAGAGCAGATCATCGTCTCCGCGATGGCCAGCCTTGGCAATAGTGATATTAAAGTGATGATTCAAAGCGGTTTGTTCAAGACGCCCTGCTTTCCAAAAAATGCCGGTCCCGATTATGTGAACGCGGCAGCGGTGCTGGAACTGGCACCTTCGGTCACGCCGCAGGCCCTCTTGCAGCACCTGCACGCGGTCGAATCCCGCTTTGGCCGCAGCCGGGATACCCGCTGGGGGATGCGCACGCTGGATATTGACCTGCTGGCGTTCGGCGATCTGGTCCTGCCTGACGTCCTCACCCAGACCCAGTGGCGCGACCTGCCCCCGGACCAGCAGGTCCGCCTGACGCCAACCGAGCTGATCCTGCCGCACCCGAGGCTTCAGGACCGGGCCTTTGTGCTGGTGCCGCTGGCCGAGGTTGCGCCGGACTGGGTTCACCCGCTGTTGCAGCGCAGTGTTGCGCAGATGCTGGCCGCACTTCCGGCCGCAGATCGCGCCGAGGTGCAGGCGCTTTCCTGACCCACCCCGGAATCCGGGGTTGTCAAGGCCCGGCATCGCGCGTAAACACTCACTTTCCATGCCCCCAAGACCTACTGGAGTCGTCCATGGCCCGCGTGACGGTTGAAGACTGCGTTGACAAGGTTCCGAATCGGTTCGAACTGGTGATGCTCGCCGCCCACCGGGCGCGCGAAATCCAGTCCGGCTCGCCTCTGACCATTGATCGCGACAATGACAAGAATCCGGTCGTCGCCCTGCGCGAGATCGCCGATGAAACCCAGTCGGCAGAATCGCTGCGCGAGCGGATGATCGAAAGCCATCAGACCCAGATCGAGGTTGATGAGCCCGAAGATGATCAGATGGCCCTGCTGATGTCGGGCGAGATTGACCGTCCGATGCAGGACGACATGTCCGAAGAAAAGCTGCTGCGCGCCCTGATGGAAGCACAGGGCGAACTCTAATCCGGGGGGAACCCCGCTTCAGGGGCGATGATGATCGACGTAGAAGACCTCATCGCCCTTGTCCGGAATTACAATCCGCGCACCAACGCTGATCTGATCCGCCGCGCCTACGCGTACGGGATGCAGATGCACGAAGGGCAGATGCGCAAATCGGGTGAGCCCTATTTCACCCATCCCGTCGCCGTCGCCGCCATCCTGACCGAACAGCGGCTGGATGATGCCTCGATCGTGACCGCGCTGCTGCACGACACCATCGAAGACACCAAATCCACCTATTCCGAGGTCGAGCGTCAGTTCGGGCAAGAGGTGGCCGAACTGGTCGATGGCGTGACCAAGCTGACCAACCTGCAACTCTCCAGCACCGAAACCCAGCAGGCGGAAAACTTCCGCAAGCTGTTCATGGCGATGTCAAAAGATCTGCGGGTGATTCTGGTCAAACTCGCCGACCGCCTGCACAACATGCGCACGATCAAAAGCATGCGGGTGGAAAAGCAGGCGCAGAAGGCCCGCGAAACCATGGAAATCTATGCCCCCCTCGCCGGGCGCATGGGCATGCAATGGATGCGTGAGGAACTGGAGGATCTGTCCTTCAAGGTGCTCAACCCCGATGCGCGCAACTCCATCATCCGTCGCTTTCTGACCCTGCAACGCGAAGCCGGTGACGTGGTTCACAAGATCACCGCCGACATCCGCCACGAGCTGGAAAAGGTGGATCTGGAGGCGACGGTTTACGGGCGCGCCAAGAAACCCTATTCGATCTGGCGCAAGATGCAGGAAAAGGATCTGGCGTTTTCCCGCCTGTCCGACATCTACGGCTTTCGCATCATCTGCAACTCGGTGGCCGATTGCTACCGCATCCTCGGCGTGATCCACCAGCGCTGGCGCTCGGTGCCGGGCCGGTTCAAGGACTATATCAGCCAGCCCAAATCCAACGGCTACCGCTCGATCCACACCACCGTTTCAGGTCGCGACGGCAAACGGGTCGAGGTGCAGATCCGTACCCGCGAAATGCACGAAGTGGCCGAAGCGGGCGTCGCGGCCCACTGGTCTTACCGCGAAGGCGTGCGTGCGCAAAACCCCTTTGCCATTGATCCGGGCAAGTGGATCGCGTCGATGACCGAACGCTTTGACGAAGGCAATCACGACGAGTTTCTCGAACACGTCAAGCTTGAGATGTATTCCGATCAGGTGTTCTGCTTCACGCCAAAGGGCGATGTGGTGCAGCTGCCGCGCGGGGCGACCCCGCTGGATTACGCCTATTCGATCCACACCCGCATCGGTAATTCCTGCGTTTCGGCCAAGGTCGATGGCATCCGCGTGCCGCTCTGGACCCGGCTGAAGAACGGTCAGTCGGTCGAGATCATTACCGCCGAAGGCCAGCGCCCTCAGTCCAGCTGGATCGACATCGTGACCACGGGCCGCGCCAAGGCCGCGATCCGCAAATCGCTGCGCGAAGAAGACCGGGGCCGCTTTATCAAGCTGGGGCAGGAACTGGCGCGCGCCGCCTTTGATCACGTCGGCAAGAAGGCATCGGAAAAGGCCCTGCGCACTGCCGCCAAGATGCTGGGTCTGAACGATCAGGAAGATCTGCTGGCCCGGCTTGGCTCGGCAGAACTGACCGCGCGTCGGGTGGTCGAAACGCTGTACCCCGAACTGGCCCGCGCCGATCTGGATGTGGTCGATGCCACACGCCCGGTGCTGGGCCTGTCCGATGATCAGACCTTTCGCCGTGCGCCCTGCTGCCAGCCGGTGCCAGGCGAACGGATTGTCGGCATCACCTATCGCGGCAAGGGCGTGGTGGCCCATTCCATCGACTGCCCCGCGCTGGAGGAGTTCGAGGAACAGACCGAGCGTTGGGTCGATCTGGCCTGGCACTCTGGCCGCCATGCCGCCGTACACACCGTGACGATGGAAATGACGATTGCGAATGATGCCGGCGTTCTTGGCCGCATCTGCACCTTGATTGGCGAGCAGCGTGCCAATATCTCTGATCTGAGGTTTACAGACCGCAAGCCAGACTTTTATCGTCTGATTGTCGATGTTGATCTTCGCGATGTCGAACATCTGCATATGGTGATGACAGCGCTTGAGGCTGAAACCGATGTTGCGCAGGTGTCGCGATATCGAGATAAAACCCGCAAGCCATAGGGCAACCGCGCAAATGTGCGGAAGATGAGGGAAAAGGGAGCAGAACGGTGGTGTTTCGTCGCCGCAACAAGAGGTCATGGCCAGATCGGCTCAAGGCCCTGGTCTATCCGCAAGGCGGATGGCTGCGCGCGGCGTATTACGTCTGGCATCGTCTGACCCGTCTTCCCGACCCGCCGCACCGCATCGCGCGGGGCATCTTTGCCGGGGTGTTCATCTCGTTTACCCCTTTGTTCGGCCTGCATTTCTTTGCCTCGGCCCTGATGGCATTCCTGATGCGCGGCAATATGATCGCCGCAATCTTTGCGACGTTTTTCGGCAACCCGATCACCTTTCCCCTCATCGCGGTCAGCTCGGTTCAGCTCGGGCACTGGATTCTGGGCACCGGGGTGGATGCTGTGCCGGCGCGGCTGATCCTGTCGGCCTTTACCAATGCCGGGGGCGAGATCTGGGCGAATATTGTCGCCATTTTTACCGACACCCCGACCCAATGGGGTCAGTTGCGGCACTTCTATTACGGGTTGTTCAAACCCTATCTGGTCGGCGGCATCCTCCCCGGCCTCATTTCGGCCACCGCATGTTATTATATCAGCCTGCCGATCATCCTTGGTTATCAGAAGCTGCGCCAGAAAAAGCGCCGCGAGCGGGCCGAAGCGTTGCGCGAACGCGCCGCCGCACGGTTGCGTGCGCGCTCTGCAGCCGATGACAGCCCCGCCGGGGAAAGCTGATGCCGCGACCGATTGTCCCAGGCCTCTGCACAATCTTCACGAAACCCTGTCCGCCGCAGGCATTTTCTGACGTGCCAGTCATTGCCAAGTCATGTATTCCGGCACATGTCTGGCCAAGCCCTCCGCCGTTCTCCGGCGCGGCACCGGCCTGAGCGAGGAAGAACGTGGTTTTCAAAAGGCGCGACCGGCGGGGCTGGCTGGCTTGGGTACGGGAGATGTTCTACCCGACCGGGGGGTTTCGCCGTGCGACCCAATATGTGATCCACCGTATGCGACGCCTGCCAGACCGCCCGCACCGCATCGCGCGCGGCGTGTTCGCGGGCAGCCTGATCGGCTTTCTGCCCTTGCCCGGCCTCCAGTTCCTTGGCGCCTGGGGTCTTGCATGGGCGATGCGCGGCAATGTTCTGGCCGCCCTGCTGGCTACCTTCAACTCCAACCCGATCACCACACCTTTCTTTGCGGTGGGGGCGATCAGCCTTGGCCACTGGATGCTGGGCATCGACACCCCGCTGAGCGCCGAGGCGATCGGCGATGGCTTTGCCCGCGCCGGTGCGGAGCTCTGGCACAACTTCCTGGCGATCTTTGGCCCCGAAACCATGCACTGGGACGGGCTGGCGCAGTTCTGGTCCGATATCTACCTGCCCTATTTCATCGGCGCGCTGGGGCCGGGCATCCTGCTCAGCCTGATCTGCTACTACATCACCATCCCGCTGGTCGAAGCCTATCAGAAGGCCCGCGCCGCCAAGTTCAAGGAACGCAGCGACAAGCGGCTCTTGCTGCGCGAAAAGCTGGCGGCGCTTGCCTTGCCACGGGACGCAGCCAAAACACCTGTGTTGGGTACAAAAGAAGGGGATGACCTCCCCCCACCCGCGCCGTAATCTCGGCACCGAAGACACAGGGACGCTGATATAAAGGACGGGGCCATGACACAGACTGGCAAATTGCGGCTCGGGATCAACATCGACCACGTGGCCACCCTGCGCAACGCGCGCGGCACCGTCTGGCCCGACCCGCTGCGCGCCGCTCTGCTGGCCGAGGCGGCAGGGGCCGACGGCATCACCGCCCATCTGCGCGAAGACCGCCGCCACATCCGCGACGCCGACATGGTCGCGCTGAAAGCAGGTATCGGCATCCCGCTGAACTTTGAATGCGGCGCCACCGCCGAGATGCAGGCGATCTGCCTGGCGACAAAACCGCATGCCGTCTGTCTGGTCCCCGAACGCCGCGAGGAACGCACCACCGAGGGCGGGCTTGACGTGGCAGGCGACGCGGCCCGTTTGGCCAGTTTCATCACGCCCCTGCGCGACGCAGGCGCGCGGGTCAGCCTGTTCATCGGCCATGATGCCCGCCAGATCGAATCCGCAGCCCGTATCGGTGCCGCTGTGGTCGAGTTGCACACTGGCCATTACTCGGACCTCCACGCCGAGGGCCGGATGGGCGAGGCCGAAGCCGAGCTCGACGCCTTGCGCCGGGGGGCTGCGCTGGCGCAATCACTGGGGCTGGAGGTGCATGCTGGTCATGGCCTGACCTATGACAACGTCGCCCCCATCGCCGCCATCCCGCAGGTGGTCGAGCTGAACATCGGCCATTTCCTGATCGGCGAGGCGGTGTTCATCGGCCTTGGCCCGGCGATCAGCGAAATGCGCCGTCTGATGGACGCGGCGCGAGGGCTGTGAGCGGGGCGCGCGGGGCGGATCGCGAAAAGATGAGTATTTGGAAAGCAGCAATCTGCAGAGCCGCGCCATGCGGGTGACCGGCGCGGCAGCGGTATGGTCGCTGATGCTGGCCTTGCCGGTCGCGGCGCAGGATGTGGCGGAGTGTGACTGGCGCGCCGCAGCGCAGGCGATTGCCGAGCCGTGGGCCGCCAACACCGCCACCTTTGCCAATGGCGCGGTCAGGCTGGCGGTGATGGATGTGCTCGAACCCGCCGCCGGGGCCTATCACCTGCTGATCCTGTCGCCGCCCCGCAGCGAGTTGGGCGAGCGTCAGTGCCGGGTGATGTCGGCTGACGGCAGCTTCGGCTTTGCCGGGCTGTCGGTTGTTGGAGCCACGGCCAGCTATGACCCGGCGACCGGACTGACCGTCAGCCTGCCCGCCAAGCGCTGGTCCGAGGGCGATGTCTTCACCGACACGCGGCTGCTGGTCACCATCAATCAGGCCAGCGGTGCGATCAGCGGCAGTCTGGAATAGCGCGATGATGAAGGGCTCACGATGATTTTGGGCATCGGCAGCGATCTGGCCAATATCGAGCGTATCGAGGCCACCCTGGCGCGGTTTGGCGACCGCTTCCTGGCCCGCGTGTTCACCGAGCATGAACAGCGCAAGGCCGCCAGCCGCCCGCATGGCGTGGCCGCCACCTATGCCAAACGCTGGGCCGCGAAAGAGGCCTGTTCCAAGGCCTTGGGCACCGGCCTGCGCATGGGCATTGCCTGGAAAGACATGGCGGTGACCAATCTGCCCACCGGCCAGCCGGTGATGCATGTCACCGGCTGGGCCGCCGAGCGGTTGCAGGCCATGACCCCTGCGGGGCACGAGGCAGTGATCCATGTGACCCTGACCGATGATCACCCCTGGGCGCAGGCCTTTGTGGTGATCGAGGCGCGCCCGCTGGCAGCGCTGCCCGCAGACGCCGCCGGGCCGGGGCGAACTTGACTCGCGCAGGCGCAGGGCGCATGTAGCGGCCCGAAGAGCAGCAAGGTGGATATGGCATGGCCAGCACGGCAAAAAACGACGGCGGCATCGTCGAGACGATCAAGACAGTGGTCTATGCATTGTTGATTGCAGGCGTGTTCCGCACCTTGTTTTTTCAGCCGTTCTGGATTCCCTCGGGCAGCATGAAAGACACGCTGCTGATCGGCGACTTTCTGTTCGTCAACAAGATGGCTTATGGCTACAGCCGCTATTCCTGCCCGTTCTCGGCCTGCCCGTTTGATGGCCGCCTGTTCTTCAGCGAGCCCGAGCGCGGCGATGTGGTGGTGTTCCGCCACCCGGTCAACGGATCGGATTTCATCAAGCGTCTGATCGGCCTGCCGGGGGATACCGTGCAGATGCGCGCGGGCGTGGTCTATCTGAACGGCACAGCGGTGCCGCAGGAAGCGGCGGGCCAGTTCAGCGAGCTTTATGAGCAGCAGGGGCCGATGGGCCAGCTGCCGCGCTGTGAAAACGGCCCGGTGGGTCAGGGCGACATCTGCACCAAGTCGAAATCGCGCGAAACCCTGCCGGGCGGGCGCACCCATGACGTGCTCAACATCGACACCAATGGCGCGGGCGACAACACCGATGTGTTCACCGTGCCTGCGGGGCATTACTTCTTCATGGGCGACAACCGCGACAACAGCCAGGACAGCCGCTTTGTGCAGGCCGTCGGCGGCGTGGGCTTTGTGCCCGCCGACCACCTGATCGGCCGCGCCGACCGGATCATGTTCTCCTCCGCCGGCCGCTCGATGCTGTATTTCTGGACCTGGCGTTCGGATCGTTTCTTCAAGGCGGTGGAATGAGGCTGGCTGCGGACCTAAAGGCCTTTGAAGGCCGGATCGGGCACACGTTCCACACGCCCGAGCTGCTGGTCCGCGCGGTGACCCATGCCTCGCTCTCGTCGCAGACCCGGCCCGACAACCAGCGGCTGGAGTTTCTGGGCGACCGAGTTCTGGGCCTTGTGATGGCCGAGGCGCTGCTGGGCGCCGATGTGGTCGCGACCGAGGGGCAGCTGGCCCCGCGCTTCAACGCGATGGTGCGCAAGGAGACCTGCGCCGATGTCGCCCGCGCCATCGGTCTGGGCGAGGTGATGAAGCTGGGCCGCTCTGAGATGCTCTCCGGTGGCCGCCGCAAAGAGGCGCTCTTGGGCGACGCGATGGAGGCGCTGATTGCCGCCGTCTATCTGGACGGCGGGTTCGATGCCGCCCGCGCGCTGGTGCTGCGGCTCTGGGCCGACCGGATCGGCGCGGTGGACCACGACGCCCGCGACCCCAAGACCGCCCTGCAGGAATGGGCGCAAGCCCGCGGCATGACCCCGCCGTGCTATACACAGACCGGACGCACCGGCCCCGACCATCAACCGATTTTCACCGTCGAAGTGACCCTGGACAACGGCGCGCGCGAAACCGCCCGCGCAGGCTCCAAACGCATCGCCGAACAACAGGCCGCCCGCGCTTTGCTGGCCAGGCTGGAGCAAGAGACATGACAGACACCACCCGCGCCGGCTTTGTCGCGCTGATCGGCGAACCCAATGCCGGCAAATCCACCCTCTTGAACCGCATGGTCGGGGCCAAGGTCTCGATCGTGACGCATAAGGTGCAGACCACCCGCACCCGGATCCGGGGTGTCGCGATCGAGGGCGTCTCGCAGATCGTCTTTGTCGACACCCCCGGCCTGTTCCGCCCGCGCCGCCGTCTGGACCGCGCCATGGTCAAAGCCGCCTGGGGCGGCGCATCTGATGCCGATGTCATTGTGCTGATGATCGAGGCGCATCGCGGCATGACCGAAGGCGTGTCCGCCATCATCGACCGGATGCGTGATGAGATGCCGCAGGGCCAGCCGGTGGCGCTGGCCATCAACAAGATCGACCGGGTGCAGGCCGAAGTGCTGCTCGCATTGGCCGAAAAGCTGAACGAGGCCTTTCCCTTTGCCAAAACCTTCATGATCAGCGCTGAAAAAGGCTACGGCGTCAAAGACCTGCGCGAATGGCTGGCGGGTCAGATCCCCGAGGGGCCGTGGTTCTATCCCGAAGACCAGATCGCTGATCTGCCGATGCGGATGATCGCCGCCGAAATGACCCGCGAAAAGCTGACCCTGCGCCTGCACGAAGAACTGCCTTACCAGCTCACGGTCGAGACTGAAAAGTGGGAGGACAAGCCCGACGGATCGACCCGCATCGACCAGATCATCTATGTCATGCGCGACGGCCACAAAGGCATCGTGCTGGGCAACAAGGGCGAGACGATCAAATCCATCGGCTCTGCCTCCCGCGCCGACATCTCGGAATTTCTCGGCCGCACCGTCCACCTGTTCCTGCAGGTCAAGGTCCGCCCGAACTGGCTGGACGAGCCTGAGCGCTATTCTGAAATGGGGCTGGACTTCAAAGACGGGGACTGATGGTGCCTGCTGACATCCGGCTCAAGGCCGACCTCTGGGTTTCGGCCTATCTCAACCGTCTGCGCCTCGCCGATATTCCGGCCTATGTCACCCGCAAGGGCGACCCCACCGCAGGCACCGTGCTGGTCAAGGTCGCGCTTCTGGACGGCACCGCCCGCGCGTTCGAGCGCGGCTATGACCTGACCACCGGCACACGGCTCTGGCGGCTGATGGCCGAGGGGTCGGAGCGCGAGGTTGACGCGGCTCTGACCCGCGCCGGGCAGCGCGACCCTGACCTCTGGGTGATCGAGCTGGAACACAAGGCCGGCCGCACCCTCTTGGACGAAGACGGCCTCTCGGCCTGAGACCGGCTTGCAAGCCGCCCGTCCCGCCTGCAAAGATCAGCCGATGGACTGGCGCGAAGACGGCATCCTTCTTTCCATGCGCCCGCATGGCGAAGGCTCCGCGATCATCGAGGTGTTTACCAGCGGCCATGGCCGCCATTTGGGCGTGGTCCGGGGCGGCGCCTCGCGCAAACGCGCGCCCCTGCTGCAACCGGGCGCACAGCTTGACCTGACTTGGCGCGCTCGGCTCAATGACCAGATCGGGGCATTTCTGGCCGAACCCTTAAAATCGCGCGCGGCTGTGCTGGAAAGCCCGCTGGCGCTCGCGGGCCTCACCGCTGCCTGCGCGATGCTGCATATCAGCCTGCCCGAACGCGACCCGCATCCGCTGCTCTACGCCCGCACCCTGTCGCTGATGGATGCCATGGCGGGCGGCACCGACTGGGTAGGTGATTACCTGCGCTGGGAGATGCTGCTGCTGGACGAGATCGGCTTTGGCCTTGATCTCTCGCGCTGTGCGGTGACCGGACAGCGCGACGATCTGGCTTTCGTCAGCCCGCGCACCGGCCGTGCCGTCTCGCGCAACGCGGCTGGCGACTGGGCCCCGAAACTGCTGCCGCTGCCACAGGCGCTGATGGGGCAGGGGCCTGCGACCCCGGCCGAGGTGGCGCAAGCCCTTGCCATCACCGGCCATTTCCTCGCCCGCGAACTGGCGTCGGACACGCGGCCATCCGCCTTGCCCGAATCCCGCAACCGCCTGCTTGCCCGGCTGGCGCGCGCCAACGGCTAAATCTGCCCGCAGCAGACAAACGACGCCAAATGTCGCGGTCAGATCAGACCCGCCGCCCAAAACTTGGGCAGATGGCGGGCGAGAGATGAGATGGCCAACAGATATATCCCCCTCCACCTGAAACACGCGCCGACCCCAAGGATCGAAAGCTTTGCCATGCTGACGGGACTGGAATCGGCGGTGCGTGGCATGCTGGTCTCGGCGATGCCGTTGGCGGTCTACGACGCGCTTGGCAGCGCCGAATCCACATCATCGGCTTACTTCGTGGCCGGAATCGTGTCGATGATCTGGGGGCTGATGGTGCCATGGGCCACCCGCCACATTCCCCGGCGCTGGATGTATACGCTGGGGTGCGGCCTTTACTTTGTCGGCATGACATTGGCGATTGCAGGCAGCGCTGCGCTGATGCCTGTCGCGCTGACCTGCCTTGCCATGGCGACGGCGACCACCTTTGTCTGCCTGAACGCCTATATTCTCGACTATATCGACCGCCAGAATCTGGGCCGCAGCCAATCGTTGCAGATGGTGTTCTCGGCCGGGCCATGGGCGGTCGGGCCGCTGCTGGGCGTCTGGCTGCGCAGTCTCTGGGCACCCTTGCCCTTTATCGTGGCGGGGGTGTTTGCGGTGCTGCTTCTGGCGGCGTTCTGGGTGCTGCGACTGGGCAATGGCAAACAGATCACCCGTGCACGCGGCCCCGCCGCCAACCCGCTGGCCTATCTGGGCCGGTTCTTTGCCCAACCGCGCCTGATCGCTGGCTGGTTGTTTGCGGTGATGCGCTCCTGCGGCTGGTGGGTTTATGTGGTCTATCTGCCGATCTTCTGCATCGAGGCTGGCTTGGGCGACAAGGTCGGCGGTGTTGCCCTGTCGCTGTCCAACGCGCTGCTGTTCGCCTCGCCGCTGTTGCTGCGCTTTGCCCGTGCAGCCTCGGTCCGCCGCACGGTGCGCTTTGCCTTTGGAACCTGCGGTCTGCTGTTCGTGGCCGCCGCACTGGTCTCGCCGCTGCCTTGGGCCACGGTGCTATGCTGCATGGCGGCTGCGGTGTTTCTGGTGCTGCTCGACATCGTTGGCGGCCTGCCGTTCCTGATGGCGGTCAAACCGTCGGAGCGCACGGAGATGTCGGCAGTCTATTCCAGTTTTCGCGATGTGTCAGGCATCCTGACGCCGGGTGCGGCCTGGCTGGTGCTGCTGGTCGCCCCCCTGACCGGCATCTTCGCCGCTTCTGGCGCGGGGCTTTTGCTGGCATGGGCCATCTCGGGCCGTCTGCACCCCCGGCTCGGCGTGCCCCGCCCGTCGCGCGGCCAACCCGCCTGACCGCCCCGGCGCAGCAGCTGTGGTCAGGGGCAGCAAGATGAGTATTTTTGCCAGGATGAATGGGCAAAGCGCTGCGCTTTTGATTTCATCCTGGCAAAATACTCAAAAAAAGGCCCGTTGCTGCGGGAGCAAAGGTTAAAAATCTGTAAAAACGGCAGGGTCAAGGTATTGATATAAAACGATTCTATACCCTGACCCCCTGTGTTACATCCTGCTCCAGTCAGTCCAGCAGCCGCCGCGCAATCACCTGCGCCTGAATCTCGGCTGCGCCCTCAAAGATGTTGAGGATGCGGGCATCGCACAGGATGCGGCTGATCTGATACTCCAGCGCAAAGCCGTTGCCGCCATGGATCTGCAGCGCATTGTCCGCCGCCGCCCAGGCCACCCGCGCGCCCAGCAGTTTGGCCATCCCGGCCTCCAGATCGCAGCGCTTGTCATGGTCCTTTTGCCAGGCGCTGAAATAGGTCAGCTGCCGCGCCACCATGATCTCCACCGCCATCATGGCCAGCTTCCCCGCCACGCGCGGGAACTCGATCAGGGCCTTGCCGAACTGCTTGCGGTCCTCCGCATAGCTCATCCCCACATCAAGCGCGTTCTGCGCCACGCCGATGGCGCGGGCGGCGGTCTGGATGCGGGCGGATTCAAAGGTCTGCATCAGCTGCTTGAACCCTTGCCCCTCGACCCCGCCAAGAAGGTTGTCGCCCTTCACCTTGAAGTCGTCAAAGTTGACGGTGTATTCCTTCATGCCGCGATATCCCAGCACCTCGATCTCGCCGCCCGACAGGCCGGGATCGACAAACGGGGCCTCATCGGTGCCGGGGGTCTTTTCGGCCAGAAACATCGACAGCCCGCGATAATCAGAGGTGGCATCGACAGAGCGCGCGAGCACCGTCATCACATGGGTCCGGGCGGCATGGGTGATCCAGGTCTTGTTGCCGGTGATGGTCCAATCCTCGCCCTCGCGCCGGGCGCGGGTGCGCAGCGACCCGAGGTCCGACCCGGTGTTGGGTTCGGTGAACACCGCCGTCGGCAGGATCTCCCCGCTGGCCAGTTTCGGCAACCACTGGGCCTTTTGCGCAGGCGTGCCGCCGCACAGGATCAGCTCCGCCGCGATCTCGGAGCGGGTGCCGAGTGAGCCCACGCCGATATAGCCGCGCGACAGCTCTTCCGACACCACCACCATGCTGGCCTTGGACAGACCAAAGCCGCCGAACTCCTCGGGAATGGTCAGGCCGAACACGCCCATTTCCGCCAGCTGGTCGATCACCGACATCGGGATCAGCTCGTCCTTCAGATGCCACTCATGCGCGAACGGCGCGACCTGTTCGGCGGCAAAGCGGCGGAACTGGTCGCGGATCATCTCTAACTCGTCATCAAGGCCCGTCGCGCCAAAGGTGGCATTGGCGCGGCCATCGCGCATCAGCGGCACCAGCGCCGCGCGGGCGGCGGCGGTGTTGCCCTGTGCCATCAGCCGTTGCGCCGCAGGCCCCCATGCAGGTGTGAGGTCCAGATCCTGCAACCGGGCGATTTCGCCCTGGCTCATCGGGATGCCGCCGTGGATCTGGCTCAGATACTCGCCATAGGCGATCTGCAGGATCAGCCCCTCCATCTCGCCGAACTTGCCGTCCGCTTGCAGGCGGAGCGCCCAAGCCTGCATCTGGCGCAGGGCCTCGGTATAGGTCGCCAGCCAGGACAGCGCATGCGCTGCATACTGGTGCGCCTCCATCGCGGGGGCGGACACTTTGCCGCCAACCGTCACCAAAGCCCGCAAATTCTCCCGCCCATGGGTGAACAGGGCCTCTGCCTCGGGCAGGGCCTGCGCGGTGAGGTCAAGAAGCCCGGTGAGCAGGGGCGAGGGGGGGAGGGTTTGTCCGTCGTGGGCCATGGCGCGATTCCTGTCCTTGGATTCTGCGAGTGCATTGGAGCTAATCACTTTGCAAGTGCAGCGCAACTTAATTTCAACATAAACCGGGTCAAGTGACCGAAAGTGTCGCAGGCGAATTGCCGCCGCGGTCTGTCCGACACAAGTTTCCGCCAAAGTTCCCCAAGGGGTTTTCATTTCCTGCGCCGCGCGCGATGCAGGGCGCATGATTGAAAACATGATCCTTTCTGTGTCTGCGGGGCAGGGCGTGTGGCCGCTGATTGCCGCTGTGACGGTAACCCTTTTTGCCGGATTTGTGAAAGGCGCGGTTGGCTTTGCCATGCCGCTGATCATGATTTCGGCGTTTTCTGCCTTTCTGCCGCCCGAGGTGGCGCTGGCCGGGCTGATCCTGCCGACACTGTTCACCAACCTCAGCCAGGCCTTTCGTCAGGGGGGTGGCCCGGCACAGGCCACCGCCTGGCAATACCGGCGGTTTCTGATCGGGACGGTGGTGTTCATCGCGATTGCGGCGCAGTTTTTCGATCTGATCCCGCGCGTGGCCTATCTGCTGCTGCTGGGTGTGCCGGTCACCGCTTTTGCGGCGCTGCAACTGGCGGGCGTGCCGCTGGCCCTGCGGCTGGAGCATCGCAACCGGGCGGAATGGGGGGTGGGGGTGATCGGGGGCCTTTATGGCGGTGTCTCGGGCATCTGGGGGCCGCCGCTGCTGGTCTATCTGCTTTCGGTCAACGCGCCCAAGCTGGAGGCGATCCGGGCGCAAGGCGTGGTGTTCCTGATCGGGGCGGTGGCATTACTGGTCGCGCATCTTGGCACCGGGCTGGCCAATGCGCAGACACTGGCGTTTTCAGCCGCGCTGGTGGTGCCGGCGCAGATCGGCATGGTTCTGGGCTACCGTTTGCAGGACCGGCTGCCGCAGGCGCGGTTCCGGCGCTGGACGCAGGCGCTGCTGGTGGTGACCGGGCTCAATCTGGTGCTGCAGGCGCTGGTGGCCTAGGGCGGACGCGCTCCGCGCGGGAGTATTTTGAAAGCAGCAAATGCAAAGCGCCCGCGTGCGGGACACGCGGGCGCTTGCTTTGGTCTGGCCGGATCAGCCGATGGCGGCGGCTTTGATGTCGTCGTCGATGTAGGGCACGTATTGGCCGAAGTTCTTTGAGAACATGTCGACCAGTTTCTGGGCCTGCGCATCATAGGCGGCGGTATCGGCCCAGGTGGCGCGCGGGTTGAGCAGGGTGGCGTCGACGCCAGCCAGCGCCACCGGCACCTCGAAGCCAAAGTTCGGATCGCGGCGGAACTCAACGCCCGCCAGCGAGCCGTCGAGCGCGGCCGTCAGCAGAGCGCGGGTCGCCTTGATCGGCATCCGCTTGCCAGTGCCGTAAGCGCCGCCGGTCCAGCCGGTGTTGACCAGCCAGCAGGTCGCGCCTTGTTTCAGGATCTTTTCCTGCAACAGCTTGCCGTAAACCTCGGGGCGGCGTGGCATGAAGGGCGCGCCGAAGCAGGTCGAGAACGTCGGGGTCGGCTCGGTGATCCCGCGCTCGGTGCCCGCCACCTTGGAGGTGAAGCCGGACAGGAAGTGATACATCGCCTGTGCCGGCGACAGCCGTGCAATCGGCGGCAGCACGCCAAAGGCGTCGCAGGTCAGCATCACCACATGCCGCGGGTGCCCGCCCAGTCCGGTATCGGACGCGTTCGAAATTGCGTCGAGCGGATAGGCGCAGCGGGTGTTGTCGGTCAGCGAATTGTCGGAAAAGTCCAGCTCCAGCGTTTCGGGATCATAGACCATGTTCTCGACCACAGTGCCAAAGCGCGAGGTGGTGGCGTAGATCTCCGGCTCGGCCTTGGGGTCCAGGTTGATGGTCTTGGCGTAGCAGCCACCCTCGAAGTTGAAGATGCCACGGTCGGACCAGCCATGTTCGTCATCGCCGATCAGGGTGCGGTCGGGAGCAGCGGACAGGGTGGTCTTGCCGGTGCCGGACAGGCCGAAGAACACCGCCGCATCGACCGGATTGCCGATCGCATGGTTGGCCGAGCAATGCATCGCCATCACGCCCTTGCCGGGCAGGATGTAGTTGAGGATGGTGAACACCGATTTCTTGTTTTCACCAGCATAGGCGGTGTTGGCGATCAGCACGGTCTTTTCGTCAAAGTTCAGCGCGATCACGGTTTCCGAACGGCAGCCGTGGCGGGCGGGATCGGCCTTGAAGCTGGGGACGTTGATGATGGTCCATTCCGGGGTGAACCCGTCCAGCTCGTCCTGCGCCGGGCGGCGCAGCAGGTGGCGGATGAACAGCCCGTGCCAGGCCAGCTCCGCGATCACCCGCACATCCAGCCGGTGCAGCGGATCGGCCCCGGCATACAGATCCTGCACGAACAGATCACGCCCGGCCAGATGCGCCAGCATGTCGGCTTTCAGAACCGCGTAAGCTTCGGGCGTCATCGGCGCGTTATTGTCCCACCAGATGGTCTTTTCGACCGATGGCGTGCGGACAACAAATTTGTCCTTGGGCGAACGACCGGTAAACTGGCCGGTGGAGCACAGGAAAGCACCGCCTTTGCCCAGACGCCCTTCGCCCCGCGCTACGGCGGCTTCGACAAGGGCAGGCTCGATCTGGTTGTAATAGACGTTGCCCAAACCTGTGATGCCTTGCGCGTCGAGGGTTTGATCGGGGTTCACGCGTCCGTGGTTCATTCTGCAAGCTCCCGTGGCCCACGCAGTGGCGCGGGCTGAATTTCGGTCAGAATTCGGTATCCAGGCCAATAGGATACCGGTGGCAGCCCAGGGCCATTGGGTGTCCACACCGCGCATATAACATAGGGATGACGCATCGGAACAGGACGCATTGGCGCAGTTAGCGCAACCATCTTCAGGTTAGCGCAACCATTTCTGGTCCTTTTGTGCAAGTGAGGCAAATTAGTCATTCCTTGGCAATTTTCTTGCCAGATGGGACTCCAAAACCGGGTGATTCGCAGTTCGTTGTTGATTCCGTGACCCGTTCCACAGATCATGATAGAAAAATAAGAGTATCGGGCAGTCACAAGGAAACGCACATCATGGCAAGGATCGCCCTTGTTGACGACGACAGGAATATCCTGACGTCTGTATCAATGACACTCGAAGCCGAAGGCTTCGAGGTTGAGACCTATAACGACGGCCAGTCTGCCTATGATGCGTTCACGCGCCGCATGCCCGACATGGCTGTGCTCGACATCAAGATGCCGCGCATGGATGGCATGGATCTGCTGCAGCGGATCCGTCTGAAAACCAGCATGCCGGTGATCTTTCTCACCTCCAAGGATGACGAGATTGACGAGGTGTTGGGTCTGCGGATGGGCGCCGATGACTACGTCAAGAAACCGTTCAGCCAACGTCTGCTGGTGGAGCGGATCCGCGCCCTGTTGCGGCGTCAGGATGCCATAGTCACCGGCGAGGTGGCGGTGACCGAAGAAACCAAGATCATGGAACGCGGCCATCTGCGGATGGACCCGTTGCGCCATTCGGTGTCGTGGAAGGGGCTGGATGTCTCGCTCACCGTCACCGAATTCATGCTGTTGCAGGCGCTGGCCCAGCGTCCCGGCTTTGTCAAATCGCGCGATCAGCTGATGGACGTGGCCTATGATGATCAGGTCTATGTCGATGACCGCACAATCGACAGTCATATCAAACGTTTGCGCAAGAAAATGCGCTCGGTGGATGATGAGTTTTCCGCCATCGAGACGCTGTACGGCATTGGCTATCGTTACAACGAAGCATGACAGCGATGCCCCAGACCGGCCTTCGGGATCCGCGCACCGCAAAGGGCGCAAACGTCCTTTTGGGCGAGGATTGGGTATCGTCTGAGGGGACCGAGGACGCTCTGCGCGAGACCCGCAGCAAACGCGGGCTGTTGTCGCTGAAACGCTCGCCGCTGGCGCGCAAGATCATCATTTTCAATCTGATGGCTCTGGTGGTGCTGGTCGCGGGCGTGCTGTTCCTCAACCCGTTCCGCGACAGTCTTGTGGTACAGCGCGAACAGGGGTTCGTGACCGAGGTGAAGCTGATCGCCGATGTGTTCGAGGCGCGGCTGCCGGCGACCGGCGTGGTTGACATGGGGCCGGGCAGTGCCTTTGCGCAGTCTATCGGCAATGTCAGCCTGAGTGATGGCACCTCTATCTTTGTCTTTGACAAGGATGCCCGCATGATCGGCACCGCCACCGGACAGACTGCAGAGATGCCGCAGGATCAGTCCACCGTGATCACCGGCTTTCTGAATGCGGTCTGGGATGGGGCGTCGCGGCTGTTTTCCTCGGGCGGCGGGCGTGGGGCCAGTGTCGATCCCGAAAGTCTGGCCCGGGCGCTGTTTGACCGGGCCATTGCCGGGGAAACTGCGATCAACTTGGGCAAAGGCGCCGAAGGTGGCGCGCTGTTTTCCGTGGTCAGCCCGGTGGAGCGGGCGGGCGAAGTGCTGGGCGTGGTCGCGCTGATCAGCGCCGAAGGCGAGATTGACGCGCTGGTCCGCAATGAGCGGGAACAGATCCTGCAAATGTTCATGCTGGCGCTCTTGGTGTCGATTGGTCTCAGCCTTGTGCTGGCCTCGACCATCGCCAACCCGCTGTCGGATCTGGCGGCGGCGGCAGAGCTGGGCCACGACCGCGACGCGCGCAAGATGCAGCCGGGGCGCATCCGCATTCCCGATCTGGCCGGTCGCCCGGATGAGATCGGGCGGCTGTCGGTGGCGGTGCGCGGCATGGTGGCCGCCCTGTATGACCGCATTGACGCCAATGAACAGTTTGCCGCCGATGTCGCCCATGAGATCAAGAACCCGCTGGCCAGCCTGCGCTCTGCCGTGGCCTCGATGCATCTGGCCAAACGTGATGACCAGCGCACCCGGCTGCTGGACGTGATTGATCATGATGTGCGCCGGCTTGACCGGCTGGTCAGCGACATCTCCAACGCCTCGCGGCTCGACAGTGAGCTGGTCAAGGAACAGGAAGAAGATTTCAACCTGACCAAGACCCTGACCAACCTGTGCGACTATCTGGGCCAGCAGGCCGGGGAAAAAGGCGTCGAGCTGATCACCGATTTCCCCGCCGAGCCGATCATGATTTCCGGGCTGGAGGCGCGGTTGGCGCAGGTGTTTGTCAACCTGATCTCCAACGCGGTGTCATTCTGCGAAGAGGGCGATGCGGTGCGGGTCTGGACCCGCAAGCGCGACAACCGGGTGCTGGTCGTGGTCGAAGATACCGGCCCCGGCATTCCCGAACAGGCGCTGACCAAAGTGTTCAAACGCTTTTACTCCGAACGTCCGCAGGGCCAGTTCGGCAATAACTCCGGCCTTGGGCTGTCGATCTCCAAACAGATCGTCGAGGCGCATGGCGGTGTGATCTGGGCAGAAAACATCCGCCCGACCCATGCCGATGCCACCTCTGATCCGCTGGGCGCGCGGTTCATTGTCGGCTTGCCAGTGTGACGCCGCGCCATGACGGCGCCGCTGACCCTGCACGCCACCACCATAGCCTTTGACGGCCAGGCGATTCTGCTGACCGGGGCCTCTGGCAGCGGCAAGTCTGCGCTGGCCCTGCAACTGATGGCCATCGGGGCCGGGCTGGTGGCCGATGATCAGACCATCCTGACCTTGCAGGGTGCGCAGATCATCGCCACCTGCCCCCCCGCCATCGCCGGGATGATCGAGGCGCGCGGCGTCGGGCTGCTCAACGCCCCGCCTCTGCCGCAGGCGATTGTTGCGCTGGTGGTCGATCTTGACCGGGTTGAGACTGAGCGTCTGCCCGATCACCGCACGATCACCATATTGGGACAGCCGCTTTCCCTTGTACTTGGCAGCAATTCGGCCCATTTTCCTTCTTCGCTCCGGCACTATGTTTTGTATGGGCGACGTGGGTAGCAGGCTGGGAAACGTGGCAGAAACCGCTCCTCTTCAACCGCAGGGCCATCAGCTGGTTCTGGTCACCGGCCCTTCGGGTGCCGGGCGTTCTACAGCGATCAATGCGCTGGAGGATCTGGGCTATGAGGTGATCGACAACCTGCCGCTGACGCTGGTGCCCCGCCTGATCGAAGGGCCGCCGACGGTGCAGCCGATCGCGCTTGGCCTCGATGTGCGCAACCGTGACTTTGCCGCCTCCAACCTGATCGAGCTGATCGACCGTCTGACCCGCGATCCCGGCGTGCAGCTCAGCGTGCTGTATATCGACTGCCAGCCCGGTGTTCTGGTGCAACGCTACAGCGAAACCCGCCGCCGCCACCCCCTCGCGCCCAGCGACAGCCCCGAAGAAGGGGTCGAACGTGAGATTGATCTGCTGGCCCCGATCAAGGCGCGGGCGGATCATCTGATCGACACCACCGATCTGACCGTTCACGGCCTCAAGGCCGAGGTGACGCGCTGGTTTGGGCAGGGGCAGGGGCCAAGCCTTGCGGTTTCGGTGCAGAGTTTCAGCTACAAGCGCGGTGTCCCACGCGGCGTCGATATGGTGTTCGACTGCCGGTTCCTGCGCAATCCGCACTGGGATGCCACGCTGCGCGCCCACGATGGCCGCGACTCACAGGTGGTGGACTTCATTCATCAGGATGCCCGGTTTGAAGAGTTCTATCAAAAGTTGAGCGACATTCTCACGTTTCTCCTTCCGGCCCATCTGGCCGAGGGGCGGTCGCATGTCAGCATTGCGTTTGGGTGTACCGGGGGGCAACACAGATCGGTTGCCGTAGCGGAAATGATGGCTGACACCCTTGCGAATAACGGCTGGGCGGTGTCAAAACGACATCGGGAACTCGAACGGCGGGCAGCTGCCGGGCCAGCGGGACCGGGTGCGCAACCAACAAGGATGGACGGCCTGTGATCGGAATCGTGATCGTGGCACATGGAGGGCTGGCGCGCGAATACCTCGCCGCGGTCGAGCATGTCGTCGGCCCACAATCTGCCATGCGCGCGATCTCGATCGAGGATGATCACGACCGCGCCGCCAAACAGGCCGAAATCTGTGGCGCGGCAGATGCGGTGGACCGGGGCGCGGGCGTGGTGGTGGTCACCGATATGTTCGGCGGATCGCCGTCAAACCTGTCGCTGATGGCCTGTTGCGGCCCGGACCGGCGCATTATCTACGGCGCAAACCTGCCGATGCTGATCAAGCTGACAAAATCGCGTGAGGTGCCGGTGGCTGATGCCGTTGCGGCAGCGCTGGACGCAGGGCGCAAATACATCAACAGCCTGGATCTGGGCGGAGGTGCCTGAATTTGGCTGATAAAACGCTGTCCATCATCAACGAAAAGGGCCTTCACGCCCGCGCCAGCGCCAAATTTGTCGAAGTGGTCGAGGCATTTGATGCCCAGGCTCAGGTCACAAAAGACGGCATGACGGTCTCTGGCGACTCGATCATGGGGCTTTTGATGTTGGCAGCCTCCCGCGGAACCTCTATTGAAGTGCGGACCACGGGGGCCGAGGCGGACCCATTGGCAGAGGCACTTTGCGCGCTGGTGGCCAATCGCTTCGGGGAAGATTACTGAGCCACATGGTGGTGCAGAAAGGCCGACGGATCGTGACAGAACATCCGCAGATCGACACACGCATCGGCGACGGGACAGACCTCGTTCCGCGCGATCGCCCCTATGACATGCGCCGACTGTCCTATGCTGGCAGTTTTTCCAACCCGGTCAAGGCCGGGGCAATCCGCGCCATTGAATGGGCGACGGCCAAGATCACCCTGCTGCGGCTGATCCGCGAATTTGAACGCGCCGGAGCGCCGTTTGGCTCGCCGTTCTGGCCAAAGGCCCTGCGTCACATGGGCATTCGCATCGACACCCCACCGGAAGAGGTGGCGCATATTCCGCCGACCGGGCCGGTGGTGGTGGTCTCGAACCACCCGCATGGTCTGGTCGATGGCATGATTCTGGCCGAAATTGTCAACCGGGTGCGGTCAGACTTCAGGATCCTGACCCGGTCCCTGCTGACCGGCATTCCCGAGGTCGAGGAATTCATGATCCCGGTGCCGTTCCCGCATGAGGAAAACGCGCGCGAGGCCGGGCTGGTGATGCGCAATCTGACGATGGAACATCTGAAGCGTGGCGGGGTCATCATCCTGTTCCCGGCGGGCAAAGTCGCGATGTCCGAAGGCTTTTTCGGCCCGGCGGTGGAGGCGGAGTGGAATGTTTTCACCCACAAGATGATCCAGCGCTCGGGCGCGACCATCGTTCCGGTGCATTTCACCGGCCAGAACAGCCGCCTGTTCCTGATCGCGAACAAGCTGTCAGACACGCTGCGGCAGGGCCTGCTGCTGTATGAGATCAAGCGCGCGCTGTTCAAACCGCAGCGCCCGTTCATCGGCGCTGCCATCCCTGCCACTGAGCTGACCAAATGGGAAGGCAATCCGCGCGGATTTCTGGCCTGGCTGCGCCAGCACACGCTTGATCTGGGGCGCTAGGACCGACAACACGGCGACAATGCCGCCGACGAACTTACCATGAAAGATCGCGGCGGTTCAGCGCGTCGGAACCGGGGTTTCCCCGCGATAATCATAAAACCCGCGCTGCGTCTTGCGGCCCAGCCACCCGGCCTCGACATATTTGGTCAACAGCGGGCAGGGGCGGTATTTGGTATCCGCCAGCCCGTCATGCAGCACGTTCATGATCGCAAGGCAGGTATCCAGCCCGATAAAATCCGCCAGTTCCAGCGGCCCCATCGGGTGATTGGCCCCCAGTTTCATGGATTCGTCGATCGACTTGACCGAACCAACCCCCTCGTACAGCGTATAAACCGCCTCGTTGATCATCGGCATCAGGATGCGGTTGACGATAAAGGCCGGAAAATCTTCGGCTGATGCCGCCGTCTTGCCCAGTTTGCGCACCACCGCATGCATTGCATCCCAGGTTTCCTGATCGGTCGCGATTCCCCGGATCAGTTCCACCAGCTGCATCACCGGCACCGGGTTCATGAAGTGGAACCCCATGAATTTTTCCGGCCGGTCGGTGCGGCTGGCCAGCCGGGTGATCGAGATCGACGAAGTGTTCGAGGTCAGAATCGTATGCGGCTTCAGATGCGGCAGCAGGTCGTCAAAGATCGCCTGTTTGACCGTTTCCCGCTCGGTCGCGGCCTCGATGATCAGATCGCAGGGGCCGACTTCGGCCAGTTTCAGCGTGGTCGTGATCCGGGCCATGGCCGCTGCCTTGTCGTCGGCAGTGACCTTCCCGCGTGAGACCTGGCGTTCGATGTTGCGGTCGATGGTGGCGACGGCATTGGACAGCGCGGCTTCATTCACGTCGGTCAGAATAACGTCATAGCCGGCAAGCGCAAAAACATGGGCAATCCCATTGCCCATCTGTCCGGCTCCGACCACGCCCACGCTGCGAATGTCCATCTGAGAGTTCCTTATCTGTCGTCCGCGCCAACCTTATGCGGCGGGCCACGG
The DNA here is from genome assembly GCF_003443995.1 of Pseudotabrizicola alkalilacus. Classification (GTDB taxonomy): domain Bacteria; phylum Pseudomonadota; class Alphaproteobacteria; order Rhodobacterales; family Rhodobacteraceae; genus Pseudotabrizicola; species Pseudotabrizicola alkalilacus. Next base: position 328,768 of record NZ_QWEY01000002.1, read on the forward strand.
CGGGGCAAGAGCGCTGCGTCGCAGCGCCAGAGCGCACGACCGGATAGGCAGCATTTTCTGCAAATGCGCAAGTTAGCTGTTTCGTAACGGGAATCGGAAAGGCTGATCACGGGTGACTAAACTGTGGTGGGTGTGATGGCTTTTGAATATCCGGGCGACGGGTCGCTCGACTATTATCCATGCCGGTATGGCATGTCGCGCGTGCTGTTCCGCGGACCGCGCCGTGATCTGGACCGTCCCTATGTGGTGACACTGGGGGGCACCGAAACCTATGGCAAATTCGTGCCGGAACCCTATCCGGCGCTGATCGAGGCGGCGACGGGGTTGCGCATGGTCAATCTGGGCTATGTAAATGCCGGGCTGGATCTGTATCTCAAAGACTCCGCTGTGCTTGAAACCGCCTCGCGGGCACGGCTGGCAGTGGTGCAGATCGTTGGCGCGCAGAACCTGACAAACCGGTTCTATTCGGTGCATGCCCGGCGCAATGACCGCTTTCTGCGTGCGTCGTCCTATCTGCGCAACATCTACCGCGAGGTGGATTTCACCGAATTCAGCTTTACCCGCCACATGCTCAGCACGCTGCAAGCCGTCTCAGAAAACCGGTTCGAGGTTCTGGCCGAAGAACTGCGCGCCGCCTGGGTTACGCGGATGAAAACGCTGATCACCTCGCTGCCATGCAAAACCGTGCTGCTCTGGGTCGCCAACACCCCGCCGCCCTCGCCGGGGCGACGGTCGGACCTGACGCATGATCCGCTGCTGGTCGATGCCGAAATGGTAGCGGTCCTGCGCGCGCAGGTGACCTGCTACGTCGAAGTTGTGGCCTCGCCTGACGCGTTGCTGCGCGGCACCTCCGGAATGGCCTATGCGCCGTTTGATGCGCCCGCAGCACAGGGCCTGCCCGGCCCGGCCGTGCATCGCCAGATTGCCGACCAGCTGGGGCCAGAGCTGCAGCGCCTGTTCTGAATGCAAACGGGCGCCCGGTCAGGGGCGCCCGTTGCCGTATATCTTGAGATCAGCTTACAGCTTTTCCGTCAACTCGGGCACCAGGGTGAACAGATCACCGACCAGCCCGTAATCGGCCACCTGGAAAATCGGCGCTTCCTCATCCTTGTTGATCGCAACGATCACCTTGGAATCCTTCATCCCCGCAAGGTGCTGGATCGCCCCGGAAATCCCGACGGCAATATACAGCTTCGGCGCCACGACCTTGCCGGTCTGGCCCACCTGCCAGTCGTTCGGCGCATAGCCCGAATCGACCGCCGCGCGGCTGGCACCAACCGCAGCGCCCAGCTTGTCGGCCAGCCCTTCGATCAGCTTGAAGTCTTCTTCCGACCCCACGCCACGCCCGCCCGACACCACAATCCCGGCGCTGGTCAGGTCGGGCCGGTCAGAGGACGCCACCTTGTCCTCAACCCAGGACGACAGCGCCTCCACCGGGCCGCTCACCGGCTCCACCGCGACGGAGCCACCCGAGCCCACGCCGGTAAAGTTGGCAGTGCGGATGGTCATCACCTTGGTTGCATCCGACGATGTCACCGTCTGGATCGCGTTGCCCGCATAAATCGGGCGCTCGAAGGTGTCGGCGTCAATCACCGCCGTCACATCCGACAGCACCATCACGTCCAAGAGTGCCGCCACGCGCGGCATCACATTCTTGCAAAACGCGGTCGAGGCCCCGGCAATGTGGGAATAATCCCCCGCCAGAGACACGATCAGCGCCGCGGTCGATTCCGCCAGCCCGTGGCAATAGGCATGGTCACCTGCAAACAGCACGCGGGCCACACCGTCCAGTTTCGCCGCTTCGGCCGCAGCGGATTCACCGCCCTGACCCGCGACCAGAATATGCACATCGCCCAGCGATTTTACCGCCGTTACAGTCTTGGCAACCGCATCGGTGGCAAGCTGCCCGTCATTCACATCGGCCAGAAGGAGAACAGCCATCAGATCACCCCCGCTTCGTCTTTGAGTTTCGCAATCAGCTCATCCACCGACCCGACCTTGATCCCGGCCTTGCGGCCTGCGGGTTCCACGGTTTTCACCACCGTCAGGCGCGGGGTGACATCCACGCCGTAATCGGCGGGGGTCTTGGCGGCCAGCGGCTTGGCCTTGGCCTTCATGATATTGGGCAGGCTGGCATAGCGCGGCTCGTTCAGGCGCAGGTCGACCGTAACAATCGTCGGCATCTTGACCGAAATCGTCTGCAACCCGCCGTCCACTTCGCGCGTGACCTTTGCCGTGTCGCCGTCAATCACCAGCTCGCTGGCAAAAGTTGCCTGCGACCAGCCGAGCAGCGCCGAAAGCATCTGTCCGGTGGCGTTCATGTCATTGTCGATGGCCTGCTTGCCGCACAGCACCAGACCGGGGCCCTCTTCCTTGACCACAGCTGCCAGCAGCTTGGCCACGGCCAAAGGCTCGATGTCGGTCTGCACGGTGTCGGTCGCCTCGATCAGGATGGCGCGGTCCGCCCCCATCGCCAGCGCTGTGCGCAGCGTTTCCTGAGACTGCTTTACGCCGATCGAGACCACGACGATCTCGGTCGCGACGCCCTTTTCCTTCAACCGGATCGCCTCTTCGACGGCAATCTCGTCGAACGGGTTCATCGACATTTTCACATTGGCCAGATCGACACCGCTACCGTCCGCTTTCACGCGCACCTTCACGTTGTAGTCGATCACACGTTTGACAGGCACAAGCACCTTCATCGACGCAAATCTCCCATATGTTCAAGCTCTCTGCATGGGTAACTATCGGGTCTTTACCGCCCACAACAGTGCAAAATCGACGCGAGGCGCGCCCGGAACGCCACGTTGCCCCGGATCAGCGGGTCAGGCCCGGCACCCAGAGCACATCGGCGCGGCCGTCGTCATTGGCGATCCGCCCGGCGACAAAGAACCAGTCCGACAGCCGGTTCAGATATTTGACCGCCTCGGCGTTCACCTCTTCCAATGTGCCCAGTTCCACCACCAACCGCTCGGCCCGGCGGCACACGGTGCGGCACAGATGCAGCTGCGCGGCCAGTGCCGTGCCACCCGGCAGGATAAAGCTGCGCAGCGGCGTCAGCCGCGCGTTCCAGACGTCAATCTCCTGCTCCAGCCGGGTGACCTGACTGTCGATCATCCGCAGCGGGGTATAAGTCAGGTCTTTGTCCTTGTGCATGTCGGGGGTGCACAGATCCGCGCCCAGATCGAACAGATCGTTCGAGATCCGGGCAAGTGCTGCATCCATCTCTGCACTGGCATGCAGCCGCGCCAGACCGACCGTCGCATTGGTCTCATCCACCGTGCCATAGGCCGACACCCGCAGGCTGTGCTTGGCCACGCGCGCGCCATTGCCCAGCGCGGTTTCTCCGCCATCGCCGGTCTTGGTGTATATCTTCGACAGAACAACCATTCCTCAGCCCCCTTTGCTGCGCAGATAAGCGAAGCCCACGATCAACAGCACCGCCAAAGCCTGCGCTGCGATCCGGTAGCGCATCAGCCGGTTGGCATGTTTGCGGTTGAAATCGCCGCCCTTGGCAAAGCCCCCGATCCCGATCATCAGAATGATCAGAACCCCAAGGCTGGCCACGGCAGCCAGAATGAACAGCGGATCGTTGAGCATGGGTATCCCCTTCCTGTCCGCATGACTTAGGCGTCAATCGGGCAAAAGCGAAGGCAAAATTTGCGCGGGTGGGGCAACGGCAGAGCCGCTCCGCGGGGAGTATTTGCAAAGCAGCAATGCCAGAAAGCCGCTCCCTGCATTTGCTGCTTGAAAAAATACTCCCCGCGGAGCGTCCGTCCTTACAGCCGCGCTCCGCTGAAGTCTTGTCTGCAAACGTCCCGCATCCCGTGGCAACGCCACCGAGCGGGGGCTCGATGCCCCCCGAGGTGGCTCCTTTTACCGCAGGCGCCTCAGCCCTTGGCGATCAGCCAGTCCAGCGTGCGGGTCGGCAGAATGCGCCGCAAAGCCCCCATCAGATAGGTCGGCGTGGTTACATAGTATCGCGCGCGCGGCCTGCGACTTTCCAGCGCGTGGATCAGTTTTTTCGTCACCGCCTGCGCGGGCAACTCAAAGCGGTCCGGCCCCCGGCTTTCATAGAGCCGCCCGCGCAGGCTGGCGTATTCCGGCGCGCGGGCCGAGGCTTCCCAATCGATCCACTTCTCGAAATGCGGGATCGCATTGGCCCGGATCCGGCTGGTCACCGGGCCGGGCTCGATCAGGCTGATGTGGATGCCGGTGCCCTGCATCTCGATCCGCAGCACATCGGTCAGCCCTTCCAGCGCGAATTTGGTCGAAACATAGGCCCCGCGCCATTTCATGCCCACCAGACCCAGCACCGACGAGCAATTGACGATCCGGCCATGGCCTTGCGCCCGCATTACCGGAATCACCCGCCGGGTCAGGTCATGGGTGCCAAACAGGTTGGTCTCGAAAATCTCGCGTAGCGCCCCGCGCGGCAGATCCTCCACCGCACCGGGGCAGGCAAAGGCGCCGTTGTTATACAGCGCGTCCAAGGTGCCGCCGGTCGCCTCCAGCACCTGCGCCAGCGCTGCCGCAATGCTGGCCTCATCGGCATAGTCCAGCCGCGGGCTGTCAAACCCTTCGGCGATCAGCCGGTCGCAATCGGCTTGCTGGCGGCAGCTGGCAAACACCCGCCAGCCCCGCGCCCGCAAGCCGCGTGCGGCATCCAGCCCGATTCCCGACGAGCAGCCGGTGATAAGCACATTGCGCTGCATGAAACGGTCCTGCCTGCCTGTATTGTTTCGATTTTGGATGAAAAACTCATCAGTCTGCACGCATTGTCTTCTGCGTCTTTTGACATGATTGACACGCCTGAGCAGTTTCTTCAAGTTTGTGGAATGTTTTGGTGAAAGGTATGCAGCGGTGGAACTTTTTATGGTGTTGCTGGCGGCGCTTGGTTTGCTGGGGGCCGGATTTTCCGCGTCAGCCGACTCTCCCGAAACCGATGATCCTGAAAGCCTCTGACGGGTCAGATCATTGTGTCAGAGAGCCGGCTGGCGGTTATCGTCCCGTTTTACAATGAAACGGCCTATATCGGGCTCGCGCTGAATTCCATTCTGGCGCAAGGCATCCCCGATACCGAAATCATCGTCGTCAACGACAACCCGGCGGTCTATGACGAAGCGGCTTTTGACCGCATGGGTTTGCCCGCGTCGGTCCGGGTTTTGCACCATCCTGAAAACCTGGGCCTGTCATCTGCGCGAAACACCGGCATCGCGGCCACGCAGGCCCGCCGAATCGCTTTTCTGGACGCAGATGACTACTACCTTGCCGAAGGTCTGGCGGCGCAGCTGACCTTTGCCGAACAGACCGGGGCCGACATCACCCATGCCAATTGCTGCCTCAGCAATGTGGGGTCACCGGCATTGACCCTGTTGCCGCGCGACAAAAAGCTGTTCTCGCAGCAAAAGACCGGCGCCGGTCTCAAAGGGGTGGAACATGCGCAGTTCATCACCTCGTCCTGGTCGTCGATCTATCGGCGTGATTTTCTGGTGGCGCGCGATCTGTTGTTCGACGAGGCGCAGGCCAAATTCGAAGACCGCCTGTTCGTTCTGCAAACCGTGACCGCGGCCGAGCGTATTGCCTGCCTGGCAAAGCCTGTGCGCGTCTGGCGGCGTCGGGCCGGGTCCATTTCGGTGACCAAGCCTGACCTGTTCATTCACCGTCTGCAAATCCAGCTTTTGGAAAAATGCATGGCGCACATGCGCGGATACGCAGCCCAAACCGATGTCGCCCCCCGGTTCCTGCGGCGCGAGCTGTTCAACACCCTGTCGCGCCTGATCTGGGATCTGGACCTGTTGCCGCTGGTCGCGCGGGGCGATGATCCTGCCTATGTCGATCTGGGCCAGCGGATCACGGCCCTGTTGGGAGAGGATCGGTTCGGCCAGCAGATCTTTGATGATCCGGTGCTTAAACTGGTGTCGCGGGTCGGCATGCAAACCCGAAAACTCAACATCCGGCGACTGGATTTCTTTGACATTCACCGCCTGTTGCGCGCGGGAGATATGCCGGGGGCGGTGGCCACCCTGGAGGCGCGCCGGGCGGTCAGCGCAGCACCTGCGGTATTGTCGGGCACACGGGGGCGGCATCTGATCTTGCATGTTGGCATGCACAAGACCGGGTCCACCTATTTGCAGCGTGCGCTTCTGGCCCGTCAGGGCCGCCTGCGCGCAGCTGGGGTCTTGTTCCCCAAAACCGGGCTTGCCGGCGACAGTTTCTTTGCCGTGCGTCAGGGCGGGTTTCCCGGCCACCTTGGCCTGTTGGTCGCCGCGCGCAACCGTCAGGGCGAGGTCTGGGGCGAACTGGCCGATGAAATAAAGACATCCCGCGCCAAGACGGTGATCCTGTCTTGCGAGAACATGCTGGCCCCCATTACCGATGACCGCGACGCCTTGCTTTCGGCGCTGTTTCATCGGCTTGCCGATTTCGAAACCTGTCAGGTCGTGGCCTTTGCCCGCCGTCCCGATCACTGGGCCGAGATGTTCTATCGCGAAATGGTCTGCAACGGCCAGCGGCGTGGCGCGCGCAGCCTGCAGGAATTTCTGGTCGATTACGGGACGGCACTGACGGATTTTCCGGCGCTGTTCGCGCCGTTCGAATCGTTTTCCGATCGCCCGGTGATCTTGCTGGATCATGACAGGCTGGCGCGGCAAAACGGGCATTGGGCAGCGTTTCTGTCTGCTGCCGGTCTTGACGCGCTGCCCAATGACCCGCCCGAACTGCCGCCGCACCAGACCTATCCCACGCCTGACCGGGATCAGGTCGCGGCGGCGCGCTTGCTCAACAGCATGCTGACCTCCGAGGAACAGCGCATGCTGGTGCTGCGCGGCTTCTTTGCAAGTCATCCGCCCGCCCGCGACGCCCGGTCCGCGATTTCCCCGCAAGACCGCGCCGCGCTGGTCGATGCCTTTGCCGCAAGTTCTGCGGCATGGGCGGCCCAGCGCGGCTTTGCCCCCGACCTTACCGCAATCCACGCGGCCCTTGCAGCCGAAGGCTGGGAGCCGCCCACGGCACTTTCGGGTGATACGCTGGAGCGGCTGCTGCAAGCCCGTCTGCAGGTCGAACGCCCCGCCGCCGAGGCAGGCGCCCCGCCCGCAAACCGGTTCGAACTTGGTGATCGGGGCAATGGCGGGCTGACCATTCGGATCAGACCCCGGCCTTGGCTATCACGTCTTCTGGGTTGGGTTGCGAACTGACACGCGCCGCCCGTGGCTCAGGGCGCGTCCGCAAGGAAGGAGATCGCCATATAGCCGTCGATGCCATCGCCTTCGACACGCACGCGCGCCCAGCCATTCCCCTCGTCAGAGATCACACTCACCGCCTCGCCTCGCGTCAGCCGTCCCACCACAGCGTTCTGCGTGGACGGGCCAGAGCGCACATTGACCGAGCGGCCGGTCACATATTTCACATCTTCGGCGACCGTGACCGCCGCTTCCACCGGCACCACCGCCTTTGGCTGCGCAACCGGCTTGATCAGCGGCTGGGCCGGGGCAAAGACCACCGGCACAATGCCTGCACCGCTTGACGCCTGCACGGGCGCGGTTTCCGCAACCCGGACCGTCGGGGCGGGCACCGGCACCTTTTCTGCCGCCATCAGGCCAAAGCGCGTCTGACCGCGATCCTGCCCGCCAATCTGAAGTGTGACAAAAATACCTGCGCAGAGCAGCAGCAGCAGACGGATCATTTGGGCACCCGATTCACCTATACGCATATTGGAATATCATAGCGGCAAACTCTGCAAAGGTGAAAACAGTTCCCGCTTTCCCCCTCTGCTTTCCGCGAATTTCGGTCTGGACCGATCCGGCCCCGCGCATTACACCACATCCATGTCAGATAAAGCCAATCCCCCCAAAATAGAGCCTGTCGAAGTGGCCGAACCCCTGTCGCGCGCCATTGGGGAGCGGTATCTGACCTATGCCCTGTCGACCATCATGCACCGCGCGCTGCCCGATGCACGCGACGGGCTCAAACCCGTGCACCGCCGCATCCTCTATGCCATGCGCGAGCTGCGGCTGTCGGCCACCAGCGCCTTCCGCAAATCGGCCAAGATCGCCGGCGATGTGATGGGCAACTACCACCCGCACGGTGACTCCGCGATTTACGACGCGATGGCGCGTCTGGCGCAGGATTTCAACGTGCGCTACCCGCTGGTTGACGGGCAGGGCAACTTTGGCAACATCGACGGCGATAACCCCGCCGCCAGCCGGTATACCGAGGCGCGGCTGACCGCGATTGCCGAAACGCTGATGGAAGGGTTGACCGAAAACGCGGTCGATTACCGCCCGAACTACGATGGCACGCTCGAAGAGCCGGTGGTGATGCCCGCCGCCTTCCCGAACCTGCTGGCCAACGGCTCCAGTGGCATTGCCGTCGGGATGGCCACCAATATCCCGCCGCACAATCTGGATGAGCTGATTCAGGGCTGCCACGCCATGCTGCGCAACCCCGACATCACTACGTCGGAACTGGTCGATCTGATCCCCGGCCCCGATTTCCCGACCGGCGGCGTCATGGTGGAGCCGCGCTCGGTGATGCTCGACGCCTACGAATCCGGTCGCGGCTCGTTCCGCACCCGCGCCAAATGGCAGATCGAGGATCTGGGCCGCGGCACCTGGCAGATCGTCGTCACCGAAATTCCCTATCAGGTCGCCAAATCCAAGCTGATCGAAAAGCTGGCCGAGCTGATCCAGACCAAAAAGATCCCGCTGCTCGCCGATGTGCGCGACGAATCGACCGAAGATGTCCGCATCGTGCTGGAGCCCCGCGCCAAAACCGTGGACCCCGATGTGCTGATGGGCACCTTGTTCAAGAACTCTGATCTGGAAACCCGGTTCAGCCTGAACATGAACGTGCTGATCGACGGCAAGGTGCCAAAGGTCTGCAGCCTCAAGGAAGTGCTCAAGGCTTTCCTCGATCACCGCCGCAACGTGCTGCGCCGCCGGTCCGAACACCGGGTCGAAAAGATCGACCACCGGCTGGAGATTCTCGAAGGCTTCATCATCACCTTCCTGAACCTTGACCGGGTGATCGACATCATCCGCTACGACACCGACCCAAAGGCCGCGCTGATGCGCGAAGACTGGGGCAAACCGCACGCGCGCGCGGTGTCGGAAAAAGACTATGTCACCCCCGCTCCGGGTGAGGGCGAGCTGACCGAGGTGCAGGCCGAGGCCATCCTCAACATGCGTCTGCGCTCCTTGCGCAAGCTTGAGGAAATGGAGCTGATCGCCGAACGCGACGCCCTGATGAAGGAACGCGCCGGGCTGGCCGACCTGCTCGACAGCGACCGCCTGCAATGGCAGCAGATCGGCGTCGAGCTGGAGGCGATCCGCAAGCAATTTGGCAAGGGCACCAAACTGGGCGACCGCCGCACCCAATTTGCCGAGGCGGGCGTGATCGAGGATGTGCCCTTTGAGGCGATGATCGAACGGGAACCGATCACCGTGATCTGCTCGAAAATGGGCTGGATCCGGGCGCTCAAAGGCCATGTCGATCTGACGACGGAACAGAAATACAAGGATGGCGATGGCCCGCGCTTTGCCTTCCATGCCGAGACGACTGACAAGATCCTGCTCATCGCCGCCAACGGGCGGTTCTACACGCTGATCGGGGCCAACCTGCCCGGTGGGCGCGGCATGGGCGAACCGGTGCGGCTGATGGTCGATCTGCCCAATGATGCCGAAATCGTCTATCTGACCGTGTTCAAACCGGGACAGAAACTGCTGGTCGCCTCCTCTGCCGGCGATGGCTTCATCGTTCCGGGCGAAGAGGTGCTGGCCCAGACCCGCGCCGGCAAGCAGGTGCTCACGGTGCGCGAAGGCGTCACGACCGCCGTGGTCACGGTGGCAAGGGGTGACCATGTCGCCGTGGTCGGCGAAAATCGCAAAGTTCTGGTGTTCCCGCTGGCAGAGCTGCCGGAAATGGCCCGGGGCAAGGGCGTGCGGTTGCAAAAGTACAAGGATGGCGGCTTGTCCGATGCCATCACTTTCACGCTGGCCGATGGTCTGAGCTGGAAAGACCCTGCCGGCCGCACCCGGTCGGAACCCGACCTGACCGAATGGCTCGGCCCCCGGGCCGGTGCCGGAAAAATGGCCCCGCGCGGCTTCCCGCGCGACAACAAGTTCGCCTGACACCACCCCTCATCGCGTCCTCCGGGGCGCGAGGGGGGCGGCGTTTCAGGGCTGCTGGCCGCCCGTCGCCTCTGTGACCTGATCTGCCGCCGCCCGCACCAGCGCGCCGATGCGCGCGGTGTCCGTCAAGGCGATGCGGAACGCAGGCCCCGACACCGACAGCCCGGCCACCGGCTCGCCATGGCTGTTGAAAATCGGCGCCGCCACACAGCGCATACCCGTCGCGCGCTCCTGATCGTCAATCGCATAGCCACGCGCCCGCGTCGCCGCCAGATCGCGCAGCAGGTCGGCTTCGGTGGCAAGGGTCAGGTCGGTGAACCGCTCCAGCCCCTTGCGCTCGATCACCCGCCGCACCCGGATCTCGCCATACCAGGCCAGCAGTGCCTTGCCGATGCCCGAGACATGCATCGGGGCCTTGGTGCCGGGCGGAAAAAACGCGCGGATCGCCTCATGGGTTTCGACCTGGCTCAGGAACAGCACCTCATCCCCGGCCTCGATGCCCAGATTGGCAGTCTCTCCGGTGTCGCGCATCAGCGTATCCATCGGTTGCCGCGCGCGTTCCACCACTTTGGTCCGGCGCAGAAACGTGGTGCCCACGCGGAACGCCCCCGGCCCGACATGCCACAGCTGCCCGCCCTCTTCGGCTTCGACCATCCTGTGCCCTTCCAGCGTGACCAGCGCGCGGAACACCGTCGCCACCGCCTCGCCACTTTCCGCCGCCAGTTCGGACAGCGACAAACCGGGCCGCGCCGCAACCAGTTCCAGCAGGGTCAGACCCCGGTCAAGCGCCTGCACCGTGTTCTGATCGGTCTTGTCATGAAACGCTTTGGGGCGGCCACGGGGGCGGGGAGTAGGGGCCATGTCTCATACCTCTGGATTTCATGAAAAACGCTTAGCATTTGATATGGCTGGAAAATAGCATGATCCTCGGTAAATGAAAAACCTTTTCGAAAAAATTGTCCCACTGTGTTACATCACCTAAGATCAGCTCAACCAAAGCTTGGAGGAGCCGTCATGCAGTCCCAGAACCCCGTCTTCATCCCCGGTCCCACCAACATCCCCGAGACGGTCCGCAAGGCCTGTGACATGCCCACCCTCGACCACCGCTCCCCCGCCTTTGCCCGGCTGTTCCGGCCAGCGGTGGCAGGCGTGCGCCGGGTGCTGAAGATGACCGAGGGTGAGGTCATCATCCTGCCCTCGACCGGCACTGGCGGCTGGGAGGCCGCGATCACCAACACCCTCTCCCCCGGCGACACCGTACTGGCCGCGCGGTTTGGCATGTTCAGCCACCGCTGGATCGACCTGTGCCAGCGTCACGGCCTGCGGGTACAGATCATCGAGACCCCATGGGGGCAGGGCGCACCGCTGGACAAGATCGAAGCCGCGCTGAAAGCCGACACCAGCGGCACGATAAAGGCGGTGCTGGCCACCCATAACGAGACCGCCACCGGCGTGCGCTCCGACATCGCAGGCCTGCGCCGCGCGATGGATGCGGCGGGCCACACCGCGATGCTGTTCGTCGACGGCGTGTCCTCCATCGGCTCGATGCCATTCGAGATGGCCGCATGGGGCGTCGATATCGCGGTGGCGGGCAGCCAGAAGGGCTTCATGCTCCCCGCCGGTCTCGCCATCCTCGGCGTCAGCCCGAAGGCGCTGGCCGCGATGGACACTGCCACCCTTCCGCGCACCTTTTTCGATTTCCGCGACATGCTGAAAAGCTACGCCGCAGGCGGCTTTCCCTATACCCCGCCGGTCGGCCTGATCGCCGGTCTCGCCCGCGCGATCGAGATGCTGGAGGATGAAGGGCTGGACGCGGTCTACGCCCGCCACCACCGCCTCGCGGAAGGCGTACGCCGCGCCGTCGCGGCCTGGGGCATGAAACCCTGCGCCGTGACGCCTGACCTGTACTCCGATACCGTGACCGCCGTGCTGGTGCCAGAGGGGTGTAACGGCACCGATCTGGTGACGCTGGCGGCACAGAAATATGGCGTGGCTTTTGGCGTCGGTCTGGGCGAGGTGGCGGGCCGCGTGTTCCGCATCGGCCATCTGGGAATGCTGACCGACGTGATGGTTCTCTCCGGCCTTGCGACCGCCGAGATGTGCATGGCCGATCTGGGCTGGCCCATCACGCTGGGGTCGGGCGTGGCGGCGGCGCAGGAGTATTATCGCGGCTCGGCTGTTGCGATGGCCATGGCGGCGGAGTGAAGCCGGACTGTCGGACCGGGGGCCAGCCCCCGGACCCCCGGGATATTTGAGAACAGGAAATGAGCAAGAAGATGAAGGATGTGCCCCAGATGTATGTGCCGACCTTTGACGACGTGATCGCGGCGCATGACCGCATCCGCCCGCATATCCACCGCACCCCGGTGCTAACGTCGAGCTATTTCAACGAGCTGACCGGGGCCGAGTTGTTCTTCAAATGCGAGAACTTTCAGAAGGCCGGGGCTTTCAAGGTGCGCGGGGCCTGCAATGCGGTGTTTGGTCTGACCGAAGACCAGTCGCGGCTGGGGGTCTGCACCCATTCCAGCGGCAACCATGCGTTGAGCCTGTCTTATGCGGCGGGGCGGCGGGGGATACCCTGCAACGTGGTGATGCCGCGCACCGCCCCGCAGGCCAAGAAAGATGCCGTGCGCGGCTATGGCGGAGTGATCACCGAATGTGAGCCATCGACCAGCAGTCGCGAGGCGGTGTTCGCGCAGGTGCAGGCGCGGACGGGGGGGGAGTTTGTTCATCCCTACAATGACGCTCGCGTGATTGCCGGGCAGGCGACCTGTTCGCGCGAACTGCTTGAGCAGGTGGAGGAATTGGATTGCGTGATCGCGCCGATTGGCGGCGGCGGCATGATCTCGGGCACCTGCCTTACCATGAGCGCGCTTGCGCCGGGGGTGGATGTTTATGCCGCCGAGCCGTTGAATGCGGATGACGCTTATCGCAGCTTCAAAGCCGGGCGCATCATTGCCGATGACGCGCCCGAGACGGTGGCCGACGGGCTGAAGGTGCCGTTGAAAGACCTGACCTGGCATTTCGTGTCGAACCACGTGGCGGACATCTTCACCGCGACGGAGGAGGAGATCATCGACGCGATGAAGCTGACCTGGAAGCGGATGAAGATCGTAATGGAGCCAAGCTGCGCCGTGCCGCTGGCCACCATTCTGAAGAACAAGGACGTCTTCCGGGGGCGGCGTGTTGGCGTCATCATCACCGGCGGGAACGTCGATCTGGACACTTTGCCTTGGATGAAAGGGTAACACCATGAACAAGCACACAGATTTCGAAGGCCTTGAAGTGGGCTATGACATCCCCGCGCTGCCGGGGATGGACGAGGCGGAGATCCAGACGCCCTGCCTTGTGCTGGATCTGGACGCGCTGGAGCGCAATATCAAGAAGATGGGCGATTACGCACGTGCTCATGGCATGCGCCACCGGGTGCATGGCAAGATGCACAAATCGGTCGATGTGGCGAAGTTGCAGGAGACCTTGGGCGGTTCTTGCGGCGTGTGCTGCCAGAAGGTGAGCGAGGCCGAGGTCTTTGCCCGGGGCGGCATCAAGGATGTGCTGGTCAGCAATCAGGTGCGCGACCCGGCCAAGATCGACCGTCTGGCGCGGCTGCCGAAGCTGGGGGCGCGCACCATAGTTTGCGTCGATATGCTGGACAACGTGGCAGACCTGTCGGCTGCGGCCGTACGGCATGGCACACAGATCGAATGTCTGGTGGAGATCGACTGCGGCGCGGGGCGCTGCGGGGTGAAGACCACGCCGGAGGTGGTGGCGATTGCGCAGGCGATTGATGCCGCGCCGGGGCTGAAATTCGCCGGGCTGCAGGCCTATCAGGGCGCGATGCAGCACATGGACAGTTTCGCCGACCGCAAGGCAAAGATTGATCTGGCGGTGGCGCAGGTCAAGGACGCGGTGGATGGGTTGAAGGCCCAGGGGCTGGACTGTGACATCGTGGGCGGCGGCGGCACCGGCAGCTATTATTTTGAAAGCAATTCAGGGGTTTACAATGAGCTGCAGTGTGGCAGCTATGCGTTCATGGATGCCGACTATGGCCGGATTCTGGACAAGGACGGCAATCGGATTGACCAGGGCGAGTGGGAAAACGCGCTGTTCATCCTGACCTCTGTAATGAGCCATGCCAAGGCTGACAAAGCCATCGTCGATGCGGGGCTCAAGGCGCAATCGGTGGACTCTGGCCTGCCGGTGATCTTTGGCCGGACGGATGTCAAATACATCAAATGCAGCGATGAGCATGGCGTGGTCGATGACCCGCAGGGCGTGCTGAAGGTCAATGACAAGCTGCGGCTGGTGCCGGGGCACTGTGACCCGACCTGCAATGTGCACGACTGGTATGTGGGCGTGCGGGACGGCAAGGTCGAGGTGGTCTGGCCGGTGAGCGCGCGCGGCAAGGCGTATTGAGCCTGAACGGAGGCTCTGGCGGATGTGTCGGAGCCTCCGGCGGGGATATTTAAGAACAGATGAAAGGGCTTACCCATGCTGATCGTACCCGAGGGCCTGATTGCCGGGCTGGTGTCGGCGGAAGATGCCTTTGCAGCGGTCGAGGCGGTGTTCGCCGCGATGTCGCGCGGCGAGGCCTATAACTTTGACGTGGTGCGCGAGGCGCTGGGCGAGGGGCGGCAGTACGGCTTCAAGTCGGGGCTTGACCGTGCGGGCGGGCAGCTGGGGGTGAAAGCGGGGGGCTACTTTCCCGGCAACGCGGCGCATGGGATCATCAACCACCAGTCAACGGTGTTCCTGTTTGATCCCGAGACCGGCCAGCCGGTGGCGATGGTCGGCGGCGGGTTGCTGACCGCGCTGCGGACAGCGGCGGCGAGCGCCATTTCCATCGACCGGCTGGCGCGGCGCGATGCCCGCGTGCTGGGCATGGTGGGGGCCGGGCATCAGGCCGGGTTTCAGCTGCGGGCGGCGGCGCGGGTGCGGGATTTTGAGCGGGTGATCGCTTGGAACCTGCACCCCGAGATGCTGGACCGTCTGGGCGCGATTGCGGCGGAGCTGGGGCTGCCGTTCGAGGCAGTGCCGCTGGAGCGGATGGTCGAGGCCGATGTGATCGTGACCATCACCTCTTCGCCTGCCGCCAGTCTGCTGGACCGGCATGTTGCCCCTGGCACACATCTGGCCTGCATGGGCACCGATACGCGCGGCAAACAGGAGGTGGAGCCTGCGCTGCTGGGCCGGGCTTCGGTCTTTGCCGACGAGATCGCGCAGTCGGTGTCGATCGGTGAGGCGCAGCATGCGGTGGCGGCTGGCCTGCTGGATGCGACGGCGATCACGCCTTTGGGCGATGTGATCACCGGCAGGCATCCGGGGCGGCGGTCTGATGACGAGATCACGCTGTTTGACGGCACCGGGGTTGGCTTGCAGGATCTGGCGGTGGCGGCGATGGCGGTGCGCCGGGCGGTAGAACGCGGGCAGGGCAGCGTGGTGGAGATTTAGGCCACGGTTGGAACCGGAAACCTTGTCCGGGTGACAAAGCCGCGCTTGCGCGTGTGGCGGAGGCGTGCTGATCCTGCCGCCTGTGAACGAGGTGCATCATGCGGGTTTTCATCAACGGATTTGGCCGGATCGGGCGCTCGGTCCTGCGGGCATGGGCCTTGGCCCCGGCGCAGTGGCCGGGGCTGGAGGTGGTGGGGATCAACGATATCGCCGCGCCTGAGATGTGCGCCCATCTGTTCGAATATGACAGCGTGTTCGGGCCCTGGCGCGGCACGGTTGCGCTTGAAAACGGTGCTTTGGTTGTAAACGGGCAAGCGATCCCGCTGCACCGGGCGGCGGATCTGTCGGGCGTTGATCTCGGCTCCGTTGACGTGGTGATGGAATGCACCGGACGGGCGGACAGCCGGGAAGTGGCCGCACGCGGCTTGCGGGCCGGGGCTCGGCGGGTGCTGATCTCGGGTCCGTCGCAGGCGGCAGAGGTGACGGTGGTGCTGGGTGCGAATGACGAAGGCCTGACCGATCAGGCCATCGTGTCGAATGCGTCCTGCACCACCAATGCGCTGGCCCCCTTGGTGCGACTGATCCAACGCGAATGGGGCGTGGTCACCGGGTCTATGACGACGATCCATTGCTATACCGGCAGCCAGCCGACGGTGGATGCCCCGGCGGCGGATTACGCGCGCTCGCGCGCGGCGGCGCTGTCGATGGTGCCGACCACCACCAGCGCCTCGCGCCTGCTCGATCATGTGCTGCCAGAAATCGCCGGGCGGATCGAGGGGTCTGCGGTGCGGGTGCCGGTGGCCAGCGTGTCCTGCATTGATCTGGCAGTAATGACCGCGCGGCCGGTGACGGCGGCGACGGCGAATGCGGCGTTCCACGAGGCGGGGGGTGTCATTGGCGTGACCGACCGGGCGCTGGTTTCGACCGACCTGCGCGCCCGGCCCGAGAGCATCATCATGGCCACGCCGGAAACGCGAGTCACCAAAGGCGGGATGCTGCGGGTGTTTGGCTGGTATGACAACGAATGGGGCTTTTCCAACCGGATGCTGGATGTCGCCTTGCGGATGAGGTGAACTGGCCCGGCGGGATCTGATGGAGCGCGCAGTGCGCGCAGACCTTTGTGTCGCCAGCGGGCCTTCGGCCCTTGGCTCCGCGGATGGGGGCGCTGCCCCCCAAACCCCCGGAGTATTTGGCAAGCAGCAATGCCTGACTGGTTTTGCTGCTTGCCAAATACTCCCGCCGGAGGCGTCCGCCTTTTGGGCCGGGGAATATTCATGTCATGAAAAAGGAGAGGATGATGCAGATCCGCAAGCCGGAACCCGCCGATTTTGCCGCATGGTCAGCGCTTTATGAAGGTTATGCCGGGTTTTACGGTGTCACACAGACCGAAGAGATGCGCGCGCGGGTATGGTCCTGGGTTCACGATCCGGGCCATGAGGTCGAGGCGCTGGTGGCAGAGCAGGCGGGGCAGGTGCTGGGTCTGGCGCATTTCCGCGCCTTTGCGCGGCCGCTGTCCGCCAGCACCGGCGGATTTCTGGATGATCTGTTTGTCGATCCGGGCGCGCGGGGCAGCGGTGTTGCGGCGGCGTTGATTGCTGGGGTGGAGGCCGAGGGCCGCCGCCGGGGCTGGACGGTGATCCGCTGGATCACGGCTGAGACCAATTACCGCGCACGCGGGCTTTACGATCAGGTGTCCACGCGCACGCCTTGGGTCACCTATGATCTGAAGCTGTAGCGCAGGGGATTTGGTGGGTCACAAGCCGCAGACTGGCGGCGGCTTGTGACTGCGCTTTACTTATTCTCCCGCATCCTCGGGCAGCACAAGGTTCAGGATGATGGCGATGGCCGCGGCAGGCAACAGGCCCGAGGTCAGCAAAATCTGCGCGGTAGCCCCCATATGTTGCAGCGCCTCGGGCACCAGTTGCAGGCCAAGGCTGACCGAGAGTGCGGTGGCAAAGATCACCATGTTGCGGCGGTTCCATTTCACATCCGACAGCATGTTGACGCCTGCGGCACAGACCATGCCGAACATCACCACCACGCCGCCGCCCAGCACATTGATCGGCACGGTGTTGATTGCTGCCCCGATCTTGGGCACCAGACCGCAAATGATCAGGAAGATCGCGCCGATGGTGACCACATGTCGGCTCATCAGCCCGGTCATGGCGATCAGCCCGACGTTCTGGCTGAACGAGGTGTTGGGCAACCCGCCGAACAGGCCCGCGATGGCCGAACCTGCGCCGTCGGCAAAGGTTGCGCCCTCGATTTCCTTGTCGGTGGCCTCACGTCCGGCACCGCCCTTGGTGATGCCGGACACGTCGCCCACTGTCTCGATCGCGGAAATCAAGGCCATGAAGCACATGCCGATGATGATGGCGGCGTTGAATTCGAACCCCCAGCGGAACGGATTGGGCAGGGCGAACAGCCCGGCGCGCTCGATGGCGGTAAAGCTGACCTGCCCCATGAACAAGGCAAGGATATAGCCCGCGATAATGCCAATCAGCACGGCGGCCACGGCCATGAAGCCACGGGTAAAGAACTTTATGGCGAGGGTGACGAGGATCACCAGCAGCGCCGGGGCCCATTGGGCAAAGCTGCCGAAGGAAATCGTGCTCCAGTCCACCGGCACGCCAGCGGCCTTGGCCTCGGCAATTGCCCGCATTCCGGCTTCCATCGCGGGGACACCCCCAGCGGCGTATTGGATGCCGACCTTCACCAGCGCCAGACCGATCATCAGAACGATCAGCCCGGTGACCAGCGGCGGCAGGGCATAGCGGATGCGGCCGATCAGGAAGCCGAGGAAAAAGTGGAAGATGCCGCCGAGCACCACCCCGGTCATCAGCCCGCCCAGCCCCGCGGTGCCAAGGCCGGCCACGGCTGGAATCATGATCGGGACAAAGGCAAAGGATGTGCCCTGCACGATCGGCAGGCGCGCGCCCATGGGGCCGATGCCGATGGTCTGGAACAGTGTCGCCACCCCCGCAAACAGCATCGACATCTGGATCATGTAGGTCATGTCGGGAAAGCCGAGCGCGCCCTGATCCGAGCCAAAGCCGATGCCCGCCGCACCGCAGACGATGATGGCAGGGGTTACGTTCGAGACGAACATCGCCAGCACGTGCTGGATGCCCAGCGGAATCGCCCGCCCCAGGGCAGGCATGTAGTCAGGATCGCGGAGTTGCTCCGGCGTTCCCATTGCGGAACTTGTCATCTGTGGAAATCCTCTCCCTTGGGCAACTGTTCGGTCTTCGCCTGCGCTGCCCTGGGGCGCAGACGGTCGGTCGCGCCCCCTCCTCAGGGCGCGAGAACCGTCCAGCTGTCGCTGTAGCGGTGTTCTTCGAGGTTTGGCGTGGGACCGATCCGGTCGATCACGGCAAAAAGTCCGGGGGCGTGCAGGGGGGTGAGCACCCCATGCCAGACGCCGCGCCGCAGGTTGATGCCCTGCGCGCCATTGGTCAGGAACGCGACGGGTGCGGTGTCAGGGCCATGGGCCACGATCACCAGAAACGGGTGCCGGGTCATCGGCAAAAAGGCCTGCGAGCCATCGGGGTGACGCTCGATCAGGTCGAACTCATAGGGCAGGGCGCGGGGTTCGGCCTGAAACACCGAAATCCCGGCGCGGCCGTCGGGGCCGAAATCGAGCGTCGCGCGGTCATGATGGCGCTGGCACAGGCCCGCGTTGATCAGCCGGAAATCGCCGGTGGCGTCAAGGATATCGCCAAAAGGGGCGAAGGCGTCAGCGGTGAGGGGGGCCGGGGTGATGACCTGCATCGGGTGCGCTTTCTGGCTGAGGGCGACTGGGGGTTTCACACCCCCAGACCCCCGTGGGATATTTGGAGACAGAAAATGAGCAGGGCAGGCCTATCTGGCAGCCCCGAAGGCACCGGGGCCGCGCAGTTTGGCGTGGCGGTTCACATCCTTGTAAAGCAGATAACGGAACGGGCCGGGGCCTGCGGCATAGCAGGCCTGCGGGCAATAGGCGCGCAGCCACATGAAATCGCCGGCCTCGACCTCGACCCAGTCCTGATTGAGTTTGTAGACCGCCTTGCCCTGCAACACGTAAAGCCCGTGTTCCATCACATGGGTTTCTTCAAACGGGATGGTGCCGCCGGGCTGGAAGGTCACGATATTGACATGCGCATCGTGGCGCAGGTCATCGGGGTCGGCAAAGCGGGTGGTGCCCCAGACGCCACCGGTATCGGGCATCAGCGACAAGGGCACATCGCGTTCGTTGATCAGGATCGGATCAGGCTTTGCGACGCCGGGGGCAGGCTCATAGAGCTTGCGCAGCCAATGGAAGCGGGCGGGGGTATTGCCCTCGGCCAGCAGGGTCCAGCGGCGGCCAGCGGGGATATAGGCATAGCCGCCCGCGTCCATCTCATGCCCCTGCCCGTCGATGGTCAGGGTGGCAAGGCCATCGGTAAAGAACAGCCAGTGTTCTGCGCCGTCCTCGGCGTCCGGCGCGTCAGAGCCACCGCCGGGGGCGACTTCCATCACATACTGGCTGAAGGTTTCGGAAAATCCCGACATCGGCCGGGCGATCAACCAGAGCCGGGTGCGGGTCCAGCCGGGCAGCGCGCTGGTGACGATGTCGGAAAAGCATCCCTTTGGGATAAAGGCATAGGCCGGGGTGAACACGGCACGCTGGGTCATCAGCTGGGTTTGCGGCGGCAGTCCACCGGGGGGGGCGTAATACTGGGTCATGGCAGGATGTCTTTCAGCCGCAGGTGAGCGATACGTTCCACCTGAGCGCAGGCGGTGGCGAATTCGGTGGCGGTGTCATTGGCGATGCGCGCGGCAAAGGCCGCGAGAATGCTGTCCTTGTCATGGTCGCGCACCGCGATGATGAAGGGAAAGCCGTGCTTTGCCACATAGTCGGTGTTGAGCTGCTGAAACCGCGCGCGTTCGGCATCGGTCAGCGCATCCAGCGCGGCACTGGCCTGTTCAGCGGTGGACTCCGGTGTCAGGCGCTTGGCGGCGGCGAGCTTTCCGGCCAGATCGGGGTGGGCGGTCAGCACACCCATCCGCTCTTGCGGGCGGGCGCTGCGGAACATCCGGGTCAGTGCCGCGTGCAGGCCGGTGGCGGAGTCATGCGCCGGGCCGAGCTCCAGATCAAACGCCCGTTCGGCAATCCAGGCCGAATGCTCGAAGATCCCCCCGAAGCGTGCGACAAAACGCGCGCGGGCCATCTGGCTGGGCCGCTCAAAGCGTTGGTGCGGATGGGTAGCCGCCCAATGGCGGGCAATGTCGATGCGGCGCGGGAACCACACGCCCTCATGCCCTTGGGCATAGTCGAGAAAGCGCTGCAGACCGGCGATCTTGCCCGGCCGCCCGATCAGGCGGTTGTGCAAGCCGATGGAGAACATCTTGGCCCGGCCCTCGGCCCCTTCGGCATAGAGCGTGTCAAAGCTGTCCTTGAGATAGTCAAAGAACTGACCGCCGGTGATATAGCCCGGCGCTGTGGCAAACCGCATGTCATTGGCTTCCAACGTATACGGGATCACCAGCTGATCATGGTCACCCACCTCGCGCCAATAGGGCAGGTCGTCGTCATAGGTGTCGGAAATCCACGCCAGTTTGCGGGTCTCTGCCGTCAGCCTGACCGTGTTCATTGAACAGCGCCCGGTATACCAGCCCTGTGGGGCCGCGCCTGTCACTTCTTCATGCAGGCGGAAGGACTCGGCGATCTGGGCGCGCTCGTCTTCTTCCGGCATGTCGCGGTGATCGACCCATTTCAGCCCGTGGCTGGCGATTTCCCATCCGGCAGCCTGCATCGCCGCCACCTGTTCGGGGTTGCGGGCCAAGGCGCTGGTGACGCCATAGACAGTGACCGGCAGGTCGCGTGTGGTGAACAGCCGGTGCAGCCGCCAGAACCCGGCCCGCGCGCCATAATCGTAGATCGATTCCATGTTCCAGTGCCGCAAGCCCGGCCAGGGCGCGGCCCCGGCGATGTCGGACAGGAAAGCCTCGGACTGGGCGTCGCCGTGCAAAAGGTTGTTCTCGCCGCCCTCTTCGTAGTTGAGCACCAGAGAGATGGCGATCTTCGCGCCATTGGGCCACTGCGCATCGGGGGCATCGGGGCCGTGGCCGCGAAAATCTCGGGGGTAGCGGTTCACCGGGAAACCTCACTTTCAAGCATTGCCGTAGGATAGGCGGGAATTTACCCGCGTTTTATCAATAAATTCACGAAAGACATATTGTGCGATGACATGGTCGTATCGGCCGCCGTTTCGTGCTGTGATACACGCCGGAACGGATCAAGGGAGTGGGCGATGGGGCGGCTTTCAACACATGTGCTGGATACGGCATTGGGCAAACCGGCGGCAGGGGTGAAAATCTGGCTTTACCGGGTCAGCGGCAATTCGCACAAAAAGATTGCCGAGGTTGTGACCAACAGTGACGGGCGCACCGATGGGCCACTTCTTGCCGGTGATACGCTGAAGACCGGCACCTATGAGCTGGTGTTCTTTGCGGGCGATTATTTGCGCGCGTCCGGGCAGTCCACGGGTGACGTGTTGTTTTTAAACGAAATTCCGATCCGTTTTGGTGTGCCGGATGCCGATCAGCACTATCACGTGCCGCTGCTGATCTCGCCCTTTGCCTATTCCACCTACCGGGGCAGCTGACGACGGGTATCTGAAACCTGACCTTGCGCTCAGCGGTTAAACGCGGTTTTGTCGCGCAATAACGACAGCAGTTTTCCGGGGGAGTGGTATGCTCAGGACCAATGTATTGATGACAGCGCCGGTGATGGCGTTTTTGATGTGTGGCACGGCGCAGGCGGCCTTGACCGTCGATCAGGTCTGGGCCGATCTGCAAGCCGCCGCCGTTTCGGGCGGGATGAAGATCACCGTGGCGACCGAAGTGCCGGGGGATCGTGAGCTGACGCTGAATGGCGTCACCATCGCGCCGGAGGGCGAGCCTGCGATTGCCACGATTTCCGAGGTTTCGATTGTCGAGCAGGAAGACGGCAGCGTCGCCTTTTTCCCCGGCGAGATCAAATTGCAGATCACCGGCCCGGCGAATGTGGTGATCAACCACGAAGAGCTGTCGGTCAGCGCGTTCGAAGATGCGGGCGGTCTGGGGTATGGGATTGATGCCGACAGCCTGAACGTGCTGGTCAATGTTGTAGACGGGGACAGCACCTTTGACGGCAACTTCAACCTGATCTCGGTTGGCGGGCGCTACACGCGCGGCCTTGACGCGCTTGGGATGGAAATGTCGGCGGATCAGCTGGTGTATGACATCAAGCAAAAAGACCCGGCGCTTGGCATTGACGGGGCGCAGATCAGCGACACCGCCGATCTGGTCATGACGGGTGAACTGACACTGCCTGAAGGTATCGACCTGATGTCGCTGCAAAACAGCGCCGCCTTTGCCGAAGCCGTGCGCGCTGGTCTGGGGGTAAGCCTGGAGATGACGCAAGGCATCTCCAAAGGCGAGATGACCGACAACAACCCGATGCTGCCGATGAGCATGGTCTTTACGGCAGAGCCGGGGGTCACCTCGGTCACGATGAATGCTGATGAGTTCGCTGTCGCGACCAGTGTCGAAGGCATGGAGCTGAACCTGCGCCCGCCGATGGTGCCCGCCCCGGTGAATGCGTCGACCGGGGCCTTTGTGCTGGGTCTTGGCATGCCGGTGGTTACCGGAGAAGAGGCCGGGGAGTATGGCTTTGAGCTCAAGCTCGAAAATCTGGTGCTGGATGAAGCCGCTTGGGGCATGATCGACCCGACCGCCGTGCTGGAGCGGGGGCCGCTGGATCTGGCCCTTGATCTGGGGGGCGAGGCAAAGATCGACATGCTTGATCTGATCATGGCAGGCGAGGCCGACACCGCCCCCGCTGTGATGCCAGAGCTTCAAACGCTCGACATCCGCGCGCTGTCGCTCAAGGCGCTGGGGGCTGTGGCTACCGGCACGGGGGCATTCACCTTTGACAATTCGATGGTGGCCATGGGCGGCCCGCCGCTGCCGGTCGGCACTGCCGATGTGCGGCTCGAAGGCGGCAACAAGGTGATCGACGCGATGATCAAACTGGGCGTCATCACCGAAGAGGATGCCATGGGCGCGCGCATGATGATGGCGATGTTCGGCAAGCCCGAAGGTGACGATGTACTGACATCGAAGATCGAGGCGCGTGAAGGCGGGTCGATCTTTGTGAACGGCCAGCAGATCCAGTAATCTGCCCTGCGAACAGAAACGCCCGCGCCCTTTGGCGCGGGCGTTTTGCATTTCTGCGACGCACCGATCAGCCGTCAATCGCGCGGCGCAGCTCTTCCTTGATCTTTGCCGCCATGTAATCGGTGAACAGCCGCACCTTGGGGTCTTTCAGCCGCCGGTGCTGGCTCAGGCTCGACAGCTGCACCGCAATCGGCGGGGTTGCGACCGCCACCGGCACCAGCGTTCCCGCCCGCAAATGGTCGGCCACTTCAAACTGCGGCTTCATCACGATCCCCCGCCCGCTGAGCGCCCATTGCGTCAGCACATCGCCATCATCTGACTCGTAAGGACCGGAGATTTCAAACCGGCGCGGGCCTTCGGGTGTGGTCAGGGTCCACTGAAACTCCTTGGCGCCCGGATAGCGCAGGTTCAGGCAATCATGCCGGTCACGCAGCAGGGCTGCGCCATCGGTCGGCATTCCGCGCCGCGCGATATAATCGGGGGCGGCGCATAGAATGCGGTGGCAGTCGGCGATCAGCCGCACCTTGAGCGTGCTGTCCTCCAGAATCCCCAGATGGAAGGCCACGTCGATACCTTCGCTGACCACATCCACCCCGCGGTCAGACAGGCGCAACCGCACCTCGATCTGCGGATAGAGGTCTTTGAACGTCGGCACATGCGGCGCAATGAACCGCCGCCCGATGCCAAGCGGAGCCGCGACAAAGATCGTGCCGCGCGGGTTCTGGGTGACATCCATCACCGCAGATTCGGCATCCTCGATCGCCTCCAGAATCCGCACAGCTCCTTCGTAAAAGATGCGGCCATTTTCGGTGGGTTGCAGACTGCGCGTGGTGCGGTTGAACAACCGCACGCCGAGGTGCTTTTCCAGCTCGGAGATTCGGGCCGAAGCCACAGCGGGCGAGGTGCGCTGATCGCGCGCCGCCCCGCTCATGCTGCCCAATTCATAGACACGGACAAACATGCGGATGGTATTGACGTAGGACATCTGGGCACATCCCATTATATTGCCCGATTTGAAAGTGATCCGGCATTTCGCAGGATTAACAGAAGATGCCCCGGCGGTATAGCGTTTGTGCCAAGGCAGAGGCTGAGTGCCAAAGGGCAGACGGGGAGACGGAAGATGTATGATCTGGCGGTGATGTGGGAATGGGTCGAGATCGGCGTGCGCTGGCTGCATGTGATCACGGCCATCGCCTGGATTGGATCTTCGTTCTATTTCGTGGCGCTGGATCTTGGCCTGCGCAAGACCCCCAGCCTGCCGCCCTTGGCGCATGGCGAGGAATGGCAGGTCCATGGCGGCGGGTTTTATCACATCCAGAAATATCTGGTGGCCCCCGAGATGATGCCCGAGCATCTGACCTGGTTCAAATGGGAAAGCTACGCCACCTGGCTGTCGGGCTTTGCCATGCTGGTGCTGGTCTATTATCTGGGGGCCGAGATGTTCCTGATCGACCCGCAGGTGATGGATTTGCAGGTCTGGCAGGCGGTGTTGATCTCGCTGGCCTCGCTCGCCTTTGGCTGGCTGGCCTACAACACCCTGTGCCGGGTGTTCGTGAATGCCGATCAGACGGTGTTGATGGTGGCGCTGTTCGGGGTGCTGGTTGGCATGTCGTGGTTCTACACTCAGGTGTTTTCCGGCCGCGCCGCCCTGCTGCACCTGGGGGCGTTCACCGCCACGATCATGAGCGCGAATGTGTTCATGATCATCATGCCCAATCAGCGGATCGTGGTGGCCGACCTGAAAGCCGGGCGCAAGCCGGACCCGAAATACGGCAAGATCGCCAAGCAGCGCAGCACGCATAACAACTATCTGACGCTGCCGGTGATTTTCCTGATGCTGTCCAACCACTACCCGCTGATCTTTGCGACCGAGTATAACTGGATCATTGCGTCACTGGTGTTCCTGATGGGGGTGACGATCCGGCATTGGTTCAACACGCAACACGCGCGTAAGGGCAATCCGCACTGGACTTGGGGCGTCACCGCTATCCTGTTCCTGCTGATCGCCTGGCTGTCCACCGCGCCGCTGCGCACGGTGCCGGACCCAGAGGCGGCACTGTCGGGGGCAGCGGTGCAGCATGCGGCGGCAGCGGGCTTTGACGATGTGGTGGGCATCGTGCAGGGCCGCTGCAGCATGTGCCACGCGGCGGAACCGTCGTGGGAGGGGATGGTCTGGCCACCCAAGGGCGTGGTGCTGGAAACGCCGGCACAGATCGCGCAGGAGGCGCGGCGCATCTACATGCAGGCGGGGGTCAGCCACGCCATGCCACCGGGCAACCTGAGTTATATGGAACCCGAAGAACGCCTTGCCATCATCCGCTGGTTCCGCGCCACGGGGCAGGGCGCGGTCGAGGGGTAGGGCTTTCTGCAGAGTCTGGATTTCCCATGCAAAAGGGGCCGGGTGTGAACCCGGCCCCTTTGCTGTCTGCTCATCGTAAGGGTCAGCCGTTCAGGCAGGACGCGATCGTGGTCGCGAGTGCCCGCATCAGCGCGCCGTAGGCATCCGGGCCGGGCTCGATGGTGCTGCCCGACGGGTCCAGCGCCGCGCCGATCCGGGCCGAGGTGCCATCGGCCATCTGTGTGACCAATGCCGGGTCATGCTGACCTTCGGGGAACAGGCACAGCGCGCCACCACCGGCAACCGTTGCCGACAATTCCCGCAGCCGCGCCGCACCTGGAGAGCTGGCATCGCCCAGTGCGACCGACCCGGCAACCGTCAGCCCGTAGTGGCTGGCGAAATAGCCGTAGGCATCGTGATAGACCACAAAGGGTTTGTCCGCGACCGGGGCGAGTGTGGCGGCAAGCTCGGCATCCAGCGCGGCAAAGCCGGCCTTTGCGGCTTCGGCATTGGCCGCATAGGTCGCCGCGTTTTCCGGGTCCAGCCGCGACAGTTCGGCGGCGATTGCGCCGGCCCAGACCGAGGCATTCGCCGGGTCAAGCCAGGCATGCGGATCGACGCCCGTGTGGGAATGTCCATCGTGATCATGCCCATGGTCATGCCCGGCGTGATCGTCATGGTCGTGATCATGCGCTTCGGCCTTTGCCTCTTCGGCATGGTCGTGGTCGTCATGCCCATGGTCATGCCCGGCATGATCGTCATCGCTGTGATCATGTGCGCTGATGTCGCCATACTCCTGAAGGTGGGTGCCCTCGGCCGCCAGCAGCCCAAGGCGCGGCACGTCGGGCGACAGCCCGTCCAGCGCGCGCTCCATCCACGGCGTCATTTCCGGTCCGATCCAGACCACGAGACCGGCATCGGCAAGGCTTGCGGCCTGACTTGGGCGCATCTGATAGCTGTGGGCGTTGGCGCCGCGGTCCAGCAGCAGCTCTGGCTGGCCCAGATCGCCCATGACCTGCGCCGTGATCGCGTGAACCGGCGGAATGTCGGTCACCACGCGCGGCACTTCGGCCATGGCAGGCAGGATGGCGGCGGGCAGGGCGGTGCTGGCCAAGAGAAGGGATATGATATAACGCATCGGATAGGCCTTTCTGAACGTCTCTGTCCGCCTTATCTATGTTATATCATAACTGGTCAACCCGAGAGGAGCCTGCTGTGCCGCATGACCACGCAAAGGGCGATCATTCCCATGCATCTGCCGGGGATGACTGCCCCGGCTGCGCCACGCCTGATCTGGCGTTTGCCAGCCATGACCACGCGCATTGCGCGGCGGATGTGCTGGCACGGGCCGAAGCTCTGGCGGTGGCCTCCGGCGCGCGGATGACCCCGGTGCGTCGGCGGGTGCTGGAGATCCTGCTGGAAAGCCACAAGGCGATGGGGGCCTATGACGTGCTGCAACGGCTGGCGGCAGATGGCTTTGGCAACCAGCCCCCGGTGGCCTATCGGGCGCTGGAATTTCTGGTGGAACAGGGCTTTGCCCATCGCATCCGCCGCCTGAATGCCTTTGCCGCCTGCATGCATCCGGGCGAGGTCCATGCGCCCGCTTTCCTGATCTGCAAATCCTGCGATATGGTGGCCGAGGCTCCGGCGGCAGCGGTGCGTGCCGCGCTGGATGCCGCCGCCGCCGAGGTCGGGTTTGTGGTGGAGCGGTCGAACATCGAGGCGCTGGGGCTTTGCCCCGCCTGCCGTGTGGGGGCATGATGGGGCTGATCCGCGCTGACAATATCTGCGTGCGCTTTGGCGGGGCAGAGGTGCTGCATGATGTCACCATGGCGGTCAAGCCGGGCGAGATTGTCACCATCGTCGGCCCCAACGGGTCGGGCAAATCCACGCTGTTGCGGGCGTTGCTGGGGATTGTGCCGGTGGCGCAGGGCCGGGTGCAGCGCGCGCCGGGTCTGCGCATCGGCTATGTGCCGCAGCGTCTGGCGCTGGACCGCAGCCTGCCGATGACCGTGCGCCGCTTCCTGTCGCTTCCGGTCCGGGTCAGCGATGCGGCGGCCACCCAAGCCCTCGCTCGGGTTGGCGTGCCATCGGTCGCAGCGCTGCAGATGGCCAGCCTGTCGGGCGGCCAGTTGCAGCGTGTGTTGCTGGCCCGTGCCCTGCTGTCGGACCCGCAGCTTCTGGTGCTGGACGAACCGACCCAAGGACTCGACCAGCCGGGCGAGGCCGGGTTCTACCAGCTGATCGAGGATGTGCGCGCCGCCAGTGGCGTCGCGGTGTTGATGGTCAGCCATGACCTGCATGTGGTGATGGCGGCCAGCGACCGGGTGATCTGTCTGAACGGCCATGTCTGCTGCGAAGGCACGCCGCATGTGGTGTCTTCGGCCCCGGAGTATCGCGCGCTGTTCGGTCTGGGGACCAAGGGCGCGCTGGCGCTGTACCAACACGTCCATGACCATGATCACACGCACGATCATGACCACAGCCACGACCACTCTCACATACACGATCACAGCCATGTTTGATGATTTTCTGACCCGCGCCGCCCTTGCCGGGGTTGGCCTGTCGCTTGCCACCGGGCCTTTGGGCTCCTTCGTGGTCTGGCGGCGGATGGCTTATTTCGGCGATGCCACCGCCCATGCCGCCATTCTGGGCGTGGCGATGGCACTGGCCACCGATCTGCCGGTGGGCTTTGGCATCATGGTGGTGTCACTGGCGATGGCCGTCACTGTCGCCACGCTGGCGGCCAAGGGCTGGGCGATGGATACCACGCTGGGGGTGCTGGCGCATTCGGCGCTGGCCTTTGGTCTGGTGGCGGTGTCGTTCGTGCCGGGGGTGCGCACCGACCTTTCGGCCTGGCTGTTCGGTGACATTCTGGCGGTCAGCCGGGGCGATCTGGCTTTTGTCTGGGGCGGGGCCGTGGTGGTTCTGGCGCTGCTGGCCTGGCGCTGGCAGGCGCTGCTGACCGCCACGCTGAATGAGGATCTGGCCCATGCCAGCGGTCTGAACCCCGACCGCGAGCGTCTGGTGCTGACGATCGCGCTGGCGATTGTGGTTGCGGTGGCGATCAAAGTGGTCGGTGCCCTGCTGATTGCGGCGATGCTGATCGTTCCCGCCGCAGCTGCCCGTGGTCTGTCGCGCACGCCCGAGGTGATGGCGGGCCTTGCCATTCTGATTGGCGCGGTTTCGGCGCTGGGCGGGCTGCAGCTTTCGCTCTGGCAGGATACGCCTGCTGGACCGTCGGTGATTGTCGTTGCCGCCCTGATCTTTACCGCCACCACAGCATTGGGGCGCCGGCTGACGGGCTGACGGCATGAAAAAGGGCGGGATGGTTTTCACCATCCCGCCCGGCACTCTTAATCAACAACCTTACAGCGTCGGATCAGCCTTGATATTCAGGCAGCGTTTCCAGCTGGTCCTGCGTCATCGTCACGCGGAAGTGGTCAATCGTGCCACCTGCGTTGCGGACAATGGTCAGGGTTTCCGACCCAAGCGCAACACGACGTTCGCCGATCCCGAGGAAACCGCCGACATCGACCACAGCCCCCTCGATGGCACCATCGGCACCGATCGCAACGGCGCTGATTTCGCCAACATCTTCATCATTCAGACCGATGACACGTTTGCCGATCAGATCAGCCTCGGTCATCGTGGCCAGATCGACCAGACCGTCGTCAGCAACGGTGCCATCTGCCATGGTGCCGTCCATCGCAACGGTGCCGTCAGCAGGCGGAGTCATGGCCGGATCGGTCCCAGCCACACCGTCCGTCGGGGTCATTGGAGCCGTGCCATCGACCGGAGCCATCGGCGCTGTGCCGTCTGCCGGGGCCATGGTGGCATCAACCGGCTCGGTAGCGAACACCATATCCGGGTTGAACTCAGGTGCGCCTTCCAGAGCGGCGCGGGTGCCGTGGAATACGATGAAGTAGTCATCTGCGCTGCTCGAGTCCGGCACCATCACCAGATCGTCCATCGACAGTGCAACCGTCTTTTGACCGATTCCGAGGAAGCCGCCAAAATCTGCCAGCACAGCCTGGGTTTCACCGTCCAGAGTGATGATCATGTCCGAAATCGACCCGGCATTTTCCCACGACGCATCGGCGGCAGCAAGCGCCTCAACCGGCATGGTAGAAGTGTCCTGTTCAGTCACATAAATGGTTTTGCCGATGAAGTCAGAGGCACGCACACCATTGTTGACGCCTGCGAGATAGGGCGAGTTGGTGGCCATTGCGCCATCTGCGGGCATGATCTGGGCAGGCGCGGTGGTGTCCTGAGCAAAGGTCGGCATTGCCAGAGCCATCACGAGAGCGGATGTTCCAAAAAGCTTTTTCATGGTCGTCTCCTGTTCATGCGATGACAGCAGGGGATTGGTCATTTGGGCGACCCTCTCTGCCGTCGGTATGAACAACAAACACCCCGCAGCGCGATCTGTTCCAGAAATGCCGCCGATTTTGTTTTGCGTATTTCGCGGAACCCAAATCCGCAATTTGCGTTACGGACCGCTTTCGTCAGGGCAGATGCACCGGGCCAGACCCGGTGCATCCCCGCGTCAGGACAGCGCCTGACGCAACGCGGGAACATGGCGCACAACCAGCCAGTCCAGCACCACAATGGCCAGCATCACCATGCCTGCCAGCGGAAACAGTACTCCCAGTACCACCACGACGGTGGCAGCGGATTTCCAGAATGGCAGATCGCGCGGGCGTGGTGGGGCTGCGATTCGGTATGCGCCTACGGGCCGACGCTTCCACCACATGACCAGACCGGACAACGGCAGAAAGATCATCGACAGGCAGAACAGCGTGTTCAACGCGATGTTCCATACGCCCATATCGCCCTCGTGAAAGGCAATGCCCCAGGCCATGGCCTTGGCATAGGCCGAGTAATCCGCATAGCCGACATCGGCCAGCACATTGCCGGTATAGCGGTCGATGTGCAGCGTCCGGTCGCGCCACGGATCATTGCCATCATTCGACATGCTGTCATGGCTGATGGTCCAGACTCCGGTTTCCCCGTTTGGTAGGTTCAGCTGAAACCGCCCGGCAAAGCCCAGCTCGCGTGCAAACCGCACCACGCTGTCAATTCCGACCGGGGCCGCCACCGCCTGCGCCCCCACCAGAGACCCCGAAGCGGGCAGCGGTGTCTGCTCCAGCGCCCAGGGCACTTCCTTGGCTGCGCCATGGTTCATGGCGGCATGGGTCTTGTCCGACAGGGGCGCGCCCCATTTTTCGGCGGGAAAGGTGTTCCAAGCCTGCACCATCTTTTCCCCCCAGATCCCGGCCCAGCTGAGCCCCGAGATGAGGAACACCACCATCACCACCGACATCCAGACCCCGACCACCCCGTGCAGCGATTTCCACAATCCACGCCCGCGCGCGGCAAGGTTGGGGACCAGCATCTGCCGCAGCCTGGCCTTGCGCGGCCAGTGCAGATACAGACCGCTGACCACCAGAAGGATGCCCAGACTGGCCGCCGCCTCGATCAGATAATCGCCCAGATCGCCGATCAGCAGGCTGCCGTGGATGTCATTGGCGAAATCATACCACCCGGCGCGCCACGGGAAGGTATCCATGACTGTCCCGGTATAGGGGTTGATCACAACGGCAAGGGTCGCGCTGCCATCACTTACCTTGAACACCGCCACACGGTCGGCGGCCAACGGTTCCAGATATTGCTGCGCCACCCCGTCTGGCAGCACCGCCTCGGCCAGCGGTTGCAGCGCTGAAACGGCCATCGGCGCACCCGTGATCGGCACAATGCTGCGCTCGCCATGGATGTCGCTGAGCGCGCTGATCCACAGCATGATCAAGCCGGTGACGGCCAGCATGACCAGAAACGGAATGACATACAGCCCGGCGTAAAAATGCCAGCGCCAGGCGATGAAATAGAAACGGTGCGTGTCGGATTTCGACACGTCTTGCATTGGGACAGAAGTCATTCTGCCAGCTCCTTGAACTGATTTCGACAAGTGGGTTTGACGGAAAATCAGGTCAGGATCGGTGGGCCACGTGCATAGAGCCCGCGCGGGTCATGGGCCGGGTGCCACAGGTCATCCGGCAAGGCCGGAGCCAGCAGCACCAATACCACCAGCGGCGGCCGGGGCAGGGGCTGCGCCACGACCAGATGGGCCACAGCCATCTGCGCCCAGTCACAGCGATTGTCTTCTGGTGCCGGTTGCACAGGCTCGCCTGTGTTCAGATCAAGCACCACTTCGACTGGCCCGCCCTCGGCACAGATCACCATGCGCAGCGTGCCATCGGCATCGCGCACCGGCATGTATCCCGGCGCAATCAGCGACAGCAGCAGAAACGGCAGCACAAGCGCAATGCCGATGCTGCGGATCAGGTCAGAACGGAACAGGGCGTGCCGGATCATGCTGCCCTCTCTGGTCAGCGCCCGTTCCGGTGTCAAGCACGCCCTGTCATCCGCCAATGTCGTTTTCGTCTGTCAAAGGTCGGGGGATATTGCCCGCCCGCGCCATGATCGGGCATTGATGTCACGAAACGTCATTCCCGGAGTCGCCCAATGAAAACTCATGTCAAAGCGCTTGTTGTCGGTGGCGGTGCCGTCGGAAACGGCATCGCCTATCATCTGGCAAAGGCTGGTTGGGATACGATGCTGGTCGAGCGTGACGAGTTGACCGCTGGCTCGACCTGGCACGCCGCCGGGTTGCTGCCGCTGTTCAACATGTCTTATGCGACAACCCATATCCACAAATACTCGGTCGATCTGTACAAATCGCTGGAGGCGGAAACCGGCCTGAACGCGGGCTTTGCCGTGGTCGGCAACCTGCGGATGGCGCAACATCAGGCGCGGATGGATGAATACATGCTGTATTCATCGGTCGCGGAAACCGCCGGGGTGTACCATGAATTTCTGACACCCGCGCAGATGAAGGACCGCTGGCCGCTTTTGAATACCGAAGATCTGGTCGGCGCGCTCTATCACCCGCAGGACGGCTACATCAACCCGGCCGATGTGACGCAGGCGATGGCCAAAGGCGCGCGGCAGTTCGGCGCGACCATCGAGCGCAGGATTCAGGTCAACGGCTACCGCTGGACCGGATCAGAATGGATCGTGACCTGCGCGCGTATGGTGGAACAGGGCGGCAATCTGGTCGCCTCGGATGAGACATTTGAAATTCACGCCGAACATGTGGTGACCGCCACCGGCAACCATGCGCAACGCACCGCCCGCCTGCTGGGCGTGAAGCTGCCCGCGATCCCGGTCGAGCATCAGTATATCGTCACCGAACCCGACCCGGCACTGGTGGCCTGGCGCAAGGCGGGCAATGCCGAACACCCGGTGCTGCGCGATGCCGATGCCAAATGGTATGTGCGCGAAGAGCGTGGCGGCTGGATTCTGGGGCCGTATGAGCGCAACGCGCCCGCACGTTTCCTGTATGACGTGCCGCAGTCGTTCCGCGCCGACCTGTTCCCGCTGGATCTGGAGCGGATTGAGGCGGAATACATGTCGATGATCCACCGGCTGCCGTCGTCGGAAACCGTGGGGCTGAAAGACGATTTCAACGGCCCGATCTGCTATACCCCCGATGGCAACCCGCTGGTCGGCCCGGTTCCGGGCCTGCGCAACATGTGGATTGCCGAAGGCTTCTCCTTTGGCATCACCGCCGCCGGTGGCACCGGCCATTATCTCGCGCAGCTGATGACCGAAGGTGAGGCCGAGATCGACATGGCCAGCCTTGACCCGCGCCGCTATGGCCAGTGGATCACCACCGAATATTCGGCCCGCAAGAATGAGGAATGCTATGAGCATGTCTTCATCCTGCACCACCCCGATGAAGAACGCGAAGCCGCCCGCCCGCTGCGCACCGCCCCGGTCTATGACCGGCAAAAGGCGCTTGGCGCGCAGTTCGGGCAAGTGAACGGCTGGGAACGCCCGATCTATTACGGGCCAAAGGATGCACCGGAAGATTTCGACCACAACGCCCGGTCATTCCGGCGCGGTGCATGGTGGCAATATGCGGTGGATGAGGCGAAAGCCATCCGCGAAACCGCCGGTCTGATCGACGCCACCGCCTTTACCAAACATCTGGTGCGCGGGCCGGGGGCGACGCAGTTCCTCGACTGGTTCACCTGCAACAAGCTGCCCGCCGTCGGCCGCATCAACCTGACCTATGCGCTCACCCCGACCGGCACCACCCGCACCGAATACACCATCGTCCGGCTGGCGCAGGATGAATACTATCTGGTGTCAGCGGGGGCATGGACCGATTACGACAGCGACTACCTGCGCAAATGCGCCGAAGACAAAGCGCCGGAGTTCGGCCACATCGACATCCATGACG
Organism: Pseudotabrizicola alkalilacus; assembly: GCF_003443995.1. Classification (GTDB taxonomy): domain Bacteria; phylum Pseudomonadota; class Alphaproteobacteria; order Rhodobacterales; family Rhodobacteraceae; genus Pseudotabrizicola; species Pseudotabrizicola alkalilacus. The sequence goes on from NZ_QWEY01000002.1 coordinate 363,176, forward strand.
TGACCACGCAATGGGGCGTCTTTGCCCTTGCCGGACCAAATGCACGCAAGATCCTGCAAGAGATCGTCAAAGACGCAAACCCGGAAACCGTGCTGTCGAACAAGCGCTTCCCCTGGCTGACCATGCGCAACATCGAGCTTGGCATGGTCCCGGTCCGCGCCATCCGCGTGGCCTATACCGGCGAGCTTGGCTGGGAGTTGCACCACCCGATCGAGATGCAGCGCCATCTGTGGGAGCTGTTGCTGAAAGCGGGCGAGAAACACGGCATGAAACTGGTCGGTGCCCGCGCGCAGAACTGGCTGCGGCAGGAAAAATCCTACCGCGCCTTTGGCAATGAGCTGGGCCGCGATGCGACCCCGCTGGAGGCCGCGCTCGACCGTTTCGTCGACCTGAACAAAGAGTTTCAGGGCAAAGCCGCCATGCTCGCCACTGGCATCCGCTCAAAATGCTGCACTCTGCTGATCGACGGCCCCGAAGATTGCGACCCATGGGGCAAAGAGGCGCTGCTGCTGAACGGCGAGAAGATCGGCCGCCTCACCTCGGGCGGCTACTCGGTGGCCTTTGGCAAGCAGATCGGCATGGGCTATGTCCGCCCCGATCTGGCCGAGGTCGGCACGAAGCTCAAGGTGAAAATGTTGCTGCAGGAATGGGACGCGGTGGTGGTCGAGGACAGCCCGTTCGATCCCGCCAACGCCCGCATCCGGCTCGATGGCTGACACCCCGGGGCGCTGCCCCGGACCCCGGAGTATTTCAAAAGCAGCAAGCCAAAGGCCTTTCTTTGATTTGCTGCTTTCAAAAATACTCTCGGGGGTCCGGGGGCAGACAGCCCCCGGGGGCGGCCACAGGTGCTGTGGCTCAGCGATGCGCGCGCCGCGCCAGCCAGTCGCGCCACTCGGCGGCATTGCCCGAGAACACATTCAGATCGCCGTCACCCGCCTTGCCGGGAATCTGTCCGGTGCCGGAATACTGCCAGAACGTCCAGCGCGTGCCGGGGTAGACCTTTGACGGGTGGTTCGCCACCGAGCGGAGCCAGAACTCCACCCCGCGCAGCCGCCACAATTCCCGGGCGTGAAAGATGTCGGGGCTGACATAGACCAGCGGCATCTGGCCATAGTGCCGAGCCACGGTGTCGATGAAGACCTGCGCCTCAGCCAGCAGCTCGGCTTGTGGCGGGCGGCGGGTGCAGGTGGGCGAAAACGGTGTCCATTCCAGATCGAGCACTGGCGGCAAAGCTCCCGCAGCCTTTGGCACCCGCCGGATGAAGTTCTGCGCCTGCGCCCGGCCCGGCGCGCAGTGATACCAGAAGTGATAGGCCCCGGTCGCGACCCCGGCCGCGCGTGCGGCGTTCCAATGCTCGCGGAACATCGGGTCCGCATCGTCGGCCCCTTCGGTCGCCTTGACGAAAGTAAAGTTGACCCCGTTCGCCCGCGCAGTCCGCCAGTCCACCGGCGGCTGGTAGCGCGAGGTGTCGGTGCCATGCACCGCATAGGCCGAAGGTGCGCGCCCATCCCAGGGGTGCGGCTTGCGATCGCCGAAATCGGGGGCAATGACCGCACCGGCGGGCGGGGGTGGGCCAACGTCACGTAGGGCAGAGCGGGGGCCGCCACAGGCGGCCAGCGACAGGGCGAGGAACAGGGCAAGTATGGTTTTCATTGGCCAAAGGTGCCGGAATTCCGGGGTGGTGTCACCACAGGAAATGCGCGCGGCGCGGCCCGGTCTGGCAAAACTCCGCCGGGCCTGAGCCAACGCGCGATGGGTCGCCTCTGTTACGCGCCAAAACGTCCCGGTGACAATGCCTGAACCAGACTGGCTGCCACTTCGGCAGGCCGCTCCAAGATCAGGTCGGCGGCCAGCTGGCTGGCGGCGGGACAGCATTGAAACCCCTGTCCGCCCTGTCCCGCAAGCCAGAAGAACGACGGTTCCCGCGCGTCCGCCCCGATCACCAGCGCGCGGTCGGGGGCAAAGGTGCGCAAGCCCGCCCAGCTTGACAGCAGCCGCGTCACCGGGGCGGTCACCATCTGCTCATAGCGCGCCAGCCCTTCGGCCAGCACCATGTCATCGGCCCAGGCGTCATGTGGCTCTGCCGCATGTTCTTCGGCGGGTGAGACGATCAACGCCCCGGCATCGGGTTTGGCATACCAGCTTTCGCCCGCGCCAAACATCATCGGCCAGCGGGCCACATCCATGCCATCCGGCGCCGGGATGCGTGCCATCGACCGGCGATAGGGCGTAAAGCCCAAAGGCCGCACCCCCGCCATCTGCGCCACCCGGTCCACCCAGGCCCCGGCGGCATTCACCAGAACGCGGCCCGTGACCAGCCCCTGCGCCGTGGTCAGCTGCCACAGCCCGCCGCTACGGCCAATCGCTGTCACCGCAGCCCCCGTGCGCAGCACAGCCCCCGCTGTCCGGGCGGTGCGGGCAAATCCCTGCAACAGCCGGTCGGTGTCGATGTCCCAGGCATCGGGCGAAAAGGCCGCCAGCGTTATCGCCGCCGGGTCCAGCACCGGCACCATGGCGCAGGCTTTGGCCACCGTCAGCGGCTCCAGCCCCATGGCTGCCGACTCGGTGGCAAAGGCAGCGGCATGGCCCGCGCCCCCCACCATCAGCAACCCGCGCGGCGACAGGATCCCCTCTGTCTGATGGAAAAACCCGGATGAGGCCAGCGACAGCTCGACCACCGCCGGGCTGCCATAGCGCGGCTCGTACAGCGCTGCCGACCGGCCAGAAGCGTGATGCGCCAGCACAGGTTCAGCTTCCAGCAGCAGCACAGAGGAAAAGGGTGCCAGCCGTGCCGCGAGCGACACCCCGGCAATGCCGCCGCCAATGATCACCACATCTGCATCCATCGCCCGCATCTCCCTCACACCGATTCAGTCGCACAGATACCGGGAAAAAGTGCCACAGGGCAAACCCCCGGCGACGCTTTTGCGGGGAAACCGGCCCGGATGCCCCAAAACCCGGATGCACAGAAAAAGGCCCGCGCACAGCACGGGCCTTTTCAGCGTCAGATCACAGGATCACTTCGGAATGTCGCCCGAAATGCCTTCAACGTAAAAGTTCATGCCCAGCAGATCGCCATCCGGAGCAACCGCCCCTTCGGCCAGCCACGCTGTCCCGTCCTGCTTGTTGATCGGCCCGGTGAACGGATGATAGGTGCCCGCCGCGATTGCATCGCGCATCGCCTCGGCTTCGGCCTTCAGTTCGGCAGGGATCGCATCGGTGATCTCGCCAATCTCGACCTCACCTTCGGGAATGCCGGCCCAGCTGTCCACCTGTTCATAGGTGCCATCCAGCAGCGCGCCGACCCGTTTCACGTAATAGGGGGCCCAGTTGTCGATGATCGATGACACGCGCGGGCTTGGCTTGTAATCGGCCATGTCCGACGCCTGACCAAAGCCGATCACTGCGCCATTGGTCTTGGCAGCTTCGGCCAGCGGTGCGGTCGAATCGGTGTGGCTGGCAATCACGTCCACGCCCTGATCAATCAGCGCCTTGGCAGAATCGGCCTCTTTCGCCGGATCAAACCAGGTAAAGGCCCAGACCACCGACAGCTCGACATCGGGGTTCACTTTTTTGGCGTGCAGGTAATAGCTGTTGATCCCCATCACCACCTCGGGGATCGGGAACGAGCCGATGTAGCCGATCTTGTTGGTTTTGGTCATCTTGCCCGCAATATGGCCCTGAATCGCGCGGCCTTCGTAGAAGCGGGCGTTATAGGTCGACACGTTGGCATGGTCGCGCTTGTACCCGGTCGCATGCTCGAACTTGATGTCGGGGAATTTGGCCGCGACCGTGTTGGTCGGGTCCATATAGCCGAACGAAGTGGTAAAGATGATGTTGCAGCCCGACAGCGCCATCTGGGTCAGCACCCGTTCGGAATCGGCGCCTTCGGGCACGTTTTCCTGATAGGCGATCTCGACCTTGTCGCCATAGGTCTCCACCAGCTCCAGCGCACCCTGATGGTGCTGATAGGTCCAGCCAAGATCCCCGATCGGCCCGACATAGACAAAGCAGGCCTTGACCTTGTCCATGCCCTGCGCGCTTGCGGCACCGCCGAAGGCAAGGCCCAGACCCAGTGCTGCCGTGGCAAGAAGTGTTCTGCGATTCATTGTCGTCTCCCTGAAGGGTGCCGTTGTCCGGCCCCGGTTTGCTAAGTGCCCCTAACGCGAGGCGTGGAAATTCTGGCCCAGACTTGCCGGAGCGTTCAGTGCAGCCTTGCCCTTGCCCGAAGACATGATGACCAACACCAGAATGGTTATCAGATACGGCGACATCGACAAGTATTCGACCGGAATACGCGCCCCCGCCGCCTGCAGATTAAGCTGAAGCACCGAGATTCCGCCAAAAAGATAGGCACCGACCAGTGCTCGCCACGGACGCCAGGCCGCGAACACCACAATCGCCAGGGCAATCCAGCCCGCGCCCGAGGTGATGCCATCGGTCCACTGTGGCACCCTGACCATGCTGATATAGGCCCCGCCCAGACCGGCCATTGCACCGCCGAACAGGATCGCCAGCATGCGGATCCGGCGCACCTTGTATCCAAGCGCATGGGCGGCATCATGGCTTTCGCCCACCGCCCGCAGGATCAGCCCGGTGCGGGTGGCTTTCAGCACCCACCACGCCGCCGCGACCGAGGCGATGGAGGCATAGACCACCCAGTCATGGCTGAACAGAACCCGGCCAAAGAACGGAATATCCGCCAGCGGCCCGAACGGCACCGCCCCGGTCGCGGGTGGCCGGATGCCGACAAAGCTCTGCCCCATCAGCGACGACAGCCCCAGCCCGAACAGCGTCAGCGCAAGGCCTGATGCCACCTGATTGGCCAGCAGAAACTGCGTCAGCACCCCGAAGATAAACGCCATCGCCGCGCCGCCGATGGCCCCGCCGACAAAGCCCATCACCGCGCTGCCCGACTGGACCGAGACGATAAAGCCGCAGACCGCGCCCATGATCATCATGCCCTCGACCCCAAGGTTCAGCACCCCGGCGCGCTCTACAATCAGCTCGCCGATGGCGGCGAGGATGATCGGCACCGAAGCCACCATCAGCGCCGAAATCAGCAGCGCCGGATCAATTCCTCCGAACATCAGATGGCCTCCTTTTTCAGGGCAGGGCGAATGCGGTAATTGCTGAGCAGATCGACGGCCAGCAGGAAGAACAACAGCATCCCCTGAAACGCCTGAATGGCGGCAGCAGGCAGGCCCAGCATGAATTGCGCCAGCTCGCCGCCGATATAGGTCAGCGCCATCAGCAGCCCCGCCAACAGAATGCCGATCGGATTCAACCGGCCAAGGAACGCGACGATGATCGCCGTAAAGCCATAGCCCACGTTGAAATCAATGCTGATCTGCCCGGCAGGCCCCGACACCTCGAATAAACCGGCTAAACCCGCCAATGCCCCCGAAATCCCCATGCACAGCAGCACCAGCCCGGTCGGATTCACCCCGGCATAGCGCGCCGCACGCGGGGCCTGTCCGGCCAGCTTGATGTGAAAGCCAAGGATATGGCGCTGCAGCAGGATATAGGCCGCGATCACCGCCATGAACGCCGCAATCACTCCCCAATGCATGCCGGTGCCGGCAATCAGCTCCGGGTTCGACGCGGCAGGATACTGGCTCAGGTTGCGGCTGCCCGGAAATCCGCCACCTTCGGGGTTCCGCAAGAGCCCCAGCGACATCGACGACAGAAAGTTCTGCGCGATATAGACCATCAGCAGAGAGACAAGGATCTCATTGGTGTTGAACTTCGTGCGTAAAATCGCCGGGATCATCGCCCAGATCCAGCCACCGAACGCGCCCGCAATCACCATCAGCGGAAAGATGAACCACAGATCGGCCGGGTAAAACGCCAGCCCCACGCCCGCGCCGAACAGCGCACCCATGATGTATTGCCCTTCGGCCCCGATGTTCCAGATTCCGGCCCGGAACCCCAGCGACAGGCCAATCGCGATCAGGATCAGCGGCCCGGCCTTGACCAGCAGTTGCGGCCGCGAATAATCGGCGAACTGCGGATGAAACAACGGATCCCAGAAAATCGTGCGGATTGCCTCGAACGGGTTCTTCCCCAGTGCCGCAAACATCAGCCCGCCCGCGATCATGGTCAGCACCACCGCCAGCACCGGGGTCGCCCCTTGCCAGAACCGGCTGGGCGAGGGCCTTTTTTCAAGCCTCAGCATGGACCCGCCCTTTCATCTTGGCAAAAATACTCATCTTTCCTCCGCCTGTGTGCGCACTGTCAGTGGGCATGATGCGCCACCTCCATGCCATGCGCCCCACCCATCATCAGCCCGATCTCGTCAATCGTCAGCCCCGCCACCGGGCGAGGGCGTGTCAGCCGCCCCTCGTTCAACGCGGCAAAGCTATCGGCGATTTCCAGCAGCTCATCCAGATCCTGAGAGATCACCACCACCGCCGCCCCCCCGGCAGCGCGGTCGAGGATGGCCTGCCGGATGCTCGCCGCCGCCGCCGCGTCCACGCCCCATGTCGGCTGGTTGATCACGATCACCGTTGGCGTCTGGCTCAGCTCGCGCCCGACCACGAACTTTTGCAGGTTGCCACCGGACAGCGCCCGCGCCGCCACATGCGTGCCGGGCGTGCGCACATCGAAATCCTTCACGATGCCCGCCGCAAAGGCCTCGGTCTTGCCCCAGTCGATAAAGCCGTTGCGTGTCAGCCCCTTGCGCAGCGCGCCAGACAGCAACGCATTTTCGACCAGCGACATATCCGGTGCCGCCGCATGGCCCAGCCGTTCCTCGGGCGCCGCGACCAGCCCCAAGGCCCGGCGCTCGTTCGTGCCGGTGTGGCCCACGCCTGCGCCGTCGATCTTTACCGCATCGCGGGCGGCCCGCACCTCCCCCGACAACGCCAAAAGCAATTCGTCCTGCCCGTTGCCCGCCACTCCGGCGATGCCGAGCACCTCGCCCTTGGCGACCTTGAAGCTGACATTCTTCAGCGAAGTCCCAAAGGGAATGGGCGAGGCCACCGACAGATCGACCACCTCCAGTGCCGTAGCACCTTTGGTCCCTCCCGCCCGTTCCGGCGGTGTCAGGGTCGCGCCGATCATCAGCTCCGCCATCTCGCGCGCCGACCGCTCACGCGGCGTGCAGGTCGCCACCACCTTGCCACGCCGCAAGATCGTCGCCTCGTCGCAGAGCGTGCGGATCTCCTCCAGCTTGTGGCTGATGTACAAGATCGCGGTGCCCTCTGCCGAAAGCTGCCGCAGGGTGCGGAACAAGATATCCACCTCCTGCGGGGTCAGAACGGAGGTCGGTTCGTCCATGATCAACAGCTTCGGGTCTTGCAGCAGACAGCGCACGATCTCCACCCGCTGCCGCTCCCCCGCCGACAGATCACCGACCATCCGGGCCGGGTCCAGAGGCAGCCCGTATTCCTCGCTCACCGCCTTGATCCGGCTGGCCAGTTCTTTCATCGGCGGCGGGTTCTCCATCCCCAGCGCCACGTTCTCGGCCACGTTCAGCGCCTCGAACAGGCTGAAGTGCTGGAACACCATCGCCACCCCAGAGGCCCGCGCGGCCCGTGGCTCGGCGGGAGTATAGGCCGCGCCGCGCAGAGTCATCCGCCCGGAATCCGGCTTCACCAACCCATAGATCATCTTGACCAGCGTGGATTTGCCCGCGCCATTCTCGCCCAGCAGGGCGTGGATCTCGCCTTCGGAGATCGAAAACGACACATCAGAGTTGGCAACCACGCCCGGATAGGCCTTGGTCACCCCCTCAACGCGCAGAAGTTCGGGGCGCAGCAGTTCGGGGCGCAGCAGTTCTGGCCGTGTCATAGGGCTTTCTCCTTCAGCAAAGGGATGGCTTTGTGCGAAAGCACGGCCTGCGCCACGCCGATGGCAATGGCTTGCGGATGTTTGCCCAAAGCGGGGTCACCGATCGGGCAGTCGATGCGGGCGATGTCTGCCGGGCCATGGCCAAGGGCGGCCAGCCGCGACCGGAACCGCGCCCATTTGGTCGCCGAGCCGATCACCCCGGCGCGGGCAAAGCCGTGGCTCAGCAAGCGGTGACACAGCTCCAGATCCAGCGCATGGCTATAGGTCAGCACCAGATGTTCGGCGTCCTTCGGCGCATGGGCCACCAGCCGCGCCGCATCGGCGACAGGCAGGGCGGTCACGCCCTCGGGGATGGCGTCGGGAAAACGATCCGCCGCCACATCGACCCAGGTGATCCGCAGCCCCGGCAGCGGGGCGAGTACGCTGACCAGCGCCCTGCCGACATGGCCCGCGCCCCATATCCACAGATCGCGCGCCGGGGCTGTCACCGGCTCCACAAACCAGCCCTGCACCAGCAGCGGCGCGGGGCTGACGCCCTGACCTCGCGCCCGGTCCAGCAGGCGCTTCACCGCCAGCGGCATCGGGCGCCCGTCCACGCTGCGCGCCACCACTCCGGCTTCGGCCACGGGCAGCGACCCGGCGTCGTACACCTCGGTTACCAGCGTGACGGCCCCGCCGCAGCATTGGCCAAGCGCTGGCCCCAGCGCCACGCGCCGCACCCGGTGCCCGCCATCCGCCAGCATCGCCCGCGCCTCTGCCGCCGCTTCCCATTCCAGCGCGCCGCCGCCGATGGTGCCCGACTGCCCCGCCCCCCGCGTCACATCCGCCCAGACCAGCATCGCCGCCCCAGCCTCGCGCGGGGAGGAACCGTCATGCGCCGCAATCACCACGCGGGCCACGGCCCCCTGCACCGCAACCGCCGCCGCCAACTCCGCCAGATCAAACATCGCCGCGCACCCGGCCTACTGCCGCCAGAACCCGCTCTGCCGTGGCGGGCGCATCCAGCGCCGGATAGCCCGGCCCGCAGGCCGCCACCGCATCCGACAGCGCGTAGAGCGCCGAGATGCCCAGCATGAACGGCGGCTCGCCCACCGCTTTGGACCGGCCCACAGTCTCCTCGCGGTTGGGTCGCCCCCAGAGGGCCACGTTGAATACATCCGGCCGGTCCGAACAGGCCGGGATCTTGTAGGTGCTGGGCGCATGCGTGGTCAGGCGGCCCTTGCCATCCCAGACCAGCTCTTCTGTCGTCAGCCAGCCCGCGCCCTGCACATAGGCTCCCTCGATCTGGCCAATGTCCAAGGCCGGGTTCAGACTGTTGCCGGTGTCATGCAGCAGATCCGCGCGCAAAATCCGGTTCTCGCCGGTCAGCGTGTCGATCACCACCTCGGTCACCGCCGCGCCATAGGCAAAGTACAGGAAGGGCCGCCCCTTGCCGGCCTTGCGGTCCCATTGCAGTTTCGGTGTGGCATAGAACCCGGTTGACGACAGGCTGACCCGCGCCTGATAGGCCCACATTGCCACCCGCGCAAAGTCATACACCTCGCCCGCCACCTTCACCATGCCATCCTCAAACCGCACGGCTTCCGGCTTGACCTGATGCTTGCCCGCGACAAACGCCGCCATCCGGTCGCGGATGGTCACGCAGGCCGCCTGCGCGGCCATGCCGTTCAGGTCAGATCCGGAACTCGCCGCCGTGGCGCTGGTGTTGGGCACCTTGGCGGTATCGGTCGCGGTGATCTTCACCTGCCCCGGATCCACGCCGAACACCCCCGCTGCCACCTGCGCCACCTTCTGGAACAACCCTTGGCCCATCTCGGTGCCGCCATGGTTCAGATGGATCGAGCCATCCTGATACACATGCACCAAGGCCCCGGCCTGATTGAGATGCGTCAGCGTAAAGGAAATCCCGAACTTCACCGGCGTCAGCGCAATGCCGCGCTTCAACACCGGGCTGGTCGCGTTCCACGCCGCAATCGCCGCCCGCCGCGCCGCGTAATCCGATGACTGCACCAGTGCCGCGACCAGTTCATGCCCGATGAAATCCTCCACGGGCATGAAGAACGGAGTGGTCTGTTTCCCGGCCCCCATTTTCTGTCTGAAAATATCCTCTGGGGGTCCGGGGGGCGAAGCGCCCCCGGGGGCTGCCGCAAGCGCCCCGCGTGAGGTCAGGTCGATCTCGTCATCCACCGGTGGGCGGTCCGGGGCGGACTCGGCAACATCGGCTCGGTCACCCGGCAAAGCCTCTCCGACCATTGCGGCGTAAAAGTTCACCCGCCGCACCTCCAGCGGATCGCGGCCCAGCACATGCGCCACATGGTCCATCACCCGCTCGATCCCGACCATGCCCTGCGGTCCGCCAAAGCCGCGAAAGGCGGTGGCGCTTTGGGTGTGGGTCTTCAAACGGTGGCTTTCGATGCGGATGTCGGGCAGGTGATAGCAGTTGTCGGCGTGCAGCATGGCCCGGTCCGCCACCGGCAAGGACAGATCCTGCGCCCAGCCGCAGCGGAACAGATGGGTGAATTCCACTCCGGTCAGCTTGCCCTGCGCGTCAAAGCCCGCGCGGTACAGGATGCGCAGGTCATGGCGCTTGCCGGTGATCATCATGTCATCGTCGCGGTCATAGCGCATCTTGGCGGGCCGCCCGGTGCGCGTGGCCACCACGGCGCAGGCGATGGCGAGCGCATTGCCCTGCGATTCCTTGCCGCCAAAGCCGCCGCCCATCCGCCGCACCTCGACCCGCACCGCGCTCATCGGCAGATGCAGGGCGTGGGCGACCTTGTGCTGGATCTCGGACGGGTGCTGGGTGGAGGAATGCACCAGAAGGTCGCCGCCTTCCAGCGGCAGACAGGCCGCAACCTGACCTTCCAGATAGAAATGCTCCTGCCCGCCGACCTCGAAGCGGCCCTCGACCTTGTGCGGGGCGGTGTCGATGGCGCGGGCGGCATCGCCTTTGGTCCAGATCACCGGCCCGTCCTCGAACCGGCTGTTTGCGGCGAGGGCGTCATCCACGGTCAAAAGCGCAGGCCGTTCGTCATAGCTGACCTTGGCCAGCCGCGCTGCCTTGCGCGCCGCAAGGTGGCTGGTGGCCGCCACCAGAAACAGCGGCATGCCGAGGTAGAACACCGCGCCGGTCGAGATCAGCGGCTCGTCATGCGCGGAGGGGCTGCAATCGGGCACCTCGTCGAAATCGTCCGGCCCGTAGACCGCCACCACACCGGGGGCGGCGCGGACGGCGGACAGGTCGAGCGCGGTCACATCGCCATGCGCGATGGTGGACAGGCCAAAGGCCAGATGCAGTGCATTGCCCGGCAGCGGGATGTCATCGACATAGCGCGCCTGTCCGGTGACATGCAGCGGGGCCGCATCATGCGGCAGGGATTTGCCCATGCTCATGCCCGCACCTCCAGCACCGAAACCGGCACGCCGGCCAGATCATGCACGTAACGCCGCAGCATGTTCTGCGCGGTTTGCAGCCGGTAAGCGCTCGACGCCCGCATGTCTGACAGTGGTGTAAAATCCTGCGCCATCAGCGCCGCCGCTGCATCCGCCATCTCCGGCGTCATTGGCTTGCCGATCAGCGTAGCCTCGACGGCCGCCGCCCGTTTCGGCGTGCCCGCCATGCCGCCAAAGGCGATGCGGGCCGATGTGATCACCCCATCCACCGTTTCAAGATTGAAGCAGCCGCAGACCGCCGAAATATCCTGATCGAACCGCTTCGACAGCTTGTAGCAGCGCAGGTCCGGCGCGTAAGCCGGGATCGTCACCGCCTCGACAAATTCGCCCGGCTGCCGGTCCTGTTTACGATATTCAATGAAAAAATCCTCCAGCGCCATCTTGCGCCGCACATCGCCCCGGCGCAGGTGCAGCACGGCCCCCAGCGCGATCAGCGCCGGTGGCCCGTCGCCGATCGGCGAGCCATTGGCGATATTGCCGCCGATGGTGGCCGCATTGCGCACCTGTTCGCTGGAATAGCGCCGCAAGAGCTCGCCCAGCGACGGAAAGCGCGGGGCGAGCGCATGGCGCAGGGCGGCAATGGTGACGCCCGCGCCGATGCGGATGGTGTCGCCCTGATCCTCGATCTGCTGCAGATCGGTGACGCCCGACAGAAACGCCACCGGCGACAGGGCGCGCAGCTGCTTGGTCACCCAAAGCCCCACATCGGTCGCCCCGGCGATCAGTGTGGCCTCGGGGTTGGCCTGATACCAGGCCGCCAGCTCATCGCTGGTGCGCGGGCGGAAGCCGGGCAGGGGGGGCTCTGCCCCCCCTCGGGCTTCGCCCTCACCCCCCTGGGATATTTGAGGACGGAAAATATCCCGGTCGGTTTTCATCCAGTCCGGCACCGGCGCTGTCTCGGCGGCCTGTGCCGCGCGGATGATCGGGGCATAGCCGGTGCAGCGGCACAGGTTGCCCGCCAGTTGGTCATCATGGTCGGTGGCCCCGTTCAGATGCGCCGTCGCCATCGACACGATGAACCCCGGCGTGCAGAACCCGCATTGCGCGCCGTGATGGTCGATCATCGCCTGCTGCACCGGATGCGGCTGGCCCTCTGGCCCGGCGATGCCTTCGACCGTGCGCACCGCCTTGCCGTCCAGCTGCGGCAGGAACAGGATGCAGGCGTTCAGCGCGCGGCTGCCGGTGGCATCGGTGACCATCACCGTGCAGGCCCCGCAATCGCCCTCGTTGCAGCCTTCCTTGGTGCCGGTCAGGCCACGGGTTTCGCGCAGCCAGTCCAGAAGCGTCCGGTCAGGGGCTTCATCGGACACGCGGACAGGCGCTCCGTTCAGGTGAAACGCAATCTGCGACATTATGTTCGTCCGCCGCCTTCTCCCCGTTCGAGGTTTTCTGCATACCCGCCCGATGCGGCGTAAAACGGGCATGCACCCCAGATTTTTATCAGCTTGTCCCTGTCAGATCATCAAGCAAGCCGACGCGCCACATGGCAAGACAAATATCATGCCCCGCATTTGAAGCACCATCGGGATTTGCCGAAGAATGAGGCACCCTTTCCCCGGAGCGGATGCTTCGGTAGGCTATGCTCATGTCACAAGCCCCGCGATTCATTCACCTGAGAGTCCATACCGAACATTCCTTGCTGGAAGGCGCGGTGCCGGTCAAGTCATTGGTCAAGCTGGCAGAGGCAGCGCAGATGCCCGCCATCGCGGTGACCGACACCAACAACATGTTTGCCGCACTCGAATTCTCGGTGACGGCGCAGGGGGCCGGGGTGCAGCCGATTGTCGGTTGCCAGATCAGCCTGGCGCATGATCCGTCCCAACCGGGCGAGCGCCCGCGCCCGCCCGCGCCCATTGTTCTGCTGGCGCAGAATGATGCTGGCTACATGAACCTGATGAAGCTGAACTCCTGCCTTTACCTGCGCGGTGACGGGCAGTTGCCGCATGTGACGGTGGAGGATCTGACCCGCCATGCCAGCGGGCTGATCTGCCTGACTGGCGGCCCCGATGGCCCGCTGGGCCGGTTCCTGCAGGCCGGGCAGATGCCAAAGGCGCGCGCGCTGTTGACGCAGCTGGCGGCCGCGTTTCCAGATCGTCTTTACGTCGAATTGCAGCGCCATCCGGGCGAGGGCGGCCGCCTGCCCCCCGCCGAGGCCGGGTCTGAGCGTGGTCATATCGAGCTGGCCTATGACATGGGCCTGCCATTGGTGGCGACCAATGATGTCTATTTCCCCAAGGCCGACATGTATGAGGCGCATGATGCGCTGATCTGCATTGCCGAAGGCGCTTATGTCGACCAGCAGCAGCCCCGCCGCCGCCTGACCCCGCAGCACTATTTCAAGTCCGAATCCGAGATGTGCGCGCTGTTCGCCGATCTGCCCGAGGCGTTGGAAAATACAGTCGAAATCGCCCGCCGCTGCGCCTTTGCGGCCTATAAGCGCAAACCGATCCTGCCGAAATTTGCCGATGACGAGGTGAACGAGCTGCGCCGTCAGGCCAATGCCGGGTTGCAGGCGCGGCTGGCGATCATTCCGCATGCGGTGACGGTGGAAGAGTATCAGGCGCGTCTGGATTTCGAGCTGGATATCATCGAAAAGATGGGCTTTCCCGGCTATTTCCTGATCGTGTCCGACTTTATCAAATGGGCCAAAGACAATGGCATCCCGGTCGGCCCCGGCCGGGGGTCGGGGGCCGGGTCGCTGGTCGCCTATGCGCTGACCATCACCGACCTTGATCCGCTGCGCTATGCCCTGCTGTTTGAGCGGTTCCTGAACCCGGAACGGGTTTCTATGCCCGACTTTGACATCGACTTCTGCATGGACCGCCGTGAAGAGGTGATCCGCTATGTGCAGGACCGCTATGGTCGCGACAAGGTGGGGCAGATCATCACCTTTGGTGCCTTGCTGTCGAAAGCCGCCGTGCGCGATGTCGGGCGGGTGCTGCAGCTGTCTTACGGGCAGGTGGACCGGCTGTCGAAGATGATCCCGGTCGAGGGGGTGAAGCCGGTCAGCATCACCAAGGCACTCGCGGATGAGCCGCGTCTGCGCGAAGCCGCGAAGGAAGAGGTGGTGGGGCGGCTTCTGGGTTACGCCCAGCAGATCGAAGGTCTGTACCGCAACGCATCGACCCACGCCGCCGGGGTGGTGATCGGCGACCGCCCGCTGGATGAGCTGGTGCCGCTGTATCAGGATCCGCGATCGGATATGCCCGCCACCCAGTTCAACATGAAATGGGTCGAGGCTGCGGGGCTGGTGAAGTTCGACTTTCTGGGCCTGAAGACCCTGACCGTGATCCAGAACGCGATGGACCTGCTGGCCCTGCGCGGGATTGCCTTTGACATCAACCTGATCCCGCTGGACGACAAGCCCAGCTATGAGCTGTACGCCGCCGCCAAAACCGTCGCGGTGTTTCAGGTGGAATCCAGCGGCATGATGGACGCGCTGCGACGGATGAAACCAACCTGTATCGAGGATATTGTGGCACTGGTGGCATTGTACCGCCCCGGCCCGATGGAGAATATCCCGGTCTATTGCGAGGTGAAAAACGGCCTGCGCGAGGTTGAATCGCTGCATCCGACCATCGACCCGATCCTGAAAGAGACCCAGGGCATCATCGTCTATCAGGAACAGGTGATGCAGATCGCGCAGGTCATGGGCGGCTATTCGCTTGGCGGCGCCGACCTGTTGCGCCGCGCTATGGGGAAAAAGATCGCCGAGGAAATGGCGAAAGAGCGGCCCAAGTTTATCGAAGGGGCCAAGAAAACCCACGGGATTGATGCGAAAAAGGCCGGTGAGGTCTTTGACCTGCTGGAGAAATTCGCCAACTACGGGTTCAACAAATCCCACGCCGCCGCCTATGCCGTGGTGTCGTATCAGACCGCCTATCTCAAGGCGAATTACCCGGCGGAATTCATGGCCGGGGTGATGAACTGCGATATCCACCTGACCGACAAGCTGGCGGTGTATAAACGCGAGGTCGACAAGCTGGGCATCGCGATGGTCGCGCCTTGCGTCAACCGCAGCCTTGCCACCTTTACCGTGCGCGAGGGCGCGTTGATCTATGCGCTTGGCGCGTTGAAAAACGTCGGCGTCGAGGCGATGAAACTGATCGTCGAGGCGCGGGGCGACAAGCCGTTTGCCACCCTGTTCGACTTCGCCCGCCGCGTCGATCTGAAACGGGTCGGCAAGCGCCCGATGGAGATGCTGGCTCGCGCCGGGGCGTTTGACCAGCTTGACCCCAACCGCGCCCGCGTGTTCGAGGCGTTGGATGCGCTGGTGGCCTTTTCCGCCGCGATCCATGACGCGAAATCCAGCAATCAGGTGTCGCTGTTCGGCGAGGCGGGGGATGACATCCCCGAACCCCGCCTGCCGTTCCGCGATGACTGGCAGCCGGTGGAACGGCTGGGGCACGAGCATCAGGCGGTCGGCTTCTACCTGTCGGGCCACCCGCTGGATGATTACATGGGGCCGCTGAAGCGCAAGGATGTGAAAACGCTGACCGAGATCACCGCTCTTGCCCAACGCGGCCCGCTGATTGCCAAAATCGCCGGCTCGGTCGCGTCGAAACAGGAACGCAAATCGGCGCGCGGCAACCGCTTTGCCTTTGTCCAGCTGTCGGACCCCACCGGCCTTTATGAGGTCACGGTGTTCTCCGACGTGCTGGAGGCGGCGCGCGATTTTCTGGAGCCGGGCCGCAATGTGGTGCTGACGGTCAAGGTTGACCCCGATGGTGATGGCGTCAAGCTGCTGGCCAATGGCGTGCAGCCGATTGATGCGGTCGCCGCCGAGGCCGGGTCCGCCGACATGCGCATCCACCTCAACCGCGCCGAGGCGGTGCCCTCGCTCGCTGCCCTGCTGGCAAAGGTCGAAGGCCGCCATCGCGCCCAGATCACGCTCTGCGTCCCCGACGATCAGGGCCGCGAAATCGACCTGATCCTGCCGCAGCCCTACCCGATCACTCCGCAGATCAAGGGGGCGATCAAGGCGATGCAAGGTGTGGTGATGATTGAGGAGGTGTGAGGGGGATTGAGAAAATGACGCCGGTCAATTGAAAAATCTGGAGCGAGCCGCCCCCCTCACTGAGCTTAATCCAGAGGGACTCCAAACTCAGCCAGCTTTTGCTTTACAAAGCCTGTCGCGATAGATCCCATTAGATCAAGGCCAACTCCGCCAACTTTCCCTGCCGCCTCTTTCGTTTTTCGCCAAACAGTCTCATCACGCACTGCTTCCAACCAGTCATGGCCTGCGTTCATCAGCCGAAAAACTCCCTCATCCACTTCAAGAAAAAGACCAGTGTCGCATAGAAGTAATAAATGATAGCCGCGCCGAACATCCTCCTGATCGGCGTTTATTACAATCGTGCCGCTTTCGCACAGAAGCCAATCATCCATCGCCTCTGCTTCAAACAATAATGATCTTATCAAATCGTTGTCGCGTCTCATTCAATCACACCTCAACCTTTTTAAGTGGTCCGTACTCACTTCAAAGTATCAGTCGACATTTTAGGTGGTCAACTGAAACGATCATCTACCTCACGGATATTCGTAATCTGAATTTTATCGCTCATACAAATTGGTCTGCTTGGTGCCTTCACAGGAATGGGGTGCTCACCGCAACCCAAACTCTGCCATCGCCTCTGCCAGGCCCGGCGGCAGGGCCTCTTCCTTTTCCCGGCCCGGCAGCAGGTCGGGTGGGGCGTCTTTCGGGTCCAGGTAGCGCCAGCCCTGGAACGGGCGGCGGGGGACGGCTTGGGTGCGGGTGACTTCGGCGTCGAGCACGATGGCGCAGCGCGAGATGCCGTCCTCGCCCGTTACCGGCTCCAGCCCGACAATCCGTTGCCGCGCCAGCGCCACGCCCTTGATCACCCAATACAGCGAGCCACCGGCCAGCACCTCATCGGCGCGCTTTGGCCACATCCGGGTGACATGCACCGCACGGCCCTTGGGCCAGCGCGCCCGCTGGCTGCGCTGCCAGTCCAGCAGATCCTCCACGCTTTCGGCACCGACGCAGAGTTTCAGGATGTGAATATGATCTGCCACCAACTCGCTTCCTTGTTTCTGAAAGGCCACAATAGGGCGCGGTGCTGCGACGGCAAGGCTTCGCGCTTGGTTGACCCCCGCGCCATAGGGGCGTATTTTGTGCGTTCCTCTTCATTCCCCACAAATACAAGGCTGTCCCATGTCCCGATTCGCTGCGCCCATTGCCGAACAAATCTGGGACATGAAATACCGGTTCAAGGCGCAGGATGGCACAGCGATTGACGGCTCGGTTGAGGACACCTGGCGCAGGATCGCCCGCGCCATCGCCTCGGTCGAGACAGATCCGGCCAAATGGGAGGAAAAATTCTACCACGCGCTCGAAGATTTCAAATACCTGCCCGCCGGCCGGATCACCGCTGGCGCGGGCACCGGGCGGGCGGTCACGCTGTTCAACTGCTTTGTCATGGGCACGATCCCCGACAACATGGGCGGCATCTTTGACGGGCTGAAAGAGGCCGCGCTGACCATGCAGCAGGGCGGCGGCATCGGCTATGATTTCAGCACCATCCGCCCGCGCGGGGCCGAGGTGAAGGGCGTCGCCGCCGATGCCTCTGGCCCGCTGTCGTTCATGGATGTCTGGGATGCGATGTGCCGCACCATCATGTCGGCCGGCAGCCGCCGGGGCGCGATGATGGCCACCATGCGCTGCGACCACCCCGATATCGAGGCGTTCATCGAGGCCAAAAAAGACCCAGCCCGGCTGCGCATGTTCAACCTGTCGGTGCTGGTGACCGACCCGTTCATGGCGGCGGTCAAGGCCGATGGCCCGTGGGAGCTGGTGTTTGATGGCCGCGTCTACAAGACGCTGCAGGCGCGCGATCTGTGGAACAAGATCATGCGCAACACCTTTGATTTTGCCGAGCCGGGTGTGATCTTCATCGACCGTATCAACACGATGAACAACCTGTCCTATTGCGAGACCATCGCCGCCACCAACCCGTGTGGCGAACAGCCGTTGCCGCCTTATGGTGCCTGCCTGCTGGGTTCGATCAACATGGCCGCGCTGGTGAAGAACGCCTTTGCTGCCAATGCCGCCCTGGATCTTGAGGCGCTGGATGATCTGGTCCGCACCGCCGTGCGGATGATGGACAACGTGGTGGATGCCAGCCGCTTCCCCTTGCCGCAACAAGAGGCCGAGGCGCGGGCAAAACGCCGGATCGGTCTGGGCGTCACCGGCCTTGCCGATGCGCTTCTGATGGTCGGCGCGCGCTATGGCAGCGTCGAGGCCGCGACGATCACCGACACCTGGATGCACGCCATTGCCCGCGCTTCCTACCTCGCCTCGGTCGATCTGGCGCGCGAAAAGGGGGCCTTCCCGCTGTTTGACGCCGACAAATTCCTCGCCTCCGGCTCGCTTGCCCATATGGACGCCGATGTGAAGGACGCGATCCGCACCCACGGCATCCGCAACGCGCTGCTGACCTCCATCGCGCCGACCGGCACCATCAGCCTCTATGCCGGCAATGTGTCGTCCGGCATCGAGCCGGTGTTTGCCTATGCCTACACCCGCAAGGTGCTGCAAAAAGACGGCTCGCGGACCGAGGAAGAGGTGGTCGATTACGCCGTCCGCCTGTGGCGCGAGAAAATGGGCGATGCGCCGCTGCCGGAGCATTTCGTGAATGCCCAGACCCTGCCGCCGCTGGATCACGTGCGCATGCAGGCTGCCGCGCAGAAATGGGTCGACTCCAGCATTTCGAAAACCATCAACTGTCCCGAAGACATCAGCTTTGAAGACTTCAAAGAGGTCTACATGGCCGCCTGGGATCAGGGCTGCAAAGGCTGCACCACTTACCGCCCCAATGACGTGACCGGCTCGGTGCTCAGCGTCTCCGAGGCGTCAGACAAAACCCCGTCCGAAGCCCCGGCCAATGGCCAGCAGGATGGCGAGGTGATCTACCTGTCCGAACCGCTCGACCGCCCCGCCGCATTGGAGGGCGCGACCTACAAGCTGAAATGGCCCGGCTCCGAACACGCGCTCTACATCACCATCAACGATATCATCATTTCCGGCCACCGCCGCCCGTTCGAAGTGTTCATCAACTCCAAGAACATGGAGCATTTCGCCTGGACCGTTGCGCTGACCCGGATGGTCTCCGCCGTGTTCCGTCGGGGCGGTGACATCTCGTTTGTGGTCGAAGAACTGAAAGCCGTGTTCGACCCGCGCGGCGGGGCGTGGATGGAAGGCAAGTACATTCCGTCGATCCTCGCCGCCATCGGCGGCGTGATCGAACGCCACCTGATCGAGATCGGCTTTATCGAAGGCGAAGGCATGGGCCTGAAATCCGACCCCCATGCCGAAGTCGTCGCCATCGGCGCGCCGCGCGGCAAAAGCTGCTCCAGCTGCGGCAGCTTTGAGATGCGCATGATCGAGGGCTGCATGACCTGCGCCTCCTGCGGCTATTCCAAGTGCGGGTGAGCACGGGAGTCGACAGGTGTAGGACACACGAATAAATGACCATTTTGTAGGTTTTTTGTCCACTCCGCCACACATCAAATGACCACCGAGAGGGAAACCTCTCGGTGGTTTCTTTATTTATCAATGACTTACTGGCGTTCTGCCCGCGTTCATCTCGACGCGCGCAGATGTCCGCGTTCGCCCTGATCCTCCTGTTGACCCCGGAGCCAAAATTGTCTTCCTAACCTTAATGAAAGCCTACAAATCCAAACGCGGGGACCCTGAAACCGATGAGGAGATCCTTCTAATTCCCGTCTTGGCCATCGTTGAGAACCTAGCCCACTAGGGGCACAAGCCGCCAGCTGAAGCTCCCGAAAATCATCCTATCAAGCTCGGTCGACACCTGCTCGACCGAAACGGAGAAGCATTGTGAAAAGACTGAAAGCGATCCAGCTGCATCCACAGAAGGATACCCGGGCATAGGAACCCGTGAAGCCAAGCGCCACGAGATCGGCGTGCAACTGCTTTCGTGCAACTGCTTTACGGTCCGTCGCTGTTTGCGCGACTTGCCAGCCTCGGTCTTCAGCCAACACGCCAGCTTGTCGGCACAGGGATCAATCTTGCTGTGCCGCTCCGGCGTCGCGAACTGCGGTTCAACCGTCCCAGCCTTCAGATGCTTCTTGATTGTGTTGCGGGATAAGTCAGTGCGTCGGGCAATCTCGCGGATCGCAAGCCCATGCCGCAAACGCAGCGTAAAAGCAGCGTGCGAATGATGTTCAATAGTCCCATGTGGATCACTCCGTTGCCCCCCGTCGCTCACCGCGCGGGAGAAGGGTCACATGGGTCAAATCTCAACGAAAATTATACGCCTACCCGGGTCAGTTCTGGGTGAAAATCATCAGTCTGACATGACCCAGCCCCCGCGTTGGGTAAGGCAGGGGCTGTCTCATGTCGGGGCAGGCCAGTCGGTCCTGATCAGAAGTCGGTCCTGAGCAAAATCGGGCGCGCTCAGAACACGTCGATCAGGTAGAGAATGATGATGATCGGGATCGGAATGCCGATCAGCCAAGCTAAAGCACCTTTCATGGGATGTCCTTTCCTGAAGAAGTTGCCGGTCAACGCCGGACAGGGACTTTGGGTTCCGTGATTTTGGCGGGTTAGGTGGACGCACGGGTGGTCAGGCGCCATTCAGGTGGCGTTAACCCTGTCGTGGCACCCTGTGGCCGATGCCGGAGTATGTCAGACCAAAGGTCAGCGGAGCGCGGGTGTTCTTCACCCTTTGCCTCGCTGCGCGCGGCAGTGACCTCTTGGTGCGGGAGATCGACTGTCTGCGCCGTGCGGTGGCGCAGACGCGGGTGGAGCGCCCCTTTGGGATCAAGGCCTGGGTGGTGCTGCCGGACCACCTGCACTGCGTGTGGCAGCTGCCGGTGGGGGACGGGGATTTTGCGCTGCGGTGGGGGGCGATCAAGGCGCGGTTCTCGATGGGGATGCGTAGGGCGCGCACCCGTCCACGCCACAACAGGTGGGAGTTGCGTAGGCGAGGGCACGGCGCGCATGAACAATAAACGCGTTTGAAGTCGTTGATGGTTAATCGTGGCAGGAACGCAAGTCTCTTAACAACTTTCCGCTACCCCGGTGACAATCTTTCAGGAATGCAATAGCTGGTTTTCCCGCAGACGTTGCAAACGCTAGAATTTCTTCTGTTCTTTCAATGTTTAAAGGCTGTATTGCCCCTGATTGATCAAACGCGTTACCTGAAAAGGAAATATTTCCGTTCCTGATAGTCATTGCCTTAATATAAAGGTTTTGGCCTGCTCCAAGTCCGATGCTCGTTGTAATTCTTTTCTCTTCGATTTCTGCATCACTTTCGTGCCGAGTGCTCGCTACTTCCAGCATTTTTGACAGCCATTCATATTCGGGAGTAGAGAAGGGCTGGATTGAGTGCAAGAAATCATATGTCCGTGGTGACTTCTCGTTCAATGTTCCAAGTTGGCTTTTCTGAAGATAGGCATCGAATTCAGCTAAGGTCTTTCTCATTGGAAAGTAGACGTTTGCCTTATTTTTTCCTGGATCTCGATTGTTGAATTTTTTCCAAACCTCATTCATCTCTCGATCAAGCAAAAGCGCCAGCTTGGTTGAAACATCTGAGACTGCGCCTCCCAGCGCAGTCAGACTTTTCTCCAATTTGTAGTCAGCGTCGGCATGTTCGATGTCACGAAATGCCGTTCTGAGTTTTTCTTGATAGCTAACGGGTAGAAGCAATTCGCCTACCTGCTGAACCGCTTGTACTTCACCCGCTTCGGCTCCAGTGCGTCTGGCCCCAGACGGCGGATTTTGTCTTCTTCATAGGCCTGGAAGTTGCCTTCGAACCATTCCACGTGGGCGTCGCCCTCAAACGCCAGAATATGCGTGCAGAGGCGGTCGAGGAAGAAGCGGTCGTGGCTGATGATCACGGCGCAGCCGGCGAAGTCTTCGATGGCCGATTCCAGCGCTTGCAGGGTTTCCACGTCCAGATCGTTGGTCGGTTCGTCAAGGAGCAGCACGTTGCCGCCCGAGCGCAGCAGTTTGGCCATGTGGACGCGGTTACGCTCCCCACCCGACAGCAGGCCGACTTTTTTCTGCTGGTCGGTGCCTTTGAAGTTGAACGCCCCGGTGTAGACCCGGCTGTTCATCTGCATGTCGCCGAGCTGGATGATTTCCGACCCGCCCGAGATTTCCTCCCACACGTTCTTGTTCGGGTCCAGCGCGTCGCGGGACTGGTCGACGTAGGAGAGTTTCACGGTGTCGCCCAGCGTGACGGTGCCCTCATCCGGCTGTTCCTGTCCGGTGAGCATGCGGAACAGGGTGGATTTGCCGGCACCATTGGGGCCGATGACGCCGACGATGGCCCCCGGCGGGATGGTGAAGGTCAGATCCTCGATCAACAGCTTGTCGCCCATGGCTTTTTTCAGGCCGGTCACCTCGATCACCTTGTTGCCCAGACGTTCGCCGTTGGGGATGATGATATGCGCGTTCGACGAGCGTTCCAGCACGGTCTGGCCCGCCATCTCGTTGTAGCGCGCAATCCGGGCCTTGCCCTTGGCCTGGCGTGCCTTGGCACCGGAGCGGATCCATTCCAGTTCTTTTTCCAGCGCTTTTTGCTTGGATTTGTCCTCGCGCGCCTCTTGCTGCATGCGCTTGGCCTTTTGATCCAGCCAGGCGGAATAGTTGCCCTCGTACGGGATGCCGCGGCCGCGATCGAGTTCGAGAATCCAGCTGGTAATGTCGTCGAGGAAATAGCGGTCATGGGTGACGATCAGGATGGTGCCCTTGTAGGCGATCAGGTGCTTTTGCAGCCAGGCAATCGATTCGGCGTCCAAATGGTTGGTCGGTTCGTCAAGCAGCAGCATGTCGGGCGCTTCGAGCAGCAGTTTGCACAAAGCCACGCGGCGGCGTTCACCGCCCGACAGGTCATCGACATTGGCGTCATCCGGCGGGCAGCGCAGCGCATCCATCGCCACGCCGACGGTGGCTTCCAGCTCCCACAGGTTGCCGGCGTCGATCTGGTCTTGCAGGGCCGCCATCTCATCCGCCGTCTCGTCCGAGTAGTTCATGGCGAGTTCGTTGTAGCGTTCCAGAATGGCGGTCTGCTTGGCGACGCCCAGCATGACGTTTTCTTTCACGTTCAGGGCCGGGTCGAGGTAGGGTTCCTGCGCCAGATAGCCGACTTTGGCGCCTTTCGCGGCCCAGGCTTCGCCTTTGAAGTCGGTGTCCATGCCCGCCATGATCTTCAGCAGGGTGGATTTACCCGCGCCGTTGACGCCGACGACGCCGATCTTGACGCCGGGCAGGAAGTTCAGGTGAATGTTTTCAAAGCATTTCTTGCCACCGGGATAGGTCTTTGAGACGCCTTCCATGTGGTAAACGTATTGATAGCTGGCCATGTGTACTCTCCGGTGTCGCGGGGCGACTGATGCGCGCGTGTGTCTGGGTTGCCCCTGATGTAGCGATATTGCTGGACAAGGGCAACGCGGCAGGGGCACTTTGGCCCGCCAAATAAGGGGGCGGTATGCGGGTCGGGTTTCCGGTTGCGGGCAAAGGGCAGGTCGTGGGGCTGTTGGGCGGGTCGTTTGACCCGGCGCATGAGGGGCATGCTCATATCACGCGCGAGGCGATCAAGCGGCTGGGTCTGGATCAGGTGTGGTGGCTGGTGTCGCCCGGCAACCCGCTGAAGGCGCGGCAACCGGCGCCGATGGCAGACCGCATCGCGCGGGGGCGGGCGGTGATGCGGCACCCGAAAGTCAAGATCACCGATCTGGAGGCGCGGCTGGGCACGCGGTTCACCTATGAAACGGTGGTGTGGTTGCAGGCGCTGTATCCCGGGGTGCGGTTTGTCTGGCTGATGGGGGCGGACAATCTGGTGCAGTTCCACCGCTGGGACCGTTGGCGCGATATCCTGCGCGCCGTGCCGGTGGCAGTGCTGGCGCGGCCCGGTCTGGGCGTCAAGGCGCGGCTGAGCCGGGCGGCGCAGGCGTTTCGCGGCAAGCAGCTGGACCGGGGCGAAGGCTTGCGTGGCTCGCGGCGGCCGCCGGTCTGGGCGTTCATCAACCTGCCGATGAACGGGGCCAGCAGCACGGCCATCCGCGCGCGGGGTGACTGGCGCAGTGGCGCGGGAACGTGATGGCCGCGCGGTTGCTTGCCCATGGGCAGATCGCCTAGGATGCGGCGGCAAGAATGGGGCGGACGATGATTTCCAAGGGTATTTCCCGGCGGCAGATTTTGGGCGGGTTGCTGGCAGGCGCGGCTGTTGCGGCGGCGGTGCCCGGCTTTGCCGAGGCCCCGGCCCGCTCCCCCCGCCCGGTGCCGCGTGGCGGACAAAAACCCGCGCTGCGCACCACTTCGGCCGAAGCGCTGATCGCGGCGGCCAAGCTGGGCGAGGCGGCGGTGGCCAGCTATGTCGTGATGGATGCCGCCAGCGGCACGGTGCTGGAGCAGCGTGAGGCGCAGATCGGGATGCCGCCTGCCAGCGTGGCCAAGGCGGTGACCGCGCTTTATGCGCTGGCGCGGCTGGGCCCCGGTTTCCGCTTTCGTACCCGCGTTCTGGCGACCGGGCCGGTTGTCGCGGGCGTGGTGCAGGGGGATATCCTGCTGGTGGGTGCGGGCGATCCGACCTTGCAGACCGATCAGCTGGGCGATCTGGCGGCGGCGCTTGCGGCGCGTGGGGTCAAATCGGCCACCGGGCGTTTTCTGACCTGGGACCGCGCCTTGCCGCCGGTGCTGCGGATCAGTGACGAGCAGCCGGTGCAGGTCGGCTACAACCCGTCGATCAGCGGGCTGAACCTGAATTTCAATCGCGTGCATTTCGAATGGAAACGCGCCAACAACGGCTGGTCCACCGCGATGGATGCGCGCGGAGACAGGTTTGTGCCCGCTGTGCGCATGGCGCGGATGCAGGTGGTGTCGCGTGATACGCCGGTATTTACCTATCAGACCTCTGACGCCGCGGATGAGTGGACTGTTGCTGCGGGCGCATTGGGCAAGGGCGGCAGCCGCTGGCTGCCAGTGCGCCACCCGGCAGTGTATGTCGGCGAGGTGTTTCAGACATTGGCAAAGGCGCAGGGCATCACCTTGTCCGCGCCGCAACCGTTGCAGGCCGAGCCATCAGGGCAAGAGCTGGCAGCGGTGGAAAGTGCGCCACTGCCCGAAATCCTGCGCGACATGCTGCGGTTTTCCACCAATATCACCGCTGAGGCTTTGGGCCTGCGCGCCTCGGGGGCCGCCGATCTGGCGGCCTCGGGCGCGGCGATGTCGGATTGGGCGCGCGCGACCTATGGCGTGGGGTGCCGCTTTGTCGATCACTCCGGGCTTGGATCGGCGTCACGGGTGACAGCGCAGGATATGGCGCAGATCATCCGGCAGGCGCATATGGCGGGCGCAGGGGTGCAGCCGTTGTTCCGCAATCTGGGCCTGCGCGATGCCAAGGGCAAAGAGATTGCCAACCATCCGGTGCGGGTCACCGCCAAAAGCGGCACGCTGAACTTTGTTTCGGGTCTGGCCGGGCATATCCGGCCGCCGCAGGGGCGTGAGCTTATCTTTGCGATCTTTCTGGGCGATACCGCCCGCCGCGACGCGCTGGCCGAGGCGGATCGTGAGGCCCCGCCGGGCGGTCAGGCCTGGACCGCGCGCGCCCGCAGCCTGCAATGGCAGCTGCTGGCCCGCTGGTCCGGGGTTTACGCCTGACCCCGCAGCCTGTCAGGGCCGCAGATGCCGCACCCGCGCGCCCCATTCGATCGCAGCGGCATGCAGCCGGTCAATCGCCAGCTCTTCGCGCACCTCTTCGAGCATGCGCAGCTCCATGTCGCGCAGCTTGCCATCGGCCGACACCACATCGCAGGCCAGCGCATAGGCGGTTTCGCGCAGTCGTTCCGGCAAGGCATCGCGGATCAGGCCGAACAGCGCATCCAGCCCGTCTTCTTCCTCGAACAGGTCAAACACGATCTGGCTGACGGTGCGGATGCGGTCGGAATCATATGCAGCAAACACCGGCATGTGATTGACCATGCGCTGGATCGCCACCAGTTCTGACGTGCGCATCTGCTCGTCCGCGGCCGAAACCGCCACCATCACGGCAATCAGCGCGTCCTGTGGTGACATCGACGGGGGCGTATCGGGCATGGCGCATTCCTTCTGCATTCGCAGCCTGACAATATTGACGCGACAGGGTTCCGGCAATAGAGGACGGAGGCTTTCCCGTGCATGGGGCAGGGGGGCGGTTCAAGGATGAAAGCAATGTCTGCTTTGCGCGATGCGGCGATGAAATCGAAGGCCTGGCCCTTTGAAGAGGCCCGCGCCATTCTGAAACGCTATGAGAAAAAGGCCCCGGAAAAGGGATATGTGCTGTTCGAGACCGGCTATGGCCCGTCCGGCCTGCCGCATATCGGCACCTTTGGCGAGGTCGCACGGACAACGATGATCCGCCGCGCGTTCGAGGTGATCAGCGACATTCCGACGCGGCTGATCTGCTTCTCTGATGATGTGGACGGCATGCGCAAAGTGCCGGAAAACGTGCCGCAGCAGGACATGCTGCGCCAGCATA
Source organism: Pseudotabrizicola alkalilacus (assembly GCF_003443995.1). Lineage (GTDB taxonomy): Bacteria > Pseudomonadota > Alphaproteobacteria > Rhodobacterales > Rhodobacteraceae > Pseudotabrizicola > Pseudotabrizicola alkalilacus. The sequence continues at coordinate 389,929 of NZ_QWEY01000002.1, forward strand.
TGCAAAAACCGCTGACCTCCGTGCCGGACCCTTACGGCGAATACGACAGCTTTGGCGCGCATAACAACGCCATGCTGCGCCGGTTTCTGGATACCTTCGGGTTCGAGTATGAGTTCATCAGCGCCACCGAGTTCTACAAATCCGGCCGCTTCGACGACACGCTGCGGCTCTGCGCCGAACGCTATGACGCGATCATGGCGATCATGCTGAAAAGCTTGCGCGAAGAGCGCCAGCAGACCTATTCGGCGTTTCTGCCGATCCACCCGGAAACCGGGCGGGTGCTCTATGTGCCGATGAAGAATGTCGATGCGGTGCGCGGCGAGATCACCTTTGATGATGAGACCGGGCGCGAATGGACGCTGCCGGTGACCGGCGGCAATGTGAAGCTGCAGTGGAAGCCCGATTTCGGCGCGCGCTGGGCGGCGCTGGGCGTCGATTTCGAGATGTATGGCAAGGACCATTCCACCAACACCCCGATCTATGACGGGATCTGTGAGGTTCTGGGCGGCCGCAAGCCCAACCACATGAGCTATGAGCTGTTTCTGGACGAAACCGGGCAGAAGATCTCGAAATCCAAGGGCAACGGCCTGACCATCGACGAATGGCTGACCTATGCCGCGACCGAGTCGCTGTCGTATTTCATGTATCAAAAGCCAAAGACGGCCAAGCGGATGCATTTCGACGTGATCCCGCGTGCGGTGGATGAATATCACCAGCAGTTGCGGGCTTATGCCGATCAGGAGGTCGAGGCGCAGGTCAACAACCCGGTCTGGCATATTCATGGTGGCCAGCCGCCGGAGTCGAAGATGGTGGTGCCGTTCTCGATGCTGCTCAATCTGGCGAGCGTGGCCGGGGCCAAGGATGCCAAGGGTCTATGGGGCTATATCCGCGCTTATGCGCCGGACGCCTCACCCGAAACCCACCCCGATCTGGACGCTGCCGCCGGGTTCGCCGTGCGCTACTTTGCCGACAAGATCGCGCCCCATCGCGTGTTCCGCCTGCCGACCGATCAGGAACGGGCTGCGATGGAAGACCTGCGTGCACGGCTGGCGGCATGGGATGGCGGCAATGATGCCGATGCGTTGCAAACCATGGTCTTTGCCGTCGGCAAGGAGCACGGGTTCGAGCCGCTCCGCGACTGGTTCAAGGCGCTCTACGAAGTGCTGCTCGGCGCCTCTGATGGCCCGCGTTTTGGCGGTTTTGTGGCGCTCTATGGCGTGCCGGAAAGCATCGCGCTGATCGACAAGGGGCTGGCGGGCGATTTCGTCACCGCCTGAGGGCAGACACTGACACGAGGCATTGACCGGGCCCGCGCCCGGTCTATCCTTTTCGCAGGGACGTTTTTGCGAAAGGACCACGGCCATGCGTTTGCTTGCCGCCTTGCTGACCGCCGTCTTGCTTGCCCTGCCTGCCGCTGCGCAGGAAGATCCGATCCAGAACACCATCCGCAATCAGCTGACCGCTCTGGAGCGGGACGATTTCGTCACGGCTTTCAGCTATGCCAGCCCGACCATAAAGGGCCTCTTCGGCACCGCCGACAATTTCGGCAGTATGGTCCGACAAGGCTATCCGATGGTCCTTCGCCCCGGCAGCGTCAGAATGCTGGAACTGCGCGAGGTGGCTGGAAACCTGTGGCAAAGGGTGATGATCACCGACCAACAGGGCCGCACCCATATGCTCGATTACCAGATGATCGAAACCGCTGATGGCTGGCAGATCAACGGCGTGCAACTGCTGCCATCGGTGGGCGTGGGGGCATAGCGCCGGGGGTTCCAGCCATGTCCGATACACCCGCGATGTCCGAAATAGGCCATGGCAATGCCGTCTGCGGGGGCTCGATGCCCCCGCGGACGGCCCCCTTGCTCAGGTCAGGCCGCGGATCACGCGATTGACGTGGCCCATCTTGCGGCCGGGTTTGACCTCGGCCTTGCCGTAGAGGTGGATCTGGGTGTTGCGCTCGCGCGCAAGGTCGGGAACCTGCGCGACGTCATCGCCGATCAGGTTCTCCATCACCACATCGGCGTAGCGGGTGCCGTCGCCCAGCGGCCAGCCAGCGATGGCGCGGATGTGTTGTTCGAACTGGTCCACGGCACAGCCGGCTTGCGTCCAGTGGCCCGAGTTGTGGACACGCGGCGCGATTTCGTTGACGATCAGGCCGCCCGTCTGACCCTGTGGCGTCACGAACAGCTCCACCCCCAGCACGCCGACATAATCCAGCGCGTTCAGAATGCGGGCGGCGATCAACACCGCGTCGGTGCGCTGCCCGGGCGACAGGCGCGCGGGCAGGGTGGTTGTGTGCAGGATGCCCGCGCGATGCACATTCTCGCCCGGATCATAGCAGGCAACCGAGCCGTCCAGCCCGCGGGCGGCGATCACCGAGACCTCGTGGGAAAAGTCGATGAAGCCTTCCAGCACCGCTTCGGCCCCGTTCATCGCTTCCCAGGCGGCGGGGGCATCAGCGGGCGTCATGATCCGGGCCTGACCCTTGCCATCATAGCCCAGACGGGTGGTTTTCAGGATGGCCGGGGTGCCGATGCGCTCAATTGCGGCGTTCAACGTCGCCAGATCTGTCACCCGCGCATAGGGCGCGGTGCTGAGGCCAAGGCCGGTGAGGAAATCCTTTTCCGCGATACGCTCTTGCGACACCGCCAGCGCCCGGCGGTTGGGGCGGATGGGGCGGATCGCCTCCAGCGCGTCGAGCGAGGCGGTGGGGACGTTTTCGAATTCATAGGTGATGACATCGACGCTTTGGGCAAAGGCCCGCAGCGCGTCGAGGTCGTTATAGGGAGCCGTGGTCACCCGGGCCGCGACATGGCCTGCGGGGGGGGCGGCACCCGGCTCATAGATATGGCACTGAAAGCCCAGACGGCTTGCAGCGACCGACAGCATGCGGCCCAGCTGGCCGCCGCCAAGAATGCCGATGGTAGCACCCGGTGCCAGAGGGCGGCGAAGCGCGTCAGTCATCCTTTGGCTCCTCGGGGATGCTGGCCGACAGGGCGGTGCGCCAGGCGTCCAGCCGCGCGGCGAGCGCAGGGTCCATCAGCGCCAGGATCCCCGCCGCCATCAGCCCGGCATTGGCCGCCCCGGCAGCGCCGATGGCCATGGTGGCAACCGGATAGCCCTTTGGCATCTGCAGGATGGAATACAGGCTGTCCACCCCCGACAGCGCGCGGGTCTGCACCGGCACGCCGATCACCGGCACCCGCGTCTTGCTGGCCATCATGCCGGGCAGGTGGGCCGCGCCGCCCGCCCCGGCGATGATCACCTTAATGCCCCGGCCTGCGGCCTCGCGCCCGTAGGACCAGAGCCGGTCCGGGGTGCGGTGCGCGCTGACAATCTTTGCTTCATAGGGGATGCCCAGTTCGTCAAGGATCAGGGCGGCTTCTTTCATCGTGGGCCAGTCGCTTTGCGATCCCATGATGAGTCCGACGTCAACGGCCATGCGCGTTCCCCCAGTGCCTTGATCTCAAGTGCTCTGGGCGCGATTACGACAGGATGGGCGTCAGGGCAAGGGTTTGACGGTGCTGGCGGCAGGCCTGTGGCGGATCAGGCGATGATGTCGGGGATCAGCTGATCCTCGATCTTGACGATCTGATCCTTGAACGACAGCTTTTGCTTTTTCAACCGGCGCAGGGTCAGCTGATCGGGGCGGCCGGTTTCCTCCAGCGCGTGAATCGCGGCATCCAGATCGCGATGCTCACGGCGCAGCACCTCCAGCCGGATGCGGAGCATGTCTTCGAAGTTGAGTTCGCTGGGCGCGTTCATGGGGTTCGCTTACTGGCTGGTGTTCTGCCGGGGGGCTTGGGTTGAGTCGGCTTTTGATCCTGTTTCAGAATATAGTGATTCTTTGACCCTGCGGCAAAGCTTATGGCGTGGAACCGGGCATCAATTGGACAATTGATGGTTTGGATCGGGGGAGGGCACAGGCCGGTGCCACAGGCTGCCCTTGCAGGCGGTGCCTGTCCGCCCCATATTTCAACAGATGCAGGTGCCTGTCGCAGGGCCTGCGCATGGAAATGTCGCTTTTGCAAAAGGGCATAAGACAGATGACGAAACTGAGTTTTGGGGCGCACCCGTTTTTGCTGGGCTTTGAGCAGCTGGAGCGTCTGGTCGAGCGGACCGCGAAATCTTCGGGTGAGGGGTATCCGCCGTTCAACATCGAGGCGACGGCGGACAATGCCTATCGCATCACACTGGCGGTGGCCGGGTTCCGTGAGGAGGATCTGGCGATCACGGTCGAGGACCGGCAGCTGGTGGTGCGCGGACGCCAGCCGGATGAGACACAGGACCGCGTGTTCCTGCACCGGGGCATTGCCGCGCGGGCGTTTCAGCGCAGCTTTGTGCTGGCGGACGGAGTCGAGGTGGCCGGGGCCAGCATGGACCATGGGCTGCTGCATATTGATCTGAAACGATCGGTGCCGGATGCGGTGGTACAGACCATCCGTATCGGGCGTGGATAAGGAGTCTGAGACGATGAACAGTCCATTCAAGGCCATTGCCGAGGCGCAAAGCCCGATCGTTTATGTGCGTCCGGTCACCGTGGCGGATCTGCCTGAAGAGCTGCGCGAGCAGATCGGCGATATCGAGACGGTGTATTCCGTACACCGACCCGATGGCGAGCGGCTGGCGCTGGTGCGCGACCGCAGCATGGCGTTTTCATTGGCGCGTCAGCACGATCTGGCCCCGGTCAGCGCGCATTGAAAGTATCAAAGGCTGTTGCGGGCGCAGGAAGGCGCAACGCAGCGGTCTCCCATGCGCGCAAGCTGCGTCGTGCCGTCGGGCCATAGGAGGCGGAGTGGTGCGCCAGATCGGGGAACAGCATCAGCACCTCAGCCCGCGTGGGGTGGGACAGCAATGACAAGCCGTAGGTATCCGGGTGAAAGCTTTCTGTCAGGATACCCTCGGAAAAGATCAGCTCATGCTGGTCGAACAGCAGGTGGACATAGTCAACCTGACCGCAGGGGGCGAGGCAGATCGTCTCACCGTTGACCAGATGAACCGCAGCGACCAGCACCTCAGCCTCGCCATACAACAGCTCGGCGTGCCATTCTGACAACGTGATCCTGTGTTGCTGTGACAAGTACAGGTCGCGGCTGTTGCCCAATGCGCCTGCGGTGATCCGCACGGGTGCGGCAGGGCCGCGTCCGGGGAGGTTGCGGCGTGCGGTCCAGCGCAGGGGACGGAAACCATGGTCCGCAGTAAGGATCAGATCGCCTGCCAGCAAGTCTTCGACCGCAACTAGCCCGGCGATGGTATGGATCAGAGTTCCCGCGACGAAGCAGAGAAAGGGTTCATCGCGCGTCGAAATGTAGCTGTGGCTGTATTCGGTACTGTCGAATGTGCCCAACTTCAGCGAGGTGACCTTTTTGTGATGCAGGTCAGGGGGGATGTCTGAGTCACGGATGCGTACCAGGTAGGTTCCGTCGTCCAACAACCAGACTGACATACCGACCGGATAGCTGATCCCGTCCGCGACCATGGTGCTGCCCGTGAATTCGCCAACCTCCCGGACGCTGTGCTCGACACCGTCGATCACCACCCGGTCGACAGACCCGACACTTGCATCATCCGTATCGGTGTCGGCGATAATATTATCGCCGTCGTTGTCGCGCCAGATAATCGGCGTATAGGTGGCTGGATCGACGGACATGCCATCGCCTTTGGCGTTTATATTGGACTGATTGGCGGGGTCAAATCCCGGCCAGGGCGTGGAAACGTGCCAGGCCCAGCTGTTCGTATCTGTCATTGCTCAATGCCTCCGGCAGGCCCACAAAAGAAGTGGTGCCATCCTTCCAGATCCGCATTTCAGACAGATTAACGGGTTAGTGGCGCAACAGGCGCAGGGCGGCGGCGCGCAGCCAGTGCGGCAGCACGCGGCGGGCAAGGCGGCGTACCCTTGACGGGGGGGGGCGGTCCGGCTGGCCACAGGCCGTGCCTGCTTTGGTAATGAATTATGCAATCCCGGTCAGACTCGTGCCGGGTCTTGCCGTCGAACACGGCAAAGAACAGCGGTTCCACATCATGCGCGACCGCGTGCCGCCTTTGCGGCGGCAGGTTTTCGGCATTTGTCCAGATCGGCACGCGGCGCAGGGCAAGGTGGCCCGACAGCCAAGGGTCATCCACCATCCACAGATCGGGCGGGATGTCGAACACCCGGCGGTCAAAGAACGCGGGCCGCACCATGGCCCCGCCCCAGCCCTCCAGCACATCGGCGTAACCGCTGCTGCGGATCAGCGGCGGCGGCTTGGGCTTGGGCCATGGCAGGGTGGCAAGATGCGCGTCCAGATCGGTCTGGGACCAGCGCTGCATCCGGGGCTGGCGGCGATGCTCTGCGCCGGGCAGATCATGCGACACCTCGCACAGGGCCGCGTCAGGATGAACATGGCGCAAGCGCTTGAACCGCTGGTGCCAGTCGGGTGGATAGAGCACGTCATCATCGCAGAACAGCAGGTCGACGTTTTGCCCGGCGAAATCGCGCAAGGCAGGCAGGACTTTCGTGCCGGGGCCAAGATCCTGCGGCACGCGGCGCAGGGTGATGCCGGGCGGCAGGTCGGGCAGGGTGCCATCCCAGTCGGGAAAGCGGCGGTAGTGCTCGGGCAGGTACAGGATGATTCCAGCGGCGTGCAGGCTTTGCTGCAACAGCGACTCGAGCGTTGCCCCCAGATGCGCAAAGCGGGGCGGAACCGAAGACAGGGTGATGAAGGTCGGATCGTCGATGGCTGGCCCCATTCGCTGCAGGTCGCCCCGGTCGGGCCAGAGCCAAGACTAGGGCCGCACAGGGTGCGGATACAAGCGGCTGTTTGGGGTGCAGAATGAGACGCGCCGCCCGGAGCAATCCGGGCGGCGCGCTATTGCAGGCTAAATGCAGCGGATCAGCCCCGGATCAGGCCCATCGACTCCAGCTTCAGGATCACCTGATGCGCGCAATGGTCGACATCGACATCCTGGGTGTCGACCACCAGTTCGGCCTTGGTCGGGGCCTCATACGGGTCGGAGATGCCGGTGAATTCCTTGATCTTGCCCTCACGCGCCAGCTTGTACAGGCCCTTGCGGTCGCGCTTTTCGCATTCTTCGATGCTGGTCGCGACATGCACCTCGATGAACGCGCCAAAGGCCTCGATCATCTCGCGCACGGCGCGGCGGGTGGCGGTATAGGGCGCGATCGGCGCGCAAATCGCGATGCCGCCGTTCTTGGTGATCTCTGACGCCACATAGCCGATGCGCTTGATGTTGATGTCCCGGTGCTCTTTCGAGAAGCCGAGTTCGGAGGACAGGTGTTTGCGCACCACATCGCCATCCAGAAGCGTGACCGGACGGCCGCCCATTTCCATCAGCTTGACCATCAGCGCATTGGCGATGGTCGATTTGCCCGAACCGGACAGGCCGGTGAAGAACACGGTAAAGCCCTGCTTGGCGCGCGGCGGCGAGGTGCGGCGCAGTTCCGCTACCACTTCGGGAAAGCTGAACCATTCGGGAATATCGATGCCTTCACGCAGGCGGCGGCGCAGTTCGGTGCCCGAGATATCCAGAACGGTCGTGTTTTCCGGCACTTCGTTGGCGGGGTAATACTGCGCCTTTTCCTGCACATAGACCATGTGTTTGAAATCGACCATTTCGATGCCGATCTCATCGGCATGCTGCGCGAACAGGGTCTGCGCGTCATAGGGGCCGTAGAAATCCTGCCCGGCAGAATTCTTGCCCGGTCCGGCATGGTCGCGGCCCACGATGAAATGGGTGCAGCCGTGGTTCTTGCGGATGATGCCGTGCCAGACCGCCTCACGCGGGCCAGCCATGCGCATCGCCAGATTCAGCAACGACATGGTGGTGGTGGATTGCGGGTATTTGTCCAGCACCGCCTCATAGCAGCGGACACGGGTGAAATGATCGACATCGCCCGGTTTGGTCATGCCGACCACCGGGTGGATCAGCAGGTTGGCCTGCGCTTCACGTGCGGCGCGGAAGGTCAGTTCCTGATGCGCGCGGTGCAGCGGGTTGCGGGTCTGGAACGCGACGACCTTGCTCCAGCCCATTTTGCGGAAGAAGGCGCGGAGTTCGTTGGGCGTGTCGCGGCGGCCTTTGAAATCGTAATGTACCGGCTGCTGGATGCCGGTGACCGGGCCGCCCAGATAGACCTTGCCCGCCTGATTGTGCAGGTAGTTCACCGCCGGGTGCGCCAGATCGTCAGCGCCAAACACCTTTTCCGCTTCCAGCGCCTTGTTCGGCACCCATTTGTCGGTGACCGACAGGATAGCAAGGATCACCCCCTCCTGGTCGCGCAGGGCGATATCCTGTCCCGGCTCTACTGTTTCTGCAAATTTCTCATTCACATCCAGCGTGATCGGAATCGGGAACAGCGCGCCGCTTGCCGTGCGCATGTTTTCCACCACGCCGTCATAATCGGCCTCGGACATGAAGCCCTTGAGCGGGTTGAAGCCGCCGTTCATCAAGAGTTCCAGATCACAGATCTGACGCGGGGTCATGTCCCAAGACGGCAGATTGCCCGCCTCGGCCTTCAGCTTTTGGGCAGAATCGTATGAAACATAAAGCTCCGGAACCGGAGCGAGCTGGGGAAGCGACATCGTATACTGGCCTTTCAAATGCACTGCCGGGCAAGGGATCACCCTCGTCTTTCGCGTGGGGCTGTAGCCTGTCATTGCGGCAAAATTCAAGTGAAACAGGCAATGACGGTGCAAACAAGGGCGGAAATGCTGCATCAAGGTCGCAAAGCGGGAGTGTTTCCGCGCAAGCGTGCAGGCCGTGAGATTTCTTTCAGCGCAGATCGCGGTCGCGCTGCGTCACTTGCGCGACGGGCCGGAGTCTTTGCGGCTGCGGAACCGCAAGGGCGGTTGTGCGTTCTTTCTGACACCACGTATTTTAAGAAGGAGACGCAAGATGACCGCACAAGACACCCCCAGATTCACGGCGGATGATCTGCGTCTGCTGGATCAGGAAGAGGCAAAACTGGTTGAAACCGCCCGTCGTGGCGATCTGGACCAGATCGGCCATTCCGAGCTGACCGACACGCTGCAGCGGTTGCGTGACCGCCGTGACCGGGCGCGCGATCTGGCCAACCGGCAGCGGCGCGAGGCGCGCGGAAAGGCTGACCCGTCCGGTATTGCCCCGGCGACCCAGAATGCCGGGACCGAGGGCAAAGCGCGGGTGCTGGGTCTGGCGCTGGAGCTTGTGACGCAAGAGCGCCAGCGTCGGGCGGATGCCGGAACGGCTGATACCGATGAAGCTGATACCAATGACGGGGCACCATCGCAGCGCGAGCTTTCCGAGCGCGCGATGACGCTGAAATCGGCCGGGGCCGGGGCGAACCCGATGCAGGAAGACGGGGGCGCATTGCATCCGCAAGACCCCGAAGCCGATCCGGGCAAAGGGGCCTTGGCCGATCAGGCACGCAACATCGCGCCATCGGGGGCGCTTGACCATGGCGGCGAGTTGCCATCGCGCGAACGGTCACGCACCCGCTATTGATCTTTTCACGCCATTGGCCGCGGGGGTTATTTACCCCCGGCGTTTTCCTTGGCGGTTTCAAGGGCATGCAGGTTGGCTTGCCGGATTTTTGCTGCGGCATCGTCGTAAAGAAAGGGCAAAAAGGCATAGCGCCGCCCTTTTGTCACGGTCGATACCCGGTGCAAAAGCGAGCAGGAAAACACCACCGCCCCCCCCGGCGGGGCTTTGAAGGACCGCGGGCCGTATTCGGGAAAGCTGACCTCTCCCCCCTCGAAATCATCATTCAGATTGATCGACACGGCAAAGCGCCGATGCGCGGTGCCAGAGGTGGTGTTGTCGCGGTGCGGTGCGAAGTGGCCGCCTTCGGCGGCGTCATAGCATGATACAATATAGCGCTCCATCCGGGTGACATGGAACTGATGCGCCTTGGCGATTTGCGGCACCACCCGCCGTATGAACCGGCCTTGCAGGGCTGCGATCAGTTCGGGGTCATTCAGGGTGATGTCGCGGCGGCTTTTGTGGCTGCGGTCCTTCATCCCGATGGTTTTGCCATCCACTTCGCGCATGAAACCGGACTCTTCGCCGCCCTGCGCGTCATAGAGGTCGATCAGGTGGCGGCAGAGGTTGGGTTCGAACACATTTGGCAAAAGCAGGATCGGCGCCTGCAATTCCACCCCGGCAAAGCGGGCGGGCGGGGGAAGGCTGGCGACATAGTCGATCACCTGCGCCGCGCGGCTGCCCGTGTCGTCAAAGGGGATCACATTCAGCACCCGCATGGTGGGGTCCGTGATCACCCAGAGGGGGCTGCGTGTATCATTCCGGGCCGCGCCGTACAGACGGCTGGCGGTCAGGTCGCTGTCCCAGATGAAGCGGCGGCCGGGGGTGCGGTTGGTCAACCGGCTTTCGTCGGCGGGGTCGGACGAGATGCCGAAAAAGCTGGCGTGATCATCGTCGAACACATCGTCGCGGGACAGGGCCGTGGTGACGGCCTCTTGCGCGCGGGTGTCGGACAGCGCGTGGAAAAAGCACAGCACCAGATAGCGGCCAGCAGCGGTATCAATGGCATAGCGCGGGTTTGCGGCAGAGCGCTGTGTGAACGAAGGGGCGGGATCGCCGGGGGCGAGCAGGACTGGATGGGGCATTGCACCTGTGGGACTTGGAACGCGGGGGCAATGTCGCGGGTGTGATGTGCCCCGGTCAACCCGAACCCGGCGCGGTCACGAATACGTTATGGCGGCTGGCGCTTGCGGGCTGCGCCAGCCGGTCGGTGGTGACTTTGGTGTTATTCGGCGGCTTTCAGCATCGCATCTTGTGCCGCGATAAACCGCTCTGCATCCAATGCCGCCATGCAGCCCATTCCGGCGCTGGTGACGGCCTGACGGTAGACATGGTCGGTCAGATCGCCGGCCGCAAAGACACCGGGAATGGTGGTGCGGGTGGTGCCGGGTTCGACCGTGACATAGCCGCCCGAATGCAGCTCCAGCTGATCCTTGACCAGTTCCGACGCAGGCGCATGGCCGATGGCAACGAAAAAGCCGTGGCAGGGCACGTCCTTGACCTCGCCCGTCAGCAGGTTGCGGGTACGGACTGCGGTGACCGACAGCGGGGCCTCATCGCCGAGAATCTCGGTGACTTCGGAATTCCACAGCATTTCGATCTTGGGGTGCTTGAACAACCGGTCCTGCATGATCTTTTCGGCGCGAAGCGAGTCGCGGCGGTGGATCAGCGTGACCTTGGTGGCGAAATTGGTCAGGAACAGCGCTTCTTCAACCGCCGTATTGCCGCCGCCGATCACCACCACCTCTTTGCCCCGGTAGAAGAACCCGTCGCAGGTGGCGCAGGCTGACACGCCAAAGCCCTTGAATTTCTCTTCCGACGGCAGGCCCAGCCATTTGGCCTGTGCGCCGGTCGCAAGGATGACCGCATCGGCGGTATAAGTGGTGCCGCTGTCGGCGCTGGCGACAAAGGGGCGCTGCGACAGGTCAAGTGCTGTGATGTAATCGCTGATGATCTCGGCGCCCATGGCCTGCGCGTGATCCTGCATCCGCACCATCAGATCAGGGCCCTGCACATGGGTATCGCCGGGCCAGTTCTCGACCTCGGTCGTGATGGTCAGCTGGCCGCCGGGTTGCAGGCCCTGCACCAGAATGGGGTTGAGCATGGCGCGGGCGGCATAGACCGCCGCCGTGTATCCCGCCGGGCCGGAGCCGATGATCAGAACGCGTGTATGCCGAGTGTTGCCCATGGTGCCCTCATCTTTTCCGTGCGGGTTTGATATAGGCGGTTGCGGGCAGGGCGGAAACCCCCTGCGATCTGCAGGCGGCATTGCAGAAATATGCGGCCGGCGGGTGGATTGGCGAAATATTCCTGCGCTGTGTTGAAACATTGTTGCGTGACGGCGGGGGCGGGCCTAGATAAGCGCAAAAGGAGTCCCCCATGGCCGTCTCAAAGCTCGATCCGATCGACCGTCAGATTCTGGCGGAATTGCAGGCTGACGGGCGGATGACCAACGTGGAACTGGCCAAGCGTGTGGGCATTTCCGCGCCGCCCTGTCTTCGCCGGGTGCGGACGCTGGAAGAGGCGGGCTATATCAAAGGCTATCACGCCGACATCGACGCGCGCGAGCTTGGGTTCGAGGTACAGGTCTTTGCCATGGTGCGGCTGCAAAGTCAGGCCGAGGCCGATCTGGCGACATTCGAAGCGCGCTGCCGCGCCTGGCCCTTGGTGCGTGAGTGTCACATGCTGAACGGTGAGATTGATTTCATTCTGAAATGCGTGGCCCCGGATCTGTCGTCATTTCAAAGCTTTCTGACCGGCGATCTGCTCAAGGCCGAGAATGTGGCGAATGTGAAAACATCGCTGGTGATCCGCTGTGCCAAGGACGACCCCGGCGTGCCGTTTGATGTGCTGGAGGCGCGGCTGGCCAAAACCGCCTGACCTGCGCCGAGCTATAAACCTGCGCACCCCATCCGTCAGGGATAACAGGGCTGCATAAGCAAAAAACGGTCCCGTTAACGTGCCAGAGGAGCACCGGGACCGCTTTTGCCAAAGCAACAATCCTGCTGTCCGACGCGGCCCACGTTACTTCGCGCGGGTCTTACACCGTCGGCCAGACCACCATGCAGGTGGTAGACCGTGATGAAGAGATAATGGCGAGAATCGGGCGCTTGGTCAAAGGGTTTTCGCAATTGGTGGGGATTTGTGTCCAAACCGGGCCGGATGGCCGCATTGTTCGGGCGGTGACAACGCAAATCGGCCAATTATGGCCGGACCGTGTTGGTCACGCGTCAATAATCAAAACGGGCCGTGCAATGCACGGCCCGTTTTGTATCGAAATTGATTCGGTAAGCTGGTCGGTCAGCGGGCGGCGATGGCGCGCGGCTTGGCGGCGACAGCTTTCAACGCCTCGGGTTTGCGTCGGGCAGAGCGGGCCCATGGCAGGGCGATCTGTTGCTCAAGGCTGGCAGCGATTGCGGATTTCAGCCAGCGGCGTTCTTTTTTCATGATCCGGTGTCCCTTGTTCTGTGTGTCTTGCGACCTTGAGACAAATTTGACCTGTCTTTGGGGCGGCCAAGGGGCGGCAAATGTGAAAGATTGTGGTCAGCACAGGCACGGCGTTGGGCAAATGTGGCGGGCAGACGCCGCTGCGAATGACCTGTGAATTAAGGGCGCTGGAAACAATCGGGTTAAAAATCCGCCGATTGTTTCCGGATTGCGCGGCCAGTTTCGCCGCATTCCTGCCGCAGATCGCAGATGGATCACCCCTAAAGCCGGATCACCGAGATCAGGCGGCCATAATCAGCCTCGCCCGCATGGGTGGTGCGGCGAAAGGAAAAGAATCGGTCGGCGTCGTGATAGGTGCAGTGCCGGGTCCATTCGGCATGGCCCACCCCCGCCGTGCGCAGCCGGTGCAGGCCAAAGCCGGGCAGGTCAAACAGCATCCGGTCGCCGGCGCCATTGACGAAAAAGCGGCTGTTGGCCGGGTCTTCATCGGTAAAGGTCTCGTAAAATTCCGCTCCCACCTCATAGGCGCGTTGGCTGATGCAGGGGCCGATGACGGCGGCGATGTCGGCGCGGTCTGCCCCCAACGATTCCATCGCGTCCAGCGTCGCCTCCAGCACGCCATTGAATGCACCGCGCCATCCGGCATGGGCGGCCCCGATCACGCCCGCCTTTGCATCGGCGAACAGCACCGGCTGGCAATCCGCGCTCAGCACCGACAGGGCCACGCCGGGGGTGGCGGTCACCAGCGCATCGGCATGCGGGCGCACCGGCAGCGGGCCGTTTGCCGCAATCACCTGCGCGGAATGCACCTGATGCACGCCGATCAGGTGATCCAGCGGCACCTCCATCGCGGCGGCCACGCGGGCGCGGTTGATCGCCACCGCATCCGACAGATCGGTGGACCCGGCTCCACAATTCAGCCCGGCAAAAATGCCCGAAGACGCGCCGCCCTTGCGGGTAAAGAACCCGTGGCGAACCGGCAGCGCGTCTGAGGTGATGATGTCCAGCATGGTGTCAGGCAAATCCGGGTGGTGGGGCTGTGCCGGGGCGGAAAAGCCCAAGCACTTTGAACAACGAACCCATTTCTTCGGGGTGGGTCAAGCGCCGATGCGCTGCAAGGTGCGATTGCAGGGCTGGACCGGTCAAGGATTGGGCAAGCCGCGCCGCACGTGCGTCTACCCCGAGGCGGGACAGAAACAGGCCCTGCTTGGTAAAGACATGCGGCAGGCCGCACATCCGGGCCAGCGCCTCAAAATCGACATGGGCGGTCAGATCGGCCAGGCCCGGTTCCGCCAGCGGATCGGCAAAGGCATGCCGGCGCAGGGCCTGAAACGTATCGCCCGTGGACCGCCAGCCGCCGTAATCGGCGATCAGGGCCGCACCGCAATGGTCCCGGATGCGGTGGCCGATGGTTTCCGCGTAGGGGCGGGCGGCCGGGCAGACCTCGACCACGCGGCCCGGCACCGGATCGTTGAAAGCGGGGATATCAAGGGTCTGGTGGATCGGGTCGGACAGGCCAAAGGCCAAGCGCCCGTCCTGCACCCCGACCAGCCGCTCGCGCCACACGGTTCCGTCAAACTGGAACTGGTGGATCGGCAGGGCATCGAAAAACTCATTGGCCAGCAGAAACAGCGGCTGTTCGGGCAGATCGTCGATTTGGCCTGCGTGGGTGATGGCGTGCGGCTCCAGTCGCTTGCGTTGCTGCGCGCGCAGGGCGGGCGAGGCCTCCAGCAGCACCACCTGCGCGCCGGCGTGAAAGCCCGGCACGGCGCGGGTGGCGCGCAACACATCGGCCATCAGCGTACCGCGACCGGGGCCAAGCTCGGCCAGCGTGAACGGCGCGGGTGCGCCCTGATCCAGCCAGGCCTGCGCCAGTGACAGGCCCAACAGCTCGCCGAACATCTGGCTGATTTCCGGGGCGGTGGTGAAGTCCCCCGCCACGCCAAACGGGGTGCGGGTGGTGTAATAGCCGTGATCGGGGTGCAACAGACACTCGGCCATATACTCGGCCAGCGTCATCGGGCCGGTGGCCGCAATCCGTGCCGCGATGATCCGGCCCAGCTCTGTCATGCAGGCCGCGCGCGCAGCAGCAGCCACAGCCCCACCGCGATCATCGGCAACGACAGGATCTGCCCCATGGTCAGCCCATAGCCGCCGAAGTGCAGGGCAAGGCCCAGCGGATTGCCGTCGGTGATGAACTGCGCATCGGGCTGGCGCACGAACTCGACCACAAGGCGCGCCGCGCCATAGCCGGTCAGGAACAGCCCGGTCAGTGCGCCGGGCCATTTCAGCCAGCCGCGCCGATAGGCCAGCCACAGCAGCACAAGGCCCAGCAGCAGGCCTTCCAGCACCGCCTCATACAGCTGGCTCGGGTGGCGGGCGCAGATGCCGGTCACATCGGGGCAGGTCTGCGCCGCATCGCCGGGAAAGGCCACGCCCCAGGGCATCGTGGTCGGGCGGCCCCACAGCTCGGCATTGATGAAATTCGCGATCCGGCCCAGAAACAGCCCCAACGGGGCGGCCAGTGCCATGATATCGGCGGCCTTGAGCATCGGAATGCCCTCACGCCGGCAAAACACGATGCCCGCCACCACCACGCCCAGAAAGCCGCCGTGGAACGACATGCCGCCCTCCCACACCTTGAGGATCGCGGCGGGGTTCTGCAGATAGAACCCCGGCTGGTAGAACAGCACAAATCCCAGACGCCCGCCCAGAATGACACCGATGATCACCCAGGTCAGCAACCGCTCCACCTGATCCGCGTTCATTGGTGGCGCGCCGTGCCACAGCGCGGGCCGCCGCAGGGTATCCAGCGCCAGCCGCCAGCCACCGATCAGCCCGACGATATAGGCCACCGCATACCAGCGCAGGGCAAAGGTCATGCCAAAGATGTCGATGGCAAAGATCTCGGGCGAGATCTGCGGGAACGGAAGGTAAGACATGGCACCTCGGCTGTCGGTTGTCCGATATGTCGGCAGGGGGGTTGTCGGCAGGTGGGGCCGACTTGTCAATGTGCCGCACTGACTTGCGGCATGGGTCTACGGGGCCATATAAGGATTGCAGAGCAACAAGGACCAGTCCCATGCAAAGCCGCAACAAGATCCTCGACGACCTCAGCCAGCTGATGACCAATGCCATGGGCGTGGCACAGGGTGCCAAGACCGAGGCGGAAACCGCGATGAAGGGTCTGATGGACCGCTGGCTGGCCGACCGCGATTTCGTCACGCGTGAGGAATTCGATGCCGTGCGCACCATGGCGGTGAAAGCGCGCGAAGAAAACGCAGCCCTTGAGGCGCGGATTGCGGCACTCGAAGCCGCCAGCACCGGCAAACCGACAGCCTGATCCGGGCCGGGTCAACGGTTCTGACGCAAACTTGACAGCAAAGGCCGGGGCCGCAGCCAGCATTCGCTTGATCC
Source organism: Pseudotabrizicola alkalilacus (assembly GCF_003443995.1). Taxonomy (GTDB): domain Bacteria; phylum Pseudomonadota; class Alphaproteobacteria; order Rhodobacterales; family Rhodobacteraceae; genus Pseudotabrizicola; species Pseudotabrizicola alkalilacus. The sequence continues at coordinate 406,309 of NZ_QWEY01000002.1, forward strand.
GCGTCAGGGCCGCTTTACAGTGGCGCGCAATGATCCATGCCGGAGTGCGTTTATGTCTGCCCTGAAGCCATTTTTTCTAGCCATTGGTTTTGCTGTTACCGCCACGGCCTCACAGGCGGCATCCTGCTCTGATACCGGCGGCCGGTATGAGGCGTGGAAGCCCGAGATGGCCGCCGAGGCCCGCGCCGAAGGTGTCGGCGAGCGCGGCATCGCGGCCTTGATGGGCACGTCCTATTCGCAAGCCACCATCGGGGCCGACCGCAACCAGAAAAGCTTTCGCTACACGCTGGACAAGTTCATGCAGGTGCGCGGGGCCGAGACGATCATCAAGCAGGGCCGGTCGCGCAAGGCCAAGAATGCCGGGCTGTATGACGCGCTGGAACAGCGCTACGGCGTGCCCGCCGGGGTGCTGATCGCGATTCACGGCATGGAAACCGCCTTTGGCGGCTATATGGGCGATACCAACATCGTTTCGGCCATCGCCACACTGACCTATGACTGCCGCCGCAGCGGCTTTTTCCGGCCGCATCTGATCGGCGCGCTGAAGCTGGTGGACGAAGGGTCGATCACCGCAAAATCGGTCGGGGCCAAGCATGGTGAATGGGGGCATACCCAGTTCCTGCCCGGCAACGCGCTGATATATGGCGTGGATGGCAACGGTGACGGCAAGGTTGATCTGAACAACCTGACCGACGCGATGGCCTCGACCGCGAATTTCCTGCGGCAAAAAGGCTGGCAACCCGGCGCAGGCTATCAGGAGGGGCAGCCGAACTTTGCGGTGATCAAGCAGTGGAACGCCGCCACGGTCTATCAGCAGGCCATTGCGATCATGGGCAAACGCATCGACGGCTGAGCCGCAACAAGAGTGGAGGCTTTGCCATCACTTTTCCCCTTGCGCGTTGCCGTCCGCTGCCCTATTGACCCCGCCAGTGGCCCGTTCGTCTATCGGTTAGGACACCAGGTTTTCAACCTGGGAAGAGGGGTTCGACTCCCCTACGGGCTGCCACTTTCTTCTGTAAATTGTTGATTTTGCTGCGAAATTCCTAAACTCCAAAATCCTACTACAGAACTACTACAGCGAAAAATCAGCCGCTTTTGACCTGCCGAAGCGCCAGAGCCGATCACGCATTCGTGAACAGGTGGCAGCAAGTTTCGGAAGTTTCGGCAATGCTGCGAACGCTACTTCGACAAAATACTTGAACGTTCGCGCATTCTATACTATCTAGACAACAAGTCGGGTGCGCTGACCATTTTGCGGTGCTTCGAGGGGTTCCCTTGCCCGGCTTACCTAAACTACGCGCAGGCTGCCTTCGGGCAGCCTTTTGCTTTGATGGGGGAGAGTTCTTTGCATCTGTTCTACGTTGACGAATCCGGGTCTGTTGCCGACCCTTCGCAAAAATACTTCGTCTTGGCCGGGGTTGCTATCTTCGAACGAAAAACCCATTGGGTTGAGCAAGATTTGAATGCAATTGCGACAAAGTTCAACGCCGTTACCCCGCACAACATTGAACTGCATGGTTCCCCCATGCGGTCAGGCCGTGACGGCTGGAAGGCGCATCCCCTCGCCGACCGCTTAGCGGCAATAAAAGACGCCCTTCAACATGGCGTTGCGAACCATCACCCGAAGGGGGTTCGACTGTTCGGTGCAGTCGTAAATTAAGCTGCGCTTGCCGGGGGTGATCCTGTTGTTCACGCCTTCGAACAGATTACGAGCCGTTTCGACATGTTCTTGCGAAGGCTCTACTCGAAACATAGTGACCCACAACGCGGAATTATGGTCTTCGACAAGTCTTCGACAGAACAGCGCATTCAGACATTAGCGAGAGAGTTCAAATACACAGGCCACTCTTGGGGCACGACACAGAACTACGCCGAAGTTCCCTTGTTCCTTGATTCGCGGGCATCGCGACTTATTCAACTTGCCGATTTGGTTGCCTATGCCCTGTTCCGACACTACGAACACGGCGACAGTTCATTCTATGATGTAATCAAAGATTGTTTCGACGCCGAAGGCGGTGTTAATCACGGACTATACGTAAAGAACTAAAAAAGACCCCCGAAACCTTGCGGCAACGGGGGTCAGGCAGCTTCTGTAGTGGCCCTGCGGAAGAACTTAGAAAGCGGCTGCGGGGATGCCCCCAAGGGGCGCGTCGGGGTCGATACCCGCAGCGGTGCAGGCTTGGCGCATGGTGGCCCCTGTGGCGACCCGCAGTACGACAACAGCGGGGAAATCGGGCCGTCCTGCCCCTGCCAGTCAAGCGACGTGCTGCGCCCTGTCTGCAAGGCGTTGCTGCCCCTCTGGCGCTGTCCATGTGGGCACATAGCCCGATACCAAGGTGAACCGGGGCCGACAGGCCGCAGTCATCTCCGGCATTTCTTATGCCGCTCATCCGCTTCTCACGATCATTTGTCTCTCATCCGCTTTTGCCATTTGTGCCTTTCGCCATACTTCGCTCTAATGGGCTGCAACCAATCCCCAAGGAGGCGTCGACATGGCCATTTCCCCCCCCGAAGCCGATCTTGTGACGGCGATTGAAAGCCTGGGTGACAGGCTGGGGCAGGCCAAGGCCTCGATCAACCAGCGCTTTATCGGGCAGGAAAAGGTGGTCGATCTGGTGCTGGCCTCTATGCTGTGCGGCGGTCATGCGCTTTTGGTGGGTCTGCCGGGGCTGGGCAAGACCCGGCTGGTCGATACGCTGGGCACTGTGATGGGCCTGTCGGCGAACCGCATCCAGTTCACCCCCGATCTGATGCCTGCCGATATTCTGGGTTCCGAGGTGCTGGAGACGGCGACGGGCGGCCAGCGTGCGTTCCGCTTTATCGAAGGGCCGATCTTTTGCCAGCTGTTGATGGCGGATGAAATCAACCGCGCCAGCCCGCGGACCCAGTCGGCGCTGTTGCAGGCGATGCAGGAAAAAGAGGTCACGATTGCGGGCCAGCACCGCAAGCTGGGTCAACCCTTCCATGTGCTGGCGACCCAGAACCCGATCGAGCAAGAGGGCACCTATCCGCTCCCCGAAGCGCAGCTGGACCGCTTTCTGGTGCAGGTTGATGTCGAATACCCGACCCGCGCGACCGAGCGCGATATCCTGATCGCCACCACCGGGGCCGAAGATGCGCAATCGACGCAGGTGTTTACCGCAGCAGAGCTGATCGCCGCGCAATCGGTGATCCGCCGGATGCCGGTGGGCGAGGCGGTGGTAGAGGCGATCCTTGACCTCGTGCGCGCCTGCCGCCCCGGCGAGGCCGAGGGCCGCGCGCTGGAGGGCAGTCTGTCATGGGGCCCCGGCCCGCGTGCCGCGCAGGCGCTGATGCTGACGGTGCGGGCGCGGGCGCTGCTGGACGGGCGGCTTGCCCCGTCGGTGGCCGATGTGGCGGCGATGAGCCGCCCGGTGCTGACGCACCGGATGGCGCTGTCCTTTGCCGCACGGGCACGGGGCGAGACCCTGTCGGGCATCATCGACCGGGTGACCTCGCGCACCCTGCGGCTTGAGGCTGCTGCGTGAGCCTTGACCTCCAGTCCCGCGCCGAGATGCTTGGCCAGTCGCTGCCGCCGCTGATGGCAGAGGCGGAATTGCTGGCCGCCACCGTGATGATGGGCGAACACGGGCGCAGGCGCGCGGGGCAGGGGGATGAATTCTGGCAATACCGTCCGGTGAACGCGGGCGATTCGGCGCGGCTGATCGACTGGCGCCGCTCGGCGCGGGGCGATGCACATTTTGTGCGCGAACGCGAATGGCAGGCGGCGCAATCGGTGACGCTCTGGGTCGATCCGGCAAAGTCGATGGCGTTTTCGGGCGACAAAGCCCGCGCGCCGAAATCTGACCGGGCAAAGCTCTTGGCGCTGGCCACGGCGGTGCTCTTGTTGCGCGCAGGCGAACGGGTGGGGCTGGCCGGTGATGCCGCACCCCCGCGTCCCGGCCGGGCGCAGATCGTGAAACTGGCGGCGGTGCTGTCGGGCGCGGAAGAGGGCGCGGAATACGGTGTCCCCTCTGCCACCGGCATGGTCAGCCATGGCCGCGCGCTGTTCCTGTCGGATTTCTTTGGCGATCTGACCGCGCTGGAAGCGGCCTTGACCACGGCCGCTGATCGCGGCGTGCGCGGCGCGCTGGTGCAGGTGCTGGACCCGGCCGAGGAAGAATTTCCGTTCTCGGGCCGCACGATCTTTGAGTCGATGGGCGGCGGCATGCGGCATGAGACACAGCAGGCGGGCGATCTGCGCGCGCGCTATCTGGCGCGGCTGGCCGAGCGCAAGGACCGGCTGGCCGATCTGGCCCGTGCGGTCGGCTGGCATGTGACCACGCATCACACCGGGCAACCAGCGCAGGCCGGTTTGCTGTGGATCTACAACGCCTTGCAGGGGGGGCGCTGATGTTCATGCTGGGCCCCGTCGGCTTTGCCACGCCCCTGCTTTTGCTGGGTCTGATCGCGCTGCCGCTGCTCTGGCTGTTGTTGCGTGCCGTGCCGCCCGCACCGATCCGCCGCCGTTTTCCCGGTGTCGCGCTGCTTTTGGGTCTGCGCGATGAGGAGGCCGAGGCGGACAAGACGCCGTGGTGGCTGCTCTTGCTGCGCATGGCGGCGATTGCTGCCGCCATCATTGCCTTTGCCGGGCCGGTGCTGAACCCGGTCGAACGGCAGGCGGGCAACGGGCCGCTTTTGATCGCGATGGATGCGACCTGGGCCGATGCCCGCGACTGGCCGCGCCGGATCGACCGCGTGGCGGCGCTGGTGGATGAGGCGGCGCGCGATGGCCGCCCGGTTGCCGTGATCCGGCTGACCGACGCGCCGGGGCAGGTGGCGTTTCAGGCCGCCGATGCGGTGGCGACCCGGTTGGGCGGGGTCACGCCGCAGGCGTGGTCGCCGCGCGATCTGGCGGGCTGGGCCGAAGCGCTGCCCGAGGGCGGGTTTGACACCTTCTGGCTGTCGGACGGTCTGGATCATCCGGGCCGTGCGGCGCTGATGACCGCACTGGAGGCCAAGGGCACCGTGACCGTGTTTGAAAGCCCCCGCCCGGTCTTTGCCCTGCACCCTGCCACCTATGATGAGGGCGCGATCCAGCTTGCCGCCACCCGCCTGCCAGCAACTGATCCGGTGTCGGTCGAGGTGTCGGCGCGTGGCCCCGACCCGTCCGGGGTGGAACGCGAACTGGCCCGCATCGCGCTGGATTTTGGCCTTGGCGCAGAGCGGGCCGGGGCTGCGCTGTCGCTGCCGCCCGAATTGCGCAACCGGATCACCCGGTTTGAAATCGCGGGCCTACGCTCGGCGGGGTCGGTCAGCCTGACCGATGACAGCCTGAAACGCCGCAAGGTGGCGCTGATCGGCGGCGGCGCGGATCGTGAAGGGCTGCAACTGCTGTCGCCGCTGCACTATCTGCGCCAGGCGCTGGAGCCGGTGGCCGATCTGATGGAAGGCTCGCTCACCGACCTTTTGCTCGCCTCGCCCGATGTGGTGATCATGGCCGATGTGGCGCGGCTGTCGCAGACCGACACCGATGCCTTGCTCGACTGGCTGGACAATGGCGGGCTGCTGCTGCGTTTTGCCGGGCCGCAACTGGCGGCCAGCGATGTCAGCCGCACCAGTGAAGACCCGCTGATGCCGGTGCGCCTGCGCGAAGGCGGGCGTGCGGTCGGTGGTGCGATGAGCTGGGGGGAGCCGAAAACGCTGGCACCGTTCCCCGAGGACTCGCCGTTCCACGGTCTGCCCTTGCCGCAAGATGTGGCTGTCACCGCGCAGGTGCTGGCGCAACCGGACCCCGAGCTTGCCAACCGCACCATTGCCGCGCTGGCGGATGGCACGCCACTGGTCACGCGCAAGGTGGTGGGGCAGGGGCAGGTGGTGCTGGTGCATGTCACCGCCAATGCCGAATGGTCCAACCTGCCGCTGTCGGGTCTGTTCATGTCGATGCTGGAACGGCTGGCGGTCTCCACCCGCCCGGCAGCCCCCGAAGCCGCCGATCTGGCGGGTCAGACCTGGGTGCCGGAAATCGTGCTGGACGCCTACGGCCAGTTGCAGGACGCGGGTGATCTGCCCGGCCAGCCGGGCGAGGCTTTGGCGCAGGCGATGACCGCAGGCCCCGGCCCCGAACAACCGCCGGGGCTTTACGCCGGGTCTGACCGCCGGGTGGCGCTGAATGTGATCAACGCGGATACCACGCTGACCGCCGCCACATGGCCGCAGGGCACCGTGATCGAAGGTTTGGAAAGCCCGCCGGAACAGGCGCTGAAGGGCGCGTTTCTGTCGGGCGCGCTGGTGCTGCTGATGCTGGATATTCTGGCAGCCCTTTGGGTCTCTGGTCGTCTGGGCGGCTTTGCGCGCGGGGCGGTGGTGCTGGCGGCAGTGCTGCTGACCACGCCGGATGCTCGGGCGCAGGACATGCCCGATGATGCCAAGGCGCTGCAGGCCACGACCGGGCTGGTGCTGGCGCATGTGCTGACCGGCGATGCGCGGCTGGATGACACGGCGCAGGCCGGGCTGACGGGACTGGGTGAAATCCTGTGGCAGCGCACCTCGATCGAGCCGGACCGCCCCATCGGCGTGAACATCGAAACCGACGAGCTGGCGTTCTTTCCGTTTCTCTACTGGCCCGTTTCCACCGCGCAGCCGCTGCCCTCTGCCGCCGCATATTCAAAGCTGAACGACTATCTGCGCACCGGCGGGATGATCCTGTTTGACACCCGCGATGCGGATCTTGCCGGTGGGTCATCTCCCGAAGGCCAGCACCTGCAACGGCTTGCCGCCGGGCTGAACATCCCGCCGCTGGAGCAAATTCCGACAGACCACGTGCTGACCCGCACTTTCTATCTGTTGCAGGACTTTCCCGGCCGCCATCAGCGCAGCCCGCTCTGGGTCGAGGCCGCCCCCCCCGATGCCGAACAGGTGGAGGGGATGCCGTTCCGCAACCTGAATGACGGGGTGACGCCGGTGGTGATCGGCGGCAATGACTGGGCCTCGGCCTGGGCGGTGAATGCCAATGGCGCGCCGCTGCTGCCGGTGGGGCGCGGCTTTGCCGGCGAGCGTCAGCGCGAGCTGGCCTATCGCTTTGGCGTCAACCTGATCATGCATGTGCTGACGGGGAATTATAAATCCGATCAGGTCCACGTGCCTGCGCTGCTGGACAGGTTGGGACAATGACGCAAAGCCTTATCTTCGCCCCGCTCATCCCCTGGCCGCTGATCTGGGGGGCTTTGGCCTTTGCCATCGTCCTGCTGACGCTGGCCGTGGTGCGCGGCTTGTCAGGCTGGGGCCTGCGCGCGGTGGCGGCGGGCGTGGTGCTGCTGGCGCTGGCCAACCCGGCCTTGCAGGAAGAAGATCGCGCGCCGCAGTCGGATATCGTGATCGCGGTGGTCGATGACAGCGCCAGTCAGCAGCTGGCCGACCGGCCCGACCAGACCGCCCGCGCGCTGGCCGCCTTGCAGGCCGAAGTCTCTGCGCTAGAGAACACTGAGCTGCGCGTCGCCCGCGTCGGTGACGGGCCCGAGGATGCGGGCACCCTCGCCATGACCGCGCTGGCCGAAGCGCTGGCCGAAGAACCGCGCGCCCGCGTGGCGGGTGCCGTGATCATCAGCGACGGGCAGGTGCATGATCTGGCCCTCGCGCCCGACATGCCCGCGCCCTTGCACCTGTTGCTGACCGGCGAGCCGGATGACTGGGACCGCCGCTTGATTGTGAAAAACGCCCCCGCCTTTGCCATTCTGGGCGAAGAGGTGATGCTGACTCTGCGTGTCGAGGATCAGGGCGATGTGCCCGCCAATATCAGCCCGATGGCAGAGCTGACCATCGCCGTCGATGCAGATGAGCCGCAAACCTATACCGTGCCGGTGGGCGAAGATCTGGAGCTGCCCGTCACCCTGCCGCATGGTGGCATGAACGTGCTGCAATTCACCGTGGCCACCGTTGAGGGTGAGCTGACCGACCGCAACAATGCCGCCGTGGTGCAGATCAACGGCGTGCGCGACCGTCTGCGGGTGCTGCTGGTCTCGGGGGAGCCGCATGCGGGCGAACGGGTCTGGCGCAACCTGCTGAAATCGGATGCCTCCGTCGATCTGGTGCATTTCACCATCCTGCGCCCACCGGAAAAGCAGGATGGCATCCCAGTCAGTGAGCTGTCGCTGATCGCCTTTCCCACCCGCGAACTGTTCGTGGAAAAGATCGAAGAATTCGATCTGATCGTGTTCGACCGCTATTCGATGCGGGGCATCCTGCCGATGTCCTACATGGACAATATCGTGCAATATGTGCGCGGCGGCGGCACGGTTCTGGTGGCCGCAGGCCCGGAATATGGCGCGGTGGACAGCCTGTGGCGCTCGCCCCTGGCTGAAATCCTGCCCGCCGACCCCACCGCCCGCGTGATCGAGGGCGGCTTTCAGCCCCAGCTTACCGACCTTGGCCGCCGCCATCCGGTGACCGAAGGGCTGGAGGATCTGGCGCCCGAAGGCGGCTGGGGCCGCTGGTTCCGCATGGTCGATGTGATCCCGCGTGCAGGGCAGGTGGTGATGGAAGGGCCGGACAACCGGCCGCTCCTGATCCTGAACCGGGTGGATGAGGGGCGGGTGGCGATCCTCGCCTCCGATCACGCCTGGCTTTGGGGGCGTGGCTATGAGGGCGGCGGGCCGCAACTGGAACTGCTGCGCCGTCTGGCGCACTGGATGCTGAAAGAGCCGGAGCTGGAAGAGGAAACCCTGTCGGCCACCGTCTCGGGCCAGACCCTGACCGTGACCCGGCGCAGCATCGAGGAAACCCCGCCGGGTGATGTGTATATAACCGGGCCTGATGGCATCGAAAACCCGGTGCCGCTGGCCGAAGTGTCGCCCGGCCGGCATGAGGGGGTATTTGAGGCGCCCTCTGTCGGCCTCTACCGGATGGAGCAGGGTGATCTGAGCCGGGTGGTCGCCATTGGCCCCTCATCCCCGCGCGAATTCATTGAGACCATCGCCTCGGGCGAGCCGCTTGCCGACACGATTGCTGCGACCAATGGCGGCGTGATGCGTCTGTCAGATGGCGCGCCCGATGTGCGTCTGGTGCGCGATGGCCGCCCGGCATCGGGGCGCGGCTGGATCGGGATCACCCCGCGCGGGGCTTATGTCACGCAGGATGTGCGGGTCGCGGCGCTGTTGCCGGGTTGGGCCTGGCTGCTGCTGGTGGCGGTGTTTGCCATCGCCGCCTGGCTGATCGAGGGCCGCAAGGGCGCGCGCAAACTGACCTGAGGGGGGTGCGCGCCGCCGCAGCACTCATCCGGTTCAGCGCGCCAGCATCACCTGACGCGAGGCTGAGGCGAATTCGCGGCGCAGCAGCACGATGCAGGTGATGACGGTCGCCGCCAGCAACGCCCATGGCCCGAGCAGCCAGGTGATCGAGGCAAGGGCGAAGTAGATCGCCTGCAGCCCGCGATTGAAGCTCTTGGCCGCCGTGATGTTGATCGCCGCCGCCTGTGCCGCACGCGGATAGGCCAGCGGATCCGACACATCATTCGGCACCGCCGCCATCAGAATCGCGCAATAGCCAAACAGCCGGTGCGACCAGACGAATTTCAGCAGCGCATTGGCCAGAAACAGCAGCACCAGAATGATCTTCAGCTCCACCCGCACCCCCGCCGCCTCCAGCGTCAGGTCATGTGCCAGCCCTTCAAGCGTGCTCACATTGCCGATCAGCGCCACCCCGCCGCCGATGGCGATCATCGAGGCCGAAGCAAAGAACGCCGTGCTTTGCCGCAGCGAGTCGATGATATTGGCGTCAAATATGCGCGGCGAGCGGGTCACGAACTGCCGCAGCCAGTCGCGGCGGTACTGGGCCATCAGCACCGTGACCGAAGGTCGCGATTTTGGCGGATGCTCGACCAGCCAGCCGGTCAGAACCCATGTCAGGATCAGCACCGAAAGCGCGATGCCATCGGCCAGATCAAGCGAAAGCGTGGATAGGATCGGTGTCATGCCCCGAGAATAGCCGGAGCGGTTCCGCTTTCCCATGCCCAAAAGTGGTTATTTCATTTTACCAATTGCTGCGATACAGTGATCCGGTCTATGCCAGATCACACACGCGCAGGTCAGGGGGTTGCCGATGGAAATGCCAGTGCCCGATACCATGGTCCTTTCGGCCAAGGCCCGCATCGTGGCGCGGTTGCGCACGGTCTTGCCTGCTGACGCCGTGATCGACGACGTGGCCGAGACCCGGGCCTATGAATGCGATGCGCTGACCGCCTATCGCTGCCCACCGCTGGCCGCCGTGCTGCCGCGCACCACGGCAGAAGTCTCGGCGGTGCTGCGCATCTGCCATGAAGAGAGCGTGCCGGTGGTGCCGCGCGGCTCGGGCACGTCGCTGGCGGGGGGCGCGCTGCCAACGGCGGATTGCGTGATTCTGGGTGTGGCGCGGATGAATGGCGTGATCGAGACCGATTACGACAACCGCTATATCCGGGTGCAATCGGGCCGTACCAACCTGTCGGTGACCGGCGCGGTTGAATCCGACGGCTTTTTCTACGCCCCTGACCCGTCCAGCCAGCTGGCCTGCGCCATCGCGGGCAATATCGCGATGAACTCGGGCGGGGCGCATTGCCTGAAATACGGGGTTACCACCAACAACCTGCTGGGTGTGACGCTGGTGCAGATGGATGGCACCGTGCTGGAGATCGGCGGCCCCTATATGGACCCTGTCGGTCTGGACCTGCTGGGCGTGATCTGCGGCAGCGAGGGGCAGCTGGGCGTGGTGACCGAGGCCACCTTGCGTATTCTGCCCAAGCCAGAGGGCGCGCGCCCGGTGCTGGTCGGCTTTGACTCGAACGAAGTCGCCGGGCAATGCGTGTCGGATATCATCAAGGCGGGCGTGCTGCCGGTGGCGATCGAATTCATGGACCGCCCCTGCATCCGCGCCTGCGAAGCCTTTGCCAAGGCAGGTTATCCCGATTGCGAAGCGCTGCTGATCATCGAGGTCGAGGGCAGTCCAGCCGAAATTGACGAACAACTGGCATTGATCAAGGTGATTGCCCTGCGCCACAACCCGGTCGAATTCCGCGAGGCGGCGGATGAGGATCAGGCCAAACGCATCTGGCTTGGCCGCAAATCGGCCTTTGGCGCGATGGGGCAGATCAATGATTACATGTGCCTGGATGGCACCATCCCGGTGTCGTCGCTGCCCTACGTCCTGCGCCGGATTGGCGAGATGTCAAAAGCGGTGGGTCTGGATGTGGCCAATGTGTTTCACGCTGGCGACGGCAACATGCACCCGCTGATCCTGTTCGACGCCAACAAACCCGGCGATCTGGAGCTGTGCGAGGCGTTAGGGGCCGACATCCTGCGGCTCTGTGTCGAGGTGGGCGGCTGTCTGACCGGCGAACATGGCGTGGGCATCGAAAAGCGTGATCTGATGGGGGTGCAGTTCGCGCCCGATGATCTGGAAGCGCAGCTGTGGGTCAAGGATGTGTTCGATCCGAAATGGCTGTTGAACCCCGCCAAGGTGTTTCCGCTGAGCGTGACCGCAAGCCGTCGCGCGGCGTGAGGTTGGGTGCATTTTTCTGAAACGCCGGGGGGCTGTCTGCCCCCCGGACCCCCCGAGAGTATTTCGAAAGCAGCAATCCATGCAGCCGACTTCTGAGGCCGAACTGGCCGACTTCATTCGTAGCGCGACAGGACCGCTTGTGGTGCGGGGCGGCGGCACGCGGTCTGTTGGCGCGTGTCGGGGCGCGGTGCTGGAAACCGGCGGCTTGTCGGGCGTCGCGCTGTATGAACCCGGTGCGCTGACGTTGGTGGCGGGGGCAGGTACATCGCTGGCCGAGGTGGAGGCGCTGCTGGCCGCCGAGGGGCAGCGGCTGCCGTTCGAGGTGCCCGACATGCGCGGGCTCTTGGGGCGGACGGGCGACAGCACGCTGGGCGGGGTGGTGGCGGCCAATGCCTCTGGCCCGCGGCGGGTGCAGGTCGGGGCCTGCCGCGACTCTCTGATCGGGGTGCGATTTGTCGATGGCGCGGGTACGGTGATCAAGAATGGCGGGAGGGTGATGAAGAATGTCACCGGCTATGATCTGGTCAAGCTGATGGCCGGATCCTGGGGCACGCTGGGGGTGTTGAGCGAGGTCAGCTTCAAGCTGCTGCCGGTGCCGGAGGCGGGGGCGACGCTGATCCTGCCGGATTTGAGTGACGCGCAGGCGGTGCAGGCGATGGCGGCGGCGCTGGGCTCGCCCTTTGAGGTGAACGGCGCGGCGCATTGGCCGGGGCAGGGCACGTTTCTGCGGATCGAGGGGTTTACGGCCTCGGTCGCCTACCGGGCCGCGCAGCTGCAGCGCCATCTGGCGGCGTTTGGCGCGGTGGAGCTGGAGCCGGGCACCGCGCGCTGGGCCGAGATCCGCGATGTGGTGCCGTTTCACGCGCGCGCGGGCGATGTCTGGCGGGTGGCGGTCAAGCCCTCCGACGCGCCGGAGCTGGTGGCACGGATGGGGGCAGAGGCGGTGCTGTATGACTGGGGCGGCGGGCTGATCTGGGCGCTGACCGCACCGGGCAGCGATCTGCGGGCGCGGCTCGGGGTGCTTGTGGGCCATGCCACCCGAATCCGCGGCGACGGGCCGGGGGCCTTTGCGCCGGAACCGCCCGGCGTGGCGGCGCTGACCCAAGGGCTGCGGGCAAAGTTTGATCCGCGCGGCATTCTCAATTCCGGCCTGATGGGGGCATGACATGCAGACCACCTTTACCCCTGATCAGCTGAAAGACCCTGGCATCGCCCGCGCCAATGAGGTGCTGCGCTCTTGTGTGCATTGCGGCTTTTGCACCGCGACCTGCCCGACCTATCAGGTGCTGGGCGACGAGCTGGACAGCCCGCGGGGCCGGATCTACCTGATCAAGGATATGCTGGAACAGGGCCGCCCCGCCGATGCCAATACGGTCAAGCATGTCGACCGCTGCCTGTCGTGTCTGGCCTGCATGACCACCTGTCCGTCGGGCGTGCATTACATGCATCTGGTGGACCATGCGCGGGAATATATCGAGGCGACCTACAAGCGCCCGCTGATGGACCGGATGCTGCGCGCGGTGCTGGCGCGGATCATCCCCTATCCCAGGCGGTTCCGGCTGGCGATGCTGGGGGCAAAGCTGGCACGGCCGTTCCGCGCGCTGGTGCCGGATGCCCGCCTGCGCGCAATGCTGGACATGGCGGCGGTGCCGATCCCGCCGGTCAGCCGCAACGATGACCCGCAGGTGTTTGCCGCGACCGCACCAAAGCGGATGCGGGTGGCGCTGATGACCGGCTGCGCGCAAAAGGCTTTGAACACCGACATCAACGACGCGACGATCCGCATTCTGCGCCGGTTGGGGGCCGAGGTGGTGGTGGCGCAAGGCGCGGGCTGTTGCGGCGCGCTGACCCATCACATGGGCAAGGCCGATCTGTCGCATGCCTCTGCCGCTGCCAATATCCGGGCCTGGATGGCGGAGCGGGCTGGCGCTGGGTTGGATGCGGTTGTGATCAACACAAGCGGCTGCGGCACCACGGTCAAGGATTACGGCCACATGTTCCGCAACGATCCGCTGGCCGCCGATGCCGCGACCATCGCCGGTCTGGCGATGGATGTGTCAGAGGTGCTGACAAAGCTGGGGCTGCCCGAGGGCGCGCCAAAGGGGCTGCGCGTCGCCTATCACGCCGCCTGCAGCCTGCAGCATGGCCAGCAGATCAAGACCCTGCCGAAAGACCTGCTCAAACGTGCCGGGTTTACGGTGGTGGAACCTGCCGACAGCCATCTGTGCTGCGGCTCGGCGGGCACCTACAACCTGTTGCAGCCCGAAATCAGCCAGCAGCTGAAAGCGCGCAAGGTCCAGACGCTGGAGGCAAAAGCGCCCGATGTCATCGCAGCAGGCAACATCGGCTGCATGATGCAGATCGGGTCGGGCACCGCCGTTCCCATCGTGCATACGGTGGAACTGCTGGACTGGGCCACCGGCGGGCCAAAGCCCCGCGCACTGGTGGCGCAGGGCTGAGGGCATACCGGTCTTATTGCTGCGCCACGCCAGCAGCGGGGAACGGCGCAGGCGCAGGCGCCGGGGCGGCCTTCTTGCGGCTGTTGGCCAGCCCGAGCCCGACGCCGACATCCACGCCGCCGCTGCCGAAATCATAGCCGACATCCATGCCGACATAGCTTTTGGCGGCCAGATAGGCGATGCCGGCATTGGGCCGCACCCGCTGGGTGCCCAGCATGTAATCGACGCCGAGGGAGCCTACAAAATCGCCCCGCTCGTCATTGGAAAACACCCGCAGGCCAACGCCGGTATCACCCTGTGACCCGCCGCCCCAGGTAAAGGTTGCGCCCAGACCCAGGGTCGGATCTGCGGCTGCCGGGGCCGACAGGGCCAGCACCAGCGCAAGCGCCGTAAAGGAAAAATTATGCATGTTCGCGTACCTGTCTGCTGTGCCGGTTTGGTCCGGCTTGTGTCGGCAGTTTAGCGCCGGGTGGGCATTCCGGCAACCATTGGTACGGTCGCGCCGCCACGGCTCTGGTCAAACCGGCGGAACATAGCCACAAATCCGACAAACTCGGCTGGCACAGCGCAAGTCTCGGTAAACGGAGGTTTCATGCACCCCATTCGCGCCCTGATCGCTGGTCTTGCGACCCTGCTCACCCTCTGCGCACCGGTCGGAGCGCAGGATTTTGCCCTGCGCAGCCTGCAGACCGGCGACGATTCGCGCGGGTGGGAGGCGGTGGGGCGGCTCAATCTGGGGGACCGGGGGTTTTGCACCGGGGCGCTGATTGACGAAGATCTGGTGCTGACCGCCGCGCATTGCCTGTTTGACAAGGAGTCGGGTGCCAGCATCGACGCGCGCGACATGCAGTTTCTGGCCGGGTGGCGCAACGGGCGGGCGACGGCCTATCGCGGTGTACGCAAGGCGCTGGCGCATCCGGAATATGTTTACGGCGGGCGTGAAAGTGCGGAACGGGCGCCGTTTGATCTGGCGCTGCTGCAACTGGATCAGCCGATCCGCCTGCCATCGGTCCGGCCCTATGCTACCGATGCCCGCCCGCAAACCGGCGATGAGGTGGGGGTGGTGTCTTATGCGCAGGACCGGGCCGAGGCCCCGTCGCTGCAACAGGTCTGCCATGTGCTGGGGCGGCAATCGCTTCAGCGGGCCGGGGTGATGGTGAAACGGGGCGACAGCTTTGACACCCTGGTTTTGTCCTGCGATGTCGATTTCGGCTCATCCGGCGCGCCGGTGTTTTCGCTGCGTGATGGCACCTTGCGGATCGTGTCGGTGATTTCGGCCAAGGCCGAGGTGGATGGGCAAAAGGTGTCGCTGGGCACACCGCTGGCCGATCATGTCGCGTTTTTGCGCGCAAAACTGGCCGAGGGCGGCTCGCGCCTGCGGCCCGCCAATGTGCGGGTGCTGTCGGGCGGATCGGGCGGAAAATTCGTGCAGCCCTGAGCATTCAGGGCCCGTGCTCCGGCCTGCAAAAAGCCCCTTGAAACGCCGCATCAGCCTTCCCAGATAATTGCTATCCGGGTGCCACAACGGGCCCGGATCAACGACAGGCCCGCCCCCGACCGGGGGGGCCGTATCTGACATCGCTTTTGACAAGGATGACCCATGCGTAGCTTTGATCTTGCCCCGCTTTATCGTGCCACCGTCGGCTTTGACCGCATCGCCGATCTGATGGACCGTGCGTTGACCGCCGATGTGGCACAGCCGACCTACCCGCCCTACAACATTGAAAAGACTGCCGATGATGCCTATCGCATCTCGGTCGCCGTTGCCGGTTTCACCCCTGACGAGCTGTCGGTCGAGGTGAAAGAGGGCGCTTTGCACATCACCGCCCGCAAAACCGCCGAGGCAGAGGGCAAAACCTATCTGCACCGTGGCATCGCCACCCGCGCGTTTGAACGGCGCTTTGCGCTGGCCGATCATGTCCGCGTCACCGGCGCTGTGCATGAACATGGCATGTTGCACATCGACCTGATCCGCGAAACGCCCGAGGCGCTGAAACCGCGCCGCATCGAAATCGGCCGCCCCGCCGATGTCGAGGCAAAGGCGCTGGAAACCACCACGGCCTGATCGCAGCGCAGATCTGACAAAAAGGCCCGCCGGAGCATCCTCCGGCGGGCCGTTTCTATTGCCATCCGCGAAAGCCGCTCAGCCGCTGAACAGGAAGTGCAGCACGTCGCCGTCCTTGACCTCATAGGTCTTGCCTTCGACCCGGAACTTGCCCGCCTCTTTCGCGCCCGCTTCGCCCTTGCCGGCGATGTAATCGGCATAGGCAATGGTTTCGGCGCGGATGAAACCCTTCTCGAAATCGCCATGGATCACGCCCGCCGCCGCCGGGGCCAGCGTGCCCTTCAGGATGGTCCAGGCCCGCGCCTCTTTTGGCCCCACGGTGAAATAGGTCTGCAATTCCAGCAGCTCGTACCCGGCGCGGATCAGCCGGTCCAGCCCCGCCTCGGTCAGCCCCATTTCCTCCAGAAACATCGCCGCCTCATCCTCGGGCAGCTGGCTGATCTCTTCCTCGATCCGGGCCGAAATCACCACCGTGCCCGCCCCTTGCGCCTTTGCCATCTCGGCCACCCGCGCCGACTGGCTGTTGCCAGAGGCCGCCGAAGATTCCTCGACATTGCAGACATAAAGCACGGGTTTGGAGGTCAGCAGCTGCAACAGCCGCCACGCCCGCAGATCATCCGCCGCCACCTGAAGGGTGCGCGCCGGTTTGCCCTCTTCCAGCACCTTCTGCGCCATGGCGAGCAGGCGGTCCTGATCCGCGCTCTCCTTGTCGCCGCCCTTCATCTTGCGGGCCAGGTTGGCGCGCCGCCGCTCGATGCTTTCCAGATCGGCCAGCATCAGCTCGGTCTCAATGGTCTCGGCATCGGCCACCGGATCAATGCGGCCTTCGACATGGGTGATGTCGCCATCTTCAAAACAGCGCAGCACATGGGCAATCGCATCGCATTCGCGGATATTGGCCAGAAACTGGTTGCCCAACCCCTCGCCCTTGCTGGCACCCCGCACCAGACCCGCAATATCGACAAAGGTCATCCGCGTCGGGATGATCTGCTTTGACCCGGCAATCGCCGCCAGCTTGTCCAGCCGCGCATCGGGCACCGCAACTTCACCCACATTTGGTTCAATCGTGCAGAACGGAAAGTTCGCGGCCTGCGCCGCCGCGGTCCGGGTCAGCGCGTTGAACAGGGTCGATTTGCCGACATTCGGCAGACCCACGATACCCATCTTGAAACCCATGACATTCTCCATCCGGCGGTTGACAGGCTCTGTAAGCGCGATAGGGCGCAGGATCAATCCCGGCCACCCGCCGCGCCCCATTGATTTTCCGCGCCCAGCCGTGCACACCGCTGGAGAGCAAACGGGATGGGGCCAGACATGACCAGAATCGACGATACCTTCGCACGCCTGCGCACGCAGGGGAAAAAAGGCTTCGTCGCCTATATCATGGCCGGTGATCCCGATATCGCCACCTCGCTTGCGGTGATGAAGGGTCTGCCGGGGGCAGGGGTCGACATCATCGAACTCGGCATGCCCTTCACCGACCCGATGGCCGATGGCCCCACGATCCAGCTGGCCGGCCAACGCGCGCTGGACCACCACATGAAGATGGATCAGGTGCTGGATATGGCGCGCAATTTCCGCACCACCGACACCACCACCCCCATTGTGCTGATGGGCTATTACAACCCGATCTATGCGCGCGGCGTTGACCGCTTTCTTGTCGATGCTGTCAGCGCAGGCATTGACGGGCTGATCGTGGTTGACCTGCCGCCCGAGGAAGATTCCGAGCTGTGCCTGCCCGCACAGGCCGCAGGCCTCAACTTCATCCGGCTGGCCACGCCCACGACCGATGCCAAACGCCTGCCCGCCGTGCTGAAAAACACCTCCGGCTTTGTGTATTACGTCTCGGTCACCGGCATCACCGGCGCTGCGGCCGCGCAGGCGGCTGACGTGGGGCCAGAGGTCGCGCGCATCAAACAATCCACCGACCTGCCGGTGATCGTCGGCTTTGGCATCAACACGCCGGAGTCTGCGCGGGCGATTGCCAGCGTGGCCGATGGCTGCGTGGTGGGATCTGCGATTGTAAAGGACATCGGCGCGGGCAAACCGGTGGCCGAGGTGCTGGCGAATGTCGCGGCTCTGGCGGCAGGGGCGCACGCGGCGTAGGGGCCGCCACCTACGGGATTAAGAAGTTACCAACTTCTTAATCCCACAAGGTCAACATATTGATTCCAAATGAACCTTCCCCCTGTAACACAGGGGGAAACCCTCGGGTTACAGCCCGGCCGCTTCGTCCATCCCCAGCATCAAGTTCAGGTTCTGCACCGCCGCCCCTGACGCCCCTTTGCCCAGATTGTCCAGCGTCGCCAGCAGCACCACCCGGTCGCCGTCCGGCCCGGCATGGACCGACAGTTCCATCACATTGGTGCCGTTCAGCCGCTCCGGGTTGACGCGCGGCAGAAGGCTGGCCGCGTCGACCACCTTCACAAACTGGCCGCCGGCATAATGATCGGCCAAGGCCGTCTGCAGATCGCCCGCCGTCTGGCCACTCGGCAGATGCAGCGGCACTTGCACGATCATCCCCTGAGCGTAGTTCCCGACCGAAGGAATAAAGATCGGCCGCCGCGTCAGCCCGGTATGGGCCATCATTTCCGGCACATGCTTGTGCTTGTGCTCCAGCCCGTAAACGAAATACGCCCCGGCGGTGCCAGCCTCAAACTCCGCAATCATCGCCTTGCCGCCGCCCGAATACCCCGAGACCGCGTTGATCGACAGCGCCGCATCCGCGTCAATCAGCCCCGCCGCAACCAACGGTGCCAGCAGGGCAATCGCCCCGGTCGAAAAACAGCCGGGGTTGGAGACGCGGGTCGCCGAGACAATCCGCGCCCGGTTGGCCGCAGACAGTTCCGGAAAGCCGTAAGCCCAGTCCGGATTTACCCGGTATGCCGTGCTGGCGTCGATGATCCGGGTGGGCAGCCCCTCGCACAGGGCGACCGCCTCGACCGCCGCCGCATCGGGCAGGCACAGGATTGCCACGTCGGCAGAGGCAAACGCCTCGCGCCGCGCCTCGGGGTCTTTGCGCCGGGCGGGGTCCACCTGCACCAGCCGGATATCGCCGCGTGCCAGCAGTCGGTCCCGGATCTGCAACCCGGTGGTGCCTGCTTCGCCGTCAATGAATACCGATGCTGTCATGGGGACCTCCTTTGTCTGTCGCGGTGCTACCGCATCCTGACCAAAGGGGAAACAGGCTTTGGCCCCCTTGTGTTTGCAATTGCGCTGAATGGTGCCAATTGGTAATCCAGATTGACCACATCAGAGGGAACGGAAGATGCCAGTGATTACCTGTATCGAGGATCTCAAACGCATCTACAAACGCCGCACCCCAAGGATGTTCTACGATTACGCGGAATCGGGCAGCTATACCGAGCAGACCTTTCGCGAAAATACCTCGGATTTCGCCCAGCTTCGTCTGCGCCAGAAGGTCGCGGTGGATATGCTGGGGCGTAACATCGCCAGCACCATGGCGGGACTTCCGGTCACCATGCCGGTGGCGCTTGCCCCCATTGGCCTGATGGGGATGCAGGCGGCGGATGGCGAGATCAAATCGGCGCGCGCTGCTGCCAAGTTTGGCGTGCCCTATACCCTGTCGACGATGTCGATCTGCTCCATCGAGGATGTGGCCGCCAACTCCCCCGCGCCGTTCTGGTTTCAGCTCTATGTCATGCAGGATGAGGATTTCGTGGATCGCATCATCCAGCGGGCCAAGGCTGCAAAGTGCAGCGCGTTGGTGCTGACGCTGGATCTGCAGATCCTGGGCCAGCGGCACAAGGATCTGAAAAACGGCCTGTCTGCCCCACCGAAACTGACCCTTCCGGTCCTGCTCGACCTTGCCACCAAATGGGGCTGGGGGCTGGAGATGCTGGGAACGAAACGCCGCCAGTTCGGCAATATCGTGGGGCACGTCAAAGGGGTGGGCGATACCTCCAGCCTGATGAGCTGGATTTCCGACCAGTTCGACCCGCAGCTGGACTGGACCAAGATCGCGCGTATCCGCGACCAATGGGGCGGCAAGTTCATCATCAAGGGCATCATGGATGAAGATGACGCCCGCAAGGCTGCCGATTTCGGGGCGGATGCGATTATCGTGTCAAACCATGGCGGGCGGCAGCTGGATGGGGCGTCATCTTCCATCCGCATGTTGCCGCGCATTGTCGATGCCGTTGGCGACCGGGTGGAGGTCTGGATGGATTCTGGCATCCGGTCGGGTCAGGATGTGCTCAAGGCGCTGGCGATGGGGGCAAGGGGCACCATGATCGGGCGCAGCTATGTCTACGGTCTGGGCGCGATGGGCGAGGCGGGGGTGACAAAGGCGCTGGAGGTGATCCGCAAAGAGCTGGATACCACCATGGCGCTGTGTGGTGAGCGCGATGTGCATGCGCTTGGCCGCCACAACCTTTTGATCCCGAAAGGGTTCTCGGACGGGTGGGAGTGATCAGCGCTGCAGGCGCGCCATCAGGGGTGACAGCACCAGAACCGTCACCAGCAGGCAGGCGGCAAAGACAAAGGCCATGCGCAGGCCAAAACTGCCCGCGATAAAGCCGAGCATCGGCGGGCCAAAGAAATAGCCGAAATATCCGAACAGCGTGGCGCGGGCGACCGCGCGCGCCCGTGCCTCGGGTCGCGCCAGCCTGCCGACGAGCGAAAAGGCGGTGGGGGCGATGACCGAAGCGCCAAGGCCCATCACGATGAACCCGGCATAGGCCATCAGCGGCGTCTGCGCCGCCGCCGCGCCCAAAGCCCCGATGGTCGCAATCATCGCGCCGCCGGTCAGCAGACGGTAGGGGCTGACGTGCGACACCAGTCCTTGGCCCGCCAGCCGGGCAAAGCCCATGGTCAGGGCAAGCGCCGCAGGCCCCAGCGCGCCCTGTTCCGGGCTGCCGCCCAGCGTTTTCTCGATATGCAGCGCGGACCACGCCTCGGCGGCGTTTTCGGTCATGAAGGCGATCAGCACCACGCCGCCGCCCAGCACAGGCAACCAGCCCAAAGCGGCAGCACCCGGGCCTTTCGGTTTGCGCAGACCGTCGATCTGGCCATCATGCTCCCATGTCATCAGCGCAAGGCTGCCCGCCACCAGCGCCATCGTGCCAAGTACCCAGCCCGGCCCCCAGTCTGCACCACGCATCATGCCGGTGACGATCGCAGCCCCGGCATAGCCAAAGCTGTAGGCCGCGTGGCACAGGTTCATCAGATGGATCTTACGGGTGTTTTCCAGCTCGGCCACGCGGGCGTTCATCAGCACATCGGTCAGGCCGGTGCCCGCGCCGCAAACCATCATCGCCAGCGGAAACAGCACAAGGCTGGCGGTTTGCCCCGGCAAGGCGATGCCCAGACCCATGGTAAGCGCCGCCAAAGGCAGCGCCATGCGCCCCATCGCCGCCCCAAAGGCCGGGGCCAGCAGCATCGCGGTGACCGCTGCCAGCGGGGTGAACAGCAGCAGGAACCCCAGCTGCGCCTCGTCTACCGCCAACATGGTCTTTATGTCGGGCAAAGCCGCTGCAAACGTGCCCCAGATCACACCCATGGCAGCAAAAGCCGCCAGCGGCGCACGCGCGACTGTCAGGATATGGGCCATCGGGGGGACTCCGTTCTTGCCCGCCGGACCTAGCAGAGCCAGGGCCCCGCCGCCATCCTGAAGGCGACGGGGAAGGGGCTGGCCGCGACCGCCTAGGCGTCGTTAAACAGCAAGGCGTGATGCGCCGCCGTTGCGGCCCGTGCGCCATCAGCGGCGGCAAACAGCGCGCCATACATCGGGCGGCACAGATCGCCCGCTGCAAATACTCCGGGCACAGAGGTGTTCTGCATCGGGTCCACGCTGACAAACGGGCCAGTCATGCCGTCCTCCATCCGGCAACCAAGCTGTGCTGCCAGATCACAGGACGGCTCGGATCGGGAGACCAGATAGACCACCGCCCGTTGCACCTCTTGCCCGTCTGCCAACAGCAGGGTCCGGGTCTGCCCCTCATCGCGGATCGCCGCAACCGGCAAGTCATAGACCGGAATACCCCATCCTGCCGCTTTGGCCCGCACCTCATCCGGCAGGGGGTGGCCGTTGCAGAACAGCGCCAGATCATGGGTCCAGTCGCGCAGCATGGTCAGGTGATGCGGCACGGCGGGGCCGGTCATCAGGATGCCGGTGGGCTGATCCGCCACTTCGTAGCCGTGGCAATAGGGGCATTGCATGGCCCATTGGCCCCAGCCTTCGGTCAGCCCCGGAATATCGGGCAGGATGTCGCGCATGCCATGGGCCAGAATGACCTTGGCCGCGCGCCACGCAGCCCCGGCCTGCAGCTCAAAACCGCCATCACGTGCGGTGATACTGGTGACCCGTGCCCGCTCGATCCGGGCGGTGGGATAGGCCAGCAGATCTGACTGCCCGCGCCGCTGCATCTCCGCCGGGGCCAGCCCATCCATGCCCAGAAAGCCGTGTCCTGCGTCGGCAAAGCGGTTGCGGGTCTGGCCTTCGTCAAACACCACCACCCGCCGCCGCGCCCGTGCCAGCATCAGCCCCGCCGCCAGCCCGGCAAAGCTGCCGCCCACGATTGCCACATCCATATCGTTGCCCATGCGTTTTCCTTGCGCTTTGCGAATCATGTAACTATGATAGTTACATGAAACGAAACAACAAGCTCTCTCTCGCCCTGCACACGCTGGGCCATATGGCGGCGGCCCCGGATCAGGCGTTCACGTCTGAGGTGATTGCCGGGCACAACGCCACCAATCCGGTGGTGGTGCGGCGGGTGCTTGGCCTGCTGCGGGTGCAGGGGATCGTGGTGTCGGGCAAAGGCCATGCGGGTGGCTGGCGGCTGGCGAAACCGGCCGACAGCATCACCGTCGCCGATGTCTACGCCGCCATCGGCGCGCCGTTGATGACGGTGGAGCCGCTGGCGGCACCGGATGGCTGCGCCATCGTGGCGGCGCTGCACAGCACGATGACCAAAGCGGTGGCCGAGGCGGAAGCGGTGCTGCGCCGCCACTTTGCCCGGCGCACCATTGCCGATCTGGCGCAGGCCATGGTGCAGGGCGCAAAGAAAAAAGGCGATTTGCGCTTTCCCCCGCGCTGATTCCCCGCTATAGCCCCCCGGTCGCGCCGCGCACCCTTGGAGGGCGGTGGACTTATTTATATGGAGAACTGCAATGGCTGGTGAGATCCCTGATCTGATCGCCGAGGCACGTACGGGGACAGGCAAGGGGGCCGCCCGTCAAGCTCGTCGTGAGCAACTCGTGCCCGGTATTGTTTACGGTGGTGGTGTAGACCCGCAACCGATCAACATCAAATACAACTACCTTCTGACCAAACTGCGCAAAGGACGTTTCCTTTCGACGTTGTTCAACCTGAAAGTTGAAGGTCAGGAAGACGTCCGCGTGATCTGCCGCGGTGTGCAGCGCGATGTGGTCAAGGATCTTCCGACCCACGTCGACCTGATGCGCCTGCGTCGCACCTCGCGGATCAATCTGTTCATTCACGTGAACTTTGAGAATCAGGACAAGGCCCCCGGCCTGAAGCGCGGCGGCACGCTGACCGTGGTGCGTCAGGAAGTCGAACTGGAAGTGACCGCAGGGGATATCCCGGATCACATCACGGTTGACCTGACCGGCAAGAACATCGGCGACGTCATCCACATCGACGACGTTGTGCTGCCCGAAGGCGTCAAGCCCTCGATCCAGCGGAACTTTGTCATCGCCAACATCGCGGCCCCGTCGGGCCTGCGGTCGGAAGACAACGCGGACGACGCTGCAGAAGAGTGATCTTTGGCCTTCGGGCCTGAAGGTCGCAACAGACAAGGGCGCGGCAGGGAAACCTGCCGCGCCTTTCAGTTTTGAGCAGCCAATGCAAGATGATGCGCATGGCGCGGGTCATCCCCTGCGAGTCTTCCAGCCTTGGCCGCCAGCCGCGCCACATAATCCGCGCAGCACAGGTGATGCAGGCGGGCGACATCGGGCAGGGCCATGAGCGCGGCATGGGCGGCATCGAACGCAGCCGCATGGCGCAGGGCGCTGTCATCGAAAACCTCGTTGCGGTTGTAGCGGTCAAAGAAGCTGTCAGTGTAGCGATCCTTGCCCGCGACCGAAGACAGCGTGCCCTTTTTCAGCCCGAAGCTTTCCTCGGACCGGATCATGTAATGGTTCATCTGCGCGGTCGCATGGCTGACCCGCGCCATCGGCACCCGGCGCATGTAATCGCCGTCCGGGGTCCATTCCGGCAGGGCGTCGCCATCGGCATTGACCCAAGCCATGCCGTCTTGCCCCCAGCGTCCCGCATGGCGTGGTAGCAGCCGCTTTGGCCCATGCTCCCCCAACCGGCGGAACCAGCCCGGTTGCGCATGGATCGTCTTGATCCAGGTCGAGGGGAAGTCGCGGCTTTCACTGGTGCGCAGGAACTGGCGGTGGACCAGCCCATCCTCCCACGCGATGCGTCCCCCAGTGCCAAACACCCGCCAGTTGATCGCCATGCCAAGGAATCCGGCATCATCAGGGATCAGATCGGTGACCCGGCCCGCGCCCCGGTGGATCACCAGAAACTCATCCACATCACAGACCAGCACCCAATCGGCGCCGCTGACCTGTGGCAGCGCCTTTGCCGCCTCCAGCTTGCGGGCGCAGATGTTGGTGCCGTCGGGGACGTCGTGGCGCAGGTGGGTCACACCTGCGGGGGCCATGGCATCGAGCAATTCGGGCGAATGATCGGTGCAGTCATTGGTCACCACCACAATATCGGTGAACCCCAGATGCCGATACCACGCCACCCATTCCACCAGAAACGGCCCTTCGTTGCGGACAGAACAGACAACGGCAAAGCGCATGATGGCTCCCTTTTCCTGCCCGATGCTTGACGGCTGCCGCCGGCTTCGTCAAGGAAGGGGCAACAGGAGAGCGCAATGAAACTGCTTGTAGGTCTTGGCAATCCGGGTGCGAAATACGCGGGCAACCGACACAATATCGGATTCATGGCGGTGGACCGGATCACGGCGGACCATGGTTTTGGCCCGTGGAAACCGGCGTTCAAGGGCGAGGTGGCCGAGGGGCGGCTGGGCGATGAAAAGGTGCTGGCGCTGAAACCCGGCACCTTCATGAACCTGTCGGGCCAGTCGGTGCAGGCGGCAATGGCGTTCTACAAGCTGGCACTGACCGATATCACCGTGTTTCATGACGAGCTGGACCTCGCCCCCGGCAAATGCCGGATCAAGCAGGGCGGTGGCCATGCCGGGCACAACGGGCTGCGCTCGATCAGTAGCACGGTCGGCGAAGGCTACGGCCGGGTGCGGCTTGGCATCGGCCATCCGGGGCACAAGGATGCGGTGGCGGCTTACGTGCTGCACGATTTCGCCAAGGCGGATCAGGACTGGCTGGAGGATCTGCTGCGTGGGCTGTCGGATGGTGCGGCGCATCTGGCGGCAGGGGACGGGCCGAAATTCCTGAACGCGGTCGCCCTGAGGGTGGCCCCACCCCGGTCGTCGGACAAAGCGAGGCCCGAGGCCAAACGGGAGCCCAAGTCGGACGCCCAACCCGAGGCCAAACCGGCACCCGCCGCCGAGGAAACCGACAGCCGCAGCCCGATGCAGAAACTTCTGGACCGGTTTCGCTAGCGACACGGGCAGAAGCGCTCCGCGCGGGAGTATTTGGAAAGCAGCAAGCCCATGGGGTGTGGACCTTTGCGGCTGGCGTGCCTAGCTATTGGGGCAAAGGAGACCCCCATGACCGTTTTTGCACAAGACTGGACCACGCCCTTTGGCTTGCCGCCGTTTGACCTGATCCGGGACGAAGATTTCGCGCCCGCGTTTGACGCGGCCTTGGCCGAGGCGCGGACGAATATCGCAGCGATCGCCGACAACGCTGACGCGCCGACCTTTGCCAATGTGATCGACGCGCTGGAGCTGGCCGAGGGCGGGTTGGACCGGGTGGCGGGGGTGTTCTACAACCTTGCCGGGGCAGATTCGAACGAGGCGCGTGAGGCGCTGATGCGCGATCTGGCCCCGAAGATGAGCGCGTTTTCCTCGGAAGTGTCGAACAACAAGGCGCTTTTTGCCCGGATCGAGTCGCTGTGGGCCACGCGCGACGCGCTGGACCTGACGCCCGAGCAGATGCGGGTGCTGACGCTGTATCGCCAGATGTTCGTCCGCTCCGGCGCGCAGCTGGAGGGCGATGCGGCGGCGCGGTTGACGGCGGTGAAATCGCGGCTGGCGGTTCTGGGCACCCAGTTCAGCCAGAACCTGCTGGCGGATGAGCGTGAGTGGTTCATGCCGCTGGACGAGGCCGATCTGGAAGGGTTGCCGGAATTTGTGGTGGCCAGCGCCCGCGCGGCGGGGCAGGAGCGTGACGCCGGCGGGCCGGTTGTGACCCTCAACCGCTCGCTGATCGTACCGTTCCTGCAATTCTCGCCGCGCCGCGCGTTGCGCAAGCAGGCCTATGAGGCTTGGGGCGCGCGCGGAGCCAATGGCAACGCCCATGACAACCGGGGGATTGCGGCGGAAATCCTGGCATTGCGCGACGAGCGGGCAAAGCTTTTGGGCTATGCCAGTTTTGCCGATTACAAGCTGGAGCCGGAGATGGCGAAAACCCCGGCGGCGGTGCGCGATCTGCTGCTGCGGGTCTGGCAGCCTGCGCGGGCAAAGGCCGGGGCGGATGCAACGATGCTGGAGGCGATGCTGCTGGCCGATGGCATCTCCGGACCGCTGGAGCCGTGGGACTGGCGCTATTACAGCGAAAAACGCCGCCGCGCCGAGCATGATCTGGATGAGGCCGCGCTGAAACCCTATCTCTCGCTCGATGCGATGCTGGCGGCGCAGTTCGACTGCGCCAACCGGCTGTTCGGGCTGGAGTTCCGTGAACTTGAGGGGCCGTTCTATCACCCGGATGTGCGCGGCTGGGAAGTGACCCGGAATGGTGCGCATGTGGCGGTGTTCCTGGGCGATTACTTTGCCCGCGGGTCAAAGCGCTCCGGCGCCTGGTGCTCGGCCATGCGCTCGCAGCGCAAGC
The DNA here is from genome assembly GCF_003443995.1 of Pseudotabrizicola alkalilacus. GTDB lineage: Bacteria > Pseudomonadota > Alphaproteobacteria > Rhodobacterales > Rhodobacteraceae > Pseudotabrizicola > Pseudotabrizicola alkalilacus. The sequence goes on from NZ_QWEY01000002.1 coordinate 433,294, forward strand.
TGGGCGGTGAGGTGCGCCCCATCGTCGTCAACGTCTGCAACTTCGCCAAGGGTGATCCGGCGCTGCTGTCTTATGATGATGCGCGGACCCTGTTCCATGAATTCGGCCATGCCCTGCATCAGATGCTGTCGGATGTGACCTATGGCTTCATCTCGGGCACCTCGGTCGCGCGTGACTTTGTGGAGCTGCCGAGCCAGCTTTATGAGCATTGGCTGGAGGTGCCTGCGGTGCTGGAGCAGCACGCCCGGCACTGGCAAACGGGCGAGCCGATGCCTGCGGACATGCTGGCGCGTCTGCTGGCGGCAAGTACCTATGATCAGGGCTTTTCCACCGTGGAATTCGTGGCCTCTGCGCTTGTCGATCTGGAGTTCCATGAGAGCCCGCCCCCCGCCGATCCGATGCAGAAGCAGGCCGAGGTGCTGGAGGCGCTGGGGATGCCCCGGGCGATCCGGATGCGGCATGCGACCCCGCATTTCGCCCATATCTTCACCGGCGACGGCTATTCCTCCGGCTACTATTCCTACATGTGGTCTGAGGTGATGGATGCCGATGCCTTTGCCGCCTTTGAAGAGGCGGGCGATGCCTTTGATCCGGCCACTGCGGCGCGGCTTGAGCGGTTCATTCTGGCCGCTGGCGGGTCGGAGGAGGCCGAGCAGCTGTACCTGCAGTTCCGGGGCAAGATGCCGGGGGTGGAGGCTTTGCTGAAGGGCCGGGGCTTGCTGGAGGAGGTCTGACCGCTCAGGGCTTCCCCCTGTGTTACAAGTCATCAAACCAAATGAAATCAAAGGCTTGATTCTGCCAAGTTAAGTCTTTCTTCATCTTCTGGGGAAAGGGGGCGCTGCCCCCTTGGGCCTTTGGCCCATCCCCCGGAGTATTTCAAAAGCAGCAATTCAGCAGGGACAGACTTTGCATTGCTGCTTTCTCAATACTCCGGGGGGGCCGAAGGCGGGGGGCAGCGCCCCCTGATCCCGCTAATGCCGGAGCGACGCCGGAGGATGGCCGAAGGCGCGGCGGAAGGCGCGGGACAGGGTGGCGGGGCTGGAAAAGCCGCAGCGCAGGGCGATTTCGGCCAAGGGATGTGTGGTGTCGGTCAGCATCCGGCGGGCGGCGGCGAGGCGGAGCGACAGGGCATGTGCGCCCGGCGTGGTGCCAAGGCTTTGGCGGAACAGGCTTTCCAGACGACGGGCTGACAGGCCGACGCTGGCGGCGAGCGCCGCCATCGGTTCGGGCGCATCGAGGCTGGCCTCCATCCGGGCCAGCACGCGGGCCACGCGCGGATCGAGCGCCGGGTCCAAGGTCAGCGGGCCGGGCGGGGGAGCGATCTGGGCGGCATGGCCGGGGCGTGGAGGTTGCAGGAAACTTTGTGCCACCTGACGCGCGACGCCTGCGCCGTGGCGGGCGCGGATCAGGTGCAGCATCAGGTCATAGGCGGGGGCAGCGCCGCCCGCTGTTATCCGGTTGCGGTCGATCACGTAGCGGTCGGGGCAGACGGTGACCTGCGGGTGCAGGTGGGCCAGATCCTCCAGATCCTCCCAATGCACGGTGGCGCGGTGGCCATCGAGCAGACCGGCGCGTGCCAGCACCCAAGGTGCGGCATCGACGCCGCCAATCGCGGCAAACTGATGCGCCATCCGGCGCAGGTCGCGGATCAGCGGCCGGGTGGCGACCTCTGCCAGACGATAGCCTGCGATCACCATCAGCAGCGTGGTGCCTTTGGCCGCGGCCAGCGGGCCGGAGGCGGGCAGTTCGATGCCGCAGGTCAAGGGTGCAGGCTGGCCATCGGGGGTGACGATGCGAAAGTGAAAGGCGTCGGTTCCCAACTGGCGGTTGGCATTGCGCAGCGGGTCGAGCACAGAAGCCACTTCCAGAATGGAGCAATGCGGCAGCACCAACACGGCGATGTCGAGCGGGCTTTGGGCCGGGGCAAAGAGGGCATTTTCCGTCATGCTGATTTCGTAAATTGCAAAGCGCGGGCTGACAAGAGCGTTAAGCTGGCGGCAACAAAGGGGGATGCCATGCCATTGACCATAAACCGCGAGGTTTTCATCACCTGTGCCGTGACCGGATCGGGGGCCACGCAAGACCGCAGCCCGCATGTGCCGCGCAGCCCGAAGCAGATTGCCGACTCTGCCATTGATGCCGCGAAGGCGGGGGCGGCGGTGGTGCATTGCCATGTGCGCGACCCCGAGACCGGCAAGCCGTCGCGCGCTTTGGCGCTGTACCGCGAAGTCACCGAGCGTATCCGCGATGCGGGCGAGGATGTGGTGCTGAACCTGACCGCCGGTATGGGCGGCGACATCTATTTCGAGGGCACCGAGGATATGGGCCGGATCGGGCCACGGTCCGACATGGCCGGGGCTGCCGAGCGGGTGGCGCATGTGGTGGACTGCCGCCCCGAGATCTGCACGCTGGATTGCGGCACGATGAACTTCAACGAGGCCGATTATGTGATGGTCAACACGCCGGGCATGCTGCGCGACATGGCGCGTCGGATGACGGCGGCGGGCGTGCGGATCGAGATTGAGGCGTTTGACACCGGGCATCTGTGGCTGGCGAAAGAACTGGTGCGTGAGGGCGTGATCCCCGAGCCGGTGCTGGTGCAACTGTGCATGGGCGTGCCCTGGGGCGCGCCGGATGATCTCAACACCTTCATGGCGATGGTCAACAATGTGCCCGCCGGTTGGCACTGGTCGGCCTTTGCCCTTGGGCGGCACCAGATGCCCTATGTTGCGGCCTCGGTGCTGGGCGGTGGCAATGTGCGGGTCGGGCTGGAGGACAACCTTTGGCTCGACAAAGGGGTGCTTGCGACCAATGCTCAGCTGGTCGAGCGCGCGGCCACGATCATCGAGAACATGGGCGCGCGGGTGATCACCCCCGCCGAGGTGCGGGCGCGGCTGAAACTGGAGAAAAGGGCCCCGCTATGAAACGACTTCTTTTGCTGGCTGCGTTGGCGTTGGCAGGGTGCGACCCGCATACGCCGTCGCCGCGCTATGCTGCGGCACCGATGTATCTGCTGGATATTGCCCCCGAGCGCTTGCTGGGGACGTGGTACGAGGTGGCAAGCTTTCCCGCGCCGTTTCAGGACGGGTGCAGCCATACCACGGCGAGTTATGGCGCGATGGAGGGCGGGTTGAGCGTGGTCAACCGCTGCCGCAAAGACGGGCAGGTGGTGCAGATCACCGGGACCGCTGTGCCGGTGGGGCCGGGGCAGTTCAAGGTCAAGCTGGCCGGTGTGCCGTTTGCCGGGGATTACTGGGTGATCGGGCAAAGCCGCGACGGTCGCACGCTGCTGGTCGGCACGCCGACCCGGCTGGCGGGCTGGATGCTGCATCGTGACCGCGAGGTGACGCAAGCCGAGCGGCGCTGGGCGGGGTCGGTGTTCCGCAAGAACGGCTATGACGAGGCTGCGTTGCAGCGGACGGATCAGAGGTAACGCCTGCCAACTGCGCCTCCCTCCCCCCCTTGTGGGGGAGGGCCGGGGTGGGGGGCGCTGACAAAAGCAAGACAGGGGATGACGGATGGCGCGCAAGGCGGCAATCATTGGCGGCGGGGTGATCGGCGGCGGCTGGGCGGCGCGGTTCCTGCTCAACGGCTGGGATGTGGCGGTGTTCGACCCCGACCCGGAGGCCCCGCGCAAGGTGGGCGAGGTGCTGGACAATGCCCGCGCTGCGCTGCCCGCGCTGTCGGACGGGCCGATGCCCGCCGAGGGGCAGCTGGTCTTTGCCGCCTCGCTGACCGAGGCGGTCGAGGGTGCGGATTACATTCAGGAATCGGTCAGCGAGCGGCTGGAACTGAAGCACCGGGTGTTTGCACAAATCCAACAAGTCGCATCCGGCACCCCGATCGGAAGCTCGACTTCTGGCTTCAAACCTTCGGAATTGCAACAAAACGCCGCCAACCCGGCGGTGATCTTTGTCGCCCATCCGTTCAACCCGGTCTACCTGTTGCCGCTGGCCGAGGTGGTGCCGTCGCCTGCCTCCGACCCGGCCGTGATCGAGACCGCAAAGGAGATCCTGCGCGAGATCGGGATGTTCCCGCTGCACGTGCGCAAGGAGATCGACGCCCATATTGCCGACCGCTTCCTGGAAGCGGTTTGGCGTGAGGCGTTGTGGCTGGTCAAGGACGGCGTGGCCACGACCGAGGAAATTGACGAGGCGATCCGCATGGGGTTTGGCCTGCGCTGGGGCCAGATGGGGCTGTTTGAAACCTACCGGGTGGCGGGGGGCGAGGCCGGAATGAAACACTTCATGGCGCAGTTCGGGCCGTGTCTGCAATGGCCCTGGACCAAACTGACCGATGTGCCGGAGTTCACCGAAGAGCTGGTCGATCTGATCGCCGGGCAGTCGGACGCGCAGTCGGGGCACCACACCATCCGCCAACTGGAGCGCATCCGTGACCAGAACCTGACCGGGTTTCTGCGGGTGCTGAAGGAGCGCAACTGGGGCGCGGGCAAGGTGCTCTTGGAGCATGACGCGCGTCGCCGGGCCAACCTGCCCGCGCCGGTGCCAGGCGACGGGCCGATGGAGGCGGCGCGGCTGACGGTGCTGCCGGGCTGGATCGACTACAACGGTCATATGACCGAAAGCCGCTATCTGTTCGCCTCTTCCGAAACCGTGGATGCGTTTCTGCGCCATATCGGCGCGGATATCGCCTATGTCGGCACCGGGTTCAGCTATTACACCGCCGAGACCCATCTGGTGCATCTGGGCGAGGCCAAGCTGGGCGATGCGCTGACCGGCACCGTGCAGGTGCTGGCGGCGGATGAGAAACGGCTGCATCTTTTCATCCGCATCCTGCGGGACGGCCAGCCGGTGGCCACGCTGGAACAGATGCTGCTGCATGTCGATATGGCCAAGGGCAAGACTTGCGCCGCCCCTCAGGCGATCCTCGACCGGCTGCTGCCGATCGCGCAGGCCCATGCTTCGCTGCCGCGCCCCGATGCGGCGGGCCGTCATGTCGGACAAAGGAACGCCTGATGCACTTTGCCCTGACCGACGAACAGCGGATGATCATCGACACCACCCGCGCCTTTGTCGAGGCGGAGATTTATCCGCACGAGTTGGCAGTGGAACGCGCGGGCCACCTGCCGCTGGAGCTGATCCGCGAGATCCAGTCAAAGGCGATGGCCGCCGGGCTCTACGCCGCCAATATGCCAGCCGAGGTCGGTGGCGCGGGCCTCGATACCCTGTCCTGGCTGCTTTATGAGCGCGAGCTGGGCCGGGCGAATTATGCGCTGCACTGGACCTGTGTCGCGCGCCCGTCTAACATCCTGCTGGCGGGAACACCGGAACAGCGCGCGCGCTATCTGATGCCCTGCATCCGGGGCGAGACCTGGGATTGTCTGGCGATGACCGAACCCGGCGCGGGGTCGGACCTGCGCGGCATGAAAGCCTCGGCCCGGCAGGAGGGCAGTGACTGGGTGCTGAACGGCACCAAACATTTCATCAGCCATGCTGACCTTGCAGGTTTCACCATCGCCTTCATGGCGACAGGTGAGGAAGACACCCCGCGCGGGCCCAAGAAAAAGATCACCGCGTTCTTTGTCGACAAGGGGACAAAGGGCTTCACCGTGCGCGACGGGTATCGCAATGTCAGTCACCGGGGCTATACCAATGCGGTGCTGGAGTTTGATGAGTGTCGGGTGCCCGCCGAAAACGTGCTGGGCGAACCGCACAAGGGGTTTGAGGTCGCCAATACCTGGCTTGGTGCCACCCGGCTGCAGGTGGCCGCCACCTGCCTTGGCCGCGCCGACCGCGCCTTGCAGCTTGCCATCGCCTATGCGGCGGAGCGCCACCAGTTCGGGCAGGCCATCGGCAAGTTTCAGGGTGTGAGCTTCAAGCTCGCCGATATGGCGATGGAGCTGAAAGCGGCGGAGCTGCTGACCTGGGAGGCGGCGTGGAAATTCGATCAGGCCACGGTGACCGAGGCCGACATGAGCATGGCCAAGCTGAAAGCCACCGAAGTCCTGGCGATGATCGCCGATGAGGCGATCCAGATTCACGGCGGCATGGGGCTGATGGACGAGCTGCCGCTGGAACGCATCTGGCGCGACGCGCGGGTGGAGCGGATCTGGGAAGGCACGTCGGAAATCCAGCGCCACATCATCAGTCGGGAATTGCTGAGAGCGCAGGGCGGCTGAACGGCACGCCTTGGGCCAACCCCCGGGGCTCTGCCCCGGACCCCGGGATACTTGAGGACAGAAAATGGGAAGAGCGCAGGGCAAGGTTAAGCATTTGGCAACCAGAATCATATCTTCTGAAAGCACGGTACAGGCGGGGACGCCGATGACCGTGACGGGAAATGGCGCCCCGTTCTCGAGTTGGGAGCGGGGCGTTCTCATTTTCTGTCTGAAAATATCCTGGGGGTCCGGGGGCAAAGCCCCCGGGGTTCGGCACAGAGCGCGAGGTCGGACATGACGCGCCTCTCGCGCCTGCTGCGTCCGCGCTCGATTGCCGTGCTTGGCGCGGGCTGGGCTGAGAATGTCATCGCGCAATGCCAGAAGATGGGATTTTCCGGGCCGGTCTGGCCGGTGCATCCGAAGCGCGATCAGGTGGGCGGCGTGGCAGCTTTTCGCTCTCTGGCGGATCTGCCTGAACCGCCGGATGCCACGTTCATCGGGGTCAACCGGCATGCCACGCTGGGAGTGGTCCAGGACCTTGCCGCCATGGGGGCGGGCGGGGCGATCTGTTTTGCCTCGGGCTGGGAAGAGGCGGGGGAGGCCGGGTTGCAGGCGGAGTTGGTGGCGGCGGCGGGGGAGATGCCGGTGCTGGGGCCAAATTGCTATGGCGTGATCAACTATCTCGACGGCGCGCTCTTGTGGCCCGATCAGCATGGTGGGCGGCGGGTGGCGCGGGGCGTGGCCTTGCTGTCGCAATCGTCGAATATCGTGATCAACCTGACCATGCAGGCGCGGGGGTTGCCGGTGGCCTATGTCGCCTGTCTGGGCAATGCGGCGCAGGTCGGGCTGGCGGAGTTGGCCGGGGCGCTGTTGGCGGATGAGCGGGTGACAGCGCTGGGCATGTATGTCGAGGGCATCGACGACGCGCCCGCACTGGCGCGGCTGGCGGCAGACGCGGCGCTGATGGGCAAGGGGATTGTCTGCCTGAAATCCGGCAAGACCGAGTTGAGCCGGGTGGCGGCGGCCTCGCATACCGCGTCGCTCGCCGGGGAGGCGGCGGTGTCCTCGGCCTATCTGTGCAAGGCGGGGATTGCTGAAGTCGCGACCTTGCCGGAGCTGCTGGAGGTGCTGAAGATTTTCCACGCGCATGGCCGGGGGCTGGGGCCGCGCCTGTGCTCGCTGTCCTGTTCGGGGGGCGAGGCGGGGCTGGTGGCCGATCTGGGCGCGGCGGCGGGGCTGGACTTTCCGCCACCGTCAGAGGCGCAGCGCCTGCGGTTGGGGGAAATTCTGGGCCCGATCGTGACCATCGCCAATCCGCTGGATTATCATACGTTTATCTGGGGCGACGGGCCGCGCACGGCGGATGTGTTTACCACGATGCTGGCCGGGTATGATGCGGGGGTGTTCATCATTGACCCGCCGCGCCCGGACCGCTGTGACCCGGCGTCGTTCCGGCCCGCGCTGGAGGCCATTGTCACGGCGGCGCAGGCGACGGGGAAGCCGGCCTTTCCGGTGGCCTCTTTGCCCGAGAATTTCGATGAGGCTTTGGCGGAAGGCATGATGGCGCAGGGCGTGGTGCCGTTGATGGGGCTGGAGGCCGCTTTGGGGGCGATCCGGGCGGCGCAGGGGGTCTGGGGCGTGGTGCCGGAGGTGCCTTTGACGGCCCGCGCCGCGCGGGAGGCCCGGCTGCTGGATGAGTCAGAGGCGAAGGATCTGTTGCGGGGCGCGGGGGCGGCGGTGCCTGCGGGCGTGACGGGTCGGACGCTGGCGGAGGTGTCGGCGCGGGCGGGCGGGCTGGTGCCGCCTTTGGTACTCAAGGGGTTGGGGTTTGCCCACAAGACCGAGGCCGGGGCGGTGCGGCTGGGGCTGTCCACGCTGGATGGACAGGCGGAGATGCCGGGGGTCACGGGCTATCTGGTGGAGGAGATGGCCACGGGGGCTGTTGCCGAGGTGCTGGTGGGGCTGCGGCGCGATCCGGTATACGGCGTGGCGCTGACGCTGGGCATGGGCGGGGTGACGGCGGAGCTGTTGGCCGATACGGTGACGCTCGTGCTGCCGGTGACGCCTGACGAGGTGCTGGGCGCGCTGCGGCGGTTGCGGCTGTTTCCGCTGCTGGATGGCTACCGGGGCCGGGCGCGGGCGGATCTGGCGGCGCTGGCCGATCTGGTCGGGCGGCTGTGTGATCTGATGCAGGATGACACATTTGAAGAGATCGAGCTGAACCCGGTGCTGGTGTTTGCCACGGGTGCGGTGGCGGTCGATGCGTTGATACGGAAGGGATAGATGATGGAGATACTGAGCGAAGGTCCGATCAGGACACGCCGCGAGGGCGCGGTGCTGGAGGTGACTCTGGACCGGCCAAAGGCCAATGCGATTGATCTGGTGACCAGCCGGATCATGGGGCAGGTGTTCCGCGCCTTTCGCGATGAGGACAGTCTGCGCGTGGCGATCCTGCGCGCGGAGGGGAGCAAGTTCTTTTGCCCCGGCTGGGATCTGAAGGCAGCGGCGGGCGGCGATGCTGTTGATGGCGACTATGGGGTGGGCGGCTTTGGCGGTTTGCAGGAATTGCCAAATCTCAACAAACCCGTCATCGCGGCGGTGAATGGAATATGCTGTGGCGGCGGGCTGGAACTTGCACTTTCCTGTGATCTGATCCTGGCATCGGCCAATGCGACCTTTGCCCTGCCCGAAATCCGGTCCGGCACGGTGGCGGATGCGGCCAGCATCAAGCTGCCCAAGCGCATTCCCTATCACGTCGCGATGGACCTGTTGCTGACCGGGCGCTGGTTTGATGCCGAAGAGGCGCTGCGCTGGGGACTGCTCAAGGAGATCACCACGACCGAAGACCTGTTGCCAAAGGCCTGGGCTCTGGCGCGGCTTTTGGAATCCGGGCCGCCGCTGGTCTATGCGGCGATCAAGGAAGTGGTGCGCGAGGCCGAGGACATGCGGTTTCAGGACGCGCTGAACCGGATCACCAAGCGGCAGTTGCCGACGGTGGACCGGCTGTATTCGAGCGAGGATCAGTTGGAAGGCGCGCGCGCCTTTGCCGAAAAGCGGGAGCCGGTCTGGAAGGGGCGGTGAGGCGGCACGCGCGAAAGATGAGTATTTGGGCCAAGATGAAAGGGCAAGGCAATGGCAACGCATGACTATACCAGCCGGATCGTCTGGACCGGGAATACGGGTGAGGGCACGCGCAGCTATCGCGGCTATGCGCGGACCTGGGAGATTGCGGTGCCGGGCAAACCGGTGGTGGAGTGCTCAAACGATCCACTGCTGGGCGGCGATCCGGGCAAGATGAACCCCGAAGACCTGCTGCTCTCGGCGCTCTCGGCCTGTCATATGCTGTGGTATCTGCATTACGCCTCGGAGGCGGGGATCGTGGTGACGGCGTATGAGGATTGCCCGGTTGGCGCCGGAGAAATCGGGCCGGGCGGCGCCGGGCGGTTTACGGCGGTGGAGTTGCGGCCGGTCATCGCACTTGCGCCGGGGGCTGATCTGGCGGTGGCAGAAGCCATTCACCACCGCATTCATGCCGTATGCTTCATTGCACGCTCGGTCGCGTTTCCGGTCACTTACGCGCCGCGCTTTGAGGTGGGGCGATAGGTGCGACACCGGATGTCGCATTTGCGCAAGTGGTGGCACGGCGCGCGGCTAGGTTGGCGGCTTGGGAATTCTCGGGGCAGCAGTCGGGGCGCTATGGAAGACAGCGATTACATCATCGTGGGGGCCGGATCGGCGGGCTGTGTTCTGGCCGAGCGGCTGAGCGCCTCAGGGCAGCACAAGGTCACGCTGATCGAGGCCGGGGGCAGTGACCGGCGGTTTTATGTGCAGATGCCACTGGGCTATGGCAAGCTGTTCTACGATCCGGCGGTCAACTGGATGTACCGTGCCGAGCCTGATCCGGGGCTTGCGGGCAACCGTGACCACTGGCCGCGTGGGCGGCTGTTGGGCGGGTCATCCTCGATCAACGCCATGGTGTGGATCCGGGGGCACCGGGCGGATTATGACGACTGGGGGGCGGCGGCACCGGGCTGGGGCTGGGACGACTGCCTGCCCGCCTATCGCCGGATCGAGGACAACGAGGCCGGGGGCGATAACTGGCGCGGGCAGGGCGGGCCGCTGTTCATCTCGGCCAACCGGCAGGGGCTGCACCCGCTGGTGCGCGATTACATCGCCGCCTGCGGCGAGGCCGGGCTGCCGGAGGTGGCGGATTTTAATGGCGCGGCGCAGGAAGGCGCGGGTGTCTATCAGATGACCATCAAGGGCGCGCGGCGCAATTCCACCGCGCGGGCGTTTTTGCGCCCGGCGATGAAGCGGCCCAACCTGCGGGTGCTGACCCATGCGCAGGTGACACGGGTGATCATCGAGGCGGGCCGCGCCGTGGGGGTGGACCTGCGGCAGGGCGGCGAGACGCGCAGCTTGAGCGCGCGGGGCGAGGTGATCCTGTCGGGCGGGGCGATCAACAGCCCACAGCTGTTGCAGCTGTCGGGCATCGGGCCGGGAGCATTGTTGCAGGAGATGGGGCTGCCGGTGGTGGTGGACAACCCGAATGTGGGTGCGCATCTGAGCGACCATCAGGGCATCAACTATACTTGGTCGATGCGGGTGCCGACCTATAATGATGCGCTGCGGCCATGGTGGGGCAAGGCCTTCGCGGGGTTGCAATATCTGCTGGGCGGGCGCGGGCCGCTGGCCAAGTCGATCAACCATGCGGGCGGGTTCTTCCGCACCGGTCCGGACCTCACGCGGCCCAACATGCAGCTGTACATGCAGGCGTTTTCGACGCTGATCCCGCGCAATGGCGAGCGCCCGATCCTGTCGCCGGACCCGTGGTCGGGGCTGTCGCTGGGGCTGTCGAACTGTCGCCCGACCTCGCGCGGGGAGATCCGGCTGGCCAGTCCTGACCCGCTGGCGCATCCGGTGATCGTGGCCAATGCCTTTGCGACCGGGCATGATGTCGGGGAGATGCTGGCAGCGGTGAAATTCCTGCGCCGGATTGCGGCGCAACCGGCGATGGCGCGGCTGATCAAGGAAGAGTTGCGGCCCGGCCCCGAGATCCGCTCGGACGAAGATCTGATCGCGGATTTCCGGGCGCGGTCGGGGACGGTCTATCACCCGTGCTGCACCTGCCGGATGGGAGCGGATGCCGTGACCAGCGTGCTGGATGCGCGGCTGCGGGTGCGGGGGGTGGCGGGGCTGCGGGTGATTGATGCCGCGAGTTTTCCCAACATCATCGCGGGGAACACCAATGCGCCTGCCATCCTGACCGGGTGGAAGGGCGCGCAGATCGTGCTGGAAGATGCACAGTAACGCGGACCTTGTGCCGGGAGCCGCCTCGGGGGGCATCGAGCCCCCGCTCGGCGGCGTTGCCACGGGATGCGGTGCGGTGCCGCATGTCTTGCCGAGTGGTGCGGCTTTGGCGGCGGACGCTCCGCGGGGAGTATTTTTTCAAGCAGCAAAGGCAGGGCGCAGGCCTTTGATATTGCTGCTTTGCAAATACTCCCGCCGGAGGCGTCCGGCATTGGCCCCGGCGCTACTCTCCGCGGGGAAAGCGCTTGCTGTCTTCGAGGATGTTCAGGTCCATGTGGTTGCGCATGTAGCGTTCGGAGGCGGCGCGCAGGGGTTGGTAATCCCATGGGAAGTAGGCACCGTTTCGCAGGGCGTCATAGACCACCCAGCGGCGGGCCTGGCTTTCGCGGACGGCGGCGTCAAAGCGGGGCAGATCCCAGCGGGCGTCGGCGGCGGTGCGGAAGTGGTCGAGGACCGGGGCGGCGCGGGGGTCGGTGGCGAGGTTGTTGCGCTCCTCCGGGTCGGCGGCGAGGTCAAAGAGTTGTTCGGGATCGGCGGGGCAGCGGATGTATTTCCACGCGCCTTCGCGCAGGGCGACGATGGGGGTGATCGTTCCTTCGGCGGCGTATTCCATGGCGACCATCGGGCGGCTGCCACCGCTGGCCATCGGTGTGAGGTCAACGCCATCGGTCCAGGGCATCACCTCGGCCATGTCCACCCCGGCGAGGGCAGCGAGGGTGGGGGTGAGGTCGATGGTGGAGACCGGGTCGGTGATCAGGCCGGGGTCGAGACCGGGGGCAGAGATCATCAGGGGGACGCGGGCAGAGCCCTCGAAGAAGTTCATCTTGAACCACAGCCCGCGTTCGCCCAGCATTTCCCCGTGATCCGACAGGAAGACCACCACCGCCTCTTGCCGGGAGGCTTCCAGCACGGCGAAGATTTCGCCGATCTTGTCGTCGACATAGGAGATGTTGGCGAAATAGCCCTGCCGCGCACGGCGGATCTGTTCGGGCGAGATGTCGAAGCTGCGCCAGTCGCAGGCATCCATCAGGCGTTTGGAATGCGGATCTTGAGCGGCGTAGGGGATCGGCTCGGGCGGGGTGAGTTCAGGGGCGTTCTCGTACAGATCCCAGTATTTGCGGCGCGCGACGAAGGGGTCGTGCGGGTGGGTGAAGCTGACGGTGAGGCACCACGGGCGGGTTTCCGCCCCGCGCGACAAGTCGTAGAGTTTCTGCACCGCCTGAAAGGCGACATCATCGTCATATTCCAGCTGGTTGGTGATCTCGGCCACGCCCGCCCCTGTCACCGAGCCGAGGTTGTGATACCACCAGTCGATGCGTTCGCCCGGTTTGCGGTAATCCGGGGTCCAGCCGAAATCGGCGGGGTAGATGTCGGTGGTGAGCCGGTCCTCGAACCCGTGCATCTGGTCGGGGCCGACGAAGTGCATCTTGCCCGAGAGTGCGGTATAGTAGCCCGCGCGGCGCAGGTGATGGGCATAGGTCGGGATATCGGAGGCAAATTCGGCCGCATTGTCATAGACGCGGGTGCGGCTGGGCAGTTGGCCCGACATGAACGAGGCCCGCGCCGGCGCGCAGAGCGGCGAGGCAGTGTAGCAGTTCTGAAACCGCAGCGAATGGTGCGCCAGCAGGCGCAGGTTGGGCGCGTGCAGAAAATCGGCCGGGCCGTCGGGAAACAGGGTTCCGGTCAGCTGGTCCACCATGATGATCAGGATGTTCGGGCGCTGGCTGGGGGTATCCGTCTTGGGGTCCGTCATGAGGGTCCGTCCTTTTGTCCCGGGGTCTGGCCGGAGGGTGCTGGCCAGAGCCAGCCTTGTCTTGAACGCTTGCGACAGGTGCAAGCCGAATGCGCCACAGGTGGTGCAGAGGAGTGATCGCATGAAAACTGTTAAAGAGTTTCCAAAAACTTTGGTCGAATTTGAGGATATGGGCATTTTCATGCCCGATGGCACCCGGCTTTCGGCGCGGGTGTGGATGCCAGACGATGCAGAGGCCCACCCGGTTCCGGCGGTGCTGGAGTATATTCCCTATCGCAAGCGCGACGGCACCTTGCCGCGCGATGAGCTGATGCATCCTTATGTGGCGGGGCATGGCTATGCGTCGGTCCGGGTCGATATGCGCGGCAATGGCGACAGTGAAGGGCTGATGGTGGATGAATACACGGCGCAGGAGTTGCAGGACGCTTGTGACGTCATCGGCTGGCTGGCGGCGCAGCCGTGGTGCTCGGGCACGGTCGGGATGATGGGCAAGAGCTGGGGCGGCTTCAATTGCTTGCAGACTGCGTTTCTGCAGCCTCCGGCGTTAAAGGCGGTGATTTCAGTCTGCTCGACCACCGACCGCTTTGCCGATGACATCCATTTCAAGGGCGGGTGTCTTTTGGGCGAGAATTTCGGCTGGGGGGCGGTGATGCTGTCGTTTTCCAGCCGTCCGGCCGATCCGGTGTTGCGCCCGGATTGGCGGGCCGACTGGTTGGCGCGGCTGGAGGCAGAGCCGTGGCTCGCACCGCGCTGGGCGGCGCATCAGGCGCGCGATGACTATTGGCGGCATGGCTCGATCTGTGAGGATTTTGCCCGGATGCAGGTGCCAGTGCTGTCGATCGGCGGCTGGGCGGACAATTACATGAACACGGTGGATGCGCTGGTGCGCAACACGCAGGCCAAGGGGATCGTGGGGCCGTGGGTGCATCAGTACCCGCATACGGCGGTGCCCGGCCCGGCGATCGGCTTTCTGCAAGAGGCGATCCGCTGGTGGGACCGCTGGCTGAAGGGGGTTGAAAACGGGGCGGAGGCTGACCCGGCAATGCGGGCCTATATGCTGCATTCCGCGCCGCCCGATGCCTCTGCCGGCCACCGCGCCGGGCATTGGGTGGCCGAGGATCAGTGGCCCAGCCCGACGGTCAGCGAGACGGTGTTGACCCTGTTGCCGGGGGGCAATGGCGGGGACCCGCGCGCATATCTGGGGCAAGGCGAAACCGCAGGTTTTGAGCGGATTGTGTTTACACCGCAACAGCTTGGCCTGTCCGCGGGGGAGTTTTTTCCGATGGGGCTGAAGGCCGAAATGCCCGGCGATCAGGCGGCGGATGATGCCCTGAGCCTGTGCTTTGACGGCGATGTGCTGGAGGCACCTTTGGCGCTGTTGGGTGCGGCGCGGCTGTGGCTGCGGCTGGCCTCGGATCAGCCTTTGGGCTTCGTGGTGGCGCGGCTCTGTGATGTGGCCCCGGATGGCTCTTCGGTGCGGATTGCGCATGGCATGCTGAACCTGTGCCACCGGCACAGCCGCGAGGCGCCGGAGCCGATGGTGCCGGGTCTGGCGGAAGAGATCTGCCTTGATCTGGACCAGATGGCGTATCGGCTGGCGGCGGGCCACAGGCTGCGGCTGGCGCTGTCGAACAGCTACTGGCCGTTTGTCTGGCCGTCGCCGGTGCAGGGCCAACTGACATTGACCAAAGGCAGCCTGACCCTGCCGGTGCATCAGGGCGGCAACGGGTGGGTGCCGCCGGAGCCGGAGGCGGCCCCGGCATGGGCGCACCGGGTGCTGCGGGCGGGGCAATCGCGGCGCTATGTCGAGACCGACATGATCACCGGCACGCAAGCCTTGTGCGTGCTGGAGGATGGCGGTGATGTGGAAAATCTGACGCATGGGTTGTGCTCGGGGGAGACGTTGACGGAGCGCTGGGAAATTCATCCAGATGACCCGCTGTCGGCAAAGGCCACCCATGTCTGGGAGCAGCGTCTGTCGCGCGGCGACTGGCAGGTGCGCACCGAGGCGAGGGCGGTAATGACCGGCGATGCGTCGCATCTGCACATGCAGGCCACGCTGACCGCCTGGGAGGGCGATAAAGTGATCTTTTCCCGCGATTTCAACGAAAAGGTGATGCGTCGCTTTGTCTGAAAAAATCGAAGCTGCGGGGCACGAATCGTTGCCCCGTGGCAAAACACCCGTTTCTATTGATCCACCAGTCAACAAAACCGGCGCGGGGTTAACCGCAGCCATTCAGGGAGACGACCAGAATGACAGATCCGCTTGACCGTATGATTGCTGCCGCCAAGGCAGGCCGCATGTCGCGCCGCGAGTTCGTGGGCCGCACCACCGCTTTGGGTGTGTCCGCCGGACTGGCCTCGGCGCTGTTCACCAAAGCCGCGCATGCCGAACCCAAGAAGGGCGGCCTGATCCGCATGGGGATGCAGGGCGGCGAGTCGACCAACAGCCTTGATCCCGCGCTGGCCGCGTCGGAGGTGCCGTTTGCGGTGAACTACACCTGGGGCGAAATGCTGGTGGATGTCAGCGCGGGCGGCGAAGTGGTCATGCGGATCGCCGAAGAGGTCAGCGCCAACGCCGATGCGACCGAATGGAAGTTCAAGATCCGCCAGGGGGTCGAGTTCCACAATGGCAAGACCGTGACTGCCGATGACGTGATCGCCACGCTGCGCCGCCACACCGATGAGAAGTCGCAGTCGGGCGCGCTGGGGATCGTGCAGGGCATCAGCGAGATGTCGGCAGAGGGCGATATGGTGACGCTGAAACTGGCGAGCGGCAATGCCGACCTGCCGTTCCTGCTGGCCGATTATCACCTGGTGATCCAGCCGAATGGCGGCTTTGACAACCCGACCGAAGGCATTGGTGCCGGGCCGTACAAGGTGGTGGTGCATGAGCCAGGTATCCGGCATGGCTTTGAAAAGCATGCAAACTACTTTGACGACACCATCGGCCATGCGGACCAGACCGAGATTCTGGTGATCAATGACGGGACGGCCCGGACCGCTGCGGTGCAGTCGGGTCAGGTTCACATGATCAACCGGGTCGATCCCAAAATCGCCGAGTTGTTGAAGCGTGCGCCCGGCGTGCAGGTGAAGGCGGTTCCCGGCCGCGGGCACTATGTGTTCATCATGCATGTCGACAAGGCCCCGTTTGACAACAACGATCTGCGCATGGCGCTGAAACTGGCGGTCAACCGTCAGGAGATGGTGGACAAGATCCTTGGCGGCTTGGGCAGCATCGGCAACGATTTCCCGATCAACTCGGCCTATCCGCTGTTTGATGACAGCATTCCGCAGCGCGAATACGATCCGGCGGCCGCTGCCGATCACTACGCGAAATCCGGCCATGACGGCAGCCCGATCATTCTGCGGGTGGCGCAAGGTGCGTTTCCCGGCGCGGTCGAGGCGGCGCAGCTGTTTCAGCAATCCGCCGCAGCGGCAGGTATCCCGCTGGAGATCAAGCGCGAGCCGGATGACGGTTATTGGTCAAACGTCTGGAACGTGGAGCCGTTCTGCGCCAGCTATTGGGGCGGTCGCCCGGTGCAGGATCAGATGTACGCCACGGCTTATCTGTCTACCGCTGACTGGAACGACACCAAGTTCAAGAACGCGCGCTTTGACGAGCTGCTGCTGGCGGCACGGGCGGAACTGAACAGCGACACCCGCAAGGCGACCTATTCGGAAATGGCCAAGATCGTGCGCGACGAAGGCGGCCTGATCCTGCCGATGTTCAACGATTTCGTCGAAGCCGTGCGGGATGAGGTGCAGGGCTGGGAAGCCGACCCGAATGGCGAGCTGATGAACGGTCGTGCCCATGTCAAGTGCTGGCTGGCATAAGGACCGGGGCGCGTGCATCCGGTTTTGACTCTGGTGGTCCAGCGCATTGCGCTGGGCCTCCTGCTCCTGCTGGCGGTGTCGGCTGTGATCTTTCTTGGCGTGGCGGCGCTGCCCGGTGACACCGCGCAGGCGATACTGGGCCAGTCGGCGACGCCGCAGGCGCTGGCCAACCTGCGCACCGAGATGGGCTTGGATCAGCCTGCGCTGACCCGGTATTTCAACTGGCTTGGCGGTATTCTGACCGGCGATCTGGGAACCTCGCTGTCGAACCGCACCGATATTGCGGCGGCGATCAGCCAGCGGCTGGGCAATACGCTGTTTCTCGCGGGCTGGGCGGCGGTGATCTCGGTCCCGCTTGCCATTCTGCTGGGGCTGTTGGCGGCGCGCTATAACGGGCGCTGGCCGGACAAGCTGATTTCCGGGGCAACGCTGTCGACGATCAGCCTGCCGGAATTTGTTGTGGGCTATATCGTCTTGTATTTCCTTGCGGTCAAATGGCAGCTGTTTCCGTCGGTCGCGATGGTGTTTCCCGGCATGGGGATGATGGAGCGGCTGAACGCGGTGATCCTGCCGGTGATCGTGCTGGTGCTGGTGGTGCTGGCGCATATGATGCGGATGACGCGGGCGGCGATCCTGAACGTGATGCAGTCGGCCTATATCGAGACGGCAGAGCTGAAGGGCCTGACGCCGATGCGGGTGATCTGGCGCCATGCGTTTCCCAATGCGGTTGCGCCGGTCGTCAATGTGGTGATGCTGAACCTGGCCTATCTGGTGGTGGGTGTGGTCGTGGTCGAGGTGGTGTTTGTCTATCCGGGCATGGGGCAATATCTGGTGGACCATGTGGCCAAGCGTGACCTGCCGGTGGTGCAGGCGGTGGGGCTGATCTTTGCCGCCGTCTATATCGGGCTGAACATCATGGCGGATGTGATCTCCATCCTTGCCAATCCAAGGCTGAGGCACCCGAAATGAGGATACCGATTTCCGCTCTTGTGGGCCTGTTCTTTACCGGGGCGTTCTTTCTGGCCGCAATTTTTGCGCCGCTGATCGCGCCGTATGGCATGGCCGAGATTGTCGGCGGGGTCTGGGACCCGGCATCCTCCACGCATTGGCTTGGCACCGATGCGATCGGACGTGATCTGCTGAGCCGGATGATCTATGGCGGGCAGACCACGATCTTTGTCGCCTCGGCGGCGACGGTGCTGAGTTTCACGCTCGGCTCCGTGCTGGGGTTTTCGGCGGCGGTGGCCGGGGCTTGGGTCGATCAGGGGCTCAGCCGGATGGTCGATCTGGTGATGGCGATCCCGGCGCTGATCCTGGCGCTGGTGATCCTGTCGGTGCTGCCGGTGACGCTGACGGTGCTGATCCTGGTGATGGGCCTGCTGGACGCGACGCGGGTGTTTCGTCTGGCCCGCGCGGTGGCGGTCGACATCACGGTGATGGATTATGTCGAGGCTGCCCGGTTGCGCGGCGAAGGCTGGGCCTGGATCATCTTTCGCGAGATCCTGCCCAATGCGCTGTCGCCGCTGGTCGCGGAGCTGGGGCTGCGGTTCATCTTTGCGGTGCTGTTCATCTCCACGCTTTCCTTCCTTGGGCTTGGCGTGCAACCGCCGCTGGCCGATTGGGGCGGGATCGTGAAGGAGAACTCCTCGGGGCTGGTCTACGGCATTCCGGCGGCGCTAATCCCGGCCTTTGCCATCGCGGCACTGGCGATTTCGGTCAATCTGGTGGCCGATTGGGTGCTGTCGCGCACCACCAGTCTGAAAGGCGGGCGCGGATGACCCTGATCGTATGCGCGGCTGATGCCCCCGGGGGGCTTCGCGCCCCCCGGACCCCCTGCGGAGTATTTGGGAAAGCAGCAATTCAGGAGGCCCGGAATGGCTGAGATGCTTTTGGAGATCCGCAATCTGCGGATCGAGGCCACCTCATATCCGCCGGGCGAGCCACCGCGTGATGTGGTGCTGGTCGATGATGTCTCTGTCTCGGTGGCAAAGGGCCGGGTGCTGGGGCTGATCGGTGAATCCGGGGCGGGGAAATCGACCATCGGGCTGTCGTCGATGGCGTATGGCCGGGGTGGGGTGCGGCTGACCGGCGGGACGATTACCCTGAACGGGCGCGATATTCGGCTGGTTGATGCGCGGGCACTTCGCGCCTTGCGCGGGCGCGAGGTGACCTATGTGGCGCAATCGGCGGCGGCGGCGTTCAACCCGGCGATCCAGCTGATGGATCAGGTGATCGAGACCTGCCTGTTGCACAAGGTGATGGGACGGGCCGAAGCCGAGGCCCGCGCGGTGATGCTGTTTGGCAAGCTGGGCCTGCCCAACCCGGAAAGCTTTGGCAAACGCTATCCGCATCAGGTCTCGGGCGGGCAGTTGCAGCGCGCGATGACGGCGATGGCGCTGTGCCCGAAGCCCGATCTGGTGATCTTTGACGAGCCGACCACGGCGCTGGATGTGACCACCCAGATCGAGGTGCTGGCCGCGATCAAAGAGGCGATCCACGATACCGGAGTCGCGGCGCTGTACATCACGCATGACCTTGCCGTGGTGGCGCAGGTGGCGGATGACATTCTGGTGCTGCGTCATGGCAAGCGGGTGGAATATGGCGCGACCGAACAGATCATCACCGCGCCGGGCGAGCCCTATACGCAGGCGCTGGTCTCGGTCCGGTCGATCGAGCATGTCGAAAAGACTGACGCGCCTGCGGTGCTGCAAATCCAGAATGTGACGGCGCGCTATCAGGGCACCAAGTTTGATGTGCTCAAGAACATCACGCTGGACCTGCCTGCGGGGCAGACCTTGGCTGTGGTCGGAGAAAGCGGGTCGGGCAAATCGACGCTGGCGCGTGTGATCACCGGGCTGTTGCCGCCGGGGCAGGGGCGTATCCGCTTTGCCGGGCGCGAGCTGGCCCCGGCACTGGCTGCGCGGACACGCGATGATCTGCGCGAGGTGCAGATGATCTATCAGATGGCCGACACTGCGATGAATCCGCGTCAGACGGTGGGCACCATCATCGGGCGGCCGCTGGAGTTTTACTTTGGCCTGAAGGGCGAGGCAAAGCGCAAACGGATTCAGGAGTTGCTGGACCAGATCGAGATGGGCAAGGGCTTTATCGACCGCTACCCGGCAGAGCTGTCGGGCGGGCAAAAGCAGCGGGTCTGCATCGCCCGCGCGCTTGCGGCCAAGCCCAAGCTGATCATCTGCGACGAGGTGACCTCGGCACTGGACCCGCTGGTGGCGGACGGCATCCTGAAGCTTTTGCTGGCGCTGCAGGCGGCGGAGGGGGTGGCCTATCTGTTCATCACCCATGACCTCGCCACCGTGCGCGCCATCGCGGACCGCATCGCCGTGATGTATCGCGGCGAGGTGCGGCGCTATGGTGCCAAGACCGATGTGCTGGCGCCGCCGTTTGACGATTATACCGCGCTGCTGCTGTCCTCGGTGCCCGAGATGAAGATGGGCTGGCTGGAGGGCGTGCTGGAAGGCCGCAGGATGGCAGCCGCCGGGAACTGAACCTGGGGTTGCTGCTTTGAAAATACTCCCGCGCGGAGCGCATCCGGCGGGAGCAAATCGCGGAGGTTTGTCAGACCCAGCGGAAGGGATCAGCTGGCGTAATCGGGGGCCTCGGCGTCGAGGATGGCCTTGATCTCGCGCAGGTGATTCTCGGCGTAGCCGGGGTAGGTTTCCCATTCCTGCGCGGTTTTTTCGGCGACCTCTTCGGGCAGATGGCGCAGCGGGCGGCCGGTTTGCATGGCGCGGATATAGGTCTCGGCGGCGCGTTCGAAGTAATAGAGCCGGTTGAAGGTTTCGGCGACGGTCCGGCCGGTGACCAGCACGCCATGGTTGCCCATGATCAGCGTGGTGATCTTCGGGTCAGACAGCAGTTGCACGCAGCGGGCGGCCTCATCCTCAAACGCCATGCCGCCGTAGTGGTCATCGACAACGGTGCGGTTGTGGAACATGGCGGTGGTCTGGTCGATGGCAGGCAGGCGGCTGTCGGCGAGGCTGGCCAGCACGGTGGCGTGGATGGAATGGACGTGCATGGCGCAGGCGGCATGCGGGCAGGCGCGGTGCAAGGCACCGTGCAGGCCCCAGGCGGTGGGGTCGGGGGCGTCGGGGCGGTCCATGGTGGCGGGATCGTTGGCGTCGATCTCGATCAGGCTGCTGGCGGTGATGCGGCTGAAATGGCGACCGGCGGGATTGATCAGGAAACGCGCGCCATCGTCGCTGACCGCGAGGCTGAAGTGGTTGGCGACCGCTTCGTGCATGTTGAGCCGCGCGGTCCAGCGGAAGGCGGCGGCCAGATCGGTGCGCTCGGTCCAGTGGGTCTGGTTGGGCAGGTCTTTCATGGCATGTCTCCAAAGGGCCAGCGGCGCTGTGCAAAGGCCGCGAGGGTGGATGTGATCCGCGCAAAGCTGGCGCGGGCGCGCGGCACGGTGTGACGGGCGCGCAGATAGCCGTGGACGAGACCGGGTTCGGTGACGGTCTGGGCGCGGCCCCCTGCGGCGATGATGCGGGCGGCATAGTCGGCGGCGTCATCGGCCAGCGGATCGCATTCGGCGGCGAGGGTCAGGGTGGGGGGCAGGCCGGTGAAATCGGTTGCGGCAAGCGGGTTGGCGGTGGGGTCATCCGGCGCTGCGCCCCGGATGCGGGCGTAGAAGGCCACGTCTTCGGCTGTGAGCATCGGGGCGTTGGCGTGGCGCTGGTGGCTGGCACCATGCCCGCCGAGACCGGGATAGATCAGCACCTGACCCAGCAGGCGCGGGTCGCGCAGGGTGGCTGCGACGGCGGCGGCCAGAGCGCCCCCGGCGCTGTCACCGGCCAGCAGGATCGGGCCGGGGGTGGCGCGGGCGACGGCGAGGCAATCGTCATAAGCGGCGGGATGCGGGTGTTCGGGGCAGAGCCGGTAATCGACGGCCAGCACGGTCAGCCCGGTGGCGGCGCGAATTTCAGCGCAGACATCATCATGGCTGTGCAGGCCGCCGACGACAAAACCGCCGCCGTGAAAATAGATCACCACCGGATTGCGCCCCGGATAGCGGCGGCAGGGCACGCCGGCCACCGTCTCGTCCTGCGCGGTCACGCCGGGCGGGGTGCCGGCATGGAAGCTGCGGCACATGGCATCATAGACCGCACGCTGACCGGCGATGCTTTGGCTGGCGGTGTCGGGGGGGTAGGCAGCTTCGGTCGCGCGGATAAAGGCCCATGTCGCGGGGTCGATAAGGCTTTGGTAATGCGGCGGGTGCATCATCATGGGGTCAGGATTGCTTGACATGGGGCAACTGTGGCGCGCTGCGCTGCAGGTCACAAGGGAAATTGCCGGATGCCGCGCCGCAATCGGGCCCAAGCGCGGCAGACCGCTGACGAGGGGCATTGCGGCATGGAGATGATCACTCCCTTTGCACTGACGCGGCAGGCATTGGTTGGGCGGGGTGTATCAGTTCTGCTGGTTTCGGGCGTTGCCGGGGGTGGGCTGCCCGCCCGCCGCCTTTCCGCTATGGGCGCGGAGGTTACGGTTCAGGACTGTCTGGGTCAGGCGCTTGACCGTTTGCTGGGGGATTGGTCAGACGGGCGGCCTGCCATCGGTATGCTGGTGATTGACTGTGATCATGCGGGCGGAATCGTTGCCGGGCAGCAGGCCTTTGACTGTCTGGCTCAGGCCGGATTGCGGATGCCTGTCATCCTGATCTGCTCAACCTGTCCGGAGCAGACTTTTCCGGTCGGATGGGAGGCGCCCTGTCATTTGCGCGCGCCGGTGTCGTCGGTGGCGCTGCGGATCGTGTTCGAGGGGTTTACGCGATCATCAGGCCAGACCGGATGCCCCCCGCCGGTTTCATCGTTTTGCGGGCCTGTGCCAGATGTGGCTGCGTTCTGTTGGCCTGAAAAAGGGCGCAGCCGGGACGGTGCGCCCTTTCAAAGTCAATGCTTTGGCGATGCAGGGTGTCGCGCGTGGTGTGACTTAAGACAGCGACAGGTTGGTGGCGGATTCGCGACCGTCACGACCGGCTTCGATATCGAAGGTCACGGCCTGACCGTCCTTCAGTCCGCGCAGACCGGCGCGTTCCAGTGCGGTGATGTGGACGAAGACGTCTTTCTTGCCACCCTCGGGGGCGATGAAACCGTAGCCTTTAGTTTCGTTGAACCATTTCACGGTGCCCTTGGCCATCGTGAAGTCTCCTGTAGAAATGTCGCCCGCGGGATTGCGGCGACCCGGCGCAGTCAGCTGATCGTCGATTGCTGTGGCCGTGAGGCGGAGACAGTGGTCGAAATAGATAACGTCGCTCTTCAAATATGAGGTCAGACGCCCAAAAAGGCAAGAATATTTGCGGGAATTGGCTGTCAGACGGGGTGGGCTTCGGCGCTGATCCGATTGGCTCGCGTAAGGGCGGCGCGCCGGTTCAGAAGCGAGAGGGAGAGGCCCAGAACAACGACCGTCAGACCTGCGCCGGACCAGATCGCAAGCGCGAGCATGAGGCTGGCATCCAGCAGGATCAGCGAGGCGATTGCCGATGCGAAGCCAAAGACGCCACCTGCAAGAATGAAAATCGCGGCCATCAGATCCTCCTGTTATTGCACGATCAGAGTTGCGCGTGATTCGGGCGCAAATGTGACATGCGGCTGACCGCGATGTGATGCACGGGGGCTGTGGAACCCGGCGGCAAGGTCAGACCGGCCAGGTCTTTGCTGCCTCTTTCAGGTGGGTCAGAAAGGCCTGCACCTTGCGGGTGCGGTGCAGATCGACATGGGTGACGATCCATAGCGGTGCGTCCCATTCTGGGCGCGGCGGCAGGATTTCAACCAGATCGGGATTGGCCGAGGCTTTGTAGACGGCAGAAAAGCCGATGCCTGCACCCTGCAATACCGCCTCTTCC
The DNA here is from genome assembly GCF_003443995.1 of Pseudotabrizicola alkalilacus. Taxonomy (GTDB): domain Bacteria; phylum Pseudomonadota; class Alphaproteobacteria; order Rhodobacterales; family Rhodobacteraceae; genus Pseudotabrizicola; species Pseudotabrizicola alkalilacus. The sequence continues at coordinate 457,180 of NZ_QWEY01000002.1, forward strand.
AGAGCGGCGGGTTCGGTGCCGCGAAAGCTGATGGCAGAGGCCGGAACCGTATTGCGCAGCCAGCGGTAGAACGGTGCGCGGGTGGTCTCGCTGTCGACGCAGACAAAGCGGTGATTGGCAAAGTCCGACTCGTCCTTTGGCTGGCCATGGCGGGCGATATAGCCACGGGAGGCGTAAAGCGCGGTCCGGATCGGCGGCAGAGGTTGCGCCACATTGTCGGGCTCTTCGGGGGTGGCCCCGGCGCGGATGGCGACATGGGCCTCGCCATAATCCAGCCGGAACACCCGCATGTCGGTCAGGAAACGCACCTGCACCAGCGGGAAAAGGTCCTGAAACGCGGTCAGCACCGGCACCAGCAGGTCAGCGATGCCGGCAATCGAGGTGATTGTCAGCTCGCCCCCCACCACCTCGCCCTGGCCTTTGATCCGGCTGGACAGCTGTGCGAACTGCTCTTCGGTGGTCTGGGCCACGGTGAGCAGATCCCGCCCGGCCTCGGTCGGGGTGTAGCCGCGCGCATGGCGTTGAAACAGCTTGGTCCCCAGCGTTTTTTCCAGGGCGTCAATGTGGCGGATCACGGTGGCGTGATGCACGCCAAGCACTTCGGCAGCACCGGAAACCGTGCCAAGCCGGGCCACCTGAAACGCGGTTCTGATTTCATCCCAGGCAGGTTGGGCCATAGTAACGGCTCCCTCTTTAATCACGGGCTATCACATAATAGTGCTGTGCGCTGATGCACAGAGTGAGGGCAGAGTTCTGTAATGTAAAGGAAAAATGAAACGCATACCTTCCTCTCACCGAACAAAACACGGGTTGTCGCGAAACTTTCACGGATGCGGCCCCGTTCCATACCTACCCGCTGCACATACGCAGCATCTCGATGAAGGAAGACTAAAATGCGTACTCTGATGATTTCTGCTGCTGCCCTTGCCCTGACCGCTGGCTTTGCTGCGGCCAACCCCGGCACCGACCAGCTGGCCGCTCAGGCCGGTGTTTCGGCAAATGACTATACCCAGACCCAACTGATCCAGCTGCTGCAAGCTCAGCAAGACAATGACGAAGCCCGCGTCCGTTTTATCATGTCGCAAGCCGGTGAAGGTGCCGTGTCGCGCAGTGACATGGGTGCCGGTGTGGCATCGACCGATGCACAACTGGCGGCTGCTGCCGGTGTGGAGCCGGGCCGTTTCACCATCAACGAACTGCAGCTTCTGATCGAGGCAAAGCGGGACAATGACACCCAGATGACTGATTTCATCCTGTCGGGTCAGAACCGCGCCAACGGTAAACCCGCCGAGGTTGTGACTCCCGGTAAAGCGCAGCTGGCGGCTGTGCTGGGTGTTGATGCCTCGCAATACACGTTGACCGAACTGACGGCGCTGTATGACCAAACCGTTGGCAACCGTTCGTAAGACCGGTTGTGGCTACGGGGCGCGCGCGCTCCCCGCGCTTTTCCCCGGATGCCCGAAGGCCCGCACCCCCATGTGCGGGCCTTTGTCTACAGGGCCGCGTGGCTGGCGTGACTTGACTCGCGCGGCGGGTCGGCCTATCAGGCAGTCAATTCCCCCGGAGGCTGTCGCTTCCGGTCCCTTGGCTTTTGCCGGGATCGCCATCTGCCAGCGCGTTGCGCCCGCAGGTGCCCTTGGCCATTGCTGTAACGCCCTTTGCGGGAGACGACCATGTTCGAGAGCCTTTCAGACCGCCTTGGCAGCGTCTTTGATCGCCTGACCAAACAGGGCGCGCTGTCCGAGGCGGATGTGATTGCCGCCCTGCGCGAAGTGCGGGTTGCCCTGCTGGAAGCCGACGTGTCGCTGCCGGTGGCGCGCGATTTCATCAAGCGGGTGCAGGACAAGGCGACCGGGTCGGCGGTGACGAAGTCGATCACGCCGGGGCAGATGGTCGTCAAGATCGTGCATGACGAGCTGATCCGGGTGCTGGCGGGGGATGAACCCGCGGATGCGCTGAAGATCGACAGCCCGCCCGCCGCGATTCTGATGGTGGGTCTGCAAGGCTCGGGCAAGACCACGACCACCGCTAAGCTGGCCAAGCGGTTGAAGGATCGCAATGGCAAGCGGGTGCTGCTGGCGTCTTTGGACACCAACCGGCCGGCCGCGATGGAACAGCTGGCGATCCTGGCCGCTCAGGTCGGCGTGGACAGCTTGCCGATCGTCAAGGGCGAGTCGGCGGTGCAGATCGCACGGCGGGCGAAGACTCAGGCCGCGATGGGCGGTTATGATGTGCTGTTCCTCGATACCGCAGGCCGGTTGCACATTGACGAAGTGCTGATGGACGAAGTGCAGGCGGTGCGCGACATCGCCCAGCCGCGCGAGACGCTGCTGGTGGTCGATGGTCTGACCGGGCAGGATGCGGTGAACGTCGCGGCCGAGTTCGATGGCAAGGTCGGCATTTCCGGCGTGGTCCTGACGCGGATGGACGGCGACGGGCGCGGCGGTGCGGCGCTGTCGATGCGGGCGGTCACCGGCAAGCCGATCCGCTTTGTCGGTCTTGGCGAAAAGATGGACGCGCTGGAGACGTTCGAAGCCGAGCGCGTCGCGGGCCGTATCCTTGGCATGGGCGACATTGTGGCCCTAGTCGAGCGCGCGCAGGAAACGTTTGAGGCTGAGCAGGCCGAGCGCATGGCGCGGCGGTTCTCCAAAGGCTTGTTCAACATGAACGACCTGAAGGGCCAGCTGGAGCAGATGCAGAAAATGGGCGGCATGCAGGGCTTGATGGGCATGCTGCCGGGCATGGGCAAAATGGCAAAGCAGGCCGAAGAGGCTGGCTTTGACGACCGCATGCTGCGCCGTCAGGTCGCGCTGATCAATTCGATGACCAAAAAGGAACGGGCCAACCCGGACCTGCTGGCCGCCAGCCGCAAAAAGCGGATCGCGGCGGGGGCGGGGCTTGAGGTGTCGGAACTGAACCGTCTGCTGAAACAGCACAAGCAGATGGCCGAAATGATGAAGAAGATGGGCAAGGGTGGCGGCATGAAGCAGGCCATCAAGCAGATGATGGGCAAGGGCGGTATGCCTGACCCGAGCAAAATGTCGCCCGCCGAGCTGGAAGCGGCGGCAAAGGGTATGAAAGAGTCGATGGGGCAGGGCGGATTTCCCGGCATGCCGCGCGGCATGAGCCTGCCCTCGGGCCTGTCGGGGCTGATGAAAAAGAAATGACCGCGCCGGTTCTGCATACCCAGCGGCTGACCCTGCGCGCCCCTGTCATGGCCGATTTCCCGGTCTATGCGGCGTTCTGGGCGTCGGAGCGGACCGTCTACATGGGCGGGCCGAAGGATAAGGCGGGCGCGTGGTTCTGGTTTTGCCATGATGTCGCACAATGGGCGCTGCTGGGGCACGGCGGGCTGATGATGGTTCATTCTGCCAGCGGGGAAACCGTGGGACAGGTTGGCCTGAACGGTGGGCCGAAATTCCCCGAGGTTGAGCTGGGCTGGCTGGTCTATCAGGGCCATGCCGGGCAGGGCTATGCCACCGAAGCGGCGGGTGCTTTGCGCGACTGGGCCTTTGCCAGCCTGCCGGTGCCGTCGCTGGTCAGCTATATCGACGCGGACAATGCCGCCTCGATCCGGGTGGCGCAGCGGCTGGGGGCGGTGCTGGATGCAAGTGCCCCGCGCCCTGACCCCGAAGATCTGGTCTGGCGTCATGCCCGGAGGATTTCATGACCGATACTGCCACACGCGCGGCCGAGGTGCTGAAAGAGCATCGCCAGTCGATTGACCGGCTGGATGCGATTTTGGTCTACACGCTGGCCGAGCGGTTCAAGCACACGCAGGCGGTGGGGCGGCTGAAGGCCGAGCATGATCTGCCCCCCAGTGACCCCTCGCGTGAGGCGCGGCAGATCGCACGGCTGGAGCAGCTGTCGCAGGACGCCGACCTAGACCCCGGATTTGCCAAGAAATTCCTGACCTTCATCATCTCCGAAGTCATCAGGCATCACGAAAAACTGCAAAAATAACCCAAACAACGGTGCATGACATCACGCACCCGAAACATACCCTGAAGGAGACTACCCATGGCTGTTAAAATTCGTCTGGCCCGTGGCGGCTCGAAAAAGCGCCCGCACTATTCGATCGTCCTGACCGACTCGCGCAACCCGCGCGATGGCCGTTTTCTGGAAAAGCTGGGCGTGTATGACCCGATGCTGGCCAAGGACGACGAAAAGCGCGTTGTCATGAACCTTGACCGGATCAAGGAACTGTTGGCGACCGGCGCTCAGCCGACCGACCGTGTGGCCCGGTTCCTGGAATCGGCTGGCGTGCTGGACAAGAAAGCCCGCAACAACCCGAAATCGGCAGTTCCCGGTAAGCAGATGGCAGAACGCGCTGCCAAGAAAGCTGCCCGCGCTGAAGCGCCTGCTGAAGAGTGATCAATGTTTGCGTGGCCCCTTTTGGGGGCCGCGCCACTTATGGGATCAGTCATGACCACATCTCCTGAACGTATCTGTGTCGGCTCTATCGCGGGCGCTTTTGGCGTGCAGGGCGAGGTGCGGCTGAAATCCTTTTGCGCGGACCCCGAGGCGATTGCCGGGTATGGGCCGCTGTATACGGCTGATGGCAACCGCTCATTCAGCATCAAGCTGACCCGCCCTGTGGCGGGGGGGCTTGGCGCGCGGATTGCCGGGGTGGCGACCAAGGATCAGGCCGATGCCTTGCGCGGCACCGATCTGTATGTCGACCGCACGCGTCTGCCGTCGCTGCCCGACGATGAGTTCTATCACTCCGACCTGATCGGGCTGGAGATTTATGACACCGGCGGCGTGCTTTTGGGCACATTGCGCGCAGTACACAATCATGGCGCGGGCGATCTGCTGGAGGTCTATGCGCCGACCCGCAAGCAGCCGTTGCTGATCCCCTTTACCAAAGCGGCGGTGCCGACGGTGGATCTGGCGGCGCGGCGCATTGTGGCGGATCTGCCCGAGGGGCTGGACTAAAACCGTAACATTCTGCACCCTGCTGCAAAAAATGGGGCAGGGCAGGATGAACAGGAACACACGATTTTTGATGGTGGCAACGCTGCCTTTGTATCTGGGTCCGCTTCTGGCGGGCCTTTCTGGTTTGGGCTGGTCGGCGATTCCCGTTTTTGTGGCGCTGATGGCGCTTTGGCTGGTGGTGATGCGGCCGCAGGACTGGCCGCGCCGGGTCGCGCTGTGGACACCGGCTGTTGTGCTGGCGGCGGCGGCGCAGGTGGCGATCAATGCGGTGATTGTGGTGATCCTGTTCGGGATTGGCCGCGGCCTTGGCGGTGTGGGCGGATTTGTGCTGCCCTTGCCGCCGCTGGTGCCGGTCGCGCTGTCGTTTCTGTCGATCCCGCTCTCGCGCATGGTCTGGAACCCGGAGACGGCGCAGCAGATGGATCAGTTTCTGGATCAGGCGCTGGACCAGATCCATGCGATCAACCGGGGGGCGCCGCAGGTTGGGGCCGGGGCGGGGGCAGATCCGATGCTGAAGACGCTGCTGGACCTGCCCGACGATGCCGATCCGGTGCTGACGGCAGATGCGATTGCGGCGGCGATGTGCGCGCCCGGTGCGGCGCTGCGGTTGTCGCTGCTGCAGGATGAACTGGACCATGGTTTGGTGCCCCGCAACGGCCTGCGCGAGGGGCTGATCCTGTGGGCGACCGATACGGTGCGCGCTGCGGATGACCGGGTGCATGGAGTGCAGCTGACGGGATTTCTGGCGGCGGGGTTTGACGCGCGGCTGCTGGAGCTGTTTGCGCGGCGGGCGCTGCCCTTGTTACAGGCCCAGCCGGGGCTGTGGTCCTCGTATCCCGATACGGCAGAGATCGGGCTGGCGCTGGAGGACAGCCTGCCCGAAGCCGTGCAGGACAGTCTGCGGGCGCTGGCGGCAGCGGTTGAGGCAGCGACCCCGCCGGAAGAGCGGCTGAGCGAGGCGTGATGCCGGAATCCCTTTGCACGGCGCAGGGGGCTTGGGTATGAGCGAGCCATGTCTGATGAAATTCCCGATGATGCGTCGCTGGCCAAGGCTCCCTCCCGTTCGCACGGGCGACTGTCGGCCAAGCCGGTGCTGCGGCCGCGTGATCTGTTCGACGATGCGCGCGCGGTGCGCGGGGCCTGGCTTGCGCGGGTGATCACGCTGTTTCCGCAGGCCTTTCCGGGCGTGCTGGAACAATCGCTGACCGGCAAGGCGATGGATCTGGGGCTGTGGCGGCTGGAAAGCTATGACCTGCGCCAGTTCGGCATCGGCAAGCATCGCAATGTCGATGACACGCCTGCCGGGGGCGGTGCGGGCATGGTGCTGCGCGCCGATGTGGTGGATGCGGCATTCAATGCAGCGAGTGTCGGGGCCAACCCGGACCGGGCGCGCTGGCCGGTGGTCTATCTGTCACCGCGCGGCAAGCCGTTTGATCAGGCGATGGCCCGGCGCTTTGCGGCATGCGAGGGGCTGACGCTGCTGTGTGGCCGGTTTGAAGGCGTGGACCAGCGGGTGCTGGATCACCACGCGGTCGAAGAGGTCTCGTTGGGGGATTTCGTGCTGACCGGCGGCGAGATCGCGGCGCAGGCGATTCTGGATGCGACCGTCCGGCTGTTGCCCGGCGTGCTGGGCAATGCCGAGAGCATTGAAGAGGAAAGCCATTCCAACGGCTTGCTGGAACATCCGCACTATACGCGCCCCCCGGAATGGGAGGGGCGGGAGATTCCGCCGGTGCTGCTGTCGGGGGATCACGGCAAGATTTCGAAGTGGCGTCGGGCGCAGGCCGAGGCGCTTACGGCAGAGCGGCGGCCGGATATGTGGGCGGCCTGGCAACATGGGCAGAAGCCCCGGAAATAAGGTGGCTCTTGCGCCACGTCTGAACCCTTGACCGGCCCCCCGGCAGACCCTATACGCGGCGGGTCCGGGGTGGAATCGCCCGCGGGCCCGTTCTGCATTCTCCGGCCGCCTTTCTTCGGTGGCAAGACGGCGGTGCAGGCGGATCAGCAAAGCACGTCTGACCTCTGGCGGACTCATCCAGTGTGATGGGGATCCGGTGAAGACCAAGAGCTCTCTGGCTGCCTCACCTCTGCGGACCCACCGCGGGACATGAAAGGACCAGGCATGAACCTGATCGCCCAACTCGAAGCCGAGCAGATTGCTGCGCTTGGCAAGACCATCCCGGATTTCAAGGCCGGAGACACCGTTCGCGTCGGTTACAAAGTGACCGAAGGCACCCGGTCGCGGATTCAGAACTACGAAGGCGTCTGCATTGCCCGTCAGGGCGGCATGACGATTTCTGCGTCGTTCACCGTGCGCAAGATCTCGTTCGGCGAAGGCGTGGAACGTGTGTTCCCGCTGTATTCGACCAACATCGACTCGATTGATGTGGTGCGTCGCGGCAAAGTCCGTCGCGCCAAGCTGTATTACCTGCGTACCCGTCGCGGGAAATCGGCACGTATCTCGGAAGATACGACCTATAAACCGAAATCTGAATAAGGATCGGACCGATGAAAGAAGGCATTCACCCCGACTATCACTTCATCACCGTGAAGATGACCGACGGTTCGACCTATCAGACCCGCTCGACCTATGGCAAAGATGGCGACAGCCTCGCGCTGGACATCGATCCTCTGGCACACCCGGCATGGACCGGCGGCAATGCCAAGCTGATGGACACCGGCGGCCGTGTGTCGAAGTTCAAGAACAAATACGCCGGTCTGGGTTTCTGATCCAAACGACCTGGTGTTACGGAACAGCCCCGCTTTTGCGGGGCTTTTTCTTTGTCCGCAGCGGGGCGACTGATCCGGCTGACGCGCGGCTGACACAATGGCCCGGCTGTACAGGGGCAAGCGTGCCTTCGCGCTTTCCCTTGCGCGGGAACCCGCCTAAAAGGGCGGACAGACCGGAATAAAGGGGCAGGACGTGGCGCATATCATCGTCGTGGGCAATGAAAAGGGCGGGTCGGGCAAATCGACCACCTGCATGCATGTGGCCACAGCGCTGGTGCGGCAAGGGCACCGCGTGGGCGGGCTGGATCTTGACCTGCGGCAGAAATCCTTTGGCCGCTATGTCGAAAACCGCCGGGCCTATCTGGCGCGCAGTGGGCTGACACTGGCCACGCCGGATTATCGTGATCTGCCCGATGTGGATGAGGCGAGTCTGGCGCCGGGAGAAAACCCGTTTGACGCGCGGCTGTCGGCGGCAGTGGCGGCGCTGGATCCGGTGTCGGATTTCATCATCATCGACTGCCCCGGCAGCCATACCCGGCTGTCACAGGTGGCGCACAGTTTGGCTGATACACTGATCACCCCGCTGAATGACAGCTTTGTGGATTTCGACCTGCTGGCGCGGACCGACCCGGAAACCGGCAAGGTCAAAGGCCCGTCGATCTATTCCGAAATGGTGTGGAATGCGCGGCAGTTGCGGGCGCAGGCGGGGCTGAAGCCGATTGACTGGATTGTGCTGCGCAACCGTCTGGGCGCGCAGCAGATGCACAACAAGAAAAAGGTCGGTGCCGCGCTGGAGGAACTTTCCAAGCGGATCGGCTTCCGGGTCTCGCCCGGTTTCTCCGAGCGGGTGATCTTTCGCGAGCTGTTCCCGCGTGGCATCACGCTGTTGGACCTGAAAGATACCGGCGTCGATCAGTTGAACATGTCGAACATCGCGGCGCGGCAGGAAGTGCGCGATCTGATGCGCGAGCTGCGGCTGCCGGGCGTTACGCCGGAGTTCTGAAGAACACGGCGGCCCGTACTTCACGCCGCGAGTCGCGGGTGCCGATCCGGGTCAGCCGGTGGCCAAAAACCTCGGTCGTGTCGGCTTTCGGGGCAAACAGCCCGAGTTTCTGAAGCAGCCTGCGTGCAAAGGTCATGGTCGGCTCCTGGAGGTGTCTGTCGATGTGATGCGGTCAGGATCACCGGCGGTTGCGGCAAAATCGCGGCAGGCTGGGGCCGCAGGCATGGCATTTTGCGCCAGACGGATCGCATTTTAGCAATGTCATGCGACCGGGCTTGAGCCATGCCGGACGCAGTGGCACAAAGAATCACGGTCAGGAGGATCGCCATGCCCAACCCGTTGTTTGATACGCTGTTTGCTCCGCTGACCGGACAGGACCGGCCCTTGCTGCATCTGGCCGATGGGCGTCAGATTTCGGCGGCGGCATTTGCGACGCAGGTCGGCCGGCTGGCGTTGGCCTTGCAGGCGCTGGGGGTGGCACCGGGCGACCGGGTGGCGGTGCAGGTGGCCAAATCGCCCGAGGCGTTGGCGCTCTATGGGGCGACGGTGGCGGTGGGGGCGGTGTTTCTGCCGCTGAACACCGGCTATACGGCGGCCGAGCTGGATTACTTTGTCGGCAATGCCACGCCTCGGGTCTTCGTCGGCGATCCGGCTGACGCCCCTGCGCTGGCCCCGGTCTGCGCGGCGCATGGCACGCAGCTGCTGGGTCTGTCGGGGCAGGGTGCGGGCAGTCTGATGGCTCTGGCGGCACAGCAGGGGGCAGGCTTTGTGCCGGTGGACCGGGCGGGCGATGATTTGGCGGCGATCCTTTATACCTCGGGCACCACGGGGCGGTCGAAAGGGGCGATGCTCAGCCATGACAACCTGTTGTCGAACGCACAGGTGCTGGCGGATTTGTGGCGGTTCACCGAGCGCGATGTGCTGCTGCATGCGCTGCCGATCTTTCACACCCACGGGCTGTTTGTCGCCTCCAACATCAGTCTTCTGACCGGCGGGCAGATGGTATTTCTGCCGTCCTTTGATCTGGAGCAGGTTATCGCGGCCTTGCCGAACTGCACCGCCATGATGGGGGTGCCGACGTTTTACACAAGGTTGCTGGATGATCGGCGGCTGACGCGCGATCTGGTCGTGCATATGCGGCTGTTCATCTCAGGCTCAGCCCCGCTTTTGTCGGAAACGCACATTCAGTTCGAATCTCGGACCGGAATGCGCATTCTGGAACGCTATGGCATGACAGAAACCAACATGAACACCTCCAACCCCTATGACGGCGAGCGTCGGGCCGGCACGGTGGGAATGCCCCTGCCGGGGGTGGACCTGCGGATCATGGCTGACGGGCGCGAGGTCGCCACAGGCGAGGTGGGTGTGATCGAGGTGCGGGGCCCGAATGTGTTTCAGGGCTATTGGCAGATGCCCGACAAAACCGCCGAGGATCTGCGCGCCGACGGCTGGTTCATCACCGGCGATCTGGCAACCCGCGATGCCGATGGATATGTCACCATTGTCGGCCGCGCCAAGGATCTGGTCATCACCGGCGGCTACAACGTTTATCCCAAAGAGGTGGAGGATCTGCTCGACACCCTGCCTGGCATCACCGAAAGCGCGGTGATCGGCCTGCCGCATCCTGATTTCGGCGAAGCGGTGTTTGCGGTTCTGGTGCGTGCCAAAGATGCGGAGCCGGACCTTGACGGCATCCGTGCCGCTGTCGCGGAGCGGTTGGCAAAGTTCAAGCACCCCAAGGGATATGCTGTGGTCGATGCGCTGCCGCGCAACACGATGGGAAAGGTACAGAAAGCCGGGCTGCGTCAGACCTATGCCCGGACGTTCGCGGGCTGAGCTTCACCCGTCATCTTGGCGAAACTACTCCGGGGTCCGGGGCAGGGCCCCGGGGCTGTCCGCATCCTCTGACGACCCATCTGCCGCCAGTTCACCCTCCAGAAACCGTTCGAACGCGTCCAGATCGACGGGTTCGAACTGGCCAAAGCCCTGCATCCAGACGGTGGCCGCGCGCAGGGCGTCGGGTTCCAGTTTGCACCATATCACCCGCCCGCGCTTTTCGCGGCTGACAAGGCCAGCCTCGGTCAGCACGGTCAGGTGTTTGGAGATTGCGGCGAGGCTCATCTGAAAGGGTTCTGCTACGTCGGTCACCGCCATATCGTCTTCCAGCAGCATCGCCAGAATCGCCCGTCGGGTCGGGTCGGCGAGGGCGGCAAAGACGGTGGAGAGCGGATCGGTCATGGGGCAAACCATGGGCATTGTTTGCCAAAAAGGTCAACCACGCGGTTGAGGGTTTGGCAGGCTGTCGGGGCAGGCCCGGAAAATCAACTGATGAGTTGAATATGAAAATATGATCGGATCGGGGTTTTTGGCGGCCGAGTGGTGCTGCGTGCTATTGGTAAGCATATGAATTAAAAGTAAAAAACTAAATCCCACGCTTGCTTGACTCGGAGCCGATGTGCCATTAGCACCGCCTCAACCATATTCATGGGGGGCAAACCGTGTCCGACCCGCGCAATCCGTCCGATGACGCCCGGTTAAAGGTGTTGGAGGCCCGGATCGCAGCGGCAAAGGCAGCCACGGAACCGGTGCCCCATATGAAGAAAGACTATTCTCAGGCCCAAGTGGCCTGGCGGATGGTCATCGAGCTTGTGGCCGGTCTGGTGATCGGCTTTGGCATCGGATACGGACTGGATACCCTGCTGGGGACCATGCCGATATTCCTGGTGCTGTTTATCGGGTTCGGTCTGGCCGCGGGGGTGAAAACCATGCTGCGGTCGGCGAACGAGTTGCAGGAACGCCGGCTGGCCAAAGACGCAGCCGATCAGAGGGATGACTGAGGTGGAAGAAGACATACACACCAAGGATGGTGATCTGGTGTTCCATCCGATGGACCAGTTCATCGTAAAGCCGCTGTTCGGCGACGGTCCGGTGATGTGGTACACGCCGACCAATGCGACCTTGTGGATGCTGCTGGCGGTGCTGTGCGTCGTGGCGCTGTTCGTGCTGGGCACCCGTGGTCGAGCCGTGATCCCGACCCGGCTGCAGTCGGTTGCCGAAGTGTTTTACGGCTTTATCTACAAGATGGTCGAAGATGTGACCGGCCATGACGGGGTGAAGTACTTCCCCTGGGTCATGACGCTGTTCCTGTTCATCTTTTTCTCGAACATGCTGGCGCTGATCCCGATGTCGTTCTCGCCGACCTCGCAGATTGCCGTCACTGCGGTTCTGGGTTTTGGCGTGTTCTTTGCGGTGACCATCATCGGATTTGTCAAGAACGGCGCGCATTTCCTGGGCCTGTTCTGGATGAAGGACGCGCCGCTGTTCCTGCGCCCGATCATCGCGGTGATCGAAGTGATCTCGTACTTTGTGCGCCCGGTCAGCCATTCCATTCGTCTTGCGGGCAACATCACTGCCGGTCACGCCGTGATCAAGGTGTTTGCCGCTTTTGCCGGGATCGCGCTGATCGCGCCGGCCTCTATCCTCGCGATAACCGCCATCTATGCGCTTGAAGTGCTGGTGGCTGTGATTCAGGCCTACGTCTTTACCATCCTGACCTGTGTTTACCTCAAGGATGCGCTGCATCCGGGGCACTGATACCGGTTCATCTCTCTCAGAAATCCAAATTCCATCGTAAGGAGCATCACATGGAACTCGCAGCAGCAGCCGCACTTGGCAAATTCATCGGCGCCGGCATTGCAGCCATCGGTGCGGGCATCGCCGCAGTCGGCGTGGGCAATGTGGCCGCCAACTACCTGGCAGGCGCACTGCGCAACCCGTCGGCAGCCGCCGGTCAGACCGCGACCCTGTTCATCGGTCTGGCGTTCGCCGAAGCTCTGGGCATCTTTGCCTTCCTCGTCGCCCTCCTGCTGATGTTCGCAGCCTGATCACCCTTTGACGTCTTGCGAAACAGGGGTGCAGCGCGCATGCGTTGCCCCCTTGAGTTTCAAAGGGTCCGATGGAGGACATGATGGCTACTGAAACACTCGCAGAAGGTGTTGCACATGGTGGGGCTGCTGTCAGCTCTTGCCTTGGGCTGAACGGCAGTGCCATCGGCATGCCGCAGCTGTGCACCGACTGGATGCCGAACCAGATCTTCTGGCTTCTGGTTGCGCTGATCGCGATTTACTTCTTTCTGTCGCGGATCGGTCTGCCGCGCATTGGCGCGGTTCTGGCCGAACGTCAGGGCACGATCAGCAATGACATTGCTGCCGCCGAAGAAATGAAGCTGCAGGCGGTTGCCGCCGAGCGGGCCTATACCGATGCGCTGGCGCAGGCGCGGACCGATGCCAACAAGATCGTGGCAGAGGCCAAGGCCGAGATCCAGAAAGATCTGGATGTGGCGCTGGCCCGGGCAGACGCCGAGATTTCGGCAAAATCTGCCGAGTCCGAGGGACGGATTGCGGAAATCCGCGCCGGTGCGATGGCGGCTGTGTCCGAGGTTGCCAAGGATACGGCGCAGGAACTGGTTGCGGCACTGGGTGGCTCACGCGATGCCCGCGCTGTCTCTGCGGCGGTTTCCGCCCGGCTGAAAGGGTAATGCGATGACCAGACTGACCACCATTTTCCTGGCACTGGCGGCAAGCCCTGCGTTTGCAGCAACCGGTCCGTTCTTCAGCCTGCGCAACTCTGATTTCGTGGTGACGATCGCTTTTATCGTCTTCATCGGAATTTTGGTTTACTTCAAGGTTCCGTCCAAGATCACCGGCATGCTTGACGCGCGCGCGGTTCAGATCAAGGCCGATCTGGAAGAGGCTCGCGCCCTGCGCGAAGAGGCAAAGGCTCTGCTGGCGTCGTATGAGCGCAAGCAGAAAGAGGTCAAGGAACAGTCGGAGCGGATCGTTGCCGCGGCCAAGGCCGAAGCAGAGGCCGCCGCGGCGCAGGCCAAGACGGATATGCACCAGTCGATTGCCCGCCGGTTGGCAGCGGCAGAGGAGCAGATTCAGGCGGCCGAAAATTCGGCGGTACGGGCTGTGCGCGAAGAGGCGATTTCGGTTGCTGTCGCCGCCGCTGGTGCAGTGTTGGCCAAACAGATGACGGCCGAGACGGCGCAAGCCTCAATCGACGCCGCCATCCAGCAGGTTGATGCCAAGCTGCACTGATCTGACCCTGAGCGTATAAATGACTAGAAAACCGGCCAATGGGCCGGTTTTTTCATGTCCGGTTCTGTTCGTGCTGAAAGCGTTGTTGGGCAATCGCCTCATTCCGGTCGGCCCTGAGCTGATCCGACAGGGATTGCTCCACATAGGTCAGATGCGCTTCGACCGCGGCACGGGCAGCGACAGGGTCGCGCGCTTGCAGGCCGGTGTTGATGGCGCGGTGTTGATCCAGCAGCAGCTCGCGCGTGGTGCGGTTGCGGAACATCATTTGCCGGTTGTAGAACACCCCCTGCCGCAGCAGATCATACATCGACCGCATCATGTGCAGCATGACCACGTTATGGCTGGATTCGATGATGGCCAGATGGAATTGCGCGTCGAGCGCGGCTTCATCCGTCGGGTCACGTTTGAGATGGGCGGCTTCCATTTTCTGAAAGATCACATCAACGACCTTGAGGTCGGTGTCAGACCCGAGCCGGGCGGCGCGTTCGGCGGCCAGCCCCTCCATGTCGCGGCGAAAGGCGATGTAGTCGAACACCGCCTCGTCATGGGTGGCGAACAGCTGAACCAGCGCGCCGGAAAAGGCAGAGCCGAGGACTTCGGCGACATAGATGCCGGCACCGGCGCGGCTGGACAACAGGCCCCGCGCTTGCAGATCGGCCACCGCATCACGCAAGGAGGGGCGGGAAACGCCCAGGCGGTCAGAGAGTTCGCGTTCCGAAGGCAGCCGCTCACCGGGGCGCAGGATGCCGCGCAGGATCAGTTGCTCGATCTGGCGCACCACCGACTGGGAGAGCTTTTCGGTCTGGATCTTGGTAAAAGGCATGAACGCGGGCACCTGATTGGATTGGTCAGAATCTATGACCGCCGCGCGCAGCACTCAAGGCCAATCTCTGCATCTGAAAACCAACAAAAAAGGACCGCCCCAAGCTGGGGCGGCCCGGTCGGCGATCGCCGGGATGTTACGAGGTCGGGCGGATGAGAATTTCCACGCGGCGGTTTTGCGCGCGACCCTGCGGCGTGGCGTTCGACGCGATGGGCTGATCAAAGCCGCGACCGATATTGGTGATCCGGTTGAACGGAACGCCATTCTGGGTCAGCACGGATGACACAGCCGATGCACGGCGCTGCGACAGATCGTAGTTATAGGCGGCCGAGCCGGTGTTGTCGGTGTGGCCGATCACTTCGATCCGGCTGTTGGGATAGCGGATCAGGCTTTGCGCCACCGATCCCAGATCCGAGCGCAGGTCAGGCCGCAGAGCGGTGCTGTCCACTGCGAACAGCAGATCCTGTGGCAGGTTCACGGTCAGATAGTCGCCGTTGTTGGTCACGGTCACATTCGGGTTGTTGATCGAGCTGCGCAGTTCAGCCGCCTGACGGTCGAGTGTCGCGCCGATGGCACCGCCCGCTGCCGCGCCGATCACGCCGCCGACGACTGCTTTGCGAAAGCTGTCGCTGCCGCCGCCGCTGGCACCAGCAGCAGCGCCAACGAGACCACCCATGATCGCGCCCTGTTGGGTGCGGGCGTTCGGATTGTCGGGATAGGCGTTCGGGTCAACACAAGCGGTCAGCGCCAGAAGCGAAGCCGCGGAGAAAAGAAGGGGGGTCTTAAAGGTCATTTCTGCCGCCTCATGAATACTATGCGTCGCGGGTCAGACCCGCCGACTGCTTGCGCAGTATACCAACGCAATGGCTCACCATACAGTTCCCATCGGGCTTGCGCAAAATTCCGCGCATCACATTGCGGTGTTGGCGGCATCAGCGCGAGCGGATTCATGGGCAAGGATGGCGCGCTTGACCGGGAGACCCCAGTGATAGCCGCCCAAGGCCCCGCTCTTGCGCACCGCGCGGTGGCAGGGGATCAGCAAGCTGATCGGGTTGCGCCCGACGGCGGTGCCGACGGCGCGCACGGCCTTTGGGTGGCCGATGACGGTGGCGATGTCGCTGTAGGTGGTGACATGACCCGAGGGGATGCGCAGCAGGGCTTCCCAGACCTTGATCTGGAACGGCGCGCCGATCAGGAACAGCGGCGTATCGGCATTTTGTCCGGGGCGCGCGCCAAAGGCTTGCAGCACCCATGGTCGTAGCAGGGCGGGATCATGCACGAACTGCGCCTTTGGCCATCGGCTCAGCATGTCGTCTAACGCGGCATCTTCGCCGGTCTCAGAGGCAAAGCCGATACCGCAGATGCCGCGTTCGGTGCCGGTGACGATGGCGCGGCCAAACGGGCTGTCGAACCAGCCGTGCCGGATGGTCAGCCCCTCGCCCGCGCGGGCGAAATCGCCGGGTGTCATCGCCTCCCATGTCAGGAACAGGTCGTGCAACCGGCCAGAGCCTGACAGGCCCGCGCCGTCTGCCGCCGCCAGCGTGGTGTGACGGGTGGCGAGCAGCGATTTGGCGTGGTCGAGTGCCAGATATTGCTGATACCGCTTCGGGCTGACGCCGACCCAGGCCGAGAACACCCGTTGAAAATGCGCCGGGCTCATCCCCATCCGCTGGGCCAGAGCGTCAAGCGTCAGGCCCGGCCCGGCGGCGTCGATCTCGCGGATGGCACGGCCGATGACGTTGTAATGATATTCGGGCGACAGGTCTGACATTGCGGCTCTCCTTGGCCCTTACCCTAAGGCCGGGACCATCGCTTTGCGACCCGTTTCCTGCGGCTTTTCCCGGCTTGCGATGACGCGCGGAGTATGGTGCAAACGCCTATGGTCAGACAGCTTGATTACCACGACATGCGCGCCGTCTTTACCCGGTTCCAGCAGGCGGAGCCGGAGCCGAAGGGCGAGCTGGAGCATGTGAACGCCTTTACGCTGGTGGTGGCGGTGGCGCTGTCGGCGCAGGCGACGGATATAGGGGTGAACAAGGCGACACGGGCGCTGTTTGCCATTGCCGATACGCCCGCCAAGATGCTCGCCATCGGTGAGGAGCGGCTGATGGAGTATATCAAGACCATCGGCCTCTATCGCACCAAGGCCCGGAATGTGATCAAGTTGAGCCAGATTCTGGTGGACCAGTACGGCGGCGAAGTGCCATCAAGCCGGGCGGCGCTGCAATCTTTGCCGGGCGTCGGGCGCAAGACGGCGAATGTGGTGCTGAACATGTGGTTTCATCAACCGGCACAGGCGGTGGATACGCATATCTTTCGCGTCGGCAACCGATCCGGCATCTGCCCCGGCCGCGATGTCGATGTGGTGGAGCGCGCGATTGAGGACAATGTGCCGGCGGAATTTCAGCATCACGCGCATCACTGGCTTATCCTGCATGGTCGGTATATCTGCGTCGCGCGCAAACCCAAATGCGGTATCTGCCCGATCCGGGACTGGTGCCTTTACGAGGATAAAACCGAATGAAAACGTATCAGGTCGTCGGTATCGGCAATGCCATCGTGGATGTCTTTGCCCAGTCGGATGACAGCTTTCTGGAGCTGATGGGCATCGAAAAAGGCATCATGCAGCTGGTGGAGCGTGAGCGCGGCGAATTGCTGTACGCTGCGATGAAAGACCGCAAGCAGGCGCCGGGCGGATCGGTGGCCAATACGTTGGCGGGATTGGGTAATCTGGGGCTGACCACCGGCTTTATCGGGCGGGTGCATGACGATGCGCTTGGCCGGTTCTATGCCAAGGCGATGGATGACAACGGCACCAGCTTTGTGAATGCGCCGGTGCCGGGGGGCGAATTGCCGACCTCGCGCTCGATGATCTTTGTGTCGCCCGATGGCGAGCGGTCGATGAACACCTATCTGGGGATTTCGTCGGAACTTGGCCCCGAGGATGTGGCGGATGAGGTGGCGGGGCAGGCCGAGATCCTGTTCCTTGAGGGTTATCTTTACGACAAGCCCAAGGGGAAACAGGCCTTTGAACGGGCGGCGCAGCTGTGCCGGGCCAATGGCGGCAAAGCGGGCATCGCTCTGTCAGATCCGTTCTGCGTGGACCGGCACCGCGACGGGTTCCGCCGTCTGGTCAAGGAGTTGGACTACGTCATCGGCAACGAGCACGAGTGGGAATCGCTGTACCAGACCGACCTGAGCACCGCGCTGGAACAGGCGGCACAGGATTCGGGGCTGGTGGTCTGCACGCGGTCTGGTCACGATGTCATTCTGGTGCGGGGCGAAGAGCAGGCTGTGGCACCGGTCAAGCGGATCGTGCCCGTCGATGCGACCGGGGCGGGCGATCTGTTCGCCGCAGGGTTTATCTATGGCGTGGCAACGGGGCAGAGCCTTGCCACCTCAGGTCGGATGGGCTGTGTAGCGGCGGCAGAGGTGATCAGCCATTTTGGGGCGCGGCCAGAGGCGGATCTGAAAGCACTGTTCCGGCGTGAAGGGCTGATCTGACGCCAGCCGCATGTAGCCACATTGCGTCGATCCGGTCGATTTCGGCCGGATCAAAACGGTCGGCCTCTTTCCAGTATTTGCCCGAAGGTACAACATAACCCAGCTCTGCCTCACGTTTCAGGGCGGCTTGGGTCAGGCTTGGGTCAAAGGGTTGAGGCTCCCGGGTAAACAGTTTCGTGCGATCTGTGCGGGGAAAGATCAGGCGGCTTTGTGCCGCGTCTGACAGATTCACCACCGCACAACCCGCTTGCGCCGCCAGCACCATGAACCGCGCCGATTTCGCCTCCAGCGAGCGCAGGGTGATGTCGGGGCGCAGAGGGTCAGCCGTGCCGGTGCCGTAGAAATGCGTGTGGCCGGTGGCAGGATAGACCATATCGCAACCGACAAAGCCGATGACATCGGGGCGCAGCGCGCCAAGCGCCCAATAGGCGGCGGTAAAGGCCATGGTGCCGCCCGCATAGACAAAGCCACCGAGCGCGTTTTGCAGCGGGACATAATCGGCCGAGGTCACGATCTGCTGACCGTGGGCGGGGTGTGCGGGCCGCCGCTCCGGCGGAAAGTCATCCGGGTGGATCAGCACATCCCAGTCGGGCCGCACCTGCCAGGCGTTGTTGATGACGACCAAAGTTGCGTTATCCTTGGCCCAGCCTTGTGCCGCCAAAACGCCGGGGCCAGACCCCATGATGATCACTGCCCGCATTGACCGCCCCCATTTCTGCTGCGCAGCAACCTAGGGCAGCCAACCGGCAAAGCCATAGCAAAGTCAGTCGCCCAGCTTGGCGTGAACCTCATCCAGATCAATCTGGCCAATGGGCAGCTTGTTGCCCGGATTGTCGAAATCATATTTGAACAACTGGAAATCGCGTTTGTAGATTTCCCAGACCAGATGCCGCGACAGATCGTCGAAATACTCCTCGACCGGATGCGCGCGTTTCGGGCCGTGTCCTTCGCTTTCGTTGAAGCGGGGAATTTTCTTCAGATCGACCGCGTGCTTGTGCCTGGTCTTGTCCAGCACCACCTGCATGCCGTCGTTGAACATCTCTGTATAAAAGATGTGGTCGTAGCGGCCGCCATTGACGATAAAGGTCGAAATATGGCCCGACATCGCCGACCAGTGAATGTCAGGCTCCATCGGTTTGCGCCAGCGGATGGTGTCGCGGGCAAAGAGCAGAAAACGGCGGAAACTCTTGATCTGGTCAAAGTCGAAATCCGTCTCGGGGCTGCCCACCTCGACCCCGTATTTCTGCGCCAGCTGCGGCACCAGATTGCCGCGATAGCGTTTGCCGTTGCGCTGAATGCCGCAAATCTTGTCAAAGAATGACGACAGGATGCGCTGATAGGGGTTGCGCACGCAGGTAAAGGCAAAGGATTTATGCGCCTTGACGTTGCGCTCGATCAGCGGCTGGCTGTCGTCTTGCGCCCATTTGTGCAAGCCGTTTTTCGAATCGTGAATATCGCCGTCAAAAAACGTGCCATGGTCGGAGTAATACATGATCTGCCCGATTGTCGAACAGGCGCATTTCGGGACCACCCGATACACCATGCTTTCGCTTTCCGTCATCCAGGTGCCGGGAAAACCCATATCAAACTGCTCCATTCCTGCCGGGCTTGGGCGCCCGGTGCATTCTTGCGGCGAGATTTGCAAATAAACTCTGTCGTTTCAACGTGTGATAAAGCTATTTAGAGAAACAGTGACTCAGCCGCCTCGGGGACCGTCGCCAATATGGCAAGAATAGCCTACATCCTGCTGACCCACAAAGACCCTGAAGGCATCATCGCGCAGGCGGAGCGGCTGACGGCCGCGGGCGATTATGTGTCGATCCATTTTGACGCAAATGCGAACCAGCGGGATTTTGACCAGATCCGGGAGACGCTGGCCTCGAACGCTTCGGTGGTTTTTGCCAAGCGCCGGGTCAAATGCGGCTGGGGGGAGTGGAGTCTGGTTGAGGCGTCGCTGCTGGCGGTGCGTGCCGCCGTTGAGGCGTTTCCCAAGGCCACGCATTTCTACATGCTGTCGGGCGATTGCATGCCGATCAAATCGGCGGAATACGCGCATGATTTTCTGGACCGGGACGATGTCGATTACATCGAAAGCGTCGATTTCTTCAACTCTGACTGGATCAAGACCGGCATCCGCGAAGAGCGGCTGATCTTTCGCCACTATTTCAACGAGCGCAGCCAGAAGGCGTGGTTCTACCGCTCGATGGACTGGCAGCGCAAACTGGGCCTGACGCGCAAGGTGCCTGCCGATATCCAGATGCAGATCGGGTCGCAATGGTGGTGCCTGCGCCGCCGCACGATTGAACAACTGTTGCAGTTCTGCGACCGCCGCCGCGATGTGATGCGGTTTTTCCGTACGACATGGATTCCGGATGAGACGTTTTTTCAGACATTGGTGCGCCATCTGGTGCCCGAGCATGAGATCCGCTGCCGGACGCTGACCTTTCTGATGTTCACCGATTACGGGATGCCGGTGACGTTCTATAACGATCACTACGACCTGCTGCTCAGCCAGGATTATATCTTTGCCCGCAAGATCAGCCCGCAGGCCAAGGATCTGAAAGCCCGGCTTGGCAAGCTGTATACCACCCGGAATGTGCGGTTCCAGATCTCGAACGAGGGGCGGAGCCTGTTCAAGTTTCTGACCGGGCGCGGCAGGATCGGCCGCCGCTTTGCGCCGCGGTTCTGGGAACGCGAAAGCACGCTGGGGCGCGAGCGGCAGCTGATGATGGTGACCTGCAAGAAATGGCATGTGGCCAAACGACTGGTGGACCGGGTGCGGCAGGTGACCAACATGCCGGCGATCGAATACCTGTTCAACGAAGACAGCACGCCCTTGCCCGATCTGGGCGGCATCCAGACCACGCTGGAAAAACGCACCCGCCACCGCCGTGCGCTGGTGCGGATGCTGTTCGACTATTGGCAGACCGACAAGCTGGTGCTGTGCATTGACCCGGCGAATGTCGATCTGATGCAGGATTTCTACAATGACAAGGCGACCGTGCGTCTGCTGGAGATCGACTGCGATTTCACCGATGACTATCTGATCGGCCATGCACGGCGGGTAGGGCTTGCCGGGGACCGGACCCCGCAGGAAACCATCGACCGGCTGTTGCCGACCATCCGCTATGATGTAAAGTTTGAATCCGACCGCATCCGCGACGCTGGCTTCAAGGATATGCACCGCATCCGCCAATCGGCCTCTGTCGATGAAAACACCCTGCCGCTGGCCGAGTTTCTGGACATCCCGGTCGAAAAGGCCCGCGAGATTGCGGGCACCGAATATCTGTTTGTGGACTGAGCCAATGACAAAACCCTATGATCCGAACAACGTGTTTGCCCGCATCCTGCGCGGCGAAATTCCCAACAAGACCGTGCTGGAAACCCCGCATACGCTGGCGTTTCACGACATCGGCCCGCAGGCGCCGGTGCATGTGCTGGTGATCCCCAAGGGCGCCTATGTGGATTTTGCCGAGTTTGCGGCAAAAGCATCTGCCGAAGAGATGGTCGATTTCCACCGCGCCTGCGCGCAGATCTGCGAGATGCTGGGCCTGACCGGGCCAGAGGGGTATCGCGCCATCACCAACGCGGGTACCCATGGCCTGCAAGAGGTGCCGCATTACCATCTGCATATTCTGGGGGGGCGTGTCCTGGGCCGTCTGGTCGCGCCCGCCTGATCAGGCAGGCTCGGGCGTCAGAACCATTGCCCCGGTTCCATCAGGCCAAGATCCATCAGTTGCTGGCTGTGCCATTCAAACGGGATGGAATTGTGCCAGCGGAAATCGTGGATATCAAAGCGTGACCCCGGATTGCTGCGCAGGGCCTTGGCGGTGCGGAACGACACAAGTGCAGTGGTGATGTTGTTGTGCCAGGGGCAGGCGTAGGTGTTCATCTCTTCGTCGGACAGCGTGAAATTTCTGTTCAGGGTCAGGCCGGGTCTGGTCTTGAACAGGCAGATCCGGTCAATCTTGCGGCGCTGGGGCGAGATATGCTCCTCGAACCGCCACCGCAGACCGCCAAAGAAATCGAGCTGACGTTCCTTTGGGTAATTGTGATTGGCGGGGTCGGGGCGGCCAAGGGCGTAATAGCCTGACTTGTCCAGATGGGCGTCGGCCAGCGACACCGCGTTCGGAAAGCGCTGCAGATCGCCGGCATAGAGGTCAATCATATAGGTCAGAATGGCCTCACGCCGCTCTTCGCTTTGAAAGGTCAGCAGTTCCGGTATGTTGCGCGACTCGCAAAACGGGTGGAACAGGTATTCGGCGTTGTAGCAGTAAAACAGCCAGATGCCGGGGGCCGCTTCGATGATCTGGTTGACCGCCTCTACCAGCGCACCTTCGGCATGCACATCGTGATCGACGCGGTGAATGCTGT
Source organism: Pseudotabrizicola alkalilacus (assembly GCF_003443995.1). GTDB lineage: Bacteria > Pseudomonadota > Alphaproteobacteria > Rhodobacterales > Rhodobacteraceae > Pseudotabrizicola > Pseudotabrizicola alkalilacus. Next base: position 479,651 of record NZ_QWEY01000002.1, read on the forward strand.
CTTCGATCCCGGCGGGCAGGCTGATTTCGGGCGGTGCCAGCAGCACCACAACCGGAAAGCCTGCGGTCTGGTGATGGCGCAGGGTGGTATCCACCTCGACCTCATCTTCGGCCATGACCACGGCGACCGGGCCTTTGCCGATGATCTCTTTGGCGACGGTCAGAAAGGCGGTCAGCCCGGTGTGGCGCATGTGTCCTCCGCTGGGGATGGCGATCCCGCTGGTTGGCGTCAGAATCGGCGATGGGGGCGCTTATTGCAAGGGGCTGGTTCTCTGGCATTGTGGGTTTCGGGGCCGTGCGCCCCTGCGTTGCGCCCGGACGCAGTTCGCGGTAGAAGGCGCGCTGATCCACGGCGGGGTAAGCCATGTCTGATGCCAAGAAGCTGTTCATCAAGACCTATGGCTGTCAGATGAACGTCTATGACAGCGAGCGTATGGCCGAGGCCATGGGCGCGGATGGCTATACGCTGACCGAGGTGGTGGAAGAGGCGGACATGGTTCTGCTGAACACCTGCCACATCCGGGAAAAGGCCAGCGAAAAGCTGTTTTCCGATCTGGGAAGGTTGCGGCCGCTGAAGGACGCAAAGCCAGATCTGAAGATCGGGGTGGCGGGCTGTGTGGCGCAGGCCGAGGGCGCCGAGATTCAGCGGCGGATGCCCTTGGTCGATATTGTGGTCGGGCCGCAGGCCTATCACCGCTTGCCCGCCTTGGCGCGGGCGACGGGCCCGCAGGTCGATACCGAATTCCCTGCCGAGGACAAGTTTGACCATCTGCCCGAGCGCAAGGCGCTGCGCGGGCCGACCGCGTTTCTGACCGTGCAGGAAGGCTGCGACAAGTTCTGCGCCTTCTGCGTTGTGCCTTATACCCGCGGGGCCGAGGTCAGCCGCCCGGTCGACCGTATCTTGCGTGAGACGCGCGATCTGGTGTCGCGTGGCGTGCGTGAGGTCACGTTGCTGGGGCAGAATGTCAACGGCTATCACGGTATGGGTGAGGGTGGGGACTGGACGTTGGGCCGGCTGATACGGGCCCTGGCAGAGGTCGACGGGCTGGAGCGCATTCGCTATATGACCAGTCATCCCAATGATATGGATGATGATCTGATCGCAGCACATGGCGACGTGCCGCAACTGATGCCCTATCTGCATCTGCCGGTTCAGTCCGGGTCTGACCGGATTCTGAAGGCGATGAACCGCAAGCACACGCGCGACGATTACTTCCGGGTGATCGAGCGCATCCGGGCGGCGCGGCCCGATACGCTGTTCTCGTCCGATTTCATTGTCGGCTTTCCCGGCGAAACCGATGCCGATTTTGAGGCTACGCTGGATCTGGTGCGCCGGGTCGGCTTTGGCCAGTCCTATTCGTTCAAGTATTCCGCCCGCCCCGGCACCCCGGCGGCGGAAAAGCCTCCGGTTGAGGCGGACGTCGCTGACCGGCGGCTGCAGGAGCTGCAGGCGCTGATCCTGGAGCAACAGCGCGCCGGGCAAGAGGCGATGGTCGGGCGTGAGGTGACGGTGCTGTATGAAAAGCCCGGACGCCAGCCCGGTCAGATGGTGGGCAAATCTGACCACCTGCATGCGGTTCACGTGAATGATGCGACGGGCAAGGTGGGGGAACTGGCGCGGGTGCGTGTCTTAGCTTCGTCGGCCAACTCGCTGTCGGCAGTCAGAATTTCGTAAACCTGTCCAATCGCACCCTTGGGGGCGGGTTGTTTTTCCATCGGAAACAGTGCCGGGAAATCTACGGGCGCGCGGGGTCTGCTGCCAGACCTCTGCCACATAAATGCCCTGAATTGTTCAGATTTCGCTTTACTTCACTTTTTCTCGACGGCAATTCTGGTCGGATAAGTCTGCTCGTAAATAGTCACAATTGAAGGGGGCTGCTGCTGTGGAGTGTTTTTCCAAAGCAATGCGGATGATCCTGGGGGGAGCGGCGCTCGCGGTCGGTATGTCGGGTGCGACAACCGCCATGGCGCAGGGCGCTCCTCAGGTCACCGGCAAAATCGAATGGGGCGTGTGGATCGACGACGACGGTTGCATGCACTGGTGGGCCGATGGCGGTCTTGAAGGGTATATGGTTCCGCGCCGTAACCCGAAAGACGGCAAACCGGTCTGTCTGAAGCGCAACACCTGTCTGGTGGAAAACACCGATCAGCTGTTTGCAACCGACTCTGCGCAGCTGACCTCGCATGGGCGGTCGCGGTTGCAATCGTTCTTCCAGTCTGCGGGCGCCTTCGGTTATGCCATCTATGGACATACCGACAGCCGCGCGTCGGATGAATACAACATGGGTCTGTCCAAGCGTCGTGCTGCTGCCGTGGCCAATGTCGCCCGTTCGGTCGGTGCCCATGTGGAACGCGAAATCGGCTATGGCGAACGTCAGCCCGTCGCCTCGAACAATTCGGCTGCAGGCATGCAGCAGAATCGTCGGGTCGAAGTCGTCTGCTACCGGTGGTGATCAACATGAACAGTACATTCAAAATCGGCGCAGTATTGGCGATCATGGCCGTTGGCGGTTGTGTCGGCGAGGCCGGTCAAAGCGGCCTGCGGCCGTACCACGGCCCGGATTCGGTTATCGCGACCGGGTTGGACAAGGGCCGCGATTCGGGCGTTCTGCGCAATGGCCAGGCGGCGATTGCCTATGATCCTGACGGCTGCCAGAACTGGATCATGGATGACGGCGTGGAAGGCTATTCCAGCCCGCGCTTTGACCCGGTGTCGGGTCTGCCGGTCTGCAACAACCACTATCCGCCGGGAACCGTGATTCGCAACTACCAGACCGGCAGTGAAGGTATTCGCGATTATGTGCCCGGTCCGGGCATCCGTACCGTGGTGCGTCGCGGGAACTGACGCGCGCAGTCTGCAAAATTCTGAGGGGCCACGGGGAACCGTGGCCCTTTTTGTCAGTTGGAGCCTTTGCCTGTCATTTGGGCAAGTGTCACATTTCCGTGCGGGCGCTGGATATAAACTCGGGTCGACACGAAATCGATGCTTGCCAGATCATGTGACGCGGCGCACGATACATACAGGCCCTAGCTAAAGGAGACCTCATTGGGCATCAGCGCGCTGACCCCCCCGACCAAACCCGAGGACATGATCGAGAGCGTCCTCGAATTTCCTGACAACCGTTTGCTGATAGATCTGTGCGGCGAGTTTGACCGCAATCTTGCACAGGTCGAACACCAGATCGGCGTTCACATTCTGCGGCGCGGTAACCGCCTTGCGGTGATCGGGGACAAGGGCGCGCGGGAGCAGGCGGCAGCCGTGCTGCGCAGCCTGTATGCCCGGCTCGAATCCGGTCGCACCGTGGCTGCGGGTGACATTGACGGGGCGATGCGCCTTGGTCAGGCCACGCTGGGGGCCGAGGGCGAACAGATCGAGCTGTTCAACCCCGGCATGGAAATCCGCACCCGCAAAAAGCCGGTTGAGCCTCGGACAGAGGCACAAAAGGCCTATGTGGCCAACCTGTTCAGCCATGAGCTTGGCTTTGGCATCGGGCCTGCGGGCACCGGCAAGACCTATCTGGCGGTGGCGGTCGGTGTGACCATGCTGGTCTCTGGCGCGGTGGAAAAGATCATCCTGTCGCGCCCTGCGGTGGAGGCGGGCGAGCGGTTGGGGTTCCTTCCCGGCGACATGAAGGAAAAAGTCGATCCCTATATGCAGCCGCTCTATGACGCGCTGAACGATTTCCTGCCCGCCAAGCAGGTTCAGAAGCTGCTGGAGGAAAAGCGGATCGAGATTGCACCGCTGGCCTTTATGCGCGGGCGGACCCTCGCCAATGCCTTTGTGGTGCTGGATGAGGCGCAGAACGCGACCACCATGCAGATGAAGATGTTCCTGACCCGGTTGGGGCAGGGGTCTCGCATGGTGATCACCGGCGACCGCACACAGGTGGACCTGCCGCGCGGGATGCCATCAGGTCTGGCCGATGCAGAGCGCATCCTGAAGGGTGTGCGCGGGGTGACGTTCAACTACTTCACGTCCAAAGACGTGGTGCGGCACCCGCTGGTGGCGCGGATCATCGAAGCCTACGAGTCAGATGAGGCGCCACAGGCCTGAGTGACGGGATTGCTGAATGCGCCGGGGGGCTGTCTGCCCCCCGGCGTTTGTTTTTCGAACCAGTGGCAAGCCAAATTGGCCCCCGCGGATATTTTCGGACAGAAAACAGAGGGCGCTCTGGATTTGCTTGCCCGGCCCGCCTGCTTGGAGTAGGGCGCGCGGATGGAACCTTTGGTCGATTGCGTGATTGAGGATGCCCGCTGGGAAGGTCTGGGGCTGGAGCCCCTTGCCCTGCGCGCGGCGTCGGCGGTGCTGGCGGCGCTGGGGCTGCCGGAGCAGGGCTTCACCCTGTGCGTCATGGGCTGCGATGATGCGCGGATTTCGGTGCTGAACGCCGAGTTTCGCGGCAAACCTGTGCCGACCAATGTGTTAAGCTGGCCGTCGGAGTTACTTGCCGAGGGCACGCCTGGCGTGGTGCCTGCTTTGCCCCTTGCGGGGGACGCGGCAGAGCCGTGGTCGCTGGGCGATATTGCGATTTCCTATGACGCCTGCGCGCGCGAGGCGGAGGCGGCGGGCAAGCCGCTGGCCGACCATGTCACACATCTGGTGGTTCATGGTGTGTTACATTTGCTGGGTTATGATCACGTTGACGATGCAGATGCAGCACTGATGGAAAAACACGAAGTGGCGACACTTGCCACGCTTGGGGTAGATGACCCATATTGAAACGGCACCCGAAAGGCGGGTGTTTTTAGGAAAAGGACCGATGGGCAGTAGTAACGACGGGTCTACGGCGGCGCAGGGCGCGCCGTCTGGTGTACAGACCGAAGAAGATCAACCTCCGAGTAGAGGTCTTTTCGGGCGGTTGATGGGTGTGTTTTCCGGGGCCGACAGCCCGTCTGGTGGCAAATCCGACGATACGCTGACTGCGATGCCTTCGGGCGGGCCCTCGGTGCCGGGCCTTGGCAATCTGCGGCGGCTGCGGGTCGATGATGTGGCGATCCCCAAGGTTGATATTGCCGCCGTTCCCATTGACATTGGCCGTGATGAGCTGGTCGAGGTGTTCCGCGAACAGGGCTTTTCCCGGTTGCCGGTCTACAAGGGCACGCTGGACCACCCGCAGGGGCTGGTTTTGTTGAAAGATCTGGCGTTGCAGCATGGCTTTGGCTCGTCAGGCCGGTTTTCGCTGCGCAATTTGTTGCGGCCCTTGCTGTTTGCCCCGCCGTCGATGCCAATTGGCGTCTTGTTGCAAAAGATGCAGCGCGAACGGGTACATATGGCACTGGTGATTGACGAATATGGTGGCGTTGACGGGCTGGTGACCATCGAAGACCTGATCGAAACCGTCATCGGCGAGATTGAGGATGAGCATGACGAAGACGAAGGTCTGCTCTGGAAAGAGGAAAAGCCGGGCGTGTTTCTGGCGCAATCCACCGCCCCGCTGGAAGAGTTTGAGGCCTTGATCGGGTTCAGATTGCGCAATGGCGAGGATGACCAAGAGATCGACACGCTGGGCGGTCTGGTCTTTGTGCGCACGGGCCGCGTGCCGGTGCGCGGCGAGATCGTACCGCATGAATCGGGGGCCGAGTTTGAGGTTGTCGAGGCCGATCCGCGCCGGATCAAGCGGCTGAGGGTGCGGTTGCCGGGCAGCAAGCCTGACATTGTGGCCGAAGCGGTGGCTCCGGCCCCGAAACTGGTGGAGCCGGCCGCATCTTGAAGATGCGCGCGCGGATCTTTGGCACGCTGCCCGACCGCCGGGCAGCGGCGCTGGATGTGCTGGCGGGGGCGGCGGTTGCCTTGGGGCAGGCGCCGCTGTCGGCGTGGTATCTGGCGTTTCCGGCGCTGGTCTGGGCGATGGCGCGGATGCTGCGACCGGTGTCGGTCGTCGGGTCGGGCTGGGTCGCGCTTTTGGTCGGGGCGGGGTATTTCGGAGCCTCGCTCACCTGGATCGTGTCGCCGTTTTTCATTGACCCTTGGCTCTATGGCTGGATGGCGCCGTTTGCGGTTGTCCTGATGGCCTTTGGCTTTGGGCTGTTCTGGGCGGCGGCCAATGCGGCGGCCTGTCGTTTTCCGGTGCGGCCCCTGGCGCTGGCCGCCGGGCTGGGCGCGGTGGAGCTGCTGCGCGGTTATATCCTGACCGGATTTCCCTGGGCATTGGTCGGGCATATGTGGCACGGCATGCCGCTGGTGCAGGTCACGGCGCTGATGGGTGCAACGGGGCTGACGGTGCTTACGCTGGCGCTGGCCGCCTTGCCGCTGATGCACCGCTGGTGGGGGGCAGGGTTTGCCGTTGTGGCGGTAATCGCGGGGACGGGGTTTGGCCTGTGGCAGCTGGATCAGCCGGAGCCGCCCGCGCGGGCGGCGTCTTTGCGGCTGGTGCAGCCGAATGCCGAGCAGCATCTGAAATGGGATCCTGATCAGGCGCGGATCCTTTTTCATCGCCAGCTGGAATTTACGCGTGACGGCACCCCCGCCGATCTGACGATCTGGCCGGAAACAGCGGTGCCCTACCTGCTGGAATACTCGCCCGAGGTGGCCCCGATGATCACGGATGCCTCTGGCGGGAACAAGGTGGCAATCGGCATCCAGCGGGTCGAGGGGGACCGGGGCTGGAATTCCTTGCGCGTGCTGGAGGGGGACGGTGCGCTGGTTGCGAGTTATGACAAGTTTCATCTGGTGCCGTTCGGCGAATACATGCCGATGGGCGATCTGTTGCAGGACTGGTTCGGGATCGGGGCGTTTGCGGCGCAGGTTGGCAATGGTTATTCGGCGGGCACCGGGCCGCAGGTTTTGGATCTGGGGCCCGACCTTGGCCTTGTGCTGCCGCTGATTTGCTATGAGGCGGTGTTTCCGCAAATCCCACGCGGCGCGCCGGAGCGGCCGGACTGGATGCTGCAGATCACCAATGATGCATGGTTTGGCACGCTGACCGGGCCATTTCAGCATTTCGAGCAGGCGCGGCTGCGGGCGATTGAGCAGGGTCTGCCGCTGATCCGGGTGGCCAATACCGGGGTGACGGCGGTGATTGATGCGCGTGGGCGGGTGGTGCAGGCGCTGGCCTTTGGCACGGCGGGCTATCTGGATGTGGCTTCGGTGCCCGGAGCGCTGGGGGCGACGCCCTACGCGAAATGGGGCGAAGCCCCGGCAATTCTGCTGTTGTTGAGTCTTATTGCGCTTGCTTTGCGGCGGCGCAGGGCCGCCTTTGCTTGACGCTTTGTAACATTGGCTCTACGCACCATGCTGAACTGCCACAACGGCTTCCTGACGTGGCAGGGATCATTCAATTGGAGCACGACCCCATGAGCCGCAAGAATTACGTATTTACCTCGGAATCCGTTTCCGAGGGGCATCCCGACAAGGTCTGTGACCGCGTATCCGATGCCATTCTCGATGCATTCCTGACCGAAGAACCCAACGCCCGTGTCGCATGTGAGACCTTTGCGACGACGAACCGCGTGGTTGTCGGCGGCGAGGTGGGGTTGTCAAGCAAAGCTGCCACCGATGCAATGCTGGAGCGTGTCGAAGGCATTGTCCGCGACTGCGTCAAGGACATCGGCTACGAGCAGGATGCGTTTCACTGGAAAACCCTGACGGTGCAGAATTACCTGCACGGCCAGTCGGCCCATATCGCGCAAGGTGTTGATAAGGACGGTGCCGGTGATCAGGGCATCATGTTCGGCTATGCCTGCCGCGAAACCCCCGAGCTGATGCCTGCACCGCTGCAATACGCGCAGGCGATCCTGCGCCGTCTGGCCGAGGTGCGCAAATCGGGCGAGCAGCCGACGCTGGGGCCGGATGCCAAATCGCAGCTGTCACTGCGCTACGTAGATGGCAAGCCGGTCGAGGTGACCTCGATCGTGCTCTCGACCCAGCATGCGCTGGAAACCCAGACCTCCGCCGACATCCGCGCGATTGTGGAGCCCTATATCCGCGAGGTGCTGCCCGACGGCTGGCTGACCGACGCGACCAAATGGCACGTGAACCCCACGGGCATTTTCGTGATCGGCGGGCCGGATGGCGATGCCGGGCTGACCGGGCGCAAGATCATCGTGGACACTTACGGCGGCGCGGCCCCGCATGGCGGCGGCGCGTTTTCGGGCAAAGACCCGACCAAGGTGGATCGGTCTGCCGCCTATGCCGCGCGCTATCTGGCGAAAAACGTGGTGGCGGCCGGGCTGGCCGACCGCTGCACGTTGCAGGTGTCCTATGCCATCGGTGTGGCCGAGCCGCTGTCGATCTATGTCGATACCCATGGCACCGGTCAGGTGGAGGCGGCGCAGATCGAACGCGCTGTCGCGGCCTGCATGGACCTGACACCGCGTGGTATCCGCACCCATCTGAACCTGAGCCGCCCGATCTATGCCCGCACCAGCGCCTATGGCCATTTTGGCCGCATGCCGGATGCGGATGGCGGGTTCAGCTGGGAAAAGACCGATCTGGTCGAGGCGCTGAAAAAAGCCGTCTGACATTTTTGCGCGCGCCCGGCTATTATCGGGCGCGCGTCTCTTTTTGGAATTCCCTCCCGTTTTCTCAGGATGGACATCATGTTTTTTTCAGCAGTTGCAGGGTTTATCCGCCCGACCCTGATCAGTCTTGTCGCGGGTGGGGTGCTTCTGGCCTGTGTCCCGACGCAGACCCAGCTGTCCGCCACACGGATCAGCGCATCGACGCAGGAATGCCGCGATATTGCCGACAGCTCTGCCGCCTGCTTTTTCCGCAACTCTCCGGTGCGGCTGGAACAGCGTGTCGTCCGTCTGCCGGGCCGGGCGCTGGAGTTTCGCCCCATCGCCGAGCCGCTGGAATTTGTCGATGGCAGCGGGCGCGAATGGGTCGCCCCGCGCGCCACGCTGACCGATGGCGCGTCGATCCCCAAGGTGTTCATCCCCATCGTCGGCGAGCCTCGGTCGCGCGAGTTCATCAATGCCGCCGCCGTGCATGACGCGTTTTGCGGGGTCGGCAACGAAGAAGGCCCGGCCTATCATTCGCGGACCTGGCAAGAGACCCACCGGGTGTTTTACGACTCGCTGATTGTGGGTGGCACCGAACCTGTGCGCGCCAAGGTGATGTTCGCCGCCGTCTGGCTGGGCGGGCCACGCTGGGTGGTGCATGACCGGCGCGAGACGCGGACAGAGTCGCCGCTGCCGGGCGCGGTTCTGCAATCGGGCATGCGCGAGGCGCGCGATTACATCGAACGCTCTGACCCGACCATGCCGCAGCTGATCGGCTATCTGAACTGGCTGGAATGGGACATGGGGCGACGGGGTACGCGCGGGCGTGGTCCACAGGCGGCGGTCGTGACCGAGGCATTGCCCGAACCGCCACCGGAGGAGCCAGTCATCGACGGGCAGGGGCCTGAAGACGCGCTGTAACGGCGGCGCGGAGGGGCCCGGCGGGCCCGGTCTTGACCCGCGCGGTTCATCCTGACACTAGGCGCGGCAGACACGGGAACAGGATCACAGCGCATGGCCGAGCCAACGGAACGTCGCAACTTTTATGGCCGGGTGCATGGCAAGACCCTGCGCGCCAGCCAGAAGGATTATCTGGCCAACGATCTGGAAAGCCTGCGCCTGCAGGGGGTAGGGCCTTCGGAAAACCCCGACCGGACCCCGCTGGATCTGGCATCACTCTTTGCCACCCCGCGCCCGGTTTGGGTGGAGGTGGGCTTTGGCGGCGGTGAGCATCTGGTCCATATGGCGGCGCGCAACCCCGGGGTCGGGTTGATCGGCTGCGAGCCGTTTGTGAACGGCATTGCCATGCTCCTGGGCAAGATCAGGGCTGCGGGCGTCACCAATCTGGCGATCCATCCCGGCGATGCGCGCGATCTGTTCGACGTGCTGCCGCAAGCGTCGGTCGACAAGGTGTTTCTGAACTATCCCGACCCTTGGCCCAAGGCCCGCCACCACCGCCGCCGCTTTGTGACACCGGGCTATCTGGCGCTGCTGGCGCGGGTGATGAAGCCGGGGGCCGAGTTCCGGGTCGCCACCGACATTCCCGATTACGTGCGCCAGACGCTGGAAGAGGTGCCAAAGGCCGGGTTTGTGCTGGACCGCCAGACCGGCGAGGGCGCGGCTTGGGAGGACTGGATCTCGACCCGCTATGAGCAAAAGGCCCTGCGTGAGGGGCGTGCCCCGCATTACCTGACCTTTCACCGCGCGACCTGACGCGCCCCCCACCCCAGCCCTCCCCCACGAGGGGGGAGGGAGGCGCAGTTTCGGCCATCCGGTCCGCGTGTGGCTGTTGCCGCGGGGAGCCCGTGGGATTTGGAGTGCCTCCACTCCCCCTTGTGGGGAGGGGCTGGGGGAGGGGGCGGCGCGCAGACGGATCAGACGCGCGGGATTTCCCACATGTCGCCGGGGGCAAGCGGGCGGAAGCGGTCGGCGGGGATGGCTTTGGCTGCAAGTGCGGTTTCCAGCGCCGCCAGCGGGGCATCCCGCGCCTCGTTGGTCAGCTGAAAGGTGCCCCAGTGGTGGCCGATGGCATGCGCTGCACCCGAAAGCACAAAGCCCTCGACTGCTTCGGCCGGGTTCTGGTGCTGGCCTTGCATGAACCAGCGCGGCTCGTAGGCTCCGATTGGCAGGATCGCGGCGCGTATGGCCCCGTGCTTTGCACTCAGGGCCCGGTAGGGCCGCCCCTGATCAAAGCCGGTGTCGCCGATGTGCAGGATCTTGCCCGCCGGCCCGGCGATCAGAAAGGCGGCCCAGAGCGCCATCGAGCGGTCCGCCATGCCGCGCGCGGACCAGTGATGGCAGGGCTCGAAATGCACGGTCAGCGGTCCGAACGGCACCGCTTGCCCCCAGTCGGCGACGGTGATCCGCGCCTCGGGCACCGCGCTGCGGATGATCGCATCATTGCCCAAAGGCGTGATGATCTGCGGCGCATGGGCGGCGTGCAGGCTGGCCAGCGTGGTCAGGTCAAGGTGGTCGTAGTGGTTGTGGCTGAGCAGGATCGCATCAATCCGGGGCAGATCGGCAAAGGCGATGCCGGGCGCTGCCACCCGCTTGGGCCCGGCAAAGGCCAGCGGGCTGGCGCGGTCGGACCAGACCGGATCGGTCAGGATGTTGAGGCCAGCCGTCTGAATCAGCAGCGTGGCATGGCCGACCATGGTGATGGTCAGATCCTCGACCTGAGCTGCAGGTCTGGTGGCGGCAACCGTCACCTGCTCCGGCCATCTGGCGCGGTTGCCGCCCCATTGCCATTTCAGCACATCAGACAGCCCGCGCAGCGGTGTGCCGCCGGGATTGAAGAACCTCACCCCGTCAAAATGATCCGAAGAGGGCCCGGCGTAATAGCGGTTGCGTGATGAGGATATGGCCATGGCTCCTGCGCCCCCGCCCAGCCCGAGGGCGGCGAGCAAGGCGCTCCCTTTGAGAAAATTGCGACGTTTCATGCTCTGTCGATATGCGGCCTGATGCACCGGCATCAACCCCCCATGGACCACCGCCGCTGCTTGCGCTATCAGGCGGGCGTTCACATTCGGGAGATAATGATGTCCGGCCATGGCGAAGCGCAACCGATGACCTCCGCCAAATGCGGACCGCTGAGGGGGACCGCTGCCGTTCCCGGTGACAAGTCGATCTCGCACCGGGCGCTGATTTTCGGCGCGATGGCGGTGGGGGAGACAAAGATCACCGGGCTCTTGGAAGGGCAGGATGTGCTGGACACCGCGCGGGCAATGCGGGCCTTTGGCGCCGAGGTGGTGCAGCATGGGGCAGGCGCATGGTCGGTGCATGGCGTGGGTGTCGGCGGGTTCTCGGAACCGGCGGACGTGATCGACTGCGGCAATTCCGGCACCGGCGTACGGCTGATCATGGGTTGCATGGCGACCACGGCGATGACCGCGACCTTTACCGGCGATGCCAGCTTGCGCAAGCGACCGATGGGGCGGGTCACCGACCCGCTGTCGCTGTTCGGCACGCAAGCCTACGGTCGCAAGGGCGGGCGTCTGCCGATGACGGTGGTGGGCGCGGTCAACCCGGTGCCGGTGCGCTACACGCTGCCGGTGGCAAGCGCGCAGGTGAAATCGGCGGTGCTGCTGGCGGGTCTGAACGCGCCCGGCGAGACGGTGGTGATCGAGCGCGAGCCGACCCGCGACCATTCGGAGCGGATGCTGCTGGGCTTTGGCGCAGAGCTGTCGGTGGAGCACACCGCTGAGGGCCATGTCATCACCCTGAAGGGTCGCCCCGAACTGCGCCCGCAGACTGTGGCGGTGCCGCGCGACCCGTCCTCGGCGGCGTTTCCGACCTGTGCGGCGCTGATTGTCGAGGGCTCCGACATTCTGGTGCCCGGTGTCAGCCAGAACCTGACCCGCAACGGGCTCTATATCACCCTGACCGAAATGGGCGCAGAGATCGAATTCCAGAACCCGAGGGAAGAGGGCGGCGAGCCCGTTGCCGATCTGCGGGTGCGGTTCTCGGACAATATGAAGGGCATCGAGGTGCCACCAGAGCGCGCGCCGTCGATGATCGACGAATACCCGATCCTGTCGGTGGTTGCCGCCTTTGCGCAGGGCCGCACGGTGATGCGCGGGGTCAAGGAACTGCGGGTCAAGGAATCCGACCGCATCGACGCCATGGCACGCGGGCTGGAGGCTTGCGGGGTGACGATCGAGGAAGACGAGGATACGCTGATCGTACACGGCATGGGGCCGGGCGGCATGCCGGGGGGGGCGACCTGTGCCACCCATCTGGATCACCGGATTGCGATGTCGTTCCTCGTCGCCGGGATGGCGTCGAAGGCCGCCGTGGCCGTCGATGACGCCTCGCCCATCGTGACCTCGTTCCCGATCTTCGAGGGGTTGATGAACGGACTTGGGGCTGCGATCCGGCGCGGGTGAGCGCGGTGATCTGAGGGTGCACCAGGCTGCATCGTTGGATGCCTCCGGCGGGAGTATTTGGAAAAGCTGCAAAACAGGACCGCCTCTGCTGATTGCACCTTTCTGAAATACTCCCGCCGGAGGCGTTCCGGACCGTGGGGCCGTGAGCTGACAGGACAAGAGGGCAAGCATGATCTTTACAGTCGCCATCGACGGCCCGGCAGCTGCGGGCAAGGGCACCATCAGCCGCGCGGTGGCCGAGGCGTTCGGCTTTGCCCATCTGGACACCGGGGCGCTGTATCGGGCGGTCGGAGTCAAGGGCGGCGATCCGGTTCTCGCGGCTCAGACCCTGAGCCCTGCGGATCTGGCCCGTGATGATCTGCGCACGCTGGAGGCCGGGCAGGCGGCGAGCCGGGTGGCGGTGATCCCCGAGGTGCGCGCGGCCCTGCTGGCGTTTCAGCGCCGCTTTGCCCGGCGGGACGGCGGCGCGGTGCTGGACGGCCGCGACATCGGCACCGTGATCTGCCCCGAGGCCGAGGTGAAGCTGTTTGTGACGGCGAGCGCCTTGGTGCGGGCGCGCAGGCGTTGGCTGGAGTTGGGTGGAGATGCGGCCGAGCGGTCGCTGGAGGACGTGCTGGCCGAAGTGCAGGAGCGCGATGCCCGCGACATGAACCGTACGGATGCGCCGCTGAAACCGGCGGCGGACGCATTGATGCTGGATACGTCCGAGCTGACGGTCGAGGCCGCCACCGCGCGCGCGGTGGCGCAGGTGCAGGCGCGGCTGGCGCAAATGCAGGGCTGAGACGCAGGCGGCGAACAGGCGCTGTGCGCCGCTGCACTTTGGTTCCGGCGCCCGGTGTCTTACATCATGCAGCGGAACAACAGAGGCGATCCAGATCCGGATCGGCCAGCACAAGGCGCGACATCATGCTGCACGAAAAACTCAACTGGCGTTATGCCACCAAGAAAATGGACCCGTCCAAGCCAGTGGCGCAGGACAAGGTCGACCGTATTCTGGAGGCGATCCAGCTTGCCCCCACCTCCAGCGGCTTGCAGCCGTTCGAGGTGATCGTGGTCACCAATCCCGAGGTCAAGGCCAAGCTGCGCGAAGTCGGCTATGGTCAGGCGCAGATCACCGACGCGAGCCATGTGCTGGTGTTTGCTGCATGGGACAATTACACCGCCGAGCGCATCGACGCCGTGGTCGATCAGCTGGTGGCAGAGCGTGGCCTGCCGCGCGAAGCCCTGTCGGAATACTACGACAACCTGAAATCGATGCTGCTGCCGCGCGCTGCCGAGGTGAACTTCGAGCATGCCGCGCGTCAGGCCTATATCGCCTTTGGCATCGGCCTGACCGCTGCAGCATTCGAATCGGTGGACTCTACCCCGATGGAAGGCTTTGATCCGGCTGCGGTCGACGAGATCCTTGGCCTGCGCGCCCGTGGCCTGCGGTCGGTGACGCTGCTGCCGCTGGGCTACCGCGCGGCCGAGGGGGACTGGCTGGAAGGCATGAAGAAAGTGCGCAAGCCTTTGGCGGAACTGGTTTCGGATGTCGCCTGAACCGGCCAGCCTTACCGACGCGTGCATCTTTCTCCTTGGCAAATAGACACTCGCCAAAAGAGATGACGGAATTTCAGCAGGCGCGGCATCGCAGGATGTCGCGCCTGTCTGGTGCAAAGCCTTGCCACATTGGCCCGGACGGGCTATAGGCCCCCCATCCTGACAGGTCTCTCTGGCCCGGTATTCCGCGCTGTGGCTGATCCCTGTCGGCCAATCCAAGACCGGCGGAGCCAACCGCATGGCCAGAAAACCACGAAAAAGGACAAACTGCATATGTGCGCTAAAGCTACCATGGAAGACTTTGAAGCCCTGTTGAAGGAAAGCTTCGAAATTGACACCCCCGAAGAGGGTTCGGTTGTCAAAGGCAAGGTCATCGCAATCGAAGCGGGCCAGGCCATCATCGACGTCGGCTACAAGATGGAAGGCCGCATCGATCTTAAAGAATTTGCAAACCCCGGCGAACAGCCCGACATCAATGTCGGCGACGAAGTCGAGGTCTATCTGGACCGCGTGGAAAACTCGCGCGGCGAAGCCCAGATCAGCCGTGAGAAAGCCAAGCGCGAAGAAGCCTGGGATCGTCTGGAAAAGGCCTATGCGTCCGAGACCCGCGTCGATGGCGCGATCTTTGGTCGTGTCAAAGGTGGCTTTACCGTGGATCTGGGCGGCGCTGTTGCCTTCCTGCCCGGCTCTCAGGTTGACGTGCGCCCGGTGCGTGACGCCGGCCCGCTGATGGGTCTGAAGCAGCCGTTCCAGATTCTGAAAATGGACCGTCGCCGTGGCAACATCGTTGTGTCGCGCCGCGCCATCCTGGAAGAATCGCGTGCCGAACAGCGCGCCGAAGTCATTGGCAACCTGACCGAAGGTCAGACCGTCGATGGCGTGGTCAAGAACATCACCGAATACGGTGCGTTCGTTGATCTGGGCGGCGTTGATGGTCTGCTGCACGTCACCGACATGGCCTGGCGCCGCGTCAACCACCCGTCGGAAATCCTTGCCATTGGTGAGACTGTCAAAGTGCAGGTCATCAAGATCAACAAGGAAACCCACCGTATCAGCCTGGGCATGAAGCAGCTGCAGGAAGATCCGTGGGATGCGGTGGAGCGTGCGTATCCGCTGCAGTCGGTCCACAAGGGCCGCGTGACCAACATCACCGATTACGGCGCATTCGTAGAGCTGGAAGCCGGTGTCGAAGGTCTGGTTCACGTTTCGGAAATGTCGTGGACCAAGAAGAACGTGCACCCCGGCAAGATCGTTTCGACCTCGCAAGAGGTGGATGTCATGGTGCTGGAGATCGATTCCGCCAAGCGCCGTGTGTCGCTCGGTCTCAAGCAGACGCAGCGCAACCCGTGGGAAGTGTTCGCCGAGAACAACCCGGTGGGGTCGACCATCGAAGGCGAAGTCAAGAACATCACCGAATTCGGTCTGTTCATCGGTCTGGAAAACGACATCGACGGCATGGTTCACCTGTCCGACCTGTCGTGGGACCAGCGCGGCGAAGACGCGATTGCCAACTATCGCAAGGGCGACACCGTCAAGGCTGCCGTTTCGGAAGTTGACGTTGAGAAAGAGCGTATCTCGCTCTCGGTCAAGGCTCTGGGCGAAGACACCTTTACCGATGCGGTTGATGGTGTGAAGCGCGGCTCGGTGATCACGGTCGAAGTGACCGCGATTGAAGAGGGTGGCGTCGAGGTGGATTACAACGGCGCCAAGTCGTTCATCCGCCGCAGCGACCTGAGCCGTGACCGTGGCGACCAGCGCCCCGAGCGGTTCCAGGTCGGTGACAAGGTTGACGTTCGCGTCACCAACATCGACCCGAAAACCCGCCGCATGGGCCTGTCGATCAAGGCCCGCGAGATCGCCGAAGAGAAAGAAGCGGTTGAGCAGTATGGCTCGTCCGATTCGGGTGCATCGCTGGGTGACATCCTCGGCGCGGCGCTGAAAGGCGACAAGAACTGAGGTTTACCCTCAAATGTTGACGAAAGGCCCCGCCGAAAGGTGGGGCCTTTTCGTATCTAACGGGGATTCCTGCCTTTTCGTTTGTGTGACGCCGATTTTTTTGCCTATAGTCGGGTCACAATAATCACGGTGGCGGCAGCATTTGCATGTTCAGATCGCGAACCGGCCACAGGGGGGACACTTCGGATGATCCGTTCGGAACTGATCCAGAAAATTGCGGACGACAACCCGCATCTGACACAGCGCCATGTCGAGCGTATTGTGAACACCGTCTTTGAAGAGATCATCGAGGCGTTGGCCAAGGGCGACCGTGTGGAGCTGCGCGGCTTTGGCGCGTTCTCGGTCAAGGCGCGGGATGCCCGCGTCGGCCGCAACCCCCGCACCGGCGAAGCGGTGGAGGTCGAAGACAAGAAGGTGCCGTTCTTCAAGACCGGCAAGCTGTTGCGCGACCGGCTGAACGGCAAAGGCTGACCCCCTACGATCTGGCCTCTTGCGCCCTGTGGCCCTTGCACCCGACGGCCTCAGCGCCGATACTCGGGTTATGACTTGCCACCGGGGAGTGTGTCCATGATCCGTTATCTGCGCTACGTGCTGCTGGCTTTGCTGGCGATTGTTTTGCTGACGGTGGCACTGGCCAACCGTGCGGCCGTGACACTCAAGGCGCTGCCCGATGATCTGGCGGGATTTGCCGGTGTGACCTGGCAGATCGACTTGCCGCTGTATGTGGTGATCTTTGCCAGCATCCTGGCGGGCGTGCTGATCGGCTTTGTCTGGGAATGGTTCCGCGAGCACAAGCACCGGGTGGTCGCCACGACCAAATCGCGCGAGGTGTCAAAGCTGGAGCGTGAGCTGGCGGTGATGCGCGACACCAAGCCGGGGCAGCAGGATGATGTGCTGGCGCTCTTGGATCAGCGCAAGGCGGGCTAAGGGGGCATGGTCGATATCAGGGTCAAGATCTGCGGTCTGCGGACCGTGGCGGATGTTGCTGCGGTGGCCGCGTCGGGCGCGGCTTACGCCGGATTTGTGTTCTTTCCCAAAAGCCCCCGCCATCTGACGATTGATCAGGCGCGCGAACTGACTTTGGCCGCACCCGTCGGGCTGGCCAAGGTGGCGCTGGTGGTGGATGCCGATGACGCGACGCTGGACGCGATCACCGAGGCGATGCCGCTGGATATGCTGCAGCTGCATGGCCATGAAAGCCCCGACCGGGTGGCCGAAATCCGCGCGCGCTATGGCCTGCCAGTGATGAAGGCGGTGGGCGTGGCGGATGAGGGCGATCTGGCGGCGGTGCTGGAGTATTCGCTGGCGGCCGATCAGATTCTGGTCGATGCCAAGCCCTCGAAAAACGCGGCTCTGCCGGGCGGTAACGGGCTGTCGTTTGACTGGCGGCTGGTGGCGCAACGGCGCTGGCTGCGGCCGTGGATGCTGGCCGGGGGCCTGACGCCCGGGAATGTGGCCGAAGCGATCCGGCTGACCAATGCGCGGCAGGTGGATGTCTCGTCTGGAGTGGAGTTGTCGCCGGGCGTCAAGGATGCCGCAAAGATCGCGGCATTTGTTGCGGCCACCCGCGCGCCTGCGGTGCCACGGTTGCGCTGACAGTGTGATGGGCGCGCGGGCGGTGTCGGTGGACGCCTCCGGCGGGAGTATTTGGAAAGCAGCAATGCGGCAGGCAGATAGGGAAAAGGGGGGCGGTCGCCCCCCTTTTGACGTTTACATGGCGGGCAGGATGGTCAGGTCGCGCAGCACTTCATCGGTGCCGGTGATGGCCCAGGACTGGGTCACGGCACCGGTGGCGAGATCGACCGTATGCAGGGCACCGTTGGCGGCAAGCCATGCGGTGTTGGTGCCGTCTTCGGTGGTGCCGATGTCAAAACCGACCGGGCCTTCGAGTGTGGCGCCCAGCATGCCGATGCTGGCGTTGGTGCCATCGTTCGGGGCGGTTTGCTGCAGCAGGGCCGACAGGCCGGTGTCGATGTTGTACATCGCCGTGGCTTCGGGCTTGCCAAAGCTGTTGCTGTAGCCGGTGGCCGCAACCATCAGACCGGCGCTTGCATTCGCGTCGCCTGCTTCCCAAGCCAGACCGCCATCAACGGTGACTTCGCCGGTGTCCATGTTGATCCGGTGGTTGGTGCTGCCCGACATGAAGCGCAGACGGTCTGCGGCCGGGTTCACATCAACGATCACCGGCGCGCCGTCGGCGATTTCCATCATCGTGTTCATGGTGGACAGCGGCGTGGTCTCACCCGTCATCGGGTCGATGGTGACGATGGCCTGCTCATCGGTGACGCCGATCACGGTCATGGTGCCGGGGCGGTAGTCGATGCCGTGCAGGCGGGTGACGCCTTGCACCTCGACCGTGCCGGTCACAGCGGCGGTGGCGGTGTCGATCATCACCAGCGTCTTGTCGCCGGTCAGGCCGAGCGCGGTGTCGGCATAGGCCGGGGCGGTCAGGGCGGCGGTTGCCAGAAGGGCGGCGAGGGTACGTGTCATGGGGTCACTCCGTTTTTGATTGGGTGGCCTTTCGGCCCGTTGCCCCATGGATACGTAAGCTTTGCGGGGGGAGTTTCAGGCGCGGGGATAACGAAACCGTTACCCCTGCGACGTGGGGCCGCTTTACCGCGTGGCACGGGCGCGCTAGGTAGTCCGGGACATATCAGGAGGCGGGCCATGGCCGAGGACGGAATCAACAGCTTTATGACCGGGCCGGATGAGGCAGGGCGCTTTGGCATCTTTGGCGGGCGCTTTGTGTCGGAAACGCTGATGCCGCTGATCCTTGAACTGGAAGAGCGCTATGAGTTCGCCAAGACCGACCCGGCGTTCTGGGCCGAGATGGAGGATCTGTGGACGCATTATGTGGGTCGTCCGTCGCCGCTGTATTACGCTGAACGGCTCACCCAGCATCTGGGTGGCGCGAAGATCTATATGAAGCGCGATGAGCTGAACCACACCGGCGCGCACAAGATCAACAACGTGCTGGGGCAGATCATCTTGGCCCGCCGCATGGGCAAGACCCGGATCATCGCCGAAACCGGCGCGGGCCAGCATGGCGTGGCGACCGCCACGGTCTGCGCCAAGTTCGGGCTGAAATGCGTGGTCTATATGGGCGCGCATGATGTGGAGCGGCAAGCGCCCAACGTGTTCCGCATGCGTCTGCTGGGGGCCGAGGTGGTGCCGGTGACCTCCGGTCGCGGCACGCTCAAGGATGCGATGAACGATGCGCTGCGCGACTGGGTGACCAATGTGCGCGATACGTTTTACTGCATCGGCACGGTGGCGGGACCGCACCCGTACCCGGCCATGGTGCGTGATTTCCAGAGCATCATCGGCAAGGAAGTGCGCTGGCAGTTGGCCGAGCAGGAGGGCGAGGGGCGGTTGCCCGACACTCTGATCGCGGCCATCGGCGGCGGTTCGAATGCGATGGGGCTGTTCTATCCGTTCCTGGATGACCCGTCGGTCGGAATCATCGGCGTGGAAGCGGGCGGCAAGGGGGTCGATGACCGCATGGAGCATTGCGCCAGCCTGACCGGCGGGCGTCCGGGCGTGCTGCATGGCAACCGGACTTATCTGCTGCAGGATGAAGACGGGCAGATCCTGGAGGGGTTCAGCATCAGCGCGGGCCTCGACTATCC
Organism: Pseudotabrizicola alkalilacus; assembly: GCF_003443995.1. Lineage (GTDB taxonomy): Bacteria > Pseudomonadota > Alphaproteobacteria > Rhodobacterales > Rhodobacteraceae > Pseudotabrizicola > Pseudotabrizicola alkalilacus. Next base: position 499,601 of record NZ_QWEY01000002.1, read on the forward strand.
CGGCATCGGGCCGGAGCATGCCTGGCTGCATGATGTGGGCCGGGCGCAATATGTCAGCATCACCGATGTCGAGGCGCTGGAGGCGTTTCAGCTGTCGTGCAAGCTGGAAGGCATCATCCCGGCGCTGGAACCGTCTCACGCCTTGGCACATGTTATGAAGATCGCGCCGACCCTGCCACGCGACCATATCATCGTGATGAACATGTGTGGGCGCGGCGACAAGGATATCTTTACCGTGGCCAAGCATCTGGGCTTTGACATGAAGATCTGATCTTTTCAGGTCTGTCCAATGAAAGACCCCGCAGGCCATGCCTTGCGGGGTTTTTCTTTGGGCGGGGTTCTTCTTTGCCGGTGTCAGAGCAGTTTTGGCGGACCTGCGCCGTCACGGTCCTGCACCGCCATCTGCATGCCACGCCCGATGCGATGCGCCAGTGCCGACCACGCGGCAGCGGTATCGGCGGGCAGGGTGCGCCGCAGCACCGAGTCGAACAGTCCGAGCCAGACCGCAAACATCGGCGCGCGCACATCGCCTGCGGCCATGTGCACCGCCATCGGGTTGCCGTCATAAGCCCGCTCGAACAGGATGGCATTGCGCCAGAACCGGGCGATTTTTGCCTCATGCTCCGGCCAGTCCGTGACATGGCGGTGAAACACCGGGCCAAGGCCGGGGTGTTCGCGGACGCAAAGGTAAAACTCGGCCAATGTGGCGTCGATCTGCTGGGGCGTGATGGGAAAGCGCGGCGGGATCATGGGCCGGGGATGCGCCTTTGCGCGCCGGATCGCAAGCGGGCGCGGTGTCGCGGGGTCAGGAGGGGTCGGGGGCGGCGTATTGCGCGAGGATCTCCAGCGGCACCACTTGCAGGGTGATCTGATGCGTGGCGGTCAGGTTCACCTGCGGCGCCGCCCCCTCTTCATGCGCCTGCAGAAAGCGCCCGGCGCACAGGCACCAGCGGTCACCGGGGCGCAGCCCGGCAAAGCCGTATTCCGGGCGCGGGGTGGACAGATCGTTGCCCAGGTATTTGGAAAACGCGAGGAACTCCGCCGTCATCACCGCGCAGACCGTGTGCAGCCCCCGGTCCATCGGGCCGGTGTCGCAGCAGCCGTTGCGAAAAAATCCGGTGACCGGGTCGGTGGAGCACGGCTCCAACCGGCCGCCAAGGACGTTTACGGATGGTTCTTTCATGGCAGCCCCCTAGCTTGCCCCGATGATAGGCGAGGCGGCGGGGGTGGTCCAGTCACGGTTTGAGAAAGCCTTGGTCTGGAAAGGTTTGCCCGGCCAGCGGTGGCAACATGTCGCCTGAAACCAGACGGGTCAGCAGATGCCGGATACCGGGCAGCGGCGCAAAGGGCGCAAGCAGGTGGTCGCGCAGCAGGGGCAGGCTGCGGCTGCCCGACTGATACATCGGGGTAAAGACCGCGCTCATCGCCTGATAGGTCCGCACATGCCAGCGGCGCATGGCGGCATAGGCGGGCAGGGGGTTTTCCATGCCAAGGGCGGTGACCAGCGCCATGGCATCCAGCAGCGCCATATTCGCGCCCTGACCCAGTTGCGGGCTGGCCCGGTGCGCCGAATCGCCGACAAAGGCGAGGGCGGGGGCAAAGGGGCGGCGCAGCGTGCCGTGGGTATAGCGCGCCGGAGTCAGGTCGGCGGCGGTGGTCAGGGGCGTCAGGAACGGGGCCATCTCGGGCCAGAGCGCGGTGGCCTCTGCCCGCCATGCGGCCATATCGGTGCTGGCCCAGTGGTCCAGCGCCGCCGTTGGCATCGACCAGAAGATCGCCGCATGGGTGCCGGACAGGCCGGGGCGTTGGCCCAGTGGCAGCACGCCCACCATGTTGCGCGCCGCGCGGTAGCGTTGGCGCAGCTGGTCGGGCGCAAAACCGGTGCCGTCGGGCCAGGGCACCGTCCCCCAGACCGCGCCAAACGGCAGGGCGCGGGCCTGTAGCGGCGACAGGCGCGAGGCTGCGCCACTGGTATCGACGACCAGATCAAACGGTCCAAAGCGGCGGCCGTCGCTCAGGGTCAGTGCGCGCTTGCCCGCCTGCAGCGGGGCGGCATCGACCGTGGCCGAGGTGATCACCTTGATCCCGCGGGCCACACACTGATCCCACAGCGCCTGAAACAGCGCCGAGCGGTGCAGCGCCAGACCGGGAGCGGTGGCGCGATAGCCGACATTCAGCACCTCGCGCCCCGACACCTCATGCCCCAGCATCCGGGTGATCGGCTGGCCCATCCGGCGCGCCGCCGCGCCCGCGCCGATTGCCTCCAGCACCGCCAGACCCACCGGCTGGATCACCAGACCGGACCCCAGCGGGCGCGGTGCGTCGAACCGCTCAAACAGCGTGACCGCATGCCCCGCGTCATGGGCAAGGGCGGCGGTGGCCAGACCACCGATTCCGGCCCCGACAATGGCAAGGGTGCTGCGCATGTCGCAGGCTTGCCGCGCCCGGTATCGAAGTGCAAGCGGTGATCTGGACCACCGCCGATCTGCCGCGTATAAGGCGCGGCATGTGGATGATCCGGATCATAGCGCGAATTAGCCGCCCGGCGTTTTGACGGTTGCGTTGAAACGTCCGGGACGCCCTTTGCCTTGCGCGCGGCCAGCTTTGGCCGCAGTCTCCACGCCCCCTTCCAAGGATTCCGCCGATGTGCGCCGATACGCCTGAAACCGCAGTGCCTGATTACCGCGAGACCGTGTTTTTGCCCGAAACCAGCTTTGCCATGCGGGCGGGCCTGCCCGCGCGTGAGCCGGACTGGCTGGCCCGGTGGGAACGTCTGGGGGTCTATGACCGCCTGCGCGAGTCGGGCAAGGGCCGCGCGCCGTTTGTGCTGCACGATGGCCCGCCCTACGCCAACGGTCATCTGCACATCGGCCACGCGCTGAACAAGGTGCTCAAGGACATGGTGGTGCGCTCGCAGCAGATGATGGGCAAAGATGCCCGCTATGTGCCGGGCTGGGATTGCCACGGTCTGCCGATCGAGTGGAAGATCGAAGAACAATACCGCGCCAAGGGGTTGAACAAGGACGATGTGGATATCGTCGATTTCCGTCAGGAATGCCGGAGGTTTGCCGAGGGCTGGATCGACATCCAGCGCAGTGAGTTCAAACGTCTGGGCATCACCGGCAAATGGGACCGCCCGTATCTGACGATGGATTACCACGCCGAAGCGGTGATCGCCGATGAGTTCATGAAATTCGTCATGAACGGCAGCCTGTATCAAGGCTCCAAGCCGGTGATGTGGTCGCCCGTGGAGAAAACCGCTTTGGCCGAGGCCGAGGTGGAGTATCACGACCATACCAGCCATACGATCTGGGTGCGGTTTGCCCCGCAGGATGGGGCGCTGGACGGAGCCTCGGTGGTGATCTGGACCACAACCCCTTGGACCATCCCGCAAAACCGGGCAGTCGCCTATAATCCGGGCATCGCCTATGGCATGTACTCTCTCGATACCGTTGTTGACGGGGCCACATCCAAGGCAGGCGAAAGAATCGTGGTTGCCGACGCTCTGGCCGAAGGCGTGATGAAATCGGCCAAGGTCGAGGGCTTTACCCGTCTGCGCGATGTGACGGCGGTGGAAATGGAGGGCGTGTTCCTTGCCCACCCCTACCGTGGCATCGCGGATGGCAACGGCGAGTGGGATTTTGACGTGCCGCTCCTCCCCGGCGACCATGTGACCGATGACGCGGGCACCGGCTTTGTCCACACCGCGCCCAGCCATGGCGATGATGACTATCAGATGGGGCTCAAGTTCCAGCTGCCGATGACCTACAACGTCGAGGCCGATGGCAGCTACCGCACCGATCTGCCGGTGTTCGGCGGGCAGGCGATCCTGACGGCGGAGGGCAAGGAAGGCCCGGCCAACGTCTCCAACATCAAGGCGCTGCATGCGCAGGGCGCGCTCTTGGCCAAGGGTAAGCTCAAACACAGCTACCCGCACTCCTGGCGCTCCAAGGCGCCGCTGATCTTCCGCAACACGCCGCAATGGTTTGTCGCCATCGACAAGCCGCTGGATGACGGCATGAGCACCTATGGCGAAACCATCCGCACCCGCGCGCTGAACTCGATCAACCAGCTGGTCACTTGGACCCCGCAGACCGGCCGCAACCGCCTGCATTCGATGATTCAAGCGCGGCCCGACTGGGTGCTGTCGCGCCAGCGCGCCTGGGGTGTGCCGTTGACCTGTTTCGTCAAATCCGGCACCCGCCCGGATGCGCCCGACTTCCTGCTGCGCAATGCCGAGGTCAACGCCCGCATCAAGGCCGCCTTCGAGGCTGAGGGCGCGGATGTCTGGTATGTGCAAGGATTCAAGGAGCGGATGCTGGATGGCATCGTCGATCCGTTGCAATATGAACAGGTCTTTGACGTGCTGGACGTGTGGTTCGACTCTGGCTCCACCCATGCTTTCGTACTGCGCGACCGCGAGGACGGCGCAAGTGACGGCATCGCTGATCTGTACCTCGAAGGCACCGACCAGCATCGCGGCTGGTTCCATTCGTCGATGCTGCAGGCCTGCGGCACCAAGGGCCGTGCGCCCTATCGCGGTGTGCTGACTCATGGTTTCACGCTGGATGAAAAGGGCATGAAAATGTCCAAATCCTTGGGCAACACGGTCGCCCCGGAAGCGGTGATCAAGGAATACGGCGCCGATATCCTGCGGCTCTGGGTGGCGCAGTCGGATTACACGGTTGACCTGCGGATCGGCAAAGAGATCCTCAAAGGTGTGGCCGACAGCTACCGCCGCTTGCGCAACACCATGCGCTACATGCTGGGGGCGCTGCACGGCTTTACTGAGGCCGAACGGCTGCCGGTGGAGCAGATGCCGGAGCTGGACCGTTGGGTGCTGCACCGTCTGGCCGAGCTGGATGCAGAGGTGCGCGACGGCTATGCGCGCTATGATTTCCAGGGTGTGTTCCAGAAGGTGTTCACCTTTGCCACCACCGACCTGTCGGCCTTTTACTTCGACGTGATCAAGGACACGCTGTACTGCGACGCGCCCGATGCCGTGACGCGCCGCGCCGCCCGCACCGTGCTCGATCTGCTCTACCACCGCCTGACCACCTGGCTCGCCCCGATTCTGGTGTTCACGATGGAGGAAGTCTGGCTGGAGCGGTTCCCGGGTGAGGACTCATCGGTCCACCTGACCGACTTCCCGGAAACGCCCGCCAGCTGGCGCAACGACGCACTGGGCGCGAAATGGGCGCAGGTGCGTCAGGTCCGCCGGGTGGTCACCGCCGCGCTGGAGGTGCAGCGCACCGCCAAGGTGATCGGCTCGTCGCTGGAAGCGGCCCCGGTGGTGTATATTGACGCCCCCGCTCTGCAGGCCGCACTGCACAAGGTGGATATGGCGCAGGTCACCATCACCTCGGCCATCGCCCTGACCTGGGGTGCCGCCCCGGCGGGAGCCTTCGCTCTGCCGGACGTGGCCGGAGTCGGTGTCGTTTTCGAAGCCGCACAAGGCAAGAAATGTCAGCGCTGCTGGCAGATTCTGCCCGATGTGGGCACGCACAGCCACCCGGGCGTCTGCAAGCGCTGCAACGACGTTCTGGGCTGATCTTTCGGGGTCAGCGCCCGGCCTGACGGTCAGTTGCCTCCGGCGGGAGTATTTGGAAAGCAGCAACTCATCAGGCGCGGGCTTTGTGGGATTGCTGCTTTGAAAATACTCCCGCCGGAGGCATCTGCAGCCAGCCAAGCGCGCGGCGTCGGGTCAGTAGAAACTTTGTGGGTCAATGTCGATCGCCAGCCGCAGGTTGGCGGGCAGCTTCACCTGTGCCACCCATTCTGACAGGGCAGATTGCAGGGCCGTGCCCTTGTCGGCTTTGACCAGCAGCCGGACCCGGTGCCGTCCGCGCACGCGGGCGATGGGGGCAGGGGCGGGGCCAAAGACCTGCGCGCCGATCTGGCGCAGGGGGCCGTCGCGGCGGGCGAGTTCGGCGCCGAGGTCAAACACCTGCGCCACGTCGGGGCCGGACAGGATGATGCCGGCCATGCGGCCATAGGGCGGCACGCCAGCGGATTGCCGCTCGGCGGCTTCGGCCTTCCAGAACGCCTCTTCATCGCCGCCGAGGATGGCGCGGATCACCGGGTGGTCGGGCTGGTGGGTTTGCAGCAAGGCCGTGCCGCGCAGCTCGGCCCGTCCGGCGCGGCCCGCAACCTGACGCATCAGCTGAAAGGTGCGCTCGGCTGCCCGCAAATCGGACCCCTGCAACCCGAGGTCGGCGTCTATGACGCCGACGAGGGTCAGGAGCGGGAAGTTGTGGCCCTTGGCGACAATTTGCGTTCCGATGATGATATCGGCCCCGCCCGCCGCGATGGTCTCGATCTGGACTTTCAGCGCGCGGGCGGAGCCGAACAGGTCCGACGACAGCACCGCCACCCGGGCGTCGGGAAAGCGGGCGGTGACTTCTTCGGCCAGACGCTCCACCCCCGGACCGACGGCGGCCATCTTGCCCTCGACCTTGCAGGCGGGGCAGGTGGTGGGCACCGGTTTGGTCGCCCCGCATTGGTGGCAGACCAGCCGCTTGAGAAAGCGGTGTTCCACCATCCGCGCATCGCAATGGTCACAGCCGACCTGATGGCCGCAGGCGCGGCACAGGGTGATCGGCGCATAGCCGCGCCGGTTGAGAAACAACAGCGACTGCTCGCCGCGTGCCACGCGGGCGGTGACGGCAGCGGCGAGGCTGGGGCTGATGAAGCGGTCGTGCGACAGCGTTTCCGCCCGCATGTCGATGGCGCGCATCTCGGGCATTTCTGCCGCACCGTACCGTGCGCCAAGGTTCAGGCGCAGGTATTTGCCGGCATCGGCATTGGCCCAGCTTTCCAGCGACGGCGTGGCCGAGGCCAGCACCACCGGGCAGCCGACGATGGCTCCGCGCAAGACCGCCATATCGCGGGCATTGTAGAGCACGCCTTCTTCTTGCTTGTAGGAGGTGTCGTGTTCTTCATCCACCACGATCAGGCCCAGATCCTGAAATGGCAGAAACAATGCCGAGCGCGCGCCCACCACAAAGCTTGCCCCCCCCTCAGCCACCATGCGCCACAGGCGGCGGCGTTCGGTCATCGTCACGCCGGAATGCCATTCGGCGGGGCGCGCACCAAAACGGGTTTGTACGCGGGTCAGGAAATCGGCGGTCAGGGCAATTTCGGGCAGCAGCACCAGCGCTTGCCGCCCCTGGCGCAGACATTCGGCAACGGCTTCGAGATAGACTTCGGTTTTGCCAGAGCCGGTCACGCCTTTGAGCAGGGTGCAGGAATACTCGCCCCGGTCCACCGCCGCCACCAGCGCGTCGCCCGCGGCGATCTGGTCGCCCGCCAGCCGTCCGTCGGCACGGGCGTTCAGGGGCGGGTAGGGGGTATCCTTGGGCGCGTCCTCTTCGCTCAGCACGCCTTTGGCGACGAGGCCCTTGACCACGGAGGCGGTGCAGCTGGCCGCCTCGGTCAGTTCGGCCAGTGTCACGGCGGCCCCGCCATAATCGCGCAGCGCCTCGATCACGCGAAAGCGGGCGTCGGTCAGCTGGTTCGGGACCGGACCGGACAGGCGGTACACCCGGCGGGTGGCGGTGCCCGACATCAGCCCCGGCGCGCGGGTCGCGAGGCGCAGCATGGCGGGCAGGGGGGTCAGGGTATAATCGGCGGCGCGGGTCAGGAAAGACCGCAGCTCTGCCCGCATCGGGCGGGCATCGAGCACGCGGGCGATGCTGCGCAGCTTGGCCGGGTCAAATGTGCCTTCTCCTGCGCCCCAGACCACGCCCAGCACCTTGCGCGGGCCCAGTGGCACCTCGACCAGATCGCCGTCGCCGCAGCCGCCTTCGGGCGCGCGGTAATCCAGTACCCCGAGGCCTGACCGCCCGAGCGCTTCGGTGGTCAGCACACCCACGGTCTGACCCGGCGCATAGGTCCGATCTGCGGTCCGATCTGTGACTGTTAGCGCCATCACCCGTCTTTCGTTCTTGGTGCTGATGGGGTAAACCCCCATGGAACCCGTCGCAACCATCGAAGGACGCGCCCCATGAGATTTTTCGTTGATACCGCCGATGTCGCGGCGATTGCCGAGCTGAATGACCTTGGCATGGTGGATGGTGTCACCACCAACCCGTCGCTGATTCTGAAATCCGGCCGGAACATTCTGGAAGTCACCAAAGAGATCTGTTCGATCGTCTCTGGCCCGGTCTCTGCCGAAGTGGTCGCGCTCAAGTCCGAGGACATGATCGCCGAGGGTCGCAAGCTGGCCGCAATTGCCGAGAATATCGCGGTCAAGGTGCCGCTGACCTGGGACGGGCTGAAAACCTGTAAAGTGCTGTCGGACGAAGGCTTTATGGTCAACGTCACCTTGTGCTTTTCCGCCAATCAGGCGCTCTTGGCGGCCAAGGCCGGGGCTACGTTCATCTCGCCCTTTATCGGGCGGCTGGATGACATCAACCTGGACGGGCTGGAACTGATCAGCGACATCCGCCAGATCTATGACAACTACGGCTTTGACACGCAGATTCTGGCGGCGTCGATCCGCACGGCGAACCATGTCACGCAATGCGCGCTGATCGGGGCCGATGTGATGACCGCACCGCCATCGGTGATCAAGGCTCTGGCCACGCATGTGCTGACCGACAAGGGGCTGGACCAGTTTACGAAAGACTGGGCGCAGACCGGTCAGAAGATCATCTGATCACGACAGCGACAGCCAGAGGCGGGCGAGGGCCAGTTCTGCCGTCTCGGTGCCGCCGTTTTCCACTCCGGCAGACCACAGCGCGGCCCCGGCCGCATAGGCGGCGGGCGTGAGTCCGCCGTTTTCGCATTGGCTGACCGCGCGCAGGCGGCAGCCATTGGCGGTGGCCGTTTGCAAGGCGTCAACGATGGCGGGATCTTGCATCATCGTGCCCGCGCCGTAGACCCGCAGAACAGCCCCGTCGAGCTCGGACAAGGCGGCGCGTAACGCGGCGGCGGGCAGGCCGGGGGAGAGCGACAGAATCGCCAGCCTGCGATCCGCAAAGCGCCGGGCGGTTGCCGGACCGGGAGCTTGCTGCGTGCTGCGGAAGGCGTCGGCGGCGTGACTGTCTTGCTTGACCAGTCCTGCGGCAGACAACAGCTGGCCGGCAAAGGCCAGCCAGACGCCGGGCGGCGTGGTCAGCGCGGCGGTGAGGGCCAGCGACAGGTTGCCTTCGGCATCGCCGCCGGTGTTCAGCGGGACCATGGAGCCGCAGAGGATGACCGGCAAGCCGGGTGCGTGCAGGGCGCAGGACAGCGCCGCCCCGGTATAGGCCATGGTATCGGTGCCGTGGACGATGATCACCGCGTCGCCCTGCCATCCCTCGATGCGGTCGAGCATGTGGTTCCAGTCAGCGGGGCGGATATTGGCGCTGTCGATCAGGGGGCTGAACTGTTCGACCGTCGTGGTGACCCCGGCGGGCGTCAGGGCGGCAAGCGCAGCTTCCAGCACCCCCGCGCCCGGTTGCAGGCCATCGGGGCCGGGGACCATGCCGATGGTGCCGCCGGTGTAAAGGATCAGAAATCTGGCCATGGTGCTGCCCCTGTGCGTGTCACCAGCGCGACATATCAGATACAGGGCTGCGGCGGAATGCGGCTCCGGGCCGGGCAGGCGTGTGGAAAAACTTCCCCATGCTTTCCGCTTTCCGCTATATTCACCGTCAAACCACCAAGAAGAACCGGGCAGAGTTACCATGATCGAACAAGACCTGCGTGACCGCATCATCGCGGAACCCGAGACGATTCTCGAAGACCGCGATCTGATGGCCGCGCTGATCGGGGCCAATGAGCGGGCGATGGGCAGCAATATCGTCGATCTGCGCGGTATCGCGATGGAGCGGCTGGAAAACCGGCTGGACCGTCTGGAAGACACCCATCGCACCGTGATTGCGGCGGCTTATGAAAATCTGGCCGGGACCAATCAGGTGCATCGCGCGATTTTGCAGATGCTGGACCCGCTGAGCTTTGAGGATTTCCTGAAAAACCTGTCGACCGATGTGGCGGCCACCTTGCGGGTGGATTGCATCCGGCTGGTGCTGGAATCGGTGCAGGATGCCGAAGACCCTGCGCTGCGCAAACTGGGCGAGGTGCTGTTTGTGGCCGAGCCGGGCTTTGTCGGCGAATACCTGTCGGGCGGGCGCAATGTGCCGCTGCGGCCAGTGACCCTGCGCCAGACGATCCCGTCATCGGACATGATCTATGGCGACAGCGCGGGCTGGATACGGTCTGAGGCGCTGTTGAAACTGGATTTCGGCAAGGGCCGACTGCCGGGGATGCTGGTGCTGGGGGCTGAAGACCCGCATCAGTTCAAACCGACCCATGGCACCGATCTGCTGGCGTTTTTCGCGGGCGTGTTTGAACGGACCATGCGCCGCTGGCTGTCATGAGGCGGGGCGCGTGACGGCACTCTCGCCTCAGGTCCGTGACGCGCTGTCCACCTGGACCCAGCAGCTTTCGGCGCTGAAGGGGGCGTCGCAGAATACGGTGACGGCCTATCTGCGCGACGTGACCGGGTATCTGCATTTTCTGGCGATCCATCGCGGCGGAACCGAGGGGCTGGCGGGGCTTGCCAGTCTGCCGCAGGGCGATCTGCGGGCCTGGATGGCGCATGAGCGGGCGCGGGGCCTGTCGGCGCGGTCGCTGGCGCGCGCCCTGAGTTCGGTCAAGAGCTTTACCGCCTGGGTCGCCGACCGGGCCGGGGCGGATGCGACCACAGTGCTGTCGGCGCGCGCGCCCCGGTTCAAGCGCAAGCTGCCACGCCCGCTGAGTGTGCAGGGTGCGCAGGACATGATCGACACGGTGGCCGATCAGGGCCGCGAAGACTGGGTCGGCGCGCGCGACCGGGCGGTGGTGACGCTGCTCTATGGCTGCGGCTTGCGGATTTCCGAAGCCCTTGGCCTGACCGGGGCGGCGCATCCGCTGCCCGAGGTGCTGCGGATCACGGGCAAGGGCAACAAGACCCGGCTGGTGCCGGTGCTGCCGGTGGCGCGGGCGGAGGTGGCCGACTATGTGCGGCTGTGCCCCTACGATCTGGCCGCCGATGCGCCGCTGTTTCGCGGGGTCCGGGGGGGCGCGCTGAATGCGCGGCTGATATCGGCGGTGATGGAGCAGGCCCGGATGCAGCTGGGGCTGCCCGCTACGGCAACGCCGCATGCCATGCGGCACAGCTTTGCCACACATCTGTTGTCGGCGGGCGGCGATCTGCGCGCGATTCAGGAATTGCTGGGCCATGCCTCGCTGTCCACCACGCAGGTTTACACGGCGGTTGATGCCGCGCGGCTGATGGAAGTGTATGAAAAGGCGCATCCGCGCGCCTGAACTTTGTGCGAGCAGCGCCTGAGCGGTTGCGCCCGACGACAGTTTGCGCCATCAAAACCGGATGGATCTTCGATATAAAGCCCTCTCCGTCCACCTTTTGACCGCCAGCGGCGCGGTTTTGTCGATGTTTGCCATGTTGGCAGCGGTCGAGGAAAAGTGGAGCCTGATGTTCCTGTGGTTGGTGTTCGCGCTGATCGTCGATGGCATCGACGGGCCTTTGGCGCGGCGCTATGAGGTCGACAAGAACTGGCCGAACTATGATGGCGTGCTGCTGGATCTGATCATCGACTTTCTGACCTATGTGTTCATTCCGGCCTATGCGCTGTTCAAATCAGGGCTGTTGCCGGGCTGGACCGGGTGGATTGCGATCATCGTGATCGTCTATGGCTCGGTGATCTATTTCGCCGATACGCGCATGAAAACAAAGGACAAGTCGTTTTCAGGCTTTCCGGCCTGCTGGAATATGGTGGTGCTTGTACTGTTTGCCGTGGCCCCCGGTACGGTGCTTATTCTGGCAATCGTGATCGCGTTGACGGTAGCGATGTTCTGCAATCTGAAGTTCATTCACCCCACCCGCACCAAGCGGTGGCGCAATATCTCGTTGCCGGTGTCGCTCTTGTGGGTGGTGTTTGCCGGATGGGCGGCGCTTGTGGACTTTCACCCGGCGTCCTGGGCGCATTGGGGGCTGATCCTGACCTCGCTTTATCTGACATTCGCCGGAATTGCGCAGCAGATTATCCCCGAGCGGTTGGGCCAGCGTTAAAGCCGGGTCAGCAATACCCCGGCCACGATGACACAGGCGGCAAGCGCCTTTTCACCGCTCATCTTTTCGCCAAACGCGATCCAGCCGATCAGCACCGCAAACAGGATCGAGGTTTCGCGCAACGCCGCGACCACGGCGATGGGGGCGATGGTCATCGCCCAGATCGACACCGCATAGGCCCCGTAGCTGGCGACAGAGGCGACGGACCCAAGGCCCCAGGCCCGGCGGTCGCGCGGCAAGACCGAGGTGCCACGCAGGGTGAGCATGCCGAGGGTAAAGATCAGGCCATCGGCGACAAAGACCCAGGCCACATAGGCGGCCGGTGCGCCCGAGATGCGCGCGCCTATACCGTCGATCATCGTATAGGTGGCGGTCGCGGCGGCAGAGCCCAAGGCAAAGGGCAGCAAGCGGCGATCCTCGCCACTGGAAAACACACCGCGGGCCATCATCAGGATGCCAAGGCCGAGCACGGCAATGGCAACATACTGCCGCCCGCTGACCGCATCGGGCAGCATCATCGCCCCCGCCAATGCCACCACCATCGGCGCCGCCCCGCGCGCAATCGGGTAGACGCGGGACAGGTCGCCCCGCTCATAGGCGTAGGTGAGAAAGAACTTATAGGCGAAATGGGTGCAGCCTGCGGCAATGACCCATGGAATTGCGGCGGCGTCGATGGGCGGTGATACCGCAACCACGGCAAGGCCGATGGGAATCTCGATGACCGACAGAATGACCATGGTGCCGACCTTGGACGTGCCAATCTTGATCAGCGCGTTCCACAACGCGTGCAGAAAGGCGGCCCCGAGGACGGCCAGAAAGACACCTAAGCTCACACCCAGCCCCCTGTTCCTGTTTCTGGTTAGGATGCGGGTCGCAAAGGTGCAAGCGGGCGATGTGTATCGGTGACAATCCTTTGCTGGTCGGGTGCGCGGGAGAGGTGTAGGAAATTTCCATGTTCGAACGTGTCTCCCTTGATGATGCCCACCGTCTGCCGCGTTGGCGCAGACCCGAGACGCTGCTCTATGTGATGGCGGCGGCGATGCCGCTGGCCTTTGCCACATGGTCTGCGGTGCTGAACAATTTCGTCATCGAAATGGCCGGGTTTACCGGGGTCGAGATCGGCTGGCTGCATACGGTGCGCGAGATTCCGGGGCTGCTGGCGGTGGGGGTGATCGCACTGTTGCTGGTCTTCCGCGAACAGATGCTGGCGCTGAGCAGCCTGTTGTTGCTGGGGCTGGCCACGGTGGTGACGGCGTGGTTCCCCAGCTTTGGCGGCTTGCTGATCGTGACGCTGCTCTCGTCGATCGGGTTTCACTACTTCGAGACGGTGAACCAGTCCTTGCAACTGCAATGGGTGGAAAAATCGCGCGCGCCGCAGGTGCTGGGGCGGATTGTGGCGGTTGGGTCCGGGGCGGCCCTGCTGGCCTACGGTCTGCTGGTGCTGCTGTGGGATCGGTTCGCGCTGACATATGACACGGTCTACATGGTGTCGGGCGGGGCGACGATTGCGCTGACGCTGTTTGCCGCGCTGGCCTATCCGCAGTTTGTGAATCCGATCAAGCAGCGCAACAGCATCGTGCTGCGACGGCGCTACTGGCTGTTTTACGCGCTGCAATTCATGGCCGGATCGCGGCGGCAGATCTTTGTGGTGTTTGCCGGGTTCATGATGGTGGAACGCTTTGGCATGCGGGTGTCAGAGATGACCGCGCTGCTGCTGATCAACTATGTGCTGCAGATGGTCGCCGCCCCTGCAATGGGCCGGGCTTTGGGCCGGTTTGGCGAGCGGTCTGTGATGGCGTTTGAATATCTGGGCCTGACGCTGGTGTTTCTGTTCTACGGTGGGATCTACTGGTTCGGCTGGGGGCTGGTGATCGCGGGTGCGCTGTATATTGCGGACCAGATGTTCTTTGCGCTGTCTTTTGCCCTGCGCACCTATTTTCAAAAGATTGCCGATCCAGCAGACATTGCGCCCACGGCGGCGGTGTCTTTCACCATCAACCATATTGCGGCAGTATTCTTGCCGGCGGGAATGGGGTATCTTTGGGCCACCGCGCCGGATTACGTGTTCCTGCTGGGGGCCGGGATGGCGCTGATCGCGCTGGGGCTGGTGCTGCTGATCCCGCGCCATCCGGAGCCGGGCTATGAGACGATATTTGGCCGGGGCCTGCCACAACCGGCCGAGTGAGTGGTGATTGGCGCGTTTGATCCTATATATCCCTTCTGACTTCAGGAGAGTTTCAAGATGTTCTTCATGAACCGCACCAAATCGCAGATGGTTGACCCAAAAGACGCGCTGCCGGGGCGGGCCGAGCCGCTCGCCACTGCCGAGACGCATTTCCTATCCGGCCTGCCGCTGAAATCGCCGGTGCCCGAGGGCATGGCAGAAGCGATGTTCGGCATGGGCTGTTTCTGGGGGGTGGAGCGCAAGTTCTGGCAGACTCCCGGTGTCTGGCTGACCATGGTGGGTTATGCGGCGGGCTATACGCCGAACCCGACCTACAAGGAAACCTGCACCCAGCTCACCGGCCACAACGAGGTGGTGCGGGTGATCTATGACCCAAAGGTGGTGAGCTACGACCAGCTGTTGAAGCTGTTCTGGGAAGGTCACGACCCGACCCAAGGCATGCGGCAGGGCAATGACATGGGCTCGACCTATCGCTCGGGGATCTACACCTATAACGATGCACAGGCCGAGGCGGCCCAAGCCAGCAAAGCCCTGTATCAGGCAGCGCTGAACGCGGCGGGCAAGGCGGCGATCACCACCGAAATCCTGCCCGCGCCAGAGTTCTTTTTTGCCGAGGACTACCACCAGCAATATCTGCAAAAGAACCCCAACGGCTATTGCGGCATCGGCGGTACCGGCGTGACCTGCCCGATCGGCATCGGCGTCACGGCCTGAGATTGCCGCCGCCCAGCCATGATGTGCTGGTGATCGGGGCCGGGCCTGCGGGTTCGGCTGCTGCGATCACCGCCGCGCACGCAGGCTTGCGGGTGGCGTTGATCGACAAGGCGTCGTTTCCCCGTGACAAGCTGTGCGGCGGCGGGGTG
Source organism: Pseudotabrizicola alkalilacus (assembly GCF_003443995.1). Lineage (GTDB taxonomy): Bacteria > Pseudomonadota > Alphaproteobacteria > Rhodobacterales > Rhodobacteraceae > Pseudotabrizicola > Pseudotabrizicola alkalilacus. The sequence goes on from NZ_QWEY01000002.1 coordinate 514,707, forward strand.
ACCGCGCGGGCGCATGCCCATGCGCAGGCGGTGTTCGGCGCTCTGCCGGAGGGGTTGTTCCACATCAGCCGGGCGGTGCGGTTCTCGGCTGGCACCACCACACTCGCGCGGCTGGATCAGGCCCCGCCGATTTACATGACCCCTCGGTCGGTGTTTGATGCCGCGCTGCGCGCCCGTGCGATTGCGGCGGGCGCGCAGGATTTTTGCGGTCAGCGCATGGCGGACTGCGTGCCGCATGCGGGCAGCGTCACGCTGGCGGACGGTCAGGTGCTGACCGCCCCCGTGATGATCGGCGCGGATGGGGTGCATTCGGGCGTCGCCCGCGCCCTCTTTGGCCGGGCGCTTGATCCGGCCACCATCGGCTTTGCGCTGGAGGCAGAGGTGCCGGGCCCGCCGGGGCTGGAGACCGAGCTGGACATGACCGCGCTGCCATGGGGTTATGGCTGGGATTTTCCGAAGGCCGGGGGCCGCACGCTGGGTATCGGTGGGGTGTCGGTGCAGGACAAGGATCTGCGCCCGCGCTTTCACGACTGGTTGCGCGCGCGCGGGGTGGACCCTGCTTCGGTCAAGATAAAGGGCCACCATCTGCCCTCGGGCGCGTCGTGGGCGGTGCCGGGGCAGGGCGCGGTGCTGTTGGCGGGGGATGCGGCGGGGCTGGTGGACCCGATCACCGGCGAAGGTATCGGCTGGGCGATCCTGTCAGGGCAACTTGCCGCAGAGGCGGCGGCAGAGGCGTTGCAGGCGGGTGAACCGCAGACCGCGCTGACGCATTATCAGCGGCGAATGCACCCGATCCGGGCCGAGCTGGTGCGGGCGCGTCTGCTGGCAAAGCTGGTGTATCACCCGGTGTTGCAGCCGCGCCTGCTGCGGGCGCTTGCGTCATCCGACCATTTCCAGCGCCGCTATCTGGCGCTGCTGGCGGGCGAGATGGATTATGCTGATCTGGGTCCGCGCCGTCTGGCCGGGGTGGTCTGGCGCGTGCTGCGGGCGCGTTCCGGCGGCAGTCACCTTGACGTCCGCGGCAGCGGCAGCTAGGGCCAGAGGCGCACATGCCAGAGGTTTTGCCATGCCCACCTACACAGCCCTGACCACCCTTGCAGGCGACGATGCCGCCGAGGCCTTGGCCCAAGCGCTGGAGCGTATGCAGCCCGAGCCGCTGGAAGTGGAAATCTATGATGACGCCGAGGTGCCGGGCCTTGCGCGCGTTGTGGGGCTGTTCGCCAAAGCGCCGGATGCCACGCTGCTCGACGTGCTGGCCGAAGCGTTTGGCGCGACCCCGTTCAGCGTGACCGAACAGACGCAGCGCACCTTTACCGCGCTGACCACCCTGCCGGGCGAAGCAGCGGCCAAGGCTCTGGCCGAGGCGATCGAGGCGATGGAACCGCCGCCCTATGGTGTCGGGGCCTTCGAGATCGAGGACGACTCGGGGCTGTGGGAGGTGGGATCCTACTTTCTGGACCAACCGGATGCCGGGATGCTGGATGCCCTTGGCACGGCGCATGGGGCCAAACCCTTTGCCATTTCGGAACTGCCGGAAATCGACTGGGTGGCCAAAGTCCGGCGAGAGCTGGCGCCGGTAGAGGCCGGGCGGTTCTTTGTGTTCGGCAGTCACGATGCTGACCGCGCCGCAGATCTGGGGTCGGATCGTGTGGCCCTGCAGATCGAGGCGACGGTAGCCTTTGGCACCGGGCACCACGGCACCACGCTGGGCTGTCTGCGCGCCTTTGACCGGCTGTTCAGCGCGGGGTTCGCGCCCGTAAAAGTGGCCGACATTGGCTGCGGAACGGCAGTTCTGGCGATGGCGGCGGCGGCGGTCCTGCCCGACGCGCTGGTGCTGGCCAGCGACATTGACCAGGTGGCGGTGGATGTGGCCCGTGCCAATGTGGCGATCAATGGGTTGGACGGGCGGATTGAATGCATGGAGGCGGCGGGCTTTGCCCATCCGCGTCTGGCCGAGGCGGCGCCGTTTGATCTGGTCTTTGCCAACATCCTGAAAGGCCCGCTGATCGAACTGGCCCCGCCGATGGCGGCGCATCTGGCACTGGGGGGGCTGTGCATCTTGTCCGGGCTTTTGGTGGTGCAGGCCGAAGCGGTCACGGCGGCCTATGTCGCGGCCGGGTTTGATCCGGCGGGGCGCGAGGATATCGGTGAATGGTCCACGCTGGTCATGCGGCGTTTGTGAGACAAAGCCCGGCGATTGTCGCCGGAAAGCCGCCTTTATTGCCCGAAAGCTGCCACATTTCTGCCCTACCGTAACAGGGTGGGGCGTATGAGTGTGGAGACTGGTCATGTCTGACCCAAGCATCGCAGAATTCAACACCCGCATTGCGCGCATTCAAAAGGCCCGCGCCAAAGGTCTTGGCTTTGAGGCCGAGGGCACGCTTGGGCGATCTTTTTACACCCGCTCCGACCCAAGGTTTCGCCGCAGGCGGCGTGTACCTGTGCTGCGCCCCCTGATCTTTGCCCTTGTGCTCGGAACAATGCTGAAGGCGCTGTTTTTGCATCAGCTGGGTGCTGCGTCCTATGAGTCGCGCGTCGCAGGGCTGATGGCCGGGCAGGGGATCGATCGCATCGGCGGCTGGCTGATGCAGGCCGACCCGGTCACCTCGGCTGTGGCCCGCCAGTTAGCACTTTTCGGGCGCATCGGCGGCTGACGCATTCCGGCAGAACTGACGCAACAAGAAGGCCGCCAGAGCGATGCTCGGCGGCCTTTGTCATTCGGCTGATCCTTGGGCGGAGCCGTTGGCCATCAGGCCAATGGTTCAGCGGGTCAGGTTCTCGATGTCGCCGCGGCACAGGCCGATATCATCAAGCTCACGGTCCGAGAGTTTGGACAGAGCAAGGCGGGTAATGCGGGCATCATTCCAGGCGGAGACAGCAGCGAACATGCTGCCGATCCCTTGAACGGCGCGGAAAATCGAGATGGCGCCGAACGGCGCCGTGCGGGTCGTCTCATAGGCGGCCATGGCGGTTATCCTTTTTAAACTGCTTATACGAGAGGCACTTTTGCCCTCGCTCTGCCAGATAACGATGCTGCATGTGCAAAGCAAGATGGCCCCTTGGCATGGCAGCCATGCGCCAGTTGCATGGGGCTTTGCCCCAATTCTGCCTTGATTTTAAGGGTCTCGGGCCGTTTGGTCGCCAATCGCTCGCGGAAGGTCGTTTTTGCTGCGGCTGCGTAACAAGGGTGTAACCAAAGGGCAAGCTCCGGCGCCGGTGCTGTGGCGTCCGGGAATTGGCTTGGCGAATGTTCCCCTTTCGTGCTAGCTCTTGAAAAAGCAGGACAACCGGGAAACGGGGGCTATGGCAGGGATGCGGGTGCTGGGAATCGATCCGGGGTTGCGAAACCTTGGCTGGGGCGTGATCGACGTGGCAGGCGCGCGGATCACGCATGTCGCCAACGGCATCTGCCATTCCGACGGGGCCGAGGGGTCTTTGGCCGAGCGTCTGCGCAGTCTGCACGCGCAGCTGACCGAGGTGTTGCGGGTCTGGCAGCCCGACTCTGCAGCGGTGGAGCATACCTTTGTGAACAAGGACGCGGTGGCAACGCTGAAACTGGGGCAGGCGCGCGGCATCGCGTTGCTGGTTCCGGCGCAGTTCGGTCTGGCGGTCGGGGAATATGCGCCCAATGCGGTCAAGAAATGCGTGGTGGGCGTCGGACACGCGGCCAAGGTGCAGGTGGATCATATGGTGCGGCTGCAATTGCCGGGGGTGGTGATCGCGGGGGCCGATGCGGCGGATGCGCTGGCCATCGCCATCTGTCACGCGCATCATCTGCAATCATCGGGCCGGCTGGAGGCCGCATTGAAAAGGGCTGCAGGATGATCGGAAAAATCTCGGGCCGGCTGGACTGGCGGGGATCAGGCGAGGTGCTGATCGACGTGCGCGGCGTAGGCTATATCGTGCATGTGTCGGACCGCACCCTTGCCGGTCTGCCGCTGCTGGGGGAGCCGGTGTCGCTCTATACCGAACTGCTGGTGCGCGAGGATCTGCTGCAGCTGTTCGGCTTTCCGACCATGCTGGAAAAGGAATGGCACCGGCTGCTGGTCACGGTGCAGGGAGTGGGGGCCAAGGCGGCACTGGCGATTCTGGGCGCACTGGGGCCCGAAGGGGTGGCGCGGGCGATCACGCTGGGCGACGCACGGGCGGTGCAGGCCGCCCCCGGCGTGGGGCCGAAACTGGCGCAGCGGGTCATTCTGGAGCTGAAGGCCAAGGCCCCTGCGGTGATGGCGGCGGGCGTCAGCCTGTCGGCGCGGGCCGAGGTGGATGATCAGGTGATCGAGGATATGGCGGCTCAGGCGGTGGCCCCGGTGCGGCCCGCCCCGAGAAAGACCGCCCGGTCTGATGAGGGCCCGTCCCGGCGCGCAGGCTTTACCGCCGACGCGCTGTCGGCGCTGCTGAACCTGGGCTACGGGCATGGCGATGCCGCGCAGGCGGTGGCCACCGTTGCAGGCGAAGAGCCGGAGGCGGATACCGCCACGCTGATCCGCAAGGCGCTGCGCCTGTTGGCACCGAAGTAGGGGGGCGCTGCCCCCCGCCCTGCGGGCCCCCCCCGGAGTATTTGGAAAAACTGCAATTCAAGGCCTGTCCGGGGCGGCAGCTCTTTTCAAGCACGATGGCATTTCCCATATCAGGGGCTGTGACAAAGGGGTTTGCGATGGGCGGATACGTCAAGACATTCATGCTGATGGCGGCGCTGACGGCGTTGTTCATGGGGTTGGGCGCGATGCTGGGCGGGGCCAGCGGCGCGGCGATTGCACTGGCGATTGCGGCGGCGATGAATGTCTTTGCCTATTGGAATTCGGACAAGGCTGTATTGTCGATGACCGGGGCCAAGGCGGTGGATGAGGCCAGCGCGCCAGCTCTGGTGCGTATGGTCAACCGGCTGGCCGATGGCGCGGGGATGCCGCGGCCAAAGGTCTATGTGATCGACACCGACCAGCCCAATGCCTTTGCCACCGGGCGCAACCCCGAGAATGCGGCGGTGGCGGCGACCACGGGGCTGTTGCGGCGGTTGAGCGAGGACGAGGTGGCGGCGGTGATGGCGCATGAGCTGGCGCATATCCGCAACCGCGACACGCTGATCATGACGGTCACCGCGACCTTTGCCGGGGCGATTTCGATGCTGGCAAATTTTGCGCTGTTCTTTGGCGGCAGCCGCGACCGGCTCGGCGGCATGATCGGCACCATTGCCCTGATGATTCTGGCCCCCTTGGCGGCGGCGCTGGTGCAGATGGCGATTTCACGCTCGCGCGAGTATGAGGCCGACCGGGTCGGGGCCGAAATCTGCGGAAATCCTTCATGGCTGGCGGCGGCGCTGCGCAAGATCGAGGCCTTTGCCAAGGGCATCGACAACAACGCAGCCGAGCGCAATCCGGCGATCGCGCATATGTTCATCATCAACCCGCTGCATGCCCATGCGCATGACAAGCTGTTTTCCACTCACCCCAACACCGCCAACCGGATTGCGGCGCTGGAGGCGATGCAGCCGGTGGCGCGGTCTTCGGTGCCGCGTGCGGGGGCACGGGTTGCGCCGAAATCCGGGCCTTGGGCCTGATGCGGGGGGCGTGATCTGACCGCTTGCAAAACTCCCGGCGTTCGGGGATTGTTCCGCCATGTTGCAGCCAGACCCCGCCCTGCGCCCCGAGCGCCTGCCCGAAGACACTGACCGCGCCCTGCGCCCGCAAGGGTTGGACGAGTTTATCGGCCAACAGGAGGCGCGGGCCAATCTGCGCGTGTTTATCGAAGCCGCGAAGATGCGCGGCGAGGCGATGGACCATACGCTGTTTCACGGCCCGCCGGGATTGGGCAAGACCACGCTGGCGCAGATCATGGCGCGCGAGCTGGGGGTGGGGTTTCGCATGACCTCTGGCCCGGTGCTGGCCAAGCCCGGCGATCTGGCGGCGATCCTGACCAATCTGGAGCCGCGCGATGTGCTGTTCATCGACGAGATCCACCGGCTGAGCCCGGTGGTGGAGGAGGTGCTGTATCCCGCACTGGAGGATTTTGCGCTGGATCTGGTGATCGGCGAGGGGCCTGCCGCCCGCACGGTGCGGATCGAGCTGCAGCCGTTTACGCTGGTGGGGGCGACCACACGTCTGGGCCTCCTGACCACCCCGCTGCGCGACCGCTTTGGCATTCCGACCCGGCTGGAGTTTTACACCGAGGCCGAGTTGTTCGAGATCGTGACGCGCGGGGCGCGTCTGCTGGGCGTGCAGGCGGAACCCGAGGGCTGCCGCGAGATTGCACGCCGCGCGCGCGGCACGCCGCGCATTGCGGGGCGCTTGTTGCGCCGGGTGGTGGATTTCGCGCTGGTCGAAGAGGGCGGGCGGATCAGCCGGGCGCTGGCCGACCGGGCGCTGACGCGGTTGGGGGTCGATCACCTTGGGCTGGATGGCGCGGACCGGCGCTATCTGGTGCTGCTGGCCGAGAATTATGGCGGCGGCCCGGTGGGGGTGGAGACGATTGCAGCGGCCCTGAGCGAGCCGCGCGATGCGATTGAAGAGGTGATCGAACCCTATCTGCTTCAACAAGGCCTGATCCTGCGCACCCCGCGCGGGCGGATGCTGGGTGCCAAGGCCTGGCGGCATCTGGGGCTTGAGGCACCGAAGGTGCCGGGGCAGGGCGATCTGTTCGAGGGCTGAGTCTGTGGCCCGCGTCGCAGCGCTCCGCGCGGGAGGATGCAGGCAAGCAGCAATGACCTTAACCGAGGGACCAGTGGCTGAGCGTGTCGGGACCGAGCGTCTGGTGGCCGATCAGCCGGAAGGCCGGGGCGTCGGCGAGGTGGGTCAGTTTGAGCGGGCCAAGGGCGGCGGTGCCGTCCGCGCCGATCAGCTTGCCCGCGCTCAGGTGGATCAGGTCATCGACAAGGCCCCCTGCGATCAGTGCAGCAGCGATGGTGCCGCCGCCTTCGCTCAGGATCCGTGTGATGCCGTCAGCCGCGAGCAGGCGCAGCGCCGCTGTCAGGTCCAGACGGCCATCTGGCGCGGGGCAGGGCAGCAGTCGCGCGCCGGTGGCAGCCCAGGCCTGTTGGGCGGCATGGGGGGCATCGGCGGCGTGGAGGATCCAGACCGGGTGCTGGCGTGCCGTTGCCCCCAGCCGGCTGTCGGGGCGGTGCGACAGGGTCCGGTCCAGCAGGATGCGCAGCGGCTGATGCGTGGCCCCGATGTCGCGCGCGGTCAGGTCGGGGTCATCGGCGCGGGCGGTGCCGGAGCCGACCATCACCGCATCATGGCTCAGGCGCAGACCGTGCACAAAGCGGCGCGCCTGCGGGCCGGTGATCCAGCGCGACTCACCGCTGGCGGTTGCGATGCGCCCGTCGATAGTGGTGGCAAGTTTCAGGGTCACGAAGGGCAGCCCTTGGGTGATGCGCTTGAGAAAGCCCGCGTTCAGGCGAGTGGCCTGTTCTGCAAGGATATTTTCTGTGACTTTGATGCCAGCCGTGCGGAGCATGTCATGCCCCTTGCCCGATACACGCGGGTCAGGATCGGTGAGGGCGGTCACCACGCGGGCCACCCGGGCGGCGATCAGCGCTTCGGAACAGGGCGGGGTGTGGCCGTGATGGGCGCAGGGCTCCAGCGTGACATAGGCGGTTGCCCCCTGCGCATCGCCGGCCTGATCCAGCGCGCGGCGTTCGGCATGGGGGCGGCCACCCGGCTGGGTCCAGCCCCGGCCCAGGATGCGACCGTCGCGCACGATCACACAGCCCACCGCAGGATTGGGCCAGGTGCGGCCAAGCCCCCGCGCGGCAAGCGCGAGGGCATGGGCCATATGGGTGTCGTCTGTCGGGTTCACTCTTCGGTTTTTTCTCCGGGCCGGAGTTCGCTGACGAATTTGTCGAAATCGTCGGCGGCCTGGAAGTTTTTGTAAACGCTGGCAAAGCGGACATAGGCCACGGTGTCGATCCGCGCGAGGCTTTCCATCACGATGTCGCCGATGGTGCGCGACGGGATGTCGGTGTCGCCGATGGATTCCAGCCTGCGGACGATGCCGGAAATCATCTGGTCGATGCGCTCGGGGTCGATGGGGCGTTTCTGCATGGAAATGCGGATCGCGCGTTCCAGCTTGCCGCGATCAAAATCTTCGCGCTTGCCGGAGGATTTGATCACCACGAGGTCGCGCAATTGCACGCGCTCATAGGTGGTAAAACGCCCGCCGCAGGCCGGGCAGAACCGTCGCCGCCGGATGGCGACGTGATCCTCGGCTGGACGCGAGTCTTTGACCTGAGTGTCGATATTGCCGCAGAATGGGCAGCGCATTGGCCCCCTCCTCGCTTGTTCGTTGATGTGCCTGCCTCTGGTCCCGGTGTTGCCCCGGGTATGTATCCACGAACTATAGGGGGAAGTCAGCGATCTGGGCTAGGGCGAAGTTGCGGACACATGATCTGGGGGGGGATGTGTGGCGTCGGGGACTCAGGCAAGGCTGTGCGGGCCATAGATCAGGCTGCTGGAATTCGTCACATCCGTGTTACAGTTTTCTGCATGTGGATCCGACTCGCCCTGTCGCTGCTGCTGGTGCCGCTGCCTCTGGCCGCGCAATCGCCGATTGCCGAGGTGATCTGCGCGCCGCGTGCCGAGATGACGCAGCGCCTGAGCCTGCAATACGGCGCGCGACTGGCCGGGCAGGGGATCCGCAATCTGGAGATGATGATGGAGGTCTGGACCACGCCGCGCGGCGACTGGACGCTGGTGCAAAGTTACACCGACGGGCGGGCTTGCATCGTGGCGATGGGAGATGCCTGGGAGACGGTGGTGGAGGCTGATCCGGCTTAGGCTCAGCCGAACAGCGTGTCGCCCAGCTGGTCGATCGCCTGCTTTGCCTTGGCAACCGAGGCTTCGGACGCCTCATCCAGACTGGCCCTTGTGTCGGCGCGGATCAAGTGGTGGGTTTTGACCTCGTCGCCAAAGGTCTTTTCAATGCGGGCCGCGATGCGAAACCCGCTGCCCTCTTTGATCGGGTCGGGGTAGATGCGGAAGTCGTTGTGCAGGATGGGTTCTGCGGCGGCGGGCGCAGGGGCGGATTTGCCGAAGAGGCGGGAGAGGAATGAGGTCATTGAGCATACTCCGGTCTGGCCAAGATCGTGAAGGGGGGCTTTGGCCGCTGCTGCGGGACTCAGTCAAGGGCCAGGGTTTTGACAGATCGCCAATCGTAGGCTCTGACACGATCCTGTTCGGCAGGAATGTCGGACTGCGTCAGCCCGGTGCTCGCGTAGAAACCGTCGGCAAATGAGCCTTCCGACGGCATGGGCGCGCCCCGATCAAGGCTCTCCTTGGAAACCACCAATACGGATACATTGGGGTGCCCGTGTTCGGCGCACATTGCAGCGGCCTCGTTCAGATAGCTGCTCAGCCCTTGGCCATTGACCTTTGACATACCCAGCCTGCGCGCGAGGTCGGAGTAGGTCAGCGCCTGCTCGCCTGATAACGCAGCCTTTGCAACAATCTGGATTGTTGCAAAGGCACGTTCCTTGGTCAGCGGCGTTACCTTGCGTTCCACGGTCACTGATCCAGGAAACTCCGCAGCTTCCGGCTTCGGCTCGGGTGCTTCAGCTTGCGCAGCGCCTTTGCCTCGATCTGGCGGATGCGTTCGCGGGTGACCGAGAACTGCTGGCCGACTTCCTCAAGCGTGTGGTCGGTGTTCATGCCGATGCCAAAGCGCATGCGCAGGACGCGTTCTTCACGCGGGGTCAGCGAGGCCAGAACGCGGGTTGTGGTTTCCTTCAGGTTTTCCTGAATGGCCGAATCCAGCGGCAGGATCGCATTCTTGTCTTCGATGAAGTCGCCCAGCTGGCTGTCTTCCTCGTCGCCGATCGGGGTTTCCAGCGAAATCGGTTCTTTGGCGATTTTCATCACCTTGCGGACCTTTTCCAGCGGCATCTGCAGCTTTTCCGCCAATTCTTCCGGCGTCGGCTCGCGGCCGATTTCGTGCAGCATCTGGCGCCCGGTGCGGACCAGTTTGTTGATCGTCTCGATCATGTGGACCGGAATCCGGATCGTGCGGGCCTGATCCGCGATGGACCGGGTGATGGCCTGACGGATCCACCATGTCGCGTAGGTGGAGAATTTATAGCCGCGACGGTATTCGAATTTATCGACGGCCTTCATCAGGCCGATGTTGCCTTCCTGAATGAGGTCAAGGAATTGCAGGCCGCGGTTGGTGTATTTCTTGGCGATGGAGATCACGAGGCGCAGGTTGGCTTCGACCATTTCCTTCTTGGCCTGACGCGCCTCTTTCTCGCCCTTCTGCACCTGATTGACGATGCGGCGGAATTCGGAAATGTCGACGCCGATGTACTGGCCGACCACGGCCATCTCGGCGCGCAGCTCTTCGACCTTGTCGCGCGAGCGTTCCATCAGCGCCTGCCAGCCGCGACCGCCCTTGGCGGCCATGCGGTCACACCAGCTGGGGTCCAGCTCATAGCCCTGATATTCGTCAATGAATTCGCGGCGGTTGATGCGGGCGGCATCGGCGAGTTTGACCATGCCCGAATTGATGGTCATGATCTTGCGGTTGATGCCGTAAAGCTGGTCGATCAGCGCTTCGATCCGGTTGTTGTGCAGGTGAAGCTCGTTCACCAGCACCACGATTTCCGAGCGCAGTTTCTGATAGGCGGCCTCATCCGTGGCGGAGAAGCGGGATTTTTCCGACAGGGTGGCGGTCATCCGCGCTTCCTGCATGTCGGCCAGCTTGCCATAATCGTGGGCGATCACGGCGAGGGTTTCCAGAACCTTTGGTTTCAGCGCGGCTTCCATCGCGGCCAGCGACATGTTCGACGCTTCGTCATCATCATCGTCATCATCGCTGCGCATCAGCGGGTTGCCGTCGGCATCCAGCTCCGGCTCTGACGACTCCGCGCGACGGGGGGCGGCGGCGGCGACATCGACGCCGTCCAGACCGGGGGCGCCGATGGGGCCGTCCATGTCGTCATCGCCTTCGCCGTCAAGGCTGCGGCCAAAGGTGGCCTCAAGGTCGATCACGTCGCGCAGCAGGATATCTTCGTTCAGCAGTTCGTCGCGCCAGATCGTGATGGCCTGAAAGGTCAGCGGGCTTTCGCACAGACCCAGGATCATCGTGTTGCGACCGGCCTCGATCCGCTTGGCGATGGCGATTTCGCCCTCACGCGACAGCAGTTCCACGCTGCCCATCTCGCGCAGATACATCCGCACCGGGTCATCGGTGCGGTCCAGCGTTTCGGTGGTGCTGCCTGCAACGGCGACTTCGCGCGAGGTAGAGGTGGTTTCGACCAGATCGCCACCGATCACCGGATCGGCGTCTTCAACCTCGTCATCCTCGATCACATTGATGCCCATCTCAGAGAGCATCGACATGACATCTTCGATCTGTTCCGACGACACCTGTTCCGGCGGCATGACCTGATTGAGCTGCTCATAGGTGATGTACCCACGCTCCCGGGCGTCGGCGATCATCTTCTTGACGGCGGCCTGGCTCATGTCGAGAGAGACATCGGCCTCGTCTGCTTCTGGTTTGCCGTCGTCGGTGTCTTTCAGGGCCATGGGTGCTCCTTGAGGGCGCGAAGGGCGAATCGGTGCGGACGTTTCCGAATCAATACCGCGAATCACGCCGGGTTAAAGGTCGGAGTCTGCATTTTCTTGCCCGATTGGTCGGGAAAAGGGTTACTCATTGCTTACCACCACGCCCGCCACGGGTGAAATCAATGGACTCGTGCAGCGAACGGGCGCGGGTCAGCTCATCACGGTCCAGTTCCACACCATTCGGTGCGATGACTGATTCGCCCTTGGCATCCTGTGGACCGCGGGCGGCAGAGTGTCGGGCCTCGGCGGCTTTGGACACGCGCCAGGTCAGGCCTTCGTCAGCCACGCCTGTTACATCGTCTTCTGCATCGGCAATTTCAAGCCTGTGCGCGCGATCAGCCTGCAACCGGGCCAAGGCTTCGGCCAGACAATGCTCGGCGGCGTCGTCCGGGGCGTCGGGCCCGATGGCGGCGGTGATGCGGACATGGGGGTGCAGCAGTACGGCTTCGGTCGGCAGCGGCGCCTCGGTCATCAGCAGCGCGCGCAGGTCGGGCGCGGACTGGTGATACAGAATCAGGCTGCGCAGCGTGTCATGCCCATGGCCGATGAAATCCAGCCGCTCCAGCGCCGATTCGAACTGGGCGATCAGGCCGGGGTGATGGATGCAGGCGGCCAGCACCACCGCCTCGCGCAGGGTGTCCTGCACCAGATCGGCGGGGGTGGCGAGCAGCGACAGCTTTGTGCTGGCCATTGGTGCTATCGGCTGGAACGGTTTGCCCTTTTGGCCCGGTTGCCACGGCGCACGCGGCGGGCGCGGGGTGAAGGGGGCAAAGGGGCGGGCATTGGTGCCGAACAGATCGCCACGCAGGCGTTTGATCTCCTCGCCGTAATGGCCCCGGATTGACGGATCTGCGATGCGTTTGAGGGCCGCGCGCAGGGTCTTGTCCAGCGCGGCCTTGCGTTCCGGGCTGTCGAAATTCTTGCCCTCGGTCTCGCGCCGCCACAGCAGGGTGACCATCGGCTGGGCGGTGTCGATCACCTTTTGCATCGCGGGCGCGCCCTGCTGCTTGATCAGATCATCCGGGTCCAGCCCCGGCGGTAGCACGGCAAAGCGCAGACCCTTGCCCGCCTCCAGCAGCGGCAGCGCCAGGTCGATGACCCGCAGGGCGGCCCGGATACCCGCCGTGTCGCCATCCAGCGCGATGACCGGCTCATCGGCGATGCGCCACATCAGACGCAGCTGATCTTCGGTGACGGCGGTGCCGAGGGGGGCGACGGTGGCCTGAAACCCGGCCTCGGACAGGGCGATCACATCCATATAGCCTTCGGCCACGATCAACGGCTGGCCCTTGCCCGCCGCCTCGCGCGCCGGGGCGTGGTTGAACAGGTTGCGGCCTTTGTCGAACAGCTCTGTTTCCGGGCCGTTGAGGTATTTTGCCCGGGCATTCGGGTCCATCGCGCGGCCACCAAGGCTGATCGCGCGGCCCCGCGCATCGCGGATCGGAAAGATGATGCGGCCGCGGAATCGGTCATAGATTGATCCGTCATCGGCTTTGGCACAGACGCCGGATGCGACAATCAGATCGGCAGCAAAGCCCTTCTGGACCAGCGTGGTGAACAGCGCCTGCCGGGCGTCGGGGGCAAAGCCGATTTCCCATCTGTCGATGGCCGCGTCGGACAGGCCGCGTCTGGCGATATAGGCGCGGCCCTCGGCGGCGGCGCCGGTTTTCAGTTGCAGGCGGAACCATTTCACCGACTCTTCCATCACCTGCGCCAGCTGGGTGCGGTGATCCTGCTTTTCCGCCGCCCGCGGGTCGCGGGCGGGCATCTGCATCCCGGCTTCGCGGGCCAGAATCTCCACCGCCTCCATGAAGCCGGTGTTTTCGGACTCCTTGATAAAGGTCAGCACATCGCCTTTGGCATGGCAGCCGAAGCAATAGTAAAACCCCTTGCGGTCATCGACATGAAAGCTGGCGGATTTCTCCTGATGGAACGGGCAGGGGGCCCACCAGTCGCCCTTGGCCATGTTTGATTTGCGCATGTCCCAGGTGACCTTGCGCCCCACGACTTGTGAGAGCGAGATCCGGGTGCGCAATTCATCAAGGAAACCGGGTGGCAGGGACATGGGGTCTATATCGGGGTTCCGGGCTTTCGAGTCCAGCGCGGGCGGCGGCTTCGGATGCCTCCGGCGGGAGTATTTTGAAAGCAGCAATGCGGGGGCGTTGTCTGTGGTGGCTGGCGGCGGTAAGGGCGGGGCAGCGAAATGGGGGCGGATATGGACGCGGATCAGATCGGGGCTTTGTTCACACGCGGCGACGGCAGCTATCTCTGCGCCCGCTGGGGGCGGCCGATTGTGCCGGTGGTGTTCGGGGTGGATGACGCCACGCTGGGGGTGATCAAGGGCGCGGTCGAGGCGGTGGTGGCCTTGGCCGGGCACAGGATCGACGAGACCGATCCGGAATTGGGCGCAAACCTGATGCTGTTTTTCGTGCGCGACTGGGATGAACTGCGCGGGGTGCCCGGTCTGGACCGGCTGATCGAAGGTCTGCCCGCGCTGCTGGACCGGCTGGAGGCGGCAGAGGCCAACCAGTACCGGGTGTTCCGGTTTGACGCGGCGGGGGCGATCAAGGCCTGTTTCGTGTTTGTGCGGATGGATGCCCATCTGAGTGACCTGCCCGCCGAGACTCTGGCGCTGTCGCAGGCTGTTCAGGCGGTTTTGTCATGGAGCGAGCGGGCCTTTGCCGGGGCATCGCCTTTGGGAATGCTGGAGGGTGCGGCTGTGCTGAAGCCCGACATCGCCGGGGTGATCCGGGCGGCCTATAATCCGATGATGCCGGTGGTGGCGCGCGATGCCAGCCACGCGTTGCGGCTGGCGGCGCGGATCAGTTTGCCGGAGGAACGGGAATGACCGAGATCGACATCTTGCCCGAGCCTTGGGTCAGTTCGTTGGCGTGGGCGAGGTAGATCAGGGCGTTGTTCTTTGCGTCATAAATCCGCGTGATGCGCAGGGATTTCAGGATCAGCGACTGGCGTTCGGAAAACACGGTCTCGCCGCTTTCGTCGTCATCAATATCGCCGATGGTGATTGGGCCGGTCTGCACGCAATCGACGGCGGAATAGGACGGGTCTTCGAACCAGTTGCCGTTGGAAAGCCGGTCGATCAGCGAGCGGTCGAAATAGGCGAGGTGGCAGGTGACGCCTTGCACTTTGGGGTCGGCCACGCTTTCGATGATGATGTCGTTGCCGACCCAGTCGACGCCGACGCGGCCGACTTCTTCGGCATGGCTCGGGGTGGCGAGGGTCAGGGCGAGCAGAAGGGCGGTGCGGTGCATGGGGGACTCCGGGTCGGGGCGGGGAACAACGTGGCGCGGCGGGGCGGGTTCCGTGGGATTGGAAAAAGGGGACGGGTGTGACGCATCGGTTTGAAGTCCGGGTTTACTACGAGGATACAGATCTGGCGGGGATCGTCTATTACGCCAACTATCTGAAATTCATCGAGCGCGGCCGCAGTGAATGGGTGCGGGTCTGTGGGGTCGATCAGGCACGGCTTCGGGCGGAGCAGGGCATCGTCTTTGCCGTGCGACGGGTGGAGGCGGATTATCTGCGGCCCGCGGTGTTTGACGATCTGCTGGCCGTGACCACGGAACTGGTCGAGCTGGGGGGCGCGAAGATCGTGCTGGATCAGGCGGTCTGGCGCGGGGAAGAGCGGCTGTTTGCGGCCCGTGTGGTGCTGGTCTGCGTGGGGGCCGGGATGGGGGCGGTGCGGATACCGGCCGGGGTGAGGGCAGTGTTACAGGGGGGCGTGTAACACAGGGGGAAAGGTGATGGCGCGCGTAAAATCAAGGGGTTACGATTTGGTTTTAGGGAAGCTTTAACGATTGGGGGTGAAGCGGGCGGTTTCTGAGATAAGATCGCGTCCGGGCTGTACCGGGGTCATCAAGGGGATGGACGGCAGCTTTTCATGGTGATTTGTGGGGCATTTGCAAGTGCCGGGTGTGCGGCGGTTTGGAGCCCATTTTGACCAATGCTGCGTGATGCATGAATGACAGCTTTTGGGAATTTGTCTTAGGTACTCTTTTTGACAAACTGCGTCATGCCAGCGCCGAGGCGATCTGTCGGCCGGGCTTGAAATCCGAACTGTTCATAAAAGAGCTCTTTCCCAGCCGCAGCCATTAGACCAATGGTGGCACCGTTCGGCGCACGCTCCTCCAGGCGTTCCATCAGGAGGCTCACTATCCTTTTGCCAATCCCGTGGCCGCGCCAATCTGAACTGACGATGACGTCTTGAATGTAGAAGTATAAGACCCCATCACCCACGACGCGAGCGCAACCTACAAGCTTTTCGCCAGACCGACATGTCACGGCGAGCAGGCTCGCGTTCAATGCAGCGCGCGCCGTGTCTTCTCCGATTTCTCCCCAGCCGCAAGCTGCGCGAAACCTGATGAACTCCCCTGGCAATGGTGGCTCGAACTTGAAACTCAGAGAAGCGATGTGTTTGCTCGCTATACCTTCGAGAGCCATGCGATTACCTTGAAGCTATGACGCCCGCAGCGCCGGCGAGCGCAGTCGCACCGATGCGGTTCGCAACCCGGATCGCCTTGG
Source organism: Pseudotabrizicola alkalilacus (assembly GCF_003443995.1). GTDB lineage: Bacteria > Pseudomonadota > Alphaproteobacteria > Rhodobacterales > Rhodobacteraceae > Pseudotabrizicola > Pseudotabrizicola alkalilacus. The sequence continues at coordinate 530,801 of NZ_QWEY01000002.1, forward strand.
GCGTTTTCAGGAACGAACGAGCGTGATGTGCCAATACAATCCAAAAGAGATCAACCACAGCCAAACTTGCAACTGTGACGGCAGCAATAATCGCCCAAAGGCCCAAACTCGGTTGTGTAAGATCAATAAATGACGGCAACAACGCGAGGTAGAAGACCATAATTTTCGGATTACCCAAAGTCAGCGCAAACCCGGCAAAAAACATAGCCCCCGCCGATTGCCGTTTGGGCAATGACGCCGCATCGGTGTTCACAGGCTCGGTCCACATCTTCCAGGCTAGATAGATCAGATAGGCTATTCCTAAGTACTTCAGGATCAAGAAAGCCCCGTGAAATGTCTCGGCTAATGCTGCAAGGCCCGCCATTGCGAACGACAACCAGATGATTTCTCCGATCCACATAGCAGCGAGAAAGGGTGCTACATCGGCCCAGCCACGCGAAATTACACGTGAGACAAGGGCAGCAATCGAGGGCCCAGGGGTCCCAGCATTCAGAATCAGGGCGGAGGCAAAGATCGCTAAGGCAAATGGTTCCATGCCAAGATTTCTGAACCACTTTCTACCAAGGCGCAAGCTGCTGTCGTAGTACGCAAGCGGACACTGGTTCAGATGTACTCAACGTCCGCTCCGTCCCGCAAAGCAGCCGTTGCTGCCCCATACATCTGCTCGCCTGCACACTTTCGGAGCAGAGCCGCGCGCTTTGGCTGTTACAGGATGTTTCAGCGATCTGCCGCCTTGTGACGCAGTTGTGTTGGCAATCCGCTTCAAATCCGGATAGAATCACTGCTAACAGGCGGTCAACAAGGCCCCGATAACAAGAGCAGGCGTAATGGAAACCGAAACCCTTGCGATGGCGCAGGAGATTGATTTCTCCTTGATCGCCCTTTTTGCACGCGCAACGCTGACGGTGAAGGTCGTCATGCTGATGCTGATGGTGATGTCGTTCTGGTCCTGGGCGACCATCGTGCAACGCCATATCATCTATCGTGCCGCGCGCCGGGAGGCCGAGGTGTTCGACCGCGCGTTCTGGTCGGGCGAGCCGCTGGACGAGCTGTTTGAAAAGATCGGGCCGACGCCCGAGGGGGCGAGCGAAAAGATCTTTGCCGCCGGGATGATGGAATGGCGGCGCAGCCACCGGCAGGATGGGGCGCTGATCGCGGGCGCGCAGGCCCGGATCGACCGGGCGATGAATGTGGCCATCGCGCGGGAGAGCGAGCGGCTGAACACCGGGTTGTCGTTTCTTGCGACCACCGGCGCAACTGCGCCGTTCATCGGGCTGTTCGGGACGGTCTGGGGCATCAAGCACGCGTTCGAGCAGATCGCCATCAGCCAGAACACCAACCTTGCCGTTGTGGCCCCCGGCATTGCCGAGGCGCTGCTGGCGACCGGCATCGGTCTGGTTGCCGCCATTCCGGCGGTGGTGTTCTACAACAAGCTTAACTCGGACAGTGAGCGGATCTTGGGCGGCTATGAAAGCTTTGCCGATGAATTCGCGACCATCCTGTCGCGCCAGCTGGACGCCTGAGCCATGGCGGGTGGGGTTCAGCAGAGATCGGGCGGCGGGACGGGCCGTCGTCGTCGCGGCAAGTCGGCGGCGATGAATGAGATCAACATCACGCCTTTTGTTGACGTGATGCTGGTGCTGCTGATCATCTTCATGGTGGCTGCGCCGATGCTGACGGTGGGGGTTCCGGTAGAACTGCCGCGCACCGCCGCCAGTGCCTTGCCGACTGAGCAGGAAGAGCCGCTGACCATCACGCTGACGGCGGACGGGCGGACCCTGATCCAGACCACCGATGTGCCGGTCGCAGAGCTGATTCTGCGGTTGACGGCGATTGCGGCAGAGCGGAGCAGCAACAAGGTGTTTTTGCGTGCCGATGGGGCGATCCCCTATCAGCGGGTGGCGGAAGTCATGGGCGCGCTGAATGCGGGCGGGTTCAATTCCATCGGTCTGGTGACCGATACGGACGGGCCTGCGATGAACGGCAGCGGCAACTAAGGCCGATTGGGAAAACGCACGCGCAATGCAGACGGGCACCCTCATTTCCGGCGCTGGCCATGCGGCTTTGATCCTCTGGGTGATGCTGGGGGATTGGCTGTTTACACGCAAGGATGCCCCGCCGGTCGAGGTGGCGGAGGTATCGCTGATCTCGGCGGCGGAGTTTGACGCGATGGTGGCGGCAGCGCCGTCAACGCCGGAGCCTGCGCCTGCGCCGGAACCCGCGCCAGAGCCGCCTGCGGCGCAGCCGGAGCCAGAGCCGGTGGTCGAGCCGCCGCCGCCGGTGGTGCCGGACTTGCCGGAGCCTGCGCCGGTTGCCGAGCCTGAACCCGTGCCGGAGCCGGAACCTGTGCCCGAGCCGTTGCCGGAAAACAACGGCGTGGCGGATGCTTTGCCCTTGCCAGTGGACCCGGACCCGATCCCCGAGGTGCCTTTGCCGCCAACCGCCAGCCCCCGGCCCAAGCCCGCGCCGCGCGTGGCTCCGGTGCCGGTGGATGCGCCCGAGCCTGCGGTCGAAGTGGCCGAGGCCCCGGTCGAGGCGGTGACGCCGGACCCGGTGGAGACGCCCGAGGTGGTGGAGCCGGAACAGCCCGAGGCCCAGCCGGAAGAGGCGGGCACGGTGCTGGAGACCGAGGCCAATCAGAATGAGCAGGTCGTGGCCTCTGGCGCACCGCCCAGCAGCCCGCGCCCACGGGGCCGCCCGGTGCGCAGTGAAGCGCCGCCGAGAGAGACGGCGGCGGCGACAACGCCAGATCCCGCGCCCACGCCGACACCCGACACCAATGCCGATGCCGTGGCGGCAGCGCTGGCCGAAGCTTTGGCGGCAGAGACACCAGCCCCGACCGGCGGGGCGACCAATGCGCCGCAGGGCCCGCCAATGACCAGCGGCGAGCGGGATGCGTTGCGTGTGGCGGTACAGCAGTGCTGGAATGTCGGCTCGTTGTCGTCGGATGCCTTGCGTACGACGGTGGTGGTTTATGTCTCTGTTGCGCAGAACGGAGTGCCGGATGCCGGTTCGATCCGCATGATCGACGCGACCGGGGGCACCGAGGCGGGCGCGCGTGGCGCGTTTGAAGCGGCGCGGCGGGCGATTATCCGCTGCGGCGCGCGCGGTTTCCCGCTGCCGGCCGACAAATATGACCAGTGGCGCGAGATGGAGCTTGTGTTCAACCCGGATGGGATGCGGATGCGATGATCACGTTTACGCCAGATTTTGCCGAAACGGAGCGATCCCTGTTCCTTTTCTCCCTGACCCCGGCGATGGCTGCGCTATGCTGCCCGCAACAGACCGAGGACAACCCGAGGCCATGATGACAGTAAAACGCTTTCTGATTCCCGCCCTTGCGCCGGTTCTGGCCCCCGTTCTGGCCATTGCCTTGATGGCCCTGTCCGGCGTGCAGACCCCGGCACAAGCGCAATCGGGGCCGCTCAGGATAGAGATCACCGAAGGGGTGATCGAACCGCTGCCGTTTGCTGTGCCCGATTTTGTCGATGAGGGCGGTGCGGGGGAATATGCCCGTAACATCGCCCGTGTGATTGCCAGCGATCTGTCTGGCACCGGGTTGTTCCGCGAGATCCCGCGCGAGGCGCATATTGCCCGCGTGAGCAGCTTTGACAATTCGATCGGGTATGAGGACTGGAAGGCGATCAACGCGCAGGCGGTGATCACCGGGGCGGTGACAGTTTCGGGCGACCGGATCGTGGTGAAGTTCCGGCTGTTTGACGTGTTCAGCGGCCAGCAACTGGGTGAGGGGCTGCAATTTGCCGGCACCACCCAGACCTGGCGGCGGATGGCGCATAAGGTGGCCGATGCTGCGTACAGCCGGATCACCGGCGAGGGCGGGTATTTTGATACGCGCGTGGTGTTTGTCAGCGAATCCGGGCCAAAGAACCAGCGGTTGAAGCGGCTGGCGGTGATGGATTACGACGGCGCCAACGTGCAGTACCTGACCGACAGCTCGTCCATCGTGCTGGCCCCGCGATTCTCGCCCACCGGAGACCGGATTCTGTACACCAGCTATGCGACCGGTTTTCCGCGTATCACGTTGATGGATGTGGGGTCTTTGCGCACGCAGACCCTGGCCGAGCAGCAGGGCACGATGACCTTTGCGCCACGGTTTTCGCCGGATGGCGGGCGTGTCGTATTCTCGCTGGAGCGCGGTGGCAACTCTGACCTTTACATGCTGACCCTCGGCTCGGGGAACCTGAGCCAGCTGACCAATGCGCCGTCGATTGAGACTGCGCCGAGTTTCAGCCCGGATGGCAGCCAGATCGTGTTTGAATCGGATCGCTCGGGCACTCAGCAGCTGTATATCATGCCCGCAAGTGGCGGTGAGGCGCGGCGGATTTCGGGCGGCCAGGGGCGCTACAGCACCCCGGTCTGGTCGCCGCGCGGTGACATGATCGCCTTTACCAAGCAGCATCAGGGCCGGTTCCACATCGGCGTGATGCGCACCGACGGCTCGGAAGAGCGGTTGCTGACGGCGTCGTTCCTGGATGAAGGCCCGACCTGGGCCCCGAATGGCCGGGTGATCATGTTCACCCGCGAAACCAGCGGCGCGGGCGGCTCGGCGGCGCTGTATTCGGTGGATATTTCCGGGCGCAATCTGCGCCAGATCCCGACGGACGGTGCCGCATCAGACCCGGCGTGGTCGCCGCTGCTGCCTTGAGCTGAACTGGCGCGCCCGATTCACAGGGCGCGCAAACTCTGATAAGATCATGGCCAATCGAGCCAGGAATAAAGGAAACTGAATATGTCGCTTCTTCCCAAGGCCCTTCTCCTTGTCGCTGCCTTTGGGCTGGCAGCCTGTAACAACCCTGACCGTTTTGGCGCTGGTGGTGCCGGAGCGGGCAGCGCAGGGGGCGCGGGCGGCATGAATGGCGGTTTCGTGGACACGACCGGTCTGGGTGATCCGAACAACCCGCAGTCGATCGCCTATTTCAACCAGCGCGTCGGCGACCGCGTGCTGTTCCCGGTGGATCAGCACACGCTGACCGATCAGGGCCGTCAGGTGCTGAGCGGGCAGGCCCAATGGCTGATGACCAACGCCTCTTATGCCGTCATCATCGAGGGCCATGCCGATGAGCAGGGCACGCGGGAATACAACTTGTCGCTGGGCGCGCGTCGGGCGGCTGCGGTGCAGAACTACCTGATTTCGCAAGGTGTTCCTGCGGGGCGCATGCGCACCGTGAGCTATGGCAAAGAGCGCCCGATTGAAGTGTGTTCGACCGAGGCCTGCTATTCGCAGAACCGTCGTTCGGTCACGGTGCTGTCGATGGGCGCGGGGGCGTAAGCGGATGCTGCGTGCGGCCTTTACGGCACTGGTGTTGATGGCGGGGCCTGCGTTTTCGCAGACCAACCCGCAAACGCTGGCGGATATCCGGGCAGAGCTGGGTTCGCTTTCTGCCGCGTTCAACGGGCTGAAGGCGGAGCTGGTGCAGACCGGGGCCGCAGGCGGCGCGCTGGCCGGTGGCTCGGCCCTGCAGCGGATGGATGCGATGGAAGCGGAACTGTCGCGGCTGACCGCGCGGGCCGAAGAGATCGAGCTGCGGCTGAACCGGGTGGTCAGCGATGGCACCAACCGGATCGGCGATCTGGAATTCCGGCTGTGCGAAGTGACTCCGGGCTGCGATATTGCCACCGTGGGCACCACGCCGCTGTTGGGCGGGGATACCGGCGGTGGGGCAGCGGCCCCGGCGCAATCGCCCAATGCGGTGGTGATCGAAGAGCCGACCGGCCCGGTGACGGGCGGGGTAGAGCTGGCGATTGGCGAGCAGGCGGATTTTGACCGGGCCCGGGCGGTGCTCGGTCAAGGTGACTTTCGCACCGCCGCGGACCTCTTTGCGACCTTTACCCAATCCTATCCTGGCTCGCCGCTGAGCCAGGAGGCGCAGTTCAGCCGGGGGGAAGCTCTGGTGCAGCTGGGGGAAACCTCGAATGCGGCGCGGGCCTATCTGGAGTCGTTTTCGGCGAATCCTGACGGCCAGTTTGCCGCCGAGTCGCTGCTGAAGCTGGGGGAGGCGCTGGGTGTGCTGGGGCAGACGCCAGAGGCTTGCGTAACGCTGGCCGAGGTGGGCACGCGCTATCCGGGCAGTCTTGCCGCGACGCAGGCACAGGTGGCGATGCAAGGGTATCAATGCCAGTGAGCGACCCGGACCGGAGTATGCCCGACCTTGATCTGACTGAAAGCGCCCGTCGGGCGCTTTCATTGATTCCGGGGCAGGGTGTCGTCGGGCTGGCGGTGTCTGGCGGCGGCGATTCGATGGCGATGCTGCATCTGATGCAGGCGGTGGCGCAGCGGCCTTTGGCGGTGGCGACGGTGGATCATGGTCTGCGCGCCGCGGCGGCGGCAGAGGCGGCGCGGGTGGGGCAGATGTGCGCCGGGCTGGGACTGCCGCATGAGGTGCTGGTCTGGCAGCATGGCGCGGTCGAAGGCAATCTGATGGCAGCGGCGCGGCGCGCGCGCTATGGCCTGCTGGCCGATTGGGCGCAACGGCAGGGCATTGGCGCGGTGCTGGTGGCGCATACGGCGGATGATCAGGCTGAGACGGTGCTGTTGGGCCTGGCGCGGGCGGCGGGGCTGGACGGGCTGGCGGGGATGCGGCCCCGGTGGCAGCAGGGGGGTGTGGCGTTTCACCGGCCTTTGCTGGCGGTGACGCGGGCGGCGCTGCGCGGGTTCTTGCAGCGGCGCGGGCTGTGGTTTGTGGATGACCCGAGCAATGAGGATCTGGCCTTTGACCGGGTGAAGATGCGGGGCGCGCTGGCGGGTCTGGCTGCTGTGGGGATCACCGCGCCGGGGCTGGCAGCAGTGGCGCGCAATCTGGCGGCGGTGCAGGCCGACCTGCGCGGGCTGGCGGCCGAGGCGGCTGAACGGCTGGTGGGTGAACGGGCGGGCGCGCTGGAGCTGGACCGGGCGGGCTTTGCCGCATTGCCCGACGAGCTGGCGCGGCGGCTGGTGCAGGCGGGGCTGATGTGGCTGTCGGGGGCGGACTATCCACCGCGTGCCGAAGCGCTTGGCCGGATGGTACAGGGCCTGCGCGACGGGCGGGATTGCACGCTGTGGGGCTGCCGGTTGGTGCATCGCAAGGGCTGCGCGCTCTTGCTGCGCGAGCCGCGCGCACTGGGGCCGGACGTGGCTTTGGGCGCGGTGTGGGACGGGCGCTGGCGGGTGACGGGGCCGGGTGCGGGCGTGGTGCGGGCGGTCGGCGTGCAGGGGCTGGCGCAGCTGCCGGACTGGCGCGCGGCGGGGATTGCGCGCGAGGCCGCACTGGTCACGCCGGGGGTCTGGGAGGGTGACCGGCTGCTGGCGGCCCCGGGGCTCGGATCAGGATTAACGTTTGGTAAAGAATTTGCTGCGACATTGACGGCAGGTTTTGGCTTATTCCTGTTATCGCATTGAACCCCGCGCCGTTCTGTCTATCTTAGGAGGCAAGACCGCCGCTCCGTTCGGGCAGGCGGACATGTGAGGAGACGCTTGCGTGGGCAATGCACGAAATATCGCTTTCTGGGTCGTTCTGTTTTTTCTGATCCTGGCGCTGTTCAATCTATTCAGTGGCAATCAGGCCACCACCTCGTCGCGGCAGATCTCCTATTCGGATTTCGTGCAGCGGGTGGATTCCGGGGAAGTGACCAGCGTGGTCATCGACGGCGAACGGCTGCAGGTGCGGGGGCGCGACGGCAATACCTATGCCGCCATCGTGCCGCAGGGCACCGATGTGACCGACCGGCTGGTTGCCGCCGGTGTTGAAGTGCGGGCCGAGGCGCAGCAGCAATCGGGATTTGTGTCGATCCTGATGACCTTCCTGCCGTTCCTGTTGCTGATCGGGGTCTGGATCTTCTTCATGAACCGGATGCAGGGCGGCGGCAAAGGCGGGGCGATGGGCTTTGGCAAATCGCGCGCCAAATTGCTGACCGAAAAGCATGGCCGGGTGACATTTGACGACGTGGCCGGGATTGACGAGGCCAAGGAAGAGCTGGAAGAAATTGTTGAATTCCTGCGCAACCCGCAGAAATTCAGCCGTCTGGGCGGCAAGATTCCCAAGGGTGCCCTGCTGGTTGGCCCGCCCGGGACAGGTAAGACCCTGCTGGCCCGCGCAATTGCCGGTGAGGCCGGGGTGCCGTTCTTTACCATCTCGGGCTCTGATTTTGTCGAGATGTTCGTGGGCGTCGGTGCCAGTCGGGTGCGCGACATGTTCGAACAGGCAAAAAAGAACGCGCCCTGCATCGTGTTTATCGACGAGATCGACGCTGTGGGCCGTGCCCGTGGCGTTGGCATCGGCGGCGGCAATGATGAACGTGAACAGACGCTGAACCAGCTGCTGGTCGAGATGGACGGTTTTGAGGCGAATGAGGGTGTGATCATCGTCGCCGCCACCAACCGCAAAGACGTGCTGGACCCTGCCTTGCTGCGTCCGGGCCGGTTTGACCGCCAGATTCACGTGCCGAATCCTGACATCAAAGGGCGTGAGAAGATCCTGGGCGTTCATGCCCGCAAGGTACCTCTGGGGCCGGATGTTGATCTGCGCACGATTGCGCGCGGCACGCCCGGATTTTCGGGCGCCGATCTGATGAACCTTGTGAATGAGGCGGCTTTGATGGCCGCGCGTATTGGCCGTCGCTTTGTTGCGATGGACGATTTCGAGAATGCCAAAGACAAGGTGATGATGGGGGCCGAGCGTCGCAGCATGGTGCTGACGCAGGACCAGAAGGAAATGACCGCCTATCACGAAGCTGGCCACGCGGTTGTAGGGATGGCTTTGCCGAAGTGTGATCCGGTCTACAAGGCAACGATCATTCCGCGCGGCGGTGCTTTGGGCATGGTGATGAGCCTGCCGGAGATGGACCGTCTGAACTGGCACCGCGATCAGTGCGAACAGCGCATCGCGATGACTATGGCCGGAAAAGCCGCAGAGATCATCAAATGGGGCGAGGATTCGGTGTCGAATGGCCCTTCGGGCGACATCCAGCAAGCCTCGGCTCTGGCGCGCGCCATGGTGCTGCGCTGGGGGATGTCGGATGTGGTCGGCAATATCGACTATGCCGAAGCGGCTGAGGGCTATTCCGGCAATACCGGCGGGTTCTCGGTGTCGGCCGAAACCAAACGGTTGATCGAGCAGGAAGTGAAACGCCTGATCGACGAAGGCTATGAGACCGCACGGCGTATCCTGCTGGAGAAGAATACCGAGTTCGAGCGGCTGGCGCAGGGTCTGCTGGAATATGAAACCCTGACCGGCGACGAGATCAAAAAGGTGGTTGCCGGTGAAAAACTGGGCGGCGGCGATGATGCCGACAAGCCGGCTTCGGGTGGGGGGCTGACGGCCATTCCGTCGATCCCGAAGCTGAAGCCGAAAACCACTGGCGGGCTGGAGCCGGAGCCGACGGCCTGACATCTGGTTGATGTGACATACCCCCGGAGCCTGACGGCGCCGGGGGTTTTCATTTGCGCAAAAGGGGTGGGCAATGGCGGCTTTGAAACCGACCGGCTTTGTGGGGCGGATCGTCTGGCTGGGCGTGGTGCCCGACCGGGCGCGGCAGTTGCAGGCAGAGCCGGTGGCAACGTTGCGCGCGCATTTTGACGGGCCAATGGGCGAGGCGCATGGCGGGCTTACGCGGCCTGCATGCAGCCGGGTCAAGGCGCTTTATCCGCGCGACACGGTGATCCGCAACACGCGGCAGTTTTCAGTGATGGGGGCAGAGGATCTGGCGCAGATCGCGCAGCGCATGGGGCTGGCGGCGCTGGACCCGGCGCTGGTGGGCGCGACGATGGTGATCGAAGGCCTGCCGGATTTCTCGCATCTGCCGCCGTCGTCACGGTTGCAGGGCGCGGCGGGGGCGACGCTGGTGGTGGATATGGAAAACCGCCCCTGCGTGCTGCCCGGCAAACCGATCGAGGCGACGCATCCCGGCTTTGGCGCCAGGTTCAAGACGGCGGCCAACGGACGGCGCGGCATCACCGCCTGGGTGGAGCGGGAAGGGGTTTTTAGTCTGGGAGAGGCGATTTCCTTGTATGTCCCCGACCAGCCGGTCTGGGCGCATCTGGCCGACGCACGGCGCGGATAGCGGTTTGCGGCGCGTTAGCGGCGATTTTTTGCAGGCGACAGGTCGGAAATGCCTGTGTCGCGAGCATTTGCCCCGGTAACACTGGGCCCAAGCGCCGCAAAAAGGTGCAAGCCTGACCCTGGGAGAGAGACATGGCACTACCATCCGATATCGAGATCGCCCGCGCGGCGAAAAAGCTGCCCATTCAAGGGATCGGCGCGAAACTGGGAATACCTGAGGCCGATCTGCTGCCCTATGGCCATGACAAGGCCAAGGTCGGGCAAGGCTTTATCGCCTCTTTGCGGGGCCGTCCCGATGGCAAGCTGATTCTGGTGACCGCGATCAACCCGACCCCGGCGGGCGAGGGCAAGACCACGACGACGGTTGGGCTTGGCGACGGGCTGAACCGGATCGGCAAGCGCGCGGTGGTCTGTATCCGCGAAGCCTCGCTTGGCCCGAATTTCGGTATGAAAGGTGGCGCTGCGGGTGGCGGCATGGCGCAGATCGTGCCGATGGAAGAGATGAACCTGCATTTCACCGGCGATTTCCACGCGATCACCAGCGCGCACAACCTGCTGGCGGCGATGATCGACAACCACATCTACTGGGGCAATACGCTGGACATGGACGCGCGCCGCATCGTGTGGCGGCGGGTGATGGATATGAACGACCGCGCCTTGCGCGATGTGGTGACCAGCCTTGGCGGCGTGTCGAACGGCTATCCGCGCCAGACCGGGTTTGACATCACGGTGGCGTCGGAGGTGATGGCCATTCTGTGCCTCGCCCGGGATCTGGACGATCTGGAACGGCGGCTGGGCGATATCGTGGTGGCCTATACCAGCGCGAAAACCCCGGTGACGGCGCGCGACCTCAAGGCCGATGGCGCGATGACGGTGCTGCTGAAAGACGCGATGCAGCCCAATCTGGTGCAGACGCTGGAGAACAACCCGGCCTTTGTGCATGGCGGCCCGTTTGCCAATATCGCGCATGGCTGCAACTCGGTGATCGCCACCACGACCGCGCTGAAGCTGGGCGAGTATGTGGTGACCGAGGCCGGGTTCGGTGCCGATCTGGGGGCGGAAAAGTTCTTTGACATCAAGTGCCGCAAGGCGGGCTTGCGGCCAGCGGCGGCGGTGATTGTCGCCACGGTGCGGGCGATGAAGATGAACGGCGGTGTGGCCAAGGCCGACCTTGGGGCCGAGAATGTGGCGGCGGTGCAGGCAGGCTGCCCCAACCTTGGCCGCCACATCGCCAACGTAAAGGGGTTTGGCGTGCCGGTGGTGGTGGCGATCAACCATTTCACCACCGATACCGAGGCCGAGGTCCAGGCGGTCAAAGACTATGTGGCGGCGCAGGGGGCCGAGGCGATCCTGTGCAAACATTGGGCCCAAGGCAGCGCGGGGATCGAGGATCTGGCGCGCAAGGTGGTGGATCTGGCCGAAAGTGGCGTTGCCGATTTCGCGCCGCTGTACCCTGACGACATGCCGCTGTTTGCCAAGATCGAGACGATTGCCAAGCGGATCTATCACGCCGGGGCGGTGGTGGCCGACAAGGCGGTTCTGGATCAGCTGAAAGTCTGGGAGGCTGCGGGTTACGGCGCTTTGCCGGTTTGCATTGCCAAGACGCAATACAGTTTTACCACCGATCCGACCGTGCGCGGCGCGCCGGTGGGCCATACCATCCCGCTGCGCGAGGTACGGTTGTCGGCGGGGGCGGGGTTTGTCGTGGCGATCTGCGGCGAGATCATGACCATGCCCGGCCTGCCCCGGGTGCCGAGCGCAGAGGTGATCCGGCTGAACGCGGATGGCGATGTCGAAGGTCTGTTCTGAACGGCTGTCACGGTCGCTCTGAGGCAAATCCCCGCGTTGCCCTTTGTCGGGCGGCGCTTTATGTCGGGGCATCTGAACGGGAAGGGTCTTATGCGCAAACCTGCCGAGTGTGAAACCATGGTCCACATCCGGGCCGAGATTGACCGGCTGGATGAAGCGCTGGTCCGGCTGCTCGCCGAACGTGCGGGCTATATCGACCGCGCCGCCGAGATCAAGGCCGAGGTGGATCTGCCTGCGCGCATCGGCTCGCGGGTCGAAGAGGTGGTGACCAATGTGCGCCGCCATGCGACAGCCTATGGCCTGCCGCCCGAGCTGGTGGAAAAGCTGTGGCGGCGGTTGATCGACTGGTCCATCGCGCGCGAGGAAAACCGGCTTGGCCCGGATTCGATGCGAAAGGACGGGTGAGATGTCAGCAGTGGTGATTGACGGCAAGGCCTTTGCCGCGGGTGTGCGGGCGCGCGTGGCGTCCCATGTGGCGCGGCTGTCCGAAGAGCATGGCGTTGTGCCGGGGCTGGCGGTGGTGCTGGTGGGGGAAGACCCGGCGTCACAGGTCTATGTCCGCAACAAGGGCGTGCAGACGGTCGAGGCCGGGATGATCAGCTTTGAGCACAAGCTGGCGGCGGATACGTCAGAGGCGGATCTGCTGGCGCTGGTACGCGCGCTGAATGCCGACCCAAAGGTGCATGGCATTCTGGTGCAGCTGCCGCTGCCGGGGCATGTGAACGCCGATCTGGTCATCAACACGATCGACCCGGCCAAGGATGTGGACGGGTTCCACATCTCGAACGTCGGGCTGCTGGGGACCGGGCAAAAGGCGATGGTGCCCTGCACGCCGCTGGGTTGTCTGATGATGCTACGGGCCTATCACGGCTCTTTGGCGGGAATGACGGCGGTGGTGGTCGGGCGGTCCAACATCGTGGGCAAGCCGATGGCGCAGCTTTTGCTGGGCGACAGCTGCACGGTGACGATTGCGCATTCGCGCACCCGCGATCTGGCGGCGGTGTGCCGGGGCGCGGATATTCTGGTGGCCGCGGTCGGCCGGCCAGAGATGATCAGCGGAGATATGGTGAAACCGGGTGCCACGGTGATTGACGTCGGCATCAACCGGGTGGAGCGCGACGGCAAGACCCGCCTGGTCGGCGATGTCGATTTTGCCTCTGCTTCGGCAGTGGCGGGGGCGATCACGCCGGTGCCGGGCGGGGTGGGGCCGATGACCATCGCGTGCCTCTTGGCCAATACGCTGACGGCCTGCTGCCGGGCGCATGGCCTGCCCGAGCCGGAAGGTCTGACCGCTTAGGCCCGGCGCGGCATCGGGATGGCGCGGGCGACCGCGCCGCCACACAAGATCGCCAGTGCGCCGGGCTGCAGCAGCCCGGTCAAAGCCGGATCATGGCACCACAGCCCGCCGGTATAGGTGCCAAAGGCGGGCAGGATCAGCCGGGCGCGGTCCGCCAGAAAGCAGCGCCAGACCTTGCCCGCCAGCCGCGCCTTGGGGTGGTAATGGCCCGAGACCTCACCCTGCGCGCCCGGTTCGGCGATGTGGCGGAACACCAGCCCGCCCAAGAGCACCTCGGCCCGGTGGCTGCCCGCAATCTCCAGCGGCCCGGCGTCGTGGTTGCCCGCGATCCAGATCCAGTCACGCCCTGCGATCAGCCGCGTCAGCCATAGCCGGTCGGCCTCGTCCAGCCCGTCCAGACTGGCGGCATCATCAAAGCTGTCGCCCAGACAGATCACCGAGCGCGCCCCGGTGGCCTCGATCTCGGCCTCCAGCCGCAACAGCGTTTCTCGCGTCTCATAGGGCGGCAACAGCGCCCCGGCGCGGCGGGCCAAACGCTCCGATTTACCAAGGTGCAGATCCGATACGCACAAAAGCTGACGCTCCGGCCAAAACAGCGCGCCGGACGGGCGGGCGATCAGCGACTCTGTGGCAAGGCTAAGGGCAAGGCTCATGCCGCCTGATCTGCCCGTGCCTCGTCGCCAAGGCAATCCCCCCTTGCGCATTGCTGCTTTCGAAATACTCCCGCCGGAGGCGTCCCACAGTTCCGCAAGCGCATGGCGTCAGGCCAGTCCCGCCGCTTCCATCAACCGCCGGGCCGCGTCTTCGGCCAGCCGCTCGCGGCCTGCGCCTTGCACCGGGATGCGGCCGGGTTCGAGGAAGAGCGGTGCCGACAGCGGCGACAGGCGGGGCAGGCGGCGGGTCTCGATCCGGCCCGAGACACGGGCGAGCAGGTCTTCGATGCGGGAAAAGTCGATCAGCCCGCGCATCGCCTCTTCGCGGGTGATCTGCAGCAGCAGGTGGTCGGGATCGTATTTGCGCAAGGTGTCGTAGAGGATGTCGGAGGAGAATGTCGCTTGCCGCCCGGATTTGCGGCGGCCCTGATGGCTGCGTTCGATCAGACCGGCGATGATGGCGCTGGCGCGGAAGGTGCGTTTCATCACGGCGTTGCCCGCCAGCCAGGTCTCCAGCCCGTCCTGCAGGGCGTGCAGGTCGAACAGGGGCGCGGCATCCTCAACCGCGTCGATTCCCCAGATCAGGGTGGCGTAATCGGTGGCGACAAAGCCAAGCGGGGCGAGGCCCGCCTCTTCCATCGCTTTGGTCAACAGCAGGCCCAGGGTTTGCTGGGCGTTGCGACCGGCAAAGCCGTAGACCACCAGATGCTCGCGCCCGTCATGGGGGAAGCTTTCGCAGAGCAGGGTTTCGGCATCGGGCAGGCGTGACACCTCGCGCTGGAGGCTGAGCCATTGCGCGGTGTGGGCGGGCAGGTCGGACCAGCGCTCTTGTTGGAATATGTCAAGAATCCGCTGGGTGAGCAGGGTGGATGTGGCGAATTTTGTGCCATTGAACACAGCGACCTTTGGATCGCGGCCGGGCTGGTTGGTCACCTCTACCGTCATTTCGCGCAAGCCTTCATAGCGCACCACCTGCCCGCCGATCAGAAAGGTGTCGCCGGGGGTGAGGGTGGCGGCGAAGGATTCCTCGACCTCGCCCAGCGGTGTGCCGCCGAAGCGGTTTTTCAGCCGCACCTTCAGGGTCTCGATGTCGATGATGGTGCCAAGGTTCTGGCGGATCACCGCTGCCGCGCGCGGGTCGCGCAGGTGCCACAGGCCGCCGGTCTGTTTCAGCCGCTGCCAGCGGTCATAGGCGCGCAAGGCGTAGCCGCCGGTGGCGACGAAATCGAGCGTGGCGTCAAAGGCCGGACGGGTGAGGGCGGCATAGGGGCCTGCTGTGATCACCTCGGCATAAAGCTGACCTGCGTCAAACGGGCCGGAGCAGGCGGTCAGCAGGATGTGCTGGCACAGCACGTCACGCGGGCCGGGGCCGCGGGGTTCACCATCCAACGTGCCGTCGCGTACGGCATCAAGGGCGGCTTTGCACTCCACCACCTCAAAGCGGTTGGCGGGGAGCAAGAGCGCCTTTGACGGCGCGTTGTAGCGGTGGTTGGCGCGGCCGATGCGTTGCACGAGGCGCTTGACGTTTTTCGGCGCGCCGACCTGAATCACCAGATCGACATCGCCCCAGTCGATGCCAAGGTCGAGGCTGCCGGTGCAGACGATGGCGCGCAATTGGCCGGCGACCATCGCCGCCTCCACCCGTTCGCGCTGTTCCCGCGACAGGCTGCCGTGGTGGATGCCGATGGGCAGGTCTTCGGTATTGGCGAGCCAGAGGTCGCGGAAGAACAGCTCGGCCTGCGCGCGGGTGTTGTGAAAGATCAGGGTGGTGCGGTGCTGTTTGACCTGCTCCAGAATGGCGACCATGGCATAGCGCCCTCCGCCCCCCGCCCAAGGGGGCGGCGTGTCTGTTTCCAGCATCTGGATATCCGGCGGCGGGCCGGGATCGGCGAGCAGGATGCCGGTATCGGGGGCGAGAAAGCGGGCGAGGGCGGGCGGGTCTTCGACCGTGGCGGACAGGCCGACGCGACGCAGGCCGGGCGACAGGCTTTGCAGCCGGGCGAGCAGCAGCGTCATCTGGTCGCCGCGCTTGGATTCGGCAAGGGCGTGGAGTTCATCCAAGATCACCCGTTGCAGGCCGGCAAAGATGCGCGGCGCGTCCTCATAGGACAGCAGCAGCGCAAGCGATTCCGGCGTGGTCAGCAGGATATGCGGCGGGTCGGCGCGCTGGCGGCGGCGCTGGGTATAGGTGGTGTCGCCGGTGCGGTCCTCGACCCGGATCGGCAGGTTTGCGCCTTCAATCGGCGTGCGCAGGTTGCGGCGGATGTCGGCGGCGAGGGCTTTGAGCGGGGAAATATAGAGCGTGTGCAGACCCTTGGCCGGGGTTGCGGTCAACTCGGCCAGGGTGGGCAGGAACCCGGCGAGGGTCTTGCCACCGCCGGTGGGCGCAATCAGCAGGGTGGCGGGGTCGCGCGCGCGCGCCAGCATGTCCCACTGATGCGGATGCAGGCTCCAGCCCTTTTCGGTGAACCACTGCGACAAGGCGGGGGGGAGGGTGTCCATGCGGGCAAGGTAGCGGGGTGGGGGGCGGCGTCAACGCTGCAAAGGGAGGCAGTTGGCAGGGCGGTGGAGCGGGCGCTCAAAGGCCGCGCTGATTTTGCTTGAAGGCGGGTGCGCCGGGGCCTAATCGGTTGGGCATGCGAATGCTTTTCCTTGGCGATGTGATGGGCCGGACCGGGCGCGCGGCGATTGCCGAGCGGTTGCCGGGTTTGCGGCTGGAATGGAACCTCGATTTCGTGGTGGTGAATGGCGAAAATGCCTCATCCGGCGCGGGTCTGACGCCGGAGCATGCGAAACTCCTGCTGGCGGCGGGGGCGGATTGCCTGACGCTGGGGGACCATGCCTTTGACCAGAAGGACATGCTGTCGTTCATCGAGCAGGAGCCGCGGATCATCCGGCCGATCAACTTCAGCAAGGTGGCACCGGGCAAGGGCTGGCGGGTGTTTAACGCGACCCAAGGGCGCAAGGTTCTGGTGGCGCAGGTGCTGGGGCAAGTGTTCATGAAGCGCCCGTTTGACGATCCGTTTTCGGCGATTGAACAAGTGCTGAAATCGCATCCGATGGGCGGCATGGTGCAGGCGGCGATTGTCGATGTGCATGCAGAAGCTACCAGTGAGAAAATGGCGATGGGGCATTGGTGTGACGGGCAGGCATCCTTGGTTGTCGGCACCCATACCCATGTGCCCACCGGCGACGGGCAGATCCTGACCGGGGGCACCGGGTATCTGACCGATGCGGGCATGTGCGGCGATTACAATTCGGTGATCGGGATGGAAAAGCTGGAGCCGTTGCGCCGCTTTATCACCGGCATGCCGAAAGCGCGGTTCGAGCCTGCGGGCGGGCCTGCCACGCTGTCGGGGGTCTATGTCGAGACCGATGACCGCACCGGCAAGACGCTAAAGCTGCGGATGATCCGGGTTGGCGGGCGGCTGGAAGAGGCGCGGGTGTGAGGTGTGGCCAAAGGCTTGAGCCAGAGGCTGCGGTTCGGATCAGGCAAGGGGTATGATGGTGGGGTTTGAGCTGGATCAGGCGGTACAGGCCTATGTCGCGCTGGCGATATTGGCGGGTATGTTGGCGCTGTTCGTAAAAGAAACCTATCCGGTCGAGGTGACGGCCATCGGCGGTGCGTGTTTGATGCTGGTGCTGGGGATTTTGCCACAGGACGATGCGGTGAATGCGCTGTCGAATGCGGCCCCCTGGACGATTGCGGCGATGTTCATCATCGCGGGCGGGCTGGTGCGGACGGGCGCGCTGGATTCGGCCACGCAATACGCGCTGCGCTATGTGAAAACGCATCCGAAAACGGCGCTGGTGGTGATCTCACTCGGCGTGATCAGCATGTCGGCATTCATGAACAACACGCCGATCGTGGTGGTGATGATCCCGGTGTTCATGCAGATCGCGCGGCAATTGTCGCTGTCGCCGTCGCGGCTGATGATTCCGCTGTCCTATCTGGCGATTCTGGGCGGGACGATCACGCTGATCGGTACCTCGACCAATATCGTGGTGGATGGTGTCGCGCGCGAGCGTGGGCTGGAGCCGTTCGGGATATTCGAGATCACGCCGCTGGGCATTGCGGCGTCACTGGTCGGAATGACCTATCTGGCGCTGTTTACCAAGCGCCTTCTGCCAGACCGTGACAGCATGGCGATGATGCTGACCGACCGCAGCCGGATGAAGTTCTTCACCGAGGTCGCCGTGCCCGAGGACAGCCCGATCATCGGGGCGAGGGTCGATGCGGTGGGGTTGTTCAAGCGCGACAACATGCGGGTGGTCGATGTGTTGCGCGGCGATGCGTCGTTGCGCCGTCAGCTGGCCGAAGTGGAGCTGGAGGTCGGGGACCGGGTGATCTTGCGCACGCCGATGTCAGAGGTGCTGGCGCTGCAGGAGTCGAAAGAGCTGCGGATGGTGGACAAGCTGTCGTCGGTCCAGACCTCGACGGTAGAGGTGCTGATCACGCCGGGTTGCGCGATGGTGGGGCGGTCTTTGGGCAGTTTGCGGCTGCGGCGGCGGTACGGGGTGTATCCGCTGGCGGTGCATCGCAAGAACCAGAACATCGGGCGGCAGCTGGATGATCTGGTGGTGCAGGTCGGCGATACCCTGCTGCTGGAGGGCGCGCCGGCTGATATTCAGCGGCTGGCGGTGGATATGGATGTGGTCAATATCTCGGAACCGTCGGACCGCGCCTATCGCCGCACCAAAGCGCCGATTGTCGTGCTGGTGCTGGCCGGGGTGGTGGGGTTGTCGGCGCTGAATGTGGCCCCGATTCTGCTGCTGGCGATGATCGGCGTGGGGGTGGTGCTGCTGACGCGCTGCATTGATGCGGATGAGGCATTCGGCTTTGTCGATGGCCGGCTGATGGCGCTGATCTTTGCCATGCTGGCCGTGGGCGCAGGGCTGGAGCATTCGGGCGCGGTGCAGCTGATCGTTGATCTGGTGTCCCCGTTCATGCAGGGTCTGCCGCCGTTTCTGCTGATCTTTGTGGTCTATTCGCTGACGTCGATTCTGACCGAGATTGTGTCGAACAACGCGGTGGCGGTGATCCTGACGCCGATTGTGATCGGGCTTGCGGCGCAGATCGGGGTTGATCCGAGACCGTTTGTGGTGGCAGTGATGTTCGGGGCTTCGGCCTCTTTTGCGACGCCGATCGGCTATCAGACCAACACTCTGGTCTATGGTCCGGGCGGGTACCGGTTCAGCGATTTTCTGCGGATCGGTCTGCCGCTGAATGTTGTCATGATGGTGGCGATCTCTGGCTTGATCCCGCTGTTCTTTCCGTTCTGAAGGGAAACCTGATGCGTAAACTGTTGCTTTGCCTTGCCCTTGCGGGCTGTGTCGGCGGGGTGCCCGGCAACCCGGTGCCACAGGCGGCGCGGCTGTCAGCCGAGGTGTTGACGCTGACCCTGTCGGATGGCACGGTCTGCCGCGCGAACTGGGTGGCGGCCCCGGTCGGGCGGATGGAAGGGTGCGGGCCGGGGTACGGCTATGCGGTGCGGGTGATCGACAACCCCAACTTCCTGCGCCAGATCTGGACCGGGTTGACATCGGCACTGGGGGCCGAGGGCGCGGTGGCGCCGCTGGCCGAGGTGGTGATCACCGATCCGGCGGGCGTTGACCGGGTATTTGCCTCGCCACCCCCTGTGAAGGACGGATTTTAAGGACGGATTTTATGGCACCTAAATTTGGAACAAGTGGTCTGCGCGGGTTGGTCACGGAACTGACGCCTGAGCTGGTGGCGGACTATACGCGCAGCTTTCTGGCGGTGTGCCCGATGGGCACGGGCCTGTGGGTCGGGCGCGATCTGCGCGACAGCTCGCCCCAGCTGGCGGAAGAGGTGATTGCGGCAGCGCGGGCCGAGGGTGTTGCGGTGACCGATTGCGGCGCTGTGCCGACCCCGGCACTGGCGATGGCGTCGATGGCGGCGGGGGCGGCGGCGATCATGATCACCGGCAGCCACATTCCGGCGGACCGCAACGGGCTGAAATTCTATGTGCCGGATGGCGAGATCACCAAGCGCGACGAGACGGCGATTCTGGCCGGTCTGGGCCGGGCATCGGCGGGGCTGACGGCGGCGCGGCGCGGCACCTTTCAGGCGACGGGCGACTGGGCGGCGCGCTATCGCGCGGCCTATGGTCTGGCGCTGGAGGGGATGAAGATCGGGGTCTGGGCACATTCGGCGGTCAGTCGTGAAGGCATGGTCGCCTGTCTGGAGGCGCTGGGCGCGCGGGTGGCGGTGCTGGGCCAGTCCGAAGACTTCATCCCGGTCGATACCGAAGCGGTGCCCGCCGATGTGCGCGCGCAGTTCAAGGTCTGGGCGGATGGTCTGGATGCAATTGTCTCGACCGATGGCGATGGCGACCGGCCCTTGGTCGCGGATGCCACCGGGCAGATCGTGCCGGGCGATGTGCTGGGCCAGATCACGGCGGCTCTGGTCGGGGCCGCGGTGGTGGTGACCACGGTGTCGGCCAATACTGGCGTGGATCTGTCGGGCCGGTTCGGTCAGGTGGTGCGGACCCGCATCGGATCCCCCTTTGTGATTGCGGCGATGGAAGCGGCGGGCGGGCGCGTGGTCGGCTACGAGCCGAATGGCGGCTTTTTGCTGGGCTTTGATGCCGAGGGGCCTGAGGGGCCATTGCCGCGTCTGATGACGCGTGACAGCCTGCTGCCGATTGTGGCGGCGCTGATCGAGGCAAAACGGGCCGGGTCGCTGGCCGCGCGGGTGGCCGAGGAACCGGCGCGCTTTACCGTGACCGACCGGCTGGAGCATGTGCCGGTAGAAGCGTCGCAGGCGCTGCTGGCAGAGCTGGGCGATGGCGGGCTGGCCGGGTTTGTGGCGCCTATGGGCGTGGTGGCGTCAGTTGACCGCACCGACGGGCTGCGCGCCACGCTGGAGGGCGGCGGGATCGTGCATCTGCGCCCCTCGGGCAACGCGCCGGAGTTCCGGGTTTATGCCGAGGCCGAGACGGTCGGGGCGGCGCAGGCGCTGATGGCGCAGGCCTTTGCACAGGTCAAGGCGCGTCTGGGCTGAGCCTTGCAGGGGGCGTGCGCGCTGGTGTAAGGGAACCCAACACGCAAGAGACGGGTAGGAGTACGGGTCATGGCTGGCCATTCAAAATGGGCAAACATCCAGCATCGCAAGGGCAAGCAGGACAAGCTGCGCTCCAAGATGTTTTCCAAGCTGGCGAAGGAAATCACCGTCGCCGCCAAGATGGGCATGCCCGACCCCGAGATGAACCCGCGCCTGCGGCTGGCGGTCAAGGCCGCGAAATCGGTGTCGATGCCCAAGGATGTGATCGACCGCGCCATCAAGAAAAGCCAGATGGGCGATGGGGCGGATTACACCGAGATCCGCTATGAAGGCTACGGCGTCAACGGCATCGCGATCATCGTGGAGACGATGACCGACAACGTGAACCGCACCGCATCAAACGTGCGGTCGTATTTCAGCAAGGCGGGCGGCAATCTGGGCACCACCGGATCGGTGGCGCACAGCTTTGACCGGGTGGGCGAGATCTCCTATCCGGCGTCTGTCGGCGATGCCGACACGGTGATGATGGCGGCACTGGAGGCCGGGGCCGATGATGTCGAGTCCGATGAGGACGGCCACTGGATCTACTGCTCGGTCGAAGCCTTGAACGAGGTGTCGGATGCGCTGGAAAAATCGCTGGGCGAGTCGATCGAATCGAAGCTGATCTGGAAGCCGCAGACCCTGACCGAAGTGGATCTGGACACCGCGCAAAAGCTGATGCGGTTGATTGATCTGCTGGAAGAAGATGATGATGTGCAGACTGTGACGCATAATTTTGACATCCCCGAGGACGTGGCGGCGCAGCTGTAAGCTGCGCCTGCTCTGGGTGCCTGCCGCTGGTGCTGGCGCGCGGTCAGACGCTGCGCTGGCGCAGCCGCGCCATCCCGGCGGCGTTGATCGCGTCAAGCTGGTCATACAGCGCGAAATCTGCCGCGTAATGCGCGCGCACCGCGTCGCGCAGATCGGCGGGGATCGCGGCGGCCTCGCGCCCGATCACGCTGACATTCAGCCGGGGTACGGTGGCGCTGATCCCCAACGCGGCCAGCACCTGCGGCAGCATCGCGTCCAGCTGGTGATAGGGGATGATCACATCGGCCAGCGGTTTGCCGCCTGCGTCCAGAAAGATGCGGCCCTGTGAATAGGGCTTGCCGGTATGGTCAAACACATTCCAGTCGGCGGCCTGCCAGAATTCGGCAAAGCTCATGTCAGGGGGCAGCGGGGCCTCGACCTGATTGCCTTTGCGGTAGCGGAACCACGACAAGATCCAGTCCAGCGGGTCACGCATGACGCCAAAGCGGAAGAAGCTGTCGAACTCTTTGCCGGGCGTGTCGAACAGCGCTTTGAAATCGTGACGGATCTTTGCAAGCGGCAGGTGCTTGCCCTTTGGTCCGGGCGGGCTGGAAATCTCGGCGTGGTCGGCGAGAATTGCCTCGATCGAGGTGGATGCCGCCTTGGTATTCGCGACGAAGAGGAACTTGTGCTTTACACTGATCAGCATTCGGGATCCGCTGTTGCCCGACAGCCCACAGTGGCCCGCCGTTTACCGGCTAAATCGCCTGATTTGGCGGGATGATCAAGTGTTTCATGGCAGGGCGCACCGGGTAAGCGCAGGTCTGCGTCAGGGGGCGGCGGAGCGGTGGTTCTTTGGGCCGGATGGCTTTAATTCGGCAAGGCCCTTGTCAGGACGGGACAAATAGGGCATATAGGGCAGGCAAAGCTTCTTCTCTTTCGGTCTTCTGTCTGCTTCGGCCCACAGTCACACGATCTAGACGACTCTCGGCCGGGCCACCGCATGTTGTGGGTGGCGCATACTACAGGAGATCTCACGATGGCTAATGGCACCGTGAAATGGTTTAACGCAACCAAAGGCTTCGGCTTTATCGCACCAGAAGGCGGCCAAAAAGACGTGTTCGTGCACATCACCGCGCTGGAACGCGCTGGTATCCGTGCTCTGAACGACGGTCAGGCTGTGACCTTCGATCTGGAACGTGACCGCAATGGTCGCGAATCGGCGACCAACCTGGCTCTGGCCTGATTTATCAGGTCTGATCCTTCGGTCAGACATTTGAAACGGGGGTGGCGTAAGCCGCCCCCGTTTTGCATTTGGGGGGTCAAGCCCCGGCAATCAGTGCGGCAGCGATGAGCCACATCGTCGTGCCGATGATCAACTCCAGCCAGACCCAGGCGCGCGGGTTGGCAAACAGCGGGGCCAGCAGGCGCGCACCAAAACCAAGCGCGGTGAAAAACGCAAAGCTGCCGGCAATGGCCCCGGCGCCAAAATGCCACTGCTGCGGCGCATATTGCGCCGAAATCGCGCCGAGCAGCACCAGCGTATCCAGATAGACATGCGGGTTGGCCCAGGTCAGCACCAACACCGTGGCAAGAGTGCGGCCAAGGCTGGTGGAGTTGCCCTGCGCCGGGCGCAGCGCCTCGCCCCCCTTGAGCGCCGCGCGGAAACGCAGAGCGCCATAGGCGATCAGAAAGGCCGCCCCGGCATAGAGCATGGCGGTCGTGATCCACGGCGCCAGCGCCGCAAGAGTGCCAAAGCCCGCCACCCCGGCGGCGATCAGCACCGCATCGGACAGGGCACAGGCCAGCACCACGGGCAGAACATGATCTCGCCGCAGGCCCTGACGCAGGACAAAGGCATTCTGCGCGCCGATGGCGGCGATCAGCGACAGTGAGGTGAGGAATCCGGCGACAAGGGCGGTCATAGGCGGGGCCTTTCGATGCTGGCTTGACTTAGACCGGGGCAGGTGGATCAATCCAGATCATCTTTCTGATGATGGATAAGCTGTGCTGATCTTTGATTCCTTGCAACTGGCCGCTCTGGCCGCGGTGCACCGGCGCGGGTCTTTCGACCTTGCCGCCGCCGATCTGGGCATCACGCAATCGGCGGTGTCGCAGCGGCTGCGAGCGCTGGAGGAACGGGCGGGCACCCTGCTGATCCGGCGGGGTAGCCCGAGTGTGGCGACCGGGGCGGGGCTGCGGCTGATCCGGCACTTCGATGAGGTGGTGCTGCTGGAGCGGCAGTTGGCCGAGGATCTGCCGGGGGTTCAGGCGGGTGCGGTCAACCTGCGTATTGCCGTGAACGCCGACAGTCTGGCGACCTGGGTGATGCCAGCGCTGGTGCAGGTGCCTGGGGTGCTGTTTGATCTGGTGATTGATGATCAGGATTTCAGCCAGGACTGGCTGCGGCGGGGTGAGGTGGTGGCGGCGGTGACCGCTCATGCCGGGCCGCTGCAGGGCTGTGACACGCTGCCCTTGGGCGCGCTGCGCTATCGGGCAACGGCCAGCCCCGGCTATATGGCGCAGTGGTTTCCGTGCGGGGTGACGGCTTTGGCATTGTCGCGCGCCCCCGCGCTGACTTATTCCGACAAGGACAGGCTGCAGGCGCAATGGGTGGCGGCGCAGGGCTTTGGTGCGGGTACCTTGTTTCCCAGCCACCGGATCGCCTCGACTCACGGATTTGTCGATGCCTGCCTGTCGGGTCTGGGGTGGGGGCTGAATCCCGAGCCGCTGGTGGCGTCGCATCTGGCGGCGGGCCGGCTGGTGGAGGTGGTGGCGCAAAGCCCGCTGGATGTGGCGCTGCACTGGCAGTTTGCGCGGCTGACCGCCCCTGCCATCACGCCCCTGACCCGCGCGATGCGCGCGGCGGCGGCGCAGATGTTACGGTTACAATAAGCCGCTTGTCTCTGCCCGGTGCGCACCGCAGGTTGCGCGCATGAATGCGCCAAGACCTGCCGACACCCCCGTACAGGCGATCCTGTGGATGCTTGCCTCCGGCCTCAGCTTTGTCGGGGTAACGGGGATCGTGCGCTATCTGGGCACGGACCTTCCGGCGGCGCAATCGGCCTTTGTCCGCTTTGGTTGGGGGGTGGTGTTTCTGGCACCGACCTTGGTCCCGATGCTGCGCGGCGGGCTGCCGGGCCTGTATCTGCCGCTGCATCTGGGGCGCGGGCTGGTGCATGTGGCCGCGGTTGTGTGCTGGTTTTACGCGATGGCCCGGATCCCGGTCGCCGAGGTGACGGCCATCGGCTATCTGAACCCGGTGCTGCTGACGCTGGGCACGGTGGTGTTTTTCGGCGAGCGGCTGTCGCTGCGGCGGGTGCTGGCGATTGGCGTGGCGCTGATCGGGGCGCTGATCGTGCTGCGCCCCGGCCTGCGCGAGGTGACGGATGGCCATATCGCGCAGATCTGCGCGGCGGTGTTTTTTGCCGGGTCATATCTGTTCGCCAAACGACTGTCGATGGTGGCCAGTGCCGGGCAGATCGTGGCCATGCTGTCGCTGGTGGTGACTTTGGCGCTGGCCCCATGGGCGCTCTGGGTCTGGGTGCCGATGAGTCTGGCGCAACTGGCGTGGCTGGCGGTGGTGGCCGCTTGCGCGACAGCGGGGCATTACTGCATGAGCCGCGCTTTCGCCGCTGCTCCGATTGCGGTGTCGCAGCCGGTGGTGTTTCTGCAACTGATCTGGGCGGCGTTGTTGGGCTGGGCCGTGTTTGGCGAGGCGGTGGATCTGTTCGTGCTGATCGGCGGCGCAGTGATCGTGGGGTCGGTGAGCTATATCACCTGGGCCGAATCGCGAAAGCGGCGGCGCGACCTGGTGCCCGAGGTGCTCTAGGCCCCGGCGTGGAGGGGGCGCTGCCCCCCGGCTTTGCCTCCCCCCGGAGGGGCTCCGAGGAGACGCGCGGCACGCGCGCGACGAGATAAAAAGCTTGCGCGCATCGCGCGCGCCGTTCTCTTGAAGTCGCAACAGTCAAGCTGGAGCGCGGTTTGCCAGAAAGGCGTGGGCGGTGTCGAGCGCTTCGCGGATGGTCACATCCATATCGAGATAGCGATAGGTGCCCAAGCGGCCGACAAAGGTGACGCCAGTCTCATTGCGGGCAAGCGCTTCGTATTCGGCCAGCAGGCTTTGTTCGGCGCTGAGCCGGATCGGGTAATAGGGAATATCCTCTGGCCCGGCGGCGCGGGCGTATTCGCGGTAGCAGACGGTGCCCGCGTGCTGTTCCCACGGAGCGAAGTGCTTGTGTTCGGTGATGCGGGTGTAGGGCACATCAGGGTCGGGGTAGTTCATCACCGCGCAGCCCTGATGGTCGCCGCTGTCGGTGAAGCGTTCGAAATCCAGCGTGCGATAGCCCAGCCGCCCGAGGCGGAACTCGAAATAGCCGTCCAGCGCGCCCGACCAGAAGATGTGATCTGCGCCGGTCGCCATGCTGGCCTGATAGGGCGTGTTCAGCTGGGTGGTGATCAGCGGATGGTCCAACAGGCGGGCGATCAGGGCGGTATAGCCCTCTTGCGGGATGCCCTGAAAGCGGTGGCTGAAGTAGTTGTCATCATAATTGAAGCGCATCGGCAGCCGCTTGAGGATCGAGGCGGGAAGCACGCGGGGCGACAGGCCCCATTGCTTTTCGGTATAGCCTTTGAAGAACGCCTCATAAATCTCGGGGCCGACCATTTGCAGCGCCTGTTCCTCGAAGGTGGCAGCCGGGGCAGCCGCCGGTGTGGCGCGGCTGGCGATAAAGGCCTGCGCCTCGGCCGGGCGCAGGGTTTTGCCAAAGAACTGGTTAATCGTGTGCAGGTTGATCGGCATCGAATAGACTGCGCCGCGCGATGTGGATTTCACCTGATTGCGATAGGGCATCATGGTGGCGCGCTGGCAGACATAATCCCACACCCCGGCATCGTCGGTGTGAAAGATATGCGGGCCGTAGCGGTGGACCATGACGCCGGTTTCCGGGCAGCGTTCGGTGTGACAATTACCGGCGATGTGATCGCGGCTGTCGATCACGGTGCTATGCAGACCGGCTTCGGCCAGTTCACGGGCGATCACTGCGCCTGAGAACCCGGCACCGACAATCAGAATGGTCATGCATCGACTCCGCTTTGCGTCCTGAGGTGTTTAGACGCCACGGGGCGCGCGCACAACCTGCACTGCAAAGTGACTGGTGACCTCTTGCCCTGTCTGTTGCGAATGTGAAATTAAGGTGTATCCGCCTATTCTTTTTGGTGGAGAGGCTGGCAGGAGCAGATGGCTGAGACAGAACACGGGGCAGGCAGGCGGTTTGTGATCATCGGCCTGCCACGCAGCGGCACCACCTATCTGATGAGTTTGCTGAACTCGCACCCGGAGGTGAGCTGTTCGGGTGAAGTGTTCAACCCCTATTCCATTATCGAAACCGGCGAGGCGGATTATGATACAGGCCGCCTTTTTACGCGCGATACTGCGCCGCGGTATTTTCTGAAAGACTTTTTCGAGCGCTATGAAGCGGAACCTTGGAAGCGGATCGGGTTCAAGCTGATGCTGGGTCATAACATCCGGGTTCTGACGCAGCTGCCAGAGCTGGCGGATATGTCGATCATTTATGTGCATCGCAACAACCGGCTGGCGCAGGTGGCGTCTTATCTGAAGGCAATGCAGACGCTGAACTGGGCGCAGACCAGCCGGACGCGCGAGATGAAGCAAAAGATCGTTGCGACGCCACAGCTTATCAGCCATCAATGGCATGAATATGCGGCCATGGATTTTCTGTTTGCCTCGTGGTTGCGGACCTTACCCAACCCCAGCATCACACTTGAGTATTGCGATATGTTCAAACCGGAGTTCAACGCGCAGATCTGCGGCTTTCTGGGCGTTGCGCCAGACCCGGCCATGGCATCGCCACTGGTCAAGCAAGGTGCCAACCGGGTGCTGGACCGGTTCGAGGTGCCCGAACCGATTGAGGCCTATATCCGGCAACTCGGCCTTGCCGACTGGCTGGAAAACGAACTGACTGAATGAAAATTCTCTATGTCAATTGGGTCGATTATCTGGACCCGGAAGGCCGCGGTGGCGGTGTGTCCCTGTATCAGCGCAATCTGATGCGGGCCCTGTCCGGGGTGGCCGGTGTAGAGGCGTCGTTTCTGGCCTGTGGCACCTCTTATGATCCATTGCGCCCGAACCCCCGTTGGGAGGTAATGCGCCATGGCCCGCGGCAGGACCGGCAGCGGCGGTTTGATCTGGTGAACTCGGGTACGCTGGCGCCGGGGCATGCGTCTTTCGGGCAAGCGACCCAGGTCAGCCATCCGGCGACCGAGGCGGTTTTTTTCGACTTTTTGGCCCGGACTGGCCCCTATGATGTGATCCATTTCAACAATCTGGAAGGGATTCCTGTAGATGTGCTGCGCCTGAAGGACCGGTTTCCTGCGAGCCGACTGGTGTTAAGCCTGCACAATTATTACCCTTTCTGCCCGCAGGTGAATTTCTGGCAGGACGAGGCGCGCAATTGTGTCGATGACGAACAAGGGCGGCGTTGCGTTACGTGTCTGCCGCAAAGCTGGAATCCAGCCCAGATCCGCGCTGGGCATGGGTTGGCCTACCGGATGAAAGTATTGGGGATTCCGCCTGACAGCTGGGTGTTCCGGCAGACATTCCGGGTGATCTTTGGTCTGGGGCGGCGTTTGGGGCGGCTGCGCGGGCAACGCAAGCGTCAGACGCTGTTGGCGGGGTCGAGGCAGGCGGATGCGGCGCTGGCTCTGGCCGGGATGGCATTTGTAAAGCGCCGGGCGGCAATGGTGCAGCAGCGGATCAATACGCATTGCGATCTGGTGCTGTGCGTGTCGGACCGGGTGCGGCAGATCGCGCTGCGCGAAGGTGTGCGGCCGGAAAAGGCAGTGACGAATTACATCGGCACGGTCGAGGCGCAGAACTATGCCGCCGCACCGGAGCGCGGGCCGATCTTGCGCCCGGATGGCACGGTCAAGCTGGCCTATTTCGGCTATATGCGGCGCGACAAGGGGTTCTACTTTCTGCTCGACGCGCTGGAGGCGCTGCCTGACGCGGACCTTTGCCGGTTGCATCTGGTGGTGGCGGCGCGGCGGGGCGCGGCGGAGGTCATGGCGCGATTGGCGGCACTGGCCCCGAGGTTGGCGGGATTTGAGCATCAGGATGGCTACGGGCATGGCGATCTGGACCGGCTGCTGGCCGATGTCGGCGTCGGCCTGTTGCCGGTGATGTGGGAGGATAACCTGCCGCAGGTGGCGATCGAGCTGCATGCGCGGCGCATTCCGCTTTTGTGCAGCGATCTGGGCGGCGCGCGCGAGCTGGGCAACAGCCCGGCTTTTGTATTCCGGGCCGGGGATGTGGGGGCTTTTGGCGGGCGGATCAGGGCTATCCTGTCCGGCGAAATCGGGGCCGAGGATTACTGGCGCGCGGCCATTGTGCCAGAGACCATGAGCGCGCATGTCGAAAAGCTGCTGGCGCTTTATCGCGGCTGAGGCGCGATAAGTTAAGGCGGGGGCGGCTGGCCGGTGGTCAGGACCGATTGCACAAAGGGGCTGTCGGTCCAGTGGACCGATACCGAGGGATCAAAGATCGTCTCGCGCCCTTCGGCGATCAGGTCGAGGTATTTGCGATATTCTTCGGCATTGTTGAAATGCTGGCCCCGCGCCACCTCGGACACCGCCTTGGCGCGGAACGCGGCGTTGTATTTGAAATGGCCAAACAACAGGGCGCGCGGCGACAGCCGCGTTTCTCCGACATAGTGCAATCCGTCGGTCAAGCGCATCCACGGGCGATAGCGCAGCAGCGCGATTTTCTGGGCCACGAACAGTTCGGGCCGTGAGCCGGGCAGCAGGCGGTGGCGGGTGGCCGAGGTCCATGTTGGGGCGTCGGAAAACGGGCCGCGCCCGAGCGATGTGGTGAGGAACGGGTCGCGGTCGATGAAGGGGGCGGCGGCGAACGGGGCCTCGTCAGTGAAGTCAGTCTGGGACAGCGGACCCTGCGGATACATATCCAGCATGAAGATGCGGGCGGCGTCGCAGTCCTGGAAGTCGGGGCTGGCCAGCAGGTCGGGCAAGTGGCCGCTGGCGTCTGCGGTCCATGTCAGCAGCTCATCAGCATCGGCGATCAGCGACCAGCGGTCGGGGCGGTAGGCCGCGATCAGCGCCTGTTGCCAGAGCACGCCGTAATGCGACTGGCCGTAATCGGAGTCGACCGAGAACAGCGCGACATCGGGCTGGTCGGCGAGGTAGTCCAAGGTGCCGTCATCGGATCCGTTGTCGGCGATCAGGAAGCTGTCGACGCCAAGGCTGCGGTAATGGCTCAGGAAATGCGGCAGCATGGTCATTTCGTTGCGCAAGCAGGCCACCACCGCGACCGGGGCGGTGCTGGCCCGGTCCAGCCGTGTGGGCGGTGAGATCAGGTCGAGCGCGTGGGATTGCGCGCCAAGACGGGCGGGCAACAGGGTGGGCCAGATCTTGCCCGCGGCGGGGCGGCGGGTTTTGGCCACGCGGGCGGCTTCCGGTTGGAGGGCGTGGCCGTCAAGATGGGCAAGCTTGATGCCCGATCCGGCAAAGGGCAGGCAGGCGTTTTCCCACTTCGGCACCGCAAGCCCGCCGGGGCGCGCGTGGCGCAGCACATGGACGCGGTAGCCATCGCCCGTCACCCGGATGCCCGACAGCGACAGCAGATCGCCGACCAGCTTGTCCTCCATGAACGACGCCTGAATCAGCCGCTGGCCCTCGGCGGTGTCGGCGGCGGTGAGCAGGGCGGCGATGGCGGTCGGGCTGAGCAGATAGCCCGAACCGCCATCGGCATAAGTGGAGGGTTCGGGCGATTTGTCGAGATCATGGCGGCCGCGCAGCGAGGCCGATTTCTCCATATGCCAGGTGCGGTCCATCTGCCCGCGCGCGCGGGCGAGCGGGCGGCCATAGTAATCGGCGCGCAGGTAGCTCAGGCTAAAGAAGAATTCCTCGACATGTAGATAACAGTCGTCATCGACCTTGAGCATCCGGCGACCGGGGAAGTGCTGGTGGACATGCGCAATGGCGGCAAGGGATTTCTGCGGCAGGCCTTCGTAATCGTCGGGGGCGTCGAGGTTGATGACATCGGGTTCGGGGGGCGTTTCGGACGCGCCGCCGACCACGACGATATAGGGGATGCCGAGGCGGGTCAGGTCGGCCAGCCAGCCGGCGCGCATGGCGGGGATGCGGGTGAACAGGTTGGGGTGGCAGGACATGACCACGACGACGGTGTTAAACAGCGCGGTGGCGGCGTCGGGGGGCGGGGTGTGGCTATGGGTGGTGGGGCTGTTGGGCAGGCCGAGCGCGCTGTGGACCGGGGTGGCGAGGTTGGGGACTGTCTGCACGGCGCGCAGGGCCTGTTGCGCGGCAGGGGAGGTGGGGCTGATGGCTGTCGTGTCACGCAGGTGCTGGAGGTGTGACAGCACGAGGCTGACCGCATCGGCATCGGCCCGCAGCGCGCGTAGGAGACCAAGGCTGACCGCCAGCCCTAGATGCCCGGCTGCGGGGCGGGAGAGGGCGAGGGCGTCGGTCAGACAGCGCTGCAGCGC
Organism: Pseudotabrizicola alkalilacus; assembly: GCF_003443995.1. Lineage (GTDB taxonomy): Bacteria > Pseudomonadota > Alphaproteobacteria > Rhodobacterales > Rhodobacteraceae > Pseudotabrizicola > Pseudotabrizicola alkalilacus. The sequence goes on from NZ_QWEY01000002.1 coordinate 561,970, forward strand.
GGCCATGCGCTGCGCCGGGGGCGTGTCGGGCCATGTGGTGATCAGCGTGAACGCGGCTTCGCCAAGGCGACGCTCCAGCATCTCGAACGGCGAGGGGCGGGTGACGCGGCCGAGGGTGGGCAGGCTGCGGGTGAGGGCGGCGGGCACGTCGAAATCGGCATCATGGGTTGCGCCGGGGCGGAACAGGTCGCGCAGCAGAAGGTCAGGGTGCCAGGGGGCAGTCTTGCGCAGGGTGTCAGTGGGCAGCAGGCAAAGCGCTGCGGAGTCGGTGCCTTGCACGTTGAGGCGGGAAAGCTCTGACAGGGCGGCAGCGTGCAGTTGCGGGTCGGTCAGGTCGGGGTCGGACAGCGTGGCAAAGGCCTGCTTTGCCGCCAGCAGATCGGGCGCGCAGGCGGAGAGGGTTTCGGGGTCGGTCACGGTGAACAGCCGCGACCAGAACCGGGGCGACAGGCCATAAGCCATCAGCGCGGTGGCGGAAACCGTCGCGCGCAGGTCGGGTCGCAGGCGGGGCAGCTCGGCGATCAGGGCCAGCATGCCATCCATCAGGCAGTGACAGGGGGTGCGGCCCCATGGGTCTTTGGCCTGTGCGGTGATCAGGGCGCAGAATGCGTCAAGGATTTGCAGGCGCTTTGCCTCGGGCACGGGCACGAGCAGGGTGCCAGGGGTGGCAATCGTTTGCGCGATCCAGCCCAAAGCCGAACTTGCCAGCCAGCCGCCATGACGGTTGGCAAGTAGGTGCATGCGGTTGATGACCTGATCATAGTCGCCCGCCGTCAGCTGGAACGGCAGGCGCAGCGAGACATAGCCCACCTCGTCGCTGGGGCGGACCGGCAGCAGGCCGCGCGCGGCGATGGCGGGGTAAAGCAGGTCAAAGGCGTCCTGCTCGCAAAAGCTGGGGCAGAGGGTGAGGGCGAGCTGTTCGGTATCGGTGGCGGTCAGTTGCGGCAGGGCGGTGGCAAGCCAATGCGATAATGCCGCCCGGTCAGGCCGGGTTGCCAGCAGCCGCGCAAGATCGGCGGTGAGCTCTGTCAGAGGCGACGTGGCGGCATGGCGTGGGGCCGTCGCCAGAGTGGGCGCGTTGGCAGGGATCGACAGGGCGGCTGAGGGCAGAAACTCCGTCAGGCCAAAGCGGACTGCGGCGGCGCGCAGGGCGGTCTGCACCTGCGGGTCGAGGGTCTGCCACAGGCCGGAATAACGCACATGTTCAAGCGCTTGCAGGGCAGCAAGATCGTCATGGGCGAGACTGCCGCTTGTGGTCAGCCGCAACAGGCGGTCGGCGAGCGCGGCGCGGTTGATCTGCATCGGCGCAAGGGCGCGCCCGGTTGCAGTGTCGATCACTTGCAGATGGGCGGAGTCCTCGGGGCCGGTGTCGAGCCAGATCCGGCCCGGGATCAGCACCGCGGCGATGCCTTCGGGCAGGGCAAAGGTGTTTGGCACCGAGGTCTGAGCCTGCGTGGCAGGGCGCAGCGGGACAGGCGTGGCCGAGCCGGGCAGGAGCACGGCATGGCGCGTGGCGGTCTGGCCCTTTGGCAGGTGTTCGGCCAGTTCCATCCGGTCGGTCAGCACCAGCGCCTTGCCGGGTTGCACCCCCTGCCACAGCCGGTCAAAGGTCTGGTCGCGGGTCTCGATCGTCTCCCACGGCACCGCGCCTTCGACTCCGCATTGCGTGATCCGGCGCAGGTCAGGATAGCCGCGTCGCAACAGAAAGCGGGCGTGTCGGTCAAGGCGCGGCAGGCTGCGGTAGCGGCCCAGCACGGTTCCGTCCAGATCGACGGTGACGGTCTGCGCGGCAAAGGTCACCCGGACGGAAAAGCGGGTTTTGGGGAAGGTGACGGCGTGATGCTCTTCGCGGTGCCAGCCCGCGCGATCCTTGCGGTTGACCACCGCCAGCCCATCGCTGAGCCGCAGCGACAGGTGAAACGGGATGTGATCGGGGGTGTCGGTGTAGAAATTCAGGTTGGCGTAATAGGTCCAGGCAGGGTCTACCTGACAGTGAAAGGCGGCGCCGTTTGCTGTGCGGAAGGGGATCATCCGGGGCCTTTTGCGGTTTTGATCTGGGGTCGGTTATGCGGTGCGGGGCCGGGCGATGCAATCACCCGATGGGCGGCAGCCGGAAAATGCGCCGGAGGATGCGCGGCGTCGTAGGGTCCACCGTACCGGGGGTGCCAATCCAGCCACGCCGCAGCCCGACCCACCACAGATGCAGCAGCAAGGGCAGGGCTTTGTAGTGGTGCCACCTGCCTTGTCGGTGAATCCCGGCCAGATGGGCCGTGGCGGCACGCAGGGCCAGTCTGCGGTGCCAGCCGGTCGGCAGCGGCGACGCAACACCGGGCTGCCACTGGTCCAGCGCCCGCAACCGGGTGCGCAGGGGGATCAGGGGGATCAGTGCGTCGGGGGCGATGGGCGTGGGGGCCCATGCGACCGGGGCCTGAGCCTGACTGAGCCACAGCGCCTGTCCGGTCAGGGTGAGCTGTGCGTCAGTGTCACAGGGCGGGCGGGCAAAGGTGGCACGGGTCAGGATGGCATGTTGCGCCGGGTCCAGATCGAGGGCGTCCTCCGGGGTGAGGAGCCGGGCGGGCGCATCCGGGGCGGGATGGATCAGCGGCAGGACAACCGCCGCCCTATCGCTGTGCAGCAGGGTTTCCGCCGCCTGAGCCAAGGCCGCATGGTCAGGATGGATCTGTGCGGGCAGGTCGATGACAAGGCTGTCTTTGCCGATGGGCTGGTCCGGTGTGGCGTGGCGGAACAACGGCGCGAGGGGCGAGTCCGGGGCGGGAAGCCGGGGTACGGCAACAGGCTGACGGATGACAACAGGCGCATCTCCCGTCAGGCTGAGGGCCGTCATCGCGTTCAGGTGGCGATCCCACCGCCAGTCGGGGTTCAGCTGATGGCGGGCAAAGAAGCGGGCAGTTTCGTGCCGGAACCGGGTTGCGCGGTCCGGTGATGTGATCACCTCCAGCCGTTCGCAGAACAGCCTTGTGGCCAGCCGGGCCAGCCCGGTTCCGGCACCGGACTTGTCAGCCGCACGGAAGATTGTGGCAGAGGTTTCCAACACCGGGAATTGCTCGAACACGCGGTCGCTGTCGGTGCGGGTGATCTGGCCCTCACGTTCCAGTGTGTAGAGATAGAGCGGCCGGGGGATATGGCGCAGCACGTCAGTCTTTGCAGCGAGGCGGTGAAAGAAGGTGTGATCCTCGTACCAGGTGCCCTGATCAAAGCGCAGATCGCTGATGAAGTCGCGCCGGTAGAGCTTGTTCCACGCCGACGGGAAATGGCAGATGACATCGGACCAGTCCCGCAGGGGATAGGCCGTGGTGAGGGGCGGGTCGTCCGGCTGGGGGCGGCCGTGGATTGCGGAATGCGGATGACGGCTGCCATCAGGCGTACAAAAGGCAACTCCGCAGGCCACCCAACCGGCGGCGCTGGCGCTGAGATCGTCGTGGAGCGTTTGCAGGAACGCGGGGTCGAATCGGTCATCACCGTCAAGAAAGGCGATGAACGGCGCGCGGGCAAGATCCAGCCCTGCGTTGCGCGCACCCGACAGGCCCCGGTTTGACTGACGGATCAGTTGAAAGCGCGGGTCTGTACCGATGGCGGCACCGGCCTGTGCGGCGGTGTCATCGGTGGAACCGTCGTCGATCACCAGCGCCTCGAACCCGGCGAAGCTTTGCGCCCGGAGCGAGGTGATGGCAGCACCGATATGGGCGCCGACGTTATAGGCCGGAAGAATGACGCAGATCTGTGGTGGGGATGGCATCATCACAGGCTCCGTCCAGCGAGACGGGCGCCGGTGTTGGCGGGCGTATCGGCCCAGAGGGCGGCAAAATCTGTGCGGCGCGGGGTAACAGAAGGGGCGCGTGCGTCTGATGTCAGCAATCGGGTCATAGGCCCAGCCACCACAAAAACGCTGTGATTGCCACTCAAAACATGCTGTTCGAGGAGGGTTGGTGTGCTGAAGGTGTTGGCTCTTGCCGCCGGTGTGGCGTCGGCGTCGCAGGATCAGGTCACCGGTGGACGGTCAGACTACGTAAATGTGGTCGGCTAAGTCGGCCAGGTCGGTCACGCCGGGGATATGAATCAGCGTGTTGACGCCGCCCAGATCAAGCACGGCCCCTTCGGCTGTCAGCCGGCCATATTGCTGCACGATCTGCGCCCCGGTGGGGGGAGGCCCGTCGAACATCCAGCGCACGAGGTGGATCTGGTCGCCCTCGGCGGTGTTGAAATCGCGGATATAGGTCGTGCCATAGTGGCGGTAGAACAGAAAGGTGTCTGCTCCGGCATTGCCCCAGATATGATCGGTGCCTGCCCCTGCGGCGATGATGTCATCGCCCGCGCCTCCGGCGATCAGGTCATTGCCGGGACCGCCCCAGATCGTGTCATTGCCGGTGCCGCCGTGGATTGTATCATTGTCCAGCCCGCCAAAGATCAGATCGTCGCCCGCATAGCCGAACAGCTGGTCATTGCCCGCACCACCGCCCATCATGTCGTTCCGCCCACCACCCATGACGGTGTCATTCCCCGGCCCGCCCCAGAGCGAATCCTGACCGCCGCCGCCGTCGATCAGATCATCGCCGGTGCCGCCTCCGATCAGGTCATCGCCGTGCCGGCCCCGGATCACGTCATTACCGGGGCCGCCCCACAGCTCGTTGTTGCCACCCGCCGCCAGGATGGTGTCGTTCCCTGGCCCAGCATAAACGGTGTCGGCACCAAAGCCAGTGTAGAGCATGTCATCCCCTGGCCCCGCCTGCAGAAAATCCCGCCCCCCGGCTCCGATCAGGATATCGTTGCCAGTGGTGCCGATGAGGTCACGGCTGGCAGTGGCGGGATTTGCCCATGCCGGATCGGTGGACCAGTCCGCCAACCGCGCACGCTCCACCGGGACAGAGGGCATGACAACGCCTCCGCCCGTGCCACCTCCGCCCGCGCCACCTCCGCCCGCGCCACCTCCGCCCGCGCCACCTCCGCCCGCGCCACCTCCGCCCGCGCCACCTCCGCCCGCGCCACCGCCGCCCGCGCCAC